>NZ_CAXURY020000004.1:0-411062 GCF_964253805.1 Variovorax sp. LjRoot175 | reverse complement strand
GCGCGGATCGGCATTCCTCGGCGCGGCGGTGCTCGGCCTGATGCTCGCCGGCGCGCCCGATGCGGCGCGCGCGCAGGTGGCGATCAGCGGGTTGAGTCTCAACCCCGACGGCGGCAACCCGAACGACCCGCTCGCTGTCACCGCGTGCAACGGCGCGCCGCAGCTCGGCGTCGTCTATCGCAACAGCGAGACCGAACCCTACCTGGCGGTCAACCCGCACAATCCGAGCAACATGATTGCCGGCTGGCACCAGGACCGCTGGAGCACGGGCGGTGCACAAAGCCTCGGCGCCGCGTACACGTTCAACGGCGGGGCGACCTGGCAACAGGTGACCATCCCGTTCACGCGCTGCTCCGGAGCGGCGCGCGGCTCGGCCGGCGATTACGAGCGCGGCAGCGATCCGTGGATCAGCTTCAGTCCGAACGGCACCGCGCATTACATGGCGCTGGTCGAGGATACGTCGGTCAATGAGAACGCGATGATCGTGGCCCGTTCGACCAACGGCGGCGTGACGTGGTCTTCGCCCGTCGTCATTGCGCGCAATCCGGCCCGGGATCCGGTGTTGCGCTCGCTGTTCCACGACAAGAACACGCTCACCGCGGATCCCTTCGATTCCCAGCTCGTATACGCGACGTGGACGCTGTTCAGAACCGGGATCACCTCGCTCGTTTTCGCGCGCTCGGCCGACGGCGGGCAGAGGTGGTCGCCGGCGATCCCGATTGCCACGATGGGTAATGCAGCGCCTGCCGAGCAGGCCGTGTTCCGCCAGGGCGCGCAGATCGTCGTGCTGCCGGACCGCACGCTCGTGAACGCGTTCTTCCGCCTCCTTTTCGACGAGACCACGGGTCGCGTCACGTACGAGCAGGCGATTCTTCGTTCGACGGATCAGGGCCGGCATTGGACACGTGTCGACACGCGGGTCGCTTCATTCGCAAGCGTCACAGCGGTTGACCCCGAACTGGGCATTCCGGTGCGCGACGCGCAGGAGCTGCCGATCATCGCCGTCAACCGGGCGACCGGTCAGCTCTACATGACCTGGCAGGACGGCAACGCCAACAGCGGCGGCGGCGCCGGCATCGTCGTCGCGCGCTCGAACGACGGCGGCGCCACGTGGTCGACGCCGGTGCGCGTCAACCAGGGGACGGCCGCCGGCGTGCAGGCGTTCCTGCCGGTCGTTGCGGTCGATGCGCAAGGGCGGGTCGGCGTGCTCTTCTACGACTGGCGCAACGACGTGCTCGGCGACCCGGGGTTGAGCACCGACGTGTGGTTGTCGCTGTTCGACGCCGACCTGAACTACCTCGGCGAGCGCCGGCTCACGCCGCAATCGTTCGACATGCGGCAGATGGTCATCACCGGTCCGCGCGGCTTCTTCCCCGGCGACTACGTCGGGCTTTCGACCGTCGGCACCGATTTCGTCGCCGCCTTCACCGTTGCCAACAACCTAGGCCTGCCGGTCGTCTTCCCTCAGAACAACAACGGCGTGTTCGTCGACAGCCACGACCGCCAGAGCATCGTTTTCGTCCGGCAGCCCTGACGATGGCCGTGTGCGAACGGTTCGGGCTGTGCTTGCGATTGGGGCGTCGCGACAGCGGACCCGATCGTGAATCGGGCGCATGCATGGCGACGCGTTCGAGATGGACGATCTGCGCGCACAGGCCCTTCGCGGCGCTGAACAGGCCAAGCTGGGTGTCGATGAGGGCCTCTCTGCGTCGAGCGCGCGGATGGCATCCGTTGCAGGGCTGCAGAGCTGACGATCGACCCGCTTTCGTGTTGTCGCCCACGGCCCACGATGCAGGTCCGGCCTGGAGAAATTCCCACGCCCTACGTTGACGTATGTCTGCTGCACTCGGGCAGCGGTCGTTGCCTGCGGCGCCTTTGGAGCACACGGATGTCTCCTGATGGCCGACTGTAGCCTGTCGACAAACCACGTGCTCCTACAACATGGCCCACACCGTGCCCTTGTTCATTGGCTGTCGTCGATGAGTTCGCGCAACTCAGTGGGGAAGTACTCGATGCGGCCGTCCGTCATCTCATTGATGTAGAGAGAGCGCTGGTCCCACCGACCGATGGTCTCGACCTCGGCGATGAAGCCTTTGAAAGGACCACGCTTTCCTGGTGCAAACGGCGCGTAGATGTGAGGCGCTTGCACGTACTCGTCGCCAAGGTCATCGATGTCCAAGACATCTTCGAACGGCACCAGACCGACAACTTCGAGCCACGCTCGGTTCGCCTCCGGAATCTCGTTCCAGAACTCGTAGATGGTCTGCCGCCTATCGTCGTGCCGGTCGTCGCCCAGCCAAGGGTCGTCGTGTGTACGGCTTCTAGCGTCGTTCGCAGCCATCGCGGCATCCCACGATTTGCCGTCGTCCGATAGGTACGCGAAGTAGCGTTCTACGCAGAACTTAAGCCCGTCGTGCGACATGCCCCGATACGGCCACACCATCCACAGCGGGCTTTTCCTGAAATCAGCGAGGTCGCCCGGATCCGGGTACTCCGTGGCATCGGGCGAGCGCAGCAATAACGAGGCGTGGGACTGGTCTTTCAGCATGCGGTTCGCCTTCCTCTTCATCACCAAACGGGCCCGCAGGTCGGCTCGTTGTGAGCGCCGGCGGATGGTCAGTGAAAAGCCGAAGTAGGCGAACAAAAGGTGGTCGTTCTCAGGGCGGAAGAGCCGGTCCTCGAGCTCAGCCTTGCCCCAGAGGTGCCACTCCTCCAAATTCATCTCGCGGCACTTTTTGGCGAAGTCGTCGCGGGCTTTCTTCGAGAAATCGCAGGCCGCCGTGAACACAAGTCCGTGAAGCTTCTCATCCGGGCCGAGCACGGTGTCGTCCAAGTACTTGACCAAGGCCTTCGGCCCAATGGCCCGCTCGCGCTTGCACTGGATGAGCCAGAGCCTGTCATCGATGCCCTCGTTGAGGGTCGATGGCTCCTCGACCGCTTCGCCTTCTTCCGTTGAAGCAGAGGGCTGAGCCTCCTTGGCGACGATTTCGTAACCTCGGGCATCGAACCCATCGTCGCTGCCTGCGCGCCCCGTGGCCTCGAGTCGCCGCCAGGGCTTGAACTCGTACGCCAGCTGTCGCACGAGGTCTTCGAATCTCTTCGGGTCCAGGTCTTCGAAGTGCAGGGGTCCAATGGTGCGAGTGGTGGCCATGCAGCACGATAGCAGTTGCTCAATCCGGCTGAGGCGGTGCCGGCCTGCGCGGAAGCTGAGATTGGCCACCGACTTGTTGTGGCCGATTGTTCATGGCCACGAACGTCCGCCATCCCGAGAATGCTGAGGCGCTGCCGACCCGCTGCTTTTGGCAGCCGACTGTAGTCATCTTGGCAGCACTGGTTCAAATTTCTTCTCGTGCTGCCCCTTCTTGTCGCGCCATCTCAAAGTGAAGGATGGCTCGTGCGTATGCTCGAGGAAGCGAACGTAGGCATAAGTCAGCTTTTTTCCCGGCTCGATAACGGCATGAGGGAAGTGAGTGAGGGGACTCACGGCTCCCATGCCCTTTGCGAACTCGTTATCTGGGCCTTCAGACGTAAAGAACACGTCGACGGCGGGCGCCGCGCCCACGTTCTCAATTGAGAGCGAGTACTGCGGCGCCGCCCCCTCAATTTCTACCTGGAAGACGGCCCTCTTCGCGTCCTCTTGCTCGGCTTGCTTCTCCCTGATAAGCATCTCGTTCAGCCGCTGCTGCGTCCGGCTGAATCTGTAGGTGTACACGGCGGTACCTCCCGACACGAATAGAGAGATGAGGGAAATCCATGCTGAACCGTCCATGCGTCATCAACTCCAGTTGTGGTGATTCTTCTCGGATGCCCCAAGGGCCGGTCTTGGCCGCAAGCCGAGCTACGCATTTTCGGCCAAGTAGGAGTCATGGTACCGGCCCAAAGTACACGTCGATGGACAAGCTCATATCCGCCCCGAAGCGCACAAAAGGTGCCTTTGCCGCCGCCGCCCGAAACGCGTCGAAGTTTTCGCGGCAATGAACGCCCGGCGTGGCCTGCCGCTCCTCATCTGGCAGCGACGAACTTTCCGGCATTGTTGACCATCGATCGCGGGGCGCCGTGCGCAGGTTTCGACGAACTTTCGGTCGAGGTACTTGTCGGGACGGCTCGCGACGATCTTTATTCCAAGCCCTCATTGCGAAACCTTGCGCGTTTTTATTTGTCTGTGCGATAGTATCGGCACAAACTAAAGCGGCTCAAGGATGTTTTTTGAGTCCGCCGCACAGAACCCGGTGCGCCGCATCACCTCGAAACGGTGTGAGGCGCGACCGAACGAGTACGAGGGCTCCGATAGAGAACCATGCTTGCTGGACTGATTCACCTGGTCGCATGCCGCGCTGCAGCAGCATTGCGCGCACGCGCTTCCGCGCCGGGGGAATGGCCCGAGCTGCTGTTCCTGGTGCTCGTCGGCTGCTCCCTCCTGGTGCTCGCTGCGTTCGTGCTCTGGCCACTGGCCGCCGTGGCCATGCTCGTCCTGGCCGGGCTCATTGGTCGGGAGCTTCTGCGCAAATGACCGCGCCCACCCGACGCGTGCGCAAGCCCGTGCCCTCTATCCAGGACGCGCCGGTCTCCACGCGCCACCTCATCGCCGACGAGGACGAGTCGGTCGAGGACCGGGATGCCCGACGCCTCCGCAAGAGGCCGGCCCCTCACGGGGAGCCCGAACTGGACCTGGGCCATCACCAAGCCCCCATCGAGCGCTCTTTTCACGTCACGGCAGAGATCAACCAGGGGTGCGTTGATTTCAGGGTCTCAGGCAAGAGCGAACCGATCACCTTCGAAGAACTGGCCGCTGTCTGCGCCGAGCAGTTGCCGGGCGTCGTACTCGAGCGCCGGACGAAGTGGCTTCAGTACACGTTCGACCTCTGGTCGCACGCGGGCCAGTGCCTCTACTCGATCCCGATCGCGAGCCTGCCCGCGCCCGCGCCGGCGTCGCCTCCCTCCCGCAAGGCTCGCCGCCATCCATCCGAGCTGGCGGCCCATCACCCGCGGGGCTAGCCCGTCGGAAGGAAAGTCCGTCCCTCATGAAGAAGTTCATCGCCCTCCTCGCCCTCTGCCCGTGGATCGCCTATTTCCTACTGTCCTTCGTGGCCAGCCACGAGGACGCCAAGCAGTTCGTGAGCGCGAGCCTCTGGTTCGCAACCCCCGTCCTCGTCCTTGTCGCTGCGCTGCGCGCCTACGACGAAGGCATCCAGCGCGGCCGCAGCGGCGCGCGCGGACCTTCCGCCTCGGCCAACACGATTGACCACCCGGCCTTCCAAACAACCCAACTTGGACAACTGAATTGAGCTCCAGCGCCGCCACTCTCCTCTCGCGCCACCTATTCGGACGCTCACCCGTCGCGCCGTCAACCGCCTCCAGCACAGCCGGCTCTGAATGCACCATCCACAGCGCGGACGGGCTGCCAACGATAAGGCGCGAGCGTCCGGGCCTGCACCGCCACCCGGCCACCGAGATCACCCCAGCGATGCGCTCGTTGAACTGCGCGAGCGTGCGCAACGCCGGCGTCCCCGAGGCCGGTACCCAGATGAAGGTCGAGATCGCCCGGCTCTGGGCCGATGCTCTCGAATCCGGAAAGTACAAGCGCGGCGCGCGGCGCCTGAAGGACCGAACTGGCCGCCACTCGGCGCTGGGCATCCTGTGCGAGCTGCATCGCGAGCTGCATTCAGGCATGGCGCCTCTTCAGACGGAGGGCGCCAGCTACATGGGCGAGGGCCTGCTGCTGCCGCGCACGGTGCTCGCCTGGGCAGGCATGGATCTGTTCGCGAGCCAGGGTCCGCTGATTGCCGTCAAATCGAAGCTCACCCGCCAGTGGCGCGCCTACGCCGTCGACGTGCACGACTTCATGGGCGCGTCCTGGACTGAGATGGCCCGCGCGCTGCGCAGCCAGATCTGAACAGTCAAGCCCCTCCCCTCTCCCAGTCATGTCACGCCCGACCGATCGGCGCTCCTCCGGCGCCTTCAACTCCGCGCAGCTCGGCGCTTCACTGAAGCTGCGTCGCCTCTCGCGGAAGCTAACCCTGCGCGAACTCTCCGAGCAGACCGGCTTCTCCATATCGTCGCTCTCGGAACTGGAGCAGGGGGAGAAGCTGACTTTCCAAAAGGTCGCTCGCGTTTGCGCGACACTCGGCGTGCGGCTTTCGACCATCGTGCTCGAGGCCGAGCGAGTCGATCCCGCCCGCCGCGCTTCCACAGATTCCTCCACCAGGTTGTAGAGGCCCCGATGAATCGCGAATCTGAGGGATGTCCAAGGCCCTCCCTTCCTGAGTCCACGGAGCGCCACACCGGCCTGCTCAACGAGCGCGAACTAAAATCGCTCGCGTGGGCCGTCCGGCGCGCCGCCAGGTTCGGCGACGGATACGGCCAGAACATCAGAAGTGCAGAGCGTGCTCTGGCCAAGATCCGCGGGGCGGCCGCAGGCGAACAACCGACGTAGTCAGCAGATTGACGGGCGCGGCAATTTTCCCTATGACCCCCTCAGCTGAGCGCCCGGCATCCTGATACTCGGCGGCTTGTACGTGGAGGTGCTGATGTCGAGCTCTCGCTTGCAAGCGGCGACCTCTCGCCCCTCAACCTTAAGTGACACGCTGCCGACTGGGTTCCCGAACGTCACACCAGTCAACGAACCGTCGTAAAACACAAAGTCTGCCGCCTGCACGCGCAGCCGCAGGACTATGCTTAGCCGTACGGAGCACCAGTCAACCCCGTCTATCGTTAGAACGAGCCGCGGCTCAAGTGAGGCTTCCAGGTCGTGCTGAGCCAAGTGCGCGAGTTCGGGCTTTGCAGGGTTCCGGCTCTTGGCCACTGCCTCTCGAATCAGCCTGATCTGGCCCCAGCCGCGCGCCAGCAGCTCGAATGGATTGCCTGAGAGCGCCTCCGCGAGCTTCTGCTGGACGTCAACGGAAGGCAACTCGCGCACCTTCTTCCCCATGATCTTTGCGTCCTCGAAGTCGACGTCCTGCACGCATAGCTTTGCCCGGTTGTGCAGCTGCTCCAGGCCAACTTGGGTGGAATCGAAGCCGAGTATCTGGTAGATCGATCCATTCTCCTTGAGCTCAATCGATTTCATGATCGCGCTCCTCCTTGGCGTGTTCCTGGTCCGTGCACGGTCACCTCTGCTTCGGCTGGCACAACACGCCAGCCGGCAGCGAACGACCGACTGTCCTTGGCAGATCCCTTTTGGTTCGAGACGTGCACCGTCACCCCTGGCGCCGGGTCGCGTTCCAAGCGCCAGGCCGCAGTACTGTCCTTCGCCGCTGCGAGATTCCGCTTTGCCTCTCCCTTTTCACCCTTCCCACGTCTGATTAGCTTCGCCAGCAGGAATGAAATGACAAGCAATCCCAGTACTGCCGGCCATAGCGGGTTCGCGGACGACCGGGGATGCGATGGGGCTGGCGCCGAACTCTCGGGCGGCGCGCTCGGGGGTGTCCGCGTGGCCATAGTGAGGGTCACTGCTGACCCGATTGGAACCAAGTTGCCGGGGGGCGGCTCCTGCATTGCGACATACCGACGTTGATCGTCGAAATCGGCCGGAAGGTCGGGTTCAAATATCGGCTTGAGCTTTCTCCCTTCAATGCCGATCGCCGCCTCACGCCGGCCGCTGTCCCGCACGTCTGGCACTTCCACCATCCGGACCTGGTCGGGCTCTGGTGGGGCCACCGGCGGCAAAGGCTGAACTGTCGGAGGACGCTCCAGCTGAGGAGGCGCGGGATCCGGCGAAACAGGGGGCTGATCCGCCGGAGGTGGTGACGGGGGGCGGCGCGCCTGCCTCATTCGGCGCGCGGCGTCCTCGAGCGCGTCCCGAAGCTGCTGCTTTGCCTGCTCGACTTCTGGCGTCTCCTGGTTTTGGTCCCTTGGATTCGGCGGGGGCACTCTCTGTTGGCCCAGCGCTGGGGCGTTCAGGCAGACCACGACGAACCACGCAAGTGTGTGGCGGAAGAGGCGCCGGGCGTCAGTTCGGCATTCCATGCTGGGTATCTCTCCGGCAGCCTTAGATCGTGAAGGTCCCTCGGTCAGGATGGTCGACCGCTGCGCCGGGTCTGTACATCCACCAATGGTGAAGGGCACCATCGAACAGATGGCCGATCAACCGGCGTCGCGGTGGCGAGGTCGGACGCCTCATTGATGCGCGCAGGCAACGTCGCGGAGGGGTCTCCCGGCCGTCACGCATTGACGCGCAGTTATCCTCAAGACACCCCCATGTCCCGCACGATCGCCATCGCCGCCCCCGGCAGCCTCCCCTGGCTGTCAAACCCGCTGCAGGCCCACAAGCAGTGGCGCTCGACGCTGAGCTGGAAACGCGTGGAGGACGAGAACGACGCGAACGCGCCGCTCTATACGGACCACAGCAACAAGCTATACCAGTCGTTCTGGGGGAAGTTCTGCCGCTGGCTCGCTGGCCAGTCGCTTCGGCTCGACCAGGTCAAGCAGGCCCACATCGAGGCGTTCCTCTCATCACTGCGCGGGCGCAAGAACGCACCGGCCAGCGTCCGCACCATGCGTACCTACCTGGCAGAGATCAACCGCGTGTTCACGCACCTCCAGGCAATCGGTGTCCTTGGCACCAATCCGGCAGCGGTCGTGCTCGAGCACATGCGCAGTAAACACGAGACGCGGCTGGAAACCGATCCGCCGCTCCCTCCGGGCCCGACCTTCCTGGTCGCGTACGAGACGATGGCCGCCAAGATGTACGTGGAAGAGCGTGCCGTCCTCCGCCGCGGCTGGACGCCAGCACGCAATCTCGCGCTGCGGCTGATCGTCGCAGAATGCGGCCTGAAGCTGTCCGAGGTCTGCAAGCTCATCCCGCGGAACGTGTCGATCAAGGACGACGGCACTGTCGTGATTCGCTCACCCGGGCATCGGCAGGTCGCAGCTCGAGTTCTTGTGGGGAAGCGGGACCTGGCCGCGGCGCTGAAGCGCTGGATCGAGAAGCGATCCGGGTTGCAGATCGTCCGCTCGCGGCGCGCGATCGCCGAAGGCACCCGGACGTCGAATCGCCTATTCCTTGGCCAGGCCGACGTCGCGCCGTCGTCGGACCTGATCGGCGGCGGCCTGGGCGCAGCACGCAGCCCGATCGCGCCCGACCTGGCCGAACGGGTGGTCACCAGCTGCGTGAAGCGGACCTTGGAGGAGCTGGGGCACCAAGCCGCGTTCCACGGCCCGCAGTTCGTGCGCAACGCCTACGCGGCGCGCCTGATCTTGGGCGGGATGAATGACGCCGACTTGTCCGACCAGCTCGGGATGAAGACGACGTTCACCGCGCGCGCGATCAGGGAGAAACTGGGAACCCCATAGCAGCTGCTGGCCGCCATCGCTTGCCGAAGAGCGTCCTGGTGTGTAGGGTTCTCAAATGCAAGAGCAAACCCCATTTTTCGACGCATCCGTGGCGACACAGCAGGTGACCCTGGCCGGAGAGTTTCTTTTCGAGTCTGAGCTGAAGCGGGATTTTCTGTCTTTCAGAGTGGCTGTTCACCGGCGCACTCCGCCCAGCCCCATTGAATGGGGCGCCAAGATGGCCCAGCCCCTGGTTCATTCACGGCCCTTTGCTGAATTTGCAAGAGGCTACGTGCGTCTCGCCCATGCGGCCATGTGGAAAGACGATCCGGAGGACGTTCGCAAACGCTTCCTTGCGCGAGGAATAGAGGCGCATGCCGACAGCGCCGAAATGCTTGCCAGACTTCATCGTCGACTAGCGGCAGATCTAGAGTTCCCCGGCTGGCCGGCGGTCCTGTACGTATCGCTTGGAAGGGCGCTGTCGACGACCGCGTCCAAGACGTTCGACGCCAACGAGTGGACGGAGGGCGGCATGGAGATGATGAAGGCAGAGAGTCAATTCGTCGATGGCGAGGCGAAAGCTTTTGCCAGGCAGATATGTTCAAGCAAGGGCATTGACGTGAAGATTCTTCAGGAGCGGCTGGCGGCGGGAGCGCCGCTTGCATTGGCAACGATGGTGCTAGTGAATCCGGGCAGCGCGTTCTTCCAGCAGTGATAAAGATAAATCTAGAAACAGAATAAGGTTCGCCGCGCCACCCGCCACTAATTGCTTGCCGTACATGGGTTTTCTGGACGCTCTTCGACACATGAAAGTTAGCCCCGATTCTTAGCCCCTGGCGAAGAGAGGCCATCGGGCTTGGGGCGCCTCTTCGGCGCAAGCACACGTCTTGCACTTGCCAACAATTCTGCGGTGCTAGGCGTGGCACCTCTACTGCGAGCACGAAGCTGCTGCTTCTTACCTGAATCCGTGAGCTCAGTGACGAGCTGAGCGAGTCTGCTCGACTGTGATGCCCACTGCCACGAGATCGCGACCGATGATGCCCGCGCACACGGACGACGCCGGCAAGTTGGCTCCACGGGGCAAGCGGTTTGTGCCGTCGAACTTGGTTGGCGGCACATCACCGACGCCGCAACGTGCGTTGGACGCACGATTTTGGAATCCGTGGGGAGTAACAGGCGTCTTTGCGTCGCGCTATCCGCACGCGGCAAACAACTCGCCGTGTACGCGCGCGAAGGCCCTTGCTGCACGGTCATTGGCCCCCAGCCCGAGGATCAATTGCCGACCATGTTCGATGAGTCGCCCGGCGCGGTAAACGAGTTCCTGCATCACGGTCTTGATGCGCCGGCGCTTGGCCGCATGGCGCACCGGCGCATCCGGCCCATGCAGGCCGGCCTGGCCCATCAGGCGCAGGATGTTCATCGCCAACGCAGCCAGCTCGCACACGACGTAATTGGTGTCGAACTTGCCCGAGGGCAGCCGCTCCAGATCGAGGTCGGTCTTGAATTCGGAGTGGAACTGCTCATGCGTGCCGTGGTCGGCGTACAGCGCGATGACGGCTTTCGCATCGAACTGTTTGGCGCTCAGGCTCGTGCTCCAGCCCTCCAGCGTGAGCTTGGGCTCGATCAACAACTGGCCCTGCGCATCGATGGTGCGCTCGGTCAGGCGCAGCACGCGGCGCAGGGGCCGCTCGATGCCTTCGATCTCCAGCGCCTGTTCCCACAGCGTCACGCGTTTGCCCGCGCGGGGATGCTCCCAGAGCGTGGTGGCGTCGGCCTCAAGCCGCTCGGCCAGCGCCGCCACGTCGCTCGTGCGCGGGTTCCACTTGATCAGCCAGTTCAGCTGCGGCACGCCTGCGCGGTTGTACGACTCGATCTCGCGCATCAGCGCTGTGGAGTCGAAGCCCGCGTCCAGCCGCGCCAGGATCGGCGCCTTCGGACCGGCCGCACTCAGGCGCTGCGCCATCGGGATCACACGCTCGAAGTTGAATTGCGTCTCCGACGCCGAGTGCTGCACGCCCGGGCGCAGCGCCAGCTCCAGGCAGAACCCGTGCGAGCCGAGGTACGCCGCCAGCGGACAGTAGCCATCGACGCCTGCATAGGTACGGCCCACGCCGTCCTTGACAGTGCCGCCGTTGTCCATCGCGAAGGTGTCCACGTCCAGCGCCAGCCAGCCGCAAGGCAAGACGCCATAGTCGAGCCGCACGTCGGACAGCAGCGTCTCGATCAGCACTGGCAGGAAGTCAAACAGCTCGACAGCGCGGGCGTCCATGCGCTGGCGCAGCGTCGGGCTGGAGGGCAGCAGCTTGATGCCCAGCGCCTGCTTGAAGAAGGCATCGCCGCGGAAGTTCTCGATCGCATCGAAGTCCGACTTGCCTTGCACCAGCAGGCCCAGGTAGCTGCGCAGGATGTCGCTGTTGGCAACGCCACTTCTCACGGGCAATGCGGCATCGAGTTGCTTGAACACCGGTGCGAGTCGATTCAGATAATGACCCACCAGCGCCAGGCCGGCCACCGGCGTAAGGTCGTAGTCGAGTTGCTTGACGATGAAGGGGCGCATTCGAAAGATTCAGGGACTGCGTTTGCAACAGCAGCATGAACGCGCCGCACCTGTCTCGCGTTTACCAAACTACCTCGAATCACCCGCACCCGCACCCGCACCCGCAGGGTGAACCACTTTCGCTCGTGAGCTCACGGATCCAGGTCTTAGCTTCCTTCTTTACACTACCAAGAGCCCGAGTTTCATTTGGGGACAAACTCGCGAGGGTCACGATCTCCCCCAGCTGCTTGCGGTACGCCTCCGCGAGTGACTCCCTATACGCAACTTCTCGATCGGACTCAAAGGGACATAGCAAGTCCTTGAAGTCCTTGGAAGGCTCTTTACCGGTTGCTGAATACACGATCAGCTCTTCAACGACCTCGCGCGTCGTCGAGAACTTTGCGGAGTGATATGCCTCCACCACCGTCTCCCATGAGACCACTTTCCGTCTCCGGCGGTGCTCACGTTCGAACGACGTCAAGAGCAGCTCTTGAACATACGCCTTCACACCCGCGGAGAGAATCCAAAGTTCACGCGCCTTATCTACGAACTCGAAGCCAAACACACCAGGCACAGCGCGCTCCAACTCTTGCAAGTACCCCTCCCAGTCCGCTGAATCCGGAAGGTCCGGGACAATTACGACTAGCGACGTCAGAAGTCGCCTCTTGAGTTCCGGGCTTAAACGACGCTTGAGACGGCTACACAAACTGAAGTTCGCTCCGTACGCGCACGGCTTTCCCAGGTATGTCATGGCGAGCAGCGCCTTGCTGATCATTGAGATGGCACTGTCACTTTGCGTTATGAACTGAACCTCATCGATCATCGCAAGGCAACGCCCGGTCACATAGAAATGACGCGCCGAGGCGATCTGTGCTTTCCCGAACCCCGCACCGCTCTCATAAAGACCGGGTCCTGCCAATCCTCTGAGAATCTCTCCCGGGCTGCTCTGTCCCTCCACTCGGAAAAGGGAGCTTGACATCATGGGAAACGGCATGTACTCCGGCCCCATTGAAACAGTTCCGTCCGACGGAAAGACTCGACTAATCGCCTTGAAGAGGGCGCTCTTTCCAACCCCGGGCAGGCCAGTAACGCACATTGGGACGTACCGATCTTCAGCTTCGAAACTCTCCGCGAGGCAGCGGGTCAACACGAATGCTTTGCTCGGATAGGCCTTTCTAGCATGTGCCAAGGCCAAGCCTACAAGGTCCTGCATCGCATGGCATTCCTGCTCTCCGGGATAGTAGAACCTGGCCCACTCGTCACGAATCAGATGGCATGCCTCTTGTACTGAGACATTTTGCAGTCCAGTTAAAGGGCGAGCGGGGATCCTTGACCTCTTTCTGATTACATCGATTGAGGTTAACCCTCTGAACCTGCTGACCCAGATACTGGATGATGGCATCCCCTTTACTTTCCCCGCAGAATTTTTTTCAATGCAATCCCCTCACTCCGGCTCACACCCTTTCGCCGCTTGGGTGCGCCCTTCCTGCGACGCCCCGTACCTAACTTGACGCCGGTCGCAGCCTCAGCATCAATTGAGAGTTGTGCTGACGTTGCAAGCTTGTGCTCCTCCACCCTGCTGGTAGATTGAGAGATGAACCTCTCCCTCTCCTTCAGTTCTTCCAGCGAGACGTACAGTTCCTCGTCTCCGCAGCGATAGGGAACTTGCATGTCGAGCTGGATGACCTTTCCGTGAACATCAATCCATATGTGCCTCACACAGGTCTCTAGTACATAGACGTCGACCTTGGGAGACTGCTCGCGCGACACCCGATCTCGAACTCCCGAGGCATCGAACGCCCGAGACCCAAAGACTCTTCCATGAAGAACGATTCCATGTCGATCGAACTTCGCGTCGTCGACCTTCGTCAGAAACGACCGGAGGGCCTCGTCGAAAGTTATCGGGATCGCATCATTCCTTTCTAGCCGGTCCAGCTCGCGCCAGAGATTGATTGATGTCGGCGGATTGACTCTCGCGAGCAGGTCGTCAGGGACCCGGCTCTGGACGTCCATTTTTTCGTTGTCACTAACTGCACGGAGGATTTCCTCCTTGATCAGCTGACAGACGTTCTTCTTGCTCGGGATGTAAGTTGGCCCTTCACGGTCTTTGGATGACCTTGGGTGAGATGCCTCAATCACAGCCTTTGACTGAGCTGCCCCAGACGGTGCAATCGCGTTGAACACGGGTTGAAACTCCGGATCGCGCGAGAAAGCTTCATCGGATGAGCCAGGACCGCGATCCTGCACATCGTTTGGAGAAATCCCGCCCGGTACGCAACGCCCTTTGACGTCCAGACCGAAGAGCGCACCAAACGCGCCGATTCCAACGGCCTCACAGAATCGGGCGGTTCGATAGGCCGACGCGGTTTCTGAACCTAGAGAGAATCCGAGACCTGTGCACGTGCCGGATCTAACGTCCCTGCGCCGGACGACTCGAATCGGTTTCAATGGAAGTCCCTCGTTGAGAAAATCTATCGGTGCCTCTTTCATCACGTAGGCGTCAGTTTCCACTCGCTCCATGAGGTTGCTCACGTTTGCTGTGAAACTCCCGCGGAACGGCGCGTTCTCTGCCCGCTCTTTGGTCTTGCCGATCTTGTCCTCTCTCACACTGGCCTTTCCGCGAGATTTGTTGACGTGATACCAAAACTCATTGCGACTGGGAAAAGCGTGGCCGTCAGGATGAAAGAACTCTCGATATCCGCCTCGCAGGCGAGTATGGCACCCGAAATATTGGACGGCAGCATTTGTGTATATCTGGTTCTGTCCGACACCAAGTCCCTTCAGCTCTTCATACGCAACCATCATGTCCGGCGCCATTGGGTTTGCATTGAAGCCGTGGCCCTTTCCCTTTTTGCCAGGTGTGCCACGCTTGACCGCTGAGGTATTTTCATCCCTACTCCACTTGCCGAGATTTCCGGTTCGGTAGTGGAGCGCGAGTTCATTCTTTCCAAATGCGAGGTATGCATAGAACCACAGCCTGAACCTCACAGCCTTCACGCGTGGCTTGCATGCACGTGCAAACTTGTTGAGCAGGTGATCCGGATCCTCGCTGCGCAGGATCTCCTTCAGAATCTGAATTGCAGGACCAATCGAAGCCAACTTCGCCTCAATCCTGCCCCTATGCGCCTTCTTGGGCGCTCTTCGATGGGAATCGCTGGCTTTCAGATCTCCCTCCTCCCGCGGCGACAACCACGACGGAAGCCTCGCCTGTGGATGCTCTTTCACAAGCTCCCCGGTGTCGACTCCCTGCTCGAAGTAGGACCTCGTCATGAAATGTGGAAACGCCCTCGGTTCAGAGGAGTTCGTCTCGAAGCACACCAACGCGACCCTTTCAGTGGCCGCATCGTTCATCAACACGTGATATGTACACCCCTGCTGCAGATCCCGATACCCATTGGGGGCAACGTACTGAGTACCCAGTGACATGACTCAATTCCGGCTCAACCAAGATCTGTACCTATGAAGGACATCCTCATGCTGAGGCCGTAGCGGCCGGTCGACGAGGACGGGCTGAAAGAGGTCGACACGAAGCTGCCGATTCCAAATAGCGCGGTGCAACGCGAGCTTCAGTTGGTGTGTGTCGAGGCCGATTCCGCTCTTCTTCATCCGATAGATAGCATCAAGGGCCGACTCACCGCGGGCCATCGCCGCCTGATAGTTGCAGATGATCTCTGCGTTCTGTGCTTCGGTGTATTCCACGCGTCGCTTCTGCCAAGACAAAATCTGGCGAAGGTTCTCAACGACGTGCCAATCCAGTTCGTCTTCAGCCGCCACCTGAATGGTCTTGATGGCCCCTGCGGAGTATCTGACCTCTTCGATGAGATGCCTGGCTTGCGTTTTCGCGTCGGCCAGCATCTGATCAGCTGGGCTAAATCGCCGGCGGTCACGAGCGAAGTCTTCCAAACTTGGCTTGACATCCAGGTTTGTACAGAACGCTCCATCCACGTCCTCAAGGAACAGTAGGAAGTCTGCGTACCAAGCGGAGGGAATGACAACGAAATTGCCTTGACGATCTCTACAACTGACCAAAGGGTATTGCTCGATCAAGCCCAGCCACTCGGCCACCTGAAGTGCACCCGGAAGGGGTGGCAACCGAACCTGGCTCGCCTTTGCGTGGCCGCTTAGAGGATGAGGGCGTTCGTCAAAATGCAAAAGCCGCTGCTCTTGGATGTCAAACAGCCAAGGGCAGTAGAGAACTATGACCAAGATGCCAAGTTCGAGCTTAGAGAGCACATGGATGTATCTACCAATCTTGGGCCAGAACACCTTCAGCGCCCAGGAGCCCGTTGGCGCCTCCGCCGTAGTGGCAAGGATCGACGGGATGTAGTCTCGCCCAAAGGACGGAGGGTCCTGCCTTGAAAGGACCTTTTTGAGCCTCATCAGATTCAGAGGGTCAGATCTCCTCATCGCGACCTCGCTTAGCCGAAGTACGACATTGCTTCTGCAGCACTAGCGCCCTCGCAGGTCACGACACGCGAACCCTCCGCGTTAACGAACGCCACGCCCGCGCAACGGGGCGGCGAGCCAGATGTGCACGCTAGCACACTTCCACCACTCTCGCAAGTTAGGAGCGATTGCCCAATTTTAGCGACTGTTGCGCGCTATTTTTCGGCTCTTTCTCTCTGATATCTATTACCGCGCCAATAGTCCGACACGGATGTTTGCCGCTCAATGTTTGAACGCCAGAGGCAATTCGGCGAAGCTCTAGTTCTAACCTCCTAGCGCGTCAGTTCACTCCGATTGATGCCGCCCAGCGGGCGATATGGTACGAAGCACCGTACGACACGCGCTCCTAAGTTGCGGCCAGGATTCAAATGCCCACGCGATCAGCGGGATGTGCCAGAGCGGGTTGGTCGGAACGCGACCCATCGACAGCAGCGCGATCGCCACGGAAAGCGCGTGTTCACGCGCGCACCACAGATCTTTGAAGTCATGGAACTCAGAGAGGAGCGCAATGAATCGACCCAACTCTGTATCGACGTCCGATCGACGCAAGCGCATCGAGTGCGGACTCAACAGGCCCCGTTCGTTGAAGGCCCTCGCATAGGCGCGACTAAGGAGCCAGGGCTGCAGTCGGGCGCGTGCTCCGCACACCCCTATGGACCTCGCAAGCTCGGATGCCATTGAGCCGGCCTTGGCTACTTGGACGCTCACCTCCTGTCCGAAGTCCACCGTCTCTGGAGTCGGCAAGTACCACCAGGGGCCATTACCCTTGGGCCACGCATTTCGCGAACGTCCAAGCACCGTGCCATGTCGCACGCACATCACCGATCCCGGAAACTGGTGCGATAAATGCCAGTAGCCAGTCCCGAAGGTCCGCCGGTCATGTTGAATGCACGTCGCACAAGCTTTCAGCGAATGCGATGAACTCAACCGCCTCGATGTCAGACCTATCAGTGGGCGAAGCCCCAGACGCGAACCACGGCAGAGGATCTCCATCGCAGCAGTTGCCCTTCCCCTCGGAAGAAGCCAGAAGTAGAAGGGGACAAGGGTGTGAGCCAGAATGATCTCGTCCGCGGCTCCCAATATCCCGACCGATTGCTCTACAAACAAGTCCATCTGTGCTGGGAAGTCGTCCACCCTCGCACGGCCTGGGCGGCCAAACAGTTCAATGTATGTATCGAGAGAGCGACTATTCCCGGACAAGCGGTGATGTCGGCTGCACAGGCTAAAGAACGTCTCATCAGGCAGCCACATGCGGGGAATGATCATCTCGCCCCGGCGATTCACAGATGCGGCACGCGCCAAGCCTTGGGGCGCGGCGCGCACCATTCGATCGCTGTTCGCCACAGACCTTCGAGCCCCTCCTCTCCATGTACATTAAGGCTCTGTGGCTGGTGCAGACCACACAAGGGCAGCCTGCGCCCGAAATGCAGGTTGCTCTCTGTGGTCCGACCACATACTAGGCAAGACTCGGACATCACACGCTCGGCATCGACAACGATTGGGTCGATTTGCCTACTAAGCGCCTGAATCTCGGCTACAGGGCTGGTCACCACCTGTGCACACCTGGTCTCGCGCCCAACTTCGAGAGCGTAATGAGATCGCCCTTGCAGGAAGTAGATCAGATGCGCCGCCCCTTGCTCTTCCACAATCTGAACCCATTGGAAATATAGCGCCCTGTTCGGGACCAGCTCATGAATGGACTCGCACGTCCTAGCAAGTGCGGGCGCCCATCCACGGAAGACTGTCATCTCAAGGTGTGGCCCACCGAACATGTACGAAAGCCGCCGCCTCGTTGCAGAGAAGGAGCTGGGCCGGTCCGAGCGCTCCGACAATGGCAACTCTGGCACGGACGAATCAATCCGCGTCCTGGTCCGTCTGTGGGAAAGGCTATCGCTGGACTGCTCAGGCACGTCCAGCGAGTAAACGGCGGGAACGAAGTGAACGGCGGATACGCAACGCTCAGATGAATCTCTGGAGAGCTCGCAGAAGCGGGAAAGGCTCCTGGCCTGCGCTCTTACATCTCGCTTGGTCATCAGCGGGTCCTCCTACAAGAAGGGACATGTCCACAAATGGACACCCTGAGGACCAGATCCGCGTTCGCCAAGGTTTTGGGCCCCGCGAGCCAAGTTGACCCGCCCCACATCGGAAATGTCCCTGGTGCGGTCAAACGTCCCACCGGTGCGCACGTTCGGCGCCAGATTCGATTCGACCTCATTCGTATCATAGACGAGGGTCTTCGGAAGATCAAGCTGGCTCCAGCCGCCACTGTAGTGGGTCGTCACGTGCGCCTCTTCGCTCAAAGGAGCCCGCGCTGCCCCATTTGGCAACGAACCGACGGATCGAAGCATCGGCCCCTTCGTCGACCTCGACACGTCCTCATGCTCGAATTCGCCAGCCACAGCCGAAATCGACGCGTATAGACAACAGTGCTCCGAAGAAACACCGTCTTCATGTCGTTTTGTATTATAGAAACGGGTGTATGAAAGAGCCAATGCGGCGAGATTCGTCGCATGCGGTCGAATCAAGATCCAGCACTGCTTCAGGCGTTCGCGGCCGAACTAAAGGTCCGGCGGGCATCGCTCGGGATCAATCAGGACGAGCTGGCGTACGAGTCCGGCGTGAATAGATCGTTCGTTGCAAAACTCGAGGTCGGCACGTCGAGCCCTTCTCTAACGACCCTGTTCCGAATCGCAGAAGGACTGCACGCGCAGCCTGCGGATCTGATTCAGTCAGTTTCCAAGCGCTATCAGAAGGAATTGAGGGCCGCTCGTAGAAGCGCATGGGAGCGAGGCGCCAAGACCAAGTAGGTCAAAGTGGCCTGGGCGGTCTCCGTTTGCTTCCATCAACCCGAGCGCTCCTGCGCATCGTAGGTCGCGTCATGGGTGGCAAGACGACGACACGCCTGCCCGCATTCTTACCGAATGGAAGCTTGTTCGCTATTCGACCAGTGCCGAAAAGGGATGAGTCTCGCCTCGGATCATTCTTGAGACTCGTCCAGGTCAATCATTTGCCCGGCCTCAAACAACTTGCGCAACTGTTCGACCCAACAGGTAAGACGCTTTTCGCCCTAGAGCACGCAAACAGATGGGATGACGTCGTAGGGAATGCCAAACTCCACGCCCGCCCGCCAGGAAGACAATTTCCGACCCGCCGCTCTCCATACTCGCGCATCTGTGTTCAATGCCTCGCTGGGGATCCAAACCCATTCATTCGTTCATATTGGGATCTCCCCTTGAGTTTGGTATGTCAGAAGCACAACTCACTTCTGCTTGATACATGCCAGCACTGCGGCCGCCCAATCGACTACCTACGCCGAGAGATCGCGAAATGCTCGTGTGGGAGGGCATTCTCGGAAGTCCCTCAAGCATCGCCTCCATGGGTAGCTGCGATGCTGTCACTATTCGTCGATCTTGGCGATCCCACGAGATACGAATCGCATTCGCAGGCGACGTCGGATGAGAGAGTGGCCGCACTCAACTTGATCAAGTTTGCCACGGTCCATGCAACCGGGACAACGGCATTGGCCGGAGCATCGCCCAAGTCTTTCAGCCGTCCACTCTTGGTGAGGCGTAGGCATCTGGCCGATCTTGAGGCATGGTTTGCGGATGGGAGTCGCTCCTTTTTTACCCAATGGTCCCAATTGAGTGACCACGCTCCTTGGCACAGATCTCGGCACGTGCTTCATGCTTACATATTTCCCAGGCTGTCCGAGATGATCACCGCCGCGTTCAAATCGATTCCCCCTCAAGTACGAAAACAGCAGATGCATGCTCGAGGCCTACCCGTCTTCTACAACGGCAGTGATCTCGAGAGGATCTTTTCGGTTACTCCGGACACCATCACCTATTGGCGAGGTCTGGGCTTGATACCTTCAAAGGCTTCTCCCGACATGCCGAACCGCATTCCTTTCTTTGCCGTTGAGCGGATCAAAGCGTTGCACGATCAAGGGTGCACGCAAGAGCAAGCTTCTGCAATTCTTGGCTGTTCCAGAGATGCGTTGATTAAGCTCTTCCGGCTGAAAGCAGTCGAGATGACCGGGTTCAGGGCAAAGTACCTGTTTGATCGCCCCAGCCGTACTTCGCTCACGGCACTTTCGGAAAGTTTTCTTGCGCGCGCTTCCCCGCTGCAGACACGCAGCCATCGAATCTCCTTCGAAACGCTTGTGGACGCCATCAATACGCCGTTTCAGTGGAAAAGGTTCTTCTCTCTGGTTCGGGGGCCGCTGCATGTTCTCTTGAATCCCGGCGGCACACGCTTGGGCGATGTGAGCTTCCTGCGCAGAGAGCTAGCTGAGCACGGATATATCTAAACGAAGCGTTGTTCCGCGGTGCTCTACGGCGAATAGGACGGCGCAGAACGAATGAAGGTGCAGCGGACCGCAGCGTTAGCGTCCGTTAGCGTCCAGTGACCCGCCGACCCGCCGACCCGCCGACCCGCCGACCCGCCGACCCGCCGACCCGCCGACCCGCCGACAAGAATAGTCACAGGTCTAACATTACGTACCATAGAAAGGGGGACGCAATATTGCCATTTTTTCTCGGATCGCGCTAACCTGTTGGTCCGGTGAAGATCATGCGTACTGTCTCAATACTCCTTTGTGCGGCCCCCATCGCCATTCGCGTTGGGAAGTCGACTTCCGGCCAGCGTCGATCGGTCGAGAACAAGTCTCGAACCCGAATGTACCTCGCGCTGTCTGCGATATTGATCAAACTTTAGGAGCCTTGATCTACGGGGCTCCGTATCAGGAGCCATTGTGTTCTCGAGACTAGACGAAGCCCCGGCGGGCTTCCATCCCTTCGCATTGGGCCGCTCCTATCCCGAGAAGGGGGTCGAGTTGCTACTGCCGCTGGCCCTCGCGGACGAACTCCGCCAGAAACGGGAAGAGCGCGCGAGGATCGCGCAGGCAGCGCTCGACGCGGAAGAGAACCTGCGGCGCGAGGATCTTCGCGCACGGACGAGTCCGTCGGCATCTGCAGCGCCCCCTGTACCGAACCAGGTCGCATTCCTTAAGGCATTCGAGCGCGGAGTGGCACGTCGCCGCCGCGATCGACACCACCCAGTCCTTCGCGGCGAGGAACTTCTGCGGGTGATCGGGCGCATCGCGACGCTTCGAGACAAGGACTATCAAAAGCGCGAACTCGAGCTCACCAAGAAGCTCGAGCTTGCCGGCGCCCTGCGCGATGTTACGAATCCAGCATTCCGGCCGACGAAGTGGGCAAGCGCGCTTGAGTATCTGCGTGAGGCGCATCCGCATTTTGCCGAAGTGACGGACTTCGTGGCTCGCCGCGTGACGCTTTCGACGCACGGACGCCAGCCCTTGAAGATCCCGCCCCTCCACCTATGGGGCGATCCTGGGCTTGGCAAGACTCACTACGCCAACGATTTGGCACAGGCCCTTGGAGCGCCGATCCGTCGCCACTCCATGGAGAACGCTCAGACCACCTCGTTGCTTCTCGGTACCGAACGACACTGGAGCACTGCCACGCAAGGGCTGATTTTCGAGCAGGTCTGCCTTGGACGGGTGGCCAATCCCGTGTTCCTGATCGACGAGCTCGACAAGGCGCCAAGAGGTTCGCAATACGATCCGCTGGCTCCGCTCCATTCACTCCTCGAGCCGGTCACGGCCAGCAGGGTGAGAGATGCGTCGCTTGATATCGAGTTCGATGCGAGCTTGGCGATCTACATCGCGACCTCAAATGACCCGGACAGGGTGCCTGACTCGCTGCGCTCTCGATTTCGCGAGTTTCATGTCTTGCCGCCCACTGGCGCACAGGCGCTGCAGGCTGCGCGGGTGGTTGCAACTGCTGCGACGAACCAACTCGGCGTCTGCGGATTCGCCGCGCCCGACCCAGCGCTCTGCAACAAGCTCGCACACCTGTCGGCTCGGGAAATCTCTCAGACGGTACAGGACGCGGTCGCTCGCGCTGTGGATGCCGGTAGGCAACATCTCACACTGGCAGACCTTCCGGCTGACGTTCTGGATGAGAGCGTGATTCGAAGCACCCTTCATTGACTGAATGCGTCTCCCGGGATGCTGCCAGGATCGATCGCAAGAGCATCCTCTGGATCGCCCCTCAGGGAGCCGCCACTCTCAGCAGTTCGCCCCCGAGGCGCGGACTTCCAATCGCTTCGGCCAACGCCGGCAACCCTGCGTGAAGCTGCAAATTGCGTTCCACGTCAAAACGCCTGAGGTCTGACGACGGGGTGGCGTGCAGCGATTCCAAGGTGCGCTCCTTCTGTGTAAGTCGAGTAGATCTGTATGCGTCCGGGCATACCGTGTCTTGGCCCCGGATGGCCACTTCAAATACCCCCCCTGTGGCCGGCGCAAACTCCTCCAGGAAGGACAGTGGAATTATTGATCAGTCATGGTCGGTACTGAGCGCCAATCGGGCGGCGGCCTCCTTGAGTCGGTAGCTTCTCCCCTCGAACTCGAGCATGACTGCGCGATGCATGAGGCGGTCCAGGATGGTCGTGCCCATGGTGGCATCGCCGAGATACTTGCCCCAGTCCTGCACGACCCGGTTGGAGGTGACGATGATGCTGCTGCGACGTTTGTAGCGTTGATGGACGACAGACTGCAGCACCTCGGCGCTGGTGTCCGAGATGCGCCGCGCCAGGAACAGATCGTCCAGTACAAGGAGATCGGGTTCCACATAGGCGTTCGGCATAGCGGCCTGCTCAGCCGGCGTGGACAGCGCGAAACGGGCGAACTCGGTGTCGGCTTCGACGTAGCGCACCTCGTGCCCTTGCAGGGTCGCCTAGTAGGCCACGGCCTTGGCGACGTGGCTCTTGCCGGTGCCCGGCGAAGCGGCTACATAGTGCCCGCGAACAGCTGCAGAGCTTGTTCGCATCAACTACCCCTTCCATCCTCGTGCAGGCATGAGGTCGAAGTGCTCGGCCGATTGCGGCATGGCACAGAAGACTTCCAAGCGGGCCGGCTGCTCAATGAGCGGGCACGGCGTGCGGTCGAAGAAGCTAACGAGGCAGAACTCGCAGCGCGCGGTGCCGGCGCGAACCTCTCAGGCAAGTTGCGGGGTATGCGCAGCGGTCACGTTCGCGCGGCTGCACATCATTCCGGCCGTCAATGCTTTTCTGGTCATACACCCGGGCCTCAACCTGAAGGTGGTACTCGACGATCGCAACGTGGATCTGGTCGAAGAGGGAATCGACGTCGCGTTGCGCATGGATGAGCTCAGTGACTCCAGCATGGCGGCCCGCAGGCTGGGCGAGAGCCGACGTGTCGTAGTGGGTACGCCAGCCTACTTTGCCAGGGCCGGCATACCCCAGGCGCCAGCCGACCTGTCGGGGCATCAGGCCATCGTCTACAACCAGGGCGGTGGCGGCATTGCCTGGACATTCCGGCGCGGCAGTTCGGAATCCTCGGTCGCGGTATCCGGTCGGATGTCGATCAACGTGTTCCCGACGGGGCGCATGGTGAGCACCAAAACGCGAGCGTTCGTTGCCTTCGTTGAGGAAACATTGGGTCTCTCGATGGCGGCCAGCTCCGAGGAGCCGGAGGCCACCGTCAGCTAGAAAGCCGCCTTTCCGATCGATGCGCCGCCATCGGCAAACAATGTCTGCCCCGTCATAAACGCAGCGTCATCGGACAGCAGAAAACCGATCACGGCAGCAATTTCTTCCGGGCGGCCGAGACGCCCCATGGGCACGCCCGCCAGGTATCGCTTCTCGCCCGCGCTGCCGGGTGGGTTGTTGGCGCGGAATAGCTCGGTCTCCGTCGGACCCGGCGCAACGGCGTTGACCGTGATGCCGGTAGTGGCCAGTTCCAGGGCCCACGACCGCGTGAAGCTGATCAGCGCTGCCTTGGCGGCAGCGTAGGCCGTGCGCTCAACCATCCCAAGCACCGTCAGGCTCGAGACGTTCACGATGCGCCCGCGTCCCATCCTGCGCATGGCGGGCAGCAGCGCCTGCGCGCTCTGCAGTGCCGGATGCAGGTTGACGCTGAGCACTGCGTCCAGCGCTTCCAACGTTACCTCACCAAGCTGCTGCGGCCGAACAAGACCAACGTTGTTGACTACACCGTCGAAGCTGTTCCTCAGGCTAAGCTCTTCGAGCACAGCCTGCGTGCTGGCACGATCGGACAGATCGACGGACACGAGCGTGCCCGGAAAGCTGTCATCCGAAGCGTCGCGCGCCAAACCCACCACATGATTTCCATCGAGAGCCAGTCGCGCGGCCAATGCCCGCCCGATTCCTTTGCTCGCTCCGGTGATCAGGTAGCTTCTACGTGACATATCCTGCTTCCTTTCTCTGCGCAAAGTGGGCGTCATCCATTGCACACCCACCCCGCGTCTTTAGCGTCGTTCTGGAGAGCTTGATTCAGGCGGCGGCACGCGCCTTGCGAAGCACCGGCAGCATGTCCGACGGCTCCGGACGCCGCGTGTAGTCCGGGCTGACTTCGGAGTACAGGATCGTGCCGTCCTGACCGATCACATAGCGCGCTGGCATCGGCAGCGTCCAGCTGTCATCGCCATTGAACGCCGGAAGGTCGTTCTTCAGGCTCTTGTAGAGATCGACCAAGTAGTCCGGGAGCGCGAAGCGCAAGCCGAAGGCATGCGCCACGTCATTCATGGTGTCCGACAAGATGGGGAAATCAAGCTTATTCTGGCGCACCGACTTGCGGCTGTTCACCGGGTTCTGAGGCGAGATCGCAACCAGGCTCGCCCCTTCTGCGCTGAACGACGACAAGGCTTCCTGCAGCGCCTGCAGTTCCAGGTTGCAGTATGGGCACCACACGCCGCGGTAGAAACTGATGACCAGCGGTCCCTTGGTCAGGAGTTCGGTGGACGAGACGGTGTCGCCGTCCGGGTCTTTGAGGCTGAACGCAGGAGCCTTGTCTCCGGCCTTCAATGTGCGATTCGCCTGACCGGATGCAATCAGTGCTTTTGTCGCTCGCTCCATGACGGGATGGATCTCGGCTGGTGCGTTGTACGGCGGCTTTCCGGCCTTGAAGTCGGCCTTGAAGGCATCGAGCTTTTCTTGCAGTGACATGTTGGTTCCTTCGCAGTGAAATGAAGTTGCGGTTTGGGTCAGCCCCCAAACCGAAGCGAATGCTCGATGAGTCCGCATTCGTCCACCAGCCTTCAGCCACTCATAACACCTATTCCTCAAAGAGATAGAGCACTCCTGACTCTGGGACACAGCGGGTCGATGTCATCTATTCCTTTCGGGAACTAGACCTATCGCCATGGGGTACCTACCCTGCCTCACCTTTCAACAACACCATTGCTTCACGAAACATCATCATCCAGGTCCATCGCCGGTATGAAAGGGCTGCAGGCCCACGGAACGACACACCAACCTCATCTTCAAACTCAAGAAAACCAGCAATGAGCAAACTCTTCAGCAAAACCCAGATTGGACCCTACGAGCTGGCGCACCGCGTAGTTCTCGCGCCGTTGACGCGCATGCGCTCAGAGTCGGGCGATGTGCCCGGAGACCTCATGGTCGCTTACTACAGCCAGCGATCGACCAAAGGCGGACTGCTGATCGCCGAAGCGACTGCAGTCTCTCCGTCGGGCATTGCCTACGCAGGGGCGCCAGGCATCTACACCGATGCTCAAGTGAAGGGCTGGAAGCGGGTGACCGACGCCGTGCATGCGAGGGGTGCACGCATCTTCCTGCAGCTCTGGCACGGCGGGCGCCAGGCGCACCCCGACAACATGAACGGCGCGCTGCCCATTGCGCCGTCGGCGCTACGCGCAGAAGAGAAGTCTGTCGTCCGCGACAGCGCCGGAAATTTCCTCGAGGCCGATCAGGTTGTGCCGCGTGCGTTGCTGCTCGACGAGATTCCTGGCGTGGTCGAGGAGTTTCGACGCGGGGCAGAGCTTGCCAAGGCTGCAGGTTTCGACGGTGTGGAACTGCATGCTGCGAACGGCTACTTGCCGGACCAGTTTCTGCAGGACGGCAGCAATCACCGCAACGACGCATATGGTGGTCCGGTCGAGCGCCGCGCGCGCTTCCTCTTGGAGGTGGTCGAGGCGATGACGTTGGTTTGGCGTGGGGACCGGGTGGCTGTGCGGCTATCTCCGAGTGGCAAATTTGGCACGATGCTCGACAGCAATCCGACCGCGACCTTCGGCTACGTCGCTGAGCAGCTCAATCGATTCAAGCTGGCCTTCCTCCATGTGATCGAGCCTCGCATTCGAGGCTATGAGGACATCGAACTGGGTGCTTCCGCCGTGGCCTCGAAGAGCCTGCGCGGCATCTTCAAGGGCCCGATCATCGCCGCCGGCGGGTTCGCCAGGGAGAGCGCCGAAGAGATCCTCACCGCGGGAGATGCAGACTTGGTCGCATTCGGGCGTAACTTCATCTCCAACCCTGATCTGCCGGAACGCCTGCGCCTAGGTGTCCCCCTGAACAGCTATGACCGGAACACCTTCTACGGTGGCGATTCGCAAGGTTACACCGACTACGGTTTCCACCATGCCGAGAGCTAGTCGGCCCGAAGCGGATGGTTCGGCGCCGCCACACCGCGGGATCGTCGTTCGCCTTCTAGTTTTAGATCGATTGATACATAATTCGATCCTCGAATCGAGCAGCAACGGCACAACGCGAATGGCCCCGGTGGAACACAAGACAGAGTGAATACGCAACATGGCAAGACCGCGAGCCTTCGATGAAGCAGCTGTACTGGACGCCGCCGTCCAGTGCTTCTGGACGCGCGGCTACGCGGCCACCTCAGTGCGCGAGTTGGCCGAGGGCATGGGTATCAATGGCCCCAGCCTCTACAACGCCTTTGGCGACAAGCGGGCGCTGTACCGCCGTGCGCTGGAGCACTATTTAGACCAGAGCGTACGCGACCGCATCGCTCGGCTCGAGGGCGTGCTACGGCCGCGGGAGGCGATTGCTGCATTTCTGCAGGAGATCATCGATCGGTCGATGAGCGACCGCAAACATCGCGGCTGCATGCTGGTGAACGCTGCACTCGAGGTTGCACCACACGACGCCGAATTCCGCCGAGTCATCGCCAAAGAACTCAAGCAGATCGAAGGCTTCTTTCTCCGTTGCATCCAGGCTGGTCAGCAGTCCGGCGAGATCGCCCCCGCGCAGAACGGTGAGGATTTGGCGCGACTCCTTCTGGGCGTGCTGCTCGGGACGCGCGTACTGGCACGTACGCGACCGGAGCGCGCGCTGCTCGAAGCCATCGTGCGCCCCGCGCTCGCGCTCCTAGGCATGCCGGGCAAGCCTCGGCGGAAGCGTTCCGTCCATTGAACAGCAGGGCTCATCCGCAATGTCCCGATCCTCAAACCTGTACTCGGCGCGAGGCATGCGAAACATCGTTCAATCTCAATCGAAGGAGGAGGCATCATGAGAATCACGGTCATGGGCACCGGCGGCGTCGGTGGTTACTTTGGGGCACGTTTTGCGAATGCCGGGCATGACGTTACGTTCGTGGCGCGCGGAGGCCATCTCGCGGCTATTCGCGAGCACGGGCTGCGCGTGGAGAGTCCGCGAGGCGATCTGCACCTGCGCAACGTGAATGCTACCGACAGGCCCGCCGAGATCGGCACCACCGACATCGTGCTGTTCGGTGTCAAACTGTGGGATACCGCCTCAGCCGCCGAGGCCATCAGGCCCTTGATGAGCCCGCACACAGCGGTGGTGTCGTTTCAGAACGGCGTGGTGAAAGACGAGGTCCTGCGGCAGGT
Source organism: Variovorax sp. LjRoot175 (assembly GCF_964253805.1). Classification (NCBI taxonomy): domain Bacteria; kingdom Pseudomonadati; phylum Pseudomonadota; class Betaproteobacteria; order Burkholderiales; family Comamonadaceae; genus Variovorax; species Variovorax sp. LjRoot175. The sequence continues at coordinate 383,141 of NZ_CAXURY020000004.1, read as the reverse complement.
GCTGGGCGAGGAACATGTGATCGGTGGTGTTTGCTATATCGCCGCGACCATCGCCGAGCCAGGATTGATCCGACATTCCGGGGCCATGCAAAAACTGGTATTCGGCGAGTACGACGGCATTGCCTCTCCGCGTGCGAACGCCTTGCGTGATGCCTGCGTGGACGCAGGCATCGACGTCGAGCTTAGCGACAGCATCCGCCAGACGATCTGGGAGAAGTTCGTCTTCCTGGTTGGACTGTCGGGCACTACCAGTTTGGCGCGTACTCCCATCGGCCCCATCCGCAGCCACATGCGTTCGCGCGCCTTCCTGCACGACGTCATGGATGAGGTGGTTCAGGTAGCAAGGGCCGAGGGCGTGCCGCTGCCCTCCTCGTATGCGGACGATCGTCTCGCATTCGCCGACCAGGTACCCGCAACAATGACCTCTTCGATGCACAACGACCTCGAACGAGGCAACCGACTTGAAGTCCAGTGGCTCAGTGGCGATGTGGTGGCGCGCGGCGCCCGCCTCGGGGTTGCGACGCCCTGCAACCGGGCAATCTTCGACATCCTCTCCCTGCACGGCGAAGGAAGTCTCGCATGATTCGCCACAGCGGCCTTAGAACTTATCCGTAAATAGTAAACTACGCCTCCGAGCCGCATTGAGCGCGGTGTCGGAGCGAGACGATGACGGCAAAGCGAGTCGAGTCCTGGGTGGTGACGGATGAGTTCTGGCAGCGGGTCGAACCGCTGATTCCGGCGCGCGCCGCATTGCCGAAGAAGGCGTACGTTCGAAGTCCTGGCGCAGGACGACCGCCGAAGCCTGCGCGGCAGGTGTTCGAGGCCATCGTGTACGTGCTGCGCACGGGGTGCCAGTGGAAAGCATTGCCCAAGGAACGCTTCGGCAGCGCCAGCGCCATCCACAAGCGCTTTCTCGAGTGGGAGAGGGCAGGCTTCTTCGAGGCACTGTGGAAGGCAGGGCTGGCGGAGTATGACCAGATGCAAGGCATCGCCTGGCGATGGCAGAGCGTTGACGGGGCGATGTTCAAGGCTCCCTTGGCGCAAGAATCTGTCGGACCGAACCCGACGGACCGGGGGAAAAAAGGGGAGCAAGCGCCACCTGCTGGTGGACGGCCGTGGCGTCCCGTTGTCGTTCATCGTGACCGGGGCCAACGTGAATGACGGCAAGCGAATCGATGAGGTCCTCAGCGCCATCGTGGTCGAGCGCGAGCGCACGCCAATTCGACGCAGCAAACACCTGTGCGCAGATGCCGGCTACCGAAGCGCGGAGGCCCTTCACATCATTGAGTCGCACGGCTATATCCCTCATGTCGTGGACCGTAGGCAAGAGACTGAGGCCAAACGGCGCCAGCCGTGGAAGAAGGCTCGCCGTTGGGTGGTCGAGGTATGCCACAGTTGGTTCAACCGCTTCCGCAAGCTGTTGGTGCGCTACGAGAAGCTCGAACGCAGCTTCCTCGCACTGAATCATCTTGCCGCCGCAATCATTGCCTACCGAAAGGTGCCGCTGGCGGTGAATATTATTTACGGATAACTTCTTAGGGTACGGTCCGTCGAGGCCACGCTGGTCGTGGTACCGATGCGGCGAGCCCTCGATACGAGCGCAATGCGGATCACGCAGGCGCCGTTGTTGCTGATCGATCTGCAGACCAACGAAGGCATCACTGGGCATGCGTATCTGTTTTGCTATTTGCCAGCGGCCGGGTATGCGGCGCTTGCAATGGTGCGCGATGCCAATGCCCTATTGGCCGGGAACTCGGCCGCGCCTCTCGAGGTCCGAGGCCTGCTGGAGGCCCGCTTCAGGCTTCTGGGCGCGCGTGGCGTCGTCTCCATGGTGATGGCTGGCATCGACATCGCGTGTTGGGATGCGCTGGCTATTGCGGCCGGCCTGCCGCTGGCGCGCCTGCTGGGCGCGCCGCTGCGTTCGACACCGGCCTACAACAGCAATGGGCTGGGCCTCTTGAATCCGCAGGCTGCGGCAGACGAGGCATTGGAGCTGGTGGACGAGGGATTCCATGGCATCAAGATGCGCCTTGGAAGACCGACTGCGCAGGAGGACCTGGCCGCGGTGCAGGCCGTCCGTTCGGCGGTCCCCGGCGACATCGCGCTCATGGCCGACTTCAATCAAGGGCTGACCCCTCGCGAGGCGCATGAGCGGTGCCGGCTGCTCGACGACGAAGGTCTGTACTGGATAGAGGAGCCGGTGGCGCACGATGACTACACCACCAGCGCCGAGCTCGCTGCCCTGCTGCGCACACCCGTGCAGATCGGCGAGAACTTCGCCGGCCCGCGCCCGATGGCCCAGGCGCTGGAACGCCGGGCCTGCGATCTGGTCATGCCGGATCTGGAGCGCATCGGCGGCGTCTCGGGATGGATGCAAGCGGCCGCGTTGGCTGAAGTGGCGCGCATCGAGCTCTCATCCCACCTGTTCCACGAAGTCAGCGCGCATCTGCTGGCTGCCACTCCGACCGCGCATTGGATCGAGTACGTCGACTGGACCGATGCGATCGTGCAAGAGCCCTTGAAGGTGATCGACGGGCGCATCACGCCACCGCACCGGCCGGGCAATGGCTTGGCGTGGGATGCAGATGCCGTCAAGCGGTACAAGCAGTTGGCGTGAAGCGACCTTGTTCGCGGTCCCGCTCAGCCTGCATGGCGCAGCCTGCGCACCGCGGTTGACGGGCTGAGTCCCAACGCCTTGGCGACGCGCGCGTGCTGCCATGCTCGTTCAAGGCCTGCCGCAGCAGCTCACGCTCGTAGAGCTCGATACGTTCGCGAAAGGCGCTCGCCCCGGCCATGGAACTACTTGCAGGGGGAAAATCACCCGCACGTATCTCAATGCGTTGATCGCGCGCATGCGTGATCGTCGGGCGCAGAGCCAGCCCTTCAAGCTGCCGCCTGAAGACGTGTGCGAACTTCCGAAACGGACTACTAAGACTAAGGCTGCGTGCTGCATGCCTGTGCGGCGAAGCATCACTGTCTTCTCTCGGCCAGCCGGGCGACGTGCGCAATGCGTCGCATGCTTGCGCAAGAGCGCGACAAGCTGCTTGAGCGCCTTAGCTTGATGGCGCTCAAGCCCAGGGCTAGGTCAACAGCATCTCAACCTAGAGCCATCGCTTTCGCGACATGCTCGGCGAAGGCTTTCACCTTGGCAGAGTGCCGGCGCTCATGCGGACTCACCAGATGAATCGGCATGGTGACCGTTTCCCAGTCCGGCAACAGCCGCTGAAGTTCGCCGCTGGCGATCTCTTGATCGAAGAGCCATTCCGGCGAATAGCCGATGCCCATGCCCGAGAGGACCGAGGCCCTGATCACCTCGCTGCTATTGGTTTGCAGGTTGCCTTCCACATGCACGGTCCGCTTCGTGCCCGCCGGTTCCGGCGCTCCCGGACCGGCCGTGAAGCCCCAGGCGTTGCGCATCGGGACCTCCGTGTAGACCACGCAGTTGTGCCGGGCCAGGTCCTCCGGCACCTTGGGCGCCTTAGTCCCCTTCGGCAGCGAACGCAGATAGCTGCGGTGGGCCACCAGGACCCGGCTCGTCGTCCCCACGCGCCTGGCGAGCAGGCTGCTGTCCGGCAGATCGCCGATGCGCACCGCCACATCGATTCCCTGTTCCACCAGGTCGATGAAGCCGTCGTGAAGACGCAGGTCGATCTTCACGCCGCGATGCGCAGCCAGGAATGACTGAACCACCGGCATGAGCTTCAGGCGCCCGAAGCCCACCGATGCCGCGATGCGAAGCCAACCCGTGAGCTGCTGTTCGCCGCGTCGCAAGGCGCCTTCTGCCTCGGCGATTTCCGCGACAAGGCGCCGCGCCTGCTCGAAGTAGCGCGCGCCCTCTTCCGTCAGCGCGAGCGAGCGCGTGGTGCGCGTCAGCAGCTTCGCACCGAGTTCGCGCTCCAGAGCGGCGACCTGCTTGCTCACTGCGCTCTGCGTAGTGTCGGACTCGTGCGCCACCGCCGAAAAACTCCCCGCCTCGACCACACGCACGAAGGTCTTCATCGCCAACAGCTTGTCCATGGGTTCTCGATATATGCCTGTATGGACTCAATGATATGAGCGCCAACCGTCTATATCAAATCGCCGGAATCAATCAAAGTTCACCCATCGCAACAACCCTCAAGCAACGAAGGAGCCCTGAAATGAACAAGCAACCCGTCGTCCTGATCACCGGTGCACTCACCGGCATCGGCCGCACCACCGCACTCGCCTTCGCCCGCGAAGGCCATCGCATCGTCGTCAGCGGCCGTCGCGAAGAAGCCGGTCAGGCCCTCGCCGCCGAGCTGCGCGCTTTGGGTGCCGAGGCCGAGTTCCTGCGTGCCGACGTGCGTTTCGAAGCCGAGGTCCGCAGCTTGATCGAGCAGACCGTCGAGCGCTTCGGCCGCCTCGATGTGGCGGTGAACAACGCCGGCACCGAAGGCGAACAGGGCCCGATCACCGAGCAGACGGCCGCAAACTACGAAACCACCTTCGCGACCAACGTGCTGGGCACGCTGCTGTCGCTCAAGCATGAGATGCGCGTGATGCTGGCCCAAGGCTCGGGCTCCATCATCAACCTCTCCTCGATTGCGGGCCAGGTCGGCTTCGCAGGGGCTTCGGTCTATGCGGCCAGCAAGCACGCTGTCGAAGGGCTCACCAAGAGTGCCGCGCTCGAAGGCGCCGCCGCCGGGGTGCGCGTCAACGCCGTGGCGCCCGGGCCAGTGGCCACCGAGATGCTCGAGCGCTTCGTCGGCGGCAGCGAAGAAGCCAAGACGGGCTTCCTTTCGACAATCCCGGCCCGGCGCGCCGCCACACCGGAAGAGATCACTCAAACCATCGTGTTCCTCGCCAGCGACAAGGCGCGCTACCTCACCGGGCAGCGCATCGCCGTCGACGGCGGCTACACGGCGCAGTGAAGCGCCGTTCCATCCACCACCACCACGTCTTTTAACCCCAGGAGTATCAGCATGACCACCATCAACGTCCCCACTCGCGACGAAGTGTCCCCTGCCAACCAGGCGCTCTTCGACCAGCTCACCAAGAGCATCGGCAAGGTGCCGAACCTGTACGCCACCTTCGCGCATGCAGAGCATGCGCTGGGAGCCTACCTTACCTTCCAGAACGCCAAGAGCAGCATCACCGGCAAGGCGCGCGAGGTGGTCAACCTCGCGGTGAGCCAGGTGAACGGCTGCGAGTATTGCCTCGCGGCGCACACGGTGATCGGCAAGATGAACGGCCTCAGCGATGCGCAGATCCTGGAGATCCGCGGCGGCAGGGCCCGCTTTGATCCCAAGCTCGACGCGCTCGCGCAGCTGGTGCGCAACATCGCCAGCGAGCGCGGCCATGCTGACCCGGCGCTGGTAGACGCCTTCCTTGCCACTGGCTGGACGAAGGCCAACCTGGTGGACGTCATCGTGGCGATCGGCGACAAGACGGTGACCAACTACCTGCATGCAACCACGCGCGTGCCGGTGGACTTCCCAGCCGCGCCGAAGCTCTCCGTCTAAGCGCGGGGCAAACAAGGAGAGCGCCATGACTCTGCACAATCCGGCTTTGCCCCTCGTGGTCAAGGAAGATTTCAAACGGCTTGCCCACGGCGCGGCGGTCGGATTGCTGGCGGCGGGTATCGGCGCCCTCTACACTGTCTATGCTCGCTGGGGCATCGCCCGAGGCCTGGAGTCGCCCGATCTGACCGCACTGCGCTTCGGCGTGGCGGGCTTGGTGACCCTGCCGATTCTGGTAATGGCCTGGCGCAAGGATCGGCAGGTGCTGATCCTCCGCTGGAAGCTGTGGCTGCTCATTTCCTTGCTCGCTGGCACGCCCTTCGGCCTTCTGACCTTTGGCGCGCTGCAATTGGCGCCTGCGAGCCACTCGGCCGTGTTTCCGTTCGCGGCAATGAGCATCATGGGGATGTTGCTGGGCGCCATCGTTCTCGGCGAGAAGCTCACCTTGCGCAAGGCCGTTGGCATAACCGTCGTCGTCGCAGGCTTGATTCTCGTTTCGGGACTGAACGCGACCACCTTCACTGCTCGTGCCATGCTGGGGGATTCGATGTTCATCGCCGCCGGAACTCTCTGGGCTGGCTTCGGCATTGCGCTTCGAAACCATCGTCTCGACCCGCTGCTGGCCACTGCCGTGATCGCCTTCTCGGCTTTCATGACCTACATTCCCGTCTACTTGACCACGGCGGGGGTCCAACGATTGCTCTCGGTGACCTCCGAAGTCTTCTGGACGGAAGCTTTGGTGCAAGGGCTGATCGCTGGCGCGGGAACCCTGTTCACTTATGCCCGCATGGTCTCGCTGCTGGGTGCGGCCCGCGCGGCCGTGTTCCCGGCTCTCGCGCCGGGCCTGGCCGCCCTGATGGCCTGGCCCCTGCTCGGCCACAGCCCCACCGTCGCGGAAACCGCAGGCCTCGTCGTCGTCATGAGCGGCCTGATTTGGGCTGTGACCGGAGCCGCTCGCCGCTGACGTTGCGAAGAACCCGTCTCGACCATCAACTCGGCCATCAGCACCTTGGAATCAGCCGCAACGCGCGCCCACTTGCCGGACCACCCTCTCACTGCCATGGACTGGCTAAGCCATCTTCTCGACATGATCCCAGTAACCGGGCAGCTGGAAGTTCGCTGCCTCTACGGCATCCCTTGGCGCGTAGCGTACGAGCCCTCGAAAACGGGGGAGATCCCATTCCACGTGGTGCTCGGCGGCACGGCGATTCTTGAAGACCCGGACGGCGGCGACCCCCTGCAGCTCGGTGCCGGTGACATCGTGCTGTTGCCTCACGGCTCGGCACACGTCCTGCATGACGGCAGTGGGGCACCGCCCGCGCCGGTACTCGAACGCCGGAACCAGAACCTGACCATCCGCGAGAACGCCGAAGCCGGCGACCGCCTCGACATGCTGTGCGGACGCTTCATCCTCGCACCCGAGCACGAACGCATCATCCGTGGCTACATCCTCTCGACCTTGGTGGTGGTGCGCGGAGCGCGCGGCGATGTCGCCGGGCGATCCACAACCCTTGCGCAACTGGCAAGTCTCGTTGGTCTCATGCAGACCGAGTCGACCGCAGATAGCCTGGGCGGCCGTGCCATGCTGAACGCTTTGTCAGCGGCACTCCTCACGCTGACCTTGCGCCACGCTATCGATTCTTCGGAAGCGCCCGCCGGCTTGCTGGCGCTCGCAGCCCATCCACGTCTCGCGCCCGCGCTGAATGCCATGGTGTCCGCCCCGGCGCGCGCTTGGACCCTGCCGGAGTTGGCAAACCTTTGCAACATGTCGCGAGCAACTATGGCGCGCCACTTCCGCGAGAGGCTGGGACGCTCCGCCGCCGACCTCTTGACCGACATCCGCATCACGCTAGCGGCCAATGAACTGAAGAAGCCATCCGTCTCGATCGAAGGTGTCGCCGAGTCGGTCGGCTATCAATCAGCGCGAGCCTTTCGTCTCGTTCTCAAGCAACGCATCGGCATGTCGCCGGCGGAATGGCGCCGTGCATCAGCGTCTCAAGACCTATCAAGACCCAATACTGTTCGTTTATGGCATAAAGCTCCTGAATCGACGCGGTATGTGGGAATCGGCTGGCTTGGGTCGGGGTCCAGGCGGCCCGATGATCTCGGGCGTGCAATCCGTGGGCACGCGCGTCGGCGCGTGGTGGTCGAATGATGCGTAGGGCGAGTGGCGCCGCTTGAGCATCCGCGGCGAGCGCTTGTTCAGCGTGCGCGTGGCGCGGATCCGGGCGCAGGCTTCGAGCAGTTCATCGAACCATCGTCGTCGACGCCTCGGGCGCGCTGGGGGGAAAGGCCCCGGAGCGGGGCTGTGCGCGGCGTAGCAGCTGCACATGCCCTGTGAAGGACAGCTCGGCGTGCGGTATTCGGTGCCGCGTGGCGCCCTGATGCAACAGCCAGCGCACCGAGTAATGCGCCAGTACCCAGCCATAGAACTCCTGGCGCACGAGCTCCGCGGTCTTGCTGCGCAGCACGCGCCGGCTCTGGCGCAGGTGCGTCTTGAGCTCGTCGAACACGCCCTCGATCTCCCAGCGCTGGTGGTACAGCGCTGCCAGTTCCAGCGCCGGGGCGATTTGCGGGTCCAGCAACGTGGTCAGCAGTCGGTAGCGCGGTTGTGCATCGGTCAGTCCCGGCAAGGCGTATTCGATGACACGCACCACGATGGCTTGGCTCATCGCCTCGCTGCGGCTCACACCGGTGGGATGGATGGCACTGAGGTACGAACCGTCGTCGAGCATGCGATGCACGGGCAACTGGCGGTTGCCCACGCAGCGCCAGAGCAACTGCGCCCCGGTGGCTTGCGCCTGCTGCCAGTGCTCGAAGCCGTTGAACCCCCGGTCGGCCATGCACAGCATGCCCGGCTCGAGCCGGGGCAAGAGCGGCTGGAACAGCTCCCATTCGCCGCTGCGGTAGGGCCCCAGGTTGGCGCCCAGGATCGCGTGCGTGGCGCACTCCACCAGGACCATGCATCGTGCCTGCGGGTAGCCAGCGTGGCCGATGCGGCTGCCCGGGTAGCCGAACTGCGCCGCGTTCTCCACCTCGTCAGGCAGCTCGAAGGTGCTGCCGTCAATGGCCACCAGCCTCAAGCCGGCATAGAACGCGTGGGAATGCGCCTGGGCGTCGGCCATGGGCACACAGCAGCGCTCGACCAATTCACGCATCGGCGCCGCGCCGATCTTGCTGCGCAAGCCGCTGATCGAGGACTTGGTCACCCGGGGCGGCTCGGCAGCGCCGGCGGCCCACGCCAGGCCCTGCGACACGGCGGCGAACACCTCCTCGTAGGCGGCCTCGGGGTACAGGCTCAGGGCCATGCAGTAGTACGCCCCTGCCACCGCTGGAAAGCTGCGCATGCGCTGTGAGTTGCAGCCGTGGGCGTCGAGCACGGCGTTGACGACCTCGGCCGGCACCACCCGCGCCAACAGGCTGGCGCTCAGAAAGTCAGCCAGCCTTGCTCCGCTGCCCAGGACCGCCTTGGTTCGCGCCATGCTCAACTCCGTCGTTGCGACGGCAGCCATTATGCATCACAATTCTATATCCGAACAGTATTGTATCAAGACCGAACGTCCTTCCTTGAGAAGAGGGATGAGACGATCCAACCGTTAGTTGAGCAACATCGGTCTTAGCGATTCCGAATGGACCACGTAAAGTCTCAGCTCTTTTTTTCCTCTTGGATGAGTTCTTTACCCGGACATCCATGTCCCGGCAACGAACAGACAATGACCATGACAGTCCCCATGCGAGAGCCCGCGACTCGCAACAAAGAATACACCCCCGAAGTTTGCGCATCCGTCCATGAGATTCTGGCGCGCATCGGAGATAAATGGACAGTCGCCATCGTGACGGCGTTGGGGGACAGACGCATGCGATTCAAGATCCTCCATCGCTCGGTTGGTGGCGTCTCGCAGCGAGTGTTGACCACCTGTCTCAGGAACCTGGAACGAGATGGGCTGATGGTGCGAACGGCCTATCTCACCGTGCCACCGAGCGTGGAGTATGAACTGTCTGAGCGTGGTCGTTCCCTCAGAGACACTCTGGAGCCAATTGCCGTGTGGGTGCAGGCACATTGGCAAGCCATCGAGCAGTCTAGGCGGCGATTCGACTTCGAAACGCAAAAGCCATCAACCTCAATAGTTACCAATTGGTAAGTAACTGACCAATAAGTGCCTTCTTGCGGATTTATCCCGACAAGCAATACTTCCCCTCACCAAGACGCAAGACAACGACGGTCAACTAGTCATTGGCCTTGGAGTCGCTCGGCTTATTCACTGGTAGTCGTACGCAAAAGGAACTTATGTCCAACCCTGAGCATTTCGAAATTCTCATTCTCGGCAGTGGCGGAGGCGGCAAGTTGCTGGCCTGGAACATGGCACGTGCTGGGCGGCGGGTCGCCGTCATCGAACGCCGATGGGTTGGCGGGTCGTGTCCTAACATCGCCTGCCTGCCCAGCAAGAACGAGATCTCCAGCGCGAGGGTCGCACACCTTGCACGTCATGCCGCCGCTTTCGGCACGCTCACCGGTCCGGTCACGATCGATATGGAGAAGGTCCTCCAGCGCAAGCGCTACATGGTCGAGGGCGAAGTCGCCTTTCATCTTCAGGCGTACAAAGGCAGTGGCGCCGAACTGGTTATGGGAAGCGGGCGCTTTAGCGCGCGCAAGACGCTGGAAGTTCGCCTGAACGACGGCGGAACACGCGTGCTCACGGGCGACCAGGTCGTCATCAACGTCGGCACACATGCGTTGCTACCCGACATCCCCGGCCTGCAGGCCGCTCGGCCTCTCACTCACATCGAAGCGCTGGAGCTTGATTATGTGCCGGCGCATTTGATCGTGCTTGGCGGTGGCTATGTCGGTCTCGAAATGGCGCAGACCTATCGCCGTTTCGGCAGCCACGTCACAGTGATCGAATCCGGACCGCAGCTCATGGCCCGGGAGGATGCCGATATCTCGGAGGAGATGCTCCGGATCCTGCGTCAGGAAGGCATCGAGTTCGCGCTTGCAGCGCAGGTCGTCACCGTGCGAGGCCGCTCTGGTGAGCGCGTCAGCATGACCGTGCGCACGGCCTCCGGTGAGCGCACGATCGAAGGCAGCGATCTGCTAGTCGCCGCAGGTCGAGTTCCGAACACCGCCGGCATCGGCCTCGAAGAAGGCGGCGTCGAACTGGACGCCCGCGGCTACATCCGCGTAAACGAGCGATTGGAAACCAGCGCGCCCGACGTCTGGGCCATCGGCGAATGTGCCGGCAGCCCCCAGTTCACCCACGCCTCCGTCGACGACTTCCGAATCGTCAAGGAGAACCTGACCGGCGGGAAGCGCAGTACCAGCAACCGGCTCGTTCCCTATTGTGTCTTCACCGATCCCCCGCTCGCCCGCGTCGGACTGAACGAGCGCGAAGCCCAGCGCCAGGGCATCACGGCCCGCGTCGCCCGGCTGCCGATGAGCGCCGTGCTGCGGACCGAGGCTACCGGCGAGACACAAGGTTTCATGAAGGTTCTGGTCGGCACCGACGATCGAATTCTGGGTTTCACAATGGTGGGCTCCGAGGCCGGCGAGGTGATGTCGGCGGTGCAGATGGCAATGTTGGCCAAGCTGCCGTACACCACGCTGCGCGATGCCGTGATCGCGCACCTGACGATGGCCGAGGGGCTCGGCCCGCTTCTCGGGAACGTGCCGGCCCGGTCGGTTTGAAGCCCGCTGCACTTCGCCGGACCATGTTCCTCGAAGCCGCATTGTCTAGACTCATCAGGATCGGAACGCTGACGGTTACCTTTCCTGATGGATCGCAGCGAAGTTTTGGCACTGGACAAGAGCCACGCGCTGCATTCACGCTCCGGACCACGCGTGCTCAGCGCGGTCTTCTGCTGAATCCGGCTCTCGCCCTTGGCGAGGCCTACATGGATGGCGAACTCGAGCCCGCGTCCTGCAGTCTTTTCGAGATGCTGAATTTCCTGACCATGAACGCCATGGGCGGCGGCCGGCATCCCTTCGACAGAATCATGGAAAAAGTGCGTTGGTTTCGCCGCCACCTCGATCAGTTCAATCCCGAGGACCGCTCGAGGCGCAACGTCGCCCATCACTACGATCTCGATGCCCGCCTCTACGCCGTGATGCTCGATGAGGACCAGCAGTACTCCTGTGCTTACTTCCCAAGAGGCGATGAGACCCTCGAAGAGGCGCAACGCAAGAAGAAGCAGCACATCGCCGCAAAGCTGAAGCTCGATCGGCCCGGCCTGGAGGTAGTCGACATAGGCTGCGGTTGGGGCGGCATGGCGCTCTATCTCGCTCGCGAATTCGATGCCAGCGTCACGGGCCTCACGCTCTCCATCGAGCAACTGAAGGCAGCCACCCTCCGCGCGAAGGAAGCGGGACTGGACGACCGCGTTCGCTTCGAGCTGATGGACTACAGAAGATGGGAGCGGTCAGTGGACCGCGTGGTGTCCGTTGGCATGTTCGAGCATGTCGGCGTCAATCAGTACCGGACGTTCTTCAACACGCTTCGCTCCATGCTGAAAGACGATGGAGTCGCATTGATCCACGCCATCGGCAGGGCGGATGGGCCCGGAAGCACGAATCCCTGGATTGCGAAATACATCTTTCCAGGCGGCTACTCGCCGGCACTCTCGGAGGTCCTGTCAGTCGTCGAGAAGTCCGGCTTATGGACAACTGACATCGAGGTGCTGCGGCTTCATTACGCAAAAACCCTCGAACACTGGCGCCGGCGTTTCGACGGGCACCGCTCCGTGCTCTCAGAACTCTACGACGAGCGCTTCTGCCGCATGTTCGAGTTCTATTTGATTGTCTCGGAACTGGCGTTTCGGAGAATGGGCCTCATCAACTGGCAACTTCAGTTGACGCGCGACCTTGCTACGCTCCCGCTCTCGCGCGATTACATGGTTGATGCCGAACGCGCGCACCCAAAGAACTCAAGCGACCGGCCGTACGAGCCTGACATCCGGAAGAGCGAGCCGTTCCTCGCGCCATATTCGGCGGAGGTCACGGCCCCCGGCATGCCGAGCGGGAACTAGCTCGAACCGACACAACTCTGGTGCCAGTGGCTACCGCGAGCGCGGGCCCTGCGGAAACGAGGGTCAGCGCCCTCGCATAGGCTCATCGGCTTATTGCTTGGCCAGCTGCGCCTGCAGTACCGGAATCATGTCCTCCGGCTCGGGCCGCCGGGTGTAGTCGGGGTTCACCTCCGCGTACACGATCGTGCCGTCGGAGGCGATCACGTAGCGGGCCGGCATGGGCAGAGTCCAAACTGGTGTCGCCGTTGAAGGCCGGCAGGTTGTTGCCCAGATTCTTGTAAAGCTCCACCAGGTAATCCGGCAGCGCGAACTTCAGGCCGAAGGCCGTCGCCACATCATTGTTCGTGTCGCTCAGGATAGGGAAGGCCACGTTGTTCTGGCGCACCGATCTTCGGCTGTTGACGGGGTTCTGCGGCGAGATCGCCACAACGTTGGCCCCGAGTTCCTGGAACTTCGGCAGCGCCTCCTGCAGCGCTTGCAGCTCGGAAGCGGGCGGGCCAAAGCGGCACCCGCGCCGCACGCATACCGAGCATTCCGCATAGGAATTCGGTGGTGCTGCGACGTGCGCTTTGCGCTCTCGCATTCGAGGCGTAGCGGGACCACGTTCGCGTCGGAGCACGGCCATTCCGCAAGGGAATGCCTCGTATGTCCCTCAAATGGGATGCGCAGCCGCGCAGGCGATCCCATCATCCCGATTGCCGGAGGACGAACAGCGTTGGCCCTCCAGCGAATTCAGCATCCCCACAATGAAAGATCAAAGGAAATTCGTATGGGCAAACTCCAAGGAAAGGTCGCCGTGATCACCGGCGGCAGCAGCGGCATCGGGCTCGCTACCGCGCGCCTGTTCGTGAAGGAAGGCGCACACGTCGTCATCACCGGACGTCGCGAGCAGGAGCTGGCCGCGGCTGCCAAGAGCATCGGCGAACGTGTCACGACGGTAGCCGGTGACGTTCGCAACCTCGATGACCTCGACCGTCTCTACGACGTCGTGCGTCGCGAATTGGGCGGTATCGACGTGCTGATGGCCAATGCCGGATTTGTGGAACATGCGGCACTTGGCAACATCAGCCCCGAGCACTTCGACAAAACGTTCGGCATCAACGCCCGCGGCGTGCTGTTCACGGTGCAAAAGGGCCTGCCGCTTATGCGCAATGGCGGCTCCATCATCCTGGTGTCCTCCATAGCTGGCACGAAGGCGCTGCACGCCCACTCCACTTACAGCGCCACCAAGGCGGCTGTGCGATCGCTTGCTCGAACGTGGACGCTCGAGCTGAAGGACCGCGGCATTCGCGTGAACACAATCAGCCCGGGTCCTGTGGACACGCCCATCATCGACAGCCAGTTCGACACCAAGGAGAAGGCGGACAAGCTGCGCGAGCAGTTCGCCTCCGTGATCCCGCTGGGTCGCATGGGCCGGCCGGAGGAACTCGCTACCGCAGCGCTGTTCCTCGCCTCCGACGACTCCAGCTTCGTGGCTGGCATCGACCTTCCGGTTGATGGCGGCATGGCTCAAATCTGACTCTGAAACGCAAGAAAGACATCATGATCCTCAAAGGCAAAGTCGCTGTCGTCACGGGCGCATCCAAGGGCATCGGCGCGGGCATCGCCAAGGAGCTTGGCGCGCAGGGCGCCGCAGTGCAGTGAACTATGCGAATGACCGCGCCGGCGCCGAACAGGTGGTCGCAGCGATCGTGGCCGCCGGCGGCAAGGCCGTTGCCATCCAGGGTGACGTCGCCAAGGCTGCTGACGTGCAACGGCTGTTCGACGAGACGGAGCGGTCGCTCGGCACGCCCAGCGTCCTGGTCAACAACGCTGGGGTGTTCGCGTTCGAGCCTCAAGTCGCTGCACGTATTTCCCTTCGGGCATGCAAGCTATGCCCGCGCGCCGGCTGGTCGGAACACAAGGCCCATCACGCTGGAGAGGTGCGGGCTGCCGTACCAAGCGCATCCGGTGAACATCGACGTCTTGCGGACCTGCGCAAGCCGCTGACGGACGACATGGTCGGCGAGGTCCCTTTGGGAAGCGGCCAATACGAGCGGCGGTAGCCGTCGGACTGCGAGGCGGCGGGCCCCCTTGCTGCCTCGCCAAGGTTTAGCGAATCGCTTGAGAAGCCTCGCTGAGTACTGTCTGAACGAAGTCAACAAAGGCGCGGGCTTTCGCGCTGGACTTTCGCCCCGAAGGGTAGACTGCCCAGAGATCGATGACGGGCAGGTCCCAATCCGTGAGGACACGCCGGACCGTTCCGTTGGCCAGCTCTGGCGCGAACATCCACTCCGAGGCAATTGCGATCCCGAGGTCGGCGAGCACGGCAGCGCGTACACCCTCGGCCGCAGTGACCTGCACGCGGCCGGTGACCACCACGGACACTTCCGCACCGTCCTTGGCGAAGCGCCAGGACGCGCCGCCGCCACGCTGCGTGTAGATCACAGCCTCGTGCTGCGCCAAATCCCCGGGTGCCTTCGGCTGGCCGTGCGCGGCGAAATAGGCCGGCGTTCCCACTACGCAGCGGGGAGCCTGTGCGATCTTGCGCGCGGTCATTCCCGAATCAGGCAGGTCTCCCATGCGCAAGGCCACATCGATCCCCTCCTCCATCAAGTCGACGTTTCTGTCATCCAGCACAACGTCGACACTGAGCGCGGGATGTAGGTTTAGGAAGTCGCCCAGGCGAGGCACGATGTGCAGCCTGGCAAAGGTCACCGCCGCCGACACCCTGATGCGACCCGTCAGACTGGCCGATGCGCCTCGCGCGGCGAGGTCCGCCTCCTCCGCTTCATCAATGGCCCGCCGGGCATAGCCGTAGTAGGTTTGCCCCGCTTCGGTGGGGGTGAGGCTTCGGCTGGAGCGAAGCAATAGTTGCACGCCGAGGCGCTCCTCCAGCTGCGCGATCGACTTGGAAACCGCGGGTTGCCCGACATTCAGGCGGCGTGCGGCCCCAGAGAACGATCCGGTTTCGACGACAGCGGCAAAGGTTTCAATGGCGGCAAAGCGGTCCACGTGGTCTTTTTCTATTACACGGATGTGATGATAGTCGTGCTGTGCCGCTCGTCCAGCAGCCCAGGCAGCTGCACGTCTCGGTGCCCACTGCCATGCGCACCGTCGTTGAGAACTAAGTCTGACCCTGTCCAATCGGAAGAGACGAGGGTCGGGCGCGCGATAGCACACCACCGACCACCAGGGCTGCCACAGCCACGAGGCCGGCCGCCGTGCCGATGGCGGCAAGTCCGATGTGATCGATGACCTGTCCCCCGACCAGGGCGCCGCCGGCGATGCCCGTGTTGAAGAAGGTCACGCTCAGGGCTGCGGCTAGTGCTTCCTGGCCGACGGGCGCGGCCTTCATCACTCGCACATGGGTGGCAACGAAGCCCGCAGCGTGCGCAGTGCCCCAAACCGCCAGCACCAGTGCGGCCGCGAGCTTCCATTCCAGCAAGGGGGCGAACAGGTACATCGACAGTCCTGCGGCCGCCACGGCGACCAGCGCCACGCGCAGGGGCCCCACAGTGTCCAGCAGCCGCCCCGCGAGGGAGTTGCCCGCGATACCGACTGCGCCGAACCCCATCAGGGCCCACGCCACCGTGGACGGGCCCAATCCACCGAGCCGAGTCAGTGTGTCCGCCAGATAGGTGTATGCGGTGAGCAGCGCGCAGATAGACAACGCTGTCATCAGAAGATGGCCCAGGAACACAGGCTCGCGCAGTAGCGGGCCCGGCCTGAGACGCGGGGCGGCACGGTCGGGTTCCAGCCGAGGAAACACACGAAATATGACAGCGGCCATCACGACACACACGAGCGCGGACGCGGCAAAGGCCCATCGCCACGAGCTGGCGCTTGCGAGCAAAGTAGTCAACGGGGTTCCAACCACGCTGGCCACGGAGATCCCGCTGAAGACGGTCGCCACGGCTCGCCCGGCCCGCTCGGGCCCAGCGATGCGCGCAGCCGTTTCGCTGGCCATGCTCCAGAACGCCGGCAGGGCCAAGGCCGCGACGACTCGTCCGAGGGCCAGTATCTCGAATCCGGTCGCTGCGGCCGCGATGGTGTTGCCCGCCGCGGTAAGCAACAGAACCGCCGCGAAGAGGCGCCGCCGCTCGAAACGAGACGCTGCCATGGTCAGGAACGGAGACGTAACAGCCACAGTGAGGCCATACGCGGTCACCAGCAGGCCCACTTTCGACACCGGCACCTCCAAGTCAGCCGCGATCAGCGGGACCAAGCCCACGATGTTGAACTCGGTGGTGATCATCGCGAAAGCGGCCGCAGCCAGCGCCCAAACTGAAGCGCTCATGCCGTGCTCCCCTGCTGTCGGAATGCCCACCCGGCCCATTGGCGACATATGCAGGATGTGGTTTCGCGCTTCTGTGCTTTACGAAGGGCCACTTGGCAGTCGTTCGTCCTGCGTTTGCGCAGCGCAACGCGCTCGATGAGACGGAAGCGTAGGGGAACCGAGCTCCTGGAAGTCGGAGTTTCTCTTTCGGACATAGGGTGTTTCGGCACGGCTTGCGCGGCGCCAGCAATAGCAATCGCACGAATCTAGACACCCGCTGACCCGGCAACCAGTGACCGCGCACGACTAGCATGTATGCGCACGAGGAATGCTTCCGACCGGCTCCTCTTGTCACTGGTGGAACGCGCAGATCTGCGGGCACCCAGCTCTTGGA
This sequence comes from Variovorax sp. LjRoot175, assembly GCF_964253805.1. Classification (NCBI taxonomy): domain Bacteria; kingdom Pseudomonadati; phylum Pseudomonadota; class Betaproteobacteria; order Burkholderiales; family Comamonadaceae; genus Variovorax; species Variovorax sp. LjRoot175. The sequence continues at coordinate 365,989 of NZ_CAXURY020000004.1, read as the reverse complement.
CGTCGGACTTGCGCCGGCGCCTCCATTCCCCGCGGGAATTGCTCGTATGCGCCTGTGCACCTTCTTCTGGCACCGGCATTCATTCAAAGTGCCCCATCGGCACTCTGCCGCAAAGAGCCACACCATGACAGCCCGCATCTCAGACCAGAGCCACCTCGCAGCGCAAGCACCCGGGGTCAACACACCGAAGGGCATTGCCTATGGACTGCTGGCCGCGGGCATTGGCGCTCTGTACCTGGTTTACGCACGCTGGGGCGTCGAACGGGGCCTCAACGCGGCCGATCTCACCGCACTGCGCTTTGGCGTGGCCGGTGCACTCACGCTGCCGGTGCTACTGTCGATGTGGCACCGCGACCCTGCGGCCTTCACCGCGCAGTGGAAGACGTGGCTACTCGTCAGCCTGCTGGCGGGAACTCCGTTCGGCTTGGTGATGTTCGGCGCCCTGCAGTTCGCGCCGACCAGCCACGCCACCGTCTTCCCGTTTGCGGCGATGAGCGTCATGGGCATGCTGCTTGGCGCGGCGGTGCTCGGTGAGCGCATCAGCGCGCGCAAGGGCATGGCGATCGCTTTGGTGGTGGTCGGCCTGCTGCTCGTGTCCGGCCTCCAGAGATCCTCATTCGCCGGATCGTTGCTGGGCGACGCCATGTTCATTGCCGCCGGGACGCTCTGGGCTGGGTTCGGAATTGTGCTGAAGCGGCATCGCCTCGACCCGTTGCTGGCCACCTCGGTCATCGCCTTCTCCGCACTGGTGAGTTACTTGCCGGCCTACCTGGTTCTGACAGGCGCGCAAGGCCTTTCGAGTGCACAGAGCCATGTGCTGTGGCTGGAAGTGCTCGTGCAGGGACTGATCGCCGGCTGCGGCACCCTCTTCACCTACGCACGGGCGGTGTCCCTGTTGGGCGCTGGTCGCGCGGCAGTGTTTCCAGCCCTGGCGCCCGGACTCGCCGCGCTGCTGGCGTGGCCGATCCTGAATCACGCTCCCAGTTCACGAGAGCTTCTCGGGATCGTCGTCGTCATCGCTGGCCTTGCCTGGGCAGTCACCAGCCCGTCCAAGCCTGTGGACATCCAACACTAAGGAGGGCGGCCTCAACTCTGAAGTGCAACACCTCATCGCCTAAGGTGTGCACATGAATGAACGAACAAGGTACCAGCAGCTTCAACCCGAGGACCGGATGACGATGGCAAGCATGCGTCAGCAGGGTTCGAGCATGCGGGCCATGGCCCGCATGCTCGGGCGCTCGGCGTCCACCATCAGCCGGGAGTTGGGGCGCAACACGCTGGCCGAGTTGCCCTACGCCTCGCACTCGGCGCAGGTTTGCAGCCAGGGGCGGCGCCAGGCCGCACGGCCGACGCGCAAGCTCGACATGCAGGGTGTGAGCTGGGGCGTGGTGCTCACCCTGCTGGACTGGAAGTGGTCGCCCCAGCAGATCGCGGGTACCCTGAAGCGCGTATTCCCCAACGAGCCCGAGCGCCACGTGTCCCACGAGACCATCTACAACGCCATCTACGCCCAGCCGCGAGGCGAACTGCGACGTCAGCTCATCGCCTGCCTGCGCCGCGGACGCAGCACGCGCATGTCGCGTACCCGAGGCGACGATCGCCGTGGCCAGATCCCGGACATGGTGAGCATCCACGTGCGCCCGCCCGAGGTGAACGACCGCGTGATGCCGGGCCACTGGGAGGGCGATTTCATCAAGGGCGCGGGCAACCAGTCCTCGGTGGGGGTGCTGGTCGAGCGCACGAGCCGCCTTGTGCTGCTGGCCAAGATGGACGACGCCACGGCCGCCTCGGCGCTGGCGGGGTTTTCTGCCAAGCTGAATGCGATTGCCGAGCCGCTGCGCCAGAGCCTGACCTACGACCAGGGCAAGGAGATGTCGCGTCACGCCGATCTGGCGGCCCAGACGGGCGTGAAGGTGTACTTCTGCGACCCGCACAGTCCGTGGCAGCGTGGCACTTGCGAGAACACCAACGGGCTGCTGCGTCAGTACCTGCCCAAGGGCACCGACCTGAGCGTGTTCAGCCAGGACGAACTCGACGCTATCGCCGACAGCATGAACAACCGCCCCCGCGCCACGCATGCGTGGCACTCACCCCTGGAGGTGTTCGCTCAAACACTCGCCTCGTCCCATCAACCGTCAACTTCAATCCACTGACTCAACCCTGTTGCGCTTCAGACTTGAAACCGCCGAGAAATAGATGCACTCGGTCACGCAGTCTCCGGCCCTCTTGAATGGCGAACTGAACCCCGCGCGGGACGGCTCTCTCAGCACTGGGCGCGTCCTGGACGATGCCGCGGCGCTCTTTGAGGCCACCGGCATCGAGAGTCGCGCCAAACGTGTAGGCGATCTCGCGCCAGACGCCATACTCATGGACGCGCAGGACAAGCCAGTTCGCCTGGCGGACCTGTGGAAGCAGGCGCCGCTTGTCCTGGTCTTCTTCCGTGGCGGTTGGTGCAGCTACTGCAACGTCCATCTTCGGCGCTGGCAACAGCACCTCGGTGAGCTGATGCAGTTAGGCGCGAACCTGATCGCAATCTCCCCGCAATCGCCCGAGAACACCGAATGGACTTCGAGCGGCAACGGATTGGAGTACCGGCTTCTCAGCGACTCGGAACTGACGGCGGCTAACGGCTTCGACATTGCGTTCACGCTGCCGGCGGAACTGATCGACCTGTATGCGTCGGTGGGGACGAACGTGCCGATTCTCAATGGCAATGGCCAGTGGGTCCTGCCGGTGCCGGCAACGTACGTCATCGACCAAGCCGGCCGCATCCGCTATGCGCACGTAGAGGCAGACTACAGGCGTCGCGCCGAGCCCGATCACGTGATATCCGCGGTACAAGCGATCGTCCAAAGTCACGACGCTGGGGTCTTCGATCCCAGGGGCTGAGGGAGAGCCCAAAGCTGCTGCTGCCGAGAGGAACATGGACATTCAGGTTCGCCCCTTCCCCACCGTCATGGCAAATGCGAACTCGCTCGAAACAACGCGCTCCTCGAGGACGCCATCCCGGGCATCCGTTTGCAACGAGCGACGCCCGAGAGCATCATTTCCCCTCCAAGGAGGCTTACCATGACTGAATTCGCGAGTTACGCCGACAAATACGCCAATGCCAAGCTCACGCGCACGGCAGACGGCGTGCTCGAAGTCGCCTTCCACACCGATGGCGCAAAGCTGGTCTTCAACGGCCACACGCATGAGCAGTTCACCGATCTGTTCCACCAGATCGGTGAGGACTCGGACAATCGAGTGGTCATTCTTACGGGCAGTGGCGACGCCTTCATGGACAGCATCTCGCCCGACGGGTTCGACTTCTTTACGCCGCGAGGCTACGACAAGATCTTTCGCGAAGGTCGCAAGATCCTGATGAACATCCTCGACATTGAAGTGCCGATGATTGCGGCGCTCAATGGACCGGTGCTGCTTCATTCCGAGTACGTGCTGCTGTGTGACGTGGTGCTGGCCACGGCCGAGACCGTTTTCCAGGACATGCCGCACAAAGCTTTTGGCATTGCGCCGAACGACGGAGTGAACCTGCTTTGGCCGGAGGTCATCGGCAGCATCCGCGGACGCTATTTCATTCTTACGCAGCAGAAGCTCGGTGCGGAGGAAGCAAAGCAACTGGGGGTCGTGAACGAGATCGTGCCCGCTGGCCAATTGCTCGCACGTGCTCACGAATTGGCCGCTGGCATTGCCGCGCAGCCGCCGCTCACGACGAAGTACACGCGGATTGGCCTCACGCAGCGCCTGCGCCGCATCATCGACGAAGGCATCGGCTACGGGCTCGCTCTGGAAGGAATCACGGCGGCTGAGGTCGCCAGGGCTTCTGCTGGCTGACGGCGATCTGCTCGACCAGGTTCGGCGCGATGTCGAGCCATGCTCGCATGCGTCTTGCGGCGCAGCCGCATCGATGGCGCCAAGAACGCCGCGGCGGTGATCAAGCTGCTGGTGCAGCGGCTGCGCCAGGCGTGGCCCAACGCGCGGATCATCGTGCGCGGTGACTCGGGCTTCTGTCGCCAGAGATTGCTGCGCTGGTGCGAGCGCTCGGGCGTGAACTACATCATCGGGCTGGCGCGCAACGCGCGGCTGGAGGCGACCGTGCAGTACGCCGAGGCGATGCTCGCCGACGAGTACGCGCGATCCGGCGCCAAGCAGCGGCTGATCGACGAGTTCGTCTACGCGGCCGACAGCTGGGACATCGAACGGCGCGTGATCACGCGCCTGGAGCACGGCAGCCAGGGCAACAACCCGCGCTTCGTGGTGACCGATCTCCAGGGCGATGCCATACAGCTGTATGAACGGCTGTACTGCGCCCGCGGCGAGGCCGAGAACCGCATCAAGGAGGCTCAGCTCGATCTGTTTGGCACGCGGGCAAGTTGCCACCGCTTCGCGGCCAACCAGCTGCGCTTGCTGCTGGCCGCATTGGCCTACACGCTGATGCAACGGCTGCGCGAGTTTGCTCTCAAGGACACCGAGCTGGAGCGCGCCGCCGCGGCCACGATCCGCGTTCGCCTGCTGAAGATCGGCGCGGCCATCGTGCGCAACACGCGCCGTGTGCGGGTACTGCTGGCTTCGCACCACCCGCTGCGCAGCGTCTTCCTGAGCGCAGCGCAGGCCCTCGCCCCCTGAGATCCATCCAGTGCTGTCCCCGGCACGCTGACAAACAACGGGGGTAAGGGGGTCGTGTGCCCAAAACAGCCGCCACTCCATCCACTAGCTCACACTGCATGCAAGACCACGCTCAATGGCCCTCAGCAGGCTCGGTCGACGGCACATCGGCCTGCTGGTGAAATATCCGGGCTAGTTTTCCTGGGATTCCGATGCAGACAGGCGCGCTGCACGGCGCCACTCCGCGGGCGACACGCCCATGCGTTGCTTGAAGGCGAGTCTGAAGGCACCAACGGACTGGTATCCGACCATTTCCGCCACGACTTCGGTGGAGATCGATGGCTTCTTCAATTCATTGGTCGCGATGCTCATCCGGATGTCCGTCAACAGGTCGCTTGCGGAGCGACCCACTCTGTCCTGGAAGTGCCGCGCCAGGGTCGCCCGCGACATGTGGCAAAGGCGCGCCAACTCGGGCAAGGTCCATGGGCGCGCAGGCTCCCGCAACATTGCCGCGAGCGCGGGTGCCAGGCGCGGATGACCCGCCAGGGCGAGCAGTCCGACGGGCGCTTCATCCGATTCGCCGGCCATCCTCAACGTCAGCGCGAACAGGGCCGCGGACAGGGCATTCAGCATGGCGTGGCCGCCCAGGCTGTCGCCGGTCGACTCCGTGCGCATCAGCCCTACCAGGCTCGCCAGTTGCACGCCGGTCGCTCGCGCCGCGGCATCCTGGCCAGCGGAATGCACCACCAGGGTCGAGGGCAGGTAGCCGCGCATCAGCCGGTCCTGCTGCGGCTCGAGAACGAAGCGGCCGCACAGCATGTCCAGCCGATCGCCGGCGCCCGCGTTCTCGCTGACGACGAAGTTCTGGTTCTCGCGCTCGCGCACTTGTGCCGGCGCGGCGCCGCTGCCGTCGTGCAGAACATGTGCGGACCCGTGGGACAGCAACACGATGTCTCCCGCCGTGAGTTGCCTTGGCGGAGCGCCATCCCGACTCTCCAGGACGGCGGAACCGCTGAGCACGACGTGATAGGGCATTTCCCCGGCAGGTGACGGCTCGTAGACCACCCGCCAGGGCGCGCCGTAGAGACAGCGGAGCTCGAGCTGTCCGCTGACCGGGATCATGTGCAGAAGCTTGCTGAGCCAGTCCATGGGGAGAGTCGGCGAGGCCGCGTGATGAGACGAACTGATAGTATAATGAGATATTAGAGACTTATAAGTCTCAAGTGGCGCGCCTACAGTCACAACTCCTCAACAACCTTTGTTCACTGGAGTTTTTCATGACCCGTATCGCTACCCCTGCCATCGCATCAGCAACCGGCGCCACCGCCGAGGTGTACGCCCAGATCAAGAAGGCCGCTGGCGGCGTGCCCAATACCTTCGCGACGATCGGCGCGCATGGCCCGGCCGCGTTGAAGGCCGTCCTCCAGGCCGACGGGGCGCTGGCGGTGGGTTCGCTGAGCAAGCAGGACCAGGAAACGATCAAGCTGGTGGTCAGCAAGGTCGCGGGCTGCGACTATTGCGTTGCCGCGCACAGCCTGCTCGGCAAGCTCACAGGCCTGCCCCCCGAAGTGCTCGCGCAAATCCGCGCCGGGCTGCCCACGGGCGATGCCAAGCGCGATGCGCTCGTGCGCTTCGTCGGCAAGCTGGTGCGAACCAGCGGCACGATCAGCCAGGAAGAGTTCTCGGCGATCAAGGCGGCCGGGTACACAGACGCTCAACTGGTGGACATCAGCCTGGCGATCGCGGTGACTGTCTTCACGAACGTGTTCAATCGCATCAACGACACCGCCATCGACTTCCCCGCGGTCGCATAGAGACATTGGGCCATGGCGAACCGGATCTCGCGAATGCCGCGTTTTCGAGCGGGGCGGTCGCCAGTTCGGTTCGTGCGGTGAGCGCGATCAGGCTCGCCGCGCGCAGCCGTAGCCGATGCGGCATCACCATTTGCTACGACAACAAATCAAGCGGGGTCGTGACACGCCTGCGTAACGCAGCGACGTCCGCTCTCTGAATGCTACCCGTGTCGAACAGCCAAGTTCGCCTCCTCCGATCCGGCCATTGCCGGCACGGCACGTCCGAAGGAACACAACCCCATGCGCCCTACGCTACCACTGCTCATCGCCACCGACTTCCCGCCGATCCGGCGTGGCCGCCTCGATACGCTGCAAGTCAGCCTCGGCTACAAGTGCAATCAGAGTTGCCTGCACTGCCACGTCAATGCGGGGCCGAGCCGAACCGAGATGATGGCTGGCTACACCATCGACCTGGTCTTGGAGGTGCTTGAGAAACGCAAAGTCGCGACGTTGGATCTCACGGGCGGTGCCCCTGAACTTTCCGAGCACTTCCGTGGTCTGGTCCGCAGTGCGCGCGCCCTTGGCGTCAAGGTCATCGACCGCTGCAATCTGACCATCCTGTCGGAGCCGGGGCAGGAGGATCTCGCCGCCTTCTTGGCCGAGCAGGGCGTGGAGGTCACCGCATCGCTGCCTTGCTACTCACCGGCCAACGTGGATCGACAGCGCGGCGATGGCGTCTTCGATCGCAGTATCGCTGGCCTGCGCCAACTCAATGCTCTGGGATACGGGCAGGACGGGACTGACCTGGTCCTCAACCTCGTCTACAACCCTCAGGGCCCGTCGCTCCCTCCGCCGCAAGGAAAACTCGAAACCGACTACAAGCGCGAGCTGCTCTTGCACTTCGGCATCCGCTTCAACCGCCTGTTCGCGCTGACCAACATGCCGGTCCAGCGGTTCGGCAGCACCCTCATCAGCAAGGGCACGTTCAGGAGCTACATGAAGCTGCTGCGCGACTCTTATCGAGAGGAGAACCTCGATAGCGTCATGTGCCGCAGCATCGTGAGCGTGGACTGGCAGGGGAACCTGTATGACTGCGATTTCAACCAGATGCTCGGCTTGCGCGCGCGCTTGGGCGACCTGACGCATCCACATCTAAGTGACCTGCTCGGACATGACCCGGCAGGGGAGAGCATCCGCATTGCGGACCACTGCTATGGCTGCACGGCCGGGCAGGGCAGCAGTTGCAGCGGCGTACTGGACGCTGAGCCAGTTCTTGGTGCGTCCGAGGGCAACGCCTGATGTCGGCTTCCTCCAGGATGGCGCTGCGTGTCGGCGCCGGGATCGCTGCGCTCGTCGCTGTCGTGCTCTACCAGCAACTCGGCCTAGCGGAGCTACTGACGCTCGCCAATCTCAAGGCGAGCCGTGATGCCCTGCTGGGTGCTTACGAAGCACGGCCACTGCTGACACTGCTGTCGTTTTCTGCTGTCTATGTGGCCGCCACGGCCCTGTCGATTCCTGGTGCAGCAATCCTGACGCTGGCGGCGGGCGCAATGTTCGGCCTTGGGGTCGGGATCCTGGTCGTGTCGTTCGCCTCAAGCCTGGGCGCACTGCTGGCATTCCTGGTTTCGCGCTACCTGCTGCGAGACGTCGTTCAGGCGCGTTTCGCGAAGTCACTGGCGCCGATCAATGAGGGGTTCCGCCGCGATGGCATGTTCTACCTGTTGACGCTGCGCCTGGTGCCCGTGTTCCCGTTCTGGCTGATCAATCTCCTGATGGGCCTGACGCCTATCAGTTCGGCGCGCTTCTACGTTGCGAGCCAGATCGGCATGCTGGCCGGCACAGCGGTGTACGTGAATGCAGGAACCCGACTCGCCGCGATCCAGTCACCCGCGAACATTCTGTCGCCGGCCCTGTTGGGCAGCTTCGTGTTGTTGGGCGCCTTCCCCTTGGTCGCCAAGGCCGTGGTGGGATGGCGGCAGCGCCGCAAGGTGTACGCAAAGTGGAACCGGCCCAAAACCTTCGATCGCAACCTCGTCGTCATCGGCGCTGGCGCGGGGGGTTTGGTCTCGGCGTACATCTCCGCCACGGTGAAGGCCAAAGTCACACTGATAGAAGGCCACAAGATGGGGGGCGACTGCCTGAACTTCGGCTGTGTTCCAAGCAAGGCGCTGATCCGCTCGGCCAAGCTGGCCAAGCAGTTGAAGCAGGCTGACAGCCTCGGCGTCAGGAATGTCAGCGGAGAGGTGGACTTCGCCGCGGTGATGAAGCGGGTGCATGGCGTGATCCGCGACATCGAGCCGCACGATTCCATGGAGCGCTATAGCGCCCTTGGCGTGCAGGTGCTGCTGGGTCACGCTCGCATTGCCAGTCCGTGGAGCGTCGCAGTGGCGCTTGCGGACGGCACCACGCAAACGCTGACCACCCGGAATATCGTCATCGCCGCTGGCGGCAGCCCGTTCGTTCCTCCGATTCCGGGTCTCCAGGACACCGGCTTCCTGACCAGCGACACGGTGTGGGGCCTTACGGAACTGCCCAAGCGCCTGGTGGTGCTCGGCGGTGGGTCGATGGGCTGCGAACTGGCGCAGAGCTTCGCCCGGCTGGGGGCAAAGGTGACTCAGGTGGAGCTGGCGCCGCGCGTGATGACGCGCGAGGACCCGGAGGTCTCGGTGCTGGTGGAGGCCTCGCTGCGCGAGGACGGCGTCAACGTCCTGACCTGCCACCAGGCGATCAGGGCGGAGATTCTCGATGGACAGAAGCGCCTGATCGTGAGGCACGGTGAGCGCGAGTTCGCTGTCGAGTTCGACCAGCTGCTGTGCGCGGTGGGGCGCAGCGCTCGCGTCGCCGGCTACGGGCTGGAAGAACTGGGCATCCCGCTGACGCAGAGCAAGACCATCGAGACCAATGCCTACTTGCAGACGCTGTACCCCAACATTTACGCGGTGGGTGATGTGGCTGGACCGTTCCAACTCACCCACATGGCCGCCCACCAGGCGTGGTACGCCGCGGTCAACGCGCTCTTCGGACGCTTCAGAAAGTTCAAGGCCGACTATTCGCTGATTCCCAGCGCCACCTTCACCGACCCCGAGGTGGCGCGAGTGGGCCTCACGGAGACCGAGGCGAGGGAACGGGGCATTGCCCACGAGGTCACTCGGTATGGCATTGACGATCTCGATCGCGCCATCGCCGACGGCACCGCGCATGGCTTCGTCAAAGTGCTGACCGTGCCTGGCAGGGACAAGATCCTCGGCGTGTCCATTGTCGGGGAGCATGCGGGTGACTTGCTGGCCGAATACGTACTGGCCATGAAACATGGCCTCGGCCTGAACAAGATTCTCGGCACGATCCACATCTACCCCACGCTTGCCGAGGCCAACAAGTACGCAGCTGGCGAGTGGAAGCGCGCTCACGCCCCGCAGAAGCTGCTGGAGTGGGTGAAGCACTATCACGCTTGGGAGCGCGCATGAAGCCAACCCGCCGAACTGCCATGCGGGCAGGCGCCGGCGCAGCTGCCGCGATGATCGCTCCTTGGTCTCTTGCTCTGGACTTCGACCACGCCCACGCGGCCTGGACCTCGCTGTTGAGGAAGCATGTGGTTCTGTTGCGAGGCGGCGCGGCTTCCCGGGTGCACTACTCGGGATTCGCTTCGGACCGTGCTGCCTTGAAGCGCTACCTGGACGAACTTTCCACTGTGACCGAGTCGGCCTTCAGCGGCTTCGGCAAGCCACAGCAGCAGGCTTTCCTGCTCAATGCCTACAACGCGTTCACGGTCGAGCTGGTCCTCACGAAGTATCGAGGCCTGAAGACCATCAAGGATCTTGGCAACCTGCTCAGCAGCCCCTGGACGCCGAAGTGGATCCCGCTGCTGGGTACGAGCGTGTCGCTCGACGACATCGAACACGAGATGCTGCGCGCACGTGGCCGCTACGACGATCCGCGCGTGCACTTTGCTCTCAACTGCGCCTCGATCGGCTGCCCGATGCTGCGTGAAGAGGCCTATGTCGCTGAGCGACTGGACGCACAGCTTGAACAGCAAACACGGCGGTTCTTGAGCGACCGCGCGCGCAACCGGTTCAATGAGCAGCGCGATCGGATCGAGCTCTCGAAGGTCTTCGACTGGTACGGGGCGGACTCCCGACTCGGTCATCACGGCATCGGCTCTCTGACGGACCTTGCTGCGAGGTACGCCGAACTGCCGGCCGACTCGCCTGCCCACCGGGAGCGCATCCGCGGCGGCAAGGTTGGCATCGTCTTCATTGACTACGACTGGGCGTTGAACGACACCCTATGAAACCCACGCTCTCAATCGTCATTCCGGTGCTCAACGAAGCGGCTGGCATCGAAGGCACGCTCCACGCGCTGGCACCACTGCGCGCGCGCCGCGTCGAGGTGATTGTCGTCGACGGTGGCAGTCGCGATGCGACGCCGTCCCTGGCAGCTCCTTGGGCCGATGCAGTCGTCACCGCACCGCGGGGGCGGGCGCGGCAGCTCAACGCCGGGGCCGCGCAGTCGAGCGCCGATACGCTGCTGTTCCTGCACGCCGATACGCTGCTGCCGGAGAACGCGGATGCTTTGGTGCTCGGGGAGGTGGACCAGGGCGCGGGCTGGGGGCGCTTCGACGTGCGCATCGACGGACGGCCGCCGATGCTTCGTGTCGTGGCTGCCATGATGAATCTGCGCTCCCGCCTGAGCGGCGTCGCCACGGGTGACCAGGCAATCTTCGTGCGTCGCGCATGGTTCGAACGAGTAGGAGGGTTTCCCGATCAGCCCTTGATGGAGGACATCGAGATTTCGCGCCGGCTGCGCGCGCTCGCACGACCTGCCTGCCTGCGTGAGCGGGTGACGACCTCGGGACGTCGCTGGGAGAACAGGGGGGTGTGGCGAACGATTCTCCTGATGTGGCGTCTGCGCTGGCGGTATTGGCGGGGAGAGTCGGCTCATGCATTGGCGCAGGCGTACCGATGACCACGGCACTGCTGATCTTTGCCAAGGCTCCGGTGGCGGGTTTTGCCAAGACCCGGCTCGCGCCCGCGCTCGGGGCTGTCGGCGCTGCTGCGCTGGCCGAGCGGCTCCTGGAGCACTGCGTGGCACATGCCGCATCCGCCGGCTTCGATCATGTCGAGCTCTGCACGGCGCCCGATTCCAGCCACCCGTCATTCCAACGGCTGGCGGGCAGGTTCGGTTTGACGCTCAGTTCGCAGGGCGCGGGGGATCTGGGGGCGCGCATGGCTCGTGCGCTGTCGAGAACGCTCGCCACACACCGGCAGGCATTGCTGATCGGCACCGACGCGCCTGCGTTGGGAGCGGCGCGGCTGGGCGAGGCAAGGTGGGCCTTGCAGCAGCATGATGCCGTCTTCGTGCCTGCGCTCGACGGTGGGTATGCCCTGGTCGGTCTGCGCAGACCAGCCCCGGAGCTCTTCGTGGGCGTCCGGTGGAGCACGGCCGAAGTCATGGCGCAGACCCGAGACCGTGCGAAGGCGGTCGGTCTGACCTGGGTCGAACTGGAGGCGGTGGCGGACATCGATGAGCCTGCCGATCTCGTGCACCTTCCGGACGGGTGGGAGACATGAAGCGGGTCATCCTCGTTGGTGCCGGTCACGCCCATGCGCAGGTGTTGCGCCGCTGGGCGGATCATCCCCTTCCCGGCGTGGAACTGGTGATGGTGTCACCGGTGGCCTTGGCCCCGTACTCGGGCATGGTTCCCGGATGGCTTGCGGGCAACTACGCATTTGAAGAGATCTGCATCGACGTCCCGGCCCTTTGTGCGGCGTCAGGTGCCAGCTTCCTGCGCGATGAACTCGCGGCACTGGATGCTCCCCGACGGCGCATCCTTCTGAAGTCGGGCGTCGAGCTCGACTACGACCTTTTGTCGCTCAACGTCGGCTCCACACTTGCCCCTCCTCCAGACAGCGCGACGGCGGTCCTGGCGCTGCGCCCAATTGCCTTGTTGCGTGAGCGTTGGGAAGGCCTGCTGCAGCACTGGCGGATGCGTCCTTACAACGAGGGGCCATTTACCGTCACAACCGTTGGCGGAGGCGCCGCGGGCATCGAATCGCTGCTCGCCGTGCTGGCCCGCCTGCGCGCCGAACGCCCCGGAAGCATTGTGCGAGGGGCCTTGGTAACTCGCAGCGCAGCCTTACTGCCTGGCTTTGCACCAGCTGCGGTGCGTGCTGCTGGACGCACCCTGGAGCGCGCCGGCGTCAGCACCCGACTGGGCACGGCATGGCATGAAACGGTCACCGCCGACAGCGATCTCGTGCTTTGGGCTACCGGAGCCGAGGCTCAGCCTTGGCAACGCGATGTGCAGCAGCGAGGTGGCCTGGCGGCGACCGAGCGGGGCTTCATCCGCGTCGACACACAACTGCGCTCGCTCTCCCACCCGCAGGTTTTTGCCGTCGGCGACTGCGCCGAATGTGCCGAACCCTTGCCCAAGGCCGGCGTCTACGCGGTGCGCATGGGGCCGGTGCTCGACCGCAACCTGCGTGCGGCGCTGGGTCATGGTCGCGCTGCAGCGTACGCACCTCAGCGCCGCTTCCTTGTCCTGCTCGCCACCGGAGATGGCCGGGCGATCGCCTCTCGCGGTGGCGTCGGGCTCGAGGGCCGTTGGGCCTGGCGCTGGAAAGACCGCATCGACCGAGACTTCATCCGCCGGTTTGCCCTCGCTCGTGCTTCAGCCCCGCCGACGGTCAAAGCCGCCACCACGATCACCACCACTTCGACAGGAGATCCCTCATGAACCGAGTTACTCGACGCGCTGCCGCCCTCGGCGCGATATCCACCCTGGCGCTGGCCGCTTCCGGCTTGGCCGGCATTTCATCTGCCCACGCGCAGGACACACCGCTCAAGTTCGGTGTTGGGCTGTTCCAACCCGACAAGGAGCGCAACGACGCGACGTATCGGCCGCTGGCGCAGCACCTTGCGCAGCGCCTGGGTCGGCCAGTGGAACTGCGCACCGTGGACAGCTGGGAGGGCCTCGCCAAATCGATCGCCAACGGCGAGACCGACCTCGCACTGATGGGTCCTTGGGGCTACGTTCTGGCCAACCACTACTCTGATGCCCAAGTCGTCTCGACCATCCTCTACGACGACAAGCCAGAGTATTTCGCGATGATCGTCACCCACCCGGATTCAGGCCTGAACAACGTGCAGGACCTGATCGGGCCCAAGGGCAAGGGCCGGACGTTCGCCTTCGGAGACAAAGGCTCGACATCCGGCTACCTGATACCGCAGCACTTCTTCATGCAGCAGGGCCTCGATCCGGAGAAGCATTTCGCCCGAGTGCTCTACACCAAGCACCAGACCATCCAGACACAGGTCACGGCCGGCCAACTCGATGCGGGAGCGGACTACAACCGCAATCGCACCGCCATGATCGATCAGGGGCTCATCAAGGCGGATCGCAGCAAGATCATCTGGCAGTCGGCTCCGCTGCCCAATGACGCATTCGCGGTCAGCACGACGCTGTTCAAGGACAAGGCCTTCGTGAAGCGGCTGCAGGACGCATTGGCCGAAGTGGGCCCCATGCTGAAGGCCCAGCCCAAGTTGCTCCCCGCGCACTATACCGGCTTCGTGGCCAGGGACAACGGCTTCTACAAGCCAATCCGCGATGCGGGTTTCGCCACGGGCAAGCTGAGCCCCAAGTGAGAGTGCAGCCGCCATGATCGGATTCGTCCACCGTGCTTTGTCAGGAGTCGAGCCCGGGCGGGGGCGCTTCATGGGGGTGGCCCTGCTGTACCTCGGCATCGTCATCGCCTGTCTAGGCACGCTGGCCACCGCTGGTGAGCTGTCCCTGGGGCGCAACCCCTGGGACAACCTGATGAAGTCGTTGGCTGATTTCGCGCGGCCCAGCTTCCTCGATGTCTGGTTCGGCCCGCAGCGGCTCGAGTACCGCAGCGAGGACGGTACGCTGCTGCGCGCGGAGAACAGGCGCGCAGTCGAGACGGAGTTCATTTCTGCGCTTGGCCGGGCCACCTGGGTCACATTCCAGATCGCCACGCTCGGCTCGCTGCTGGCGGCCGTGCTGGCACTGCCGCTCGGGTTGCTCAGCGCCCAAAACCTGAACGCGCCTAGGCTGTTGGCATGGATGGCCAAGGGCATATTGAACATCTCCCGCGCCGTCCACACGCTCGTCTTCGGGCTGGTTCTGGTGGGCATTGTCGGTCTGGGGCCAACCGCCGGCATCCTGGCGATTGCGCTGCATTCGATGGGCACCTACGGCAAGCTCTATGCCGAGAGCATCGAAACCCTGGACATGGGGTCGATCGACGCGGTGCGCGCCACCGGAGCCACGCCAGCGCAAGTTTTCTTCAGCGCTGTGTGGCCATCGGTGCTGCCGCAGTTCGTCAGCAATCACCTCTATGTCTGGGAGTTCAACATCCGAGACTCCACGATCCTCGGGCTGATCGGTGCCGGGGGCCTGGGCCTTCTGATCTCCGAGGCGGCGAGTCTCTTCCAGTGGAGTCGACTGGCCACGATCCTGCTGATCGTGATCGCTCTCGTGACCGCGTTCGATCTGCTGTCTCGTCGCATTCGGCAGGCCCTGTTGTGAAGACCGTGACGCTGCAAGCAGCGGTTCATGTACGCGGGCTCATCGTGAAGGCTGGCGGGCGCACGTTATTGGACGTGCCGGAGGTTTCCATCCGCCACGGCGAGCGGGTGGCCCTCATCGGCCCCAATGGCGCCGGGAAGAGCACCTTGCTGCGCGTGCTCGGCGGCTTCGCTTCGGCGACGCGCGGGCGGATGTCCGTACTCGGCCGATCCTTCGGACCCGACGCTCAGCAAGCGCTCAGCCGCCAGGAATGGCGCGCCTTGCGCTCCGAGATCGGGCAGGCCATGCAAGGTCTTCATCTGATGCCGCGGCTGACGGCGCGCGAGAACGTGATCATCGGCGCGTTGGCGCGACCGGGCCACATATCGCGTTGGCGCAGTTGGACCCGCCTGTATCCGGCAAGTCTCCATGCCGAGGCCGATGCTGCGCTGGCTTCGTTGGGACTCGGCGAGCTTGCCCGCACTCGGGCCGACAAGCTCTCCGGCGGTGAACGCCAGAAGGTGAGCATCGCGCGGATGCTGTTGCAGCGCCCTCGATTGATCCTCGCCGACGAGCCCACGTCGGCTCTGGATCCCGGCGCCACCGAGCAGGTCTGCTCGGCACTGAGGACCGCAGCGCAAGCGGCCACGTTGATCACGGTCGTGCACCACGCCGGCCTGATTCCGCGATTGGCGGATCGGGTCATCGGACTGGCCAATGGACGGATCGAGTTCGACGTGCCGCGCGCCGAGGCCAGCACCGAGCGCCTGGCTCGTCTATATGCCTTGTCGGAGCGCTCCCCAACCGAGACCGCAGCAGCAAACCCTGCTTTTGATCGGCCGCACCTCGCGTGGAGCGCGGATATCACCGGAACCTGACCCTAGCACCCCTCATACCCATCAACATGCACGACTCACTCGAGACTCCCGCTTCACAAGGAAGCGTCGCGGGCGCCGACCACCACGCAGGTGCGGGACGCAGTTGCCCGCTGAACTACCGCTACGATCCCCGAGAATTTGCCGGTGAGGCGCCACACGAATTCCACGGCCTGGATGTGCTGTATGTGGTCGGAGGGCTCTATGGCAACGAAGTGGCACTGCACGAGGTGCTACGGCTGTTCGAGCGTGAAAGCGGCCGCAAGCGCCTCGTCTTCAACGGCGACTTTCACTGGTTCGATGTGGACCCCGGCGTGTTCGCCCGCGTGCAGCGAGAGGTCCTGGCGCACACCGCGCTCCGCGGCAACGTCGAAACTGAACTCGCGAATGATGCGGCTTCAGACGAGACTGGGTGCGGCTGCGCGTACCCGGACTGGGTAGGGGATGCCACGGTCGAACGCTCCAACCGCATCCTCCGTCGCCTGCGGGGTGCGACAACGGTGGCTCAGCGAGCCGAACTGGCGACTCTGCCCATGTGGCAGCGTGCGGACGTCGGCAACCTGCGCCTGGGCCTGGTGCACGGCGATGCGCAATCACTCGCGGGCTGGGGCTTTGCGCAGGAACATCTGCGTGACCCCGAGCACCGCGATGGTGTCCGCGGCTGGTTTCATGCGGCACGGGTCGATGCATTCGCCTGCACGCACACCTGTCTACCCGTCTTCCAGTCGCTGCGGCTGCCTGATCAGCGGCACGGTTGGGTTTTCAACAACGGCTCCGCAGGCATGCCCAACTTTCAAGGTGATGGAGCGGGGTTGCTCACCCGCGTAGCCCTGCGGCCATTCGACGGGCTTCAGCGGCGCTTTGGCGTCCGGCACGGTGAGACCTACATAGACGCACTGTCCATCGAGATCGATTCGGCGGAAGTTCAACGTCGATTCCTCGCGCAGTGGCCACTGGGCAGTGACGCCCATGACTCGTATTTTCATCGCATCGCGCGGGGGCCAGAGTACACCCCGAGCGATGCCATTCGTTTGGAGGACTAATTCATGCTCGCAATCATCGGAGGCACCGGCCTCTACGACCTGCCCGGCTTGGCCATCGACAAGCGCATCAGCGACGCGACCCCCTTCGGGGTGCCCTCTGGGGATGTTCTGCGCGGACGGCTGCACGGCCAGGACGTGCTATTCCTCGCACGACACGGAGCCGGGCACCGCCTCCTACCGCACGAGGTCAATTACCGCGCCAATGTCTATGCACTGAAGAGGGCCGGCGCAACCATGCTGCTGGGCTTTTCAGCCGTGGGCAGTCTGAAGCATGAAGTGCAACCCGGCGACCTCGCGATGCCTGAGCAGTATTTCGATTGGACGCGCGGCCAACGCGCCCGGACATTCTTCGGAGACGGAGTTGCCGCGCACGTGTCCACGGCCAAGCCGGTCAGCGCACCGCTGGTGGATGCCGTGGAAGCCGCGGCTGGGCGTATTGGTGTCAAGTTGCATCGCGGCATAACATATGCCTGTGTCGAAGGTCCGCGCCTCGGCACGCAAGCCGAGAGCCTGTTCCTTCAGCAGGCGGGATGCCAGCTGGTTGGGATGACCAATGTGCCCGAGGCGTTCCTGGCCCGGGAAGCGCAGATGGCCTATGCGACGGTCGGCCTCGTTACCGACTACGACTGCTGGCTCGACGATCCGGCGCAGCACGTGAGCGTGTCAGCGATCTTCGAACTGTACGGACAGACGCTGCTCAAGGCCGGCCAAGTGCTCGACGCGCTGTTGCGCGCCCCCTTGCCGGTCCCCGAGGCCGAGTCTCGTGCCGCCCTCGCGACGGCCATGCTGACTCCTGATAGCGCATTGAGCGCAGCGCAGAAGGAGTGGCTTGGAATACTGCGCCGCTAGTCTTGCGCCGCTCTTCTAGTCTAGGGAGATGGTGATCTATGAGCGTCGCAGCCCAAGTTGAGGACATCCCGCGAGCCAATGCAGTCGTGAAGCCCGTCGACATCGCGATGTGGAGCCTCAGCCAGGCGTTTTGTGCCTCTTGGGAGGGCACTTTCTGCATTCAAGACGCACCTCGGGCATGAGCGGCCAGCAGCGACCTCTTGGCGATGACCAGGTTGGCCAGCCCGAACAGGCTGAACAGCTGTGCCTCGTTCTTGGCCAGTCCCTTGTAGCGCGTCTTCTTGTGACGAAACAGGTTCTTGATCACGTGGAATGTGTGCTCGACCTTGGCCCGCACGCTCGCCTTCAGCTGCTCGGCCTTCTCCAGCAGGCGCGCCCACTTGCGCGTCGGGTCCAATTGCCGACGCTTGCCCGGCTGCATCGCCACGTTCCACTTCGGGCCCCCGCGCTTCTTCGCGTTTGTCGACACCCCGATAGCCAGCATCGCCGAAGGCCACCGTCTCCTCGCCGTGAAGCAGCGCGCCGGCTTGCGTCACGTCGTTGACGTTGGCTGCCGTGGCGACCACCGTGTGCACAAGGCCCGATTGGGCATCAACACCAACATGGGCCAGCTACGGCTTCTGAACGTTAGCGCGCTCGTGGTATTCCGCGATCAGCCGTTCCCAGACGACTTCCAATTCGTAGGCCATGGAACGGGCCAAACCATCGAGATCCGGAAAGAGCGTCGAGTTCGTGACGTTCATGCGATAGAGGGACTGCATCGCCTGTGCGCGCATCTCAAGGGGCAGCACGTATTTGACGATGACCGGCTCGTCTGCCACATAACCGTCGAGAATGCGGTGAAGTGGCTGATCCAATATGCCTGGCAAGACGAACAAGCCCGACTGCGCGACCAGTCTCTGATCCATCTCCAGCGGTTCGCCGAACCAGACGATGGGCAACTGGTTCACCATGAAATACTTCTCGAAGTTGCCCGCGACGCGCGGATCGATCACTTCACGCGTCAGCGCTGGATCGAATGTCGGCGATGCCGACCACAGAGCGGGCGTGTTGAGGGCATAGACCGCCGCGTCGGTGACCGCATCTTCGAGCGCGAAGAATGCTGCGACGTAAGGCGACTTGGTGAAATCGAGCAATCGCGTGGGCGCACCATGGTGCTGCATGAGCGCCAGGCAGCGAAGGTCGTCTTGCAACGCGGCGGGAGAGGTGCGATAGATGTGCGCCTTGCGGCGGAACACGCGCAACGAACGCTCCTCGCGCAGCGGCCAAAGCGAAGAATCAGGTGCATAGACCTGCAGTCGCCGAGTGAGCGAACTCACCAGAGGCCACTGCGCCGAAACTTCCCCGCGAAATGCCCAGCCCGTCTGAGCCTCCGTCAGTTCGACGAACTCGTTCCACTTCGACAACTTTCTGACTTCCATCGTTTGTCCATTCCGTTGTTGCCGCACACGCCCCGCGAACGGCGCATTGGCGTGGCTAAGTGGCCGTGGGCTCGATGCGCGTGAGCCGGTTGCCCAGCTCGCGCGTCGAAGGCACGCGCCGCTTCGTGCCTTCGGCGGCAGCTTCGTCCTCCGCCAACGCGGCGGTGATGGCCAGCAAGACCCGCCGGGTGGTTTCCACATCCTCTGCCGGGATGCCACGCACGCTGATCTCGTTGACCTCCTCTGCCAGGGGGACGAGCTTGCGCTGCAACTGCTTGCCCAGTTTCGTCAGATAGACATGGACCTTGCGGTCGTTGCCCGGCAGGTGCATGCGCTCGACATAGCCGAGCGTTTCGAGCGCCTTGACGGCGGTGAAGGTGGTCGGTTCGGTGATGCCGGCGCGAACGCTGAGTTCTCGCTGCGACAGGCCGTCACGCAGCCAGAGCACGCGGAGAACAGACCAGTGGCCGTAAGAAACCGCGTGCGACACCAGTCGCATCTGCAATGCGCGCACGTAAGCCCGCGCCGCATCCTTGACCACATGCGCCAGCCGCTCTTGAGTGTCCTCGGGTGAATCGGCAAGCGGTGGGGGCTGTCTGTCTCTCATGGCATGCAGGACGAGGGTTCTGGAAGGCAGTGGGATGGCGGCGGCGCACGTCCCGGGGGGAACGCTGCGCACATGATAGATGCTGATCCCCATCGCTTCGTTGCTGCACCCGCACTGTCTCCCGCCACGGCAGCATAATCATATTAGAGATCAAATATTGTGTTGACAACGTCGGCGTCTGATCTAGACTAATGAACTTCGATAGCTAATTTTATTGAGTTGATTCCAACCCAAAAGGCCGCCGAGGCCGCATCCAGGAGCGCGATATGTACGACCCGTTCATGACCGATCGCCTAATCGATCAATGGCTGGCAGAGGACGTCGGAGGCTGTGACTTGACGGTTCAGACCATGATCGACAAGGACGAGCGCGGTGCGTTCTGCATGAATGCGCGGGAAGCCGCGATCGTGGCGGGCGTCGACGTAGCGGCGCACGTGTTCAAGCGCTACGACCCTTCGCTGGAGGTGGACGTCCTCGTGTCCGATGGAGAACGCGTAGAACGCGGCGCGATACTGATTGCGGTGAAAGGCTCGGCGCGCAGCGTACTGACGGCCGAGCGCACCGCGCTGAACATCATGCAGCGGCTGTGCGGCATCGCCAACGAGACGGCGAAATACGTGGACGCCATCGCGGGCACCCAGGCCAGGCTGATCGACAGCCGCAAGACCACGCCGGGCCTGCGCATGCTGGAGAAGCACGCCGTGCTCTGCGGCGGCGGCCTGAATCACCGCCTGGGCCTGGACGGCGGCGTGATGATCAAGGACAACCACATCGCGGTCTGCGGCAGCATCGAGGCGGCAGTCGCCCGCGCGCGCCGCTCGCTGCCGGTGCTGACCAAACTGGAAGTCGAATGCGATCGCCTGGACCAGGTCGCGCAGGCGCTGAAGGCGGGCGTGGACGTGATCATGCTGGACAACATGTCGGTGGGCGATATGCGACAGGCCGTGCGCATGGTGGAGGGCCGCACCAAGGTCGAGGCCTCGGGCGGAATTCGCCTGGAGACGATTCGCCCGATCGCAGAAACCGGCGTCGACTACATCTCGACGAGCCGCATCACGCAGGCTGCGATTGCCGTCGACATCGGCCTCGACGAAGCCCGGTAGCCGAAATGGAAAGCGGCACCTTCTTCCTCGTCGTCGGCCCGAGCGGCGCGGGGAAGGACTCGCTGATCGACGGCGCGCGACAGCGGCTGTCGGCGCAGGCGCGCCATGTCTTCGCCAAGCGCACGATCACGCGTCCGGCGGCGGCGCCGGGCGAAGACCATGAAAGCGTCTCGGCTGCGGAATTCGATCGACGCGAAAGCGCCGGGGACTTTCTGGTGACGTGGCGCGCGCACGGTCTGTGTTACGGCTTACCCGCGTCGTTGCGGACTGCGTTGGAGGCTGGGCAGCACGTGATCGCCAACGGTTCGCGCAGCGTCATCGCGCAGCTGTCGCAGTGCCTGGCACGCTTGGTCGTGATCGACGTAACGGCCGCGCCGGAAGTGCTGGCGAGGCGCATTGCCGCCCGGGGGCGCGAGCGTGAGGAAGAAACGCACCTGCGGCTGGCCCGGCGCGGCGAGTCGATTCCGGCATCGGTGCGCTCGCTCGGGGTGGACAACGACGCAAGCCTGGCCGAAGGCATCGACCACTTCGTTGAAGCGCTCGAATCGTTTTGCGGCTGGGCGACGATCCGGTGCCTGGAGATGCGCAGCGGCGCGGATCGGGTGGTTCATTTTTCATCCGTCCTGCCCGCATGGCACGGCGGCGAGCAGGTGGAACTGTCGGCCGTTGGCGGTCGCGGTATCTCGCGCGTGTGGGCCCGTGTCCATGTCGGCGGCGCCGGCACGGCGCTGGCGGCAGGCGAAGCCGGCTTGTCGCGCGAGACCTTCGAAGCGCTCGGTGCACCACAAGGCAGCCAAATCGCAGTGCGCGTGATTCCTGCAGCTCGAAGCCACGACCTGCTGGTGCGCAAGATACGCGGCGAAGCGCTGGGCGAAACGCAATACCGGAGGCTTCTGCGCGACATCGTGGAGGGACGGTACGCCGATCGCGAGCTGACGGCGTTCCTCGTCGCCGCGACGCAGCACCTGTCGGACGCGGAGGTCCTGAGCCTGGCCCGCGTGAGGACAAGCCTGGCGCATCGCTTGACGTGGAACGAGCGCATCGTCGTCGACAAACATTCGATGGGTGGCGTGCCCGGCAGCCGCATCACTCCGATCGTGGTCTCGTTGGTGGCGGCGCACGGCCTCACAATGCCGAAGACCTCGTCGCGCGCCATCACATCCGCTGCCGGAACGGCCGACGTCATGGAAGCCGTGGCGCGGGTCGATCTCACGGTCGAGGAGGTGCGGCGCTGCGTCGCAGAGGCACGCGCCTGCATCGCCTGGAATGGCCGCCTCAATCATTCAGTGCTGGACGAAGTGATGAACGCCGTGACCCGGCCGCTGGGCCTCGATTCGACCCGCTGGTCGGTGGCGTCGATCCTGTCGAAGAAGAAGGCGGCGGGCGCGACCCACGTCATCGTCGACCTGCCCTACGGTCCGTACGCGAAGCTGCGCACCGAGCACGCAGCGCTCGAGCTGGCGGCATTGTTCGAAGCCACGGGCGCTGGAATCGGCCTGCACGTGCGCGCGCTGGCAACCGACGGCAGCCGGCCCATCGGCCGGGGCATCGGTCCGGCGCTGGAGTTGCGCGACGTGCTGCTCGTGCTCGACAACCACGCGGACGCGCCCAACGACCTGCGCGAAAAGGCCTTGCGCTTTGCCGGCCAAATCCTGGCCTGGGATCCGTCGGTGGGCTCGGCAGAGAAGGGATGCGCGGCGGCGCAGGCGCTGTTGCAATCGGGCGCGGCGCGGCGCACCTTCGCACGGATCGTCGAGGCGCAGGGAGCGCACGACGAGCCGGCGCGTCCGAGCGCGCTGACCTATGCCGTGCGCGCGGAGCATGGCGGGGTGGTGAGCGGGATCGACGGCTGGACCATTGCCGGCATCGCGAGGCTGGCCGGTGCGCCGGTCGACAAAGGCAGCGGCATCGACCTGCTGTGCCAGGTCGGCGAGGTGGTGCGGGTCGGCGATCCGCTGTATCGCATCCATGCCGCGACCTCCGACAGCCTGGCTGCGTGCGTGGCGCTGGTGCAAAGTGCGTATCCGGACGGTGAATCCGCGAGAGCGATTGAAATTGCAGCCGAGCGGCCGCAGGCTCAGGCAGTGCGCGGCGGCAGCTCGGCAGCGGCATCCAAGTGGGTCAACGAAAGGAATCGGGCATGAAGCAATGCAACCGTCTGGTCGGGCTCGCAACGTTCGTCGTCGCCTGCCTACAGGTGCCTTTCGCGATGGCCGGCGAGAGCAGCGAGGCGGCGGCAAAACCGATCGAGCTCACCGTGACCTTTCCGCCGGGCGGCGGCACGGACGTGCTCGCACGGCTGATCGGCAACCACACGGCCGACAGCCTGGGCAGGGCCTCGGTCGTCGAGAATCGTCCCGGTGCGAGCGGCAACCTGGGCGCCCGCTATGTCGCCGGGCGGCCGGCGGACGGGGGTTCCCTATTGATGGTGAACAGTTCGTTTGCGATCAATCCCGGCGTGTTCAGGACGCTGCCCTTCAATCCGAAGACCGACTTCGTCGCCATCATCAACGTGGCCTACGTCGCCACCGTGATGGTCGTGCCGGCGGATTCGCCCTACAAGACCTTCGCCGACGTCATGGCGGCGGCCAAGCCGAAAGAAAACACGGTGTCCTTCGGCTCGTGCGGGAGCGGCACGCCGCAGCATCTCGCAGGCGAACTCATCAACCTGCGAGCCGGCGTCCACATGCTGCACGTCCCGTACAAGGGCTGCGGACCGGCGCTGAACGACATCGTCGGCGGCCAGATTCCCATCGCTCTCGTCACTGCATCCAGCGCCATGCCACTGGTCAAGGGCGGCAAGCTGAGAGCACTGGCCATTTCGTCGAAGGAGCGATTCAGCCAATTGCCCAACGTTCCGACGGTCGCGGAGCAAGGGCTGCCGGGCTACGAACTCAACCAATGGCACGGCCTGCTCGCACCCAAGGGCACGTCCGTCGACGTCCAAAAGCGCCTCTACGAAGGATTCGCAAAGATCCTGATGCGCAGCGACGTGCAGAAGGTCCTGAGCGACCTGGGCTACACGCCGGCAAGCGATGGGCCCGAGGCATTCCAGAAGATCGTGAACAGCGACATCGATCGATTCGCCGAGATCGCCAAGCGCATCGGTTTGACCGCCGACTAGCCGACTACAACTCCGGAGCTACTTGAATGGGAAAAAAAATCGTCTCGCTCACGGCCATGGCTGTCGCCGGCGCCGCGTCGGCGCAATCTTCAGTCACTGTGTTCGGGCTCGTCGATGCGGCGGTCAGCGGCTTCTCGAACCGCTCCGAAGACGCGCGAGGCGCCAGAGGCAGCGTCAAGGTCAGCCGAACCGCGCTCACGAGCGGCGCCTACAACAGCAGCCGGCTCGGTTTCCGGGGAACCGAAGATCTTGGCGGTGGATTGGCGGCCGGATTCTGGCTCGAGGCTCCCATCACCAACGACGACGGGCAGACCGGCGTTGCATTGTTCTCGCGGCGTTCGACCCTGAGCTTGTCGGGCGGCTTCGGCGAAATCAGGCTGGGTCGCGACTACACGCCCATCTTCTTCAACGACGCAGCGCTCGACCCGTTCGGCGCGGTGGGTACAGGAACCAACCTCCTCTTCACGGCGAACACCACGAACCCAGCGGGCGGTGCAGGCGGATTCGGGAACAGCACGAGCTACAACCGCGCCAGCAACAGCATCGGTTACTTTCTTCCGCCGAAGCTGGGCGGGTTCTACGGGCAGGCCATCTACGCCTTTCACGAGCAGACGAAATACGCGCCGAGCACCCTGACGCCGGCCGCCGCGAACAATTCGCGCACGGGCCGCTATGTCGGCGCGCGATTCGGCTACGCGTCGGGACCCGTCGACGTCGCATTGGCCTTTGGCAACGCCAACACAGGCGACCAGTTCTTCGCCGGCACCACCGATTCGGTCAAGACGCTCAGCCTTGGCGCCTCGTACGACTTCGGACCCGCGAAGCTGTTTGGCGAAGTTTCGCGTTCCAGTTTCCAGCGCGATGTCGAAGTGCCTCCACTGGTGCCGTTCAATGACACGAAGCTGCGCGGCTATCTGCTGGGCATCACCGTTCCGATTGGCGTGGGTCTGATCCGGGCCTCCTATGCCAGGGTCAGGTACGACCAGGCCTCCGGCGCGAGGCACACATCTCCCGGTGACCCACGCACCAGCAAGGTCGCGCTGGGCTACGTCCACAACCTGTCCAAGCGAACCGCCCTCTACGCGACACTGGCCAGAGTAAGCAACAAGAATGGCTCAGCGCTGACGACCGGAGGGCCCGCATTCATCAGCACTTCGCCCTTCACCCCCAGGGCCTCGACGGGCTACGACCTGGGAATTCGCCACGCGTTCTAGGCTTGGGAAACGTACGGTTGGGGCCCCTTCGCGCCCTTCGACTACCAGACCTGAACTTCGGCTTCGCAGCGGAAGCCGTCCTTCGCAACGCAACGCCCTACGACTTAGATCGGCCAAGAACGGACATTCCGGTGTCGAGCCTGCTGAAGGCCGCGCGAGTCTGACTGGACACCTTGGGCTACTCAAACTCGATCTCGGCCACCAGCGGCGAATCAGGGTCCTTGCTGATCGCATTCGCGAGTGCGCCGCCCTGACGAAACCAGTAGCGGCAACCCGTGCGGGCGAGCATGGTCACGCACATCAAGCCGTCGGTTCGAACGATCCAGGTTCCGGAAGCGCTGCCCGGCCCGCTCTTGTTGGCGAACTCGACACTGCCATTCGGTAGGAAAACCCAGTGCGACACCATGCCGGTCGACAGATTCCTCGACTCGAGGCCCTTGCCAATGAGAACGCGCTCGATGTCGACCTTGCTGAGATAGATGCGCTCCTCTGCAGCGGTCACCTCGCCGGATGGCGGGAAGAGCCCCATCCAGCTGAACAACATCGACGCGAAGATTCGGGTTCGCATGGCTCAATCCAATTGATCATCGCGCCAGAAAGTTCCGTTGCAACGCCCACTGGGCCACGCTGGTTCCAAGCTCTGCGCCACGAAGCGTCGAGTTTCGAAAATGCATTCCACCGTAGACGCGGGCGTCGCACACCTCGTCCACCATGGCGTGAGTCGTCTTGAAACGGCGCGTGGTGCCGGTCACCGTGCTGTCGAGGGTGAATTCGACCTGGTCGGTGCGGTAGTAAGTCTTGAGGGTTTCGGCCATTGCCGCCGTGATGCAGCCATGGGCTGCAGGGTATTCAGGGTGATTGGGGGTCGGCACCACGGGCGTCCATGTCGCGTCGGGCGTCGTGGCCGGGTTGCGGTCCGTGTCAGCCAACGGGATGGCGCTTTGCGGCCGCCAGAATTCGTAGTGGTACTTCGACTCGAAGCAGGCGATGCCGGCATCGGCCTCGACCACGAACAGCATGGCCAGCAAACGCGCCTGATCGACCAGGCTGGCGTCGCTCATGGCAAACCGGCGCAGGTTGCGCTGCCAATAGCGTGGCGGGGCCTCCGTGTAGAACCTGGCGATTTCAAGTTGGACGTCGGTGCGCGAGCTGCCGACCGCGGCGCCCAGCAAGCGCGTTTCATTGAGATCGATGGCGTAGACCTCGCTGTCGAGCGCGGGCGGCGGAGGCGTGCGGAACTGCGAGGCACTGGTCATCGCAAACGGCTTGATGAACGGCCCGTTGCGGTTGATCGGGTTCACGCCCCGAAAGCGCCCTGGTTCCGTGCCCGGCACATAGGGTGCCAGCGCCACCGAGCGACCGTCGTCGCCACGCAGCGCAAGCATCGCGCTCGCCGCTCCGGTGCCCACGGCGACGCCCTCGGACTTGGCCGCGTCGTCAGGGAGCGACGCCAGGAAGCTGTCGTAGGCTGCTTGATACTGGGCCGATCTGTTCGGGAACATTCCCTTCAGCACACCGTGGGCCGCCGCGCCGATCGCTGCTTGCTGGGACACAACCGAGCCGGAAACGACTTGCGTCAGGCCCCCGTATTGTTGGTATTGCCCGGTGATCGCAGCGAGCGCGTTGTAGATGGCCAGATGAACCACGGCAAGGTCCACTGCATCGGACGGCCGCTGTTCGGCCGGTGACCCGGTGGCAGTAGCGGGGAGGTTGACGGTGTCGCTCGCCACCTCGTTCCAGTAGGTCACCGCGTTGGGTCCCGTCACGATGACCTTGACGGGTGGCACCGCAGAGAATCCCGCGCCCCCGCCGGCCGAGCCGCCGCCGCCACCGCCACCGCAAGCCGGGACCATGGCAAGGATTGCGGCCAGCGCACCGGCCATCACGCCCGTCAGGTGTTTGTTCATTGACTACCCCTTCGCGGACCCTGCGAACTTGAGCGGGCGCCGCCAGGCCACCTTAGGCGCGGCGGGTGGAATCACCACGATCAAACCCCGATGAACAGCCGATGAATCGCCGAGGAGGCGACGCCTGAAAGCCTTCCACGTCGACGTAAACGGGAGGAAAATCCCCTGGCGGATTGCGGCACCGACATGACGGGCGCCTGCGGATCCGAGAAGGCGGATCCATGAACGACGGGCAATCGACCATCCATGAGCGAGTTCCGCCCGCGCCCACACCATCGCGAGCTCGAGTCGGGATTCCGGCGGTCGTTCAATTCGCCAACTTCGAGTTTGATTTCGAGCGCGACCGGTTGCGACTGGACGGCTCGCCGATACCGCTTAGCCCCAAGCCAAGCGCGCTGCTGCGCTATTTCCTGGCGAATCCCCAACGCCTCATCAGCAGGGCCGAACTGATGGAGAGTCTGTGGGCGGACGTCGTGGTGACGGACGACTCGCTCGTGCAGTGCGTCGGCGACCTGCGAAGCCGGCTGGGCGATCAGGGCGCGAAGTTGATCACCACGATGCCGCGGCGCGGTTACATGTTCGAGGCGGACGTTCGGCCTGCCGACCTGATCGAGCCCCGCCATCCCACGCGAACGACAGACACGACAGTGGCGGCGCCAACCGTGCCGGCAGCATCACCCAGGCGTCATGGCAAGCGCGGCCTTGTGGCAGCCGTCGCGCTGGGGGCGTTCGTGATCGCCGGCGGCTCCATCTATATCGGATCGGCGTCGCCGCCGCTTCGCATCGACGAAGAGATCGCAAGACGCCATTCCATTGTCCTGATCCCGTTCCAGGACAACGGCACAATGCCCGCACCTGCGAATGTTCGGAACGGGCTCGTGGATGAGATTGCCGCCCAGCTTTCAGAGCGGCAGAGCGCGAAGGTCATTCGCTCGACATCGCCCGCCGGCGCGCGGTACGCGATGAGCGGTCGAATCGCCGCACACGGGCGTGGCGTCGCGATCGACACGCAGGTCAAGACGATTCCCGAAGGGGACATCGTTTGGTCGGAGCACTTCGAGTATGCCGATGCGAATGATCCGGGGCTGAACGTCGACGTCGCTCTTCGTGCCGTCAGCAGCCTCAGGCTGCGTCAGTCGGAGATGCACAAAGCGAGGGTGAGTCGGCCCGGCTACCAGTTCGACCCCGCGGACCTCGCGATGTCGGGATGGGAGGACATTGACCGGCGCCAGTCCATGGAAGACGTCAAGAGAGGTCGGGAGCGTTTCGAGGCGGCCTTGCGCGCCGACCCGGATTCCGTGGTCGCACTGACGGGCCTGGGTGCAGCGCTCATGTCCGAGCGCTTTGGCCATTCCGGCGAGGCTCCGCTTGAAGATCTTGCCGCCTCCGAGCGCGTTGCTGCACGCGCCCTGGCCATCGCACCGAACAACACTGTCGCGCTCATCAATTGGGCCAATGTGCTGCTGTTTCGCGGCCAACCGGACTTGGCGCTCCCTGTTTACGAGAAGGCGATGCTGCGTTCGCCTTCAAACCCGAACGCGCGCCTGAGGTATGCGACGGCGCTGCAACTCAACGGCCGTGCCGCGGAGATGCAGCCGCACATAGACAGCGCCATGCGGATTGGCTATCGGGACTCGCGGATCATGGCCTCGGCATTCTTCGTGGCGTCGAACGCCGCATTCACACTGGAAGACGACGAAAAGGCCTATGCGCTCGCACGACGATCATTGGCGGAAAGGCCGAACTTCGGTCTTTCCTATGCAATGCGGGCGTCGATCGATGCGCTGCACGGCCGCCAGGCAGATGCTGAGAAGAACATGGCGGAGCACCGCAAGCTGATGCCGCACAACACGATCGAGCGGTACGTCATCAATAATCCTGCCGGTGCCGACAGCTACCTGGCCAGCCGCAACAGGTTTGTCGCAGGCATGCGCGCGGCAGGCCTGCCGGAGCGATAGCGTTGACACATCCACTATGCGCATCCGGCTCTGTCGGAGCCGCCGCCCGCTAGTGTAGTGTTCCATTCTGTTTGGAACTTAAGCGGCGATTGGCACGAATGACCTTCTGCAGGATGTCGCGAGCGCTCTTGGTCCAGATAAACGGCTTGGGCTTGATGTTGTGATGCGCGACATACTCGTCGATGGCAGCGACGAGTTCGGGCACGCTGGTGAACACGCCTCGGCGCAGCCGCTCGGTGGTGATGTCGCGGAAGAACCGCTCGACCATGTTCAGCCACGACGCCGAGGTGGGCGTGAAGTGCATGTTGAAGCGCGGGTGCTTGGCCAGCCACTCCTGCACGGCCGGATGCTTGTGCGTGGCGTAGTTGTCGGCAATCAGATGCAGCGTCTTGCCCTTGGGCGTTTGGCGATCGATTTGGCGCAGGAACTTCAGCCACTCGATGTGGGTGTGGTGCTGCTGGCACTGGCCGATGACCTGGCCGTCCAGCACGTTGAGCGCGGCAAACAGCGTGGTCGTGCCGTTGCGCTTGTAATCGTGCGTCATGGTGGCCGCGCGCCCCTTCTTCAGCGGCAGTCCGGGCTGCGTGCGGTCCAGCGCCTGCACCTGGCTCTTCTCGTCGCAGCACAGCACCAGGGCGTGCTCGGGTGGCGACATGTACAGCCCCACGATGTCTTCGAGCTTCTGGACGAACAACGGATCGCGCGAGACCTTGAAGCCGCGCACGATGTGCGGCTTCAAGCCGTGGGCGTGCCAATGCCGCATGACGGTGCTGGCGCTGACGCCCAACTCGGCGCCCATCTTGCGCGTGCTCCAGTGCGTGGCCGCCTCGGGCGTGCTCTGGGTCGTCAACGCCACCAGGCGAGCAACGTCCACCTTCACCGGCGGCACCCCGCGTGGCAGATCGCGCTCGATGCCCGCAAGCCTCGACTCGAGATAGCGCTCACGCCAGCGCGACACCTGCACCCGGCCCACGCCCACCTGCGCGGCAATCTCCTTGTTCTGCAGCCCCTGCGAAGCCAGCAACACGATGCGCGCGCGCAGCGCCAGCCTCACGCTGGTGAGCTTGGAACGAGCCAGCCGCGTCAACTCGGCTCGCTCCTCATCGGTCAGCACAATCTCGGGGGCCACTCGCACTTGCGTTCTCCACTCTGCTTCGTAGTAGAGCATCGGAGACCCGCCCTTCAATTAAGTTCCCACAAGCGCGCAACACTACACTAGCCTTCGGTAGACCGCGACGCAAGCAGTGAAGTACTTCTTGGCAGGACATTCCGCGCCGTGGTTGAGCGGTTCCTTCGTCGTTCGGGAGGGACAGCAGAAGCCCGCCAGTCCATGCCCTGACCCCGCGTTCAACTGCCACTGAAAATCTGCTTGCCGCAGACGTCAACTTCCGGTTGGGGCCCCAAGCTCCCCGGTAGCGACCGGCTACAGTCGGCCAGCACCGGACCTTGGGTGCAGGAGCTCAGCTGGACGCGACAACCTGACATTTTGGTAGGTACGCCCATCGCCCTCGCCATCGGCGCGTACCCACGGTAAGCTGGCGTCCGGCGCTCGCCGTCACTATCAGCACCTTAGAAGCCAAGGAGTCCCGATGGCCGCGTCAGACGTTTCCATGCTCGCCGCAAAGCTTGATGCGACGCAGTCAGATCTAGCTCTGGCGCGCGGCAAGATAGAGAAGCTGGACGAGCGGCTCGGGAAGTTGGAGCGCTGGCTCATTGGGCTAGCGATCGCGGCAGGAATCATGGGGCTGGCCGGTGCGTTCGGCTGGAACATCGTAAGTGCTGCTCGGAGTGAACTCTCCGAGCTCACGACCCGGATCCAGACCGAGCGGACGGCGGTAGATCGGTTGGTCGCGCGCGTGCAGGGCGATTTGGCCAACACTGCAGACGCGGCTATTCGTGAAGCCTTGCAGCGCAGTGATGTCGGAGGCCGCCTGATCAGGGTCGAAGGGCGGCTTGCCGCTGTTGGGACCGAAGAACGGCCGGCTGATGCATCCGCACGATTTGGCGGTCAAAGCGCGACTCCCATGGACGCCATTTGCCCAGCCGGTCATGTGGCAAAGGGCTTGAAGATGCTGGCTGGAGGAACGTGTGGGGGTTCGTGCAATTCGGACGGCAGGCCAATTTCCTTCTTTCAATTGATATGCGTAAAGCAGTAGCGCTGGGTTCTAACCCCTCCCAGTAGACGTTCCAAAGGCGCTTCGCGCCCTTTGCCCCGCTGCTCATGTCGAACGGTAGACGGCTGTCGGCCAGAAGCGGCCGGTCGCTCATCCATCAGCTATGTCCGCTCAAGGACTGGCAGCCGCCGGTCATCGCCGGTCGTGTTGAGGGGGAGAACCGGCTCCTGCCGAACCCCTGATGAGATAGTCTGCGTCCGAGACGCGCCCCTTCAAAGGCTCGCGACCGTGCCTTCGGAAAGCTTCGCGGTTGTGGAGAGGGTCTTCGAAAAGTGGGAGGGCGAACAAACCTGGCGCAACGGCGTCGCCGGGTTCCGACGGCTGCGTCGAAATGGATGATGTGAGGGGTGGCTTCGAGGTTTAGTCCACGGTCATTTCGATCACAAACTGACCGGCTCCGATGCTCCGGTACGTGGAGGTGAATGACTTGCCGGCAAGTGACGACGCCGTGCCCGCTGCGACCTTGTAGACACCCTTTGCAGTCCCAGAAAAGCCCGTCACTTTGCCGTCAGCCATGGTCAACGACGACTTAGCCTCAGTCAGCACATAGACCGCCGACATGCCCGGCTTGCGAATCACGCCGCCCCCTGTCAGCATCACGGAGCTGCCCTTGTCCGCCTCCCAGATGTTCGTTCCTGTCGAGACGGAGCCATCGAAGGGCCCTCCCTGGTTCTGACAGATGTATTGGATGACCGAATAGGTGTGCCCTTCACGGTCGCCGACAGGTTCTGGTGGAGCTACTCCAATGGACATGCACGTAGATTTTTGCGTGATCTTCGTCGGCGTCTGCGCAAACGTACCGGCAGAAAGCATCATCACCACGATGAAGGCTGACAGCTTTGTCATTCGCAATGCGTAGTTCATGGTTGTTCCTTCTTTCAGCAAGGCCACATGAACGCTGCGCTTCAATGCGGCCTCAAACTGTCATCCACTTGCGCAGCGCTCACCATCATCCGCTTGACCACGCGCGTGCTCAAGGGTGAACTCGGCAACTGTCACTCCGGCGTTACGCCGCCGCGCCTAGCGTGCGCTTTCTCCACCTGTGGGCAAACCAAGGACCACCGGCGCCAAATCTGGGGGTCGGGCCAACATCAAAGACCGCTTCCGTGCGTTCCGGAGATTCACCGCGAGACCTTCAAGGACTGCAACGGGCCCTACCCGGCCCTACGCAAGCGGCCGTCGTTCGGCAGATGTGCAGCGAATGCGGTCCTCCGATCCGGTGCACGCGAATGCCCTCCAGCGGCGAATCGAAAATGTTGTCGTCAACCGTGAAGTATTTCCTATTCGGAGGTTGCTGCGCAGCCCTCGGTGCGTTGGGGTGTTGTAGAGCGGCGCTGACGCGCCCATGATGAAGTCTCTCGTGGGAACCTTTTCCAAGGAGGTCGACCACCGACCTATTGCCCCGACTGGAAACAGCCGGGGCTTTTTCTTACGCGTTGCGCCTTCGGCTGGTCGTAGAGTGCTCCAATGAACCGCTTCACAGATCTACTCAACTCAATTCCCGTCGGCCGAGCGTTCTCGCTCTATGCCAAAGACATCGGCATGGAGCCCGAAGAGTTTCACGACTTTGTGAGTTCAAGCCTCAACACCAGCACGGTGGGCTACACCGCGTCGAACCCCCACCAAGAGAACGAATCTGGCTTCGGGCGTTATGACCTGGTGGTGATTACGCGAACCGAATAGGGCTCTCGTCCATTGCCCCGCGCCGCCCCTTGAGGCGATTTTCTCGTTCTGTAGTCTCTGAAACTATGGCTCAGTTGAGGGCCCTAAGACTTAGCGCTTCTCCAAGGTCGGCCAGCGACCTTGTTGCCCCGACTGCAACGGCCGGGGCTTTTTCGTTGGGTCTTCGCGCAGCGTCTCAGCGCCTGTCTGCAGCTTTCAACCAGTCATTCCCGAGCGGTGTCAGATGACCCGCCTTGACTGTCCACGGTAGTCCGCGTGTGTCGCGCCCTTTGGAGGGGGTTACAACGGTCCCGATGGTGTAGCCCTGTCGTTCGGCACGGAAGGCAAGTTCTGCAATCTCGTTCAGCTTTGCTTGAGAGCCAGGGTCGTCAGTATCAAGCGAGTAGGCAGTTTTTCCGGCCGCGATCGCGCCCAAGAATTCGCTCAAATTGGTAGGCATAGAAACCCTCTCGGTGAGAAGCCGTCATCTTGCGCTGAATTCCGCAACTTGCGACTGCGGCCCAATTTCGCCGTGTAGCTCGCAAAAGGCAGAGCGACGGGTTACCGCGGGCGTACCAGCTTGTGTTCGTGGGCCGAGCCCCGCGGCGCGGAGCAGAATCGGGGAGGTCTCGTCGAAACCAAGGGGGCTCATGGCGCCGTTGGCGGGCCGGCGGGGCTTCTTGATCAAACCGGGGGACCACCATGCATGACAGCGACCCTGAGGGCAAGCGCCTTCCCATCAAGCTCGACAGCACCTCGAATGGCGAGTTCGCACCGGTGTCGCTGTGGCCGGCGAACATCGAAGCCAACCGCCTCGCACACGAGGCCGCGGCAACGAACGCGAAGCGGCTGGGATGCTCGAAGCGAGCGTTCCTGACCTCGTCCTGTGGCGCAGCCAGCACGCTGCTGGCCTTCAACGCGGCCAACGCCGCTGCCGGAAGGACCGGCGGCTTCTTCGAGCTGCCCCGCGACACCGCGCTGGATATGCAGCTCGCGCGCACGCAGGTCGGCCCCGCCAGGCAGGAGTTCATCCTCGACGTCCAGGGCCACTTCATCGACACGCCGAAAGGCAATTCGAAGAGCGCGGAAGTCTTCCTCAAGGACGTGTTCATGGACAGCGACACCGACGTGATGGTGCTGTCCTTCGTGCCCTCCGCTCGCGACACCGAACCGGTCACGATCCAGGCCGCCGATGAGGTCCGCAGGCTGGTCGACAAGCTCGAGGGAACGCACCGGCTGCTGCTGCATGGACGCGTCAACCCGAACCAGCCCGGAGACCTCGAGGGCATGGACGAGTTGCACGAGAAGTGGGGCATCAGCGCCTGGAAGACCTACACGCAGTATGGACCGAACGGCAAGGGCTACTTCCTGCACGACGACGTCGGCATCCGGTTCATCGAGAAGGCTCGCGCACTGGGCGTCAAGAACATCTGCATCCACAAGGGCCTGCCGTTCGGACCACGCTCCTACGAGCACAGCCAGTGCAGCGACATCGGCGTCGTCGCCAGGCGTTACCCAGACGTGAACTTCCTGATCTATCACTCGGGCTTCGTCAGCACGGTGACCGAAAAGGCCTACGACGCAAGCGGCAAGAGCGACGGCATCGACACGCTGATTACGTCCTTGCGCAAACACCAGGTCAAGCCGAACAGCAACGTCTATGCGGAGCTGGGCAGCACGTGGCGCTTCCTAATGCGTGACCCCGAACAGGCGGCTCACGCCCTGGGGAAACTGATCGTCGCGTGCGGCGAGAACAACGTGCTGTGGGGCACGGATTCGATCTGGTACGGCTCACCGCAGGACCAGATCCAAGCCTTCCGGACGTTCCAGATCTCGGCCGAACTGCGCGAACGGCATGGCTATCCCGAGATGACGCCTGCGCTGAGGGCCAAGATATTCGGTCTCAACGCCGCGAACGTGTACGGCTTGACGCCGACGGAAGTGAAGCGATACACCGCCCGCGACTCGGTCGCCCGAAAGCGCATGGCCTACCTGGAGAAACCCGATCCTCACTTCAGGACCTACGGGCCAAAGACGCGACGCGAGTTCCTCAGGGTGTTCGATCCCGCTGGCTGAGCAGCGCAGGGGAGACTGTTGGCGGAAGACGCTCTCCCCCGGTACGTCTCAACGACTGGTTTCCGCTCGAACCGTCGTTCGACCGACGCCGCGCGAGGGGCCGCAATCAGTCTAGAGCGGCAGTCGCGGTCGTCGGCGTGGCCAAGGATGGGAGATCTGGCGTGCGACTGACCTTGATGTGAACTAGGCGCGAGCCCTTACCAGAACTCCACCAGGGCCGCGAACGCGCCGCCAGTGGCGTCAATTCGAGCCGGGCGCTCAAGTCGTCAGCGGTCGCGTTCGGCGACGAATTTCGATCTCGTATTCATGGGCGTAGCCCCGTGCGTTTAGCGCACCCTGGAGGTGCCTGCCGGCGCCAGTCGAGCGCACGCTCCCGCAGATGGGCGTCGGAGAGTGCACCGGGCTCAGTCATTCGGACGATTTTGCCGTGGCCGCCGCTTCTCTCGCGTGAGCGTATGCGTTCTTCGGCGGCTTTGCGCGCCGCGCGCGGCGCACCGGCATCAGCGCCCCCGCCTGCCGCCCCAACCGGCGTGCGAACGCGGCGGACTTTATTGTTTCGCTCGGCGGACTTTATTCTTTCCGACGAACTTTATTGTGTTTCAAGATAAAGCTGCCACGCCATCAGCCCCGCGGCCTGATCCCCACTTCCGGGTCCGCGTCGTACGGCCAGCCCAGCTCGTAGCTGCCCAGCGGCGCCGGCGCTGAATCGTTCGCCGCACGCCGATCGCCGGCCCTGCGCACGATCGGCAAATACGCATCCCACTGCACGGCCGTCAGCGCTAGTTCGTCGATCTTCTCGCGGGTCGCGCTGGCCGGTACCGACAGCTTAAACCGCTCAAGCGTCCGGGATTCCATCGCTTCCGAGTTCGACATTTTCAGGAAGGCGCCGTCGGCCTCGGCCGCCGTCGGAAACCAACAGGCCGACATGCTGCCCGAGGGCGAGCCTGGGTCCACCGCAATGCAGTGCACAGTCTTCAGGATCGGCGTAGGGCCGGACGCGGCAGACCGCGTTTGTCGAGGAACGTCGCGGCCCGTGGTGTTTGAGAATCGGTACATTGTCTTGCGCATTTAATCTCAGTATCGGTATTCTGTTGCGAACTAAACATTTCTCAACAGATTTCTGATATCGAGCAGAATCCTCTCGGAACTCGACCCGATCAAGCCACCTCCCCAGTACGCATCGCATCGAGCGCCACCATGACCATCTTCGACTTCACCATCAGCATGGATATCGTCTGCGCCGCCATCAGCATGATCGGCAGCCTGCTTGTGGCTCGTTACGACCGGTGGTCCTATCTCGGTTGGCTGTGCTGGCTGGCTGCGAACGTGCTCTGGATCGTCTGGGCGTTCACAACGCCGGCCGCGCCCGTCTGGGGCGTTGTTGCACAGAACGCCTTCTTCTTCTGGACGAGCATCAAAGGCTACCTCGCCTGCCGCAAGGCGATGAGGGCCGACGGAGCGACTGCAGCCAACGCCGTCGCGACCGCCCTTAGTTGACCGTCCCCACCTTTCCGAATCGCATGACCTTGCTGAACCTGAACCTCCGTAGCCTTCCCACGCCGAAGATCGAGGCCCTTCGCGACGCGTTCGAGAGCCAACTGCGCACCAACCTGCTGCAGGGGCTGCCTGAAGAGACCAGTCGCCAGTTGCTCGAGCGCACCGGGTCCGGCTACGTCGAAGCTCACATCGACGCAGCCTGGAACGGCTTTCAGTGGGGCGGCGATCACGTGCGCGGCCTGGTGCAAGACGCGCTGCAGCACCTGGAGAGCCACCGCGAGGTCCGCAAGCCGGGCGACGCGCCAGCGGACCCTGCCCGCCCGAACGCCGAAGTCGTGGCCGCCTCATACGAGCCGACCAAGAAGAACGAGACCGTCGACTGGTCTCTTCCGCTCTTCGACAGCGACGGCTACCCCCATCGCCTCGTCGAGCTCGGATCGATCCAGGTTGTGACGAAATACTCGTTCGTGTTCGTCGTGTGGGACCGCAAGACGCTGGAGATGCAGAACAACCCCAGCCCGGACTCTCTGAAGATTGGCAACACGCCGATGCCCGAAGAAGAGCGCGAGCGCCGAAGCATGGTGGGCGCGGCCCTGCTGGGCGAACTTCACGCTCAGGCCGCTCAGCAGGCGGCCGAGGAAGACCAGGACGACGAGCGCAGCGAAGCGCCGCGCGGTTGAACCGGTGATTGACGTCCCCGTCATCGCCATGTTCACGGCAGCGGTCGTGAGCGGCTTCATCGGCGCACTTGTCGGTGGCGCGTTCGTCATCCGATCTTTGCGCACTGGCCGCATCGAGGTTCGCGCCGTCGAGTTGCCGCGCCGCGTCATCGCGCTGGACAGTCTCCAGGTCTCGGTGGAGTTCAATAGCAAAGGCGATCGCATCGTTGCGAAGACGGACCACACGGTTCGCATGAACTCGCTCGAGGCGTCGGTTGTCCAGGACTGGCTTGACGACAATGACTTGGTGGTCCAGTTCAAGGGGCCTGACAAGGACGTCAAGGTGCCGGCCAAGGCCCGCAGGCCATGGCAGGACACGCAGTGAGCGCCGGCACAGGCCGCGCATTCGAGCGGTGGAGTGTCGAACGCTACCGGGCGGAGATGGGCCTGACCCCCGCCGGGTCTACTGGGCACGCGCCAGCATCTCGCGCGAATCAGCGCGTTCAAGGAGGCGCTCTCGACGCGCTCACATCCGCGCTCGCAGCCAGCGCCAGCAAGATCTCGCCCGCCCAAGCGCCCGACTCCGCCAAGAAGCGCAGGAAGGTCTCCCTCGTCAGCGGCCAACCGAGCGAAGAGGACATCCATCGGGCGTGCGCTGACTGGGTGTTTGCGCATGAGGGGCGCTATCCGGTCCTGCGGTGGCTGATGCATGTGCCCAACGGTGGATTGAGAAAACGCGGAGAGGCCGGGAAGCTGCGCGCCATGGGCGTGCGGAAGGGCGTTTCGGACTGGATCCTCCCGTTTCCCAGTCCGACCGGTCGCTATCCCGGCCTGGCCATCGAGGTGAAGTCGCACCGCGGAACCGTGAGCGACGAGCAGCAAGAATTTCTGGATGACTCAGCCGAGGCCGGCTGGCTGACCGCGGTCGTCCGTTCCAGCGAAGAATTTGAAGCAGTGGTGATGAGATGGATCGCAAACAGAACGTGATCGACGAGCATGCGCGCAGGCGCATCGGCGAGGCAATGAACGAACCCCCTGACGTCGTCTGGCGCGTCATGGATCACGAGGAGACGCATTGCGCCAAGGAGTTCAACCGGACGAACTCCAAGCTGCCCGAGAAGGATTGCAAGGCCTGGGTCGCCGAGCGCAACAAGCTCCACCCGGAATACAAGCGCGGCGCCGGGCTCCACGCGAAGCCCGTCGAGGTTTTTCCAAACTACCTGGGATTGACCAGCGCCGGCGCACGCTTCATCAACTGGGGGCTGATGCAGCTGGACTGCTCCGGCCGCGAGAACCTCGAGACCCGAATGCTCGGTGGCGAAACCGTAGTGATCGCGCTCGCCGCCATCCTTTTCCCCGAACCAACCTGACACCCCGGTAAACGATGTCCACCCTCGAGCAAACCCCTCAATCCAGCTTCCTCTACTTCACGGGCAACGGCTCGGACAAGGTCTACCAGGCCCATCTTCGGCAGAAGGATGCTGGCTGGGTCGTCGACTATGGCAACGGCCCCCGCGGTGGCACGCTGCGCACCGGCACCAAGACCGCGTCGCCCGTCCAGTTCGAAGCCGCCAAGAAGCTCTACGAGAAGCTCGTGAAGGAGAAGACTCGGGATGGCTACACCACTGACCAGTCCGGGACCCTCTACACGTCGAGCGACCTGGCCGGCCGAAAGAGCGGCGAGCTGCCACAGCTCCCATCAGCGATCAGCGAGGAAGAAGCCGAGGCCCTATTCTGTGACCCTGCCTGGGGCCTGCAACGCAAGGAGGACGGCGAGAACCGTTTTGTCCTGTGCGAGGACGGTGCGGTGCGCGGCACGAACCGGCGCGGCCTCTTCGTCGACATTCCCCAGCACTGGGTCGGCCTGGCTTCGTCCGGCCGCACCGTCATCCCGGGCGAGCATGTAGGCGACCGCTTCATGGCGTTCGACCTGCTGGAGTGCATGGGTCAGGACTTCCGCGGCATGTCCTTCCTGGAGCGATTCGACCAGCTGCAGATGATGGCCCGCGACGTCCCCTGGATGGAAGTCATTGAGCTCGAGGTCACTACCGAGGGCAAGCGTCGGCGCGCCGCCGAAATCCTCGCGGCGAATGGCGAGGGTTTCGTGTTCAAGCGCCTTGACGCGAGTTTCGCCGCTGGGCGCAGCGCCGATTGCCTGAAGTTCAAGTTCACCGAGTCGGCCACATGCCAGGTCCTGCAGCAGAACGCCCAGCGCTCCGTCGCCGTCGGCCTGCGCGACGACACCGGCGCCCTGATCGAATTGGGTAACGTCACGATCCCGCCCAGTGCTGCCATGCCCATCGTGGGCAGCCTGGTCGAAGTGCGTTACCTCTATCGCTACGATGGCGGCAAGTTCGAGCAGCCGGTCTACAAGAGCCCGCGGCCGGACATGACCGAGGAGGCGGCCGTGCTATCGCAGGTCACTCGCATCAAGGTACGAGGGGAATCTGACGAAGCCGT
Source organism: Variovorax sp. LjRoot175 (assembly GCF_964253805.1). Classification (NCBI taxonomy): domain Bacteria; kingdom Pseudomonadati; phylum Pseudomonadota; class Betaproteobacteria; order Burkholderiales; family Comamonadaceae; genus Variovorax; species Variovorax sp. LjRoot175. The sequence goes on along the minus strand of NZ_CAXURY020000004.1, from coordinate 326,438 downwards.
CGAGCCCGAGGAGGAGGTCGTTAGGCCGCGCTGCTGAGCCTTGGTGCCTCGGCCTCAACTGGACGTCCGGCTCTTCAGGTGCAATGATGCGCGGGCGCCTGCCCGCCTGCTATCAGAAGGTGCTCGAACACTGGAGTAGCCGATGCCGTATCTTTACAGGGCCTTCTATCCGGATAGCTCCTCCGCTCCGCCGGGTCCACGCCTCAGCGATCGAATCGCCACTGCGGCAATCTTGGTCATTGTCCTCGCCGCCTTCCTCGGCTTGTTGGGCTACGGCCTGATCGTCGTACTTGGGATCGCGAAAGAGATGCTGGTCGCAGCTCTCACTTTGACGGGCGGGCTGGTCACGGCGGTCTTCACCTACTCGTTCCAGAGGAGCAAGGACCTTGAGCTGGCCGGCGTGCAAAGAGCTCGCGAACTCGAAGCTACCGAGCGCAAGACCAAGCAGGAAAACTACGTTGCAGTCGTCACCGCGCTTGCCCCGTATTTGTACAAGGCCGACTACGACAAAGACAAATCCGAGGACGCCTTCAAGACAGCCATTTTGAGGAGCTGGGTGGTCGGGTCGGAGGCGGTTGTACAGGCGATGCTGCGCTTTCATGCTGAATCGTCACCTGAGTCATTGGATCGCGTCCTATACGCGATGCGGGAGGACCTTATGGGCATGGGCCAAGCCGATAGGCTGATCGGAATGTCGCCAAGCGATCAGCTTTTTCCGCCTCGACCTCCGGCGGAGCCGCCCACAAGTCCGTTCCGCTCACGCGAGCAATCCGGGGCACCCCAAGCCAATCGGTAGCCACTGGGACGGAGTCGGGCCGCTACCGCCCTTCGCTGGGCCCGCCGATCATGTACTGGTGATAGCTCAGAACCACTTGGTGGTACCCCTCCCGCCGGTCTTTGGTGCACGCGGGGTGAAAAGCGTTGATGAAGATCCGGTCCCCCAACTTGTGAACTCGGCTCGACACCTTCTCGAGCCCCGGAAAGACGTGCTCTTTCACCATCGGGTATGTGCCACCAAGCACCACAATCTCTGGCTGGATGATCTCCACCTGCCGCCTCAGTTGCTCGGCATACCTGCCTGCGTGCACTCCCACTTCCTCGGTAGCAGTGCGCCCTCCTGAGGACTTCTTGAGATTGATAAACGCGCACGCCAGCATTGCAGACCTCCGCGCGCGATGGGCTTCCTCGTATCCAGGCACTTCGCCGGTGTACGTGAGCAGCCCATGGGCCCAGCGCCCGAGGTTGTGAAAGGTCGGCCGATCCCACAGCTTGCTTGTTGACCCTGGCTTGGCCGCGTCCCGTAAGAGCTTGTCCATTGGGCCCTTCTCTCCTTCGTAGCCATTCGTCTCTTTGAGCACAAACAGGATCCTGCGTTTCGATGCGCGCCACGCCTCCTCCAAAACAATACCGTCCCCGACGAAATGCCCCGCCTCGGCAAGGACCAGCGGGCGCCATTCATCGAACAGCGCGTTCATGGCTTCCGCCCTGTCTGCAGTGGCCCCCGGCTCGGAGTCAGTCGGCGCGGTACGGGGGTTCATCGCATCGACATGCATGGGGCTACTCCACCTTCCCGGCAACGCGGTCGAGCAGCCGGCGCATCTCCAGCAGCCCGGCCTCCTCCTCGAGCCCGTCGTCCGCGACCTCGCCGCCGATCCAGCTGCGCTCGAACATGACTTTCAGCCAGACCTCGCCGAAGCCCTTGTAGAGCGGGAGCATCCGCACGTTCGGGTGCGACAGCATCGTCGAGACGAACTCGCGTGGCGGCTGGCGCAGAAAGGGCCGCATGGTCAGGTGCCTGGGGAGATGCACGCCGGCAGGATGGGCAATGCCGGTCGTCAGATCCGTGCGCATCGTCCTTGCGACCAGATGGCCGAACTCAGGGAACGGGCAGACGGGCTTCGCGTCGAAGTTGAACGACAGGTAGGCCAAGTTCCAGGCTTCCAGGTCATGCTTGAGGGCGGGTATTGTGCTCGGCCCCCGGAACTCGCCATCGATGGTTCGGCCGTACGCTTCGATCGGCTTGGCTGAGTATCTCAATGGGGCGCCTCGTTCATGGGCGCGAATCTACCAAAGTCACCAAGGGGCCCCGCCGCGGGTGCAGTGTTCCTCCCACACAACAAATGAACGCGTTGACGCTCCGAGACGTCCCAGAGGGAGCGCCAAGATCTGCCGTCCCAGCGGCCCTTTATTTCGCTACAGTCTATTTGCGCGAACGTAAACGCACGCCCCCGCGAACGGATATTTGCCATCGTGCTGGACCGCCCAGCACTGCGTCCAAGGATTTCCTCATGACCTCAACGAGCCTCGACCTCTTCGGCGCGCCCGAAACGGCCGGCGCACCGGCCCCTGCCAGAGAAGGCCGGCCGTCTTCGATGACCCTGACCGGCACTGGGCAACCTCCCGAATGGGGTCCCTACACGCTGGACATCGTCTTTGCCAACCGCAAGGCCTATCGGAAGTCGCTGACGTCCGCTTCCAGCGCTGAGCTCGTGCGCGCCCTGTGGGACTATGCGATCGCGCGCCATGAATCCTTGATGGCCAGGCGCGCTGCCGGCGGCGCTCAGGCAGTCTTGTCGGGCCACCGCAACCTCAACGACAAGCTGGACCTGGCGCTGCGTCTGATCGAGAGCCACTGCATCGACGTCGGAGACATTCCGGCAGCCCGCGAGTTCGGCCCACAGATCGACCTGCGCCACCTGGCCGGCGAATCCCCCTTTCCTGTCAGCGACGGCGCTGCCCGCTGATGGAGCACCTCGAACCCGCCCAGCTGGCGCAGCTGCGCGTCGAACTCGCCACGATCGCTGCGGCCTCGCCGCGCTTCGTGCGCCTGGCGGAGAACCGGATCGGCCGTGATTTCGTCATCGGAGACGCGCACGGCGCTTTCGACCTGGTGTGGCGGGCCATGAAGCTCGCCGGCTTCGACCCTACCCGTGACCGCCTCGCCAGCGTCGGCGACCTGGTGGACCGCGGCGAGGGCTCTCACCGGGCCGGCCGTTTTCTGGCCCAGCCCTACGTCCATGCGGTGCGGGGCAACCACGAGGATGACCTAGTCGACCTGCACCTGAAGAGCGACGACCCGGACGAGATCCTGGAAGTTCTTACCCGCATCAACTTCAACGGGATGGGCTGGCTCGCCAAGCTGAGCGCGCTGGGCCGCGTCGAGTTGTTGAAGCGCTTCGCTGCCCTGCCCTATGCCATCGAAGTCCAGACCGCCCGCGGAACCGTCGGCATCCTTCACGGCGAAGTCCCCCGCGGCATGGATTGGGAGGAGTTCGTGTCAGGTCTGGAGGATCGCGAGCCGACGGTGCTCGAGTCTTGCCTTCGCGGGCGCAAGCGTCTGAAGCATGGAGACACGCGAGGCGTGCCGGGCATCGGACGGATCTTCGCGGGCCACACGCCCCAGTTCGGCGGCGCCGCGCGCCTGGGCAATGTGTACGCGATCGACACTGGCGCTGTATTCGCCGAGGTTGCGGACAGGCCTGGCGCCGCGCTCACCATCGCGAACATGGCGTTCCAGACGAGCACGCTGGCGAGCCCGCGCTCGCAGGGCATCGTGCGTCTGAACGATCAGGTCACTGATGCGCCGTTCGGGGCCTATGCCGAGGTCGAGCAAGCCAGCCCTCAACGAGGCTGAGCTGCTCCCTCTCTTTCCAGCCATCTAGACCTCAGGCCAAGGGCGCTCATACGGCCAGGCGCCGCCCGCGGTTCTACTGCAGCGATGCATGGGCGGGTCAATTTCGACTTCAAGCCGGCGTCGGGACGCAGCGCATCAACAACGAGAATTCGCTGCACCGGCAGGTGCCGACTACTACTAAGTGAATATGCGCGAGATGCAAACTACACGATCTGTGCAACTTTTTTGAGCTGTGACCTTTCGCGTTTTATGTCCGCACCGATACTATGAATCGTCATTAATTCTTTTGGATGGTTACATGAAGAAGAAGGTTCTCTCCCCCATCGTTCTGGCTCTGGCAACCCTCGCGCTGGTTGCTTGCGGCGGTGGTGGTGGTGGCGGTGATTTCGCCGGTGTTCCGATCGCAGCGACCCCGACAGCTCCAGCTGGTGACCCCGCTGGCACTCCCCAGCAGCCGCAGAATCCGAACGGCGAACAGCCGGCCGTCCCACCCGAGCCGACGTCCGGTGACTCCACGCTCGTAACGAGCATCAATGCCGCCAGCTACACCGGCGGTTCGGAAGAGCTGGCAGCTTTCACGCAGCTCAACGCCGAGCGTCAGAAGTGCGGCTTCGGTCTGCTGCAACAGAGCACGCAACTGGATACTGCCGCGACTGGTCATGCGAACTACCTGCTCCGCAACAACATGGCCGGTCATTTCCAGAACCCTGCCGACCCGTTCTTCACCGGCAACAACGCGCTCGACCGCGCCAATGCTGCTGGCTATTCGCCGGCACTCGTGCTGGACGACAATTCAGACACCACCGGCGCCGGCGCAAATGTGATCACGGGACGTGGCCTGGAAGCCCTCCGCGGCCTCTTGAGCGCTCCGTACCACTCGCTGAGCCTCCTGAGCCCGGAGCTTGACGTCGGCATCTCGATCATGAGCAGCGACACGACCGGCACGACCGGTACCCACGGTCCTCGCTCGATTTCACAGTTCAACCTGGCCCTCGCTGCGGGTTCGTCATCGCAGAAGCCCAACAGCGCGGCGGTGCAAACCTTCCCGTGCCAGGGTACGGTCGGCACCGCACACACGCTGCGTAACGAGAGCCCGAACCCGATTCCGGGTCGTGACTTGAACGCCCTTCCGATCGGACAGCCGATCATGGTGGCGGTGCGTCCGGGCCAGGGCATCGCAATCTCGAGCGCTTCACTGAAGGTGAAGTCGAGCGGCGCGGTCGTCGCACTCCGACCGGTCATGACGAAGCAGAACGACCCCAACGGCATGCTGAACCCCAGCCAGGCCGTGCTCATGCCTGACGCGCCGCTGGCGCCGAACACCGAGTACGAAGTCAGCCTGGTCGGCAACAACACCACGCTGACCTTTGACGGCACGAACTGGAACAGCACTGGCACGAACCCGGCGATCACCTCCAATTCGACTGGTGCCTTCAGCAAGACGTTCACGTTCACCACGGGAAGCTAAGCGGCCGCGCCGCCCTTCACCGTCTGTCGCCATCCCTGAGAAGGTCGAATACCTTCTCGCGGATGGCGTATTTCATTGGAGCAACGAAATGATCAATGTGGGGATCCTGGATGAACGGCCCATCGTTCGTGCGGGACTGGAACTCTTTCTGGGCGAAGATCGGGAACTGACGTTCGCCGGCCACACGGGCGATTCAGACGACATGCGCCGCCTTGTGCAGGCCCACGGGCTTCACGTACTTGTCTGCGCGCTTCAGAGCTCGGTGGACGCGATCATGTCGACGCGTGAAGAAGCGCCCGATCTCGCGATCCTCCTCCTCTCGGACGGCCCCGCGGACGAACTGGTTCTGAAGGCGATACGCATGGGCGCGAAGGGTCACCTCCAGACCGACGCCCGCCGCGCCGACTTCGTTGATGCCATCCGCACTGTCGCCAGCGGCCGCACCTACCTTTCCGCATCACTTGCCGCGGAGCTCATCGGCAAGGAACAGCCTGCGGCCAAGTCTCCGCATGAAACGCTCTCGGAACGAGAGTTCCAAGTGTTCATGAAGCTGGCTCAGGGGAGGAGCGCCGGCGAAATTGGCAAGGCACTGACCCTCAGCGTCAAAACCGTGGCGACCTACCGGAGCCGGGTCATGGAGAAGATGCAGCTGACCAGCAACAGTGACCTCACGTACTACGCCATGAAGAATCGGCTCATCGAGTGACCTGGCCGCACGAATAGAAAAAGCCGCCTCGAGGGCGGCTTTTTCGCAGGCCAGAATCGTCTTACCATGGACGCGGATTCACCGCTTGACAGAACCCCGTCCATTGGACTCCACCCATTGCCATGGCGCAGTCCGCGATAGCAAGGTTCCATGTGACATCGACCCGCCAGGCGACCGTGTTCGCAGTGGCCTGGGCATTGTTCGCTCGGTTCCAAGCGTCATTCGCGGTGCCTGCGGCCCAGTTGGCCGTGTTCTGAGCGTTGCTTCCCACCGCGACCGCATAGTTGGCCTGGTTGTTGGCCACCGTAGCGGTCCACTGCGCGTTGTTGATGCCGTTGTTCAGATTGGCAACGATCTGGTTGATCGGCGCGGCCGCCACCTGGCTGCCAGCTGTCGAATTGGCCACCTGGAAGCTCTGGGCTGCGGCGGGGAGCGCGGCGCAGAGAAGGGCGCCGGCGGCCAGCACCTGGAGCGTTCGAGCGACAATTTTCAACTTGAGCATTTCTATCCCTTCACCCTATCCTTGGTGGCGTGCAGCGTTTTTCATCGGATGTACTTTTCAGGGCCATTCCGTTGTGACGTACTCCATACACGAAGTGTAACGCTCATGATACTTAGTCGGCGTAAGTTTCCTAAAGTTGTGGTCATTTTTGCCTAAACCTCGTGTTGGGCTTTTTCTCAGCGACACGCCTTCCCCTCACCTCCAGACCCTCGCGCCGCCGCAGAAAGTTCCCGTACGGAGCGACTAGGCAGGCCGTGTTTTCTGCAGCCTCAATGACGTTGGAAGCATCGAGATGGGTTCGTACCGGCTCATCGCTGCAGATCCATATCCGCTCAGCACCACGATGTTGCGGCGATTCCCCGCTGCCTAGATGCTGCTGGTAGTCCAGGAGCCGGCCAGGAGCGGCGCGTTCGGCTGAAGTGCCCGTACGATGACGACCATGGCCATATCAGCCTTTATCGTGAAGGTTCCCAGCGCCGAATCCGTAGTGGCAGCATTGCGTGAGCGCTTCGATGCCACATCGAAGCTTGGTGTCCCTGCCCACATCACTGTGCTGGTTCCCTTCATGGACCCCGGCGACATCACCGCTGATGTGCTGGAGCAGGCGCAGCGCGCCCTGATGGGAACCACGGCCTTTGCCTTCTCGCTGCGCTCAGTCGGCCGGTTTCCGACGACGGCCTATCTCGAACCTGAGCCCACTGCGCCATTCATCGCCATGACGCAGGCTCTGGTCGAAGCCTTCCCCGGCTTTCGGCCGTATGCGGGCGAACACCAGCGCGTCATCCCACACCTCACCGTCGCGCATGGAAGCGCTGCCGACGCAGACGAGGCAGCGGAAGCGCTGCAGCTGGGGCTTGAACAAGGAGCCGAAGTGAGAGCGCAATGCAGTTCCGTCGCCCTGATTGAGAATTCGTCTGGGCGATGGAGGGAGCTGCATGTCTTCCATCTTTCGCGCGACGCTTCGGGGTGAATCGTGGGACGGTATGTTGAGGCAGCTCGCGGCCAGGAGCCGTCGTACTTGGCGTCAATTTCAGCGTCGGCTTACGTTTGCATTGCGGTCGAAGAAAAGCGAACAGGGGCATTGCCGCCGCCCCGTTCGCTCGTCTCTCGCTCAATGCATTTCAGCAAGCGCCTCCTTGACGCCTTCCTCACGAAGCGGGAAGTCGGCCCCTTCCAGATGCAGCGCAGCCTCCGCAGGCACGGGGGTCGCGCAATCTTTGTAGATCACGCCGTCCTTCATGACGAGCTGGATCTTCGCCGGATCGGTCAGGAGAGAAAGATCCTCCAGCGGATCGCCATCCACCAGCACGATGTCCGCCAGGAAGCCCGCTTGCAACTGGCCGAGTTCATCCGGGCGCAGCATGATCTGGCCGCCTAGCTTCGTCGCCGCCAGCAGTGCTTCCTTGGGCGTCATGCCGATGTAATCGACGAAGTACTGCAGGTCATTGGCGTTGGTGCCGTGCGGCATCCATGCGAAGCCGTAGTCGCCGCCCGGCAGGATGCGGATGCCGCGCTGGTGCATCTTGCGCAGTGATGCCGAGGCGATCTCCAGTTCGCGCTTGTAGCCCATCTGGGTCGCAACAGCCTCGGTGATGCCGTACTCGGCGGCGTTGAAGGTGGTGCGGATGAGCCAGCCGATGCCCGGCGCGACAAAGTGCTTATCCTTAGCCGCCTCAAGCATGTCGAGCGCTTCTTCGTCTGCAAAGCTCGCGTGGTAGACCATCTCGATGCCGTGGCGAACGCATTGCTTCACTGATTCGCTCGACCGCGCGTGAGCGGCCATGCGCTTGCCGTAGCGCTTGGCTTCCTGCGAAAGCATTGCCACTTCTTCCTCAGAGAATGGCGACATCTCGGCCGGCAGGCCGGCGATGTACTCGCCGGACAGGTTGATCTTGAGGTGATCGACACCGTACTTGATGAAGGTGCGCGCCGATCTGCGGATTTCCTCCGGTCCGCTGCAAACGCTGCCGAAGCTCAATTCCTCGAAGTTCATGTGCGGCAGCGTGTTGTCGCCCAGCGCGCCGATGGTGGTGATTTCCTGGCTGCCCGCGAGGTAGCGCGGGCCGGGGAATTCGCCGGCTTCGATCGCGTTGCGCAGCACCACGTCGAGGCGCGGCTTGGCGGCGGCGGCTCCGATGGCGGAGGTCCACCCCATGTCCAGATAGCGCTTGGCCACGCGCACGCACCACAGTGTGTGCTCCTCGGGCGGCATGAACTGGATGGCGGCCAGGCTCGGCTGGTCGTTCCACGAGAAATGCGTGTGGGCCTCGGTCATGCCGGGCAAGAGAAAGCGGCCCTTGCCGTCGATGACGCGGGCGTCGTCCGTGCTCACGCTCTGGGGCGCGCGGGTCACCTCGACGATGCGCTTGCCCTCGACGAGCACGTCGCCGGTGTAGGTGTCTTCGCCCGTGCCGTCGAAGATGCGGACGTTTGTGAATGCGATGCGGGTCATGGCTTGTCTCCTCCGGCCCGTGGTGCCGGAATGGGTTGATGAAAGATGCTGAGAAAAGAGATCAGCGCAGCGATGCGTAGAACTGCTCAAGTTCCTGCATGCAGCGTTGCGGCTTCTCGAAGGTCGTCCAGTGGCCACAGCCATCGAAGACCACTTGCCGCGATCCGGTGATGCGCGCCGCCATGGCGGCCACGTTGGCGGGGGGCGCGACGCCGTCCTGGTCCCCGGTGACGAGCAAGGTCGGCACGCCGATGCGCTCGATCTCCGCCGACTGTGCCTTGGCCAGTGCCTCGCAGCTTTGCGCATAGCCTTCGGACGGTTGGCGCATCACGCTTTCGCGCACCAGTGCCAGCACGGCGGGCTGCTCGGCCTTCGTCTCCGGGCTGGTGGCGCCCTTGACGATGGCGTCGGCAATCTCCTGCATGCCCGCCGCACCACCACGCGCCGCCGCTGCACGCGCCACAATGTTCGGCCGAGCCGCTTCGGGTGGTGCGACCAGCGGGCCGAACAGGGCCAGCGACTTGATCTTTCCGGGATTGCGTACGGCGAGATGCTGCGCAACGACGGTGCCGAGCGAATGCGCCATCACGTGCACCGATTCGACGCCCAAGTCGGCGAGCAGGACTTCGAGCGATGCGGCATAGCCTTCAATCGACAGCGGGTGCGCGAGCAGCGGCGAGCGTGCGCTTCCGGGCAGGTCCGGGCGAATCACCTTGAAGTCCAACAAGGCAGCCAGCAATGGCGTCCAGGTGTTCGACGAACCGCCGAGTCCGTGAATGCACAGAAGCGCTTCGCCGTTGCCGTCGATCTCGACGGCCAGCCCGTTGATAACTTGTGTCGTCATCGTGCTGCGCCTCAGACGAACTTGTTTTCGATTGCGCCCAGGCGGTCGATCTCGACACGCACCACGTCGCCCGCCTTCAAGTAGCGCGGCGGTGTCATGCCCATGCCGACGCCGGCTGGCGTTCCCGTGGCGATGACATCACCCGGATACAGCGTGATTCCGCGCGAGATGGTCTCGATCAGCGTGGGGATGTCGAAGATCATGTTCTCGGTCGGGCCGTCCTGCCGCAGTTCGCCATTGACCCAGCAGCGCACGCGCGTCTTGGTGCCGTCGAACTCGTCGGCCGTCACGATCCATGGGCCCATCGGGCAGAAGGTGTCGAAGGACTTGCCCATGTCCCACTGGCTGTGGCGCACCTGCACGTCTCGCGCCGTCACGTCGTTGACGACCGTGTAGCCGAACACGTGTTCCATCGCCGCGGCGCGCGTGATGTTCTTGCCGCCCTTGCCGATGACCACGGCGAGTTCGGCTTCGTAGTCGATCTGGGTCGAGATCTCGCTGGGGACCAGCACGTCGTCGTGCGGGCCGACCACGCATTCGGGCACCTTGGTGAAGACGATGGGCCATTCGTCGGTTTTCGCGCCGCTGTCCTTGAAGACGGAGGCCGAGAGTTCCTTGGCGTGTGCGTGGTAATTGCGGCCGACGCACCAGACGTTTCGGCGAGGTTTGGGCAGCGGCGCGTCGAGCGCGACATCTGCCACCTTGACGGCGGCGCCGGTCGCGATCGGCGCCGCTCCGCCTTCGGCCATGGATTCGATGATGCTCAGGGCACCGACGGCCGCTCGCTGCGGCGTCAGGTCGAGCGGTTGGATGGTCAGGCCGTCGTCGGAAACAAGTCCCACGCGGCGGGTGCCGTCGGCGATGTAAGTTGCGATGCGCATTTCAGTTTGCTCCTGTGTTTTCTCTCTGCAGTTTTGCGGTTCCGATCAAGGCACCGCGGGGATGAAGCAACTTTAAAAACGCAGCTCTTTTTGCGCTTATCGACGAATCCGACGACGTATCAGGGAGTCCGGTACAGTGCTAGGTACTTACCCGGGTGGCCGTCAAATCAGGGCTCGCCAACGCGAACAATCGCACCGTCAACCCACGTTGGAAGGAGCTGAAGATGGCGGAGGCGTACGCGCTGCACGAGGGGGCTTTTGGCACGGCGATCGTTCTCGAATCCCGCGCCAACCTGGTATCGCACGCCCATTCCGAATCGCAACTGGCGATGTGGCTCGGCGGCAGTCGCGCAGTCGCCAACGTGGGCGCTGAGGTCGTGCCCTACAGCGAGAACGTCGCGCTCGGCGTCAACGCCTTCGAGGCGCACGATATGGTGATGGAGGGCAGCGGCTCCTGCCTCTTCCTCGTCTTCATGATTTCCAAGCAGTGGCTGGACGCGCTGGGCAGCGCAACCGGACGCAGCTTCCGATTTCCTTCGCCGCGCGTTCCCATCAGTTCCGCCATGCGCCGCTCATGCTGGCGGGTGCTCGACCTGATCATCTCCGCCGACAAGTCGCGCCCGGCCATCGACGACGAAGTGGAGCGGCTTCTGGAGGCGGCCATTGCGGCTTCGACCACCGGCAGCGCCGAATCGCCTGCGAGTTCCGTGGGCGTGATGCTTGACCATCGGCTGCGCAGCGCCATTGCCCACATGCGTGAACACGTTTCCGAGATCACAACCATCGATGAGATCGCGGCGAAGGTCGGGTTGTCGCGCGCGCACTTCTTCGCTCTTTTTCGCGACCAGCTCAACACGACGCCTCAGGTGTTCTGGAGCGGCGTGCGGGTTGAGGAAGCCATGCGCCGCGTTGCCGAAGGCGGCGCGCTGACCGAGGTCGCGATGGATCTCGGTTTTTCGGCGCCAGGCAATTTCTCGCGCTTTTTCAAGGAGCACACCGGCGTTTCGCCGTCGATCTTCAAGCGGGCGGCGCGCGATCCGTCGCCTGTGACTGTTACCGGCGTCCCCAGGGAGCAGCAGCTCTAGGGCTGGCGGCTTCGATGCAGTCGGGGCGCAATCCCAAATCTTGTTTCGGTGCGAATCGGACCAACTGACGTGGCTGCTTTCGCCAGCATACCGGCCATACGACAGTCGATGGCGAGCGGCAGCAACGGGCCCTGAACAGTCCTTCCCGCCCTCCAGCAAGCTGACGCTTAGATCCACCCAGGCCGGCGCACAACTGACGTTGCCGATAGAGGCGGCTCTTGTAGTGGCTGCCCTACCATGTCGGCGTGAAGAGTCGCAGCATTTCTCCAGGCCATGCCTCACGCTCACCGTTCGCGTCGATGGAAAACTCTATGCCGCGTTTGAAAAGCTCTGCCACGCCCGATCGCTGGAGGTTCCCCATGTTGCACGAGCGCTGCTCGAGCAGGTGGTCCAGGACGGCCGACTCGTTGGTACGCCTTCTGCACACGGTTGATAGCGAGGGTACATGCCTTATGGCTTGATCAAGGACATGGTGCTAGGCATGCGATGGCAACCCACCAGGAAGGGCCGGCCGCCGAGATTGCCTACTTCGACGCGCCTGGTCGAGGTGCAGGCTGAAGCTTGGCTCGCCATTACTGGGGGCGCAAGTTAGTCCAAGTAGTCAAGAAACATCGGAGTCACTTGCTGGAGGAAGGCGACCTCCTCCGCATCAATTACGCGTGGCTCCAGATCGAAATGGATGAACGTGCCATAGGGCGCCCCGGAATCACGTGTCAGCAGCCGCCCGTAGTACGACTCAACCAAGCCAACAAAGGGGCGATAGCTGACCAAGGACCTATCCTTGGAGACGTGACTGGTCGCGAACTCGCCCTGCTCGATCGCGTGCTGGCAGAAACTCTTCTGCAAGGGGACTGCTTGCAACCAAGTGCGGTATTCAGAGGCACGGTCAAAAACGTGCTGCGCCTTCAATGAATCGCCGCTCAGTTTGTAAATGGCAGTGTATCGGTACTGAGTCCTGTCATTGAGCATCGCCAAAGCATGGCGAACTCCATGGGCAGCAAGCGCGCGGCGAACCGCAGCCGCCTGCACGGGCAAATCAAACTCAGACATCGGGGAATTTCGTTCTAGGCGGCGTGCGCAGGAGGCTCAACTCGAATCTTAGTGGCCGAGGAATAGTCGTGCTTGGGTGGGGATATCGAACGTGTGCCCGTAAGTCGGTCGCTTAGGAAAAGAAACGGGTCAGGCACATTCATTCACAAACACCGCCTCGAGAACGAAGCGGTGACGAGCTCGCAACTAGCCATTCGATCCACTTGGTGGCGCTGATCCGGCGCCAATACCTAGAGGGAGGTAAGCAGCCAGTGAAGTCATGTTGATCTGAGGCGTCAGGTTGGCGAGGATCGTGTCCAGGAAATCGGTGGACACGTGCACACTAACGAAGGAGCGATGCCGGCGCGGCGCCGCAGAACACGCGGCGCCGAGTTCAAGGCGCAGGCTGTGCAGGCCTGCAGGGAGCCCGGGATGTCGATGACAGCGGTGGCCATGGCACATGGGGTTAACGCCAATCTCCCGCGGCGCTGGGTGACGGAGCAAGACGACGCGGCTACGGCGGCCAAGCGGCAGCAAGTGTCGCCGCAGCCGGCGGGCGAGTTCGTCGCCCTGCAGTTGCCACCACCCGAGGCGCCGGCGCGCGACATCCACATCGAGCTACAACGCGGGGCGACGATGATCAAGATCGGCTGGCCCGTTCAGGCCGCAGGCGACTGCGCTGCCTGGCTTCGCGAGTGGCTCAGGTGAGCGGTTGATGATCCGCATCGACGCCACTTGGCTGGCCACAGAGCCGCTGGACATGAGCGCCGGCACGCCGGCACCGACTCGGCGCTGGCGAGGGTCGTCACGGCGTTCGGCGCTGCGCGGGCGCATCACGCCTACCTGTTTGCGAATCGACGCGCCAATATCGGGTGAAGGCCCTCATCCACGACGGGATCGGTCTCTGGCTGTGCGCGCGGCGCCTGCATGAAGGCCCGCTTCGCTTGGCCAGCAGCGAGCGCCACCACCCAGCTCACCCTCACGCGCGACCAATTCAACGCGCTGGTGCTCGCGGCCTGTCGTGGCAGCGCTGGCCTACGCCCGCGTGCCCCAAACTTCCTCCTGTGGACCCGATCTTGACCCGTGCAGGACTGGCCAGCAAAAGCGGTCAGATGGGTGAGGCCCAACCCTTCTGCAGTTCACGCCGTTCCCATTCTCTATGTAGCCGACCGATGGCTTCGGCGAAGGCCATGAGCTCATCCGAGATCGGCGCTCCCGGCGCCAGTACCCCAGCATCCTCTGCGAGCCCTTGATAGGTCTCACGCGAAAATTCGGGTGCTGTTGGCCGTTGAGTGCTTAAGTTTTGCATCTGAAATTAGGGGAGAAAGCCAAGTGGCTGAAGGTTCATCGCAGTAAGCGCCATTAGCTCAATGTTGTATGTAGGAACACGCGCACGGTCTCCGTGGCCTGCGATATCGTCGCCCAGCCGGCGCGCTGTCAGCGTCTCGTCGGTCCAGGATGCTGTGCCGACTAGGACGGCCATGGTTGCACTTAGTCGGGAATGCTCTGAAGCTCGGCAAGGGTCGTGCGAAGCTTGCCGAGCGCCAGCACCGCCGCTGCGAACTCGCCTGACTCGACGCCTTGCTGGCTTAAGGACTCCAAGACAAACCGCTCGAAAGCATTTCCCACCTCGCCTTCAAGCATCTCATGATCTTCCAGAACGGCATTCCCGAGCATCAAGAGCTCAGCCAAGGCTCGCGCTGGCCGGCGGTGTGATCGCTTGAAGTCAGCTCTCAGAGCCGTGATCTCATAACTCGTAATGGTCATGGTCGGCAGAACTCACTCTGGTGCTCAGGGAACTCATTCTGCAGGCTTCTCTACTCAGCGCAACCTGCGGCTTGAGCCACTCAATGGCCCTCCTCGGCTGGAGTCGGGTGATCTGAAGACTTTGGACTTCATGCCGTCATGCAGCCCTCCCAGCATGCGCGCTGACCATGGCCAATTTCGCCAGAAACGCACGTTTTCGTGTAGGACCGAACCCCAAATACAGATGCGCCGCCCATCACAACCGTACGATAAGACCTAAGTTCGAATGAGAACGCGGAGGGATTGAAGCATGAGCAAACGCAGCGAAGAGCTGGAGACGGTGCCCCACGACTTGGATGCCTACTCCTCGGGGCCTAGAGTCCAAACGGACGCGAGGACGTTCGCGAACACCGTGGCCAACTTCTTCCGCACGAACGGCAGCGCGGACACTCGCGAATCGATGGTCGCCACGGTCCTGCCATCTGGGCGGGCACCGGAGTTCGTCCAGCGCGAGCAAACAGTGTCGAAGTCGATCCTTTACAGGCACTGGGACGCGATCAACGCCGACGGCGTCACGGCCTCAGAGTTCATCGCGTTTTTGCAGCCCCTTGCCGATTTGGACGGCATCACGGTCTCGTACGCCTACAGCGACGAAGCTGGCAAGGAGCACGTCTACAACCACAGGCGCGAAGACTCCTCGTATGAGAATCCACTTTCGCGAGCCATCCGCGAAAACAAGCTCTCCAGAGAGAAGGCGCTCTCCTTCGCCTTGAATGAAGAAGGCAAGGTCTGGATCGAGAGCAATTTCATCGAGTTGGAGTAGGCACTGAAAGGGCGCTTCGCAAAATCCTGGGAGTACTAGCGGTTGCGGTGGACCCGATCAAGGGCTCACGATACCTTGACGAACAAGGGTAAGGAACTCATGGCTACATCCTCGAGCTCGTTGGATTTGTTGGAAAAGGCGGTAAATGCTATTGAGCAGGCGTCCCAAGATATTTTGGACAGCGAGCCCGATGTACCGTTCACTGCATCGACCGATCTGCTTTCTCTTAGCCCGAATGAAGGAGAGCGGATCCGCAGCAAGGAGGAGGCAAGCTATCGGACACGGCCCACGCTGTCGGCCATCCATTTCTGCCTGACATCGTCCATGGCAATGCTTGCCATTTGCCAGTCACTGATTGAGCAACCAACGACCCAGTCGCCGCGCGAACGCGAACGGCGGTGGAAGAAGCTGGCCTCCGATGCCAAGATAGCAGGTCGCACCGCCTACCGCGCGGCGCTCGTTCTTTCAGATCCTGCTGCGAATGAGGGCCCCGGAGGTCAAGACAGTGCGCCCCCGAGCGGTGCATAGGCTATGCCGACGTGAGGAAGATTGTTTTCACAATGCTCCTGCTGCCCATGCTCTGCGCGGCGGAGTCGAGCGTGAGAGCAGGTCGTGCAACAGGCCATCTCAGCTTTCAGGTGAATGTGCCACCGGCGTTCAGCGTCCTTCAAGCGGCGCCCATCGCGGGCGGCTACGAATACCGGGTATGGACGAACATGAAATCCATTGTGATTAACGGCAAAGAACATCGATTCAGCCGAGTCGGGGAGACGTCCCTATTCGTACCCACCTCGAATGACACCTTCGTTGTTCATGGCCTATAGTGGCAGCCCAGCGTTTGCGCCAAGCTTCTATGCGGCTAAGATTTGGACACCACCACATGGAGACATTGCATGACGCTCGATGAGTACACGGAAGCAGCGAAGAAAATCTATGCGGAGCAGCAGAGCCTCGCGCAGTCGATGTCCCAGCTGGCGCTCTCGGCCAGAGCTGTACCTGCCAACCCTGAATTCGTGGCTCTCATGACGAAGCAGTGGGGGCTGGTGCAGCAATTGGCCTCGCTCAATACGGAGCTGATGCTCGGCATCATGGTCCCCAAGAAATAGGTGCGGGCAACTACTGGCTGCGGCAACGCGAGCCTGCCCGTAATTTTTTGTGCGAGGCATGGCATGACGACCAGGAGCATGTATGCCGAGCAGGAAGACGACGAAGGCGGCAGCGGCCGCCGCGGCGGCGTTGCCGTCGATCCCCGAGGAGCTGATTGACCAGTTCGTGAAGGAGCCCAAGAGTGCTTGATCAAGGACATGGTGCTAGGCATGCGATGGCAACCCACCAGGAAGGGCCGGCCGCCGAGATTGCCTACTTCGACGCGCTCATGAGAGCGACGAGGTCCAGCGTGGGTTGTCCAGTTGCAAAGCGCCCGGGCCCTCCACCAGTTCCTTTGGCCAAACCTATGCGAACGCCCCTTCCGCCGCGGGCACGAGCACAACCCAGTTTTCTTAGTCAAAAATGACCAAAACTCATTTTTAATGTAAATCTGGGGGGTCTCACAGGGAGAAAATGACCACATCTTTAGGAAACCTACGGCGACCGTAGGTTTCCTAAAGATGTGGTCATTTTTGACTAAACCGGTGCACCCCGCCGTTGCGTTTCCGCAGGTGTTTGCCACGTGAGCCGCCGCTTGGGCCTTCGGTCGGGCCGTCACAACGCGCAGTGAGCGCTCAGAACCTGTACTGCACGTACGCCCCCACAAAGTCCCCGGAGCGACCACCGGCTTCCTTCAGCGGCTCCCCAGGCACGAAGTGGACATACGCCGCGGAGAGCGCAAGACGCGGCGTCGGCGACCACCCGATCGTGGCGATCCACTGGTGCCCGATGAAGCGTCCTCGCGTCCCCGAGGTTCCAGCCACCGGAGACAAGGGTGGCGCGTAGAACGCGTCGGCCTTCGACTGCTTCCACAGTGGATTCCAGCCGAGCGTCAGGCTCAAGGTGCGCGTCATCGACAAGGCGATGCTCGGCTGGATGTCAATGAGGTTTGCAGGCGCTGCAACATTCGCGTCGGAGAAGTAGGGAAGTTTCGGAAAGAGCGGATTGAAGGTGCCGAGCGTTCCGTCACGTAGGTTCTTGTCGCCGCTGATGACGTCCGCCTTCAGCCCCAGCCGGGGTGATAGAGACACATTCGCGAAGGTGTAGCCGGTGTCCGACGAGATGGTCCAGGCGCGAATGTCGGACCTGCCGAAAGACCCGAACTGAAAAGCCGCCTCTACATTCCAATCGAAGCCAGCTTGATGCCCGAACAAACGAGCGCCGATGGTGTGACGACGCTCCGTTGCGGTTCCCTGTGCAAAACGGGCATTCTTGCGATCGAGCCCGAGGTAGTAAAAGTCCGCCTTCAATCCAGGGACGGCGGGGATCGCCGTCGTGGCGTAGACACCTCCGAAGTCCTGATTCCGATCGCGGCGATCGTCGAATGTCCCGGATCGAGGCGCAACGGGTTGCACCGCGAAGGCGTCGACCCGGAAATCTTGGGACCCAACCCATGAGACACGCACCCCATCGAAGGAGCGCCTGATGTTCGGGCCCTCTCTGACAGAAACGAGCCGCGAAGATCCGAAGCTCATCTCCTGGCGCCCTGCTCTCAGCACAACCTGTGCTCCATCGAGTGGAAGCGTGAGCTCGCCAAATCCTTGCAGAAGGTCGAGATCGTCCTCCTGCGTGGGTGGCGGCGTGCCGGCCCACCCCGGTGCAGAACCGCTCGCGAGCTCAATGAAGTTTCGAAAGTTCGGGCCCAGGTGAAGGTCGGCGAACAGAAATGCCCGGTAAAGGAAGTAGCCATCGCGTGGCGGCGACTCGAGGCCGAAAACCGGGTTCCGCAAGTACTCGTACCCTGCGCGCAATTCTCCACCGAAGGTCGCATACCATGTTCCCTCGTGGTTCAAGGGCACCCACTTGAAGCGGTCGAGAACACCAGTGCGTCTGGCAGGATCGCGCATCGCGGTCCAATCCTCGTCGAACCGGGAGCTCGTGTAGGTTGGACGCGAGTCTGGATCCTGCGCCACTGCCGATGGGCCGAAGCCCATCGACAGCGCTGCCAGCAACAGCGCCACTCGCGCGGACGGTTTTACGTCAGAGGCCATCAATTTCTCGGAATCAGCTCACCCTCGACCGAGCCCCAACGGTGGGAATGGCGACCCAGAGCACCGAGTCGGATGCGAAGGCAAGCGCCAGCACGACAAGCCATGTCATCCCGATGGCGATCGTCGCGCGCCCGACGGGGATTTCTACTTACCGCCGTAGCCTTCACCATATGAGGGCAGTTGACTCGACTTATTCGCCTTCGCGACTTCGGCGCGGCGCGCCTGTCGCGCAGCCGTGCGTTCGGCGCGCGGCACCTTCGCCCTGGCCTCCGGCTCGGGGTTGCCCTCGCCGGGCTTGAACTCACGCGCAGCCTCCGCACCTTCCGGCTTCCTCGCCTGCCTTGCCGCGGCGCGCTCCGCACTAGAGACCTTGGCCCTCGGCTCGGGCTTTGGATTGCCCTCGCCCGGAGTGAACTCGCGTGCGGCTTGGGTGCCCTGGGCTTGGCGTTCTGCGCGCGCGGCTGCCTTGTCCGTTGGCACGGGCGCTACCGTTTGCGCATTGGCGCCGAACGCGGCCAGCTGCATGATCACGGTGCTAAATGCCCAGAAAAATGTTTTCATATCGAACTCCAGTAGTTTCAAAAAAAGACCTGCGCCATCGTTCCGGGACCAGCCTTCATGATGAAGAGATCGGCGCGGGCAACGTTGAGGACCGAAGCCGGAATGGACGTCATCCCGTTCGACCGGCGCACGCTCTTGGAGCCAAGCGTGGGGAGGCTGCGAACCATTGCGCAGCCCACCATCCGTCCAAGGCTGGGGACAACTCTGCTAGCCCCTTACGCGTACCTTCGCCAACAGTGAGACCTTCGACCTCCAGTGGGGGACGGCAAACCGAAGTACCGTCCCAGTCGCTCACCATAGGCGCGCTGCATACGTGCGGCCGGCGAAACGCCTACGCCTCGATGAACGCGAGCAGGTCAGCGTTCACCCGGTCCTTGTGGGTGGTGCAGGTGGCGTGCGGCGCGCCGGCGTAGACCTTGAGCTGGCTGCCCTTGATCATCTCGGCCGCAAGCTTGCCGGTGGCCTCGATGGGAACGACCTGGTCGTCGTCGCCGTGGATCACGAGCGTGGGCACGTCGATCCTGGCCATGTCGGGGCGGAAGTCGGTTTCCGAGAACGCGGTCACGCAGTCGAGGGTGGCCTTGATCGAGGCCTGCAGCGCAATCTGCAGCGTCTGCTTGAAGATGCCCTGCGACACCTTGGCGCCGGGGCGGTTGGTGCCGTAGAAGAGCGTGCTGAAGTCATCGAGGAACTGCGCACGATCGGCAGCCAGCCCGGCGCGGATGCCTGCGAACACTGATGCGTCGGGGCCCACGGGGTGGTCGGCCGTCTTCATGAACAGCGGCGTCACGGCACTGATGAGTGCGAGCTTGGCCACGCGGGCGCTGCCCTTGCGCGCGATGTAGCGCGTCACGTCGCCGCCGCCCATCGAGAAGCCCGCGAGGATCACTTCCTTCAGATCGAGCTTCTCGACCAGCTCGGCGATGTCGTCGGCGAAGGTGTCGTAGTCATAGCCTGTCCACGGCTGGCTCGACCGGCCGAACCCGCGGCGGTCGAACGCGATCACACGGTAGCCGCGTTCTGCGAAGAACAGCATCTGGGCGTCCCACATGTCCGCGCTGAGCGGCCAGCCGTGGCTGAAGAGGATGGGCTGGCCCGAACCCCAGTCCTTGTAGTAGAGCTCTGTTCCGTCGCGCAAGGTGAGTGTGGTCATGGTTTTTACAGTTGAATGAAGGGAAGGCAAAAAGGTGGATGGCATCAGCCCTGGCGCACCGACTCGAACAGGAACCAGGTGCGTCGCTCGGCCTCGTCGATCCAGTTCTCCAGCACGCTGGCGGTGGCGACGTCGCCGTACTCGTCGCACAGCGCATGAGTGGTGCGCATGAAGCCGGCCAGCCGCTGGTTGTCTTCGCGCAGCTCGGCCAGCATGCCGATCGGTGTCACGAAGTCCGCATCGTTGTCCGAGAGTCGCTGCAAGCGGGCGGCATGGCCGGTCGAGCGCAGCGTAGTGCCTCCCAGCTTGCGAACGCGTTCCGCAATGGGGTCGACGGTGGCGAAGATCTGGTCGGCCTGCTCGTCCAGCAGCAGGTGGTAGTCGCGAAACGACGGGCCCGACATGTGCCAGTGGAAGTTCTTCGTCTTGAAGTAGAGCGCGAAGGTGTCCGCGAGGAGCACGTTGAGTCCCGCGGAGATGTCGCGCGTGGCGTCCGCGCCCAGGTCGCTCGGGGTGTGCAGCGGGGCAAGGCGCCGCTTCTTGGGGGTGTTGACGGTCGTGGGGTCGGCCATGTTTTTCCTTTTGGATTGGCAGAGACTAGAGAGCGAGAAAGTGATGCACTTCGGGCTTGCCCGGCCCAATGTGGAAACGGATGGCTTCGGCTTGCAGATCCGCATCGGCGTGCGACACGCGGCGGTGCTGCCGCATGTGCTCGGCCCATGACTCCACCAGGAACCACTCCATCAGGCGTTCGGGGTCGCCCGTGTCCTCGGTGATGCCCCAGGCGTAGGCGCCGTCGCGCCGCCGCTCGAGCGACAGGCGCTGCATGGCCTGCACGAAGGCCGGCTGATCTTCCTTGCGCACGCGGTACTCGACTTGCACCATCACCGGTCCGCGGTCGTGCGCCACCGGTTCGGCGAGCAGCGGTTCGGGCCAGTGATTGGAGGGCTGCAGGTCCGCCTCGCCCGCCGGCAGCTTGATCCGATGGAAGACGATGGCCACCGCCACCAGCCCGATCGCGCCGACGCCGAGCGCCATCGGCACGCCGATCTGCTGCGCCACCAGGCCCCAGCCCAGGCTGCCGGCGGCCATGGCGCCGTTGAACACGGTGAGGTAGACCGCCAGCCCGCGGCCGCGCACCCAGTTCGGCAGGATGCCCTGCGCCACGCCGTTGAGGGTGGTGAGCGCGATGATCCAGCCCACGCCGAGCAGCAACAGCAGCCCCACGGCCACCCATTGGGGCGGGGCAAGGACCAGGGCGCCCATGACCGCAGCGGCGATCAGCGAGGCCAGCAGCACCAGGCCGTCGGCATCCAGGCGCGCACGCAGGCGCGGCAGCAGCACCGCGCCCAGGATGGCGCCGGCGCCCACGGCGCCGAGCAGGAGCCCGTAGAAGCCGGCCGAGCCGCCCAGCATCTGCCGCGCCACCAGCGGCAGCAGGGCCCACACGGCGCTCGCGAACAGGAAGAACACCGCCGCGCGCAGCAGCACCACGTGCAGCTCGCGGCTGGCACGCGTGTAGCGCAGGCCGGCCTTGAAGGCCCCGAGGAAATGCTCGGACAGCCCGTTCGCTTCAGTGGCGGCGGGCCGGCGCCACCACAGCAGCGCTGCGATGACGAACACGTAGCTCAGCACATCGACGCCATAGGTCAGCGCCGCGCCGAAGCTCGCGAGCAGCAGGCCGCCGGCGGCCGGGCCGATGGCGCGCGAGACATTGATGCCGAGCGAGTTCAGCGCCACGGCGCTCTTTAGTTCGGCGCGCGGGACCAGCTCCGGCACGATGGACTGCCAGGTCGGCCCCATGAGCGCGGCGCCGATGCCGCCGACGAAGGTCAGGCCGATCAGGTAGCCGACCGTGAGGGTGCCGGTCTGCGCCAGCACCAGCAGCGTGCCGCTGACCGCGGCCAGCACCAACTGCACGAAGATCAGGAAGCGCCGGCGGTCGAGGATGTCCGACAGCACGCCCGCGGGGATCGCGAGCAGGAAGATCGGCAGCGTCGCGGCGGTCTGAATCAGCGCGACGGCGGTCGGGCTGGGCGACAGCTCGGTCACCATCCAGGCGCTGGCGACATCGCGCATGAAGCTGCCGATGTTGCCGAGCACCGTGGCCGCCCACAGCACGGCGAACACGGGCTGGCGCAAGGGCGCGAAGCTGCCTGGGGGCTTGGCGGCGGCGGACGCGGGCGAGCTCATGCGCGCCCCTCGTGCCGCTGCTGCAGGTCATGCCATGCAACGAGCACGAAGCCGCCGACCAGCCCCAGGTGTTCGAAGAAGGAGTTCGCGGCCATGAAGCGTTCCGGCGGCGCCATCTCCCAGAAACGCAGCGCTACGAAGGTTGCGAACAGCGTGAAGCCGGCCAACGCCAACGCGCCCAGCCAGCGATAGAAGCCCGTGAGGATCAGCACCGACGCGCCGAGCTCGAGCACGATGACAGCGATGGCGAGCGGCGCCGCGGGCGACAGGCCGAAGTGATTCATCTCGGCGATCGCCGCCGGGAAATCGATCGCCTTGTTCAAGCCCCCTTGCAGGTAGGCCGCACACAGGCCCAGCAACGCGAGCCATCGCACCCAGGGCGCGGTGAAGAGATTGCGCATCGCAGCCATCACACCGCCCAGCAGGCGCAGCCGAGCGCGCCCCAGAAGCTCTTGAGGTCGGCGATAGGCAGCTTGCTGCTCCACGCCGTCGCGTGCCGGTGGCCGTGGACATTGCAGTCGTTGGCGCAGCCGCAGGACATCGCGGCCTGGCGCAAGGTCTTCTGCAACGGCGCGCCCTCCTTGTCGCCCCAGCCCGCGTAGCCGCCGAAGGCGCGCACCGGCGACCAGTCGGGCATGGCCGGCGGCGGCCTGCCCTCGTCGTGCGCCGCGAACGCGCCCGCGCCATAGACCACCTTGCCGCCCACCATCGTGAGCAGCGCGGTGGTGTCGGCGATCTCCGACTCGGGGCAGGCGAAGAAATCGCGGTCCGGCACGATGAGATCGGCGAACTGCCCAACCTCGATGCGCCCTTTCTTGCCCACCTCGTTGGAGAACCATGTGGCGTTCTCGGTCCACAGGCGCAGCGCGGTCTCGCGATCCAGGCAGTTGCGCTGCGGATAGAGCTGCATGCCGCCCACCGTCCTGCCGGTGACGAGCCAGGAGAGCGAGACCCACGGGTTGTAGGAAGCCACGCGCGTGGCGTCGGTGCCGGCCGAGACCTTGACGCCCTTCTCCAGCATGCGCTTGACCGGCGGCGTGGCCTCGGCAGCGCCGGGCCCGTAGCGCTCGACGAAGTACTCGCCCTGGTAGGCCATGCGGTGCTGCACCGCGATGCCGCCGCCCAAGGCGGCGATGCGGTCGATGGATTGCTCGGAAATGGTCTCGGCGTGGTCGAAGAACCAGTTGAGGCCTTGAAGCGGGATGTCGCGATTCACCTTCTCGAACACGTCGAGCGCGCGCGTGATGGTCTCGTCGTAGGTCGCGTGCATGCGCCAGGGCCACTTGTTCTCGGCCAGGATGCGCACCACCTCCTCGAGCTCGCCTTCCATCTCCGGCACCATGTCCGGCCGCGGCTGGCGGAAGTCCTCGAAGTCGGCGGCCGAGAACACCAGCATCTCGCCGGCGCCGTTGTGGCGGAAGTAGTCGTCGCCCTGCTTGTACTTCGATGTCGCGGTCCAGTTCAGGAAATCCTGCTTCTCCTGCTTGGCCTTCTGCGTGAAGAGGTTGTAGGCCAGGCGGATCGTCAGCTGGCCGGCATCGGCGAGCTGCTGGACGACCTGGTAGTCCTCGGGATAGTTCTGGAAACCGCCGCCGGCGTCGATGGCGCCCGTGACGCCGAGCCGGTTGAGCTCGCGCATGAAGTGGCGCGTCGAATTGAACTGGTACTCGATCGGCAGCTTCGGTCCCTTGGCGAGCGTCGCATAGAGGATGGCCGCATTGGGCTTGGCCAGCAGCAGCCCGGTCGGGTTGCCGCTGGCGTCGCGCACGATCTCGCCGCCCGGCGGGGCCGGCGTGTCCCGGGTGTAGCCCACCGCGCGCAGCGCCGCCCCGTTGAGCAGCGCGCGATCGTAGAGATGGAGGATGAACACCGGCGTATCGGGCGCGACGGCGTTGAGCTCCTCGAGGGTCGGCAGCCGCTTCTCGGCGAACTGGTGCTCGGTGAAGCCGCCCACCACGCGCACCCACTGCGGCGCCGGCGTCACGGCCACTTGGCGCTTGAGCATGCCCATCGCATCGGCCAGGCTCCTGACGCCCTCCCAGCGCAGCTCGAGGTTGTAATTGAGGCCGCCGCGAATGATGTGGGTGTGGCTGTCGATCAGGCCCGGCAGCACGCGCTTGCCCAGCAGGTCGATGACCTTGGTCGCGGGGCCGGCCATGGGCAGGATGTCCTCGTCCCGCCCCACATGGGTGAAGCGGCCGCCGCTGATCGCGACCGCGCTGGCGGTGGGATTGGCGCGGTCGAGGGTGGTGATGAGCCCGTGGTGCAGGATGAATTCGGGCGGCTGGGCATCGGCCATGTGGGATGTCCTTGAGGTATGGGGTTGCTGCGCCATCGCCGGCCCGGCGATGGCGGCGCCGAGCGTGCCGAGGCACAGCTGGCGGCGTTGCAGATCGACGTCAGGCGGCGTCATGAGGTGAGGCGCGGGTGGGCGCCACCGGCTTGGCTGCCGCGAGCTCGGTCGGCTTCGCGCATTGCGGCAGCTCGCCGAACATGTGCGGCTTGACCTGGTGGTGCAGCCACGAGGTGGTCGCGGGGTTGCGGTCGAACATCCGCTTGACCAGCGGCGGCAGCTGTTCACCCGCAAGGATGCCGAGCAGCCCGACGAGCGCAATGATCGGCGGCGCCGGCGAGCGCACGCTGAAGAGCGCATAGATCGCGCCGACCAGCAGGCCGACCGCCAGGGAAACGATGTAAGGCTTCATCGCGCGGGCCCTCAGCCCTCGTGGGCGCCGAACATGGTCTTGGCATAGATGATGCCCAGGCCATAGGCGCCGCCGAACTTCTTGGCGATGCCGGTGGTCATGTCGTAGCTTTCGGTGCGGGCCCAGTCGCGCTGCAGCTCGAGCAGGTATTGCAGCGAGGTCATGGGACGGGCGCCGGCCTGCACCATGCGGTCCATGGCGCGGTTGTGGGCCTCGGCGGAGACGTCGCCGCAGGCATCGGCGATCACGTAGACCTCGAAGCCCTGGTCGAGCGCCGAGAGGGCCGGGCCGACGATGCACACGCCGGTCCAGAGGCCGGCCAGCACGATGCGGCTCTTGCCGATCCGGTTGACCTCCTTGATCACGGCGGCGTCCTCCCAGGTGTTCATGGAGGTGCGGTCGATCATCTTCTGCTCGGGGAAGGCGGCCGTGATCTCCTCGAACATGGGGCCCGAGAAGCTCTTCTCGGCCACCGTGGTGAGGATGGTCGAGGCGCCGAAGCCGGCGGCCGCATGCGCCACCAGCGCAGCGTTGTTGCGCAGCGAGACCGCGTCGATCGAGTGGGTGGCAAAGGCCATCTGCGACTGGAAGTCGATCATGACCAGCGTGTGGTCAGTGGGCGTGAGCAGTTTGGCGCCGGCGGTCGGGGTGGCTTTGAGGGACATGAAGTACTCCGTGTTGACGATGGAAAAAAGGGGGAGCCGCGACGTGTATCTTCGCTTCGGGGCAGATGCACGTCTTGTCGATTTTTGAGGTCGTTTGGACATTTGCCGCCTGCGTCGGCGGCGCATGATTCAAAACGAGGGCAGTTCGTTCGGGCGCAGGTCGAATACCAGCACCTCGGCACCGTCGCCGCGCGCCAGGTCGAGGCGCTGTTCGTTGCGCACGCGCGCACCGTCGCCCGCGGTCAGGCGCTGTCCGTTGACTTCGACGCTGCCGCGCGCCACGTGCACGTAGGCGTGGCGCTTGGCTCCGAGCTTCAGCGACGCGGCCTCTTCGCCGTCGAACAGGCCGGCGTAGACGCGGGCGTCCTGGTGCACGGCGAGCGAGCCCTCGGTACCTTCGGGCGAAATGATCAGCCGCAGGCGCCCGCGCTTTTCTTCGGTGGCGAAGTGCACTTGCTGGTAGCGGGGCGCGACGCCCTTTGCATTCGGCACGATCCAGATCTGCAGGAAGTGCAGCGCTTCGGTGGACGACGCGTTGAACTCGCTGTGCCGCACGCCGGTGCCCGCGCTCATCATCTGCACATCACCCGGGCGGATCACGGAGCCCGTGCCCATCGAGTCCTTGTGTTCGAGCGCGCCGTCGAGCACGTACGAGAAGATTTCCATGTCGCGGTGCGGGTGGGTGCCGAAGCCGCGGCCGGGATGCACGCGGTCGTCGTTGATCACCAGCAGGTCCGAAAAGCCCTCTTGCGCGGAATCGCGGTAGTGGCCGAAGGAAAAGGTGTGGCGAGACTTCAGCCAGCCGAAATCTGCGTTTCCCCGGTCGTTGGCACTGCGAACTTCCAACATGATTCATTCCTTTCTGGTTCGGTGATTCGATGGGATTCATGATGGCTTCGAAGCGAGATCCCGAGCCATGGCTGAATCTTCTTTCTTTTCGCGACACCGGATGGCGAACCTTTTCGCAGTCTATGATCGAAGTTTTCGATCATCAGCTTTCGAGGTATCGCGTGCTGAAGCTCAGCCTGGAAGCCATCGAGGTCGTGGACGCCATCGCGCGCCACGGCTCCTTCGCCGCCGCCGCCGCGCGCCTGAACAAGGTGCCCTCCACGATCTCGTACGCCGTGGGCAAGCTGGAGGAGCAACTGGGCATGCTGCTGTTCGAGCGCAACGGGCCGCGCGTGACCCTCACCGCGGCCGGCGAGGAAATGCTCAAGGAGGGACGCTGGCTGCTCGGCGCCGCCAGCGATCTGGAATCGCGCATGCGGCAGATCGCCACCGGCTTCGAATCGGAATTGCGGCTGGTGCACGACTCGCTGATCCCGACGCAGGCGCTCATCGACGACGTGCGAGCCTTCGAGGACCTTCGCTGCGGCACGCGGCTGCGCATCTTCTGCGAGGCGCTCACCGGAAGCTGGGAGGCACTGCGCGAGGGGCGAGCCGACGTGGTCATCGCCGCGGGCGAAGGACCTGCCGGCGGTGGCTACCAGTGCGTCATGGTAGGCAGCCTCGAGTTCGCGTTCTGCGTCGCCCCGACGCATCCGCTGACCCGGCTCGACCGCCCGCTGCACCGCGGCGACTTGCTGGAGCACAACGCGATCGTGGTGAGTGATAGCGCGCGCACCCTGTCCGACCGCACGGTGGGACTGCTCTCCGGCCAACAGCGCATCGCGGTGCCGTCGATGGCCGCGAAAATCGCCTGCCAGATGGCCGGCCTGGGACACGGCTTTCTGCCTCGCGCTTGCATCCAGGGCGAACTGGCGCGCGGCACACTGGTGGAACTCGCCACGGAAGAGCCCCGCGCGCCCGAGGCTTTCTGGCTCGCCTGGAGGACAGGCGCCAAGGGCCAGGCGCTGCAATGGTGGGTGAAGCAGCTGAACCGCCCGCTGGTGCCCGCGCTGCTTCCACGGTCCGGCTGGATCTCCTGACGCCGCGGCGCGGCGGGTGGATCAATCGGCTCGGCTGCGGCGCCAGCGTGCCGGCGATGTGCCGGTGCGCGCCGAGAACACCCGCGTCAGGTGGCTCTGGTCGGCAAAGCCGCAAGCCGAGGCCACCTGCGCAATGGACAGTTCGGGGTTGCGCAGCAGGCGCTGCGCCGCCTCGACGCGCTGGCCCACTAACCACGCATGCGGCGTCTGCCCGGTGGTCTGCTTGAAGGCCTTACTGAAGTGGCTGCGTGACAGCGTGCATTCGCGCGCGACATCGGCCAGCGATACATCGGCTGCGAGGTGCTCCATCAGGAAGGCCTACGAATGAATCGAGCGTTGCGCGCGGCAGGTGAAAGAACATCCAGTGGAAGGGGCCGCAGATATACGCCGAGGCGCGCTGCGACAGATCCGCGATGTGGAAGGAGCCCTCCTGCTGCAGACCCAACTGGAACGATCTGCCATCTCTGACAATGCGCCGGGTGCCGCCCGCGGTGATCTCCACGCTGAGCAGGAACGCATCTTCGGTCGGAAGCGGTGCCAGCACGAGCAGATGCGGAAGCTCGTAGTGCATTCGCGCAACACCGAGTTCGGAACCCCAGCGCGACGTGCTTACGAGTGACTGGACAACACTGAGTCCGGACTGAGATTCCAGCCGTCGGCCGAGCCAGCAGTCGGAGCGAAGGGCGGTTGAAATGTGCGGGAAGTATGCAATGCGGGGCTGGCAACCCCGCAAGAGCGGCATGGCAACGCGCTGAGGCGCATGCCATCGGTCGCCGCGGTCGCGCTGACTCCGGCCCTCATACACGCGCAGCCAGAAAGTCCAGAAAGCACGCGATGCGCGCCGCCAGCTTCGTATTTCGGTAGTACACCGCATTGATCCCCTGGCGCACGTCCGCGGTGTCGTTCACGAGCAATTGCATCAGGTCGCCGCGCTTGCGGTCGCCGGCGGTCATGAAGTCGGAGAGGCACACAACGCCTGCACCCTCGAGTGCCAGCTGCCTGAGCGTCTCGCCGCTCGACGCCCTGATGCTCGGTGCGATCTGCCACTCGTCGCCATGCTCCCCGCGTAGCGGCCAGCGGTTGAGCGAATCCGGCTGCGTGAAGCCCAGCAGCGTGTGCTTGGCCAGCGCCACCACGCTGCGGGGCCGGCCATGCTTTTCCAGGTAGCCGGGGCTGGCGAGCACGCGCATGCGGCTGGTGCCGAGCGGGCGCGCATGAAGCGTCGAATCGCGCAGCTCGCCGATGCGGATGGCGACATCGGTGCGGCGCTCCAGCAGGTCGATGTTGAGCTCGTCGGTGTCCAGCTCCAGCGTGATGAGGGGATAGCTGCGCCGGAACTCCGGCACCAGCGGCACGATGACGTGCAGCATGAACGGCGTGGCGGCGTTCACCCGCAACTGGCCCGCGGGCTGCTGGCGGCGCGCGGCCATCTGCTCCTCGGCGTTGTCGATCGACGCGAGGATCGCGCGCGCATGCGCGAGGAATGCAGCGCCCTCTTCCGTGAGCTCGATGCGGCGCGTCGTGCGGCGCAGCAGCGTGGTCTCGAGTTTCTTCTCGAGCCGGCCGAGCGCACGGCTCACGCCCGAGACGGTCTGCTCCAGTTGCTCCGCCGCGGCCGTGATGGAGCCGGCATGGACGACAGCAACGAAGGCTTGCAGTTCCTCGAGGGTGGTCTTCATGGCATTCTTGATTTCGATTCAATAGTGTAGTGATGACTATGCGCTGTTTCTGCAAGAAGAGCTGACTCACACTCGAGCCCTGCCTCAACAGGAAACCTCCCACATGCCCATCGCCCTCCTGGCGCTGACGCTCAGCGCCTTTGCCATCGGCACGACCGAATTCGTGATCGTCGGCCTGCTCCCCACCGTCGCGGCCGACCTCGGCATCGGCCTGCCCTCGGCCGGCCTGCTGGTCAGCCTCTACGCGGTCGGCGTCGCCGTCGGCGCGCCGGTGCTCACCGCCCTCACGGGCAAGGTGCCGCGCAAGGCGCTGCTGCTCGGCCTCATGGCGCTCTTCACCGCCGGCAACCTGCTGGCGTGGCAGGCGCCGAGCTATGAAACGCTGGTCGCCGCGCGCGTGCTCACCGGCCTCGCGCATGGCGTGTTCTTCTCGATCGGCTCGACCATCGCCACCGGCCTGGTGCCGAAGGAAAAGGCGGCGAGCGCGATCGCCATCATGTTCACCGGCCTCACGGTTGCGCTGGTGACCGGCGTGCCGATCGGCACCTTCATCGGCCAGCACTTCGGCTGGCGCGAGACCTTCCTCGCCGTATCGGCGCTGGGCGTGGTCGCCTTCGTCGGCAGCTGGCTCTTCGTGCCCGCCAGCATCCGCCACACGCCGCCCGCTTCGCTCGCGCAGCAGGCCAAGGTGCTGGCCGAGCCGCGGCTGCTGCTGGTCTACGCCAAGACGGCGATCGGCTACGGCGGCTCGTTCATTCCGTTCACCTTCCTCGCGCCGATCCTCACCGAGGTGTCCGGCTTCAGCGCCGGCGCCGTGGGCTGGGTCATGCTGGTCTATGGCCTCTCCGTCGCGGCCGGCAACATCTGGGGCGGCAAGCTGGCCGACCGCATGGGCCCTATTCCCGCGCTCAGGATCATCTTCGCGCTGCTGGCCGCCGTGCTGCTGGTCTTCAATTTCGCCGCGCCGCACAAGTGGCTCGCGCTCACCACGGTGCTCGCCTGGGGCGCGGTCGCCTTCGGCAACGTGCCGGGCCTGCAGGTCTATGTGGTGAAGCAGGCCGAACGCTTCACGCCGCAGGCGGTGGACGTGGCCTCGGGCCTCAACATCGCGGCCTTCAACCTCGGCATCGCCGGTGCGGCCTGGGCTGGCGGCCTGATCGTCACGCACCTGGGCCTGATGCACACGCCGTGGATCGGTGCGCTCGTGGTGCTGGTCTCGCTGGCACTCACGCAGTGGAGCGGCGTGCTGGACCGGCGCAGCGGCATCCCCGTACGCGCCGACGGGCCCATTCCGATCGGCCACTGAACAACTCACTGGCTAGGACCTTCACATGACTACGCACAACATTCCGCTTTTCGGCCTCGGCACTTTCCGCCTCAAGGGCCAAACCGTCATCGACTCCGTCAAGAACGCGCTCGACCTCGGATACCGCCTCATCGACACCGCGCAGATCTATGGCAACGAGGCCGAGGTCGGCCAGGCCATCGCCGAAAGCGGCGTGCCGCGCGATGCGCTCTTCATCACCACCAAGATCTGGACGGCGAACTACGCGCGCGACAAGCTCATTCCCAGCCTGGAGGAGAGCCTGGCGAAGCTGCGCACCCCTCACGTCGATCTCACGCTGATCCACTGGCCCTCGCCGGGCGATGCGGTGCCGGTCGCCGAACTCATGGGCGCGCTCGCCGAAGCGAAGGCGCAAGGCCTGACCCGGCAGATCGGCGTGTCGAACTTCACCGTCGCGCTGATGAAGGAGGCGATCGCAGCCGCCGGCGCCGGAGCGATCGCGACCAACCAGATCGAGCTGCACCCCTACCTCCAGAACCGCAAGGTGGCCGACTTCGCAAGAAGCCAGGGCATCGCGATCAGCTCATACATGACGCTCGCCTACGGCAAGGTGTTGAAGGATCCGGTGATCGTGGCGATCGCCGCCGCGCGCAAAGCCACGCCGGCACAGGTGGTGCTGGCCTGGGCGATGCAACTCGGCTACGCGGTCATCCCGTCGTCGACGAAGCGCGCCAACCTCGCGAGCAACCTCGAGGCGCAGCGCCTGAAGCTGGGCGATGCCGAGATGGCGCAGATCGCCGCGCTCGATACCGCGGCGAGCGGCTCACCAGCCCCGAAGGCCTTGCACCGCAGTGGGACTGATGCAGGCCTTCCCTTTCCTTCATCTGGCGCCAGCGTGCAGGCCCCGCACGATTGCACCGATGGCCGCGTCGACGAAACGCTCCGGGCGCTGCGGATGCAGCATTGCCGTGATCTTGGGGGAGCCGGTGCCAACGGTGAGCCCGAGCAGGTGGCCGTCGGCGCCGATGAAGATGCCGTACTCCCCGGATCCCGATAACCGTGGCTCCTGCCCCGACAATCCCCATGCGCGCCGAAAGCAGCCTCCCCATGAAGAAGAGTAACGCCCTTCAGCCACTCGAGGATCCACTTGCCTGCCGTGTTCTCTCGCCCGCGGCGAAGGACACGCTGGGCTGCGTGTCCAGCCAACTTCAAAAGAACCAGGGGCTCAGTGCAAACGGGGTCAAGATCTACCGCAAAACCTCCGACTGCGCGCAGATCGATCACGTGGCGACTGAAGCGACCGGACGCGGCATGCTGCTCGGCATCTCGATGCGCGACGGCCACCGGCGGCGGATCCTGCATGCGCACCATGCGTCATGCCATGACTTCGCCGAAGGTTCGATCTACATCCGCGATTTCTCCGACAGCTATCGAGCGGACATGAAGAGCCCGTTCGATTTCGTGCTCCTCGAGATACCGCATCATGTCCTTAAGCGCACCATCAAAGAAAAGGCGGGCAGGCAAGTCGGCGGCCTCGACCCTGTCACAGGCGTTAGCGACAAGGTGCTCTCCCATCTTGCGTGCGCGCTGGCCCCGGCGCTCGAACGTCTGGGCGAAACCAGCATGCTTTTTGTCGATCAGGTGTGCGCCGCCGTCGAAACCCATCTCGTCGAGAACTATGGCCAAGCCGTGCGGACAGAGCCCAGGAAGCAGCGGATTCTTTCGCGCTCGCAAGAGGCGCGGGCGAAGGAGCTGCTGCGCAGCAGGATCGACGGCAGCATCTCCATCCTCGACATCGCCGACGCCTGCCACCTGTCGCGAAGCTATTTCATCCATGCCTTTCGCGAAACTACCGGCCAGACACCCCACCAATGGCTGATCGCGCAACGGCTGGAGCGCGCGCGCGCGCTGCTCAGGGACTTAGAACGGCCATTGGCGGAGATCGCGGCCGATTGCGGGTTCGCGGACCAGAGCCACTTCACGCGCGTTTTCACCCGCCACGTTGGCATGCCGCCGGGCCATTGGCGCAGAGCGATACGGCTCGGCGAATAGAAGGAACGGCAGTCGGAGCGTGGTGCCGGCTACGTCTTCAACACGCAAGTCGACGTTCTGAGCTGAGCATCGTCCCGAATGCTGCCGTCGGCGCGCCGAGTCGTCAGCGGTACAGCCAGCCGGGCGCGGCGCGTGACCCGGGGTATCAGGACATAGGTCATTAGCGCCACCACGATGGCCCCTTGTTGCTTGCTTGTTGTTGCTCCCACGGAGCGACCCAGCATTAGCGAGCGTCTTAGCAATGATGGGCCTGACCTGGTTCGCGAAGTAGCTACGGCATCACAGCAGGCGCTTGGTTACCTGAGGCCCGCTTTTAATTTATGGCAGTCCGAGCGTTCCACGCGTGTTGCCCCGGAGCCAACTCCGACTTGGTTTTGCTTGAGCGGACGACCCTTTCCTTGGCGGAACGAGCACAACCCAGTTCTCTTAGTCAAAAATGACCACAACTCATTTTTTTAGTAAATCTGGGGGGCCTCACAGGGAGAAATTGACCACAACTTTAGGAAACCTACGGTCATTTTTGTGTGGCCTTTCAGGGGAAGTAGCAGAACACGTGCGCGATTGCGGCCGATCCGGCCGGCATCGGCCCAGATGCTCCCGTCAGCAGCCTCACTTGCCAGACGGCTCCCAGATCATTGGCGAAGCGGGCCAGGCCACCGTCGCTCGTGGATTCGGTCTTCGGGATGAGCTGAATAATCGGAGTCGCGGTCGGGTTCCCCGGATTCGCGCAGGTCGGCTTAGGGACGTTTTGCGTGTCGACTACTTCAACCGACCGAACAAATACCAGGTTCGTCGTGATGTCCTCCATCCGCTTCCACACCGCACCACCGCCCTGCGGGTTCACGCGGCATAGCATCGCCTTCTTGAAGCCGGCAATCAGTGCCGAGAAGCCGACCTGACCAGGGGTCGTGCACGCCGTGTTGTCGACCGCCGGCGCGAGATACTGCTTCATCGAAGTCCAACGTCCGCCAGTGCAGTAGAGGGTGAGGCCATCGGGATCGGATGCGCCCTGACCCTCCAGTGCACACGCGCCGCCATCGACGGCTGCCGTGGTGAGCGGCGTCCATCGCCCGGACGAACACACCACGAGCGACCCGGAAGCCTCCGTTGCCGACAGGCCCAGCGCGCCGGCTTCGACACACGCTGTCCCCTTCGTGTAGCTGCCGGTCGGAATCAGGCGCCGGCCCGACATACGGCCTGAGGTCACGACGGCCGCCTCACCACCACTGTTTGTGGTCATCGCCACGAAATTGCCGTTATTGCCAGTGAATCCAGCGCCGAGGTCGGTGGCCACAATGTTTCCGCTGGCGACCATATCCGACGTGTTGACGCCCGTCAGACCCGCGGGCACGGCCACCGGATCTGCGCCCCCAAACCCGCCGCTGCCGGCCACACTGACATTTCCGGCCGCAGCGACGTTGCCAGTCAGGGTGGACTGCCCCGTGATTGCGAGGTTGCCCACCGCACTCAGGTCACCCCGCAGGTCGGGATTGCGGGTATCGCGGACCCGCACGAACTGCTGGAACATCGCAGTATTGAGAGTGGCGCTGGCGCAGACCGTGCCCGGCACCGCCCCGTTCGGGTTCGCCACGTTCAGCGAGGGGCCTCGAATCACGGCGGGGGTCGTGTACGAGGACTGCCCGCCCGTACCACCCTGCTGGTCGACCATCACCTGTGCCAGGTCGTAGCGAACGTTCGGGCCGCCAAGCGTCACGCCGGTCGTCGTGCAGACCCGTGTGACGATGTTGCAGCCGGCACCAGGACAGTTTGTCTTCTCGACATCGATGCGCAGGCTCTGACGTGTCGGCATCGCGCCGGCCGTAGTGGGGAACCCGCTCGGCAGCTTCTGATCCGTCACCAGCTCCGCGATGGTGGGAGCGATGTCGTTTGCCACGCCAGGAATGTCGACGCCGTTGCCCAGATCGTCGAAATGGCTGAGCGCGTACTGCTCGGCGGCACCGGCAACCTGCTTGAGATAGCTCCCTGCGGACACCCCGATCTGCTCTTCGGAAAGCTTCGCGAGTTGGGCCTGGGCATAGATCGAGAGGATCGCGGCGATGCTGATCGCGACAATCAGCTCGACGAGGGTGAAGCCCTGCTGCGCGCGGCGCGCACGCCCGGTCAGCGGCGAAGTGCGATGGGTCATGGTTCGAGAGAGGGTTGGGCAGGACTGGTCGGCTTCCGCCGCCGCGCCAGGCTCCGGGGAGCCCGGCCAAGCAGATCAGCGGAACGTGAAGATGAAGGTGTTCGTGTCACCTTCCGTGCACGCGTTCTGCGCGATTCCGCCGTTGTAGGTGCCGCCGACGGCCTTCGCTGCCGCGCCGTTGATCGAGATCACTTCTGCAACGCGCGACAACTGCGCGGCCAGGCCGGGGCAGGCCGCGTTGTTCACGGTCGGCAGGGTGACAGTGAAAGAGTCGCCAGGCGTGGTGATCGTGGCGGCCGCGACGGTGATCTGCGACCCTGTCTCGCCAAGATCGTGTTGCACGGTGGCAGCTGCGCCATTGCCAGCTACGGTCAGCGCCGACGAAAGGCCGCGCGCGGTGTTCGCGAAGATCGCGGTGGCGGCGGCGCCGACGCCCAGGTTGTTGTAGGGGGTGACGCCCTGGCCGGCGAAGTTGCCACGGATGGACGTCACGGTCTTGTTGATGTCGTTCGCCGTGGGCTCGACCTTGCCGTTGATGATCACGCCGCGGGCGTAGGGCACCGCGAACAGCGCAAGCAGCGCGCCGATGGCAATCACAACGATCAGCTCCACCAGGGTGAATCCCTTGGCCTTCTTCAGGGAAACGGTGCGGTTGGTGCGAGTTTGCATTTCGGATGGTTCCTTCAGGTTGGAATCGGGTTTGGATTGGGTTTGTTCTGGTCGAGGTCGAGCAGAACGGCTACTTGGTGCTGTATTGAAATCCTCCCCGCCCTTGAAGGACGAGGATTCCTGCTGAGGCGCGCTGCGCGTTACGCACCGCCTGCCTCTTCGGTGGGTTCCTGCTTCGCCGGGGCTGCGTGCTTCGTCCTTGCGAACGCCGCGCGTCTGACCACCCCTCCACAGGCATCGGGCTTCGATGAAGAAGCCCAGACCGCGTGCCCCGCGGCCAGAATGTTCTTTGCGGCATTGATGTCCGCATGGTCTGTGTGGCCGCAGGCCGCGCAGGCGAAGAGCGCCTGGCTCTTCCTGTTCTCCGCCGCTTCGTGGCCGCAAGCAGCGCACGTGCGGCTGGTGTAGGCCGGGTTCACCGCGACAAGCGCACCGCCATTGGCAACAAGCTTGTATTCGAGCTGGCGCCTGAACTCGCCCCAAGCAGCATCAAGGATGCCCCTATTGAGGCCGGCTTTCTGACGGACATTCGTGCCCGGCCTCTGCGCGCTCCCGCGCGCCGAGGCGCACATCGCAGCCACGCGCAGGTCCTCGATCGCGACCACCGAATGCTTCGCCGCCAGCCCGCTCGTGAGCTTATGAAGCCAGTCGTTGCGCTGCTGCGCGATGCGGTTGTGCAGCACTCGCAGCTTTACGACCGCCTTCTCGCGGTTATTCGAGCCCTTGACCTTCCTGCTAACGCTGCGCTGGTAGCGTCGCAGACGTCGCTGCTGCGCCTTCATCGCACCGAGCGGCTCGATGAGTCGTCCATCCGACAACCCGGCAAAGTTCGTGACGCCCAGATCAATGCCGAGCGTCGGTGCGACCCCAGTCTCCTTCAACACCCCAGGCTGCAGCGTCTGAATCGCCACATACCAGCGGTCACCCTCGCAGGTGACGGTCGCATTGCGCACCTCGCCTGCGATCTGCCGGCTATTGCGCATTCGCACCCAGCCAAGCTTTGGAAGATGGATGCGGCCATTGAGCTCGTCCAGCTTGAATTGCTTGCGTTCCGGGAAGCGAATGCCAGGCTCCTCGCCTCGCTTCTTAAAGCGGGGGTAGCCCGGGTTTTTTCCCGCCTTCACGTTCGCGAAGAACGCCTGAAATGCCGCATCTAGTCGCTTCAGCACCTGCTGCTGTGCGTGCGCGGGGCCTTCGCTCAGCCATGACGTCTCTGGCGCGTTACGCCACTCCGTGAGCCAAGCGCACATGCTGACGTATCGTGCGTGCTTTTCGCCGCGCTCGCGACGAGCCTCCTGTTCGGCAAGCGAGCGGTTCCAGAGCCAGCGCATCATGCCCGTGTAGCGGGCAAGAAGCCGCTCCTGCGCTTTGCGCGGGCGGAGCTGGAAGCGATAAGCTCGAAGGATGTCGGGCATGTGAAAACTAGTATGTAGAAGCAGGGACTCATTGCGCTAGGTCGCCATGAGAAATTCACGCTTGCCTTCGCCGCCTAAAAGACGATGTATGACGCGGTCACTTCGTGCTGTAGTAGGCAGACATGACGCCTTTCATCTCGTAGATGACGCCGAACTGAGTCGCCATCACGCCGATCACGATGCAGACGGCGGAGATCAGCAGCACCCAGCGATAGATGGCCATGCGCTTCAGGATCTTCTCCAGCATCGTTTTTTCGACGTAGCGGCCTGTCTCCTCGAAGCCCTCGGAGAAGCCTCGTGCCTCCTGCATGTCCTGCAGGAAGTAGTACATCTCCATCGAGAGCAAATTCGTCCGGAACGCCTCGGTACCAACTGCACCCGTAGCGTCAACACCCTCGGCGATCTGCTCGACGCGCCAACGCAGCCAGGGCGATCGAACGGAGCGCGCGAAGGTGCTGAGCGACTCACTCAACGTGAACATCGTGTTGCCCCGTTTGCGGGTCAGCGTCGCCATCGTGGCCAGAAAGAGAGCGCCCTTGACATCGCGCACCACCCTGTAGAGCGCCACGTGCTCATCGAGCCAATCGCGCACCTGGCCGGTCAGGTTGTTCACCGTCCAGTGGATCGTCACGATCGCGATGACGAGCAGCAGGACCAGGTACAGCCCATAGCCCTGGACGTTGGCAGCCCAGTTGTTGAAGAACGTGCCCTTGGGGCCCCACTGATCCAGCGGGATGAACGAATAGATCTCCTGCAGCTTGTGTGCTGAGAACCACGGGAAGATCGTCAGCATCCCGATTGCAATCGTCAGGCCCACGGCGGCGGCGGCCAGCGTCCCCACGGACTCATTGCGCACCTGGTCCGAGAGCCGCGCGATGCGCGAGACGTCGCGCAACGCGGCCAGCAGAGCCCCTGCTCCGGCGTCCTGGGCCACGTCGATAATCGCGACCTCGTCGTCCGGGAGCGTCCCGCGCCATGCGGCCGACAGGTTTGCCCCGTTGGTCGAGTACTGCTCGGCCCAATAGGTGGAGAGCTTTGCGCGCGCAGTCGAGCCGTAGCGATCGGCATCCTTCTCGAAGATGCCGAGGAGCTTGATGTCACCCTTTCCACCCTCGAGCTTGTCGGCGATGTAGGTGTAGTAGTCCGCGCGCTGGCGCCCGAACTTCGCCGCCGCCTGGCGAATACCGAACGGAACCTTGACGGTC
This sequence comes from Variovorax sp. LjRoot175, assembly GCF_964253805.1. Lineage (NCBI taxonomy): Bacteria > Pseudomonadati > Pseudomonadota > Betaproteobacteria > Burkholderiales > Comamonadaceae > Variovorax > Variovorax sp. LjRoot175. The sequence goes on along the minus strand of NZ_CAXURY020000004.1, from coordinate 288,475 downwards.
ATTTACGCACCCTCCCTTACGGCCGCGGCAGTGTGAAGCGGGACCACAGCGGCCGAGGGCGCACGCAGGAGCGAAGCAGCCGAAGGCGAATCTGCGACGTAGTTCTCCGGCACGGAGATATGGCTCGTGTTACGGCGCGCGGCGACAGCTCGTTCATGGTCGCGCCGGCCTTCCACCGTCTCGAAGCTCATGAATCGCGGCTCGATCTCGCGAGGGTCGATCAAGCCGACGGACTTTCCGTCCTCGGTGGTGCCCCGGACTCCCTTGTAGATCGCGCACTCCATCGTGTTCTTGCCCACCAGGTTGGGGTCGTCGAACCTGTCCGATGCCATCGAGCGCCAGTACTTGTAGAGCTTCAGCGCGCCATCGGCCGCTCCGATGTATTCGAGCATCTGCTCGTCGGGCTCGACCAGTTCGCTGACCACCGTGCGGCCGGAGAAGCCGTTCAGTTCGGGCAGTTCTTCCTTGATGCAGAACTTGCAGCCGCGCGAGCTGCGCAGGCGATACACGTCGCGGGAGATGTGGTAGAGGCGCTCCAACCGATCGAAGTAGCGGTTGTGTTCCTCGAGCTTCTCTGCATTGAGCGTGAAGGCGTGCGCATAGTCATTCGGTGACAGCGCGCAATGCGGGCAATTCGTGGGCAGGAGGGCTTGGTAGACCAACAGCTTCAGGATGCCCGGCGTGGCCAGTACCTCGCGGTTGATTGCGATCGCCGGCGACGCGAAACGCTCGGCGATACCGAGGCTGGAGCGGGCGTGGGTCGTCGTATAGACGCTGTGGCCCGACTCGACCACTTGGCGGGCAACCAGGCCCGTCTCGCGGTCACGGATCTCACCGAGATAGAGCGCGTCGAGCGCCGAGCGATACAGAGCCCGCGTGGCCGACAGGAAGGACTTGTCGTCGCCTGCCTGCGCCAGATCGCGCGTGATGGTCTTCTGGTAGGCGTTCTTCAGCTCCAATTCGACGGGATCTTCGAACGACTGGATCTTGATGTCCGTGGGCAGCATGTTGATCATCTGCACCAGGGATGTCGACTTGCCCGAGCCCACCACGCCGGCGAGCACGACCATTCCGCCTTCGGAGTTGATCACTCGGCGGATGATGTCCAGCTGGCTGTCCAGGTAGCCGGCGGCGTCCAGAGAGCGGATCGCAGCCGACTCGCCCAGGCGCTGAATCCGGGTGGTGACCACAACACCCTTGTCGATGGCCATGCCGCTCCAGCGCAGGCGCACGCGGGCGCCGTCGGGGATGGCTGGGCTGCGCGGCAGATTGATCTTCACCAGGGCCTGCTGCTCGACCTTCATGTCGAACTGCGGCGACGCGCCGCCGCCCGACTTCTGCCAAGCAATGCCGAGCATGGCGATCACCGTGTCAGTCGGCAGTAGGAACCGTTCCGGGCGAATGTACCGGCCGCCGATCTTGAAGCAAATCTGGCTCTTCGCGGCTTCGCGGTCCACGGCGAAGTCGATGTCGTCCGCCTTGTTCGCGTAGGCCCAGGACACAACGTCGGTGAACGCGGACATGAGCGCGTTCTTCGTTGGATCGCGCGATACGTCGCGCTCGAACTGGAGGCTCGACTGCGTGATGTCGCCCTGCGACAGTGCCATCACCAGGCCTGAGCTGGCGAAGTGCCCCTGCACGGGGGTCTCGGTCAGGCGGTAGTCGCGCTTGGCGAGCTGCTGGACAACCGCCTCGACCTCCTCGCGTTTCGCCTTTTCCTTGTCGACGAAGAGCATGACGATCTTGTCCGTGGCGCGCACCTTGGCGACCGCGATGGAGGCGTACAGGTGAGGCGCGAGCTTCACCTCCTCGTTCACGACCTTCTCGAAAACGATCTTCGCCAGGTCGTCTGCCATGGCGATTGGCGTGCGGCTGAAGCGAACGCCACCCCAGTTGGCGACGTCAGGACCTTCCGTCACGGCCGCAGGACCCGCCGGCTGTCCAGGCGTAGCGATGCGACGAGGAGCGCCGCCGGCCGGCGCCGGCTTTGCCACCGACCGGGTGCCCGCGACGGTACGCGCTGCTGGCGCAGCCTTTTGCTTCGATTTGCCGAGTCCGAACATCTGATGTGGGTCCGATCCTGGTCAGTTGGTAGCGGGGGGCGTTTGCAGACGTTCGTCCAGCACCGGCTCGAGCTGGCGGGGGATCAAGGGGATGGAGGTCTGGCCAGGCGCCAGCGGTCCGCCCGGAATGAGCTGCACTGTCGGCTGGTTCACCCTCAGTGGGGCCGGACCACGAGCGCTGGCTTGCAGGGGCAAGGTCGGGCTACCGACCGAGCTGAAGGGCGTCGGGAGGGCGGGCGACGGCATAGCGCCCAAAGTGGCCCTAACCCTATCTGCCATCTGTTCGCCGGTGGGAACCGGGGTGACTCCGGTCCACTTGCCGCTGGGGCATGCTGCGGCTGGTACGCCCTTGCGGGCGGCTTTCAGAACAACCGAGCGGCCGTTGATCGCGGTGATCACACAGCTTCCAAGCCGAGCGCCGGCGCGCACTCGCTCATACGATTCGCCGTTGAAGTTGATGTTCGCCCGCAAATCGTTCTCGATGCCATAGATCGATACGACGCTGATGCTGCCCGGCGGTGGTCCCGCCGGCGCCGCTGCTTTCGGCGCCGGCTGGGTCAGGCCAGCAGCGATTGACTGCTCTTTGGAATGAGCGAGTGCCAACCGGTTCTCACTCGTGATCAGCGAATCCACGGTGATCACGCTGTCGCGCATCGCTGGGGTCTGCGGCGCCTTGTCCAGCGCGGCGGGGCCATCGGCAGCATGTGCGACGTGAGTAAGCGCCAGGCCGGCGAGCGCGGTTGCGGCCAGCGCTGCAACGTGACGAAGACGAAGGATTTGCATGGAAGAGGTGCCTTTGAGAGATTGAGGTCGGGGGCTGATCACTGCTTGGCGTAGTTGGCATCCTCCCCGGCCTATAAGGTCGAGGATTCCTGCTGAGGTGGGCTGGGCGTTACGCACGGGCCACTCCCTCGGTGGGTTCCTGCTTCGCAGGGGCTGCGCGTTTTGTCCTTGCGAACGCCGCGCGTCTGACCACCCCTCCACAGGCATAGGATCGGGGACTTGCGTCCGAGGTCCAGGCCGCGTGCCCCGCGGCCAGAATGTTCTTACTCGCATGCACGTCGGCATGCTCCGCATGGCCGCAGACCACGCAGGCGAAAACGCTTTGCGTCTTCCGGTTGTCGGCCGCCTCATGCCCGCAGACTCGGCACGTGCGGCTCGTGTATGCCGGATCGACCCGTACGACAGCGCCGCCCACGGCAGCGAGCTTGTACTCGAGTTGGCGCGCGAACTCGCCCCAAGCCTGATCCAGAATCGAACGATTCAATCCCGCCTTCTGGCGCACCTTGTTGCCGGTCCGCGCGGCGCTGCCGCGCGCCGAGGCGCTCATTGCCGCGACTCGCAGGTCCTCGATCGCGATGATGGGATGCTCGGCTGCCAGGCCGCTCGTGAGCTTGTGCAGCCAGTCACTGCGCTGCTGCGCAATGCGCTTGTGCAGCGCGCGCAGCTTTTCGACGGCTTTCTTTCTGTTGCACGAACCCTTCGTCTTTCGGCTCACGTTTCGCTGATAGCGCCGAAGCCGTCGTTGCTGCGTCTTCATCGCCGCGAGCGGTGCGATGAGGCGTCCGTCCGACAGGCCCGCGAAAGTCGCGACGCCCAGGTCGATCCCGAGAGTCGGTGCGACGCCGCCCTTCGGTAGGACGCCAGGCTGCAGCGTTTGGATCGCTACAAACCAGCGGTGCCCTTCTCGGATGACGGTGGCGTTGCGCAGATCGCCCTCGATCGCTCGGCTCATGCGCATGCGCACCCAGCCAAGCTTGGGCAGCTGGATGCGAGCGTTGCTCGCATCCAGCTTGAATCGCTTGTTGTCAGGAAATCGGATGCCTGGCTCGTCTCCCCGCTTCTTGAATCGCGGGTAGCCAGGTTTCTTCCCCGCCTTGACATTGGCGAAGAACCTCTGGAATGCCGTGTCGAGGCGTTTCAGAACCTGTTGCTGGGGATGCACGGGGCCTTGGGCCAACCACTGGGTCTGCGACGACGCCGTGCGCCAAGCCGTTAGCCACTTGGCCATGGCCACGTAGTTCGCGTAGGGCTCGCCGCGTTCGCACCTGGCCTGTTGCTCGCTCAAAGCTCGGTTCCAGATCCAGCGCAGCATGCCAACATAGCCGGCCAACTGTTTCTCTTGCGCCGGGCGAGGGCGAAGCTGAAAACGGTAGGCTCGGAGGGACGGTTCGACGGTCATTCTGGTCACCGCGCATTGGCGTAGATCACGGCCTTGATGTCCGCGGTCAAAGCAGAGGACTTGAGATCCACCTTCTCGCCGTCAGCCCGCTTGAAGTACATGCTGATCTGTTGCCAGTCCGCCTCGACACCCGCATCGATGAGGGCGTCGACGCTCCGTAGCGGGGCCTTCAACGTGAACGTGGCGGCGCGCAACTGGGGCACCGATGGAACCATGGGCACCGCGGTGCCATCGCCCTTGCGAGGCGGCGTGATCTCGACCGGCACGAACGTCAGGTCGCCGACCTGGCCGAAAGCGGGTTGAAGCCTTTGTAGGCGGCTGACCGTCTCCACCATGTGGGTCTCGATCGAGCGCAGCGCCTCGTACTTGAAGGGTTGCGACGCCTGCGAGGCGTTCCAACTCGCGACGATGGTGTCCAGGCCCCGGTACTGCACCGTCCAGCCAGCGGGAATGTTCTCCTTCATCTCGCGATTCAGGTGACCGACCTGGCTCCGGGTGTAGGTCGCAGCGCAACCCCAGCGCTGATCCCCCTGGGCAGCCGCGCCGGGCTGCGGCACCACCGGCGGAGCTGCATTGCAGGTGGCGCTCTGCAGGTCCCATCCGCCCCAAACCAGCGGCACGGAGCCGAGCGACACCCGCACGGCGGCGAGCCCTTGCGGATCGGCGGCACGGTGCGCATCGGCCCATGCCTTGGTAGCGCGCGCCCAGGCTTGCTCAGGCGGCTCCTCTGCGCTCTGGCTGAGGCGCGCAAGGCGTTGGCGTTCCTTCTCTTTGTAGAGGCTCGAACCCTTGTTGCCGAAGGCGACCAGGACGGCCACGCCGACGACTGCGATCACCGGCGTCGGGATCTGCCCACTCTTCTTGGGCAGCGGCTGGAGTACGTCCTCCTCCCCTGTCGCGGCGAGCAGGAGATCGGCGGCAGTCAGGCTGCGGGCCTTATCGCTCAGGTCGTGATCTTCAAGGTTCGTGAAGATCGTGTAGGCGACGTTGTCTTCAACGCCGTTCTCGATCTCCTGCCGAGCAGCCTCGATCAGCTCCATGTCGTTGTCGGACATGATGATGCGATCGATCGAGGACGGCTGTCCGCCCCGGATCACTGCGAACCAGTATTCGTTGCTGTCGGAGAAGAGCTTGAGAGCGTAGATCGCATCGCCGCCGTGCTGGCGCGCGGCGACGCGAGCTGCTGCGAAAACCGTGGTTCCTTCCGGCGCAGCGCTCGCCGGCACCAAGCCGTAGCCGAACTGTTGCAGCGTGGAGATCAGGTGGGTCGCACCACCCCCGCGCGCGATCTTGATTGCGTCCTGACGACCGGAAGAACGGGACGCGACCGCGCGCCAGCTCACACCGAAGGCGATCGCCTTCGGTTCGTTTTCGTCAACCGCAACCACCAGCGGTGCACGGCCGCTGTCCTGATTCGATCTCGTCTTCTTCTTGAAAAAGTCCACAGAGGATTCCTGGTTCGCTGGAGGTCTGGTCAGTCAGGCGAGGCGGCGACAAACGTCGCGCTCACATGCGTTCAGATGCCTTCCTCCGCGATCGCTGTCACGAGCAGAACCATCCGGCTCTTGGTGTGGCGGCCTTGATCAGAGCCACCCATGATCAGCGGCAGGTTTGCGCCGAGGCGGCGGCTCGTGACCGAGTTGGAGTTGGATTCGATGCCGCCGATGACGACGGTCTGGCCCGAGCGCACCGGCACTTCCTGAATCACGCCCTGGCCGTCGATGGTCTTCTGCTGAACGGTCACAGCGGAATCGCCCGAGCCCACGGTGAAGGCCTTCAGCGGCTGCGCACTCGTCACGTCGAAGCTCACCGACAGGAAGATCGTTCCGTCAGCCTTGGCTGTCGGCACGAGGGTCACGAACGTGCCCACCGTCTCTTCCTTTTGGGTCACCGTCGGCGCCTGGGCGCTCGTGCTGATGATCGACGAGCTCACGGCCGTCGCCTGCACCTGGTCGACGTAGTTGAAGGTCGTGCGGATGGCCTGGGTCACAGGGCGGCCCGAAGTGGTCGTGAAAGGGAACGAGCGACGGTTCACCACGGTGCCGACCTCGTTCAGAGCTTGGACCACCGCGTCACTTCCCGTGAGTGAACCGGTCGTGCGGGCCCAGCCGGTGGTCCCGACCTGGGATGCGACAAGGGATGCCGGCGAGGTGACCGAGATCGCGCTGTTCGCCGCCTTGTAGATCAGGTTCCAGTCCATCCCGTAGTCGTTGTCATCCTTCGTGGTCACTTCGATGGACTCGATCAGGACCCGCACGCGACGCGACATCAGCTTGTTCTGGTCCTCGACGTACTTCCCGACGCGCACGAGCGCCGGCGCGGTATCGGTGACCACGAGGGTCTGGCTTTCCTGGCTGATCACGGCCTTGCCGCTGGCGCTGAGCAGCGCGTCGATCGTGTCCTTCATGCCCGTGATCAGGTTTTGATCCTTGGTCGTGAAGCCGGTCTTGCTCTGCGACTCGAACACATTGTTCGAGCCACCGTTGCGACCGAGCGTCGCGGACGTGGTCGCCACCTGCGGAATGGCTGCGAGATGGAAGATCTTGGTCTCGACTCGATAGAACTCGGCTCCGGTGGTCACCGGACGCCAGGAGACGTCGGCCTGGCGAGCGATGTCGTCGAGCAACTGCCACAAGGGCACGTTCGACGCCTGGAGCTGCACACGCGACGGACCGAGGATCGGCGCATCCTTGGCGGCCATCTTTGGCGCGAACATGCTGGGCGGGAGCAGCGCATCAGGCGTTGCCGTGATGATCAGGCCTGAGGCCTCGGCGACCTGGTTCAGCGCGGTCTGCAGGTCGACCGAGCCGCGCTGGAAATTGGCCGTGATCGGCACCGAGCGGCGCAGCGCCGCAGGCATCTTGATCTCGCGCGCAAGGGGCTCCTGATTGCCAGCGATGAAGGGACGCTGCACGTCCTGGGCAGCGATTCGCACACGCTCTGAATCACGGATCTGGTCAACCAAAGGATTGCGCTTGGCGGCAATGTCCTTGTCGGCCACGCCGGCGTCGACCTGAACGCTCTTCTGATACGCGCAGCCTGCAAGGACGGCGACAGCCAAAGGAAGAAGTGTGAGGCGAATGGAGATCATGTTCTGTAAGTCCTGAGCGATCGTTGTGCGGGATGGGCGGCTTCGCGCGCGAATCAGTTGCTCATCCGATCGCAGAGCTCGGCCCTGGGAACGACGCGCAGCACCTTGTTCGAATAGAAGCAGGGCTGAAGGGGCATGTTTGTCAGGTCCGTGCTGGACAGCAGCGCGCGGACGGCGCCTTTGAAGTCGACGCCGAGATCGGCGGAGGAGAGAACCGGCAGATCGAAGGGGACGGTCCAGTGCTCGGCGTCATGCGTCCAGCCAGCACGCTTGGACCAGCTAACCAGCGCCTCACGAATCGTCCTGTCGCTTCGAGAGATGGTGAAGGGTTGCGCCACCGCAGCTGCTGGTGCCGCCGGTACGGCGCCTCCCACCGGAGTTGCCACCGCACCCTCCCCCGCGGCGGCGCCCTTGGGGGCGACAGGGGCCGGCGCTGGCCGGTTGTCCACGAAGCCAGCAAGCGCGCTTCCCGTCGAGGCCGCCAGGACGAGTGCGAGAAGAATCGCGCGATGTGCGCTGGTCGTTGCCCGCGCCGAGGCGCGTCGAGGTGCGGTCATGAACATTGCTTGAGGAGGAAGGAGGCCGATCGGCTGCGGGTGGATGGGGGAACGACGGAAGCGGAGATGGCCCGAGAACATGGAGAACATGGCTGCGACTGGACGGCCTTGCGGCTGTGTCATCTGTCTCGCGAGCATTTTTGATCCGTTTTTTGTTCCCCGTAAGAAGGTCGCTACAAAAGAATGTGCACGGATTAAAACATGGTCATTCTTTGCGTTGCAAGGATACGATCGATGTTGGCGATGCAATTTTGCAAATCCGCGCCCGACTTCCGTTACGAACGTATTGAGTCGGCCGATCCCCCACAGAGGGCCATCTGCGCATGACAACCTCTCAGGGACGCTGAGCTCGGAGTGCCGCACATCCCGGCCGCCTTAGGCCTTCCCCCGAGATCGAGGCGCTGACCTGGGCGCAAGCGGACGATCCACGTCCCTGCGCAATCCGGAAGAGCAGTTTCTGGTGATGGCGACCGACGAGATCTACGAGCGCTATGGCTATCGCGTCCTGGGCTCCGGGCCCAGCGAAGCCCATGCTGCGGCGTCGGCAGAGATCGCCTTGCGCTATCACTCCCAACAACCGACTGACTTCTATCCCGACCTGGTTGGGCACGCCTTCAAGGTGAGCTCGAGCAGGTCAGGCGCGATCGCTGTGTGGTACTGCGTCGATCCGCAAGGAAAGGTCGTTGGCCAGGCCGATGGCAAGCGCGAGGCGGCTAAGGACGCCCGGTTCGCGCTCCTGTCGGCGCGGCCGGTCAGCGAGATGAGCAAAGAGGAGTTCGCCTTCCTGGCAACACCTGTCCGGGTGCAAGCCGGATTCGGGCGACGGGACAAGCCGACACTTCTGGACGACGACTCGACCGAGTTCCGCCGATTCATCGCCCGGATTTACCGGCACGCTCCGGAGATGGCCGCCGTGGGCGAGAGCCTCGACGCCTTCGTCCAACGAGTGCGCTCGGGCCTGCAGGACTTCCGCATTGGCGACAGCCCCATGGTCTATCTGCCGATCCGCGACCTGGCCGGTACCTCACCGATGACCTTCCACCTGGTCTTTCACACCGGAGATCTGTCCGCAGAGGAGGCGGTCATAGCGAGCTACGAGATCGAGCGCCACTCGCAACTCGAGCAGCTCGAACTGGAACAGCAGCCCGAGGAAGCCGCGGCGGCGCCGCGCGGCTGACGCGGTCGGCCTGGTCGAACCAGGACGCTTAGGCGCTCGCGGTGGCCGTGCCCAGTTTGGTGGGCAGGCCTTGGATATGCTCCCGCGCGATCGCGTCATTCGGCGCCATCGCCGCAAGGTTGGGACGACGGCTCGAGTCGGGCGGCGAATTGCCTGTGCTGTGCGCGAATGCCTCGAAGCCAAGGTAGTCGCAAACCTCGGCGATGGACAGGCCGGCCTCGCCATCCAGCGTCAGGTACTTATGCCGAATCAGGGCGATGAAACCCGCCTGGGAAGGTCTGTTCGCCCTGCCGTTCAATGCGAGAAAAGGAAGCTTCCCTTGACATCCTCCCCGCCCTTGAAGGACGAGGATTCCTGCTGAGGCAGACTGCGCTTTACGCACATGCCACTCCTTCGGAGGGTTCCTGCTTCGCCGGGGCTGCGCGCTTCGTCCTTGCGGAAGCTGCGCGTCTGACCACCCCTCCACAGGCATCGGGCTTCGTCAAAGAAGCCCAGGCCGCGTGCCCCGCGGCCAGAATGTTCTTGCTCGCATGCACGTCGGCATGCTCAACGTGCCCGCAGGCCACGCAGGCGAAGATGCTTTGCGTCTTCCTGTTCTCGGCCGCTTCGTGGGCGCATATACGGCACGTGCGGCTGGTGTAAGCGGGCGCGACCTTGACGACAGCGCCGCCGGCGGCCGCCGTCTTGAAGTCGAGCTGTCTCCCGAATTCGCCCCAGGCCTGGTCGAGGATCGAGCGATTCAAACCCGCCTTCTGGCGCACCTTGCTGCCCGGCTGCGTTGCGTTGCCACGCGCCGAGGCGCTCATCACGGCGATATGAAGGTCCTCGATCACGATGACGGGATGTTCGGCCGCCAGGCCGCTCGTGAGCTTGTGCAGCCAGTCGTTGCGCTGCTGCGCGATACGCCTGTGCAGTTTCCGCAGCTTGACCGCCGCCTTCTTGCGATTGCACGAGCCTTTCACCTTGCGGCTGACGCTGCGCTGATAGCGCCGCAGGCGCCGCTGCTGCGCGGCCAGGGCCGCGAGCGGTGCGATCAGCCGTCCATCCGAGAGGCCCGCAAAGTTCGCGACGCCAAGGTCGATGCCGAGCGTCGGCGCGACGCCAGCACCAGGCAGCACGCCCGGCCGCAGCGTCTGGATGGCCACATACCAGCGCTCCCCCTCACGGGTGACGCTGGCATTGCGCAGCTCGCCCTCGACTTGCCGACTCATGCGCATGCGCACCCAGCCGAGCTTGGGCAGCTGGATGCGAGCGTTGCTCGCGTCCAGTTTGAATTTCTGGTTGTCCGGAAACCGGATGCCCGACTCATCGCCCCGCTTCTTGAAGCGGGGATAGCCGGGCGCCTTCCCCGTCTTCCTCGCCCTCGCATTGTCGAAGAACCTCTGGAACGCCGCTTCCAATCGCTTCAAGACATGCTGCTGGGGATGCACGGGGCCTTCGGCCAGCCACCGCGTTTCTGGGGCGTTGCGCCAGGCCGTGAGCCACTTGGCCATGGCCACGTAGTTGGCATAGGGCTCACCGCGTTCCCGCCTCGCCTGCTGTTCTACCAACGCACGATTCCAGAGCCAGCGCAGCATGCCTGCATAGCGGGCCAGCTGCTTCTCCTGCGCTGGGCGCGGGCGAAGCTGGAAGCGATACGCTCGGAGGGTGTCGGGCATCTGAGAACGGCAAATTAGGAACGGCGGGGCATGGTGAACGTCGCGCCAAGTTCTCGGACAGCGTCCCAGTTTCCGTTGGTCGCCCTGATCGTGTCTTTTGCGTGGCGAACGATACGGTCTCGCAAGGCGGCGTCCCTGACCAAGGGGTGATCGGGCACATACTTTGCCAGTTCGGCCGCATACGAATACCGAAGTGCTAAGTTGCCCGCATTCTGACCAATGAGGGTGTCGTAATCCTTCTGAATCTCGTCGCGCTCGGCCGCTATCTGGTTGACTGCCTGTTGATACCTGGCCGCCGTCTCGATTTGGTCTGCCGCGTTGCGGTTTCGCTCGATCCCGCGGTGCATATCTGCGTAAAAGTCATCCATTCCAGCCACGGTGATCGTCCTTCTATCTTGTAAGCGTAGCCGCCCCGAACCGGGTGCTCAGAGCAATTACTTGTCAGTATGCCGAAAGCAACAGTTTCCGCGCTAGGTTCATCTAGACCGCCTCGGATGAACTACTCCTGCTCCGGCTTCGGCCTTCGTGGTTTCTTACCGACTGATCCCACCTGTGGCAGCTGAGGGCCGTCCGCCGCAGCTCCCCGCTTCGGCCCCATCGCACCAGACATACCGTTTTGCCCGAACCGACCGAACGCCATGAACTGGCCGCGGGTGTTCTGTTCCGCCTCGCGTCCGAGCTGCGCCCCGATCGCCTTGCCGGCCCAGGCCAAGGCCTGGTCGGGCAACATCACCGACAAGTTGCTCAGGGTGGTAACTAGCGTATGCATCAGGATCCAGAAGATGAACAGAAACCCGATGACCGAGAAAATGCCCGTGATCGAGTTGCCCTGCACATTCGACATCACTGAGGGATACAACCAGAAAAGGAAGCTGCCCATGACCATGATGAGCGCGGCCGCGGCGACGAACCCTAGCAGCATTAGGAACGGGCGAAAGAGCATATTGATGATGAACAAGTAGCCGGTCTCCGTCCGCTGGCCCATCCCCTCCCCGTTGGCATCCAAGTGCACGAAGGCCCAGATCGGGCCCGCTGCGACGCCTTCGAAGAAGATCGTCAGATATTGGACCAGGCCGCCCCACCAGTTTACGAACGGAATCATCGGGATCCACAGGCTCATGATCATGCCGACGATGAAGAGGCCACCCACGATCGCGGGCAGCAGCGGACCAAGCGCCTTGAGGGGGGCGAGGACCTTGCCGATGGTGCTCCCGCCGATCTTCATCACCGTGCTGGAGATGATGTTGGTGCCGGTGCTGCTGTCCGTGAGCTCGTTGACGTACGAGTACACGGTGAAGAGGGACTCGGCTGCGACCATCAGGTAGTCCCCTATGTTCTTCATGGCAATGATCGGATCGATCATCCGAAGCTCGCCGTTGGTGCTCATGCCGCCATTTGCCGTCGACGTCGCGCCACCAGCACCCGCGGTGGACATATCGATCAGATCCATGGCGAAGGTCTGCCCCAGGCTGCAGTTGCCGGTCGGGCGATAGCCGGGCGGCGTGATAGCGCCAGCGACAATCCGGCACAGCCCCTGCCAGGACGACTCGCCGGCGGCAGAGTTTGCGTTGGACGCATCGGATGACGCCGCGGCGCTCGACGTGTTGAGCCCCGTGAGAACGGCTTCCAGCGCCGTGTTAAATCCCCCGTCGGTGTTCTTCATGCCCATGGGGATCGGCGCGAAGCTCACCGACTGAGCTGCCTGAGCAACTGCAGCATTGACCTCGGCAAGGGTCGCGTACCAGGCGCCGGCGCCGAACCAACCGAACTTCTTCATTGACTCAACCGCCTGGGAAGAGAGTGCTTTGGCTCCCTGCTGTGCTTCCCCTGCTTGAGGCTGGATCGCGGTGTAGTAGGTCGTCGCGATGCCTTCCAGTTGAAGGACGGGCACCACAGGCCGCGCGCCACCGGTGGTCTGATATGTCTTGTAGTCGCGATACCACTGATCTGCCAGCGTCGCGATCTGGTTCACGTAGTTGCCAAAGTTCCCTGTCGCCCGCGCCTGCATCGCCTGCGCGATTCCGTCGTAGTCGACCGAGGCAACACGGTAGCCGACCGCGGAACTCCCCGAGCGGCTGCCGTCACTGACTGTGGCGGTCACCTTGACGCCACCGCAGAAGTCGCGCGCATCGGGCTTGCCATACTGGACACCCGTGATCCCGCCCGGTGTGGTCGCGGTCACTCGCTCAGCCGTCATATCCAGCCCGTTCGCCTCCTGGGCGGCCGCGTAGTCGTTCTGGGCGTTCATGCAGATGCGCGCGCGGAAAACGGCGAACGCAGCTTCTTCCAACGATGCGCCGCCCTGAGCCTTGGGACTGACGAACGACGGCGACACGAGCGTCGTCATGTTGTTGGTACCGTTCACCATGGCATCGAAGCCAAGATTGGCAGCGCCAATTCCGAGCGTGGTCGCGAACACCAGGACAGCCTGGGAGAGCGAGAAGCCGCCGAAGGCGGGAATCAGGCTGGCCACGCCCGTCACCATCCGGATCGGCAGCCACACCTGGGAGAGTTTTTTGCCCATCAGCTGGCCCTCGTGAGCCGTCTGGACGATCGCCACGCCGATTCCGTAGGTAGCCCAGATGGTGCCCGCCACCAGGATGAACGTGTTGAACACCAGGAACATGGATCCCAACAGCGTCGACGCGCTACCGATCGCCGCGAAGGGGTTCGTGAAGAAGGTGCCCAGGAGCGCCGTGAATGCCTGCGTCGACATGTCCGACGATTTGGTCGCGTCCAAGTAAGGCTGAGTCAGCTGGCCGGTACCGCTACTCTGCGCCGCGGCGATGCCGGCGAAGAGCATGGAGCCCAGGACCGCGAGAAACCCTCCGAGGACTTGCGCCACCGATCGCGATCGAACGCGCCGGTGCATCATCCGGCCGGCCCGGCTTGATTTCGGACCTGCAGATACTGGGATGGCAGCGTGGGCGAAACGCATAGAGGATCCTGACTCAACCGTTGTTCTTGCCGACTCACGTCGGGATTCGGCATCTTCGGCGCGACTGGTGATCTACCTCGGACGTCGATTGCCTGCCGTTTTAATCCGTACAGCACTACTGTCACGGACGAACGGGCTCTTGCCGATGGTATCAGTGGGTTTTACGAAGAGACCGGATTTTTAGAACTCGGTGCTGGGGCCGCGCAACAGCCAACGGTTGGGTACCCGGAGGCGCAGGTCCTCCGCCTGTGGCATTCTTTCGTCCGCAGCAACTCGAGTACCGCCTATGAAGCCTTCCACCGTCGACACACCCCGGTCGAGTCCTCATCGAGCTATCGGCAAGCTGAGATCGCAGCGCATCTGTCAGAGCGCGTCCACCTTCTGAGAGAGAACGCCAGGCTGTGGAAGATCATCAATCGGCTCTGGGTCACAGCCTTTGTGTTGTTCTGCGCTCTCGTTGTTTCACTTGCCTTCCTACTGCGGACGCCGCCCTCGGCCACCGATGAGCTGGTCGAGCCTCCCCAAGTCGAGCGCCTCTAAGGCAAGGGATCAGCCCGGCCGGCAGCCGCCGCAGCCTTCAAGGAAGGCCGCAAAACGCTTCATCCAAGCGAGGTGCTTCTCCGCGGCGAGCTTCTCCTCTTTCGGCGTGCCCACGGCATCCAAGAGCGCCTGTTCCTCAAAGTGCCGCTCGCAAGTGCCGTCAGCCAGCGCGCCATGGATGGCGGTGGCCAAGATCTCTGCATCCCTCGCGTCGATGAGCGGATAGAAGGGAAGGTCGGGGTACACGTCGGATGTGATGCATTCGTGCAGGGCGACCCATATATCGCTGCTCGGAAAGCGGATCTCCTTGCCGGCCTCGCTTGTCGGCGCGTCGCCCGTAAAGACTGTTTCATCCATCCGAGCCATTTGAACAGTGAGCGAGGTGCAACACAACCGCGGGGGCTGTCGTTTTCGGGAGAGCCCAGCCCAGACTCACCACTGCGTCCACCATTGCTTCAGGCGGCGCAGCAAGCGCATGGGACCCTCCTCCTCCTTGATGCGGTCGAGCCGCTCACGATAGAGCGCGCGCTGCGTGGCCACTGCGCCCCGCAGCGCGCCGAGATTGTGTTCCGTGTACGCCCATACACCTTGCACGACGAAGTTGCCTGGCATGCTCACGTCGGGCTTCGGTCGCGCATGCACATTAGTGGCACCGATGCTCCTGAGCAGTTCGGTTCGCGGAAATCGTGACGTCAGGAACATCGTGACTTCGACCAGCAGGAGGGGACCCAAGATGCGATTGAGCCTCCCGAATGAAGGCGATGGTCGAAAGCGACTGATGCGAACTTCCGACCCATCCGAGGTCACTTCGACCGGATCCAGGATGCCAAGAAGGCGACCTCGTCGTAGACGAGCATGAGCTCGCCCAGTTCGTATTCTGATAGGTCCTGCCCCGCGAGGTGCAGCTGTTCAAAGGTCACAGTATGGGGTCAAATTCCAGTCATTCGACAGCCGACGCGGCGGTGAAGAAGGACTGACGTCTCATGCGTTTCGTTCGTCCTCGTAGCCGACGCTTCGCTCAGACGAAGGCCGAGAACGTTATAAAGCATAAGCACCCATTGCCCTGTCAGACCAGGGGGACACCACCATGCCAGACGAGAAGACTGTTGACGGCCAGCACCAACTGCGCATCAAGTGCGGCAGATGTCGGGGGTCGGGGTGGGTCTGCGAAGAACACCCAGGCCGGCCATCCGCGCTTGTGTCCGATGGCGGGTGCGATTGCGGAGGCGCTGCCGCGCCCTGCGCATGCAACCCTTGCGCCGTCTACGCCTTCACGGAGGTGTACGCGTCAGTCGACGATCCGCCACCCGCGCCGCTGACCAGACATTGAATGCAGGAGGTAGGCGGCGTGGGGAGATCAGGCGATCCGCTCGCCCTGATTCGCGCTGGCGCGAGCCTCGTACGCTGCAAGCGCCTGGCTGTTGAACGGCTGGCCAGCCTTTTGCGCCGATCGAATCGCCTGCTCATGGGCCAGTGCAACCAGGAAGTCGGCGCCGACAGACGGGAGACGCGCCTCGTCGGCAAACAGCGCCATGCATACGTCGCCCAGCCGCATGATCCAGTGCGCGCCGGGCGAACTGCAGACACCTGCGGCCTGCGCCTCTTCGATCAAGGCGCGCGCCGCGGTGTTGAGGTAGACGTCGATCATCGATGGCGAGGAGAGCTCCACTCGGCCCATGTTTTCCACGTGCGCGAGGAGACAGTCGCGAAGCCGCTCGAGATCTTCGTTCGACAGCGAGATTTCGCGCGCGGGCGGCGCGCCCAGCCGACGCACCTCCTTGGCCTTGGCGGCCAGCACCAAGGTCTGTCCCAGCGCCTCGTCGGCGCTCATCATGGCGAAGTCCAGCATCATCTCTCTCGCAGCCTAAAACGTGATTTTGATCTCATTGTCTTGCCGCACAGCAGCTTCGACGATTTTCTTGGGGTCGGGACGGAAGGTGATGACGTTCAGCTTCGCAACCACCGCCTCCCGCTTGTTCGTCTTTGGCGCAACCCGAACCATCGCATAGTGGACGAAGGCCTTGACATAGGGGCGCTCGCGCATGAACCGCCACACCGCGGACGGGTACTTCATGAGTAGCCACTCCAGGCTCAGCTCTGTCGCCGCCTTGTACTCCTTCGAAGTCACGCGACCTTCCAGGTACGAGAGCACGATGTCCTTCACTTCCTTTTCGTAGTCAGCGCGCATGCGGCCCGACGAAAGAATTCCCGAGCTACGAACGAGTTCCTCGGTCACGGAGGTCGTGGACTCCTTCAGGTTGTCGAAGAACATCCAAAGGTCCAGCTCGTACAGGAGCTTGCCCTCGTCGATCGAGGCCTTGGAGAAATAGATGCTCGCATCGGCAATCGATCGCGTCCCGTGAATTCCCCAGGAGAACTCGTCGGGCAGCTCCTTCGGGTTGGTGCCTTCGATGTGCACCAACGTATCACGGTAGTCGACAACAGTCGGACGCTGGTCAGCCAGATAGAAGGACCGGAAGAAGGTCGCGCCTTGCGCGCGCCCGATGCGCTTCTCCATCTTCGACGGGAGGACAAATGGATGCTTCATTTCGGCGCAGATCAGAGTGTCAAGGGACGGATTACTTGTGGCATTGCAGCTCCACGAGCGGCCGTGCGCGACGCGCCAGGAACGCGGCCGCGACGGTTGTGCTGCATGCCTGGCACAGGCACGGGAGCGCGCTTCTCGAAATCGCCGCCGCGAACCTGGTGAACGATCGCGGACACGCGCTCGAGGGTTTCTCTCGGGTGCGGCATCGACATCACCTTTCGCAACAGGAGGGCCACCACCATGCGCGAACCTCCTTCGGTCTTGTCCATCCAGCGGTAGGCGGTAGACGAAGAGCGATCAAGCGCGGCGGTGAAGCGGACCGAGTAGTGCGTTTCCGCAAAGGCACGATCGGTCTCGCTCGTGCCGAACTTCTTGATCAACGGCTCGTACAACGTCTTGAAGACCTCGTCCGCGGTGTACGGGCGCCACGGCGCCGGCGAGGGGCTGATCTCATACAGCCGGGCGAGCAGCTCGACGTCAAAGGGCACGACCTTCGAGGAGCGCAGTAGCACGGTGAATGCGAAGCGGTTCTGCAGGCCAAGCGCAGACGCGAACTCCGCGGCGTTCAGGCCGAAGCGCTTGCCCAGGATGTCCAGGTCGCGCCCGGTGAAAGGCCGATCCGTCCACGGCTTCAGGAGCTCGGAATGATCGATCTCCATGTCTTTCTTGATCGTGGGAAGGCCCGGCCGCTTTGGTCGACCGCGCAATGCTTTCGCCTGGGCCTTGGCTTCCTTCTTGGCCTGGCGCTCGGCATCCCTCGCGGCTTCGCGAGCCTTCTTCTTCTCCGCTCGCTCCAGATTTCGAGCCGCGCGCTCTTCTTCCTGCTCGCGGAGTCGCTCGGCGCGCTGCTGCGCCCTTTCCTGTTCCCGTTGCTCGCGCGCTTGTGTGCGAGCGAGCAACTTCATCTCGGACAGGGTACGAGGCTTCCGGAGGCCCTTCTTCGCTGGAGCGCCCCGGGATTTCTTGACCGCCGCCTTTGCCCGAGGCTTCACAGCGGACTTGGCGGGGGCCTTTTTAGCCGCGAGGGCGGTCTTGTTCATGCTCATCGTTCGAATTCTTTGAAATCAGTGCGGCCTTCAGTCGGGCGATGCGCTCCGGCGAGGGGCTCGGTAGGTCAATGCCGGAATCGGGCTCAACCTCGATGGCAAGTGCATGGCGCTCGGCCGCAGTCGGCGCTGGGGGTTCCGCCGTCGCCACGCGATCAAGCCTGGCAGGCCAGTCGGGCAATGCGTCAACAACCTGCGCGCGAGCGGCGATGCTGGCGACGTCCATGCCTTGCTGCTTGAGGTGCAGGAGAGAGTTCTCGATTTCTCCTCGCAGCGCGGCGGCATTCAGCGCGAGGGCGCCGCGCTCCACATGGAGTCGGCGAATCTCGGCGCCCGGCAAACCGCCCGCATCGGGACTTGCAAGGACCTGGTCGAGCAGCTGATCGGCGGGCTTGTCACCCACCGCAGCCAACGCGACCAGCTGGGTCTGAATCTGTTCGTCAATGACGCGTGCTTTTGCTTCGGACTCGGCCACCTTGGAGACGAGGTTCTTGAGGAGGGAAACCGCCATCGTAGTAGGCGCCTCGTGAAGATCCATATCCTCAGGGTCCGGAAACTCGTTGGAGACGTCCTGCATCACGCTCCGGACGGTGTCGGCGTCCAGCGGGAGCTGGCCACCATCCGTCTTCGGGCCGACGTAGGACTTCGGGAAGCCAAAAGGCCCTTTCAGCTTCACCGGCGAGGGGCCGCCTTCTTCAGGTGACGAGGGCACCCTGTCGTCGTCGTCAAGACCACTGCCGGATGCGTCCACAGGCTCGATAGGCGATCCGTGGGCCGGCGACATCACGTTGTTGCGATCGAGAACTGCTGACTTCGGACCATTCGAATCTGAATGTGTGGTGCCGTCCGCAGGCGCATTTCCGGAAAGGCCAACCCGAAACGGGCGCGTAATCCACCTGAAGAAGTTCAGCAGCATGTCGATCAGCGACTGCACTGAAGCGGTTGAACCGCGCCAGAGCTTCTCCGCCGTCTCCCGAATGAGGCGCGCGGCATCCTCGAGCGAGATTGAGTTTTTGGGCTGCAGGCCGTGCGCCAGCTCCGGGTCGCCAGCGTGCGCCTGGCCGCCAGCGGCTGCGGCCACGGCGCTCTTTGCGAAGGACAGATTCGAAGCGGTTTTCAGTGCGGTCATGGCGCGTGGATTATTGTCATTCCAAAGACCGCATCAGAAATCCAACGCGGCTCCCTCCAATTTTCCACGAAATAAGTGCTGCACAAACGAATATATGCACTACGCCAGATTTTATCAACTAGGGATTTCTGTCGTATCGCCAGGAAGCGACAGAACTTACAGCACGAATCAAGCCATGCCTACATGCCGTCACCCAGACTGGCCAGGAACTCATCGACGCTCTGATCCTTGCCATCGGTCGGCAGCTCGTCCTCCTCGACCGGCGTCACCTGCGCGGCAACAATACGCTCGGTGATCTGCGCTGCGGCGACGGGGTCTGGCCCGCCAAGTGCCGCCTCGACCGAAACCACAAGGTTACGAGTGCGATCGTCGAACCCGATCGCATCGGGCCCCACCTTCTTGAGCGTCGTCTCCGCGCCCGCCAAGGCGTTGGAGACCCAACCTTGATTCTGCCCCAGGGTAGCTGAGGCTGGGACCTTCGGAGGTGCTCCTTCGCCGGCGGCGCCATTATGCGTGGGATGGGGCGATTTTCCGCTACCAGCGCCATGGTTTTGTTCGTGCACGACCTTCCCCGTGGACAACATCGCCACGATCGTTGCCTTCACGGCTGACGACAAAATGTCCGGGGCAAAGATGTCGCCAGCCGACACCCGCTGCTCAGCGTTGGTCGGGCGCGGCGTCGGCGCGACGGAGGAGGTCTGTCCGTCGAGCTCCGCGAAGAGGGCCAAAGGATCGACCGGCGTTGATTGCGGCTCGGGCACTGGCGGCACGGCTCCCGAAGGCTCCATGGCGCCGTCGATGAATGCGTCGACATCGAGGCCCACGGGCTGCGGACGAACCGGTGCTGACGCGGCCACAGGTGCAGCGGCCTTCGCAGGCGCAACCGGGAAGGCGGGCACCGCGGGCGGCGGGCGGCGAACTGGCGAAGCTACCTCCTCCACCGGCCTGCGTTCGAAGATCGCATCGTCCAGGTAGGAGAAGGGGTCGTCATTCACCTCGGCAGCGGCCGCCGGTGGCGCCGGGGGCCCCGCGGGCGGCGGCGCGGCGCTGTCGGCCGAGGCCGGCGGCGCTGCTGGCGCCCCGGCCGGCCGGCTGAACGATGCGAATTCGCCCGAAGACGGAAGGCCGACGCTCTCCTCAGGATCACCGGATGCCGCCGCCTGGCCGCCGGGCAGGCCGGCGCCTGGCTGAGCGGTGTTGCCGACGCCCGCGTCCGTAAGGGGGCGGTCGCCGCCGCCGAGCGAGCCGCCAGCACCTGCTGCTCCGCCGACGATGATGCCCAGGTCCTCTGCGGCCCTGCGAGCGGCGACGTACAGTGCAGCGCCGCGCTCAGCGCCAGTGATGCTCGCAGGCAGGCCCTGGGCCACCATGGACACCCGGCCGATCAACATGTCGTCTTCGACCTGCAGGTTGGGGCTCGTCTTGTAGGTCAGGATGTCGATGAGCTTCAACCCGCGCGATACCTTGTCGTCTAGCGCGTCCGCCTTGATTGCATTTGCCTCGACCTCCGCCATCGAAACGGGGCGCACCTGAAGGAACCGGTTCAGCCGGAACGTCTTCATCTTGTACTTGTCGAGGTAGTCGCCCACATAGAAGCCGGCGATACCGAAGGACTTGCCCCGCGTGTTGATCAGGCCCTGCCCGGTCTTCATGCTCTGCATGTCGTCGATCGTCACGCGCTCGACGGTCTCGACCGACACAGCCTTGTCGCGTCGGAATCCGCCGGCGTTGAGCTCGTACTGGTTGTAAACGGCCACGCGCGCTTTGCCCACGTAGTCGGAGATGAGCTTCTGGGTCTTCTGCGCATCGTCGATCCGCATGAAGTACTTGGCCACTGCGTTGGCCAGCATCGCGCCGGCTTCCGCCGCCCTGCTGCCTTCGGTGAGCTTCTCGATGTCCTGGGCCGCAGCGATCATCGACATGCCGAGCGAACGGGCCTGCGCAAACATCACCGCGATGCCGTCCGAGAAGTAGTAGCCCAGCTCGTCCAGTGCGACCAGGTACGGGTAGTTCGCCTCGGTGGCCTTCGAGTCGAGCACCAGGGACCGGTCACCTTCGATATCGGCGCCGAGGTTACGTCCCATCATCACCCGCAGACACGCGATCGCGAGCTTGCCCAGGTTCTCGGCTTCGGAGGCCGACTTCTCCAGCGACGGGATCATCATCACCAGCACGCGGTTGTTCAGCGCCACGTCGACCATGTCGATCTCGGAGTACTTCGCGCGGAAGATGTGGCCGTAGGTCTTGTCCAGCAGGTTGAGCGCCGGCATGAGCTGGCCGATGCGGTAGCCGTGCTGGTCGTAGGTCGCCTGGTCCTGCTCGGTCTTCTGGGCAGGCTTGCCGGCCGCCGCCGTCGGCGCTCCACGCCCCCCCACGCCACGATCACTCGGGAGACCGGTGCGGCTTGCCGAGTTCGGATCGGGCGGCAGGTTGTACTTGGCAATCACGCGATCGACCATGAAGCCCGGGCAGCCGCCTGACTCGCAGTAGCTCTTGATGCCAACGAAGCCGTAGGACCACTCGCCTTTGGCGATGTATTCCTTGTAGCCTTCCGCGTAAAGCTCCTCGACCTTGGGCAAGCCCATGTAGTCGATGTAGGTGCCGACGGAGATCTCGAAGCCTTGGGTGTCGCGCTTGTAGCAGAGGGCAGCCACCAGGGACCGCCAGAAGTTCAGCGCCTTCTCCTGCCAGCTCTTGCCATCCCCTTCCGCCTTCGGCAGCAGGTTGGCACCCATCTGGATCTGCGTGTCCGCGTCCGAGTCCGAGAACGTGTTGATCATGTTCGTCCGCCGGCGCCGCGACGCGCGGATCTTCTCCGGCGAGCTGCCGCCGATCAGGAAGTTGAGCGCGAGAAAGTCATCGTCAGCACCCAGCATGCGGCACATGGCCATGAGGTCCAGCGGCATCTTGTTATCGGCCTTGCCGTCGGCCAGGAAGAAGCCAGAGCCCCAGCAGAGGGCGTTGTAGAACATGCCCTTGAGGGTCTCGGACTTCCCCGAACCGGTTGAGCCCAGGATCAAGAAGTGGGTGCGCAGGTCCGAGTCCGCCATCCACACCTCGCGGAAGTTCTCGTATGGGTTGGTCGACCGCACATGCCCGACGTACATGATCCCGTCGCCCTCCTTGCCCTTCTCGTCCTGGCCGTCCGGCGGGTACCGCAGCGGCAGGATCACGCGATAGCTCAGGTGCGTGAAGAAGAGGAAAAGAAAAGCCACCACCCAGATGATCCAGAGAGGCTTGAGAGCGATCATCGCCAGAAGGAGGAATCCGACATTGACCGCCAGGAACGAGGGCTTGGAAAGCTTCTCAGCGTACTTCTCGCCCCACGAGCGGACGTCCGCAATGTTGCGTGAGAGCTTTACTTCCTGGTGCTGTTCGATGAGAGCCATGTGCGGTCCGATTCAGCGCGCGCGCTGGACGTGAAGGTGAAGAGGAGGCGTCTGTCGCAGCAACGCGGCGGCTACACCGCGGCGCCGGCCTTGCCGGGATCCTCGGGGTCGGCGGTGCTCGAGGCGAACTCAAACCCCGCCACTTGCAGGCCGAGCACCGAGGGCGGCGTTTCCTGGAGCTTCTGCGTGATCTGCAGCGCAACCCCCAGCGGCCCGACCATGCCCACCCGAACCATGGCAGCTACTTGCTCGTCGCTCCCCTTGAGGATGTCAGCTGCGATGCTGCAGAGAACGTCGTTCGCGTCCTCCAGTTCTTTCGCATCCGCCGTACCAGAACCTGGTTTCTGACGGTGGAGCGGATGGGCGATCCAGTTGCGGGTGCGCTCGAGCAGCGCGCCGGCCTGGAGTGTTCCAGCCTGGTGAGCCTTCTCGACGTCCACGATCGCCGCCATGACAGCACCCATCACCCCGCGCACGAACTGCTCGCGCATGACGTTGTTCGTGGACGTGTGAACAGCGACGGCAGACACCGCGTTGTCAGGCGCGGCGATCTCCACGATCAGCGACGCGATCGAAAGCGTCTCGCGCGACTCCAACGCCTCGAGGACGCGCTCGACCCGACGTGGGTTGACCTTCGGAAGCAAAGCGCCGCTCGCCCAGGCCTTGGCCGCAGCGCGCAGGCCGTCGTCGAATGCGGTCACGCAATCAGCCACCTCCGGCGACAGCTCTGATGGCACATCGCCCTGAGCGGGCTCCGGTGCGGGCGAGCGATTCACCAAGCCGCGCATGCGCGCGAGAAAGCCGCTGAAGGGGTTTGCTGACATGGGCGGATCCAGTGGCGACGGTTGCGCGATGCTCAGCGGACGGGCGTCAGGGGAGCGTCAGCCTTTAAGCCGCCATTCGCCACGAGCCACTTGTTGATGTCGTCGAGCGAGCCGGAGCCGGCGATCACCCTGCCGGTCGCCGACACGAGGGTCGGGGTACCGGAGAAATTCAGTGCCACGAAGGCGCCGTTCGCCTTCAAGGCCTTGTCAGACGCGCCGGGGCAATTGCCGTCGCTCACCGCGTCGCCCACCGGCGCATAGCCACCGATGGCTGCGGACCAGGCAGAGACGGTGTCCTTGGCGCACAGCACGCGCTTGACGGTCTCTTCCGAGCCGTCCTTGAACGACACGGGCACGATCACTGGCACGAAGCGCGGATCGACCTGCGAAAGTTTCAGCTCAAGGTCCTTGCACGATGGGCAGTTCGGGTCGCTAAAGATGACGAAGGGCTGGCCCGACGGACGCATCTGGATGCCCATCTCGCGCGTCGCGTTAGCCACGACTTGCATTTCCGTGGGGGACAAGGCCTCGCCAAGGGTGCGGTCGCGCAGCTCGGGAGGAAGCGAGGAGTCAGGTGACGCCTGCCACTTCGCGGCCCTTTCGCTTGGGGAAGCTGTGTCTGCATGCCAGTTGCTCGTCGTCTGCGCGACTCCGGCGTTTCTTGCCTTGCACTGCGTCAGCATCGTTACGCATAGCACAGCGCCCATGAACATTAGGAACGCCCGAAGCAACTTGCCAGCACTGCGCAGCAATGCGCGCGGCGTGTTGACCTGGGCGATCAGACGCTCCGCAGCGCGCCCGAGGATACTCGGCTGCGACGCGCCAGCGCCCGGCACCATGCGTGCCGGGTCCACGAACTGACTGATGATTGCCCGATAGGCAACCAGGTCCCGCAGCGGCTCCCCATCAGGTTCGACGTGCGACGACCAAACGAGCGAGTCGTTGCAGTGCAGTTCCAACAGGGAGGCCGGGCCGTTCCACCAAATCTTCCAGACTTCACCAGCCCGGATCGCAGTCCAGATGGGTAGACGCGCCGTGCCGCGCGCCGCTACAGAAGGCTCGTCGAGTGCAACGAAGCTGAATGGAACCCCGACCAAGGAGAGCGTCGGGTACGGGCTCGTGTCGATGGGCTTTGCGTTTTGTTCGTGCATTTGTTCGTCGGGTTGTAATTCAGAAATCGAGGCCACCAGCAGCTGAGCCACCACGAGCGCCAGCACCGCCAGCCGCGGCCGCCAGGGCCGCGAAATCCGCCATGGACTCGCCGGTACCCATCAGGGACTGGGCGCCATCGCGGGCCTTGCTATTGAATCGGCGAGACGACTCCTCGCGTTCGCCGCGGGCCTCGTCGTCGAAGCGGGTGTCCGCGTTGGCGACGTGTAGCGCTTCCGCCGGCGGCAGCGGAGGAGCCTGGAGCTTCACGTTGTTCGCGCGGAGCCAGATCTGACCATCAGCCCACCACTTATCTTCGTCATCTTCGGTACCGTTCACGTGGTGGTTCCAGGTCTCGACCATCGCCTCCTCGGCCGGCTGCACGACGATCTGCGGGTGACCCTGGGGGCTGATCGGCACGAGACCCGCTTTCGCGGCCTTGCGCTCGAAATCGAACTGGCACCACACGGCTGCCGATTCGGTGTGCGGCACCTTCCGGAGCACCGTGTTCAGCACGTAGAACAGGATGCGGTCCTGTGGCTTGAGCCAGATCCATTGACGGTGAGTGACCTTGCCTTGGCGCTTCGCCATGAAGAAGAGCGCGTACAGGTAGGTGTACTCCCAGTGATGGACAGCGAAGAGGTTCGCGGCCCGCTCATGCAGCCGGTACTTGTCGAAGATCCACTGCGCGACTTTGAGATTGGGCAGGCCCTCCGCGTGGTTCATGCACGAGTAGTTGAGGTCGTTCATTGCGCGCTCGTAGTCCTTCTTGCCGTCCTTCCCACCGAAAGCGTGCGCAACCAGCAGCGCGTACATCACCTTGCCCGCCGGGCTCATGCGATCCGGATAGACGACCTTCCTGCCGCGATCGTGGAGGATCGAGACGAGCTGAATGCCCAGCATGTTGCTCTTGAGGCGGTTGGTGCCCTTGATCAGCTTGGGCTCGCCCTGGAAGTACAGGCGGACCTGATCGAGGTTGACCTTGTTGTCCGTCAGCATCGGCTTGCCGTTGATCTTCTGCTTCATGAGGACCTCTTCAGGCCAGACCTGACGCCGCCACTTGGGTAGCTTGTCCATGATCAGCTGCGATCCCAGGTGCATCACCGGCACGACGCCCGAGAAGCGACGCGACAGGATCTGGGTCAGCGTTTCCGGGGTCGGCCTGCGCGCAAGCTTGTTCGCACTGCGCGTGAAGGTCCAGGCGACCGCGCTGGCCATGGCGATCGCCGTCAACACAACCAGCGGGAAAAGCGCCAGGTCGGCGAACCGAAGGAACTCGATCAGCGGCACGTCCTTCGGCCGCGCGCGGAAGGCGTCGTAGAGGTAGCTCACGCGGCCCCACGCCTCCCCGCCGCCAGGGACCAGGTTGTAGAGCCATCCGCATGCCTTGAAGATCGGAGACCAGTAGTAGACGATCCGGTTGGAGCCCGTGAACCAGAGCGCCCCACCCAGGATCAGGACCACCAGGGCCATGCCGAGGACCATCTGAATGGCCTGGCTCTCCGCATTGGCGGCATTCGAGCTCGCGCTGTTTCCTCTTGCCATCAGAAGGCCCCTCGCTGCAAGATGCCAACGTGTGCGTCCCACACCTTGGCGATGTACTTTTGTTGAAGCTCGGCCGAGTTGGGCGAGTGGTAGCGGGCAGCCGCGCACCACAGGTCACCCTTGCACTGGGCGGCGCGAGATTCCTTGCGCAGGATGTACGACTGAGCCATCAGGGCCTGGCAGTTGTCATTCAGGAGGCGCTCCGGCACGATGCCGTAGTTCTTCATCAGATGCGGCGCCCACCACTTCGTGTTGATCTGCGCGATACCCAAATCGCAGCCGCCCCCAGCGTTATTGCAGTTCACCGCTTGCTTGCCCCGCGATTCCCACTTCACGATAGCCAGGAGCAGCATCGCCGGAACGCTGTATCGGTCCGCCGCCGCTTGGACGCAGTTTGCTGGCAGCTGCGCGGGGAGGGAAACCTTGACCTGGCTGGTCTGGGCCGGCTGACCCATCCCGAGCGACCCGGCCACGACGGTGATCAGCAGAAAATCCATCGGAAGAAGTCAGGCTGGACGAGGAACGTCTTGAAGTTGATCAAGGAGCGCTTCGTGTACTGGAGCTCGACCAGCGCCCATCGAAAGGTGGTGGCCGCACCGACGGCCAGGACAGTGAGGCTCGTGGGGATCAGGATGAACGCGATCCACATCGGCACGACGAAAATCATGAAACAGACCAAGGCGAACGAGAGTGCCGTCATGACGATCGAGCCGAACTTGGCGCGGCGCGCGGCACGGATCTGGCTCATATGGTGTTGGGGGTCCCAGTCCATCACCTGGTAGAGGAACTCGAAGCGCTCTGACGGATCGGCAGGCAGTTCGTGCTCCGACCCGTCCTTGAGGATCACCGTCTTGATCGGGAGCTTCGAATCGGCAAGCAAGCGCCGACGCGTCTCGCGCGCCGCTTCCAGTGCCTCCCCGAGGTTCTGCTTGGACTTGCCGAACTGCCCCAGCGCCAGGCCGACTCCCTGGGGCACCAGGACCGTGTTGGCCACTTTGGCAGCACGGCGCAACTTCCCGCGAGGTTGCTCACCGGCGATCTTGCCGTTCTCAGGTGCGTCCATTCCTCAGCTTCCCTTCGTGGCGGTCGCACCGCTCTGGTTGTCCATCTCGAGCGCGAGGCGGAACCGCAGGAGCGGCCCGGGCTGGTATAGGGCGTTGTAGCCAACAGCCCGCACCATGGCTTCCGTGTACCGAGTCACCTTCGGCATCAGGCGTCCGACGGCCGGCGCGTTCTCGGCGAACCACTGAACCACCACCCGAAGATGAGCGCCGTGCAGCTTCGATACCCATTGGCGATCGATGGAATGAGCATGCTTGGCAATAAGGAGCACCGGGGTGTTGTTGAGCCAAAGCAAGAGCTTGTCCGAGCAGTCCTTCTGCTCCGCATCTGTCATCGGGCCGCGCTGTCGCGTGACGTCGTCGCCGAACACCAACTTCGCGAGTTCGCGCTCGAAGGTGCCCTTGGGCATGTTCGTGATCGTTGAATGCATCGGCGGCCGTCGAATCTCTTGAAGTCGTGTTAAGGCAGCGTTCCCGCCGCAGGAAGATGCCTATTGCGCGAGCACCCCAGCCGATCCCGCATGGGCAAAGGCTTGGGCGCGAATTGGGGAGCACTTGTCCCCTGCGACTGTGGACAACTGCTCCCAGCCTTCGCTAACAGTTTGGTGGCAAAGGTGCAGACGCTCAGCCGGCGTAGGCGCGCGCCGGCTCCTGCGCTTCAGCAGATTCGTCGGTCTCGACGATCGACGGCACGAGAGCGATCGCCGGGCGCGCCGCGGGCGCGGCAACGGGTGCGTGGGCAGCGGGAGCCTGAGCTGCAGCCGACTCCGACACGACCGCTTGGTCAGCGACCTCCGCGACGACAGATGCTGCGGCGGCTGGAGCCGTGTCAGGTGCGGCTGCACGTGCTGCACGGAGATCGCGCGCCGAATTGCGGGTTTGCTCGATGGCCACTCGGCGCTCTAGTGCGCGGTTGAGTTCTCCCTGAAGCAGCGTCTCGATGCGCGTATTCACCTCCGACTCCGACAGCATGCCCATTTGGGCGCTCATGTAGCCGCCGCGCTCGTAGTTCATGCAGCCAGCGGTAACGGTCACTTCGCTTGCAGTGACGCGCGAGGTGCCGTGCACCACCAGGTTCGCAGCCAGGATCTCGCCTTCGGGCGCGTCGACGACGCCGTGGATTTCCAGATGCGCCGCGAAGATCGACCCGATCACGATGCCGGAATCGGCAACGACGACCTTTCCACCGTGGAAAACATTACCCACGACGCACCCTTCGATGTGCAGGTCCTGGCCCGCACGGATGCTGATGTCGCCCATAAAGTTGGATTCCGCACCGATCACGGTCCGGGTGGTCTCGCCCTTCGACAGAAATGCCGGGATGGCTCCGATGTCGTTCGAATGCGAGTTGCTGCTGCCGTTCATGCTCAAACCCTCGTTGAATTTATTTACACCGTACTATGATATGGGCGCGAACTATAAACCGTCAACGTTACCCGCTACTTCTACACGCATGTGAGGCGCACCCGATACGACTCGCTGCGAACGATCAACCGACCTGGCCGGATCAGATGGACAGTCACAAGCCCTCCTCAAGCCCTTCCCTCAAAGATGCACTGAAGCTGGGACGCGGAAGCTCCGCCGCGGGAGCCGCCTCAACTGGCGGAAGCTCGGCCTCCGGCGGGGGCTCCGGCGCATCCGGTACCGCAGGCGCGACGGGCGCCGAGGACGCAGCCGCGGGTCTCGGTGTTGACGAGTACGTTGACCCCCTCGCTGGCGCTGGACGGGACGGAAGCCTTCATGCGGACATGAAGCACCTACCCGGCAACGGCCTCAACATGATCGAGCTGGTTCAGCTGCGCGAGCGCAACCATGTGATGGTTCAGCAGTCAGCTCGTCGAAGCGGAGACCGCCGAAGCGTTCGCCTCGACGCGGTGGGCCTTGAGCTGCTCCAACAGATGCAGCGCGAGGTGGAGCGGGCGCACTTCAGCCAGGCCGCCGTCTCCACCAGAGGCAAGCTTAAGGACGCCTCCGAAGAACCTTTCGCAGGCACGCGCCCGGCAGACATCCAGCAGCGCCGCGACGACCCTCCCGTCGAGGTCTGGCAGGCAGACACCCCCTTGCCAGAAGAGGGCAATGCGCCGCTGGACTCAGATCCCGATCGGCCCATGACCAGCGTGGCCCGGGATCGCGCAGCCGCCCAACGTGAAGAACTGCTCGACCTGTGTGCGGAGGCGCATGGAGAGGCGATGGGAGCCTTGGCTCGACTGAACGAGGCCGAGGGCCAGAGCACCGAGGTCCGTAGTCGCCAGGCCAAGGATCGGGACGATGGCACGCTGCAGCGGGACAGCGTCGAGGAACTGAAGGCGGACGGCGCCGAGCAGTTCGCCGCGGCCGCGCGCCAACAGTTCGAGGCCTCGAACGCCCGTGCTGTTCAGCTTGCCGGCTCGGTTCAGGGGCGGCGAATCGGCCTCAACAACATGCTCGGGGATAGGCCCCCCAAGGCCCCCCGCTGAGGAAGGAAGGAGTAAACCTTGGGAACACCTCACACTCGCAGCGCCACGCGCGTCGCTTGCGCTCATTACTCGCCCTACGCGAACGACTTCACCCTGCCGATCGAGCAGCAGCTGCTTCAGGTGGATTGCATCTTCTCGGTCATCAACGTCGACGGCGTGGATCTGGGATGGATCGACGGGATCGACCAGGACGACCCGATCCTGGTACCGGTGCGTTCGATGGAAGGCCATGGCGACCTCGGGACCGTTGAGGAATACCTCTGCGAAGAGTTTCACACCACCATCGGACCCGAGCTGCAGAACCTCTTCAAGATTGCACGGGAGGAGGAGCTGACCGCCACGGTGCTTGTGCGCGCGCTGGCGATCATGCACAACGATGGCTCGATCGGCGCGGCCGACGCCGTGCAGCAATCCTTTGAGTGGGGCTTTACGCTCCTGCGCGCCGGCGTCCTCGACCGCTACACGTTCGGATTGAGCGAGATGCTTCGGCGCCAGCGCCCCGCCCCGGATCTTCCGCGCTAGCCAAACGCGGCCGCCGCAGGCTCGCTTCAGGCCCGCTGTGACCTAGCGCAATCCCACCTCAGCTCCGCATACTTCAGCAAACGCACCGCTATCCGTCGATCATCCTCGCCCTGGCCACCGCTGCTCTGCTGTCCGGCTGCGACAGCCAAGAGGCGAGGAACGCCATCACAGCGGCCGCCATCGACAAGGCGATCGCAGCTGCCAAGGCCAGCGCGGATCCGTGGTCAGCCATGGACGTTCTCACGAACGAGACGCGCGCCGCGCTGGATGCCAACGACGGATGCCTCCGTGGCGCCTGTCTTTCAGCGCCCACGGTACTGCGCTTTGAGAACGCACGCTGGTCTCTCTTGGAAGCTGCCTTGGACCAGGCGCAGCCTGGGGCGCTTACGAAGGTCTTCGCAAGCAACGCCATCCCCAATCCTCCGGCGATCGCAGAGACCAACCCACATGGGTTCGGTCCCGAGAAGGTCGCGAAATGGGCCGAGTCGTTGCTGGCACTCGCCGACGCTACCGGCGGGGCCGATCCCGCCCAACGCGCGGTCATCGTCACTGCGGGCCAGATCTTGGAGTTCGGACGCTACGTGCAGCGCGACACGTACCGCGCGACGGGCCTCTATGCCCGGGCCTGGCTCGCCGGGTACACCCCTGCCGCCGGCGCCGCGGCCCGCGCCTATTTCGGAGTGGGCGACATGCGCAACGCTTACCTGTGGAGCGTTCGCTGCATCAATGACTGCGACCTCGACCCGTGCCGCCGTGTTTCTCTCCCCAGTTCAGGGGATCAAAAATGCTTGGCGTGGTGGCGAGGCTGCTGCATCATGGCGAAGTTGCACTCCTCGCTAACGAGCTGCTGGAGGCCAAATGTCAACGAACAATCCGGTCCCTGAGCAGGGGAAACGTCCGCTATTGCCGCGCGCACTGGTCGTTCGCCTACTAGTCGCCGGGTCCTTTTTTGCGGCTTGGCTTGGCGTGAAGCTCCTAACCAGTGGCCGTCACGCCTCGGCATCACCCGCCCCAGACGAGACAGAGTCGACGCCTTCCTTTCTCGCTACACACGAGCCGCCGTCAATACCCGAAGCCGGAAAGCTTCGACTCGAACACGAACTCCTGGTTCGTCGAATCTGGCTAGACCGCTGCCTAATTGGTCTCCTGCTCGTTCTTGCTGGGCTTGGGGCCAACTGGATCGTGGAGAGCTACAAGGCTAGAGCGGCTGAGAACCAGTTCTATTTGACGAAGCGTCTGGAGACCGCGATGGCTATCAACGCGAGCTTCGCCGCGGTGACAGTCCCGTTGTATCGCATCGCTGAGGCTGCCTGCCATCGCTTGGAGGAGCCTCCGCTACTGCAGTCTCAAGCAGAAACTGCGCTTAAGGCGGTCGTCAACAAAATCAACGAGTCGGGATTGTTGCTCGACGCGAAGTACAACCTGCTTGCCGAGCGCGTGGTGCGCACCTTCCACGGCGCTGCCGTCAGCGACTGCTACGCAAGCTGTAGCGTCAGCTTGTATATCTCGCAGCTTAGCCAGTTCGTGACCGACACCACCCGAGAGCAAATACTGCCTGGCGAATCCGCTTCAAGAATTGCTCAACCAGGCGAAACGTTGGCACCCCTGCCATGGACCATGAAGGCCATCACCGAGAGCGGCACCAAGGCGTATTTTCGCGAAAATTTCATCACATGGGTGCGTGTTGACGCGGCGCCACCGAAGACTCATTCGTATCGGTCGTCATCTATCGACAAGAGGGGCGCGCTACCCCAAAAGGACAAAGTAACGCCGCAGCCCGTTGACGGGCAGCAGATCTGCCGAAGAAAGGCCCCCGCCTGAAAGACCTGGAGGAATCGATGTCCAAACTGCTAGTTTCATCTGCCATCGCCATCGTCGTCTCGGTGGTCACATCCACCGCGGCTCAGAACATACCGAATCCTCCCAGGGCACTCAGGCCACTGGCCCCACTCGTAGTCCCTGCGGGTCCGACAGGGCTGACCAATCCCATTCCCGCTCCTCGCATACCAGGCCCGATCGATCACGGGACCGGTGATCCACCACCTCGGCCGTCAATCCAAGATTCCTTGGATGGAACGGTGGTGCCCGGCTTCGTTCACCGACCAGACCAAATCGATATCGGGACAGGGAATCCGCAACCACCCCCGCCGGGCAACCCGGCTGTGCCGGTTGCGCCACTCCGGTAGGTCCGTTCTTAGGCGTCACCGATATGAAACCCCTATGAAGGTACCTGTGCTCGCCGCCTGAAAGCGCGGCCCTTGCGGGAGCTTCCGCGCCGTGATCCACACAAAGGGACGGAGCTGCCGGGTGCCCTAGATCGTGGGCGTGCTGGGTTGCCGGTGAAAGACCGCGGCCCGCCAGTAGGCGCGACTCACCGCGCTGCGTCGGCTATGCAGCAGCCACTTCAGTCTCGACGTCCGCCGCATCACCCACTCCATCGCTCGAAAGCAGCCCCTCGTTCTGCGCACGCGCGATGAGCCGCGCGGCCACGTCCATCGACACCGACTCCTCGTTCACGTCGAACTCGCCCTTCTCCGCCATCAGCGCGGCGATCATCGGCTTGGCCGTGCCGGCCGGCAGCATCTTGGCCAGCAGCTGCAGCGCCTGCCAGTAGCTGTCGTCGGTACCGCCGAGCCTGAGGGCGAGCGCGGCGCGCACCGGGGCATCCGCGGCGTTGGTCGTGAAAGCCCACTTGTCCAGCGGGCTGGCGGTGGTCTTCAGTACCTGGGCCAGTACGCCCTCGGTGGTTGCGAAGCGCGCGAAGAGCGTGCCAGGCCGGCGACAATGCGTGCTGATCGCCTGCATCTCCGCATCGCTCAGCTTGAACGCGGCCTTCACCTGGTCGGCCATGCTGCCGTCGCCCAGGCCGAAGACGTAGAAGTTAGTCGAGTTGGCCATGATCGCCTCCGGGAAGTCGGAGATGAGCTGGCTCATCATCATCGTGACCATGTTGAACTTGCGGCCCACGCGCAAGTCCTGCTGCAGCAGCATCTGGAACGACTCGGCGCCGGATGCGTAGTGCACCTCGTCGTACTCCAGGAACTTCATCTGCTCCCACATCTTCTCGACGCGATCTTTCTGGTACCGACGGAAAAGATCGGGGCAGAGCGGAGCGATCTCCTCCCAGCGCGCGAAGAAGTTCTTGGCGCCCAGGCGGCGGGCGAAGAGGAACATCAGCGCGGAGCGTCGGCGGCCCTCCTCCGAGGTCGTCGAGCCCACAACCTCCTCGAGGTCGATCGATATGGCGCGCGCCGAGCCCAGGTTCGCCTGGGTATAGCTGCTCAACAGGGTGTAGGTGCCGGTCGAGGCCGCGCTCAGATTGCGCTGGAACACCTTGATCATGGTCTCAACGCCATTGGCAGCGAGGGCCTCGCCGTACATCAGCATGATTTCCGGCTGCGACACGACCTTGGAAAGGTCCTTCAGGATAGGCATGGCGTAGCGCTGCGCGCGCTCGGCCATGACGGTGTGGCCAGCCTTGAACAAGGCATCGACCACGTCCCAAACGCGGGTGCGACCGTCGATGATCTCGTTGCCCAGCTGCTGATAGAGAGCGCCGACCTCGGGATCCATCGCGTTCTGCCAGGGCTTCGCGTCTGCCGACGCGCGCGAGAAGCGCTCGTAGGCCGCGGCGATCAGCTTCTGGAAGAACTTGTCGGCCTCTGCACCGAGCCCGGGGGAGATGGTGCCCAGGACCGCGACGATGAAGTCCCGGTCCTGCTCGGTGCACTGGTCGAGCCCGAGGAACGTGTCGAACGGGTTAACCGTGTACTCGGGAGAGTTCTTGATCCGGATGGACACCACCTGGTCGCGCTTGCTCGCCGGCAGCATGGCGCGGTAGAGATCCATGATCAGCTTCGAGCTCGGCCCCACGTCGACCACCGTCACATACGGCACGTCCTGCGCGCCTGGCGCCATGAGCAGCCCCGAATTGAGCAGGTTCATGAAGAACGACTTGCCCGAGCCGGTCGGCGCGAAGCCCACCGTCGCCCAGGAGGTCTGCAGGCCGGAGCCCAGTGCGATCGGGTACGGCCGGCCCTCGAGGGTCGAGGCGATCATCTGGCCAGTCTTCCAGATCGACGCCGCGCGCACGACCGGCGACATGCGGGTGATCTCGCCGATCGGCGCCGGCAGGTAGGGGGCAGAGCTGGCGCGCGAGAAGCCGGCCGCCGTGGAGATGGCCGCGAGCGCAGGCTCGCCCGTCTCGTTGGAACACACGGTCGAGCCCCAAGCCTCGATGGAGCTGCGAAGGTATTCGACCTGGAACTGCAGTTGCTCCTCCGTCTTCGCCCAGGTGGTCATCGTCATGCGCGTCGCCGCGACGTAGCCGCCTTCCTTTTCGAGGCTCTTCAGCTGATCCCACCCACGCTTGATGCCCTTGTTGAAGTCGCCCATGGCGGCCATGAAGCTGCCGAAGAACTGGTCGGACTTGCGAAACTCGAGGCCCGACGGCAGCACGTCCTGTGCATAGGCGAGCGGGATCGTGCGTCCTAGCTTTTCCATGAGCTTGTTGAAGGGCTGAGAGCCCTCCTCGGGCAGCACCTCCACTACGACACTGGCCGTCAGGTTCGAGCCCTGGCGCGCGAACTCGAACGCCTTGAACTCTTCCTTGAAACTTGCGGGGATCATCTGGCGCGACAGTGCGACGGGCATTACAGTGGCTTCGTCCGCGCGCTTGATCGGGCTAGCCCCCATGGCGCCTTTGTCGCCAAGGAACCGCGGCGCCCAGGTCGACGGAAAGTCCGTGTGATCGAACACGCGGCGCACCATGTTCGCGGCCTCGCGCACGGTCATCGTGCTGGCGAGCAGGTAGGTGCCGCCGGTGTTGATCTCCACCGAGAGATCCTTCACCAGGTTCTCGACCATCGACTTGTGGCGGGTCACGAGGAGATTGGACGGCTGCGCGAGCGACTGGGAGAACGTGTCGTTGTACGCAACGGTGACCTTGCGGTTGCGGAGCTCGGCAGCCGACTTTTTCTGGCGCTCGACCAGGTTGGACTGCTCGTTCGCGTTCATGCCCGCGCGGTGCGTGAACACGGCCAGGTACACCGCTTCGTCGGTGCAGGCCCGCGCCAGCTCGTCCACCCGCGCATCGAAGAAGGCCGTCTCCGTCATGCCGAGGCGCTTGGCGGTCGTGGACATGGGAGCCATCAGCTCTCGCGCCAGGCGGACTGACCCGGCGGGATCGCTGCGGAAGCAGAACGTCATGCTGTGGTTGCGGCCGTTGCCGGCCTTCATCCGGTTCGAGAGGATAGTGGCCAGATTCTCAGCCAGCGTCTCGAACTCCTTCGCGCCGACGTACCGGCGGATGCCTTTGATCTCAATGAACGAGACCACGCTGCCGCTCTTGAGGGCCATGATCTCGGCCGGCGCATCCGCTTCGGTTTGGATCGGCGCGCGCCAGTCGCAAGCCAGGTCGGTATCGCCGATGGTGAGCTGGGAACCCGCCCAGTAGATGAACGACTCGATTGCGTTGATGAGCGACATGGTGTCCTGACGTTTGGTGCGCTTGATGCGCGTGGAAAGTTGGCACTGCTCGGGTCAGGCCCGTCAGCCAGCGGGCCGGCGGAAGCCGAACCCGAACGGTCGCTCAGCAGCAGACTGGCTCGCGCTCGTCGCCGCTGCGTCGCTGGGTTGCTGTTCGTCCGGGCTGGTCGGGGCCCCGCGGAATGCGAGGTGGCCCGGCCGCTCCGTGGGGAGCGCGATCGCCTGGTCGTTAGCCCGCTCCCGGCTCGATCCGGCGGTGCTGGAGGACGCCGTGGAGGATGCGCCTCCGCGCAGCTGCTTCTCAGCCGCCTGCCGCCGCGTGTACTCCTTTCGCAGCCAGGTGCCCGCCGCCGCGCTGAACGCCTCTTCGGAGGCCGATCCCGCAATCCCGAGCAGGTCCTGCATCACCCGCTCCCGCGCGATCGCGCGCAGGCGCGTGATCTCCTGTTCAGCCTCGTCGGAATCCTCGATGTCGAATCCACGCATCACCTCGTTGATGTGCAGAGGGCTCACGTAGGCCGTCACAGATCCTTCGTCGCTCGCGTTCGTCACCGAGGGTCGATCGGACTGCGCCTTCAGGTACTCGATTAGCGCGCGCAAGCGCAGGAACGCCGACGGCTGCCGGCAGATCTCGGCGAACGCCATGGGAGCACCTGGATGATGTGACAGCATCCTGCGCATGGGGTGCGTGTTGTCCTCGTCCAGGATGTCGCGCTTCTGGCGCTCCTTGAACGGAACGAACGCGAAGGGCTTCCTCGGACCGCCCTCCTCGCGCACGCCACTCTGAGACCACATCGTCAGCCAGTTGATGAAGTCAGGGCCAGCCGCGGCGGGCGATTTGGCAAAGGTGTCTGCGAGTCGCGACTCGCGGTTGGTCATCTTGTGGTTCATGTGTCCCCCCTCTCCCGCCCCACGATCTCCGAAGCCAGGCACGGGTGACTGGCTCCGACTGCATCGGACACTTCGAGTAGTTGCTGTACAGAAAGATTTTCGAGGCGCACTTGCACGCCACCCGAGCCATAGCCGGTGACGTTGCCACCCAGCTCCTTGGCCGCAAGGGCCATCTGGAACGAGATTGCGCGATCCATGGCGCGGTACCAGACGGATGTCGCAGTGATCTCGGAAAGTCGCTTCGCCCGGTTGTAGACGGGCCGGGCCAAACCGGCCCAGTGCGCCTCCGCGACAAGCCCGTGTGGAATGGAAAGCTGGTAGACCGGGTCGCCGGCGATAACATTCGGCAACTGAAGCTGGGGCGGAAGCTGCGCGGCCGCGTTCGCCGCGTAGGCGGACAGGACAGTGATGCGGGCGTACTGCAATAGCCACGTCAGCTCGATCTGCGAGACCCACCGGCGGATCAAGGTGTTGGACGCGTCTGCGCCGAACGCAATGAGCGACACCAGGTCGGCGTCCGCGTGGCGCCATTCGATGGCGACTTCGGCCAAGGTCGGCTGCCCAGGGTCCAACAGGCTGTCGAGCGAGGTCGACGCGATAGACCAGCCGTTCGCCGGAAGCGGCGTGCGCAGGATGTCCAATGCGTGCTGGAGACGATTGCGGCGGAAGTAGACCATCCGAGATCCACGGTCGTACATCATCTTTTGCTGCATCTGCGGGCTGCTCCAAGACTGGTAGGCCCCGCGCAGCGCGACCTCGATTTGGGGCACCGGGCGCTCCACCGAGGGCAGCAGCTCGGAAATGCACTCGCTCAGACGCGGCTTGTTCCACTCGCGATCAGGAGCCTTCCACGGATAGGCCGCGACGACCAGGTCGCGGGTGTGGTTCAGCACGCGGGCGACGTCCACCATCCCGCCCTTGTCGACGCCGTTCACCTGCTTGAAGCCGGTGAGCTCGACTCCGAGATCCTCGGCGAGCGTCGTGAGCTTGGTCTGAAGGAACTTGTTCGAGCGCAGGCTCGGCAGTTGCTTCGGCACCATGTCCAGGTTCGTCACCCAGATCAGATTCATGAGGTCGCCACCAGACTGGAAGCGCCGGAAGCCGCCCTTGGTCGAGTAGCACACGCCGCCCGAGGTCACGTCCTGAAGGTCGAAGTGAGCGACGCCGAAGTCCGGCGCGGTGCCCACGGCCGTCGGCAGCTCCTCCTCCGTGGGGGTGGAGGTCCGGTACGAACCCGGGCGGGAAGTGATGATTGCCATTTCGAGCTTACCAATGCGCCTCAGACCTGGGCAGCCAGCGCTTCGTCCACCAGGTCGCCGTAGGAAGCGGCCCAGGAGCTCGGCTTCATTGATGGGTGGTCCTCGAGCATGTCGGCGCCGGCCTTTTTTAGGACGTCGGCCTTCCACACGAGGCGAAGGTCGAACACCGCGTCGCCGCGGTTCGCATAGTCGATCGAGTTCAGCTTCGACATCGCGCCAGCGAAGTCCAGCGCCTGCGACGTGCCGAACGCTGCGCGCACGGGCCGAACACGCTCACAGAGCATCTCGTAGATCTGCTTGGCAGCCGCTGCCTCGTTCGGGTCGGACATCGCTGCGCCGATCGCACGCAGCAGGTTGTTCAGGTCGGCCGCCGACAACTCGGGGATCGCAGCGAGCTGCGCTTCGGACGCGAGGCCTCCACCGCCGCCGGTCGAGGTAGTCTTGCAACCGAGGTGCGGATAGCCGTGGCAGAGGCCACAGATGGGCGCAAGGTTGCTGTCGTCATTGTTGTGGTGGTCATCGTCCTGGTGATGCACCTGCAGCTTCGTCGGCTTCTTCAGGGTCTGCATCGAACGGTACAGGCATCCCTGGCACGTATACCGGGACTTCTCAAGCACCTGGGGACGGCGCGCGACAAAGACCGCGTCGGCTTGCGTAGCGCGCGGGTCGTTGTCTCGAAAGACGCTGCGTTTGATTCCAGGGATCAGCTTGAACATGTTCTAGGTTGCCACTTCGGGCACAAAAATGGCCGACCGCCAGGAGAGCGGATGCCCTCCCCGACGTCGACCAGCATGGATGCACTCCGAAGAGTGCGGAAAACCCGCTCGCTTCGCGCTACTACAGTTTATCTTTGTACTAGTAGTTTTATGCGAATACTTAAAGCCAGGTCCAGACTAGAACGAGTTCGTGCGTCCAATGTCGGAGGTATTGCCGCCGGCCGCGGTCACCGCGAACTCGACGATCGCCCAGATGCAGATCATCGCGGCGCCTGCGGCGATGGGCATCCAGATCTGGCGGGCCTCGACCTGGTCGCCGCCGTTGTCCTGGCCCTTCTTCTTCCACTTCAGCAATCCGTAGCAGATCGAGGCCATGCCGGACAAGACCATCGCCCACTGGAACAGTTGAATGCCGAGCTTGAACAGGTTGATCAGGCCATTCACCGATGTGTTGGCGTCGAGAGCGAAGGCATGGCTCGCGAGCACCGACGCTGCGAGCGCGACAACCGCATTGCGGCCGATGGTATTGGTGTTGGCAAGGCCCATGGCGATGCGGACGTTCAGGTTTGAAATCAGCTTTTTCAAGATAGCTCCTCGGGACTGGTGATGAGTAGTGGTAACGAACGGGTTGGAGGGAAAGCAAACAACTGAAGGCGGGCGCTCAATGGGTGGCGATGTTCAGAAGAATCGCGCCGCCCAATATGTGCCAGAACCCGCGCCAGAAGCCGTCGCCTTCTTGGGCATCGCCCTGGGCGGCGCGGTTGAAGAGGAGAAAAGCGCGAAAGATCGCGCAAACGCCGAGCAGGAAGAGCCAGGCGTAGATTGCGTCCCACAAGGGCTTCAACGAGCCCGAGCTCCCGTCTCGCATGTATGCCATCTGCGAGGCCACGCCCTCGCCAAGACCGCCGAAGTCTTTGGTGAACGAATCCACCCACGCCGACAGCATCGTGCAGCCGACGGTCACGAGCAGGTTGCCACCAATGCCGGCCCAGGTTGGGGGCTTGCCACCAGGCGAGTCGTGCCCCATCTTGGCGATCTTGAGCAGAGCGGAACCGGTGAAAAAGACCCCGACAAGAAGCGCGCCCCAATAGACGAGCGGAACGAACGCTTTGCCGAGCGCGGCGAACTCATTCAGGAATGCGGCGAAGTCTGGCATGGCTCAGCGGCTCAGGGAAGTATCTGGCCGGCGGTGGTTTGCACCAGTTCACCGCGTTTGCCGATCGACACGACCCGCGCGCCAGAAACGCGCGTGCCCACGGATACTGTCGCGAGACGGCCGTTCTCGTCCGCGATCCAGGCGAGCTGGCTCGGGCCATGGGTCGGCCAGGTTCCTCGCAGCTTCCAGCCGGCCAGCACTTCCGTCGACTCGGGCGTCGGGTCCTTGTCCACCTGGCTGACGCGCTTGCCCTTTGAAGGCTTCCGAACCTCGGCAATGCGAACTGGTCTTGCCGCCACACTGCGCGGAGCTGCGACCTTCGTTGCTGGAACTGCCTTGCGCGCGGCCGCGGTTTGCGTGGGCCTGGCGGCCTTGCTGGGCGCTGCTTTGGCCGCTACCGCGGCGGCTTCGCTCGGTTCGGTGCGTGGAGGCCGCGCCGGAGCCGCAGCCGCAGCCGCAGCCGCAGCGGCGACGGCCTCGGCCTTGGCCTTGGCATCTTCGACTCGCGACGCGCCGGGCGCCTGCTTTTCCACGACGGCAGGAGCAGCTGGCACCGGAGCAAGCGCTGGCGCTGGCGCAGCGGCAACCTGGACGACCGGCTCCACCAGCGGTGACGCTTTCGCGGGCTCTGACACTGCCACGACGGGACCCACGGAGGCTGTTGGTGCCGACGCTGAGGCGGGACCCTTTCCCGACAGAAGGTCTGCCTCGGCGTCGAAGTCCGAACGCGGCTTTGCATCACCTCTGAGCAGATCGGGGCTCGCGCCAGTGCTGGCTCCAGCCGCGCCCATCAGCGAGTCCGTCTTCTGCGGGGTTTCGGCCATGGCCGACGCAACCGTCGGCTCGATGGGCTTGCGCGCCGGGCCACCGATCAAACCCAACTTGTAGCCGAGCAAGCCCAAAGCAACGACCGCGAACGCACCGACGGCACCGTAGAAGGGCATGCTCGACTTCTTCGTCGGAGCCGACTCGCCCTCGAGCCCCTCCTTCGGGTCCACATCGATCGGGTCATCGAGCGACTCGCTCAAGGTATCTCGCGCTTCACGGTTGTCGAAGCCCGGCTCGTCGGCGTCGTGGACCAACGATTCGCCGCCACCCTCGGCGCCCCACAACGCGTCTTCGAGGGAAGGCTCGCCCACGCGTTCGTCGCGCTCGTGTTCGTGATTGCTCATCAGTAGCGCACCTGCACTTGATTCATGGGGGTCACGGTCGGGGCGAACGTGCCGTAGTTCATGCCAGTACTCAAGTTCACCGAGGGCACTTGCTGAGGCTGCGCGTAGACCACCTGCTGCGGGGTGCGCTGCTGCTGCTGCTGCGTCTGCTGCTGGGCGCCACCTGCGGAGGAGGTCGGCGTCTGCACCGTGTTGAAGAGGATCCCGATGGTGGTGTTCGCAGCCAGTGTCACCGTGTTCGGCTGCTGCGCAAGGCTCTGCACTACCTGTTGACCGATCTGGGTGGCCGAGGACAGGCCCGCCGCGGCGGCTTGACGATTCGTGGCTTCAGGCACCACCACTGACGAGGTCAGCCCGTTGGTTACGACCTGCGAACTGCGTTGAGCAATCGCACCGGCCGCGCCGCTCACCGTGGCAAACGTGATCGGCAGCACGTACTTCGAGAGGATGTGGCGGTCGATATTGCCGGCCAGCGCGTCGGCCGAGGTTTGTTCGTCCAGCGCAACGGCATTGATCTTCGCGACCTTTCCGTTGAAGCGGATGTCCGTGAAGGTGACCTGGAGACCCTCGCCCTGATTCAGTACAGCCGTCCCCTTCAGAAACGCACCTGCGAACTTGCCGCCCACAATCTCAGCGGACACGTAGGGGGATTTCGCGGTATCGATCGGCGACGTAGTGCGCGCGACCTGGATGGTCAGCGGGCCTGGAAGATCCAGGTCCTCGGAGGCAATATTCGTGGCGGCCACCCCGCCTGCGGCGCCGCCTTGCTGGCCCTGGGCTGCAGGCGGCTTGTTCGGGTCCTGGTACGCCTGGACGCGGGTAATGGCTGCGCCGGTAGGCGCGTCAGCCAAGAGTTGGGTGAGCTGGCGATTCAGACCCTCCTGGATGGCCTGCTGACGCGCTGGATCCTGATAAGAGCCGGGATGGCCAACCTGAGGCGCGGTCACATATGTCTGGTAAGAGCCCGCGCCAGGGCCGAGATTGGGATCGATGCTCGCAAGCTTGTCCTGCGACATGGGTGCGCCGGCCGGTGGCGGCACGTACACGCCACCCTTGCTCTTGCTCTCCTCTGCCTTCTGGCGCTGAAGCTCCGCCACGCGGCCCTTCTCGTAGTCGGTTTGCACGACATCCGCTTGCGTTCCGGTGGTGCGCGCCGGCAGAGCGACGTTGGCGCTCTGGTCCTTCTTGCCAGTCGCCATGAAAACGAGGCCTACGACGGCCACGAACGCAACGCCGAAGGCGACCGCGACCCACTTGATCACTCGCTTGGCGCCCGGATCCAGGCGGGCACCCTTGCCGCCCTCAGCGGGCTCGGCCGCAATCTCTTGGCTGTCCGTTCCGTCGAATTCGGGCCCATTGGGGTCGTGTTGCTGCTGCTCGTTGTTCATCTGCGCTTCTGCCGTCACTTGATGGATCCTTGAAGCCGCGCGCTCGACAACATGGCTCCTGAAACTGAGGTCGCGTTCGAACCGGCCGGCTCGACGCTGATGCCGCCGAGCGCCACATTGCGCAGTTCGCCGCCTTGCGAGATCACGACCACCGGGGTGATCGGCAGCTGATAGACGAAGACGCCGTCAGACGAGCCTTGGCGGCGCATCCATGCGGGCGAAAGAATCTGGGCGGACGTGCGAACGGCCATGCTCGTGGGCGAGATCTGCCACGCCATGATCTCGTCAGTACCACTGCCACCGATGGTGAGGCGACGCGCCTCGCGCGGCGGCGTGCGGTACAGATAGGCCATGAGCTCATCGGACATGTGCGACGGCGCCGGTGCGGCGCTTGCCATGGCCGTTGGCGGCACGCCCCCCACGAATTTGGGCACCACCAGGTCAAGGTTGTAATCCGTGGAATCCTGCGCCGGCATGACGGTCACGGTGACTGGACGCGCAATGTCCTTGAGCTTGAAAGCGATGTTGCCGATCTGCGGCTGCTTCATGCCCACCGAGAAGACATGCTCCGCCATCTGTGAGACCGCATAGCCGGCATCGTTGAAGTTGTCTGCCGCTTCGACTGGCCAGGGACGGCCAGCCGCGTCCACGAACATGATCGTCGCGCCTTGGCGCATTGACACGCGCAGCATCGGCGGGGTGCCACCTGGCGAGAGGTCAATCGTGGTCTGCGTACTGGTGGGGCGCGCTGGCGGACGGCCGGTGATGTTCTCCGTGAAGGCGTCCTTGCGCTGATCGATCTGCTTGCGCAGATTCACGATCTCGTTGGGCGTGAGCGGGGCCACCTTGTCGAGCACCGCCTGCGAAGTCGCAACGTACGGTGTCGGCATGGCGGCGGCGCTGGCCTGCGTGGGCGGCGTGGCCGGGGACGGCAACGCGGCTGCACCAGGCGCTCCCAGCGGAGACGGGCCGTTCTGAGGCAATGCGCCAGCGGGCGCGGGGCTTTGGGCCTGCTGCGACATCGCTGGGCCGGCTGGAGCCGCCGGATTCGAGACACGGGCTACGCCTTG
Organism: Variovorax sp. LjRoot175; assembly: GCF_964253805.1. Lineage (NCBI taxonomy): Bacteria > Pseudomonadati > Pseudomonadota > Betaproteobacteria > Burkholderiales > Comamonadaceae > Variovorax > Variovorax sp. LjRoot175. Next base: position 245,461 of record NZ_CAXURY020000004.1, on the reverse strand, counting down.
CGCATGCACCGCGCCGACCGCAACGAAACCGAGCAGCGCCATGGCGACCGCAGCCGGTCTGATCCGAAGACAGAGGGCCGCTCGCGTGTTCGACCGCGCGGCGAGATCGCTTTTTTCGTTCATATCAGTATTGTGCTGCAAACTAATACTCGAATCATTCGCAGCATCAGAACGGCGTGGCGCGAATTAGACGAATGGGATGCCCGTGTGCGCGGCGATCTCCAGACGCATGGCGAACTTGCCGTAGATGAGGCCTTGGGCGAATGGGGTCGGAGCCGTCGCCCACAGCTCCGAAAGCTCGGCACGGGTGGCCAGAGAGTCGGGAAGCACTTCGTTGTAGGTCGCCATCCAGTCGGGATACTTCGCCTCCAGGGCGTCCATTTCGACGGTGGCAACGGCCATTCCGATCGACTCCGGGTCGAGGTTCATTTGGTGTTCGTTCGCGCTCATGATGCTTCTCGCCTCTTGCTCTTGCTTGAAAAATTGGGTTGGTTGTTGGGTTCGGCGGTTCGGCCCATTGCCGATCGACCCTGCTAGCTTCTGGATGCGTCCGGGACGAGCTGCAGGCTGTCGATAGCTATGCCTCGCGGGTTCTGATCCAGTCCGACTCGACGCACCACCACATGCAGCAGGAATGGCCGCGGCACGTCGGCGACCTTCGTCCCTCGACGAAAGAGCGAGATCGGAGCCTGGACGCGCCATGCGAATGCGCCGTTGAACTCGCCTCGCTTGGCAATCACAGGCGTGTCAGCCAGACTCACGGACATCGTCAGTTCACGGTCCACGATGTCCTTCACCCACGGCGCCAGCGCCTCTTCCACGGCATCCCCGCCCTTCTCGGTGAAGCAGGTCTTCGAGCCTTGTAGCGTGGTGCGCCAGTGCAGGAAGTCATGGCTGAAGACCATACGGGCGCACTCGTCGACATAGCCGAGCACCCGCGCATCGCTCACGTAGGGCTTGTCGAGTGGGATCACCGGGACGACGCGCCCATCGTTCGTCGCGGCAATGACCTCGCGATGGGTGCGTGTGATGAAAACGATGGCGATAACTATGGCGATCGCAAGCGCGACCACCGAGATGCCGAGCCAGACCACCAGGCGCGTGAGCTTGGCGACTTGCGCCGCAGCGCTTCCGCCCGAGCTGGCAGACGCTCCGGTCACTGCCGCTGCCTTTGTGGCCACGGCCTTCTTCAATGTTGCTGTACTCATTCGTGGGTCGATCGTTTGGGGGTCGTTGCGTTTGGGGAAGCGTTACCGGGGCTCGGGCTTGACGTCCCTGTTCTGGCTGCGCCGGCCGCCTCGGGACTAGCCTGGGCGGCCGGCGCATTTGCCGCGAGAAGTGCCCGCTGCGCCAGTTCGTTCTTCTTGTCGAGCTGGATCAGCGGAACCATGGCCCCGCCTGGCGTGACGGCGGCCACCTCGTAGTCGAGTTGCACCGCCCAAACGACAGCGACGAGGACGGCAACCGACATTCCGGCGACGGCGATTCCGACCCGTTCGGCGATCCTTGTGAGCGTCGCGGTCATCTGCGGGGCGATCACGTCGGCCAGCGCGAGCGCGTCCGAGCCCATAGGGTTCAGGGTCCTAACGTCCATCACTCAGCCTCGTGGCGCAGTGCCATCCGTGAGGAGAAGGTCGCCATCGGTATGCGCGGACCTCACGCTGATCTGGTGGATCCCCTTGGGCGACGGCAGCGCGGTGCGGCGGTCGGGGGGCAACAGCGAGTCTTGGAACTCCTGGGTGCGGGCCGTCCCGAAAGCGGTCGCAAACCTGTCGGCGAACGCGCTCCAGGCGAAACGATCTCCACGGTCCGGCATGATCTCGTTCACGCGAGCCCATCCACCCATGTTCTCGATCGCGCGGCAGAGCATCGGGCCCGTCGCATCCAGATTCGGGGCGTCGTACGGTCCAACGCGGGACACCAGGAGATAGAGGCGCTCCAGGGCCGTCTCCTCCTCGACGAACGTGGGGTCGAGCGCCTTGCGCAGATCCGCGACAGTCGGCGCCTTGCGGCTGTTGGTCGAGACCCAGTTCAGCAAGAACTTCGTGGTCGCGGTCGGTCCAAACGCCTCGATAGCGGCAAGCCACGCAGTGACCTCCAGGTCGTTGAGCTCGTGACGGCACGCGGCGCAAGCCTGAACGGCCGTTTCGAGGACGCTGGCAATCTCCTCCTGGGCGGTCATCTCGGCTTGTGGTCCGCTCATGCTGCAGCTCCCGGCGCGCCGGCGCCGCGGCTGAATCCGAACCCGCGAGGAGGAAAGCCGCCTGGCGCCGGCCGTGTGACCGGCTTTGCCTCCGCGTCCTGCACCTCGTTCTGAGTACCGAACCTCTTCGCGAGCACGCGGTCCACGGAGGACTTGCTTCCGTTCAGCGCTGCAGATTCGAACGACTGCGGACCGGAGCGCACCGGTGCCCGCTCGCCCTGGGCAGGCGTGAGGCGCGCGCGACTGTCCCGCGGCCAGTATCCGAAGCAGGTCAAGAAGTCACGCTGAGTGATCGAGCTCGAGAAGAAGTTTCTCGCCGTCGCGTCCCAGTTCGAATAGAGGCGCGTGCTCGAAGTGGCGAAGTCCTTGAACTTCTCCAGCAGCCAAGCCTTGTGTTCGTCGGTGATATAGCCCGCAGCCTCCGCCTTCTTGAGGAGCGCGTCGTTGAACTGGAAGTCCTTGGCAAGTGCGCGCTTCCCCTTGCTTCGACCCGCCGGTTTGATCTCTCCGACGAGGGGGAACTCTTCCACAGCCAGGCTCGCCAGAACCGATGATCCAACGAGCTCCTGGATCTGGCCGCCGAACCGGTCGTTCACGGCATCGAACAACTCGGCCATCGCGCGGTGGCGCCAAGCGCCGCCCTCCACCTCGTCGAAGCCCTGGAGCACGGAACGCCCCTTCTCAGTCCAAACATTTGCGCTCAACCCGCTCAAACGCGAGAGGATCAGCGGGTCACCCGGGAGCGTCGCCGGCTGTGTCGATCGAAACGCTGCCTCGAGAAGGAGCACTCCAGCCCGGACCACCGAAGCATCGTCCGAGTGGAACCACGTGGCCTCTGTCATCCATCGGATATCGAGCGCTGAGTGTGTGAGCGAGTTGATCATATTTTTTCGTCCGCGATGTTAGTCCGTTCCGGTGCAATCCGAGAATCTTTTTGTTTTTACATTGACGGTTGCTGCAAGTTTTCTCCAGAATATCAACACGAAACGCGATCCGTAAGGTCAGTTTTTCGAAAAACAGAATCTTTAGGTTTCGGTTTCAAAAAGTTGAGGAAGAAAACTTTCGATGTCAGCAATAAACGCACCTTTTGGCTTCCCACGCGCGCAACACCAACAGACCTCCAATGAGGCAGCCAATGAGGCCGCAGTGGCTCCGGCGGCCGCGAATGACCCGCTCGTATCGCAGATCAGCGAACGCACCGTGCTGTGCTCCGTCATGCAGGACGGGCGCGACGACCTCTCTGGGCAGATCTCGGCCATCCTGAACGCGCAGGACTTCGGTGAGGAAATCCACGTCAACCTGTTTCGCCTTTGGCAGACCCTCGGCCAGGCCGGCCACGCTCGCGACCTTGCCGCCTTGGTGGACGCCTCGCGCACGCACAACCTGTTCACCGGCGGCGAGGACTACCTGATAAATCTCGCGACCAATCCGACCTACCTGACTGCGAGCGTCGAAGCCATTCAGGCCGCCGCGACGCGCATCAAGGAGCTGAGCGTGACGCGCACGGTTCTCGCATCGGCCAAGCTGGTGGTAGAGAAGGCCGCACTCGGACAGACTTCTGTCGAGGCGCTCACGACCATGCTGGAAGACGCAGCGGGGAACGCGCGCACGTCGTCAAAGTCCTCGCGGTCCGGCCCTGAACACGTGGCTGGCTACATCTCTGTCCTTCTCGAGCAGATCGAGCGTCGACTCGACGGGCACGAAGTGGAATCCGCTGTGACCACCAGCTTCCCGCGCCTGGACAATCTGCTGGGCAGTGGGTTCGTTGACGAAGATCTGATCGTCCTGGCCGCGCGCCCCTCGATGGGCAAGACCGCGATCGAGGTCAACTTCATGCTGGGCGCAGCGGATGCGGGCCGCGCCGCCCTCCTCTTCTCGATGGAAATGCGCGGCACCTCGATGGCCAAGCGCATGATCTCGCGTGCAGGCCGCATACCTGGTTCCGTCTTCACGAGCGCCGAGCAACTGGGCGAGCGTCTTGACTCGATCTACGAGGCAGCCCAAAAACTGGGCAACCAAGCCCTCTTCATTGACGAGTCTCCAGGCCTATCGCTGGCGGAGATCCGCACACGCGCCCGCCTCTTCAAGGCACAGAATTCAGGCAAGAAACTGATCATCGGCGTCGACTACCTGCAGTTGATCGCCGCCGGCGCCGCGGCCAAGCCCGGCACCGACGCCCGCGTGATCGTGGGCGAGGCCTCGAAGGGCCTGAAGCTGCTGGCTCGCGAACTGAAATGCCCCGTGATCGCCCTCGCGCAGCTCAGCCGGACAGTCGAGCAGCGCGCGAACAAGCGGCCCATGATGTCGGACCTGAAGGAATCCGGTCAGATCGAGCAGGACGCTGATGTGATCATGTTTCTGTACCGCGACGAGGTCTACAACCCCGAAACACCCGAGCCCGGCATTACCGAAGTGATCGTGGCCAAGCAGCGCGAAGGCGCGACGGGTACCGTCAAGCTTGCGCACCAGCTGGCATCGTCGCTTTACGAGGACCACCTGCAATGACCGCGCCGACGCCTCGCAAACGACGCTTGCGATACAGCGCGAACGCCGTGGTCCGGAAGGAAGCCGAGCTGCTCAACATTTCGCCTGAGTTCAGCGTCGCGTTCTTCTTCAACCTCATGAACCGCGTCGTCAGCAGCGCGATGGTCAACGGAGAGTGCTGGGTGCAGGGAATCGGAACGTTCAAGCGAACCGAGTACGCCGCACGCCGGCGGCACAACCCTCGCACTGGCAGCATCGATCTGATCCCGGGCGGCGAAAAGGTCACGTTCCACCCCATCAAGCCCCGGAAGCCGAAGGCCCCGGTCAAAACTGGCGATGAAGCGCCGCCCCCACGCGCGCGCAAGCGCGCCCAGCCCTCCGCGACCTCAGTGCACAGGATGAAGCCATGACCCTCGGAACCATCAAGACACGCACGGAGCTGCTGCTGATCGGCGCCGGCTGGCTCTGGACGTTCTCCCTGGCCGGGATCAACAGGCCAGCTGACGCAACGAGGATGGCCGTTGCGGCCAGCCTGGGCCTGGCGCTGTCGCTCGGGTTCCGGCGGTCGGTCATGAACTTCTTCCGAACAGATCTCGACGACCTCGGCGACCGGCTCACCGACGCCTACCTCTGGACGATAGTCGCGGCTGTGGTCGGGCTGGTCGTGGCGGGCTATGTGCTCGCGGGTGGGCCAACTCCCTTCGGACGCTAAATCTGCGCGCGCACCTTGCGCGGCGCCCTGCTGCCTCCGTATCGTAGAGCGATGAAAAGCGAACAACAGTTCTGGCAAGACGTCGCAAGCGGAGTGAACCCTGGCTGGACCGTTAGGGTGGATCCGCTGTCGGCCGGTCCCACCCCAAACTTTACGCGCAACGACGCCTTCATCTACGTCGTCGATGTGGCGAGCGGCTGGCTCGGCGCCGGCGCGACGACCACGGAGGATGCCGCGAAGATCCTCGCATCGAGTCGGACCCTTCTGGCGGATCAGGACAACGTCCTCACCCTCGGATCGGTCAACACGGCAGACGTCGCCGGCAAAGCGATCGCACTGTGCGGCGCCGCTCACGCTGACGCTGCAGCACCAGAAGTGGCAGCAGCTGTCAGCATGACCGTGGCGGCACTTCACGAGACCCAGACCTACGCCCGCGCCGTGCATGCCAACCGCCAATCCGGGCAAGCTGACATGGCAGGGCACTGGATCTATATCGCCTACCGCACGAAGAACGGCGAAGGCATCATCACCCGGCCCGTCTGGGTGAGCTCCATTCATCCCGGAATTGGCCAGACCGGTCGCTTCCTCGACCCGGACCGGCTGCTCGAGATCGTGCGATCGGTCATCCATGGTGACACCAGCTCGACACAGACATCCGTGGGCGATGCGATCGCAGCGGATGGCGGCGCCATGGTCTCGCCAAAGCTCCTGCTTCCGTCCTGAGGCCGCGCGCGAGAGCACCCTCTAAACTCGCGAGCTCCCAAGCTGCAGCTCGGCCGCTGACCCGATGCCTTTCTTCCTCGCATTCCTGACCCTGATTGGTTGCGTCGCCTACCTTTCGCTGTCCCCGACCGGGCCATCATGGCAAAGGCGAAGCGCCTCCTTCCTGGTCCTGCCCGTCCTACTTTTCGGAATCAGCATGTTCGGCTTCGTCGACCATATGTGGGGCGTCGCGGGAACCGCGACGAATTGGCTTCCGATCCTTGCGTTCGCGGTTGGCTTGGCCTTCGCCGCCCTTTGCGGCCTGATCCTCCTCGACAGCTTTCGCGCTCGCGCAACGCATTCGCTTGGGCTTCGCGCCGGCTTGGCTGTATGGGGGCTGGTGGCGGGTCTCTACCTCGTCTTCACGGCGCTGGATCACTGGTGGTTCTACCGCGGGACCAGCGAGTACCACGGCCACGCAGCGGTCGCCTTCCTGGATGTGCGGGAAGTGCAATGCGATGTGGCCCTCACACGTCATGAAGAGGGCAGTGACGCCGTTGAGTACCGGTGCCCAACCTTGCTCATGTTCAAGCAGCTGTACTCAGCGCCGTTCGTGCCCTGGCCATCGTATGTAAGCGGATCGAGCGTCGAACTGAAAGCCAAGATCGACAAGCTCATCCGGAGCGCAGAGAAGGTGCAGTAGGCCCGAGATCCTCGTCGGCCTTGCCAGGCGAAGACTTCCGCCGTACCGTGGCGCGGGCTTCAAGACAGAAGCCGAGGAGAACCTCATGAGCTCGACCCGCACGACCAATGTGTTCTTGGCCATCATCGCCGCATGCCTTGTGGTGATCGCTGCGAAGGAAGTCGTCCCTGCTCTCTTGCCGGCAGCGCTCGCGCAAAGCAGCCCCTTCACTTCGAACAGAGTCAATGCACACCTGCATGCATGCAAGGTGACCAGCAGCGGAGGTTGCGATTGGCACCCCATCGTTCGGCAGCAGAACGGTGCGCTGGCTGTCTCGCCATTCCCAGCAAGATAGGGCAGCCGCCGCGCTTCATAGAAGCGCTCCCGCGCGCGGAAGCTAGCGTCGAATCTCGGCTGCCTTGCCGGTCTCCGCAGCGCGGAGAAATGCCCCGGCTGCCTCCTCGTCAGCGCCCGCCGCCACGATCTGGGCCTGCAGCTCCCTGAGCGCGAATGCCGCCGAGACTTCCCGAGCCTCTGCTTGCGCCAGAAACGCACCCTTCTCGTCGCGGGAGAACCGCTGCCCGAAGTAGGCCCCGCCAGATGAACGGCCGACGGCCAACCAGGCACCAGGTTCGCTAGCCTCGGGCTTGGTCCAGAGCAGGGTGGCCGCGGCGCCGTCCAAATGGCGCAAGGTCCCATCCGACATGGCCAACACCGTCTTCGACGCTCTAAACGCCTTGACGAGCTCGGCGGCAGAAGCCGATTGCTCGAGCTTGGCGCGCTCTCGCGCGATCTCGGTACCGCGCTGGTTCGCCAGGAAGACGACCGCGCCCGCAGCAACCAGAAGCGCGACACCAAGCGCCCCGCCAGCAATTTGGAATGTTCTACTGCGCTTGGTCATTCAACGGCCTGGTCGGTAGATGGGCAAGTAGCCAGGAAGGCGAGCTTGCGACTGCGCGGCAGCCTCTTGATGGCGTACTCGGCCTTGGAAGCCTCCGAGCGATCGGGGAATGGCTTCGCACCCAGAATCCGCAGCGGAGGGTTGGCCCGCGTGAACTTGGCGCCCTTCCCCGCTTGGTGCGCAGCAAAACGCTCGGCGAGTCGGTTTGTAATCCCGGCGTACATTGCGCCGCCCCTGCACTCGAGTAGGTAGAGGCACCAGCTTCCCGGCCCGATGTCGATGCTCATGTCTTCGTCGCTGTTCAGAACAATGCAGCCTGCGGCGCGGGCTGGGGCGCTCGCTTCTTGGGAACATAGTTCCGTGCGAACTCCTGCGCCTCGCGCGCCACAACGAGGTATGCCTCGCTCGGCGTCTTGGTGATCTCTTGGCCAGCCACGTACGCCGCCCAGATCCGGTCCCGCATTTCCTTCGGCAGGGTGAACCAGTGTCCCGGGCACCCCCACATCTTTGGTAGGCAGTGCTTCTGGCAGCCTGGCCAATGGCAGGTGTGGGCGCTCATTGAGAAGCCGCGCTCAGGAGCTTCCAGCCCGTCGCCTTCACGAACGCCTGGTAGTCCATGGGGGCCTCGATGCGTGCGTCCGCCGTGTTCGGCAGGATGTACGCCCACGAGCGGCCCCCGGCCTCGTCATAGACCAGCTTGAACATGGCCGAAGGCACCCACACGCGGTTTGCGCCGATCGTGCGGCGAGGCCCGTTGAACATCGGTCCTGAGAAGACATAGACGGCACCGTGCGCGCGCCGCGCAAACTTGCGCACGTCCTTCTCCACCTTCGACCAGATCTTCCGATTGTTGGTTGGATCCTGGGGGATCATGTTCGACAAGGCGAACGACTGCGCCATCGATTGCTGATCCGGTTGATCGCCAGCTGGCGCCATGTGCCCCCGGTCCAGGCCGGAGCCCACATAGTCGGACAGCTCGGCCCGAGCGCCAGCGGGAAGCCTCGGATCAGGAAAGAACTGCTCGGTGCGCTGCTCGTCCTTTGCGTCTTCGATCTGGGCACGGCTCAGCCGTTCGACGACGACCAGCGGTGTCTTGCTGAGACCCGAATACAGGACGGCGAAATTTGTCGAACAGAGGGCGATCGGCTTCCATTCCGCATTGACCGAAGCGACATTCAGCGGGGCCTGCTGCGGGAAGAGGTTGGGGCACGAGTTGAAGTTTCGGCCGCCGGGCAGCGCCACGGGGGCGGCCGCGTGATCTCCGAAGGCGCCGGCCACGTGCTTGGCGACGACCGGGCCCAGGTTCCAGGCCGAAGCCGTGCCCGCAAGGGAGAAGAGTCCCCCAGCCAAAATGAAGGCGGCCAGGAGCTTTGATGCGGAGCCGAAATGATTGCGTTTGTGCACGGGTATCGATGCAAAGGATTCTGGTCCCGCAACGATACAGGTCAGGGCATCAAACGCGCTAGGTTATTGCCGCGCGTGCCCCTCGCTACACTTCAGCCAGCTACTCGGCGTGGACGGAGGCTCTAGCGCACGCTCGTGCCACATCCATCCTTGCGTCGATGCCATCACCGCGCCGACGGGCGTCGTAGACGTAGTCCAGGATGATCGCAATGAACTGACCAGCGGGAGTGCCGCGGATTGGACGAACGAACTGTCGCTCGATGGACGCACGCGACCGCCCGCTTTCCTTTAAGGTCACCGCACTTTCAGCCGCACTCGCCCAGTGACCACACGCCTCCGCACCGTAGGGGCCGGTTCCCTTAACAGCCCTGAAGCTCTGGCTGATCGGCGAATGCCGGAAGGCTTAGGAATGCGCTCAGACACAGGGCGAGACGTTTCATGGCGCGATGGTAGCGGGGCTCGCGAGCTACGCCCGACACGCGGCCCAGGGCCTCTGGGGGATTGCCTGGCCTCCGTCGCCCAGCTCAATCCTTGCCGTCGTCGGGCTTGGCGTTCACCAAGGCGCCCACCTGCGCCCCGAACCTGTCCAGGACGCTGGCACGATCCGCGACGCGCGGTGGCTGCTGCTCGAACAGGTAGTACCGGATCGCCTCTTCCACTACGGCCTTGGTCGACGTCCCCGCCTCGAACACAGTGCCATGCACCTGCGCCTTTTCCGTGAGCGCCGGCCAGGCCTCGACTGGGACCTCCCCCGGCGCAGCAAGCGCGCCTGCCAGGACGCGGAGCGCTGCGGCCACGTTCGCCGGCACGCCCTCGTCCTGCAGGTGGGCGACTGCTGCCTGAGCAGCCGCACGCCAGGCGCCACCGGCGGCTGTTTGATCGTTCGAAGGCTGCTGTTCCATCAGCGGGATTGTCGGGGGTTTCGCCTGGTGCCGCGAGGGGGCGAAGGAACCGGCAAACAGCCTCATTGAGTCGCCCCAGTGGCGGCTTCGCCCACGACCGGGATGCAATGACTCACGCAGACGCAACCCGCCTTGCCCTCAAGCCAGACCACAGCCGTGTGGCCGCTCAGGATCTGCGCTGGGGTGCGGGTCTTGAATCTCTCGAGGGGTGCGCCCTCGTAGCTGAAATAGTCGACGGTTCCGCCGAGGGGCACCCTGGCGTTGAACGAGTCGACCTCGATCTGAAGCTTCTTCTGGGATGGTTGGTTTCTGCTCATGGTGTTGGTCCTGGTCGCCGCTCAGGCAGCGACGATGTCCCGTAGTTGATATTGGCCTGGGGCGGTACGCTCGAACGCGCTTGCGTGACGCTGGAGCACCTGGCGCACCTTGGCGCGCCAGTGAGGATTCGAGGTCGGCCGCATTGCCTGGATCGAATCGTAGATCTGGTCGAGCTCTGCCGATCCGCCGAGCGCACGAAGAATCTCCCGCACCACGGGGAACCATACGCCTCGACAGTCGCGGCCCGCGGCCACCGCCTGCTTCCAGCGCTTATCGATCGCTGCGATCTCCTGCGCCTCGCGGTACAGCATGAAGCCGAAAAGCCGGCGCTCCCGCTCCTTGGTGAAGGTGGCGAAGCAAAGCGGCAAGGACAGGCCCGGGAACAGGTTGCGCGGGATCAGGGACTGCTTGATGCTGAACAACGAGTGGAGCTGCTCCACGCGGCTGCTTGTTTGCAAGATGTAGGCGGGCAGAATGAAGCCGGCTTGGCCCCCCTCTTCGAGGATCTCATGCGATCTGCGCAGGAACGCCGCGACCATGTCCGATTGGAAGGGCGGGTTGCCGATGACGGCCTGCACGCGGCCCAGGTCCTGGGCCGGCACTTCAAGGAAGTCGCCAACGATCACCCGGCGCCCTGATGCGCGGCGCGCGCGCTCGGCCTGAATGGGATCAATCTCGACGCCGACGACATCCAGCGAGCCAGGCAGCGCACAGAGGAATGCACCGTCGCCGCACGAAGGCTCGGCAACGCGATCGCCGGGCTGGAGCCAGCCAAATGCCTCCTCGACGATGCCCTCCGCTGCCCAGGCAGGCGTGAACCATTGGTGCAGCCGCTGCTGCGTCGATTGTTCTGCCATCAGCGCGCTCACATCGAAAGCGGGTAGCGATGGTCGAGGTAGCAGGCTTGCTCACGGGTGAGCTTGACGATGATGGGATCGATCGTCACCTCGAGACCGGCCCTGCGCAATCGGCGGGCAATGCGGGCGGCCGGGGTTCGAGGCAACAGCCGGCACTTGTGTCCGACCTGCGCGCCAAAGGTGTGGCCCGGGCGGTGTATGCGGACCTGGAAGAGTTTTCGGGTTTTGTACTTGGAAGCGGCGGTCATTTCAGAGCGGTCTGATTCGTCTCAGACCAAGGTACAGGATGGACGCTCAGTTCGTAAGGTCGATACCTTGAAAAAATCCACAGGATGGCGGCCGTTGGCGCGCGACGGCGCCCCTCTAGGAGGTCTCTCACGACTTGCAATGAGCCAGAAAACGCCGAAACTGTCCCAATGATGCAGTTTCTGGCTCCGCTCGCGCGACTTCTGCGACGCCCAACAGACGCGGCGACCCCAACCAGTGCCACCCCGAGCCCGGACCCGCGTCGCGAAGCACTTCTCAAGGAATATGGAGAGGTCTCCGCAAACTTTCGCGCATTGACTGACATTCGCTTCAGACTTCTGATGCTATTGCCGCTTTCTGCGGGTGCTACAGCAGCTTTCGGAAGCTCTCAATCAGGGCCGGTCAACATCGTGCTTGCGTCTTTCGGATTGCTCGCGACGATTGGCTTGGCTACCTACAACAGCCGAAACGATCAGCTTTACGACGAGCTCGTCGGGCGAGCGGCCGCTATCGAGCGGATCGTTGGCCTTCCAGATGGCGCCTTCGCTCACCGCCCGCGTGCGTGGCTCACCCTTCGCGACTTCGGCGTGCGATGGAAGGTCGACCACCGAAAGGCTGTCGCCTTGATCTACTCCACGACCATCGGAGTTTGGCTCACCCTCCTCCTGGTCTCCGTGATCGAGATGTGCCGCAAGCTCTACATGAGCCGCGTGCCGCCGAAATCAGATTGGTACCTCGAAGTACCTGATCCTCTGGCGCTGGTACAGCTTGTGTCCGTTGTGGTCGCCGCAGTCGTAACTTACTCGGGCACGATCCGAATCCAGAAGCAAGTTGAAAAGCGTCGACAGCTATTGCGAGTACTCGCCAGACGAGCAGTGAAGAGCATGCAGGCGATTGCGACCGACTTTCCTGCGACGCAGATTGACACTCGGACGATCACCCACTGCGCGTCCTTGTCCGAAGGGGGGCGAGCCACACTTCGAGCAGAAAGGAAGATCCGGCTACGAGTCCGCTTCTATGCGCGTCTGAGCCCTTCTGATCTCCAGCGCTACATGCCGTCTAGCCCGGCGGCAGATCGCGCCGCGCATCTGGTCGCACTGCTTACCGACTACCCGCCGCGTTGGCTGCTCGATTGCTTCACAGGCCGCAGGGTCTGACCTGTTGCCCCAGGTAGGCCAGATCGCCCAGCGCGGCCCTCAGCCCATCGGCGCGGGCGCGCGATCCCCCTCATCCTCTTCCTCGTAGGCGAATTCCGTCCCGTCGTCCAACTGCACCAGCTCATCCTCGTCGAAGAGTGCAACCTGAGCCGGTGCGGGAACAGGTTGCCCCATTCCTTGGCTCCGCTGTTCCTCGAGCATCTCCAAAAGCCGTTCGCGCTGCACCTCGCCGACGAGGCCATGGCGCTGCATCCACTGCGTGCGCTGGGCGATGGCATGCCACCGGCCGATGCTCGCGTGAGCCGGTGCCACGATCCCCATGCTCAAGTAAGTGCTCATGGCCTGGGTGCGGTCAGCGCCATCGTGGTGATACCGATCGATGTACTCCTCGCCCATGAGCACGACGAAGTCGGCCGCGCTCTCCTCGTCCACCTCGAACGAATCCTCGGTGTCCCAGGCCGTCGTGAACTCGCCGCTGGACAGCTGCTTCACGTCGAACCCACAGGACTCGTGGAACATCTCATGCGCGTGCGAGCGGATGCCGCCGGACAGCATGCGATCGCGCTTCGGATCGCCTGTACGCCGGTCGTCCTCCCATGCGCGGCCCACGTGCACCTTGCCGTACTTGGGAACAGGAGTTCGCGGCAGCGGGCCGGTAATCGGCGGATCGCTGAGCTTGCCGTCCATGACCTCGAAGAAGATCTTGAGCGCGTGGAAAGGCTTGTGAATGCCGTACATGCTCCACTGGGCATCGATCGCGACGAGCTCGCGAAACCCCATGATCGTGAAGCGCGGGGGAATGCCGAGCTGACGCGCGGCGGCCTGTTCCCTAACCTGGGCAGTGAGCGTATAACGTAGTAGGCGGTCGAGCATCGTTGGCGAATACACATCGGCACCGACTGCCACATTGCCGTCTGCGTCGATGGTCCTGCCCAGGAAATTGCGCGAGTCAAAATCGTACTGTGTGTTCGCGATGAAGTTCCGAAGTCGGTTCAAAGATCGCATGAAACCGTACCTCTCAGGGTCCGATTCGATCATCTGCTCAGCGCTCTTATCTTTCCCAACGGCCACGCAAGCCCAGCAACCCGAGCGAGCACCGCATCCACCTTTTTGCTCTGAAGCCGCTTCAGCCATGCGCATATCGCCAACGACAGCGCAACTCGATCCGCCGGCGTCCCTGTAGAACTGAAGGGTCTCCGAGAAATCGGAGTACGTTTCGATCATCCCCGCTGACGCGTAGCCAAGGTACTCGAACACGTCATCAGCTGACCAATGAATGATAGGGCTCAAGCCGAGGCGCCCCTTCGCGTTCGTCCAGATCTCGGAGGCACTCTCGCCGCGCGCGCGAATGTTCGCTTCGCGCGCTGCGGATTCGTCCAGCCGCACGCCGGTCATGACCACCGGTTGCGCAGCCGTCTTGTCCTTGCGCAGTTCTGCGAACACCTCGTCCATCAGACGATTGCCACTGTCTACCTTCCAGTCTTTCGAGCAGTCCCGATTTCCGGTGGGGAATGAGGGCAGCGCGCGGCCGCCGATCACGCGCACGGGCCAGGACGTGTAGAGGCTAGGTTTCCCGACGCGGATCTGCAACGGCAGGCCATTTGCGCGCGCGTAGTCGGCCATCTTCGCCAATTCACCATCGGCCAACAAACGAACGGCCGGAGATTCCACGCCGGTGTCTGTGTGCACGACAAGCATGGGTGGCACCGCCAGCCCCGACTTCCTGCGCTCGACCGCGACGGTCAGCACCAGGCTCACCAGGACGGAGGAGTCCTTGCCCGAGCTCCACCCTATCACCGCGGGCGATCCCGAATCCATCAGGCCGCTGATCACGCGCATGGCCTCGGCGGCCAACGGGTGGAACTCCCCGATCGTGGTGAAGCGTTCCACAAGCGGGGAGGTGGGCGGCGCTGGCTGCGTGACGGTGTGGTTCATCTCGAATCGGTCGTAGTGCCGATTCAAGATATCCAGCGAGTCTCAGATCGCCCAGGATGAATTAAGTGTCGCGATCCTGCGCTTTTGTGGTTGCGAGCGAGAGATGGGCAGTCCTTGCGCGATCAGCCTGCGACCTCGAGGACCGCAGCGTCTTGGGCCGCCTGCGCTGCGGGCCATCGTGCTTTGAACGCTGCGAGCCGGGCGGCGTTTTCGTCCTGCGAGAGTTTGCTCGACCAGACCACCTCCTCGCCGAGTTCGATGCGCGCGAGCCGCGGGAACAGCGTTTCGCCGTCTACCTTCTCCTCTTTGCGCCACTCATCCGGGACGTCCGCCCATTGGGACTTGTGGCTCTGGGGCTTCGTGAGGTTGTACTTCCGGGCCTCCTCGGTCTCGACCACGGGACGCTGGAAGACACGGGACAGGATCTCGATCACAAGTGAGCTCTCCGCCGTCACGCTGTACGACTCGGCCGCGCGCCGCGCATCGTTATCGAGTCCCTGGGCCGCGGTAAGGTAGCCGTAGAAGTCGTTGTGGGTCGACTCGTGCCTCAACTCCTCGCCGCCATGGACGAATCGAAGTACGGCCTCCGACTCCTGCAGCCAAAGGATCTCGCGTTCGAACTCGAAACGGCGGCGCTCGCCGCCGATCGTGGACCACTCCACGAAGGTCTCGCTGGAGCGGCGCACCATGGGGCAGGAACTGTAGAAGAGGTTTTGCATGAAAGGCCTTGTCGGTGGCGCCCGCCTCGGCGGGCCGGAATGTCCTACCCGCGTGGTGGGAACGATCTTCGAGGAGGGAAGCCCGGCACAGCCGCAGGATCGAGCTTGGCCGCTGGCGCAGGCCGAGGTTCAGCCGAGGAGAAGTCAAAGCCTGCTTGCATGCGCTCGATCGCACCGGGCGGAAGCGGGGGCGGGGTGGCTGGTATGCGAGCCACCGACGCAGGAAACCGAGCGACAACTGGCGGCACGTTCGCCGGCGGACGGACAACTGGCCGTGCCGGCAACACGCGGAAGCCCAACTGCTGGCCCGGTGCCCCAGCTTGTGGATGGCGAGCAGGAGCTACCACAGGTGCTGACGCTGGTGCCGCGGCCGGCGATCGCGGCTTGAACGATCCGGGAGGCGCAGGCAGTTTGGAAGGTGCCAATGGAGTGGCCGCCTTGACCGTGCGCACGCCAGCCGCCACGGCCTGGCGCAGCTTCTCAACTTCCTTACGCACGCGTCGCATCAACACGTCTGCCTCGTTGGCATCCGCCACGTCGGCGGCCCCTGGCTCGCCGGCGGCAGCCGTCGCGGTCGCGATGCCAAGGAAGTCCGCTGGCGCAATCTTGGTGAGCCGGAACACGCCTTGTGAGGAGCCGGTCTGGCTGTCATCCACGTACGAACCGAAGCCCCGCTGCTTCATGTCGATCTCGGCCAGGCGGAAACCATTCGTGGTGAGCTTGCAGGCCATCAGCCGCTCGAG
The DNA here is from genome assembly GCF_964253805.1 of Variovorax sp. LjRoot175. Classification (NCBI taxonomy): domain Bacteria; kingdom Pseudomonadati; phylum Pseudomonadota; class Betaproteobacteria; order Burkholderiales; family Comamonadaceae; genus Variovorax; species Variovorax sp. LjRoot175. Next base: position 229,496 of record NZ_CAXURY020000004.1, on the reverse strand, counting down.
GGCCGGGTCTTCCAGTGCCTCGATCGATTCGACCATCATGAAGAAGTCGGCAGCGCCGCCGTTGCGCACCAGGCGCCCACGCAGCTGGTGAAGCTGCGACAGGCCCAGCCGATCGGCATCCCGGATGACGACCAGGCCGATGTCCGGAATGTCGATGCCGGTCTCCACCACCACGGATGCCACCGCGAGTGGCTTCTCGAGGCTGTGGATCTGCTGGATCGCGCTCTCCTTCTCGTCGTCGGAAAGCAGACCATGGAGTGCCACGACCTTTCCAGGGAACGCTTGTTCGAACGTCTCCGCCGCGGCGACGACGCCCTGCGCCGTGCGAGTCGTGTCTTCCGTGACCGCTCCCAAGTCGAGCTGCGCGCCCTCCTTCGAGGCCTTGGCCTTCTTCGTGACCTCGACGCTGTCGACCCGCGGATAGATCACCAGCACGCGCCGGCCCGCCGCGATCGTGTCGCGAATCGACCGGGTCACGACGCCGCGACTGCCAACATCGACGATGTGGCTCGTGATCGAGCGCTCCACCGGCGCCTGGCGCAGCGTGAACACCTGCATACCGTCGAAGAACACCGTCGCGAGGGATCGCGGAATCGGTGTCGCCGTCGCCTCGATGACATGGGTGGCCGGACCAACCAGCGCGCCGCGCGTCTGCACCGAGAGCTTGTGCTGCTCGTCCATCACCAGGACGTTGGGCACGATGCCCGCCTTGGCGCATGCGCTCGTCAGGCCACTCGTGCCGACCAGGATGTGATCCTTGTTCCGGATCTTCTTGCCGGCCTCGACGCGCTCGACGCCGCGGATCTCGCCGGCGAAACGGCGAGTGATCTGTTTGGCGATCTGGTTGGCCAGGATGATGGTGGGCGCCATGATCGCCACGCTCGCGCCGTTTTGGTGGGCCACGACCGCCGGCAGAAGGAACGTGAGCGTCTTTCCTGTGCCCACATCGCCAGGGATCAGTCCGTTCATGGGAACCGGAGAACGCAGCGCGCTGGCGATTCCCAGGATTGCCGCGCGCTGATCGTCGGTCAGGGTCTCGGACTGCTTGGCAGCCAGGTCGAGCACCTGCTGGTCAGGAACGATGAGGGGCGCGTCTCGATGAGGCTGGCGCTTGCTCTGGGTGCGGGCCGCCGTCCGAATCGAAGCCGCGTCGATGCGCTGCGCGAGCTGCAGGGCACGCTCACCTGCTTCGACTGACGCAGGTCGATGCAAGGCAAGGAGCAGCTCCCGCAGGTTCGCGAAAGTCGGGACGCCGTCCGGCAGATCGGCCTGGTCGTACTGCACGCAGGCGAGCACGCCCGCTTCGTCTAGTTGCATCGCGGAGACGATGTGCCGCTCGCATTTCAGATATGCGCCTTCCTTGCCGACGACCGCGTGCACGGCGCCGGTGACCGCCTCGCCCGTCACTCGACCTGGCATGCCCAGGTATCGCGCCCAGATGCCGCCGATCGCGCCGCTGTGCGGCTGCTCCGCACCGGGCTCGACGTAGAGGTTGTCGCCGAATCGCTTCACGGTGCCCAAGAAGTGGACCTTCGACCCCACTTCGGTCGAGCGCCAGCCCCAGGGGGCGAACGAGTTGAGATATGCGATGCGTCCCGTCCCGTCCGCAACTTCGATCTGCAAACGACCGATGTTCTTCCAGAATGGGTACTGCTTTTCTTGGAGCTCCGCCATGGAGGTGATGACCCTCCCGCCCCAGCTCGCCGCCGACTTGTCCTTGTTGACCGCCTTGACGCGATCGGTGACCACGAGACTCAGCAAGTGGGACGTCTTGCCCGTGTGATCAGCCTCGTCCAGGTCCGTGATCGAGCTCCTGCAGTCGACATACCCGGACGGCACGCAAAAGAGCGCCAGGTCGGGGTCGACAAGCTTGAGACGTGACAGGAAGGTCGGGGTGGAGGCCATGTGCGCGCCGCGGCACACGGCGAATCTTGATTCTTTCGCACAAGAATATCGGCACAGACGCCGAATGCGCAAGGTTGCTCGGCCGGTTTATCGACGGAGCCGCGTGCTCAACTACGCCCGGCGCCGCCCCACAGAGCGAGCAACCGCCAGCACGGTGCCTTCGATGCCTGAGGGGAAGGGCACGCCATGCTTCACTTCGTCGTCCAGGTACACCAGCGCGTGCTGGGGTGTCTCAGGGATCCAGACGGCAAACTTAGCGAGCCAAAGCTGTACATGCGCCTCCAGGGCGCGCAATTGCTCACCGAGCTCCTGCATGACTGGATCCTTGGCACTCGTGATCTTGAAATCGGTGTCCTCGCGCAGCCATGCAAGCGCCGCCTCGTTGATCGGCTTCAAGCCCGCAACTGTGTAGCCGCGAATGACGGCGTGCATCTCGCGTTCTTGGACGGTGAGCGATTGGAATGCGTGCGAGAAAACTGCCTCAAAGCCAACGTGGCTGGCGGCGAGCGTCGGGTCACGCGCCGCGATGGACTCCTGCAATCGATCTCGAATGTCGGCCTGGACCTTGAAAACAGATCTGCCGACCAGCAACAGGGAAAGAAGGGTCAAGAGCCGGGCTTCTCTCGCCCGGCGCTCCGCAGCCAGCGCTTTGATCCAATCGTAGATTTGCTTAGCGATGAAGCTGACCCCGGACACGATCGCGACGACCAGAGCCGAGGCCAGCTCGACGCGAATGGCTGTCAGATCCATCGCCTGTCCTCCAGGTCCTGCAAGCGCCTCGTCTCGCGGCGGGTGGGCGAGTCGCTGGTGCCTTTCTGCATCTCAGCGCTCGCGCCCTTTTTTCGATTGGCCTTGCGGCCGCAATTGCCATTGCTGAGGGCGGATTCTGCGCGCGACGCTGCATTGCGGCAAGCGCCCGCGCACCAAGTGCTCGTCGAGGCTGTGTTGAACGTAGCACTTACGCCGCACGCGAAGCTATCAAACGGCTTCTGGACGTCCTTGCCGACCTAGTCAGCTCCTCGGCGCCAACGATTCGCTCTCGCCCTCCTCCTCCGTCAGAAGATCCAGCGGCGCGTCACCACCGCCCGTCATTTGTCTGAGCCCGGGGTTGGGCTGCCAGATCTCATCGGGATCGAGATAGTGCTCGGACTCGGCCACCGCCGATTGCACGCATCCAGCTCGCTCGAGATTTTCGACACCGATCCACGCGGCGCGGTAGGCCTGCGCCGGCCGCGACTTCCCGTTCGCAAGTGGCGGCCGGTCGTCCTCGAACTCAACGCTCGCCGTCGGGCCCCCTGGCCCGTCGAAGATCTCTTCGACGCGCGCGAACTTCGGTCCGGCCTTGCCCACATACCTTCCGGACGTGCGGACACGATCGCCAACTCGTAGGCCCCATGCTTCCCTCAGACAGGGGGTGCCGTTCTGGTGATAGCCGGCGTAGGGGCTCGGAATCGAAGACGGGTCGCGCGCAAACTGGCCGAGCTGGGAACGCTGCGTCCCGATGCCACCCGACACCTCGGAGATCTGGAGATGCCGAGCTAGCTTGCCGTTGTGGATCAGCGCGCCGACCATCGCCCTCATCATGTGTCGGTAGTGGCCACCCCCTGCGATCAGGATCCTTGTCGCATGCTTCGGCCAAGGAATCCCATTCACGAACTGATCCAGTTCGCAGTACAGCTCCCGCGCGCGGGCTTCCGTCAACTTCCGGTCGTAGGGCTCGATGACGGCTGCCCCTTCAACGAATCCATAGAGGGCCGACAGGACGACGATGTGCGGCATCCTGTCCGGGTCGACGTTGGCACGCAACGACTGCCACATCACGCCCTGGTAGAAGTCCTGGGCCGGAGCGGGGTAGTCAAGTTTCGTACCCGAACAAGGCATGAGGATGAGGGGCCGCTCCATCGTCAGCCCACCTTGAGAACGCGGCGTGAGCCGTCGCCGGCCATCGGGGAAACAACCTGGCGCGACTCGAGCTTCTCCAGCAACCGGGCCGCCTGGTTGTAGCCGAGCTTGAGGTGGCGCTGGATCAAGGAAATGCTGGCGCGGTCCTGCGCTCGGACGACGAGCACAGCTTGGTCGTACAGATCGTCGTTGCCGGGCGCGGCCTCACCCTCCCCCAACGCGACCGATGGCCGGGCCCGTGGCTGGGGCTGGGGCTGGGGCTGGGGCTGGGGCTGGGGCTGGGGCTGAGGCTGGCCAAGGGTCATCTCGCCGCCGAGCACTTCGACGAGGTCGGCGATCAGGCCCGAAAGCTCGCCAGTGCCGATGGCCACGTCGGCATCGAAGTCGTCCGCCTTGGGGCCGGTCTTCTCGTTCACGCCTTCCAGAAACTTGATCTTGCGGATCGCGAAGCCCTCGGTGAGCTGAATCGACACCCGGTCTTTCCAGGTCAATGCGAGGCGTGTGGGCATCTTGCCGGCCTGGACGTGAGCGCGAACCTCTTCAATGTCGAGAGGGTGGTTCCCGTATCGCACCACGGCCTTCGATTCGTCGGTGGAGCGCAGCTCGACCTCGCGATCGACGGTGAATCCCTCCGGCGGTTCCTGGGTGATGAGCCAAGCGGCCATGGCGTCCGATGGAGTCGTTGCCGTGTTGATCAGGGTGAAGGCCAGCCCTTCCACGCCCTTGACCAGTGCGGTGACCACACTGTCGGCGCGGCTCATGCTTGCGGTGTCGAGCACCATCAGGCCCTTGGACGGGTCGATCCAGACGGTAGTGGCACCCTGCTTCGGGAAGGCAAGCGGCAGCAGTTCGTGCACCACGTCCTCCTTCAGCTCCTTCTTCTCCTTGCGTCCAGGCTTGCGGCCGGTTGTCTCCTCGATCTGCTTGACGCGCTGGTCGACTGCGCGCTTCACGGCGGCTGCCGGTACCGACCTTGTCTCGGTCACGAGTTTGGCGATCCACTGCCCACCCACCGACTCGAGCATGGGCCCATGGGCTTCGCCGCGCGGTGGCGTCCAGCCGGACGATTCTTCTTGGGTGGGGCTGCACTCGATGAAGGGAAGTTTCTGCAGGGCCTCGTTGATCAAGGCGGCGGTGTGTACGGACGGATCGATGCTGATGCGAAAAATGATCGCGTTGGAGATGGTCATGGGAAGTCTGCGAGTCGGGAGGTTGGTTGGATGCGGGATTGCAGTGGCGGCGCGGGGTCTTCGTTGGCGATGCGCAGCAGAACGTCCGCGTGGCATGCCTCTGGTGCCCACCAGCACACCAGGTCCTTGCCGCGCAACTCGGCTTTCGCGGCGGCAAGCAACTCAGGGTTGGCCCGCAGGAAGGCTTCGAACCGTGCCAGCGGTTGCCGTGGCGGCCGATCACGAATGGATTGCCAAAACGGCTCGGCCGTCCGACGTAAACGGCATCATTCGGCATGCCACCACGCTTGCTGAGGACGCGGGGTCGTTCGCTCACAACTTCGGCGCCTCACGCACGAAGACGTAGCCGTCCTTCTTGCCGTTGAAGCGATCGCTCCGTGCATGCGAGACGCGCCCGGTGGCCATGTTCTTGATGCCGATGTCCTGGACGACTGCAACCTTGTTGCGGGCGAATAGATGCTTGCGCGGCGCGCTCATCTCTACGACCTCGATCCGCGGAGCGGTCGGGATCCGTGGATCGGCCTGCGCCCAGACCTGGCCGATCGCGATGGGGCGGATGGGCGCCTTGATGATCTCTTTGGGTTGATTCATGATGCGTGCCTTATTTTCTCCGCATTAGAGTATCAAACTGCGTGCAAATAATGCAATGTTCTTCGCGGACGTTTTTCCTCTCACATGCTGGTATCGGCGCTCAGGTACCTCTTTCGACATACAGTGACGCCCATGAGTGATGAGAATCCACCGCCCGAGGCGTGGCGGCCAGCCGTCCTGGCCCGACTCGCCAGTGGCATTGCGCTGCTGATCCTCTTCGGCTGTGCGACCCAACCCGCCCCGACACGTGCATCAAAGGCCGCACCGTCCACGGCCGCCGAGGCCAATGCGCCATCCGCAGCTGCGCGAGCTGCGCCACCCTCAAGCGCTTCGAAGGTGCGGCCAACTACCGGCCCGCCGAGGAAGGGCGCTCGCGCCAAGCCTCAAGGCTCAGAGCGCCAGGCTCGCGCCGACACCGCGACGCAAAAGCCTCGAGCCAGCTCGAGCGGTGATGCGCCCGTAGACCCTTCCCAGCGAAGCTTTCTCCGCCCCGCCGCCGGCCCGGTGCTGACACGATTCGACGGGAGGGCAAACAAGGGCGTGGACTTCGCGGGGGCAATGGGCGATCCCGTGTACGCGGCACGCGGTGGGCAGGTTGTTTTTGCGGCGCAGGGCCCGCGCGGATACGGGCAGCTGGTCATGATCAAGCACGACGGAGCCTTCATGACCGCCTATGCCCACAACAGCCAGGTGCTGGTCAAGGATGGCCAGAAGGTTCAGCGCGGCCAGGTGATCTCGCGGATGGGGAGCACCGACGCAGACCGGGTGAAGCTGCACTTCGAGCTGCGACGCGGTGGCGCGGCGGTGGACCCGCTGCGCTACTTGACAGCCCAAGAGTCGCCAAGGGCCTCCGCACCGCAAGAGAGCCCGTAGCTGCAGGGGCGCCTGGCTAGCCGCTTTGCGTCCGGATGATCAACCGAGGCGCATCGCCTCCATCTCGGATGAAAGCGACCCTGGCGGTTCAGCTGAGACGTAGCGTCGACGTATCGCCGACTCGCGCTTACACAGCTGCCCTATGGCGCTGTGCACTTGGCTTGCTCAGCTATCTCATTGAGGAACTTGCCGTAGTTCTTCTTAACATCCCGAAATCGCTCGCATAGAACTTTGCTTTGCTGGAAGGCCGTTCAAAAGGGCACCTTCCAGCCGTCGATCTGTCCAAGGCCTCCCTGCATGTATGCGTAGGTCAAGATTGCGTCCATTGCCTCGAGGCGGGCGTCTCCGAATGCAAGTACCGCTTGGGCATCTTCTTCCCCTTGAGGTAGCGCAACGTTCGAGGTGAAGTACGGGCGCAGCTTCGGCCGATCGATCAGCAGGCCTACGTGGTCGCTCCAAACAGAGGAGATCTTCTGGTAGACGCCTTGGAGAGCATTCCTGTTGGCGACTTCGAGTTGGTCACTTTGGTTTTGCCACTGTAAACCGGCGAAGCCGATGGCGAAAATGCCGAGAATGGAGACGGCGAATTTCCATTTCTCCAAGCGCAGCTTGATCTCTTCGCGCACTTCCGAGCGGTCAGTCATTTAGCCTCCAGGTGGTCCGGGACAGTTGTCTTCGCAGAGCATAAGGGTGTCGGACGCATCGTGGAAGACCGGTAGCACTTACTCGATTGGCTCCGGCAGGTCGGCGCTGCACTCCTCCTCCTGGGATTCCGTGCTGGTCACGGCGAGCTATCGCTGTGTCTAGGCTTCGACATATGCAGACGGGTGGGTGGCGGTCAATCGCGCCCCTCCACGCGCCGCGCGCCGGCGGTTCACCAGGTCTTGGCCGGCGTGCGCCTCTCGTACTTGCCGCCCGTCATCACCGCATCACCCGCCCGGCGACACTCCTCCCTCTCGGCCTGGCTGAGCTTCTCGTTGGACTTCAGCCGCTCCTTGCAGGCGTCGAACATGGCCTTGGCCTGCTCGGGATGGGCCTTGTACCACTCGAACGTGTTCGCAGCAGCGCCGTGCACGCCAGCTAGTAGCGCCAGGCCCAGCATCGCAATCGTCTTCTTCAACATGAGATCCTCAGTCGGGTTTCGTAAAGGTCGGTGAGTTTGAAGGCTCAGCGCCCCGGGCTCGAACGGTACGCGGCACGCGCCGGTACTTGGGCTTTGGCTCGTACTTGGTGTCAGCGACCTTGTACGCGATGAGCACGTCCCAGCACTCGGCGTTGCTCGGGACAACAGGACCTGCGTCCCCATCTATCGCTCCGGGCGCCGGCGCGATCGCGAGCTGCTCGACGATCTTGCAGGGCACCGCGATGTTGTCGCCGCTGTTGTAGTGGTCGAGGTGAGACAAGACCGTCGCGCGGTCATATCGGCCGGCCCACGACAAGGGGTACGCGTATCCCGCATGGTTGGGACGCCAGAAGGCGATGTACCGGTGCTCCTTGATGCCGTGACTGAGGTTGGCCACGTAGAAGTGCGTTGCCGTGGCCACGATGTCCTGCGCCTTCATGCCGGCCGCTCCTGCCCTGAACGATCGGCGCCTCCAACGTCCTGCGGATAAGCATCCTCGCGGTCCTCGTGGGCGACGCCCTCCTCCGGGGTGTCGGCCCAGACCTGCGCCGCCTCGATGGTGCCAATGCCTGTGTGCCAGGCCACCTGGGCGTGGTCCACCGCCCAGGCCTGCAGAGGATCGGCGCCGTCGATCTGTTCGTTGCGCACCCACTGCTCGCACATATCTCGCGAAAGCGTTCCATCCAGGTCGTCGGCACTGGCTCGCCCGCGTAGCCTGGCTTGCGATCAAAGTACGGCTTCCCCAGCGCGCGCGCCGCCGCCGCCGCCGCCACCGTCATGGGATTCGCTTCAATAGCTGAGGCCAGGCGAACGGTTCGCAGCGTCAGGTCGCGGGTGGTCCGGGCAGACCTCGAGGCGAAGTTCTCGCACTCAAGGATCTGCTCATCAGTCAGTGGCGCTCCGGGCGACCGCGCCTGGGCAGAGAGCCTGCGTGCCGCGGCGACCAGATGGTCGTTGCCGCTCGCGGCCGAGCTCGGGAGGCAGTTGAGCTCGACGGCCAACTTCCAGACCAGGTCCCGCCAGGGGTTCTCGCTGACAGGTTCGTCCAGGGGCTCTTCGCCACCGGCGGTGGGGGTCAGACGTCCTCCTTCGCTTTCAGGGTTTCCGCCAACAGGCCGGGGAATTCCGAGGACGAGCGCCTGGAACTGCGCTCTGCGCGCTGCGGCCACTCTCTTCACATCGGCGTCCAGATCTCCGAAGGGGAGGTCAGCCCTGCTGCGCTGCAAGGTCCAGCCGCGTCGAGCGAGGAAGGTGAGGAAACGGTCCACCACGTAAGCGTGCCCCGCCACCGGCGTAACCTCGAAGAGCTGCTCGACCCGATTCTGCGCACCACCCGGGTCGCCCGTGCCCTGGAGCGTGTGCATCGCGCCAAACACTTCCTTCTGATCGTGGAAGTCGCGCAGGGCGGGCGGCAGGTGCTTTCCTGCCTTGAGCCATGCATCCAGATCTCCGCTCATCGTGGCGCCTCAGTCGGTACTGGCCACACTGCGCCCGACACGAGCAAGGCAAACGCCTCCAGCTGCTCGAACGTCAGGCTTACCCCGCGCACCGCGCGCAATGGCACTGGCGAATACGCCACAGCGCCGCAGTGGCCGGCCATGGCTCGCAGCTCGCTGCGCACCGTCTCAGGCAAGTTGAGCGCATCGGCGTCGGCCAGAGGCTCACGCTTTCGCGTACGCCACTCGACCTCGAATGTGCGAAGGGCTTCTGCGGGGATGAGCTCGCGCATCAGCACCAGCCGCTGCACGGCGCGGTCGAGCGATTCCTTGTAATGCGAAGCCTCGCGTCCTTGTGCCACGCGCAGCAGCACGTCATGAAGGTGCGTCAGGCGGTCGGCCTTGTCGCCGAAGCCGCTGCTTCGAACCATGTCCTCGACGTAGAGGAGTGCCTCCAGGTCCTCCTGAGTAACCACCGCGGGATCAGGAGCCTGCGGGTTGTGCGACAAAACTCCGGACTCGGCGGGCGCCAGCTCCTCTGCCAGAACGGTAGAGCTGGCGGGGCCGGCATAGAGGCATGTGCCATCGGGCAAGCCTTCGGCGGCATGCGTCCATTGGAGTGTGCGAGCACCCAGTTTGTTGACGACCTTCGCTACTACTGGAAAGGGCGAACGAAGGCGCTTCAGTTCATGCAGCACCAGTGCGAGCGATTCCCCTTCTGATGGATACAGCGGCTCTGCGGTCGCTCGCGCATTCAGTGCCTCGAGCTCAGCGACGGATGCATCCAGTGCCGTCCGCTCGACAAGACGCAGAACCTCGCCTTCGGCCAGGCAAGGGTAGCCATCCAGGTTGTTGGCGATCTCATCGAGCAGTTCGGCCAGCGCGAGATTGGGGCGGAGGCCTGCATCCGAGTCGCTGTCACGTGCCGACCGTGCGTCCTCGCGGATCCACGCGGCAGCGACTGCCCTGTTCTTCGCGTCGGTTCGCGTTAGAGCGTCCGCCAAGCGGATCGATATTGTTGCCGGGGTCGAAGCCGTCATAGTGCTGTTTGGGCGGTGGTGGAGTTTGTGTCTGGAAATAGCTCTCCAGTTCAAGATATCAGTCGACCATGGGTTTGCGATAGGTGGTGGATCAGTTCCACGCTGGAGTCTTTGGCTACCCCGTTCCCTGTGTCGGACCGTAGGAGATGGCACCGTCCGCCTAAGGCGCAGCACGCCTTTTCGCCCAGCTCACATGAAGTCGGTGGAGCCGAACGCGACCCTCCTCCGAGCGCATGGTGACCAGCACCATGCATTCGCTGGGTACGGCGCGCGCGGCAGCCTCTTCGAGGCTCGTGGATACTGTATCGGCCCCGTTCATGAGGTGAGGCGCTTGCGTGCTCACCTTGAAACGGGACCCATGGCCTTCATGATTGCAGCGTACGCGTGCGCGAACGCAGCCGGGTGCTCCAAGAGCAGTTCCCGGCGGTCTGGCGTGAAGTTCAACATCGTCGTGGGCCTAGGTACGCGCCCAGGCATGCACGCGAAGTCCGCGCCAAGAACACCTGCCAGATGGGTGATCATGCGTCGGTTCGTGGAATCGCCGCGTTCCACCGCAATGACGGTGGACTGCGACACGTTGGCTCGACGCGCTAGATCCACTTGGGTCCATCGCTTCGCGGTTCGCAGTGCACGGATGCGCTCTCCGTAGAAAGCTGTCGACCTGATGGCTATCATCTCGGAGCCAAGAAGGCGCTTGTTCATGATGTTCCTCGTGGGACCAGTTGTGATGTCCAAAACAAGGTACCAGGGAGAGTGGAGTTCGGTAAGGTCTCACCGTTCGAAGTTCAGCATCTCGCGCACCTTCCTGTTGGTCACGCGGTAGCAGGCAGCATCGCGCCGTATGTACCAGCCTGGCAGTAGACGCAGCTAGCAAATGGGCACTAGGTTGGGCGGAGCGGGAGGTCTGTCGGCCGGCATGCTGGCCGGAGAAGGAGAGCAGCCAGCGGAAAGTCCGGCGACAAAGATCTACAGAGCGGCGTCGGCGGACCTTCGAGGCTCAGTGCGCTGATGGCTGGAAGCAGGCGATCAGCCGCGCGGCCTTTCTACCTCTTCTTCCTCTGATTCGTCGCGCGTGGGCAGCGTTGGCCCAGGCAAGATGAACTGCGCAGAAGACGCAGCCTGCTCGGCGGCCATCCATTCCCGACATTGCGCCCGACCTTCACTTCCGAAAACGGCACGTACTGCGTTCGACCAGTTGGACCGCTCCATCCGGATTCGCAGCTCCTTCAGCGTCGAGGCCAGTCGCGCGTTGTCGGATGTCATCGCTTGGAGGCGATATCCAATGTCGCGTGATTCCTTGCACTTGACTCCCCGAGCGGAGTCGAGCCGTCGGAGCTCCATCTGCAACCGAGCAGTCTCGGCAGCTTGCAGATTCTTTCTGGCGAGAAGCTCTTGCTCCGCCTCGACATCCGGCATGTATTGGACGCGCTCCAGAAACCCTTCTATCGTGGCGACGCGCGCCCAGTTGCTGCCGGGCAACTCGTTCTCTTGATCCAGGAGGGCGCTCATCATCAACCCATCCGCTCAGTCGAATGATCAGCCGGTTCACTCTCGGCCTCGCTGCCGAGCTCGTGGTCGAGACCGTTGAGTCCGAGGTAACTGCGAGCGACAGACGCCTCGAGGCGATCGCGAACAGCCAGCTCAAGCTCGATGAGTGCCGCGATGCCATCTGCCGCCGAACCCTCGTCGCTCGGATTCGCCAGCTTGAGATAGACGTTGTGCGCGGTGCGCGTCAGAGTGACGCCGCGCTGGTCGGCCGCAGCAAGGGACAGCGCTCTGAGGAGCTCGGCGTAGCTGAGCGTGACCTGAGCGATCGGCTGCCTGTTGTCGGGCACCGGCCGGGCCGCCGGAGTGCGTTCGCCCGCGCCCTGGTGCGCATGTCGACGCGCACGTTGGCTATCGAGCCGACGCTGTAGCCCCATACGCGCCGAGGCAAGATCGTCCTCGGGCGTCCATTGGCGAGTGCCGTAGTCGATCGCCCGGCGAGCCTTGTCGTCAACCACGGGGGGCCTCCGCTGTTTCGAGTTCTACCTGCTCAACTGCGTCCGCCGGTGGTGTCCCTTCGACAGGAGTCGCCGCGCGCGCACCCACGTCGCCCAAGGAACCGGTCATCTGAAGCTTTGAGTTGATGTAAATGAACTTGTCCGGATCCGTGAAGTGGCTCTTCGGGCGGATGAAGCGGAAATAGGTGCTCACCCCGCCGCGAACGATCTCGAGCCCGCCCTCGACCGCACCGCGCACCTCGGCCGCAAGGGGCGACTTCCGGGAAACAACAATTGTGTCGGCGATCGCGTCGGCCATCGCGTCGTCGATGCCTTTCCAAGGTTCTGCCTTGACGACCTTGCCGTCGACTACACGGGTGCGGGCGACCAGTGCAGGACCTCCCACGGCGGGCGCCTTGCGGGGCACCTTGATCAGCGCGGAGGTGATGGGATTGCCAACCTGCAGTTCGACGACCACGTGGCCGGTCGGGAGTTCTGCGTCGGGCTCACGCGCCTTGGCCCACTCCTCGCGGGTGTAGCGGCTGCCGGCAGGGAGGTCCTCGTGCGGCCAGACATCGGCCTTCGGGTAAGTGACCGGAATGCCGTTGGCTTCGTAGCGCGGTTCCTCGAAGAGCTTGGCGAAGTCCTGGTGTTGGCCGTTCGCGCGCGCTTGGTCAGGCGACAACCGGGGCGGCCCGCCAAAGCCAAGGGGCTGGGTGGGTGCGGAGACGGCTCTGCGCACGGGGGCGAACCCTACTTCTCCCGATGCTGCCGGATCGACTGATGCGGGAACTGGGCTGGTGCGTGCCTTCCCCAGCGACGTGGGGCGGTTGAACCCGAAGCCACGTCCGACACCTGGGGCGATCGGAGCGCGCGCGTTGGCTCCGCGCGCGAATGCCAGGACTGGCGCTGGCCGTGCAGAGGCAAATACGGCGGCAGATGAGACCGAGGAGACCGATGCGGCAGGACCACCCGCCTCGTCGGACGGTTGCTCCGCCTTGGTCACCCGCGGCGAGGAGGCGCCAGGCGCTTCCGCTTCGGTGAATGAATCGAGGTAGCCGTCGTCAAGGTCCGGCATGCCGGCTTGCTCCGAGTCATCCGGTGAAGGTTCGCCCCAGGACTCGATGAGATCGGGAGGAATGACGCCGGTTGCGATCCGCGCAACATCCTGCGGCGTACTTGACGCGGCCTCCAGCGGAGCAGTAGGTGTCGTGGACGCGGGCTCGATCACGGGATCGTTCGCACTCACCAGAAGCGGATCCTTGTTCTGGGCCTTGCGGGCCTTGTTCAAGAGTGAACGCTTCGACGCCTTTTTCCCCGCTCCCACAATGGAGACGGATGCAGGTTCGTCTGGGCTCGGCTGTTCGGAAGGAAGCGGATTCATGGTAGGCGCCTGGTTCGCCGGATTGTCCCGCATCTGACTTATAGAACGGAATAATGTTTTGGCAACTCGTTCCGACTCCGATGTAAGGATCGAATCGGCGCCCTCCTCCTGCCGATCTCCGCCGCTCGCCATGCCGCCGCCTATCGTGTCGGCCACGCACGCCGGCCACGCCGGCGGGAGGACGTCCGGAGCATCGGTCGCGCCGGCGCGATCACCTGTCTTACGCAGCAACCGCTCCAACACTGCGTTCATCCCGCGGCGACCCTCCGCCTGCGTTTGCAGCGCTTGATCGACGGCGGCCGCGGTGGCGCGCTCGTTGTCCTGTTTGAACGCCTCGGTCTTCGCGTCGAGCCAGGCCTGCACGTCCTCCGCGCTACCGTCCCCGGTGTATCCGTTGCCGCGGAGCCCCTTGAGGAAGCGTGCTTGCTTCCTCTTCGCGTTCAGGCGATTCCGAGCCTCCAGCTCGTCGGGGGTCAGCTCTGCTGCTTTGCGATAGGCCCTTGCCGGAGCCTCGCCTCGTTTGCGGGCTTCGGCAAGGCGGACCTTGTCGTCGTGACGCTTGAAGAACTTGCGGACCTGGTCGGTCCCGAGCTTCAACTCGTGAGCAATCCAGGCGCACAACTTCTGCTCCGGCACTGAGGTATCTCCACCCTTCAGCGCCGCGACACGCTCGTCGCGCAGTCGCAGCGCCTGGTCGTTCCACGAGTGGCGAACCGCGCGGCGCTCGGCGCGGCCTACCACCTGGCGATCGGCCCGCGCGCGCTTCTCGTTCTGATCGATAAGCGTGCGCATATCCCGCATCTCGTCGCCTGTGATGCCGAAGACGTTGATGAGGTAGTCGTTCGAAGGCGTGTATTTCGGATCCCACAGGCCGCCCGCGTGACGGACCTTGTGGCCGGCCTCACTCGCCTTGATTCGACTGACCAAGGTGTCCAGCGAACCGGACTTCTCAGGATGCTCGAACCCACGAGGCCCAGGCAGATCGGCGCCGTCGAACGCCCGCATCAGTCCATCGATCTCGCGATAGACGTTCTTCGAGTTCACGACCCGAGCTTGAGCCAGGAAGTTGACCATCCAGAGCATGGTCAGATCGCGCGAGCCCTCTTGAACACCGGTACCGCCAGTCGCCTCAGCGCGCCGATGCATGAGGTCGCGCAGGTCGAGGAAGCGATTCCAGGCCAGTGAGACACCGGAGAAGCCATTGCCCTTCCCTTCGGCCCTGGCCTTGGCCTCGAGGTCGAGGCGAGGGAGGCGCGTGGTTCCGAACTCTTCGAGGAGGCCGAGGTCGCCGCGCGCGCCCGGCGGCAGAATGAAGTCCGGGACCAATCTGTTGCGGCCAGCCAGATGCGCTACCTTCGCGCCCGCCTTCTTGATCGCCTTCGTGGTCTCCAGGTCCAGCAAGTTGACGGTTTGCCACAGCGTTTCGAACGAGTGGCGCTGGCCGCCATCCCAGACGACGCCGACCAGGCCACTGCCCGCGCGCCTCTGTTCGGCTATCACTTTGCCGTTCATTGTGTTCACGACGCGGAGCACGCGCGCTGCATCGGTAGCCTTGATGTCGGCGCCGAGATCCACATAGAGCTGGCTGAGGGCGCGCTGGACCTGATTCCAGGCCGGCAGCAGGCTGTCAGGAACCGGCTTGTCGAGGAGCCACTTCAGATAGAGACCGCGGCCCGAGGAGACGACGTGGCTCGGAGCGGGGATCCCAGCGAAACGCGCTCTTGCAATGAGCTTCTCGACGAACTCCGGGGTGGGGTCAATGCCTTCGTTGTAGCAGTCAAGGTCCACCCAAGCGACCTGGAGCGACTTGACGTTGGAGATCTGGCGCGACCTCTTGCTCGCATACAGCGCGTTGCCCACATAGAAATCCGGGAGGCGCATCTTCTCTGCAGCTGCGATCACCTCGTTCAGCTGGCTAAGGTGGTAGCTCCGTTGGGGCTTCGCGACGCCGGGCCCCAGGTTCAAGATCGTGAAGAAGCCGCTGCGGGAAAGCTGCTCGGACGAATAGCCATCGACACCGAGCGCGCGCGAAGTCTCGAGCACACCCCCATAGGCCAACTGCGCCAACGTGGACGGCTCGCCGCCGCCCCCGCCGTCCAGATCCTCGTCTTCAAAAAGTAGGCCGCTGTCTTGCACTGCTCGTCGCAAACGAACGAGCTCCGGTGGCCGCGCAGGCCAATTTCGAGAATGCCGCGGCCCCGAGGACCACGCTCAACGTTCAACTACCGCGCCGAATATCCCCTTGACTGGTACAGGTTATGTTGTCGGCCAAAACAGGCTGCCGAATCTCCACTTGGTAGAGAGATGGTAGAAGTCTGGTAGATGTAGTGCTGGATCGCGCTGCGCAACGACCACAAGGCACGCGAGCACGGCGTCGAACGAGCTTCAGAAGAGGTCGTCGCGTTGACACTTGGTAGATGCATCTACCATAATCGCGCCAACGTTTTGCCCTTTGGTGCTTTTCACACTCTGGGTGGCGCGATTCGGTGGTGATGCAGCTCTGTGTCCCTCAATCCTGCTACCCGGTACTGAGAACTGCCTTGAAAGGCATCTTCCTCGGTACTGAGGCAGCGGTTGAGTTTGAACGCGAGGATCTTCGGACTTCGTTTCAGCCTTGATCGGTGACTTGGTCACCCGCAGCGAGCATTCTGGATTTATCCGGTGCTCGCTTTTTTTTGCCTTTCCGATTCATCACTCGCCTGATGGCAGGCGCACTCTCAACCCCGTGATGCAAATGGCGCGTGCGTGCCGAAGCAGCGATCGCCATCGTGCTGGCGGCCTGTCACCGGATGTGTAGCAGCCCGCCTCGATCTGACAAAGAGCAGCCCCGAGGGAGTTGTCTGTTCGCATCATTGTCGCTCCACGCACGAATCCTGCGCAATGTTTTGGCACGTTTTTACGTTTGTACCAGACTACTCGCGCGGCGTCGTAAACCAAAAGATGTCAGTTCGCGACGCCGCGTGTCGCCGAGAGCTCAGCGAGGGGCGTCGGCCGCCGGGCCTTCGTCGTCGAGCACCGGGGCCGCCAGGATGTACGGCTGGCCGTTCACCATCACGTCGCTGGCCGCGATGGAGGTGCGCACCTTGAGCGATTGCGGCACCAACGCCAGCACCCTCTCTGCGTTCTCCGCGCTGTCAGCCAGGACAGTGAACGACTCCACGTGCGTGTAGGTCACGGTGTCGCCTTCATGGCGGCCGTTGCAGGCGCTGGCGAGCGTCTCGTGCCCGGCAGCATTCAATGCGACCTCGCCGGCCACGGCAGTGGTCACAGGCTGGCCGGCAACGGGTTGCGGCACACCGGTAAGCCCGCTCCCGTAGTCGTCGTACTCGTCGTCGCCGCCGCCCTCCATGAAGCGCAGCTCCTTCGGCGCCGCGATCTGCACCGTGAAGAGCTCGCCGCCGACTCGAGTGATCTGGGCAACCGCATCGCGCGCCATGCGTGCCTCGTTGGCCAACGCGAACTTTGCCATGGGGTTGGCTGCCAGGCCGACGCTCGCGTAGAGCTGTTCCCAGCGCGCACCACTCAGATGCGCGAGGGTTGCCTTCAGAGGAGCGACAAGAGCGGTCGGTACCGAGATGGTGACCGTTTCCGGCAGACCGCCAATCGCCGACATCAGGTCGCGACGCTGCTGGTCCATGCCCGCGCCCGGCTCGGCGCCGTCGACGAGCTGGAGCAGGTAGATCGGCTTCAACAGCGGGTCGGTGCGGAATTTGCCATCTTCCATGCGACCGAAGACGCCGCCGAAAACCTGACCTTCGCGACCGCCGCTCGGCAGCATGATGGTGATCTGCTCGGTCGCCGGGGCCGCAGCCGCGCCGTCGGCCTGGCTAGCGGCGTCGGCGGCCGGCTGACCAGGTGCAACGTTTGCGGTGGTGCCCGGATGCTCGGACGCAGTCGTCAGCACCGCTTCAGCTGCGACTGGCGTCGACGCCACGGCAGACGATGCGGGAGCAGCTGGGGCCGCGGCGGGTGCCGTGGCTGGCGTTGGCGCGAACGCGGCGGAGCGGCCGAAACTGAATCGAATGGGCGGCTTGGTGCCGGCGGCTTGGGTTGCTGGGTTCGTCATGATGCTGTCGCTCCTGGTGAATGGCTCTTGGGAGATGCCGTGTTGCTGACTGAAAGTTGGTTCAGGCGCGGGGCGCCTGATGGGACTCTGTGGATTCGGACCGGGCCGTGCCGCGCGCACGGATTTGCTCGCCGATGGCCTGGATGTCGGGCATCGCGTAGAGCCGGTCCACGAGACGCCCGTCCGGAAGCGAGATGAACTGGGCCTCCACTTCGCCGCTGATGATGTCCGTCTGGACGATCAGCCTTGGGAGGCCATTCATGATTTCGACGTACGCGAGCATCTGCGGCAAGCCGACGAGCTGGTCGTCGCTCAATCCGGCGGGGCGAATCTCGAGCAGGCCTCGATGCGGGTCCATGGTCATGGTGTAGGTCGGTTCTGCCTCGACAGGCTCGGTGGTTCCGTCCTCCACGTCCCAGCGCTGCAGGGTGCGCTGAGTCGGCGCCTGGGCTGCGCGCTCGAGCTGGGCGATGCGGTCCTGTTGCTCGAGGAGCTTTTGGAACATGGCCAGCATCAGGCCATCGCCGTCGGCGGACATGTCCCGCCACGGTAGACCGTTCCTCAGTGCAGTGAAGGAAAAGCGGCCGTTCTGGGTGCCGAGCTCGATGGCGTACTTGCCGTCGGCGAGAGTGATGGAGTCGGTGGTGCTGGTCATGGGGCTCAGGCCGCGGGGCGCGCGCTGGCGCCGCTCATGAACTCGAGGGCGCGCGTGCGCTCCACTTGGAGCATCGGAAGCTCCTTGAGCCACTGCTCGGTTTCATCGTTCAGGCGGCACATGCCGCGGGCCCGGGTGATGCCGACATACAGGAGGTTGACCTCCTGCTGGGTCGCCTGCGAGAGCTCTCCCGTCTCGCAGATCTCCTTCTCTGCCTCGAACAGGAACTCGAAGTCGTTCCCAATCCGAACGCAGTCCCACTCCATGCCCTTAGCCTTGTGGAGGGTGGTCAGAGTGAGCTCGGCAGCCGCCGGGTCCCGGACCTCGTTCTTGATCACCTGGTCGATCAGGTAGGGAATCTTGTGCTCGTGGCGTTCCACCACCTTGATAAGCATGCGGGTCTCGGCGTCGCGCGACGATTCCGAGTAGTCGACGAACTCATTCCAAGAGCGGAATCGCTTCATGAACGGAGCCCGGACGGCATGGAGCGAGCGAGCCCAGATGTTGTACGCATCCCGGATCACGTCCAGGTTGTAGTTTCCGACGCCGCCGAGCCAGTGGACGCCGCGGCCTTGGCGAGACACGGCCTCGTCGAAGAGGCCTGCATTCGTGCGTGTCAGGAGCGTGGACTGCCGGCCCCAGCCAGTGTCTTTGCCCATGCCCTGGATCACGATCGACTCGCCCTTCAAGTTCTGGAGGATCTTGTTGGCGACGTCGGCCGTCCGGGGCCCGAAGCGCCAGGTGCGGGGCATGGTGACCACGCGGCTGCCATCGATCTCGCGAAGGTTCTGCATGGCGTTGGTCGCTCCGCGGAAGCCGTAGATCGACTGGTGGCGGTCGCCGATGGCCAACAGTTTGCAGTGGTCGAGCTGCGCCATCACGAGCTGCTCCGTGAGCGGGTTTGTATCCTGCGCCTCGTCGAGGATCAGGTAGTCGTAGCTCAAGCGCGGGCTCTGCATGGTCCACAGCTTCAGGTACGTATCGTGCGTCACGGGCATCGTGGAGCCCGGGGCGATGATCTTCTTCCAGGCCGCGCGCGTGTGCTCGAGCACTGCGCCCTGCTCCGCCGGCGTCAGACCCCAATCGGCGACTGCCCCCAGGTGCGACTCGTTGATGTCGCTGTCGACGCTCGAGTAGAACGAAGCCAGAGTCTTGCCGATGCATCCCGCGATGCGGTTCTCCACCCCCAGCTGATCGGCGATGTCGCGCGGGCGCCAGGAGGGAACGAGGCGGCCCTCGAACGTGTGACCCAGCGCCTTGAATGCCAGGCCGTGGGTCGTGAAGACGCTCACATTCGAGGGGAAACGCTTCTTGGCCTCGTCCGCATTCGCGCGGCCGAAGCTCATGTAGAGGAACTTGTTCCTTGGGCGCGCAGCCGCGAAGCCGATCGCTGTGGTCGTCTTGCCGGCGCCGGCAACCGCCTCGCCGATGACGACTTTGTCCTGGGCATCGATGAGCTGCTGCTGGTTCTCGTCGTACTTGACCTCGGCCTTGCCACCCGACGTCGGCCGAGGCGTCGTCACGGCGGCAGCCTCCGCAGCCACCCGCGCAGTACTGAACGAGAAAGCATGTGCGCGCGCCGTCTGCTCGAACTGGGTGCGCAGTGAACGGGCTCGTTCGAGAGAAGACAATCCACCGCCCGCCCTTTGCTCTGGAGGCTGCGTGCGGACGCCAGGCCTTGCGGATCCGGGGGGTGCGGGAAGAATCGCCATGGTGGTCAGTGTGCGCGATGCAGGAAGATGCACACAATTTCTTTTGTTTGCATCGGACTATTGGCGCGCTGTAATTTGGTGGCGCAACAATACTCGAAACATCCGAGATCACGGCTTTTTTTTGGGTCCGCCGGCAGGCTCGAAGCCTTGACGGAGGCCCAGCCTTCCTGAGCACAATGTTTTATGCACAACGATATCCCCCTGTTCACCATCGACGAACCACATTCCCGTGACCTGGACGACGCGATTGGCGTCGCGAGGTCGAAGACCGGGTGGATCGTTCGCGTTGCGATCGCGAATCCGTCGGCAGCGGTGGCGATGGGCAGCGCGGAAGACCAGGCCGCCCGCCAACAGGGAGCGACGGTTTATCGTGGGCGCCAGGCCACCCAGCCGATGCTGCCGCGCCCCATTTCGGAACTGCAGGCCACACTTACCGCTGGCGAGCTTCGGTCCGCCATGCTCATCGACCTCGAGCTCGACCTGGCCGGCCGGCTGTCTGGCGCCCACCTCTCGCTCGGCGAAATCACTGTCGCGCAGCGCCTCGCCTATCGAGATGTCCCGGCGATCGCCGGCGACCAGGTGCACGAGCTTCACCTGCCGATGGTGGATGCGATCGCGATCGCGAGAGGTTTCCTGAAGCAGCGTCGCGCGCGCGGCGCGCTTGCCATCTTCGACCAGCAGCAGAGTCTGCTCACAGACGAGGAGGGTCGCATTCGGTACTACGACGCCAGCGAGATGGTCGGCCACATCCTGGTCCAGGAGATGATGATCGCGGCAAACGCGGCGGTGGCAGAGCTCGCGGCCCGGAAGGATGTGCCCTTTCTATATAGATGCCACGAGCCCCGGATCTCGGCGCCCCGCGGCACAGCCGCGCCGGAGTCGCTCGAGGCCTGGATCGCCGGCGGACACGCATCGTCTGCAGCGGCCGCCGAGCGACTGAACCTCATCGCCCAGAAGGCACGCTACATGAGCACCCTCACCGGTCACTACGGCCTGAACGTGCCCGCCTACGCCCACATCACCTCGCCCCTGAGACGCTACGCTGACCTGGTCGCCCAGCGCCAACTCGTCGCGCTCATCCAGGGCACTGCCCTACCCTATTCCCAAGACGATCTGACTGAGATCGGCAACGACCTGTTCGAGGCCTCCGAGGCGAACGTGGAAGCGACCTCAGAATTCTTCAAGGCTCCAGTGCTTTCGAAGGCACTAGCCGCGATCGAGTCGAACGCACAGCACGCGCTGCGCGGCCTGGCGGACAACGAGCTTGGCCAGGCGGTGAAGGTTGGCCTGGCCGGTACCTTCGCGCCAGCGCTGGTTGACGAACTGCTGCGCCGTATGGCCGCCGGCACGTTGGCAGACAAAGTCTCGGTTCGGTTCATCGAGGGTCGCGGTTTCCTGCCGCAGGCGCTGGCCGATGGGTTCATCGCGATGGTGAGCGCCAAGCCAGCGAGCGCAATGTCTTTCGTGAACCATGCGCGGGCGATCAACGCCATCGCAGCCTTCGATGTTCAGTTCGCGGAGGTTTCCGTACCAGGCGCCGCGGGCCCGTCCTTTCGCGCGACCGCCACCATGCGCGATGCCGAACGTGGGGCGACCTACACCGCGGTGGCCACCGATGTGAGGAAGAAGTCGGCCGAGCAGGCCGCTGCGCTCCAGACGCTGTGCGACTTCATGAATGTCGCGCGTCCGGTGGTGCGCGCCGTCAACACCGAGGCAACGTCGCCCTCTCCGGCCACCATTTCCGCGGCGGTCGGCAGTCCCCAGCTCCCGAACGCCAAGGGCGCCCTTCTCGAGTTCTGCCAGAAGAACAAACTTGGCACGCCGACATTCATCAGCTCGTCGACGGGACCATCGAACGCGCCTTCCTTTGTATGCGTGGTCGACCTCGCAGTGAATGGTGGACGCGCGAGCGCCAGATCGCGCGAGTCCTCGACGAAGAGACAGGCTGAAGCCCTTGCAGCCCAGGCGCTGCTCGAGCAGCTCGTGCGCGCGGCCAGCAATGAGAACCCAGACTCTGCGCCGACGTCGCCGGTTGGCGGAGCTGGCGAAGTCCCGGCCAGCGACCAGGCGGCCCACGCCGGATCGGTACCGGAGGTGGTCAATCCTGGTCGGGCGATCCAGCTGCTGCAGGAGTACGCGCAGAAGGCGCGCCTGGCACCACCCGTCTACGAGTTCGTCGAGATCTCGAAGACCCCGAGTTCGTTCGAGTGCCGCGTGCACCTGGCGCGGCCGGGCGACTCGATAGAGTTTCGCGCTGGCGGCGCGAGCAAACAGGCGTCCAAGTCCGCCGCGGCCGTTGGCGCGCTCGACCTGCTCGCCGCCATCGCGACCTGATGATCTTGGACCCTGGACGCTCCAGGGTCTAGGCCTACCGCCGCGCCGCTCCCGCCCGGGCACCGCGCAAAGTTCCGCTTGCCGTAGAACCTGGCCTCGGCACGGCCACGATCAATCGCTGGTCTTTGTTGCGGCTTCCATTTCGTGGCGCAACAATGATCGAAACGATCCGCTCGAGCGTTCCGCTTGTCGTGAAGCGCATCGAGGCGCCGACCACGCGTTCACGACGCGGAAGTTTGTCCGCCGGGGCCGTTCGCACCTGGAAGCCTGATCCGGGCTGGATTTCTTCCGTTTTGGAATGGTCCTGCTCGGACTGGTCCCTTGGGATCCCTCATCTAAGACAAAGCAATTCCGTCCGTCCGCCTCGCAGCCCGCCGGTGGATCACCTTGGACTCAGCCTGGCCGTTGCATGACGACCCTTTGGGCTGGACTGCAGCGCGATCTCGCACTCATAGAGAACGCCGGCGAGCGAGAACATGAGCTGCCAGCGCGAGCCCGGCACCCGCGGCCCGCCGGTCTCGTCCGCAAAGACGATGATCCCTGCTTGAGTTAGATGTTCGATTGCGAACTCGCTGATCAGGGTGCTGTCGAATGCGTCGGATGTGAGCGTGACCGTTCGCGCGGCGTCGTCGTACTGGACGTGGATCATGAGATCCGGCAACGACGAGCCGACGTGCTTCAACATGCAGTCTCCGGGACGCGAGCTGTCCAGGTAGCGAGGCGGTGTGGTCATGATGGTCCGATGCGTGGTGCGAGCTCGTGGTGCCGTCATTCTCGTCCGGCGCCGGACGGCCGCAAGGGCCGTTCGCACCTGGAAGCAGGATCCAGCCTGGGATTTGCTCATCGAACTGAGTTCCTTCGAGATTGTCACACTCGCTAGGCCAAGAAAATCAACGGCTTACGAGCGCCATTTTCAAAGTTGCTCCGCCTGGTTTTTCACAGTTGGGCCAGTGCTCCGAGGCCTGTCGCCCAATGACCGCGTATCGGCAATCCTGAAGTCCGCTGCAAGCCGGCTCTGGACCTAAGCCGCCATGCTTGGCCTTTGGAAAGCCCAGATACACGAAGGTCCGCCTGGCGCGCCGCGCGAAGTTTCCGAGGCCGAGCGCCTTACAGACCAGACGACAAAAAATCGGAACTTAAGCGAGATGGATCTCGAACTTCCCCGCCGCTACGAATTCCAGCGGTGGGAGTTCTCGGTCAGGAAACAGGAACTCCATCTGCATCGCAGAGACAAACGTGCCATGAAAGGCCAGCCCTGTCATACAACCGCTCGCCTCAACTGAATAGCGAATGCGCGCATCAAAGGGAAGCTCGCCCGCCTTCCAGGTGTTGATGTCAAAAGTGGGCGTGCCACGACTGACCAAACATTCACGACCTCCCATGAGTGTGTTGGGTTGAAGTTCGTTCGTGGAAATAGTCTTGTCGTGCGACAGCAACAACATCGCGTTGAGGCCGACCGTCGCGTTGAATGCCTGCAGCGATTCGATCGAGGCCTGCGTTCTATAGGCAACGACGATGCCGCCATTTGGCCCCCTCTGCACATGTCCTTCAATGATGGTCGTCACCAACTCATGGACCGGCGCGACAGCCGGCTCCATCCGTTCCACCTTCATCCGGCCACTGCTGACGCGAGCGATTGAGCCTAGGCCAGGGCCCAACGGGACACCCCTGTCGATCACTACGTCAGGGAACGTGCGCAACAACCCTTCAGGCCCCAACGTGTTGACGATCGCCTGCAGGTTATCCGGCAAGTCCTCATAGGTCAGGTCGAACAGCGGTGGTACACCTGGGCCCCGGCTTGTCTCGTGCAGCCTGAACTGACGCCCGTTCGTGAGGACAAAGTACACGGCCTTGACTTCGGAGTGGTTGGCATAGGACCACGCTTGAGCCTCGGTTTCAGCGTCCAAAGGGGCGCTCGGTGCCTTGGCTTCGACGACCCATCGAACCTTCCGACCGGCCTCGCAGATGTAGTCGGCCCGGCCGCGCAGCAACGGGTCCGTTGCCTTGCGGCGACCGAGTTGAATTCGGTCGTACGTCAGCGACTGCTCGCGAATGATGTTGTGCTCCGTCCCCCTGCGATAGCCAAGGTATCGCAGAAGAGGCGCAATAATTTCTTCGCGCACGTCAGCCTCTGTCATCGCATCAAACGGCTGAATTGGGAATTCCATGTCCTTGCCCTCCTGCTTTGGAGCGTATCAGGTCATGAGTTAACGGCAGGCCGTGTGCTATCGTTCAGATCGAAACTTCCACTCATCGACGGGCTATGCTGGCCCAGCAATTGACGCGGCCGGGCTATGCAATCGGTCTCGAATTGCGCAAGATCGAGCGCCCTGTTTTCCCGCCGAGGCGCAACCCAAGAGTGTCAGCAACTGACCGGCGCACTTGTCACCGAAAAATGGCGTTGAGTAACCATGATTGTTCGACATCAATGAATCCTGCATCCCGAGTATTGGCCGTCGTTCAGGAATTTCAGGGCATTGGGACTGGCCCGACGATCAGCAGCGGATGGAAAAAGGTCCTGCAGATCGACGGCGGTAACGACGTCGACGATGAAGTCTTCGCAGCGGCGCAGGCGTTCCTGACAGAGGTACGTCTGATCCAGTCCCGCCTCAAGGAAATCGGTGTCCCTGAATCTCTGTTTAGCACACATGCGGCCCGTCTCCGGAACGCCTTCAACCCAACGCAATTAGGCGCTCAATGGCAAAGCCACAGGGATGCCGTTGCGGCCGAGGCGGGAATCAACGCTCTACAGTGGGCGAGTTGGACGCTCAAGCATTTTGATGACAACGACATCGATGCGGAATCCTTCATCGCGCTCAATGCTTCATTGGCGGAGCAGGAGCGACTTCTTGCTGAAACCACGCTCCCCATGTCCCTTCGAGCAATGCTCGAGCGGCAGGCTTCAACCTTGAAGGCCGCGCTGCGGCTCTACAAAATCCAGGGGGTCACGCCTCTGAGGGAGGCAGTTCACACGGCGGTGGGCGAGATCATCAGCGAAAACAAGTTGGGTCCAGAGGCGCTAAGAGACGCAACGCCAGAAGCGAAGAATGCAGTTCAGCGCGGCTTGCTTGTGCTGACAAAGGTTGCCGAGGTGGCCGACAAAGGCTCTAAGGTGGCAAAGTTTGCGAAGGAAATGTACGAATGGAGCGTCACAGGCCTGGGCTACGTCCAGTCTCTCTATCCGACGCTGCCACCGTCTCCGACTGGTTACAGCGCGTAGTCTAAAACTCCGCCCCACCGGCATGTTGCTTGCGCTCGCACGCCATCGGAGGTTCGTGCGGCGCGCCACTGAACCT
Organism: Variovorax sp. LjRoot175; assembly: GCF_964253805.1. Lineage (NCBI taxonomy): Bacteria > Pseudomonadati > Pseudomonadota > Betaproteobacteria > Burkholderiales > Comamonadaceae > Variovorax > Variovorax sp. LjRoot175. The sequence continues at coordinate 204,007 of NZ_CAXURY020000004.1, read as the reverse complement.
CTGCAAATTCCAATTTGGCGCCAGCGGAGCTTCGCGCCCCTCGCCAGATTCTGTCTTCAGGCCCTCGCCCCGGAAACCGCTCGGAGAACCGCGTCCCAGTGTTCGCCTAGATTGCCTCGCGAAAGATGAGCTGTGAGAGGGTGGGCGGTGCGGGCGAGCGTCACCCTCGCGAGTTCCGGGACCAGTTCGCGCCAAGTCGCCTCGCTGCGGACCAACACGAAATGGGACCCAACCTGCAGTTGATGTAGCACCAGCTTGCGAGCAAAAGCGCGGGAGGGCAGTCGCAGTCCCGCATCAAACGACGCTGACGCCCATGGGCACATCTGGACCGCCAACACGTTGTTGCTGACATGCTGGTCGCCCAGCGCCTCACGTAATTCGCGCAAGCGATCCCAAGTCCACTTTCCGTAGCCGGCCCTGTACGCCGGCGCCAGGCTTTGAAGGGGCCACCCGGGGGTCAGGGGTGGCGGGTGGTTGAAGGCATAGCCAGGCGACGTGTCGTATCCTGGGTTTGCCAAGAGCCAGGTCAGTGGCGCGCCAATGTGCCCCTCGTACGGCGTAGGCGGAATCTCCGTGCGCAAGCGAGTGCGCGCGTCTTCAGATCTTCGCGCGTTGTACGCTTCGATGAAGGGTAAATCAGTGCTGCAATCGAAGTCGAAGCCTGGCGGGGCCATCATCTCTGCCAGTTGTGAAGGGAAGTGTTCTCGATGCTTGTCTTCAGTGAGCGGCGGGCGTAATGGTCGTGTTCGACAACAACCGCCTCCGTGCCGCTCCAGCGTACCGTTTACCCCTGGGGCGGGTACTCGACTCGGCCGTTGGCACCGATCGTGACATGGCCCTTGTGCACGAGCTCGCCAAGGAGCTTCTCCTTGTCCTGATCCGAGATGCCGCCTTGGAACTGAAACATCGCGCCGATGGAATTGAGCACGGCGTCGCGCCGGCTGGCCTTCAGTTTCCTGAGTCGCTCGGCCACGTACGTGACCAGCTCGGGGTCTGACGGCGTCGTGGTGCTACCCGGCGCACGCCGGTCAGGGTTCTGCTCTTCCTCTTCCTTGCGACCTAGTTGAATAAGCAACTGGGCAAGACGCAGCTTGTCGCGATACCCCAACTGCTCTGCGTGCTTGGAGACTTCCTCATACTTCATCCGGGGCCTCTCTCATTGTTCGTTGCCGATCATATCGGCCGCATTTCAGGGCGAAACAGGGGGCGGTGAAAGTCCGGTCTTGGCTGCGGCCGTAGGCGATTGTTGCTGGACCATAGGTCAGTGTGCACGCGCTTCGAGACGTTGCTCCGATCGCGGCCTATTCGCCGGCGGCCCCCTGCCCTACCCTTGCGTGGAACTGCAAATGAGCCTTCGGTGTCAGGGCCGCCGTTTCCTTAATCTTGATCTTGATGGAATCTCTGTCCTAACAATGAACGAGCTCACTCAACTGATTCCCGAGGAATTGGCTCCCTTGGGATCCCTCTCCAAGACAAAGCAATTCCGGGTGTCGTCCTTGATGGCTGGCCCTGCCCCGCCGCGGCGCATGCTCTAACGTCCTTGACCGACCCAGCGCATGAGGAGCGCCTCGGCGGCGCGCCTGCCGATTTGTTGTTGTCTCGCCGATTGGTTCGCAGCGCAACGATGAGCGGAATACTGCGAGCGTCCGTTCGTAGCGACATTTTGCTGCGGGGAATAGTTCGCCGAGAAACGATGATCGCAACAATGCGCCATCCCGGTCTGGTGCGTCCCAAGTCTCAGTGCACGCCCGCGTCCCCGAGCTGCGCGGCTACGGTGAGGAGATCCTGATCCGTGGGCACGTTCCAGTCCTTGCCGACGGTCGCCTCTGCATACATCGAGAGGAAACGTCGCTTGACCAGGTCGTGCGTCCATCCGTCTGTCTTCAGGCGTTTGATCATCTGGGGATGAATCGGGCCCGGGCCCTTCAGCAAGAGCTGCTCCATGGTGCGGAGGATTTCGCCGGCTATCTGCGATTGCTCCGGAGCCGAGAGCTTGCGGAAGTCATCTTCCACTGCCTTCAGCCTTGCCGCCTTCCAGGCCGTTTCATAGGCCTCTCGGCGCCGAGATTGAAGTTCTTGTGACTCTCGACTTCCCGGATCCTTGCGCGCCTCCACTGCCACAGCGCGCGTCGTAGCCCGCTGTGCGTGTCCAGGCATCAGGGAAAGCAGGTACCGCTCCGGATCACGGATCGGCTCCGGGAACGGTGTCTCGATTCGTCGCCGGAGATCTGGCAGCGCTGTGGCCAAGGCCTCGGCTCCGTACGTGTCGACGATCTTCTCTACACGAGCATCGCTGATGCCAAGATCCCTCGCCTGACGCACCGACTCCAGATCCGCTTTCTCTGGAGCTTGCTCGAGGGCAAGCTGGCGCTGCTCGTTGGGTCGAATGAGAAACTGGATCTCGTGGATGAAGCGGCCTTGCTTATGCTCCCTCAGTTCGATCTGCAAATCGGTGACCGCATTGACCTCTGCGATCGCGGGCTTCAATACGTCGCGTTTGAAGAAAGAGTAGTCCAACTTCTCCAGGCGTGCAGCGTCCGGCGGCCGGCCGGTGATTGGGTCGTGCCACCAGCGCCATTCCTTGCGCGGGCTCTGCCCAACGTTCTTGTAGCGGTTCGCCACTTCGTAAAGGCACACGGCCGCGTAAGTGCGAAGCTGCGCGATCATGGCCAGGTTCATTCGCGCGAACACGCGCGGATTCAGAAGCTCATGCCGAAGGGCCGGGGCGAACGCCCACGAGATCCACACCTGCCCGCGGACCTTCTCGATTGAGGCCTGGGCGAGTAGGCTGCAGCCAATCCACTCATCGCCCTCCCCTGTCGTGGGCGACTGCCACTCCACCGTGGTCGTCAACATCGCCCTGAAGTGTTTCTTGACCAGCTCGAGATCGTTCGAGTCGTACTCAAGGAGGTGCACGACTTCGCTCAGCGGCGCGCGATGGACCTCGACGTCCTTGCCCTTTCTCAGTTCTTCCTGCGCCAGACATAGGAGGACGTTGTACGTCTTGCGCCCCAGCACGGTGATCGGATGCGACCGCGCTGACATCGCAAGTGTGCTGACCGGCTTCTTGAAAAGACGGTCGCCGTCTGCTCGATCCTGAGCCTGGATTTCGCCTGCCGATCTGAGGGACACCGACGCCTTCTGCACAACCTGTTCCTTTGAATGCGCGCCAATGTAACCCCGATTCCGCTCAGATGAAAGCACGAGTTCATGTGTGGATCGGGCCTCTTTTCGAGTAAATCGAACCCGCGCTCACGCCACCATGCCCATCGCCGGCGTCCAATATCCTGCCGGAGCTCATGTGAAGCACCAGATCGAGCTGCTGGAGGAACCCCGGAATCCTGTCGGAGCTCATGTGAAGCGCCGCCGCGGTGCTCATCAGCCCGCACAAAATGGTGTTTTCGGCGCTGCCGAGAGTTTCAAGCGACTCCCGTACTCACCCTGCCAGGCTCCTGACAAGGCTCATGTGTCGTCCCGCACCGACTCGGTTGAGCTCCTGTAGAAGCTCATCTTTCTCCTGTATCCCCTCGAAAAGATGACGTAAGTCATTGATTTATAACGTAAAAATGACCGGTAAAGGTATTAGAGGGTATTGAAGGGTCTTAGATAAATCAAACCCGTCGGGCTTTTCAGAGAAAACCCAGATGCAGCTCAGGCCCGTCACATGAGCTCTATCAGGAGTTTGCTTTGCAGTTTCTGTGTGATCGGGGACAATTCGTGCAAATCGCACAAACTGTTTTGTGCGACAGCAGTTCGAGCGAAGGAGCGCCATGAAGGAACTTGAAATCACCATTCCGGCCGAGATCTTTCTCCAGCCGTCGACGATGGCCGACATTAAAGCGCAGGCCCAGCGTGCTAGCGTGATGGTCGAGGAAATCCGGGCCAAGATGCTCGCCCCGTCGGCATCGAAGACGAGCCCTGTGTTCATCCAGAAAGAAGTGGCCGAGGCGTGTGGGCTGGAGCCAGGCCAGTTCTCCTATCGAATGAAGAATGCCGATCTCCCTCGCCTGCCTGAAGGTCACTGGGACGCGAAGAGTCGGCGACGCGAGTTCAGTCTTGCGGAGACGCGGACGTGGGTCAAGGAGTTTCGGAAGGATCGGCTGCGGCCTGCTGGCGGTGAGGCAGTCGTGATCGCAGTGGCCAACTTCAAGGGCGGCGTAGGCAAGTCCACAACGACGATGACGATGGCCCAGGGCCTGTCGCTCCTGGGCCATCGCGTCCTGATCATCGATGCGGATCCGCAAGGGTCTCTTTCGACCCTGACGGGGCTGGTGCCAGACATCGACGTCCAAGAGGAAGACACGTTCCTGCCCCTTTGCCTGGGCGAGGAGGAATCGATCCGCTACGCGATCCGCTCGACCTACTGGGATGGGCTGGACATCGTCGCCGCAGCTCCCCTCCTCTTCGGTATCGAATTCAGCCTTCCAGCTCGACAGGTCAAGGAAAGTCGTGATGGCTTCGAGTTCTGGAACGTCTTGAACTTGGGGATCGACGACGTGCGGCAAGACTACGACGTCATTCTGATCGACACGGCCCCTGCCCTTTCCTATGGCACGGTGAACGCTTTGTACGCCGCCAACGGAATCATCATGCCCCTGCCGCCCAATGCCCTCGACTTCGCTTCGGGTGCCCAGTTCTGGACGCTCTTCACAGATCTGACCGAGAACTTGATCGGTGCCGCAGGTGTCGAGAAGACGTTCGATTTCATCAACGTGTTGCTGTCGAGGGTGGATAACGACGACGCCAGCACCATGGTGCGCAAGTGGATCATTCAGACCTACGGCGACAAGGTGCTCCCGGCGGAGATTCCGCGGACGGTAGTGACTTCTGCAGCGAGTGCAGAGTTCAACACCGTCTACGACATCTCGCGCTACGACGGCAACGCCCGAACGTATAAGCGCGCTCGCGACGCTTACGACAACCTGGTGCAGTACATGGAAGGCGTGGTCCGGGCCGTCTGGCAGCGAGACATCAAGCGCAAGCAGGCATCCGGCCAGACCAGCGTCGTAATGGAAGGAGCGTGATCCATGGCAACGCGTAAATTCTTGGAAAAGGGTAACTCGATCGTTTTGCCATCGGAGCAGAAACGTGAAGAGCATGCGCCAACGGGTGGGACCACCACCGGACCATCCGCTGTGAACGGCAACCCGGATCAGGCGCCAGCTCGACCGCCGCGGCCGCCCAGGACTGCAATTGGCGGCATGGCCGCTTTCATGCGGGAAGAGTCGTTGGTGGTGACTGAACTGGAAGCACTCAAGGTCGAGCATGCACGCTTCGACGGGGCTGATCCGGTTCGGGCCTTGGACCCGCAGACGATCCGGCGTTCACGCTGGGCCAATCGGCACACCAGTTCGTTCGACACGCAAGACTTCGCCAACCTGCGCGACGAGGTTCGCAATGCGGGCGGCAACATCCAGCCGATCAAGGTGCGGCCCGTTTCGCCAGATAGCCTCACGCCGGAGGAGGTCGCGGCCGGGACCCTCTACGAGATCGTCTACGGCCATCGTCGGCACGCGGCCTGTCTTGAGTTGGGCCTTCCGGTGAACGCGGTGATCCAGGCTCGCACGGATCGCGAGCTGTTCGAAGACATGGAGCGTGAGAACCGGGAGCGCGCCGATCTGTCTCCTTATGAACAAGGCGCCATGTATCTGCATGCGCTGAAGGAAGGGCTCTATCCCTCCATGCGTCAGATGGGGGAAGCGCTCGGCGCCAATATCTCCGTTGTCAGTCGAGCCTGCGCGCTCGCGGGGTTGCCTCAAGCGGTGGTCGATGCGTTCCCGTCTCCGGTTGAGATTCAATTTCGCTGGGCGAAGCCGCTCAGCGACGCCCAGCAGCGAGATCCTGACGCGCTACTGGAGCGGGCACGGCGGCTGCGCGGCAACGGCGTAAAGCTCACAGCGGCCCAAGTGTTCAATGCGCTTGTTGACACCTCGCGTGAGGTTCAGGGTTCGGCGACAGACGTTGAGATTGCCGGGCCTGGGGGTAGGGCGGTGATTAGCCTCGACCGCAAAGGGCGAATGACGGTCAAGTTCGATCGACAACTGACGCCGCATGAGCGAACCGAATTCGAGGGCGCCCTGAGGCGCATGCTTGGGAAATAGAAGTTAGGTCGAAACGCTTGAAAGCGCCCTCGTGGGCGCTTTTTTCTTACGTCTGCCGAGTGACCAGAAGGCAGGCGAGGGTGATTAACCGTTAATCACTGCCGTCGCCGGCCGGCACTCTCGCGGTGATTAACGGTTAATCACTCGCTGGCTCTCGGGTCGCCCCGATCGCCACGAACCCTTGGGATGTGAGATCGGGTGGGAATCCGCTCAGGAGCGACTACCGCTTCCCCAGCGACTCCAAAATCTCGCTGAGCATCGACTTCATCACGCCTATGTCCCGATCGCGCCGGGCTTCCACCAAAGGATCCGATCCGCCTGCCGCCCGAGCTCCACCTGACCCGATCGCCTCCTGAGCGCGGACGACAGCTTCGTCCAGTTTCGTGATCAGGTTGTTGCGCATCGCCGAGAACTGCGCCACCTCACGCTTCACCTCAACCATCTCCTGGCGGAGCGAGGACATCTGCCGGAGCAGCTCCTGAAGGAGCTCGTTCGAGGGAACCGGGTCGGCGGCCGCCGCCGCAGGTGGCGGCGGGGAGGGCGCCTGCGCTGGCGCGACCAGGCGGGTGAGGCGAGACTCGAGACTATCCGCTGCGCGGGCCACGGCCAGGTCGAGCACCGCCTGCGATCCGGTGTCCGTTAAGTGCGGCCAGAGCTCGTAGACCCTGCTGATGGCCAAGCGCGTGTCCAGCCGCAGACCTGGCCTGCCACCGCGCTGCCGGCGCAGCAAAGCCTCGCGGGTGAAGGAGGAGGGGGCCTGCACTATCTCGAGCGCGGTCGACTCCGGCGCGATGCAGTTGGTGAACTCGCCAGCAGCGCTCCACTTCTTCAAAGATGACTCGGTCGGCGCCTGGTGGCCATGCATCATCGTCAGCATCCTGGCGAGTTCAGCCAGAGTGCAGAAAGGCGGCCAGCCCTGGGCGGTATCCGTAGCCGGCGCTGCCAAGGACTGAACACCGGACTCACCGTTTGGCGGCACGGAGGGGAGGAGGCTCACAGGGGCTTCAGCCATGGCAGTAGGTTTGGTTACTGAGTAACTGAATTATGCGACTGACTTGGCCGATGTTCCTCGAATCGACCTTCAGATGCGTTGTTTCCGTGAAACAATCCGCCGCGAGCGGAAGAAAAATCGGCTAACTTGTTGTCGCGTAACAAGAAAATCTGCGACCCAGTAAAACCGTGAAACATCCGCTTTCTGATTGCCCCAACGACGACGACGAACGAAGAGGTAGGTGTCGTGCGACACCGTAGCCTTGGTGTCGCGCGACAGAGGAGCGCGCGCGCGGGTGGGACTGGTCGCGGGGCCGGGTGTCGGTTCTCAGCTAACTCTGAACCTTTCTCACCCAACTCTGAACTCGCGCGACCGACGCGAAGACGCCTGTGATGGCGCGCAACGCGACGATCTGCCGACTTGCCGTGCTTGGCGACCGGCCTGGAGCCATCCAACGAGGAAGTTGATCGAGTAGGGGATCGAGCCTTTGACATGAGGACAGGCGTCTCGCGCGCTGCAAAGCCGGACTCCGCCTAGACTTCCGCACTCGGGCCAGTTGCGGAAATCTCGCCTCACGGCCGCGCCCCACAATAGAAGAAAATCCATGCAGCAGGACCAGCCTCAGGACAATTGCTCCGATTTCTCCACGGTGGTCAGGGCCGGTCTGCCCGTAAGCAGTTCCTCACAGGGCCGCGACGTACGCGGCCGGTTCCTGAGAGACGTCGTGCGCACCTACAAAAACCCGATAGTTGGGATCGACATTGAGGACCTGGAGGTCGTGTTTCGCGGTGTGCGATCGCCTGCCCTGGGAGTCGGGGTTGCGTCAGGCAACTACAGGCCGCAGCGGGCGGCGCAGCAAGCCTTCCAGGCGGCAGGCGGCCGCTCCGCCGACCACGCGTTGATCGTTGTTGCATTTGCGCCGGGCGACATGCGAAATGGCGAGGGCAAGATGGCAGCCAGGGAGATTTACCAATATATGGACCCGGACTGCTTCGTCAATATCGGCCTGATCGAGGACGAGCAGATTTCTCGGGGCACGATTCGAGTGAGCGTCCTCCTTGGCTGATGCCCGCGGCCTCGAGGCTACGATCTTCTCGTCAACGTAGAGTGTGCAATGAACATTCGAAGTTCTCTGCCGCGGCCGCAGCGAATCCGGTCGCTCTTCGAGTTCTTGGAGCGGAACAAGGCGATCAACCTTCGGATTCAGCGCGGCTACGTTGCCGAGTCACTCGCGCCGAAGAGGGTCGCGGACTGTGCACTGCTTTTGATGCAGCGTGTACTGAACACACAGAGCCAGCCAAAGCTCGATCCGATTGCGAAATTTCTTCAGGCCGCGTTCAAGTCGAACGCACTGCGTTCCTGCCAGGAATTCCGGTGTTGGCTCCTCGCGCAGACCGGTAACGAAAACATCCGGGAAGCGCTGGGGCACTGGCAAGGTTGGGGACCAAAGACGGCTGCGCTCTTCGTGCGCAATCTGGCCATCATCGAAATGGCCCCGCATTTGCGGAAACGCTTCTGGCCTGACGTGGACGTTCTAAGAAGAGAGGAGATCGAGGTCCCGGTGGACGCTGTCATCCTCGAAATCTTCGCGCACTTGGGCCCGCTCGTTGGGAAGGCCCTCAAGAACTACAAGACAATCAACAACTACTTGCGCGACGAACTCGAATATTCGGCGAAGGAGATGCTGGTTTGGGACGACCTATGGTTCTGGGGCTTTATCACTCAGCGCTCAGCCCCTCAGTCCCAGGGCGGTGGTCGGACCGTGGGATGGAACGAAGGCAAGTACTGGAGCATCCCGCACGCGCCGAGACGGCCGGCCGACGTTGCACAGATCATGCGGTTGTCCCGCGAATTTGTCGCTCACCTGGTACCGAATGGCACGTCGCAATTGGCTGTCACGAAGAGAAGGGCTTAGTCTTCTTGGGCGCACTGCAGTGTGCGCGTGCCAACGGACGCTTCCGGCCCAGAAGCAACCTTCGCACCTCCTCTGCGCCTGACATCCGTTGCGCTCCGAGCAGTCCGGCACGGAGCTGCAGCTAGGGGCAGACACCGGCCGGATTGCCGGAGGAGGGCGACCGGCCAGCCACAGAAAATTCAAACTTAAATGAGCGGCGACCCTGAAAGTTCAGGGTTGGATCAATGCCGGGTTCACCCTGTTGTGAACACAGACGACGCAAACCGTTGAACCGTCAAGAAGCCGAGTTCAGGGTGGCAGGAGTTCCGACACCTGGGGCGGGCGCCCGGGACGGGTGGAGTGCGAGGCGAGACCTCGTGTTCAGCAGCAGCTGCGGCGATGACGCGCCGACGGCCGGCTTGCGAAAAAACGCCCCGGCCAATGACGGCAAGGGCGGAAGAGGTCGGTGGTCGACCTTGGAGAAGCGATTGAAGTTGGGGCCTGGTGAGGGGCGGCCAAGTTCCCTCTGGGGTTCGGATCCGCGAGCGGGCCGCGTGACCACGGAGGCCCCCCGTGTGAAACGGCTCTGTTTCGCTCTTTGTTGCGCCGCGAATAAATGAGCGAAACAAAGCTCATTCGATTGCCGGCGCGTCTGGGGCAGCTGCCGCGGGTGCGTTGCCTGATCCGGCCGCCTCCACCGGCGACTGATGTTCGGCCGCTCGGTCCGCGGCCTGGTCGCGCTGGTTTTGGGTGTCGGCCAGGCCTGGCGCGAATCGACCGGCGCGACGAAACGCCCGATCAGATCCTGCGTAGTGGCCAGCGATCGTTCGCTTGCGCTTCATGTAATGGCCCATGACCATCGCGGCCACTTCCGGCCCGACCGTAGCCTTCATGTTCGCAGCCGCCGTCGAGCGGGTGTCATACAGAGAGTATTTCCGTCCGTCCGGGAATGCGCGATTACAAGCGGCATACAGCGCCGTGCGACAGCCGTTGAAATAGCGCTCGAAGGTGTGCTCGTCCCCGCTGGCCAGGTACTGCTGCAAACTGCTGAGGTGGGCGTCCACGGCGCCGACCCATCGATACGGCACCTCGACGTCGCGCCAGGCGAGCCCCGCGTTGCGCAGCTCCCAGGCGCGCAGGCGTCGCAGGTTTTCGATTGCCACTTCGTTGTTGACGTCGACCATGGCTTCGGCCTGATCGAAGAAGGTCAGGTTCCTCGAGACCAGCTCGGAATGGCGCTCGGCTGCTTCCAGGACGGCTGACACGTTGGCCTGGTCGGCGCCGGCCATCGCAGCCAGGTCGGCATCGGCGCGATTGAGCAGTCTCTCGGGGATGTGGCGCCAGTTGAAAAACGGCTGCTTTTTGAGCTTCAGGTTCGGAAGGCGAAGGATGTTCCGATCGCGGTCGAGCCAGAAGGCGGTCTCCCATTCGCCCGGCCGTGCGCCCGTTGCGATCCCGGCGTTCAGCCACGCGGTGGTCTTGGCGCCCCAGTTCTGGAGGGAGGGCCTGGCCGCCAGGAGCCCGTTCAGAAGCGGGCCGAGATCCTGCTCGGGAATGGCCCGGGCGGAGGCGCGCGATCGCCGCATCTGGATCGCTTGGGCACTGCCCAGCCGTGGGTTGTACTCACGAGCGAGCGCGAGGCCTTTCTCGCGGATCTCGGCCGAGAAGTCCATGTCGGGCTGGTTCAAGGCCCAAACGATGGCAGCGCGGTAGGTCGTCTTGGTGCCAGGCGCCAGGGCTGGATCTGCGGCCAGGTTTTCGATGAGATCCTCAATCGAAACGAAGTCCGGATCCTTGTTGAGCGCCAGCGCCACGCGGTCCACCATCATGAAGTAGCGCTTCCGGTAGAAGACCGCGGTGTCTTCGTTGACCGGCTGTACGGCGGACTCATACCAGTTGCTCAGCGGTTCGACGGGCTGCCCAGTCTGCGATCGATCGGGGTTCGGGCCGGAGCCGTGATTGCGCGCGGTCTGGAGGGTGTCGGGATGGATTAAGCGGAGATCCTGGTCCGCCTCTGAAGTCTGGTTTCGGTCTTGATTGTTTTGCATTGGTGCTTGTTTCTGGGCGCAAGTTGGTGGAGCTGGAGCCTTCTGGGGTTTGTGTTCTGGGGTGGCAGGGCTCTGGAGTGGACTTAGACCATCGGTGGGCTAAGTGGGCGGTGGGACGCTCTGCCGGGTGGGGCCTGGTGCCTGCCTGAACTGCACACCGCGAGGACCACGTCCGGCCCGGATTTCCCAGAAATGGCTAATAACTGATAGCGGTTTTGGAAACAATTCGGGAAAAGGACCCGAAATCCACCCCTGCGGCCAACTGCTGCTTACCGAGGTAACTAGCAGTCGCGTTCCGTTTCGGGCCTTTGTAGACCGAGGAGGCGGCTGTTTAGCCGCGCGCGGGCAAGTGCTAGTTAACTTGATAAGCCACAGTTGCCTGCCACGCGGGCCCGAAATCAGCGCCAGACGGCCGAAACTAGGAGTCGGGCGGGGAAATCCTCCGATTGCCCACCAACTGCTAATTACCCCGGTAAGCAGCAGTCGCCTGCCATGATGTCGGTGAATCGGCTCGCCGGTCCGGGCGCCGTGCCGAAGAGAGCCGGTTGCTCGCGCTGCCAGCAGACTGCTAGTTAAGCCGGTAACTAGCAGTGGTGCGCACGCGCGCTCGGAGGCGAAAGCGCCAGCCAACTGCTGCTTACCGGGGTAATTAGCAGTTGGTTTGATCGAAAGATGGACAGCCGCCCCTCCCATTGCCACTCGACTGCTAGTTAACCGCGTAACTAGCAGGCGCCTTCCATGCACTCGGACCAAAGGTCATTCGAGGGACTCGCCGGCCAGCATGCGGCGACCCGTGAAGCCGGGCACGCGCGGGGGAGGGCGGTCGTCGTCGCGCGTCGGGCTGCTTGACTCCGGATTCTTCGGCGTCGGCGTAACCGATCGCAGAAAACCGGTCATCTCTGCTGGTTGGCCGGAACCAGGCGCCGCCATGCTCGACGGCGTTTCCGGTACGGCAGGCCGAGGCGCGCCAGGTGCGGATGCGGTAACCGACGCCTGGCCCTCAGTATTCACGTGGCCGTGCGGTGGCTGGGCTTCAACCTGGCTTGGCGCCGCGGGCCGCTGGACGATCGACACCGCCCCCATCACCTCGTCGACCAGGCCGCCGGAGATCCGGGTCGAGAGGCCGTCCATGCGGCGCATCCGTTCCTCCTGCACAACCAGGCCCATCTCCATCAACTGCCGAATGAAGCCGTTGCGAGCGCGGTCGCCGGGGCGTCCGCTGAACTGCTCGATGGCGCGGAAAAGCATCGGGCTCTCGCGCCGGAGGAAGCGGATCCGGATGTCGAGGACGTCGTCGTTCGTGGCCTGCTCGCCGTTCTTCTTCATCGCGAAGCCGCCCTTCAAGCCGCTTCGGCAGCTGCCAGGGCTTCGGCTTGCGCGATCCCTTCGCCGATCAGTTGCAAGCCTTCGACGTTGCTGAAGACCGAGTGCTTGGGCACATAGATCGGCATGTCGGGCATGCGCTCTGCGATCTCTTCGGCGTAGTGCGCCGGGTGGCCGCCGACCATCACCACCATGTCGATGATGTCCCAGGCGCCCTTGATCCCGTTCATCATGATGCCCACCGGATCGCGGACGGCGCGGCGCGCAGCGGCCAGAATCTCCGGGTCAGCCATGTCGATCGCTCGGCCGTCGAGCTTGAACACAGCGCCGGTTCGCAGCGAATGGTTCAGGCGGCTCAGGTTCGACGGGGCGATGGCGCGGCCGATCTTCGCTTCCAGGTGCTCCTTGACCGTGGTCATGACGCGGTGGCGGCCAGCGTCGCCGGCGGCGCCCGACACGTCGGTGTTCGGCTTGCCGCGGTTCACGAGCAGCCAGTCCAGCGTGTACTCGCCCGGATCGACGGTGACGATCGTCAGGGTGTCGACCAGCTGGTTCCAATCCGCCAGGGGCTTCAGGCCCGATTGGGGGAAGCGGGCGATGGTCTTGTTGATGCCGTCAATGTGGCGATCCAGGCTGTAGAAGCCGCCCATGGGTTGCGGGCGCACGACCACCTTGTCGATCTGCACGCTGCGCTCGCCGTCCAGGTCGATCCGGCCGGTGTAGGCCTTCTTGAGGGCCGCGGGCTTCCCGGGGTCACGGAAGTGGCTGACGGGCAGGCCCAGGACGAGCACGTCGATGTGGGTCTCTTCCATATAGGAGAGGGCGCCTCGCATCAGGGCGTGGTACGGCGCGCTGTCGTAGTACTTGTCGTCCAGGTGGCGACCGAAGTCCGAGCTGGAAGCGGCCCGGCTCATAACGTCCGGCCCGACGACGAACGACTCGCCGTTGTACGTCACGACTTTCACGTCCTCGCTGCGTCGCTCCTCGAGTTCGTAGCGACGGCGGTCGACGCCAAAGGCGACAGAGGGGAAGAGGTCGTATTCGACAACAGCTTCTCCGCCGTTCTGGCGGTTGTGCTTCGTGAACTTGGTCAGGCCGTAGCCCAGATCGATGGCCACCACGACGGGTGTGTCTACTGCTGCGTTGCTCATGTGCGTTGGATCCTTTACGTTTGTGCTGATAGTACGCTGCAAACAAGAATCTCACACCAAAAACCGATCCGTCAAGGTTGCAGAAAAACAAATGGCATGGAGCAGGCCGAGTGTTGTTTGAGGGACGGCGGAATGAAAGCCGTTGCATCGGCTAAGGCAGTTGTCCGCCAGATACGTCCCAGAGACAGCCCAGAGAAAGCCGTTGCATCGTTCTGCACATCGGGCGATCGAGGTGCGATGGAGCAGGGCTGGTAGCTCTATCTACCAGAGAAAGCCGACGCCTCTACCAAAGGCCTCGGGCCCTGCCCGGCAACACAACTTGGAGCCCGTCCCTTGGTAGATCTGTCGGCTTGTTCCATACCGGGGACTTTCGGCAGCTGAATCTGCCTTTGCCGCTACTTGGTAGATGCAACGGCTTTCTCTATGCCATCGGCACGGATCCTCTATTCGCGAGCACCCGGATCGACGGCGGCCCCCCGATGCCTCTTACTGGGAGCTGGAACTACCACCTTGTCTCCGCAGACCCCTTCATGCAGGCTCCGCGGAAAGTTTCCGCGGCTGTTGCGAGCTTGAAATCTATACTCGCAGCGAACTTTGTATTTCGCGTCAATAGGCCAAAACGAATGATTAATTCCAAGGGCGATCGCTACTGCTATCTGAACGCACGCCACACACTGGAGACTGTGGGTGCCGCTGGCGACGCCGGATTCTTCTCGAAGCTGCACCAGCTACTGATCAACGGTACCCAGGGCAAGGCACCGCCCAAGCAATGGGCCTCGATGATCAAGGCGCTCCAGACGAAGGGCGTCAAGCGCTCCGAGCTTGATGACAGCAAAGTCCTCGAGCAGCTGGAGGCCTCCGAAGCGAAGTCGCTCACGAAAGAGCAGGTCGCCAGCCTGGTCCTGTCGGGCCTGCCGACCGTCAAGGAACTGGAACTCGCACAGCCGCGCTATGCGAGTTGGCGCCATCCAGGCGGCGTGTACAAGGAGCTTCTCTTCGTACTCAATTCTCAGCGGGACAACGTCCAAGACGAACTGAGCGAGCTGGAGTACCGCCTCGAGGCGATGCAGTACGACGCCGCAGATCTGGCCTTCAGCCTAGAGTCCTTGATGGACGATCCGGAGCTGCCGGCCAGGATGCAGGCTCAGATGAAGGCGCTGCGCGAGCTGCTGCCGAAGGCCTGGGACTATGCCGCCCCCCACTTCCAGGAGGCGCTCGACGGTTCGGTCGACAAAAACATCATGGCGCACGCGCGCTTCACCGAGCGCGGTTCTCTCTTCTTCGTCGAGGAGATCCAGAGTGACTGGGCGCAGGCCGGAGGGAAGGCGAGTAGGGCCGCCGCACGCGAGGCAGTCATTGCCCTGCTGGCTCAGAAGCTTGGGGTTGCCCACCTTCCGACTTCGGAACGGGAACTGCTCATCGGCGCGATCAAGGCGAGAGCCACCGTCGAGCTTCGCGGGGTCAAGTACGACCCGAAGGACCCCGAAATGAGCGCCGCGGCCGAAGAGGGCCGCCGCAAGGGGTGGAGCGGCCGGACGCCGGCGGCGCCCTTTGTCACCAACACCGAAGAATGGTCGGGCCTGATCCTGCGCCGCCTTATGCAACGAGCTGCCGCAACACCCGCCGTCAACCAGTTCGCCTGGATCACGCAATCCATGCGCAACGGCGGTCGTGCTGGAGGGGGCGCCAGCCTGGATGACTTCTACAAGAACATCCTGCCGAAGCTGGCCGACAAGCTCCTGAAGCCTCATGGCGTCAAGGTGACGATGGGGCAGGTGGACCTAAACGGCGTCACCCACCAGGTGCCCCAATTCGAGATGACGCCAACAATCAAGGAAGCGCTTCGCGGCCCGATGCCGCTCTATAGCCTGTCTCCGGTCTGGAAGGGCGCGCGCAACGGCCAGGCCGAAGTAAACCGTGTCCTGGCCGAGTGCGAGCTCATGATGGGAACGACCCGCCACGTGAAGCTGATGGACGCGCTCTACGACATCGCGACGCAGCGCCAGGTCGCCGGCAAGTACATCAACGATGGCATCCTGCTGAATCTGCACGCCCAGAACCTCGACCGCGCGGCACGCCACGAGGCCTGGCACTTCGCCACGGAGAACATGCTTACCGTCGACGAGCGGGTCATGATGCAGCGCGAGTTCGCATCGCACAAACTTCTCGCGCGCCGCACGCAGCAGACCCTGATCGACCTGGGCGAGCTCGATGCCGCGCGTCAGTGCGCGCATCCCGAGGAATGCGCTGCGCACGCCTTCGCACTCTGGAGCACGGGAGAGATGGAGATCACGGAGCCGGCGCCGAAGGGGTTGTTCCAAGAAGTGTGGTCGGTGCTCAAGGACTGTGGCCGCTGGCTGGCCGAGCGCGTCTCGGGAGTGAAGTCGCCCACGACCGAATCGATGTTCGAGGCGCTCCGCAGTGGCGAGATGGCCAAGGTGCGGGAAGCCCGCGGCCTGTGGCCAAAGGCGGTGGACATCGAACACCGGGCGCCGCGGATGACCATCTGACTCCGGGACGACGGGTGCGCCGCAGCTAGATGTGTTGCGGGTGTTGGTAACGCACGAGCGGGCGTCGTGCGGCTGGGGCCCCGTATCAAAAGCTCGACAGGCGCATTACGCAATGCATGCGGAAAGCGGCGTCCGTCTTGCTGGTCTATTCACCGTGAGATAGTATCGGCACGAATTAAAGGCAGCTGGCCTAGTTCTCGTCCTCGTTTTGACATTACCCCGTCCCGGGGCCCGTCCACAATGACCCACTTCTCGCGGATCTTCGGCGCTAGCGCAGTTTCTGCAGCGCTTCTCGCACTTGCCGCCTGCACGACGCCGCCGGCGCCCGTCGTCTCGACGGATCCGGCTGCCGCGCAGCTCGACCGCCTCTTCCAAAAGTCCGCTGGGCAACCAGCCTTCACGGGCAGTGCCGACGCAAAGGCGCCGGCTCCCCGCATGGCCGACGGCAAGCTATGGGTGACCTGGCGCGGTGACGCGAACGACCTCCTGAAGAACCTCGAGCCGGTTACGGGCCAGAAGGTGACCGTCACCGGCCCGACGCCGCGGCTTCCCCTCTACGTCCAGGTGCACGCGCTCGGCGTTCCGGTCGACGAGGTCATGCGCGACATCGGGTATCAGCTCGGCCAGCGTGCGGACCTGGTGCTCCTGCCTTCGGGCATCGAGATTCGCTACCGCGCCTTCTGATCCCACATGAGCAGGACCCCTTTCATCAGCTCGGCCAGGCGCTTGGCCATTGCAGCCATGGCGGTTGCCGCGGCGCAAGTTGCTTCGGCTCAGACCCAGCCCCTTTCGATCGAATCCCTCATGAACGCGCAGGGGGCGAGCGAGTCCCAAAGCCGGTTGAGCCTCGTCCGTGAAACAGCGCTGCGCGAGACCGCATTCGGCCTGGGCACGCGGCTGGGTCTGCTTGAGCGCTCGCGCGAGATCGCTGCCGAGGTGGCGAAGCGCGACCGCGAGCTCGACAAGCGCTTCGATTTCGGCGGCCTGATGATGGGGCCGGGAGTGCTGCCACCTGTCATCATGGAAAGCAAGGACGCCATCTCGCTGGAAGCCACGACCATGCGCGTGTCCGGCGCGATCTACAGGATCGACGAACCAGCCCGGTTCGTGGCCATCGCCCCCACCTGGCGCGATTGGCTGCTGCTGGGCTTGCCCAATGAAGACGCGGCGGACATGTCGACGGTGAAAAGCCTGCTTCCGCGCGACAGCGTCGAGCAAGCCTTCTGGAAGAAGGAAGTTGCCCAGGCGGTGGCCACCGGCCGCGCTCAGGCGCAGCAGATCTTCGAGCTGAACGTCGCCAATCTCGAGAAGACCTACTTCGGCATGCGTCTCTTCTACGATCTGTGGAAGCGCGGCATGGTGACGATCCCCGTCGTCGCGAGCGCGCAGACGATGGTCGATCACGATAGCCCGAACACCATCTCGGTGGGCAATACGATGTTCCGCATCACCCGCCAGGCCGGCTTCGAGGATTCGAGCCGCTGGAAGCCTCTGGAATAGGCGACCGAGTTGTGCTCGATGCCGCCGAATCCACCGTCCCTCGCTTCGCGCTGCCGATCGGCAACATCCGGCGCGCGGACCTGAACGAGTTCCTCGCCAAGGTCTACGACCTGGGCGTTTCGGACATCAAGTTTTCCTCGACCGACTACGTGTGGGCCGAGGTGAACCGTCTCTGGCATCCGGTCACCGATCGCCGCCTGGACGACTCTGAGGTGAACACCATCCTTGCTCTGCTCTTCAACGAGAGCGGCCAGACCGAGATTGGCGCGGCCAACGCGATCGACTCGCGGGTCGACGCCGTCATCTCCCGCGACAAGGTGCTCGCCTTCCGCTTGAACGCCACGGGATGCTCGGTGGGCAACACGCCTTCTGGCGTCAATATCACGCTGCGCGCGATGCCGCAGCAGATCCCCACATGCGCACAGCTGGGCCTGGAGCCCGAGCTCATGCAGAACCTGTTCCCGCGCTACGGGATGGTCCTCATCGTCGGTACCACTGGTTCGGGCAAGTCCACTCTGCTGGCAGCTGCGCATCGGTACCGCCTCGAGGAGCGCCGGCACGACCCGGTCCACATCCTCACCTACGAGCAACCGGTGGAGTACCTGCTCAAGGGCTACGCTGGCGGCTTCATGCCCGAGCCGACGCAGACCGAGGTCGGAGTGGGTGCGCAGCTGCGCTCCATGGACATGGTGGGCCCGAACGCGATGCGCCGGAAGGGCCAGGTCATCCAGATGGGCGAAATCCGCGACATGGACAGCGCGCGCGCCGGCTTTGAGCTGGGCGCGACCGGCCACGCCGCGTACGCCACAATGCACACCGAGACGCCTGACCGTGCTCTTTCACGCACGCTGCAGCTTTTCCCTCCGGTGGAGCACGCCCGCGTCGCCAACGAATTCATCGAGCAGACTCGGCTGGTCATCGCGCAGAAGCTCGCGCGCCGCAACGACGGCAAGGTGATCGCGTTCCGCTCCTGGTGCGTCTTCGACCGCGAGGTCAAGCGAAGCATGGAGGAACTGCCGACTCACCAATGGGGCCTGGCCGTTCGCAAGCTGGTGACCGAACGTGGCAACGACTTCGAATCCAAATCCTTCGCGGCACTGGCTGAGGGCCTCATCAGCTTCGAGAGCTTCGTCGAGGTGTCTTCGATGACGCTGCGCGAAGCCAACGAATACTGCGCGCATCGGGGCTTCAATCCGGGCGCCGCAGTGGTGACGTCCCTCCCCACATTAGCGCCGATCGCGCCCGCTGGTGCTGACGGCAGCACGAACGTGGCGGCAACGGCCGAGGCGGAGCCCGCATGAGCAACTACTGGCCCCGCACCGGGAAGTCCTACCGAATCCCGGGTACCCCGCTGCCGCCGCAGGCCGGCGCACCGATGGTCCTCGCGCTCTTCCACTTCTCGTGGTGGACGCTCGCGATCGCGATCGGGGTGTGCGCCGTGTTCGGCTATGCCGCGTACAAGAACCGAACCATCCTCTGGGCCGTGAGGCGCATGCGCAGCAAGATGCGCTCGGGCGTCATTGCGGCCAGGCCTCGCTTCTATCGGCAGCGCTTCACCTTTGACCAGCAATTGTCCGACATCGATTTTCGCCAATGGGGCAAGAAGTAAGTAGCTCACCGTAGCTCTCCCCGCGGCAACCCTCCAAGTTCTCCCCTCGGCGTGAAACCGGCTTCCGGCCGAAGGAACGCTTTTGGCCTCCGACTTCGGTCGGGGGCCGTTTTCTCGTGGGGTGGGGAAGCGGTGCGCTGGCGCGGACTGGAAGTGACAGCCGAACGCTGCACGACCCGTTACCATGAGAAACATTCCCAGGAGACTCCATTGAGCAAGTTCCTCTGTGCAGCCCTAACCGCGCTCACCATGTCGGTTGCACACAGCGCTCCCTCCGAAGCACAGTACGACGCCCTCGCAACCTTCAGGGCTGACCTGCAGGTCTGCTACGAGGATGGTCAAGTGACGCCGCATTTCTTCGCTGCATCTGATCGCGCAGTGGACATCATCCTGGCCATCGTGTCGTTCGACAGGGAGAAGCTCCACGGGATGACCATGGCCGCCTGGCAGAGGACGTCGGCCTACCCGGAGCTATGCCGCGATACCGAAGTCAGTGGGTATCAATTGCAATCCAGAGCCGAGCAAATGAAGGCCAATCACAACGAGGGCCAAAGGGAGTTGAGAGAGGCAGCAAGGAACTTCGGCAACTCTCAGCCTCCAAACTTTCTGCCGCAACAACCTACACCGGTCATCGTGTGTAGACCGGGCTATTTTGGTACTTGTAGGTAAGTTCACCCCACCAGCGGACGCTGGGCAAAGCGCTGGTCGCACAAATCCCGCTCGCACCTTCCCCATTAATGGATCCAGCCGACGCGCGCCCCGCCCCGCGCCCAAAGTCAACACTCATGCACAAGCTTGTTCCATCCCTTCTCGCTTTCGTCTGCTTCGCCTCGACGGCGGCCGGTCTTAAGGAATACCTTGGTGACCTCGAACTGCTCGCGCCTGAAAAGGAACGGCGCATCGTGGGGACATGGCTCAAGGATGAGCTGTTGGGGCACCGTTGCACTCGGAGCATCGAGGAGGCAAGGTCGAGCTTTTACGAGGTTACCCGTTGCGACGATGGTGGTGGCGGCAAGCACGGCGAGCGCATTCAGCGGGTCAGTGCGACCAGGTACCACAGAATAGACAACACGGCTGGCGACTACTACGTAATCATGAAGAACGGGGATCTCGAGTTGCGCGACACACATGGCCGAATAGGGGTGGAACCCCGGTACGGCGCGTTGTGGCCTTCCAAACCTTCAGTGCGGCACAACTAGTGCCGCATGTGCGATTCCCAAATTCGAGCGGCCGGTCAGCCGCAATCCAGCGCCAGCTTGCGCTTCTCTGGGTCCGGATCGATGTCCCCGATCTCCATCGTCACGCGAGTGCCCCGGCCTTCTATGGACGCGATCGCCAGACGCGTGTTCAAAGCCTTGGCCAGGCGGGTGACAAGCGATAGGCCGATGCCCATTCCGTCAGGCGCAAGTTTGGCGGCCGCCTCAACCCGATAAAACTCCGCGAACACTTCGTCGATCTGGCCGGCGGGTATCCCGATCCCCTGGTCCCAGACTTCTACACGCAACCGTGGGCCGTGGATCCGAGCAACGAGAAGCACCTTTCGGCCGGGCCGGCTGTACTTGATCGCGTTGGAAAGCACGTTCCCGATCATGCGCTTCAGGCGCGCGGAGTCGGTCTGAATCACGGCATCTGCGACCCGCACGCGCAGCTCGAGACCCTTTGCCCTTGCCAACGGTTCGAAGGACGCCTGCAGCCCGACGAAGACCTGAGCAATCCTCACAGGCTCAACCGCAAGGTGAATCTCTCCGGCGTCAAACTTGGACAGATCGAAAAGCGAGTTGAAGAGGCTGTTGACCGCGTTGCTTGCACCCGTGATCTTGGGCGCGAGCTCGAGGTGTGACTCTGGATATGCTTCCAGGTACTCTGCGTAGAGGGAAAGTGCAATCACCGGCTGTCGCATGTCGTGCGTTGCCGCTGCCAGGAATCGGTTCTTGGTCTTCACCGCCTCAAGGGCTTCTCGGCGCTGGGCCTCGAGGTCGTACTGCAACCCCAACTGATCTTCAGCGCTCTTCTGGGTGTCCGAGCTCATTCGGTTGATGAGCCACGCCTGGAAGAGAACGAACGCGAGGATCCATCCATCGAAATGCTGCTGCGGCTCAGGCAGTTGCCAAGCCGAATAGACAGAACAGACGAGGACCGCCAGGAGGAAGGTGTTGGTGTAGGAGCGCAGGAGCATGGGCACGAGCGACAGCCTGTTCAGCGGCACGTACAACATAGCTCCTACGATGATCCAGCACCCGAACTGTCCCGCGGCTGGCCCTTGGTCGAAGAAGAGCAGTACGGAGGAGCCCCAGATCGCGCCGAGGATGACGTACAGGATCGCCAAGTGACGCATGTACTTCGTCTGCGCTCGGAGATCGGAGTCGCGGTACTGCCGCCTGTAGGCCGCCTCGGCGGCGAGTCCCAGCGTGTTGAAGCATAGAACTGCAGTGAACCAGCAGATGAGCTGCGCTACCGGTGCGACGGTCCAGCAGATGCACACCACGGCAAACGCCAGAAAGGTAGCGACGGGCTTGCGACGCTGGGCTGGATCGATGTATCTCTGGATCAGATGACGTTGGACGTAGGTCCACCGTTCGTCCGCGGCGCTGCGCTCCGTCGAAGTCGATGAGGCAGTCCTTGAGATAGACGCATGCGCGATTGTCTGTCGCACTTGGGAAGAGCGCCTTGTCTCATTGGCCCTGGTACATGGCTTGAGTAGGCTGGGCCCTTCAGCGTCGACGTCTGGGTCACAGACGCCGAAGATTGAGGCGGTCACATGAGTACGCAATTGGGGGTAGCCCTCGATGGTAAGACGCTACCTACAGCGACGGACCGAACTCAGCCTTAACAAAGTCCCCGATCTGTGACTTTTCTCGCCCGAGCGGCCGACTTGTCGCCCAGGGAATCGACCGTCGTCGCCTGGGCGCGCCCAGCCGTACGAGTCCGAGGGCTGTCAGCCGTGAACACTTCATTCGTACCGAGCCCTCATGGGGTTGCAGCGCTGCAACGCAGCCATGAACCAAAAACAAAAAAAGAAAATTCCCCGCGTCAAGCTATGCTCACAAACAATTAAATGACCGGCAGCAACGAAGCGTTGGAGTCGGAAGTGCAACGGATCGAGGACGTACGAACGACATGGAAGAACTGGACCGCCAGCTGAGCGCCGACGAAAAGGCAGCAGTCGCTGCCAAGGTGTGGACGCTCGTGAACGCCCTTCCGCAACGCGATCTAATCGAGGAATCGGACGCTCGTCAGTGGATCAGCCGCGTGGTCGAACTTCATGGCGAGCAAGCCATCTGGCACGCGATTCGCCTGAACGGCTTCGGCGGTTCGGAGATCGGCGTCCTGGTGCGCAATCAGCACGGCGTCCGCGCCGACCATATGGCCAGCGCACACGACATCGTCTTGGGCAAGCTGATGCGCAAGGTTCCCGACGAGACCAACGAGCATATGACTCGCGGTCACGAGAACGAGGACCGGCACGCTTCCATGTTCTATAGGAAGTACGGCGCCCATCGTGACCTGCCCGCATTCGAAACGCTGAAGGCAGCCCAAGGGTCGCTTCCGTGGATGCGCTACAGCCCCGATGAAGTGGCGCAGCTGCCCTCGCGCATGCTGGCCGCGACCCGGCCGATGGCCGCCGAGCGAGCGATGTCGCGGTGGCTCATCGACTACAAGGCGCCGAGCAGGGTCGAAGACGACGCCGAGATTCACTTCCAGTACGGCTGCCAGCTCGCCCAAGGCGCGATCCTCTGCGAAGAGCAGGGTGTCGAGCTGCACGGCCTGATGCTGAGCCAATTCGACTGGGCGAACTGGCGTCTGAAGGACGACGTGGTGGAAGTGAGCGAGGAGCTGAAGCAACTCGTGCGCAACGCCGGCAACTGGGCATGGGACTGCGTGATGCACAACGTGGTGCCGCCGTACATCCGCACGCCAGTTCTCGCCGACTCCGAAGGCTTCGTCGCAAAGCATGTCGAGTTGGCTGAGCGCATGGCAAACGTGTCGGCGCTGGCCAAGGCGGCGGATGACCGCGCCAAGGAACTGCGCGCCGAACTCATCCTGGGCCTCGACGGTCGCAAGCTCGATGGTCACAAGATCGTCCTGCCCGGCGCCGGCGCGCTCACCTCGAACCTGAAGATCGATGCGGAAAAGGTCCAGGCCGACCTCACTCCCGAACAGGTCGCCAAGGTCGTGAAGAAGGATGGCTACGACGAGAAGCGCATGGCCGCTCACTTGAAGTCGCTGGGCGTCGACCTGAAGCAGTTCAAGGCCGACAAGATCGATTCAGACAAGCTGGCCGAGCATGCCGACGAGTTCGGCATCGACCTCGACGCCTACATGGCCGAGCAGCACGTCTTCCGGATCGACAAGCCGCTCAAGGAAGAGATGGAGCGCTACGTCGACACCCATTTCCCACTCGTCGCACTGCCGCAGGCAGACCCCGAAGCGCCAGCTGCGGACGAATTCGCGGAGGAACCGATGGCGGAGGCGCCGCGCGGATAGGCGCGCTCCATCCCCAAACGTGTTCGCGTGGCCAAAGATGAGGCCGCACAAGCCTCGCGAACATTCAAAACGTGTGCGGTCTCATCTTTGTTCTCATTTTTAGGAGTTGAACAAATGGCTATCACCAAGAACACCACCGAGCGCAAGAACCTGATCTTCATCTCGCTGGTCGAGCGCACCAACAAGCACCTGTCGGCCGCCGAAGTCGAACGCAACCCCGATCTGAAGTTCGCTGGTTTCCTCTACAAGAACGAGCAGGGCCAACACGAACTGGCCCGCCAGCTCACCGGCAACGTCGTGAGCGTGAAGGTGGGCACCGACTCGTACACCGCTCCCGGCGCGCAGCCGATCGAATATCCGATCGCCACCGTGCGCCTGACCGACGGTGAGAGCGTGAAGGTCCGCCTGGACCAGCAGCTCGGCCGCAACGTGATCGGCCTGCTGGCAGCGAACGCGCTGTCGCACGGCGACGGACCGATCGACATCTATGTGAGCCAGGTGCGCGCCGGTGAAAAGATCGGCAATGGCGAGCCGTTCGATCGCGACAAGTCGTTCATCAGCGTGAAGCCGGCCGGCGCCGCCACATCCGCCAAGTTCACCCCGATCTATGCCGGCGAAGACGGCCAGATCCTGCTGGACGGCGAAGGCAAGCCGGCAGGCCTGCCGAAGGCGAAGACCGTTCGCTTCCAGGGCAAGGACCAGCTCGACTGGGAGGACATCAACAACATCGCCGTGTACACGGCCGCTGGCCTGGAGAGCTACTACAAGGACAAGGACGCCCAAGCCCACTCGTCCAGCCAAGCTCCCGACGACGGCGATGCCCACAGCGACAGCATCGACCCGGCCGAAGCCGCTGCCGCAGCTACCCCCCGCGGCTGAAAGGCCGGGAAGGAGTCTGGCGGGTTGACGGGACCGCCAGGCCCCTTCGGATTCCGAACGAATCCAGTTTCTCCTTGATTCTTCCCTGAACAAGCCGCACCCCTGGGCCCCGGATCCCCGGGCATCCCAGAGGGTGCGCACTTTTTTCTGAGAGTAGGGCGCGATGCCAAAGTGGATTGACCTCAACGACGCGTCCGGTGCGCGTCTGAAGATTGCAACGATCGAGGTGGGTGGCGATCCGCATCTGCACCTGTTCGTCACGGGCCTGTCCTACCTCAACCCTGCCTGGAACAAGTCGATCGCTCAGCTCGGCTTCCATCCAGGCGGTGCACGCAAGTACCTCGTCCGGCGCGTGAAGCCGGGCGAGCGTCCGAAGCCTTCGGACTTCCGCTCCGTGTTCCCGAATGCAGCTGTCCGCGAGATGACGCCGGAGAGCTACATGCTCAACCTGCAAACGGCGCGCAAGCCCGACGAGCGCCCTGCCAGCAAGGAAGAGCGCGCCGCGGCGATCGACATCAACAACGCGGTCCTACTTGGCCGCAACTCCGACGGTGAACGTGTGTTCGAAGCCGCCGGCTCCCGCTATGTGATCAAGGTCACGGGCCAGGGCGCCGAGATTCGGGTGGATGAATCCGACGCGAGCCAGCCCCACGTTTTCCTGCGCCTCCCGAAGGGCGGTACCGACGAGTTCCGCACCCTGTCGATGGTCCAGTGCGCCGACGGCTTTGTCCGCTCGATGGTGCTCGGCGAAGTCCAGCACAGCGAAGACCAGGACCGCTTCCTCCAGGCCCTGCACGGCACCGTCAACGGCGAGCAGGCTCCGAGCTTCACGATCGAGCAGCACGACGAAGTGCACGCAGCGATCGAGACCTCGCTGCTGCGCTACTTGCGCGACGGCTTCGAGGTCGCCCAGGACGCCTACGGCGAATCCGCACGTCTGACGGACATGCTGCCTCCGTTCCGCGGCCACCTGCGTGGTACCGGCACGATGCCGGCGCCGATCTCGGTGGCAAGCCAGCGCCTGCTGGGTGACACCGATGGCCTGACCGTCGTGGTGCCCAACGCTTTCGATGGCGCCAGCTTCGCGTTCCTTCCGGAGGGCACCAACGTCCGTGCGTATCGCGGCACGAAGGACATGTCGGCGCTCTCGAGCGTCGTCAACCTGCGCGCCAGCACCGAATGGCAGGAAGGCGAATTCTCGCCTGGCCGAGAAGTCGGCGCGGACGCGATGTTCATCAATGCCGACCCCGTGCTCGGCGCCGATGGCCGGCGCACGGACTACATGCTCGCGATCAACTCGCTGCGATCGCTCAAGGAAGGCGGCCGCGCCGTGATCGTCCTGGCCGCCGATGCGGTGCCGGGCGAGCTGTCGGTGGCGTCGCGCACCTTCCTGCAGATGGTCAACGAGCGCTACCAGATCCAGAGCGCATTCGAGACCGCTCCGATCCTGTCGCGCAAGGCCGGCGTCCCGGAGAACAACCCGGGCCTTCGCATCCTCTCGGTGGTCAACCGCCGGGTGGATCTGCCAGCCCCGATCACGAACCTGCCGGTCATCTCTTCGTGGGACGACCTGAAGTCCGCTGTCGATGAAGCGATGGCGCGCGCCGAGGTCCTGGACGCCCAGGCACAGGGTGTGGACGTCGAGCGCGCCGCGCTGGAAGGCCGCGTCCAGCGTCCGTACATTGCGTTCTCCCGCGTCGGCGAAGCCCGCACCATGGTGCCTTCGAACATGCAGGCGCCGCTGCAGGCGACGATGACCCGCATCGAGTCGCTCTACGGCCAGGTCGACGAGCTCGTGACGCGCGAGCTCGGTTGGGGCGAGAACGCGCTGGCCAAGCGGCTCTCGCCCGAGCAGGTCGACGGCATCTCCATGATGATCGTGCGCCAGCTGGAAGGCTACGCCAGCATCCTGGCCGACGAGACCGGCATCGGCAAGGGCCGGCAGCTCGCCGCGATGATGGCCTGGGCGCTGCGCCGCAACCAGCCCGTCTTCTTCGTCACCGACAAGGCGAATCTCTTCTCCGACCTGGCGCGCGACCTGAAGGCAATCGGTGAATGGGATCGTGTGCGCCCGATGGTGATGAACACCGACGGCGAAATCACCTGGGAGCCGGGCCCCGGCGAGCAGCCGGTGGTGCTGGCCGAGGGCTTTGCCGCCGCGCGCACGAAGGCGATGGTCGACGGGGGCATGAAGCTGGAGGAGGCCGGGCTCAACACCTGCTTCCTGACCTACTCGCAGATCGCCGGCGCCGAGAGCGACAAGGCCCAGTGGGTGAAGAACCAGCTCGGCAACGCGCTCATCATCTTCGACGAGGCCCACGTGGCCGCGGGCTCGGACAGCCAGATCGCCAGCCACATCTCCGAGATGGCGCGGCTCGCCAAGGGCGTGCAGTACGCCTCGGCGACCTGGAGCAAGACGGAAGACAACCTGCACATCTACCAGCGGGCGCTCCCGGACAGCGTGAACGTGGCCTCGCTGGCCGCCGCGATCAAGAAGGGTGGCGAGTCGTTCTCGGAAGTGCTGAGCTCGATGCTGGCGGCCGAAGGCGCGCTCATCCGTCGCGAGCACGACCTCTCGAAGCTGGACGTGAGCGTGTACACGGTCGAGGAGCGCCGCGCGCACAACGAACGCGTGAGCGACGCGGTTGCCGAAGCACTGGGCGCTGCAACCTACCTGGCCGGCGACATGTCGCAGATCTTCATGCGCGGCAACCGCGAGGCAGTCAGCGTGCTGCGCAAGGCCAAGGAAGCCCGTTCTGCGATGGTGGATCAGACGAACGCGGC
Source organism: Variovorax sp. LjRoot175 (assembly GCF_964253805.1). NCBI lineage: Bacteria > Pseudomonadati > Pseudomonadota > Betaproteobacteria > Burkholderiales > Comamonadaceae > Variovorax > Variovorax sp. LjRoot175. The sequence continues at coordinate 176,732 of NZ_CAXURY020000004.1, read as the reverse complement.
AGCCCAGACGCCGGTTGCCCGAGCGAACATCATGAGCTCGAGCTTCGGCACGGGCTCGGTGCTCTACCAGGTGATGAAGGCCGTACAGGGTGCTCTGAACGCCGACCAGGTCGCGGACCGCGCGATCGAGCACATCCGCGCCGGGCTGAAGCCCGTCATCGTGTCGGAAGCCACTAACGAGGCGCTCACGCGCATGTTGATGGCGCAGACCAACGCCCAAGGCGAGGGCACTGTCCCTCGCACTGCGGGCGGCCTGCCCTCGATGATCAAGATGCCGACGATCCGTGACGCGGTTCGTGCAGTGCTGATGCCGCGCCTGACCACCGTCGTCCAGCGCGAGATCACGGAAGAGGACATTCCGGACGAGCCCGAGGAGGGCGCTTTGGCCTTGACGGACGCCGCCGCACTCGCAGCGGCCGCAATGAACGCTGAAGGCGAGGAGGGCGAGGCAGCCCCTACTGCAGAGATGGCAGCCGCCCAACGCGAGTCCCGCCTCCTGCGCACCCTGCAGCGCCAGGCCGACGGCGAAGCCGCCGCTCCCGATGACGCGGACGCCGTGAACCTGGACGAGGCGATCGCCGCCGCCGCACCGGAAGTCGAGGAGGCCAGCGCGCGCAGCAAGAAGGTCATCTCGGCACGCCGCACTGTGCCGATCATGGATCTGCCCGGCATGACGGACGCAGATCGCCAGCACTTCCAGAACGGAGTTGCTGAGCTCGAGCGCCTGATCAATGCCATCCCCGAGCTACCGGTGTCGGCCTTCGACGTCATCGAGCAGAAGCTGCGCGACGCGGGCATCACCGTGGGCGAGATCACCGGCCGCTCCTTCTCGCTGGAGCGGCTGCCGAGCGCACCGGTGCAGTCGTCGACTGCAACACTCGCGGACTCCGAGCCGGGCGATCGCGGACGGATGCTCGGGCCCCAGGTCGGCAACGTGGCCAACTCGACAGTCCCGACCTACGAGCCGGGCCTGGACAACAAGATGTGGAAGGTCGTACCGCGCCTGCGCAGCAAGCGCGCGGTCAACGCCGTCAAGCGTGCCTTCAACAACGGCGAGATCCAAACGCTGCTGATCAATCGGTCGGCGGCCACGGGCGCCTCGATGCACGCGTCTCCCCAGTTCCTGGATCGCTCGCGCCGCGTGCTGCTGGAGCACCAGATTCCGGAAAACGTGACCGACCGCATCCAGCTGATCGGCCGCGTGAACCGTTACGACCAGGTCACCTTCCCGCTGGTGGAAACCTGCACGACGGGCATCTACGGCGAGCTGCGCTACGTGATGATGCAGAACCGGAAGCTGGAGAAGATGAGCGCCAACGTCCGGTCGAGCCGCGAGAACGCGATGCTCATCAAGGACGTGCCCGACCTCTTTAACTCGATCGGCCTGGAGGCGGTGCGCAGTTATGTCCAGGACGAGCCCCTGGTGGCGAAGAAGCTGGCGTTGCCGGACAACTTCCTGGAGATCCCGGGCGTCGCCGGCGTGAACATGTTCCTGATGCGCCTGCCGCTGCTGAAAGTGGCCGAGCAGCGCCAGGTGTACGAGCAGCTGTTCAACCGCTTCGACGAGAGCTTCAACCGTCACGAGCTCCTCGGTACCAACCCGCTCAAGACGCGCGAGTACGACTGGCGCGCGAAGGAGGAGTTCTCGGGCGTGTTCTTCGGCGATACGTCGGGCGAACGGGAGAACATGGCCGAGGCCCTGATTAACGACGCCCTCACGACCGCCGAGGCCGGCGCGGCGCAACCTGCCCCCGCTGCCGCCGACGCGGCGCCGGCGCCAACTGCAGCCGCGACTATGGAGGTGAGTGACCTCGCCGCCGGCGGCCAGCAAGACGGGAGCGCGACCGAGCAGGACGATTTGCTCTCCGCCTTCGATCGACCCGTCTACATCCGGAAGATCGCCTTCAACGTCGACTTGAAGCCGATGTCGTGGACGGCCTGCGTGGCTGCGGCCTCGGTAAGCGGCGAGGTGCTCGCCGCGGAGGGCGGACACTTCCAGCTCAACGAGGAGGGCCGGGCTTCCTGGAAGCCGGAGATTGTGGCGAAGCTGAACGCCGGCATGAAGGCCATCGTCAGCATGGCGGCTGTCGCGGCCGGCATGACGAACTCGGAAGAGGCGGTGCTCACGAACCCGCCGGCGCAGCGTGCCCATCTGCGCGCCGAATGGCTGAAGGACCACATCGAAGGCCTGGTGCCCGGCGGGCTCTTCGTCGAGGATGCCAAGGTCGACGGCAACGGTGTCGTGATCGAGCGCGCGAAAACCGGCGTGATCGTCAACATGAAGCTGCCCGCCGAGGCGCGCGAGCTGATCCTGCCGCACAAGTGGAAGATCGCCGTGGTGTTCCCGGGCGAAGAGCGTCCCATCGAGTATTCGCTGCGAGCGCTGCTCTCGGAAGTGCGCGGCGATGTGCGCAAGGGCGAGGTCGCGGGCACCCTGATGACCAACGCCTACTCCCGCCTTCGCCCTGGCCAGTTCCAGCGGCCCAACGAAACGGGCTGGCGCTTCTCCAGCGTCTTCGGCAACGAGCCCCGCGTGGGTTGGACCCGCGACGAGTTCGACCTGGCGCCGGTTGGCCAACATCGTCGCTCCGGCTATGTGCTGGGCGGCAACATGTACATGGCCTACGACTGGTCGGTGAAGTCGCGGGTCGGTCGCTCGATCATCTACACGGATGACAAGGGCATGCGCCAGCGCGGCGTGCTGCTGCCGGCGACGATGAGCCACGTCGGCGCGCAGTTCATGCCCATGCGCGTCTGGGGAGGACAGATCAAGCCCTTCGTGAAGCGCCTGGTGGAAGCTCAAGGCGCTAACGGCCTGATGCTCGAAACCGAGTTCATGTCGTCGAACAAGCCCTACGGCATCCTCATCAACGACAAAGGTCTGCTTTTGCTGACCAAGTCCAAGGATGCACGCCGCGCACTGCGCTTGATGCGCGGTGAGCAGGTGAAGATGCGCAAGGAGGCCCTGGGCGATCGCGCCACGCCTGCGCGCGACCCGCTGAACGTTACCCTCGGCGTCCTGTCGCGCAACGGCCGGCTCGGCACGGGCCGCGCCGCGATCGGTCTCAACGGGCGCGCCGACATCGGCGACGAGGCAACCGCAGCCTCCTCGGCCGGGATCCCTCAGGGCTACGTCGCGGTGAAGCTCGGCTTCGACCCGACCAAGCCGGCGCTACTGGACCGCGCGCTGAGCCTCCTCGTGCACGGTACCGGCCTGGAGATCTACGCCAAGGGCATGCAGCAGCGCGCTCTCGCGAAGGAAGTGGGCCGCGAGTACTTTGCGCAGATCCGCGCCGAGACCGCGCAGCGTCGCGACCAGGTTCGCCAGGCCATCTCCGCCGCCGCGGCGGGAGCCCCCGTCGAGCCGGTCCCCCAGCCTGATCCGGCCGATGAACACGCCGAGGCCGAAGTACCCGCCGCCAACGACGAGCCGAGTGCCGAGCGCGCCGCGGCCTGACCCATTCACCACACCCAAGAGAAAGAGAATGTTCATGAACGGAAGTCCCGAAACCAATGCCCAGCCGATCATTCGGATAGGCAAAGCCAGCGACGAGCAGCCGACCCTCGTGCTGTTCGACGCAAAAGCGGCCAACCCGAATACCTCCGTCGTCGCGACGGGGTTCCTTCGCGGCATGCCAGTCATTGCCGTCATGAACTCGAGGCAGCCGAACGGGGAGCCGATGACGCCGCGACTCGAGATCTTCCGCACCGGTGCTGGCGCGCCGGTCGAGCCGGTAGCCCTTGCCCGGCCGTCGGAGAGTTGGAGCGAGTCGCCCCAGACGGATCCCTGGGCGCACGAGTTCCACGACACGCTGACCTTCCATCTCCGCAAGCCGAATCAGGCGGACTCGGAGGCGTACGACTGGGTCCACGCACACGGTACGTGCTTGCAGGGCATGTCCAAGGACCTGCACGACAAGCTGGGCTTTCGTGAAGACCTGGTGCCGCGGCCGGCCAATGCGGTCACCCCTCCGCGAAGCAACTTGTTCCAGGCGCTGGTCCAGCGGGAAGAGCCCGCACTGGCTGACGCACCGCGCGGCTAGGCCGCCGACCAAAACAGTGGCCACCCGAGCGCGAGCCGCGATGGCCCTTTCAATCCCTAACCCCTCCCCGAAAAAGCCATGCCTCTCCAGACCATCGATCTGTCCATCGCCGAGTGCGACGAACTCCTGAAATCGCTGTCCGGCCCGACGCCTTCGCTGGGCGAGTGGCGTGACGTCGTGCAAAAGGCGTTTGCGAAGGGTGTCGCCGCTGCCACGCCCATCGACACGATTCCCGCTGTCCTCGTCGAGCCACTGATCGACATCGCCGAGACGGTCGCCCGTGCCGAGCTGGCGGTGCCCACTGATTCACGCGATCGCTACGGCCTCTACGCTGCTTGGGCGGGTGAGTTCCAGGCTGACTTCGCTCGCAGGCTGGCCGCCGGGAAGGAGCCCGGCTCCAGCTACTACGACGACATCGAGACCTTCGCCCTGAGGAAGGCCTCGGAAACCGGATTCATCTCCGTCGCGCGCCCGCTCGCCAGCCAGGGCGATCTACCGCGCGATGTGTTCCGTGAATACGCACGCAGCGGCCAACGCGAAGGCGAGCTCGAGGTCGACGAGAACGCCCAGGTGAACATCTCCCAGGACGATCCCGAGCTTCCCGCGCAGGGAGCCTACGTTCAGGCCTGGACCTACGTCAGCAACGACGAGATCGTGGGGTTCCTCAGCGCAATGATGCGAGACGCGGAGCTCGCGCCCGAGGCACTGGACGAAGCGGTCCATTCCGCCGCCGAGCTCGCGATTCCGACCCAAGCTCGAGAGGAGGACATCGACCTCATCTCGATGGAGGCGTCCGACGTCAACAACGATGGTGTGGATACCCAGGTGCAGTTCCTGGTTGCCCGGCTCGGTCCGCAGGGCGCATTCGACGCGGTCGAAGCTGCGATCGACGCGGCGCCGTGTCAGTACGACGCCCCGCGGGGTTGATCGTGGAGTACCGGCTGAACTGCGGCCAGTACGTGCTGCACTCCAAGCCGCCCATGGGAGGCGACCTGGTGCCCGTGGGGCGAGTGCTCGATGAGTTGTCCCTGGCGATCGACACACGCGAAGGAACGCTGCACAAACACGGCGTTCCCGAGCTGGTGGCATCCTGGTACGAGAACACGACCCAGAAGCTGCGCGCCGGCGGCTGCGAAGAGTTCGCGGACGACCTAGTTGTCGTTACCGGGCGCTTCCCGCTCGAGGAGGTGAACAGGTGCGTCTCCAATACGGGCTACGCTGGCAGCTTCTACCGGCGCTTGCTTGCAGGCGATATCGAGGAGCTGGGGTGGGAGGCGCAGGAGGCAGCTCCTGCCGGTGCCGGCGCGAGGCCGATGGGGTGATGCTTGCGGCGCGCGCCGCGAATGGTTTCGCCTCCTTCACGGGTGGATTCCCGCGCATGTGGATCGGGAAAAGCGGCCCCGTCGGGGGGTGGAGCGTGCATAACATCTCCCCCATGAGAACCTTTCCCCTTCCTCCCGATACCCTGCGCCAATGGCGCGCTTCCCACCCTCTCCGGGCGGACGCCCAGGACGACGCGTTCGTCATTTATGAGGCGCCGCCTTTTGCGCCCTGGCGTGGTTACCTCATCGGGCCCGCTGACTGGAATGGCGGAGGCTTCCTCCCGGCATCGCCAGGTAGAACGATCCCGGCCGCGCTCGAAGCTTGGCTCAAGAGCTGACCCGTAGCCCCAACGTTGTGCTGGGTGCGATCAGCCCAAGGACGGAAGGCCAGCCAGGCCCGAGCATTCTCCAAGTCAAGTGCCCGCGCACCGAGAGGCGAGTCCCGAGCCCTGGGGGCGGGGAAGGCACTCGGCATCGGTTTACCGCCCTAAGGCGCGTGTCGCGATCCTTCGCCCGGCTGCTCGACGCCTGAGTCCGCGCGCTGGGTGAACCGGTCAATGTCGAGCAGCCGCAGTCCATACGGCGCACCGACGAATGGGTTGTCGATGCAGGCGCCGACGATCTGTGTGACCCGCTCGATGAACTCGGCCGAATCAGCCCGATCGACGCTGGACGGCACATTCACCTCGCCACCTTCGAGGATTCGACCACGAACGGCTTGGCGCAGCTCGCTGTCGTAGCGCAAGTCAATCTCGTGCGGATCGCGCGCGGACTGCGTGATCGAAAAGCTCTCGAACGAACGGTGGCAGGCCTGCACATAGACCTCGGCCAGGATCCGAGGATCCTGTTGCTCGTAGACCGCGGCCAGGCCCAGCTCCATCTCGTCCTTGTTCACGTCGAGCCAACTGATCGGCAGGATGCCGTTGCGAAGGAGCGGAACATTTGTGCACAGGCGCGCGACGCGCTTGTTGCAATCGTCGAACGGCTGCAGGTAGGGCAAGTGCACCAGGAGGAACAGGGACTGCTCGTAGGGGTCGGCGATCTGCGCAGCCTTCTGCACCACCAGGCTAAACAGGCGCTTGATCTCCATCGGAATGGTGGGCGGGATGTAGCTGCTGCCCGCGATCCGCACCTGGGTCGCGCGCATGGCACCTTGGCGCATCGGGTTCGTGAGCAAGCCGCTTGAGAGGATGGCGTGCACGCTGCGAATGTCGTGCTCGGTGATGCCCACGTCCTCCTCGCGAAGCGGATGATTGATCCCTTCCACAATGAACTTGGCCGCCTGGAAGTGGTTCATCAGCACCTTGCGGTCCCGGGGAGCCAGATTGGTGATCGGCGAATCCTCTTCGAAGAAGTTCTTCGTGGCCAGGTGTCCGTAGTCGACGCCCTCCAGGCGGCTCGATGCGTACGAGAGGTCGCTCATGAAACGGCGCATCTCGCGGTCCTGACGCGCGCCGCGCGCCCAGGTGCCGGGTGCGCAGGCAACGTGCAAGCCGGCCAGCTCGTTCGAGCGCAGGTAGCGGGTTTCGTTGGGGACGTAGTCATCCAGGACCCCGTTGTCGTAGGCCACGCGCTCGCGACCCGACACCTGTGACGTGAGGTGCATGTGCAGCGCGGCTCGGCGCAGTGTGTCCGTCGGGATGTAGTAGGCGTTGCGTCGGCTACCTGGGTCGATCAGCTGCACTAGACCCTCGTGGGCGAGCTGCTTCAGACGGCGCCACACGGCGGTGCGCTCGATGCCCGTGGTGGCGTCCTGCACCAGTGCGCACTTCTCCATCAACTGCCCGATAGAGATGCCGGCCTCGCCGGCAATGCCGATGTGAAGCGCAAGCTCTCGCTTGTGCGGGTCAGTGATTCGGATCAGATCCATGTGCATGCCGCCAGGGGGGTCGGGCGTCCTCTTCCATCTGTGAAAGGGCCATGCTACGAAAATGAGGCATTGTTGCGTGCAATGTTTCGAGCTTCATCTCGCGACAGAACCTGGGACGAAACAAGAGGTCGCCATGCAATCGGAAGCGCATCGCAAAACATCCTCCGTCACTGTTGGAGCTGCCTAGATAATTCACCGCCCCAGTAGAATCGTGCGAACAATTAAGATGCTCATGCCGCCGCTCCAGTCATACTGCCAATCGATCCTTTGCCTGGACTTCGACGGCGTTCTTCATCGTGCATCGGATGCGATCCACATCTCCGATCGACCAGCGAGCGGGCCGCTGCTGGCTGTGCAGCTGAAGGCCCAAAGGCGGCTGGTGTGGCTCAACGAGCTGTGCGACGCTCTCGCCTCACGCCCGGAAGTGGGCATCCTGGTGCATTCAACTTGGCGGCGCAAGTTCGATCAAGGAACGCTGGCCCACTTGCTCGGAGACCTGCAGGATCGAGTCATTCAGGCGCCGGCGTATTTCGTTGACCTGGATGCTCCGGCGCCTGACTTCATCCGCCAGGCTCTCGAATGGATCAACGAGACGCGGCGCGAGGCCAACGTTGCGGAGTTGACGTTCGAGGAAATCGTCGTCCTTGACGACCGCGCGGAGTTCTTTGCAAGCGACGCTGAGCTGACCCAGCGGTTGCTCGTCACCGACCCGAACCTCGGCCTATCGATGGCCCAGACCCGCATCCAGCTCTCGCGCATGCTGGACGCCGCTCGCAGTGATCGACACTTCGCGGCCCCCGAGGTCAGCGTGGGCCTGACGTCGAAGTTCTAGGGGGCGCGACCTCCGTGGCCATCTCCGATGTCGAACTCACGACAAGGCCCCTGGCCCAGACGGCGCAGGCCGCACATGCTGCTGCGTCCCCGGCCGTCATGCGCATCATCTTCGGATTCGATGACCCGATGCTCCAAGGTGGCCAGCAGGTCCCCGTCGCCTGGTCGGAGGCGGACGCGGTCAACGGCCATATGCTGCTTGCAGGTAAATCCGGCAGCGGAAAGACATTCACACTGCGTCGGATCGTCCGCCAGGTCACGCGCGCTCAGCGCGGGGTCCGCGTTCACTTGATGGATGTGCACGGCGACCTCGAACTCGATGAGACGTCGACGGTCATCTTCTCCGAGTCGACTCCCTACGGGATCAACCCACTCAAGCTATCGTCCAACCCGCATTACGGAGGCGTCCGAAAGAGAATCCAGGCGTTCATCGAAATGGTGAACGACTCCAGTCGCACCCCGATGGGTGATCGTCAGGTCGCCTCATTGCGCAACCTGCTGCAGGATCTCTACGCCCAGCACGGGTTCCGTGCCGACGACGCGTCGACGTGGCGCGAAGAGCCGGGCGAGATGCCCGCGCATGGCGAGGGCCGGATTTACCTTGACGTGCCATTCGAGTCAAAGGACGGCGCAAAGGATGCTGCGCGCGCCGCTGGGATCACGTTCCAGTTCGACCGGGACGCGAAGTGCTGGTGGACCGATCGCCACGAGGGCCCGCTGAAGCGATATCCGCAGAAGCGTTTTGGCAAGCACTATCCATCCCTCGCTGACGCAGCCGCGTTCGCCAAGACACGTCTCCGCTCGTTGACCACCGGCGGTGGGACGAAGGCGACGCGGCTCCTCGAGGAGCACAACAAGAAGGTCGTCGCCTGGCAGGCGAAGGCGCGCAAGTTGGGCGCAGGCCTGGCCAACGGTGAGGACGTCGAAGAGGCCAAGAGGGAAGTCGAGCACGGGATGGAGGGCGTCATCGAGACCTTCACGGACTACGTGACCGGTATCGCAACGGGCAAGGAACTGGACGCGCTCATTCGCTACGACACGCTCGATACGATGCGCTCGATCGTGAACCGCCTGGAGACGATCGTCGCGAGCGGAATCTATCGCAGTGCCGAGCCGCCCTTCGATGACGCGGCGCCGGTATGGCGCTACAACCTCACCGCGCTATCGAGCACCGAACAGAAGATGTTTGTCTGGACCCGGTTGACAGAGATCTTCGAGGCGGCGCGCGAGAAGGGCATCGTGAAGGGTGCAGCTGAAGTGCGCGATCTCATCGTGGTGGACGAAGCGCACAACTTCTTTGCCGACAAGGACACCAACGTGCTCGACAAGATCTCGAAAGAGGCACGCAAGTTCGGCATCGCGCTGATCGCTGCGAGCCAGAGCCCCACGCACTTCTCCGAGGACTTCCTGGCGAACACCGGCACCAAAATTCTGCTCGGCCTGGACTCGCTCTACTTCGACGGTACGGTGCGCAAGATGCGTATCGACAAGGACGTGTTGGGCGCCGTGGTCCCGGGGAAGGTGGCTGCCATCCAGACCTCGGTGCGCGGCGAGCAGTCGCCGCAGTTCAAGCTGGTACGGGTGTCGGGATAGGCTTCAAGGCACGCCGTCCAACCGAAGCGAGCGTAGCTTGCCATATCGCCAACTGAGATTTCATCATTTGATCTGGACGCGTCGGCGGAGATGCGGACCTATATCGGAAGGCGTCTTGTCCTAGCTCGCAAGAGCAGTCACCATTTCTCTCGGCTGCGAGGGGACGTGTGGCTCAACACCTTGAACGTTCGGCGCTCCAAAATGTGACCGGATCGTTTCGACGTCTCTTCGCACCGTGGTGCGTTGTCCTTTTTTCGCAAAGGAGATGTCATGAACGCAGCTTTCCTCCAAGCCCTGAAGACTCAACAGGCCCAGATCCTAAAGACAGGCGTCTTGGGAGCGACCGGAAGTACCATCATGCGGCGCAATACCGCGCTCTTCGGTGCGCGTCGCGCGATACCTGCCTCGAAGACACTGGCTGGCCGATTCGCGAAGCCCGGCCAGCCCAAACCCAGGTCAACGATGGTTACGGTCGGCGAGAGCCCGGAAGGGTTCGGGAAGTCCGTGAGCTGGGACGCTGCAGATAATTCCATCGCCACCATAGTTTTCCTTAGTGCGGCTGATCCGGTTGGCGTGCTGATTTCGGGGGTCCAGAAAACCGACACCATCGAGGTTGTCTCGGCAACAGGCCTTGCTTCGTTTGCTGAGGAAACGAAGAACGAAGGGGTGGGGGCGTTCATCGGCTTGGTTGCCGCCGGCGGAGTTCTGACCGCGTCGATATTTGGAATGCCAGAGCTGGCTCCAGTGATCGGCGCTGCGGAAAATTTTGCGAAGGAGAAGTTCAAGGAGGAGAAGGTCAAGACAAAGCGCCGCGATCCTTTCGGCGAAGATCCAGGGTCCGGTCACAAGGCCAAACAAGAAGGCGGCGTGCTGATCAGCCTGCCAGCCGCCGGAAAGGCGTTCTACAGCGGGAACAGTGATCACAAGGAGAGGTGGATCAAGGAGCCTGGCACGAGGGCCTTAGCCAACTATCCCGCGCACGTGAAGAACGCCTTCTTTCTCACGGGGCGGGAGACACGGCGAGCCACGGCAAGCGGAGACATCTTGATCTACCCGTGGGACCATATCTTCGAGGACAACTTTGGCTACTACCGCCTGCACCTGATCCTCACGCGGGGCGATGGGCAAGAGCCAGTAGTCGAATAAACAGGTTCCTTAAGCGGCACTCGGAATGTCTTTTGACATACGGTCTTCTTTGACAAACGCGTTAGCCTTGCACCGGAGACCGCACCAGGCATGGTCGTCTATTGAGCGGGGATGAAGCCCGGGGGTGAGGTTACGCCGCCTCGTTTGTGCATTGGCATTGGGGAATGCGCGCCCGGACGGTGTGATCATCGAGACCGATGGTCGAGCCGAACGACGATGGCCGTTGTTCGCTTCGGCCATCGATGGCCACCTGTCGTTCGGGGGATGCGCATACGCTCGGCAAGGCCTACAGTAGCTCCCCTCTCAATGCAGGAGATCGTTATGCGAATGCTGCCGATCCTCTTGATCATGTTGCTGTCCACGAGCGACGCGTGGCCACAAATCCAGCCACGGGCCGCAGATCCGCCCGGGAGAGCCCCTCCGGCCGCACCCCCGCCCCAGCCGCCGCGTCCGCCAGCTCCTCCTCCAGCGGTGGCGCTCCCGCCTCTAGCACCTCGGCCCCCACCGGTCGCTGTCCCGCCTACACAGGAGCGCGCGCCACCGGTGGTGGTCCGACCCCAAGGGGAGCGGCCAGTTTTCGAACCTCTACCGGGCCAGCCACCACGCGAGGACGTGTTCAAGCCCACGCCGGCGCCCCCCGGGGGCGGGGTGCGGCCCCCGACGGGCGCCCCCCAGCCCGGGCCCGTTGCCCCGATACCGGCCCCAGCCCCAGCCCCGGCACAGACGCAGGCGCAGGATCCACGGGAAGTCGCGCGCCACAACGCAGCGATCGCGGCCGACCTCGCCAGCCTCGATCGAGCATCCCGTGTTCCGGACCGAGCCTTTCCCAGCCGCAACGATGCTCTGCGACACCGTGCCCTGGTGAGAGAGGTCGACCAAACCGCCAGGCTAGTCGTGCAGCAGGCCGATAGGATGCACCCGGCCGAACTGGCCCTGTCGCGCTACTACATCCGCAGCGCCAGTGCTGAAGCGAGGCGTCTCGCGGAGCAGGGCCGAATTGGCCCGAGGGAGATCGAACGTCTGAACAGCGTGGCACAGCCAGTGAAATCCATGAACGAACGCTTGGTCAGAGGGTACAGTCCCTTCGACTGGCGCACGGTAACAGTCACAGTGCACGACAAGAGCGGTCGCCACGTAAAACAATTGCGTGTCTACATGCTTCCGGCCGGGCTGATCGACAGACCCGATGACCGGGATTTGATCCGCCTACTTCTGGGAAGGCTCACGTTCGAGAAGCCGACATCGCCAACGACCGGGGTCGTTCCGCGCGGCGAGATGCGTCTGTGGGTGGGGCCGCAGTACCAAGACGACTCCATGACCGACCTGGTAATGGCGCGCAAGGTGAAGCGCCATACGCCAGTGCACGGCCATATGAGCACGGCCCCTGATCCGAACCTGCTCTTCATCGCGCCCGAAGGCGTGACTGAAGTCGGCCGATAGCAATGCTTCTCCGCATGGCCTCCGCAGCACCTTTCGCAAGCCTAGCTGGCATCATCGTTTCGGCCGCGAGCGCGGTCGGAGCCACGATGCTGCTGTTCAACGCCTTCCTCAAAGGACTGGCACCGCCCATTGGTAGCGCGGATCTCCCGATTGGCATGGTCTCGTTCGCCACCACGGTCGTCCTGCTGGCGCTGAGCCTGCTGATACGCAAGCGAATTACTGCGCTGCGCCAGCAGCGACTCGCCATCCTTAGCATTGTTATGCTGGGGCTCGCCTTCGCGGCCTTCTTCTTGTATCGAGACATGGTGGGCACCTACGTCTTCGAGTACCCGCCCGACGGGCCATTGGAAGAACGCCACAAGCATGTCCGCGGCGAGTTGCACGCCATGGGGTTGGAGCGAGTGCGCGGCAAGAGCATCGCCGAGGCTGTCCGGCACTATGGCGGCCCCGAGTTCGTGAGTGGCTACGAGATTCTGTGGACCGAGGCCTCGCAGGGCACGGTCGAGCGCCGCCTGGAGGCCGGCTACTTGGGGCTTTCCATGCTGCTCACGGTAGCCCTGTTTGTGGTGGCGATCACCGTTTGGAGAGCATTGCCCGCCGAGAGGAAGTAGGGGCGTTGTCCGGTGGGGATCACGCCTCTTGCAGGCGGTACTGCGTTGATCTTGCAGCTCGCGCACGGTCCGCCGCCGAAGCAGCCCGGCCTCACGGCCCGTCGCGCTGCCCTGCCATCTCCCGGGTGCGCTGCTCATGAAAGGCAGCGACTCGGCTCAGTACTGCCGCGGCACCGCTTTTCCATCCTGCGACCGACGCTTCGAAGGCCTCCTTTGCCCGCTCTGCAGACGGCCCCTCTGCTGGGACGAAGGTGGCGCGCTCAGGCATCGTGATACGGGCCTCCGGCCTCGGGCCGACCCCGAGGATGAAGTGGTCGACGGGCTGAGCACCAAGTGCTCGCGAAGCCCTCTGCAACGCGCCGTCGCTGCGACTGGACGGCGCTGTGCGAGCGGCCTTCGGTTGATCCTGTCCAGCAGCCGCCACCTTGATTGCATCGCGGAGCGACGGCTTGGTTGGGGCAGAAGCCTTGGCGCCTGCTACCGTGCTCAGCGACCGGCTCGGATAGGCACTTGGCGCAGGATTTGGCGCCGAAGGCGGCGGGCTCCCAACGGAGACCACTAGGGCGGTCGGTACCGATGGAGTCGCCACCGCCGGCGGCGGTGGCGTTGCGGCCTGGTCAGCCGGATGGAGCGTGCGCCCAGTCAACGCGAGGACGGCGCCGACGCGCTCGCCTTGCAGCGGATCGGCGCGCTTCACCGTGTCTGCGGCTACGGCGACCGGCACGCCCATCTTGTGGGCCTGCGCCAGGTGCTGCCGATACGTGCGATGCGCAACGTCGTAGAGAGCCGCGCCGTAGGCCATGCTCGCAGCGTGACTGCGAACGCCCTCGAAGGATTCGAGTTCGCGAGCGTCCATTTCGGCGCCGGTGAAGATCTTCGCGCGCAGACTGCTGCTCGCGTTGTAGGTGGCGGAGACCGCAAGCATGCCGAGCTGCGGATAGCGCTTCAGGTTTTCCTGAGCTTCGGCCAGGAACTCGGCGGCCTTTTTGGCGCCGCGCACCGGATCCAGGTCGGTGGCGCCCGCGTGCTGCTGGTCGATCTGGAAGAGGCCAAAGCTCGCCTTCGCCCCGCTCTTGACGACTTCGTCGATGCTCTTGCCCTTGTTGAGCAGCTCGACGCCCTTGCGATCGAACCCGACCTGCACCACCCCGCTGCTCTCGGTGAAGTACGCGCCAGCGATGAGGCGGGGCTCCACGCGGATGCGGCGTTCCTGGTACAGATCCGCAGACGCCTGGTCGGCCAGGCGTGCGACGTCCCACGGGTGGAGCGTCCAGTGTGTCTCCTTCTGCTTCGTGGCGTTGTTGAAGACGCGGGCCGCAATCGGCGCGAACTGCCCATAGCCGAGCACTTTGGTCTGTTCGGCCGAGGGGAGCTCGACCGTCATGTCCTTCGGCAACGGTATTGCGCGGCTGATCTCGGCCGCCGCCCGCGTGTCCGACGGAACCGGTCTGCTGAGGATCTGAACGCGGGCTTGGTCCATGTCGTCCATGGTGGGCGCGGGAGCTGGCGCAGAGGAGATTGCAACCGTCGGCGTTGCGACCGAAGCCGTCGCTGCCGGCGCGGCCTGTTTGGCCAGGTCGCCGCGCGCCTGCATGTCTCCGATCAGGTCGGCTATCTTCTGGGAACCTGGTCCCATCAGTGCTGCGGTCGCCGCAAGTCCTGTGGCGAACAGCGCCGCGGCCTTGAACAGCTTGGGGCTCTTGCCCCGGACCTCGACATCGACAGCTGGCGGAGTGCCGCGAACTTCTGCATCTTTCACGACCGGTCTCAGCCCTTCATGCGGTCGGTGGCCACGGGCGCGCCGGTGTTCTCGTCGAGCTCGGCAAAGACCAGCCCTTTGTCGGACAGCAGTTGCTCGATCACCTCAGGGCTGAGCGGCTCGACCTCGGACCCGAGTTTCTCGGCGATGCCGTCCTGACCCGTCACGGTCAAATGGGTGGCATGCACCTCCACCTTGCTGAACGGCAGCCGGCCGGCGCGGGGCAGGGCGCCGATAGCGAACTGGGCTTGGTCGCCTTCACCAAGGCGGACGATGGCGATTTCCGGGGAGTCAGGTTTGGTCATGGAGCCTCGCATGGTCAATGCACCCGCGCGCGCGAGCCGGTGCGATGGCGCAATGCTAGGTCCGAACCGTCGGATCCTGCTGGATGTTTTCTGGATCCGAGGCCAGGATCACTCAACTCCAGGCCTGCGCCACCATGCGCAGCTTCGCCGCGACTGCACCAGTCTTGGCTGTCGTGCCGTCCTTGTGCAGCGCGACTTCCACGGTGAGTGTCTTGCCATCAAAGTCCTCGGGCGCAAACTCTTCGGTCCATTTGCGTTCGCGCTCCGGAATGTCGGTGTCCTCGGAGATCTTGAGCCACTCGTAGTGCACCTTCCAGATACCCGGAAGCACTTTGAGGTCGGCTTTCTTACCGGGATCGTCTGTCTGGCTCTCTGCGGGCTCGAAGATGGTCACGATGAGGGAATCTCGGAACAGCGTCACGCCCTCATAGTGGCCGTCGGCCCAGAAGGCCTTGTTCACCTCGTAGTCTGGGGCGCGGATTCCCAGCGTGACCGAGTAAGAGATCCCTGCACGCTTTGCGTTTACCTTGGCAAGCTTCGACAGGAAAACCGTGGAGAGGTGGACCGATTCAACCTTCGACGCTCGATTCTTGATCTGCTGGTAGGTACGGCAGGCGGGAGAGTCCTCTTCCGATTTGCGTCGGCTGAGCGCCCAGGTCTTGCCGCGCGTGGCGACGACGAGCTCTGTCTGATAGACGGCGTCAATCTTGCGGCCCTTCTTCTCTTCGGCGAGTACGTCCGCCGGCAAGGTGACGTCCGCGATGTCAAGCCAAAGGTCGATTCGGAAATTCCCGAACAAGAAACGAGTGAGGTTCTGATACGCCTCTTCGGAGTTGACTATCCCAAAGGCGCCCGAATGAGCTCGGTAAGTGTATGCGCAGGCCACCGGCTTCTCGATGACCGCTCCGGCGTCGGTGCGCTCCCTGTACCAAAGGCTCGCGTTCTCGATCCGAACGAGCCCGTCGCTTCCACGTCCGACAAAGGTGCGCGAAAGGCCCGCCGCGGTCTCGTAGTCGAGGCGATTGGTCCCTATCATGCAGAACCAGTTTTCAGGCGTAGGTGAGATTGATTGAGGAAGGAAGTTCACCTCGTGATCCGCTTCGAGCGCCAGGTACTTCCGCATCACGTCCCGGTTGAAGTTGCTTGCATCGCCGAGGAATCCGGGGACGTTGATTCCTCCAACTTCGATCCCATTGTGCGGAGTCGCATAGGTAAACACCTTCGCAACGCACCCGCGAACGGAAGCTACGGGCTTGTCATCGATCATCGGCCTCTCGAGCGCGGCATTCTGAAGGAACGCGCGTACAACCAACCCTCCCATGGAATGCGCGACGAGATAGCACTTGAAGTCCTCGTCTGTGTAGCTCGGGTCTGCCTTCTTGGCCTGTACCTGCACGAGGTCACGCACCTGCGCGATGAGCTGCGCGAGCTCCGCCGCATAGTGCTCGATGGACTCAGGTTTGCCGTCCCCCTTCAGCCTTGATCCGGCGTCGTAGAAGCGATGAATCACGATCGACGCAAGTGGGATGCCTTCGGTCAACCTTAGCTCGCCATCGGGCCCCATCCGATAGGCCGGATCAAGGATCTCCAGGCCGTCCCTGTACAAGACCCGGTATCCGTAGTCGGATGCGAGCCGAACCAAAGGCGACTCGAAGAAGTACGACTTCGGCCGCTCCCGGTCGGCGGTAGCGCGATAGACGGTTGATCCGATGTTGAAACCGCAATAGGGGTCCGCAGTTGTTTGGTCCCGCTCATCTGCCGTGAAGGCGAAGCCCCGCACGTAGATGATGGGGTACAGCTTGGCCTGCGGCGCCTTCTTCTTGGTTGCCATCGTTCGACTCCTCGTCAAGGACACCCGCCCAGGACGAAATATGTCGGTGCCCGGCGCCCAGCGCCATTTGTCGAACGGTATATCTCGCTAGGTCGACAGCAGCCGTCGGTGCAACCTGCCGCCGCTTAGCTACGCTGTATCGCTCGAGGGAACTTGATCGCTGGTCTCGGCGACGACTCAACCCTCAGAACCTCGAGGAACCTGGAGGGTAGCGCGCAGTTGCTCGGCGCGCCGGCAAACATCGGCCCGATCTCCGCGGGCTTGTAGCCTGACAGGCCGCAGCCGATTGGCGTCACTTCGAACTGGAGGTCCGGCCGGCTGGCGGCGAAGGCCAGGAAGCGCTGGACGTGCTTCCGGATCTCGGGAAGGGACAGTGGCACCAGCGTTCGATCCGGCAGCTGGTCCTTCGTTGGGATCGCATACGAGTTGCCCTGGAGGCCCTCGCCTTGGCCATAGATCGCGCCGCGCCGCTGGCGCGCGAAGAGGGCGGCGCCCTTGCCGTGGCGCCCAGCGGTGTTCGAGCCGAAGACGAACACTGGACCGCTGCCGCCGCCGCCGCCGACCCGGCCGCCATCGAGGGACTTCAAGAGCGCCAGCTCCGCACGCGACCGGAATCCGTGTGGGTGAAGGACTTGCCTACGTAAACTCCGACACCGCCGGCGCCGAGCCATTGCGCGAAGCGGCCGAACTGCTCGATCGGCACACCGGGAATACGTGCATCGATCGCTCCACCGCGCATGTGCCAGCTGTCGCGTGCCGACCCCTCGACGATCGAATTCGTGATTGGATGCCTGAAGGCACTCGTCCAATCGATGGGCCTTGCCATGTTGAACCAACCCAGCCAGCTCGTGATGGCGTAGTGCACATCGAAGATGATCGGGTTCATCATCGTCCACTGCGACACCTGCTGAGGCGTGAAGCGCCCTGAGTCCAAAGCGCGGCGGATGTGCGGGCTGTTCTCGCGCATGAGCCGTTCCAGCGTCGTGTCCCGCGCGAACCAGCAGAGGAGCTCGTATTCGCTCTGGATCAGCTGGCCTTGTCTCCAATAGGTGCTCTTGATGACCTCGCCCGTGGAAGTGCGTCGGACCCAGATAGTGCGATCACGGGTCCAGAACTCGTCGCGCTGGGCGGCCGGGGGCAATGCTCCCGCGGAAGCGGCACTCGATTGGGCGAACGCGACGCCGGGCTCCTGCAGGAGCAGGATCGAGCCGAGGCCGAGACCGCCCAGCCCACGAAGCACCGCGCGTCGGCTGACAGAGTCCGCAAGAGCCGGCGCGGCCGGGGCCTCGAGGTGGACGTAAGGGTCAGGGGATCGCATTTGTCGCAGGTTCGCGTGGAGCGTGCGGCCTGCTCGGGTTCGCGCGGAGCGCACCGTCGACGACCTTCGCCAGCTTGGAGTCAACCGGGCAGGCGACCGTCTGTTCTCGTGAGAGCGTCATGACGGCGAGAACCTCGATGGCCAAGCACGCGTTGGGACCGAACCCTCCGCTTACCTTGGCGCCATTTCTGTCGTCCGGATCATCGCCCCAGTAGCGCACGGCGGCCGACACGTCGTCGAGAGTGAACGTGACCGCCGTGGGCGCGGCCAGATCGGGATGTGGCCGCTCGAGGAGGGCGGCGAGCTCGGTCTGGTCGTTTAAGAGTCGGCTCGCTCGCGCTCGTTTCTTCCTTGAACTCATGTGTGAAGTAACAACGCCTCGCGGGTTGCTGGATTGGAGTGGTGAGTGATATTATTACCCGCATAAGTAGTACAGCACAAACGCAAAAAACGGAGTAGGCGCGTCGCTCCGAGTTGTGCGCAGATCTTGGGGAAATGCATTGAAGACGGAATCTCCTGAGGGGCGGTCCTCCGCATCTGCCGTCGCGCGTAGCAACGGTGCGCGCTCTCCATCGCGCGGCCAGGCCGTGACCTCTGCGGACTGGACGCGCGCACTGCTCCGTTCGGATGTAATCGAACTGCCCGGCTTCGCGGGGCCTGTGATTACGGCAAAGGGCGTACCCTGGATAACCTTCGGGCCCGACTCCCCGGATGCCGCCGCCCTGAACGCGAACTCGGTGGCATCGCGCATTCGCATGCGAACGGTGGTGGTGCTCGCAGCCGCCAGCACGGTCGCCGCATTCGCACTCGGTTCGCTTTTTCAGATTTACCTCACCTCTTCAGCCACCGAGCAACGCAGGACATCCACGCTGCCTGCCTGGAAGGTGATCCGAGTCGACGCCGAGGGCGTGACCGTCGCACTGGAGGGCGCCGCCGCGCGCCCGTTACGCGTCCAGCTCGGCAGGCCCTTGCCCAACGGTGAGCCGCTCCTTCAAACAGATCCCGTGCGCCGGATCTACCGGACACCGACGGCAAGCGTGCTCGTGCGCGAAGACGCCAACTGACCCACTCCACCGCCATGAACAGTTCTTCCCTTAGCGCACATGCTTCTGCTCACCCCGATGCGGAAGCGGCGGTCTCCACCCTACGCGTCTCCATCGAGGAGCACGGAATTGGGATGGTGATTCCCCCGAAGGCCGTGTTTCAGGGCACGCTCGAGCTCAACTGCGGAGTGGTCATCTACGGGACCTTCCGCGGCACGCTCGACTGCAAGAAGGGGACAGCCATCATCGCGCCAGGCGCAGAGTTCTCAGGGCGTTTGACGGCTGAGCGAATCAAGGTGGCGGGGAAGGTGGGCGATCCCGCCAAGGCGGCCAAGGACAGTGCGTTGCTCATTGCGAGCGAAGATTTGCAGATCGGCGAGGGCGCGGACATCCACGCGGTGGTACGTGCGCCGCTCTTCAACATTCCGCTCGGGGCCAAGATGAATTCGAGCGTCATCAAGTCGATGTTGGGCACGGGAGCAGGCTGAAATGGCGATGAGCGTCATCAACCGAGTGCGGTTCACTGCCTGGGCCTGGCTCGCCTCCGCATTCCTTCTGGGGACGGCGACGGGCGTGTTTGCTGCCGGAGTCCCGCTCTGGAGCCAACTTCAGGCCGCCAGGAACGATGCGGCGCGATTGGAGCAGGTCGAGAACTTGATAAGGCACGTGGAGCCCGGCGCGGACGCCGAGACACTGGTATCCCTGGAGGAGCAGCCGCGCGCAAGCGCCCTACTACCGACCTCCGCGCTACCCGCCCCTGCGCCCCAGCAAAGGATGCCGGACCCAGCTCCAGTTTTCGCGCAGCAGGTGACCTCGGCACAGGTGGCGGCGAAGGTCACTGCGCCGGCGCCCGAAGCAGCGCTCGCCGCGCCGCAGACTGCGCCCATTGCGACGCCAGCGGTGCCAGCGGCGGCAGCGCAGCCACCAGGTGCTCCTCCCCGTGGTCCAAGTGACGCAGAGCGGAAGACCGCAGACGCTCGGAAGGCAGCACAGGCTGCAGAAGACGCTGAGCGCAGGGCCAAAGCCGAGCGCCAGGCCAAGCTCGATCGCGAGCAGAAGCTTGCCAAGGCGGCCCAGGAGGCGCAGCTGAAGAAGGATCGCGAACGTGAGCAGGCTGAGGCGCGCGCTGCCGCTGCGCGTGCAAAGCCCGTGATCGAAGCTCCGGTGCGCCGAGAGCCTCTGGTGCAGCTTGCCGCTCCGGTGCCTGCCGCAGGGACGAACGCTCCTACTGAGCGCGTCACCAAGGACGAGGCCGGCCTGGCGGAAGTGCAGGCAGGAAGCGTGACGTTCAAGAGCGGCCGCCGTGTCGCGGTAGGCGACAGCTTTCCGAGCGGTGAAAAGCTCATCAGCGTCGATCCTGGCATTGGCGAGATCATCACGAGCAAGCGGCGCATTGTCATCAAGGCCACCCCGCAAGTCGCCCCGCCACAGTAACGAGCGCCCCTTTTGGACGAGACGCCCATGAACACCCCACGCACCATTCGCACTATCGCTCTTGTGGCTCTTCCTGCCTCTGTCGGCGCCCACGCTGGCACGGTGATGGTCAACGGGGCCGCGATCACGGCGACGCCTCCTGAGGGTTTCTGCGAGCTGAACGACTCGAACCCGAGGGATGCGGCCAGAAAGTATTCACCTCACGCCAGGCATTTGTCGCAGCGGCGAACACTTGGGCGACGATGCGAAGTTGCGTGCTGCGACAGACGCCTCGACCTCGCTTAACCAGAACCTGGGGGTGCTCGGCACTGACGATGCCGCCATCTATATCGGCCTGCTCGCGAATACCCCGGCGGAAGACGGCTCTAAACGTGCTCTAAACGGCTCTAAACGTGTCTTGCTGGGTGTGACTGGAATAACGGTCATCAAACAACTGCCCGTTTCCATGAACTTGTACGAGGTCAAGCATCCGAGCAGCACGGTGAGCCGCATGTTGGCCAACCAGCAGAAGAACCTGGCCGCGCTGGTTGCGGCCAACCCTTGAAGAGACCTCGCGCTCTCGCATACACCGGCAAGCACCTGCATCCAATAGTTGCGCGGCTCTTTGGGTTCTGGGGACCACAGCAGCAATCCAGGTGTAGCTGGCCCTCGGCGGCAGTTCCCAAGGTAGGTGCTCCGAGGCGCGTTAGAACTACGCTATTCGGCCTAGTGTCCTGAGCGATCCTTCCGACGAGAATCGGGCGGTCTAGTTTGGAGGACCGCACATGCTGGACCCCAAGAAAGCCCTTGCATTCGCCAAACATCTGGCTAAACGATTTCCGGAGCGAAGGCGCCTAGTTTTGGCCACAGGGGCGCGACTAGCGGGATGGCTCGCTTCCTTCGCTGTCCTCTCGGCCGCGGTTTCTTTCGCCGTGAATGGCAACGAGTTCTTCACAAAGAAGGTCCCGCAGGCAGTCGCTTACCTGTCAAAGACATTCCTTCTTGGGGGGACGCTGCGGCCACTTCTGATTAGGCGGATCGTTGAGCAGGACCTCGCATACTCAGGAATGTGCAGCGTTCGGAGCAGCACTCACGACCTCGATGGCGATGGTGACGCTTCGGATCTCATCTTGGAGCTGCTACCAAAGGAGCCGAATGACACATGTTCCGAAGAGCAATCGTCGGATACGGTCTATGTGATCTTGAAACTCGGCGATTGGAAAGGCGTTTGGCCAACATACACCATGTTAAGAACGCTAGCGCGCGAGAGTACAGAAGGGTGGGATCAAGGAACGGGCTATCCAATGACATTCGAGAGCCGTGGCTCCTTCTTACTGGGCCGAATCTATGGCACCGATTTCCCCGGCTATTCTGTGTTCGGATATGCAAACGGCGTGCTTCACTCCTTTGGCGACTTCCGGCCGATCGGTAGCAGCCGCGAGAATGAAACGGCAGATTCAGAGCCGGTGATGCAGATCGGGAATCGAATGTTTCTGCATGCTGAGGAAGGGGTTATCAGTTTCAAGATCACCTCCGACGGTCAGTTTGTCAGTGAACCATTGACCTCCCTGGACATCGTCAAGCGGAATAACAAGGCTCTTGTGGTCGAACTCTTCGAGGAGATGCCGGCCACGGCGGCCGCCACGAAGTTGGACGTGGTACGGGACTCGCAATCCTACATCTCCATGAACACGGACGGGCGATGCGGCCGCTATCTGTTTGCGAATGGTGGGCCAATCAAACTCGAGCAGTCGAGTGGCTCGCCCGAGAAATGCACTGGCTCGATTCAGGTCACGCGAAGCACGGTCATCGTTGCCCGCACGCCTTGCGACTTCGAGGGATTTCGTCGCGCCGAACAGTTCCCTTGGGGCTACGTCTATGACCCAGCAAAGACAACGCATGTGATGCGGTGCCCCTATGACGCGGAGCACAACAGCTTCGAGTTCGAGATCAATGTGAGCCTCATGTAGCTCATTGCGCACGGGTGGGGGTCCAAGGGTGGGTCGCCAGCACACCGGGCGCCTTCAGCGCCTCCGTTCATGGCTGAGGGGCGCCGTCCCCGCTAGGCTGTCGACGTGAAACCAACACTGATCACGATCAAACCATCCATGAATATTCGTCCGTGCGGTACTATTAGGACAAACGTAACAAGTCGAATAGACGCAGCAGCGAACAATGGGTCTGGAACAGGTCGTATGGATAGCAGAGAAGCCCTCGGCAGCCTGGGATCTGGTCGCGGGCATGAAGCTCGCCTACGGCGTCAAATGCACGAACGAGAGTGCAGCTGGGCGCGACGGCTATTTCGTGATGGACAACGGGCACATCGTGTTGCCGCTTGCGGGGCACTTGCTGTCGACGGCTCGCGTCTCTGAGTACCTGTCGCCCGAGATGGCGAAACTCGAGGAAGAGCGCGTTTTCGGGCGGTACAAGGACTTTCTGCCGGTCCTGCCGCCGAAGCTCATCACCCATCCGCGCACCGATGAGAGGAAGGGCGGGAAGGGGAAGAGCGCCGGCGCCGGCAAGCCTTTCGGCCCGTATCTGGTTGCGAAGAAGTTCCTGCGCCGCGGCGTGAAGGTCATGAACGCGGGGGACACCGACCGCGAAGGCCAGCTGATCGTGGACGAGCTGCTCGAGCATTTCGGGATCGACCCGGCCGGCCCAAACGTCCTTCGGGTGGAACTGGTCTCCAACCGTGCAGAGGACATCGCTGAGACGCTCAAGAAGCCTTTCGACCGCAACGGAGCGCCGAAGTGGGCTTTGCGCGGCGAGGCGGCGCGCGTTCGCCAGTACCTGGACTGGGTGTGGGGCTTGAACCCCTCGATGGCCTATCAGGCGATCCTGCAGAAGTCGAACGTTGGCGTGGGCCGCGTGCAGACGCCGGTCCTCGCCATGGTTGAAAACCGCCGCCTGGCGATCGCCAACTTCAAGCCCACCGACTACTTCATCCCCGTGATCACCCTGCGCGACGGCACCGTCATGCGCTGGCACAGGCGCGAGGAAGCCGCCGGGACGCCGGGCTTCGACCACGAAGGCCGGATCATCGACGAACAGGTGGCCAAGCAGATCGTCCGCGCAATTACCGGCGGGCTTAAAGGCACTTGCGTCCAGGCCACCGCCAAGGAGCACAGCGAGAAGCCGCCCCTGCCGTTCTCCCTCGGGGCGCTGCAGGCCGAGGCCGCTCGCCAGCACGGCATGACTTTGGACGAAGTGACAGAGGCGGCGCAGAACCTCTACAAGAGCAAGGCAATCTCGTATGTCGGAACCGACTGCCGGTTCCTGCCCGAGTCGATGCATGCGGACGCTCGCAAGGTGATGGGGCAGCTCGCCAAGCTGTTTCCTGGCCAGGCGCAGGGAGCGCACATGGAAATCAAGGGCGCGGCGTTCAACGACGCGAAGCTCGACGAGCATTTCGCGATCGTCCCGATGGGCCTGCCGAGCAACAGCGTCGGTATGAATGAGAAGGCCGTTTTCCGCACGATCGCGAAGCGGTTCATGGCGCAGTTCTACCCGGACTATGTCTACAAGCAGCACTCGCTCGTCGGTCGGTTCGGCCAGGACGAGTTCCGCGCCAGCCAGAAGCAGGAGATCCGCAAGGGCTGGAAGGAAGTCGAGGCGGACGGCGAAACAAGCGGCGAGTCCGAAGAGGGGTCGGCTGGCAATGGCGAAGTTCGCGGTGAAGTGCAAAGGATGCGCGGATGAGCGATCCCACCGACAAGTTCGCCGGCTACCAGACCGGTGCAGTGATGTACGCGGTGAGCGCCAAGGTCGAAGCGAAGCGCACGACCCCGCCCAGCCCGTATACGGAAGACGAGCTGATGGACGACATGATGGCGGCCCATAAGTTCGGACGCAACGACCGGGAGCGCGAGATGCTCAAGCGCGTCCAAGGCATCGGGACCTCGCGCACGCGCGACAAGATCGTCGCAAATCACCTTGAGCGGGACCTGCTTCGCCGCGTCAAGAAGGGCAAGAAGCACCAGCTGCACATCACCGAATTCGGCTCGTACCTTCTGAGCCAGTTGCCGGAGTCACTCAAGAGCGTCTCGATGACGGCTCTCTGGGAGCTCGCGCTCGCGGACATTGCCGAGGGCCGAGCGAATCCAGAACTTCTAAAACAAAAGATCTCCGAAATGGTGAAAAGGTTGCTCTCCGAAGCGTTTTCCTCGCGTGGCGTTTTGCCGACAGTTCCCTCAGGGAAATGACCACGACGAAAATTCATTTGTCCGTGAAAGAATCACGACACAATGTAAATGGAGAACAACTTATGAACCTGAATCTCTCACATCAAGCAAGGGCACATCAAATGACAGCACTTTTGGGAGGCGTGGCGATGACGATGAACGGCATCGCGCCGTCGCCGGAGCGGGCCACCCAGCTCAACACCCTCCTCGATCGCATTTCGGATGGCGTTGGCGTCACCGTCGAGCGCGTGAAGAGCGTCCTGTCCGCGTACGCGGCGGGCGGCGCACCAGCGCGCACCGATCTCCTCGCCGCCGGCGCTGAATGGCGTGCCAATGTGCCCGCGTTGCGGCAAGTGCCCGAGGCGCCGCACGACACCGACAGCGGCAACGCTCCGCGAGGCTGAGGCGATGAATGCGGCCGTTGTGAGCCAAGGGTCGGCGAGTCGTCTCGCTCGCGTGATGGCACGCATCGAGTCGTTGCCGGACGACCTGCGGACGATGTTTCACCTGAGCATCGTCCGGGGCGCGCCGAAGGCGGCCGTTTGCCGCGAAAGTCAGATCGATGGCGCGGTGTTCGATCAGACCTACTCGCGCCTGATGCGCGAACTGAAGCGCGATCCCCATGCTCGCCTCGTCCTGCCGCAGGTTCCACGCCTGCGCTTCCCATTTCCCCCTACGAAGCCATAGGCCGGAGCTCTCCATGACCAAGCCGTCTGAAGGTTGGGACAAACCAGTCGTGCTCGACGATGTCGAGCTTTACCACTTTGCGACTGAAGGTGAGCGCAAGCTCGCTGCCAGTCTGATCCGCTCGAGCATCGAGGACATGGTCCTGCTGAAGAAGGTGGGCACTGCCGAGCGCAATCTGAGCAGGAACGTCACCGTCGAGGAGCTTCGGGTGAGCCGCGAGTGGGTTGCGAGCAACGGAGGCGTGCTGTCCTTCGAGGAATGCTGCAACATCTGCGCCCCCGACATGGACTGGCGTTCCGTCCAGCAGGCGATCCTCGTGGATCCCGAAGGCGCGCTCGAGCGCATCCGCAATCAGAACTCCGTCATCGTCGACAACGACGTGGCGCTGCCGCAGACCGAGGCGGAGATTGCCCGCGGCGATGAGCCGATCACCACCGGTCGGCTGGCCATGAGCCTCCTGCACATGATCCAGGGCGACCTCGACTTCGAGCCCGAGGAAGAGTCGGTCCGCCCGATGGCCTTCTGATACCGCCGTTCCATGATCTCCGTCGAGCGACTCCTCACAAATCTGGCCGTCCAGAACGGCGTTTCGTTCACTGCGGCCGGAATTCCGTATGGGGTGACCGAAGTGTTCGGATCCCTGGACTTCTCGTTCATGCCGGCGGTCGTCGCGGAAGCGATTCGCATCGCGCGCGCACTGAGCGTAGGCATCGAGAGCGACTTCGACATGGAGCTGGTCGGCGCGCAGTTGTTTCCGGCCGAGGAGGGATTCGAGTTCAACGTGACGGTGCGCCCGCTCGGCGACGCCGTCGGGGTTCTGCGGGGCCTCCTTTTTCAGCAAGCGGCCGATCGGGTCTTCGGCTGGAACGAGGAGAAGCTCGTCGATCTGATGGCCGTTTTCAAGCGCTTCAAGGAAGACGGGTACGAGCAAGAGCGCCAGTCCCTTGAGTCCTACACCGCGGCGCTCGCCGCGCGCGTCGAGGCACATCAACCCCAGACCGCAATGGCCGAATGACCACTTCCACAGGAAACGGCGCCGACGGCGCTTCCACGACTGCGAACGCGCCTCTCGGCTTCGGCGCCAACAGGTTCCTCAAGCACCAGCTCAAGACGGGCCGACTGCACACGAAGGGTTCGGGCACGGCATCGAGCGAGCCGGAGGCGCAAGTCGATGGCACCCGCGTTCCGTCGAGCGCGGCGCAGCTTCCCGCCGGCGACACCGAACAGGCGGCTACCCCCGCCCCAGCCGCTGCCCCTGCTCCTGTCTCGGTACCACGGCCGGTTGGCTTCGCTCGTCCGGCACAATCGCAAGCTGGAGGCGCGTCGGACTCGAAGCCGGCGTTTGTCCCAGCGGCGGCTCCTGCTCCCATTGCTGCACCCGCCGCGGCAGCTGCACCAGCACGCGCGGCTGGCTTTAGCCGAGCTCCTGCACAACCGCCCGCTCCGGCACCCACGCCAGCGTCTCCGGCCAGCAAATCGCCGCCGGCGGGCGGCTTCTCCGGCGCGGTCGCGTCGCAGCGTGTTGCCGATGCCACCAAGGTTCACATCTCAACGGTCAAACTCCTGACGCGCTTGCTTGGCGCTGTCGCTGCGCGGCCCGGGATCATGGCCGAGGAGCACGTGCGCAGCGAAACGCTGCGCGACCTGCACCGCCAGGCGCTCGAACTGGGCACCGCGCTCGCACAGCGCTGTGTGCTGAACGGACCGATTCCCGACTGGCTTCGCGCGCAGGCGACCGACGCCGCAGCAAACACGCTCTGCATGGCCTGGGAAGGCGGGATGAGTGCAGACAAGATCAAGGGCTTCAACGAGTCGCTGGCGCTGCAACTCGGCTCGATCGCCCAGGAAGCCGAAGCGATCTCGGGTCGGGTTGGTTTTGACGGGTACGCGGTTGCGGATACGGTCGAGACCGCCCAGGCGCGTCTGTACGTTTCCATCACCGCCGCCATCGGCCGCCTGAGCGTCCTCGGTGTGCCCCCGGTTCGCGCCGCCCAATGTGTCGCGGAGGTCGTCGACCACCTGCAAGGGGCCGAAAACCACGCCGGCCTGAAGCTCGATCTGCGCACCGCCTGGTTGCAAGGCAGCCTGGGCCGGTGCACCGACCTGATCGTCGCAGTCCTCCAATCGCAGGCTCTCGCACCCAGCGGCGAGGACCGCCTTACCTTCGCGCAGCGCCAGGCGCTGAGCCTTTTCCAAGAAGTCGAAAACTATGCGCAGCAATTCGTCAATCGCAAGCCCTCGGAACGGATCGAAGGCGTTTCCGAAAGCCAGGAACCTGATCCTGGTTCTATGCCTCGCGCTCGGTAACCTCAGCATCGCCCAGGCCGCGCCCGACTACTGCGGGCAGGCGACCTCCGCAAGTCAGGCCGCACTCGACCGCGCGATCCAGCGCCAGAACCGGGCCAACACCAATCTTTCGAACGCGATCAACCAGGCGGCAAACTGCCAGGGAACGCTCACCAGCACCATCGCCCGGATCATTCCCTCGATGGCGAACAGCAGTTCGAGCTCCATCCTGGATCAAGTGGTCAACCAAATGGCCAACCAGCTCTCGAGCGCCGCTTGCTCAGCGCTGAATCAGGCTACCAACCAGGTCACCAACCAGGTCAACTCCGGGATCTATCAGGGCATCACCGGCGCGAATGGCGGAGTGAACAACGCGCTCGGTGGCGGTGCCCTCGGCAACATCGGTTCGAGTGTTGTCAGCGGTGCGACCACCACGGTGGCGAACAACATCACTTCTGGCGTGAACCAGGGCGCAAGCACGGGTACCAGTTCAATGTGGGACCGGGTCTCCTGCTCGATCAGCGGCAAGTGCTGAATTTCGGAATCGCAACATGAAGATGCTCAATCAACTCTGCCTGCGTTTGGCCTTCGTGCTGGCGCTGTTTTCCTTTGCAGGCGCCGCCCACGCACAGATCCCGGTCACAGACTTCGCTCTTGCGATGCAGGTTCAGCAGGCAACGCAGACGATCACCCAGACGATTAGGGATTCGACCTCGGACCAGACGGAGACGTTGACGAGGAACCTGGATGACCTGAAGAAGGGTCTGGCCAACGCGATCTCGGGAGCAGCAGAGACTACCTCGAAGGCCTCAAGCGGCGCCGCGAAGACCATCGGGGAATCGGCTCAGCGCACCGCGTCGGAACAGGCCGCGATCCGCAACGAAGAGCGCTTCAGCGGCATCGACCCTTGCAATGTGCTCGTGAGCACTATTGGCACGTCGTCGGCCAGTCGTGGCGGGGTAACCGCAACGGGAGGAGGCGGCGGCGGAGCGCCAAAGCCCGCGCCCGGCGGCTCGGGAGGCATGGAGGCGGTGTTGAACGTCGCGGAGAAGCGGGCGCCAGCTGGGCTGCCCGAAGTCGAGGCAGCAAAATCGGCGAAAGCAGCGTGCTCTACCTTCGCGAGCGGGAACCTTCGTGGACAGGCTTGCGCCGATTCCGGCTTCTCGGCCTCAAACAGCTCGGGCTACCCGAACGCCGACATTCGGGCGTCGACCCTGTTCGACGGTCCACAGACGAACCCCGACGGCAACGTCGTAAAGCGCCGCCTGACGGTCGACCTGGCGGGAAGCGACGGCACCGCGGTGCGCGCTCTGATGCGCAATCTCGATCAGCCAGTGCAGCTGCAGGACCTATCCAAGGCCCAACGGAATTCCGACGCCGGCCGCCAGTTCATGGCGTTGGAGGATGTCTTCGCAGCGCGGATGAGCGTCGCCAAGTACCCGCAGGAAGCGCAAGCGAACCTGATCGCCGCCAAGGCCGAGCTGATTCCGATGCTGCAGCAGATGCTCAAGTCGGAAGATGCTCCGTTCGTCCAGAGCTATCTTCAGACCAATGCGCCGGATTGGTCTAGCAAGGGCATTTCGATGGCCGAGCTGATCGCCCTCGAAACGCAGCGCCGCTATATGAACCCTGACTGGCAGCTCCGTCTGCTCGCTATGTCCGACACGGACCTGGCGCGCGAGAACGTGCGGATGCAGGCCATGAACGCGTGGCTCCAGAGCATCGCACTGGACCGCCAGATCGTCGCCTCTGTCATCGACTCGAACACGGCCCAGGCCGCCATCCGCTCTGAAATGATGCCGCAGCTCGTCGCCGCCAACAAGCGCGCTGTCAACCGCTGATCCCAGGAAGCACAGAAGAAATGAACAGCCCGCAAGCCTCGTGGTTTCCCGATCCGTCGCACAAGCCGCGCGCGAAGGACAACCTTGTCATTACGGACTTCGCAACGATGGAGCGCGGCGACGCCGCCTGCTTGATCATCAAGTCCGAGCCGGGAATGCAGCCTCCGGTCGGCGCTCGCTGGCTGGCTTCGGCCCTCGAGCTGACCTTCCAGCATCCGCCGGCGCGAACCATGCTATTCGTTGCACCGAAGTTCCGCACCAAGTGGGTCAACTCGGTGGTCGTGGCACTGTTTGACGGGCCCGGCGACATCGTAAAAGGCAGGATCACCATCAACGACATGGTGCCCGTGCCGATCACGCGCTGATCGGTTTGACCGGCGCTAGCTCGCATTTTGGCGAGTTCAGTCGGGTGCGAACGTGATCTTGATTCGACCGCTGGTCTCGGAGTCCTTCAAGCGCTCAGCCAACCGCGCCTTCACTTCCGGGTCGTCCGACTCGAGTTCCTCGAGGACCCCCTTCAGCTTTGCGGCGCGAGCGGCTCTCTCCTGCGGTGTCAGCGCGCGCGCTCGCGCGGTGCGGTCTTCAATCGCGCGCCTCGTCGCCCCCTGGGCTTCGCGACGCGCGGTGTCGGGATCTTCGACCGCGAGGCTGATATCGCCAGATGGGGGAACTTTGTTTTCCAATCCAAGCAGCTTGGACGTCGCGAGCCGCAGCTGGTCAATCGACGTCTGCGAGGTCAATTCGCCGCGTTGCTGCGCCTCCTCCGCTCGGTGCAAGTACCTCCTTGCTCGAACGACGTGGTCGGAATCGTTCGCATCCATCTCGCGAACTTGTTCCTCGAGGTAGAGCACCGCGATGTCAGGGGCGCTGAAGAGGTCGGCGTAGCTGTCAACAAAACGAGCAACACCTGTGGGTGAGGCATCAAGGCTGTACTGCCTCACCAGGATGCGGAGGACCTCATTGCCCTTCATTCCCTTGCGAACACCAAGAACGAGTGATCTCAACATGGCGACTGCCTCACTAGTGATTGATTCTGTAGCTCGATCGTATACGGCGGCGGCGAGCGACCACTCTCGGTGGCGCAACACTATATGTGTCGGAGGCCCCACTTCCTATACGTTCGCGCGAAAACATTTGCGCAGAAATAAAGATCTGCCTCGATCATTGAAGCATGCGTGTGTTGTCGTCAAAGAGTCTGAGCGCCAGGGAGCGGAGTGCCCTCCAGGGCATGCTCGATGCACCTGAGTGCGTGGAGATCCACGGCTCCGATCGTGCCTGGCGGGCGGGCGTTCTCGCGGCCGTGATGGCTACCGTGTGCATGAGCTTCGGCTCTGCGCGTGCCGACACGGCGCCTTCATACCTCTCGCACATCGACGCGCCGCCCGCATCCTTCTTCACGAAGAAGGCAGTGGTGCCAAACACCGAGGCAGGTGTCACCGCGCTCATGCGCCGCGCCGCCGCGCAAGAGGTAGCGTCCACCGCGGTGAGCGTGAAGCCCACGGTGTATCCGCTGCCGTTTCGCGCCGGAATGAACGAGGACGAGATCCATGAGAAGGTCGTCCAGTTCGTATTCGGCAAGTCTGTCTTGGAGCCGGCGCTGGGCGGGTCCATCCGCCTGCAGAACAACCTCGAGGCCGACCTGCCGAAGACGCAGTCGCCCATGTCATGGAGCTATGTCGCAAAGGAAAGCGGGCGAACAGGCTGCGCCTTCCTAATCAGTGACCAGCACGCCCCGTCGATCGGATCGCTCGCTCGCGCAACGGGCATGAGCACCGAGGCCGCTCTCGATTTCACTGTGATCCACGAGAGCGCCCACTGTGCGCAGCAGGCCGAAGTTCTGGCCGCCGCTTACGACGTGATGAAGCACGGACGCGTTCAACCCCAGCGGATCGCCTCCGGCATGCTCGGCGCCCAGCTGGAGGCGACGATCGCGAGCGGGAAGGAAGCGGAGTTGTTCGTCAACAACCTGCTCGCCGGTCGGTCGAACATGCTGAGCGCGGAGCGGTTCGCGGATGGATTCGCCCTACTGGCGCTGATGGCGCAGAAGCGGATCACCGGACAACAGATCGAGGGGCTGATCGCGTGGCGTCTCGGTGACGCGCCGACCCACAACACGGCCAGCTTTCTCGTCCACATCCGTGACCAGGTGCGCGGGGATCCTGCAGCGTTTGCTGCAATGCAATCCGCCGGCGAGTCGGGCTTCGATGCGCAGGCTATCGCAGCCTTCCTTCGCCCGCGCTGGAACGACTTCGAGCGGGGCGAACTGGAGGCGCATCGCGAGAGCAGTGCGGGCCTCAAGGACGTCCTGGTCGCGGGCATGAAGGCACGCGCGCCGGATTCGAACTCTCTGCCCGCGGCGGCCCAAACAACCTCCGATTTCAACTAGAAGGCCCTCAAGAATGGCAAACCAGAATCGTTTCTCCGCAGAGGAGCGCGCGAACCTCGCCGCAATGCTCGACGCCCCCGAGGTGATCGAAGTGCACGGCAACGACACGGCGTGGAAGCACAGCCTGGTCGGAGTCCTGATGGCCACCGCCGCGATGTCCTTCGCGCCGGCGGCCCACGCCGACTCGCCCAACCTCTTCGAGCGCACGCTGAGCAGCGTCGCCAGCAACGCGATGGCGAGTGCGGTCCGCCAGACCGTACAGGGCGGCTTCGATGCGGTCGGAAAGACCGTGAAGCAGGCTGTCAATGGCGATTCGTCCAACCACCAGGATCCACGCAACGTCGCCGCCCGCCCCGGGACGGTCGCGCCGAGCAGCACCAGGCCGTCACTCGCCTCCGCGCTGGGCTTCGGGCGCTCGGATGTGCCGCAAACGACAAACGACCTGGCCGCAGTGATGGAGCGCAACGACGTCGCATCGGTCGCATCGACGTCTGCACTGCGCCCGGTCTTGTTCCCGGTCGTTGTGGTTCAAGGCCAGAGCGAGTTCAGCCAGTTCAACGATGCGGCGGGCCGTGCTGTCGCGGCCGTGCCGGCGGGCCCGGGCGGCCAGGCTTTCGTGCGTGACGGGCTCATGCAGTCCCAGCAGGGTGGTCAAGGCCCCACGGCCGTGATTTACATGGGCGCCGCGCCGAACACGGCCGGATGCATGATCGTGATGCACGCTGGCAAGGCCGACTACGCGCAGCGGATGACGCAGATGACCGGTCTGTCGATGAAAGAGGCGATGGACTTCGCCGTCCTTCACGAAGCCGCGCATTGTGCCCAGCAAGGGGAGACCCTGGCCGCGCAGCTCGAAGCTGGCACCGGCCGCGGCGAGCAGGCGCGTCAGCGGATCGCCTATTCCGGCCTGGTCGACGTTCGCACCGAGCGCGCCATTCAAGGCGGCGCCTTGCGCGCGCTGGCCGAGCCGGGCATCGCTGACAAGACGTCGCGTTCGGCCGAGCGCTATGCCGATGCGTTTGCCGCGCTCGCAATGAACGCCCAGCAGCCGCTGAGCGGCCAACAGTGGAACGGTATCGGCTCCTGGCGCATGTCCGCCGGCGGTGGCCACGACACGTCCAACTTCGTTCGCTGGGTGCAGGACCAGGTCCAGCGTGATCCGATCGCTCGGGAAGCCATGAAATCGGACAGCGGTGCGGGCTTCAACGCCCAAGCCGTCTCGGCGTTCCTGAAGCCGATCTGGAAGGCCTTCGAGGCGCGCGAGATGGAGCTGGACCAGAACCGTCAGCGGGCCAATCAGGGTTATCGGCCGGCGGAGCGCATCAGCCAGACGTCGAGCTTCGGAGCCCGACAGTCCGACGCGGGTGGCCAGGCCTACCGCGGCGTGCAACGCGACGACCCGCGCGGCTATACCGACGAGGACATGCAGACGCTTCTGGGCGGAGCGCCTCGGCCGCGATAGGACTCGCCACGTATGAACCCCAAGGAACGTGGCGAACTCGAGGCGCTTCTCGCTGCCCCGGAACGCGTCGAGGTCCATGGCTCCGATCGCGTGTGGCGGGCGCACCTGGTGGGCGCCGTGATGGCGGCGGCCGCGCTGAGCTTTGGCGATGCGCACGCCGGACCCGAGCCCGCCGACCTACCAGTGGCTGCTGCGGCGGTTGAGTCAGAAGCCCCATTCGAAGCGTCAGTTGCGGCGGCTATGCGGCGCGCGGGTGCGCAACAGATCGCCACGGCCACTAGAAGCACGAAGGTCTCGGCGTTTCCATTCGCCTACAGCGCGACGCTGTCCGGTCCCGAGCTGGGCCGGCAGGTAGAGCGCTTCGTGAGCAGGTCGCCAGGCTTGCTGCCGCCGGTGAACGGCGGAACCGATCGAACCGGGGCTTACATCGCAGCGATCGCCCCGCAAATCGCCGCTCCACATGCATGGGCCTACGCCAGCAAGTCGCCGGATCGCACAGGCTGCGTGATCCTGGTGTCGGACCACGATGTCCCAGAGTTCCGATCCCTGATGAAGACCGCAGGCATCGATGCCGAAACTGCGGCCGCCTTCGTGCTGGCGCACGAGGCAGCCCATTGCGCGCAATACAGCGAGGGGATCGCCGCCTTGCGGGATGTGGCACTCACCGGCAAGGTCCGGCCAGAACGGGTGCAGTCCAACCTGCTGGACGTTCGCTTCGAGCGGCTCTTGATGATTCGCGCGCCGAGCGAGAAGTTGATGGAGATGAGCGTCGAGCGCAAGCGGTCGTCGGAGCGCTACGCCGATGGGTTCTCGGTGCTGTCGATGCTGGCCAGGGGCGCCTTGACGATGAAGCAGCTCGAAGGGATTGCGAGCTGGCGCGCGGAAACGATCTCGAAGGATGGCCACGGGACATCGGAGTTCCTGCTGCATCTTCGCGACGCGGTTGTCGCTGACCCGAAAGTTCTTGCCACCATGCGGTCGCCCGCTGAGCCAGGTTTCGACGCGCAGGCGGTGGCGGCGTTCCTCAAGCCGCAGTGGAAAGCGTTCGAAATGCGCGAACTTGAAGCTGAGGTTTGGCAGTTGGACCGGAAATCACGCCCGGTGCCTGATCGCTCCAGTAAAGTAGCCCCCATGACGACCTCCGCCCAACGCTTCACCGACCAGGAACGTACCGCGCTCGAGCTGATGCTCCAGGCGCCCGAGGCTGTGAAGATTCACGGCACGGATCTGACTTGGCAGAAGGCCTTGGGCCAGGTGACGTCGCCGGCGCAGCCGAAGCCGTCGTTAAGGGATGCGATCCGGTTCGCCAGCGCGCCGCCGGCGGACGAGCCCCCGGCTGACGCGCCGCGCGGCGGATAGTAAGGCTTCGCGGCCTCGTCAATCTCAGGTGTCCCCCGAGGTCCTCAGCTCGATCGTCGCGACGATCTGGCCGATCCGCACCGGCAAAGGCATCAGGATTTCGTACAGCGGGGGTCGTGGTACGCCTCCCGATCCTTGAAAGACATCGCGCGAAGGCACTCCCGACCAGTACTGGTGGTAGCGCCACTGCATGCTGTTGTCGTCGAGGCCGTGGATGTCGAGCCACATCATGTCCAGCGCGTGAAACGCGGTTGTAAACACTTCGTAGACGGGCACTGCGGCGGTTAGACCTCCCGGGCCCGTACGACGACGTGCGTAGCGCTCCGCGTCTCCGGTGGTAGCGGCCCCGAATAGGCAGCTCATTCGACACGGTAGATGTCCGAAGGCTGCCTGGCGGGTCCACTCAAGATCACGCTCGCGTCGGTGAGGAAGCGAGAGGAGCTCGCGCGGCTTGGTTTCGATATCTGGTGTGTATTGCGCACCAAACCGGGAAAGCCCACGCCCGTTCGGTGTCACCACCTGGCCGGGGGTCAACTGGCCAGCGCAATCAGCGTGAAAGAATCTGTGCTCGATCCCAGGCGGAACTTGTTGCATGGTCAACCGAGTTCCCTCAGCTCGCGAATGTAATCGGCCGTCGAGATCTCCCCGCTCGCGCGCTGCGCCTGGAGCTCGGCGCGCACCTGCTCCCTGCGATGTCCTTCGAAGAGATCCGCATGGGAGAGGAGGGCGTCGCGGGCGAAGAGCCATTCAGGTGAGCCCTCGGCGGCCCGCTGAGCCGGCATGGCCTGGTCCAGGGCGTCCAGGTCCTTCTGCAGGCGCAGCTCGGCGGGGTCGTCTTGGTCGAGTAGCTCGATGATGGACTCACGGACCTGCAGCGCGATCTCGGGCGCCAGACGCACGGCATCGCGGAGCTTGGCCACGATGGAGCTCTCGGCGGCAGTGATCACCGGCGCGCGGGCAGGTGCGGTGAAGGCCGGCCGCCGAAAACCGTTGGCTGCTCCGCCTGGGGCACCTTGCTGGCCTGGCTGGGCCGTGCCGCCGCCCAGCGCCTGCTGGAACATCTTCCAGTACTCCTTTGCCAGCGTCTGGTCGGCGCTCATGAGCTTGAGGATCTGCTGGAAGCGCTGCTGAAAGCGGGCGCGCTGCTCGGGCGTCTTGGCTCCACCACATTCCTCCAACAGCTGGTCGCGCAGGAAGAACGAGAGCGACATGGCGGAGGACTCGACCAGGGCGTCGAAAGCCTCGCGGCCCTGGATCCGGACGAACTCGTCCGGATCCAGGCCGTCGGGAAGCGTCAGGATGCGAATGTCGTGGTTGGCCCGAACCAGCGGCAGGACCGTCTCGGCTGCCTTGCGTGCCGCTTTCTGGCCGGCGGCGTCCCCGTCGAACACGAAGATCACGCATTCCGTGAAGCGCAGGAGCGTCTGCAACTGGCTCTCGGTCATTGCCGTGCCCATCGAGGCCACGGCGTTCTCGACGCCGTACTGGGCGAGCATGACCACGTCCATGTAGCCCTCGACCACGTGCGCGCGCTTCGTGCGCCGGATCGCCTCACGTGCCTCGAACAGACCGTACAGGACGTGGCTCTTGTGGAAGATCGGCGTCTCGGCGCTGTTCAGGTACTTGGCGGCACTGCTCTCCTCGGAAAGCCTGCGCCCGCCGAAGGCAACGATCTTGCCCGCGGTATCCCGGACCGGAAAGATCAGCCGGGCGCGGAACGTGTCGTAGTAGGTGGTGGGTGCCGTGGGCGTGGGCTTGACGGATGGTGCGGCCGCCGCCGCGCCGCGCGGGAAGCCGAAGGAGAGAGGTTTGCTGGCCGGCGCCGCCGGAGGCTCAGATTCGCGAGTTTCCCTGGGCCGGATCAGATCGACTGCTGCGAGCGTCGCCGCTGCGTCCTGGCTGCCTGCGGTGAAGGTTTCGCTTGGCCAGGCCACGTCCTTGAGGGTGTCCCAGCCTTCGGGAGCGAGGCCGATGCGGAACCGCTCGATGGTGGTCTGGTGAATGCCGCGCTTCACGTGCACGTAGCGTGCGCTGTCCGCCTGGAAGCCGCCGGCGTCTGGCCGAGCTCGGATCAGCTCGAGCCCGCCGGCGAGCTCGCGAGAATAGCGGTCCGCTGCGATGTCCATGGCGAGGTGCATGGCCTTGCGGACGTCCGGAGCTGGGCGGCGGGCCACCGGTGCACTCGGGTCCGGGGCGGGGATCACAACGCCCGCCGACTGCGCCATGTCCTCGATGGTTTCGCGGAAGGACATGCCCTCCATCTCCATGAGGAACTGGACGGCGTCGCCGTGCGCGCCACAGCCGAAGCAGTGGTAGCTCTGGCGAGTAGGCGTGACGGTGAACGAAGGCGACCGCTCGGTATGGAAGGGGCACAGACCCTTGAAGAGCGCACCACCCGCGCGCTTCAGCTCAACGTGGCGGCCGACGACTTCGATGATGTCGACGCGCTGTTTTATCTGATCGATGACCGAGCCTGGAATGTCCCCGCCGCCTCTACCGGACTGAGGGCGCTCGGGCGCCTCGTTGCTCAGCATCCCTCCACCTCAGCAAGCCACCTGCGCGTAGACCGCCTGGTGATGAACGATGTCCGAAGGCGCCAGCACACGACCGGCAAAGAGCTTGCCGTCGAACGACCATCGCGCGCCGTCACCGCCCTCAATGAAGTCGTGGATGGGGCGATCGCACAGCGTGCCGATGCGCGGGCCGGCGCGGCGCGTCCGAAGCGTCGCGAAGACAGCGGCAGCGGAGTGCAGCCGGTCGTTCATGTCAGCCAAGACGTTCTCCCGCAGCCTGGTCGTCGGCCGGGGCTTCGTCGGCCAGGCCGAGGTCGGGCGCGTGAATCGTGATCCCCGCGGCGCGCGCCGCGGCGATCATCGGCTCGATGCCGGCGAGAGCGATTTCATGCAGCGCCTGACCCTTCTCGAATGCAGTCTCGCCGGGGGGCCGGATCGATGCCTCGACGGGATCGAACTCGCCCTCGTACGCAAAGTCGAGCTCCGCCACCCCTTGCGTGACAGCAGCTTGAAGGTCGGAGAGTAGCGAATGCTGGCGCCTGAGAACGGCCGCGCCGTCCGAATCGCCATCGGGGGCCACGGATGTGGCGACGATCGCTTCCATGCGCGTAGCGATCAGCTGGCTCAAAGATGTGTGAGGTTCAAGAGTCGATTGCATGGTGCGGTTTTCTATTCCTGCGCCAGTCTACTGACACGAACCGCGATTCCGATAGGTCAACCTCCGGAATGAAACCTTTCCGACTCATGGTCGGCATCCATTTCCGCGTCGAATGTGGAATCCTCCAGCCAGCCGAGTAGATCGAGGTCGGCGCCGAGTTCGGATACGAGACCCAGGCGCGCGGCAGCGAGCGAGCCAGGGTCGTAGTCGGGCAGGCGTGCCTTGGCGTGCGCCAGGCCGCGTGCGAGGAATTCCTGAATAGGTTCGCGAAAGCCGACGTAGTCGATCCACTCCCCGCTTGCCGGCACCGCGAACGCTGCGCTCTCGCACGCCGGAACGCCGAGGGAGCGCGCCACTCCCAGCGATGCGCCGTTCGTGGAGCGCGCCTGAATGTTCACGAAGGTCGGAATGGGCAGCCCGGCGAGTGCCTGGTGGGCGAGGCATTCCGCGACGGCGCAGTAGGCAAGCAATCGGGCAAGCCCAGCGCCGCGGTGGGCTGCTCCGACGCCGTAGCTGACGTTGATGCCCAGGGTTCCGTTCTTGGCTCGAACGGGGCCTGCCCAGCCGCTCGCAACGATGCGGGAATGGGAGCCCGCCGGGCCCGCGAGCGGGAGGAGGGCGTCAACGCGCGTCATCGAGCCGCCGTACCGCCAGCCCACCCGTGCCATGACCGCTCCGATGTTGGGACCGATCAGGTCATCGTAGGCAGACCGGCCCGCACCGACCTCGCCTCGAGCGAAGGGCAGGTCGAATGTGGCGAAAGGCGCGAGCACGACGCTTGCACCCGTTGCGCGATCTGCCAGAGGTGGCGCAGATGTCGTGCCTCGAATGGAAGGCCTGCGCACGAGCGGCTCGTCCATGTCGCCGTCAGCCCTTCGGGCGATCCTCGTCCGCGCCGGCGGTTTCGAGGTTTCGCACCGTCTCGGCCACCTTCTCGGCCACTCGCTCCACGAGCGTCGTGTTGCGGGCGGGGAGCTTGGTTGCGGCGATCTTGCGCAGCTCGGCGTCGTCGCCATAGATCCAGAGGCCTTCGCGCGCGCGGCTGGCTCCCGTCAGGAACATGTTCGCGTTCATGAAGGAGGCCTGGCCTGGCGTCATGACCAGCATCACATCCTTGTATTCGCTGCCCTGGCTCATGTGGACCGTTGCGGCATAGCTGTGCTGCAGATCCTTGGTGGCGTCGCCAGGGAACTGGATGAAGCGCCCGTCGTCGAGCTTGATCACCAGGTACTGGGCGCCGCGGTGCTTCGGATCGCTGTGCGGCTGGAACCGCGTGATCGTCCCGGTATCGCCGTTCACGACGCGCACGTCGAGGCCGTCCTCGTCCTGACCGAGCGTCATGTTGTCGCGGATCACGACCCGGTCGTTGACGTGCAGCGAGGCGGTGCCGGGGATCTTCACGGCGTTCGGATTGATCAGGTCGCGCAGACGAGCGTTCGCATAGTCGGTGCACCAGGTCGGCTCGTCGGCGGCTCCGTTGCGGCGAGACATCAGGAGCACGACGTTCTCGATCCCGTTTGCCTGGACTCGCTCGACGTATTTCGCCGCCAAAGTCTCGAAGTAGCTCTCCGCCGAGGGCAGGCCATGCGAAAAGGTGACGCCCTCGCCATCCGTGCATGCGAGCGAGTACTGGCGGATCTGGTTGACCGTCTCGAGGATCGCGCCGGAATTGCGCTTCGTCGCGGTCAGGTGGTGGTGGTCCACGCCCGGCAGCCGAAGGATGTCGCTCAGCACGCGGCCGGCGCCGATCGAAGGCAACTGGCCCGCCAGGCCGTCGACGCCAGGGTCGCCGAGGATGATCAGGTGTGCATCTTCGCGTAGCGCCGCCGTGGCTGCCTCGAACAGCGTCAAGGTCGGCATCGTTCCTTCGTCGACGACGAGGATCTGGCAGGACAGCTGATCGTTGCGGTTGATCATGAAGCCGCCCTCCGGGCTACCCTTCAGCAGGGAGTGCATCGTCGACGCGGAGTAGCCATTGCGCTCCACACGGGCGGACAGCACCTTGGACGCCTTGCCGGTCGGTGCAGCGAACGCCCAGTCCTTGTGCGACATCATGGCGCTGAAGACTTCCATGATCGCCGTCTTGCCGCAGCCCGGGCCGGCGGTGACCACGTGCAGGCGGGACTCGCTGGTCGCAATGCCGTAGAGAGCCTTCATCTGGTCTTCGTCGAGCTTGTAGCCGAGCAGGCGCTGGCTTACCTCGAGCGCCTTGTTGCGGAACTGCTCATAGGTGCGCTTCACCAGAAGGGGCTTGCCCGACACGAGCATGCCATGCAGGTCCTCAGACAGGCGCACCTCGGCGTCGTAGAGCTTGGCCGGGTAGATGCGACGGTTGCCGCGATCGTCTTCCTCGATCCGGAGGTCGCCGCTGTCGGTGGCGTACTCGATCAGCGTCTCGAGCGAGATCATCGGCTCGGTCTTGGCGAGTCGGTTGCGCAGCTGCGGCTCGCTCACGTACACGTGGCCGGCTGAGTCGCACTCCTCCGTGACCAGGTAGGAGGCGAGGGCGGTGAGCCGCACAGCCGCATCGCGAGGGATGTTCAGGGCCTTGCCGATCGCATCAGCGCTCTGGAATCCGTAGCCCGGAATCGTCCGCATGGGGCTGTAAGGGTCCTTCGCCAGCAGTGCCGCTGCAATTTCGGTGATTGGACGATCCTTGTCGTTCAGTTCCTTCGCCTGGCCGAAGAGGGTCATCGCGAGCAGCTTCAGAGATGCGGCCTTGAGCTCGCGCAGCGCGCCGAATTTGGTGGCCAGCATCCGCTCGATATAGGGGATCTCGGGCGAGTCGCCGAGCGGCCGCGGGCTGTCGGACCCCTCGGGAGGGGCGTTCTTGTCGCCGAAGGTGGTTTTCCGATTGGAGACCGATTCGAAGGTCACCGTCCACGGCTCGTTCACCAGCTTCAGGCGCAGGGCTTCGAGGCCCTCGTCGCCGCCTTCATCCTTGACCTGGTTCAGGTACTTCTCGGCGAGCTTTTTGCCGATGTTGGTGAAGTTCGCGGCGATGAAACGTGCCATGGAGGGCACATCCGGCTTGATGTGAGGTTCGAAGCTCACTACGTCGAGCTGCAGGCCGTGGGCCGGGTGAACCTTCATGCGGCCCGTGAGGGCGTATTCGAGCCCCTCCTTGAGGTGAGCCACGGCGGAGCCGGTGATCTTCAGGGATTCGCGCTCCTGGGTGTCCATCGAGCCAACGGCCCAGTCGCCATAGATCGCCACGCTCTTGACGATGCCGACATGGGTCTCGTCCGGAGAGGGCTTGCTCACGCCGCCGAAACCCAGCGGGAGCGGAGATTCGGCTCCGGCGGTTGCTCCCTTGAAGCCGAAGCCGAACCCAGCTTGAACCGGGGCGAGGGCCGGGGCCGGAGCTGGAGCGGGAGCCGGCGTTGTCGCGACCTCGGGAGCCGCGGCGCCGGCGGTTGCAACAGGTTCGGACGCTGCTGGCGCGGCCGCGCGCCGGCCGAACGACAGCGGCTGAAACGAGGCTGGTGCGGAGGGCGTCGCCGCGGGTGCGGGTGTTGGTGCTGCGGCAGGGGCAGCGGATGCGCCCCCGAACCGGAAGGCGGATGCGCGCGGCAGCGCTGAGGCGGATGCAGGAGCCGATGCAGGACCGAATCCTTCCCGGCGCGGCGCGAATCGCAGTACGGCGGCCGCGGCCGCGGGAGGTGGCGCGGGAGGGCGTGCCTGCGCAACTTGTTCCGCGTCGAGGGGCACGCTTGCTGACGTCATCGCCATGGTGAAAAGCTCCGAAAGAAAAAATCAATTAGTTCGTAGCATAGTAATAATGCGAAAAACAGAACCAAATGTTTTGCCTGACAGAAGACTGAACAAGACGAACCTATGGCCTATACAGCCTTCGCCATCTCCGAGGAGGACGTCGAACACGTCCTGAGCAAGTTCGCGGTTCGTGTCGCGAACAGCGAGGGCCGATCGTTCGCCGAGATGGCCGATGCGCTGTGGCAGGAACTCGACCACGCTGCGATCGAGAGGGCGGCGCTCCACGGGATGGAGCTGGATGCCCAGACCCGATACGCCCACGACGAAATCGCGGCGCAGCTCGTCCGATTCGGCACGCTGGAAGAGCCGCCGCGAGAGGGGGCCCCGCGCCTCGTGGCCTTCAGGGTGCTGGGCAACGAAGAGGGCTTTGGACCGAGCTGGGTTCAGTTCGAGATCAATGACCAGTACCTGGCCCGCCTGGATGAGGTGGTCCGCGTGTTGCGCCAGGCCGGTGAGAAGAAGGCCGTGGCCGGTCTCGATATGGTCGAGGTCAATCTGAACTTCAACGCCCACTGGCGCGGTCGCCAGGGTGGCTTCTTCGATGAGGCGGACCAGACCAACATCTGGTCGGCAGTCCTCAATGTGGCTGCAAACCCGAGCACGGAATGGCCGTTGATCATGCTTGCGGCGCGCGGCAGCCTGAAGCACGGCGATACACGCGTCGAGACAGCGCCTCTCGAGCTGGAGGAGCTCAAGGCCCTGCACGCGATGCGCCCGCGCGGAGAAATCCTTGTCTTTGAGAACCGGTGCCTTGTGAACGATACGCCAGAGGGTGCCGACTTCCTCCGCGAGATCCGAGAGGCCGACGAAGCCGAACATCAATCCTTTCAACCCTCCGAATCAATGGTCGGCTGAGCAGACATCATGACCAACCCATCCACGGAACCCAAAGACCCGCGCGTTGAGCGCATCCTCAACGCCGCGGAGCAGCACGGACAGAACAGCGA
Source organism: Variovorax sp. LjRoot175 (assembly GCF_964253805.1). Classification (NCBI taxonomy): domain Bacteria; kingdom Pseudomonadati; phylum Pseudomonadota; class Betaproteobacteria; order Burkholderiales; family Comamonadaceae; genus Variovorax; species Variovorax sp. LjRoot175. The sequence goes on along the minus strand of NZ_CAXURY020000004.1, from coordinate 134,113 downwards.
GCCCGATCACGAGGTCGGCGACCTGCAGGACGTTCTGCGCGCGGCCTGGTCGCTCATGTCCACCGAGCAGCGCGACCAGCTCATGGCGGCTGCGGAGACGGTGAACGTGCTGCGCGCCGGTGACGACTTCGTCGAGGTCGCGCAGTTGCGTGCATACCTCATGGACGAAAGCGGTATCCACCGTGTCCGGATCGAGGTGACACGCGACGGGACCGGGGGCGATCCCGAGGTCTCAGCACTGAAGGTGTTCGACGCCTCGGGCGACGAGATCGACGTGCGCGCAAGCGACATTGATACGGACGAGCTAAAGAGCCTTGCGAGCCGACTCGACGGGGAGTTGCTGGAGGCTATGCCTCCGCAGTCCGTGGAGCCGGCCTGGGTTTCGACCATCGATTGGGATCTCTGGAACGACGCCTTGACGCAATCAGTGCGCATTGAAGGCATCGATCGCAACATTCAGCCCTCGCGCTGGAGGAATGCCTCCGAGGCACTGGATCACCACCTTCTGCCGGAGTGCGGCGACGGATGGGGGGAGGAGCGCATCGTGGTGATGGAGCTGGCGCCGGCGCTCGGCGCGGCCATGCCCCGATGGGCCGAGCTGACTCTGAATACGGCGGCGTTGGACCAGCTGCGCGAGGGGATGGGTGTCAGGCTGGGCGGCCCTTCGCTGCCTGTGCGCGCAGGTGGCGCCGCCAGGGGCAAGGATGCTTCGACCTATTTCGGCCAGCCGGATCTCCATGTGCGGGACTTCGGAGAAAGCCTGCAACTGTCCGGCTACAACGAGGAGAACTGGCCCGTTACCGGCGGCAAGGTGCCGTTGCGGCTCTTCCTGCAGTGGGTTGATGCACGGCCGCCAGGCGAGACCGTCTTCGTTTCGGAGGACGGCCACCTGCTCAATGATGCCGACGGCTTCGCTCGCCACCACCTGTGGGTCGACGAGTACCACCGCACGATCTCGCCGGGGCTCATCGAGCCGGAGACCGAATTCGACGGGGAGCGTCCCCGTGGCTAAGTCCTGGCAAGAAATCGAACGCGGGCTGAAGGGGCAGCGCGCCGGCCAGCGAATCCTGCTGCAGCGCGCGGGCATTGCTATGGTGAAGTTCCGCTACAAGGGCGAACACATCAGCGCCGAACTCCTCGATGCCACCGGCATTCCAATGGGCGGGGTGACCGCGTCGCAGGCCGACAACCTCCGTCACATTGCCGCATCGCAACTCGATGCGAATCCGGGCGGTGCCGCGCTGTGGCAGCGCTCGGCCGGCGTCCTGGAGTGGATCCTGGACGGCGACGTGACGATCTCGCGCCGCAACTACCCCGGCAGCGACCACGACCTGGTGATGGGTCAGGACCTGCGCGAGCTTGCGGGTCCCTGCACGAGTCCTGCGGAAGATCAACCCGAAGCCGAGGCCGAGCGGCCGCGGATGTACGCCTGAAGAGAAAGCGAACCGCAGCATGAATCCCAACTACAACGCTGCGCGCGACAGTGTGCTCGCAGCGACCGTCGCCGCTCTCGGCGCGTCGGCACCGCAGCCCGGCACGCCCCGCTATGGCCATCTGCAGCTCCAGATCGCCGTGCTGCTGGAGGACGGCAAGGACGACAACCCACGGTTCCTGTCCGGGCAGGTCCGCGACGCCCTCATCGGGGCAATCGCCGAGGACCGCCGCCAGGCCGATGACTTCGTGGACATCGTCATGAACGGTCACCACGGACTTGCCTATGCCAGTGACGAGCATGTGATCGAGGCAGCCTTGGAACTGACCTACGAGCACATTCTCGCGGCGGGGCTCGAATCGCGCGGGAACGCCCCGCTGAGCCTCAACCTGCTGGAGGAGCTGTCCGGCCCGCAGGCAGTCGACATGGTCCTTCGAGGCGGTTTCGATCCGCAAAACCCGGACCTCGGTCTACTGGGCAGCCTCAACGCGGAGCTGACTCGGAGGGGTATGCCCAATCCGTTCCAGGCGGCAATTGCCGATATGTTGTCGGCGGACGAAGGCGCTGCGGAGGCTGCACGTGGCTGACCCGATCGATGCCCTGAACAAGGCCGTCGAGTTCGCACACTACCTGGCCAAGGATGCCGAGGAGCTGCTCGAAGCGGTGAATGAGCGCGATGCACTACTCATGAAGGTCGACGAGGGGGAAGAGGTCGACGACGCGACGCTCGAGCACGCGAACGCAGCTGTGGGGGAGTTCGCTCAGGGGCTACGGTCGGCGATCTACGAGTTCCGCAAGAGGGCTGAGCGGATAGCCGTTCCTGCTGACTGTTTAGTCGGCCCGACGGAGGCTCCCGGAAACGATCCGTCGCCATCGGTGGAGGTCGCTCCCCCGGCCGGCGCACGCGTCATCCCAGAATACGTGTCAGCGTCCCAACGCGGCGAGGAGATCGTGACCTATTGGCTCTGGTATGGAGCCGAATGCGTCGGCTCCAAGCGCCTACCGGTTGGAACTGGAGCGGTGGACGTCCGGAACGCGGCCTTGAACGAGGCCGTCATCTTCTGTGATCGGGCCAACGGCGAAACCCCCCACGAGCGCAGGACGAAGATCCACCAAGCGACAGTCAAGGTCTACGACGATCGAGCGATCCAGGAGAGCGCTCGACGCGACCTGCCATTCGATCTGCGGGGCTTGTTTCCGAAGGAGCTTCCGTTCCTCGAACTGACCTTCCGCAGCTCCTTTGGCGGCGTGATCGCCGCGGCACACGTCGGCGACGTCACAGTGGGCCTGCAGAACACCGCCCTCGCGGAAGGGCTCGAACTGGGCATCAAGGCCGGCGAGAACTTCGAGTGCCTTGTGCGCATCGAGAGCGCCGACCGCGAAGCCCTTGGCCGGGCCGAGGTGGCGATGAAGGCATGTCTCGTCGAACGCGATGCCGAGTTGGTGGCCGAATTCGGCGTCGGCTACGTCCGAAGCGAAGGCCTTGTCCATTCCGAACCCGAACCTGAAACCGAGCGCCCACGGGGCTGACAAAGATGATGTTGAGTAAAGAAGACCTTGCCCTGCAGCGCGCTGCCTACCGCAGTTTCTTGTCCGAAGTAGGGATCGTGACCGCGCGGTTCCAACTCGAGGTGGCAAACGACGGCGGGCACCAGGCATTCCATGCGGCTCTCGCGGACGCCTCCGGACGTCTGGTTTCGATCAGCGAATGGAAGATGGGCGAATGGAAGATGGAGCTTCTTGCGAGGTTCCTGCGCGCCTGGGTCGACACCCACGTGCCCGGATGGGAAGAAGGCGATGGCGGCCGCAGCCAGTTCGACTGGGCGGTAGAGACGGACGCACTCCAGCACCAGCATTTCGACAACGTGAAGTTCGAGCGCAAGCGCCTTCTGGGCGCCGCGTCCGACATGAACGAGTCGTCGAACATCCTGGCGGACAACGCGCGCGTCGCGCTGCTGCTTGCCATGGGCGACTTGGCCCCTACCGACAAGTCGGCCCAACAGCACCTGCGCGACGGCGCGAGGATCGTGATCGACCAGACCCGGACCGATCAAGTGCGCTTCCTGTCCGACGAGCAGCGGAACCTTCTGATCGAGGGCATCGCGGGTACCAGAGTCCGGCATGGCGATGAGATTGAATGGATCTCCGATGTCGTATGGCACGGCTACGTCGGCTACGAGCACGCTCCCGACGTGGACCTCGTTCAGAAGCTCGCCACGGAAACGCTGGATGACGTTGTCGAGGGAATTGTTGGCCCTTCGCGCATCACGTCTGGGAGCGAGCGCGAACAGAAGACGCGGAAGGCGCTGATCGAGGTGTTGACGCTGCCGAAAAGCCTCGAAGCGCTCAATGCCGTCGCTGACGACTGGGGCCAGGACATGCTCCTGTCCCTCCCCGAGCTTGATGAGATCGAGCCCGAGGCCGCGGGCCACGATGCTCCCTCCGCGTGAACCTGCTCCACGCCATGACCACCCGCAACCGAAGCCATGCGGAGCCTTCCGCGCCCAAAGGAGGAACTGTGCCCGTTCACGTTAAAGCAGTGCCCGGCAAGCCCTACGGCACGGAGCCCCGAGTTTGCCTACGGATCGAAAGTGGCTATCGCGCTGGCCGAAACATCGAGCACTCCGGCGGCGGCGAATCCCCGATGCAGTGGCCGAACCGAGCAGCTGCAGAGAAGTGGGCGGGGGAAGTGGGGCATACGGTTCTTCCAGCCGATCCGGCCGCTGACCCCGCGTCGATCAAGCTGCTGGTCAACCTCTTCGAAACCTTCAGCGACTTCCAGTTTGAGCATCGGGATGTGAACGGGGCGGACCTGGTCGACGACCTTGGCCGCTGGCTACGCGAGCACAAGGCGGAGGTGGCCGGAATGGCCCCCATCAAGGCGGATCCTGCCGCCCTGAAGCTCAAGGATCTGTTGAGGATGTGCCGGGCCTTGCATTCAGGTGACACCGAGGTGAACGGCGGCGACCTGGTGGACATCTTCGGCGAATGGCTCGCGGAGACTGCGGCTGTCATGCCGGAGATTGTGGGCGGGCCGTTCGAGGCAAAGGTCGCTCGGTCAGGCGACGACCAGGCCTACTGGAGCGAGCGGTCCGGGTGGGGTGAGCTCGAGGACGCCACCGCCTACTTCATGACCGTGCCGCGGGGGCTGACCTGCGATGTCACGGCCGAATGGGTGGAGGTGAACCTTGCTTCCGAGGAACTCGCCCAGGCAGAGCGCTGGGTCGCCATGGAAACGCAGCGCGGCTGAAGCCCGAAACGAATATGCAAGCAAGCTTCGACCTCTTTGCCGAGCTGGCGGCGCCGGCGCCTTCACACGCCGCGGGCGACGCAGTCGCTCAGCCGGCCGTCCAACGGCACCCGTGGGGCGCGCAGAAGACGCGCGCCGGATTTCGCGAGGACCTGGTGGCCGCAAATGTGGCCACCGTCCGCTTTGACATTCGAGACGGCGGGGTGTTTCGAGTCTCGCAGTTCATTCCGGCCGGCAACCAGTGCATCGGAATCTACCCCGGACCTTTGAAGGCCATCGGCCAGGTGATGTTGGACGATCTGATGCAGGGCGCCGACGGCGTGGAAGGGTGGACCGGCGTGATCGAATGGGACGTGCCCGGCGACCAGGCGAGGTGCGCTGAAGCTCCTAGTGCCGACGACGACCGGGCCCCTCAGACCGATCGGCCTCGCTTATGACTTCTGCCGAACGCACGCCTCGTGCCGCACCGCCCAAGTTGAGGGCGGAGACCGGTTGGAATCCCATTTCCGAAGGGTTGGCGTCGATGATCGCGTGCGGCGCCCGCACGGTTAATGTCAGGGGCGAGCCAATGGCAGGCTCGGGCCGTGAGTCATCGGAGGCCAACCCAGTCGCGGGCGTCTTCGGTTAGCTCGACTGGCGCCGCTTCTGCTCCATAGTCAAACACCTCTCCACTGTCGCCGCCCGCGTAGACGCTCTCGTTCGCGCCCGTCACAAGCCTCACCTTCGATTCCAGCAAAGCGACGCCATGGGGAGTCAAGTGGGTAGTTCGCAAGTTGTCCAGGGATCCCGGTCCCATCGTCAGCGACGTCGGCCATTTGCCGTACTTCGCGCGAAACCCATTCATGGCCGCCACACCCCGCGCGAGGGCCCCCCCAAAGCTAGCTACTGCGGGCGTGGAAGCGGGGGCTGCGCTCTTGCTGAACTCGGAAGTACGCGAGTCGACATCCAACAGGTCCCATCGGTTGCGGTACTGCTCGATCTTCTCCCTCTGTTCCGCATTGCCGCAATAGATTGCGAATCCACCCTTGAGCCAAGGCTTGCGTAGCTGCATGACGGCCTGCACAGGCATCACCCACACCTCTGGCTGCGATTGCAGGTCGTCGAACCTCCGGTAAAGCATCATTACAAAGATCAGATCGACCTCGGAGGAGTAATCCATTGCACCGATTCCCCACTTGCCGCCGCCCTGAATGGCCGTCACGGAAATCTGAAAGAGCTTGCCGTTTGGCGACTTGGACATGATGTCGACTGTTTTGGCGTTGCCGAGGGTGAGGGCAGGCTCATGCCCAAGCCGATGCAATCGCTCCATCACGGCGAACTCTCCCGCCATCCCCGTGTGTTGTCCCTTGACGCCCATGCCTGTTCTCTCCTCGAAGACTTTTCCGATACGCCTGCCGCTGAGACGAGGCTCAAGCGGGATCCTACCTGTGCTGGTGCGCTTGCATGCAGAGGCGGTGCGACGGGCTGCAGCAAGTGCAGGAAAGCTGGCATCAGAGCTCACACAGCCCGCCGGCGCCCCGGCACTAAGCGGCGCGCCTCCGAGCTCTTAAAAAGATCGCGAGATTCCGAAGCGGTCATTCAAAATACGCAGCAGACTTACTGCGCGAACAAATAAAAAGGTGGCATTCCGCCGGCCGATGCGTTGCGCAGAGCGGGTATCCCTGCGCGATGACCAACGACCAATACACCATCTTCGAAGCCGCCGCCAAACCTGCGATGCAGCAAGCGATGGCCGCCATCTACGCCGAACTCCAGCGCCTGGGCGTCGAATGCGATGCACCATCCGACCTCGATCACGACGTCGAACGCGGAATCGGCATCGAAATCCACCACCCGGGCGCCGAGTGCGCGATCGGGTTGGAGTTCATCCTGACCGACGGCGACGCGCGGGCCTTCACGGCCGAGCAACGGGAGCCCGAGTGCGGCTTGCTGCTCAGCGTGATCGGCCCCGGTGGCGTCTTCCTGGGCGATTGGAGTCCGTACAACTACACCAATGAGGTGGGGACGACGGACCCCGAAGAGATCGTCCGCCGCGTCGGGCTGATGACCCCGGAGGACCTGGCCCGCTCGATTCAGGAACGAATCCTCGACTGGGCTGCGCGCGAAAGCGATCGCGCCGAGGCGCCACACGCCTGATCGCATCCGTTCCATCTTCCAACAAGAAAGTCCGCCTGTGCCAGCACCCATTCTTCCAGTCGCTCCTGTCACCCCTTGGAGGATGTACGCCCACGTCTTGGATATCCCGAAGGCCGACTACTGGGGCATTGAAGTCGAGGCCATCGCGATCGAGAAGGACCCTGGAGGCAAGTACTTTTGCGCGCGGGTAATCTGCTCCCCCGAGGACGGCCCGCTGCGGATGTGCTCGGTGTATCTGCGCGAGGAGGGCGGCGGCGCCCTTTGCATCGCCGACCTGCCCACCAAGGAAGAGGCGTTCGACTATGCCGCCAAGGTAAGCCAAGCGCGCGGCTGGCAGGTAAAAGGGACCATCTATGACCTCCGGATCCGCGAGGTGCCGGGCAAGGGCTACCTGGCCGACCCGCGCGAGCCTGGGCCGTTTACCCTCGATCCGGCGAAGGCCGCCCTCTACCACTTGTCGATCGCCAAGGACGACCTGTTCGTTGGCGGCCCGGGCGAGCACGGTAGGTGGATGCCTTGGTTCGACGCGAGCAATCATTCCGTGGACCGGGCTGCCGAGAAGGAAGCGCTGCTCAGCCGGGTGTTCGCGGCCGCACTTGTGGCCATGGGCCCGAGCGCGCCGGCCGAGGGTTCAAGCGACGCGATCCGCATGCGCGAGATGCTCAAGGCCGTCGTGGAGTCCAACAGGTCTGATCGCCTGGTGATCTTCGATGACGTCCAACGCTGCGTGATCCAGGAGACCCTGGACGAAGAGCGGTTCGAGCTCTCCGGCCATGAATCGGATGAGGAACTATGCGACCTCATCCTCTCGGCTGCGCCCGAGGCCTTGTTCAGAGACATGGAGCCCGAGTTCGAGCTCGACCTCCTGAAGGCGTTCGCCAGCGAGTCCGCTGCGGCGGCGATCAACACCGCAGCCGCAACCTCCCCGCTCGTGGTGAGCGTCGCGATGCTCCCTGCGATCCACCGGCGTCTGGAGCGGCATGGCATTGAAAGCCCGTTCGCTCACCATTTCACCGAAGAGGTCGAGGGCGAACCCGCTCCGGCCCTGCGCGGCTAGTTCTCTGCGGAAGAGCATCTCATGATTCAAGTTTTCCATTGCAAAGTGAGCCGAGACGGTCGGTCGCGCGCGGATGTCGTGGCCATGCATGAGCGCATCGCTTTTCGTGTCGACCGTCAGGCGCTGAACGAGATCTTCAGCGACGAGGCCAGGTGGCGCGAGCTAGGCATCGCGTTCGAACTGGTCGCGGAAGTGGAGGGCGACGATCTGGAGCGCGCCTGCTCCGCGACGAATCACATCGACCGCGACTGGTCCGACAACCCTGACGTCGAGGTCAAGACGGCCAACCCGCGACGCAGCACGTCCGTGGGCGATCTGGTCGTGCGCGACGGAGTCACGTTCGTCGTGGACAAGTTCGGATTTAGCGAGGTGCAGCGCGACTCCCCACCGCAGGAGGCCGATCCAGAGCCAAACCCCGCGCCTGCACCACGGGCCTAGACGCCGGCCTCACATCTTGCGCAATTACTGAACCCTGCCATTTGGCATTCACACAGGACTTTATGAGCACCGCATTCACGACCACCGGAACCTCAAGCGGCAACCCAATCCTGGAACTTCTCCGCGGGGAGGTGGCTGCGTGGCAAGCCGTTGCAGACGGCACCAGTCGCAAGCGATTCGCGGAAGTACCCAATCGGTTCATCTTTGTGGATCACGTCGGGCGAATCGGCACCGCCGGCCGAAATGGGTTCGATGGCATCGAGTTTGTGGATGCCGATCCCGACTTGATCGGCGTGGACATCGGCCTTCTTGAGACGGCGAAAGCGGGCGCTCAATGGGCGGGAAGCGACAAAGTCGTTGTCCTTGATGTGATCGACTACGCAAGGGCTCGAGCCGAAAGGGCGCAGGCTGAACTGGATTGCCTTGTCGAACGGCTGGAGCAGCGCGAGCGAGACGTCGCGACCAGGCTGACGAAGGGTGGCGAGGCGTCCATGCAGGGCTCCGGCACCAAACCCGACTGGGCGCCCGGAGCCATCCTGAAGACTGTCATCGAGGTGACGGTGCTGCATCGGGAAGGAATCGCCGACGGCGGCCTCGATGCCTATTCGCTGCGCCAGATCGCCCACGAGATCGAGGAGGGCGACTGGCTCGGGGCTCACGAAATTACTTCGGTGGAAGAGGTGCAGAAGGAGCTTCTCCATGGCGAACAGTTGGCGCTGGGAAACGATGGGAGCTTCTTCTCGTGCGACGACGGAAGCGATGACGGCGGCGAAGCGTTCGCCACGCCGCGCGGCTGAGCCCGCAAGAACACACCCCTGACCAAACTTCGCAAACCCATGCCCCGCATCAACGCCGTCTTCACCCAGCTCGACCGCCAGTTCGGGCAGTCGATCAGCCCGACCACGGACCCCGACGCCGCCAGGGCCTTTGCCGCGGACTGGCTGGCCAGCGGCGGTTACGGCCACCAGGAAGTGCTGGTCCAGGCCTGCCAAGTCAACAAGCGCGAGCGGATCGGCGACAAGACCGTCGATCGCATCATTCGCGAGGACGGCGGGTTCACCTCGGGCAACGTAGCCTCGAATCTCCAGACCTCCGAGATGCTTGGGCCCCACTGGACGCGGCTCGAGAGCGGGAAGCTGGTGCCAGCGGAGATGCATGCCTACCGGCTCAATGCGCTGCTGGCAGCTCGTGGAACAGCGCGGTCGACCTCCTCGCCTTGAAGGACATCGGTCGCGTGCTACAGCGCGCTGCAGATGCGGCGCTTGCAGCGGACGTGGTGGGCGAGGGGACGATCCTCGTGCGGGTGATGCACATGCGCGACAAGGAGACTCGCTACCAGTTCCCGATCCCGGTGGTCACGCACGGTTGGCTTCTGATGGGCGAGCGCGGCAACATCTTGCACGAGCGCGTTCTGGACGACTCGCCGCTTGGCCTGAAGGTGATGGCGCGCGCCCGCGCGGATCTCACGTTCGAGCGCTTCGAGTGCAGGGACCTGCTGAAGATCTCGGGCGGCAAGGTGCTTTTCGTCGACGAGCAGGTGCAGCGCATTGCCGATTCGATGATCCGCCAGGATGAGCAGGCGGCCGCCGAGGACGAGCTGGAAGCGCTGGCTGACGCCCCGCGCGGTTAGGCCGTGACCTAAGTGATTGATCGGCAACGTTTTTCACTGTAGATCGTCAAACTTGGAAAGCACAGTGAAAACGCAATGGCCATTCGCCTGGCGACAGACCGAGGCGAGAATGCGTACGTCATGAGCCACAGACATCCACGAGATCTCACACCCGACCTGGCTGGAGGGGCGCCATACGGCCGCATCATGACGCTGGGCGAAGAGCTGGTGGTCCGGATCAACCAGGAGCGCTGGGCTGAGATCGAGACCTGGCTGGCGGCGCAGCATCCCCTCGCCGGGGTGCTGGAGCGGATCGACCGCATGCGGCGCGCCGATCATGAGCAACGCGCTGACCGAGTGCACCAGGTCGTGCCCCGGCGCAATTTCGACTCCATGGGGATCACCGGCGCACCGCAGGCCGTCTACCGCGGCGTGCCGGCGGCCTACGAGATCCTGCCCGGCGACTGGATCGCCCTGAATGCACGGTACGCCGGCGAGCACGGCGGCCGCGGCCAGGCCACGCAGGTGAAGTCGCTACCGCTCGTCCACCCGGAGGACTTCTTCTGGGCGGGATCGGACGAGAGCGAGTTCCTGTATCAGCCGACCGCCTGGCGCCGGGAGGACGTGAGCCGCGAGGACTACGTGCGCTCGCTTACGGCGGAGCAGCTGCGCATGTTCTGCGACGGCGAGATGGCGAGCCTCACCCGCCACGCCAAGGCGATTCGCAGAATCGAGGACCATGTTCACGAAGCCGTCGACATGGAGGCCTGCGGCACCTACCACGGGCCTGATCACTGGGCGCGCGTCTCGCAACACGCTCTCGCTGTGTCGCGCTCGCTTGGAATCGATCCCCTGGTGCCGTATATCTTCGGCCTGGTGCACGACAGCCAGCGGGAGGACGACGGCTTGGACCCGGAACACGGGCCGCGAGCCGCCGCGTTCGTCCGCGAGCGTCGGGAGCAGTTATTCGGCTTCCTGCCTGACGCCGCGATCGAAGCGTTGGCCGTGGCTTGCGAGCGGCACAGTGAGGGCGAGACGGACGGAGAGGCGTGGTTACGCGCTTGCTGGGATGCCGACAGGCTCGATCTCGGACGCGTGGGAATCACACCAGATCCGGACTACCTCTGCACTGAGTACGCCAAGCGTCCGGACGTGATCGCCGCGGCGCTGGTTATGAGCGGGATCGGCGGTGAGGATTTCCTCGAGGAACCTGACGACCTCGAACGCCGGCTGCGTCGGCACGGCGCCTGAACGCGAGGTCTTCGCCAGGACCGCCCGACTGCAAAACATTTGCAAGGAAATCGGCGCGCCGCCTGAGAATTTCCAGATTGGCCGGCGAATCCGCCCGCCGCCTAACCCAGGAATCTCACGTGACGCGATACGAACTGCCGCCCGCCGGCGGCTGCCATGAAGAGTGGCGCATGCACCAGTCTCCGGCATTTGAGCCGACCGCACGGCAACAGCTCGTGATGGCGGCAGCTGAACGCGCGATCAACGCAGGCCTCTTCTACAACACAGCGGTTGATGACGCCGTGGCCGCGAATCTCGGCGTGACGGCTGAACAGCGGGCGCGCAACACCCAGAAGGTGCAAGGGGGAGACTTCGGCTCCGATGTCTACTACGCGCGACGCGCGGTGGAGGCGATCCGTGCCCACCGGAAGCTCGTCGAGACGGCGGCGGCGTTGTCCTTGAACGCGGGTGACAAGCTCGGGACATTGGTGTTCAACGACTTCAAGCGCACGACCGGCGCCGTCGTCCATACGATTGAAGAGGACGGACTGCACGTTGTGATCGCCGGCAAGCGCGGTGCGAAACCAATCGGCCTTCGGTGCAACGTCACATCGCTGGCGAATGCGATTCGGAATGCGCATGAACGGGGCGCCCGGTCCGACACCTACGAGGACTTCAAGCTCGCGCGCCTTCGCCTTGGCGCGGGCCCTCTCACTACCCAGGTTGCCGAGCGCCTGGCGCTCTTCGGCGCGCACGAACTCGGCGAGGCTGAGTTCCTGGTCGCGCTGGCTCGGCCGGAGCAGATGCCCCAGCCTGTGTACCTGGCGTTGCAGGCCCTGGGCGAATCGCTGGAGATGGCCGTGGCCAAGGGAGAGGACTGTCTGCCCGGGTTCGACGGGGTGCACAGCGAGGTGGCCCGTCTCCTCGAAACGTCCCCCTGGACGATGCACCCCGATCACGGCTGCGTGCTCTCGGCAGACGTCGAGGAGTTGGATCGCGAGGCGGCGCCGGCGCCGCACTGATCTTCTTCCCACCAAACGAGAAAGGGGCGCCCCCTCCCGGAGCGCCCCTTCGTTCTTTCAGTTGAGCCTGGAGCCCTTCGGCAGCCGACTAGCGAGCCATTCGTGCACGTCCGCTCTGACGTTGCGACCCTCCAGGAGGAAGTCTTCCCAGCGGCTCGGAACGTAGGGCAGGTAGACCAGCTTCATGCCGGCTTCCTCAGGAGTCCGCGCTGCCTTGAGCGAGTTGCACGCCCTGCAGGCGCTGGCGCAGTTCATGAAGTCCCAGGCGCCGCCTCTGCTTTCCGGCAGGATGTGTTCGACGGTCAGGTCTTGTTCGCGAAAGCGCTGCGCGCAGTACGCGCAGGTGTGGCGATCACGAACGAAGAGCTTGCGCCGGCTGAACGCTGGCGCGTGGTCGAACAGGTTCACCTTCGCGCAGCCCTTCAGGGCGATGATCGGCGAGATGTCGAAGCGGGACTGGACGCCGCGCGCGACGTTGAAACCCCCGCGCATCGTCGCCAACGGGCCTGCGCCGTCTTCCCAGACGACGGAGTCGGTGGCGTAGTGCGACGCAGCCTGCTCGAGTGTGATCCAGGCCTGCGGCGTTCCCTGGATGTCGAGCTGTAGAACTTGGGGTTTCATGATGCGGCCTCCTTTCGTGGCCGTTGGGTGGAAAACTTCTCGCGGCGGACGTTTGCGCACGCTTGAGAGGCGAGGGACCCCCAAACTGCGCCTCCTAGAATCGTGGACCTCAACCTGACTGGAGCTGCCATGCACGCCACCCTTCTCCGCATCGCCGCGCTTGGAGGATGTCTTGCCCTCGCGGCCTGTTCGACGATTGATCCCCAGCAGGTGGGGCAAGGGCAGTACATGCAGGTCATGAATGGGACCGATGTCCTTCTCGAATCGGACGCCTCGCGCGCCGGATTCCAGAACTGTGCAAATTCGGCCTATCAGCTCATGCAGGGGAACAAGGATCTGCAGGGGAGAATCAAGTGTGCGGCTGAACCGACCACCCAGGCGCTGCCCTTCACATATCGGGTCCGGAACTCCAAGTCGACGGCCGGCGACCACGTGCTGCCGAGCAGTGCATACCTCGTACGCTCGCGCACCAGCGTGATCTGCGCATCCAGCCTGGCCGCGACCGCAAAGGAAGAGAAGACCGAGGTCTTCGACGACCGATGCGCCGGTGGCACTGCATCGACGATGCCGCCTGCGACGGCCTCGACTGGTGGCAAGGGCCGGTTCTTCAACATGGCCTCTGAGGGGCAGCTCCTCCTGCAGATCGCGATGACCAGCGAAGCGCAGTGCGCCGACTACTTCAGCGCGACTCGCAAGCAGCTCGCAGAGGCGCCGCCGGCAACCAAGTTTGACTTCTTCTGCGCTGCTGGCGATTCTTCCGACCGGCTTCGCTTCAAGGCCGCGATACAGGACGACGACTTGGGCTCCCCGCTCGCGATTGCTGCGAAGACGGAGTTGATCTGCCTGAACGCAGTCGCAGAGATCGTCAAGATCATGGTTCCAGCTATTCAGCGCGCGCGCTACTCGACGACCGCAAGCTGTTCGCGATCGAACTGATCGGGCGGGATTGCCCAGATTGGACCTGCCGGCTGGATCCGCCCCAGCGACCTCGCGCTTCGGAGGCGCGCGCGCTAGCTATCTGACTGCGCTACGGCTGGATGTTGGGTGGTGCACGACCCCGGCCTCGAACCGGGATGTCCTTTCGGACACGACGCCCTCAACGTCGCGCGTCTGCCGATTCCGCCAGCCGTGCATGGATGCTTGGTGGACCTCCGAGGCCTCGAACCCCGGACCCTCGCCGTGTAAAAGCGTCGCTCTACCACCTGAGCTAGAGGTCCATGTTGAAATAGTGGTGCGGGTGGAGAGTTTTCGAAATCTCGACCTACCGGTTAAAAGCCGGTTGCTCTGCCTCTGAGCTACACCCGCGGCGGTGTTTGGTAGTGCAGGATGGGGACGATCCATCGACCGCGTCCTTATGAGGGACGTGCTCTGCCGCTGAGCTACTGCACCGGATACTTCTGCTGATGGTCCCCTCGGTCCGGATCGAACGGACACGCCCTTGCGGGCGGCTGCTTTTGAGGCAACCGCGTCTGCCGATTCCGCCACGCGGGGAGGTGAGTAAATGAATGGGGCGACTGCCGGGACTCAAACCCGAATCAGCGGGATCACAACCCGCGGTTCTAATCCTTGAACTACGGCCGCCATGGAACTGGTAGCTCTTGACGATTTCGAAACGTCGACCTGCCGGTTATCGACCGGCTGCTCTGCCTCTGAGCTAAAGAGCTGGGAAGGGTGGCTCCTCGACCTGGGATCGAACCAGGGACCTGCGCATTAACAGTGCGCCGCTGCTGCCAGCTGAGCTATCGAGGAATATTCCAAAAGGAGAACGTGAGCCGCAGCGGCGCATGGCCGCCGCGATCTACCACTCTCCGATCTCGCGCACGCGCTGATCGAAGTCGAGTTGCTCGAAGCGCTCGCGAGCGCGTTCGGCATCTCGGTGGCGCTGCCCGGTCATCGTGCCAAAGCCATTGACGACGGCTTGTACGACGGGATTCCGGGGCTTGGAGGCAGTCACCGCAGTGCGGTTCGCCGGCCGGCGATGGCTGGTGGTGAGTCGCATGTGTGTCCTCCAATTGGATGGATGAGGGTGATGACAAATGATCTCCGGATATCGGCGATCGCGGTGAAATGTTTCAGTGACGCAAGTCGCGCTACGGGCGAAAAGCTGGCGCCCTGCGGACCAGTCGAAGGTCCACCTGCCGCTTAGAAGGCGACTGCTCTATCCAGTTGAGCTAGCAGGGCAGGGTGGCGAGATGGAAACGAGGATGGGATTCGGACCCACGTGGAGCAATGCTCACCGGACTTGCAAACCGGCGCCTTCGACCGCTTGGCTACCTCGTTGAAGACTGAACTGAAGGGCGCCCGGCCCGGCCGTCAAGGCCGAACCGGGACCGCCTCGGATGCGATGCGCGCCAGGCCGTGAGAGTTGATGGAGCGGGCCGCGAGGGTCGAACTCGCCTGTACGCCTTGGAAGGGCGCCGCCTGAGCCGCTCGGCCAGGCCCGCGTGAGGGTGGTGGAGTGCCAGGGCTTCGAACCCCGTATGTCAATGACGCCGGATTTACAGTCCAGTGCAGTCGCCCATGCTGCTCGCACTCCAGGTGTAGGTGGTCCCGCGTGTCCGAGTCGAACGAACAACCCCTGGCTTCGTAGGCCAGTGCTCTGATCCAGTTGAGCTAACGCGGGGGCTTGAGGTGGTGAGCCGGGGATTCCGGCATTGGGTGTCGCAGACCGGCCGAAGTGGCCCGCCGCGGGGGATCGGAGGTCAGGCTGTGCCGGCCGACAACCTGTCGAGGAATGGCCCGGCGTCGATCTCCGCGAGCACGGAGTAGGCGCGGTATGCGACGCGGAAAGAGCGCTTAGAAAACAAGCGCTGGTCTTTTTGCATTCGATCGAGGGGCAGACCGAATCTCGCCTCGTGGACAGCGATGATCCGCTGGTAAAGCTCTGGGGCATCAGCCTTCTCTTGCTCGAATGCTTGATCGTCGAACTCGTCGCTCATTGGGCGCCTTGTTTGTTGCTGAGGCTTCAAGTCTCCCATCCAACCCTTTTTGTCGAAAATGCAATAAGTGTCAGCTGTGCTTTGGAGATGCGCCGTGTTGCGTAAACGCAAACGCCGCGAGCGAAGGATGGCGGAAAGTGCATAGATTCGAACTCGCGTGCCCCTTGCGGGACTGCTGCTTTCGAGGCAGCCGGCTTTGACCACTCGCCCAACTTTCCAATATCTGTCGATGGCTGGTGCAGTCCCGAGGTGTCGAGCCTCGCCCTCCTGCTTTTCAAACAGGCGCTTCCACCGGGTTAGCTTGGACTGCGGATTCTGGCGCTCCGAGGGGAAGTCGAATCCCCGGCTTCCTCCTAGACAGGGAGGCACTCTGGCCACTGAGTTATCGGAGCAGAAAAAGTGGTGGAGATGGGCGGGTACGATCCGCCGGCCGTCTGCGTGCAAGGCAGGTGCTCTCCCAACTGAGCTACATCCCCGGGAACCTGGCGGAGCATGTCGGTATCGATCCGACCAACCGCTTTCGCAGTCCCGACTTAGCAGGTCGGTGCCTTATCCTCTCGGCCAATGCTCCTGATGGGTGACAAAGGTTTCCGGGTACGGGTTCCGGTGCCGCCCAATCTTTGCGGCCGGTTTCCGCAAGAGGGCGATCTACATCATCGCCCGGTCTCGCTTCTTCTATGGTCGGAGCGGCAGGTCTCGAGCCTGCGACCCCCTGGTCCCAAACCAGGTGCGCTTCCAGCTGCGCCACGCTCCGAGGGGTGTTGATGAATGGCAGACGCTCAAGGATTCGAACCTTGGAATGCTGGGATCAAAACCCAGTGCCGTAGACCGCTTGGCTAAGCGCCTTCATCTGGTTGCGGAGGGCGGATTCGAACCGACCGATCTCTGGCTTATGAGGCCAGAGGGGACGACCGGGCTCCCCTACTCCGCGATACTTTCTGACGATTGAATCGTCTGTGACTGGAGTCGGATAGGGGATTCGAACCCCTGTCTACAAGGATGAAAACCTTGTGTCCTAAGCCGCTAGACGAATCCGACGTGTGATATTGATGGAGCCCGCAGTCTGCATCGAACAGACGACAACCAATTTACAGGAATGGTGCTCTACCAACTGAGCTATACGGGCGTGGGTGACTGGCATCCCGAGTAGAAATCGAATCTACAACCTCCGGTTTTGGAGACCGGCGCTCTGCCGATTGAGCTATCGAGATATGAACGGTTGGTCCCCCAAGCAAGCCTCGAACTTGCATGACTTTCGTCCCCGGCTTCTGAGACCGGTGCGTCTACCAATTCCGCCATCGGGGGGGCGTATCCATTTCGGTTGTGTCTTCACGCGATTCGAGCGCTTGCGCACTCACGTCGACATCGCTGCACGATGGTTGGGTCCAGACCATGCACATCCCCCCAGGCCGCCGACGCGGTTGGCCTCTGGAGGTGTTGCAAAGGCACACCCGAAATGGAGCAGCACGGAGGGCTTCGATCCCTCGGCCTCAACGTTGGCGACGTTGCGCTCTTCCTGACTGAGCTACGGCTGCATGCTTTGCGAGCCGGTGGCCCCACCAGTGAGGGGCGCGACTCGCAGCGAATTTTTAAGGATCACCCACCGACGCCACTCGGCGGGTGAGTTCACGGCAGCTCGATCACTGCTGTGGCGGCCGGCAGCGCGTGCCATTCGCGGTTGTGTGCCGATCGAGATCTGCACGGTGGAAAAACAAAAAGGCCCGGATCCACTTCGGAATCCGGGCCTCTGGTGAGAGAGCTTGGAAGGTACGCGCTTACGCGCTACCTCCACCCGGGTGCAGCTGATCCTCATACTGTCCAAGCCACAATGCGGCCGGGATCGACGGAATGGAGTTCAGCTGCGAATGCATCTTGGATGTCGTCAGACTGCGACCACCACAAAACGCGACGCGCACGAACGCCCGGCCCGATGCGGGTCGAATGTTCAGTGAGGTCAGGTTTGCTTTCACGATGGTTCCAGTGGTTGGCGAAGTTCTCGATGAATCGATGTTGGGTTGAAGAAACGGGACGAAACAAGTTCGTCGATGGATGTAATGTAAACTGGGTTTACTGTCCGCCGCAAGATTTATTTTTCAATCGTTGTGTTTTTTTCTCGATACGACGATCAACGGCGCGTTGCCCCAGAACACCAGCATGTCACTTTCCGCTATTCGTCGCAACAACGCCCTCATCCTGTTCGGCGAGTTCGTAGCCGAGCAGGCGGTGCAGGGCGTCAAGCCGCTCGGCATGGCCGAGCTGTTTGCGAAGAAGCTGCAGATCTCCGCCAGCATGTGGACGCAGATCAGGTCCGAGACAACGCAAAGGAACATCTCGGACAAGCTCGCCAGGCAGATCGAGACGGCCTGTGGAAAACCTCAGCGATGGATGGACGAAGAGCAGTCCACCGCGGAGCCAGAAGTCGATCATGGCGAGGAGCGCTTCATCGAGCTGGCGCGTCTCGCATACCGCAGCCAGAACGCTCGCGGCAAGCGGGCATTGCGCACGCTGATGCTGCAGCACACGAAGCCGCCGGAGGCCTGAGGTGCGTCAGTAGCTCGACAGGATTGGCGTGAGGCAGTCCTCGAAGCCGACGTGCACCCGGTTCATGCGGCGCATCAGTAGGGTGTCGCCGGTGAGGATGGCCAGCATCTGCGGGCGCCGCGGCCGCCGGCATCGCGGCGGAGGCCTTCAGCAGATCCTTGATCATTCCGGTGGCCATGGGTAGATCGCGGGCCGCTTCCGATTGGCGGTCTCGCTCAGTAAGGCCAAAGTACCCGCGCACCGTTGAGATGTGACGGAAACCTGCTTTAGTTCAACCTATCGCAATCTGGGGTCGATCCGTAGACTGGTGCCTATGAAATCCGAAACTATCAATCGCTTCTTCCTCGCCGCTATCCTGATGGCCAGCGTGATCGCCACCGGCTGTGGTGAATCCGACGAGGCCAAAAGCTGGCGCGAGCTGAAGGAGCAGCAGGCTGCCACGGCCAAGGCGAAGGCCACCGAGGTGCCCGCTTACCAGGACCCCGAATGCATCCGGCAACAGAATGCACGCCTCAAGGGCGAGATCAGCTGGGCCCAGATGACGGAGCGATGCAGCAAAGCGTTCGGCGGGCCTATCAGTGCCCCGGGCGGATCCTGATCGATGAGCGCCGGCGCCAGATCTGCGACCGCGCGGGCGAAGGGCGCCCCGACGCCGGACATGCGCCTGGTGTTCTCGACATTGCTCGACCGAGTTGGGAGGAGCACAGCGAGCTGCACAGCCTGACCATGAGACCCGCGTCCCGGAGAAATGGGTGGCGGTTGACCTAGAGACGGGCGAGGCCCTGGATTGGCACGCCCACCGGCTGGACACGCGCATCGCGCGAGCATGTCGCGAAAACGGTCCAATGCCTGCGGTGAGTGCCGCAGAGGTCGAGCGGCGTGCGGCGAACTGACGATACTTCGAGGTCGGATGCCTCTGCGTGCTCGGTGGGAAGATAGACCAGGCGGCCGCTCCAGGAGACGATGGTGACGCGATAGCGTTCGACTAGGCGCGCTGCCGGTGCAGCCGGAACTATGTGAACCTGACAGCGCCAGAGAGCGTTGTGACCGAGCGCTAACCCCTGGGTGCGTCGAGCTCCCGGCCCTCCGGAAGGCCTGGATTGATGTCCGCACCCTCCAACGCGGGATTTGAGATTGCCTGGGCGGGCCGATGCTCTTCCGGCAGGTCCCGACGGACCATCTCCGCGATCAGACGCGGCCCTAGCGCTTCAATGGCGTCGTCGTAGCGGCGATGCGCCTGTCCCCAGATTTGTCGCCGAGCCAGGTCGGGGTCGTTGCAGAGTGCCTCGACTTTGGCCAATGCCTTGGCGGCAGCGATCAAGGTTTCCTTCGCGCTGAGCACGGCGGTCGGGTCCTCGCCGCTGCGACGCACGAGGTCGCGCTCCGCGATGGCGGCGACGTTGCGCGGCCCAATTTCGAACAGGTCCCAGGCGTAGCGCGAGTAGGTGGTGGTTAACGCCCGTCCTTGCTGCTCTTCCTCGAGATCGCCCTGGTCGAGTACATCCGCGTACGCGATGGCGCCTTCGATCAGCCGAAGCTTGACCTTCCGCCAGTAGGTGGGGGTTTGGCTCATGGGTTTGTTGGCTAGCCTCGGGGCGCTTCGGTCGGGGTGTCGTCTTCGGGAGCGAGATCAGAAGGAGCGTGGCGCCGCCGGCGCTTCGGGCTCGACCGGCGCTTCCGCTTGGACGCGTGCCAGGGCCTCGCGCTCGATCGCGATGACCTCGTTTATCGTCTCGCTGGAGGCGAGGTTGTAGTCGCATGCGTTCGGGTCGCGTGCGTTCTGCCCGCCGTTGGCTTCGTCGGCAATGAGGGCGTTCCGGGCGCCTAGCTTCGTGGCAATCCCTGTGGTGCGGGCGAGGACCCAGTCCGCTGCGCCGGCTCCGGGTCGTGCCTTGAGCAGCAGCTCGTCGCCCGCGATCTCGCGCGCAAGCGCCATGGCGAGTCGTGCGATGCGGTCGCGGCGCTCCGCGTCGAGGTTGAGGCCCGTGAGGTCCACTGCAACGCGGGTAACCGCGCTGCTATCAGGCGCGTTCTGGTTCGGCGCGAAGGTGGCGATGCTCATGCACTCGCGAGTGGCGAGATCGGCAATGGTGTCGCCCGTCGAGCCAGGCGGAAAGTCGATGTATCGCAGTTGCTCTTCGATCGCACACCGGGCGCGGCGTGCCCGGAACTCGCCGAGCTGGTCGGAAGGGCCGGCCACTACCTCGAACTCGCGGGAATCTTCGTTACTCGTGCTCTCGTTCACGAGGGTGGCCACGAAGGGATGCGCCGCCAGTTCGCCAATGGCGTTGACAAGTGGCTCGAACATATCTTCCGCGAAGCCGTGGGGGCACTCGCAGGTGATCTGAAGGATGAAGCACTCCGTCGACGGGTCGTAGGCGACCCCGGTCTCATGGAGGTCGGAATCGTCTGGAAGAAGCTCGAGGCCTCGCCAGTCCAGAAAGCGCCTGCAGGCGGTGGCCACCTCGTCCGGCATCGTGCCCGGGCGAAGGATCGCGTCGATTCGTGAGTACGCGCTGAAGCCCATGGGTGTACTCCTCAGCCCCGGGGGGCGCTTGCATGTTCGGTAGCGACTTCGAGTTCGGAGCCGGCTTCTGCACGTGCATCGGCTCGTGCAAGGGCCTCTCGGTGAATTCCCATGATCTGTGCGGTCGCGATGTCGAGAAGCGCGCTGTAGTCGGATCCGTTCGGCGCCCTGGCCGGCTCCGCGTTCAGGCGCTTGTCGTAGGCGATCAGCGCGCCCAGCGTCTTCCCGACTCCATCGAGGGCGCGCTCGGCAGCGCCATAGCCGGGCCGCGGGTGAAGGATGAGAGATTCGCCGGCGATTTCGCGCGCCAGGAGCACCGAGAGCCTTGCGATGCGCGCTCGCCGGGCCTCGTCCAGGTCCAAGCCCTCGAGGTCAACTGAGACGCGTGAGACCGCATCCTTGTGGTCTCCTCGATTGGGGAACATCGCGATGGTCATGCAGCTGCGCGTCGCAAGGTCCTCCAACGGCCAGCCCCTGGCGCTGAGCGGGAGCACGATGTCATTGATCTGCAGCTCATCGCGTGCCTGACGGGACTTGAACTCGGGGATGAGGTGCGCGGGACCTGTGAGGCGTGTGTAGTAGCGCTCGTCCGCATCACCGGTGTCCTGGTCTTCGAGCGTGGCTTCGAAGGGTTCGACAGCGAGCGCTCCGATTGCATCGACGACTGGGATGAAAACGTTCGTCTGAAAGCCGTCGCTCACGCGATCGTCCACGCTGACAATCAACACACCGCTGTCAAGCGCGACCATCTTCGATGCGGTCGGATCTTCTCGCGTGCGCAGCACGGTCTCCGAATGGTCCAGGAGTGGCTTGAGCGCTTCCTCGACCGCTTGGCGCGTGACGCCGTCGCGAATCACTGCTTCAAAGGATATTCGTGCGTCGTAGCTCATGTACTTGCTTTCTCAGCCCCGCGGGGCGCCTAGTTGTTGAGTGGAGAGTTCGTTCTCGGTCGCTGCTTCCTCCATGAAGCACATGTGCCGAGCTCGTTCGATGATTTGGTCGGCCCAGTCGGTGTCGGCGTCGAGTTGCTCCCTGGCGCACCCGTTGCCGAGCGCCTCCTGCACCAGCTGATCACGCGTAACGACGCGGCCGCCGGCGAAGGTCGACTCGCCTTGCCAGGCGTAGGTCTTGCCGTCCGCGCGTACGTAGGCGTGAACGAAGTCGTCGCGCAGCACGATCTCGCCGCCCAGGGCCGAGCGCAGGGCCAACGCCATGCCCCAGCAGCCGCCTTCCTCGAAGTACCACCCGGCTTGGGACTGGTCGGCGGCCGCCTGCATATTGGCAGCAAAGCTCGCCGGCGGGACCGCGTGATCCAGTACTGTGATCTGGTGGGGGGAGGTCGCTACCCAGACGCGTTCCTTTGGAAGGTAGATGCCGTCAAAGCCGCGCGCTGCGATCGCGGCCACCGACTGGTCGATCTGGTCCCTGTAGGGGACGTCCGCGCCATAGGTGATTGCCGTCCATGGGTTGCGAATATCCAGTCTCGCTGCGATGACCCGCGGCGCCGCATCCCGGCGGATGCGTTGGTAGGCGGCCGCCGCGTTGAAGCGCTCGGCGAAGAAGATTCCACGCTCGTTCGGAGCAAAGGCGTCGAAGGTGGCGCCGGTGCCGTGGTAGACGATCGGTGGAGGGCAGGACGCCGTAGTCATCGGGGCGCGTCCCCGAGGGCTGGTTCTTCTTCACAAGCCGACATGCCATCCTCGGCTGCCTCGCCGTCGTGGGGGGCGAGTGGAGGGGCGTCCGGATGGGCGGCATTCAGCGCGAAGACTGCGCGCGCAACAGGATCCGGCCCGTCCGTCTTGGCCGCCGGATCCGCGCAGGCGAGTTGGACCATCACCTCGGTCGCGAGCAGGCCGACCTCGAGGTTGAACTGCTGCGCAGTGCCTTCGATTGCGATGTGTGCGTTTCCCACTTTCATCCTGCGAGCGTTCTGGATGGCTAGCGCCGCCTTGTCGGAAAGGATGGCCTGCATGATTTCCTCGATCGATTGGGTCACGCGGCCGAGGAAGATGTTGTCTTCGCCACTGAACCTGCGGTGGAACGCTTTCGAAGCCGCACGAAGGGATTTGCCCTTGAACAGATCCCGTGTCACGTACTCGATTGCGGTCGCCGAAAGAGGCGCCTTGTCGGTGGATGAGGTTGGTGCGGTGGCAGCGATGAGGGTGGGCATCGTGGTTCTCAAGGGCGGTAGTTCGAGGCGTTCGCGGCATCGGCAAACGGGTGTGTGGCAAGCACGCCTTCATCGACCATGCTGGAGGCGACCCGATCGCGCATTTCCTCGTCCACGATGTGGTGGAAGGCGCCGAGCCACTGCCGGCACGCGGCCGCGCAGATCTCGTCCGTCTGCTCGAGCACGTACTGAAGCGCATCACCGTCTTGCTCTACGGCGGCCAGGACGACGGCGGCGCTCGGCTCTGGAATCAACTGCAGCGCGCGCCCGGCGTTCTTGACGGCGGCGAGGAGAAGCTCCTCGGTCCAATCGCGCTTGTTGATCTTGCGCAGCAAGAAGCCGTCGTGCCTGAGCGTGGCATGCAGGCGCTCGATGTAGGCGTTGTTAGTTCGAACAGAGTCGGTCAAGGGAAGCCTCGTCATCGTTTGATTGGGATCGGTGGGTGCGTCTAGCCACGTAGGCGCGCTTCCTGGGCATCTGGTGCGTCCGCTTCGACACGGGCAAAACTGGGAACGCGAACAAGCAGCGCTTCGCCGTCGGTGGTGCATGTGACGTCCAGCCCGAGGGGATTGAGCGTCGTGTCAGGCGGGACGAGACGCGCGAGCGCCGCGATCAACAGGTCACGGGCAACGAGGTTCGGCAGCTGCACGGCGCCGGCGGATGAGACTTCGACCGCCATACTCGCTCAGCCGCGCGGTGCGTCAGCCAGGTCCTGCTCGTCTTCCTCGTCCAGCTGAACGATGTTGTTCCAGGGAAAGTTGCGTGCTTCCATCTTGAGGATTACCGTAGCTACCTCGGTCCCGGATTCACGGAAGGTGCCGGCTGGAATGCTCTCCACAACAGCTTGGCTGGCCTCAGCGAAGTCGCGAAACTTCGTCGCGACTGCCGTGGCGCGCGACTGGTAGCTCGGACTCATGATTGCGATCAGCACGCCGTCTGGCTTCAAAAATTGAGCCGCGTGTTCGACGTGCTTCGCGTCCTGGAGATTTCCGAAGGGCGGGTTCATCACGACCGCGTCGTAGATCGGCGAGGGTTCGATGGCCAGGAAATCGCCGTGGAGGACGTCCGTCAGGCCAGCAGCCTTCAGCGTGGCCACGTTCCGCTCCAAGAATTCGCAGGCCGTCACGTTCTGGGCGCCTACGATTGCAGCGGCACGCAGCGCCAAACTTCCGTTGCCCGCGCTGGGCTCAAGCACCTTCATGCCGGGCACAAGGCCGGCCATGGCGATCGCGCGGTCCGCCAGACCTGCAGGGGTCGGGAAGAAGCCGAAGTCCTTCGCTGTCAGATATTCGCCCGACGCGATGGCCGCGGCCACGGCCTCATCGGCGGGTCCTTCGAACACGTGCGCTTGCGTCTTGCCGCCCTTCCACTGTCCAGAGAGATCCTTCAGAACGGCGTTGACGCGCTTGTAGAGCTTCGGATCCAACCGTTCGGGTCCGAGATAGAACTTGTTGTCTTCCGTGCGGCCGGCTCGCAAGACTGCCAGAACGTCGTCATCGATGCGGCGACTGCGGGCGGCCGCGGCTTCCGGCATTGCCGCGCCCCTCAAGGTAGGCCGCGCCGTGAGTGCCTCGTCGCCGTCCCTGCGGCTTTCCGACGTGTTCCTGGTCAGATCGGGCGTGCTGGTCAGGGGCCCTGCCACTTCGGCCGGCCGGTGGTTGGAGGGAAGTGCCTCCGAGATCTGCCCCAGCAGCTCGTCTCTTCGTGCGCTGCCCTTTGCGAGTCGAGCAGGGAGGCCAGCCTGGGTGTCGCCAGGTTCGCGGGCTCTGCCTGGGAGCGGCAGCCGACCCTCGTAGCGCGCGCGCAGAGTTTCGACCTGTGCGTCCGACACGCCGCCGAGCAGGCGCTGCCCGAGGATGGTCTGGTACTTGAGATACAGATCGTGCTGGCCGTCCACCCTTTCGATCAGCTCCACGTAGTAGTACCGGTCCGCCTGCTCGTTCGCTCCCACGGGGTAGATAACTTTGGTGCCGAGCATCTCCATCAGGGCCTCGGAGGCGTCAACGGCGTTGAAAGTGCCACCGCGTCGCCATGCGTCCTTGGGCGGGAAGCAAAGTCCAATCTGGGTTCGCGTCCGGTGGCCGGACTTGGAGAGGCAAACACGGTCCAGGAGTTCCGCCACCTGTGCATCGGAGAGCATCGGTTGACGCGCGAAAAAATCGGTAGAAATCATGTCCGTGATAGTAGACCGACACAAACAATTCGAAATATTTGTTTTGCTAGCCCACCCGGCGCGCCTCGCTGAGCCTGTGACGACTACATTTGCCGGCGGCGACAACGCCAACCACAAGGGCAGCCGGGCGCCCTCGCAGGACGTAGCAGCAACAAGGGCTGCTCCAGCACAACGATGATCCTCAGCGAGCGCTGGCGCGTCGCGTTCTGGCGCTCCTCATCCCGTTTGGCTGAGAAGGCCGATCGCGTTCTGAACTTCGCCAACATGACCTGCTCGACCGCGTTCGGTGACAAGGATGCGACGGCTGGGTGCGGGTCAACGAGGCCGAAGGCCTCTGCATCCTGAGCGATGAATATCAAAGCAGGGGAGAAACGCGCTTTCGAGCTGCTGGGTGACGTGCCCTGTCGATGCGAGCGATGGCGAGATCGAGGGCGCGGTGGCGCGCTTCGCAGAGATGGCGGATGAGTGTGTGGGGACACCTACGCCATGCGATTGACGCCCCCGAGGGGGTGATAGGCCACAGGAGAGCCCGTCTGGTTAGATGCCGCAGTTGGGCGTCTGTTGGGCGGCGAGGGTGTGGCCGTGCTTCATGCCTCGATAGGGGCCCGCTGAACGTCCGAATTCGCGGGCTCCGTCCATGTGCTTCCACCCGCCGGCTACACCAGGTTGTCCAACGCTTCCTCTGCAGCTTCTAGCTCTTCGTCCCTATAGCTAGCGGAAACATACAGCAATTCGACAGCGCGTAGTTGATGGCTTCGTGCTCGCAAGGCCTGTTGCAAGCCCACCCAGGCGTCAGAGGCGGCCCGATGTTCGTCGGTCTCCATATCGAATTGGCCGGGTGATACGCACTTCGCCGCTACCTCTGTCTCAATTTCTTCCCGCGGTCTTTCACCGGCCCTGAGCGAAATGCTCGGACTGCTCAGCCAGCTCACGGAGATATACAGGCCCGGTCGACCGGCTGCTCTCAAATCTTCGGAGCGCCCGTAAACGCAAGCCAGAAGGTGGGCTGGACTTTCGTAGAACAGGACCTCGGGCGTGTCGTGTTCCGTGTCGACCACCTCACTCATGGTCACTTGGACAAACGCATGCGCGTTGAATCGTGCGACGAGGCTGTTCCAGGAGCCTGCGTGCAGCAGCTTGGCCAAGGTCTCTTGGCACCAGGAAAGCTTTGGCGGTTCTGGCATCTTGTGGGCCAGTTCTGATTGCAGCAGCTTTGCCAAGTTTTGAGGGGTGGGCCACATGGGTTGCAGGTTCTGCTCTGTAGGATCCGGGTTTGCTTCCCAGTCGAACTCAAGGTCTGTTTGCTCTTCGCGGCCCTTGCGCTCGGGCCATTTGTCCCGGTTGCCGTGAGTGAACGAAATCGGTTTAAGCCACTCTCCGGCACGGGGGGTGCCGACTGGGATTACATGAATCTTCGACCACGACCAATCGAAGTCGTTGTAGGGCTCGACCGTCCAGGCTGGCAACTCCATCAGCCGGCGCACGAGCGTGCGCTCGTCCGAGATCTTGATCGGGGCCAGCAAGGTCTGCATTCGCTTGAGTAGGTCCGCCCGCGGTTGCACGAACTCGAGGGGCGCGATGCGCGCGTAGAGCTCGCCTTCGCAATAAATCTCCAGGGGTTGCGTGTCCGTCTCCAGGTCGTCCAGCTCATGGCCTTCTTCTTGCGCGTGGGACATCACTCCGGCTACAGCTTCAGCCCGCGACCTGGCCACAGACACAATTTCTCCGGTCTGTGCGGTTTCTCGCTCCCACCAGATGACATGCCAGTCCGCCGGGTCGTCAAAGATCTCCAGGAGGTTGTCAGACCATAGATGGCCGGTCAAATCCAGGGCCTCATCGGCGGTCAACGGAATGCCCTCGCGGGCGACGGCCGCAGCCAAATCTTCCACGAAGGCGATGAGCCTTGCGTTCAGGGGAATGTATGCAAATGACATTTGGATTGCTCCAGGCAGAGGCGTTCGCATGCGTGGAAGGGGTGCGCGTTACCTCACCGGCGAACAGTCTTGCTTGGAACCAATGCCAATGGACTGAGCAGCTCCATTTTCACCATCGCGGAAGTTCCGCGGCGCACGGCTGGCATGGAGTGCCATGCTGACAATGATAGCTGGCGCCTTGCAAATTTCAATTCATGTCGGATGCCAGAGGCATCTCGCTGGCGATGCGCTTCACCCATTGCGCGAAGGCCTCCACCGTCATAGTGTTCTTCGAAATGTTGCAATTGCGGCAGCAGGTGACAAGGTTACCGGCTGCGTAGCCTTAGTCGTTCTGCGGCCGGTCGATGCCGTTCCGTAGGAACGGGCCCAGTGCAGTCTTTTTGAGCGCGGCCAGCTGCTCGCGCGTGAGGTCCCAAGCGTGGCAGGGAGCGTCAGTGGCGTCGCTGAACGTCAGGCTTTGGCGAATTCGGCGATTGGCCGTACTGCCCGCCCCGCTGCCGGGGCGGTCCCACGCTTCAACCTGCCGTGCCCGCGCCGTCGACCCCGGCGCCGTCCAAGGCCTTCTTCAGAGCTTCCTCCACTGCATCGATTCGCTTCTTGCACACCTGGTAGGCCGCTACGGACTCCGTGACGATCTTGAGCAGATCGTCGATGTTGGGCTCTTGCTGTTCGCGAAGGGTCTCAGCGTGCTGCTGGAGCACGCCGTAGGCTTCGCGGAAGGTCTGTTCCATGGCTCTTTCCTTCATCTCGGCTTGCCGGTATGTGCACTCATGGTGCCGTCCCGGAACTGGATCTCGATCACCTGGTCAGGCTCGGCCTGATGCAGGCTGGTGATGGGTTTGCCTTCGGCGTCGCGCACGATCGCGAAGCCGCGGTTGAGTGTCTTGTCCGGGCCCTGGCCTGCGATCTCGCGCATCAGTGCGTCAGAGTTTGCGCGGGCTCGGCCCAGAGACGCCGTGGCTCGCTCGCCCAGAGCGGAGATCTGAGCGTCGGCCTGGTGCCGGGCTGCTCGTGCCCCGGCGCTTGCCCGGTCGAGCACCGTGTTGATCGACACGTCGGCGGTGCCGCGCGCCCGGCCAATGAGGGCGCCAGCTTGAGTTCGGATGTCGGCCATGTGCTGCGGCACCAGCCGGCGCGCCGTCGCCACCTGGCCGGAGGCTTCGCGCTGGATCTCGCTCACGAGCGCAAGCCCGTCGCGTGCTGCCCGGTGAACGTCCTGGAGCGCCGCCACGCCGATGCTGTTCATTGCGTCGCGGCTGCCCTGGCGCGCATGGGCTATCTGGGCGCGCGCGTCCGTCGCGACCTGGCCGTGGGCCTGCTCCACGGAGACGCGCATCTCGCGCGCCGCGCGGCCGGCCATCGCCATGATCGCTTCTGATGCGGTTTTCGCCTCCTGCGCTCGGCGCACTATCAGCTTCTCGATCGCACCGATCACCTTGCTGGGGGTATCGAACTTGGCGAATGCGACCTCGTCCAGGATCGTGCTGTCCCGCTCGTGGCCAATGCCTGTCAGGACCGGCAGGCGTTGGTCGCAGACGACCCGGGCCAAGTCGTAGTCGTTGAGCCATGCCAGGTCATTGACCGCGCCGCCGCCGCGGATGATGACGATGGCATCGGGCATGTCGTCAGCGGCCGCGCGTTCGTCGAGTGCCTCGGTGAGAGCTGTGATGATCTCGCGCGCTGCGCCTTCGCCCTGAAATCGGCTGTGAGCGTAGGTGAAGCGGCACAGCCGGAGAAGCGCAAGGCGATCGGACTCCTTGCGGAAGTCGCCCAGGCCTGCGGCCTCGTGGGGCGCCACGACCAGCACGGAGGTGAAGTCCCAGGGCGGTGGCACGCGCTTGTTCTGCTCGAAGACGCCCTCGCGCTGCAGGCGCGCCCGAATCTCCTTCTTCCTGGCTTCCAGATCGCCCAATGTGAATGCCGGATCGATCGCGTCGATCTCCAGGCTGAATCCGAACTGCGCCTTGAAGCCTGGCTTCGCGCGAACGAGCAGCTTGATGCCGGCGCCAATCGTCGCCCCTGTGGCCCGCTCGAACTCGGGCAGTATCTTGGCGGCGGTGTTCGCCCAGATCATGGCGTGCGCTTTCGCGAGCACCTGGCCGGCGCGGTCGCGTTCCGACAGTTCGAGGTAGACGTGCCCGCTATTCAGCCTCACGTTCATCACCTCAACCGTGGTCCAGACGCCGGCCTTGAAGGCCTGCATGATCGCGGCCGCGACGCCGCCGAGCAGACGGGACAGGGGGATGCCCTTCGCTGGCGCGGTGAGTTCGCCGCCGGCAACGCCGGCTGCAAGATCACGGGAGCCGAACAGGTCTGGCGCAGGGGTGCCTATAGCAGGCGCGGCCCGGGCGGGTACTGGTGCTGAGCTGGATGTGCCAGGCACGAGGTTCCACTTCGCAAACAGCGCCAGGTCCGCGTCGGGGCGGACCCACCAACGCCTGCTGTCCGGGTCATAGCGAGCGCCCAGCGCCTTCGCGGCGTCCTTTTCCTTGAACGGAACTGTGAGGTAGTGGCGGCGCTCTTCCATCATTGGATTCTGGTTCATTCCGCAGCAGGAGTCGGACGCGGGGTCCAATTTGCTGGCATCTTTTCGCAACGCTCGCCTTGCGCGAATCGAAGCAGGGTCGGTAGGATGGTCCGAGTTTGCAGGTCCTTCCTACTTCTTGCGCTGCGCTTCCTTTGTGCCATCCGCGCGACTTCTATCCTCTATGAACCTTTCTGAGTTTCGCCCTGTGCGCTCGACCTCTGCCAGCGCCGCCCTGATCCTGGCCCTTGCCTTTGCTCCGCTGCTCGCCGCCGCTCAGGCGACGAAGCCTTCACCCGAACCCGAGGCGGACCTTCGGCGATTCGTCAGATCGATCGAGAAGACCTTCAGCACGCCGCCGAGGGAAAAAGCCGAACGGCCCGTAAGGGGCAAGTTCCGTATCGTCGTCGAGGGCGCATCCGGGATCGGCTGAGCGCTTCAGCAAGGCGGCGGGTCCTCGGCTGCTCGCTTCAACCCGACCGATGGCATGGCGCCCCGCTCTAGGAAGTATCCTTTGGGATCGCCCACGGCCGGACCGCCGTCGTGTAAGGCGTCGGCGAGTAAAGGTACGGAAGCGCCTTCATCGCTGCACCAAGTGCCCCCGGCTCGACGCCCTTGTCCCCTTGGAAGTGCTTATAGATCTCGCGATTCGCTGCCGAGCCGCCGACTGAATGCAGGAACCCCACGAGCTCGAGCTCAACAGGGCGCCAATCGAAATAGTCCTGCGCTGGCGCTGTCCTGAGCGACAGGAGGTTGTGGCCCGATCGGCAGACGTTTCCAGCGCCATCAAGCGCCTCGATCAGCACCGTGGTCGGGACCAGGCCTTCAGAGCCGAGCCGCGCTTGAGCGGCGTTCGCCTCCGCCATTGCGAGGGGCGCCGAATGGATCGCCTCGACAACGTGGTTGATGTGGAGAGGGCGCGGCCACGTGACGTTGAGCAGCTGCTCAACGAGCGCAGGCAAGGGGCTTGCCCCGTCTACCACGCCCATGCCGCGCTGGTCCAACCAACGGACCGCCGGCCATTCGTTCAGGATCTCGACACACGTCTCCTCAGTGATTTGCCACTGCGGGTGCTTGGCGAACTGGGCCGCAACCTCGCTCACCTCGAACGCGCCGCGCGCGAGGGTCAGCTCTCTGGCGCGAACGCAGACTTCAAGCACATGAACCGGAGTTACCCCGTGCGTTCCTTTCGTCCAGAAGAAGAGGCTGGAGGTCGCCGCCCCTGGCCCAGTGCCTGCTGCCACGGTGACGGTTATCAGGCGACCGCCCTTCCAGCCAAGGACATTGGTCAGGAACTTGCTGACACCAATCACATGTGCGCCTCCTAGGAGTGGGCCCAGACGAGATTGCAGGCGCCTGGCGCCCGTGAACTCGGTCGACGCAAGCTCGTGGGCCAAGATTTCGAGGACCGGCGAGTGGAGGGATCTGGTGATGAACGGGTCGGTCATCGGCAGCAGCTTTCGCCGCAGGCGGAACGACCGAGCCTGTGTTTCCGCGGTGCCTGCCCAGAACGCCGAGTCAAACGACTCGCGAATGGGCGCGACGCCGAACGCCCAGAACAGGCTTTCCTCCGTCCACGGTTCGGAGTTCGCCGTGCCGGCGAGCATGGTGCTCAGCACCTCCCGAACCTCCTCTGGCACCTGCGCCGACTCCAGGGCCTCAAGGCGGCCACGGAGCATCTTCGCCAGCTTTGCAGCGCCATGGACACTGCTGGCCTCGAGCTTGCGAAGGACGTCGTCAGCATGCCCTGGCTCGCGATGGTTCAGCGGCGCCACCTTGTGGATCTCGAAAAGCAGCCAGCCCAGTCGGTAGTCGTTGCCGAGGATCGGCCGTCCCGAGCCGGTCATCAGCTTCAGGTTCGGGATCTGACGTTTGCGTCGCTGGGCGGCGCTCGCCGGGGGGGTCAGGTCTAGGTCGGGAGTCGGCTTTCGCACAGGGGGCTTGCGTGGCTTGGGACCACCGACGGCCGTCGGCGCCGCTCCGTGGTGGCCGATGTCTTCCCAGTCGGATTCTGTGAACTGGGCCCTGAACTCCGGCAGCCGGGTCCCGGGGTCCGGGCGCAGGCCCTTGATCAGGCGGTTGACGCTGTCGCCGATCCAGTCGGAGGCCTCCAGGACAGTGAAGCGCGTGTTGCCCAGGGAAACCTTGAGGCCTGCTGGAGAACGCTCGTCCCAGATCTTCTGGGAGGTCGCCAGGTTCAAATGGGCGCGCGAGAGGGTTCTGGGAATCTTGCGGGTGGCCAACATCCTGGCCAATAGGGTGGAGATCGCCGCCTCACTGTGCTTGAGTTCATCTTGCGTCAAGCCCTCAACGAAGGTCTCGTCCGCGAACTTTTCCAGGGTCGCTGGCGGGCGGTTCGTCCGAAAGGTCATCCTCCACGGCAGACCGTAGGCGATCGCAGGCGGCAATGGGAGGAGGGCGAGCATGCCGCGGAGGATACTAATTTTTTCGCCCACGGCGAAAAAGTCTGCTCCGGCCCCCAGCAGGCGGATGTCCCGCCTGCGTCTTCCCTCAACCCGGCTAGACCGTTCCCCGGCCCGGTCAGGCGAGGAGACCCTGCCCGCGGGCGATGTGCAGTGCGCGCGATCGATTGTTGACGCCCAACTTTCGATACAGCCGCCACAAGTGCACTTTGACGGTCGTCTCTACGAGGCCAAGAGCGGTGGCCATTTCATTGTTCGTCAGACCGCGATCGATCATGGCAATCAGCTGCTTTTGGCGCTTCGAGAGTTTGAAGACGCCCGAAGGAGAGTCCGCGTCGGGAGTCTCGTCCAGTTCGTTCCCGGCCTGCAGCAGCCCCTGAAGTGCAGCCGCGTACTCACCTCGGCCACTCGCCTTCTCGACGTAGATGTCGGCCCCCGAAGCTACGCATACTTCCTCCATCTCACTGGAGGAAAGGGTCGAGAAAACGGCGATCTGCGCGTTCGGGAACAACGTCCGGACCTTCGCGACTCCAGCGTCGGAGTCGTTGTCCGGGAGGTTGATATCCATCGACACGAGCGCCGGCGGGCCGTGGTCGTTCACGGCTTGGTAGACGGCTCCAATGCAGTCGAGTTCGACGATGTTCGAGTCAGGGCGAAGGCGTCTGACAGCCATCACGATAGCGTCACGCATCATGGGGTGGTCGTCGACCACATAGACAGTCATGCTCACCCGGGCGAGTCTGCCCGAGGTTCTGGGTGCGATTCCGCGCCCTGCACGAAATCATGCGCCCCTTCGCCAAAAGTTTCGCGGAAGGCGCGATCAGTTGCGCGAAGTGTCGCCGGGATTCCAGCCCTCCAGGTCAAAGGAGGCGCGGAACCCCGGGCGGCCGCTCAGGCGGATACCGCCGCCGGCCACGTACTCGGCCATCTTCTCCAAGGCGATCCATGGGTACCCCGCCTCCTCGCAGGCGAGTGCTGTCGACAGCCATCCGCCGAACGGGTCGAGCACCAGGCCGCCGGGCGGCGTGAGGAACTCCACCAAGAGGCGTGCCAGCTTCACTGGCATGAGAGCGCCGTGTACAGGAAGCCCGAGGTCCTTGGCCGCCTTGCGTGTCTTCTCCACCTCCTTGCTCACGTGCGAGATGGAGATCAGATTCTTCGGGATTTTCCCGGCAGTCAGGTTGCCAAAGGAGCCTGGTCGAAGCTTGTAGGCTCCGTCGCCGTAGGCCGCGGTCCGGACCTCGCCCCCGGCTGCCAGCAACTGAGCGTGCCGCTTGGAGTGGGGCTGGAGCACGCGCCGGTTGTCTGCGACGCAGCGCACTGGATCGTTGCAGAAGATGAGAACCGGCTCGTACCCGACGTTCAACTGCTGGCGCTTGATCGACGCCCAGTAGGTCGGCCCGGGTGGCTTGGCAGGGTTGTTCCAGATCGCGCGCTCATGCAGATGCAGGCCCAGCCGATCGTGCAGCGCCAGGGTGAGGCGCTCGACATACATCGAGCGAGCGGGAGATTTGGACAGGAAAATGTCGTTGCTCACGTTCAGCGCGATGCAGCCGCCGACAATCAGGTTCTTCAGAAGCGGCTCCAGCGAGTGGCAGATGAAATCGACGTACTCCGCCTCCGACGGATTTCCGTAAGCCCGCGCCTGCCGAAGCGGGTACGGCGGCGAAGTAATGACCGCGGAGATCTGGTCCGTGAGCTTGCCTGCGAGTGTCTCCGTGCGGGTCCAGATGGCCACGCCGAGATCGGTGCTGAATGCGACCAGGGCCACGCCTTCAGGCGCCGGGGTGAGGTCGCATTCTTCTTGCGCCTTGGGTGTCAGGCGCCAGTTGCCGCGCTGGCCCGGCACCCGTTCGAGCAGCCCGAGCTTGCGTAGCGTTTGCTGGTGCCAGCGTACTTTCCGGTGTTCCAGGTTGTGGGGCTGACGCGCACGACCCACCGGCTTGCGCTCACCGCCGACCAAGTCGAGTGCCTCGTAGAGCGCCGCGTTGGAAATGCCTTCGTCGTTGATCTGGACGTTGCGATAGGCCGCTAGGAGCGGCTCGAAAAGGTCGGCCTGTTGCATATGAAATTAAGTTCGCAGCGTGCTTCTGTTGCAGAACAAGATCTCACATGCGAACGAAATCCGTCAAGGTGGCAGGAGTGGTTGTTCGCAGCATCGCGGGGGTGCGATTGCGTGCGCGACAGACTAGATGCCCAGGCAGTCCTTGGTGATTAGCTTCGCGCTGTTCCTGTAGGAGCTCGGAACACCTGGGCCTGTTACCGTCGCGCCTGCTGCGATGCCTGCTGAAACAGCCGAGTTCAGGTCCAGCAGTTGCCGAAGCAGGTCTTTTCGCACAGAAAAACCGTAGGCAGCCAACACGGCGCCATCGAGTGCGGCTTGGGCATCCTTAAGCGGGCTCTTACCGGGCAATTCGATTGTCCGGTAGAGCGCCCTTAGCCCACCGTCGGCGACCTTGATCGACTGTGCTCGGAGCTGTCTAAGAGCGACACCTGCAGCTGCCACGGATTCAATCTGGGCCTTCGTCGGCGCTTGCGGCCACGGATAGGTATGAAATACGGACTCCGGCGTATACCGAAGTCGCTCGGTAAGTTTCGAACTCTTTGCAATGAACCACTGCAAGTGTGGCGTCGCTTGGAGAATGCCAAAGCTGTAATCATCGGCGAGCGCAAATACCTGCAATGCATCACCGGGCCGCACCGTTGAACTGATGAAGGCAAACAGTGGCCTCTTGGTCACACGAGAGCAGGCAAGGTATCTAGGTAACCCCGCAATGGTCGCAAGCAGTTCGGCCCGCCCCCGCCAGTGCAGCCACCACTGCAGGATTGACGTGGAGCGCTCGGACTTTGCTTCTGCCTCTGCTTTCTTCATTGCCGGCAGCACGCGAGCCTTCAAGTGAGTGAAAGGCTTTGCGAACGACTGCGCGCGAAGGACGTCACTTGCCCCGAAGTCGATGATCCAACGGGGCGCTTTTCCAACGCCTGAGAGGATGTCGTCTCCTACCATGTATGGATGCGTCACCGTGGAGCTCCTCGGCTCCGCCTTCACCATTGCGGCCCGCTCATCCGGCGTCAGCAGAAATCCCGCGTGACCTGGCGTGATGCCCTGACAAACGACGATGGACTCATTGACGGACAGCGCTTGAGCGCCAGTCACGTCAACTTTGTCGGACAGGGACGAACTGATGAAGCTGACCTCGCGCATGTCGAGCTCGTACTGCTTCGACGTAGGTCCAGCTCTATCTCGCCGCTTCGGCCCTCCGGTAGTCGCGGCAGCCTTGAACCAGAGCCGCCGTACATCGGGCAACAACTTGTCGTCTTGCGTCTTGACCCAATTGGCGATCGAAACATGCACGTTGGCCTCGCCTGACCATGGCTGGTTGTCCACTGCATCAACGATGGTTCCTGTGGAGGCGATGTGATCCAGCCCACCGATCCGGGACGCGTTGCTGCGCACGTTCTGCGTACCGACCAATCCAGCCCGGCCTGCCGTGGGGTCAGCTGCAGTGCAGGGATTCAGTTCGTCATGCGCACGGCGGAACCAGTAGACGCAGAAGTCGGCCATGCCAGGTACCTCGGGGTAGGCGGCGCGCACCTTGTTCACGTAGTCGGCGCCGTACACAGGCTTGAGCAGCTTGGCACCGAGGAAGGGCGGATTGCCCACGATGACGTCGGCCTTGAGCCAGGTTGCGCGCGTGCCGTCCGCGTTGACAAGCGCGTCTCCAGCGCGGAAGTTGTCGTCCAGGTTATCCAGCGGCAGCGCATTCTCGTTGATGTGCAGTTCGTCGATGCTGAGCTTGTGAGCTAGCATCATGGTCACCTTCGCGATGTCCACGGCGAACGGGTTGATGTCCATGCCGTAGAAGTTGCGTGCACTAACGAATCCGAAGGGACGTTGCATCGGGTCAACGCTCCTGTACTCGGTGGCCATGCGTTCGTAGATCCGCGCTTCCAGCCGCTTGAGCTCCCGGTAGGAGACATACAGGAAGTTGCCGCTGCCGCACGCGGGGTCGAGCACTTTGAAGGTCTCGATGCGTGCGAGCAATTCCTTCAGGCGACCGAGTGTGCCGGCGGATTCGATCTGCTCGGTCCAAGGGGCGACGATCGTCGGTCCCACCACCTTCATGATGTCTACCGGGCTGGTGTAATGTGCTCCGGTTGCGTGCCGCGCCTCTTCCCCGAGGGAGTGTTCAAAGATGGTGCCGAAGATCTCAGGCCGCACTTTGGACCAGTCGAACTGCGAGGCGTCCTTCAGCAGCGTGCGCTGGTCCGCGTCCAATTCGACACGAGCAGGTTCGGCAAATAGGCCGCCGTTGAAGTAGGCCACGCCCTTGAAGCGGCCGCCCTTAACACCGCCCTTGGTGTTCATCGCTTCGAATAAACCGCCGAGCAAGTCGTAGGTATCTTGCTTGCTCTTGCACTCGTCCAGCACGTTGGTGACGAAGTACTTTTCCAGCAGGCCAATGTCCTCAGCGAACAGCGCCATCAGCATCTGCAGGATAAACCTCTGCGCCAGCGGTTGCTCTACGCGGCGCTCGATCATTAAGTTGAAACATTCCGCCAGCTTGTCTGCGGCCTGCCGCGTGACCGTTTCCTGATGGTTCCCGAATACCGGAGCTACGTCGCCCGGGAACAGGAAGTTCAACGGCCCATATTTGCCTGGGAGCTCAGCAAGGCTGATCTTGTCAACAGGGGTGTCCAGCTGCGTATCGAAGTCGTAGACCCAGAACTCGTCGAAGTTGCACAAGATCGCATAGCGCGGGCGGCTCGGTACGAGACGGGTCCAATACGTGAAGGCCTGGCTGTAGTGCTTCGTCAGGTCAGCGCCGCGCTTCTTCATCTCGATGACAACGGTGGGCTTCCAGACGAGGTCGGCGAATGAGGTGCCGCCGTTGTCGTTCTTGACGCGCTTTTCGCAGGTTGCGCCGGCCTCTTTCCAGCCTTCGTGCCCGAAACCCTTGAAGAGTCTGTCCAGGAAGATTTGAGCCTCCCCCTTCTCGTCGCCCGCAATGTGAGTTCCAACCCAGGTCACGAATTCAGCCAGCCTCGCGGCCTTTTCAGCAGTAGTCGCCATGTTTCCTCGTTTGTTGAGCTTCTTGCATGGGGCCCCGCAATTTGGCCCACCGGATGGTACCTGCAATGTGGGCGATGGCGGGATGCCCGCCGCTATCCGGCGCGGCGCGCGACAAAGGACTTCTTCGAATCCGGCTGCGTCGCCCGACAATGTTCCGATGGATATCATGAACGCGCGTTCTTCGCTCTTTGTCGCCTCCAAGCCCGCATCTGCCCGAGCTTTCGCAGTGCATGCGCACGGCACAATCCCGGCAGTCACATGCCGTGATCGACCGCAGCTGGCGCAGCATGTCCTTCACGGTCGGCTCGATCAGGATGTGCACTCAGTCGTCGCCTATGCGTCAGCCTTGGCGCAGCAGGATCTCGTAGGCGAATCCGCTGTCCGTGGCGTAGCCGTCGCCGGAGTCGAACACTTGCACCTGGTGCGCGTGGGCGTCGCACCAGGTGCGCAGCGTGGCCGGTGGCTCCGTGCAGTAGCGGACCTTGCAATCACTCATGAAGCATCCGGAAGGATCTGGAAGTGGCGCCCACCAAGGTGTCGCAGCCGCAGTGGAGGAGGTTCATCCCAGACACAGGTGCCGTCATCGCCAAGGCGAGCACCCTGTTGCGCCCAGAGTGTGACGGCGCGCCACATCGGAGACCGTGGACCAGGTTGCGCGCCGGGATCGCCTTTAAAGTTGAGGACGACGGGCCCACAGGTCGGGTGCATCTCGAAGAACCAGTTTCTACCCGTGGAGTCGGTGATCCTGTGGTCCGGCCCCCCCAGCGTGACATGAGCGGCGCCGATCACGTCCGCGTCGCGGCGTAGATCGCCACGCTCACCCCGGTACCGGCGAACTCGTTCGCGAACACGCCAGACCATTCGCCTTCCCAGCCTTCGAGCAGATCCTTGCCGCGCAGTGTCGCGGGCAGGACAGCCACGAGCCGGCCGCCAGCCTGGATCAGCGTCGAGGCCTCGCGCAGGTGCGCCAGCGCTCGGCCTTCCGAGTACGGAGGGTTCATAAGACCACGCGCGAATCGGGTGGTGCTGGCGCGCTGAGCAGCCGCCCAGGCGATGAAGTCCGCCTGATGCGCCTGGTAGCCGCGTGCGCGCAGAACTTCGCACCGCATACCCGAGATCTCCACGCAGGTGGTGCGCTCTGGCGGCAGCAGGCAGGCGAGCCCGCCCAGGCCCGCGCTCGGCTCGAGGAAGGTGTCGTCCGGGCCGGCGTCGAGCATCTCGAACGCCGCCTCGGCCACCGAGCTCGGCGTCGGATAGAACTGGTGCGAGACCGCATCGGGCAGGCATCCGGAGATGAGCACCGTGTTCAGCACCTCGCGCGGGTTGAAGTCGAACGTGAAAAGGTGCTTCGTCGGCACCCCGCCGATCGCTTCCAGCACGCGCTCAGCTTCCTGGCGCGCGTGCTTGCCCTCGTCCATTCCGTAGGGAAGGTAGATGGTCCAGGTGCCGCCTCCGGGCACCGCGTCGACCTTGCAGCCCTCCAGTAGGCGAAGCACCGCGAATGGCAGGGGGCGCTCCATGAGCTTGAATGTCTTCGACTTCGACTTCGGTCGGGCCCGGAACTTGGCCGGGATCGCCATGGGGTACAGGCTCGCGAGCACGCCGTTCAGACGGTACGACATCTCGGGATTAATCTCGAGGTGGGCGGTGCCCACGCCGCGATAGATGCGGATGCGCAGCGCGCCGCCGTCGATGTCGTGCCACTCGCCCCAGGCGCGGCTCTCGGCGATACGCTTGATGACATAGCCGGTCTCGTAGTGCTTCAGGCCTGGGCGTCCCATGAACGTGGCGATTACAGAGCGCAGGTCGTTGATGAGGCCGGCGCGGCTGTGGCTGGTGTACCCGTGGCTGTCGAGCACGTCGGCAAGGATCATTCGCTTCGAGAAGCCTTGGGGCTGGTTCGTTACGTGATCGCCAGAGAGCCCGCGGAAGATGCCGTCCACCCGCTCGCTGAAAAATTTGCGCCTTGAGGCGAGCAGATTCGCGATGGTGGGCCGAACCGCCTCTTCGGTGAAGGCTACGGTCTTGCGTTCGGCGATCGCCTTGTTCCATTCATCGCGGCGTGCCTGGGGCATGCAGTCGAGCACGTCCGTCAAGGCAAGCGCCTTCGCCCAGTAGGTTGCGTCCAGCACTGCAATCGCCGCTTCCACGTTAGCGAGCGATTCGATCGAAAAGCGACGACCGCGCTCCTCGCTTGCTTCGAGAAAGTAGCTCATTGCCGCTCTGAACTCGTCGCCGCGCAAGGCTTCGCCGAACTGCTCGATGCTGCGGCGACGGGCCTGGTGCTGGCCGAGCAGCCCGTCGAGCAGGTCGCTGCTGACGGGCGCGAAGAAGGTTGCGCTCTCGTCGACCAGCTCGGTTGCAGCGCGTTCGACAGCTTGTAATTCTTGGGCGTTTCGGTTCATTGAGAACCAAGATACGGATCGGAGCGCGATCGCGATAGGTTGAGTTCGCATTGAACGCTGCAGGCGTGCTCCTCGCTGCCGCTCCGATGACGGCTGGCAGTGGTTCCACCGACAATTGAAATCCATGTGAAACTATTACTGAACAGAAGCGCAGTTGTGTGAAATAATACGTTCATGCCAAGACGATCCGACGCCGTCGACAGCCTTCCTTCAGCCGTGGCCAGCGCGCTGACGCGCCTGGGCGGGGATCTCGCGACCGCACGCAAGCGGCGCAAGCAGTCGCTGCGCAGCTGGGCGACGCGGCTGAATGTCTCGGTGCCCACTCTCGTGAAGCTGGAGAAGGGCGATCCAACCGTGTCCGCCGGCGTCTATGCGACGGCGCTCTGGATGATTCAACGTCAGGACGCGCTTGCAGGTTTGGCCGATCCGCGCGAGGACCTGGCGGCGCTGGAAAACGAAGTACGGACGGCCTCACGCCGGGGAGCAAAAATCGATGTCTGAACCATACGTTCCCCAGGACCAACTGTCGCTCTGGATGCTCACGGACCCCGAGCATCCAGTCTTGGTGGGCGAGATTTCGCTGGCGCTGAGCGGGCAGGGCGTGAGTTTGAGGTATGGGGCGCACTGGCTCGCGAACGGCTTCGCTCTCAGCGAAGATCTGCCGCTCGTTGATCAGCTCTATGTACCGAAGGAAAAGAAGGAGGTCGTCGGTGCCGTTGAAGATGCGCGGCCGGACCGGTGGGGCGAGCGCGTCATTCGAAAGTTTGAGCGTTCCCCCCGGCTCTCGCTGCTCGAGTACTTGCTGTTTGCTGGCGGCGATCGCTACGGCGCGCTCAGTGTGAGCCAGGAGGCCAGCCAGTACCAGCCGTGGCTGTCCTCACCCGTACCTTCCCTCGGTGACCTGCCTGCGATGCAGGACGTGATTCGCAAAATCATCGCCAACGAACCCGTCGGAGAAGTCGAGCAGCGACTTCTCCGCCCGGGCGTGTCACTCGGTGGCGCGCGCCCCAAGTCCCTCATTGAAATCGATGGCGAGCCATGGCTCGTCAAGTTTGGGGAAGGCGAGGACGAGAACACGCCGCTCATCGAGCACGCCACGATGACGCTGGCGGCCAGGTGCGGCATCGAAGTGGCGGCGACCAGGGCGCTACCGGTGCGTGGTAAGCATGCGGTAGCGGTGCGCCGCTTCGATCGCGCCCCCGGCTGTCGCATTCACGCGATCTCTGCGCACGTCGCCTTGCGCGCCGTGGGCGAGGAATACGGCTACCCGCAGCTCGCCCAGCAGCTACGCCGCATGGCCCCGCCGAAGGATATCGTGCATATGCAGGGACAGCTGTTCCGACGCATGGTGTTCAACATCCTCATGGACAACACGGACGACCATGAGAAAAACCATGCTCTGCTGCGTCAGGCAGACGGCGGCTGGGCGCTGTCGCCGGCCTTCGACGTCGTCCCCAGCATGAGCGGGCTGGGCTATCAGGCCATCTCGGTGGGCCGCAACGGGGCGGATGCGACGATTGAAAACGCCCTGTCCAGTGTCTCCGCGTTCGGGCTGAAGCTCGCCGACGCCAAGGCCATCGTGAAGGAAATCTCCAACGTGGTCGATGATTGGCATCGGCACTTCCAGGCCTGCGCAGTGAGCGCTGCAGACCTGGAAATATTGGCGCAGTACTTGGACAACGACCGGCTCGGCGCGCAGCGCAGGGAATACGCCTCGGGGGGCCGTGCAGTCCGATCAGCGCTGAAAGATCAGGAACCAGAGAACGATCCGCCCCCTGACGTACCACGCGGGTAGGTTGCCAATCGGTCAGACCGCCATCGTCAGAGATTCCAGGTGAAGGCGTGATTCCCGGGATGGCGGACCGGCTTGAGCCACAGGTCCTCCTTCAAGCGGCGGATGTACGCAGCACCGCCTTCATGTGGCTGACGTCGCGGCGCGCCTAGGGCAGCCAGACGCTCCAGCGCGTAGCGCTCCCCAGTCTCCGAGTTACGCACCTTCGAGAGCAACCGATCCGCCAGGCTGGCGCCGTTGGGTGCGAGCCAGAGCGTGCGAGCGCTCGAAAGGCCGCGATACGCCGCGTTCGTCGCCTTGTAGATCGTGCCCACGTGGCCTCGTTTCACGAGGGCACCCGTCTCGTTCCGGCGCTCGATCGGATCCGAGTAGGCCACCACGCCGCGCACTTCCGGCAAGGCCTCACGCAGTAGCTTCTTCATTCGAGCAAGGCTCCAGCTCTCCGCATTCGAGGCCAAGTCCTCAGCCAGGACGAAGCGCCCGAGCTCGACACCTTGCGCAGCGTCGAGATCCTGGAAGTAAGCCGGGATGACCTTCTGGTTCATCGGCACGCTGAAGACACCGACTCCGGCGAGCCTGGCCTTCTGGAATGGCTCCTTGACGAACACTCCGGCGCGAAAGCGCGCTGCGGGGTAGCTGCCCGAATAGTGGTGGGTCTCGACGAAGGCCTTTGCATCGCGCTCTTCGATCGGCTCAACGCCGGCGCGCTTGGGGTCGAAGATCTCGCCCGCGGGGCGATAGCTGGCGCGGCGGTGGCTCCAGCGTTGGCATTGAAGATCGAGCTGCTGAGGATGTGGGGTGCGATGAACCAATGAACCGTTTGTCATCCGACCAAGATACAGATCGGACCAAGAATGCGTAAGGTCGGAGCGAGGAAAAAGGGCCTAGAAGTTGCCGATGCGCATCTTGTTGATCGTGTTGGTGCTTGGCTTCACGTAGACCACATCTCCACCGTAGATGGACCTGCGATAGAAGTAGTTTCCGCTGCTGAAAGCGATGAACCAGCCGTCGCATTTGTTCTTGTCGCCCTTGATCTCCAGCGTTCCGACGTTTGAATGATGCGCAAGATTTGTGA
The DNA here is from genome assembly GCF_964253805.1 of Variovorax sp. LjRoot175. Taxonomy (NCBI): domain Bacteria; kingdom Pseudomonadati; phylum Pseudomonadota; class Betaproteobacteria; order Burkholderiales; family Comamonadaceae; genus Variovorax; species Variovorax sp. LjRoot175. Next base: position 91,741 of record NZ_CAXURY020000004.1, on the reverse strand, counting down.
AGGCGTGCCACTGCTGAAAGTCGTCGTGTTTGAGGAGCTGCCGCTCAGCTTCAAACGCGAGATTGCTGAATAGCACTGCGAATCGAAGTCGAATCGGATGGGGACCGAAGTCAAACGCCGAATCGGTGTAGCTGATCGTCTGCCAAAGCGCGCGGCTCGCTCGACGGGTGAATCCGTCCAGCGGGTTGATGTGCTTCACTTCGATGCCAAATGGTTCGGGCGCAAACCCCTCATTCACCAGATGCGGCTTCGGGACCGCCAAGTAGTCGATGCGAACACCGACGCCTTCGGCCAGGTGCCGACCAGGAACTTCGGGGTGGAGATCGAATTCGCCAGAGAGGTGTTGTACGAGCCAGACGCGCAGCTGCTCCTCTGACTCGAAGCGGTCGATCTGCTTCGCAAGGATTTGACGCCGTCTTGCTCGAGCTGCCCCGATACGACCAGCGAAGATGTCGAGAGCCTCCGATTCCTCCACCCCGGCACTCGAACTCGCAAGCAATTCATCGAATGAGTCGCCGAGGCACTGCCGGCGGTCTTGCACCACCTCGGACGGCAGAGCTTCTCCCGCCGTGCGATCCATGAGACGTTCGGACAGCAATGCGCTGTACTCACTGGACACGGCCCCATAGCGGCGCTCGATCGCCTGATCGAACTCCTCCGGCTCCTGGGCAGGTCGAGGCGCTCGTTTCCCGATCGCACCACCAATCTGGCGGCCGCACCGCATGCACTGTTGAACGAGATGGCAAGAGCCGTTCGAGAACGTTCGCTTCCTCAGCTCGGTTTCGTGTCGATCGTCGGGGCACCGCATGCTCTCCACAACGTGTTTAAGACGTTCGAGTCGCTCCTCGACGGAGCCGCCTTCCGGTTCAATCAAAGGCATAGGAGATCCCGCTTCCAATCATGCGGCGCTCGATGGCGCTCAACGAGTGCCGAAATCCGACCAAGACGTTCTTCCCGACAGAGCTGCGGAGGCAAGCGCCTGACGCTGTCCGCAGCCATTCGTCTGCCGTCCCATGGGAGAAGTCCAGTCCCAATCGATCAGCGACGTCGAACCCCTTCGTGAGGCCGTGCTGGAAGGCCAACAGGACGCTCATCGCGAGCTGGTGCCGCCCGAATGGTACATAGAACACGCCATACCGTCGCTCGTAGACGAACGGCTGATGCAGATCCGCCTTCGCGAGGGGGACGGGCAGCGACATGTGCGCGTCGCACATGCTCCACCATTGCTCGTCCGTGAAGGGGTGGGTATCAAGCATCGGCGAATGCGAACATGCGGGTGATCTGCCCGCCATCTCCGATGACCTGGACCGGGTTCAGTCCAATCAGGCCCCCACCGGCATAGTTGCAGGGCCCGCCGGCCTTTTTGAAGGTGTTCGAGTCGTCGGCGCCGGTGTAGCGGCCGACGCAGGAGAACGCTGCCTGGGACTGGTTGGCGCCGGCGTTCTTCCAGTCCTCGACAGCTGCGACGTGCCCGCAGCTCGGACACATGAAGCGCCACTTCAAGGGATCGGCGCCGAATAGCTGAACGGCGCGGGCGCGCCACTGAGAGGCCGTGAGAGGCTGCGGAGTGGCGCTGGAAGGTGCTGCCGTAGGTATCGATTGACTCACGTTTGGACCTTGATTTGAAGTGTTGAAGTCAGTATGAAGAACCGCGTTCAAGCGCGTCAAGGTAGCGCTTCCAGGGACGCATGCGAACACGTTTAAGCTACCGCTTTCCGATTGAACGACATAGAGGTATCCCATGGCACAGACCTACGCCCAGATTCAGAGGAAGATCTCAGCTCTTCAGAAGGAAGCCGAAGCGCTCCGCAAACAGGAGGTCGCGGGTGTCGTTTCGCGAATCCAAATCGCGATTGAGCACTATGGTTTAACTGCCGAGCAGCTAGGCCTTGGCAGGTCTACGACTGCTGCCAGGTCGCTCCCCAAGACACCCAAGACAAAGGCTGGGAAGAGCAGCAGCGCCGCGAAGTACAGTGACGGCAATGGAGGAACCTGGTCCGGCATAGGAAAGCGCCCGTACTGGTTGCGCGACGCGCTCGCTGCCGGAAAGTCGCTGGATGACTTCCGAACTGGCAATGTGGCGGTGGCGACGCCGAAGCAGAAGGGCAAGGCGTTGATGCGCCGTCCTTCTACGGTGCTCTATCGGGATCAGAACGGGAACTCATGGACGGGCCGCGGACCGCAGCCGCGCTGGCTGAAAGAAGCGGTTGCGAATGGCAAGGCGCTTGAGGAACTGAAGGCCTAAGCCGGTCGGAAGGTCCAATGTGGCCCTGCCCACGCTGACACCTGACGATCTCGCAAGGATGTTCCGTGAGCTGGAGGAGCGCGCCGCCGCGCGGCCGAAGCGGATCACAGATGTCATGCTCATGGACTATCAGGGGCAGTACCTGCCGTCAGCCTTGTGGAAGGAAATCAAGGAGCGAGTCCTCGAGCGTGATCAGCGGATCTGCCAATCCTGCGGTGGCCGCGGCAGCGTGGTGCACCACCGCAGCTACGAGCGCGACGTGCTGGAAGGGCGCAATGACGCCATGCTGGCGACCGTTTGCAGTGGCTGCCACAACATCATCCACTTCACAGACGATGGGAAGCCGCGACCGGAAGAGGAATGGGATGCGATCCTTCTTGCGGGCCAGCATCAGACGGACATCCCACCGATCGGAAAGATTGATCTGCGCAAGCCGGTGCTCCCTAGGCCACCAAACTACGAGCGCATGACGGCGCGGCAGCTTGGGTTGTTTCGGCTTGCGCATCTGCAGGCGTTCAGGGACAAGATCGAGGCCAATCGATTACGCGCAGAGAAAAAGGCCTTGAAGGCTGGTGCTCATGGGCACAACGATTCCGCGTGATCTGGGCCTGTATAGACCTCCGGGCATAGCTGAGAGGCCAGGGCGTGGACGAGACCTTACCGCAGAAGGCGCGCAATGTGCCCTGCGTAGACCGCCACGACCTTCCAGTACAAGGCCATCGGACCCTTGCAGCGACGCCATGATTGCTCTGCCTTGACCTGCGCGCTGGCGCGGATGTCGAGAAGCAGCGCACGCAGCTGCTTGCGCGTGTCTTCCGGCAGCGCCTGGATCTCGCGCGCGGCGGGCAGCTCGATCAACGGGTTGCGGACAGACGGTCGCAACGAGCGCGGTACGTTCGAATGTTCGGTGCGGGTGGTGGTCATGTTCATGTGGGTCCACAGCTCTCGCCGAACGCGCCAGCCGGCAGCTTCCAGTTCTCGACGACGATGGGTGCATCGAAGGTAGTGGCCATCGCGCGCTCCACCCAGATACCGGTGGCCGCCGCGTAGGGTGTCCCGAGACCGGCAAGCGCGCCGACCGAGAGCTTACGATGGATCGTGACGCCGAAGTCTTGCTCGTAGGTGGCGATCCTCGCGAAGCCCGTGGGCGCGATCGCGCGATTTGTGGCCCACTGGTTCTTGGAGCCAAAAATGCAGTACTGGCAACTCACCCTGCCGTATCCAATTTCGTACGCAGGGTGTGCCTGCAAGCGGTGGCGTTCAATGATGGCCCACACCTGCTGCTCGGACCATCCGTGCACCGCGCGCCAGTGATCGATGTGCCGTGCGCTCTTGCCGTTGCGACTGTCCGTGCGGTGCCGCTCGAATGTTGCATAGCGTGCTCGCGAACTCGATTCCTCGGCACGCTCGCCAGTCACTACAAGCGTGCGCTGATCGCGGAACTTGGGATGGTTGCGGAGGTACGAAGCCCCCACGTCGATCTTCGCGCTGCTTGAACACCATCTCGTGGCCAAGGATGCGCTCTGTTGCGGAAACTTTCGCCGCGTGCCGAGCGGCCCGTTGACGCCGCCAACCTCGATGCGTTGCCCTTCCTTGTAGAAGACCACCGGCGCGGTTCGCGTTTCGTCGCGGGTCATCTCCCGTTCGATACCGCCTTCGCGCCAGGAGGTCACGAACTCTGTTCCAAGATGACGCGCAACGGCTTGGCCATAGGCGAGGGTGACGGGCCAGTCCATCAGGCCTTCGCCGGCCTCGGGGTCCCCATCGACGTTGTGGTGATGGAGCTCGATCTTGCTCGCAGGAACACCCAGCTCGAGGAGGTGTAGCACGGTGGCCAGGCTATCCTTCCCAGTCGAAAAGAAGCACACGATGCGCTGATAGCTCGACAGGTCCGGGATGCCGTCGTCGTTGATGTACGAGAGGTCGTCCGTGGCGGAGGTGATGGGTTCGATGGCCAGCGAGTTCATGCAGATCAGAATACGGACTGCACCGGGAATCGCGATAGGTTGAGCGGCAAAGAAATGAATACCGTGCAAAGGTTCTGACGCAGATGAAACCACCAGCCGATCTTGGGTACGAAATGGCGAGTAGGGAGGTTAGATCTGCATCCGTGGGGCATGCTCTCTGTTCAGGGCGGCCGCCAGCCAGTACGCTGCGGCCGCAAGTGTTCAAAGGACAGGGGTCGAGCATGAAGCTTCAGATGGGGCGGTCTTCCGGTGGCGAGCAGCCGGCGGGGAGACCTACGCGGCGATTTCGGGTGGTGCGTGACTTCCTCGAAGTGCCGCCGGCGGAGGTCGGCGCTTGCCTGCGCGCCTTCCAGGACTGGATCGAGCGTGGGCAGGACGTTCGCGCCGCAGCGCGGCGCGAAGGGGTAGATCCGCTCGGCCTTGAGCTAACGGAGTTCACTTGGCTCGCTCGCGCCGAGCCCTCGGCTCAGCGTCCTGCGGTCCCATACCCCGCGATTGCTGACATCCGAGATCTGGGTCTGCGGCCCAGTGCAATGCACAAGCTGCGGGAGCTTAATCTGTACGCGCTGGAAGACTTCACCCAGGTGAGCGAGGACGAACTGCTCGCTGTCCCCGACGTCGGGCGGTCGACAGTCGTCCAGATCCGCAGTTACCTGCATAGGATCGGCCTGGACTTCCGCGAGAGCAACCGTCCCGGGCGACGGGCGCTGCAGAGAGCAAAGATCGCCAGGCTGCTGCCGGCCCACGAACGCAACGTTTCGGACGAGTCCTCAGTTTCGGAGCTGGGCCTGAAACCCGCTACTGTGAGTCGGTGCCTGGAGAAGGGCATCACCACCATTGGCAGTCTTCGCAACATGCCGCTGCGGGACATCTGGATCTGTTTCGGCGAAAAGTCTGTCCTGGAGCTGGTCGAAACGCTGCAGAGCGTGGGGCTCGAGCTGGCCTCCAGGCCGAATCAGTTGGAGAAGTGGCGCTACAAGGCAATACGCACAGAGAAGCTGCAACCTCCTGCAGAGGATGCGCCGACCGCGGAACTCGCGCCTTGGTTGGGCGCGGCTAGCGAGTCGCTCCAACGTGCCGGGATACACACGGTGGGTGAAGTCCGGGCGCTGGCGGCTGCGGGCGGGCGGGAGATCCGAGGGATGGGGCCGCACGCCTGGCAACGTGTGTTCGACCACTTCGGCGTGAGGACACCGAGCATTCGCAAGGATCCTTCACCTCTCCCGCGCCGTTGAAGAGGGCCTGGAATCCGAAATTGATGTCCGCTGCGGGGCAACAGCAGGCCCCCCGCCAGAGTCGGCTTCTGGTAATGCCAGGTTGTGCAGCGTCGGCAAGGTGTGTATGTTGCGGATGTCCCAGCCGGGGCAGTCAGTCAGCCAGACCGTCAACAGCCTGCTTTTGCCGTCCGCTGTCCGCTGGTTGTCTCGCTGCGTTGAGCCGCACGAGCCTAAGTTTCCGCACGCGTCGCGATGAGAGACACGAAATGCTCGCAGGCGCTACCGGTGTCAGGAGCCATCGTCATGTGTGAAGCCGTTGCCTGCTCGATCGTCGGCCAGTGGAAGCCACTGCTCGAGATTCTCTACTTCGCTTCTGGAGTGCTCTTACTTGGAGGCGTCTTACTCGCATGGAAGGGTTATCGCTCAACTCGCCAGTTGGCGATGTACCGCAACACGATCGACAAGTTCGCGACGTATCGAAATGAGCGGGACGCAAAGCAGATCGCTCGTGTTCGTGAGCTTATTGAGAATGGCGCATTCGCTGGGACCGAGTTTGTTCCAGGCGCGATAGCGGACATAGATCGAGAGTGCGTCCGATTCGTCCTAAACGAATGGGAGGAGATTGCTCTTTGCGTCAAGTACAAGATCTACAGCGAGCAGGTTCTTTTTGAGCACTATGGGCGACTCGGACTCGACCTCTGGAAGGAGTTGCGGCCATACATGCGCCACGAGCAAAAGACGCAATCATCCAAGTGGTCCGAATTTGATCGACTTGCTGTGAAATGGATGATTCGCACTTCAGACGTGCGTCAAGAGCCGGCCCTTGGACGACTCCGGGAACTCACAAAGGAACTCGACCGAGTGCTAGCCGAGCTAGCGAGACCGTAGAACTTTCGTGGTGACCTTGACTCTTTGCCGATCGAATCCGTCGGAAGTTCGGCTCATGTCGGACGTGAGCGCGTTCTGACGACCATCGAGTTTGTCGTCCTGGCGGTACAGTGACACCGCGGGCGTAGTCGCAAAGTTGGGTTGGCCTGCCGGCGGGTACCATGCGGGCCACTCCCTTGGAACCTAAAGTTGGCATCCCTCAAGACCCAGGCGCTACTGCGTCGCGTTGCCTCCAACTCGGCGCCGGAGCAGGCCTTCTGGAAGGCTGTGGTTTTGCATGCTCACGAGGCCAGGCCGAACTGGGGCCTGGATCTGAACGCCGGGAGGGCTCCCCTCGCCGTGGACTCCTTTGTCTACCTGATCGACACAAGCAACTTCTGGATTGCTGCTGCAGCGATCCCGCCGGAGCAGCTCGTCTCAATGAGGAATGAGGAAGGCGAGACCGGGGCTGCAGAATGCCGCGCTGCCGCCGCCGACGCGATGAAAAGAGCGAGCTCGAAGGCTCGGACCGATGAACGCGCGATGTCCTCCCCTGAAGCGCTGCACGCGCTCGCGGCGGGCATCAGGGCGATCGCGAGCTCGCCGGCCTTCGGCGCCGCCGCCGACCAGTCGCCTGTGCTCGACAACTCCCATTGGATCCTGCTCCTCTACCACCTGGCAGACGGCGAACTGATCGCCGGGCTTGGCTACGTGAATGATCTGTACCCGGGCATGCTGGACCGCGCTTCGCTGCGCGGATTCATCGAATCGATGGTCGAGATGGACCTTGCGTCCGAAGCTTCGATCGTCAGCGCAGCGGTGCGCGCTCACGGAGGCGTGATGCTCGCCCCCGAGCTTTCGGATGCCGGTTCAAGCTGAACAGACCGACGCGGCGGTGTTCCTATGCGTCAGCAAGACTATCGAACAGCTCGCGATGCTCGATCAGAATCTTGTCCATCTTTGCGCGGATCTTGGCGGGCGAAGGCGTTTTCCTCCGCGGTAGTGGTTGAAGCGCACGAGGCCGGAACGCAACTTTCCGGCGGGCGCGCTGCTTCATGGATGGTCGCTATCCCAAGTACGACGCCAGGCAAGCGCCGGCCGCAACGCCCAGAGCATTGCCGAGCAAGATGCCAAGGGGATAGCAGGCGCCCTGCGCCAAGCCTGTGATCCTGCGAATGAGCGCGGCCACTGGGCGCCCGCTCAGCGCGAGTCCTATACATACCGCAACAGTAAATCCAGCTGCTGCGTGGTAGTTGCTCGACACAGAATTGACCATGACCAAGGCGGCAATGCCGTAATTGATCCATGACATGCCGACGGCCATGGAAACGACCAGGGGGTCTGCGCCGTAGTGCTGTTCTTCGAAGTCGCTTGTGGGCATGGATGGATCTTCAGGCCAGTGGGTTGCGTTTCGGCTGGAGGGCCGCTTTCAGATATGCAGGCATTGTGCTGAACCGCGCCTGGTTCGCGCTAGGTCAGATTGAGAAAGCGACCAGCTGTCAATCGTCCGTGGCTCTGAGCTTCGCGAGTGCGGCTTGGCGCTGTTCGTCGGTACCGCCAAACACGATGTCCTCGAACGTGCCGTCGCTCTTGAAAACTCGATGAGCCATGACGACGTCGTCCAGCTCGCCGGCCTTCGCAGCGGCGAGGAGCTTCTCGAGGTGCTCAACCACCGCCTCTTGACCCCACACGAGTGTTTTGCGTTCGGAAGTCATGGGGCGGTTCCTCGTGGTGGATTTATCAGGCCTCAGCATCGTGCAGATCAGCGTGCCGGTCGCGAAAGCGGACGCGAAGTAGGACCGTTGACCACCACAGCAGAGCAGCGTTCGTGCACAGCCCGATGCAGACGACGAGGGCAGCACGATCGGCGAACCCTTCACCGAAGTCGAGGAGAAGAAGGGCGAGCGACCAGGGCAGGGCGCATAGGATCGCGACAGACAGCAGGATGTTCTGTTCGGTGGGGTGCAGCGTGGCCACCACCAGGGCGAGGGCGAACGCCGAGCACGCACTAGGCAGCCACCAAGCGTGGCGGTACCAGAGAGGGGTGCGAGTGGTGCTCATGAGCAGGAATTGTGAGAGGGCCGGGCATGAAACCGCCGCGCAAAATCACACGTTGACCCGGAAAACCGCGATCTGTCGCGCGCCGCCCACAGGGAGTGCGGCAGCGCGATGCACCTGGGACCAGAGGGTGACGGGTGCCGTGAAGCAGGAACATGCACGATGCGTGCTCACGACTACCGCGAATCGATTGGATGGAGCGCGTGGCCTACGCCCTGACGATTTCCACCGGGCCGATGCCGGAGTAGACGGTTTCGCCAGTCTTCACCGTGGTGACGGTCCAGCGCTCGCCAGGTGTGATCTTGTAGTCGCCCGGCTCGAACGGGAGATCGCTTTCTTCATGGACGCCGGGGCCAAGCCAGGATGGCATGCGCAGAATGGAGGCTGAGCTGGCGAAGAGGTCGTGGTTCTTGGGCATGCCTGGATCCTACTGGGCTGGTCGTCTTTCTCAGCGGTGACAATCATGGGCACACAGTGAAACCCCGATGCCGTTCGACCAATACCTGCTTCTCTCGCTTCCCGATCACCAATTGGCGTCACTGGAGACGGCACGACACGGTGGCTCGCCAAGCAGCTACGCCCGCTGCCTCAACAGCATTGGTCGATGGGCGGTTCACGGCACGGACCAGTCTCCTCTCCTGGTTTGGCGCGTTGAGGATGCCGAGGGGGCGCGCGCGGCCGCAGCGCGCGCGTCGGAAGCTCGCGGGCGATCGGTCGAGGTTCTGTCGCGAGGTGACTCGAGATGGGTGGAGGGGCGGCAGATTCAGCAATACACAGACGCAAGCGAACCGGCACTTCTTGGATACGCCGCCCATAGCACCGCAAGGGCTCGCCACTTGCGCAACGAGGCCGACAAGCTCGAAGCGTTCTGCCTGGTTGTCCGCGCGGCATCGACTGCGGTGGACCAGGAGGCCTTCGCAGAAGTGAGCCGTGCCGCGGGGAAGGCGTTGCGTGCGAAGTTCGGCGGCGGATCGATCACGTCGGCGTTTGCCTGGTTGGCCGGCCGCGCAGGGCGGGAAGCGCTCGATAACGTGCTGGCTGGCGAGGTCGAGCTGGCGGGCCCGCTTTCACTTCAGCAGGTGGCCGAGGCCGCTGAGCTTGCCAAGAAGGCTGAACTACTCCGCGAGGCGACCTAAGGCGCGGGCCACCCGCTTTCGTAGGACCCTGTTTGACGTGCAGCAGGGCTGCGCCTTTGGCGCAGCGATCTGGCATCCGGTACTCCTGTGGCGTAGAATTGTAGTCGAATGCTCACGGTAGTTGAAACGCTCCACTTTCAGACCCTTTGGGACGCCTATTGGACGGAAGAAGAGCGTGGTGAATTTGCGGCCTACATTGCAGCCAACCCCACGGCAGGCGATGTGGTTCGCGGCTCAGGTGGCGTGCGCAAGGTACGTTGGACCCGCGCCGGATCTGGAAAGAGCGGGGGCGTGCGAGTGATCTATTACACCCGCACCAAGGCCGGCGAGGTCGTCCTGATGTTTATCTATGCGAAGAGCAAGCTCGATACGCTCAGTGGCGCAACATTGAAAGGACTTCGCGATGCAGCGGAAAAAGCCAATGACTGATGCCGAACTTGAGGCATGGGAAGCCAGTCGAGACCTGGAGGCAGAACTGCTCTTGTCGGCGCGGCAGATGGCCGCCGGAAAGACCCGCAAGGTTTACACACCCGTCGTCGCTGCACGTCAGAAAACCGGCATGTCGCAGGAAGGCTTTGCGACCCTCCTTGGGGTGTCCGTACGCACGCTTCAGCAGTGGGAACAGGGGCGTCGCGAACCGACCGGCGCAGCCAAGACATTGTTGACGATTGCCGCGCGCATGCCCGAGGCGTTCAGGGTTATCGACCCCGCGTACACGCCGCCTAAGTCAACTGGCGTTGTGCGTGAGGCCGAGTCAGCCGTGGAAGTCATGAAGAGTGCCATCGCAGCTGCCAACCATGCCTTCGAATCGGTGCAGCGAGCTGTAAAGCAAGCTTCCGATATCGCCGAAGCAAACTTCAGTGCTGTTTCGGAAACTGCTGCGAACGCCGCAAAGCGAAGCTCGCGGACCGCTGCAGGTACCCGAAGCCGGCAGCACGGACGGGCTTAGATCTTGCGGGTCTCGAGCAAGGCGTTACAGGCTGACAAGTGCAGGGTCGTGGCCTACCCGCACTTGGGTGCGCAGACGAGGTGGTTCTTGCCGAGGAAGCGTTTCGAAGTCATCTCCGTGCGGAAAGCGAACTTGCCGCACTTGAAGCACGACATCATGGATTCGGCGCGCGGCGTTGTGATGATGGTGCCTGGCGCCTTCTTGACGTAGCGCAGGCCATCCTGCGTGAGTTGGGTGTTGGACATACGGCATTTTACCCGGAAGCAATTCAGCCGAGGCGATGGTGGCGGCGCGAGCTGCCCGCACGACAGCGCTAGACTAGGGATCCGACGCTATGCAGCGTGGCTAGCAGTGATACCGCGAGGCGTGAGCATCAGCACCATTCCCGTGAGGAACAGCGCCACCAAGCGCCAGAGCAGCAAAGTTGAGCTGTCGAGATCGAAGCCCAACACGCGAACAGCGAAGAACGTAAGAGAAATGGTCCCGTCAACCATTGCGAGTACGAAAGTCGGCCGTTCACCGCAGAGCACCAACAGAAGACAGGGAAGCGAGCAGATCGCCAATGCGACCAGCGGGAAAGGCATCACATTCGTGCTCGCGACTTCTGTCAAAGCGCGGGCAATCCCGGCGAATACGCTCAAAGAAACGGCCGCCCAAATCACGAAGGTGGACTCACGATCGGAGACCTGATTCGAGTCACGGCCAAAAGTCGGAATCGCCAAAGCGAGGGGAGGCAACAATGCGCTGCCGGCACCCAAGAGGAGAACGCGTATGCACCGGGCCCACGAAAAACGAGCTTCCGCGCGGAAGAGATTGGGTTCGGTCATGTCTGCGAGTGGAGGAAGTTGATGTTTCGCCTGTGCGGCCAGCTCAAATCGGATATCGGCACAACCGAGCCGAACCTTTAGCTCGTGCTCGATCGCGCGTGAACAGTCTAGCAATGCAAGTGCGAGTCGCGCTAGGTGGTGGTCGGTTCGGGCTGGACAAGCCGCATCGGGCAGGGTGAGGGCATCGTGACCGACGAAGCGCAACTCGAACAGCAGTTGCAGGACCGAAACGCGCCGCGCCGGCTTGTCATGGACTTCGCCTTTCTGGAACCCGACTGCCCAATGTCTGGCCGATGGCATCTTGTTTTCGACTGAATGACGGTGCAGAGATGCAAGACTGGGCGCCGGCGCGATTTCTTGAGCTCGCCAAGCCCTTCCGTCTTATGCTAGCGGCTCCAACAAACAAATGAGGAGCGGAGATGACAACAGAAAACTTCCATGCGAGTGTTCAGTACGGCGATTTCAAAGGCACGGCGCAGGCCGACGGCCACAATCGAGTAGATTTTCGAGTGCACCTCACGCAATTGGGGTTGATCAAAGACGGCGAGTTTCTTGTGGGAATCGAAGCTTGGTCTGGTGAGGTCACGAAGCAACCCAGCGACAAGGCCTTCCAAGTCACCGCGCTTTTGGCCAAGCCCGGCGACCACGACAGCGTCAAGGCCGCGGTCGACACCGGCAAGCCTTTGCCAGTGCGTCGCGTCAAGCTCGAGATGCCTCCTGACGTCTTCTTTGGCCTGTTCAAGCGCTTCAGCATCTCGCTGTCGTCCCACGGCATGATTGACGGCAAAGAAATCACCTACGACGAATGACCGGCGGCAGCGCGATGGCGAGCCAGGTCCACGTGCTGGTTGACCTCGAAAATGTGCAGCCACCGGCAGCACTTCTGGATGAGCTAGCACCCGGTTTCGCGGATGCCTGGATCTTCCATGGTCCCCATCAGCAGAAGCTAAGTCAGACCTTCAAGACGATGATCGGTGATCGGGCCACGCTGGTGCCTATCACTCGAACGGGCAACAACGCGCTCGACTTTCATTTGTCGTTCTATCTCGGATATGTTGCGGCCAAGCACCCCGACGCTCGGCTTGTCGTGATCGCCAACGACAAAGGCTACGAGCCAATGATCGAGCACGCGGTGTCGCTTGGTTTTGAGGTTCGCCGCGAAGGCTATGACGCCACGAAAAAGTCCGCGCCCAAGAAGGCTGTAGCGACCAAAAAGGCGGCTGTGAAGAAGGCGGCGGTGCCGGCAAAGAAGTCCGCCGCAAAGAAGGCAGCAACGCCGAAGAAGAAGCCCGAGAAGCCCGCGGCAGCCTCGATCGTTGCGCCATCAAGGAAGCCAGTTCCGCCGAAGGACGGCAGCGCGTCGCCAAAGCTGCAACGGATCGCCAAAGCGTTCAGGAAAATGGGGGCAGAGCGGCCTCAGAAGAAGGCCTCGTTTCTTCGCCACCTTGAGGCCATGTTGGGGAACGGTGCGTCCGCAGCAACACTCGCGCAAGCCGTTGCGTATCTGACGAAGGGCGGCATCGTTCAGATCGATGGCGACAAAGTGACGTACCTACCCAGCAAGAAGTAAATCAAGAACGAGGAAATCCCGCAGCCTTGCGCAGGGCGCGTAGCTCTAGGCGCGCAGACTCGCGGATTTCTTCCCGGTCCAGTTCGACTGCGGTGTCGTCGACCCAGGTTTCCCAGATGCTTTCGCCAGGCCTGCCGGGTGCTGAACCCTTCGACTGCGTAGTCGAGCCAGCTGGCGTACCCGGGGTCCGGGGAGCAATGGAACAGTAAACCGACTTAAGGACCTGGCGGTTACCATCTGGAGCGCACCGAGCTTTCGGTGGAGGACACGCTTCGGATCAACCACAGCGCCTCTTCGATAGTGGCGTTCATGCCGTCAGACTGGCTGAATAGCATTTCAAGTCGAGCGTGTTGCGCGTAGGATCGATCTCACCATGACTGATCGCGAGTACCTGGAAAAGCGGAGGGTTCATGTTGCGGATACGAGGACGTTCCTCGGCAATAAGATGAAGCCAGAGCGGGAACGCACGGTTTGTCGCGCATTCCTCCGTGCGATCGGCGTTTCGTTCATTGATAGCGAACTTCACGCCCCGACTGTCGAACCCGTAGACGTCGAGTTTCGTGACGCCCGGTTTCAGGTACGGGACTTACTCCGAGATCGTAAGCGGGGCGACGACTGGAAGGACCGCGAAACGCGATACGCCGAGGCACAGTCCCCCGCAGACTCGTCGAACCGTATTCGCCATCGGTCCCGACGAGCTTGAAGGATCTTGTACCCGAGGTCGCTACGGCTCTCGCTGACAAGGCGGCAAAGTACGGTGCCAACTGCAAGGACCTCGACGCGTTGGTGTATGTCGACTTGCCCGACGCCTTTCTCGTGGCCAACTCTCCTATCGCGGACACCGCAGAGTTGCAACGTCAAGGTTGGCGGTCTGTCTCGTTGCTCTTCGGGCCATACGGCGTGGTTCTTTTCTCCAACAACCGTGCCCCGGACTTTTTTTGTGCTGCAGCAGGACGGGTACTCACGCAGTGGGAAAACATAGATACGCTGTTTGAGGTTTGAGGTTTGAGGTCGACGAGGATCTCGACAAGACGATGCACGAGATGCTGAGCGAAATCCACCAAACGGCCGACCTACGCCACTGCCACGTCGAATCTGCGTGGAGCTTGACGCAGGGTATGGAAAGGTGACGGTGGAAATGAAAATCTCTTTAAACTCAAAAAGTTAAGTACGATCCTGCAAAATTTTCAGGAATCACGGCCGACCCTGGAGTAAGCCGTACAGAGAAAAGAGAACGCCCGTCAAACTGTATTCGGCCGCGAGAAGGGTACGGAGCCGTGGCCAGCCTGACGAGAAGGCTCGAACGCGACTGTAGAGCAGGTTCGTCCAGGCCATTTGAGCGATGAGTATCGGGATACAGAAGACGCCAATCGCGGTGAACTGAAAGGTGATGCTGAAGTAGGCGAGGGCGGCAAAGCCCAAGACTCCAAACACGATGGGTCCGCCCTCGTGCACGAGCGGATCGTCGCCAGACCGAAACAGATTCGGGAATGTACGCCTCATGCCCGCCCGCTCATTGAAGAAGAGGATTGCATGGTAGGTGAGATCGGTCGCAACGCCTACCGTATTGACGGTGGCCCCACTCGGGTGGCGAGAGACAATGCCTCATGAGTTTTAAGACCACTCTGTTTCGGGCGCTGGAAGCCGCCGACACCAGCTTTTGCAACGGCCAACGGGTCGTAAGCAAGCTGCTCGATGCGAGCCCGGAAGCGCTGCTCAAGCCTTACGTGGATCTCGCCGACGAGACGACGCTCGAGATCCAGGACATAGTGATCCTGGTCGACGACGAGGGCCGCGCGTACGGCTAGGAAACGGAAGGTAACACCGAGGCGCTCGTCTGGACCTTCCGGGTGGTCCGTCCACTGTCGGCTGCCGACGTGCCCACGATCGAGCTTCCGACGCTCAAGGTCGGGGAGGTCGTCGGACGCCTTAGGCGGATCGAACGTGACGGTAGGCGGGAAGAGGCCTAAAAGGGGCGCGCTGAGTGGCAAATGTCACGCCACCGTTGGGTAGACGACACCTCGCAATGCGCGCCACTGCGATGATGCAAGCCGCGCCGCCAGGGCGCGCGAAAGGACTCATGTGGGACGAAAGAGGTCAGGCGGCGCCGAGGACGTGGTCGATGTGCTCGCGATGCTGCCCTGGTGGGTTGGCGCCGTGCTGGCTGTCGTTACCTACTGGCTCCTGCACAGGTACGCGGTCGCGCCAATTGGCGCGGATCCGCGAGCGATGGCCAGCGCGGCCGTGATGAAGGGGTTGGCCACCGCTGGCCAGTACTTGGTCCCGGGCCTCTGCCTGGCCGGCGCGGCGCTTTCGGCTCTGCGGCGATGGCAACGGAAGGGCCTGGCCGACCAGGTGGCGGCCGGCACCGGCGCCGATGTTCTCGAGGCGATGACCTGGCGCGAGTTCGAGATGCTGGTGGGCGAGGCGTTCCGTCTCAAGGGATACCGAATTGAGGAGTCGGGTGGCCGCGGGGCCGACGGCGGCATTGACCTGGTGCTGCGCAAGAGCGGCAAGAAGTTCCTGGTGCAATGCAAACAGTGGCGCTCCTACAAGGTCGGCGTCGGGGTCATTCGAGAGCACTTCGGCGTGATGACCGCGGAGAGGGCCGACGGCGGCTTCGTGGTCACATCAGGACGGTTCACCGCTGAGGCGAGGGTGTTCGCCAAAGGGTTCCATATTGAGCTCATCGAAGGTGAGGCGCTCTTTCAGATGATCAGGCAGGCGCGCGTCGCCGCCGGCCGCCCTGACGCGCAACCCAGGCGCGATCCAGCTCCGATTCGGTCGCCTGAGCTGAGCCCAGTGGCCGCACTGGATAACGGCACGTCCGATGCAGGTCCAAGCTGCCCAAAGTGCGCGTCGGAGATGGTTCGCCGGACGGCGAAGCGCGGGACGAATGCAGGAGTTTCATTTTGGGGCTGCTCGAACTACCCGCGGTGTCGCGGCACCGCTTGAGCGGGGGCCGACCTAGTTCCATCAACGCAGAGTCGGGAAGGCGTGCGCCCAAAACACCGATCGATTCTGTGCGGGGGGGCGGAGCAGGACGGGGCATGCCTAGACAATGGGCTTCTAGATCCGCGGCGCGTGCCTTCTGCTCCTTTTCTTGAGGGAAGGCGCGGAGGGGCCCGATTTCAGGGCATTCAGTCGCCCAGCGCGTGGCAAATGTCACGCGGCCAGACGATGGGGGTATTCCGCACGGCAAGTCCACTGCGATGATGAGGCGAGCCGCGCATCTTCCTGGGCGGCATGCGGTACTCGATCCACCTTGCAACCGCGAAGTAGGAGATTCTTCAACCAGGAGACGGATCGAAATGGACGAACAACGCATCAAGGACGCGCCCCCCGTCGAAATCCAGCACCATGGCGTGATGGCTTTGCGCTGTGCAGGATGCGGCGCAAACCTGGAAGTGGATCCGGAGGTCGATCACTTCACGTGCGGCTATTGCCGGACGCCGCAAGAAGTTGTTCGGCGCGGCGGCATCGTCCTACTCAAGAAGCTGGGCGACGCGATCTCGCGAGTCCAGCGCGGCACCGATAAAACGGCGGCCGAATTGGCCATCCCGCGCTTGGAACGCGAGATTCTCGAACTTGAGTCGAAGCGCGTGCGGGACCTGGCCGCGCCTGTTCGCGTGCGCGATCGAACGAGGCTTTCGAATGCTGTCATCGCGATGGTCTCGGGATTCGCGATTTTCTTTTTTGTGATGATCGCCATGGCTTCAGCGGGGCGCCATGACGGCCTGCTTATTTACTTGGTGTGGGTGCTTTGGATCGGCTGCTTCTTCGGGAGCATCGTCGGATACATCTGCCTGCGCAGCCTGAGGCACGGCGACAAAGCTAAAGCGAAAGCTCAACGCGACAAGGCGATCAACGCAGAGTGCGAACGCGAGATCGCAAAGATCCGCGATCGGCTGGCACAGGCCCGCGCCGTGGCCGACGCACACTGACCGCGCCCGACTCACTAATCCGGCGATGGAACGCCAGGAATCGCGCGTGACGAGGCATCGAAACCCAATCCGAGGAGGCCGCGCTCACTTGGACGATTTCCTTGCGCGCGTGGCCGCCCTCGCAGCTTGGCTCTCTCTGAGCTGCGCAATCACTCGATCAGCCTGATCCTGCTGGCGCTGCAGTTGCGAGGCTAGATCGGTCACCCGCTGCTCCGCGCCGGCGGCGCGCTCTCGCGCAGGGTTGTTCAAGCTCGAGCTGCGCCCGATAGGCGCCGATCGTGCCGCGCCTGATCGCCGCTGAGTCACTTTCCTTCAGTTTCGTCGTTGCCGGTCTTCGGGACAACGCGCAACTCCGGTGTCTTGCGCTCGGGCGGAATTTTGGGTCGGGGTCGCGTGGACAACGCGAAGGTGATAGGCCCGCTCCGCGGCGGCAGCGGCTCCAGCTCCGGGAAATCATTGGCGTCAAGCACGGGCTTCCCGCACGCTTCGACCATGCTCTGCACTTCTGCCAAGATCGCGGCTGCATCCTCTCCACTGACCGTGACGAGCGGGAAATGGGTGTGCAGCGAGCCGTCGTCGTTGTAGAAGACCTTGTGCAACCCCATTGGCGGGTCGTCTTCACCATACAAGTTGACGACGACCAGGCGGTATTCCCAAGTCCTCACGGCGGGTCCTTTTGGTGATGGGTCCGACATCATCGCGGATCGCGCGGGAGACGTCCAACGAGCCAGGTCACCTCTGTGGTGCGCTCGCGCTGCATCCAGCTTTTGGCAAGACCAGGCGGGGCTACCGATCGTCCGGGAAGGGGCGCGGCCTGCCGTATGACGGGCGTTCAAAGGAAGGGTCGATGCCGCGGTTTGAAGCCGCCGCGGTGACCCTTTTCGGTTCAGGACCCGGCTCATGCTCAAGCGCAAGTCGAACACCCTTCGATTCGGCGACAAGGCGCACATAACCGCGGATCAAGTTCTCCGTGAAGTGGATCCAGCCACGCCGATTGCTCGACAGGATGGCACCATGGCGGGCGCTCTTTAAGTTGGTCAGCCGCACCTGAAAGTCGTCGAAGTTCAGCGGAGGCCGCCTAAGGTCGGACATCACCCGTTGGTAGGACTCGTTGTAGATGCGGCGGTTGTTGCGCTCAAGTTCGAAGTGATCGGCGACGGCCCATAGCACCTCCTGATAGCTGTCCTGGTCCTTCTTGGTCGCCACGTCGTACGCATTTCGCAAACGCGACTCGACGCTGCCCAGTGCCTCGCGCACGGCCTCCATGTAGTCTTCTGGCCTCAGATCCTGCACGACGCCTTGGTGTCGAAAAGCTGCCCAGAACAACTTCTGGGCTATCAGGTGAACGTAATGGGGAAAACCATCGCTGACCTGAGCAATGCGCAGCCTTGAATCGTCGTCGATCGTCAGGCCGAGGGCGTGACAGGCACTATCGATGATGGCCCACCTGCCGGAGTACGTCAGCGGCGGTGACGGCAGGTTCACCTCCTCAAGGTATCGGTGGGCACTGCCATGGCCCTGCAGCAGGTCATCGAGGCTCTTGCCGATGCCGCAGATGATCAGGGAGACACGCACACCGCGGTCACTCAACTGCTTGATCAGTTCGGCAAACAGCCGTCGATCTTCGACAGACGGCAGGTTCTCAAACTCGTCGATGACGATGACCTTTCGGTCTGATGTCGGCTGACGGTCGACAGCCTCCTTGATCGCCGCTGTGGCCGCGTTCAGATCCATGCCACCCAGGTCGCGCTGGGTCTCCTTCTGGCTGTAGCTGCCTTCCAAGGCGATCCCTCCAGCCGCAGCCTTCACACCCCCGCCAATTGTGCGGTCGATGGCGACGTACGAAGAGCGTTGGTCCAACTGCGACGCAATGTCGCGCACGATGGCGGAGAACGACGTCTTCTGTCCGCACGCGGTGTATACGGGTTCGCCCTGAGACGGATGGTGCTTGTACGCCGCCGATTTCGCCAAGGAGGTTTTGCCGGCGCCTCGGTCGCCGTAGATGAAGATGTGGCGACCAGGTGAGGTCAATGCTTCTTCGATCCGGTTTAGCTGCTTACCTCGATCGAACAAGTGCTCGAAGCTTTCGATGGGGGACGACGGACGCACGTGCTCCGCGAGTACCCGCTCAAACTCGGTTTGCGAAAAATGGAGAAGGGCCATCGAGCGAGTCTACGATGCGGCCCGCCGAACGCCACCCATCTCGCAACTCTTCGCTGGCGTGGGGGAGGGGGGAGGCCGCTCACTCGGACGATATCCGGGGAGTCGATCTTGGCTCGGCTGCTTCGTCAAGCTTTTGGTCAGTCGGGCGATCGGATCCGCTTAAGCCAACGCGTTCTCTCGCCCGTCTGCCTCTGGCTTGCGTCAACCCGTTCGCAGGGACTGGAACGCCTCTGATGGAATAGATCGACTTTTCAAGCTTCGCCAGGGCCGGTGACATCGCGAGAGTGGCGCTCACGGCGACGTTTGAGAACCCGAGCGCTTCGATCAGGTGGGAAGCGATCTCTGCCCGCGTTGCCGCGCCGCCATGCCGCTCAATAACCTTCACGGCCCCAAGTTCGGTAGCGGACAAGACGGACTCTGCGTCGATTGGCGCCTTCGCAACGTACTTGTTGTGCGCATTGGCATTCAACCATTCCCAACCGCCGAAGAGCTCGGAGAGGACGTGCAGCGGCGGCACCGCCATCGCGTTCCCGCCCTCGCGATAGAACCAACGATCGTCTGTCATGAGGGCGGCGGCAACCGTATCCAGTTCTGCGCTTCCTCCGGCCACGCTCATGAGCTTGCGCATGCGCGTCGCGGCCGCACTGGTCTCGCTGTCTGCAAGCGTGAACCATCCTGACTCCGCGTCCAGCACGCGGTAGCCAGGTGCGCCTTCGAACAAAGTCCGAAGCGTATCCAGATCCTGCGCAATCCCTTGATTCAGTGCGAGGTAGCCCGCGATCCTGAGGAAATTGGAGCATCCTACGAATGTGCAATCCTTCCGGGCGAACGAAAGCGCGGCTGTCATCCACGTGCTCGGCGCTGCAATCGACTCGATCATCGGCACCAGCTTGTAGCCTTCGTTCGTTCTCGCCTTCAGTTCCGCGTGTTGAACCGTGCTGGCGACACCGACTGCTTCGGCAAAGTGCATGGCAGCGCCAAGGCCGGGGCCCTCTCCGAGCAGGCGTCGCAGCTGCGCGCTGGCTTCTTCCATTGACAACGGCATGATGCGGCCCGCGGCAGCCAGAACGCGCTCTAGCGCAGGCATCTTGACCGACTGTGCAGTGATCGACGAAAGGATTGCATCGCAGATCTGGCGGACTCTTTCGCGAGTGAGCGAGTGGGCATCACCGACCTCCTGCAGCGTCTGCCCGTTCCCATTGCCATACCTGGCCAAGAAGATGTTGATCCACCGGGTCTTCGCCTCTTCGGAGCCAGGCCTGCGCTTATCTGCACGCTCGATTGCATGAAGAGCGACGTCTGCGAGCTCGACGGCCCAAGTCGCCCGGTGGGCTGCTATGAGCCTTTCGCAGAGACCATGTGCCAGGCTGGTCAGGCGCGAGGTACCGAGTTGCGGATCGAGCCAGCTCGGAAGGGGCCTGCCTTCAATGTGGGGAAACCGCAAGTCATCGCTTTGCAGCTCTGCAACCCAGGTGGCAGAGAGGCACGAACGGACTTGGTCGAGGAACTCCTGACCGACCGGTACATCAGCATGACCTTGCGAAGCGGGGGAGGTGGATGATTGCGTGGGTACAGAGATCCAATACAAGGCCTCGATCTTCGCTAGCACCCCAAGGGTATCGGCGACGGAAAGGGCCAGCCCGTCCTTTAGGTCCCGGAGCGTCATGGCGGGAAAGCTTGCGACTGCATCCGCCGTCTCGACGAGTCGGGCAAGTCGCAGCCGCTCGGAATCCGGTAGGGCGCGCCGCCAGTCCTCAGGCAAGCGCACCTGAATTGGGGTGCGCCAGAGTTCGTCGAAGGTTGGACGCCGGCGCTTTACGACGATCGCGCGAATTTCCGATGCGAGAGCGGGCCCAGGCAGGTCCGATCGGTCCCATGCCCAAAGCTCGCGTGCTTTGACGACGCCGACCTGCGTCTCCATCGCCCGACCCACGAAAGGACGCATGAAGCTCGGGAGGACGCGCGCGTGTCGTGCCTTTGCGGCGCCGCCGGAAGGAGCCGCTGCGAGGGCGCTCACTTGGACGATTTCCTGAAACGAACCGGTTGTGGGGCTTCCTCGCCCTTTCCGCGGGCCTCAAGCTGGCGCAGCGCGGCCGCCGTCGCCGCATGGCTCTCACGGAGCTGCGCGATCTCGCGCTTGGATTGTTCCAGCTGGTGCTGTAGCTGCGATGCGAGATCGGTGGCCCGCAGTTCGGCGCCGGCGGCCCGCTCTCGAAGAGTCGCAAGTTCGACCTGGACCTCCTGGTGCTGGCGCGACCAGACGGCAGCTGCATCGCGGTGAGCTGTCTTCTCTTCCTGCAAGGCTTGCTTTGCCGATGCCAGGGCGCTGCGAGAAGCTTCTGCGTCGACAGCGCGCGCCTTCTGCTCTTTTTCGAGATCGGCTTTCGCCTGGCGCGTGGCCATGCGCTCGCGGTCGACCTCTGAGTGGAGGCGCCGCTCATGTGCAAGGTAGCGCTCCGCCGCTTCGTCCGCGGCGCGCTGCTTGGCACCGAGCTCCATCTCAGCCTTCTCGCGTAGCGCTTCCTTGCTGGCAACCGCTTCGTCGAGCGCTTTGCGCAGGCGGCGTTCCTCCGCTTGCGAATTGCTGAGCATGCGAGCGGACTCCTGCAGTTGCGATTGCATTTGCGCCTGCATTGCGTCGAACTGCAGTTTGGATGCGGCGAGGGCTTCCTCGACCTTCACGCGGGCCTGTTCGAAGAAGGTCTCGCGCTGCTGCAGCTCCGTTTCTCTTTGAACGAGCGCGTTTCGCTCCAGCTCAAGCTCGCGCCTGGTCGCCTCGGTCTTCTGGATTTGGACTTGATCAGCCTCGCGCCGGGAAAGGTCCCACAGCTGCTCAGCAAGCTGGAGAACGTTGAGAGGCAGCTTCGAGACCTCTTCACCAGGTGGCGGCGTGACAAGTGCGCGGCCGTCGAGACGCTTGCCGAGCGTGCCGAACCAGCGCTCCAGCATCGGGGCGACGGTATTGGGCGACCCGGTACCTAACTTGTGACGCACGCGGTCAATGGTCGGCCTCAGGCCTTCCTGTAGCAGCGCGTCGGCTGCTTCCCAGACCTGGCGCTCCTGGATGCCGCGCACGCGAGGCGCGAACTCAACTTGATCACTCATGGGGACTCACTCCATCCGGGGGCCGTTGGGCACAAGGAATACCACCGCGGACGCGAATTCGGGGAACATCGGCGCCCTCCTCATTTTTACTATCGATAATGGAAGCTTATCGATAGTAATATATTGTACACATATGATATAGTACGTCAACATAAGACATCATACGTTAGTCTAATTCAGATCGGACTGATTTCAAGCTGTTGCTGCACAACGCCAAAGGCTTAAAAATGCTCGAGCTCCCAATGAACGACGTGTCCTCCAAAGCCCTGCAGCCGCTTCAGCGAAATCACGCGCTGCTCGATCCTGGCCAGCTCTCCGACATGGCCGAGGAAGCCGCGAGCGATCTGCTACGCGAAGGCGAGTCGGAAAACACACGGAACTCATACCGCGCGGCGATGCGCTACTGGGCCGCCTGGTTCGGCGCGCGCTACGGCCAGCAGATGCAGCTGCCCGTGGCCGTGCCGGTGGTGATCCAGTTCATCGTCGACCACGCCGAGCGATCCACACGATCGGGCCTGACGACGCAGCTGCCCAAGGAGATCGAGGACGCCCTGGTGGAGAACGGCTACCGCGGCAAGGCCGGCGCACTGGCGCTGAACACCTTGCTGCACCGCATCTCGGTGCTGTCCAAGGCGCACCAGATCGCCAAGGAGCCCAATCCCTGCGCCGACGCGGTCGTGCGCGAGTTGCTCGCCAAGACTCGTCGTGCCTACGCGAAGCGCGGCGGTGAGGCCCTGCCCCACAAACAGCGCGCGCTCACCAAGGAGCCTCTCCAGGCAGTGCTGGACACCTGCGACGATTCCCTGAAGGGTCGGCGCGACCGCGCCCTGCTCCTGTTTGCGTGGTCCTCGGGCGGCCGCCGGCGCTCGGAGGTCGCTGGCGCCAGCTTCGAGAACCTGCGGCGCGCCGACGGCGGCGCTTTCATCTACCAGCTCTCCCACTCGAAGTCGAACCAGGCCGGCAAACAGCGGCCGGAGGATTCCAAGCCGATCGTGGGCATGGCCGCGGAAGCCATGGATGACTGGCTCAAGGCCAGCGGCATCAGCTCGGGCCCCCTCTTCCGACGCATTCGCAAGGGTGGGCAGATGGGCGAAGGCCTGAGCGATCAGTCGGTGCGGCTCATCGTGAAGGAGCGCTGCGCGCTCGCCGGCGTGGAGGGCGAGTTCTCAGCGCACTCGCTGCGATCGGGCTTCGTGACCGAGGCGGGCCGCCAGAACGCGCCCCTGGGCGAGACGATGGCCATGACGGGCCATCACAGCGTCGCAACCGTCATGGGGTACTTCCGGGCTGAGACCGCGCTCGTGAGCAAGGCGGCCGGCCTGATGGACGCAGGCGCTCCTACCGCTGCCCAGAAGGGGTCGACGTCGGGCTCTTTGTAACCCTCCGCCGCGGCGTCAGGAATCGCATTAGATTTGCTGCACAGCAAATATGCCAGTTTGCGCTAAGACTCCGGAAAGACTTGAAGAACGTGTTCGCAGTCCTTGTCATGACGTCGTGCCTTGACGAGGGAAGGACGTTGCGCCGCTGCGGTACCGAATCAAGAGTTCCTCGAGGAAGGCGATGACGGCGGGTTCATCCGCGAGGAACCCTTCACGTTCAGCGAGTTCTTCTTCCGTGTAGTCCATGCCTTCACCAAACTCGCCGCGCTCCCACTCGCAAATCATCTGCCATTGGACGTCGTCAAACTCGGACACACCGTAGTTCGAGAGCAACCATTCATATTGCCCGGGCTCGCCGTCGAAGCCGCCGGATCCGAAAATGCGGTCGATCTCGGTGACGACGAGGCCGATCAGCTCCGCTCGTTTGTCCATGTTCTTTCCATCGCATCCGCTTCCATGGCGGCGAAGCCTATCAGGTCGCAGCGGAACTTGGGTACTCTCCAGCACCATGAAAATTGTCGATCTGTTCATTGCCGCACGTAGCGAAGTTCTACAGCTACTCAACGAAACTGAGGACGCCAGCAGTTCAGTTCTCGGATGGGATCGCACCAGGCCGAACAGCAGCACGCGACATCGCATCGACGTAGTGCTGGCGAGGCACATTGAGGCGGCCCGCCGCTTCGGGATCCACGTCGTCACCCGGCACCTTCCGTGCGGACTCGCTGGACACACCGACTACCTCATCGAGTCCGCGGGAGGCGAAGTCGCCGTGTATGGTGACGATGCCTTCGAGTGGGTCCACGCTCAGCTGTATCAAGGACCGCGGGTGTCGAAATGCCCCTGTACGCCGAGCGCGGGAACAGGAAACCATACGGTTATCGATGAGTTTGTCATTCGAAAAGCCGGAGCAACGCGGCGGCATAGGCTGTTCGTGGACGCCCTACAGCACATTCAAGAGGCCGTCGACCGTTCCGTCGACCGCGTGCCGCGATCGGCCATTCGTGAATCCCTCCTTCGCGCCGTGATCGAGCTCAACGAGGGCATCCTGCCCCAAGGCATCGATGAGTACATCGCCGCCAGCGACGTTGGAACACTGCCAGGAGCAGCCGGATGAAGATCGCCGAGATCCATCCCGGCGGCAGGTATCGCCGCACATCGGGAAAGGACCAAGGTCTGCGAGTAGTCGAGACGATCTACCCCACGTATGGGGCCGTCACCCGCGTCGCTTGGTCGGCGCCGGGTCGAAGACCAGGAAGTGGGACGAGTACGGTCGAGGTTTTTGCGAAGTGGGCCGAGTTCCGTGACGACGCGGGCGATGGCTGCGAGGAAAACTCACCGACGAGTCAGTGATCCGGCGCCTCACTCGCCAACACGCGGAGCGACAGGCCCCGGTAGGGATATTCGGCTGTCACTTTTCCTGAGCCGCAATCGCTATGAGAAGCATCCTGTCTGCTGGAGTTGTTTGCCTCGCTGTCGATCCCAAGATCGAAGCCTTCGTGCGCGCGCAGAGCGAGAACCCCTTCCCGGGGCCAACGCGCGGCACCGCCGTGCTCAATGAGGTAGGGCAGCTCTACCGGACCATCTTGTCCGACGGTCCCATCGAGGCCAGCGAGCTGGCGGACTTTCTACTTTCCCTGGGGCTGATTGATCGAGTTGGTTTCGACCAGGGAACCCTACAAGTCATCGATAGCCTGACGGGCCAGCCCCTCGCGACCAGGTGGAGCGGGGTTTTCCAGTCGGGCGAATTCCCACATCCCATTCCAGATGTCCCCCGCTTGACTTGACTGGGCCATTCAAGGTAGCGACGGAAGCGGCGCTGCCGCCCCCGGTGGCGCTCGCGCAAGGCACGATTTGGATCGCATGGGAGATGGAGGCGCGGAGGCGCGAGACGCGGAAATCGCCCGTCGGAGCGCGAGTTCGCGCTGCCCGACGGTCCGCTCCGGCGCGACCCAGCCTGCTGCTGCTCCGTCTGCCCCAGCGCCAGATCCCGGGCCTCCACTTCGGCGGCAATGGGACTGCTGTTCCTCAGAAAGTGAAAATAGTAGAGTGTCGGCAACACCTTCCATTGCGACACATCGAATGTCCTTAGACCCGAGCGAAAACGAGCGCTTGTCCAGACAGGCTGAGGTCCTCCGTCGCGTCGAGGATCTGGTGGCGATCGACGCAGATGGGGCCGCGCTTGATGACGCCTCGCCAGGATCGCAATGGCGGCGCAGACGAGGGAGCAGCCTGGAGAAAAGGCTGGCATGGGCCGAGAAGTGCGCGCAACCCGCTCCTGCGGGGCAGCTGCCGTCGCCACAAGCTGCAATTCGACCTGCGCCAGTTGAGTCGCTGGCCACGCGGCTTCGCGCTATCTTTTGAAGTCCATCATTCCAATCATCAGGACCCCGCATTGACCAAGCGCACTCCACCCATCCCCCCCCATCATCGTTGCCAGGCCAAAAATGTCTGCCGGGGCCTCCCGAGCGCTGCTCGATGTCTTTGATGCCGTCGACGAGGGCCGGTTTGACGATGCAGCAAGGCTGGCCTCCGACGCGTTGGACAAATCGCCACTGGAGCGCACGCTCCTCAGCGCGATGGTCGCGTACGTCGATAGCAAGGCGGTGCTGGCGAACCGGTTCACGGCTGCCGTCGGTCGGCTGCTGCGCAAGGCAACGGATCGCGGCTTCCATGAATTTGCATACAACGCAGCCAACAAGGTGATGGAGTCGGCTCGGAAGGTTTCCGACTACGAGGTCGCGGCCCGGTACTACCAGATCGCGATGGCATTCGGCGACGAGCCGCGCACCCAAGCTGCTGCTCACGTGAATTTCTGCCCCATCGTTCGAGACGGGTTGATCACCGGCGAGAAGGATTGGCCAGGTGCTGTGGAAATCTATGAGAAGGCCGCCAAGATGGGCTTGATCAAGGGAATGGCCAACGCCGGGAACGTTTGTCTATGGCTCACCAGCGCGGGACGGGAGGCCGAGTACGGAGATCGGGCTGCCCGTTGGTTTGTGACTGCGATCGATCACTTCGAAGAGCGGCGCCCGCGCGTCGACATGGAGTCGGACGCCGAGCTTGAGGAGGTGATCACGAATTGCCGTCTGAATCTCGCCGGCATGGATATCGACCGGACCTACAGTGGCGCAAGCCTGGACCGAGGCATTTCGGTGGTGCAGGAACTTGCTCGACTGGGGCATCCGATCGGCAAGGACTACCTGCGCGTGGGCCTCCGCAACCGCCTGGAGGCGATCGCTGAGAACCCGGGTGATTCTCCGGGCGCGAACTGGCGAATCGTCCTGACTGCCCTCGGTTGGACAATCGATGAAGAGATCAGGGTCGAGCGCTATGAGGCGCCCTTTGCGCGTCGGGCGCGCGGCCGCACTCGCCGTGTGGATCGCCTCCTCGTCGAACTCGAAAGCAAATCCAAGTTCCCCTTGCTTGTTGTCCACGATCCGTGCATCCCGCAAGACGGTGGCATCGAGATGCTGCGCTCTATTGCGGAGCAGGCCCAGCGGAATCATCCTGATGGATTTTTCTTGCTCTGTCGGAAGGCCTACTTCATCGAGAACGAGGGCAGCATCTACACCATGATCTTCGCGCAACTCCCAGGCCGCGAGCTGTACCTGGCTTCTCTATGGGATGGAGCCACGCCCGACGAACTGGTTCAGCAGTACAAGGACGGCGTTCAATTCGGTGATCCAGCGTTTGGCGAGAAGAACTGCATGATTTCTATCGCAGTGAACGCGTTAGATGAGGGGCTGATCATTGCGCAGGATGCGAGCCGGTACATGCGGTATGTCGAGGTCGGGTCTGGTTTGCGCATGCCTTTCGTGAGGGAAGAGAACCTGCTCGACCTGGGGATCGTCCTGGCATAAACGCCTGGCCAAGGCGCAAGGCCGCAATGAGGCAGCTATGAGTGCGAAGATCCACGACGCTGAGACCCAGTTCCTAACCATAGCGGTTGCAAAGGATATTGGCCTCGATCAGAAAGGCCTTGTTGCTCAGTTCGATGCTCTCAATGCAACCAGAGCCGAGTTGGGTCTGCAGCCAATACTGATCTACTCAGTGGTCGCACCCGCATTCAGCAGATACGTCCGAATGCTTGTCGATGCTCGGCGGCCTATCCCCATCTCTCAGTTCCTCGAGAACGCGTGGTCCAAAGAGGTTAATCTGGGCATGCCGATGTCCGTGCAAGCGAAGGCGTCGTTGCTTGCCAACGACCTGGGCTTCGTGAGTTGGATCGAGTCCCTAGGCATTGCGGTCGTTCCAGCCGCATCAATCAACTGCGCTAACGCTTTTGAACGAGCTTCACAGAAGCTGCAAGCTTCGATTCAGTGGAACTCCCATCGCTACACCGCTAAGCCGGTTGCTCTCGACGCGGCAAACGCCTCGCTCCTCGACCATGATGCGTTCTCTGCCTTCGTTGGCGGAGCTCGAAAGTCCATGTATCAGTACAACTACAAGTCGTGGGACGCTCGCGAGAAGAGTTTTTCCACCAGAGCGTCGATCGCCAACGACTGGAATGCAGCTGCGATCGTGGAGCATCCAAGGACCAAGCTCGACCCTGAACTGAAGGTCCGACGCTACGAGCGACGGAATTCCGTTCCCGGCATCAACGATGTGTTGTCCTTGTGGCCCAAAGGGCGAACCGTGGTGCTGAAAGACCTCAACATCAGGGCGCAGGATTTCGACTTGTGGATCCAAGGGAGATGTCACCTCCATCCAGAAAGTTTCGCGAGACTGGTGGAGATGCTTGACCTCGAGTTCAGCGACGCCGCCTATGTTGACGATGACGTGTGGGAGATGGGAGGTGGCTATCTGCTCGTCGCCACCTCACATGCGCGTACCGTCTCCGCGTATGACGTTCTTTCCCATGGAGGAAATCTTCGGTTTGCGTTTGAAGTTGTCGGAACTTCAGGCGAGCGGCTTGCATCGCGGGTTTTGCTGTTCGCCCCGTGGAGAGGACCCACGACGATCGTGCTTTTCGCGAGGGGGACGCCAGTGGAGAAACTGCTCGATGAGAGAGGGCGTTTCGATCTTCAGGAACCTGACCGCGCGCCGCCCGAAGTTTGGGCGTCAATACGAAAGATCGTCGATCGCCAACTCGATTTCGATATTCCAGGAAGAGTTGGATCTGAGTTCGAGTCGGCACATGCCGAATGGCTGGAGAGCCATACGCAGAAAGTCTGGTAGACCGGTGGTGAATCATTTGAGAATGCAGGGAAAGCCGAGCCTGGCCGCGGCGTGCCAGACACGCCGTCGGCGCCCCTGGCCGGTAGCCGTTCGGCTCGACATCTGCGTTGAAAGTGCCCACGATGCTGGGTGGGCGAGCCTTGGTTGGAGGACGTGATGGCGAAGATATACGACGCAGAAACCCAGTTCCTGACTGTAGCTTTCACGAAGGAGATAGGCGTCAATTCAGATGACCGCGTCATTAGCTTCGATCCGCGCGAGACTGGCAGGGATGAGCTCGGGCTGAGTCCTCTACTTGTTTACAACGTCATAGCGCCCGCGTTCAAGCGGTGCTTCCGGATGGTCGTAGACGCCCGTGCGCCTCTCGCCATCAGCCACTTCCTCGCGGCCGCATGGCAATCGGAAGTTCAGCTCGGGATGCCGATGACTCTCGAGGCGAAGCAGCAGATCCTGCGTGCCGATCTTGGGTTTGTTGCTTGGATCAGGGCTCAAGGCGTCAGCGTGATCCCACCGTCATCGATCAAGAGCATCAACGCTTTCGAACGCGCCTCGCAAGACCTGCGCTTCGCCGTTCATTGGCGGCAAAGCAGCTATAGGCCGAGGCCTCTGTCCTTCGAAAATGCGAACGAGGCACTTCTCGACCACGACCGGTTCTGCGCGCCTATCCATCACCAGACGTCCATGGGACGCCACAACTTCGACATGTGGGATTCGCGGGAAAAGCGCTTTGTCAAAGGCGCACCAATTCCTGATGATTGGAGCGCCACGCCGCTCGTAGAGCACCCAAGAGCGCGTCCAGACCCATCGCTGAAGGTTGACGTTGACGACGATCCGGCTCACGTCGACGGCATCAAACACGTCCTGGCGATGTGGCCAAACGGGCGAGGTGCTGCACTAAAGGAACTCGGGATCAAAGCTGCCGACTTCGACTTTTGGGTCCAAGAGCGCTCCCACCTCTACAGCGACGACTTCACGCGCCTCAGGGTAATGTTGAACCTTGAGTACCACGATCATTTCGGCGAGTGGATGATGGGCGGAGGGTACCTCCTCATTGCGAAGCATCCGAAGGACATCGTCCCGGCATACGAAGCTCTCTCCTATGGTGGAGATCTCGAGTTCTCGTTCGAGATCGTTGGCCCACATGGAGAACAGTTACCAGCAAGGTTCCTTGTCTTCTCCGCCTGGTCGGGCCTTTCCACGATCATCCTGTTCGAACGCGGAGGCGCAGCTGAGGCTGTTCTCGACAGTGGAAAACTCATCAATCTTGAAGCTCCACGAAAAGCATCGCCTGACGTCTGGAAGGACGTGGCACATGTCGTTGAACATCAACAGTCCTTCGCATCGCCAGAAAAGATTGGCGCAGCGTTCTACAAAATGCACGTCGCCTGGTTCGAGCAGAACACGACCTCCGGCTTCATCGCTCTGTCTGGCAGTTGAGCGTCTCGGATGACCAGTGTGGCCGACCGGGATGGAGGTGCGGGTGGCCTGCGTCGGCGCGAGGGACGGGCGACGCTCGGCACCGGTCTGAGACGAGATCGCGCGCTTCACCCGGCCCAGGACTTGGTACGTGCAATTCCACTCGGCGATCTCCAGGCGCGTGGAGACGGGCGACATCCGCTACGGCGTTCTCCAGGAAGCAAAGTCGATGCTCAAACGTTGCGAACGATGCCCTGCACAATTTGTGTTTCGTCTACGCGACGCGCGTGATGGTGACGTTGATCTCGCCGTGATTGTTCCAGTACGCAAACCAGGCATCGTTGGCGAAGAGGTGCAGCACTTCATCGAAGCTGCTGCCCTGTCCTTCATAGGTCCACTGAATGTGCTTTCCAACCGGGAAGCAGTGCTCGTTGTTGCGTCCGACGGCGCCGATCAACTGGAACCACCGTCCTGACTTGCAACGCAAGGCCCATTGAACCGCGGACTGCGCGAAGGTGGGCTTGTCGCGGCCATCAGCATCAGAGTCGAGCTTCCAGTCCTGCCAGTGGCTCTTATCCGCGGTGATCATGTACTTCGCGCCGCGCTTGAGGACCACGCCGGTCGAGACATACCGAGAGGCGCTCGGCACCCACACGCTCGTGGTTTGTCCGATGGCTAGCGGCGCGGCGTGATGCTTATGCGCGCTCATTGGTCGGAAGCGTTGAAGTGGCAGGTCAGACCCATGGAACCCTCCGGTCGGTGGTGCGCGAATTCTCGGCGTCGTCAGTACCCTAGGGACCATGGAGAACGTGGATTGACGAGATGACCACCTGGGCTTCTTAGGTCCAGCTGCGCCGGTGACCCATGCTCACTATGCCTCCGAAAGGCTTCCCCCGCCAGAAACATTCGTCAGAAAAATTGCAGGCGGTGATTCAATTCCGGCATGGATTTGAATGACTTTCCCCTACTCCGCACTGGCGCACGTCGGCCCGCCAGACTGGACGCGGCCCTGATGACGATTGCTGAAGCGGTGGCCACTGGCGAGATCCGCAACGTCACCCTCCAGGAGGCCAAAGCGACGCTCTCCGGCGCGGTGCAGGAAGCCTGGCGTCGGTACATCAACGATAGACATTTCTCAGGGGAAGTGTGGCGCGACGGCAGCATGACTGAAGCGCTCCTGGATCTGTACTACATGGTGAGCGTCTACGGGCTACACGACGTCCACGCCGCAGCGAAGCGCGTTGCAGCTACAGGGGTCGAGGGGCCCGCGGTCGAAGCAATGCGCGCCCTCCTCCAGGAATTGCTTCCTCTGGCCAAGGCGGTGAGTGGGCTGAAGGACAAAGTGATCAAGGGGCGTGAACCTACGGCGCCGCAGCCGCCATCGAACCCCGACCAGCTACGCATGACCTGCGGCTGCTGCACTCGCGCGATCGCGGTCTTGGGAGGCACGCCTACCGGGACCATGGCTCACCATGGCTACGAACGCCCGGGCCACGGCTGGCAGACGGCGAGTTGTCCCGGTGTGCGGTTCATGCCGCTGGAGACCACGGACGACGGCCCGCGCTTCATGCTCAAGCTCAGAGCGTCACAGCTCGATCGGGCCCAGGCGGCTCTCGAGCGATGTCCTCACCTGACCAAGCTCCCGGTCATGGTCCTTGAGCGCGGCGTCAAGACCATGAAGGAGATCACCCCTGAAATGCCAGCGTGGCGCAAAGCGTACGCCGCACATGTTGGCGGGATCGAAAGCGAGATTCGCGCCTTAGAGCGGGACATTTCGCAGTGGGAGCAGATCATTCGCGATTGGCAACCTTCGACGGAAGCGGCCCGGGCCTTGCTGATCGACCGCGCCAGACGTGCCGCTGGACTCGCCGCGTCGGCCAATGCAGCAGTACCGACCCCACGCGACGAAGGTGCTTCGGAGCCTTTCGAGCCTGGCGATGGCCAGGAAAGCTGCGAACGCATGACCGGGTGAAGCCCTCAGCCGCGAGCGCCAGGCGGTCGGCGCATCGGGTCACGGTGGGGATTTGGCACCTGGATTGCCGATCACGCTGGGCGGCATCACGCCGGTTTGATTTCCTGCGGGCGAGTCCGACTGAGGCACCGGCAGTCCAAAGTACGAGCATGTTGACGATTCGTAGCTGCAAACTCGACCCGATATTATCGAAAGTGCAGCCAGCGCCAGCCCGACCCAGAAGGCTCCGTGCTCCAAGTAGGTCCACTTCAACGCCGGCCAGCCCCTCTTCCACATTGGTCCGATCGGTTCGGTCAGGAACGTCTCGCTGCTACGGTTGGAAGGGCCTATGTACTGAGTGATGCTGCTCACTATCACCCCTCCGGCAAACCCAGCGACGGCAAAGGCAATGACTGCCAGCAGCACGAACCAAGGGCTCATGGGGATCAGCAGCTGATCCTTGCCTGCCTTCAAGTTGGCCACGCCAACGTAGACCGTGGCGAGGGTGAGGTATGCCTGAATGTGGAACTTGGTGTAGTCGTAGAGCCTCTCGAGGCTCTTCTCCCGGGCGGCGGTGTCCGCCGCGCTCTGTGCAGCTGCGCGGGCGAGCTCAGCGCCGTAGTCCGCTTTGCGCTTGTCCTGGACCCAGGTTTCGTCCTGGTCAGGCGGGTTCTTAGGGACCGGATCGCACATCTGATTTCCCCTTCCGTTACCTTAGTCTCCCACGTCATACAGCTTTCTGTCGAGGTCGTGGGACTGGCGCTTCTCCCCTGCGGAGATTATTTTTCGCTGACCTTGCGCGAGGGAGGCTTGAATCCATAAGCTGGTTCGCATGAACGAGCTGGCCACGATCCCCTTTACCAACGACGAAGCGAACGCCAACGATCCCGACATCCGTCTCATCGATCGCTTCCAGACCCTCGAGCCCGGGCACTACTGGCGCCGAAAGGGTGAAGCGACTCGGAACCACTCCGCCGGCGTAGTGCTGCTCCTGC
Source organism: Variovorax sp. LjRoot175 (assembly GCF_964253805.1). NCBI lineage: Bacteria > Pseudomonadati > Pseudomonadota > Betaproteobacteria > Burkholderiales > Comamonadaceae > Variovorax > Variovorax sp. LjRoot175. The sequence goes on along the minus strand of NZ_CAXURY020000004.1, from coordinate 58,774 downwards.
TGGACGTGGTCGTTTTCGACGGCAAGCCCCATACCGTGCACCTGGCCACGCATCCTCTTGCGGGCGGCGACGGGCGGTTCGAGATCCTCGTGAGCGAGTTCCTTGACGAATGGGAGTTCGCGCCTGACGGTGCAGAGGTGCGCGATCGCGAGTTGCGTCAGCTGCAGATGGAAATTGCCGAGGCCAACGCTGAACTCTTGGCGGGGCAGGTGAACCCAGCGCTGATCGCACCGGCAATCCAGAAGGATCTCGATGCATGGACGGCAAAGCGGGAAGAGTCGGGCAAGGATGATGCGGATGCTGCGCGGGCGAACGGCGAGGCGCCGCTCCCACTGGACGAGCCTACTGCCGGCTCGATGCTGATGGTTCAGGGCGGCCGCGTGCGCACGGACCTTGGCTTCATTGCCGAGAACCGTTTGACGCAGGCGGATGTCGCCGCGCTGCGCGTCACAGTCGAAAGAGAAGCGGTCATCGCCGAGTCGAAGGTGCGGTGGCTCACCACCCGCACCGATGCCATTGCGACGAAGGTTCGCGCCATGACGCCGTTCTTTAAGGAGAAGGCCGCAGTCGCGCTTGCACAGACGTCGCACGTCCGAAAGTTCACGAACGAGCTGATGAAGGGCCTCGCCTCGCTCGACCTGTACACAGGCAAGGACGTCGAGGTCGTGACGATCAAGGAGGGCGCGCCGGCTTCAGCCAACGAGCCGCTGACACTCATGCAGCGCAAGCTCTTCATCGAGGAAGAGCTGGCAGTCTGGGCCGACCTCGATACCGACTTCGACTACTCCAAGGTCGATCTGTTCGACCAGCACATCGCGAACTCGTCCGCGCTGCTGCAGCAGATCTGCCCGACACCGCGCTGCGTGGTTGCAGTGGCCATGCGTCGGCAAAGCGTCGACTACGAGAACGTCGATCCGCAGGAGTGGATGCGGCGCAACCGCGAGAACAAGGCCGTGTTCCTGCTGGTGCGCAACGGCGAGAACATCCACCGCGTGTACAGCGGCGAGCCGACTCACGAGATGGTCGCCAGGCTGTTTCCGTCTCGGCAGGAAAACGAAGAGCTCTTCACCGGCGTCGACGGCGAGAAGATCTCTTTCAACAACATCGAGTTCACTCGTCGGATGGCAAAGGCCGATGCCGAAGCCTTGGCCTACAAGCGCATCCTGATCCTCCTGTGCGGCCTCGACCATCGGCTCAAGCTCTTCGGTGAGTGGTACACCGAAGCGCAGGGCCTAGGCTTCATCTCGCTGGGATTTCAGCAACGGTGGATGCGCTTCGTTGGCGACGACGAAGTGGGGACGCTGATCGGTGAATCGCGCCCTTCGTTCCGTGAATGGCTCAAGGCGCGCAACGACTATCTGCAGAGCGGTTCGCGTGTGCTGACGTTCTACCCGAACCTGCTCACCTCCAAGACCGCCCCCTCTTGCATGAAGCTCCACTACGGATCCTCACGGGATTGGGAGGAGTCCATCGCGGATCCGCTCACCGATTCCGAGACGAAGATCGTCTTCAAGGATGGCCAAGACCTCTGCATCGAAGTCGAGGTCAAGCGGAAAACTTGGCGCGAGGTGAAGCGCCCATTGTTCAACGCACGGGTGAACCTCTTGGCCGCTGATTCGAGCTTTGGGTTCCTGTGCCTGGACGCCGTGTCAGCCGACGACCTGGAGTGGTACATCCACAACCGCGCGTCGCGTGTTCAGGGCGTGGCCTTCCTTCGCCTTTTCAAGCGTGCCGTGGCTGCGATCCGCGCCGAGGAGACGACGGAAGCCGCTGCGCGAGCCTGGATGAAGGCCGCGGTGACCGATGCCGGCCTGGCGCAAGCAGACGGCGCCGCTGAACTGGTCGGAGACGCTGTGCGCTCGTGGCGCTGCGCCAACCGCGGCAAGGCCTTGCCGAACCTCGAGGACAAGAAGGCCTTCGACTCGATCCTGAGCCTCGCGCATTCGCTGAAGCGCACCGAGACGGATTTCGTGGACATGGTGGAGGCGTATGTTGTTGAGCACAAATTGCGGCCTCTCCGAGCCGTCCTGACGGGAAAGAATCGCATCGCGCTATACGTCGAGGTGCCGCCGGCGGAGCGCAACGTCGACATCATGGAATGGCGCTGGGTCCAGCGGCTCAGCATTTCGATGAAGCCGAAGCTGAACGAGACCTCCCGAAAGCTCGTCTGGCTCACCGACAAGGCCGACGCGAAGGAAGTCGATATCAAGCGCTGGCCGGGGCTGGATGCCTGGATCAACGCCTACCCAGAACCGTTCAAGGCCGACTACCTGCTGTCGGTCGTGAACATGGTCGAGCGCGGCGTTCCGACCATGCGCAGCATGTTCAAGGGCGCAGAGGCCGGCCTCGATACCGACACCTTCAGCGAACTCTTCCGAGAGTTCAAAGGGCGGCTTTGGAACTCGACCTCAAAGACCGTTCCCTCGGTCAAGATTAGCGTGCCGATCGCCGCCTTCGCAACCTACGGCCGCGCGGTCAGTGGCTCGGCGGAACGACCGATTGACGGGATTCGGGTAGTGACCGTTCGGGCGCTCGCTTGCAAGTGGCTCCAGCACTTTGGTGACCTGGGCCAGCGCACGAAGGCTGAGCAGACCTATGTTTCGATCTTCAAATGGAAGGAGCGGGCTCAGCAAACCCTTGCCTCGCCCTTTGATCCGGACCTCGAAGCGGTTGATGGGAAGACTCTTTCCAGCATCATCGCCTTCGATGCCGACTGGTTGCATTGCGATAGCCTCAGCATCGCGCAATCTTTCGTACGCCAGGAGGATGGCAAGACGAAGAGAGTCGATGTCGAGCGCTCGATCGATGAGGTGCTCGAAGCCTGGATGCTGGACATCAAACCGGAAGGCGCGCGCGCCACGAACTATCGTCCGTCCAAGGTCCTTGTGAACCCGTCGGCCTGGGATGGCAAGCGTGCTCACCTGGTCGCCGCCTTGGATCTGAAGAGTAAGGTAGGAGCATGACCGCTACCTCGACACGAACCCTCTTCCCGATCATTCGGGACCGGGCTGGGCCGGTCCAACCGATTCCCGCTGCGATCGCGGCGATCACGGGACAGCCCCTTCCGGCCGTCACTCGTATGCTGCAGCAGTCCATCGGCGACTTGAAGGCCCTGGCCGGGCTTCCTGGCGACGTCGCGCCCGAAGATTCCTGTCACGCCGCGCTCCACCGGTTTGGCTACGCGCCGCTCCGGCTGTATGCCGACGCGCATCGGCGTCCGGTGATGGGCCAGCTGCTTCGCGCATACGCGCTGTCCCCTGGACGTGCGGAGAGGCTTCTGGCGATCTGTGAATCCGGCGACGCCTTCGCTCTCCTAGGAAGCCAGGCGGCGGCCTGGTCGAGCAGCGCCCCAACGGACCTGGGTGCTCTCGTTCGAACAGGGACTCTCGACATGGATGCTCCCGTGAGGTTCGCGTTCACGGTGATGCCACACCGCGCGGTCCCCCTTGCCTCTCCAGACCATGCGTTCCTCGAATCGGTCGCCGGGCCGGCGTTCGCGCTGGCCGACGCGTACAGCATCGAGGTGCTTCCTGTGGGCTGGCCGTATTGGAACCTCTCTTTCCCTGGCGAAATGACCGATGGAACTCCGGGTTCGGGCGACACCCTGGTTTGCGGCGAGCACGAGCTGCTGAGCGTCATCAATGACCGGGTGCGGCAGGTCGAGCAAGCTGGAGAGATGACCGGCGAGTTGCTTGCGCGCGTGGGACTCGGCCCGGCGCGACCCTCGCCCTGACAACCGCTGCATGGCCGCTCGCCGGCCGGCGCCCTTCCTGCACGGCGTGTCGGCGAGTAACTCTCGTGGTGCAAGGTGGGTGCCTGCGGCGAAGATGCGTTCGATGTCCGCGCCTCGCCCCGTTTGTTTTTTGTTCCTCCTCGCTACCTTATCTGCGCCCTCGTGGTCGCAAGCCGTGAATCGAGCCCAGCTTGAAGCATCCGCCTCGATTCTGTTGCGTGACGTAGCTGCCGAGCTTTGCGGCGGGAGCGCCCGGCCTGCAGATGCTGCCCTGGCTCAACTCTCGCCCACCTCTCGGAGCCGCTTGAACGACGCAGAGCTGGTGATCAAGAGCCTGGGCTACGGGCAGGCATCGATCAACGGGTTCGAGACGCGCTTGCAGGGTCTGCCGGCTGGCCCAGAATGCCGCGCGGCCGTGATCTCCGCGTCATGGCAACACTTCACCGCGTTGGGCCGCCCGAAGGCTGCTTCAGGCAGCGAGAGTGCCGGAGCTCCCGAGATGGTCGACTTGCCTGCAGTAGCCGCGCTGCCGCAGCTGCCCGCGGCCGTGGCGCAGCAAAGGGAGCCGTCCACGCCGACCAGGCCTCGCCGGCAAGTCTCCCATCAACTGCAGAACCTGAGCGTCGCGCCCCTTGTTGGATCCGAGGCGAGCACCCCATCGGAAGTTGCGCCGCCGCCGGCGCCAATTACCGGTGGGAGCGCGCCCCCCAGCGGACCCGTTGCCGCGGAAGGGGCGAGCGCCGGCGGGACTACGTCTGCACCGGCCCCAGCCGATCCCTCTGGCGCCCCGTTGCCGTTCGGTACGAGGCACCTGGGATGGGTAGGCGGAGGTCTGATGCTGGGAATCGCCGCCCTCGGAGGCGGGTGGCTCCGGCGGCGGAAGAAGGTGACGAGTGCGGAGATGGCTCGCCGGCGGCTGCGCCCCAGCTGAGCACCGACATCAGGCGGTATGCGCGATCCATGGCCAGTCCAGTCACTTCTTCGAGCGCGGCTTGATCGCCTTTCGCCTATCGCAGCCGAGGTCCTGGGCCTCCATCGGTAGGCCGGCGCGCGCGATTCGCATTGGCTCGGGCTCGCCAGAAATCGTGACGACAACCCTGGTCCAACCGTCGGTCGTTTTCCCGAAAACTGCCGTCCCCTCGACGCCAGGGGTGCGCACGGAACGCAGGATCCTCACGTCGTTGACTTCGAAGTCCTCCGGCGCATAGACGAAGGGAATGGTCTCGGTTGCGCTCATGGGAACCCGACTACGAGTGCGGTTGGGACCATCTGTTCGATTTGCCGGGGCTCCATCTGCCGCATGCTATGCGACGTTTCAGGGCGTGGAAAGTGGACGAATTCCGCCTCTAGCGCGGAGAGGAAAAACATGGCAAGTTCCCCTTTCCAGCGGCCGGATTGCGCCGCCGACACGAGGAAACCATGGCCGCTCGTTCCATCGCATCACTGTCGCTCAGCTTCGGCCTGGTCTCGATCCCGGTGAAGCTCTACTCTGCGACCGAGTCCTCGGAGGCCATCCGCTTCAACATGTTGACGCCTGAGGGCGGGCGTGTGAAGCAGCAATACGTGGCCGAAAAGGACATGAAAACGGTCGTGCAGCGTTCGGAAATGGTCAAGGGCTACGAGTTCGAGAAGGACCAGTACGTCCTTTTCAAGCCCGAAGAGCTGAAGGCGCTCGAAGAAGGCACAAGCCATGTCATCGAGATCGTCGCCTTCATTCCCGAGAAGGAAGTCGACCCGATCTATTACGACAAGGCCTATTTCCTGGCCCCCGACAAGCGCGGCGGCAAGCCCTACAGCCTCCTGCGCGCTGCGATGCGCGAGAGCGGCCGGTGCGCGCTGGCCAAGTGGTCCTGGAAGGGCAAGCAGTACGTTGTCCAGGTGCGGGCTGCCGAGGATGGGCTTGTCCTGCAGCAGCTGCTGTACGCGAACGAGGTGCGCTCAATGGCCGACCTTGGCATCGAGAACGTCGAACCGTCTTCGGCTGAGCTGAAGCTGGCGCTGCAGCTCATCGACCAGATCTCGCAGGACACCTACGACCCGACGATGTTCGAGGACGAAGAGAAGAAGCGCATCCTGGCCGCCATCGACGCGAAGATCGCGGGCAAGGAGGTTGTCGCTGCGCCGCATGCGGGCGAGCAGGAGACCGCCCAGGTCATCGACCTCACCGAGGCGCTTATGGCGAGCCTGAAGCGGCCCAAGCCGGAGACGAAGGCGCCTGCGGCTAAGACCGCCGCCGCGGGCAACGTTGCCGACCTGGGCGCCAAGGAGCGCAAGGGCGTGCGCAGAGCTGCGAAGACCGAGGAAGCGGTGGCGACGCCGGCCCGCACCCGCGCGAGGAAGTAAGCTCGCCCCTCAGTCCGTTGACGGGAGGTTGGTCTGGAGTCGCACACGCTTCGCAGCGTTCAGGAGATGCTTGGCCTCTCCCGCAGCGCGATCGTTCGCCTGGTCGAGATGGGCTTCGTGAAGCCCAGGAGAGGGCCACGCCTGGCCTATCTATTTTCCTTCCAGGACGTCGTGGTGCTGCGCACGGCGCACGAGTTGCGCGCCGCGAGCATCCCCACTGCCAAGATTCTTCGCTCACTGCGCCGCCTGAAAGACGAACTGCCCGCAGAGGCTCCTCTCTCTGGCCTGCGCATCACCGCGGTGGGGAACGACATCGCCGTGCGCAATCGGGATGCTCAGTGGGCGGCCGACACCGGTCAGCTGCTTATGGACTTCGAGATCGGCGCGGACAGCAAGGGCGGGGGCGTGACCGTGCTGCGGCACGTGGAGGCCACCAAGCCGTCGGCCACGGCAGCTTCACCGGAGGAGTTGTACCTCCGGGGTGAAGCCCTGGAAGGCATCGACGACGCCGAGGCGATGCGCGCCTACAGGCAGGCGCTGGAAGGAGCTCCAGACTTCACCAACGCATCCCTGAACCTGGGCGCGCTGCTCTGCGAGAGCGGTGAGTGCGACGAGGCCGTGCGCCTGTTCACCAAGGCGATCGCGCAGCGCCCCGATGAACCGCTCCTGTATTACAACCGCGCCGTGGCGCTCGAAGATCTGAACCGTTTCGATGAAGCGCTCGACAGCTACGACAAGGCGCTGCAGCTCGATCCCGAACTCGCAGACGCCCACTACAACGCGGGCCGCATACACGACGAGCTGGGCCACGGGCAGATGGCCATCCGGCACTGGAGCGCGTACCGGCGGCTGTCCCGGTAGTGCCGGTCACTGCGCACGAACCGAGTCAGCCGGGCGGAACAGATAGGTCCACGACGACCGGAAAGTGGTCCCCGATGGAATTCCATGGCTCGCCCCGCTCGACGCTGGCGGTGATTCCTTCATTGCACCAGGTCTGCGGGACGAAGCAGAAGTCGATGTGGAACGGGCGCTCCGGATTTCTCAGAAAGTGATGGGTCGGGTAGAGCTCGCCACCGTAGTCGACCTGCCTAGCGTGGTGATAGGCGCTCACAGACCCGAGGTCGTTGATGCGTGTGAACGTGTCATCCCACTTGTCCCGTGCGAAGGGCTTGTCGTGGATCGGGTTGCCATTGAAGTCGCCAGCCACCACCGTTGGACCTTCAGTAAAAAGCTCCGCATAAGTCTCGATGCCGTTCGCGATCGCGCCCAAGTACGTCGGTGCTGGCCAGGTCCAAACTGCGAGCAGGTTGAACGCGGTTGGGCCAGACACCCTCACAGGGTTCACGCAGGCAGGTAGCCCCGCCGCGCGCGGCAGCCGCTCGATCCTGTATGGCCCATAGGAGCGAACCTGAATGCCAAGCTTTGACTGTCCCTCTTCGGTGGGGAACCAGAGGACGCGGTCGCTCGGATCTGGTGGCGCTGGCGTTTCGCACACGACCGCGATGTCTGGGTGGAGCGAGTGCAACGCGGTCAGTTTCCTGTCCAGAGGACCACGAGCGCAGTTCCAAGAGACGATTCTCATCGGTTGTTCTTTCGCAAGCATCGCTTCGGAAGCCCGCAGGCCACTCGTACGCCTCGGCTCCCGATCTCAAGGGCTTGCTGGCCGCTTATCAGAAAAAAGCGGTGCGAACGTGCGAACATTTCAAAGCTTGCATCCCATGCGATCGGCGATTTCCATTTCCCTCACCCACTCCAGTCGGATGCTTTTGGTGCAGTCGAAACGCGGGTCGAACTCGAGCTTCCGGACTTTGACCATCTGGCGGTAGCACGCTGTACCTGGCTTGTTGTTGTTGGTGTTCAACTTCGGATCGACGGGGGCATAACACTTCTCCGCGTGGCTATCCGCAGGAGTAACCACAGCAGCTATGAATAGAGCCGCGATCGCGAACACCGCCGGAAAAGCAAGCCTTGTAGCCATATGTGCCCTTCGAAAAGTTCGGTCAGGCTACTGCGAATCGCAATTGCATTCATGGTACTTCTGTCATGTTCAATGCAGGATCTTTCGCCCGGCACAGATTCAGCGGTCCTTCCCTCGTAATTTTCGGGAGCTACGACGACGAGACGCGCGGGCCCGTTACTGGCGATGCCTTGCCCAGGGCCATCAGGCGCTCGGTCCCTTGCCGCAGCGCATGGGTCCAGCTGTCGTAGCTCCCTTCAGAGGCCTCCAGCTCCTGGTAGACGGATGCGTCTTCGGTGCTTTCCATGAGCACCCAGTGGAAGACGCCGGGGTCCGGCTCGTCAACGGTCACAGCGATGGATCGAAGGCGGTCGGTCATGTGCGGGGAGCCTCTGCGAAGTAGGTTGATGGGGGACGGCTAGTCGCCGCCGAACCCCATCCTACTTCTGAGGCCCGCGTGCGCGTGGTGCTGCGTCCTGCCCGGGCGGGAGTCGTGGTTGGTATTCGTCAGTCCAATGTCGCTCAAAAAGGAACGCAGGTACCGATGTAGGCCTCGGCGTTGTCCGTGAAGAGGAACGGCTTCTTCGTCGCGGCATCGAAGGTGTTGACCACCAGGACATACACGTTCGAGCCTGCGCCCGCGCCTTGGTCGCGCCGCATCGTGGTGACCACCTTGAAGCTGTTCTGGTCGCCGCCGATGTCGATGACCTGCGGTTGCGTCGTCGAGTGCATCTTCTTCACCCCCGCCATCACCCCCGTTTTGCGCTCCACCGTGAATTCCTTGCCCACGTAGGAATGGCGTAGAAAGTCCAGTTGGGCCTGAGGGAGTGCGGGAGCGGGCACCACGCGATCGATGGTGCAGCGGAAGTCCGTCAGAGCCTGCGCTTGCGCAGCCGTGCCGACGAATGCCAGCACGAGGCACGCAAGCTGCCCAGGAGCGTAGATCCCGCTGATGTTCATGGTCCGCTACCTTGAGTTTGTGACGGCGGCGATTCTTGCACGTCGCCCCGGGCCGATGCCGCCCGCCGGCTCGCCGGAACCGGATCCGCTCGCTAGGCTTGCCGACCCTTCATAGCGCATTCCGCCTGCATGGGACCACCTCTGCGGTCGTACATTCCGCGAATGGCCGAGCCGATCCCGCTTTCAAAGTACAAGGCGAAGCGCAACTTCGCCGTCACGCCCGAGCCGGCTGAAGGCGGCCAATCAGCGGCCGCCGGCCTGCAGTTCGTAGTCCAGAAGCATTGGGCCACCCGACTGCACTACGACTTCCGACTCGAGCTGGACGGCGTGATGCTCAGCTGGGCGGTACCGAAGGGCCCGAGCTACGACACCGCCGACAAGCGCATGGCAGTGCACGTCGAGGACCACCCCATCTCGTACAACGCCTTCGAGGGAACGATCCCGCCGAAACAGTACGGTGCTGGCAAGGTAGTGATCTGGGACAAGGGCGTCTGGGTGCCAGTCGGCAACCCGCGGGAGGGCTACAAGGACGGCAACCTCAAGTTCGAGCTTCGCGGCCACAAGCTCCGGGGCAAGTGGGCGCTGGTGCGCATCAAGAGCAGGGACGAGAAGCAGAACGCCTGGCTGCTCATAAAGGAGCGCGACCAATTTGTCCGCCCCGCCAGCGAGTTCAGCGTGGTCGACGAAATGCCGGACAGCGTGGCCGGGCTCCCGCCTCCCGCCGGCGCGGCCGTCCCGACCGAATCGACCGGCGTTCTGGAAGGCGCCAAGAAGACCGCCCTCCCCGCCAAGATGGCGCCCGAGCTCGCCACCCTGGTCGACGGACCGCCGAGCGCGGGCGACGACTGGATCTTGGAGATCAAGTTCGACGGGTACCGAATGCTGGCGCGCGTGGATGACGCTGGCGTCCGACTCTTCACGCGCAACGGCCACGACTGGACGAAGAAGCTGCCGCACCTGGCGCGCGACCTGGCCGCCATGAAGCTCGCGCCGTGCTGGCTAGACGGTGAAATCGTCGTCCTCAACGAGCAGGGGCTGCCTGACTTCGGCGCCCTTCAGAACGCGTTCGACAACGCCAAGGCGAAGGACATCACGTTCCACTTGTTTGACCTGATGCATCACGATGGCTTGGACCTGCGCCAGGTGCCGCTGGTCGAGCGGCGCGCTCGGCTGAAGTTGCTTCTCGAACACGCGTCCGATTCGCTACGGTTCAGCGAGGCCTTCGCCGGTTCGCCGCGGGATGTTGTCGCCTCGGCCTGTAAGCTGGGCTTGGAGGGGATCATCGGGAAGCGCAAGGACAGTGCCTACACGTCGAGTCGCTCCCCCGACTGGATCAAGCTCAAGTGCCGGCAGCGCCAGGAGTTCGTGGTCGGCGGCTGGACCTTCGTGCGTGGCACAAAGTCCGGCATCGGGGCACTCCTACTCGGCGTGCACGACACTGCAGGCGACCTGGTCTACGCGGGCAGCGTGGGCTCTGGGGTCAGCGGCAAGGTCATCCCCGTCCTCCAGGAAATGCTCGCTCCGCTGGCTGCGCCGAAGAGCCCATTCAAGGGTGCGACGGATGCCGCAGCGCGCGGCGCCCAATGGGTGAAGTCCAACCTGGTGGTCGAGGTGAGCTTTGCCGAATGGACGAAGAGCGGCCACGTTCGGCATCCAGTCTTCCACGGCCTTCGGGAGGACAAGCCGGCGAATGCCGTCGTGCGCGAGGTACCCCAGCACCTGCGCCCGGCCGCCGGCGCCGCGGTACAGCACACGCTGCCTGCCAAGTTCCGAGTCTCGAACCCTGAGCGGGTGATCGATCCCTCCACAGGCGTCACCAAGATCGAGCTGGTGCGCTTCTATGGGCTGGTGGGGCCGTTGATCCTCGAACACCTGAAAGGCCGCCCTGTGTCGCTTGTGCGCGCGCCGGCAGGCATCACGGGCGAGCTGTTCTTTCAGAAGCACCTCGATAAGGGTGAGATCCCCGGTGTTCGCCAGCTCGATCCAGCCCTCAACCCAGCGCACGCCCAGCTGCTCGAGGTGGCCACCGCGCAGGGGCTGCTTTCGGCGGCTCAGCTCAACGTGGTCGAGTTTCACACCTGGAACGCGGTCAAGACGGCAATCGGCAAGCCAGACCGGATGACCTTCGATCTCGACCCGGGCGACGGCGTGAAGTGGGCGCAGATCCAGCAGGCGGCCGAGCTCGTGCGCGTGTTCTTGGAGCAACTCGAACTCGCGTCGTTCGTGAAGACCAGCGGGGGAAAGGGGCTGCACGTCGTGGTGCCGGTCAAGCGGCTGTACGACTGGGACACCGTCAAAGATTTTTCGCAGGCGATCGTCGTGCACCTGGCGCGCACGCTCCCTCAGCTCTTCGTGGCCAAGAGCGGCCCGACGAATCGGGTGGGCAAGATCTTCATCGACTACCTGCGCAACGGATTCGGCGCTACGACGGCCTCCGCCTGGTCGGTGCGCGCGCGGCCGGGGCTGGGGGTGTCGGTGCCGATCGCGTGGAACGAGCTGGCGAAGGTCACCAGCGGGGCGCATTGGAACGTGCGGAACATCCACGCTCGGCTAGATAAGGGGAACGATCCTTGGGCGGGGTATGCGAAGTCGGCCCATTCGCTCGGCCGCGCTATGCAAACTCTCGGGTGGGTACCTTAGAGACGTCCATCACCTTACGAATCCGGCGATAGGAGTTCTGCGATCCGACGAAAGTCGTTCGCCAAGCCATCGTACAACCTGTCGATCGCCAATCCCCAGCCTGCCGCATGCGCCTTCACGTCAATTGAGAAAACCTCACACTGCGGCTGCATCTTGTCGGAGATGCCCCTGTCACTGCGATGTGCATCCAAGTTTCGTAGCTGACCTAGTGCAAACAAAGTCGCCATAGCGGGTATGCGGCGGGTCGAATCCCATTGAGCTATGACGGCATCGGCGTCACCGGGCCATTCATGCCCACCCTCTTTGGCGAGCGTTGCGACCTGGCACAGCGTTCCGAGCAATTTAAGGGATGCGAAAGCCTTGGCGTCGCTTTTGGGTATGCCAACGGCCAGCACCATGTTGCGGAGCGGCGCTGGCTGTAGCGCCTCCACTAGTTTCTGCAGCAGGACGCAACGGCTGAGGAAGTCGTCCTGACTTGCGCTCAACGGCGCAGTCAAGCCGAGCTCCGTCAAGCCTGGCGTGCCCCACCAACACCTGTACTTCACCTCGGCGCCGGTGTACCTGCCTATGTCGCCCTGCGAGAAGGTCAGCGAAAGACGATCGCCGGCTGCCTCCAGAGCCGTGGTCATTGCAAGATACCCATCGACCAAGTCGTGGGCTCGGGTGCCGATGTTCGCGGTGCCGAAAGCATCGCGGTCCGCCTCGGCCGTGGCTTGATCAACGGCATACCGATGCCAGTTGGCAATGACGCCCGACGGACATCCCTCGTACAGTTTCTTCAGCTCGACGCGGATGAAATTTCGTCCGATCCGGTCGGTGTTCGTGACTGCCCACTGACCACGATAACTCACAGCGCCGGATTCAGGATAGATGTCGAACTCAGGTCGGCTCTGATAGTCGAGAAGGACCTCATCAGACACGTACCCGTACAGCCAATCGGCGGCTGCTCGCTGAATTGTCATGATCCCTGAATGACCTGGCCACGCCAGGGTTGGTTCCGGCGCCGCGCTGACGTCGCGTTCGCCGGTCCTGAGGACAATCGTTCGACCCCAAGCTTGGGCGAAAAGGCCACTCGGTGTACGTCCGCCTGAGTGGCGCTGCATGTTCAGAAGCCTTCCCGGAAGATGGAAATCGCGCGAGCTTTCGCTTCCCAAGGCAGTGAGAATTGACTCGTCACCGTCCGACCAACGTTCCTCGAAGTAGAACGCCACGGCTGAGCACCCCTTCAAGCTGCAGTAGTCGGATAGATACTCGCGGCGAATCTCAACGAAAGCTCTAACCTCTGCCTTTGCCCAAGTGCCAAGATCGACGGCGCTTCGAACGCGAAGGACGTCGTAGACCGGCCCGTAAGGGTCGTCCCAACAAACGATGCCACCGTCGAGGTGGCGCGGGACCAAGCCGTAGACCATCAGGAGGTTGTTGTCCGGCATGATCACCTCCCGGTTGTCCGCGGACCAGGCATTAACCAGTGGCTCGAACCTTTCGTCCCTGCCCTCCCCTTCAATCCAGAAACCAGCGTTGTGAACCTCCCCCGGATCGACGATCGGGCGGGGCCCGTGGGAATCGACTTTCCAGCCTGTTGCCGCAGTCCCCTGAACAAGTTCAACGGCGCGGGCCTCGGGCACAAGGGCGACCGAGACAACTCGCGCTCCTTTGGACTCTCGGCAAGGCAGCGTGCTGTATTCGCCGATGACGACCCAGGGGCTTCCTCCGTTGTCATATGGATCGCCGAGATGAGCCAGAGCCCGGGGCCAGTACGAAGCTAGTTCTGAGGCGCCGTCGATGCTGGACAGCCCTGGCTTGTTCTGGGAGCGCACTGATAGTTCCTTTTTCATCGCGCCGAGTGTGCCGCCTTCGGACGTTGCGCGCTGGCTGAGATTCCTCGGGACCGAATACCTATGCCCACTGGATCAGCTCGCTCGCGCAGCCTGGTCAAGCAAAAGGCGCGTCAGGCCGCTCGGCGTCGCGAGGGATCTTGAGACTGTCGAACTGACGAGTGGCGGTGAGCACGCCCGGCATGGTAAGTCGAGTGCCGCTTTTGTCCATGCCACGGCCTCCGGTCGCGGCCCTAGCGACCTCCAGAGGAAGGCGATCAACCGATCGCTTGACGATCGTCTGCGTCATGGGCCTCCCGATGCTGACGGTAATCCGCGATCATCTAAGGGTTCAACTCTGAACGCCTTCTATGGGCGAAGCCGAAGAATGAAAGCAAGTTACACCTTCCGATCAATCGCCGAACTTGCGCAGGTCGCCGAGGCGGATCTGCCGTCGTGCCTTGCGGCGCTCCATCGGAGCCTGGTAGAGGCTCGGAGACAACACGCTGCGGCGTTGCGAGGGCAGTTGATCGCACCGAACGCCCCGTTCGAATTCCCGGCGTTTACCTGGAAGCCCACGGGCGCTCGCAGCGATCCGTTCCCGGCGTTGGCAGCAACGCTCGGCCCGGAGACGCCGATCAATGAGTTGCCAGTGCGACCGCGCGTCCGTTTCGTCCTTCATCAGCGGAACGTGTTCTGTCTTGAGGACCTCGCAGCGATCAGCGAGAACGAGTTGTTGCGCGGTGACGGGGTCGGGGTGAAGACGGTCGGGCGCCTGAGGGAGATGCTGCAGGCCGTCGGGCTGAACTTCCTGCCGAACCCAGATGAGCGTGGTCGTGAGTTTGACGAAACCCGCGCCCTTCGAGCGCTACCCGAGGAAGCTCGGGACGCGACGCTTCTGGGGCTTGCCGATGATGCACCTGTGTCACAGCTCGCCCTGCGCCCGGTGACCTTGCGTCGAGCGCAACGTGCCGGCTTCAGGACGGTGGGCGAACTGCGCGCAACGAACCCAGTTGGACTTGCGGGGCGCTTCGGCCCGGCTGAGCGGCGCGAGATCTACGGGCGCCTCCTCCAAACGGGTCAAGCTTTTCGAGAGGGACATCCGGTCGCGGAGTTGTGGCGCTACGGCCTGATTGAACGCGACAAGATGCAGTTCCCCGAGGACCCGGGCACACCCCTATCCGAGCTAAGGCCCTGGCTCGAGGGGGCGTTCAAGCCCCTGAAGAAGCGCGGCGTCGCGGATCTTGGGACTTTGCGAGCCCTCGCCGAACAAGGTGAACTCGCGGAGGTCAGTGGCATCGGCGAGTTCACCGCGACGAGGCTCGCCGTGATGTTGGGGATGGCGGCGCCTTCGACGGCCTCCAGCGGACGTCAGACGGCTCAAAACGAGCTATGGAAGGTACTTTCTCACGATCCTAAGGCTGGTCGGCGCTGACGCAGCGACTACCATCACCGCAAATCAAAATGAGGAGCGGGAATGAGAAGGTCACTTGTAGCGCTTGTCGGAGTCGCAATCCTGGCCGGCTGCGCTCCGATGGTATGGAACAAACCCGGCGCAGGCCAGGACGACTTCAGTCGCGACCGGTACGCCTGCCTTCAGGAGTCCCAGCAAAGGGTCGGCAGCGCGGCGGTGAATCAGTTTGGTGGAATTGCGTCGAACACGGTGGTGACCAACAGCGGCCTCTTCGGGTCGTGCATGAACGCCCATGGGTGGTACCTGGGGCCGCGGGAGACTGCGCGGCGTTCAACTATGGAGGCGCCGGCGGATATGGCGGTTTCTCGCAAGCCGGAGAAAACGCCCCTGGACATCGAGCTCGGCCAGCTTGATATTCAGTGGCAAGCGCGTGAAGTAACGCTCTGCTTCGACGCCAAGTATGCCTCCCTCTATGCGAAGGGCAGCTGCAAGGTAAAGGACATCACGCCGACGCAGATCCTGGACACGTCCAAGGCGGACCCTGCGGAAAAAATGCTTCTCGTCCAGCTTAGGAGCGACCTCGGCGCTTCAATCAACAAGCTGGCTGGCGCGTACCGTCAGGCCGGGCGCCCGCAGGACGTCGCGATGGCCTCAGCACTGGACGCCATCCGCGGACGAGCGGACGGCAACATCGACGCCTTGATTCAGGAATCGATCAATTGGGGGCAGTACAACAAGGCGCGAGCTGAGAACGCCAAACTCGCCGAGGATGATCGCAAGCGGGCGCGCCCGAGTTCCTGAGACATCGCGGAGCACAGGAGGGCCTGTGGCCCCATGTTGCCAAAACGCCTCGAAGCCTCATCACACAACGACGAACTTCAATGCCTCACATCCTTGCCAATCTCTCACTTGCTGGCGCGACGCTCACCGCGTCAGCGGTAGTTGTCGCTAGCGGCGCCGATGCTTCGCCCTCCGAGTACCAAAAGCTCGAGCGTGGCGCTATGGCTGGAAACTACCAGGACCAGCGCAATCTAGCTTACTGGCTCACTGGAGGGTACGGGGGCGCAGCGCCGCAGAATGCGATCCTCGCATGCGCGTGGCGGCAAGTCATCCTAGCTTCCGGCGATCGCCAAGTCGATCAAGGAGACGTGTCCAACAAGCAGCTCTACTGCGACAGGCGGCTAGATTCGGATTCTCAGAAAGCGGCGAAGGCACAAGCTGAGAAGCTGATGGCGCAGATCAAAAAGCGGAAATAGATATCCGGAGCTAGTACTTTCCGGCCATCGTGGCCCGCTTCTTCTTCAGGTAGTTGGCATACGCCCAACGGTTTCTGATCTTTGGCTTCCGCGCGCGCGAGGTCGAAGCCTTGCGTGGCGCGCGCGCCTTTGACGTCCCCGAACTGGTGGTCTTCGATCCGCGCTTGGGTTTCGGCGCGGAAGCTCCTATCCAGCGCAGGTCGGTCGGTGCGAGCCCGAGCACTTCGCGCTTCAAGGTTCCTGGTGTCAGCGTATCGAATCGCGCCACAACGCGCGCAGCGGATGCCGCGTACCCGTCTCGGATCGCTTCGGGCTGACCCACCAACCACTGAAGGTCGGCGAGCGCATGGACGTTTGCTATCTCGATGCCGAGTTCGCGCGCCAGCTCGAACGCCGGTCGTTGGTCCGGGCCAGAGCGCATCGCTTCGAGCAAGTCGTAGGGCATCCGCTCGTCCGATCCCGTGCACCAGGCGATTACGTCCTGCAGCGGAACGCCCGAGAGAGCAAGCGACATGATCTCGACCCATTCCTCTGAGCCGTACTCGAACTCGAAAGCACCGATGGCGCTGACGCGCCGGAGAACCGATACCGGCTCGCGTTGCAGTTCCTCAGAAATGTCGTGAACGCTCAGTCCGCCGTTGATCGCGGTGAGGAGCTTCTTGTCATCGGCCTTGATCCAGGCATTGAGGGTGCGTGGGCAATCGAGAACATCTGCATTCATGCGAACCATCTTGCGGAAGCGGCTCTTCATTCGTCAAGGACAGACGAAAATAATCCGCTGCCAACCGTCCTCTCCTCTTCAAGAATGACCGCTTCCTCTCCGTCGAACACCGAACCAGACGAAGGTGGAATCGCGGGCCTTCTCGAAGCGGCCTTTGAAGCCGAAGGCTCCAGCGTCTTCGGAGCGATCGCGCGCGAAGTGGGCCTCGCGGACGTGGCGCTCACGATGAAGGGCCTGCAGCTCTTGTACTGGCTTCGGTCTCAGCATCCGCTGACCAGACCGGTAATGGTTAGGGGCCTTGCGCAGTGGCGCGGCAGCGGACGAAACGAAATCGCCCAGTTCGAGCCCGCGCATTCAGCGCCGGCGCTGCTGGACCGCATGGTCAAGGACGAACTGCTGTGGGAGATGGGCGGGCCCACGAAACGCGTTCTCGTCTCGCCGAAGTGCATCGCGCTGTTGTCGCGGCTGCACCCGGCCTGCGAGGATCTGGACCTGCCGTGGCGGCTCGCACGCTGGGAAGGCAATTGGCCTGCATCGGAGAACGAAGCGGAGCGGTACGTCAGATCGTTCGTCTCGAGGCAACGGAGCTACTTATCTCCGTAGGATTGTTCAAGCGGTGCGCATGAGCGAGCACTAAGCCGTTCAGATAGTTGCGCGCGGCGCGATGGGCGGATCTTCCTCGGCAACGGGGTCCTCCTCACCGATCTCGTCGGCCATGAGTGCCTTGATTCGCATCGCATATGTTTGGCGGATCGTTGCATCGACTGCGGCCGCGTAGTCGTCGACCATCCCACGGACCGCAGCTTCGTCGAGCCCTGCGGGAATCGTTGCGAAGCTGGTGGACAGAGCGTTGTTCCCCTCGCTCCAGTACTCGGCGGTCAGCAGGTGATTTCCAGGGTGGTCACTACTGGGCCTGCAGTAGATCACTGCGGTCCGCCCGCCGGCGGCAGTGTCGTAGTCCCTGCTCGCGACGTCGCGGCACACGCGGTCTGCATACCAGCCCCGCGAGATCAGCTGACCGACGACTTGGGCTTGGATGGCCGTGGCTTCAGTGCGATTCATTCTCGAAGTTTCCTCAGTTCCAAAGCCCCAACGATGCCATCGGGGCTCGCGAATCGGGGATATTTTTGAGGCGACTGCGATCGTGCACCCTTCTGCACGACGCCATGGCCGGCGACGGTTGCCCGCTGGTAGTGCTGGAGGTGCGGCAGCTCTGATAAGAGGGCGAAGCTGGACCGACAAAGTGAATCAGACTTGTCATCGAAAGTCTCGGCTCGGCGCTCGTAGTGTTCCAAGTAGCTTCGTGTGATCTACGAGCTTCATGGCCACAAGCGACTGCACGCCCTTCTCGCTCTGCCAGGTTCCTTCCACGCTCAGCAGCTTGGCGCCGAGCAGCACGCCGCGCTGCTCCTCTGCCACTTGCGGCCAAACGATGATGTTCACGGTACCGGTCTCGTCTTCGAGCGTCGCGAACACGACCCCCTTTGCGGTGCTGGGCCGCTGCCGGTGCGTCACGAGCCCGCTGGCGCGAACCTTCTGGCGATCCTTCGCGCGGGTGCGCAGTTCCTCGGAGGTCTTGATGCCCCACTCGGCGAGCTGGGGCCTGATGATTGCGAGCGGGTGCCTGCGCAGGCTCAGTCCAACGGAGCCGTAGTCATCGGCGATCTCGGAGCCCTCCTCGGGCGTCGCGAACGTGATCGCGTCCTCGAAGGTCCGTGCCTCGCGCAGCATCTTGGTGGGCCGGGTGTCGACACCCTTGGCCGCCCACACCGCATCGGGCCGCCGGCCGGCCAGGCTGAGCAGTGCGTCGGCACTGGACAGGCACTTGAGATCGTGCGCATCGAGCTGCGCGCGCATGGCCAGGTCCTCGACGGATGCGAAGGGCGACTGAGCGCGCGCGGAGACGATGCGCTTCGTTGCCTCCTCGCGCATGCCGTTGATCCGCGACAGACCCAGGCGTACGGCGCGCAGCGGTTGCTCGTAGGTGCTGTCCCAGCGGGGCGATGCGGCGCCCTGAGAGGGCTCTTCAAGGGTCGATCCCCAATCGCTGATCGTGACGTCGACCGGCCGAACCACGACGCCGTGCTCACGCGCGTCGCGCACCAGCTGTGCAGGCGCATAGAAGCCCATGGGCTGCGAGTTGAGCAGACCTGCCAGCATCGCGTCCGGATGGTGCCGCTTCAGCCAGCAGCTCACGTAGACGAGATGAGCAAAGCTGGCTGCGTGCGACTCAGGAAATCCGTAGCTGCCGAAGCCTTCGACCTGCTTGGCCAGGCGCTGCGCGAATTCCTCGCTGTAGCCCTTCTTCAGCATCCGGTCGATGAGCTTGCGCTGGTGAACCTCGAGGCCCCCGCGCTTCCGCCAGGCTCCCATCGCGCGGCGGAGCTGGTCGGCCTCGCCGGCGGTGAAGTCTGCCGCCAAAATTGCCAGTGACATGATCTGCTCTTGGAACAGTGGGATTCCGAGCGTCCGTTCGGTTGCCTGGCGGAACTCATCGCTTGGGTACTCCACCGCCTCTTCGCCCATGCGCCGGCGCAAGTAGGGATGAACCATGCCGCCCTGGATCGGACCTGGCCGCACGATCGCGACCTGGATGACCAGGTCGTAGAAGGTGCGCGGTTGCATGCGCGGCAGCATGCTCATCTGCGCGCGACTTTCGATCTGGAACACGCCGACGGTGTCGGCCTTGCAGATCATTTCGTAGGTGGCTGGGTCCTCGGGTGGCACGTCCTGCATACGCATCGGCGGGCCGCCGACCTTCTCGCCGGCCATGTCGAGAGCTCGGTGTATGGCGCTCAGCATGCCGAGCGCGAGGATGTCGACCTTGATCAGGCCCGTCGAATCGAGGTCGTCCTTGTCCCATTGGATGATGCTGCGGTTCTCCATCGCAGCGTTCTCGACCGGAACGAGGCGGCTCACCTTGTCGCGTCCGATGACGAAGCCACCTGGGTGCTGGCTGAGATGGCGCGGGAAGCCGCGGATCGTATCGGCCAGCGTGAGCCACTGGATCACGGCTGGATCGTTTGGGTTGATTTCGTTCTCGATGAGGCACGCCTCGCTGATCCACTTCTCATCGGTGCCGTAGGCGGTCTTCGCGAGAGCCTCGACCTTGTCCATCGGGATGCCCAGCGCCTTGCCCACGTCGCGCAGTGCGGACTTCGTGCGATAGCTGATGGCGACAGCTGTGAGCGCGGCGCGGTCGCGTCCGTACTTGTTGTAGATGTACTGCATCGCCTCTTCACGTCGCTGGTGTTCGAAATCGACGTCGATATCGGGCGGCTCTTTCCTTTCGACTGAGATGAAGCGTTCGAAGAGAACGCTCATTCGATCCGGGTCCACGTTTGTGACCTCGAGGCAGTAGCAAACTGCGCTGTTGGCCGCCGAGCCGCGTCCCTGGCAGAGGATGTTCCGGTCGCGCGCCCAATGCACGATGTCAGCAACTGTCAGGAAGTAGCTGTCGTACTCCAACTGCGCAATGATGTTGAGCTCGTGCTCGATCTGCTTGCGCACCTTGTCGGGCAGACCCTTCGGATATCGGCGCGTCGCACCCTCGTAGGTGAGCTTGCGCAGATGCGACGTGGGCGTCTCGCCATCAGGCACGACTTCGCGCGGGTACTCGTACTTGAGCTCTTCCAGCGAGAACGTGCACATGCTGGCGACCGTGACGGTTTCTGCCATCCACTCGCCGGGCACCTGGGCCATCAGCGCCGCGCGGCCGCGCAGGTATGCCTCAGCGTTTGTCTGGAGCGCGTACCCTGCGGTCGCGACCGTCTTCCCAATGCGCACCGCGGTGAGCACGTCCTGGACCTTCTTGCGCTTGCTGGTATGCATGACCGGGCTCGAGCTGGCCAAGATCCGGATGCCGGTTCGCTGGGCGACCTGCTCGACGATCCACAGGCGCAGCTCGTCGTCCATCAATAGCGGCCGCGGCGCCACGAGCCAGGCGCGGTCCGGGAACCAGGTCTTGAGCCACATCGCCTGCGCGAACAACGATTCGACAGTAGCGTCGGGCTCAGGTAACAGCAGCGCCAGGCAGCCGGGCATGCCGGCCAGGTGCGGCGCCTGGATGTTCTTGCCCTCGATGTCCGTCACCAGGGCGCTGTAGCTGCCCTTGGCCGCCCGCCGGCGCGCGAGCGTGATGCATTCGCAGAGGTTGCCCCATCCGCTTTTCGTTTGGGCCAGGAAAACGATCCTGGCGTGCTTGTGTCCGCTCTGCGTGGTGAGCTGGATCTCGCTGCCGCAGATGAAATGGATGTTGGCCTCGCGCGCCGCCAGGTGGCCACGCACCACGCCCGAGACGGAGCATTCGTCCGTCAGGGCCAAGGCCGAGTACAGCTTGGCCGCGGCACGCTCCACCAGTTCCTCGGGCTGGGAGGCGCCCACAAGGAAGGTGAAGTTCGACCGGCAGTGGAGCTCGGCGAAGGGCGGCGGCTCGGTACTGTACATAAAACCAGTATCGCAGAGAGTCCCTGTCGCGTTTTTTGACCCGGTTGGCGTCCTGCCTATGCCAATGTCGGGGTTTTTTCGCCCCGATTGCTCGGGATGCGCTCACTGCGAACCGTGGTTTAAGCTTGATGAAAACATTGCATATCAGGCGTAAACATAGATAATGCTTCCTATGGCAAGTATTCCAACCTCAGATCCCGATGCGGTCGTGGACCGAGTCCAGCGCCTGGGTCAGCGAATCCGTGCGGCGCGCACGCGCCGGCGGCTGCGGCGCGAAGACTTTGCCCAGCGTGCGGGCGTTTCCCGATCGACCATGGAAGCCATCGAGCGCGGAGAGCTGAACACGGGAATCGGCGCATACGTCAAAGCGCTCTGGGCGCTCGGTCTCGACGAAGAGGTTGATCTCCTCGCGGATCCGGGATTGGACCGCGACGGCCTGGCGTTGGAACTCTCGACCCAGACCAAGCGGGTGCGCGTGGGAACGAAGGTCGACAATGACTTCTAAGCGCGATCAACCCCCGTCGAATCAGGCATACGTTTGGGTGTACCTCCCAGGCGACGTCCATCCAACCTTGTGCGGGCGATTCAACAATGAAAAGACCTCCGCCGGCGGCGTCGGCAAGTTCGTTTACGCCAAGTCCTATCTGGCCCTAACCCACGCGCGTCCGATCGATCCCGTGATGCTTCCGCTTCGGGACGGCGAGCATCCGACAACCGCGCAGCTCGGTTTCTTTGGCGTGTTCGTCGACGCATCGCCCGACGATTGGGGCCGCGGGGTGATCGACCTGATGTACGGCAAGCCCGAGTCACCGGTCGGATACCTATTGCGCAGCCAGGGCGACCGGGTGGGGAATCTCGATTTCAGCGAAGCGCCAGACGTGCCGCCAGTGCAACGCGGCCTTTCCGGGCGCGACGTGCTCAAGGCCGCGGTCGGTGTTCTTGCGGGGATCGAACGTGGACGCAAGGAAGACCCCGCGCTCGAGAACTGGGTCCGCCCGAACACTGCGATGGGCGGAGCTCGACCAAAGCTGACGATCGCGGACGATGCGTTCCAGTGGCTTGCGAAGTTTCCCTCACGCCACGATGACCCGGAAATTCCGGTGGCTCGCCTCGAGCATGCGATGCACGCGCTCGCCAAGCGCTGCGGCATCGATACGGTGGATTCGGAGATCGTCACGATCGACGGCGCCGAGCTCCTACTCGTGAAGCGATTCGACCGAACGGCCGTGAAGAACAGGGACGGCGTCACAGCGTGGTGCCGCGACGCATTCGTGAGCGGACGGACGGTCCTCAGGTCCTCAGGCGTCAACGAGAACTCCTACACCGGAAGCTATCCCGGCCTGGCGCGCGATCTGACGCGGTGGAGCGCCAAGCCGCTCGCGGACAAGCACGAACTGTTCGGACGCATGGTGTTCAACTGCGTCGTGTCCAACACGGACGACCACGACCGCAACCACGGCTTCGTCGCCGATGAAATGGGCGTCGGCTTCCGTTTGTCAGGTGCTTACGACATGGTCCCTCGGATTCCGACAACGCAGAGGCGCGTTCAGGCAATGCGCGTGGGCGACGACGCGGAACCGACCCGCGACAACATCCTCAGCGAGTGCGCGAGCTTCGACCTGTCGCGAACACAGGCAGCCGAAATCCACGACAGAATCCAGGCGGCCGTTCGACAGAACTGGCGAGAATGCTTCGCCCAAAGCGGCCTGAGTGAGGCCGCGATGGAGAAGTTTTCCAGTTGCTTTCCGCCGACGCTGAAACAGGTCGTCAGCCGAGCGGCTCGCTCTAGCCTGGCAGATGCCGAGGAAGCTGAAGGAAGTCCAAGAGAGGAACGCACGAGCGGCGGGTGAGTACTTGAACGCCCATTGGCGTGAACTTCTGCACGCTCAACCTAGCGCGATCAGCATCGGAGGTGACAGACTCGTCGGATCAAAACTCTGAATCCTGATCGATGAACTCGAAGTCTCTCGTGTTGGTTGCTGCGGCCTCCATTCTGTTCACCGGCTGCACCATTCAACCCCGAGCCGCGGCGCCAGCTCCCGCAGCACCGGTGGCGACTGCACCCTCCTCCCCCGGCCCAGCTCCTGCGCTCGCACCCACATCGAAGGCCGATGCCTCGAAGAACGCTCGCCAGAAGGGATCAGCTTCTGCCGGCGCTCCCGGCACGCTGGACTATCAGGCGATCAAACTGGCGATCAAGAAGGAGAAGGGGGGTGGAGGCTCGGACTGGCTCCGTGGGAAGGTAGCCAAGCTTGATGCCAAGAACCTGGGCAAAGAGGGCTTCTTTCACATCAACAAGCGCGACAAGATCTACTTCACCTGCACCACTCGCGCTCCTGGCTTCAAGGCCGGCCTGATGACTGGCACGATCCTTGGCCCCGAGTTCTATGACGACGGCTCGAACGCGGTCGTGGTTTCTCTTCAGAACTGCGCCGCGGCTTGATCCGATTCCGAAGCTGATGCCGAAGCGCGTGTGGCTACGATCTTAACTTCTGCGAACTCGTGCGGGCAGACGGACGGGGCGCGGATCGGCAGAATGGCTCGATATGAATGAACCCTCTGAAGCGTTCGCCGCCCACCCGTACATGCTGAACCTCGAGCGCATCGTCCGCATGGCCCCGAACATGACTGTCGAAGAGCGCGACGCGCTCGCCGAATGGGCAGAGGAAGCCCTCGAAAGCTCGAGCCCGTTCGACACGACGACCTGGCCAGGATGGCGCGCCGTCGCCAGACGCCTCTCCCACTGAACGAAGCAGTCATCATGACATTGAACGAACTGGCCGCGGCCATCTTGGTCGGTACCACGGGAACCTGCGTCTGGTCGATGCTGAAGGACAGAAAGAGCTTGGCGATTATTCAGGTGCTGCTCGGCGCGGGCTGCGCGCTTGGCGTGCCGGCTTTGAGGTAGGCCATCGGGCGTGCCTGCAAAGGTTCACCTGGCCGACCCCTGAGCAACCCCAGCTCGTCCGTAACAAAGCTGGCTTGCCGCGGGCCTCGATGCACAAGCAAAATGTCGCGCATGTGCTATTCCGCCCAGATCCGAGCCGAGTACAAGCAGTTCGTGCGCATGTTCGGCGGCGTGCTCAGCATCCGAGCCTTCTCGAAGCTCTACTTCGAGCGGCAGAGCGACCCGAAGATCAAGATCCCGAAGGCCGTCGACGCGCTATTCCTGGATCCGCAGACTGACGAAGAGCGCGAGATCAAGGGGCTCATCGACGCCTTCAACGCCGAGCAGGCGACGAAGCTCGAGCAGGAGCTCTTCAAGCAGCGCAAACGCCTGGCGGATGCAGAGCGTAGCCTGCTGGTCAAGACCACGAAGAAGGCGACCGACGACGTGCGGATCGCCACCGACAAGATCGAATGGGCCCGCGGCAAGCTCGCTGACCTGAATCGCGTGGAACCTAAGGAACGCGACGCCCGGATCTTCCCTGGCGTGTATGCCCCAGTGATGATCTGGGAGGATGGCCAGCGAGTCATCAAGCCCATGCGGTATCAGTGCAGGCCGGCTGGCAAGCCAGTGCGATATGACAGCGCCTATCCGGGCACGTATAACGCCAGGCGTGACAACCTTGAAGGCTTCTGGAAGGACCTGTTCGGTTTCTCCCACGGCATCATGGTCGTGAACGCCTTCTACGAAAACGTGGATCGAGATGGCAAAAATGTCGTGTTGGAGTTCAGGCCCCGACCCGAGCAAGACATGCTCGTGGCATGCCTCTGGTCACACTGGCGCGCGCCCGATCAGCCCGACCTGCTGTCCTTCGCCGCGATCACCGACGAGCCGCCGCCCGAGGTCGCAGCTGCTGGCCACGACCGCTGCATCATCCCGATCAAGCCCGAGAACGTCGACGCCTGGCTGAATCCGGACCGGTCGAACCTGGCTGCCCAGTACGCGATCCTCGACGATCGCGCGCGGCCGTACTACGAGCATCGGCTGGCGGCATAGAGCGCGCGTCAATTCATCGCGGCGGAGAGTGATCAGGGCTCCAGCTGGTCGTCGAATTGCCGATACCACTCATACGTCCCTTTCTGAGGCTCGATCGCGTAGCGTCCAAACTGCCCGCCGATTCGAACTGCCTCCGACTCGTATCGAACATCTTTGGTCTCCCAGACGGCCGGCGGCTCGCCGGACCATTCGACGGGAAATACAGCTTCGTCAGCAGAAGAATCGCTCGCTCGAAACAGCACGATGTTCACGCCCTCGGCGCGCTGCACCGAGTTAAACATAAGGCCGTCGAAACCAGGCCGGCGGACGAATGCAAGGTACTCGGCTAGGGCCTGCGTAATCAAGTAGTCATGGTCTCTGTCTGGCAAGACGGGGCGCGCGATCTGATGGTGTAGCTGGTTGAGGAGCAAGCGGTCGTGGGCCTTGGTTGCAAATTCGGGATCGAGGTAGCTCAACGGAAGCGTGGATTCGGCGAGCCCGAAGCGGGTGAAGTTCAATATGCGCAGGTGACGCGCAGCACGGTATCTCCCGATCACAACCCTCTCCCCAATGCCTGGCCGCATCTCTGCAAAACAGGTTTCGGGATCGCCCGCCCCGTAGAAGGCAGGGATTCCCTTCGCATT
Source organism: Variovorax sp. LjRoot175 (assembly GCF_964253805.1). NCBI lineage: Bacteria > Pseudomonadati > Pseudomonadota > Betaproteobacteria > Burkholderiales > Comamonadaceae > Variovorax > Variovorax sp. LjRoot175. Next base: position 32,924 of record NZ_CAXURY020000004.1, on the reverse strand, counting down.
CATCCGGCCTGCGGACGCGAGATGAGCTGGGGGCGCACCCAACCAGGTCGGCGCTGCATCGAAGATCCCCTCCATGGACCTCGTTTCCGACGATAGACGTCTCGCACGAAAGATGCTGGCGCCGGCGGTGATCTCGTGTACCACCGGCGATGGCGTATCGTCGATCAACCCGATGGGCGGCGTTTCCATGACCTCCAGATCTGCGAAGAGCCGATTGAAGAGGCTCAGGATCTCTTCGCTGAAGAATCTCTGCCTGTGTTTCAAGGCGTCAGTAGCCCGTGCCCACGGTGCGAGCGCGGTCCCCACGTGCAGCAACATCGGTTGGTAAGTCGAGCCGAGCTCGAAAAGGGAGCCCTCGGTGCCTTCGCGTTCCACGAGAAGATCTGCAATGCCTTTCTCGAGCCCGGTTCGTTGTCCAAGTACCTTCGCCACAACTTCTTCAAGCGGCATCCCGTGATGCCGTTCGTAAACGTCAGGGAAGAGTCTGAAGTGCTTCTCGATGAAGACTCGGGCGTACAGGCTCAGAGACGCCGCTCCGAGCGTCCGCGGACTGTCACTGTTGCAGATCGAGCAACGATCTGGAACTCCAGCTCCCTCAATGGCCGTCCGAAGGAACGGGTCCACTGCGCACGATGAGCAAACTGCGGACATAGATTGAATTCCCTTCGCGCAGGATGATCGCAGATCGCTGGCTTGCCGAGCCGCGCTTGGCGCTGCTTACGAGGTGGGCACTTCAGGGCCGCCTGACTTCCATCCTCTGGCGAGACCAGTACGGCCCATCGAGGCGGTCAAGCCTCACTTCCCCGCCCGTCGAAGGCGCATGGACGAATCGGTTCTCGCCAACGTAGATGCCCGCGTGGGTGGGTCTGCCGCCGCCGAACACCACTAGATTCCTTGACCGACTTGAGTTTGTGTTGATTGAGTCAAGTTCTTCTACGCAGCGATGTGAGCCTCGTCGCACCATGAACTGACGGCTGCTTCGGCGGCATGGAAGGTGCGCAATGCGGCCTGTGAATTGGCCGGGGCGGCGGGCACGAGCGGTGCCATGACTGGGCGCAGGATGCGCGAGTACACGCGCGTGTAGAACATCGCCGTTCGCAGCCCCTGTTCGGTGAGTCGATAGCGATGGGTCCTGGGCAGGCGCTCGATCAGGCCATGCAGGCGCAGGCGGCGCAGCTCGTAGCTCATGCGCCCTGGGGTGATGTCCTGGGGCCGCCGTCCGAGCAAGACGGCGAAGGCCTGGCGCAGATCCTTGTTGGTGAATCCGCGCGCGGCGAAGACGAACATCAGCACGGCGTTGAGCAGCGCCTGAGCGTTGGCGTCGCCGAAGCGCAGCGCGGGGACACGCTGACTGTCGATCTGACGCGGCCGTTGCAGGCGCTGGAAGGCGTCGTCGCCCAGCGCACAGTCGTGGCTGATCTGCTCGATCTCCAGCAGTCGCCGGTTGGCGGCCAAGCCGATGCGGCGCAACTCAGGCAGGTTCTTCAGCAGCCGCCCGATGCCGAACTCGCGCGTGTCGTTGATGGTGGTCTCGGTTCTCAGGGCCTGGCCCTCCTTGTGGTACTGCTTGATGCGTGAACGCTTGTAGTCCACATGCAGTGAAGGCGTGACGCCCTCGGTGATCACTCGGGTACGGAATCGTCCCGGGGTGCGCCGGCTGACCCGGCGATCGAAGATGAGTTGCACCTGGCCGGGGCGGCCGATGTCCAGGTTCTCCCGGATCACCTGCTCGAAGAAGATGCGCCCTGCCACCGGCCGATCGAGCACCTGGGTCAGCGCGAACTCGGCCTGCAGGATGGAGATGGCGTAGCGATAGCCGGCGGCGCGGTCGCGCCGATCGAAGGGATGGGGCAGCCGCGCCAGCCATTTGCGCAGAAGCCGATCGATCTTCCCGTCGTCCAGGCCATCGCAGATGCGCTGCAGCGCCTTGGGGTCGGCACAGGACAGCACACCGTTGTCCAGCGCCTCGAAGGCGATGCCGCGCTTGCGCAACTGGCACTTGGCGTACTCGTTGCCGTTGATGCACAGCTTGGCGTTGTAGGGGAAGTAGGAGCAGAACTTCAGGAAGAAAGCACCGAAGTCGCGGTCCACGCAGTAGAAGTAGTAGTGGTTGACCATCGCTGAGCCGTCCACCACCCACGGGTAGGTCATGCCGGTGCGCGCGCAGCGGCGACGCTCGGTGCGCATCACCCGGGCCTTCTCCTGTGCCCGCCCGACGTACAGCACGCCTTCATCGGCGTCGAACTGCTGCAGGTACTGCTGCGTGATGTCGTCCTTGCGCTGGTGCTTGGAAAAGCTCACCAGATCCACCCCGACGTGGGCTGCGAAACGCTCGATGTCGGCTACGAACGCCTCGGTCTTTGGGGCCACCCCCGCCGTTGACGCGAAGCGCTGGCCCAGGTGACCACGCAGGTACCACACCACGCCACCGATGCGCTGCAACTGCGGCACATAGACGTTGAGGTACATCCGGTCGATGCACTCGCTTTCGAGCACCACGTGCTCGCGCAGGACTTCGCAAACGCTATGTGGTAATTTCATGCTCGGCTCCGGTCGTCCACGGGGTCTTCGGACCCCATTGAGCTTCGAGCTCGTACTTCTCTGGGCACGTCCCAGCCGGCTCGACCGGAGCCACCTTACACCCAGCGCGCAACCGCAATGCGACCACGAACATCACTCGTCGGTCTGAGGCGGAGCCTCGTTAGGTCTCCTGTGCGCAGTTCATTGCGCGGTACCGGTTCCCCGAACCCGGCAAGCTGCGCCACTGTGCGCGGCGTGGGCAATCCTGCGCTCTCGCGGTACACATAGCCAATCAGCCCGCTGCAATCGAAGCCACCATCGACGGTGTTGCCGCCGTACCGATAGGGCGTGCCAACGAGTCCCATCGCATGGATCGCTGCATCTATGGATTGCTCGGTCGAGATCAGCGAGGGCCGCGCGCTCCGCGTCGCCAGGGTCGGTGCGCTGCCGCAGGCCGCAAGCACCAGGCAGGTCAACAGGATGATCGTGGAACGCAGGATCAGCATCGACTGTTGCGCCCTGCCCTGATGTCGGCTTTGGCGTTGGCTTGGCTTATTCGTAGTTGGACATGAGCGGCATGCGGAGGCAAGCGAAGCTTACCGGAGCGTGTCCGCTCGATGGGCTGGTCAGGAGCCGCCACCGAGAACACCCTTGAGCCAGATACCGAAGAGCGTGAACACGCCTGCGGTAAGGGCCACAATGAGAGGAATCCAAACGTGCCAGGCCTGTGCTCTGCGGACTTCTCGATCATGAAGTTCTACGGCGAGCTGGAGGAGTTTGGACGTGTGATCCGCAGACAAAGGCGTGCCCTCGGTGGAGACGTGCCTCGCGATTAGCGACACTGTGTGCTCCCCTTCCGGCCTAACACGAAAGAACTCTGGATGCTGTTGAGCGACGAGGGGCCAATTGTTCGCAGACCGAGGCTCCCCTTGCAGCTCAGAGGCAAGACCGTCCTTGCTTCTGTGGCTCTTCTCATCAAGGGCGAGGACCTGGATGAGCGCAAGAACGTCACCCAGACGCCCGGCTGTTTGGTACGCGCTAGTTCCGACGGAGGGCATTCGTTCGGCTCCTACACAAGATGGCTTCGTGAACTCGGGCGGCTCGACTCCTGCGATACCGGTAGGTTGCCGACCAGAGGCAGCAGAGCTACACCAATGAATCCGGCGTGCAGATAATAATCGGCGCTAGGGAAGAAAAATTCGCGGCCGTAGCAGGAAAGCCACGACGGCGAGCCCTCGGCGATATTTGCGAGCCTTGGACCTTGAGCGGCTTAACCTGTGGATGGCGTGGAGGTTCTCATGGAAGGCGGGCCCCGGTATCGAGGCCCCCTCGCGCGCGGATAGGGACGTCCGGCGCCCGCTCATTCGGGCCGCGGCACGCCAATCACTCAGTTTCGAGCAGATCCACTGGGATTCCCAGGACTCGCATGACGCCATCCGCGGCCGTGTAGACACGTGTCAATGATGCATCCTTGAAATATTTCCAACAGGCCGCCGCCGCCTTGTGCTGCGCGCTGCGCGCGCGGCCTACCGGGTTCGCGCGCAGCCAATTGTTGAGGGTCTTGCGCGGATCGCCGATCCGTAGGCCGTCATCCATGGCTGCGTCATGCCGGAAGACAAACGCCAGGTCCGGCTGGTGGCGCATACCCGCCCCACACAGGCAGCGAACCTGAAGACCAGACCGAGGCGCGCTGTCCTCTTCGCTCATGTCTCAGGTCTCAATGGGTTTGCGGGCAAGAGTCCCGAACTCGAAGCGGTGCTCGGGAAACCTGGCGCGCCAGGCGGCCACCTCCTCCTCGAGGTCTAGCTGGGATTGGGGCTGGGGCTCCCCGCGCTGCGACGCGAGGATCGCGCGGTACGCGCTGGCGATCGCGGTTGTCAGGCCCGGGGCCTGGGTCGATGCGCCGCCGGAGGTGCAGAGGCGAACCCCCTCCGTGGCGCGCCCATGACGGTTGGCCACCTGAACGTACCAATCGCCATTGCCGCCCTGAAAGATGACCAGGGTGCGCAGGTCCTCAGGTGGCAGGTCCCTATCGTCGGTGAGGTAGACGGCAGACTCTCTCATCCCGGGAACCTCAGCACGATGCGGCGCGGCTCCGAGTCTTCCGGTGCGGGCTCGACCGTTTCATCGGGGGCCGCGATGAGCTCAGCGCGGCGCTGCGCCAGGAACGCGTGCAGGCGCTCCTCCGCGCCGTCGCACGAGAGGTTGAACACTGGGACACCTCGCTGCGAGGCCAGGCGAATGGCAGTCCCGGTACCGCCGGTCTTGGAGTTCACGTCGGCGGCGGACTGAGCGCCATCCGCCGTCCAGCAAAGAACAAAGTCCGATGGCTCGTCGAGGCTGTGTCCGAGCAGTTGGTGAACGTTCGCGTGAAGCGCCCGAGGACCGCGGGTGAGCATCGCTGCGAGGTCGCGCAGGCGCTGTAGCCCCTTGGGCGGCGTCGAGCGCGAGCCGATGCCTGAGTATGTGCGAGCGACCTTCATTCTTTGGAGTGGTAGAGCGTGGTGCCGCATTGGCCACACACGTGGGACCGAAGGAAGGTCCGGTTCATGAGGCGCTGCACCGACAGGCGCGGACTTCCGCAATTGTGGCAATGCACTCGCCCATTCTTGAGGGCGCCGGGGTGCTCGCCTAGGTACCACTGGTAGTCACGGCCTCGCTCTTTCCTGAGCTTCAATCGATCTGAAATGATCCAAGCGACCAACAGAGCAAGCATGACCAAGGGGACGATGATGAACAGTTCTCGCATGAAGGCTCCTTCACACCGCGACCGGCGCCTTGATGGCCGCGTGGTGCTCGTAGCCAACCACCTCGAAGTCCTCGTACTCGTACTCGAAGATGGAATCAGGCTTGCGCTTGATCACGAGCGTGGGAAACGGGTACGGATTGCGCGAAAGCTGCAGCGCCACCTGCTCCTTGTGGTTGCTGTAGATGTGGCAGTCGCCACCAGTCCAGATGAAGTCACCGACGTCGAGGTCGCACTGCTGCGCAACCATGTGCGTGAGCAGCGCGTAGCTCGCAATATTGAAGGGGACGCCAAGTACGGAATCCGCGCTCCGTTGATACAGCTGGCAACTCAGCTTGCCACGACCGCCGGGCTCCTGTGCCGGCGCGACGTAGAACTGAAAGAACGCGTGGCAAGGCATCAACGCCATCTTCGACAGGTCGGCAACGTTCCAGGCGCTGACAATGATGCGGCGCGAATCCGGGTTGGTCTTGAGCGTGTCGATCACCTGCTGGATCTGGTCGATGTGGCCGCCGTCGGGTGTTGGCCAGCTGCGCCATTGCACGCCGTAGACCGGCCCCAGGTCCCCGTCCTCCCCCGCCCATTCGTCCCAGATGGTGACGCCGCGTTCTTTGAGCCAGTTGTTGCTGCTCGAGCCGGTCAGGAACCACAGCAGCTCCTGGATGATGGACCGCATGTGCACCTTCTTCGTGGTGACGAGCGGGAAGCCTTTCGTCAGGTCAAAGCGCATCTGGTAGCCGAAAACGCTCTTCGTGCCGGTGCCGGTGCGATCACCCTTCTGAACGCCTTGGGTGTCGATGTGGCGCAGGTAGTCTTCGTATTGGGTCTGAATGGGGAGGCTCATCGGTCCGTTCTCAGTGGTTAATTTGTAAGCAGAGGGAAAGCGTGGACGCGGCTTCAGCGCATGAAATGAGCAAGTTGAAGACTCTCGTCTCTGGGTGTGCCCAAGCGATCCCCGATGGCCGCCAGGACTCGATCCCGCTGCACCGCATCGAGGTGGCGTTCTGAAACCCCAACAAACGCCAGGGCCTGTCCGATCGCTTCGCGTCGGTCTTCGGCATCGAGGTCCTCGAAGGGCACGAAGTCGAGGTCGTTCAGCCTGGCATAGTCCTTGGTGAGCGCGATGCGAAGCGCCGATGGCGACTCGCTTGGCAACCCGTCGAAAGCGACGCGCTGCGCTCGCAACTCCTTCAGCGGGCGCACATAGAACTTTGGCGCACCGATCCAATGGACCACTGCGTCCGAGAGGGAAGTCGAATGTGCGGATGAACGCGGTGTGGACTCGCCGCATTTTGGGGCCACGGCGGTCGGGGCCTGTGCTGTGGGAGTACATGTGGCTGGCCCAGCTGTGCCGGCCGCCTGTAGCTCGGCGCGCAGCCAAGCCGGCGCACGGGCGCGCTTGAATCGCACGGTCTTCCAGTACAGGCGCGCCCGCGCGCGCACGTCGTCCAGCTGATAGTGCCAGCCACTAGCCGCTAGCGTGCGCCGGACATCGCCTGCTTCGCCCCACCGGATGAGCGTGGTTGTCGATACGCCCGCCAGGCCCGCCGCCTCGGAGAGGCGCCCCCAATCCGCCGCGAGCCGTAGGCGCTTGGTCGGTAGAAACTGGGCCGCGCGCAACCGCTCGAGCATCGGTGGGGTGAGATAGAGCCGATCGTCCCACTTGTTGCGCTTTACAGTGATCGTGCCGTCGGCGATGCAATCGGTGATCCACTCTGCGGTTGCCCCCAGCGCCTCGGCCGCCTCGTTGACGGTGAGACCCTGTCGGCTCTGGACCCGCTTGATTACCGCCTGCAAGGTGGCGAGGGGAACTCCCTTGGCGCCGCGCCAGTTGACACCCTTGAGCAGCGCTCGCAACTGAGGTACGGTCAGCCTGGCGCGCGCCGCGGCTTGTTCTTCCGTGAAGCCCAGTTTCTCGCGCAACTGAGCGCACTGGTGGCGTGACACGTACCGAATCCCGCGCATGGCTCCGTCCGTGCCGATCTTGCTTTTGAGCACCTCCCGATCGACAAAGTCGTTCAGTTCGGCTCGCGTGAAGAGATATTGCTTCATCGCGGTCTCGATCGAGACCCATGACTTCTCGTTGTCGCCAGTGGGGCACTTGCGCGCGATCCAGCGTGTCGCGTCGGTGCGCGTGATGTGCAGAGTGCGGCCAACCTTCGTCGTGGCCAGCATCCCGTTGGCGATCGCCTGGCGCACCGACTGCTCCGTGCGGCCGGCCTGCTGAGCCGTTTCGGCGATGGTCAGGCCCGGGTTCCAGACCATCGTCAGATGCCGCTTCGCGCCGTGGTCGAGTGCGGGATAGCGAGCGACGTAGTCCTCGAAGGTCCTTGGAGGGCCATCCTCACCCCATACCTGCGCGCATGTCGCGCAACCCCTGGGATGCTGACGCTTCTGCCAGAGACGGAAGGTGACCTTGAGGTTGTCCAGCAGCGGTTTCCCGTGCCAAGGCATTGGCCGTCCGGCGCGGCGGTCTTCTAACAACTGCTCGGCAACTTCCTCGGGCACATACCAGCTGCCAAACTGCGTCGTGCGCAGATTCTTGGTGCCGTAGGGCTTCACCTGCACAGCGTCGGGCACGTAGCCCATGCGGGCAAACTCGCTGAGCTTGTCAGACGCAATCCCCAGGGGCCCCTTCAGTGTGCTCAGCTGTACAGATCCCTCAGGAGGAGCCTTGATCTTCGTCTTCCATTCCTTCCAGGCCTTGTGCGGGATGACCAGGTGGCGACCCACGGTGCGTGCCTTCAGGAGACCGTTTCGAATGGCCTGGTGCACGAGGGTGTATGAGCCCACCTCCCGGCCGGCGGCCGCAACGGTAAGTCCGCCGAGCACGTCAGAGGAGGTCAGGCCCATGCGCGCGATCTGGTTCTGCACGGCCATCCGGTCCCGCTTCGCCATGGCATCGCCCGTTACCTTCTGAAGACGCGTGGTGAGGACTTGAGCGATCTCCACCGGTGCCATTTGACCAACGAGCGTTGCCAGCAGCGCCACTTCGGGCGGCATCCATTCGTAGGATCGCCTGCGCGCGTAGTACGTCGGCGTCGGCCATTCTTCATCATGGGGTGGGCGCCCGTGCCACGATTCGTAGAGATCTTCGAAGCCGGTCCTTCCTTTTTGCGAGGTGCGCCCGCCGCTGCCAGCCAGCGCCTGCTTCGCCCCTTCGATCTCCGCCATGGTGCGGCCCAGCACCACGGCAAGGTCGCGATTCAGCGCACCCTTGCCGTGGATGGCCACGAAGCGCTGCCAAGCCAGCTTGTCGCCAGCGTCAACATCGCCGTCTCGTTCCGTAACCAGCAGGTCCTGATCAAAGCCGCCCCCGTCCTTGGCCATAGTCAACGAACCTCGAGTTCATCCTGCAGCGCGGATTGGCCCGCCAGCATCTGCTTCTGCGATAGCCCCGCCACCTTGCCAAGCAGAGTCATCACCGGGTCGGTCAGCGCCTCCAAACGCTCTTTTGGGATGTTGCGCATGGCGCGATCCCATTGGCTGAAGGTCGCGGGCAGCGCTCGTCTGACGGCCTTGGCCGCGGGCGCAACACGTTTGAGAGCTTCGGCCATCGGCGTCTTGACTTTCTCGATGCCTCGACGGCTGATGCAGAAGAACTCGCCAGGCGCCAATGCGCTCAGATCGCCGAAGTCGATGCCAGAGGCCTTGAACTGCGGCGCCAGCGCCGACCATGCGGCGGCGTCCTCCTGGCATCCGATGAACGTGAGGTTCTTGTTGGCGAAGATCAGCCGGTGCACGCTGCCGGTGTAGCGCAGAGCCGTGACGTACAGGTCAAGTGCTCGCTTGCGGCCTCGGCCGACGAATTCGTTGATGATGTCCGCCGCTTCGCCGATGCTCTCCGAGCGCTTGCGCGACGCACTGAAAAGCTGGCCTTCGTCAATGACCACGAAGAGGGGCTTACGGATGCGGTCCGCCACATCCAAGACGACCCGGCCATAGGGCACGAACTCGGCCGCATTGGCCGCCCGAACGACGACAATCTTCCTGTTGCGATTCTCCAGGCACTGGCGCAGTTCCTCCTCGTCCTTCACTGCGTCGCCGTACATCAATTCCATTTCGCTTTCTGGGTCGAAAACGACGGTGACCCAGCCCTGATTGGCGAGCTGCTCGCCGATCAGCTGCCCGATGTTGGTCTTTCCGCAGCCGCGGGGGCCCACGCCGACGGCCAGTAGACCTGTGGTTGCGTATTCGGACAGGTCGATCGCCTGCCCGCCCACGTTGAGAACGGCGTTCATCATCTCGTCACGCCGAACCAATGAGTGTTTGGTGTCTGGATTCATGGGTTCAGTCCTCCTTCGCGCCGAGCACAATGTCCTTGAGCTCAACCACCTGCTTGGCGTTGAGCTGGAAGACCACCGCGAAGTCGTTGATCACGTGCTCGCTGATCTGGTCCAGCACGCCAGCACGGCGGGCCTGGGCTAGCAGCTTGCGCACGCTGGGCCAGTCACGCCCCAGCGAGGCTGGATCGCCGCCACCATGCACTTCCTGGATGGCTGTGTTGAGCTGCTCCAGGGTGTACAGATCCTCGTCGGACCCGAGATCACAGGTCAGCCGCTCGTTCAGAATGTCGAGCAGCTTTGGCGCCGGCATGAAAGCTCCGATCTTCCGGATGAGGGCGAGGTCTGCTTCGCTGAAGGCCCTAGGCAGCACCGGTACTTTTTTGCCCGTCACCGCCGCGACCATGTTTGCGAAGGGCTGGGTGGCTATTGCACCGTTCAACACCCCGGGCGCGGGAGCCAGTTCTACTGCTTCGGGACTGACCTTGCATGATGCGCACAGTCCCGTGGCGATGTCGTCACCGTCTTCCCGTTTGAGGGAGAAGTGACAAAGGCGGCACTTGTGTCCGGCGCGGCGCAGGCCGGTTTGAGTCCCAAGAAAGTGATTGGCTTTGGTTGCAGCCAAGGTCTGAGGGTGAATGTGATTCATGTTTCGGTTCGTGTCCGTTTCGCGATTCATGATTGCAGTTCGGATCGAGATCGCGCTAGGTCAAACGACTAGTTTTTTTACTGCCCTAGGTTCATCGTGGGCGCTCTGTTTCGGGGGCGTCCCAGTCCGCGCCGTACTCCTCGCTTGCTGGAGCGGGAAGGCGAGCACTTTGAGCGGAGGGGCCCCTTGGCAGATACCCAATCGGTACCCCGAGAGCCTTGAGGTCGCTCACGAGATATGGAGGGACGGATCCTTCACGCGCCTGCCTGCGCGCAACGGATAGCCACAACTGGAGTTCGGGCTCCTCAGGCCCCACGCGCCATGTGCTCTTCGCCGCGATGTACTCCCGCAACTGCGACATACGGAGATGCCAGACCTTTACGTCGATGTCAGCTTCGAACTGGAAGCCCAATGCCTCGAGCAGCATTCGTCTCTTCGGAGCGTAGTCGGGCGAGCGAGCTTCTTGAATCTGGCTTTGAAGCCATGCCTTCAGCGGCAAAAGGGGACCGCCGTACGGCAGCTGAATGTGTCCATGCTCCGCTTGGAACGTCTTCAGACGAGGGTAGTACCGGCGCCACCGGTCGGCGCTCTGGGCCGAGGTCAGCCTCGGAGGGACGCGTCGACTCATCCGCCGTTTCCCTGTCCGGCCGGGATTTCTTCGTGCGCCGCGCTGCCTTTGGCTTCACGCCGAAGCTCGGACCGGATCTCCATCCAAAGCTTGCCAAGCATGTTCTGGCCATCCCTGATCGGGCCCCAGCCCCAGTAGTCGTCGCGCCAGGAGTTCTCGATGAGCTCGCGGCCGCCGGTCGCCAAAAGCTTGCGGCGCACATACTCATGTTGATGGGCTTTGGCGCGCAGGATGCTGCGCATGATGTCCACCTTCACAGCATCCCAGTCGGGGCGGCGAAGATCCTTGTTGCGCTCTGCAACCTTGTACGCCTCGTGTGCTGACGGTGCGGCGACGATGGCGCGGCGCAGCATGTTGCAGCCAGGGAACTTGGCAAAGTGATAGGCGGCCTCAGAGGTATCGAAGCGAATGCCCTCCCACATCAGCGTGAAGCTGCTGAAATTTGACAGGACGTAGAAGTCCTGTTCATAGAACAGCACCTGATGCGCGTTGTCCAGTCCATGGTGTTCAGCAGGCGGCGCGATCGAGCACTCCAACGCGCTCTCAGGATGGGGATCGGCGTCGACGAATGCGGCGAGTTCGTCGTCCTCCTCCAGGGCTTCGGTAGCGCGCTGTCTCAGTTCGGCGTCGTCGTGGGCTTCCCGTCGGATCGAATCCAGCGTTGCGCGCAACCTGGCGATACGCTTGTGGACCACCGCTTCCGGTAGGGGGCCACCCGCCGGGTGCTTCATGCTGTGCTCCCCGCGTCAGCGGATTGCTCTGCCGCCTCATCCTTGTGGACTCGGACCTCGATGCGATCGCAGTTGCCACCAAGCGCCTCGTCGATAGAGTTGTCGAGGATTTCCCACACCATGTGGTGGAAGCCCTTTTTTCCGGTTTCGCCGATGTACATGCCTGGGCGCTTGCGCACCGCTTCCAGTCCGCGCAGGACCTTGATCTGATTGCCGTCGTATGCGGCTGGGGTGCTCGACATCTAAACCTTTCGTTGAGGGTGCACGTTGACCTGTGCGGCTGATCGATGTTATTTTATCGTCCGCGCCATAATACAAACACGAACGAAAAACGCGCGAGGTTGATGGCGTGGAATCTGAATCTTGATGAGCAACACCACACCCAGGACGAAGCGGCAATGCGCCTGAATCGATCCATCGGACTGGTCACCCTGTGCCTGGGCGGCGTGCAGGCGGCAGCCGCGCAGGAGCCGCCGACGTCCGAGGAGGCCCAGGCCGCTTACTCGCGCTTTGCTACTGCTGTCGTCGGACGCCTGATTGCCGCGGGCTTGCCCACCACGCTCAGTGGCGGCAAGTTCGCAGAAATCAATGAGTTCGCGCATCGCCAGCCGCTGCGAGGTTGCGACGAGCGCCGCGAACCCGATCGGGATCCCTTTGCGCCGGCGGATGCCCCGCCGCCACCGGTGGTGTTCCACTGCACCTGGGAGTCCGGCGAGCGGATCAGCCTGACGCGGATCGCGAACACGGGCTCGTGGATGGTGAGCGACGACGCGAGCGCTGCGGCGGGCGCCGGGATGCTCCCGGTTGGCCTGAAACTGGAGGCGCCGCATGTGGCCGCAATCCCGACTGCGCCGATCAAAGCGTCCGCACTAGTCGAGGAGCCGGCTCCAGCAGCTGCGGAAGCCGTGGCCACGCCCCCTGCTGCGGTGACCTATTCGGGAGCGAATTTGCGTGCCATGCCGAGCCCATTCGTACCTCCCGCGCGGGCCGAACCAGTGCGGAGCAGTACCCCTACGCCTGCCGCGCTCGGCCCTATGCCAACGCCCTTCGCCGTCGGGGCCAGGTAGCGGCTTTCCTGGCCGCCCACTGTGGACAACCTGCTGTCCACGCACGTGTAAACAGGCCCTGCGGGCGCCCAGGTCTGCCCACCCGCTCCCCGCGCGCTGTCTTCAGCCTGACGCCCTCTCCCACCGCCGTCCCACCGGCTGCGCCCGCGGATAAGTTGCCCAGGCGTGGCCCGCCCCCCCCTGCGGCCTGCGACCCGAGAGCACCTCCTGGTCCCCCTCGGCGGCCCGCTCCGCGAAGCTCCGAGACACTCCGATTTGCACTTATCGTCCGTCTGCACCTAAGCTCGCTAATTTCGGGGCGATGCCATGCGGCCGCTCCAGTGGGCGAAGCGACCATGAGCGATTCAGCTTTGGCAATTTCCTCTAGGGGGAGATGACATGCTTGGAGATGCCGTTCGAGCCATCATCGATCTGTTGATGCTCCGCAAGACGGAGAAAAGGCTCGATGCGGATATCAAGAAGGCCCCTGTTGATCTCAAGAAGGCCGAACTTGAGGTTGAGAAGACCGTATTGGAAATCGCGAGATTGGAGCGCGAGAATGTTCCTCCTGGCGTCATCATCTCGCCTGATCAAATTAGCGTCCACGACATTCAGACCCTTGATCCGCGTGCTGCTGCGGTCGCCGCGAATGCAAGGCGACTGAGTGCATTTGTGTCGTTTGGGGGTTCCGACTCCGACTACGAACGCGCCCGGGAGCTCAGCGCTGCTCTTACGAAGCAGCATGAAATTTCAGCCTTCACGGGGGACGACGTTCTACACAGCAGGACCCCACGTGGAGCTGAGACAGTGACCGACAGGGCACTGAACCGCGCAGACGTATTCGTCATACTGCTTTCGCAAGACACGGCACAAAGCATTTACGTCGCCGAAGAGCTGAAGCATGCCCTGAGGAAGGGCAAGCTCATCATCCCCGTTTTCGCGGAAGGCTTTGAGTTCGAAGAACCTTGGCCCGATCCTTTTGACCAGCTGAGGAACATTTCCGCCCTCTACTGGGGGTCAATGCGGTTGGAAGAGGTCGCTGACGCGATTGCCGCACGCTTGCAGAATAGGTGACTTTTTGGAGGTGGCAGCAAGCCCTTGAGGGGGCCTCTACGATTGACCCTGCGCCAGGCCGCTCGCAGCTGCGGAGCCGGGCAGGCACGGCGGCCGTTGCTTCAACCCTGATTCCCGCTCTCCTCTGCTTCGGCGGCCGTTTCGGACGCCATCAGCGCGCGGTACGCCGCGATCAGCTGCATCACAGCCTCATCTCCGCCCTGGCGCCGGTCCTCCCATCGACTGCGCTCGTAGTGATCCCAGTCGGTCGGCAGGACGCTGGCGCTCTGTGTCGCGCAGGCATAGCGAGTGGGGCTGCCGCCACCGACTGCCGCCACCTCCAATGCCGCGCCGCAGACCCGGCAAACTGGGACCACAGTGGGCTCGTAGCGCTGGGTCAGCTCTTGCAGGAGCTGCTCATCGATGATGATCGCGTTCAAGCTCTGGGCTCCAGTCCGGTGAGTACGTAGACCACTTCGCCGCGCACCACAGCCTTGGCGAGGCCCTTCCTTGCAAGGGCGTGCACGGCCGCGGTGCAAGGCTGTTTGGTGTCTGCGCGGAAGCAGAAGAAGCCTTTGTCACGCGTGCGCGCCCCTCGCACCACGACACCGGCCTTCATCGCGTCGAACAGCTTGCGCTGGTTCTCCGTCAGTCTCATGAGCGGGGCACCTCGCGCGCGTCGTCGTTCGCTCGCCTCCGTCGCTTCGCCTGCGCCGGAGGCAGCGGCGGCAGCAGCTCGCTGAGCAGCACCCAGGCGGTCGACCGCTGCGTGGATCACGTTGCCCTTGCGATCCCAGAGCGGCTCGCTCGGCAGGCCAGCCTCTCTTGCTTCTTGGCCAGGCAGGGCCTCGGTCATTTCTCTTCCTTCAGGGGGTAGGCGCGATTCAACGCCATGTCGAGCTCCTGCTCGGGCGTGGACCATTCCTCGACCCGGTACCGCAGGTGCTTCCAGTCCTCGGGCGCCAGGCGAACCAGCCACTTGGGCGGGAGGTAGTAGCGGTGCTGCCAGGTCGCTTCGTTGCGGGCATCGCGTTCGCCGTTCGTCAGCCTGCCCCGCTCAACGATTCGGGCCTGCCACAGGCGTAGAGCAACGGCTCGGCACACGCGCTGCTGCGCCGACAGGCTGCTCGGCTTCCAGCCTGCTTCCTCGCACAGCTCATCCATCTGCTCGCAGGTGTCCTCGTGGTTCGAGAACGAGATGCCGATCGGCGACGGGTTGCTGCCGGGGCTGCGATAGGTCAGGTGCTTGAGCATGGCGCGCGCCAGGCGCCGATCGCGCGCCTCGGCCGTCATGCGGGCGCCCCGTCGCCCTGGGCAAGGGCGGCGCGGATCTTGTCGAGCGCTTCGGCATCCGTGCGACCTTCACCCTTGAGGCATGCGTTGCCACGCGTCACGAGCCAAAAGGTATGCGCCTCCCCGCGGAGCCTGTAGTCGTTGTGGACCGCGACGCTCCAGCCGAGGGCGCGCAGATCGTCCGCATTCGTTTCGGAAGGCAGTGTAGCTGCCGGCGCACACTGCACCTTCTCGATCAACTGATTGATGCGTTGGGTGCAGTCGCCCGACAACTCGGGCAAGTCGAGCGCTCCGGTGATGGATTCGTAGGTGTTCCCGCGGATCGCCGCTGCCGGGGCGCGCTCGCGCAGCTCGTCGATCACCGCGACGTGACCCCAGTACTTGCCGTCCAGGCGGTCGATCACGGAGAGCGTCGGGTCGTCGCCCGTGAGGTCGAGCAGCTCTCGCAGCTTCTCCTTCTCCCAGTGCTCGCCAAAATCGCCCGTGTCGGCAATGGGGTGCGAGCCGATGAAGTCGCCAATGCCCTCGGCGCCGTGCGCCAGCAGGATTGCCAGTGCCTCGGCCCGGCCGGCCCGTCGCATGTCCTTAGAGGCCTCGCGGGCCAAGCCCAGAGCGGCCCGCAGGTCGGCAACTTGCTTGGCCAGGGCGATCTCGCGTGACTCGGGCTTCATAGTGAACCTTCCCGCGCTGCCGGCGCTGCGGCGCTGTCCTCGGCGTCCACCAGGTGCCGAGCGCTCAGGATCGCCAGAACATCCGTCCAGACCTGCTCGCGCGACAGGGATGCGTTGACCAGGGCGAACCGGCTCGGATCGGCGCGTACCCGCGAGATGTACCCGTTGTTCACCGCATGGAAGAAGTCGATCGGCTGGCTCTCGAACTTGTCCGGCGCACGCGCACCGGCGAGTCGCTCCGCTGCGATCGCCGGGTCGAGGTAGAAGAAAAGCGTCAGGTCCGGCTCGATCAGGCCACCACGGGTGCCATCGCGCGGCGCGCGACCTGCTGCGGCCAGCATGTCGCCGTTCTGGACCATGGCCTCCAGGGCGCTCAAGGTCGCCAGGTCGAAGCCGCGGCCGCCGCCTTGGTAAGCAAAGGTCGAGTCGGTGAAACGGTCGCAGATCACGACCTGGTCGGCGGCCAGCGCCGGCGCGATCACCGACTGGAGGTGGTCCCGGCGCGCGGCGAAGCACAGGAGCGCCTCGGTCAACGGGTCCATCGCCTGGGTCAGGATCATCGTGCGCAACTGCTCGGCGAGCGGCGTGCCGCCGGGCTCCCGTGTGACCACCACCGTCCGGCCGGCGCGCTCGAAGGCATCGGCGAGGGCCGGAATGTGGCCACTCTTGCCGGCACCATCGACCCCCTCGATCGAAATGAAGAGCCCTGGTCCCACGGAAATCTTCGTGGTGTTCCTCGGGACCGTGAGCTCGATGTGTACGGCGCTCATGGCGCGCACCGCGTGGGTTCGGCCTCGTGCTTCTCACGCGCGAGAACCACCTCACGCTCGATCACCTTCTTCGTCACGATCCGCATCAGCGCGGGCGCGCCGGCCGCGCGGTGGATCTTGTGGAAGGGGTTCTCGTCGTCCCACCGGATGCCCACGTAGGCGAGGCCAACGCACTTCGCGCCCTCCTCCAGCTCGTCGGCGTCGGCCGTGTCCGCAGCGCGCAGGAACTCGGCGCATAGGACCTTGAAGGCCTCATAGGAGCCGCGGATCGACGGCCCGGACGGGGCGGAATCGTCGTGATGAAAGGTGCCCGTAGGGAAACGGTGTGGCGTCGGTGTCGCGGAGTTCATGCAGAAGTTCGAAAAGTTGAAGGTCCAAGCGCTCTAGCGTCTTATTATCCGCATCGATCTTCTTACACGAACAAATAAACGCGCAAGGTTACGCCGTGAGAACACTTCAACGCGCCGCTTTCGGATTTCCCGCCGCCGTGGCCCCGGCTGGTTCGCCCGTTCTGGCGGTTCTGCAGCAGGAATCGACGGCCGAAGTGCGGGCGGCGCTCCTGGCTGCCACCCTGACCGGCATGCCGACCCAGCGGATCTTGCTCAAGGATCTCGAGGCAAATCTGGACACCCGCGCGGCCCTGGCCAACTACACGGGCGAAATCCTTCCGGTGGGCACGGTCGAGTTCGTGCGCGCTGCCATGGGTGTGCGGGGCGTGCCGGAGCCGGACGCCATGGGTTACCGGCCCGTTGCCGACTTCCTGCGCCGGGAGATCCGCGCCGGCGTCCTCTATGAGCTGAAGGCCATCGAGGAGCCGATCTTCGTAAAGCCGGTGGCCACCAAGTCGTTCTCTGGCTTCGTCTACGACCCCCGCGCGGGCGCCGAGCACACGGAGTACCAGGCAGAGCAACTCGCCGCGATCGCCAAGCTGAAGACCAGCACCCGCGTCTGGCTCTCCGAGGTGGTCGAGTTCGTGTGCGAGTGGCGCTACTACGTGGACGCTGCCGGCCGAATCCTCGCCCGGGCCCGCTACGACGCCGATGGTGCGGACGATGCGCCAGAGCCCACCGCCGAAGTCGTCCAGAACGCCATCAACAGCACCGTCTTGTACCTCGAAGCGCGGGGCAACGCTCATCCCTTTGCCGTCGACGTCGGCGTCCTCGCCAACGGGCGCACCGCCGTCGTGGAGCTCACGGACGCCTGGGCCATTGGTCTTTATGGCCACGCCCGCACGGCCGCGGGCACGGCCTGGAAGCCCCAGGACTACATCGAATTCCTCCAGCAGCGCTGGCGCTCGATCGTCGCCTACGCGCAACTGCATGCCGCGAAGGAAACGGCGCAGCGCCTGGTCGAGGCCGGCGCCGCGGCCGATGCTCCAAACAAGGCAGCCAATCTCAGGTCTCTGTTAGGAAATCCAGCTGGGGCAGTGGTGCCCTCCTGAAAAAATCTGCGCAGATTCTGCTTCCATGCGGTATATCATGAAGCAGACCTTCCGCCAGCGCCCCTACCGTCCCGGCCTCACCCCCGTAGACCCTCGTTCCCACCGGAACCCAGCCCCGCAAGAGCCGGGGCCAGGCCGGATCTGTGTCCCACCCGTCGCTCGATTCGAGCCGAATCTGAACTCGCGCGGATCATCCCGCAGGCGAAGCCCACCGCGTGCGTGGCGACACCCACCCTGTCTCACGTACGCGACGACGAGTTGGTGGTCGAGCTGATCTGGCGATTGCTCCCATCCGGATCAGCTCCCTCAGGAACGTGACCCATCTGGGTCGGTTTCGTATCGCTCGACCTAGCCGGGTCACCAAAGCCGTCGTACCAGGCGCCGTCTGCACACACCCCGTCGGCGACCTGTCTCCGTCAGGACACGCCCCTCCTCCCGCCGCGGCGGGCCGGCCGCGCCCTCCATTTGGAATCGGTTCATTCACGAATCGAGCTCGAGCAGAACTGAGGAACCCTGGGGAGGATGTCCCGCGGGGACTTGATCGTGCGGGAGCAGAGGCAGGTGGGAACTGAGCCCACGGGGAGCATGGCCGAGAGGGGGAAAGAGGTCGGCTGGGCTCGCTTTGCTCATGATATACCGCACGGCTTCTGAGGAGAAGGCGGTGTCGCTTCCGTCATCGTGTAAGAATAAAGTTCGTCGATGACAATAAAGATCGTCGGAGAGGCCTGCCTCGGGCCGGCAACTTCGACGAGCCGGTCACCGATTGATAACCGTACGGAACACCTGCCAAGGCGGAGCGAGGGTGTACGGGAAGAATAAAGTTTGTCGATGAAAGATTGTCGGAGAGGCCTACCTCTGGCCCGCTTCGGCTCCTGGTCGCGCCCCGGGCTATTGAGTCAGGCGTAGCCGCTCGCACACGGACTGGCGATGGGCCTCCGACTGAGCTCGGACGTCCAGCGCGCGGTGCACTGCCCCAAGTCTCCCGTCGCGTTTCGCGGTCCTACGCCAATACGCGTGTCGTGAGAAATCGCGAGAATGCGGCCCATGACGATGATCCTCAAGGTCCCGGGCGCGAGCCTGAAAGAGTTGGCCCGCGTCCTCGCTGCAGCCCAGGCTGTGCTTCGACGCCGCTGGCGTTACAGACGTGGAGTCGGCCCGGGCACTTCAAGATCAGGACTTCTGGGACATCAGTTCCTTCAAGGTCTATCGGGACCCAACATCCCAAGGAGATAATCGCGACCGTGGGTTTTTCATCGTTGCCGACGATCACAACGGCTGCCGCATCTAGGCTATCGCATTACCGTGAACGCGGCCACGGCAGCGGCCAAGCCGCCGAGCACGAGCCATTTCTTACCAAGGCGTGAGTTACGGGCCTTACGAAAACCGTCAATCCTCGCTGGCAGCATTCGAACCTCGTCCAAGGGTCTCCCCGGCTCGAAGCGCGGGTCGTCTTCGATCAACGTCAAAAAGTGCGCCAGCACCGCTGGATCGCTTTCGTCCTGCTCGTAATTCGTAGGGGCCATGTCGTTCGCGCGTTGAACGTGGGCAAGGAACACTTTCCCCTTCGATGTGAACCCAATGTCCTCGCCGTTCATCGCCAAAATGCCTCGCTCGACAAGGGCATCGAGGCCGCGTCGCACGGAAGGGCGCTCGCTCACTGGAATGCTGGATTGCAGCCCTGTGCGCGAAGTCTTGCGGCCACTGGCTGTTGCGCAACGCTCACGCACCAGCAGGGCAAGAACGCCAGCCACGGTTTCCCGATCGGTCAGAGCTTGTCCCATTCCAGTCCCATCTCGCTAATGCCTCGGCCCTGGCAGGGAAGCCGTGGAGGCGCCGCGCGTTCGCGTCAGTTTGCGCAAACTATCCCCCTCGCGTGCCCGCGTCAGTGAGCCGGTGGCGACATCGCCAGTAGGATAGTTGCCACACGCACGCCTTCCGAGGACAAACGACCAATTCTCCTCGAGGTACTTTGCGCCTTTTGGCCAGCCTTGCGGAGGCAAGAGAATTCCTTCAAGGTCGCTACGATCATGCGAAGAGACGACGGCGCAGGGGTTGGTTCGGACGTCTATTCGTTGGCAGTGAACGAGAATGCCTCGACGCCGAAGAAGCCTTTCGTTTTCCTGAATGACGGGGCCGTGTAGTCGACGGCCCACAACGCATTCCGGCTTCGCCTCGCGGCCCGGCCCTCCGTTCGTAGGCTGCTATAGCCCGTGAACGATGAACAACTCATTCGGCGATTCCGGGACCGTCAGCCTCGTCTCCCCGACCCGGCCGAACCGGTACTCACGACCATTAATGACGACCGATTTCGCGTTGGTCCAGATGCGGTATTCGTATCCATCCCTCACGCGCGTCACCTGTAGGACACGGTATTCGACAGGAACGATCACCCGGAATCCAAGGCTGGCCGTCGCGCTGTTCGCCGTCGACGTTGACTCCGCGATGCAAATCAGAGGCAGGAGAAGCAATCCGCAGATGAAGGTTCTCATTTGGACCTCATGGGATGGGGTCTGGTGTTCCGTCGCTCACGCAGTGCGCCGTCTACGTCAAAGATGCACTGTGCGGCTTCATGCTCCGCGCGCCCTACGTCGTGGGTGTAGGAGGCCGCCGCTTTCGCTCGGCCAGCGAGGACAATACCGTGTATGCGAGCGAGGGGGCAGACTGTTCGTCATCGCGTTCGTCAACCACTTTTTCGGAGCATCGAGATGCTTTCAGATGAACCAAAAACGATCGACGATGCCCGCGCCGCGATCGAAGCGGTCCTCGCAAATCGGGCGCTTAGCAAGAACCCCGTTCCGTACTTCGCCCCGACTGATTTGGCTGGCCTTCCGCCGATGAAACAGGAGGCGGAATTGCGGGTTCGTGACGACACTGCCCTGTTCAACCGTACACGGGCATCGATCTATATGTGCCTCACTGCGGCGCACGCTGCCCTTGAGGTGACGCTGGCGCTCATGGACGAAGACCTCAACTTGTCCCATCGCGACGGCGCGCGAAAGTTGATGGCGCTTGCCAACGGCGCTGAAGCAGCGAGCGAAGCGGCGCATCACGCAAGCCTGGTGCTGATGGGCCGCGAGACCCCACCTGTAGACGAATCGGTGGAGATCAGGCGCGGCTAAGGACGGTCTCTGCACTCGCCCGTTCCGGGCGCGTGTCTCCCTCGGCGGTTGCGTTGGCGCCACCTCGACGACCCCGAGCTCAAAGACTGCCCGCAAGCGTCGTCCCTGCGAAGGATGGGCCTTGTTCCCGTTCTCTCGCCATCTGGTTGTTGCTCTCTCCAGTCGAGTAAATCAACGTCCCTAGCGCGAGGACGAAGCACACAATCACAGCGGCAATGCCGAACCCGTACACCAGACCCACGGTGATCAGGGGACTCAGGAGCAGAGCGAGAGATTTGTACATGAGCTCATCTTGCGCCGCGAAACTCACAACTCCAAGTGGCAAACCACACGGAATTCCGCTGCTTCTGGCCGCAATCTTCGCCCGCCTGCACTCCCGTCTACCAGCGTCTTGAACCGGCGGTCTCCCCGAGTGCGCGCCGCCGGTGAACCGCTGTCCGTTCTTACCTGGCCATCCACAGATTGCCCGTGCAGGGTTGTAAGGAATGGAGGGCGCAAGCGCCACCATGCAGCGAACAGAGCACCTTCTCACGTCCCCTTCGGCACTTCCTCCTCCGCGAAACGATTTGGGAACAGGATCTCAATGACGTCTCGCAAGAGCTGCACGCCCTTGCTCTTCTCTCCGGCCGCGTAGCACTCATGAGCTGCCACCAGCAGGGCGTCGACGATGTCCAGGCGCTCAGCACCATATTCGGCTTCAAAGTGCCGAGCCCCTTCCCGAAGGTCCCGGAACGCATGCTCCAAGTCCAGTGCGGCATTGCCGGTGAACGGCCCTGACTTCGGAAAATTGTCAGGTGCACCCATCACCACCAGTTGGAGGTAGGCCCTTAGCCTTAGATCAGACAGCCTCTCGGTGCTCATGGTTTCCCTCTGCCGAACGCCTGCGAACCCGTGCGTTGCGTCGAATCGCTTTGCCCTAGAAGCTGGTGACGGCGTCAACGAATGGCGTGGACTTCGATTGCATCTTGCGCCTCAGTCCGTGCCGGACAGTATGAGCGCCGCACGGTAGACCGTACGGCCTGCCACCTTGACCTCATTCACCAGTTTTTTGCGATCGCCCATCTGCTCCGGCAGCGAGCGAGGGGCGGGCCGTTGAAGCAGCGAGCGGCTGACCTCGAGCAGTTGACTCGATGAGGTCAGGCAGCACTGGATAGCTGCCCATTCGGGGCGCGCCCGATGGGCTTTCGCCTCGACGCGCAGCGCTTCATCCTGGGCGGCAGGCGTCAGTGCACCCAGATCGGTCGGGCTGAAGGACGGAACGTGTTCGCGCCCGCCCACGATGTACGCCCTTGCCCTCTCGACCGCTGCGATTGCAGCCTGAATCAAATCTTCTTCAGTACTAATTTCGTCCATCCTTCACCCGTTCAATGGCGATCTCCCAGAAGCTGGGTATTGATCAGATTCCCGGACGCATTGTTATATCTGAGAGCGCAGAGCCAAAGTCAATCGGCCCGAGTTTGGGGTTCTGTCCTACGTCAAAGGTTCACGTCTTTGCGAACCAAAGGCCAAGTCCCAAAGCCATTTCGGAATGAACGTCGTGTGGTCTCGCTCGTGGCGCTCGACACACGCAGCCCAGTCCACCCACTCAACGGTCGTCCGACGCAGCCGCAACTCGATGCACGCACGGCTCTACTTAACGAATGCAATATCTTTGTCCACCAATTCCCCCATATTAATTCTGCAAGCCTCACTATTCAGCCGTGCACGAAGAAGACTCGGCAGCTGCCACCTCCTCTGTGTTGACTCGAAAACTCTCTCTCATTACGTCTGAAAATCATGTTCATGTTTAAACGCTCCCTTCTTGTTCTTGCGATCGTTGCGGCTTCTGCAGCTTCTGTGCCGTCGTGGGCCGATACGCCAACCACCACCTTCAACGTCCAAATGACCGTGACGAAGGCCTGCAACTTCGAAACGGGCGGAACCGACGTGAATTTCGGCTCGGTGCAATCCACGGCCGGCAGCGCAACCGGCGCCGGCAGCCTTAAAGTTAACTGCACCAAGGGCACGACTTACGACATCGGGCTGAGCGCCGGCAGTGGCACCTTGGCGACCGTGACCGCACGCACGATGAAGGGCACCGGCGCGAACACGGATGAGGTGCCCTACGCGCTGTACCGTGAAAGCGGACGCACCACCAACTGGGGCAACACCGTTGGCACCACCACAGTAGGCGGCACCGGCACCGGCGTGGTCCAGACGGTCAACGTCTACGGCTCGGTCTCCGGCACCAACTTCACTGCGGACGCCTACAGCGACATCATCACCGCCACGGTCACCTATTGATCGCCCATCTGTCACGGCGCCAGCACAAGTCGAGGGGCGCCTGGGGCGCTGCCGCAGCGGTGCTGCTGGCCCTGGCAACCCTGACTTCGCCGGCCAACGGCGCCAGCCTGCAGGTCGTACCCACCTCGCTCACGCTGCAGGCACGCCAGAACGCTGATGGTCTCTGGCTGAGCAACACGGGCAGCCAACCCCTGCATGCGCAAGTGCGCGTCTACCGTTGGACGCAAGTAGACGGCGAGGATCGGCTCGAGCCCACGCGCGATCTCACGGTCAGCCCGCCCATGCTGCAGGTGCCCGCCGGCGAGAGGCAACTGGTGCGAGTCATTCGCCTCGGCCCGCCGCCAATGGGGGCCGAAGCCAGCTATCGCTTGATCGTCGACGAACTCCCGGTTCCGGCTTCGGCGCCTGCTGAGGGGTCCGCCGCCGCTGATGGCCGCGCCACCAAGCATTCCGGACTGCAATTCGTGCTGCGCTATTCGCTGCCCGTGTTCTTGCTGCCGGCAACGCCCCGGGCGCCGGGAGCGGTGGGTCCGGCTGAGACCGCGCTCCAGCCTGACTTGCAGATTCGATTGGTGCGAACAGGCGAACAGACCCAACTGGAAGTCGCAAACGATGGCCCTGCACATGCCCAGATTGAAGATCTGGTGCTTGTCGATGCCGCGGGCGAGCGCCAAACGGTACGCGCCGGACTCGCCGGCTACGTGTTGCCGGGCCAGCGCAGGCGCTGGAATCTGCCGGTCACGCTGCATCCGAGCGCGTCCGCCAGCGGGGTGTTCAAAGCCCGCGTCAATGGCGAATTTACCGAACGCACCTTGCTGTCGCGCGACCCCGCCGCGACGACATCCGGTGTCCCACGCTGAACCGCCATACCGGCCCGCCCTTTCGAGGGGCGGCGCCCCTGCTCGCGGCCCTGATGCTTCTGGGCGAGCCATGTGCACAGGCACAGCCACTCGCAGTCGCGACCGAGCCCGCCGCTGGCACCGAGCTCTACCTTCAGGTCACGCTCAACCAGACGCCCACCGGCAAGCTGCTGCCCTTCATCTCTCGCGGCGGCGCGCTGTTCGCCCGCGCGGCCGATCTGCGGCAGTTGGGATTCGCGCTGGCGGACCAGCCCGGCGAGCAGATGCTGGCGCTGGCCGAACTGCCGGGTCTGAAGGTCCGGTTCGACAGTCGGCTGCAACAGATCGACCTGGATGCGCCGCTGGCCCTTCTGTCGCTGGCGACCACCCGTCTCGAGAGCGCACGCACCACGACGCTGCCCCTCAGTCCCACCGCGCCGGGCCTGCTGTTCAACTATGACCTCTATGCTGCGCACGGCCGCGACGGCAGCCAGTTGAGCGCGGCCCACGAAACGCGTCTGTTCGGACTTGGCCCAGGCCTCGTGAGCAACACCATGATCACGCGTCTTCTGAGCAACGGGGGAGGCACCCCCAATGATGGCTGGCACGGCGAGTCGGTGCGGCTGGACACCACGTGGCAGGCCTCGTGGCCGGAAAGCATGCTGACGCTCCAGGTGGGCGACAGCGTCACCGGCAGCCTGGGCTGGACGCGTTCGGTGCGCCTGGGCGGCGTGAGGATCGGCAGCGACTTCGGCCTGCAACCCTATCGCACGACCACGCCTCAGCCAGCCTTCTTCGGCGAAGTCACGGTGCCGTCGACGGTCGAGCTCTACGTCAACGGACTCAAGCAGTACAGCGGCCAGGTGCCGACCGGTCCATTCCAATTGCGCAGCAACCCGGGCATCAGCGGCGCGGGCAATGCGCAGATCGTCATCACCGACGCTTTCGGGCGCAGCAGCATGATGACGCTGCCCTTCTATAACACCCAGCAGCTGCTCTCCGCAGGGCTCACCGACTGGTCGGCGTCGATGGGTGCCGTGCGCCTTCAGTACGGACAAAGGTCCTTTTCCTACGACGGTACCCCTGTTGTAAGCGCGAGCTTGCGCCGAGGCATCAGCGACCGCTTTACGCTGGAAGCCCACGCCGAAGGAAGCACCGATGTTCGCAACGGCGGCCTGGGCGGCCTGTGGCTGCTCGGCACGGCCGGCGTGATCAGCGCCTCGGCAGCCTACGGTGCGGCGCAAGGCAAACACGGAACCCAATGGGCGCTGGGCTACCGCTGGAATCGGGCGAACCTTTTTTTCGACCTGAATACCCAGCGTACACGCGGCGAGTACCGCGACATCGCATCCACCTATGGGCAGAACCCGGCGCGTGTGAGTGACCGCGCCAGCGCAGGCTTCAACGTGCCGTGGATGGGCAGCCTGGGCGTGAGCTATGTTCGGCTGGCCTATCCGCGTGGGGACGACGCTCGCTACGCGGGCCTCTCCTGGTCGCGCCAGTTCGGCAACCGGCTCCTGCTGAACGCCTCGCTCAATCGCAGCCTGACCGGCCGCAAGGACCTCGGCTTGTTCTTCGGCCTGAGCTACAGCCTCGAAGCGCGCGTGACCGCCAGCACCTCCGTGCAGCGCAATCAGGGCCGCACCAGTGTCGGCGTGGATGTTTCCAGCCCCGTGCCGAGCGATGGCGGTTGGGGCTGGCGCACGCAACTGCGCGACGACGGTGGCGATCGCGGCGCGCAAGCCGAAGCCGGCTGGCTGGGGCGCTACGGGCGAGCCAACCTCGGCATCGCGAACTCCAGCGGCAACACGTACGGCTATGGCAATGCCAGCGGCTCGCTGGTGTTGATGAATGGCAACATGTTCGCGGGTCGCGACGTGAACGGCGCATTTGCCGTGGTCAGCACCGATGGCGTTGCGGGCGTCCCCGTCAAGCTTGAAAACCGTGTCATCGGATCGACCGACGATCGTGGGATGCTGCTCCTCACACGCCTGAACGCCTGGCAGCGCAACAAGTTGTCCATCGACCCGATGGACTTGCCCGCCAATGTGCGCGTGAGCCAGGTGGACCAGAACGCCACGCCCAGCGACCGCGCGGGCACCGTCGTTCGCTTCGCCATCAGTCCGGTGCACGCTGCGGTCATCGTGCTGCACGACGCCAACGGCCAGCCGCTGGCCCTGGCCAGTCGCGCGCAAGATGCAGAAGGCACGGGCGCGGAAGCGATCGTTGGCTACGATGGCGAGGTCTATCTGGACACATTGCAAATGCACAACCACCTGCTCGTTCAGTCCCCCGAAGGCCGCGCGTGCCACGTCCGTTTCGACTATCCGGCAGCGACAGACACCATTCCGCGCATCGGGCCGCTGACCTGCACGGTGGAGACGACACCATGATCCGGCTGCGCACCGCCGCCCTGTTTGCGCTGTGGCTGATCGGCGGGCTATTGTTCGCGCCCCAGGCATGGGCCGCGACCACCTGCAGCGCCACCATGAGCAGTCTCGTCTTTGGAAGCATCGATGTCACCGGCTACACCGCCGCGACCGCCAGCTTGTCCGTCACGTGTACGACAAGCGCCTTGCCTCAGTCGGGCAACGCCAAGGTGAGGATGTGTCTGGGCATCGGCAAGGCCGCCGATCCCCGGGCCATGCTCAACGCAACCAGCGACACGCTGAATTTCCAGATGTACCAGAACCCTGCCTACAGCACCATCTGGGGCAGCAGCCTGGGCTCGGCGCCGGCCAACGAACCCCTGCAGGTGGACCTGGACTACGCAGTGCCGATCTCCACGGGAGGAAGCAGCACCCAGGCCTACACCCTGTATGGCCGCATTCCGCCGCAAGTGAGCGTTGCGGCAGGCATCTATACCGACAGCTATTTCGGCAACAACACGGACCTGGCCTTCCAGTACAACACGTCGACCACAGGAGCGGCCACGTATCCCGTGTCGTGCACCACCGGCGGCACAGCGGGCACCACCAGCACGTTCGGCTTCGAAGTCACCTCCACCGTTCCGGCGAGCTGTCAGTTCTCATCCGCGACCGACCTGAGCTTCGGCAGTCATGCCGGCCCGATCACCAGCGCGCAGGACAACACCTCCAGTGTCACCATGATCTGCCGCAACCGCACCGCCTGGAACCTCGGACTGGACAACGGCCAGAACCACGATGGCGGCACGCGCCGCATGCGGCTGGGCGGCACTGGCAACTACGTCAGCTACCAGCTTTTCCGCGACAGCAGCCACAACCTCGCTTGGGGCAGCACCATCGGAACGGATACCGCGACGGGCACCGGCACGGGCAGCGCCCAATCGCAAACCGTCTATGGCCACGTGCCCGCCTCGCAGAACGTGCCTGCCGGCAGCTACAGCGACACGATCACAGTGACGGTGACTTACTAGGGAATGCCGACGGCGCCGCACAACGCGCCGGTGGCTCCTCCTGCCTCTGATTTGCGTCGCAGAGTCATCCGCGACGGATCACCGTGCGTCGACCAGCCTCAAGATCACGGCGGCTATTCCTTCAGTATTTCGGGTTTTGCAGTTGACTCCTGTGAAGGGCGGGAGCGAATACCGCATCTGGAGCGACACGAAATCGATCTTCATTGAAGGTCGTGAGTACCGATTCAGCCAGGTTGGGCAGACGGCGCTGACGGTTCCAGCATCGCCGAACGGACAGCAGTTCATCGTTTCTAGGCCATAGCGGTTGGCGAGCCGAGTCCCTGTACTTCATTGGCGGCTTCGCAACCGGTTTCGCAAGTACGTCTGGCCGCCTAGGCAGCACGTTAGGGCAACGCGGCGTAGACTGAACGGAATGAACATCTACGTAGTCGACGACCATCCGATGATGCGAGACGCCATCACCATGGTCTTGCGAAGGTTGCGCCCTGGGGAAAATATCGTGGAGCTGGATCGCCTCGACAAGCTTGTGCCCGCTGTCGCAGAAAGCGGTGCTCCCGACATGATCTGCCTGGATCTCAATCTTCCAGATACCAAAGGATGTACGGGAGTGAACGCGGTGAGAGCGCATTTTCCGCGTGTCCCGCTGGCCGTGTACTCAGCGTCGCCCTCGAGCGATTTCGAGGAGGCCTGCATCGAGGCCGGTGCCGACATCTACATCGAAAAGGCAGCAGGGTCGACTGAACTCGCCGCCGCGCTGCGCGGACTTCTGTTGGCTGACCCGACCTCGGAATTTGGCGCTGCATCCAATGCAGCGGCAGAAGACCACGAGGCCAGTACCAAGTTGTCCAAGCGTCAAACCCAGCTCATCGTGATGCTGGAACGCGGCTTGACGAACCGGGAGATCGGGGAAGAGCTCGACATCAGCGAGCACACCGTCAAGGTGCACATGTGGAGGCTATTCCGAAGAATGGGTGTGAAGAGCCGCACCCAGGCGCTTCACTTCGCCCGGCAGAATGGCCTACTTTCAAGTTGACACGCCGGCACAAGACGGCGTCGACTGTTTTGTCTCGAATTCCATCACCGAAAGAATGCGCCTTCGCGACTGCCAGCTGGCGGTTTTCATAAGGCCTTGAGCCTCGGGCCCAAAGCGGGGCGAGACGGGCGCGCTCTTCGTCGAAGCGTGCGTTGACACTTCTCTTCTCTTTCGCCCTTTCACTGATGAACCGGTTCTGCGCGGCGAATGCTCTCCTCGTCATTTCTGCGCAATACATCTCGCGCCTTGTGCGGGCTTCGCTTGCCAGGTTGCTGTCCACCTTCCGAAGTATCGAATGACGAGCAACGTCACCATCCCTGTCCTGATGAGGTGCGTGACCCGATCGCGCTATTTGCGTCTACCACTCCACCGCCGGCAATGCCCCGACAGTGGGCCTTGCGAAGAAATAGCCTTGGAACAAAACGATCCCCAGTTCCCGCAGCACATGAACTTCCTCAGGCGCTTCCACGCCTTCGGCAATCACCTTCATATCGAGTTCCTCACAGATGGCGACAAAACCCTTCACGATGGCCCGACGGACACGATCGGTGTGAATGTTGCGGACCAAGTGCATGTCGATCTTGATGATGTCGGGCTGGAAGCCCGCAAAGAGTTCGAAGCCCGCAAAACCGGCGCCGAAGTCGTCGATGGCCGAGGTGAATCCGTACTGCTTGTAGGTTTGGAAAACCGAGACCAGACGAGGAATATCTTCGGTGCGCTCGGCTTCCGTAATCTCAAAGATCAATCGATCAACTGGAAAATTGCAGCGCTCGGCAACCACCATGGCGCTTCTGAAGCACTCCTCGTGGCCGCATACGTCTCTGGGGAGCACGTTGAGACTGAGCTTCGACTGCATACCGAGCATGGCGGCCTGTTCGATCGCCTTGGCGCGACAGGCCTGATCAAAGGCGAAGCGCTCTTCAGGTTCGATGCGTGCGAAAACCGCCGCCGCACCTTCACCCTGAGTTCCACGCACCAGCGCCTCGTGCGCAAAAATTTCCCTGCGCGCCACATCCACGATGGGCTGAAATGCCATCGTGAAGTCCGTCATAGATCCGAGATCAGGCAACTTCATTTCAACGCAATGGCGTGCGGTAGATGGCATCGATCAACTCGGCGGATCGTTTCACACCTTCCGTGAGCTGGTTGAGAACTGGCGCCGGCTCTCCGAGAGCTGCGAGCACCCAACCGACGCCCAGGACCAGGAATCCCCCGCTGAGGTAGATAGGTAACTCCATGAGGCCTCCAAAGTCGTCGAAGAAGTAAACAAGTTTTGCACGTGAAACAGCGGGTGCGTGTCAGTCAAGCTCGACAGATTGCGAGTCAGAGGCTTCTCGCAGCGGACCTGCTTGCCGGCAGCGGCGCCCACGAGCACCCGATCGCGATGAAGCCATTGGTAGTACTCATGTAGACGACCTGCACGACGGTATCGCGGGGAGCAACTTGGCGATGGCGCCCTAGCTGCCGGCGATCTGGTGCTGCTTGGCCTAGTCGTTAACGCGTTCCGCAAAGGCCCCAAGGCGCCCGTCTCTTCGGAGCGTTAGACGACGAGACTTGGACTTGATCTGCGCGGGACTCACATATACCCGTTGGACGCAGCGCTCGGCGCCTCGACCTTCAATCGCCCCAACCAACCGGGGAAACTCGTCCGCTGCGTCACAGGCTTTGGGAGTCGTCAACAAAATCCCGGTCGACGCCCCCGCAAGGCCCGCTCACATCACCTAGCCTCGGCCCCCCAATGCCTGAGATTGAACTGCCTGCGCAAACAGCGGCGGTTCGCTGCATTCTTGACACCCATGGGATTCGCCTGCGTTAGCGCTGCTCAATGACAGGACGCAATACCGATACACGGCCATCTACAAGTTGAGCGGCGATGCGATGCGCGCTGAGCACGTCTTCGACCGCCTCTCTGAAACTCCCGCGCTCACCTTGCGCAGTATTCGACGAACTTTCCGCTGAAGTGTCCAACCGAGATGTGGTTGCTCTGAAACGACTTCATGGACGGTGCATCGACGGTCTTTATTCCAAGCCTTCATGGGGGAAGAATAAAGTGCGTCGAAAAGAATAAAGATGGTCGGGGGAGGCCTACTCGGAACTTCGGCCCGCCGCTGCTGGCACTGCGGGGCCATGCGTTTGGCGACCACTTGCACCCAACTTCGCCAGAGCAAAGGTGCCGCACGCCTCCACCTGCCAGCTGGTGGTGAGCCGACGGACCGACCCCGCATGCTGGTGCACGACGGGGTTGAACGTCAGCTTCCTAGAAATGGGAACAGCGGCTCTGGGCCCGTTCCGGCTGTTCGCAGCCGACCTGCGCTGGGCCATGACGCATGGACAGGCAGGCATCCAGTAGTTTCGAATTCTCCGGAGCACTTGACGGCCCGAGGCTCCCCTGATGCACTCGCCGTATGAAAAAACTTCTCCTCCTGGGCGCCGGCTTCAGCCGCAATTGGGGCGGCTGGCTGGCCAGCGAGGCATTTGAGTATCTTCTGGGCTGTCCGGAGATCGTCGACAACCGCGAGGTGACTCATCTGCTATGGAAGTCCAGGGACGCAGGTGGCTTTGAGGAGGTCCTCGCCGAGATCCGCCGGGCTTGGATGCGGGACAATAGGAAAGAGCAGCCGAACCTGGAAGCGATCCAGGCCGCGATTGGCCGCATGTTCGACGACATGAACGCGGGCTTTTTCAGCCTCGACCGATTCGAATTCCAACTGGCGCAGCCGCGGATGGTTAGCAGTGCGCTCGCTCGCTTTGACGCGATCTTCACGCTCAACCAGGACCTGCTTCTCGAGCACCACTACCTGCCCGAAGGCGCTGCGTCATTTAGTGGCAATCGGTGGAGTGGTGGGTGTACGCCACCAGGCGTGCGCCCGACGCCGAGCCAAGCGCGCGTCCACCTGAGTTCCTTTGCCAAGTACGACTGCGTCCCGGACCCCGCGATATTCCAGGTGGACAGCCAGACACAACCGTATTTCAAGCTGCACGGATCTTCCAACTGGACCGAGAGAAACGGCGGGCCGCTCATGATCATGGGCGCCAACAAAGTCGAGGATATGAAGCTGTTCCCGCTTCTGATGTGGTACCAGCAGGAGTTTGAGCGCTACCTGATGCAGGAGCCAGAGTCACGCTTGATGGTCATTGGCTACAGTTTTCGAGATGCGCACATCAACGAAACCATCTTCCGGTCCGTGAGGGAAAGTGGCCTCAAGCTGTTCATCGTCGACCCCGCCGGCGCCGACATCGCGTGGCAGGTCAACCCGACCCGAAAGCCCTTTGCCATCGGCGCATCGCCCAGCGAGCTCGAAGGGATCTTCCAGGCTGCGGTAATCGGCGCCTCGCGTCGACCGTTGAGTCAGATCTTCGGTAGCGACCAGGTTGAACACGCCAAGGTGATGCGGTTTATCGCTTGAGCGCCGGAGCGGAGGCGTCCCGCAGCAGGCGCGGAGCAAGCGCCAGCGCCCTCCGCTTAACCCTCTTCTCCTGGGGTCGCACAGCGGGCAGCAAAAGACGGCCCCGGCCCGGCCTCCCTCAGTCACAGGGGGGCGAGTTTCAAACTAAGCCGGGGATCGTTGCGCAGCACCGGCCGGCATCGGTCCGGTTGATCGTGCGCGCTCCCGCGCCATTCATGGCGCGTCGTCGAACATCGACGCCAGCTCGGCCAAAACAAAGGCGCCCCCGAAGAGAAGGCCAAGTTGGGCGATGTGACTACCCGCGAGGGGCAGGGAATGAGGGAAGTAACTTTCTAGCATGACGAGGACCACCTCGACGATGCCCGCGAACTTCCAAAACGACAGCTTGCCCATGTTGGGTCTCCAGGAAGCACGAGGCCGCAATCCGCTATTCGCAGATTCGCACGTGCAGTTTCGATTCCTAGAAACCTGTGGGCCAAACGCCACTCGTTCCACCCTCCAAAACCATGTCCTCCAATCGGGACTCGTTTCACGAACCGGTAGCGCCCGCTACGAGGGAAGTTCGCGATAGCATATTGCACGAATGTTTAGCCCCTAGCTGCCCTAAGCCCTCTCCGTCGAAGTTTTGCATCCATAACAGTATTAACCAGTATGAAGGGTCCGATGGACATGGTGCGCTCGCGGGACCACGGCCAGGTAAATCGCGGAGATGGCAAGCGGGCCGGCTGCCGACCTGCTCGGCACCCTGTTCGCCATCGAGCGTCTGCTTTCCGGCACCATCAACATCCGCTGACCGGCAGGAGTGGGCCCATTGCTGCTGTTAGCGAATTTCGAGTCGAACGCCCGCTTGACATTCGAGACCGGCCATTGCCACCCGGTTTCCGCAGAGGGCACGCCGTCGGCTCCACGCGCGCCCACGCAGCACGATGCCTTGACATGGCTTTCGAGGCGAGCGCACGATGTGGCCTCCTTCGATACAGCAGGAGGAAGGCATGTCACAGCTTCCATGGCTTAG
>NZ_CAXURY020000003.1:0-641909 GCF_964253805.1 Variovorax sp. LjRoot175 | reverse complement strand
CCTTCGCCGCGCATGATGGACTGGGCGAATGAGACAAGCACAGCCGCGGCCTCCGAAACCTTCTCCGGAAGAAGTGCGTGGCCAGAACCATGGATGATTTCCATCGTCGTGAGGTGGCCTACACGATCTCGCAAGTAATCTTCTTCGGGTACAGGTGCAATCTTGTCAAATTCAGGCGCAACATAGAGTACCGGCAAATTTTTGCCTACTTCGGTCCAACTACTGTCGGCCGTTGCATTCGTCGCCGCGAGCTGAAATTTAGAGACCTCTGTATGCCACCCGCTCAACCAAACGGAAGCATCGTGCCCGGGAGCGAAGAAGTCACGCTCCAAATAAAATAGGCGGTCTGCATCCGGCTTGGAATTGTCAGATACGACATTCACGGAAATCAAGAGCTCGGGCGATATTGTGCTGCCAATAATCGCCGCGAGAAGTGCGACAGATTTTGTCATCGAAGGCCAATGATGGGCGAGAACCCGCGCGACCCAGTTGCCGAACGCGTGGCCCACCACACACAATGCTTCAGGCTTCTCCGGCGCACAATCAGCTTCGATCGCAGCAACGACATCGGCGGCAAGATCGATCAATGTGATGCCTTCGGTCGGCCCCGAACTCGCGCCTATGCCGCGTGGCTGCGGTCGCAACACGCGGAATCCAGCCGCAGCAATTAATGGTGCAATTTCATCGAAATCAGTAGCGCCTCTCGCCAGCGAGGGGAGCAGGACAATGCGTGGGCCCTTGCCTTCGACTAGAAGTTCGACCTGACCTTCAGGCGTGGGGATCAGTTTGCGCTCGAGTTTTGACATTTAGTATCCTAATTTGGTCCGTTTAGATAGAATTCCTTGGCTATTAATATTGATCGATGCTCGCATGTGACTAGGCGTAGCTCGAACTCGCCGCTTCACTCCAAACCGCAGGTTATCGGGTCGACCATCAACAGCATTTTCGCCCGAGTGTGTTGGAATTGATAGAATTGCGAAGCCGTGAGAATATGAAAGCTCCGCCGCCGTATCCGATGACGTCGCAATCATCCAAATTCAGGCGCGCATTCGTCCTATTCCGCCGGGCTGGGAGCGCGATATCGTTCCAAGCAGTCAGTTACTTGGGATTATCTTCATGCGTTTCCTAGCAAAGTGCATCGTCTCCACGCTCATGGGTCTACCCCCCAATGAGGCTGGCCTCCCTCGGGAAGCCCTGCAGGAGGCCGCATGACGCGCGACGCCGCACTGGCCCAGGCTGCCGGCCACTTCGACAGCGGCGACTTCGTGCGCGACCTGTCGCGCCGTGTCGCCTTCCGCACCGCCAGCCAGGAGCCGGACTCCGGGCCGGCGCTGGCCGCCTACCTGCAGGACGAGATCGGCCCTTCATTGGCCAAGCTGGGCTTCAGCTTCAGCATCCACCCCAACCCCGAGCCCGCCTACGGACCGTTCCTGGTGGCCAGCCGCCATGAAGGCGATGATCTGCCCACGGTGCTGATGTACGGCCACGGCGACGTCATCCGCGGCCAGGACAAGAGCTGGACCTGCGGCGAGGGACCGTGGACGCTGGCGGTGGACGGTGAGCGCCTTTATGGACGGGGCACGGCCGACAACAAGGGCCAGCACAGCATCAACATCGCCGCGCTGGCCACCGTGCTGGCGCTGCGCGGCCAGCTGGGCTTCAACGTCAAGTGGCTGCTGGAAACCGGCGAAGAGACCGGCTCGCCGGGCCTGGCAGCGTTCTGCTCTGCGCACCAGGAACTGCTGGCCGCCGATGCGCTGATCGCCAGCGACGGCCCGCGCGTGGGCCGCGACCAGCCCACCGTCTTCCTGGGCTCGCGCGGTGTGGCGAACTTCAGCCTGACGCTGAACCTGCGCGGCGGCGGCCACCACAGCGGCAACTGGGGCGGCCTGCTGCGCAACCCCGGCACGGTGCTGGCCAACGCAATTGCCAGCATGGTGGACGCCCACGGCGTGATCCATGTCCAGGGCCTGCGCCCGCCGCCCATCCCGGCCAACGTGCGCACCGCGCTGCAGGGCCTGCGCTTTGGTGATGACGCCGGCGACCCGGAAGTTGACCCCGGCTGGGGCGAGCCCGGCCTGACTCAGGCCGAACGGGTGATCGCCTGGAACACGCTGGAAGTGCTGGCCTACAAGACCGGCAACCCGGACTTCCCGGTCAACGCCATCCCGCCCGCAGCACAGGCCTTCATGCACATGCGCTTTGTCGTCGGCACCGACGTGAGCCGGCTGCGTGACGTCGTGCAGCAGCACCTTTCGGCGCACGGCTTCGAAGGCATCGAAGTCAGCGAACCCGAGGTCATGCACGCCACCCGGCTGGACCCGGACAACGCCTGGGTGCGCTTCACGCTGGCCAGCATCGAGCAGAGCACCGGCAAGAAGCCCGTGCTGCTGCCCAACCTGGGCGGCAGCCTGCCCAACGATGTGTTTGCCGACATCCTGGGCCTGCCCACCGTGTGGGTGCCGCACAGCTACGCGGCCTGCCAGCAGCACGCACCCGACGAGCACCTGCTGGCACCGGTGGCGCGCGAGGCGCTGCAGCTGATGACGGGCCTGTTCTGGGACCTGGCAGCGGCCGCGCCGGGGCTACCGCGACGCTGAGCGCGCCATCTTCAGCGGAATCCGGCCGAGAGGAAGGCGCAGCATGGAGCCTGATCGTGCGGCCTTTGCCGAGGGTACGGGCGCCACCCGCCTCGACCTGGGCAAGTGCCGCGGCCGATTGCCCGTGCTGCCCTCCGTTCGCCAGGCCGAGGCCGCGCTGCTGGAGCACATTGGCCCCCGCCCCTACCTGCCGATGGAAGGGCTGGCCGACTTCCGTACCGCGGTTCAGAGTCTGCCATTCGGCGCAGGGCACGAAGCTGTGACCAGCGGCCGCCTCGCAACGCTGCAGACCCTAGGGGGGTCCGGGGGACTCAAGGTCGGCGCCGACTTCCTGCGTCGCTACTTCCCCGAAGCCAGCCTCTGGGTGAGCGACCCGACCTGGGACAACCACCAAGCCATCTTCGAGGGTGCGGGCTTCGAGGTGCGGCGCTATCCCTACTACGACCCGATCACCGGCGGCCTGCGTTTCGACGACATGCTCGCGACCCTGGACAGCCTGCCGCGCCACAGCATCGTGCTGCTGCATGCCAGCTGCCACAACCCGACCGGCGTCGACTTCTCCGCCGCGCAATGGCAGGCGCTGATCCCGGTGCTGCGCGACCGCGCGCTCATTCCCTTTATCGACATCGCCTACCAAGGCTTCGGCGACGGCCTCGACGAAGACGCCTTCGCCCTGCGGGAGCTGGCTGATGAGGGCATCCAGTTCTTCGTCGCCAACTTTTTCCAAGAACTTCTCGATGTACGGCGAGCGCTGCGGCGGCCTCAACGTGGTGTGCAGCGAACGCCAGACAGCCGACACCGTGCTTGGGCAACTCAAGGCCGCCGTCCGGCGCAACTACTCGACACCCCCCACGCACGGCGCGCGCGTGATCGCCCGCGTGCTGCGAGACCCACAGCTGTTCACGCAGTGGACCGGTGAAACGGCCGCGATGCGACATCGCAGTCGCGCGATGCGCGAACCCCTCCACGCGGTGCTGGACGAGACCTTTCAGGGTCGCCGCAACTTCGACTACTTCCTCACGCAGCGCGGCATGTTCAGCTATACCGGTCTCAGCGAAGCACAGGTCGCCCGGCTGCGCGAGGAACACGCTGTCTATCTCGTGCGCTCGGGCCGCATGTTCCTGTCGGGCCTGACCCTGGGCAACGTGGACCGCGTGGCGCAGGCCATCGCTGCTGTGCTGGGCTGAATCGCATGAACGCGCACACGCCCAACCTCTCATCTCCCGAGCGCATCGTGCAGGAGGAAAAAGCCCAGCTCGACTTCAGCCGCTCGATGAGCTACGGCGACTACCTGCAGCTCGACGCCATCCTCAACGCGCAGAAGCCGCTCTCGCGCACCCACGACGAGCTGCGCTTCATCGTGCAACCAGACCAGCGAGCTTTGGATGAAGCTGATACTGCACGAGCTGGACGCTGCCATGCGCTGCGTAGCGACCGACGAGCTCGGCAGTGCCTTCAAGATGCTGGCGCGCGTCTCCCGCATCATGGAGCAGTTGGTCCATGCCGGGGACGTGCTCGCCACGATGACACCGTCGGAGTACACGGCCATGCGGCCCTACCTGGGCGCCTCCAGTGGCTTCCAAAGCTGCCAGTACCGCTGCATCGAGTTCTCGCTGAGCAACAAGAATCCGGCCATGCTCAAGCCGCACGGACACCGGCCCGACCTGCTGGCCCGGGTGCGCGAGGCCTACGAGGCGCCCTCGCTCTACGACGAATCGCTGCGCCTGCTGGCACGGCGCGGGCTGGCGCTGCCCAAGACCCACCTGTCGCGCGACTGGACCCAGCCCTACGCCGCCAGCGACCAAGTAACCCGGGCCTGGCTCCAGGTCTACAAGCAGCCGCAGGCGCATTGGGAGCTCTACCATGTGGCCGAAGAACTGGTGGACCTGGAGGACGCGTTCCGGCTGTGGCGCTTTCGCCATGTGACCACGGTCGAGCGGGTGATCGGCTTCAAGCGCGGCACGGGCGGCGCCGGCGGCGTGAGCTATCTGCGCAAGATGCTCGACGTGGTGCTGTTCCCCGAGCTCTGGCGCGCGCGCACCGAGCTCTGATGGAGCCGCCAATGCATGAGGACCTGATCCAGGGCCTGACCGATGCGCTCGGCCCGGAGGCGGTACGCATCGGCGACGCGATCGACCTGCACCACCGCACCGACTGGAGCAGAACGGCCGCCGCGTCCGGCGCGCCCGCTGAGTTGAGCGCGCGCGTCCCATCGACGCGCACGGTGGGGCCGCGATGGTCAAGAACGCCGGCTACAAATCCCAGTGAACCACGGATGACAGCTTTGCTACCCCTTGAAGACCGCGAGCGTGAGTACTCGCCGAGCTCCTGCATCGGCGGCAACCCTGCGCCGCACCTGCGCGCCTACGCCGAGCTGAGCGCTGCCGCGCTGCAAGCCTGCGTGGCGCAGCGCGACCTGGCTTACGGCGACAAGGCCTCGAACCAGCTCGACCTCTTCCTGCCGCCGGCGGGCGGCGGCGGCTTGCCACCGCTCCTGGTCTTCATTCACGGCGGCTACTGGCAGGAGCTCTCGAAGCAAAGCTCTTTGTTCGCTGCCCCTGGCTGCATCCAGGGCAACTTTGCCTTCGCGGCGATCGATTAAACGCTGGCGCCCGGCGCGTCCGTGCGCGAGATCGCGCTCGAATACCGCCGAGCGCTGCGCTGGCTGCACGCGCACGGAGAAGCCCTGGGTTTCGATCCTGAGCGCATCGTCGTGGCCCGCAGCTCCGCCGGCGCGCACCTGGCTGCCATGACCTGCCTGCGGGGCTGGGCCGACGACGCGGACCAGCCCGGCGGCTTGCCTGCCGCCGCCGTGCTGGTATCGGGCATCTACGAGTTGGCCCCGCTGGTGGGTACCACATCAACGACGCCCTCTCGCTCACTGAGCCGATCGCGGCCGCTCATAAGCCCACAACGGCATTCCTTGAGCGGCTTCCCGCCGTCCGTCCTGTGCTGTGGCTGGCCTCGTGGTCCCCGGCATGAAGATCGAGATCGTGGCCTATGCGGTGATTGCCAAACTTACAGGAGCGTAGGAGTGGAGCGAGACGTATCACCTATGGGGCCGAGCACGACGCGGGCATGCAGGTGGACGACCGCCAGTTCGCGAGCACCTTGATGTATCCGAAGGTGGCCCGCGAGTTTCACCATCATCTTGCCGCTTTGGCGACGTTTCGGTATGCCGATGCCGACCTTCTTCTATGGTTTGCGGCCGGCTTCGTGGGAAGGTTGAGGGGAATGCCGGCCTTCGCGGCCGCCTGGTTCATCCCCCAATCATCGTGGCGAGCTCGCCCCCTTGCTACTTGCTCAGTACCCCGCTGCCAAGCCGTCGCGGCGCGGATCGCTCGCGGCCACGTAGCCTTCGACCGCCGGATCGCCCGCGCGGCAGATGAACTGGCCGGCGCCGAAGTCCTGGTAGGAGTCGTTGATCACGTCGACCTTGTGGCCGAGCTCCGCGAGGCCGCGCACCGTCGCCGGATTCATGGCGGCCTCGACGTTGATCTCGAGCCCGCTGTTGAAGCGCCAGCGCGGCGCATCGCAGGCGGCCTGCGGGTTCTGGCCGTAGTCCAGCATGCGCACCAGTGTCTGCATGTGGCCCTGCGGCTGCATGTTGCCGCCCATCACGCCGAAGCTCATCACGGGCTGCCCGTCCTTCGTGAGGAAGGCCGGAATGATGGTGTGGAAAGGCCGCTTGCCAGGCGCCACCACGTTGGGGCTCTTGGCATCGAGGCTGAAACCGTGGCCGCGGTTCTGCAGGCTGATGCCGAATTCGGGCTCCACGCAGCCGGAGCCGAAGCCCATGTAGTTGCTCTGGATGAAGCTCACCATCATTCCGCGCTCGTCGGCGGCGGTGAGGTAGATGGTGCCGCCCTTGACCGGGTTGCCCGCCTTGAAGTCCTGCGCCTTGTTCACGTCGATGAGTTTGGCACGCGAGGCGAGGTAGGTGCCCTCGAGCATTTGCAAGGGCGTCACCTCCATCGACGATGGGTCCGAGACGTAGCGGTAGGTGTCCGCAAAGGCCAGCTTCATGGCCTCGATCTGCAGGTGCTGCGAAGCGACCGAATCGACCGGAATCGATGCCATGTCGAAGTGCTCGAGGATGCCGAGCGCAATCAGCGCCGCGATGCCTTGCCCATTGGGCGGGATCTCGTGCAGCGTGTGCTTGCGGTAGTTCTGCGAGATCGGCTCGACCCACTCGGGCTTCCAGTTGGCGAGATCGCGCACCTTGAGGCTGCCGCCGTTGGCGCTCGAGAATTTGCCCAACGCCTCGGCGATCTCGCCGCTGTAGAAGGCATCGCCCCTGGTCGCGGCGATGGCCTTCAGGGCGCGCGCCGCGGCTGGAAAGCGGAACAGCTCGCCGACCTCGGGCGCACGGCCCCATGGCAGGAAGGCCTGCGCGAAACCCGGCTGCGATTGCAGGATCGGCGTGGCCGCGGCCCACTTCTGCTGCACCACCGGCGGCATCAGGTAGCCGCGCTCGGCGATCTCGATCGCCGGCGCCATCAGGTCTTCGAAGGGCAGCTTGCCGAAGCGTTCGGACAACGCGACCCAGCCGCCGACCGCGCCCGGCACCGTCACCGAGTCGATGCCGCGCTGCGGTGGCGTCGCGGCATCGGCACCGTACTTGCGGCGGAAGTACTCGGGCGTCCAGGCCTGCGGCGCCGAGCCGGAGGCATTGAGCCCATGCAGCTTCTCGCCGTCCCACAGGATGCAGAAGGCATCGCTGCCCAGGCCGTTGCTGACCGGTTCGACCAGGGTCATCACCGCAGCCGTCGCGATGGCCGCGTCGGCTGCATTGCCGCCCTGCTGGAGGATGCGAAGGCCCGCTTGCGCGGCCAATGGATGCGAAGTCGAGACGACGTTGCGTGCGAAGACGGGGATGCGGATCGAGGGATAGGGATTGGCGTAGTCGAATTTCATTGCTCAGTCGCCTGTGATTTTCCGTTCGGTGATGATCTTTTTCCACTTGTCGGCGTCCAGCGCCGCCATGCTCGCGAATTGCGTGGGCGTGCCGATCGTCGGTGCGATGCCTAGCTTCGACAACTTGTCGCGCACTTCCGGATCGGCGAGCGTCTCGTTGGCCGCCTTGTTGATGCGCGCCGTCATGTCCGCCGGCAGGCCCTTGGGACCGTAGAGCCCGAACCAGGTGTTCGATTCGAAGCCCGGCAGCACCTCGGCGATCGCCGGCAACTCGGGCGCGAGCGGGCTGGGCTTCAGCGTCGTCACGCCCAGCGCGCGCAGCCGGCCGTCGCGCACATGCGGCATGCCGGTGGGCAGCGAATCGAAGAGCACGTCGATCTTGCCGCTGATCAGGTCGGGAATCGCGAGCGCCGTGCCCTTGTACGGAATGTGCGTGACGAACACGCCGGCCTGCGACTTGAACAGCTCGGTGGTGAGCTGCACGATGGTGCCGTTGCCGCTCGATGCGTAGTTGAGCTTGCCGGGATTCTTCTGTGCGTACGCTATCCATTCGCGCACCGTCTTCGCCGGCGAGCTGTTGGGCACCAGCATGACGCTCGGCGCATCGCCCACGTGGGCAATCGGCGTGAAGTCGCGCACCGTGTCGTAGGGCAGCCTGGCGTTGATCGCGGGTCCGATGGCGTGCGTGCTGGTGGTGGCCAGCAGCAGCGTGTAGCCGTCGGCCGGCGCCTTGGCCGCGAGATCGGATCCGATCGCGCCGCCGGCGCCCGGCTTGTTGTCGATGACCAGCGTGGTGCCGAGCTTCTCGCCCATCTTCTGGCCCAGCGTGCGGGCGAAGAGGTCGGTGGCGCCGCCCGCGGGGAACGGCACGATGAGGCGGATCGGCTTGTTCGGGTAGCCCTGCGCCAGGCTGGCGAACGAGGAGGCCATGCACAGCAGCGCAACGGCGGCCCCTTGAAGGAATTGGATTCTTTTCATGTGCAGGATACTGAGTGTCTGGGGGGAAGCGGATCCTATTCAGCACCGGCACATCAAGCAAGATAATCTAGGTTATTCAACTATGAATGCAGTTTATGACTCGCAACGCCACGGAAGAGATCTCGCTGCACCAACTGCGCGCCCTGGCGGCGGTGGCTGAATCCGGCAGTTTCACCCTTGCGGCGGAGGCCATGCAGCTCACGCAGCCGGCCGTCAGCCACCTGATCAAGCGCATGGAAGAAGAGCTGGCGCAGCCCCTGTTGGTACGCGGGCGCCGCATCCGCATGACCAATGCCGGCCAGATGATGGTCGACACGGCGGTGCGCGCGCTGCGCCTGATCGATGAGTCGGTCGGTGCCTGCCGTTCGCAGTCGCAACTGCGCGAAGGCCGCGTGGTGCTGGCGGTCGGTCACCTGACAGCGGGTGCACTGCTGCCGCCGCTGCTTGGCCGCTTTTCGCAGCAGCACCCGACTCTGGCGACCACGCTGCTCGACAGCACCGCCGACCAGTTGATTTCGCGCGTGCTTTCGCAAGAGGCCGACCTCGGCTTCGGCTCCGACATCGACCAGAAGCATTCGGAACTGGCGGCTGAGCCGTTGTTCTCCGAGCGCATGGCCTTGTTCGTGCGCGACGACCATCCGCTGGCGCAGCGCGTGGTGGTCGATGCCCGCCACCTCGAATCGCTGCCCTTCATTCATGTGAACCCCGACGCCAACGTGTGGCGCGCGGTGAGCCGCCAGTTGTCGAGCATGGCGAACGTGTATCCGAGGGTGGTCCACCATGTGTCGATGCTGTCGACAGCCTTCGGCCTCATCCAAGCCAGAGCGGGCGTGGCCTTGTTGCCGCGCTACGTCGAAGTGCTGATGCCCGCCAACCTGCGCGCGGTAGCGGTCACACGACCCACGCTGGAGTATCTCGTGGTAGCCGTGCGGCTAGCGAAGCATCCGCTGAGCCCGGCGGCCCTGGCCTTCCTGGCGATGGCCAGGCAGCACATGAAGCCGCCTCGCCCCACCAAGCATTAGCTTCTTCGGGAGGTGTGGGGTGAGGTGCTCGGCGACTGAGGCGCCGGCGGCGAATACAGCTATGCCGACGCCGTACGAATGTACTGGGAGTTCGAAGAGCGCAGGAGCTAGCAAGTCGGACCAGGCGCCGGGGCTAAAGGGATGACTGCAGCGGTTTGCCCAGCGTGGCCCACCCCGCAAACGCGCCCGCTAGTTAGTCCACACCCTGCGCCTTCCCGTCCCTGACGGAGATCAGACATCAGGAGCCCGGCCGGCCAATATATTCACTACGGCATTGGAGGCCAAGAGCTCAGCCGTCGTCTGTCGGCTCACCGCGCGCCAGGCGCCAGGGACTTGCACGCCATCGTTCGGACCGCGCTGCAGATGGTGCTCCAAGCGGAAATTTTCTGGCGTTGCGGTGCTTTTCGCAGTGCAACGGCTAGAGAATCTGCAACCGGCTGCGCGTGAAGCCCTTAAACCGAATGCTGACTGAAGGCGGACCGTTGCGGCTCCCTAGGCAGGCAGTCCTGACCAGAAATCGGTGAGCAGGCGCGCGAAGGCATCGGGCTGCTCCACTGCACTCAAATGTGCCGCGTCAAGAAAACGCAGCTGCGCGCCCGGGATGTGCCTGGCAATTCCCTCCGACATCACCGGCGGCGTCGCCTCGTCGCTACTGCCGGCGATCACCAGCGTGGGGCACGCGATGCTGGCGTTGCTGGTGTCGAGGTCGATATTGGAGACCGCCCCGCACGCGGCTGCGTAGGGCTCGGCTGAAGTGGCCTCCAGAACGGCCCGCAAAGCAGTCACCTGAGCCTCATCATGTTGATGAAATCCCGGCGTAAACCAGCGCTGCATGGCGCCTGCGGCAATCGACGGCACACCCTGAGTCAACACCGTTGTGATACGGGTCTGCCACATAGCGCGTGCGGCATCGTCGTAGCGGCTGGCCGAGTTGGCAATCACCAAGCTGCGTACCAGTCGTGGGTGGCGAGCGCCCAGCGACTGGGCCGTCATGCCGCCCAATGAAAGACCGACGAAATGCACCGGCCCCACCGCTTGGCTGCGGATCAACTCGGCCGCGTCATCGGCCAAGTCTTCCATGGTGTAAGTACCGGCGCCGGCCGGGCTACGACCATGGCCCCGGTGGTCGTATCGCAGCACGGTGTAGCGGTCTTCCAACGCGACGGCTACGTCGTTCCACATGGTCAGATCACAACCCAGGGCATGGCTCAGCACCACCAGCGGGCCTTGCCCTTGTTGCACAAAATTCAGGTGGGGCATAACGCTTTCCAGCAAAGGGCGATCAGTCGAGTTTGGCGCCAGATATTTTCACCCGCTCAGCCTGCACTTTGAAGTCTCGCGCCAAGTAGTTTTTGTACTCCTCGGGCGTGGAGCCAACGGCCACATAAGAATAGGCGTCGATTTGAGTGCTGCGGAAATCGGGGGCCATCAGAATCTTGCGAACGTCGCTGGCGATTTTCTCCACCACGGCCGAGGGCGTTCCCACGGGTGCCACGAGCCCGATGTTGAAAGCACCGTTGATGTCCTTCACGCCCGCTTCCTTGAACGTCGGCACTTCTGGCAAGGCGACACTGCGGCTGTCGCCGGAAATAGCCAGCGCCTTCATCTTGCCCGTCTTGACATGTTGCTCGATGACTGAAACACCGAGGATCGCCGAGTCCACCTGACCCGAAATGATCTCGGGAATCAGGGGCGCTGCGCCTTTGTAGGGCACGTGCACCATCTCCAGATTCTCCTGTTTAGCAAACATTGCCAGGGGCAAATGGACAATACCGCCGGCGCCGGAAGAGCCGTAGCTCATCGGCTTGTCTTTGGCGCTACGTGCCAATTGCACAAACTCTTTAAGCGTATTGGCCTTCGAGTTTTGCGGCACGATAAAGACCATCGGAACGGTGATCAGCCACGAGATGGGCGCAAAGTCCTTTTCAGCGTTATAGGGCAATTTCTTGTACAGGTGCGGATTCATGGTCAGGGCCGCCTCCGTCGCCGCAAACAAGGTGTAGCCATCGGCCGGGCTCTTGGCGACGAATTCGGCACCAATAATCTCGTTAGCGCCTGTTTTGTTGAGAACGAGTACTGGCTGGCCCCACTCCTTGCTCAGCCTGACGCTCAAGGCCCGAGTCAGATTGTCCACAGGGCCACCCGGGGAGTAGGGAACCACGATGGTCACCGGCTTGGCAGGGAAAGT
Organism: Variovorax sp. LjRoot175; assembly: GCF_964253805.1. Lineage (NCBI taxonomy): Bacteria > Pseudomonadati > Pseudomonadota > Betaproteobacteria > Burkholderiales > Comamonadaceae > Variovorax > Variovorax sp. LjRoot175. The sequence continues at coordinate 630,204 of NZ_CAXURY020000003.1, read as the reverse complement.
CTCGGCAACCACGCCGTGCGCAGCAACAACAACAACAAGGGACAGTGCGATTTTGAAAAGATTTTTCATAGAAGTTGTGTGAAACGGGATCGGGTTACAGAAGCAAGACGATTGGTTGATTTTTGGCAGAACGCTCGAAATATGGCCGCCAGAGATGATGCACTTTGCTAGGAGGCGCATGAAGAATGCCCCCATGTAAGCTGACTGCCTAGAACGATATCGCGCTCCCAACCAAGCGCGATAGGACAAATGCGCGCTTGAACTTGGATTATTGCGACATCATCGGATGGGGCGGCGGAGCTTTCATATTCGCACGGCTTCGCAATTCTATCGATCTCGTCGCACTCGGGCGAAAATTCCATAATTGGTCGACCTGATGACCTGCGGTTTGGAGTGATGGCGGCGAGTTGTCGCTAAGGGAAGCATGCTTGGTCACAGGCGAGCATCGATCAATGTCCCGGATTAATAGCCTAGGAATTCTTCATGAAACTATATTGGTCATCAACATCTCCATTCGCAAGAAAAGTTACCGCAAGTGCCCACGAGCTAGGGCTAATCGACCGGTTCGAAACGATTCCAACTCGCGTCGCACCGAACAAGCCTGACTTAGCCTTATTGCCATATAACCCGCTTGGGCAGCTTCCGACACTCGTTCTAGATGACGGGACCGCGCTCTACGACAGTCTCGTAATCATCGAGTACCTCAGTCATATGGCAGGTGGCGCTAAGCTTATTCCGCTGTCGCCGGAGGCGCGAATTGAAGAGCTTCGGCTGCATGCGTTGTGCAATGGTTTTCTCGACCTGCTGGTGCAATGGCGCATCGAATCAATGAAAGATGCGAAGCAGATTGCGCTTATTAATGCGTTCAACCTGAAGTCGAGCATGGTATGGACAAGACTGGAGGCGACAGTCGAGCGAGTCGCGCAACGGCCTTTCGGGTTGGCCTCCATTACGCTGGCTATCGTTGCTGAATACGCTGACTTTCGGTTTCCAAGGCTCGGTTGGCGAGAAAAATACCCGGTGCTCTCGAGCTGGCACCAAGCTATACAGTCACGACCTTCTTTGGCCTCTACCAGATTTTTCGATAGCTCGAAGCCTCAATAGGAAAAAAATGTGGACCGTTGTAATAACCGGCGGTGCAGTGAATCTTGATGACTGATGCAAGATTTGCCGCACGGGCAGTTGCAACGATTCCATATTGATGCTTCTTATAAGGACTACGGCTTACGGCCTCAAAGGCCACCAAATTAGGAAATACAAGATGTCAAAACTCGAGCGCAAACTGATTCCCACGCCTGAAGGTCAGGTCGAATTTCTCGTCGAAGGTAAGGGCCCACGCATTGTTCTGCTCCCCTCGCTGGCAAGAGGCGCCACTGATTTCGATGAAATTGCACCAATAATTGCTGCGGCTGGATTCCGGGTTTTGCGACCTCAGCCACGCGGCATAGGCGCGAGTGCGGGGCCGACCGAAGGCATCACATTGATCGATCTTGCCGCCGATGTTGTGGCTGCGATCGAAGCCGATTGTGCGCCGGAGAAGCCTGAAGCATTGTGTGTGGTGGGCCACGCGTTCGGCAACTGGGTCGCGCGGGTTCTCGCCCATCATTGGCCTTCGATGACAAAATCTGTCGCACTTCTCGCGGCTATTATTGGCAGCACAATATCGCCCGAGCTCTTGATTTCCGTGAATGTCGTATCTGACAATTCCAAGCCGGAAGCAGACCGCCTATTTTATTTGGAGCGTGACTTCTTCGCTCCCGGGCACGATGCTTCCGTTTGGTTGAGCGGGTGGCATACAGAGGTCTCTAAATTTCAGCTCGCGGCGACGAATGCAACGGCCGACAGTAGTTGGACCGAAGTAGGCAAAAATTTGCCGGTACTCTATGTTGCGCCTGAATTTGACAAGATTGCACCTGTACCCGAAGAAGATTACTTGCGAGATCGTGTAGGCCACCTCACGACGATGGAAATCATCCATGGTTCTGGCCACGCACTTCTTCCGGAGAAGGTTTCGGAGGCCGCGGCTGTGCTTGTCTCATTCGCCCAGTCCATCATGCGCGGCGAAGGTGGCCTACCTAGGCCTGTCTAAACTTCGAACGTGTGTTTCAAAGAGCCGGCATCTTTGCGGCTAAAGATTTTCCCGGCCCCGCTTTTCACGCGGGGCCTTTTTCCGCAGCTCAATTTTTTTCAGGAGAATTCCATGAGCATTCAGCGCATCGAACCGGGCGCCCGCATGAGCAACGCCGTCGTCCACGGTAACACCGTCTATCTCGCCGGCCGGGTCGGCGAAGGCGAGAGCGTCACTGACCAGTGCAAGAGCGCACTTGCCGACATCGACCGCCTGCTCGCTGCCGCCGGCAGCGACAAGTCGAAGATCCTGCAGACGATCATCTATCTCTCGGATATCGCCAATTTCGGTGAAATGAACGCCGTCTGGGAAGCCTGGATCGATCCAATCAACCCGCCGGCCCGCGCCACCAGCGAAGCCAAGCTCACCACACCGAAATTCAAGGTCGAGTTCATCGTCACGGCGGCGATCTGATCGCTCCGATATAGGAACCAGGAAGCAGGCCTATCGCTCTGATAGGCCGGCAATCGGGACTCGAGGAGTATCGTTTAAGGGTACGGGAGAGATCGGTCACCTGCCCCCTCCCAACCGCCAGCGTCGTGGCAGGGAAGTCCGTCAACTTGGGGATACCGGATTGATGAAGCGAGCCAGGCTTGGCGAATGGGCAGATCATTGCAGTTCTGCACAAGCAGACGGCGGGCGCGAAGCTCGCCGACCTGCTGAGGAGCTGTTAGAGGTAGCTCGGCTGTCGCTCAGTGCATTTCTGCCTCGGTCAAGCCGCCATCGGGATTGATCCTGCTTGAAGAACCAACTACTGAGTGAGCCAGATTTGTATAAACTGACTTTCTCGATCGCGACAAGTCTAAATCCTGATCACTCTTTACCATTCTTTCGTAGAGAGAAGCCCATTGCGGCGATATAACGTCATCCAAGCTTACTTTTGATTGTCGTGCTTGCGATGGGGTCATTGCAAATTGAGCTCGGAAACATCGATTGAAGTGAGAGCTATCGGAGAAACCGGTGATCGTCGCGATTTCGGTTATTGACTTGGGGCTATTTAAAAGAAGCCAATATCCATAAGCGAGTCGAAATTGACGACAATATTGCTGGACCGGTTGCTTCATTTCCTGCTGGAAAAGCCGTTCTATCTGCCGCTTAGAAACCCCCAAGGATGACGCAAGAGATTCAACCTTCAATGGCTGCTGTCCAAGATTTCTTTCGATGATCTTGAGCGCCCGAAGTACTCTCGCATCGCGTGGATTTTCTCTTGTTTCAGAATTCTGCTCAGTTTCGGTGGGGGAGGTCGAAAGCTCTTGCGGCGCGGGAATCTCGGCGCCGATAGCGGCATAATGACGCTCTAGAAGCCATGATCCGAGTTCCAGCGCCGCTAGCCCTCCTGCACAGCTAACTCGCCTGCCGCTCACGACCAAGTTAATGCCGGAGATTTGCTGCACCTCTGCAAAACGGGTATCTCGGTCGACGCCCCGATACCAATCCGTTGCGCAGGGCAACCTATCGAAAAATCCGGCTTCGATTAGCACAAATAGTCCCGAACCTGTCCCCACAAGAGTTGCGCCCTTCATATCGGCGCTTGTGAGTGCTTCCAGAATCGATCTGCGGTCCTCGACAGGAGCAGCTGTCTTCCCGCCTATCACGAAAACGTAGTTGCAATCGCGAGCAGCGTGCAGGGGCGCTGTCGGAGGTACTTGGACCCCGCAGGTCGTTTGCGCTGGCTTTTGTCCTAGAACGATATATTCAAAGTCGACTCCGACCGCGGCTGCGGGGTCGGTGCAATGCTTCAAGATATAAACCAGGGCAGAGTACGAAAACATCGTGAAGCCCGGAAGGAGGATGAAGCCGACCTTCACTCGCCGCCGCGCCAGCTTGGCGGGTTCGGCCTTCACACCAGATACCGGCATCATCGTGGACTCTCCTGCCAAAAGGTCGGCAATCGTAGCAGTTGCAGTATGTCCGCGCGCAATCGGATGCTCATGGCACTTGTCGCATAGAAGGTAAGCGGATGGCCGTCCGATCCTTGACGACTGCGACCGGCGGCACGCGGCAATTGGCCGCTCACGGCGGTCTCGCCGGGAGGGCACTTCATCGATTGCCAGCGGTGCGGCAGGAGATTGTCGATGCGGCTGGCCATGTGCGTGGGCAGGCGCTGCAGGACGTCTTTAGGTACGCGTGCGGATCAGGGCCGCAGAGCTTGCCGCCTGCACCAGGCTCATCACGACGGCCGCGCGCTGGCCGGCCAGTTCTGATTTTTTCAACTCCCCTGCCTCACGTTCCAGGCTTGGCGCTCGAACAACGAGAGGCTGGTTGGCTCCCGACCCCTTGCGGCACTATCGACTTCCAGCAACGATCCGAATAGACTTCGTCATAGCAGGAGAGCGGGCCGCGCGAAGCGGCTCCACCGAAGGCGCAAACTCCCATAAACGCTCAGGTCGGCTCACGTGATGAGCCTGTACTGCATCAACTGTCAAAGCCGTCTGGAGAGCCATCACGTCATGTGATGCACCGAAGGAGCAAACCTGCTGCGGGCGCAGCGGGTGAATCTCTCAGGTACCGAGGACAGGGGGAGCGGCAACTTGGACGCATGGTCCGGTTGCTTTCTTTTCGAGCTTCCGTTTCTCCGCGTTCAAGCGCTGCAACCTCATAGGTTCACGACATGCGCGTGATCGTTCTCGGCGCCGGCCTGCTCGGGATATTCGTACCACAGGCAGCGCGCTCGCGCCCGCCCTGAGCGAGCTGAATGCCGACGATCAGCTCTCCGCCCCACTCGACGACCCCTATTTCGGCAATTGACCACTTACTTCCAAGGACACCAGAGAATGACAACGCAAGGACCCGACGCACGCCTGACCCAACTCGGCATTGAATTGCCGACGGCGGTCGCCCCCGTCGCCAACTATGTGCCGGCCCGAAAGAGCGGCGCGCTGATCTACATCGCGGGCCAGGTGCCGACCGCCGGCGGCAAGGACCAGTACGTGGGCAAGGTCGGCCAGGACGTCTCGATCGAGAACGCCCAGAAGGCGGCGCGACTGTGCGCGATCAACATCCTTGCCCAGCTGCGCACGGCGCTGGGCGGCAGCCTCGATGGCGTCGCGGGCTGCGTGCGCCTCGGCGGCTTCGTTAATTCCACCCCCGAGTTCGGCGACCATCCCAAGGTGATCAACGGCGCCTCCGACCTGATGGTCGAGGTGTTCGGCGAAGCGGGTCGGCATGCGCGCGCCGCAGTCGGCTGCAATTCGCTACCGCGCAACGTCGCTGTCCAGGTCGATGCCATCTTCGAGTTGGCCTGACGATGAACCACGCCGCGGCCTGGGCTGACGGCTGTGTACCGATAAATGCGCTGACCGGCTTCCTCGGCAGCGGCACCCACGCTGCTGCGCCATTTGCTGGCCGATGCCGGCGTGGCGGACACGGTGGTGGTCATCAACGAGTTCGGTGAGGTCGGGCTCGACCACCTGTTGGTGCGCGCGAGCTCGCTGAAGAGGTCGTCCTGCTGAGCTCGGGCACTCTACGAGTTCGGCCGGGCTCTCTTGGCTAGACAGCGTTTCAGCGCGGGCGCCATACACGACGCGACGCGGACCAACCGTGAAGACCGCCTTTTAGATGAAGAACTCGGTAATCTAGAACACTGGAAATGCTTATATGGGCGCCTCCCGGATTACAAGCAACTTGTGTGTAAAGGATCAGGAGGCAGGGCTGCAGTCTATATCCGGCCTGTTGTGCAGGGGTGATGCCTGCTGGCCCTGATGGTATTCGCTGACGAGGCTCCCAACTGATCATCGAGTTTGGTGCTCTTGATCCATATCGGAGTGTTCCCATCCCGGTCCGACCTGTCTGGCCCATCACACGCGTGGTCGCTTGCTCTCCTTCGAAGCGGTAGTTTCTAGGTTCCTGTCAGTGCACTGGCTGCCACGCCGCAGGTCTCCACGCCTGTCCGCGTGCCAACACCACCATATCGTGCGCGCCAGCTTGTTGGCCACCGCCGACGACCACGCGGTATGGCCGGCGCTGGGCTTCAAATTTGACCCGGGTGTTTAGCCTACCCTGATCCTTTTTAAGCGGTGCCATCGCAAGAACAAGGCGGTGCGCAAGATCGACCCTGCCTCCCGGGCGACTGTGTATTCCGCGATGAACGAACCGGCGATCCTGAAGCAGTGCATCCCCGGCTGCGAAGAGGTCGAGGAGAGGTCCGACGGCGAGTTCGCCGCGATCGTGCGCTTCGAATTCGGACCGCTAAAGGCGCGATTCAGGGGCAAAGTCCGCCTCTTCGATCGGGATCCTCCGAACGGCTATCAGCTGGTCGGCGAGGGCGAGGGAGGCGTTGCGGGCTTTGCCAAGAGCTCAGCCGTCGTGGCCCTGGCGGACACACCGGAAGGGACAAGGTTGACCTACCAACTGGAAGCGAATGTCGGCGGCAAGATCGCTCAGCTTGGCCAACGCTTGCTCATGTCAACGACCAAGAAGATGCAGGAAGGAGGAGGCGTAGTCGATCTCGCCGCGAATGAGGTGCTCGAGGCGCCATGATGCTTCGCGAACTCAGCGCGCCGCGATGCACTCCACTTCGACACGAGCGTTAAAGGCCAGTCCGCTCGATCCGAACGCGCTGCGTGCGGGAAATTTCCCCGCCGAGAAATAGGTCTTGTAGACGTCGTTGAAGGTGTTCCATTCATTCATGTCGGCCAACATCGCGGTGCACTTCACTACGTCGGCAAACGTGTATCCATGCGCCTCCAGTGATGTCCTGATGTTCTCCATCACTTGTTTGGCCTCCGGCTGAATCCCGCCAGGTGGCAGCTTGAGGCTGCCGGGGATGTTGCCAATCTGGCCTGACAGGTAGAGCGTCGGACCGACTTGCACTGCCTCGGAAAATGGAAGTGTTGTGGGAAGAACCTTTCCGGAGTTCAAGTGCTTTGGAGCCGCACAGCCGCTGATTAAAACGATCGCCAGGCCAGCGAGCGCTACGGGAAGTATCAAGCGGCCGGCAGCGCCAACGCCGCAAGACAGTGGATTTGCTTGAAAGTGCTTGGAACTCATGGGGTACCGATCGCTGCAAGAAACTTGTCGATGTCGCTCATGTCGTTGAAGACAGACGGCGAGATGCGTGCGTGATTTGCGCGCAAGGTAATTTCGATCTTCGCGGGTGCAAGGCGAGGCGCCAGCTGGGATGCGTTGAGATAGGCGAATGTCACGATGGCGGAGTTGGAATCGGTCGGCGTCACCACTTGAAAGCCTCTGGCCCTCAGGCCGTTCTGCAAAGCGTCGGTCATAGGCTTTCGATAGGCTTGGATCTTGTCGGGGCCCACGCTCTGAATCCAGTCGATCGATGCCGCGCATGCCGCCTCGATCGCACTTGCTGGGAACGATCCCATGAAATACCCAGCGACCGAGTTGATCTGAACGCTCTCGTATGGGACGCTGCCCGGCGGATCAAGCGGATACACATGAAGAATTGGAGCCGCAAAGTTGCGGGTCTGGCGATAGCCATACCATGGGCGCTGGAGTTGGGGCAGAAGGCTCTTGCGCACGTACAGAAGCGCGAAGCCGAAGTCGCCCATGAGCCACTTGTAGGTTCCGCAGGCGGCGAAGTCCACACCTGCCGCCTTGACGTCAATCGGCATGTTGCCGGCGGACTGAATCAGGTCGACGTACACGAGCGCCCCACGCGAATGCGCCAGGTCGCATACGGCCTTGAGGTCATGGGTAAATCCGTTGTACAGCGACACATGCGAAATCGCAACGAGCTTGGTTCCGGGTGAGATTGCCGCATCCAGAGCGGAAAGTGAGATGCGGTAGTCCGCGTCCATTGGAACGGTGATGACGTTCACTCCCCGGAGCCGATACTGCTCGTACATGTAGAAAGACCCGACGAAGTGAAGCGCGTCGGTCACTACCCGCCCGCCAGACTCGGGCAAGCCGAGGGCCTTCGTGACGAGGTACTCACCCATCGATGTACTCGGAACGTACGTGACCTCATCCGCATCGGCATTGATCAGGGCCGCGAACTTTGCCGTGGCCGTTGCGCTTCCGCCCGCAAGCGTTGTTTTCGATTGCGCATAGGACGCCAGGGCATCCTTGGCATAGGTGTTCCATGGGTGATCAGCGGCTCCGTTGAGGAAGATGCGGTCAGCCACGCCAGGGAAAAGCGCCCTCGCCGGCAGCGTCGGCGTGGACGCAGGTGGCTCGGCCGCAGTTGCTGTGCCGATCGGCAGGATTCCACCCGAACCGCCACCTCCACCCCCGCAAGCGGCGAGTTGTCCGCCCAGGACGCCCGCTACCGACGCGCTGCCCACAGTCTTCAGCCAGCGACGCCGAGAAGTAGCAGGCGCTGTCGTGTTTTCCGAATCGCTCATAATTCAAGCTCCATGTTGAGAAGTCAACAAATTGTTGAATCTTGGTGCGTAGATGCCCTACAGCGGGGCGACTCGTCCAAGGGCCAAGCTTGCGTTGCGCAAGACGCATCGCCAGAATTCAACACCGAGTTTATTGTTCTACGTTTTGTTGAAGCGTCGACTAGGGATTCCACTCACTATGCCCCGTTCCCCATCCAACACAAAGACTCTGCCCCGGCCGACGGCTACCGCGAAGCCCCGCCGTATCAAGCGACAAACATCCAACAGCGCCGAAGACGCATCTGTTCCCGCAGCCCTCAAGGAAGATCGTCGGCGAATCATGGAAGTTCTCAAGCCCGTGGTACACATGATGGGTTCAATGCTGGGACCGAACACCGAGCTGGTCCTCCACGACCTCACCAACCCCGAGGCGTCGGTCATTGCGATTGCGAATGGCCATGTTTCGGGTCGCGATGTCGGCAGCCCCATCCTGACCGGACCGAAGGACGACCGTGCGTTCTCTGCTGCATTGACTTCCGCCACTCACGCAGCGCAGAGCGGTCATTCGGTCGTCGACGCTTATCCAACCATCAGTCCGAAGGGCACGCCCCTGCGATCTGCGACCGTCGTCTACAGGGACGCGGAAGGAATCCCCTTTGCTGCGCTGTGCATGAACGCCGACCTTACGGTGCTGAAGCTTGCCCATGCCTGGCTTGAGCAATCCATTCATGGCCGGCCACCCTCTGCCGCGGCGAATGAGGTGCAAAGCGATCCGCCCGACATGGACGCATTGATGGACGAGATCATTCAGTCGGCCGTACAGAAATTTGGCAAGCCCGTGCAGTTCATGTCAAAGGACGAGAAAGTGCACGCCGTCGAAGAAATGCTCAGACGGGGCCTCTTCATCGTCAAGGGCGCAGTGGGCCGGGCGGCAGCGGCGCTTCATATGTCACGCTTCACGATCTACAACTATCTGGATGAGATTCGAGAGCGAGATGCGAAATAGACCCCACCCTTCAGAGCACAGCACCCCACATCTCGCTACTTCCACTTATCTATGCACACCGACGAGGGGTTGTAGAACTGCCACGCCTGTGACATTGGGTTGGTCCGGCCGCCGACTACAACGATTTTGATCGAATCCTTCGGGTAGACCTGAATCTCCAGGTCGTCCGGCGCAGTCAGGTAGGACTCTGGCCAACGCTTCGTTTGGTACGAAGCGCCCTGTCCTTTGATACCTTGCTCCATGAACGCGGTGTAGAAGTAGTCGCTTCTAAAGTCTCGCGCAGTTCGGGTTGCGCGCGTCCACAAATACTCGGATACGTCATCCTTTGTATAGCCGGCGTTCGCGAGCTTGTCGGCCACGATGGGATCGAGCAGTAGCAACGCTCCGCGCGGCATCTCAAACTGGGCCAGTCCCCGCGCCATCGAGTCCAGTCCCAGCTTCACGTCCGACATGAAGCGTGCGAATGGCGACAGGAAGTTCCAACCGCCGTACATGACGGTCACCACATCTTCATCGGCCGAATAGCCATCGGACTCATGCCACGACGGCCAAGGACTTTCCTTTACGTTTTCGCTGAAAGCCAAGCTGTACTTCGTGGGATTTCCGATGCTGCTCAGATCGCTCACGCCCGTTTTGGAGCCCCCTAAACAGATCAAGGCCAGGCGCAAGAAGCGACCCATGCATGCATTGACGGCGTTGCCTGTTCCGGCACCCAAGGCATTGGCTCCGACGTTCATTCCAAGCTTTGCCGCAATCGGCCCGCCGACGAGGGTTGCCAACGAGAACGAGGTCGTCGATCGCACGCACGACGCAAATGCCGGAGCACTGACCGCTTCAACGATCGAAAGAAGAACCGGCATTTGCTGTGGGCTGCAGTTCGCCATCGCGCCCACAACGGCCACTTTCTCCACGGTGACCCGATAGCCCTCGGGGTGGAACCGTTCGACCACAATCTCTTCCGGCGACTTCGACGTGCCCTTGAGCATGCGACTGACCGCAGCTTCGGTAGGCGGAATGATCGGCAGGCCGTCTGTCCAGTCACGACGCGTGAAGAATCGGTTCACATCGTCCAAGGTGCCGCGAAACGCGATGCGTTCTGCCCGTTGCTCGATCCGCGAGCTCGCTGCGAGTTCCGAGGGCGAAAGCGGTCTGGTGAGGCCTGCCACCAATTCCGAAGCGATCTGCCTCATGACAGGCTCAGCGAGCATGTCGCAAGGATGCGGCACATGCACCCGCCTCAACGCCGGCATGCCCTCCTTCGCACACGTAAGTTCAACGTCCGACCGGAACGGCTCGTCAACTACATACACGCAGGGGATGCCGCGTCTCTCCAGTTCCACGGACCAGTGCGTTCCCCACATCGAACAAGATCCGCAGGCGCCGCAACCGTAGATCACCGCATCGGCTTCGGACTCAACACGCGCCCAAAGCTCGGGCTCGTCGGACATATATGTACTTTGGCGGCGGACGAACACGGCGGTCACGCCAGGAGCCACCGCGGGGAGATACTCGGCCACCCATTTCATGAACGAATCGGCTCCGCCGATGACCTGACTGATGCAGAAGACGACTTTGTCGTTCAAGTCGCTCAACCTTGTTTGCGGCGCGGCGACGGTACGGTGATTGGGCTCTCCTGCAGGACTGAGAACTTCATAGTTCATTGAACGATCGACAACGACTTGCTCCATACGGATCCTTTGGTGATGCTGGGTCTCATTCGATGCGGATTCCCGCATCCTTGATGACCTTGCCCCAGACGGCGTAGTCCTGTTGAATGACCGCCGCGAATTCCTGGGGACTGGTGCCCGTGATTTCGACCCCAAGCGGCACGAACTGCCTTTGAACTTCCGGCGACCTGACAGCAGCCACCAGCGCCTTATTGAGCGCAGCGACGGTCGACCGGTCCATGCCGGCAGGCCCGAAGACGCCGAACCAACCTGAGATGTTGAGCGCGCCGAGGCCGAGCTCGACGCAATGAGGAACCTCCGGCAGCGCTTCAATTCGCGTCGATCCTGTAATGGCCAGCGCTTTCACGCGCCCTGCCTTGACGTGTGGAATCGCCGAAGACACCGAATCGAAATAGACCTGAACGATGCCGCCTTGAAGATCGCGCTGACCTTCCGAGGCGCCCTTGTACGGAATGTGATTCAGCCGAGCGCCGTACAACCGGTTCAGCATCTCGATGTAGAGATGCCCACTCGTTCCGATGCCAGCGGATGCCGCAGAAATCGGCCCTTCCGACTTGGAAAGTTCGACAAGTTCCCTCAGATCCTTCGCTTTGAGCGACGGCTGAGCGCATACGACTACACCACTACGAAAGAGCTGCGTGATCGGCGTGAAGTCCTTGAGCGGGTCGTAGGGCAACTTGGCCAGCAAGTGCGGAACCTGAGTGTGCGTGCTACTGATCGTCAAGAGCAGCGTGTGGCCGTCTGGTGGGGCCTTGGCCACGATGCCGGCTCCAAGGACGGTCGCCCCCCCGGGCTTGCTCTCGACAACAACGGTGGCTCCGCCCATATGTGAAGTCAGCGTTGGACTTAGGGCCCGCGCCATAAGGTCTGCCGGCCCACCGGGGGCCGCAGGCACGATGATTCGAAGTGGACGGCCGGGAATTGGAAAATCAGAAGCCCAACCGCGTGTAGCGACAAGCGCCGCACCGGCACCCAGCAGTGTTCGACGGGTAAGTTTCAAGCTTGTCTCCTAAGGCGTCATCGACGTTCTCGGCTCTTGAGCAATCTATGCGTCGGTCAAATGGGACGCTCGAATCGCATTGGCGACTGTTCTGGCATCGGCAACCGCGTTTGATACCGTGAATCGGGCCCCGCACCGCGCGTCGCCTATCGCGAATACGTTCGGCACATCTGTCTGCATGCGTTCGTCTACCTCGATGTAGCCGCGCGCATCAAGGCCAACCGTATTGATCAGGAAATCCGTCGCTGGAGTGCGGCCGACCTGAACCACCAGTCCCTGGGCTGCCAATGACCTCGCCGAGCCGGATGAATCCCGCAGCTGTATGAGTTCGAGGCCGCTCGCCCCCGATGCGCCGGTAAGCAGGGTGTCCCTGAGCACGCGAATGTTGGGCGAGGACTTCAATAGCGCTTCCAGATCCGCGCCACAGTTCAGTTGCGCTCCCTGCTCAACCAAAGTGACGTCGGCGGCGAAACGCGCCAGATGCAATGCGTCCACAACTGCACCTTGCCCTCCGCCACAAACGACCACCGACTGACCCCTGTAGAAGACCGCCTCGCAGGCTGCGCAGTCGATCAGGCCTCTTCCCTTGAATTGCTCCAGCGACATGGCTTCGATCTGTCGCCTCTTTCGCCCCGGAGCGAGCACCATGAAGGTGGCGGTGAGCGCGCGACCATTGGTGAGAACCGCAGCATGGGAGCTCGAATAGCTTTCGAGTTCCTGAACCCTCCCCTCGATGAATTGAACCCCTGCAGCCTGGGCATCATCGATCAAGCGCGCAGCGAACTCAGAACCCTGCACCCTGTGTCCATCGCGTGGGAAGTCATTCAGCCACTCCAAGTTTGGAAGATCGCCGGCAAGCGACCCCTCAGACATCAAGGCTACCCGCAGGCTCTCGCCGGCCAGCATCTGGGCTGCAGTCAGCCCGGAGGCACCGCCTCCGATGATCACCACATCGTGTTCCAAGAATCGTCTCCTTATCTGCTTGATATCTGCACTTTGCAGCTATTATGCCGATAAGTCAAGTTTTGAGGCCTACAATGACGGGCATGGCGACAACCCCCCTTGACAGGCGAATCAACTACAGGCTGAACCGGATCTCTGATCGTTGGAGCGCGCTGGTCATTTCCATGGCGCGCTCGAAATATCGGCTGAACCCGGCGGCGATGAAAGTGCTATCTGTCATCGCTTGTTACCAGCCTCTTTCCCCGGGGGAGTTAATCGAACGCACGTCCTCGGACTCACCAAAGGTTGCACGCAACATCGGCTATCTGACAGAGCAAGGACTGATCGAGCGCATTCCCGACCAGATGGACGGGCGCCGTGCCCTGGTGCGTGTCACTGCGAAGGGGGCGAAAGTCAATGCTGATATCGAGAAACTGTCCAACCTTGTCGAGAAGAGAATCACTGCAGCTCTGACCGAATCAGAGTTGAAGACCTTCTACCGAATCCTGGACACCATCGAAGTCGCCGTCCATCAGCAGCTCGGGAACTCCAGTTGGATGTCCCTTGTAAACGGTGTCGAAACCGGCGACGAGTAGCTCTCAGATGAAAGCAAGGACGCCTCGGTCTGGCGACAGCTCGTAAGGCCACCCTCCACGCCGGAGCAGGCAGCGGGAGGGACAGGATCGTCGGTACGCGCGGTGATCCCGTCTTGAGTTGCGGGCTTGTGTCCATGACGATGGTGTCCAAAACGATTCAGGTGAACACCATGGAAGACTCCAAGCGCGTGAGCCGGCGGCGCCACGCGGCCGATTTGGCGGCAAGTGCTGGCCGCGTGCGCGGAACCTGGAGCGTCGGTGGCTCAGGTGGCGCTGGGCTCGACCGATCTTGCGCGCATGGTCGAAGCTGTAAAGTAAGCGTCGGCTCGACACCCCCTTGACTGCCTTCTGATCGAGGGTCGCTCATCAGGGGCGTCAAGTTTGAATCAGCATCAATCGCGACGAGCCTGCAACGCGGCAGAGCGCAGTTAGTCGCACTGGTGTCCCAACCCTCGGACGTGCTTGACGAGGACTGCAACGAAGGCCGATGCCGCTGGACCCAACGGGCGCCTTGGATGCGTCACACAGACGATCTGGCGCGCGAGCCGCGGAGCAGTCAACGCATGGCCACGCAATGACGCATGCTCAAGTGGCTTCCGAACGGCCACGCGCGGGAGTACCGTGCAGAAATCGCTCTGGTACACCAGGTTAAGGATGGCGCTGATCGAGTCGATCTCGACGCTCGGGGCCAACACCACATCTTCGGCTTGACCAATGCTTTCGATGATTCCGCGCAGGCCATGCTGACGAGTGGGCAATACGAGTTTGAGATGCGCCAGTTCACTGAAGACGACCGTGTCGGGCAAGGCCGCGTGCAGCGGCCCGGTGACGAGCAGCAGATCTTCTTCGGCGATCAGCTCGGAGTTGAGCGCCAGCGATCGCCGCGGCTTGTTGATGATCGCCGCGTCGAGTTGACCGACCGACACCGCATCGGTCAATGTGCCGCTGAAGCCGTCGGTCAGTGAAAGCTCCACTTTGGGATGCAGTGCCGAGAACTCGAGCAGGGCATCGACCAGCACACCCTGCGCGATGGTCGCGATCATGCCCACGCGCACTTGGCCGCTCAACTCAGCGTTGGTCTGCATGACCTGCTCGCGCGCCCGTGAAAAATCCCCCAGCACGGGCAGGAACAGGCGGTACATGCGCCGCCCATCACCGGTCGGCTGCATGCCCTGCGGCGTTCGCACGAACAGCTGCTGCCCGATCTCTTCCTCGAGCTTGGCGATCTGCATGCTGAGCGCTGGTTGGACGATGTTGAGCCGCCGCGCCGCGCGCGTCACCGAGCCTTCTTCGTAGAGGCAGACGAAATACTGGATCTGACGAAATTCCATTGGACATCCCGTGAGGATGCATCAGTCTAAGTGATTGACCACATCATTTAATATTAATTGACCTGATGCAAGGCGATTTCTAGACTTTCTCCCAGACGGCCACCACTGCGCCGCTTCCCGGAGACAAGTCATATGCCTTCATCGTCCGTGTCGAACGCGGCGGCCGCAACGCCCGCCGCGAGCGGCTGCGCCATCGCCGAGATCCAGGCCTGGGCCACGTCCTTTCCAGTTCCGGCCGAGCACAGCGTGCGCCTGGGCGTAGGCCGCACGCTCAAGCGCGACGCGGTGGTCGTGAAGGTGACGACCGAGGATGGGCTGGTGGGCTGGGGCGAGTCGCACCACGGCCGCGCGCATTCGAGCATCGCGCACTTCATCACCCATGCGCTGCGGACCATGGTCCTCGGCATGGATGCGACCGACGTCCACGGCGTCTGGCAGCGCATCTACGCGCGCCAGCTGGCGAGCCATGGCATCGGCGCCGGCTGCGCCATCGCCATGAGCGGCATCGACATGGCGTTGTGGGACATCCGCGGCAAGGCCACCGGCTGGCCACTCTACAGGCTGCTCGGCGGCGCTTCGAAGCCGATCCCCGCCTATGCGGGCGGCGTGGCGCTGGGCTGGCAGGACCCGTCGGCACTGGTCGACGAGGCTTCGGCTCACGTGCAGGCCGGCTACAAGGCGGTGAAGCTGCGGCTGGGCGATACGGTCGAGCGCGACGTGGCGCGCGTGGCCGCGGTGCGCAAGGCCTTCGGCGAAGGCATCGAGATCCTGACGGACGTGAACGCCGCCTACACCCTGGCCGATGCGCGGCGCGCCATGCCGCAGCTGGACGCGCTGAACGTGGGCTGGCTCGAAGAACCCTTTCCCGCACACGACTACCGCAGCTACGAGCTGGCGCGCGCCTATGGCCGCGTGCCCTTCGCCGCCGGCGAGAACCACTACACGCGCTTCGAGTTCAACCGCCTGGTCGATGACCGCGTGGTGTCGATCCTGCAGCCCGACCTGTCGAAGACCGGCGGCATCAGCGAGACGATGCGCATCGCGGCGCTCGCCTCGGCATACAGGCTGCCGATTCATCCGCACTCCTCGATGACAGGCATCAACATGGCCGCGACGCTGCACGTGCTCGCGGCCATCGAGGGCAACGGCTACTTCGAGGCCGACGTATCACGCGGCAACCTGTTTCGCGACGCGCTGGTGACCACGCCCTTCGCGATCGGCGCCGACGGCTGCGTGCGTCCATCCGATGCGCCCGGCATCGGCGTCGAAGTCGACGAAGCCTTTCTCGACGCGCACCCCGCCATCGAAGGCCCGGCGTACGCCTGACGCCCTCGCTTTCGCTTCGCCACTCGACAACTTCCGGAGACAAGACCCATGCAGACATTCCAGCGCCGCCGAGCGCTCCTGGCGGCCACCGTCGGCGCCGCTCTCGCGCTCGCCTTCGTTGCCGGTGCGGCACGGGCGCAGGAGAGCTACCCCTCCAAGCCGATCCGCATCGTCGTGCCCTACCCCACGGGCGGCTTCAACGACACGCTCGGCCGGCTCGTCGCGGCCAAGCTGTCAGTCGCATGGAAGCAGCCCGTGATCGTCGACAACAAGCCCGGCGGCGGAACGGTGATCGGGACGCAGGCCGCGGCCACCGCACCGGCCGACGGCTACACGCTGCTGGTGGTGCAGTTCCCCTTCGCGGCCAACCCGTGGCTCTACAAGTCGCTGCCCTACGACAGCACCAAGGCCTTCGCGCCGGTGGTGCTGGCAGGCCGCTCTCCGATGCTCATCGTGTCGCATGCCGCCGGCCCGTTGCGAACGCTGGGCGACGTACTCGCCGCGGCCAAGGCGAAGCCGGGCGCGCTCAACTACGGCTCGTCCGGCGCCGGCTCTTCCAACCATCTGGCGATGGCGTTGTTCGAAAGCGTCTCCGGCACGCGCATGACGCAGGTTCCCTACAAGGGCAGCACGCCGCTGCTGACCGATCTGGCCGGCGGGCAGGTCGACCTGGCCGTCGACCTCCTGCCGCACGCGCTCCCCTTCATCCAGTCCGGCAAGGTGCGTCCGCTGGCCATCGCGAGCACCAAGCGATCGCTGTTGATGCCGGAGCTGCCCACGGCAGCCGAAGCAGGCGTGCCGGGCTATGAAGTGACCTCGTGGCATGGCTTCGTGGTGCCGGCCGGCACGCCACAGCCGGTGGTCGACAAGCTCAACCGCGAGCTGAACACGATCTTCGCCATGGACGACGTCAAGAAGGTCTTCGCACAGCAAGGCGTGGTGCCCGACGGTGGCACGCCCGCGGCGTTCAAGAGCTTCATCGACTCGCAGATGGCGCTGTGGAAGAAGGTCGTGCAGGACGGCCGCATCACCGTCGAATGACGCAACGACCCATCCCTCATCCATGAACGACCTCCAAACCCTCAACCTCATCCACGGCGAGTGGCAGCCCGCGCAATCCGGCGCCTGGGGCACGCGTCGCAACCCGGCAGACGGCGCCGAGCTCGGCCGCTACGCCGCCTCCGGACGAGCGGATGCAGACGCCGCCATCGCTGCGGCGCGCCGCGCCTTCGACCAGCCGGGCTGGGCACAGAACCCGCGCCTGCGCCAGATGGTCATGCTGCGCTGGGCCGACCGGCTCGAAGCCCGCGCGGAAGAACTGGCACGCCTGCTCACGCTGGAGAACGGCAAGGTCATTGCGCAGTCGCGCGGCGAAATCGGTGCAGCCGTTTCCGAGATCCGCTACTACGCCGGCCTCGCGCGCTATATGCCGGGTCACGTTTTCGAGGTGGAGCCCGGCGCCTTCTCCACGCTGCTGAAAGAGCCCGCCGGGGTGGTCGGCATCATCGTGCCTTGGAACGCGCCGGCGGTGCTGCTGATCCGATCGCTCACGCCCGCGCTCGCGGCCGGCTGCACCACGGTCATCAAGCCGGCGCCGCAGACTGCGCTCGTCACGGCCGCGCTCGTTGCCGAGCTGCATGCCGTCGAAGCACTGCCCCCCGGCGTCGTCAACCTCGTGAGCGAGGACGGCCACGAGGTCGCCGCGCGCCTGGTCGAGTCGGCCGAGGTCGACGTCATCAGCTTCACCGGCTCCAACGCGACCGGCCAGCGCATCATGGCCGCGGCCGCGCCGACGATGAAGAAGCTGTCGCTCGAGCTCGGAGGCAAGTCGGCCTGCCTGGTGTTTGAGGATGCCGACGTGCAGGCGGTGGCGCCGGCCCTCGCGTCCGCCGCCACCATCATCAGCGGCCAGCAGTGCACCGCCGCACGCCGGGTGCTGGTGCATGCGAGGCACTACGACGCGATGAAGCTCGCACTGACGGCCGCGCTGCAGTCGCTCAAGGTCGCTCCCGGCCTGACCGAGGGCGCGCACATCGGCCCCATGATCGACGACGCCTCCGCCCGCAGCGTCGGTGCGCGCATCGACGAGGCCATGGCGGCGGCCGACGAGGTGCTGCTGCGCGGCGGCCGCGGCACCGGCGCGCTGGCGGGCGGCGCCTTCCTCACGCCCACGCTGGTTGCGCATCGCGACACCGGCGCCTTCTTCGTGCAGGAAGAGATCTTCGGCCCGCTGCTGGTGCTCGAGCGCTTCGAGGACGAGGCCGAGGCCGTGGCGCGCGCCAATCATTCGGAATTCGGCCTGTCCGCCAGCGTGTGGACGCGCGACGGCGCGCGGGCCATGCGCGTGGCGCGTGCCCTTCGCAACGGCACCGTGTGGATCAACGACCACAACAAGCTCTTCGCCGAGGCGGAGACCGGCGGCTACCGCCGCAGCGGCCTGGGTCGCCTGCACGGCTACGACGCGCTGATCGACTTCCAGGAAATCAAGCACATCTACCAGCAGGTTGGCACGGTCTGAGCCGGAACGCCACGCACCCGATTCACAGGAACGCAGACACCATGCACAAGAAGACCTTCCTCCATGGCCTCGCCGCCATCGCCATGGCGCTCGCGCTGCCCGCCGTCCATGCCCAGCCAGGCAACTACCCGGACAAGCCGATCCGCATCATCGTGCCGTACACGCCGGGCGGCTTCAACGACACGATGGCGCGCGTCTTCGCACGCAAGCTCCAGGACGGCCTGGGCCAGCCGGCAGTGGTCGACAACAGGCCGGGCGCGGGCACCGTACTCGGCACCGACGCCGGCGCCAAGGCCGCGCCCGATGGCTACACCCTGGTGGTGGTCGGCTTCCCCCTGGTGGTCAACCAGTACGTCTACCCCAAGCTGCCCTACGACACCAAGAAGGACTTCGCGCCGGTCATCCTCGGCGGGCAGACGCCCAACCTGCTGCTGGTGCGCGCCGATTCGCCCATCAAGTCGATGGCCGACCTGATTGCCAATGCCAAGGCGAATCCCGGCAAGCTGAACTACGCCTCGGCCGGCAACGGCACCTCGCTGCACCTCGCGATGGAGTACTTCAAGAGCGTGACGGGCACGGACATGAACCAGATCCCCTACAAGGGCAGCGCACCGATGGTGACCGACCTGCTCGGCGGCCAGGTCGACGTGATGTTCGACAACCTGCCCAATGCCCTGCCGCACGTGAAGGCCGGCAAGATGCGCGCGCTGGCCGTGACGACGCCGAAGCGCCTGGCGGCGGTGCCCGATGTCCCCACGGTGGCCGAACAGGGCTATCCCGGTTTCGAGGTCGCGGTGTGGTACGGCCTGGCTGCGCCCAGGGGCACGCCCAAGCCGGTCCTCGAAAAGCTCAACGCGGAACTGCAGAAGGCGCTGAAGTCGGACGACGTGAAGGCCATCTTCGCGGCGCAGGGCGTCGAAGTGCTGGGCGGCTCGGTGGGCGACTTCGAGAAGTTCTTCCAGGCGCAGGACGCGAAGTGGGCGCCGGTGATCCAGAAGGCCGGCATCAAGGCGGAGTGAACCCTGTGCTGATGAGCGTACCTGCCCTCGCCGACGCGCCCGCGCGTCCCCATCTCGGCCGCCCGGCCGAGCGCGTGGAAGATCGCGCGCTGCTCACCGGCCGCGGCCGCTATGGCGACGACGCGCCGGTGCGCAGCGACACGCTTCACGCGGCCGTGCTGCGTTCGCCGCATGGGCACGCGCGGCTGCTGGCCGTGCGCACCGCGCGGGCCGAAGCCATGCCCGGCGTGCGCGCGGTGCTCACGGGCGCCGACGTGCAGCGCTGGTCCAAGCCCTTCATCGTCGGCGTCAAGCAGCCGATGGAACTGTGGGCGCTGGCCGTGGACAAGGTGCGCTATGCCGGCGAGCCGGTCGCGGTGGTGGTGGCCGAGAGCCGCTACCTCGCCGAGGACGCGCTGGAGTTGCTGGAGGCCGACTACGAACAGCTGCCCGCCGTCGTCGACATCGAGTCGGCCGCCGCCGCTGGCGCACCGGTGCTGCACGAGCGCGTGGGCAGCAACGTGGTGAGCGACCGTTCTTTCTGCTACGGCGACCCGGACGCGGCCTTTGCCGCCGCGCCGCACCGCGTGGCGCTCAGCGTGCACTACCCGCGCAACTCCTGCACGCCGATCGAGACGGCGGTGGTCATCGCCGAGTTCGTGTCGCAGCAGGACGGCTACGACATCCAGTCGAACTTCATGGGCCCCTTCTCGCTGCACACCGTGATGGCGATGGCGCTCAAGGTGCCCGGCAACCGGTTGCGGCATCGCACCTTCGCCGACTCGGGCGGCAGCTTTGGCGTCAAGCAGGCGGTGATGGCACCGGCCGTGCTGATGTGCCTGGCCGCTCGCAAGGCCGGCGCCCCGGTGAAATGGGTCGAGGACCGGCTCGAGCACCTGAGCGCGGCCACCTCCGCCACGGGCCGGCTGTGCCATGCCGAGGCCGCGGTGGAAGCCGACGGGCGCATCACGGCGCTGTCGCTCGACCAGTTCGACGACTGCGGCGGCTACCTGCGCGCGCCGGAGCCGGCGACCTTCTATCGCATGCACGGCTGCCTCACCGGCGCCTATGCCATCGAGAACCTGCGCGTACGCAACAGGGTGGTGCTCACCAACAAGACACCCACCGGCCTGGTGCGCGGCTTTGGCGGACCGCAGGTGTATTTCGCGCTCGAACGCCTGGTGCAGCGCATCGCGGTCGAGCTGGGGATCGACCCGCTCGACGTGTATCGCCGCAACTTCATCACGCGCGATGCCTTCCCCTACCGCGCAGCGGCCGGCGCGCTGATCGATTCCGGCGACTACCAGACTGCCCTCGATATGGCCGTGCGCGATGGCGGCCTGGCCGAGCTGCGCCAGCGGCAGGAAACGGCGCGCGCGGAAGGCAGGCTCTACGGCATCGGCTTCGCGGCCATCGTCGAGCCTTCGGTGTCGAACATGGGCTACATCACGACCGTGATGCCGCGCGAGCAGCGCGCCAAGGCCGGCCCGAAGAACGGCGCCATCGCTGCGGCGACCGTGGGCATCGATCCGCTGGGCGGACTCACCGCCGTGATCGCCTCGTCGCCGGCCGGCCAAGGTCATCGCACGGTGTGCGCGCAGGTGGTGGCCGATGTGTTCGGCGTCGAGCCGGCCGATGTGTCGGTCAACGTCGAGTTCGACACGCAGAAGGATGCCTGGTCGGTGGCAGCGGGCAACTACTCGAGCCGGTTCGCCGGCGCCGTCGCCGGAACCTTGCACCTCGCGTGCACGCGGCTGCGCGACAAGCTGGCGCGCATTGCTGCCGCACTGCTTGACTGCGAGCCGGGCGATGTGGTGTTCGCTGGCGGCAAGGTCTTTCCGAGGGGCGCACCGGAGCGTGGCCTGGCCTTCGCGCGCTTCGCCGCCAGTCCGCACTGGGCGCCAGGCCTGCTGCCAGCGGGTACCGACCCCGGCCTGCGCGAGACGGCGTTCTGGACGCCGCCGCAACTCACGGCGCCCGACGACGAGGACCGCGTCAACACCTCGGCGGCCTACGGCTTCGCCTTCGACATCTGCGCAGTGGAAGTCGACCGCGACACCGGCCGCGTGCGCATCGACCGCTACGTCACCACGCACGACGCCGGTACCCTGCTCAACCCGGCGCTGGCCGATGGCCAGATCCGCGGCGCCTTTGCGCAGGGGCTGGGCGCGGCGCTGATGGAGGAGTTCCGCTACGGCGCCGACGGCAGCTTCCAGTCGGGCACCTTCGCCGACTACCTGGTGCCGACCACCTGCGAGGTGCCCGACCCCGTGATCCTGCACCTGGAAACGCCCAGCCCCTTCACGCCGCTGGGCGCCAAGGGCCTGGGCGAAGGCAACAACATGAGCACGCCGCCCTGCATCGCCAACGCGGTGGCCGATGCGCTCGGCCGCGCCGACATCGTGCTGCCGCTCACGCCCTCGCGCGTGATGCAACTGCTGGGCATGGACGACCCGCCGCCATCCGCAGGCAGCGTCGCCGCAGCCATGCCGACTTCGGAGCCAGTGGCGAATCTGAAAGGGAGCAAGGGCAAGGCACTGTCGGCGCGGGGCGAGATCCTGCTGCCCGCCACGCCCGAAGCGGTGTTCGCCGTGCTGCTCGACCCGGCCGCGCTGGCCCGCGTCATCCCTGGCTGCAACGCGCTGGAGCCGGTCGGGCCGAACCGCTATCGCGCCGACGTGACGGTAGGTGTCGGCATGATCAAGGCACGCTACGCGGCAGAGATCGCGCTCAGCGAGATCGAGGCGCCTCAGCGCCTGCGGCTCGCCGGCTCGGGCCTGTCGAGCATGGGCGCTGCCAAGGGCAGCGGCCTGGTTTCGCTCGCGCCCAAGGAGGGCGGCACGCTGCTGCGCTACGACTACGAGGCCGAGGTCTCGGGCAAGGTCGCTGCGGTCGGCGGGCGCATGCTCGAGGGCGCGGCCAAGATCGTGCTCAAGCAGCTGTTCGAGCAGCTCGGCCGGCAGGCCAGCGGCCAGGGCGCGGCGGCGGTGGCCGATCCGTGGTGGCGTCGCCTGCTGCGCATGCTCGGAGGCACGAAGTGAAGCCCGCGGCCTTCGACTACGTGCGCGCCGAATCGGCCGACGAGGCCGTGCAGCAGCTGCGTGCGCTGGGTGCCGATGCGCGCATCCTCGCCGGCGGCCAGTCGCTGATGGCCGTGCTCAACATGCGCCTGGCTCAGCCCAGCGCGCTGATCGACATCTCGCGCACCGCCGACCTCGACTACGTACGCGCGGACGGCGGCATGCTCGCGATCGGCGCGGCGGCCACGCAGGGCAGCGTCGAGTGGCGCCAGTCGCTCGCGCAGGAGGTCCCGCTGCTGGCGCAGGCCTTCCCCTTCATCTCGCATTTCCAGATCCGCAACCGCGGCACGGTCTGCGGCTCGGTCGCGCATGCCGACCCGAGCGCGGAGATTCCGCTGGTGCTGCTGGCGCTCGGCGGCGAGGTCGTGCTGCGCAGCGCCTCGAAGCGCCGCACGCTGCCGGCCGCGGATTTCTTCCAGGGCATGCTGATGACGGCGCGCGCACCGGACGAGCTGCTGGCCGAGGTGCGCTTCCCGCTGGCCGCTGCCGGCCAGCGCAGCGCCTTCACCGAGTTCTCGGCGCGGCACGGCGATTTCGCCATCGTGTCGGCCGCGGCCACCGCCGATGGGCGCGGGCTGCGCCTGGCCGTGGGCGGCGTGGCCGACCGGCCGCGGCTCGCGCAATGGCCCGCCGGCCTGCGCGGCGCTGACCTCGACAACGCCCTCAACGACTTCGCCTGGGAGCTGGAGGCGCAGGACGACGCGCACGCCAGCGCCACCTTCCGGCGTCATCTGGTGCGCAGGCTCGGCGCGCAGGTGCTCGCTCGCGTCACGGAGAACCGCTCATGAAACAGATCGGCCGCGACAGCCTGCACACGGTGCGGCTGCAACTCAACGGCACCGCGCGCAGCGCGCCCTGCACGCCGCGCATGCTGCTGTCGGACTTTCTGCGCGAGGGCCTGGGCGCCACCGGCACGCATGTGGGCTGCGAGCACGGCGTGTGCGGCGCCTGCACGGTGCAGATCGACGGCGTCGCCGCCCGCTCGTGCATGACGCTCGCGGTGCAGGCCGAAGGCCGCCACGTCGCCACGGTCGAAGGCCTGTGCGATGCCGACGGCCCGCTCTCCGACCTGCAGGAGGCCTTCAAGCGCCACCATGCGCTGCAGTGCGGCTTCTGCACCGCCGGCATCCTGATGTCCTGCGACGACTACCTGCGCCGCCGCCCCGACCCGAGCGAGGCCGAGGTGCGCGACATGCTCTCCGGCCACCTCTGTCGCTGCACCGGCTACACGCCCATCGTCCAGGCGGTGCTCGAGACCGCCGCCCTGCGCCGCACCGCCGCCGGCGCCCAACCCCTCCCCCTGGAAAACTGAGATGCTCGACCTCGCAACCACATTCCTTCAAAGCGTGGAGCGCAGTCCCCACGCGCTCGCGCTGGTGGACGACGGCGTTCGCCTGACCTATGCACAGTGGCGAGTCCAGGTGGCGCGCGCCGCCGCCGGCCTGCGCAAGCTCGGCCTCGCGCGCGGCAACCGGCTGCTCTCGGTGCTGCAGAACCGCCACGAGGCGGCGACCCTTCACTGGGCCTGCCAGTTCATCGGCGTGGTGATCGTTCCGCTCAACTGGCGCGCCAAGCCGGAGGAGATCGACTACTGCCTGGCCGACGCCGGCGCCAAGGCCCTCGTCTTCGAGGCCGCGAGCGAAGCGGCCACGCAGTACAGCACCGGCGCGCGCGCCGTGCCGCGCATCGGCGTGGGCGCGTTGGAAGGCGACGACGCGACGCACACCTGGGCCGGACTGCTCCAAGTCGAGGCCCCCGCGCTGGAATCCGCCGCCGGGGCCGACGACGTGTCCTTGATGCTCTACACCTCCGGCACCACCGGCAAGCCCAAGGGCGTGCCGAGGCGCCACCGCCAGGAGCGCGCCGCCGCGCTGGCGCACGTGGCGCAGAACCTCTACCGCCGCGGCGAACGCACGCTCGGGGTGATGCCGCTCTACCACACGATGGGCGTGCGCTCCCTGCTGGCGATGGCGCTGGTCGATGGCACCTTCGTCTGCCTGCCGCGCTTCGACACGCAGGCCGCGCTGGCGCTGATCGCGCGCGAGCGCATCACCTGCCTCTACCTGGTGCCGACGCTCTATCACGACATGCTGACGCAACGGCAGCGCGACGGCGGCGGCGATGGGCCGGGCGAGGACATCGCGTCAGTCACCAAGCTGGGCTTTGCCGGTGCGCCGATGCACGACGCACTGCTGCAGCGCCTGACGCGCGCCTTCCGGCCCGAGCTCTTCGTCAACCACTACGGCTCGTCGGAGATCTACACCGTCTCGATCGACCAGGACGCGGTGAAGAAGCCCGGCAGCGCGGGCCGCGCCGGCCTCAACACGCGGCTGCGTATCGTGCGGCTCGACGCGACCGGCGCGGACGACCGCGTCGGCCCCAACGAGGAAGGCGAGATCATCGCGGACCTGCGCGGCGACGAGGCCTTCGAGGGCTATTGGAACCGGCCCGACGCCAACGCCCGCGCGCTGCGCAACGGCTGGTACCACACCGGCGACATCGGCTACTTCGACGACGACGGCGATCTCTATGTCACCGGCCGCGTCGACGACATGATCATCAGCGGCGGCGAGAACATCTCGCCGGTAGACATCGAGTCGGTCATCTCGCTGTGCCCCGGCGTCGGCGAAGTCGCCGTGGCCGGCCTCTCGGACGAGCGCTGGGGCCAGCGCGTGGTGGCCTTCGTGACCCGCAGCGGCGAAGAGGCCGGGCTCGACGCGCAGACGCTCGACGCCCACTGCCGCAGCTCCGATCTGCCCAACTTCAAGCGTCCGCGCGAGTACGTCTTCGTCGCGGAGATCCCCAAGTCGCCGGTCGGAAAGATCCTGCGGCGCAAGCTCGTCGCCGGCGAATACGAAGCGCTCGGCAGCCATCCCGATACCCCAGCGGCCTGAGCGCCGCCGCCTTGCCACACCTTCCCCAGGCCGGAGAATATCCATGACTACCTCGACGTCGACATCACAGGGCGCGCCCTTCACCGATCTGCGCCGCTGGCTCGCCCACCTGAGCGACAGCGGCCGCGTCGCGGTCATGCGCAAAGACACGCCGTTGCAGCACACGTTGGCCGCCATCGCCAAGCGCCTCGACGGCCGGCAGGCCGCCTACTTCCCCAAGCCGGGCGGCCACGCGGTGCCGGTGGTGTCCGGCTTCATGTCGCGTCGCGCCTGGATCGCCGAGGCCATGGGCGTGCCGGAGTCCGAGCTGCTGCAGCGCTTCCGCGACGCGGCAGAGCGTCCGCTGCGCTGGCAGGAGGTGGCCAAGGGCGAGGCCCCCTGCCAGCAGGTGGTACACCGCGATCGCGACGTGCGCGAAGTGCTGCCGGTGCCTACGCACAGCGAGCACGACAACGGCCCCTACATCACCGCCGGCCTGGTGATCGCCCGCAACCCGGCCACTGGCGTGCAGAACGTGTCGATCAACCGAATCCAGGTGCATTCCAGGGAGCGCATGGCGATCCTGATGCTGCCGCGCCACCTGTGGGCCTTCTACAAGGCGGCCGAGGCGCGCAACGAGGCGCTGGAAGTCGCGGTCGTGATCGGCATCGACCCGCTCACGCTGCTGGCTTCACAGGCCATCGCGCCGATCGACTGCGACGAACTGGAGATCGCGGGCGCGCTGCACGGTGCGCCACTGCGCGTGACGAAGTGCCTGACCAACGAGGTGCGCGTGCCGGCCGACAGCGAGATCGTGATCGAGGGCCGCATCCTGCCAGGCGTGAAGGAGCCCGAAGGCCCCTTCGGCGAATTCCCCAAGTACTACAGCGCACGCGAGCACCGCGAGGTGATCCAGGTCGATGCCATCACACACCGCCGCGACCCGATCTACCACACCATCGTGCCGGCCGAGATGGAACACCTGCTGCTCGGATCGATCCCGCGCGAAGCCACGCTGCTGGCGCACCTGCAGCGCAGCTTCCCGAACGTGCTCGACGTGCACCTGGCCATCGGCGGCGTCGGCCGCTACCACCTGTACGTGAAGATCAAGAAGACGCACGAGGGCCAGCCGAAGAACGTGATCTGCGCTGCCTTCGGCGCGCATTACGACATCAAGCAAGTGATCGTGGTCGACGACGATGTGCAGGTGCACGAGCCGCAGCAGGTCGAGTGGGCCGTGGCCACGCGCTTCCAGGCCGACCGCGACCTGGTCGTGATCCAGGGCGCCCAGGGCTCGGTGCTCGATCCGTCTACCACCGTCGGCCAGGACTTCGGCGACGGCATCGCACCGCCGCCGCACCTGCAGGGCCTGAGTGCCAAGATGGGCCTGGACGCCACCAGGCCGGTGGTCTACCACGAGCATGTCTTCACCAAGGTGCGCGTGCCGGGCGAAGACGAGGTCGACCTCGCGGCGGTGATCGACACGGCCGCGCGCGTGGACTTCGCCGCCGGAGCGGTGCGATGAGCCAGCAGAAGCGCCTCATCGTCGCCATCACCGGCGCGAGCGGCACCATCTATGGCGTGCGCCTGCTGCAGCTGCTGCGCGCCATGCCCGATTGGGAGACGCACCTGGTGATGTCCTCATCGGGCGCGCTGACCGCCTCGCAGGAAATCGACATGAAGCGGGCCGAGATCGAGGCCTTGGCCGACGTCGTGCACAACGTGAAGGACATCGGCGCGGCCGTCTCCAGCGGCTCGTTCCGCACCGCCGGCATGGTGATCGCGCCCTGCTCCATGAAGACGCTGGCCAGCGTGGCGCACGGCCTGGCCGACAACCTGATCAGCCGCGCCGCCGACGTGATCCTGAAGGAGCGCCGCCGCCTCGTGCTGATGGCGCGCGAGACGCCTTTCAACCTCGCGCACCTGCGCAACATGACGGCCGTCACCGAGATGGGTGGCATCGTGTTTCCCCCCGTGCCCGCGTTCTACGCGCGGCCGGACTCCATCGAAGCCATGGTCGACCACACGGTCGGCCGCGTGCTTGACCTGTTCGACATCGAGCACCACGACCTCGTGCGCCGCTGGGCAGGGCTGAAGCGCCCGACCTTCGGCACCTGAGCCCACGCCTTTTTTCATCCAACTTCGTCCCCGAGGAAACGACATGACCCAGCTCGCCCACCCTGCCCATACCCTGCTCGAGAAACTCGACGGCTTCCGCGTCGAGATCGACGCCGCGCGCGAACGCGCCGACATCGTGCTTGGGCGCCCGCCCTACAACATCATCTCGATGCCGCAGCGCGACCAGCTGCGCCTGGTCATCGAGTCGCTCGACGAGAACCCGGCGGTGCGCGTGATCGTGCTGCGCGCCGAAGGCGAACACTTCTCGAGCGGTGGCGACATCAAGGGCTTCCTGGAGGCTTCGCCCGAGCACGTATCGAAGCTGGCCTGGAACATCGCCGCACCGGCGCGCTGCAGCAAGCCGGTGATCGCGGCCAACCGCGGCTACTGCTTCGGCGTCGGCTTCGAGATCTCGCTGGCCTGCGACTTCCGCATCGTGACCGAGACCACCCTCTACGCCCTGCCCGAGCAGAAGCTCGGCCAGATCCCCGGCTCCGGCGGCTCCGCGCGCCTGCAGAAGATGGTCGGCATCACCCGCACCAAGGACATCGTGATGCGCTCGCGCCGCATCCCCGGCAAGCAGGCCTACGAATGGGGCGTGGCCACCGAGTGCGTGGCCGACGCGGAGCTGGAAGCTGCGACCGACCGCCTGGTTGACGAGCTGCGCACCTTCTCGCCGCTCGCGCAGCGCACGGCCAAGAAGCTGTTGAACGACACGGAGGACGCGACGCTCAGCGTGTCGATCGAACTCGAAGGCCACAGCTACAGCCGCCTGCGCAGCTCCGATGACTTCCGCGAGGGCGTGGAGGCCTTTCACGGCAAGCGCAAGCCGAGCTTCAAGGGCAGCTGAGCGGCGATGCGGGCTGAACGCGCCCTTTCCATCGCCGAGCTCGCCGACGCTGCGCGTCGCCGTCTGCCGCCCAGCATCCACGGCTATGTCAGCGGCGGATCGGAAGACCATGCGTCGCTCGACGCGAACCGCGCCGCCTTCGGTCGCTGGCGCTTCCTCACGCGGCCGCTGGTCGACGTGTCGAAGCGCTCGCAATCGGTCGATCTCTTCGGCACCACACATGCATCGCCGGTCGGCATCGCGCCGATGGGCGTGTCGGGGCTGTGCTGCTTCGACGGCGACATGGCGCTGGCGCGCGCCGCGGCGAAGGCCGGCGTGCCCTCGGTGCTCAGCGCCGCGTCCACCGTGCCGCTGGAGCGCGTGATGCGGGAGGCGCCGGGCACCTGGTACCAGGCCTACCTGCCGGCGCAGCATGCGGTGATCGACCCGCTGCTCGCGCGACTGAAGGCTGCCGGGGTTGCCACGCTCGTCATCACCGTTGACGTGCAGATCGCGTCGGTGCGCGAGAACGAACTGCGCAACGGCTTCAGCATCCCGTTGCGCTTCACGCCAAGGCTGATGGCCGGCGGGCTGATGCGTCCGCGCTGGATGGTCGAGACCTTCGCGCGCACGCTGTGCAAGCAGGGCATTCCGCGCTTCGAGAACTTCACCGCGACGCGGGGCGGCCGCATCATCACCGCCGCCAAGGGCGACCATCGTGCGGGCCGGGCCGCCATGACCTGGGACGAGCTCGCGCGCATCCGCGAGCGCTGGCCGGGCCGGCTGCTGGTCAAGGGCGTGCTGCGGCCCGAGGACGCGATAGCCGCGCAGCGCATCGGCACCGATGGCATCTTCGTATCGAACCACGGCGGCCGCCAGCTCGACGGAGCGGTCGCGCCGCTCGACGTGCTGCCGGCCATCGTCGCCGCCGCGCCGCAGCTGACGGTCTTGCTCGATGGCGGCGTGCGCCGCGGCACCGACGTGCTCAAGGCGCTCGCGCTGGGCGCGCACGCCGTCTTCGTCGGACGCCCGGCGATGTACGGTCTCGCGGCTGGTGGCGAGGCCGGCGCGGCGCATGCGCTCGCGCTGCTGCGGCGCGAGATCGACACCGACCAGGCCCTGCTCGGCTGCGCGGACGTGCGGCAGCTCGGCCCCGACTGGCTGGTGCGCGACGACCGGCTGCCGCTGCAGGATGGCGAGCGCGCGGCCTTCATTCACCCGGCCCCATTACTGAAGGCATCATGACAACCCCCACACTCCCTGAACGCACCGGCGGCCAGATCCTGGTCGATGCGTTGCGCATTCACGGCACCGACACCGCCTACTGCGTGCCCGGCGAGAGCTTCCTGGCCGTGATCGACGCGCTCTATCACGCGCGCGATGCCATCCGACTCATCGTCTGCCGCCAGGAAGGCGGCGCCGCGCACATGGCCGAGGCGCACGGCAAGCTCACCGGCGAGCCGGGCATCTGCTTGGTGACGCGCGGGCCGGGCTCCACCAACGCGAGCATCGCCGTCCACACCGCACGGCAGGACTCGACGCCGCTGATTGTCTTCATTGGCCAGGTGGGTCGCGATGCCTTAGGACGCGAAGCCTGGCAGGAGATCGACTACCGCCACATGTTCGGCCACATCGCCAAGTGGGTCGACCAGGTCGACGACGCGCGGCGGCTGCCCGAGTACGTCAGCCGCGCTTTCCACGTCGCGACCTCCGGGCGGCCCGGCCCGGTGGTGTTGGCGCTCCCCGAGGACATGCTGACCGACCTCGTCACGGTGCCGGACGCGCCGCGCTACCGCCGCAGCGGCGCCGCGCCGACGCAGGAAGCGATGGACGGGCTGGTGGCCGAGCTGCAGCGCGCCGAGCGGCCGCTGGTGGTGCTCGGCGGGGGGGGCTGGACGCGTGAGGCCAGCGCCGACATCACCGCCTTCGCAGCCCGCTTCGAGCTGCCGGTGGCCTGTGCGTTTCGCCGGCAGGACCTGATCGACAACCTCGACGACCGCTACATCGGTGAGGCCGGCCTGGGTATGGATCCGCGCATCGCGCAGCGCGTGCGCGACGCCGACCTGATCATCGCCGTCGGCGCGCGACTGGGCGAGACCACGACTCAGGGCTATGCGCTGCTCGACGTGCCGCACCCGAAGCAGCGGCTCGTGCACGTGCACGCCGATCCCGGCGAACTCGGCCGCGTCTACCACGCCGACGTGCCGGTGAACGCCTCGATGCCGGCCTTCGCACGCGCCGCGCGGGCGCTGAAGCCGGCGGGCCCCGCGCGCTGGAGCGACTGGACGCGCGCCGCGCGCGCCGACCAGCTCGACCACATCGAGCCTCCCGGGAGCATGCCCGGCGACGTCGACCTGGGGCGCGTCATGGTCCACCTTCGCGACACGCTGCCGGCCGACACCATCGTCAGCAACGGCGCGGGCAACTACACGTTGTGGGTGCAGCGCTTCTGGCGCTACCGCGGCATGCGCACCCAGCTCGCGCCGACCAGCGGCACCATGGGCTACGGCCTGCCCGCGGCCATCGCGGCGAAACTGGTGCATCCCGAGCGCACCGCGCTGTGTTTCGCGGGCGACGGCTGCTTCCTGATGAACGGCCAGGAGCTCGCGACGGCCGTGCAGTACGCGCTGAACGTGATCGTCATCGTCATCAACAACAGCATGTACGGCAGCATCCGCATGCACCAGGAGCGGCACCATCCGGGCAACGTGTGGGGCACCGCGCTGAGAAACCCCGACTTCGCCGCGCTGGCGCGCTCGTATGGCGCGCACGGCGAGACCGTGACGCGCACCGGCGACTTCCCCGCTGCGCTCGAGCGCGCCCGAGCGGCAGGAAAGCCGGCCCTGATCGAGCTGCAGGTGAGCCCGCAGGCGTTGTCGCCGAAGCTGACGGTGTCGATGCTGCGGGGCTAGGGTCTGTTAACGCAAACGCAGTCCATCGGCGATCAACGCGAAGCTGATGAAGCCGACGAACATCACGTCGAGTTTCTCGAAGCGGGAGAAGATGCGGCGATAGCCCTTCAGGCGCCGGAACAGGCGCTCCACCTCGTTGCGGCGTTTGTACATCTCACGGTCGTACTCCCAAGGCTCGACGCGCGTCTTCAGAGGTGGCACGACCGGGATAAAGCCCAGATCAAGTGCGAGCTGCCAGGTCTCATTGCCTTCGTAGGCGCGGTCCATGAGCAGGTGCACCGGTCGATCGGGTGCCCCAAGGCGACTGAGCAACGCACGCCCTGCGGGCGCGTCGTGCGCCCACTGCGGCTGCTCGAAAGCGCAGCGCGCGGCGGCCACGGCGGCTTCGGCGTCGCTGCGGTCCGAGGCGGCGTGGCGCCCGAGCGGGGTACCATCGGACGGGTCGTTGCGCTCGCCCCATGCGCCGCAAGCCGCTGGCTGCCAGCGACCGTCGATGAGGCATCGGATCCAGGGACCGCGACGCGTTCGCACGCCCGCACCTGTGAATGATTGTCATCCTCGTGATTCCACAAGATGGCTCGAACAAAGCGCTTCGTCTCCGTACGATTTGTAGTGTCGCCACCGCATTGCCATCCACCGGCCTGCATGGCGGCAATCCACAAGAAAACGGAGACAAGTTCGCATGACCCTCTTTCTCGCCCGCGTCCGATCGTGGCGCCTCGCCTTCTCGGCCTTCGTGCTGGCCATCGCAGCCACCAGCGCCTACGCGGAATGGCCCGAGCACGACATCAGCTTCATGGTGCAGTTCGGCCCCGGCGGAACCACCGACCTGGTGGCTCGCGCGCTGACCACCGAGCTTTCCCAAAGCCTGGGCCAGCCGATGGTCGTGCTCAACCGCCCTGGCGCGCAGGGCACGGTGATGGGCATGCTGCTCGCGCGCGCCCAGCCCGACGGCTACACGCTGGGCATGCTCTCCAGCGGCTTGGCGCTATGGCAGCTGGTCTCTGACAAGCCGCACACGTCGAAGGACTTCACCAGCATCGCGAGCGTGGGCCGCTACGTGTTCGCCGTGGTGGTGAATGCCAATTCCCCGTACAAGACCATCGAGGACCTGATCGCGGCCTCGAAGAAGGCCAAGGGCGGCATCAATTTCGGCGGGCCGAGCTCGGTCAACACGCTGGGTATGCTCCTGCTGGCCGAGAAGACCGGCATGCAGTTCGAGACGGTCAACTATCGCTCGGGCTCCGACTCGGTGGTGGCCCTGCTGGGCAATCAGATCGACGTGGTGGTACAGAACCCGACGGACTTCATGCCCTACGTCAAGTCAGGCAAGCTGCGCGTGCTGGCCGCGGCCAGCTCCACGCGCATGCGCGAGCTGCCCGATGTGCCCACACTGCGTGAGCTCGGCTACGACGTGGTCACCGACGCCTACTTCGGTGTGGGTGCGCCACTCGGCCTGCCCGAGCCGATCCGCCGCAAGCTCGAGGACGCCACACTCAAGGTGGCGCGCGATCCGGTGTTCCAGAAGAAGCTGCTCGACACCTACGGCATCGAGCCCGCGCCGATGACTGGCAAGGCGTACCGCGCCGAGATCGAGCAGGCCGAGATCACCGTGGCCAAGCTCAAGAGCCGTTTCCCTTCCTCCTCCCCAAAAAAGTAATCCCTCCCCATGTCAACTCCAGCAACAAGCGGTGGCACCGTGGCCGACCGCGTGGCGGCGGCTTGCCGTCGTCACGGCGTGCAGGTCGTGTTCGGCCAGTGCAACCCGGTTCGTTTTCATCTCGCGGTGCCGCAGCACGGCATGCGCAACATCGGCTATCGCACTGAGAACGCCGGCGGCGCCATGGCCGACGGCTACGCCCGCATCAGCCGTCAGACCGCGGTGGTCACCGCGCAGAACGGGCCGGCGGCCACGCTGCTGGTCGCGCCGCTGGCCGAGGCACTCAAGTCCTCGGTGCCGATCGTCGCGCTGGTGCAGGACGTGCCCGTGGGCTCGCGCGAGCGCAATGCCTTCCAGGAGTACGACCACCTCAAGCTCTTCGCGGGCTGCAGCAAATGGGTCGGCCGCATCGACAGTGCCGAGCGCGTCGACGAATGGGTCGACATGGCGTTCCGCATCGCCACCAGCGGCCGCTGCGGACCCGCGGTGCTGTTGCTGCCGGTGAATATCGCCGACAGCCAGGCCACCGGCGCCACGACGCGCCGTGCCGTGAACGGCCGCTTTCCGCTCGACCCCGTGGTGGCGGCGCCGGAGCGCGTGCGCGAGGCCGCGCGCCTGTTGATGCAGGCCGAGCGGCCGCTGGTGATTGCCGGCGGCGGCGTGCACCTCTCGGGCGCGGCGCCTGCGCTGGCCGATCTGCAGCAGCGCTTTGCGCTACCGGTGGCGACCACGATGATGGGCAAAGGGGCCGTCTCGGAGTTGCATCCGCTGTCGCTGGGCGTCATCGGCAACGTGCTGGACGTGGGCGCGCCCGCCTATGAGGCGCGTGCGCTAGTCACGAAGGCCGACGTGGTGCTGCTGCTGGGCACGCGCACCGCGGCCAACGGCACCGACACCTGGAGCCAGTACCCGCGCAATGCGCGCTTCATCCACATCGACATCGATCCGGTCGAGATCGACCGCAACTACGAATCGCTGCGCCTCGTCGGCGATGCCAGGCTCACGCTCGAGGCGCTGGCCGATGCGATGTCGCAGCTCGATGCGCAGCCGCGCCAATCCGCCCGGGGCGCGGTGGAGGACGCCATCGCCACCTCGCATGCGGCCGCGCAGCGCCTGCAGCACGGCGTGCGCACCGAAGACCGCCTGCCCATCCGGCCCGAGCGGCTCATGCACGAACTGGGGCAGCTGCTGCCCGCCGACGCCATTGTCACGGCCGACGCGAGCTATGCCTCGGTGTGGATCTCGCTCTACCTCACGGCACGCCGTGCCGGCGAACGCTTCCTGCTGCCGCGCGGGCTCGCAGGGCTCGGCTGGGGGCTGCCGCTGGCCATGGGCGCGCACCTTGCGCGCCCCGAGGCCACGGTGGTGTCGGTGGTGGGCGACGGCGGCTTCGGCCATGTGTGGGGCGAGCTCGAAGCCATTCGCCGCCACGGCATCAAGCTGGTGCTGATCGTGCTGAACAACGGCGTGCTCAGCATGCAGGAAGACATGGAGGTGTTCCGCTACGGCGGGCGCACGGACACCCGCTTCGAGCCGGTCGACCATGCGGCCATTGCACGCGCCTGCGGCCTGCACGGCGTTCGCGTCTCGGAGCCCGGCGCCCTGCGCGCCGCGTTGCAGGAGGCCATGTCGGCCGACCGCGCCACCTTGCTCGACGTGATCGTCGACCCCGCCGCCTGCCCGCCGCTCACGGCCTACAGTTCGCGGCCGAGCCAGCTGGGTTGATGGCGATGAACACTCCCTCCAAGGCCCCCGTGGCGCTGGTGACGGGCGGGCGGCAAGGCATCGGCCGCGCCGCCGCGCTGGCCCTTGCCCGCCAGGGCTTTCACCTCGTGATTGCCGACCTGCACGACGACGAACGCACGCAAGCCACGCTCGCGGACATCCGCGCGCTGGGCGTGTGCGCCGACTTCGTGCGCACCGACATTGCCGACCTCGCCACGCACGCCCGGCTGGTCGAGGAGGTGTGGTCGCTGCACGGCCACGTCGACTGCCTGGTCGACAACGCCGGCGTTGCGGCGCGGCCGCTGCGCGACGTGCTGGACATCACGCCCGAGGACTTCGACGGCAACTTCGACGTCAACATCCGCGGCACCTTCTTCCTCACGCAGGCCGTTGCGCGCCGGATGCTCGAGGACCGCGCGCCGCAGCCCTACCGCAGCGTAATCGTGATCTCGTCGATGGCGGCGCACTACGCGCGGCTCAACCGCTCGCAGTACTGCATGTCGAAGGCGGCGGTGGCCATGATGGCCAAGATCCTGGCGCTGCGCCTGGCGCCGCACGGCATTCACGTGCACGACATCCGGCCGGGCTTCATCCGCACCGAGATGACCGGCTCGCTGGACACCAGCGCGCAGGACGCCCGCATTGCCAGCGGCGAGGTGCCGCTTCGCCGCTGGGGCGAGGCCGCCGACGTGGGCCAATTGGTCGCCACGCTCGCTGCCGGCCTCGTTCCCTACGTGACCGGTGAGCCCTTCGTGATCGACGGCGGCCTGCGCGCCAACAGCGCCTGAGAGCGCATGGAATCAAGGAGCTTGAAATGCTTGCACTGAGAAAAATCTCCCCCGACTTCGGCGTCTCGCTGATGGACGTCGCGCCGCCCGAAAAACCCGCGCCCGGCGAGGTGCTGGTCGAGGTCGAGGCCGCCGGCATCTGCGGCAGCGACCTGCACATCTACGACGCCAAGGGCTCGGCCTATGCGAACGTGTGGCCCCGCCTGCCGCTCACGCTGGGCCACGAGTTCTGCGGCCGTGTGGTGCAGCTGGGCGACGGCGCTGCAGCGGACCTGCTGGGTCGGCGCGTGGTGGCGCTGCCCGTGGGCATCGGCATCCAGCGCAACGGCTGTTTCGCGCCGATGGTCGCGGTCGCGGCCGTCAACTGCCTGCCGGTGCCCGATACGCTGGACAGCGAACTGGGTGCGCTGATCGAGCCGCTCACCGTGTCGGAAAACGCCCTCGCGCTGTCGGAAACCGGGCCGGGCAAGCGCCTGCTGATCATGGGCGCCGGCACGCTGGCGCAGGGCGCGGCGCTGTTCGCGCGGCTCGCGGGTGCCAGCCAGATCGTGGTCACCGGTTTTGCCGACGCGCACCGCTTCGAGGTGCTGCGCCAGATGGGCTTCGACCTGCTGATCGACCGCGCGGAGCCCGGCTCCGCCGAGCGCCTGGCCGCGCTGGCCGGCGACGGCTTCGACGCCGTGATCGAGATGACTGGTGTCATGTCGACCATCGATGAAGGCCTGCACGCGCTGCGCCGCAAGGGCATCTTCGTGGCGACCGGCATCCACCCCGAAAAGGCCACGGTCGACATCACGCGCATGGTGCGCCAGCAGCTGCAACTGCGTGGCAGCTACGGCAACACGCGCGAGGGCTGGCACAAGGTGATCGCGCAGGTGACCGCGAACCCCGAGACGTTCCGCCCGCTCATCACGCACCGCTATCCGCTGCACCAGGCCGTGCAGGCGTTCGAAACGGCCTATGCGCGCATCGCGTCCAAGGCCATCCTCCATCCGCAGCAGAAGAACTGAGACTTGGCATGAACGAATTCTTGTTTGGCGGCCGCGCCGAGACTGTGATCCAGGCCGGCCACGTGGTCGAAGACCTCGACGCGGCCATGGCGACCTTCACGCGCGTGCTGGGCGCAGGCCCCTGGTATCGCTTTCGCGTCTCGCAGCCGCGGGCGGGCTCGCTCTACCGCGGCTGCGAGGTCAACCACGACCTGTCGATTGCCCTGGCCTTTCACGGCACGATGATGCTGGAGCTGATCCAGCAGCACGACGAACAGCCCTCGGTGTTCCGCGACGGCGTGGCGCAGCGCGGCCACGGGCTCCACCACTGGGGCATCGGCACGCGCCGCTTCGACGCGCGGCTGGCGGCCGAACTCGCGCAGGGCAAGGAGGTGCTCTACACCGCGCGCACCGGCCGTGGTGCGCGCATCGCCTATTTCGAGGGGCCGACGCCGCTGCACGCGATGGTGGAGCTCATTGAGATCACCGAGACCAGCGAGCGCTTCTACGCGGGCATCGCAGCCGCCGCGCGCGACTGGGACGGCAAGACGCTGGAATGGGCGGGCCCAGACGGGGTCTGAGCCTCAGGCCGCCGGCAGGAAGCACGTCGAGCCGGCGATGCGCTCGCGCAGGAATTCGATGAACGCTGTGGTGCGCGGACTCGGGTTCTGGTTGTGCGGGTAAATGGCCCAGATCGGGTCGTACTCGGTCTTGGCCGCGCTGTCGAGCAGCGTCACCAGCGCGCCGGCAGCGAGCTCCTTCTGCACCACATAGAAAGGCAGCTCCACGATTCCCACGCCGGCCACGCACAGCCGGTGCAGCATCTCGGCCTGGTTGGAAGAGATGTCGCCCTCCACGGAGGCCGGCCTGAGTGGCGACTCCGCGCGCAGGCCCCAGTGGATGTGGTGCGTGCGGATCGAGAAGTTCAGGCAGTTGTGGTCCTTGAGCGCCGCGGGCGATACCGGCAGCCCGCGCCGCTCGATGTACGAGGGTGCGGCGCAGATCACGTGCGTGGTCATGCCGATCTTGCGCGCGAAGTACGCGCTGTCCTGCAGGACGCCCAGGCGGATGGCCACGTCAATGTTGCGTTCGACCAGGTCGACCCGCTCAGCGCCGAGCTGGATGTCGATCTTCACGCGCGGAAAGCGCTGCACGAACTCCGCGATGAAGGGCACCAGCGTGTAGCCGAAGCTCGGCAGCGTGTAGATGCGCAGCTTGCCGCTCAGGTCGGCCGAGAGCGCGGCCAGGCTGCGCTGCGCATCGTCCATCGCCTCCATCACGCGCCGCGCGCCGACGATAAACACTTCGCCCTCGTAGGTCAGCTGCAGCGCGCGCGAGGTGCGGTTCAGCAGGCGCACGCCCAGGCGCTCTTCCATGCGCGAGATCGACTTGCTGACCGCCGAGGCGCTGAGGTCCAGCTGCCGCCCGGCGGCCGAGAAGCTGCCGCTCTCAACCGCGCGGATGAAGACGTTGAGCTCGGAAAAGCGGTCGTAGGACATTGGCTGGAGCCTAGCGCACGCGCTCCCGCGCCGCAGGATGCACGGGCGCCAAGTCGCTGCCTTCAATCACGGCCGAGCGACACATAGCGCGCCAGGTGATGGTCCTCGTCGCCGAGCATGTGATTGGTCAGCACCAGGCCCTTGGCCAAGTGAGACAGCGGCAGCTCCCAGGTCATGCCGATGCCGCCATGCATCTGGATGCACTCCTCGGCCACGCGCGTTCCGACGCGGCCGGTGGTTGCCTTGGCTGCCGACAGCGCGCGCTCGCGCGTGACACGGTCAGCCGATTGCAGCGCGTTGGCCGCGTTGATGACGGCGGAGCGCGCCTGCTCGATACCCAGCCACAGGTCCACCATGCGGTGTTGCAGCGCCTGGTTGCTGCCGATGGACTGGCCGAACTGCTCTCGGGTGCGCAGGTAGTCGAGCGTGAGTTGCTTGGCGGACTCCATCGCGCCCAATGCCTGTGCGCTCAGCGCCAGCACGCCGGCGCCCACGGCGCCTTCGATGGTCGGAAAGGCCTGGCCTTCGGTGCCGACCAGCGCATCGGCCGGCAGGTGCACGCCTTCGAACGCGATGTCCGCGCCCCGGCCACCATCGGCCAGCGGGTAGCCGCGCAGCACGATGCCTGGGGTTGCGGCGGGCAGCACGAACAGGCTGATGCCCGCGGAGTCACTGTCGCGACCTGACGTGCGGGCCGAGACGATGAAAAAGTCGGCCTGCTCCGCATGGCGCACCACGCATTTCAGGCCGTCGAGCAGCCAGCCACCATCGCTCGGCCGCACACACGTCGTCACGTGCGAAGCCTCGTAGCGGGCCTCTGGCTCAGCGTGCGCAAGAACGGCCAGCGTGCTGCCGGCCACGATGTCGCGCCGCAGCGCGCGCTGCACATCCGTTTTCGCTTCGGCCAGCACCGCAGCGGCCATCAGCGCTGCGAGCAAGGGCTCCAGCACCATCGCGCCGCCCAGCGCCTCGAACACCAGTGCGATGTCGAAGCCGCTGCCGCCCAGGCCGCCGTCGGCTTCCGCGAAGAGCGCGCCGAGCGCCCCCAGATCAACGAGGTGCCGCCACATCGCCTCGCTGTGCCCCTCGCCCGATTGGGCAATGTGCTGGCGCTGGGCGAAGCCGTAGTGCTGCGCCAGCAGACGCCGCAGCGCATCGTCCAGCATGCGCCGTTCGTCGGTCGGTTCGAAGTTCATGCGGCGTCCCTCACAGCCCAAGCACCGTCTTGGCGATGATGTTGCGCTGGATCTCGTTGGAGCCCCCGAAGATCGAGAGCTTGCGGTTGTTCAGGTACTGCGCGGCCGCGCTCACCGATTCGGCGGGCGCGCCGGCCAGGGCCTCAGCGTCGCCGAGGTGCGGCAGTGCATGCAGGCCGACCGCGCGGCGCACGAGCGAGGCGAGTTCCTGGCGGATTTCGCTGCCAAGCAGCTTCAGCGCCGAGCTTTCCACGCCCGGGCTGCCGCCGTTGGCCACAGCGGCCGTCACGCGCAGGTTGGTCGTCTTGAGGTTTTCCAGGTCGATCTCCACGCGCGCCACGCGCGCCGCGAAGGCCGGGTCGCGGTCCAACGGCTGGCCGCCGCTCATGACCTTGGCCGCCACGGTCTTGAGGCGCTGCAGCGCCGCCACCGCGAAGCCCACGCCCGCGTTGCGTTCGTGCGTAAGCAGGTATTTGGCGCAGGTCCAGCCATCGTTCTCTTCGCCGACGAGGTTGTGCGCCGGCACCCGCACGTCGGTGAAGAAGACCTCGTTCACCTCGTGCTCGCCGTCCAGCGTGACGATGGGCCGCACCTCGACGCCCGGCGAGCGCATGTCGATCAGCAGGAAGCTGATGCCCTGCTGACGGCGCGCGTCCTTGGAGGTCCGCACGAGGCAGAAGATCATGTCGGCGTGCTGCGCGAGCGTGGTCCAGGTTTTCTGGCCGTTGACGATGTAGTGCGCGCCCGCGGCATCGTGCCCGCGCACCGCCGAGGTCTTCAGCGCCGCCAGGTCCGAGCCCGCGCCGGGCTCCGAGTAGCCCTGGCACCACCAGTCGGAGCCGTCGAGGATGCGCGGCAGCCAATGGCGCTGTTGCGCCTCGGTGCCGTAGCGAATCAGCACCGGCCCCAGCATGATCAGGCCGAACGGCAAGTTTCTCGGCGCATCGGCCAGCGCGCATTCGTACTCGAAGATGAAGCGCTCGACCGCGGTCCAGCCCGGCCCGCCGTGTTCACGCGGCCAGTGGCTCGCGAGCCAGCCGCGCGACTGCAGGATCGCGTGCCACTGCACCATCTCGGCCTTGTTCAGCGTGCGTCCCTCGGCCACGCGCGTGCGCAGCGCGGCCGGCAGCTGCGTCGCGAGGAAGCTGCGCACCTCGGCGCGGAAGGCCTCTTCGGCCGCTGTGAAATTGAGGTCCATGTCAGAAGACCTCGAACAGCCCGGCCGCGCCCATGCCGCCGGAAATGCACATGGTGACGACCGCGTACCGGATGCCGCGCCGCCGCCCCTCGATCAGCACATGCCCGGCCAGGCGCGCGCCGGTCACGCCGTAGGGATGGCCGATCGAGATCGCGCCGCCGTCGACGTTGAGCCGCTCGTCGGGGATGCCGAGCCGCTGCTGGCAATGGATCGCCTGCGAGGCAAAGGCCTCGTTGAGTTCCCACAAGCCGATGTCGTCGACGCGCAGGCCGTGGCGCGCCAGCAGCTTCGGCACCGCGAACACCGGCCCGATGCCCATTTCGTCGGGCGCGCAGCCGGCGATGGCCAGGCCGCGGAAGGCGCCCAGCGGCGCGAGGCCGGCACGCTCGGCGTCCCGCGCGTCCATCAGCACACAGGCGGCGGCACCGTCGGACATCTGGGAGGCGTTGCCGGCGGTAACGAAGCGGTCGGGTCCGTTAACGGCCAGCAGTTGCGCCAGTGCCTCGTAGCTGCTGCCGTGGCGGTTGCAGGTGTCGCCGTCGACCATGGCCCGGCGCTGCGAGACTGCGCCCGTGACCTTGTCCTTCACTGCCATGCTGGTGGTCACCGGCACGATCTCCTCGCGGTAGCGGCCGGCAAGTTGCGCGGCCTCGGTCTTGCGCTGGCTCTCGAGCGCGAAGCGGTCCTGCGCCTCGCGCGTGATGCCGTAGCGCGCGGCCACGATGTCGGCTGTCTCGATCATCGACAGGAACAGGCCGGGCTGGTGTTCGCGCAGCCAGGGGTCGGCATCGTCGGGCGCGGCCGGGTCGCGCACGGGAATGCGCGAGATGCTCTCGACGCCGCCGGCCACCACCACCGACATGCCGTCGCTGACGATCTGGCCAGCCGCCATCGCGATGGCCTGCAGCCCCGAGGCGCAATAGCGGTTGACAGTGGTGCCCCCGACCGACAGCGGCAACCCCGCGCGCAGCGCCGCCTGCCGCGCCACATTGCGGCCGGTGGTGCCTTCGGGAAAGCCGCAGCCCAGCACCAGATCCTCGATCCGCTCGGGATCGACGCCCGAGCGGTCGACCGCGGCGCGCAGCGCGAAGGCGGCCAGCTCGGGGCCCGGCGTGAGGTTGAACTCGCCACGAAACGACTTGGTGAGCGGCGTGCGGGCTGTGGAGACGATGACGGCTTCGCGCATGGTGTGGGCGCTCCTCATTCCACCGCGATGCCGCCGATGCTCTGGATCAGCTTGCCCCAGAGTACCGTGTCGTCGCGCACCGTGCGGGTGAAACGCGCCCGGTCAGGGTCACCGATGTCGTAGCCGATCTGCGCCAGTGCAGTGCGCATGTCATCGGTCTTCATCGCGTTGGCGAAGTCGGCCGTCAGCGCATCGACCAGCGGCTTGGGCATGTGGGCCGGCCCGAAGATGCCGAGCCAGCCGACCAGCGGGCCGAGAGTGGGGTAGCCGGCCTCGGGAAAGTTCGGTATCGCCGGGAAGGCGGCGACGCGGCCGGTACCGGTGATCGCCAGCCCTCGCAACCGGCTGCCCGGCTGCAGGAACGCGGCCGACGAGCCGATGTCGCACACCACCGCGCTCACCTGCCCGCCGATCAAGTCGTTGATGGCGGCCGCGCAGCCCTTGTACGGCACGTGCACCAGGTCGACACCGGCCGCGTGCTTGAAGGCTTCGCCGATCAGGTGGCCCAGCGTGCCGTTGCCGTAGGACCCGTAGCTCATGGTGCCGGGCCTGGCCTTGGCCGCGGCGACGAACTCGCCGACAGTCTTCGAGGGGTTGTCGGCGTTGACCAGCATCACCAGCGGCGTGACGCCGATCTGCGCGATCGGCGTGAGGTCCTTC
Organism: Variovorax sp. LjRoot175; assembly: GCF_964253805.1. NCBI lineage: Bacteria > Pseudomonadati > Pseudomonadota > Betaproteobacteria > Burkholderiales > Comamonadaceae > Variovorax > Variovorax sp. LjRoot175. The sequence goes on along the minus strand of NZ_CAXURY020000003.1, from coordinate 587,674 downwards.
GTCGCGTCGTAGGGCAGCTTCTTCATCAGGTGCGGCAGCACGGTGATGGTGGAGCCGGCCGCGAGGATCAGCGAACTGCCGTCGGGCGCGGAGCGCACGATGTTGTCGACGCCCAGCACGCCCGATGCGCCGGGCCGGTTCTCCACGATCACCGGCTGGCCCATGGCGGCTGCCACCTTGGTCGCCAGCCGGCGTGCGATGGTGTCGATGCCGCCGCCCGGCGGCACAGTGACCACGATGCGGCCGGGCTTGTTCAGCGTGGCCGAAGCGGGCGTGGCCTGCGCCCAGGCCGCCGCCTGCAGCGACATCGCACCGGCCGCGCAAATGGCAGCCCGAATCCAAAGATGCTTCGTCATGCTTGTCTCCTTCTGATGTTTGTCTGAAAGGCTGATCTTGCTCAGGCCGCGGTGCGCGCTCGGCCCAGCCCATGACCGAGCGCGGCGTCGTACTCGGCGGCCAGGCGATCGATCAGCGCACCGGCGGGCAGCACGCGATCGATCGCACCAATCCCCTGGCCGCAGCCCCAAATCTCCTTCCAGGCCTTGGGCTTGACGCGGTCGGTGCCGAAGTTCATGGCGCTCGCATCGCTCTCGGGCAGGTGGTCGGGGTCGAGCCCGGCCGCGACGATCGAGGGGCGCAGGTAGTTGCCGTGCACGCCGGTGAATAGGTTGGTGTGCACCACGTCGCGGGCCGAGGCGTCGACGATCATCTGCTTGTAGGCCGCGGCGGCATTGGCCTCTTCAGTGGCGATGAAGGCAGAGCCCATGTAGGCCAGGTCGGCGCCCATGGCGCGCGCCGCCAAGATCGAACGGCCACTGGCAATGGCGCCCGACAGCACCAGCGGGCCGTCGAACCACTGGCGGATCTCCTGCACCAGCGCAAAGGGCGACTGCGTGCCCGCGTGGCCGCCCGCACCGGCCGCCACCGCGATCAGGCCGTCGGCGCCCTTTTCGATCGCCTTGCGTGCGAAGGCATTGTCGATCACGTCGTGCAGCACAATGCCGCCGTAGGCGTGGATCGCGTCGTTCACTTCCGGCCGCGCGCCCAGCGAGGTGATGACGATCGGCACCTTGAAGCGCGCACACACCTCGAGGTCGTGCTGCAGCCGGTCGTTCGAGCGGTGCACGATCTGGTTGACGGCGAAGGGCGCGGCGGGCCGCTCAGGATGCGCGCGGTCGTGCGCGGCGAGCGCGTCGGTGATGTGCTGCAGCCAGCGCGCGAGCTCTTCCTGCGGCCGCGCATTGAGCGCCGGGAAGGAGCCGACGATGCCCGCCTTGCACTGGGCGATAACCAGTTCGGGGTTGGAGATGATGAACAGCGGCGAGGCGATCACCGGCAGCCGCAGCCGCTCTGAAAGAACCTGGGGAAGCGTCATGTGCAGACTCCTTGATTGGACGGACGGGGATATCGAGGGCGCGTCTCCCAAGACTCGCCGCTCTGTAGGATTCAGATGCGGCGCGTCTGGTCGCGCCAGTAGGGCTCGCGCAGCAGGCGCTTGAAGATCTTCCCGGTATCCTCGCGCGGCAGCTCGGCGTGGAAGTCGATGGTGCGCGGCACCTTGAAGTTGGCGATGTGTTCGCGCAGGAAGGCCTGGATGCGGGCTGCGTCAAGTTCGGCGCCGGGCCGCAGCTGCACCGCCGCGGCGACGCCCTCGCCGAACTCCTCGTCGGGAATGCCGAACACCGCGCAGTCGGCCACGCCCGGCATGCCCTGCAGCACCGACTCGACCTCGGCCGGGTAGATGTTCACGCCGCCCGAGATGATCATGTCGGTGCGCCGGTCGCAGATGTAGAGGAAGCCGCGCTCGTCGAGGTAGCCTACGTCGCCGAGCGCCACAAGGCCGTCCTGTTCCATCGCGTCGCGTGCCGCCTGGTTGTTGACGTAGGTGAAGTCGGGCATGGCCGGCTGGCGCACGTAGATCGCGCCGATCTCCCCCGCGGGCAGCGTGCGGCCCGCGTCGTCGACAATGCGCAGCAGGGCCGGCCCAAGCGGCTGACCGACCGAGCCCGGGTTCTCCAGCCAGGTCGGCGAATCGATGAAGGTGACGTAGCCGGTCTCGCTGGCGCCGTAAGCCTCGGTGATGACCGGGCCGAACCAGTCGATCATGCGGCGCTTGACCTCGGGCGCGCAGGGCGAGCCGGTAGAGGCTACGTGGCGCAGCGTGGCGACGCTGAAACGGGCGCGCTCGGCCGCGTCGAGCGCGAGCAGCCGGCGGTACATCGTGGGCACCAGGTAGGCGTGCGTAACCGCATGGCGCTCGATCAGCTGCAGCGTGCGCAATGCATCGAAGGCGGGCTCGAGGATCAGGGTGGCACCGGCGTCGCAGGCCTGCACGAGGTACATGGTAGAGGCGCTGTGATAGATCGGCGCGCACAGCATGGCGGTCACCCCCGGCGCAATGCCCGACGCGATGCGTCCGATGCGGCGCGACTCCAGTTCCAGCGCGTCGCGCAACTCAGGCGCCAGGGCCACCCGGCGCACGCCCTTGGGCTTGCCGGTGGTGCCCGAGGTGTATTGCACTGAGCCGAAATGCAGGCGCGGGCGCGGGGCCATCGGCGGGGCGCCAACACCGAAGTCGCCCCAGCGCGTGGCACGGCCCACCGCGTCCGGCAGCGGGTGCGCCGGATCGGCCGGCACGGCCACGAGGGCGACGCCCGCCGGCACGCCGGCGAGCACCTGCGCGAGCAGGTCCTCGTGCACGAACAGCATCGCGGCGCCGCTGTCTTCGAGCATGAAGGCGGCCTCGGGCGGCTTGCAGTGCCAATTGAGCGAGACGAAGTAGATGCCGGCCCGGCGGCAGGCCAGGATCAGCGCCGCATAGGCCGGACAGTTGCGCATCATCACGGCCACGGTCTGGCCGTGCGCCACACCGGCGGCCTCGAAGCCGGCGCACAGGCGCTCGACCTCGGCCTGCATCCATTCGGGCGTGAACGTCCGGCCTGAAAAAACGATCGTCGGGTAGCTCACTTCGGTTGTCTCCTGTTGTTCGTCTCGTTCGTTCTCAGCGGCGTTGCAGCGCCGCCAGCGCCTCGCCCGCGTGGCGCGCGCCCACGGTCATGGCGCGGCGCAGGTAGAGGCCCGCATCGTGCTCGTCGGCAAAACCGATCGCACCGTGGAACTGCACCACCTCCTTGGTGACGCGCAGCGAGGCGGCCGCGGCCCGCTGCGCCGCGGCCGCCGCGGCCCAAGCCTCGCGCGCAGTGCCGACGGCGCGTGCCGCCTCGTGCACCAGCGCCCGCGTGGCGGTGACGTCAACATGACAGTCGGTGGCACGATGCTGCAACGCCTGGAAGCTGCCGATCGGCACGCCGAACTGGCGGCGCAGCCGCAGATAGTCGAGCGCGAGGCGCAGGGCCGCATCCATCAGGCCGCAAAGGTAGGCCGCATCGCCCAGCCAGGTGAGCTGCCGGCCGCGCGCCCAGACCGCCTCGCCGGCGACGCCTGACAGCAGCGGCGACGCCTTTTCCCAGGCCGCGGGCTCGATAGTCAGGCTGGCCAGGCGGCTGCCGTCCACCGCATGGCGCACGTGCAGCGCAAGGCCGACGGCGGCCGGCTCCAGCAGGCGCACGACGAAGCCCGCACCCTGCCCGCTTGCGACCAGCCACCGCGTCGCTGCATCGCCCTCGGGCACCAGCGACGCCGAGAGCGTGCCATCGGCCGCGACCGTGGCGTGTGCGAGCGCGACATGAGCCATGCCCTCGATCAACGCCCGCAGCGTGGGCGCAGCGGCCGCGCCGCCTTCGGCCAGCACCGCGGCGGCCGCCATCCCCAGCGTGAGCGGTGGCGTGAGCAGGGTGCGCCCGGCTTCCTCCGCCACCACGCAGAGCGCAGATGCGCCGAGTTCGAGGCCACCCGCCGCCTCGGGCACCACGATCCCGAGCCAGCCGAGTTCGGCGATGGCCTGCCACGTTGCGGCCTCCCACGCAAGGCCGCCCTCGTGCACGCGGCGCGCGAGGGCCGGTCCGCCGTGCGAGGCCGCGAAGGCGGCAGCGCTCTCGGCAATCATGCGCAGGGGTGCGCTTTGTTCGGCGTTCATGGTTTGGCTCCGACCGGCAGACCTAGCACCCGCGTCGCGATGATGTTGCGCTGCACTTCGCTGCTGCCGCCGTAGATCCCGAGGCGGCGCGCCTGCAGGAACATCTCGGTGGCGTCGAGCAGATCCTCGCCGTGGCGGACGGCGTCGCGCAGGGCGGCGGCTGGACCCGCGACGCGCTGCACCAAGTCGAGCAGTTGGTGCACGGTCTCGGTGGCGAGAAGCTTGAGGTAGGAGCTGTCGGCCGCGATGCCCTGCTCCGCCGCCTCGGCGGCTTCGAGGTAGGCCGCCACGAGCGTCTCGACCTCCACTTCGGCCAGCGCCACGGCCTCATGCACGCCGGGCGGCACGCGCTCGGCCGGTGTGGCCCGCAGCATCATGCGCAGCCGCTCCAGCGCACGCAGCGCCTGCGCGGGTGCACCGATGCGCAGTCGCTCCTCGCTGAGCACTGCGGTGGCCACCTGCCAGCCCTTGTCGATCTCGCCGACCACGTTCTCGAGCGGCACCACCACCTCGTCGAAGAAGACCTCGGCGAACTCCTCGTCACCCGCGATGGTGCGGATCGGCCGGCACCGGATGCCCGCCGTCTTCATGTCGATCAGCACAAAGGTGATGCCGTGCTGCGGCTTGCCGGTGCTTGAGGTGCGCACCAGCGCGAACATCCAGTCGGCATGGTGGCCCCAGGTGGTCCAGATCTTGTGGCCGTTGACGATCAGCGTGCCGCCGCGCACCTCGGCGCGGGTGCGCAGGCTGGCCAGGTCGGAACCCGAACCCGGCTCGGAGTAGCCCTGGCACCAGACCGCGTCGCCCGAGAGGATCGACGGCAGGTGGCGCTGCTGCTGCGCCGGCGTGCCGCGCGCGATCAGCATCGGGCCGATGTGGTTGAGGCCCTGCGTCGGGAAGTCGGGCGTGCCGGCGCGCGCCATCTCCTCCATCAGGATCACCTGCTGCACCGGGCTCGCCCCCATGCCGCCGTGCGTGCGCGGCCAGTGCGGCGCGATCCAGCCGCGCTGCGACAGCGCGCGATACCAGGGCATGCCATCGGCCGGCAGCGGGCGGAAGGTTTTGTGGCGCAGCGCGTCGGGCACGTGGGCCGCGAGCCAGTCGCGCACCTCGCTGCGAAAGGCTGCGTCGGCAGCGGATTCGGGTCTGAGCATGATGGCAATGGCGGCCGCCTCAAAGGCTGCCTATCTCCTGGTAGACGTGTTTGATCTCGAGGAAGTCGTGCATGCCCTCGGCCCCATGGAGCCGGCCGAAGCCGCTCTCCTTGTAGCCGCCGACCTCGGCTTCCGCGAATAGCTTGTTGTGCGCGTTGATCCACACGGTGCCGCAGCGGATCTCGCGCGCAATGCGCTGGGCGCGCCCGCTGTCACGCGTCCACACACTCGCGCCCAGACCGAAACGGGTGGCGTTGGCCAGAGCGACCGCGCCGCGGTCGCAGTCGAAGACCTCCAGCGTCATCAGCGGCGCGAAGTGCTCGTCCTGCACCGCCGCAGACTGTGGGTCGTCCACCTCCACCAGCGTGGGCGACACGAAGGCGCCGTGCGCGGGCAGGCCCGCCACCGGACCACCGCGCACCACCATGCGGTGGCCTTCGCTCAGGTCTTCGACCAGGCGCAGGATGCGGTCGCGGTTGGCGACGTCGATCACCGCGCCCATGCGGCTGTCGGGCAGGTGGCCCGGGCCGACGCGAAAGTCGTGCATCGCCGCCGCCATCGCCTCGCGGAAGTCGCCCAGCAGCTTGCGGTGCACCAGGATCCGGCTGGCGGCGGTGCACTGCTGGCCCGACAGGATGGTGCCGGCCGCGAGGATCTCGCGCACCGCGAGCCCCAGATCGGCATCGTCGCAGACCACGCAGGGCGCTTTGCCGCCGAGTTCGAGCGACAGCCGTTTCAGTTGCGGCGCCGCCGCCGCCATGATGGCCTTGCCGACAGCGGTGCTGCCGGTGTAGCTCAACGCGTCGACGCCGGGCGCCGCGACGAAGGCCTGCGCCACGTCGCTACCGGCCTCGTGCACGATGTTGATCGTGCCAGGCGGCAGGCCCTCGGTCTCGGCCAGGCGCTGCGCCACGCGGTGCATGAAGAGCGCGGCCTGAGGCGCCGCCTTGACCACCACCGTGCAGCCGGCCGCCAGTGCCGGGGCGAGCGAGCGCACGAACAGGATCAGCGGCGCGTTCCAGGGCACGATGATCGCCACCACGCCTGCAGCCTCGTGCGTGATCAGCGAGCGCACGCCCGGCGCGGGCTCGACCACGCGGCCGGCCGCGCTGCGCGCCATGCCTGCGTAGTAGCGCAGCTCCGAGGCCGCGCCCTCGACCTCGCCGGCCGACTCGCGCAGCACCTTGCCGTTCTCCAACGTGAGCAACAGCGCGAGTGATGCGGCATCGGCCGCCAGCCGGTTCGCCATGTCGAGCAGCACCTGCGCCCGCAGGCGCGGGCTGTGGCGCCAGGGGGTGGTGTCGAAGGCATGGCGCGCGGCGTTGATCGCGGCCTGCGCCTCGGCGGTGCCGCCGGCCGGCGCATGGCCGATCAGCGAAGCGTCGGCCGGGTTGGTCGATGCGAAAGCGGGGCCCGAAGGCAGCCACGCGCCGCCGATCCAGTGCGCGGCTTGCGTGTCCCAGCGCGTGGCCTCGGAACTCATGCCACGGGCTGCGCCAGGCGCGCCAGCGCCCTCTCGCGCAGTTCGGCCTTTAGCACCTTGCCCACGCCGTTGCGCGGCAGCGCATCGACGAAGAACACGTGCTTGGGCTTCTTGTAGCTCGCGATGCGCGAGCGCGCGTGCTCCTGGATCGCCTCCACGCTCAGCGTGCGGCCTGGATGGAGCTCGATGAAGGCAGCCACGGCCTCGCCGAAGATCTCGTCTGGCACGCCCACCACGGCGGCATCGGTCACGTCGTCGTGCTCGACCAGCACCTGCTCGACTTCCTTGGTGTAGATGTTGAAGCCGCCGCTGAGCACCATGTCCTTCTTGCGGTCGACGATGTAGAGGTAGCCGTCGGCGTCGAAGCGGCCCATGTCGCCGGTGTGGATCCAGCCGTCGACGATGGTCGCGGCAGTGGCGTCGGGCCGCCCGAAGTAGCCCTTCATCGTGGTAAAGCGGCCGGCCTCTCCGGAGCGCACCAGGATCTCGCCGACATCGTCCACCGACACCCGCTGGCCCTTGTCGTCGACCAGCTTGACCTGCACGCCCGGCGTGACGCGGCCGACCGACGCAGGATGGGTGAACTGCTCCTCGTGGCCGAGCACCGTGACCGATCCGACCTCGGTCATCGCGAAGAAGGAATGCAGCCGCGCCTGCGGCAGGTAGCCGATCATGCGCCGCTTGAGCTCGACCGGGAAGGCCTCGCCGGTGACGATGATGTGACGCAGGCTGGCGCAGCGCGCAGCCTGCTGCTCGAGCACCGGCATCAGCATGCGCGCCACCGTGGGCACCATGCCGGCGGCGCTGACCTGCTCGCGCTCGATGGTCTCGACCGCGGCCTGCGCATCGAAGCGCTCCATCACCACCAGCTTGGAGCCCAGGCACATCGAATTCATGAGCCGCGCCAGCCCCGTGCGGTGCGCGAGCGGCGTGGTGACGAGGAAGACGTCGTCGGCCGTCACGCCCCACTCCACCGCGTTGATGAAGGCGTTGCCGATCACGAAGTTGGCGTGCGTGAGGATCGCACCCTTGGGCTTGCCGGTGGTGCCTGACGTGTAGAGGATCATCGCGTCGTCGGGCGACAGCGCCAGTTCGGGCAGGCGCTCGTCGGAGCGCGTGCGCAGCGTCTCGAAGGACTCGGCGCCGGCCACCTCGCCGCCGACGGCCACGCGGCGGATGCCCTGGAGCTCGGTCGACAACGCGCCGATCGCCTCGGCGCTTTCGGCATGGAACACCAGCACGCGCGCCTGGCTGTCCTGCGCGAAATACACCAGCTCGCGCGGCGTGTTGCGGGTGTTGACCGGAATCACGATCGCACCCACCGAGAAGGCCGCGTACATGATCTGCACGAACTCGATGCAGTTGGGCAGGTACACGACGATGCGATCGCCCTGCACCACGCCGGCACGCCGCAGCCCGGCGGCCAGCGAGCGCGAGCTCGACAGCAGGTCGCCGTAGCTCAGCCGCTGCGTGCCGACAACGACGGCCGACTTGGCGGGCGTGCGCAGCGCATGCGCCGCCATGAAGTGTTCGAGACGCATGACGCTCCTAGGCGAGTTCGAAGGCCGGGTAGGACTGCTCGGGCGTCAGGTGGTCGATCGCCAGCTTGACCCGCTTGCCGATCGCGAGATCGCTCGGCGCGCAGCGCAGCACGTTGGCGATGATGCGCACGCCCTCGTCGAGTTCGACGGTGGCCACGCACAGCGGGATGCGGCCTTCGACGCCCGGACCGGGGATGCGCACCACGGTGCAGGCGTAGATGGTGCCGGTGCCGGCGACCTCGCGCCACTCGAGCGTGCGGCGCCCGGTGAAGCCGCTGACCGGCTTCGGGTAGTGCTGGAAGCGCTTGGCGACGGTGCAGTACTGCAGCACCAGCTTGCCTTGCGCGATGCCGTCCCAAAAAGGCTTGCTGTCGACGTAGACGCCCTGCTTCGGCACGGGTCGGACCGGCGCGGCCGGGGCGGTGGTGGGGGTGGTATCGCTCATGTTTTTCATGCCTCCAGGACCAAGGCCGAACTGGTGCCCCAGTTGCGACCGTAAGGGATCACGCCGATGCCGGTGACCAGCGCGTTGCGCGGGTCGGGCACCTGGCGGCTGCCGCCTTCGCCGAACATCTGCCGCACGGCTTCGGCCAGGTTGAGTCCGCCGCTGGCCAGGCCGGGCTGCCCGGCCGAGATCTGGCCGCCGCCGGTGTTGAGCGGCAGGTCGCCGTTGAAGGACAGGTTGGTGCGCAGCGTGTAGGCCGATCCTTCGCCACGCTCGCAGAAGCCGAAGGCCTCGAACTGCATCATCACGGCGATGGTGAAGTCGTCGTAGGGCTGGAACATGCGCACGTCCTTGGGCGCGAGCTCGGCCCGGCGCAGCACCTCGGGGCCGATTTTTGTGAAGCCCGACAGCGTGATGTCGGCCAGCGGATCGGCGCCGTTGAAGTTGGTGACCTCGCCGTAGGCCACGGGGTAGACCATCTTCTTCAGGCCGAGGCGCTTGGCGTTCTCCTCGGTGGTGACGATGAAGGCGTTGGCGCCGTCGCAGAACATCACGCTGTCGAGCACACGCAGCGGGTCGGAGATGACGCGCGACTTCAGGTACTCCTCCATCGTGAGTTCCTTCTGGAACTTCTTGTAGCCGTTCGGGTTGTGCAGCGCGTGGGCGCGCTGGGTGATGGCGATCTTGCCCAGCGCCTCGGGGTCGAGCCCGTACTGGTGGATGTAGCGGCTCATCAGCAGGCCGAAAGTCGCGGGCGGACCCTGCACGCCGGGCGGGTCCTGGAACTCGCTGCGGTAGGCGCCGTAGTTGGAGCGCCAGTCGGAGCTGGGCGCGTCGGACGACATCACGACCGCCAGCTTGCACATGCCGTCGCGGATGGCCGACATGGCGCGCGCCACGCCGCCGGTGGCCGAGCAGCCGCCGATGCCGCCGTAGTTGAGCCAGGTCGGCGTGATGCCCAGCGCCTCGGTCATGTAGACCGCGAAGAAGGGGTTCTGCGCCTCCGACAGCGCGGTGGTCACCGACAGGCCGTCGATCTCGCTCTTGTCGATGCCGGTGCGCTCCAGCAGCTGGTCGAGCGCTTCGCCCGCCAGGTCGTAGGCACTGCGGCCGGTCTTGAAATCGATGGCGGTCTCAGCGTAGCCGCCGATCACGATGTCTCTCTTCTTCATCTCTTACTCTCCTCGGAAACCAGGGCTGCGCTTTTCGCGGAAGGCGCTGAGGCCTTCCTGGCGGTCCTTGGTGAAATACAACATGAAGGACACGTCGCCTTCGGCGGCCATGCCCTCGGCCAGCGGCAGGTCCATGCCGCGGTCGATCACGGACTTGGTGAACATCACCGACAGCGGTGCGTTGCCGGCGATGGTGCGGGCCAGCTCGCGCGCCCTCTCGATCGCCCGGCCGGCCTCGGTCACGTGGTTGACCAGCCGGTACTCGCGCGCCTCGGCCGCGGTGATGCGCCGGCCGGTCCACATGAGTTCCTTGGCCAGCGCGGGGCCGATCAGGCGCGGCAGCGTCTGCGTGCCGCCGCCGCCGGGCATCAGGCCCAGGCGGATCTCGGGCAGACCGAACTTGGCGTTGGCGCCCGCGACGATCATGTCGCCCACCAGGGCCAACTCGAGCCCGCCGCCGAGCGCGAAGCCCTCGATGGCGCTGATGATGGGCTTGCTGTAGCCGGGCAGCGAACGGAACAGCTCGTTGACCTTGCGCGAGCGCCGGCGCTTGCGATAGAAGTCGAAGTACTCGTTGTCGCCGATGCTGAATTCGCTGGTGTCGATGCCGGTGCAAAAAGCCTTGTCGCTGCCGCGCAGGATCACGGCGGCGATCTCGCGGTTCGACTCCGCCTCGCCCAGCACGTCGAGGATCTCCTCGGCGGTGGTCTCGCGCAGCGAGTTCATTTTCTCGGGCCGGTGGATGGTGACCTCCAGCCAGCCCTCCACCTGCTCGACGATGATGTCCTGGTAGCTCATGGGTTGTTTCGCTTTCTCTTAGTGCTCTGTTGTCGTGAAGGAAGAAGTGGGGTGCCCGGCCTCGGCCGATGCATCGGTTTCGCCGCCGATGGCGTGCTCGATCTGCTGGTGCATGCGGGCCATGCAGGCCGCGTCCTGGCGCTGCGCGACGCCCACCGACAGCTCCAGGCAGACGCGGGCCGGCGCGGCCAGCACCAGGATCCGGTCGGCGATCTCGAGCGCGTCCTCGATGCGATGGGTGACGAAGACGCAGGTCTTTCGCTGCTCGCGCACGATCTCGGCGAAGTCGCGGCGCAGGGTCTGCGAGGTCACATGGTCGAGCTGGCTGAAGGATTCGTCGAGCAGGACCAGCGCCGGATCGACTGCCAGGGCGCGCGCCAGCGACACGCGCTGTCGCATGCCGCCCGAGAGCTCCGAGGGGTACTTGTGGCCGGCATCGCCCAGCTTCACGCGGCGCAGCCATTCGGCCGCCCGTGCGCGCGCCTCGGCCTTCGGCCGGTCGAGCAGCAGCAGGCCGAGCTCGACGTTCTCCTGCGCAGTGCGCCAGGGCAGCAGTCGGTCGGTCTGAAAGCTCACGGCCAGCTTGCCGCGCAGCGCAACGAAATCGCGCGCAGGATCAGCACCGGCGACGCGCACCGTGCCCTCGTCGGCGGACGAGGTGCCCATGAGCAGCGACATCACGGTGCTTTTGCCGGCACCCGTTTGACCCAGCAGCGCCACGGTTTCGCCCTCGCGGACTTCCATCGACAGGTGGTCGATCGCCGTGTGGTCGCCGAAGCGCTTGCTGACGTCGCGCAGCTCGATCAGGGATGTGGAGGTCGTCGTCATGTCAGCGCACCTTTGCTTCCTTGCGCCAGCCAAGGAAGCGCGCCTCGGCCAGGGTCGCGAGCCATTGGATCAGCAGGTTGAGCACGACCAGCAGGACCGTCCATGCCAGCACCTGGTCGATGCGGAAGGTCGACTGCGCGAAGCTCATGCGCGAGCCGAGGCCGAAGGCCGAGGCCACCAGCTCCGCGAAGATCACCATGCGGATCGCGTAGCCGATCACCGACTTCGTGGTGAGAAAGATGTACGGCACGATGTGCGGCGCGACCAGGTAGCGCAGCATCTTCCAGCGGCTCGGGCGAAAGCTCTCCAGCATGTCCACCCAGTCGGTCGACAGTGCCCGCACGCCTTCGTACACGTTGAGCGCATAGAAGGGCAGCAGGATCACCGTGAGGATGAAGAAGATGCGCGCCTCCGGATCCTTGAACCAGAACACGGCCAGTAGCATCCACGACAGCGCAGGGATGCCGGTATCCACCACCACCAGCGCCTTCAGATAGGGTCCCACCTTCTTGGAGGTGCCCATCAGCAGTCCGATGGCCACGCCGGCCACTGCCGAGAAGACGATGGCCACGCACAGCCGGCCGAGCGTGATGGCCACGTGCAGCAGGTCGGTGGTGAGCAGCTGGGCCAACGCCTTCGCGATCACCGTCGGCGACGGCATCACGTACTCGGGCACATACCAGCTGCCGACCTCCATCGCGCCGAAGATCAGCACGACAACGACCAACAGCGCCTTCAGCTCGCTGCGATCGCGCACCTTGGGCACAGTGATGGCCGCGGTGGTCGGCGACTTCCGGCCCGCCGCAGCGGAGGAGGAAGAGGCAGGCTTGGCCATGTCGACGGCCCGGAGTTCAGCCTGCTTCATGCTGCGAAGAACCCGTTGTCGACCACCTTGGTCAGAGCGGCATTGCGCACCAGGAATTCGCTGGCGGTCACGATGCTGCGGCGGCCCTCCGCGGTCTGCATGGAGACATGCTTGAACTCCAACCGCTTCGAGGCGATCGCCGTCTTCAGCACGTCCGGCGGAATGCCGGAGTTGGCGCCGGCGATCTTCACCGCCTCTTCAGTCTTGCTGTTGATGCCCTCGATGCACTCGCCGAAGGCCTTGTTCAAGCGGGCCACCAAGCCAGGGTCGCGGGCAACGGCCTCCTTGCGCACCGCCACGCCGAAGTACGGCAGGTCGAGGTTGACGCGGCGCCGGTATTCCTCGCCGGCGTTGTAGAGCACCCGCATGTCGGGTACGCGAGCCAGCCCGACCGACACGTTGGGTTCCCAGGTCAGGCCGGCGTCCGCGCGATTGGCCATCACCAGCGTGACCGAAGCGGCCGGGTTGTCGACGTTCTGAACCACGGCGTGGGTCTCGAGGTCGATCCCGGCGAGGTCCTTGACCACGGCGCGCATCATCCGGTAGGTGCCCGTGGACTGCGGGGCCGCCAGCGTCTTGCCCTTGAGTGCCTGGATCGTCTCCGGCCCCTTGGCCTGGGTGATGATGTTGATCATGTTGCCGGTGGTGACCGAGCACACGTACTGCAGCGGCACGCCGGAGAGGTGGCGCGAGGCGAAGGTGTCCCAGCTGCCGATGCACACGTCGTAGTTGCCGGCGACGAAGTCGTTGTAGTAGGTGGTCACCGCGGTGTACGCGGTCGGCTTGCCAAGCTGGAGCCCGTTGGCCTTGTCGAGCTCCTTGGCGACCATGTAGTCGGTCAGCAGCGTCGTGAAGCCAGGCGTCAGGTTGGCCCACTTCAGCGCGGGCTGTGCCCTCGCCGTGCCGCCGGCGAGCGTGCCGAGCCCGAGGAGCGTGGCAGGTGCAAAGGCCGAGGCTGCCTTGAGCAGCGTCCGGCGCGAGAGTGCGTGTCTCTTCATTGGCTTGTCTCCTTGTTTTGGTGAATCGCGGAGTGCGGTCCCGTCGGTGGCCCGCGCTCGCGATCTGTGTCGCGGGGATCATCGTAGGAACAGGGCTGCGTTCCGAATAGCTGCAGGGATGGACCGGGAGTTCCATTTATGGAACGCACGAATACCGCTTTGCCCCTGATGTCGACTACGCTCGGGACCGCCCAGCTCCCCGAACACACCGATCTGCATGACCGACAAACTCGATCTGAATTCGCTGCGCCTGTTCTACGACGTCGTCAACGCGCAGAGCATCACGCGGGCCGCGACCGAGCTGAACATGCCCAAGTCGACCATCAGCCGCAAGCTCACGCAGCTCGAGCAGCAGGTCGGCACCGTCCTGCTGAAGAAGGGCCAGCGACGGCTCACGACGACCGAGATCGGCACACGCTTCTACGAGCACTGCCGGCGCGTGGTGGACCAGGTCGAGCAGGCCGGGCTGGACACCCTGCAACTGCAAAACGCCATGCGCGGCGCGCTGCGCGTGAGCATTCCCATTGACTTCGGTGTGTCGTGGATCGGCAAGGCGATCGCCGAGTTCGTGCTGGCCTATCCGGAGCTCGAACTGGAGGTCGACGTGAACAGCCGCCAGGTCAATCCAAGGGAAGACCCCTACGACTTGACAATCCAGCTCGGGCCGCTGAAGGACACGGATCTCACCTACCGACGCATCGCAACCATCACGCGTGGCGTCTACGCCAGCCCCGAATACCTTGCGCGCCGCGGCGTGCCGCTCTCGGTGGACGATCTGCACCGCCACGACTGCATCATCACCGCGCAGCAGCGCATGGATGGCATCTGGACCCTGCGCAACCAGGCAACGCACCGCTTCGCCAACATCGAGGGGAAGGTGGTGGTGAACAACATCTCCATTGCGCGCGAGATGGCCATCGGCCACGTCGGCATGAGCATGCTGCCCAACGTCATGTGCGCCAACGACCTGCGCAGCGGGCGCCTGCAGCGCGTGCTAAAGGATTGGGAAAGCCCGTCGATGCATGCCACCGCGCTGGTGCTCAGCCGAAAGGGCATGCCCAGCAAGATTCGCGCTTTCCTGGACTTTCTCGCCGACAGGCTCAGCCTGGACCAGCAGGAGTCGCGTGGCACGTAAATGCGGCCGGACCTGTGCGCCTCCGCAAACGCCACGTATCCCTGCCCCTTCCCCCGACCCATGACCGATACCGCATCCGATGCCTTCTCCATCGAGTTGAACCATGTCCTGCGCGTCTACGCGCAGCCGGGAGTGGCCGAGGCCTGCCTCCTTCTGCAGGATCGCGCGGGCGTCGACGTGGTGGTGCTGCTGCACGCCATGTACCTCTTTGCCGCCAAGGGCATCGCCCTCGATGAACAGGCGCTTGCCAGCGCCGAGGCGCGTGTCGGATCGTGGCGGCGCGAGGTCATCGCACCACTGCGGGCGCTGCGCGCAGCCCTCAAGCCCGGTTTCGCCGGGTTGCCGCCTACCTCCGTGGAGCAGACCCGTCAGAAGATCATGGCAGCGGAACGCGATGCAGAGTTCGCCGCGGTTGCCGCGTTGTGCGGGAATGCCGAAACGCATCGGCAGGGATCGATTCCGGCGACCGATAGTGCAGGCCCACTGCTGGCTCGCGTGCTGCGTCTGTATGCAGCCAACGCCCCTCCAGCATCGCAGCACGATGTGGCGGTGGAGGCGGCGGTTCGACGCCTGGAAAGCCTACTCGATAAGGAAAGCTAGGCTCCGCAAAGCAGCCTGCGACCAGGGTGTCACAATTGCGCGGAGGCGTCGGGGCCGATCCTCCTTGCGACGTTGTTCACCACGCCCAGGCGCCTGGTTGCGAGATTCGTTGGGGCACGCGTCTTGAACTGCGCAAAGTGCTCAAACGGCTGCACTATCCTTTGGAAGTGATGTTGGTCTGCGCCCGCTGGTATGCACCTGCCCTTTAAGTTTTTCCCATTCGGAGGAAATGATGAAGGGGCGCGGCGTCTTTGTAGATCACTCCACGGGTGCACCGCTGGGCTTTGAGAATCTGTCTATGCAGCCAACGCCTCGGACAACGCTTGTGCCAAATCTTCTCGCAGATCGTCAGCGCTCTCCAGGCCGATCGAGAACCGCAGCAGATGTCCGGCATAACTGTGCTTGCCGCTACGCAGGCTTCCCATGTCATAGGGCATGACCAAGCTCATGGGACCGCCCCAGGACAGACCAACCCCGAACAATCGAAGACGATCGCAGAAGGAATCAACTTGTGCGGAGGTATGGGACTCGTCGATGAGCACCGAGAAGAGGCCGGCGGCTGCACTGCAGTGCGTCGCCCAGTATTCGTGCCCTGGACAAGATTCCAGCGCTGGATGCAGGACCCGGAGAACGCCCTTTTGCTTGGCCAACCAAGAGGCGAGCGCTCGAGCCGTAGCGTCGTGCAAGTCATAGCGAGCCTTGATGGATGCCAGTCCCCGCAGGACCAGTTCCGCATCATTGGCACCCACGCCCATGCCGAGATCCAGGTAAGCGACGCGGAGTTTGTCATGCAACTTGTCGTCGTTCGTGATGATTGAGCCCATCAAGATATCGGCACCGCCAGAAGGGTACTTTGTCAGCGCGTGGACGCTGATGTCCACTCCCATCTCGAAGGGAGCGAAAGCGATGCCCGCACCCCAGGTGTTGTCGAGCCCGACTATCGCGCCAGCGTTCTTGATGGTCGCCACCAACGAGCGAAGGTCCGGAAATTCCATGGTGATCGAGCCGGGCGCCTCGACCCAGACGAGCTTGGTACGCACGCTGAGCTTGGCCTCCAGATCAGCGAGGTCCATCGGGTCGTAACACTGATGGGTGATGCCCAACTGCGAGAGGGTCGTGCGTGCATGGCGCAGCGAAGGCCCATAGACGTTGGTCGGCAAAAGCACCTCATCACCGGCCGACAGCAAGCCGAGGTTGACCGTGGCAATGGCAGCCTGCCCGCTCGGGCAGAGCAGGCAGTGCCGGCCGCTTTCCAGCGTACACAGACGCTGTTCAAGGGTGTACGTTGTAGGCGTGCCGTAGAGGCCGTAGCTGTACCCGTCGCGGTGACCGAATGCCTTGGCACGTTCGCGCACCGTCGCCGCGTTCGGGAACAAGACCGTAGACCCCTTGAACACGCCGGGCGGAACCGCCGCATATCCGGCAGGCGGGACATAGCCGTGGTGAATCAATTTGGTGCTGATGTCTTGAGACATGGCGAGAGCTCTTCTACTGGTGAGGAGCCTCAATGTATCGGAACACGCGGCTGCCACCGATGCGGGCGTCCCCAGGCAAAATCGCACATCGGGTTGCGCCTATGTGGCAAGGCGGCCTTGGGCAACTTCTGCACGCTCCATTGCGCAGATTCGCCTTGCGTAGGCTTCGGCATGATCAACATACTGCGATTCCCGCCGGAATTTCGCTGCGCAGGGGATGGGCCTCACCTTGGCGGCATCCGGCAAAAGAAGCTATGACTGCAAAGCTGATCGAGAACGCGCCCGCGGAAGCCTATGGCCCGTCAGAGCGAGGGTTTCCGTTGCGCAAGCGCGAGGACTTCGTTCCTCAAGTGCAGCGCTGGTCTTTCCAATTGCCGCCCGACTGCATGCAGATGCGCGTGGGCTTTTGGGCAGTGCAGGGCACAGGTTGCGATCTACCCTACTCCCTACTGTGGCTACTACGGTGCGATGCGCGACCGGATTCCCCTGGCTGCGCGCGATCCTCTGGATGCACCGGAAGGCGCCATGCTGGTCGCGCAGTCCGGGCGTGCCGGGTACGGCGAGCGCTGGCGGATCACGCCGCCTCACAATCTCGCCGTGATCCGGTCCGCCAATACGTGGGGGCGCATGGACGAAGAGCAACTGGCCGACTACGAGAGGAATCTCCAGCAGCCGCTGCAAGACGGCATGGCGTATCTGCGCGAATCACCGTTGCCCACAGGCTGTGCTTCGCTGAGGATGCAGCGCAAGTTCGACGCACAGGGGCGCCCACTGCCCGAGGAGCATGCGCTCGGGCATTTTTTATCGCTGCGGCACATGGAGGCGTGGGCGGAGAACCACGCGACGCACGCGGCAATCTTCAAGGCTGCGACCTCTCGCTACAAAGCGCTATGGCGAGGACAACCAGCTGCGTACCTGGCATGAAGTTTATGTGCTTCCGGCCGGCGATCAGCTCTTCGAGTACATCCATTGCGGTCCTGAGACCGGTCTGCTGCGATGGTTCGACGGCGAGCGTGTGGGCTGAGGGGCCTCAAGCGTTATGCAACCCGCTTGAAATACGGCGGGCCCGCCTTCTTGGTATTCGCCGAGAACCATAAGGGGCGCGCAGCGCTGCGCATCAAGAGGCGGCATCGAACCACGTGGCGTCGCCACCGAAAAGATCGGTCAGCTTGCGTGCCCCGGCGAAAAGCGCCTGAAGCATCGGCGCCTGATCGACGTTCTCGAAGCGATAGCGCGGTCCGGAAATCGTCAGCGCGCCTACCAACTGTCGATTCACGCTCAGCACCGGAACCGACAAGGCCGCGATCTCCGCGTCGTACTCGCCGAACGAGGCGCAAGACATCTCGGCGCGGATGCGGTCATATTTCTTTCCGGTCTTCTTCTCTCCGAAGGCCAAAAGCACCTGTGGGGCGGCGCCCTTGTCGATTGGCAAGCGGTCGCCTTCGCGGATGGCATCCCGGATCATGCGGGCCGAGTCGACCCGATGAAGGCACACCGCATGTTCACCGTCGCGGATATAGAACGATGCGCACTCGTAGGTTGCCTCGACCACTTCGCGCAGCACCTCGGGAACGTGTTCCGAGGTGCGGCATTGCCGCTGGTAGATCGCACCGAGCCGCAGTGGCGCGGCACCCAACTGAAAAGAGCCGTCGGCCAGGCGCTTGAGGTAACCCATGCGTTGCAGTGACTCGGCCAGCCGCAGGATCGTGCTCTTGTAGAGTCCCGTGCGCCGCGCAAGATCGGCGAGCGTCAATGCATAGTCCAGTTCGTTGAAAGCGTCGAGCAGGCTCAACGCTCGTTCCACCGCGCTTACCCCGGAATCATCGGCCATCGAATGCCACCCTGAAGAAGATCGATCGAGTTTAGCGCGCCCTCCCGGACACCACGCCCCCGTTGGCTACTCTCAATGCGCGTCCACGTCCAGGCCCAGGAAACGCTCGAGCACCGAGGCGTCGGCATCGAGATCTTCCGTTCGGCCTTCGTAGACAACAACACCTTCCTCGAGGATGTAGTGCCGCCGGGCGAGCGTGCGGCAGACCGCAAAGCTCTGCTCCACCAGCACGATCGGAATGCCCGATGCTCCCACGCCGCGAATGAGTTCCGTGAGCTCGTCCACGATTACCGGCGCGAGGCCTTCCGTCGGTTCGTCGAGCAACAGCAGCCTGGGGCCCTGCACCAGCGCGCGCGCGATGGCGAGCATCTGCTGCTCGCCGCCGGAGAGCGCACCGCCGAGGTTGCGACGGCGCTCGCGCAGACGCGGAAATTCATCGTAGACGCGATCGAGTGTCCACACCGCGTGTTTGCGCTGCGCGATCTGCAGGTTCTCCTGCACCGACAGCAATGTGAAGATGCCGCGGTGTGCGGGCACCAGCGAGATGCCGCGGCGCGCAATGTCGTCGACCGCCATGCCGGCGATGTCGACGCCTTCGAAGCGCACCGAGCCGGCATGCGCACGCAGCAGTCCGACGATCGTGCGCATCGTCGTGGTCTTGCCCATGCCGTTGCGACCGAGCACGCTCACGATTTCGCCCGCATTCACGTGCATTGAAACGCCATGCAGGACGTGGCTCTTGCCGTAGGACGCATTCACGTCTTCCAGCACCAGGATGGCGTCGCTCATGACTGACTCCCCAGATAGACCCGCCGCACCTGGGCGTTCTCGCGGATTGCCGCCGGTGGGCCTTCGGCGATCACATTGCCCTGGAACATGACTGTGATGCGATCACTGATGCCCATGACCACGCGCATGTTGTGCTCGACCAGCAGCACCGAGTAGCGGGCCTTGAGTCGCTGCAACAGTTCGGTGATGCGAGGCACCTCCGCAAGGCCGAGTCCGGCCAGCGGCTCGTCCAGCAGCAGCAGGCGCGGTCGGGCAGCGAGGCACATGCCGATCTCCACCACGCGCTGCACGCCATGCGCGAGTGCGGCGACCGGTGTCGCAGCATGGCGCGTCAGTTCCAGCTCGCGCAGCACGTCCATGGCAACGTCGAGCCTTTGCGTCTCGCGCGTCCAGTTGCTCCAGAACCTGAAGGACCTCGACGGCTCAACGCCCATCGCCGCCATCTGCAGGTTGTGCAGCACGCTGCTTTCACCGAACAGGCTCGTCACCTGAAAGCTGCGCGCCATGCCGAGCCGGGCTCGCCGATGCGCCCCGCAGCGCGTGATGTCCTGCCCCTCGAAGATTAAGCTGCCGCGGCTGGCCGGCAGGCGGCCGCTCACGATGTTGAAGAAAGACGTCTTGCCCGCGCCGTTCGGGCCGATCAGCGAGTGCAGGCCGGTCGTGCCCAGTTCGAGGTCGATCTTGCCGACCGCGGTGAAGCGACCGTAGTCGAGCCCGAGCCCGCGCGCGCAGAGAAAGGGGTTGCCCGTGGTCATGCGTGATCTCCCGCGCGCACGCTGCGTCGAGCTCGCCAATTCGCCAGGGCGCCGCCGAGCCCGCTGGGCGCGAACAGCACCACGGCGATCAGCACAAAGCCGACGATCATCTGCCAGCGCGGCCACAACTGAGACAGCTGCTCGGCCATCAAGGTCATGGCGAGCGCGCCGAAGGCCGCGCCAAGAAGCGACCTGCGTCCGCCGAGGATCGCCATGATGAGGATGGTCTCGGACGTCATGAGGTCAATGTTGGACAGCGGCGCCGAACGCAGCTGCAGCGCATAGAGCGCGCCGGCCAGCGCGGTGATGCCACCGGAAAGGCAGAAAGCCAGCAGCTTGAGCTTCCGAACGTCGTAGCCAGCGGTCTGCGCGCGCACCTCGTTTTCGCGCACCGCATCGAGCGCGCGGCCGAAGGGCGAACGCACCACGAGGCGCAAAAAAGCGATTGCAAGCACGAAAACCGTGGCGATCAACGCGTACTGTCCAGCGCCGTCGCCGACGATGCCCTCGAGGCCCGTGACGGGGCGTGGAATGTCGAGCAATCCGTTTTCGCCGCCCGTCAGTTGGGGGAACGACAGCGCGGCGAAGTAGGCGAGCTGCGCCATCGCGAGCGTGATCATCACGAAATAGATGCCACGCTGGCGAATGCTCAGCATGCCAATCGCCAGGGCCACGATCATGCCGGCCATGATGCACACGAGCAGTGCCGCCATCCCCGCGCCCGGTGCCGCCTTCAGCACCATGCCGACGGCATAGGAGCCCACGCCGAAGAAGCTGCCCTGCGCGAAGCTCAACAGACCGGCGTAGCCCAGCAACAGGTTGCAGGCGGCCGCCGCAATCGCGAACACCAGCACCACGCCGGCCGTGGCCGTCGAGCCCATCACCAGCGGCATGGCCAGCGCAAAGGCAGCCAGCGCCAGGCAGAACAGGCCGGAAGAATGTTTGATCTTTTCAAGCACGGCCGAACAACCCTTTGGGCATGACGAGAAGGATCGCCGCCATGACGATGAAGATGGCGAGGCGTGCGCCCTCGGGCCAGATCGCGCTCATCATGCTTTGCGTGACGCCGATGATCAGTCCGCCCACCAACGGCCCGCTGAAGCTGCCGATGCCCCCGAGGACAACGACGACGAACGCGATTACGATCGCCTCTGCGCCCATCGAGGGATCGGCGCCGCGCAGCGGTGCGGCGAGGCCGCCCGCCAGCCCCGCCAGGCCGGTTCCCAGTGCGAAGGTCAGGGCATAGACCCTGCTGACCCTGATGCCGAGCAGGTTGAGCATCTCGGACGATTCGTTGCCTGCACGCACCCGCGCGCCGAACAGCGTGCGTTCGAAGAGAAACCACAGGCCCAGCCCCACCACCGCACAGACCCCGAAGATGAAGATGCGGTAGACCGGCACCGGATAGGCGCCGAGCATCAACACGCCGGCAAGCATGTCGGGCATGGGCACCTGCTGCGACTCGGGCCCGAAGATCATCACCACGCCTTCGGTGAGGATGAACGTCAGGCCGACGGTGATGAGGATCTGCGACTCGTGCGGCATGCGATAGGTGCGCCGCAGCAGCCAGCGCTCCGCCACCACCCCGATGACGGCCACAGCCGCGAACGACGCGGCAAGGCCGAGCAGGAAGCTGCCGGTTTGCGCAGTGACGAACATCGCGGTGTAGGCCCCGATGAGGAACAGTGCACCATGCGCGAAGTTCACGAATCCGAGCAGCCCGAAAATGATGCTCAGGCCCACGGACAGCAGGAAATAAACCATGCCGACCCCCAGCCCATTGAGCGCCTGGAACAAGTAGATGTTCATGGCGTGCTCACACCAGCTTGCAATCCGACTCGGCCTGGGGAACCAGTGCACGCGACGAGGAGAGGATGTCGGCGTAATCGTCCGCGTCTTTCATCGCCGCTTTCTTCTTGCCGCGCACCAGCAGGTAATTCTTGGAAACCTGGTGATCGAAGGGGCGGATCTGCTCGTCGCCGGTGAGGCCCTGGTAGCTGTGGCCCTCCAGCGCCTTCACGATCGCGGCCGGCTCGTCGCTGCCGGCGCGCTTGGCGGCGTCGAACATCAGCGTGGCGACCTGGTAGTCGGCGGCCGAGTAGAAGCGCGGGTTCTCCTTGAACTCGCTCTTGTAGACGCGCACGAAATCCTTGTTCGCGGGGGTATCCAGCGTGTGCCAGTACTGCAATCCGAAGTACATGCCGTCGGTCACGTCGGCGCCGAGCGCCTGGAAGGTGTCGAGTCCCGAGAACCACACGACCACCACAGCCATGCGTTGCTTCAGGCCGAAGGTGGCGGCCTGGCGCAGCAGGTCGAGCGTGTTGGCGCCGAAGTTCAGTACCACCAGCACATCGGCCCCGGACCCCATGGCGTTGCCAAGGTAGCCCGAGAACTCCTTCTCGGCCAGCGAGTGGTAGCTGTTGCCCACGTGTTCCAGCTTCGTTTCCTGCATCACCGCCTTCGCGTTGCGCAGCAGCGCTTCGCCGAACACGTACTGACCGGTGATGGTGTAGATCTTCTTCCACTTGGGGTTCTGCTGGATCAGTGGCCGCATCACGGTGTTGACCGCTCCGTAGGTCGGCAGGCCCCAGCGGAACGTGGAGCGGTTGCAGTCCTTGCCGGTGACTTCGTCTGCACCGACATAGGTGATGTAGACGCCCTTGTTCTTGTCGATCTCCTTCATGATCGCCAGGGCCTCGTTCGACAGCGCGGCGCTACCGAAGTGGCGCGCCTTGTCCTGATCGATGGCCTGCTGCACCTTGCGCACGGCGATGGCGGGGTTGCCTTCGCTGTCGATCTTGCGGTAGTCGATGGGCCGGCCCAGCCCGTTGCCGAAGGCCGTGACTGCCGCGCGCACGCCAAGGTCGCTGTACTTGCCGCTGGTGGCAAAGTTGCCCGAGAAGGCGTTGACGCTGTAGTAGCTGAAAGGCTTGGCCTGCGCGATAGCGAAGCTCGGCAGCATCAACGAGCCGGTCGCGGCGCTGCCCGCGACGGTGAGAAAGGAACGACGATCCATGGTGTGTCTCCGTTGGTTTCTTGAAGTGGATGCGCGCGCCGTTGCGCAGCTCAGGCCGGCTGCGTCGCCGCGGCGTGCTGACCCGCGCGGCGGCCGAAGACCAGGCCGCGCAGCACCGAGGTCGAGCCTGTGTAGACCTGGTGATAGATGCCCATGGTTTCCCC
The DNA here is from genome assembly GCF_964253805.1 of Variovorax sp. LjRoot175. NCBI lineage: Bacteria > Pseudomonadati > Pseudomonadota > Betaproteobacteria > Burkholderiales > Comamonadaceae > Variovorax > Variovorax sp. LjRoot175. The sequence goes on along the minus strand of NZ_CAXURY020000003.1, from coordinate 564,589 downwards.
GGCGGCATACAGCCCGGCGATGATCCGGCCGTCTTGATCGAGCACCTGCGCGTCACTGTTGACCTTGAGGCCACCGAAGGTGAAGCAGTTGGTGGAAATGATTGGGTAAGCCTGGAACGGGCCTTTGTCGATCGGCCGCGACCAGTGGCTCTTGCACACCGCAAGGCCGGTGGTAGCGCGGCGGTCGAGGTGCAGCGGATCGAAGTCGCCCTCGTCTTTCGGGCAGGCCGAGTTGAATTCGTTGACGGTGCGCGCGAGGCTGTCTGCGGGCACGCCGATCTGGGCGGCCAGTGCCTCCAGCGTGGGCGCGGTGATGGAGGGCTGGTCGGAGCGGATGCTGGTTCGCCAGCGCGGGATGTCCTCGACCTTCGCGTCGAATATCACGTAGCTGATGCCGTCGGGTTGATCGGCAATGCAGCGTGAGATGTTGTCGTAGTGCGCGTCCACCGTGCCAGGGGCCTCGTCGGTGAAGCGGTGCCCGTGCTTGTCGACCAGGATGCCGTAGGGATAGATGAAGACCACCGCTTCGGCCATCTTCGAGCGTGGGTCCACCGGCTCCGCGTGGTACGAACCGTACTCGCCGGCGGGTGCCGCGCCGGCATCCAGCGCCATGCGAATGCCTTCGCCCTTGTTGTAATAGCCTCCGACGGCCACCGGGCGGATATGCTTGCTGCGAAGGCCCACGTAGCGGGTCATCATCTCGGGATTGCCCTGGAAGCCGCCGCTGGCGAGCAACACCCTCTTCGCACGCAGCACCTCGCGCATGCCCTCGGGACGCGTCGTGACGACGCCATTCACTTCGCCCTCCTCCCCGCGCACCAGGTCGATCGCAGTGGTCCGATAGTGAATCTCGCCACCAAGCGCGAGTGCTTTCGCGCGCAGGGTTTCTATCAGCGCCAATCCGCCGCCCATTGCCGCGATGCGCGTGGTGTTCTGGGTCAACAGGTAGATCGGCTGGGGGCCGAACTTCATTCCCAGTTCCTTCAGCCACACAAGGGTCGATGGCACCGACTGCGCAAAGGCTGAAATCACTTCCGGATCGGGCAGCGAATGCGCCTTTGCGAAAGCCGGTTGAAGCGCCGCATCGTCCGTCAGTGCGTTGAGCACATTGGGATCGATGTTCCAGCCAGCGTTGTGAGCGAAATGCTCTTCGAAGTCATCCGAGACTTCCGAGTCGTTTTTCATGCGCATGTAGGCTTCGGTCCAGCGCGAGTTGCCGCCGAAGTGCTCTTCCTCCGAGCGCTCGAGGTTGACGACTTTGAGGCCCGCCTCCAGCGCAGTGACCGCGGCCGAGAGGCCCGCGACGCCGCAGCCGACGATCAGCAGGTCGGTTTCCATCTTTGAATTCATGTTGTCTCCAGAGGTGGCGCGCAGGCGCCGGGTTGGGGTCAGCCGAGCACGAATGCATTGGTGCGCGACGGTTGCGTGGTGATCCAGACGCTCTTGCTTTGCAGGTATTCCTTGATCGCGTCGACGCCGCCCTCACGCCCGATGCCGCTGCGCTTGTAGCCTCCGAAGGGCGTGGTGAAACTGGTGGCGCGGTAGTTGTTGACCCACACCGTGCCTGCCTTCAACCGATCCGACATGTGAAACGCGCGATGCAGGCTCTGCGTCCATACGCCGGCTGCGAGACCAAACTGCGTGTCGTTCGCGATGCGCAGCGCATCGACCTCGTCGTCGAAAGGAATCACCGAGAGAACGGGGCCGAAGACTTCTTCCTGCGCAATGCGCATGTCGTTGGTGACGTCGGTAAAGATGGTGGGCGCCACGAATTGGCCTTGTCCGTAGCCTTCGCCGGTGAGCGCATGGCCGCCGAGCATGCACTTGGCACCCCCGGCCTTTGCGATCTCGATGTAGCCCAGGATCTTCTGGAACTGGGCTTCTGTAGCGATGGGCCCGACCTGTGTTTCCATCTTCGCCGGGTCGCCCACGATGGCATTGCTTGCGACGTCGATGAGCATCGCGACGAAGCGGTCGTGAATGCCGCGCTGTACCAGCAGCCGCGAGCCGGCCATGCATGTCTGCCCGGCCGCACCGAAGATGCCAGCCACTGCGCCCATCACGGCCTGATCCAGGTCCGCGTCGTCAAACACGATGTTGGCGGACTTGCCCCCGAGTTCGAGCGTGACTTTCTTGAAATCCCTGGCGGCAATCTCGTTGATCTTCTGGCCGGCGACGTCGCCGCCAGTGAAGGCTACCTTGGCCACCAGAGGGTGGCTCACGAGCGGCTCCCCGACTTCACCGCCAAAGCCGGTAATGACGTTGAAGACGCCCGGCGGGAAGCCAGCCAACTTCACCAAGGCGGCCAACTCCAACAACGAGCTCGACGTGTACTCCGAAGGCTTGACCACCATTGTGTTCCCTGCTGCAAGCGCCGGCGCGATCTTCCATACCGTCAGGGCGAGCGGAGAGTTCCAGGGTGTGATCGCCGCGACCACACCAAGGGGTTCGTGCTTGACGTAATTGAAGACGCCGGTCTTGTTGATCGGCACCACCGCGCCCTGGACCTTGTCTGCCAGGCCTGCGTAGTAGTGAAACCACTGGGCAACGTTGTGGACTTGCCCACTGACCTCGGCGATGAGCTTGCCGTTGTCGCGCTGCTCGGTCTCTGCCAGAACGTTGATGTTCTGGCTCACCAGGTCAGCAAGCTTGCGCAGCAAGGCGCCACGCTGCGTTGCTGTCAGATCGCGCCAAGCAGGTGCTTCAAGCGCGTCATGCGCGGCGCGCACCGCGAGGTCGACATCTGCCGCCCCTCCCCTTGGAACCTCGGCCCAAGCTTTCCCAGAGTAGGGCTCGGTCGATTCGAACCAGACACCGGAGGCCGGGTCGATCCATTCGTTGTTGATGAACAGCTGGTATCGCTTCATGCCCATGTCTCTCCTGTGTCGATGGCCGAAAGTCTAGAACAATTCTAGAATAACGTCAAGCATTCTGCGTAGTAGAACGCTGAAATCGCGACGGCCGTGGCTGCGCCCAACCCAGGCGTAGTCATTGATCGTCGTGTTCTCGAAGGAAAGCGCTTGGTTCGCGCTGGCGCCACCTGCCAGGCACGAGGATCAGCCTGACGCTGCCGCGGGCGCCGTCATCGGGGATCTGCATTGGCGCCACCGCAGCGTTTGCCGATGACATCCTCGCAACGAAGAACGCTCTTGCTAGCGAGCCTCGAACTCACCACACTAGCCGCGCGGATCAGCGTCCGGGGGGCCGTTGAGCCATTCTTGCTTTGACTCGAACAGCCGCCGAAGATGCTCGGTGACGGCTCGGATCCGGGCCGAGTATTGGAGGTCATGGTGCACGCTCACCCAGAGCGTTCGCATCACCCTTGCCGTATCGGCGAGCACCGGCACCAGCGTGTCCTCTTTCACTACGGAGAACTTGGGAAGCAACACCAGGCCCAGCCCAGAGGCTGCGGCGGCCATCTGCGCCAGCATGCTGTTGGATTGGAAGCTCATGTTCGGTCTTGTGATCACCTCGTCGAGCCAGCGTACGGCGTCGAGCTGGATCAGGTCGTCCAGATATCCCACGAACTGATGTTTCGGAAGGTCGGACAGATCCGCGGGCTTTCCGTGGTTCTCGAGATAGCTCGGCGAGGCATACAGGTACAGCGCGAACGAGCCCGCTGTCTCGCATGCCAATCCTTGTCCGATCGGTTTGAAAAAGCTGACGAAGACGTCGGCTTCTCTGCGGCTCACATTGACGATCGAAGAGGAAGTCACCAGTTCCACCCGCAGCTTGGCGTACTTGCGCAGCAGTGAGGCGAGGTGGCGAGCCACGAATGTGGTACCGATCCCCTCCATCATCGCGATGCGCACGCTGCCCGACGGCTCTCTGTCGGTTCCGCCGAGTTCCTCCTGCAGCGACAGGATCGCGCGCTCCATGTTCTCGGCCTGGAGGGCGAGACGATGCGCCAGCTCGGTGGGCTTGAGTCCGGCGCGGCGACGTTCGAACAGGGGACCGCCCAAACACAGCTCCAACTGTGACAGCCGGCGGCTGACCGTGGAGTGATCGATGTGGAGCTGTCTAGCCGCCTGGGACAGGCTGCCGGTGCGGTTGATATGCAGGAACAGGCGCACATCGTCCCAATTGAGATTGGTGAGAGGTAACTTCTTGGTCGTCATGCGGCCTTCTTGTGCATCGTGGCGTGCAATCTTTCCTCCTTTGGCCGATCGGCCAGTGGTTACTAGATAGCATTCCACATGGAGATGCGCAATACAAGGGAACGCGCGGCCGAGCGTGGCAGCTTCTTGGTCCGAGCGCAGTGACTCGGGATGGGGAATCCCGGGGTGAACTCAGCCTGTAGGCTGCTCGACATGCGCCTGGCGTCGGTACAAGAAGTCCATCAGTGCGCGCCTGCACTCCGCATAGGTGGGGTCGGTGGCCAGGCTGACGCGGTCGCGTGGGCGTTCGATCGGGACGTCCAGGATCTCCCCGATGCGTGCCGCCGGACCATTGGTCATCATGACGATGCGGTCCGCAAGGAGCACTGCTTCGTCCACGTCATGCGTGACCATGACGACGGTGCTTTCGGTTTTCTCGACGATGCCGAGCAGTTCGTCTTGCAACTTGGCGCGCGTGAGTGCGTCGAGCGCGCCGAATGGCTCGTCCATCAGCAGGACCTGAGGTTCCATGGACAGCGCTCTGGCGATGCCGACGCGCTGCTTCATGCCGCCGGAGATCTCGCTAGGCTTCTTGTGCGCGGCATGAGCCAGGCCGACCATCGCAAGCGCCGCTTCGGTGCGGTGATCGACCGCGGAAGCAGACTCGGCACGAAACACGCTGCACACGGCCATGCGCACGTTGTCGAAGCAGCTAAGCCACGGCAAGAGAGAATGGTTCTGGAATACCATCGCCCGCCGAGGTCCCGGCCCACGGATGACCTCCCCATCGCACGAGACGGTGCCAGCGGTCGGGGATGCCAGGCCGGCGAGAAGATTGAGCAGCGTGGATTTGCCGCAACCGGAATGGCCGATCAGTGCAACGAACTCGCCTCTGCGGATCTCGAGGTTGATCTCGCTGAGCGCGGGAAATTCGCCATTGGGCGTGCTGAAGGTCTGCCGCACACCGCAAACCCGCAGGAACCCAGGCGTCGCGCTCGAGGCCATCAGGGCAGTGGAGAAAGTTGGCCGCAACATCGTCTGACCTTTCATTCGCGAAAGCTCAGCTGCTTCATCAATGCGCCCAGCAACTGGTCGAGCACCAGGCCGACGATGCCGATCATCACGATGGCGACGATGATGCTGGAGATCTGCAAGTTGTTCCATTCGTTCCACACGAAGAAGCCGATCCCGCTCTGGCCCACCACCATCTCCGCCGCCACGATCACCAGCCAGGCGATACCGATCGAGATGCGCATGCCCGTGAGGATCATGGGAACTGCTGCCGGAAAGACGATCTTGCGAGCGCGTTCCAGTGGTGTGAGTCCGATGACGCGACCGACATTGGTCCAGTCCTGGCGCACGCTCGCGGTGCTGTAGAGGGTGTTGAGCAGGATGGGCCAGATCGAACAGATAAAGATGATGAAGATCGCCGAGGCGCCGCTGTCCTTCAGCGTGTAGAGCGCGAGCGGCATCCAGGCCATGGGCGAGACAGGCCGCAGCAACTGGATAAAAGGATTCAGCGCCTGGCCCAGCCATGGAACCAACCCCAGCAAGAAGCCCAAGGGAACTCCGACCAGCACGGCCAGGGCGTAGCCGCTGAACACGCGCCTGAGCGAATCGAGCAAGTGCCAGGCAATGCCCAGGTCGTTCTCGCCATTGCGGCGGAATGGATCCGCGAACAGTTCAACAGCACGCTTGAACACGTCAATCGGCGTCGGAATGGCCGAGCGCTCCACGGATGCACCAGGGCTCTTGCCCATCAGCCTGTCGTAGTCCGAAATCTCTGCCGGCGCACTGCCGCCCCCAGTGGAGGCGAGAGCCTGCCAGACCGCCAGAAGCAGCAAGCCGATCGCCACGGTAGCCAGCCAGGAGCGTGAGGTCGAGATCGAGCTCTGCATGATCACGCCCTACCCAGCGACTTCAGATATTCGACGGGGCGGTCGGAGTCGAAGCTCTTGCCCAGAATGGTTTCCTTGCGGAATCCGATCTCGGGTGCCCTGCCGCCGCGCTCCTCGATGAGGCGCTTTGCATCGGTGGCCAGCATCACCTGGCGTGCGAGACCCTTGTAGTCCAGGTCTTCCTTGATCATGTTCCATCTGCGCATCTGGGTCAGCAGCCATACCGCGCTCGAGTAGTGAGGAAAGGGCTGGAAGTCGATGCGGCGCGGCAGGGTCTTCACGTTGCCGAGTCCATCGGCATACCTGCCGGTCAGGACCTGGTCCACGACGGTTTCGGGTTGGTTGAGATACTGGGGCTGGGAAAGGATCTTGGCCATCCCCGTGCGATTGGCAGGCTCGGACACATGCAGGCTCGCTGCGATGATCGCGCGGTAGGCGGCCATGAAGCTGTTCGGATGGGCCTTGATCCAGGCCTCGGTCGCTGTGACCGAACAGCAAGGATGCTCCGGCCAGATCTCGCTCGAGACCAGGTGAATGAAACCCGCGCCTTCGTACACGGCCCGTTGGCCGCCCGGCTCGCCGCCGAAGAAACCGTCGATGTTGCCCACGCGAAGGTTGGAGACGTATTCGGAAGGAGGAACGACGCGGTAGGACACGTCCCGCTCCGGGTCCAGCCCTGCCGATGCCAGGTAGTGGCGCAGCTGGAGCATCTGATGGGATTGCTCGAACGGCACGGCGAACCGGAAACCCTTCCAGTTCTTCGGGTCACGGTTGTCCTTGTGCTTCATCGCAAGGACCAGCGAATTGCCATTCTGGTTGAGCACCGTCATCACACGGGTGGGAATGGGAGCGCCGCCGATGCCGGCGGACATGGCCAGCGCAACGGGCATCACCTGCTGGGAGATGTCCAGTTCGCCGTTGACCATCTTGTCGCGAATCAGCGCGATTCCGGCGATTTTCTGCAGGCTGAGTTCCAGGCCCTCGCGCGGGAAAAGTCCGAGTTGCTCCGCATAGATCAGCGGCGTCGCGCATGTGATGGGCAGGAAGCCGACAGCGAGCCGCTTTTTCTCCGGCGTGCCCTTGCGTTCCTGCGCAACGGCGGCGAGCTGGGTCAGAGGCGTAAGGGCCGTGAGTGCGGTCAGCGCCCCCGCCCGACCCAGTGTCTTGACGAAGGCTCGGCGCAGGCTGCGCTCGGGAAAGAGGCCGTGCAGCATGCCCTGGGCCATGGCGCCGGCCAGCGCATCGTCGGCATTCGCAGGCTTCTCCGCAAGGCACTCTTCATCGTCACCATGGGCGCTGCCGCATGCGCAGGGGCCGGTGCGGGAAAGGCGAACGTACTCGTGTGATGGGTCCATGGGCCCTCCAGGCTGGTTGAACGGAGCAGGTCCGTGACATGGCGATGGTGAGCATGTTCTGTGCAAATGGCTGCCGGGAAATTCGCAAGCCTCTGTGCGCAGATCCTGCATGGAAAGTGGAGCCTGTAAAACTGCACCTCTCGTTGCGCTTTTGTGAGTATCTGCTCAGCCATACTGGCAGCTATCCTGTACGCCTCTGCAACGCATAGCGAGTACCTGACATGAGTTCATTGCCCCGGGTGAAGGTTGCCGCCGCCCACGCAGCGCCGGTGCTGCTCGACAAGACCGCCACGACCGAGAAGGCGGTTTCGATCATCAAGGAGGCAGCCCTCAATGGCGCACAGGTGATTGCGTTCCCAGAAACCTATATTCCGGCATTCCCCGTGTGGGCGGCGCTGTGGGCGCCGATCTACAACCACGATCTGTTCGAGGCAATGGTCGAGAACAGCGTCTACCTGCCGGGTCCCGAGGTGGCCTTGATTGCCGCGGCCGCCAAGCGCTTTGGGGTGTGCGTGTCGATGGGCATCAGCGAACGCAGCACCGCCAGCGCCGGCTGCATCTGGAACTCGAACATCCTGATCGGCGAGACGGGCGAGTTGCTCAACCACCATCGCAAGCTGGTGCCGACCTTCTACGAGAAGCTGGTCTGGGCGGCCGGAGACGGACAGGGGCTTCGCGTCGCCGAGACCCGCTTCGGGCGCATCGGTGGCTTGATCTGCGGCGAGAACACCAACCCGCTCGCGCGCTTTTCGCTCATGGCGCAGGCAGAGCAGATTCATATCTCCAGCTGGCCGCCGATGTGGCCCACGCGCAAGCCGTCGGGCGGTGGAAACTTCGACAACGTTGCGGCAAACCGCATTCGGGCGTCCGCCCATTCGTTCGAAGCCAAGGCGTTCGGAATCATCTGCGCGAGCTTCATGGACACGAAGATGCGTGACTTCCTGGTAGACCGCGATCCGGCGGTGGCGGAAGTGGTCGACGGCACCTCGCGCGCCGCGTCGATGTTCGTGGACCCTACCGGCACGCAGATCGGCGACACGCTCCAGAACGAAGAAGGGATCGCCTATGCCGAGTTCGACCTGAACAAGTGCATCGAGCCAAAGCAGTTCCATGACGTGGTGGGCTACTACAATCGATTCGACGTCTTCTCGCTCGGTGTTGAACGCCGCCGCCACGAGCCGGTCGCGTGGTCGGGGCCGTCCGATCCGAAGTTTCCGCGGCTGCTCGACGATGAGATGACCGCTAGGGTTCTGGATGAATAGCTCCGCGTTCCTGCCACCGCTGCCTGAAGGAGCGGAGCGCTCGGTCGTCATTGGCCGGTCTCCAGGATTCCATCTGAAGCCGCCCCCCGTCCCGGCGGGACTGCGTGACTTCATCACATCCGATGCGCAGCTCTTCGAAACCATCCACATGGGTTCCGTCGAAGTCGACGCCAAGCGCTGGCGACTGCAGGTGGACGGGCTCGTCCGAAGGCCTTTCTCGATCGGGCTGGACGGTCTCAGGCAGCTGCCTTCTGTCACCGTCACGGCCTTCCACGAGTGCTTTGGCAGCCCCCTGGTGCCGGCCGACGGCAATCTCTGGCGAGTAGGCAACGTCCGGTGGACGGGTGTGCCGCTGGCTGCGCTGCTCGAGCAAGCGCAGCTCGAGCCGGGTGCCACTCATGTCTGGTCGGACGGCCTCGACAGCGGCGAGTTCGGCGGCCGCAGCATGAATCGGTATCGCAAGGATCTGCCGATTTCGAAAGCGCTATCGCATGAGGTGCTCGTTGCTTACGAGATGAATGGCGCACCCCTGACCCGCGAGCGGGGCGGCCCGGTTCGCCTGATCGTGCCAGGCTGGTTCGGCACCAACATGACGAAGTGGCTCTGCCGGCTGTCGGTCCAAGGCAGGCGTGCGAACTCCCCCTTCACGACCGATTGGTACAACCGCGACAGCGAGCATGAAGGCAAAGTCATTCGAGAGCCGGTGTGGGCCGTCGAACCCAATTCGATGATCACCCATCCGGCACCCGACGACACCATCTCCACAGATGATGTGGAAGTCAAGGGCTGGGCCTGGAGCAACAACGGCATCGGTGGCGTGGCGCTCAGCGCTGATGGCGGGGCAACGTGGCAAGAGGCCGAAGTCCGGCCCCGCCGAGAATTCGAATGGCAGCAGTTCGCGGCGACGCTTCCGCTGCCGCGAACGCCCGGCCCGATGAGCATCGTCGCAAGAGCCCGTGACGCCGATGGATCTATTCAGCCATTGAGCGGGACACGAAACACGGCCCATTCGGTCCAGATTAACCGGCTGCTACCGGGCCCTAGAACAGCGGACACTGGAACCTAGGCTGCGGATCGGCATTTGCGCGATGCGGCGACGTCGGCCCCATCGTCTCCAAGATCCCACCAAATTCCGGCCATCACGGCCAAGGCCTCACGCGCCACCGAGCCCAATAGGTGTTCATTCGGCGCGTGCTGCGAGCACGCGGCATAGGAATGGGGAACCCAAACTGTAGGCAGGCCAAGGGTTTCAGCGAAGATCGCATTGGGAACGGTGCCGCCAATATTCGGCAGCAGGGCAGGCTTCTTCCCCGTGGTCGCTTCGATGGAGCGAAGTGTCCATTCGACCCAGGGATCATTCAGATCAAGGCGAGTTGCGGTTCCGGCGGGCTGCACTGTTACCTTCACGGAGGAGATCCCATTGGCGGCGAAGTGCTCTTCGAGGTACCGGTGCGCGTTTTCCCAGTCCGTGCCGACGACGTACCTCAATTGGCAGTGCGCCCGTGCCGTTGGTGGGATCGCACCGACGGGTGCGTCAGGGTTGCCCGCCTTGAACGCGATCACCTCCAACGCGTTCCATGCCCAGACCCTTTCGGCGGGGGTCAACCCAGGCTCGCCCCAAGATGGATCTACCGCGGGGGCATGCTCGTCGCTTCCGAGCGCGAGATCCGAAATTGCGGCGCGTACAGCGGGAGAGAGGGGCGGAGGAAGGAGCCCTTTCACAAGAATGCGGCCATCCTTGTCGATGAGCGTCGCAATCGCATGCGACAGAACGACGGCGGGGTTGCGTAGCGCGCCTCCCCAGTTGCCGGAGTGATGTGCGCCGTCCCGAAGATCGACCTCGAGCTGGAAGTTGAGCTCGCCGCGCGAGCCGAGAAAAACGGTCGGCCTGTCCGCGGCAACGCGGGGTCCGTCGGACGCCAGGAAGAGATCCCCCGCCAGAAAGTCCTTCTCGGCTGCGCAAAGGGCACCGAGCCCGGGCGAGTCGATCTCCTCGCCGGTTTCGAATATCAGCTTGATGTTGCAACCGATCCGTCCGCTTCGGGCCGCGATCACCGATTCAAGCGCGGCGATGTTGATCGAATGCTGCCCCTTGTTGTCAGCGGTGCCGCGTCCATACCAGCGATCTCCTTCAACGACCACCTTCCATGGCTCGAGACCCTTTCGCCATTGATCGTCATAGCCACGGACAACGTCTCCGTGCGCATAAGTGACGACCGTCGGCAGGCCCTCCTCTTCGATCCGTTCTGCCAGAAGAATTGGAGCGTCGACACCCGCCGGGTTGGTGACGATCCGGAATGTGAAGCCAAGGCGACCGAGAGTCGGCGCGATCTCGTCCCGTAGGTACGCATGAAGTTGCGAGGCGCTGCTTTCGACCTGGCTTTCGGTGCGGTACGAGACACGGCGATTCAAGTCGGCGAGGAATCGGCCCGAGTCGAACGTTTCTAGCGCCGCTGAGATCGCCGATTCTCGAGTGGAGTGGTTGGGATGATGCATATCAGGTCAGCCCCTATTCGATCGGATAGACCATCGCGTGCGCCGTGTCGAGATCGACTTCAACGCGCTGGCCGGCATGAAACAACTGCCTGTCAGGTGTCATCTGCGAGCGAGAGAGAAGCCGAACGTCACCGACCTCAACGAGCACCACCTGGGTCGTCCCGGCGTACGCGGATTCAACAACGCGAGCAGAACCATCCTCCGACAGTCGCAGCTGCACGTTCTCCGGGCGAATTGCAAGGCGGCCAGAGGTTGAACGGGTGAGGACCCGTTCAACGGGTATCGACCTGCGAATTCGCAGAGAGGCGATTTCTGCGTTGATTTCCGTTCCAGCCGGCGACAACACCACGGGCAGGAAGCTGGTTTCCCCGATGAAATCCGCCACGAACGCGCTCGCGGGGCTCTCATAAAGATCTCGAGGCGATCCAAACTGCTGCAAGCGGCCTCCTTCGAGAACCGCGACCCGGTCTGCCATCGACAGCGCTTCTTCCTGGTCATGGGTCACGAAAATGATCGTGCTCCCGATCTGCCTGTGGATCTGCTTGATCTCCAGCTGCAATTGCTGGCGCAACTTGCGGTCCAGCGCTCCCAAGGGCTCATCCATGAGCAAGAGGGGCGGCTTGAATACCAGGGCGCGCGCGAGAGCCACCCGCTGCTGCTGTCCACCAGACAGTTGGGCTGGAAGCCTGTTCCTCAAGGTCCCAAGTGCCACCAGGTCCAACGCCTTGGCGACCTCTGCCTCAACCTCCTTGCCCCTCAATCCGCGACGGAAGAGAGGGTACGCCACATTTTCAGCGACCGTCATGTGTGGAAACAGGGCATAGCGCTGGAAGACCACTCCGAAGCCGCGTTTGTATGCAGGCTGGTCGTTGACGCGTATACCTTTCACCAGAAGGTCGCCTGAGCTCGGTGTTTCGAAACCGGCGATCATCATGAGCAGGGTCGACTTGCCGGAACCACTGGGCCCCAGAAGCGCGACGAACTCCCCCGGTTCGACAGTGAGTGAGACGTCGTCGAGCGCTTTGAACGCTCCATACGACTTCGAGACATTCGCAACGCTGACCCCAGCGCTTCGCCTTCCCACTGGGGCCTCGGGAATGTCGCGAACCGATTCCATGCGGCCAGTCATCATGCTTTCACCCCAGTTTCGAAAATCTTGCGGGGCGTACGAGTCAATCGCTCGGCGCCGGATTCAGTCACCAGGACAGTCTCGCTGACGGCCAGGCCTCGAGCGGAGGTGTACATGTGGAACACCATGCCTTTCTCAAGTCGCCAAGTGGCCGTCGGTACAAAAGACCTATAGAGATCGCTGACGCGCTGGGACGAGGGTGCCGAAAAGCCCAAGGTGTAACCCGTGATGTTTTCATAGTCGGGTCTCAGGCCCGCCGATAACACGCCCTGCCGCACGATGGCGTCGACATCGGCTGCTATTGCGCCGGGGCGCATGGCTCTGAACTGCTCATCCTGGAGCGCGCAGAGCGTCGCATACGCTGACTTTTGGTCTTCGGTAGCTTGCCCCACAGCCACGGTGCGCATGATCCGGACAGAGTAGCCCTTGAGCTTCGGCAGCAGCTCGACGTGAACCAGCGCACCGTCTCCGATCGGCTCGTCACGCAGCGAGCTATGCAGACAATCCCAGTCGGAACCAGCCGTCACGTAGCCGACGAAACCATCGTCGAACCCTAGCCGGTAATACTCGGCAGCGGCCACGCCTGCGACATGTCGCTGAGAGGCATCTGGCCGAATGGCATCGACCACTTTCAAGACTGCGCGATCCAGCAGGCTCGCAGCCGCGCGAAGGTGTTCAACCTCCTCGTCCGATTTGCATCGACGCGCGTCCCAGACCGCCCGTTCCAGGTCGCAGAAACTCGATTGAGGAAGGGCGTACGCGAGGAGGTCCTGCCGCTGACGGGTGAAGGAGTGGGACTGGAAGTCGACACCGATTCGCGCATGTGCTCCACGGGACCTCAGCGCAGCGGCCAAAACCGAGACAGGCTCCTCCCAGTCAGAGAAGGCAACGATGTCTTGCAGCCAGCTCTTCGCACGTGCAGGCGCCACGTCGAGTTTTCGGATCAAGAGAAAGGGGGCACCGACCACCGGGACGAGGCACGCGCGCCACAGGTTCTCTCCGACGGCGTAGCCGGAGACCCAGCCCATGGTCTCGGGCTCGTCAAGGATCGCCCAGTCAAGATGACGAGCGCGCATCACGTCTTGCACCATGCAGAGGCGACGGCGGTACTCCTCGACGGAGAAAGCAAGGGGTCCAATGCTGCTCATGTTCAGATGTCCTTCAAGTGCGAGCGATGGTGGAGCGCCGCTGACGCAAACGTCTTGACCGCGACGAGCGCCGCCAGGCTCGCTAGAAAGAGCACCGCTACGACGGCGATCTGCGGACTGATTTCCAGGCGGATGTCGTCCCACATGCGGATCGGCAGGGGCGTTGCGGACGGGCCGCTCACAAACAGGCCGTAGACCACGTCGTCGAATCCCGTGATGAACGCGAATACGAGCGCGCTAGCCAGCGAGGGAAGCAGCAGCGGGAGCGTCACGGTACGCAGCGCAGTGAGAGGATGCCCGCCGAGGCTTATCGCGGCCTGTTCCAGACTCCGATCGAACTTCTTGAGGCCTGCGATCAGGATGACGACCACGTATGGAGTTGCGATGATGGTGTAGGCGAGCACGAATGCAGTCGCCGTGCCGATGAGCGGGGTCTTTGCAAAACTGAAGAAGAAGGCCACCGCCATGACCACATGGGGAACGATCATCGGAGAAATCAGCAGAAGATAGAGGGGCACCCGACCAACGAACCGAAAGCGTACGAGCGCAAAGGCGATGGGTATGCCGATCGTGATGGCCAGAAGCGAGGCCAGAAGCGCCGTGCGGCCGCTGAACGAAAGCGCGCTCAGCCATTGCGAGTTGCTAAAGAACTTGGTGAACCAGCGCAGCGAGTAGCCGGGCGGAGGAAAGCTCAAGTAGGCGGCGTCGCTGAACGCAAGCGGGATCACCACCACAAACGGAAGGACTAGGAGGGCCAGCGTGAATGCGGACAGCAGCACGAGCAGCGGTGAGCGAACCGAAGAGATCACCTCAAGCGCGCGTTGAAGCCCCTTTTCAAGAGGTGCAGGCATACGCGTAGTTGCGGAAAGATCTCGAACCTTCTTCGCCGATTGGCTGGACTGGGATTCGTCCTCCAGCTCTGCCGCAACCTTCGTGCGGAATATCACGAAGACCGTTGCAACCATGGCGAGCAAGACTGTCGCCTGGGCGGCAGCGGCCTCGAAATCACCAAGGGTCAGGACCCGGATGGTGATGCCTTGCGCAATCATGTAATCGTTCGGACCGCCAAGAAGTGCGGGCGTGATGTAGAAGCCGAGGCAGGAGAGAAACACGAGGGTGCAGCCGCTGACAATACCGGGCATGGAACTGGGGAGCGTGATGCGCAGGAACGCATCTGCCGGCGAACTTCCCAAGCTTTGTGCGGCGACGCTCAGCTTTCGGTCGATACGAGCGAGTGCGGCATACAGCGGAAACACCATCAGTGGCAGTTGCACCTGGATCATCCCGATATACACGCCGATCTTGTTGAAGACCAGGCGCAGCGGTTCCGAAACGATCCCTAGGTACAGCAGCAACTGGTTGATCAGGCCTGCCGGACTCAACAGGACGGTCCACGCGTATGTCCGGATCAAGATGCTGGTCAGGTACGGGAGAGTGACCAGCACCAACAGGAGGCTTGCCAGCCATGGAGGGCACCGAGAGATTGAATATGCGAGCGGATAGGCCAGGATCAGGCAGGCCAGCGTCACCACGACCGCTAGCAGCAGCGTCTGAAACAGGACCCAGGCAAAAACCCCTGAACTGGCGATCTCCTGGTAGTGCAGCAGCGACCAAGTGCTCTCGTTGCGAAAGCTCTTGAGTACCAGTTGGGCTACTGGGAAGAGATATCCCGCCGCGAATATCGCCAATGCCGGCACGACCAAGAGCAGGATCATTGGCGCACGGCTATTGCGTGCGCTCTTCCAACCAAGCTTCATGAGAACTTCCGAATGGCTCTAGAGCCGTGTGCAACCGACGATTCGATGCGCCAGATGGGCCGTTCAGCGCGCGCCGACCAGCCACCGTTCCCATTCCGCAACCGCGGTGAGGTTGTTAGGGCGACCGTTCTTGCCCAGCGCGTTCCAGAAGGCGTAGTCCTGAACGATCTGCTGCTTTTTGAATTCGGCGTACGTCGGCAGCATCTTTGCGCGTTCCGCAGGGATGAAGTCGTAGGCGCGTGAGTTCGGGGGTGCGTACAGAATGTGCTTGGAGAAGTTTGCCTGCACCTCCGCCCGCGACATGAAAGCGAGCAGCTTGTTCGCGTTGTCGACGTTCTTGGAACCCTTGAGCACCACCCAGCTGTCGTATTGCAGGATGCCTTGGTTCCAGGTGAAGCCTATCTTTTGACTCTTCTCGTTTGCAGCGTAGATTCGCCCATTCCATCCGCTGCCGGCGGTCACCTGCTTGTCGATCAGCAGCTGAGGGCCCTCGGCACCGCTGTTCCACCATTTCACGATCTCAGGCTTGATGCGGGAAAGGCTCTTGAATGCGCGATCCCAATCGATCGGATAGATCTTGGCGGGGTCCACGCCGTCTGCCAGCAGAGCCGCCTCGAAGACAGCACCGTCCGGCCCGCGTGTCCCCGTACACAGGGTGCGGCCGCCCGGAAACTTCTTCGTGTCCCAGACATCGGCCCAAGAAGAGATTGAGTGGCTTCCGAACTTCGCGGGATCGTAGGCAATCAGCAGTGAATAGATGATGTGCGGGACGGTAAACTTCCCTGTCGGAACAGGGTTGAAAGCGTCCAGATCGGACTTGTTGAAGTATCCGTAGTCAATCGGAACCAGCAGGTTCTCCCGCTCGAAGGCCGTGGTATTGCCGCCCGTCAAGATGGTTACGTCGTATCGCGGGGAGCCAGCCAACGCGCTTGCGCGAACAGCGCCTAGATCAGTACGCGGTTGCGCAATGACCTTGATCCCGGTCTCCTTCTCGAAGGGGTCGAAAAGCGCCACTCGCTTGGCCTCTCCCCAAGATCCACCGCCGTCGTACACGACGACCTCGCCGGTGCCCTTGAGACTCTGGGCCAGCGCCGGCAATGCGAAGAACGACGGTGCAATGGCCACACCCCCGGTTCCTGCCACACCCTTCAAAATTTGGCGGCGATTGATGCTCATGAGCTTGCTCCTCTATATGGTCAGTCTGCTGAACTTTGTGGCCCCCGGTGTGATGAAGTAGGTTTCACGCCCATCGCCGCCATCGGTGAGGAGAATTCTGGTGCGCACAGGGCGAAGAAAATCACCGTTCCCCCTTGTGGTTGCGGAGGATCGACGCGTTGTGAGACGGTTTTTTGCACGGATGGTGCTTGGCACCGTCCTGAAGTGGCATGCCCGCTTTAGAAGCGGCTCAGTGCCCTATTCCTGTCACTTTTCGGCGAGGGGAACGTTCAGTGTGACCTTGACACGCTGCATGGCGACATAGGTCCTAAACCCCTTGACGTTCCCCGAGCTGAAGAAAAGGTCGCGAGTGAGTTGTTCGTATTCCGTCATGTCCTTGACGACCATCACGAGCACGAAGTCGAACTCCCCCGTGACGTAGTAAACCTGCTGCACCTGCGGACAGGCGGCAAAACGTGTCTTCACCTCGTCGAGTAAATCAAGCCTCTCGCTCTCGAGCTTGACTTCAACGACGATCGTGATTGGATGTCCGACGGACGACGGATCAACGATACATACGGTGCCGGCGATCACCCCCGCAGATTCGAGAGCTGCTATCCGACGATTGACCGCGGATGGAGACAGATTGACGGCCTCCGACAGTTCGCGCTGTGAGATCTTGCTGTCCCTCTGGAGCAAACCCAAGATCTTCACGTCGTAGTTATCGAGGTGCATGTCGTCCATTATCCGCATGATCAGGGCGAGGAGCGCTCGCGAACGCAACAGCCCTCCATTGTTCCCCACGGATTTGATTCGTTCTCCTGTTTTTACGCTCCAGATCGCGCCAAGCAACACCAGAAGCGCTTCTAGGATTCGTGGACTCCCGGCGTCCGAGCCAAGGGGGCGGAAAACAACCAACGGAATCCAAGCATGCTGATTACCAATGAGCGCGCCACGCGCAGCGCGTATCCTAGTGAACTCCAGTCGGTGATGTCCATCGCCAAGGCCGAGGAGAGCCGCGACTGGATATCGGCCTGGGACAGTTTGAATCCGGGCCCTACTCCGTTGTACGAGCTCAATGGCCTGGCTCGCAGCCTCGGGATCGGAAAGCTTTATCTGAAGGATGAGTCCGTCCGATCCGATCTCGGGAGTTTCAAGGCGCTTGGGGCGCCGATTGCTTTGGCCCGGCTGATCCTTCGCCTGTGGCCGAATCACAACCTGGATCCCAAGCTGCTTTTCAAGGGTGGCTACAGATCGTTGCTGGAAGCCTTTACGGTGATCAGCGCGACAGATGGCAATCACGGCAAAGGCCTTGCCGCGGCAGCGCAGACCATGGGCTGCCGTTGTGTGATCGTCCTCCATGCGAATGTGAGCGAGGAACGAGAGCAGGCGATCGCAGTCTATGGAGCGCAGATCGTGCGCACCAAGGGCAACTACGACCAATCCGTGGAAGAGGCTGCGCACTTGGCCACAACCAATGGCTGGCAGGTCGTCTCCGATACATCCTACGAGGGCTACGAGGATATTCCACGCGATGTGATGCAGGGCTATAGCGCCATCGCTGCAGAAATCGT
Organism: Variovorax sp. LjRoot175; assembly: GCF_964253805.1. Classification (NCBI taxonomy): domain Bacteria; kingdom Pseudomonadati; phylum Pseudomonadota; class Betaproteobacteria; order Burkholderiales; family Comamonadaceae; genus Variovorax; species Variovorax sp. LjRoot175. Next base: position 546,718 of record NZ_CAXURY020000003.1, on the reverse strand, counting down.
CGAGCAGACTGGCGCGCAGCCGAGCCAGTCTGGCGCTTTCACCCATGTTTTCCTGCAAGGCGGGGTTGGCGGCATGGCTGCCGGGTTGGTGAGCTATCTGTGGGAATACCAGGGCGAACACCGCCCGAGCTTCATCGTGGTCGAGCCGGCGCAGGCGGACTGCCTGCTGCAAAGTGCGATCCAGGGACGCGCAGCCAAAGCGACCGGCTCTGTCGATTCGGTAATGGCGGGACTGGCCTGTGGAGAAACGTCGCCGCTGGCATGGAAGTTCCTGGAACGCAGTGTTGATCACTTCATGACCATCGAGGACGGCCAAGCCGTCGAGGCCATGCGAATTCTGGCCAACGGAGACGACAAGGATGTTCCCATCGTGGCTGGAGAATCTGGAACCGCGGGCCTTGCCGCGCTGCAAGTGCTGCGCAGCAATCCCGACCTGTCTGCGCAAGTCGGGCTCGATGCGAAGTCCTGCGTGCTGATCATCAATACCGAAGGCGCGACCGCACCTCGGGTCTATGCGGATCTTGTCGGCGAATCGGCCGAATCGGTGCAGAAGCGGCAGGCAGCCTGGGCCGGTCGCTAACCCTTCAACCTACTCATTCACGCATAGCTTGAGCCAGAGGCTGATCTTCTGGCTCGGGCGAAGCTCGCCCTGCCTAAAGGGTCTAAAGAGCATAAGGAGACAAAAATGAACATTAGTTCAACTGAAGGAAGCGTTGCTTCGGACGCGTCAATGGGTTTCCTGCGCTCGTAGAAAAGCTCTCAATAAGGTCAGATATATCAAGTCGATTGGCGGCTTCAGCGCAAGGTGGGTGTCGCTGTCGCTCACGCTGCAACACGACCGGGTGATCTATCTGCTTAAGGACTCGCCGGCCAACCGCAAGTTGATCCATCGGTACATCGATCTCTACGAGTACCCGGATGGGCGCATCGAGCTGCGGGCCGGGGGAGTCACTGGTCTACGAGCGCTATGACCGATTGCCACAGGTCGACACCGCTGCCATCGTCAAGAACAAGCGCCTGAGCCACGCTTTGCAGGCTGCGCTGGCGATCCAGGCGCAGCGTGACGACAGAAGGAAGTCCAATACGCCCTCGCGCACGAATCAGGGGCAGGCGCCCTACTCCACCAAGGCTTTGCCAGGAACCAAGCGGTCGAGGCAGTTCACGTCACAGGACCTCGACGAAACGGTCAGAGCGGTCTGTCGTGCGCCCAAGAAAAACAACCGTGTTGGCCTCCGGCTGAAAGGCCTGTACAACCACCTCACGCTCGACGTCGTACAGCTCGCCGAAGAACTACAGCGCCTGCTCGCCTTAGCCATCCTTGAGATTCGCTTGAAGTCCTTCAGCGGATCCACCGGGAGCTTGCGATAGATCGCCCCCTGCTCGAGAGCTGATCTCGCTCGGTCTGCTGGATTGACTCGTGTTTCTCAACCTCACCAATGTCGACTCGAGTGCCCGCCGGGGCGCTTTTTGTTGGTTCAGACGCGCGCCGGGGACTGGGCTTTTATGCAAGCTACCGTGCAAGTTTACGGGTGCCGGCTTGCATGCTTCTCGCATGCAGTGATGCGATTATCAACCTCTATTCTCTTTTAGGAATTTTATGTCCATCTCCCGGAGAACCGCTCTCAAAACGGCATGCGCATCGGCCGTCGGCTGCATGAGCGCCACACCCTGGACCTTGGCGGGGGCCAACCAAGCGCTCAAGATCGTTTCGCCTTTTAACGCGGGCGGGGTTAATGATGTATTAGCACGAGCCTTGGCTAAGCCACTGGGCGACCTGGTGCACCAAAATGTAATTGTGGAAAACCGGCCTGGTGCGGGCGGCAGCATCGGTGCCGGTTATGTCGCTCGGTCGGCACCTGACGGCAACACCTTGCTTCTGGGCATCGTCGATACACAGTCGATTATTCAGTTCATTTACCGCAAACTGCCTTACAACCCCGAAACCGATTTGCGCCCGGTGAGTTTGGTCTCCCATATTCCCATCGTGCTGACAGTGGGCCAATCACTGGACCAGATCCGTAATGTCGCGGATTTAACCCGGCTGGCCAAGAGCCGGCCCGGCGCAATCAGCTATGCCAGCTGGGGCGTGGGCAGCATCGTCCATCTCGCCATGGAACGGCTGGCAACGGCCTTGGGTCTTGAACTGCTCCACGTGCCTTTTTCGGGCCAGGCACCCGCCGTGCAAGCCGTGCTCAGCAAACAGGTGGACATGATGTTCGTCCCTGCGGGCGCCGCCGACGCCGCATCCAAGGATGGCCGGGCCAGGATCCTGGCGAGTGCAACGGCCACGCGCCTGGACCTGTTGCCGCAGATTCCCACGCTTAAGGAGCTGGGCGTCGACCTGTCGATGGGGCTCTGGCAGGCGCTGTATGCGCCGGCCGGCACATCTGCCGCGAAGGTGGACGAACTGACGAGTGCCGTGCACAAGGCCATGCAGGACAAGGCGTTCGTCGACGTGCTGCGTGTGCAAGGCGCCAAGCCTGATCCCACCTCCGCCGACGGATTGCGCAAGCTGCAGAGCGAAGAGCGCCAAGTGTACGGCGCACTGGTCAAGCGCCTCGACATCCGGATCGACTAGTGCAGTGTTTCGTTCTCCTGAATCCGTGACCTCCCGCCCCGTCTGACGAGTGTTGACGTATGAATTGGACGCGCACATGGACCACTTGAGCATGTCGGCGACGAACTGCGGCGCAGGTGTACCGTTGATCGCGGCCGGTGCCCGCGTGGCGCCACATATGCCGCCATGGCGCAGCGCGCGGCCCACGCCGCAACCTGGCGCCTGTGCGCAATTCTTCGGCTCTGTCAGCAGTGAGCTGGGATGGCAGGCGCCTATGTGTACTCGGCGAACAACTCACCGTGTAGTCGGGCAAAGGCCTTGGCCGCGCGATCATTGGCACCCAGCCCGAGGATGACGCGCCGGCCATGCTCGATGAGGCGCCCGGCGCGGTAGATGAGTTCCTGCATCACCGTTTTGATGCGCCTGCGTTTGGCCGCATGGCGCATCGGCGCATCGGGCCCCAGCAGCCCGGCCTGGCCCATCAGGCGCAGGATGTTCATGGCCAGCGCCGCGAGCTCGCACACCAGGTAATTCGTATCGAACTTGCCCGAGGGCAGCCGCTCCAGATCGAGGTCGGTCTTGAATTCGGAATGGAACTGCTCGTGTGTGCCGTGGTCGGCGTACAGCGCGATGATGGCCTTCGCATCGAACTGTTGGGCGCTCAGGCTCGTGCTCCAGCCGTCCAGCGTGAGCTTGGGCTCGATCAACAACTGGCCCTGCGCATCGATGGTGCGCTCGGTCAGGCGCAGCACGCGGCGCAGCGGCCGCTCGATGCCTTCGATGTGCAGCGCCTGTTCCCACAGCGTCACGCGCTTGCCCGCGCGGGGATGCTCCCAGATCGTGGTGGTATCGGCATCAAGCCGCTCGGCCAGCGCCGCCACGTCGCTCGAGCGCGGGTTCCACTTGATCAGGCAGTCCAACTGCGGCACGCCAGCGCGGTTGTACGACTCGATCTCGCGCATCAGCGCCGCGGAGTCGAAGCCAGAGTCCAGCCGCGCCAGGATCGGCGCCTTCGGGCCCGCCGCGCTCAGGCGTTGCGCCATCGGGATCACACGCTCGAAGTTGAATTGCGTCTCCGACGCCGAGTGCTGCACGCCCGGGCGCAGTGCCAACTCCAGGCAGAACCCGTGCGAGCCCAGGCACGCGGCCAGCGGGCAGTAGCCATCGACCCCGGTATAGGTGCGCCCCACGCCGTCCTTGGCGGTGTCGCCGTTGTCCATCGTGAACGTGTCCACGTCCAGCGCCAGCCAGCGCAGGGCAAGACACCATAGTCGAGCCGCACGCCGCACGCCGCACAGCAGCGTCTCGATCAGCGTGGGCAGGAAGTCAAACAGGTCGCCCGCGCGGGCGTCCATGCGCTGGCGCAGAGTCGGGCTGGAGGGCAGCAGCTTGATGCCCAGCGCCTGCTTGAAGAAGGCATCGCCGCGGAAGTTCTCGATCGCATCGAAGTCCGACTTGCCTTGCACCAGCAGGCCCAGGTAGCTGCGCAGGACGTCGCTGTTGGCAACGCCACTTCTCACAGGCAATGCCCCATCGAGTTTCTTGAACACAGGTGCGAGTCGATTCAGATGATGGCCCACCAGCGCCAGGCCGGCCACCGGCGTCAGGTCGTAGTCGAGTTGCTTGACGATGAAGGGGCGCATGGGAAGGACTCACTCGGGTACTGCGTTGCAACAGCAGCATGAACGCCCCGCGCCTGCCTCGCGTTTACCAAACTACCTCGCATCGACCTCACCCGCAGGGTGAACCACTTTCACTCGTGAGCTCACGGATCCAGGTATTAATTAAGAAATTTCACCGAGCATTAGTCTGCCCTTTCGCTCGCGATGGCGCGAACAAGCCGAAGCAACGAAGGCTGCAGAATCCGTGCCTCGAAGTCGCGGCGCGGTATCGCGAGTTGCGCCATGATAAGTCCGTTAACACAATTCAACACAAAGGCGTAATCTAAATCTGGATCACTGGATCCAAGTTTCAGAAAGCTATCCCGCATCAGACGGGCATGTATCTTTCCCCATTTCACAAGTACGCTACCCAACTCAAGGTCGCGCGACCCCGCGAGCGTAAGTTCGGTGATCGCCATGCCCATTGCATGGTCATTGACCATATATTTAATGTTGTGCTCCGCAAGCACGGTCGCGAACCGATCGGCATCGTCCGCGCACTTCACGAGCTTAGGTGTGACGAGGGTAATGTTGTTTGCAATTCGACGGCAAACATCTTCAGCGAGTGCGCACATCAGGGCGCTTCGGGAGCCGAAGTAATAGTTGATCGCCCCATGACTTGCATTGGCTTCGACTGAAACCGCTCGCAAGGTTACAGCATGATGCCCGTCGCGAACTAACACGCGAAGCGCCGCTGCGATCAAGTCTTTGTGACGCTGACTTCCACGCGCGCTTAGTGGCAAATCTGGTTCAGCAAAGGCGCTCACGGAAGGCTCTTAAAAGTCGTTTGTGCCATCAGCTTAGCAGAAGAGGACGTTCGATCATCGGGCCTCAAGTGAGGGATTTAGGTTCGAGCAGACCGTCTCTAAGAGATTGAAAATACGTCTGGTTCTGGCGAGGCTCAACATTCTCAAAGGGTAGGGGCCATGAGGAGATCGAACAAGTGGGTCCTGAGGTCCTGAGGTCCTGAGGTCCTGAGGTCCTGAACGCGCGATCAGGATGGTCCTGCGGAGGGTGCCCCATTGTTGTGGGATCACATGGAATCGATTGCAGCACAGTGGCGTGCAGGCTCATCCGCCGAGCGTGACGCTCTACTGTGAACAAATCTGGCATGTATTCGAGCTTCTCGCCCACGTCTCCGGATGTGCTTGAGTTCGGAGCCGTACTTGCATCCGCATCTCGCTCTCGGCTTGCGTAGGCTGGGCTCGCCTGAGCACGACTTCGTGCCGCGCTCGGTGGTCTGGGTCAGCAATCCCTGCGTCAGCCCGCGCAGTTCGGCCTCGCCGAATCCCTGGAGTCGCTCGCTGGTGAGCATGGGGCGTCAGTTTGCCGAACTCCGCGGCACGCGGCCGATTGGCAAACGTCCCAATTGCTGCTTGGCCACTTGCCGCTCACGCCATGTTGATGTGACCCTGCCACCATCGTCCAAGGGCCGCCGTAGTGCCCGAGCACAAATGCATGTAGCACGCGACGGGCCATCTGCGTCGCAGGGCCACATTCGACCAGCGGAAGCAGCCTTGACTCCGCTGCCGCCCTGCCTAGCCAGACCGCCTTGCACAAGGACCTTGCGGGTGGCCTGCCGGTTGGCGAAGAGCCAGGCGCGATGAAGCCCTCGCCTCTCGGTGACAGCGTTTAGGTTCGGCCTCGCGAGCCACACAGCACCAAAAGATCAGCGCTGCACGATGAGATGGAGAGTTCGGGCACCGGGCTCTCACCAGCCTTGCGCGCTGACGGCGCCACGGCTCTCCGGCGCCCCAGTGCACTAGGCCGTCGCGTTGGGTCTTGAGCCACCGCGATGCAGGCTACTGAAGCTTCGGGATTCGCACCCTTGGCCAGAACTGTTGGCCTAGAGGGTTGCATCAGGGCGCCGCGTTGCGAGTCACATGGAGCCCTCCTTGATCACCTGCGCGACTGTTCTCGGGTAAGTACTAGTTCCGCCCGACCCCGTGATAGTTAGTCTACCCAGACCGAAACTTATCCACTTGGAGTACTTTCCCGATGGCACCAACAACCTTCACGCGGAGGCACTTTGCCCGCATCGCGACCTGGGCAGTGGCTGGGTTAGGTCTTTCAAGACAAGCACTCGCGCAAAACCAGAAGCCTGTGCTGAAAGGCCAAGTGGTGAAAATCGCGGTGATCGAACCGTTGTCCGGGCTGATGGGTTCCGTAGGCACAAACCTCCTGAGGTCCTATCAGTTCCTAGCAGAACAATTCAGCAAATCTAACGCTGCGGGCCTGAAATTCGAAATCGTTGCCTTCGATAACAAACTGAGTCTGTCTGAGACTGTCTCAGCACTTAAGAGTGCACTAGATCAGGGTATCCGGTTTGTTGCGCAAGGCACCGGTTCAGCGACGGCGCTGGCGCTTATCGATGCGATCGAAAAGCACAACCAGCGCAACCCAGGGCAAGAAGTGCTTTACCTGAACCACTCTGCCACCGATCCGGAACTGACTGGCAGCCGCTGCAGCTACTGGCACTTCCGCTTTGAGGCTGACACCACGATGAAAATGGAGGCATTGACAAGCTTCATCAAAGACCAGCCCAAGGTCAAGAAAGTTTATCTAGTCAATCAGAATTATTCCTCGGGCGTCCAGATCGCTGAAGCCGCGAAACTCGGCCTGCGGGAGAAGCGGCCTGATATCGCAATCGTTGGTGACGATCGCCACCCACTCGCACAAATACGTGATTTTGCCCCTTACATGGCAAAAGTCCTCGCTTCCGGAGCGGATTCGATCGTTACAGGGAACTGGGGCACAGATCTTTCGCTGCTTGTAAAGGCGGCAGAAGAAAGCGGTTGGAAAGGCTCTATTTACACCTACTACGCGGCAGTTGCCGGTACGCCAACGGCACTCAGAGGGGTTGCCGACAATCGGGTGTTTCAAGTCGCTTTCAGCCATTACAACATGGGCGGTCAAATGAACGCCTGGATGAATGAATTCCATAAGCGGTTCAACGACGATTTTTATACGCACAGTATCGCCTTAGTTTTCGAGCTGTTAAGTATGTCAATTCAGCAGGCAAAGTCTGCAGATGTGGTTCGGGTGGCAGCGCAGATGGAAGGAGCGAAATTTAAAGGCTTCAATGGTTTGGTCGAAATGAGAAAGTCGGATCACCAACTTCAGCAGCCGTTTTTTGTAACTGTATGGACGAGCGTGAGCGCTCAATTCCCATACAGTGCCGAAGGAACTGGTAAAACATTCGCTCCTGTGCGCGAATTCGCCGCTGAAGAGATTGCAAGACCCTCAACTTGTCGAATGGCACGCCCCTGAAACGGATTTCAACTTCACCGGCGGCAAAAAATTTTCCTCCGTAACTTCTCCACTTGGAGCACTTGTTAATCCATGAACTACTATTCCAATACGCTTTTCGACCTTGAAGGTTCCACCGCTCTCATTACCGGCGGGTCACGAGGCATCGGGCTCCAAATTGCGGAAGCGCTCGGTAGTGCAGGTGCGCGCCTGATGCTGACGGCAAGGAAGGAGGCCGAACTCGAGGCCGCCGCCGCCCATCTGAGAAACCTCGGGATCGACGCTTCTTGGATCGCGGCGGACTCTAGCGACCCGTCCGAAGTTCAACGCGTTTGCAGCAAAACTTTCGACACTCTCGGCCATTTGGACATATTAATCAACAACGCGGGAACTTCTTGGGGTGCCTCGGCTGAGACTCACACGCTTCAAGCATGGGACCGCGTCATGAACCTGAATATCAGAAGTCTTTTTCTTTTTAGCCAACAAGCTGCCGTGGGAAGCATGATCCCGCGCAAGCGCGGTCGCATCATCAACATCGCCTCAATTGCTGGGCTTGGCGGGAATCCAGCGCCAATGGAATGCGTCGCTTACAACACCAGTAAAGGAGCAGTTATCACATTTACCCGTGCACTTGCTGCCGAATGGGGTAAGTATGGAATTAACGTAAATGCGATCTCTCCTGGGCTGTTCCCAAGCAAGATGGCAGACGGGGTGATTGCAGCGTTCGGCGAGGAAAGAATCATGAGCACTACCCCTCTTGGGAGACTGGGCGATCCGGACGACCTGAAAGGCGCTGCTCTGTTGCTGGCTTCTGCAGCCGGAAAACACATGACCGGTCATGCGATTGTTGTCGACGGCGGCACGAGTGCGGTGATCGGCGCGTAAGTGCACAAAACTAATTCGCCACTGAACGAAAGCTTACCCCATGACGTTTGAGTACGAACCATCAGAGTTGACGCAGCGTGATGAACTGCTTTACGCATGCCAAGAGTTGAGCCCAATCTTGCAAGCGGCAAACGACACAGTAGAAAAAGAAAGACATCTGCCAAACGAACTTGCCGAAACACTGGCTCAGGCCGGCTTTTATCGCATGTTCGTTCCGCGTGCACTCGGTGGCCTGGAGGCGGATGTGCATACATTCGTGGCCGTCGTAGAAAAACTGGCACAAGCCAATGCTGCAGCGGCATGGTGCACGTTTATCTCGAACACATCGACCATCATTGGGGGTTATCTTCCTGGTCCCGAAGCAAAAGTAATATTTAAGAATCCAAACATCAAAATGGCCGGAGTATTCGCGCCGCGCGGGACTGCGGTCCGCACGGCAGTCGACGGGGTACCGGGTTTCCTGGTGAATGGGAGTTGGATGTGGGGCTCAGCATCGTACAACGCTGATTTCATCACCGGCGGATGTGTGATTTTGGGTGATGATGGAAAACCAGAAAAACTGGCGGACGGGACACTGGAAAATCGTTCCATGGTCTTTAGAGCAGAGCAAGTGTCGATAGCCGACACGTGGCACACGCTCGGTTTGCGCGGAACAGGTAGCAATGAATACAGCGTAAAAGATGCATTCGTCCCTGCCGGCCTGTCGGCATCGATACTTACCGACGTACCGATCCCAGGTGCATTGTTTAAGTTTCCGGTGTTTTGCATCCTGGGCGTGGGCATCGCGGCAGTAGCGCTCGGCATCGCACGTCTTGCCATCGATAGCCTGATAGAGCTCGCAACAAAAAAGACGCCTCAAGGCAGTGCCCGTCTTTTGGCCGAGCGCGCCTCAACTCAGCAGCATGTAGCAAGGGCGGAAGCCCAGCTTCGCTCCGCTCGGGCCTTCCTGATTGACGCGGTTGACCGGGCATGGTCGGCGTCCACCAACTCGGGGGAGATTTCTGTGGCGCTACGCCGAGACCTTCGACTGGCGACGACCCATGCAAGCGAGCAAGCGGTCGAAGTCGTCACTCGGGTGTATTCCTGTGCGGGTGGCAGCGCGATCTTTGACGACTCTCAACTTCAGCGTTGCCTGCGCGATGTCTTAACTGCCTCTCAGCACATGATGGTCAGTGAGTCCACGTATGAACTCACGGGCCGGCTGTATCTCGGCCTTCCGACGAATTCCGCAATGCTTTAAGGACGCAAATGACAATGCCTGAAGACTGGCTCAGACGGTTGAAACTGCCGCTCCTTATCGCACCGATGTTTCTGGTGTCTACCGTCGAGCTGGTAGTGGCTGCGTGCCGTAAAGGTGCCATTGGAACCGTTCCGGCCGCGAATGCCAGGACTGTTGAAATCCTGGATGAGTGGTTCCATCGGATTTCAACTCAGCTAGGGCCGACTGATGCGCCGTGGGGCGTGAACCTGCTGGTTCATAAAAGCTATCAGAGGCTCAGCCAAGACCTTGATGTAGTGGCGCGCTATCGGCCACCGCTAATCATTACAGCTCTTGGCAGTCCTAAGGAGGTAATCGAATGCGTGCACTCGTATGGCGGACGAGTGTTTGCTGATGTGAACTCTGTACAACACGCCCGAAAAGCCGTATCGCTCGGAGTCGACGGGCTTGTCCTAGTAGCTGCTGGCGCGGGAGGGCATACCGGGATGATGAGCGCCTTTGCAATGGTCCCGGCCATTCGAGAGTTTTTCGGCGGGACGATAGTCTTGGGCGGGGGAATCATCAATGGGTCCGGTATTCGAGCTGCGGAGACGCTGGGCGCGGACCTTGCGTCCATGGGTACAGCATTTATCGCCTGCCCGGAATCAATGGCCAGCGACTCATATCGTCAGATGTTGCTGGATTCGGATATTGACGATCTGATCTTGACTAAAGCTGTTTCTGGAGTGCCGGCGTATTGGCTGCGAAAAAGCCTGGCCGCGGTCGGCATTAATGCAGACGAACTCGAGTCTGCAGAGCCGGTGCGCAACGGAGACATTGAGCGTTGGACGAAGGTGTGGTCAGCCGGCCATGGTGTCGGATCGCTCAATGCGATTGAGCCAACGGCCGCTTTGATGGACAGGCTAACCCGCGAGTACTGGTCCGCCGTTGAAAGCGGACCTCAACTGCAGCATTTCGAGGCCGCATGATGACTAATTCCTCGCCACGGATCCTCGGCATTGGGGGTGGGACAAGACCCGGTTCAAGTGCCGAGCGCTATCTGCAGCTTGCACTCAGCGCCGCTGAAAAGGCAGGGGCAACCACAAGCTTCCTCGGTGCCAATTCGCTTCGTTTGCCTCTCTATGAACCCAGCGCAGCGGCAGACGTTGCAGCACAACTGCTTGTTAAAGAGTTGCGCAGAGCCGACGGAATCATTATCGCTTCGCCTGGCTATCACGGAACCGTATCCGGGTTCATGAAGAACGCGCTTGACTATGCCGAAGAAACCAGAAGTGATAAGCGCCCCTATTTCAGCGAACGAGCGGTCGGGTGCATGGCCATAGCTGGCGGATGGCAGGCGGCCGTCGGAACGATGGCGTCCTTGAGGGAGATAGTGCATGCGCTGAGAGGGTGGCCTACCCCGATGGGCGTCGCCATCAACATAGCTGAAGCGCCGCTCGATTCTGAAGGCACCTGCCAATCGATTTCCGTGATACAGCAAATTCAGCTTATGGCCAGCCAGGTTGTTGAATTCGCAAATCTTTCGACCAATCGACAATTTTAAACAATTTGAACTCGGAGATATCCCATGACTGACCTTTCGCAACTATCCAACAAGCAGTTCGTTCTCAGGCAGCGTCCCAGTGGGCTGCCAAAAGAAAGTGACTGGCAGCAGGTAAAAACGACAGTAATGGCACCAGAGAACGGAAAGGTGCTCGTGGCAGTCACCTTCATTTCTGTGGATCCCGCCATGCGGTCGTGGATGAATGAAGGGAAGTCCTACATGGAGGCAATTGCTATCGGTGATGTCATGCGGGCCGCCGGGGCCGGTTTGGTCTTGCAGTCCGACGACGCGAGATTCAGCGTCGGTGACGCCGTGCTAGGAGCTTTTGGTGTCCAAGAGTTCGCAACCATGAATGCCAATGAACTTACGAAGATTGATATCTCAAATGTGCCAGCAACGGCTTATATGGGCGCCCTTGGTACTCCTGGTTTTACGGCGTACTTCGGTCTTCTGGAAATAGGGAAGGCCAAGTTCGGCGAAACGGTCCTGGTGTCCGGCGCTGCAGGAGCCGTGGGTTCAGTTGTCGGCCAAATCGCCAAGATCAAGGGATGTCGCGTCGTTGGTATTGCGGGGGGCGCAGAAAAATGCGCTCACCTTGTAAACAATCTGGGGTTTGATGCTGCCGTTGACTACAAACAGTCTGACGCACGTGCTCAGTTGTCAAAAGCATGCCCGGAAGGTGTTGACGTTTACTTTGACAATGTCGGCGGCGAAGTACTTGATCTAGCTCTCGGTCGCATTCGCCGCGGTGCGCGTATTGTGGTCTGTGGGGCCGTCTCACAATACAACAATGTAGCACGCGGCAACGGGCCAAGAAATTACATGTCTCTGCTCATGAACAGAGCCACGATGGAAGGGTTTGTAATTTTCGATTATGAAAAGCGTTATCCTGAGGCACTGCATGCATTGCGAGGTTGGTTAGCTGCCGGCTGGATCAAATCCTACGAAGATGTGCTCGAAGGCATTGAGACTTTCCCCACTGCCCTGCAGCGCATGTTTGAGGGGGGAAACACCGGAAAAATGCTTATCAAGCTCCCAGCAACCGCTGGCCTTGCTGCAACTGCGAAGTAGCGGGGGCAACTAATGAACAATCGCCCGTGGCTGGAGTGGTATCCGCCTCAAGTTCCGCACACTATCGATCCCTTGAAGGAGTACCGGACCCTTGCCGATTTTTTCAGTGCTTCGTTTTATCGTTTGAGCGATCGCATTGCTATTCGTCATGAAGATAGTGAACTCAGCTATTCAGATCTAGATTCGTTGAGTCTAGGAATTGCAGCGCATCTACAAACATTGGGGCTCGAGGCGGGAGCAAAAGTAGCCGTCGCTCTTCCCAATTCACCACAATACGTTATAGCGGCAATCGGTGTAATTCGAGCGGGGATGGTATTGGTCAACGTTAACCCCGCCTACACTTCTCGGGAGTTTCTGCTGCAAGTATCGGACGCTGAAGCTGAGGTGGCCATATTGCTCGAAAGTCAATTCGATGCAGTGAAGGATGGCCTATCCCAGACGCGGGTTGACCATTCAATTCTGTGCAACCTGCGCAGTGATTTGAAACCCAGGCGAGAAAATCTTGGCACAGATCATGCCGTCAAATCAGTCATCGATATGCCTGAAGCGCTCTCGCTTGGGTTGTCCGCGACGTATTCGACGCCCAAGCTGGCCAAAAGTGACACCGTGGTTCTGCAATACACCGGCGGGACCACGGGGGTTTCCAAGGGGGCAATGCTCTCTCATGAAAGCTTACTGGCCAACACTGCTCAAAACTCCGCTTGGTTCCAGCCCGCATTGGCAGACATACCCGTCCCGGTGTTCGCGTGTGCATTGCCTCTATACCACATAGTTTCTTTCATAACACTTCTGGCGAGTATTAAATTGGGGGGGATTGTGCTCTTGATTACCGATCCTCGCGACTCGGCGAAGATGCTAGCGAAATTGCGTGAAGCCCCTTTTCATATGCTGCCCGGCATCAATACGCTGTTTAGCAACTTGATGAATGATCCTGAGTTCGACACAGTCGATTGGCGACATCTCAAGGTTACCACTGCTGGCGGAATGGCCACGCAGCGTCCAATTGCCGCGAGATGGCTCGAAAGAACAGGTTGTGCCATTAGCGAGGGATACGGACTTTCCGAGACGTCCGGAACGGTAAGCTGCAACCCACCTCACGGCAATATTCGCCAAGGGACCGTCGGCCCGCCAGCACCGTCAACGGAAGTATTGATCCTTAACGAAAAATTCGAAGCCCTGCCATTGGGAGAGATTGGACAAATTGCAGTTCGCGGCCCACAGTTGTTCAAGGGTTATTGGCAGCGCGACGCCGAAACTGCTCGTTTCATGACGAAAGACGGTTTTTTTCTTACCGGCGATCTCGGTTGTATTGATGAACACGGCTATCTGTGTATTTCTGGCCGGGAGAAGGAAATGATGCTGGTGAGCGGGTTCAACGTCTATCCCAGCGAGATTGAAGCTGTCGCTATCGAAATGGATCAGGTGCTTGAGTGCGCGGCGGTCGGCGTTCCTGATGAGCTCACTGGAGAAGCCGTGAAATTGGTTGTGGTGCCTCGAAGTGACGCGCTAACTGAAGAATCAATTAGACAACACATGAAGGCAAACCTAACTGCGTATAAGCGTCCAAAGATCATTGAATTTCGGACAAAGCTCCCTCGGTCAGCAGTTGGGAAATTGCTACGCTCCTCGCTTGGTGCCGCGCTGTGACATTGAAGATTGGCGTGCCTGCCGAGACAATGGCCGGCGAAACCCGCGTGGCCGTTACGCCCGAGACGGTGAAAAAACTTGTCGCCACGGGGCACGCGGTTCGCGTGCAGTCGGGGGCCGGCGTTGCAGCCAGCGTCACCGAAGCCGCCTACCAGGCGGCCGGCGCCGAAATCACCGACGTGGCGGCCGCCTTCGGGGCCGACATGGTGCTCAAGGTGCGCACGCCCAGCGATGCGGAAACCGCGCTCATGAAGCCGGGCACCGTGGTGATCGGCATGCTCAACCCGTTCGATGCCGCCGGCCTGCAGCGTCTGGCCGGTGCCGGCCTCACGGCGTTTGCGCTCGAAGCTGCGCCGCGCACCACCCGCGCCCAGAGCATGGACGTGCTCTCATCGCAGGCCAACATCGCCGGCTACAAGGCCGTGATGATCGCGGCCGACAAATACCAGCGCTTCTTCCCCATGCTGATGACCGCCGCCGGCACCGTGAAGGCGGCGCGCGTGGTCATCCTGGGCGTCGGCGTGGCGGGCCTGCAGGCCATTGCCACCGCCAAGCGCCTGGGCGCCGTGATCGAGGCCTCCGACGTGCGTCCGAGCGTCAAGGAGCAGATCGAATCGCTGGGCGGCAAGTTCATCGAGGTGTCCTACGACACCGACGAGGAGAAAGAAGCCGCGGTCGGCGTCGGCGGCTACGCCAAGCCCATGCCCCCCAGCTGGCTCGCGCGCCAGCAGGTCGAAGTGGCCAAGCGCGTGGCGCTAGCCGACATCGTCATCAGCACCGCGCTCATTCCGGGACGCGCCGCGCCCACGCTCATCACCGAGGACATGGTCAAGGCCATGAAGCCGGGCTCGGTGATCGTCGACATCGCGGCCGGCAAGGGCACGGGCGGCGTGGGCGGCAACTGCCCGCTGTCGGAAGCCGACAAGACGGTGATCAAGCACGGCGTGACCATCGTGGGCGAGACCAATCTTGCGGCGCTGGTGGCGGCCGACGCGTCGGCGCTCTATGCGCGCAACGTGCTCGACTTCCTCAAGCTCATCGTCACCAAGGAGGGCGCCCTGAAGATCGACCTCGAAGACGACATCGTCGCCGCCTGCCGCGTCGCGCACGACGGCAAGGTCACGAAGAAGTAAGCCACCCCCGGCACCCACGCGAGGAGAAGAATCCATGGATCCCGTTTCCCATACCGTCATCAACCTCATCATCTTCGTGCTGGCCATCTACGTGGGCTACCACGTGGTGTGGACCGTCACGCCCGCGCTGCACACGCCTCTCATGGCCGTGACCAACGCGATCTCTGCCATCGTGGTCGTGGGCGCCATGCTGGCAGCCGCGCTCACCGAAACCACGCTGGGCAAGACCATGGGCGTGCTCGCGGTCGCACTCGCGGCGGTGAACATTTTCGGCGGCTTCCTCGTCACGCGGCGCATGCTCGAGATGTTCAAGAAAAAGGAGAAGAAGACCGCAGCACCCAAGGCTGAATCGGGAGCCGCCCAATGAGCATGAACGTCGTCACGCTGCTCTACCTGGTTGCCAGCGTCTGCTTCATCCAGGCCCTCAAGGGCCTGAGCCATCCCACCACGTCCATCCGCGGCAACATCTTCGGCATGACCGGCATGGCCATCGCGGTGGTGACCACCGGTGCGCTGATCTACAACCTGGCCGGCGGCAACCTCGTGGGCCTGGGCTGGGTCCTGCTGGGGCTGGTGGCGGGCGGCGGCTACGGTGCCTACCGTGCCAAGACGGTCGAGATGACCAAGATGCCCGAGCTGGTGGCCTTCTTTCACAGCATGATCGGCCTGGCGGCGGTGTTCATCGCGATCGCGGCCGTGGTCGAACCCGCGGCCATGCTCGAAGGCCTTGCCAAGGGCGCACCCATTCCCACCGGCAACCGGCTCGAGCTGTTCCTGGGCGCGGCCATCGGCGCCATCACCTTCAGCGGCTCGGTCATCGCCTTCGGAAAACTCTCGGGCACCTACAAGTTCCGGCTGTTCCAGGGAGCGCCGGTGCAGTTCGCGGGCCAGCACATGCTGAACCTCGTGCTCGGCCTGGCCATGATCGGGCTCGGGCTGGTGTTCATGTTCACCGAAAGCTGGCCAGCGTTCTTCGCGATGCTGGCGCTGGCCTTCGTGATGGGCGTGCTCATCATCATCCCCATCGGCGGCGCCGACATGCCGGTGGTGGTCTCGATGCTCAACAGCTACTCGGGTTGGGCGGCCGCGGGCATCGGCTTCAGCCTGAACAACGCGATGCTGATCGTGGCCGGTTCGTTGGTGGGCTCTTCGGGCGCGATCCTGAGCTACATCATGTGCAAGGCGATGAACCGGTCGTTCTTCAACGTGATCCTGGGCGGCTTCGGCGGCGAGGCGACTGCTGCTGCGGGCGGCGCCAAGGAGCAGCGCCCCGTCAAGAGCGGCAGCGCCGACGACGCGGCCTACATGCTCTCCAATGCCGAGACCGTGATCATCGTGCCGGGCTACGGCCTGGCGGTGGCGCGGGCCCAGCATGCGGTCAACGAGCTGGCCGAGAAGCTCACCCACAAGGGGGTGACCGTGAAGTACGCGATCCATCCGGTGGCCGGCCGCATGCCGGGCCACATGAACGTGCTGCTGGCCGAGGCCGAGGTGCCCTACGACCAGGTGTTCGAGATGGAGGACATCAACGGCGAGTTCGCGCAGGCCGACGTGGCGATCATCCTGGGGGCCAACGACGTGGTGAACCCTGCTGCGCTCACCAAGGGCACGCCGATCTACGGCATGCCGATCCTGGAGGCCTACAAGGCCAAGACGGTGATCGTGAACAAGCGCTCGATGGCCGCGGGTTATGCCGGTCTGGACAACGAGCTCTTCTACATGGACAAGACCATGATGGTCTTCGGCGATGCCAAGAAGGTGGTCGAGGACATGGGCAAGGCTGTTGAGTAAAGGCTTTGCTGATGAACGCAACAACACAGAGCGATTGGCAACACGGAGGCGGTGTTCCCGCCAACTGTGGTCATGGTCAAGGATTGGCCAGCTGTGGGCCGGATCGTTCTTGCCAGCGTCTTGCTAGTGAAAAAACGCTGCGTTGCTGGACCCGCGGTGCGCGAGATGAGTGCATCGGGCTTCTGCATCGGTCAGGTCGCCTTGATTGAAGCCTCGTCCTATAGCGGCTTCAGTGCCTGACCTCGCTCTTCATCCACCCCATTCGGCGCAACCCGTGCCGGACCACCCCAACGGCCCGAAATGACTCCCTCCCTCCAAGGCAAGATCGCTGTCGTGACTGGCGCAAGCACCGGCATCGGTCTGGCCATTGCCAAACGGTTTGCAGCCGAAGGCGCACGCGTCGTTATCACCGGTCGGCGCCAGAAAGAGCTTGACGTTGCGGTCGCCGAAATCGGAGATCAAGCCTCCGGCGTCCGCGCCGACGCCTCCAGCTTGCAGGATCTCGACACCCTCTTCGCGACCGTCAAGCAACACCATGGACGCATCGACGTCTTGGTCGCCAATGCGGGAGGCGGCAGCATGGCTCCGCTTGGCGCGATCACGGAAGAGCTGTTCGACCAGACGTTCAGCACCAACGTGAAGGGGGTGCTCTTCACAGTTCAAAAGGCACTTCCCCTGTTGGCGGATGGCGCGGCAGTCATCCTGGTTGGTTCGACCAGTTCGATACATGGCGTGCCTGCATTCAGCGTCTACAGCGCTTCTAAGGCGGCAATTCGGAACTTCGCTCGCAGCTGGATTCTGGACCTCAAAGGTCGCAACATTCGCATCAATGTCCTCAGTCCCGGACCGACGAAAACGCCTGGGCTGGTAGGCCTGGTGCCAGTAGAGCAGCAGCAGGGGCTGCTTGATGGTTTTGCGGGTCAGATCCCGATGGGTCGGATCGGGGAACCCGATGAAATCGGCAAGGTCGCAGTCTTCCTGGCCTCGGACGCATCGAGCTTCGTCACCGGTATCGAGCTGTTCGTCGACGGCGGCATTGCGCAGATCTAGAGCGATGAATCTGTTCAACCTGCTGAGCGCTCAGGCTTTGGCTGCAGCTCCCATGCTTGGCCAGATTGCATTTCCGGTCGCAGCGGCCGAGCGTGTCAGCCTCGTCGACCATTTGAAGTTCACTGGCCTCAGTCCCGAGCGCGGCGGAACGATCGAGATCGGTCACTACCACTTCGACCATGTGGGCCAGGCGACCGACTCTCCCCGGGGCCAAGCTGTTGATCGGTTTCGGAGCAACCGTTGCCGCCCATCGGATCGGCCTGACCCTCGTGGCCTGGGGAGCCTTGCGCGCAGCTTCCCACCTTCCTTCGACCGCGAAATATAACGAATAGCGTATCCATGCCGCGCTCTACCGCTGCACCGCAGCCTCTTCAACTTCCTCCAAGGACCTGACCATGAAACTCGACAACGCCACCGTCCTCGTCACCGGCGCCAACCGCGGCATTGGTCTCGCTTTCGCCCGCGCCGCTCTGGCCCGCGGCGCCCGCAAGGTCTACGCGGCAGCGCGCGATCCCGCCAACGTCACGTTGGCCGGCGTCGAACCGATTCGCCTCGACGTCACCAGGCCCGATGAGATTGCCGCAGCGGCACGCCATTGCGGCGACGTCACGCTGCTGATCAACAACGCCGGTATCGCGACGCTCGGCGGCTTCCTTGCCGAGGGCAGCGTCGAGGCCGCCCGCGCCCAGTTTGAGACCAATTTTTTCGGGCCGCTGCGCATGGCGCTCGCCTTCGCGCCGGTGCTCGCAGGCCACGGCGGCGGCGCGATCCTGAACGTCCTGTCGCTCGCAAGCTGGATCACCGCACCGCGTCTCGCGACCTATGCCGCCACCAAATCGGCCGCCTGGTCATTGACCAACAGCCTGCGCCACGAACTGCGCGCCCAGGGCACCCAGGTACTGGGCATGCACATGGGGTTCGTTGACACCGACATGGCGCGCGGCAACGATCAGCCCAAGTCCAGCCCGGACGAGGTGGTGCGCCGCAGCCTCGACGCCCTCGAAGCCGGGGCCGAAGAGGTGCTGGCCGACGAGATCACCCGGCAAGTCAAGCAAGGCTTGTCGGCCGAGCCGGGCGTCTACCTTCGGACGACCTAAGGCTGAGCTGCGTTCCGGCAAGCTATGCCCGCACCTACCTGATTGAACGGTAATCCCGAGACCCTAGACATGACAGAAGCTCAAACCGGCACTAAGCCCATCCCCGAGTCTCATGCGTTCGATGTGGCCGCGCTGCGCGCCTATCTCGAGCCGCGGGTCGACGGCTTCGAGGGACCACTCACGGTCGAGCAGTTCAAGGGCGGGCAATCGAACCCAACATACAAGCTCAACACGCCGGAGCGCTCTTACGTGATGCGCTGCAAGCCCGGCCCGGCGGCGAAGCTGCTGGTCTCGGCGCATGCGATCGATCGTGAATTCACTGTGATGCGGGCGCTGCGCGCGACCGACGTGCCGGTCCCGGACATGTACCTGCTGTGCGAAGATGAATCCGTGATCGGCTGCGCCTTCTACGTGATGGAGTACATGGCCGGCCGCGTGATGTGGGACCCATCGATCCCCGATGCCGACGGCACGCGGCGGAGTCGAATCTACGACGAGATGAACCGCGTGATCGCCGCGCTGCACAACGTAGACGTCAAGGCAGCGGGTCTCGAGAACTACGGCAAGCCGGGCAACTATTTCGAGCGCCAGATCGGCCGCTGGACGAAGCAGTACGAGGCTTCGATCACGCAGCCGATCCCCGAGATGGATCGGTTGATGGACTGGCTCCCTGCGCACATACCGGCCAGCGCGCGCGACGAGAGCCAGGTGTCGATCGTGCACGGCGACTACCGGCTCGACAATCTGATGTTCCACGCCACCGAGCCACGTGCGATCGCCGTGCTCGACTGGGAGCTCTCGACCATCGGACATCCGCTGGCCGACTTGAGCTACCACTGCATGTCGTGGCACATCCAGCCGGGCCAGTTCCTCGGCATTCGCGGGCTCGACCTCGCCGCCCTCGGCATCCCCGACGAGAAGACCTATGTGCGCCGCTACTGCGAGCGGACAGGCCGCGCCGACCCCGACGCGGTGATGGCCGATTGGAACTTCTACCTCGCCTACAACATGTTCCGGCTCGCCGGCATCCTGCAAGGAATTGCCAAACGTGTGGAGACGGGGACAGCGTCGAGCGCGCAGGCAAAGCAAGCGAGCGCCGGTGCGCGGCCGCTTGCGCAGATGGGTTGGGCACTTGCGCAATGCGCTTGAACGAGTGCGCGCCTGCTCCAGCGATTCCCTCAGCCAGTGCAGACGGTTTCTCATCATCAACGAGAGCTTGCAAAAGGTGTTGGGTCCTCTTGCCGCGACCACGTTCAGGCAGCGGTAACGCTTACCCTTCTCGATGCAACAATGAATGCCTATGAGCCAGCCTCCTCCCCTTCCATCGGAATCAGCTTTGGGTGCAATTGGAAATACACCCGTCGTAAAACTTCGCCGGGTGGTACCGGAGGGCAGCGCATCTGTATACGTGAAGTTGGAGTACTTCAATCCAACAGGTTCATACAAGGATCGCATGGCGAAGACAATGATCGAGCAAGCAGAGGCCCGAGGGACTCTCAAGCCTGGCATGACTGTCGTCGAAGCAAGCGGGGGAAGCACCGGTTCGTCTCTTGCGTTTGTCTGTGCCGTCAAGGGCTATCGATTTCGCATCGTTTCATCCAACGCATTTGCCCAAGAGAAACTGAAAACGATGGCTGCGTTCGGCGCAGAGGTTGAGCTGATTCACAGTCCGTCCGGGAAGATTTCGGCAATCTTGATTCCTTCAATGATTCAGCGAGCTAAAGCGATCGCCGACGAGGGAAATTGCTATCTGACGGACCAGTTCAACAACCGTGATGCTCTCCTCGGGTACGAGCAAATCGGGGTCGAACTCGCCGAGCAGTTTCCCAACGGCATTTCGGCCTTCTGCGGAGCAGTAGGAGTGGCGGGCATGGTGATGGGGGTGTCGAGAGCCCTCAAAGCGGCTGCCCAAGGTACGCGAATTGTCGTCCTCGAGCCCGCTACTTCGCCCCTTATATCTCGCGGCCACGCCGGCGAACACCATGTCGAGGGGATTGGCATCGGCTTCGTTCCACCGCTGCTGGATCGAGAGCTCTACAACGAAGTACGGGCAATCTCCGAAGACGAGGCGCGTCTGATGTGCCAGCGCCTGGCGAGCGAAGAAGGATTGCTTGCCGGAACATCGACCGGCCTGAACGTGATCGCGGCAATACAACTCGCTCGTGAACTTGGACCCGGTGCAACAGTCGTCACGGTCGCATCGGATACTGGCCTGAAATACATGAACGGCAACCTCTTCTCCGCGCCTTCTGCATAGGTGAGGGCTTGACGAGCGTCATGCTGATCGTACGGGCGTCCCGGTGTCGGTTAGAAGCCAAGACATTGCATATACGTCGCTGCGAACAACCAGCATGACCGCCCTACTCGCCCTACTTCAGGATGTCGCCCAGGCAGAGGTACTTGATCTCGACATAGTCGTCCATGCCGTGGTGCGAGCCTTCGCGCCCGAGGCCCGACTGCTTGACGCCGCCGAAGGGCACATGCTCGGTGGCGATCACGCCGGCGTTGATGCCGACCATGCCGTACTCCAGCGCCTCGGCCACGCGGAAAATGCGGCCGACATCGCGGCTGTAGAAGTAGCTGGCCAGGCCGAACTCGGTGTTGTTGGCCGCATCGATGGCTTCCTGCTCGGTCTTGAAGCGGAACACCGGGGCAAACGGGCCGAAGGTTTCTTCGCGCGCGCACAGCATGTCGGCAGTCGCTTCGGCGATTACCGTCGGCTCGAAAAACTGGCCCTTGATCTTGTGCCCGCCGGCCACCACCTTGCCGCCTTTGGCCACCGCATCGTCGACGTGGCGCTGCACCTTGTCGATGGCGGCGTCCTCGATCAGCGGGCCCTGCATCACGCCGTCGTCGAAGCCGTTGCCGACTTTGAGCGCCTTGACCTTGGCGGCGAACTTCGCGACGAAGGCGTCGTAGACGCCGTCCTGCACGTAGAGGCGGTTGGCGCACACGCAGGTCTGGCCGGCATTGCGGTACTTGCTGGCCATTGCGCCTTCCACGGCGGAATCGATGTCGGCATCGTCGAACACGATGAAGGGCGCATTGCCGCCGAGTTCGAGCGAGAGCTTCTTGATGGTGGGAGCGCACTGGCGCATCAGGATGCGGCCCACCTCGGTGGAGCCGGTGAAGCTGAGGTGCCGCACCAAGTCGCTTTCACAGATTTCCTTTCCGATCTCGATGCTGTTGTCGCTGTCGGCCGTGAGGATGTTGAGCACGCCGGAAGGGATGCCGGCGCGCACCGCGAGTTCGGCCACGGCCAGCGCGGTGAGCGGCGTGAGTTCGGCCGGCTTGATGACGACGGTGCAGCCGGCGGCCAGCGCGGGCGCCACCTTGCGTGTGATCATCGCCAGCGGAAAGTTCCACGGCGTGATGGCCGCGCACACGCCGATGGCCTGCTTCATGACCAGCAGCCGGCGGTTGTTGTCGAACTGGGGCAGGGTCTCGCCGTTCACGCGCTTGGCTTCTTCGGCAAACCATTCGATGAAGCTCGCGCCGTAGGCCACCTCGCCCTTGGCTTCGGCAAAGGGCTTGCCCTGCTCCGCGGTCATCAGGCGGCCCAGATCTTCGGTGTTGGCGATCAGCAGGTCGAACCACTTGCGCAAGACGATGCTGCGCTCCTTGCCGGTCTTGCCGCGCCAGGCCGCGAGCGCCTTGTTGGCGGCGGCAATCGCCAAGGCCGCGTCCGCGCGCGTGAGGTTGGCGACGTCGGCCAGCTTCTGGCCGGTGGCCGGGTCGTTCACATCGAATCGGCTCGCGCCCTTGATCCATTCGCCGGCGATCAGCGCTTCGGTCTTGAGCAGGGTCGGGTCGCTCAGCAGAGCGAGTGGGGAGACTTTTGTGTCCATGGTGGTGATGCGCATCGCGTGCGAAAGGTTAGCGCCGCCGGCCGCGCAGCCATTCGAGCGCCAGCAGCAGCGTGGTGGTGAAAATGATCAGCAGCGTCGCCACCGCGGCAATGGTGGGGGAGATGTTCTCGCGAATGCCGGTGAACATCTGGCGCGGCAAGGTCATCTGGTCGGGCCCCGCGAGGAACAGCGTGACCACCACTTCGTCGAACGACGTGGCAAATGCAAACAGCGCACCCGAGATCACGCCCGGCGCAATGACCGGCAGCGTGATGCGCATGAAGGTTCTGAACGGTGTCTCGCCCAGGCTCAGCGATGCGCGCACCAGGTTGTGGTTGAAGCCGGCCAGGGTGGCGAGCACGGTGGTCAGCACAAAAGGTGCCCCCAGCGCCGCATGCACCACGATCAGGCCGAAGTAGGTGTCGGCCAGCCCGACGGGCGCGAAGTAGAGGTACGTGGCAACACCTACCACCACGATGGGCACCACCATCGGCGAAATCAACACGCTCATGAGCAAGCCCTTGAACGCGAAGTTCGTGCGCGACAGGCCCACCGCGGCCAGCGTGCCCAGCACGGTGGCCAGCACCGTGGCGGCCGGCGCGACGATGAAGCTGTTGCGCGCCGCGCGCGCCCACTCGGGCGACTCGAACAGGTGGCGATACCACTTGAGCGACCAGCCCGGGATCGGGTAGGCCAGAAACGAACTGTCGGAAAACGACAGTGGAATCACCACGAGGATGGGTGCCAGCAAGAAGGCCAGCACCGCGACACAGCCGGCGCGCACCAGCCACCAGCCGAGCTTGTCGGCCAAGGTGGCATAGGCAGGGAATTGGGGAAGCTTCAGCATGCTTTTCTTTCTTCCTTGCCGCTCAGCCGAGGCTCAGCTCGGCCTTGCCGATGCGGCGGTACACGGCATACAACACCAGCGTGGCGACGAGCAGCACCGCGCCCAGCGCACAGGCCATGCCCCAGTTGATTTCCACATTGGTGTAGCGCGCGATGTAGTAGCTCAGCATCTGGTCGTCCGCGCCGCCGAGCAGCGCGGGCGTCACGTAATAGCCGATGGCCAGGATGAACACCAGCAGCGCACCGGCACCGATGCCGGGATAGGTCTGCGGCACGTACACCCGGAAGAAGGCCGCCAGCGGCGAGCTGCCCAGCGAGACTGCGGCGCGCAGGTAGGTGGGCGGCACGCTCTTCATGACGCTGTACAGCGGCAGGATCATGAATGGCAGCAGGATGTGGACCATCGAGATGATCACGCCGGTGCGGTTGAACAGCAGCGCCAGCGGGTGATCGATCAGCCCGATGCCCATGAGGCCGCGGTTGACCAGGCCTTCGGACTGCAGCAACACGATCCACGCCGCCACGCGCACCAGGATGGAAGTCCAGAACGGCACCAGCACCAGGATCATCAGCACGTTGGCCTTGCGCACCGGCAGCGTCGACAGCCACCAGGCCAGCGGATAGGCCAGCAACAGGCAGAAGAAGGTGACCACGGCGCTGATGTTGAAGGTGCGCAGCAGGATGCCGGCAAAGGCGCGCTGGTCGGCGGGCATGCGCTCCACCTCGCCCGCCACGTCGCGCCGCAGGTCGACCGAGGCGAGCAGGTAGTCGGGCGTCCAGCGCGAACCGTTCTTGGCGATGGCCTGCCAGAACGGCGCCTCGCCCCAGCGCGGATCGAGCTCCAGCAGGCGCGTCTTGATTTCTTCCGGCGTGCCGGCAATCGGCAGTGCCCTGAAGGCGCCCATCACGAGCGAGCGGGCGCCCGCGATCTCGGTGTTGAGGCGGCGCGCCAGGGCGCCCGCATCGGAGCTGTCGGGCAGTTGGCCAAGGTCGGCCGCGATGGCGGCATAGGCCGCGGGCGCGGGCGCCTCCTTGCGGTTCCAGCCATCGAGCGCGCGCACGGTGCGCGGCAGCGCGTTGGCCACCTCGGGATTCTCGACCGCGCGCTGCAGCAGCGCCACGATGGGCACCAGCAGCGTCAGCAGCAGGAAGAGCAGCAGCGGCAGCGTGAGCGCAAAGGCGCGCCATTTGCGGCGCGACTCGGCGCGTGCCAGCGCACGCCGCAGCGAAACGGGGGGCGCCTCCGCCGGAACCAGGGGAACAGTTGTTGCCGCGTGCATGGCCTCTTTCGTTCGTTCGCGCGCCGGTTACTGCGTGGCCCAGGATGCGAAGCGCTTCTCGAGCGCCTCACCCTGGTCCGCCCAGAAGCCGACGTTGAACTGCAGCGCATCCTTGGCGTTGGCCGCGGAGGTCGGCAGGTCGGCCAGCACCTTGGGGCTGAGCGCAGCCAGGGCCTTGGTGTTGGTGGGGCCGTAGGCGATGTTCTGGGCGTAGATCGTCTGGTTGGCCGGCTGCATCGCAAACTGGATGTACTTCAGCGAAGCCTCCTTGTTCGGCGCGCCCTTCGGAATCACCAGATACTCCACGTCATAGATACCGCCCGGCCAGTAGATCTTGAGGTCGCGGCCCTCGCGGTTGGCAGCATCGATGCGGCCGTTGAACACGGTGGTGAGCACCACGTCGCCGGCCACCAGGAACTGCGGCGGCTGCGCGCCGGCTTCCCACCACTGGATGTTCGGCTTCAGCTCGCTGAGCTTCTTGAACGCGCGGTCCGCGCCGTCCTTGGTGGCCAGCACCTTGTACACGTCGGCCGGCTTCACGCCGTCGGCCATGAGCGCGAACTCGAGGTTGTAGCGCGCGCCCTTGCGCATGCCGCGCTTGCCCGGGATCTTCTTCACGTCCCAGAAGTCGGCCCAGCTGGTGGGCGCGGTCTTGAGCTTTTCGCCGTTGTAGGCCATCACGGTCGACCACACGAACAGGCCCACGCCGCAGTCGGTGACCGCGGCCGGCAGGAAGTCGGCCTTGTTGCCGATCTTCGAATAGTCGAGCTTCTCGAACAGGCCTTCGTCGCAGCCGCGCGCGGCGTCCGGCGATTCGACCTCGACCACGTCCCAGGTGACCTTCTTGGTCTCGACCATGGCCTTGATCTTGGCCTGCTCACCGTTGTACTCGACCGGAATGATCTTGGTGCCGGTCTTCTCGTAGGGCTCGTAGTAGGCCTTCTTCTGCGCGTTGGCGTTGGCGCCACCGAAGTTGACCACGGTGAGCTGCTGCTGCGCGAAGGCAGGCAGTGCGAAGCTGGCCGCGACGGTGCAGGCAAGGAGAGTCTTTTTCATGGCGGATATCTTCCTGGGTGATGAACGGAAACGAGAAACGGGACTGGGTTCAGAGGGCATACATGCGCGCATGCGCAACGGGAAATTCGAGCGCCACCGATTCGCCGGCCTGCGGCGTGGCAATGCCGCCCACGCCGGTCAGCGGCAGCTTCACGGTGGCCTCGGCCTGGCCGCCGCCCACGCTGCACAGCAGCCGCAGGTGGTCGCCGAAGTAGATGACGCGCGCCACCACAGCGGCGAGCATGTTGGCGCCCTGCGCATCGGGCTGGCGGTGCAGCACCACGCGCTCTGGGCGGATGCAGGCCTCGACGGCAGAGCCCGCGGCCGCGCCGCTGACGTTGAGCCCGTGCAGCACGCGGCCGTCGGGCAGCGTCATTTCGGCCTGCTCGCCGCCCCGGCTCAGCTGCCCCTTGAGCACGGTGTTGTCGCCGACGAAACCGGCCACGAAACGGTTGGACGGCGTCTCGTAGAGCCGGCCGACGGTGTCCAGCTGCTGGATCACGCCTTCGTTGAACACCGCCACGCGGTCGCTCATGGTGAGCGCCTCGCCCTGGTCATGCGTCACGTAGACGAAAGTCACGCCGAGCTGGCGATGCAGGTCCTTGAGCTCGATCTGCATGTGCTCGCGCAGTTGCTTGTCGAGCGCGCCGAGCGGCTCGTCCATCAGCACCAGCTGCGGCTCGAACACCAGGGCGCGCGCCAGCGCCACGCGCTGCTGCTGGCCGCCGGAGAGCTGGCCCGGCAGCCGGTCGTTCATGCCGCGCAGCTGCACCATCTCGAGCGCGCGCTGCACGCGGCGCTGCTGCTCGTCCTTCGGCACCTTGCGCACCGTGAGCGGGTAGGCCACGTTCTGGCCCACGCTGAGATGCGGGAACAAGGCGTAGTTCTGGAACACCATGCCGAAGTGCCGCTTGTGCGGCGGCGTGCCGGTGATCTGCTGGCCGTCGAGCAGGATGTCGCCGGAGGTCGGCGACTCGAAGCCGGCCAGCATCATCAGCGTGGTGGTCTTGCCCGAACCCGAAGGCCCGAGCAGGCTCAGGAACTCGCCCCGGTGGATGTCCAGGTCGAGCTGGCGCACCACCAGGTGCTCACCGTCGTAGGTTTTCTGGACGCGCTGGAAGCGCACCAAGGGTTCTGCTGTCATGGAAGCGTCCGACATTTGTTTGGGAAATTCACCAGGGGTGTGAGCGGTCGAGGTAAAGACGAAGGGCCATCAGAGCTTCTGCTCCAGTCCGGACCAGTTCGCACAAGTTCCCAATGAACCGTGCGATCGTTTTGGCAATCTGTCCCAAGAATTGGAGATTGACGGCTTCGTCGTGGCCGTGCGCATGAGCGATTCGGGGCCATACGCGACGGCAGGAATACCGGCATACATGCCAAAGAAGCGCGCATCACTCGTGGCGGCGGTGACGTGTTCTTGAAGCTCCTCATTGAAGACCTTTTGTAGCTAACGGTAGTGCTCGGCAAGCCGATCAAGTACATGTTGGTAGGTGCGTTGACTTTAGCCATAGCTGGACTTAGGCTGTATAGCCATAGATAAAAAACTTGTAAGTCCATTTCATGCAACCAGTCTTGCTCACTGACCTGCTTAGCCAGCATTTGGATCGTTCCTCAGCTCGATCCCTACAGAGGCAAATCTATGAAGTTGTACGTCGAGCGGTGCTGGATCACACGTTGTGCACGGGTCAAAAGCTGCCCTCCTCCAGGGCACTTGCAGTGGACTTAGGGATTTCCCGACTTACGGTCTCATTGGCATACGACCGATTGATCGCAGAGAACTATTTGGTGGCGTCCACCGGCAGCGGAACCTTCGTCGCGGAGACCAGTAGCCAGCCGCTCGGAGCAGCACCCGAAACGGCGCACGCCAAATTCTCGATGCGACTGTCTCGCAGGGGCACACAACTCGATTTCCTACCCGGCGGTCTCATCCAGTCATCTGGCGCTTTTGTGCCTGGCGTAGCGGATGCCGAGAGCTTTCCATATCACGTGTGGCGTCGCCTCGTAGCACGCCATATCAGCAAGGGCGATCTGAAGCTGGCTGGTTACGCGTCTGAGGGCGGACTGAGCTCGTTGCGCGAGGCGGTGGCGAGCTACCTGAAGATCTCGCGTTCCGTTAACTGCGATGCGTCCCAGATCATCATCACGGCGGGAACTCATCAATCGGTCGATCTGTGCGCACGACTTTTAGCCGACGCGGGGGACGCGGCACTGGTCGAGAACCCATGCCATTGGGCGTTCCCCACCGTGCTCACCGCGTCGGGCCTACAGTTGGTCGCGGGAACGGTGGATGAGCAGGGCTTGGCGCTCGATGAGAGCCAGCTTCCAGCGAACACGAAAATGGTGGTGGTAAGTCCATCCCATCACTACCCGACCGGTGTTGTGATGCCGCTGTCAAGGAGATTGGATCTGCTGCAAGGCGCGCGGACAAACAACTTGTGGGTGCTTGAGGATGACTATGACAGTGAGTTTCGCTATGACAGCAGTCCGCTGCCATCGCTTCAGGGTCTGGATACCGAGGGTCGCGTGATCTACATTGGCACTTTCAGCAAGTCGATGTTTGCTGGAATCCGACTTGGATACCTTGTCGTCCCAAAGCATCTAAGCGAAGCCTTTGCTAAGGGGGCTGCGAAACTGTTCAGAACAGGCGGCCTCCACATCCAGGCTGCCTTGGCAGACTACATCCACGAAGGCCACTTTTCGCAGCACATCCGAAAGATGCGCGCGGAGTACGCATCTCGTCAGGATCTGCTACGCAGCACTTTGGGTCGTAATTTGCCAGGTATGGTTGACCTGTCAGAAGCGCGCGCAGGCCTTCACTTGTTCGCCCGGTTCACAAGTCAAATCCGCGACCAGAAATTGATCGACGAGACACGCAAGGAAGGCCTTCTTCTGGGATCGCCCTGCTTTATCCGCAGTATTCCGAAATTTGAGAATCGGACTTTTGTGTTGGGCTTTGGGGGCGTGCCCCTCGACAAGATAGAGCCAGCCGTCGAGCGACTTGCTCGAGCGGTGGAGCGCAGTTTGACGACACACAGTTAGTGTTTCGTCAGGCAGTGACTACCCCCTGGCCGTTTGCTCAGAGGTCAGCCAACGCTTGGTCGGCTACGTGTAGTAGCTGATTGGCATGTTCTTCTTTGAACGGCAGTAGAGGACGAATCTTCAACACGTTGCCACGGGTACCAGTCGAGCTGATGAGTACACCGCGGCGACGCATGCCATTCACCACGCGATGAGTCAGCTCCCTTGCCGGCGTTTTTGCATTTCGATCGGTCACCAACTCGACGCCGATAAACAAACCATCGCCCCGGACATCGCCGATGTGCCCATGCTTCAGGGCAAGCTTCTCGAATCCAGACCGAATCATTTTTCCCACCGAGTGCGAATTGGCTTGCAAGCCGTCCCGCTTGATGACCGCCAGCGTCGCCGCAGCGGCGGCGATTGAAACGGGATTGCCACCGAAAGTATTGAAGTAGCGGCCATCGTTGCCGAAGGGCTTCAGCACTTCGGGGCGAGCTACAAGACCGGCAACAGGATGTCCGTTACCCATGGGCTTGCCCATTGTGACGATGTCTGGAACCACGCCATGGCGCTGAAAACCCCAAAGATTCGAGCCCGTGCGTGCGAATCCAGACTGCACTTCATCGGCGATGTAGATGCCACCCGCCTCGCGGATCGCTTTCGCCGCCTCCTGCAAGAAGCCTGGCGGATGCGTGAAGACGCCATCGCTCGTGAAGATCGAATCGACGATCAGCGCACTCGGCTTGATCCCATAGCGCCGAAGGTCAGCGATCGCCGCTCTTACTCCATCAGCGAAACGCAGACCGATATCCTGACCAGCATAAAGATAGGTGTCCGGAGGGTCGATCGCTCGAACGTGATGTCCCAGTGGCACGTTTTGCCCCAGCGATGGGGAGATCTCAGCGATGGACGCCGTTACACCGTGGTAGGCCAGTTTCGTCACGATCACCCCAGTGCCGCCAGTGAACTTGCTGGCGACGCGCAGGGCCAAGTCATTCGCCTCACTGCCGGTACAAGTAAACATCGCATGCCCGATCTCATCAGGAAAAGTACCGAGCAGCTCATCTGCGAATTGCAAGACAGATTCATGAAGGTATCGAGTGTGCGTGTTTAGCACCGTGGCCTGCCTGTAGATCGCCTCAACGACTTCCGGCCGGCAATGACCAACGGAAGCAACATTGTTGTATGCATCAAGGTAAGCGCGGCCTTCCCTGTCGTACAGGAAAACGCCTTCTCCTCGGACAATATGCAGCGGTTCTTCATAGAAGAGCCTATATGCTGGACCGAGCACTTCCTCTCGCTTCCTGATGAGAGCAACTTCATCCTGCGAAAGCGAGCTGAGTGCGCTGGAATCGAACGAGTTGAGCATGTGAGCGTCTTTGGCCATAACTATTCCTTAACAAGCTGTTGAAAACTGATTTGAATCGCACGCCTGTTAGAGCACGCTTTCGATGAGGAAATTTCGCTGCCTGGAGAGTGGCTGTTCAGCGAGCCTCCGAAGTCCGTCCCATGAGCGAGGGTTGTTGCGAAGGATGTATTCGCTATTTGCGGGATGCTCTTTGGCTCGCCACTCCGTAATAAGAACAGTCGTAAGTAACCTCGCGGCGACCAGGTCCGGAATTGCGGACAGCTCATCGCGGGACAGAGGATTGAGCGCGTGATAGCCAACGATGCAGTCCAGCGCTGTGTCAAGCGGATTCGCACTTTCCGACAACTGGTATGCACAAGCAACCGCCAGGTCCTGTGCCAACGGGGCCTGGACCATGTCCCCAAAGTCAAGCAGTCCCGTTACGTCCGCAGGGTCTACGCTGGAAACCATCACGTTGTAGCCGTTTAGGTCGTTGTGAATGACCTGACGCCGCCCAGTGCGTATGGGAGTCAAAGTGTTGGTCATCAGAATGCGATCCAGCGTCGTCCGCGCCAAATCTTGCCGTTGCTCGTCATCGACGAATGCCAGCAGGTCTCTGAGCTCACCCACGTGTTGCAAATCCCACAGCAGCTTGTGGTGCATTTGAGGATGAGTGAAGTCTGCGATAGCGACGTCAAATTTTGCTAGCGCTGCTCCCACGGCCGCTCTTTGCTTCCTTGACGTAGTCGTCTTAAAGAGCGGTACACCGTCGACAAAGCTGATGAGCCTGACCGCTTGCGTTTCGCCTGTTTGCGGCACGGGCCTCCGATGAATGTACTCTCCCGAAATCGCGGGATAAATCTTTGGAACCGGCACTTCAGGAATTTGTCGCAACACATGCAGTTGCGCTTTCGTCTGAAAGTCGGTCACGCCAGGTTCTTCCGAGGGATGTGTGACCTTTAGAACATACTTATTGCCATTCGAGGCTTGCACTAAGAAGTTCTGATCGCGTTCTCCGGTTAGAAGTGTTGCCGCTCCGTCTACGCCAAACGCTGTGCGGGTCAAATGGCTGGCTTCGTCAGTACTGAGGTGCGGACTGGCCTTGGCAAACAATTCATTTTCCCGAGTGCCTGCGCCGAAATGAGGAGTGGAAGGTTGAGTTTTCTGAACGATTGGCTGAGTGCCCATGTATCACCTTGCGTTGGACTTCAGGTCGACTCTACCGTCCGGTGGCGATATCACGAATAGCCATTTTTGAGTTTTTTCTATGGCCAATATGTGCGATCGAGATCGCCGGTATTGGCACGGGCCGGGTATCGCACACTCGCGCAGCAGATGCTTCAGCGCCAGCGGGACTGTGAGAGCGAGTTCGCGCATGCCTCGACGACCTGCTGATCGGATTGCCCGCACATCTGAAGAGCCGAATCGACGAACTGATTCCGCTCAATTGGCAATCCCCTCTCTGGCCTACGCGACAGGTCAGCACGCCTTGGCAACATTGGACGGCGAGGCCCTCTCGCCACAGCGCGCGGCTTAGGGAACGATCAGCGCCGCCAGGTCTCGCGCCGTGCCGGATGTTTCGCGCTCGAGGTGGTAGATGACGCTTCTCCGATCGGCCTCAGTGCGCTTTTGTGACAGGAAGAGCTTGCCGGTCAGGTCCTGGATTTCTATCTCGAAGCCGATCAATGCCTGCGCGGCGTCCTCCAGAAATGCGCAGAAGTGTCGGCCAGCGACCACGGCCTCTCGCGATGCAACTCCTGCCTCGCCGCGAGAGAGGCCAGGTGCGCAAGTAGCCAAGCCCCGTCGTCGATGAAGCGCAGGGGGCCGCGGACCTGAACCGCAATGCAGTTCCAGCGAGGTCTCAGCCGGCCGCTGCGCTGCCCGTTTACATACCAGCGTGGAGAGATGTAGGCATTCGGTCCTTGGAAGAAACCTAGCCCATCTTTCTCAACCCAACCCCGATTTCGACGATTTTTCGGGTGTTGAGCGACGCAAGTGCTTGATGCGTATAGGGGTGACTCGGCAAAACGCTTGTGGTGGAGACCTTGGTCCTTGGCGTGCGGGCGAGTGGTTCCTAAACTGCGGCGCATGTTTCTGCGCTGCAACCGACGCCTGAAGGACGGCAAGACGCACGAATACTGGAGCGTGGTGGAGAACCGCCGACTGGCCGATGGGCGCGTGGTGCAAAGGCAGGTGCTCTACCTGGGCGAGATCAACGCCAGCCAGCGCGAAGCCTGGCGCAAGACCATCGAAGTGCACGACGAGGGAACCAGACGCCAGGTGGCGCTGTTCCCGGCCGGCTCGATGCCCGCGGACGACGCGAATGCGATTGGCATCCGTCTGGACGAACTGCGCCTCGAACGCCCGCGCCAGTGGGGCGCGTGCTGGCTGTCATGCGTGCTGTGGCAGCAACTCGAACTCGATGCCTTCTGGAGCGCTCGACTGGCGCCCTCGCGTGAAGGCACCCCGTGGCTGCAGGTGCTGCAAACGCTGGTGGCCTATCGGCTGATCGACCCCGGCAGCGAATGGCGCTTGCACCGCCACTGGTTCGACGCCAGCGCGATGGCCGACCTGCTGCACGCCGACTTCGCCCTGGCTGAGAAGAACACGCTGTACCGCTGCCTGGACAAGCTCACGGCCCACAAGGACGAACTGTTCAAGTTTCTGTGCCAGCGCTGGGGCGAGCTGTTCGGCGCCAAGTTCGACGTGCTGCTGTACGACCTGACCAGCACCTACTTCGAGAGCGACGTGGAGCGCAGCGAGCACGACAAGCGCCAGTACGGCTACAGCCGCGACAAGCGAGGCGACTGCCGCCAAGTGGTCATCGCGCTGATCGTCACGCCCGAGGGCTTCCCGCTGAGCTACGAGGTGCTCTCGGGCAACACGGCCGACGCCACGACGCTTGGCGACTTCCTCGATCGCATCGAGCAGCGCTACGGCCGAGCCAACCGGATCTGGGTGATGGACCGCGGCGTGCCCACCGAAGACAGCCTGGCGAAGATGCGCCGCATGGGAGCGTCCTATCTCGTGGGCACACCCAAGGGGCGGCTGACCAAGCTTGAGCAAGGCTTCCTCGCACAGCCGTGGCAGCGCGTGCGCGAAGGCGTCGCTGTCAAGCGCCTGGGCGCTGACGAAGACACCTACGTGCTCGCGCAAAGTGCGCCACGCATCGACAAGGAGCGTGCGATGCGCCGCCGCCGGCTCGGCCGCTACGTGCAGCGCCTGCAGGCCTTGCAGGGCCAGACGCTCACGCGCGATCAACTGCTCATGAAGCTCGGCGCGGCCAAGCACGAGGCCGGGCGAGCCGCCCATCTGATCAAGGTTCAGCTGCCCGAGGCCAGCAGCAGCTCCAAGACAGCGTCCTTCGAGTTCGAACTCGATCGCGCCCGGCTGCGCCAGGTGCGCCGCCGCGAAGGGCGCTATCTGCTGCGCACCAACCTCGCAGCGCATGATCCCGCGCAGCTGTGGACGTTCTACATCCAGCTCACCGAAGTCGAGCAGGCCTTC
Organism: Variovorax sp. LjRoot175; assembly: GCF_964253805.1. Taxonomy (NCBI): domain Bacteria; kingdom Pseudomonadati; phylum Pseudomonadota; class Betaproteobacteria; order Burkholderiales; family Comamonadaceae; genus Variovorax; species Variovorax sp. LjRoot175. Next base: position 512,912 of record NZ_CAXURY020000003.1, on the reverse strand, counting down.
AAGGAACTCAAGCACGACCTGGCCGTGCGCCCGATCTACCACTCCAGCGAGAAGCGCATCGAGGCCCACATCTTCGTGGCCTTCCTCGCCTACTGCCTGCAGGTCACCTTGAAGGCCCAACTCAAGCGCCTGGCGCACGGCATCACGCCGGCCGAGGTGATCGCCAAGTTCAAGACCATGCAGATGGTGGACGTGCACGTGCCCACCACTGACGGCAGGGAGCTCGTGCTGTCTCGATACACCCAGCCCGAGGCCGATCACCGCATGCTGCTGGACCTGCTGCGGCTGAAGCTGCCCGATCAACCACCGCCGAAGATCACCGCCAAACACGCCCGCATCACTGCCCAACCCATCCCGCTGTAGTGGAGACCTTCGAGCGCGTGCTGAATCAAATCAAGCACTTAGCCGGCTTCACACCTGTCAGTTGAGAAAGATGGGCTAGCGAGTAGGCGCGCCGCCTTCACCGGCTGTGGTTCAGCTCGACCCCAGATGCTGCAAGAAGCGGCGTGGTCAGCCCAGATCCTTGTTCGGATTAACCAGGTACTTCTCTCCGGTCGACGCCTTTCTGTAGGCCGCGATGGCGTCGAGCTGCAACGCCTCAACCATCGACACCTCCCGCGTGTAGTGACTTGCAAAGGTTGTCTTGAGTTCGGATGCCACGCGTTGCTTCAGCCGCTCGACCTCGGCCGCGCCGACCTTCTGCAGAAACGGGAATAGCAACCAGCCGCCCATGCCCCATGTCATGCCGAAGCCGCGGGTGAATTCCGTCGCCCCCCGATCGAGGCTGCCGTAGATGTAGACCTGCTTGTGCACGGTCGAGCCGTAGCGGTTGTATTGCTTCGCGGTACGGTTCACGGCGGCTTCCATCGCCATGAGGATCTGGCCGGCCAGCTTGCCCCCGCCGATTGCGTCGAAGGCCAGCGTCGCCCCGGTCTCGGCCAGCGCGTTCGTCAGGTCGTCCATGAAAGTCGGCGACGTGCTGTTGCAGACGAATTTCGCGCCGAGTTCGCGCAGCAGCGTCTCGTGCTCGGGCTTGCGTACGATGTTGGCGAGGCCGATCCCGTCTTTCAGGCAGACCTTGTTGAGCATCTGCCCCAGGTTCGACGCGGCCGCGGTGTGGACCAGCGCGGCGTGGCCTTCTCGCTTCATCGTCTCGATCATGCCTAGGGAGGTGAGCGGATTGACGAACCACGAGGCGCCCTCGGCGGCCGTCGTGCCCTCGGGCAGTGGCAGGCACTGAGCGACGTTGACCGCACAGTACTGCGAATACATCGCACCGCCGATCACGCCCACAGTATTGCCGAGCAAGGCCTGCGCGGCTGGTGAACTCCCGGCGCCGACCACGACGCCGGCGCCTTCGTAGCCGACCGGCACGGACTCGCCCAGACGGCCCGCCACGGCCGGAAGCATGCGCGGCGGCACGGTGGCGGTGACGACCGGGCGGTCCGCCGTGCCGGAGGCCTTCGCGGTCGACATGTCGGCCATGCCAAATAGCACCATCAGGTCCGACGGGTTCATCGGAGCCGCCTCGATGCGCACGAGCACCTCGTCAGCTTTCGGTTCGGGCATCGGCACCTCGGCGAGCGAGAGTTCAAGCTCGCCGCCGGCGCGGACGATGGAACGGAGTTGCAGTGGCATGGGGGTGTCTCGTGAGTTGGACGAAGGCGGGTTCATGGAAGCTGAACGCCTCCGATCACCAGGACTCGCGGAAGGGCCGCACTTCCGTCAGGAACGACCAGGCCGAACGCGGCTGGTGGGTGACGTGCCAGACCTCTTCGGCGATGTCGGATGGCTTGATGAAAAAATCATCCGGCTTGTCCGCCATTCGCGCGCGGGCCCAAGACACGTCGATGACCGCGTCAATCATCATGAAGGACACGTGCACGCCCCGGGGCCCCATCTCGCGGGCGATGGACTCGGCCAGAATGCGCTGCGCCGCCTTGCTTGGCGCAAAGCCGGCAAAACCTGCCTTGCCACGGACGGCCGAGGTGTTACCTGTTACCAGCAAGGCGCCACCCCCTGCTGTCTCCATCCGCGGCGCCGCCCACCGGGCAAGGTGCAGCAGGGCCATGACATTGATCTGGAAATTCTGCTGGAGGACTTGCGGGTCGATGTCGAGGAAGTTACCGAAGGCCCCACCCACGGCGTTGTGGATCACCACCTTGGGAACGCCGGCACGTTGTTCGATGGCATCGAGCGCGGCCGCTAGCGCAGCAGGGTCGGCCACATCACAGGGGACCGCAAAAGCGTTTGGAAGTTCGCCCTCGAGATCGGTCAAGCGCTCGACCGTGCGCGCGAGCATGGCCACCTGGTAGCCGCCATCGTGGAACCGCCGGACCATTGCCGAGCCGGTGCCCGGCCCTACGCCGGTGATGATGACAAGCGGCCTCATGCGGCCTGCTCCAGTCGAGCTTGCACGAAGTGCAGGCGGTCATTGCCGAAGAACATATCATCCCCGACGAATAGGGTCGGCGCGCCGAACACGCCGCGCGACGCCGCCCTGGCGGTTGCCTCCTCCAGCAGGGCCTGCGCGGCCGGCGAGTCCATCCGCGTTTCAAGCGCCTCAGCGTCGAGCCCCGCGGCGCCCAGCAGGGCTGCGACCTCGGCCGCCGTCGCCAGCGGCGCGGGAGTTGACCAAAACGCGTTGAAGATCGCGCCCACCGCCGCGGGCATCGCGCCCATTTGCCCGGCCACCAGCGTGGCGCGCAACAGGCGGCTGGCGTCGATCTCCGACCCCTGGGGGTGCCGGTTGAGCGGAACCCCATAGTGGGCCGCCCATCGCCCCATGTCGGTCATCACGTAGCGGCCTTTGGGTGCGCAGGTGATGCTCGTCGGCACGTTCCCCACCTGTTTCATCAGGGCCCCAATCTCGAATGGATGGAAGGCGATCTCGACATCCATCTTCCGGACCTGTGACAGTGCCAGGAAGCTGTAGGGGCTGCGATAGTCGAAGTAGAAGTCAAGCGTTTTCATTTGGGGTTCCTTTGGTGCAATCCGTAGTTGTGAATGATGTTCATAGTCCGCGGCCGGCTCCGCGCTCGGTTGCGAACTTGGCGAGATAGGGGCCGAACTCCGGCGCGAAGGCCGGAGCAGTCGCGAGGCGGTCGAAGTGCGCCATGGCGCGGGGAAACCGCTCTCGGGCGTTGCCCAGGAACGGCGCCTTGCCGAGCGCTTTCAGGGCTTCGCTACGACTCAGTTCATTGTGGAAAACGGCTAGTTCACAGGCGAAGCAGATGTCGGCCAAGCTCACCCCCTCGCCGACAAGGGTCTGGCGGGCCGGCTCCAAGGCCCTGTCGATCCCGGCCATGTAGGTCGTGAACGCCTCGTCGGCGCGAGCATGGACGTCCGCTGAGAGTTCGGAGCCTTGCATGGCGAGGAGGTAGATTTGCGCATCGCGACCGAACACCAGACTGACATCCAGAAAGCTGTCTATCCGCGACGCCTCGAATGGATCGTGGCCATATAGCCCGCTCCGCTCCGCCTGGCGGGCGACTGCGCGCATGATGCTGTTGGACTCGAAGATGCCGACCTGCCCGTCCCCGCTGAAAGCAGCGGGGACTGTCCCAAACGGCTGAGCTACAAGAAAGGCGTCGGTCTTGTAGAGCTTGCGGCCCTTGAACCCGATGCGGCCTATACGCTCAGCGGCGGCGCGTGCTTCGGCGGACACTTCGCTTAACGGGCGGGCGTCGAAATCCCAGAGCCAGTCCACGAGTTCGGCGCCCGCGGCACCCCGCACCTCCAACTCGACGCCGCCGATGCGCGCGGCGATGACTGCCTTCCACACACGAGGATTGGGCAAGTAGGAAAAGATCCGCACCTCGGCCATCGCACTGTCTCCATGGTGCGCCGCCAAGCCGGTGGCGCAGTTGTTCGTCCAGCGGCTGTGGGGCCGACGACTGCCGACGCCATCCACTGTTCATGCCCTCATTCTGCATGATGACCATAATCCTGTCTAGCGCGATGCCTCACCAAGAGGGGTGCCCAACTGCACTAGGTTTACCCGGAGACGGGATGCATCGAGCAGTTGCGGCTCAAAGGTGCTCGTCTGCCGAAATGGTTCTGCAATCGCGCCGCCGAGCTGGTCGTAATGGAAGCTCGTGGAGGTGGTCGCGCGCTGTCCGCAAGTTCGAGGCGCACCAGTTCGTGCTGTCTTTGCATCGCCTGCGTGCCCAGCTCATGAAGAACCGCATCATGCAGACCAATGAACTGCAGGTCCTACTTTGCGAGTTCGGCATCGCGCTACCCGAAGGGCATGCGGCTCTCCTCAAGGCATTGCCTGGCGCTTTTCTTGGGACCGAGTCGCGCTTTGCTTTCGATGCTCACCGACAGCTTGGACGAGCAGGTGCGACGAATAGGACAACTGCAGGCAGACATCGGACTCCTGGAGCGAAGTCTCGCGCAACAGGTTGGACATCAGCAAACGAGGGCTGTCTATGTACAGACCTTGTTGATCCATGGGGCGCGCAGCATCGCGGCCAGGACGAAGGATGGGAAGGCGTGGCCCTGGCTGGTTTCGTTGCTGGAGCCTCGACCGTACTCGTCGCTGTTGCAGCCGTCGCGAACAAACTAACTCGAACGATTTGGGCGGCACTTGCCCGTGGATAGGCATGGCGGCGAGAATCGTGGCAAGCCGCGCATTGATAGCGAGACGGATATATACGTTGAAAGAGAGCAAGCGTCCACGCGCTTGATGGGCCAGACAGGTCCGGACCGGGACGAGATCACTCCGATGAACAACCTGAGCCGCAAGGCTCGGCCAATAGATGGAAGCCTCGTCAGCGAATTGCCATCAGGGCCAGCAGGGCTACGTGCCTTCACGACAGGCCGGATATAAGAAGTTTGCAAGACTGCCCCTGATTCTTCACTCACACCAGTTACTTGTAGTCCCGGAGGCGCCCATATAGCCGACAGGCGCGTCGGCCAGCATCCCGCCATCAGCGCCCATGCAATTCGAATTCCATCACTCGCGACGAAAATTCACGAGCGCTCACCGTCACACGCGAGGGCCTGACATGTTTCGCAAGTGCTGGGCGCGCGCCAAGGGAAACGTGGCTCTGACAGCTTTCCCGCACGTGCCGCGACTCAGGCTTCGTCCTGGTTGCCTGAGAGCGCCGCCTCATTGGGCTCGTTGAACGCCACCAGTTGCTCGCTCACGCTGCGGAGCAGGGCGTTCGAACGGGCCGGGTCTGTCATCACCCGCGACAGGGCCAGAGCCCCAACCATGGCGCTGACGGCCAACATCGCTCTGGAATCGTCGTCGTCGCCAAGGTGTCGCCGAGCGGCAGCGATGTAATCTTCAATAGAGCCTGCCATGACCGCCCTGGACTGGGCGTCGGCCCGCCCGACATCGGAGATCAGCGCTGAGATTGCGCACCCGGTGCTGCGCGCGTCTCGATGTTTGGGGCTCAGATAGTTGCGAACGAAGCCGGCGAAGCCGCGCGGACGCGCTGATTTCTCCCTCGCCGCCGACCGACGTACACCATCAACCAGTGCGCGCTGGAGGGCCTGGGCGAGCAAGTCCGCACGCGATGCGAAATGGCCGTAGAAGCCACCGTGCGTAAGGCTCACGCTCTTCATGAGCTTGCCCACACTCACCGACTCAAGCCCGCCGTCTCGAATCTGGTCAGCGGCCTCCCTCAGGATCCGCTCTCGACTTTGCGCTTTTTCGGCCTGAGAATGTCCCAAGGAAAACGCCCCTATGCAATGTGACGATCTGGATGACGGTCAACATCCCATTGTAGGACATAGATGCGATGGTGCATTTGGCCCTGCAGCATCGCGTTAAGGACAAAGTTTCGCGTAAGCATCCATCCATTCGACGGAAACGCCCTAACGCGCGCGTTGCCTTGCGCTGGTTGCCGATCAATGCCATCTCGCTGCGCGGACTCATTCTCGACGAGCCGGCGAAAAGATTCGACTTGGCGCTTCCTCTTCAAGTCAGCGAGAGAAGAGCTCGAGCCAACTGCTGCGGCATGGACAGGAACGGACTGTGATCCGAGTCCAGTCGCAGCACCTGCGTCTTGTTAGCAGGCGTCGCGGTGTCTGCCTGCGCCACCATCAGATCCTGGAGCGCCGGCGGGATGGTGTTGTCCGCGCTGGTCCGGATGTATGTACGGGGGATAGCTCCCCAGCGCTGCACCGACGTCGCGATTGGCGAGACCATCGCACCTATAGGAATATCCGGCGACAACAGATTGAGAGCGGCGCGCGCTGTTACAGCGTCCACTTGCCCGTAAAACAGGTTGATAAGACCCGCGCGATAGCTATCGTCCGTGGATGCCGGGTCGAGCCGCAGGGCGCCGGTAACACCAGGATCGCTGCGCAGCAGCGGTGTCAAAAGCGACGGCGGTGCCTGCGCATCAGGGGGGAATGCCACCATCGGTTGGCCGTCCTTGGGCATGAAGGCCGCGACGTAGACCAGGCGCGCTATCTTGCCGGGGCCCAGCAGTTCGGCGGCAGCATGGATCGCGCCGCCGCCCATGCTGTGACCCACGACGATCGGCGCCGGGAAGCCGGCGGCCAGCAGAGTGTCGACGGCACCGGCCACGGCCCGAGCGTAATCGGCCAGCGTGATACCCGCGATCGGTGAGAATTCCGTCGCCAGTTCCGGCGTGCGAGGCTGAATATCGAACGCCGCCGGAAATGCCGCATTGAGGCCGTGCCCCGGCAAGTCGATGGCCAGCACCGGATGGCCGGCGGCAGCCAGCAGTGGATTGATCTTGCCCCAGCACCAGGCGCCATGCCAGGCGCCGTGAACCAGCAGGAAAGGGCTTTTGAGCGCGGGCGCGGGCGCCGATTCTGCCTGCGTTCCAGTGCAGCCGGCCAGGGCCGCGCCCGAGGCTGCGAGGGCAGATGAGACGATGGCGCGTCGAGAAAGAAGCATCGCGATGTATCCGTTTATGAGGTTCCGCAGCATCGGTGGTGTGCGGCATCGGCGCTATCGCCTCAGTGCAATTCAGCGGATTGCGTGCAAATCGCCGACCCGGGATTTCCCTCTTATGAATCACGCACTGCTGGGCCATCGTCCGTTCCAGTGATCCCCATGACGCCCTTCCCTTCCGTTGAGTTCGACCATGGAGGCACATGGCTGCGGGGCCATCGTGTGGCGGATAGCCATGATGTTGACGAATCACCCCTGCAAACCGCGCCTTTTTTTGGCGAATGCCGGCTTCAGCGGCTGCGACGTGACGATGTGTTCCATGGCACGCTCGACTGCGTTCCAATGGGGCCGGTGTCATTCAATCGCACACGCTGGGGAGCGCATGTCTCGCTCCAGCCTCTATCACAGGCCTTGCAGGGCTACTACCTGGTCAGCCTGCCAACTCGAGGAGCGGCGCAAGTGCGCCAGGACGGCGAATTGCACCAGCTGGTTGCGCAGAGTCCAGGCGTGTTCAGTCCAGTTCGCACCTTCGCGATGGAAATTCACGAGGGATATGACCAACTGCTGATCCGCGTTGACAGCTCGTTAATTGCCAACGCCTGGCAGGGGCTGACCGGCCGGCCCCTGGTGGCACCCTTAATTTTCGATATGTCCCTGCCCGCGCGATCGCAGCTGACCCAGGCGTGGCACGGCATTGTCGCCCTCGCCGGTATGGCGTCGGCGCTCCCGCCAGCCGGCAAGGCGCGGCAATTCGCGCAAGCATCACTGGCGGACGCTCTGGCATCGCTTCTGCTCACCCAGCATGCCCACAATCAGCAGTCCACGCTCGACGCACGCGCGACCTGCACGGCTTCGCCGCGGATTGTCAGGCAGGCGGAGGAGCTGATGCTGCGTCGGCTGCGAGCCCACGTTTCGGTGGACGACCTTTGCGTCGAATGCGGCGTGTCGCGCCGCGCGCTGTTCGCCGCCTTTCAGTCTTGCCACGGCGTGGGGCCGATGACTTGGCTGCGGGAAAGGCGGATGGAAGCGGCGCGGGGCGCGCTGCAAAAGCCAAGCCGTGGCGGAATTCGCGTTGCCGACATCGCCCTCGAGTACGGCTTCGCCCATGTCGGCGACTTTGCCGGGGCGTATCGACGGCGATTTGGCGAGGCGCCATCACAGACATTGAGGCGTGGCTGGGCGTACGCCTGAGACGTCCGCCACGCTGGAGATCCTGAAGAGAGCTCGCTAGATCGGGATAGAAGTACGGGGCATCGATTTTTCTCCCAGCATCGCGATCGTCGACTTGACATTGCCCTTGGAATCCGTACCCCTAGCCGAGCTCATGAGTTGGCTTGCTTTGGTTGATTGGCAGGCCCGTCCTGCTCAAACTGCATCGGGATGACATAGGGCAGCGTTGTTGGTTGGAGTGGCCCCGCGGCTGGACCACTGGGCAAAGCAGAACTGATCCGCTTTACCCGGAGGCATCGCGCCTCGCATATGCAGATCGATTTCCGAATGTGCACCCTCGAACTGCATCAGCTCGAAGCCGTGTCTCCTCTTTAACGAGCGATTCCATTGCGTCGTCCGCTTTCCGCCTCGGGCGACAGAGCGCGCCATCCAATCACGCACGACGTGACACACAGCGCGATGCCGAGAAAGGAGAAGAGCAGCACCAGCGCTTCGCGCAACCATGGCCGTTCGCGCAGCGGCTCGAAATCAAGACTGTGCAATCCCTGGTACAGCACCCGCTGCCACCGCCCCGATGGGTCGGCCCGCAAAAGCAGCTTGCCCGAAGTGGCATCGGCATAAAGGTCAACGCCGTCTGGCCAATGAGCGCGCCAGACAGGCAATGGCCGGGTGTCCAGCGCTTCCGCCGAGGCCGGATTCTTCGCATAGTAGACATCGTCGTAGCGATCCATCCGCGTCACATTCGAAGGGGGGTGATCGACACCGCGCAGGCGCCGCAGAGCGCCCGCCATCAACCCGTCTGGCAGCGCCAATTCCACCGCCGGCGCGACGCCGGCAACGTCCGCCCGCACCCACCACCGCCGTTGCATGCCTTCGAGGCGGTACCAGACTTGCCCGTCGACACGAATCCGTTCAAATTCCAGCGGCTGCGCACCGGCTTCCCGCGACCGTACTGCCGCCAAAGCAGCCTGCGGACTGACAAGGGCCTTCCCGTCGGCGCCGAGCCAGTGTTCCCGCTCAGAGGCCGAGGCTCCCCGTGACGAGAACACCCCGTATGGATTCATCGACATCAAACCCGAGAAAATCCAGGTGAGCGTGAACACCGCGGCGACGAGGCCGGCAATGTGGTGCCAACGCATCCACAACTTGCGATAGGGAATCCAGCGGGTTCTGTTGAGGAACAGCTGCCAGACTCCCAACACCAGTCCGGTTCCGGCCAGCAGCACGCCCGGGATCGACAGCCAGACAACCACCTGGTTCCACGCCTTCGGGAACTGCCGCAGTACGGTCGGATAGATCCAGTGCGGCACGGCGCCGACCCAGTTCCAGAACCGTTCGGCACGACGCGTGTCAAGCACCACTTCGGCGGCGGCGCTCGACGCATACAGTTCGAGACCGTCGTCGCCATCGAGACTGACTTTGAAAAGTGGACGGTAGGGGTTCAAGCCTTGCGGAACGGTCCATTGGTCACGCTCCAGCCCCTCGGCCAGCACCGCTCGCCGCCCGCTGAAGGACTCGGCAACCTTCATGGCCTCTACGGATGTCAGCGGCGCCTTCATGGCACCGGTACGGGCGTCGAGGGCTTGCCACTGCGGGGTGTGCTGCTCGCCGGCATCGACCAGCAGGCGCCAAACCGGCACCTCCTGGTCGGCCATGCCGAGGCGCGCTTCGGTGAACGCGACGCCGGCTCGCCTTGCGGCTTCCTCGGCGGTCAGGCAACAGCCGACAGCCTGTTTCAGGGGCTGCAGTCCCGCGCGGCGCTCTGCCTGCGTCAGATTCGGGAACGGCACGTAGTACAACACGAGGCCGCTGAGGAACCACATCAGAAACAGTAGCGCCAGCGAGATGCCGAGCCATTTGTGGATGAAGATCAAGACCCGCTTCATGCCATCATCAGAAGGCGGCCCGATAGCTGACTTCGAAGCTGCGCGGTGCACCGACCATGACCTGGTTGTTCGCGTTCGCGCCACTCCAGTAGGCGTAGAGCTTGTCCGTCAGGTTGCGCACACGAAACGTGAGCTCGCCCTTCGGCAACGTCCAGGTCGCATAAGCCGTCGCGGTGGTGAACCCGTTCATGCGCAGCGTGTTGGCGTTGTTGGCGTAGGAGTAGCCGGTTCGGTTGACGCCCGCACCAACTCGCACCGGCCATCCGGGCACCTTGTAGTCGGCCCAGAGGTTGGCCACCGTCTTCGGCACGTTCGGTGGCGTATTGCCGGCCCGCGAAACGTTGCCGGCCTCGATGAGCTGGTCGAACTGCGCATCGACCCATGCCAGATTGCCACTCAGCGTCAGGTCACGCGTGGCCTTCCAGGCCGCAGCGAACTCGATCCCGTGCGCGGACTGCTTGCCGCTGTTGACGGTGAGCGTCGAGTTGCTGAAATCGCGCGACAGCACGTTGTCGAGTTCGATCTTGTAAGCCGCCACCGTGTAGTCGAGCCGCCGATCGAAAGCCGACTGCTTGAGGCCGACCTCGAGCTGCCTGCCCTTCGAAAGGCTGAAGGCACCGTTGGCGGCCGAGAGCAGCAGCAAGTTGCCCGTGCCGACGGGCGCGCTCGCGTTGGTGTACTGCGCATAGACCGAAGTGTCGGGGTCGATGGCGAAAACGACGCCCAGGCGTCCTGATGTCGGCTGGTACTTCTGGGTGAACGACGTGAGGGCGCGGGTGTTCAGATCCAGGCTCTGGCGATCAAGCTTGACGTAGTCCTGCCGCAAGCCGCCCACGATGGTCCATCGGTCGCTGACGGACAGGGCGTCTTCCAGGAAGAGCGAGCTGGTCGGGATCTGTGCGTTGAAGATGCTGCGGTTGCCGGCACCGGCGTAGAGTGCAGGGTTGGCGGCGAAGGCAGCGTAGCTGCCCGGAAAGGTGGCAAATTCGCCGACCGACAATGCATTGTTGGCCGCGGTGGAGCCGTTCGAGAAATCACGATTGGAAGAGAAGTCGGTCTTTGTGTACTCGAGGCCCGCGACAAACTTGTTCTTCATTCCGGCAACGGACGACGTATTGGTGAGATCGAGCCGGTCGGTCAGGATCTGGTGGTCGTGCGTGATGCCGACCAGGTCGCGCACGATGCGCTGGGGCGCGGCAAAGGCGTAGGACTCCGAGTTGCGCCAGGCCCGATCCGCTGTGTAGTAGGACAGTTCGTTGCGCAGCTTCCATTCCGGCGCGATCTGCCAGGTCAGCTTGGTGCGCGTCCAGAGGCTGTGCGCGCTCATCTGCGCATCGTCGACGTTGTAGTTGCGAAATGCGATGCTGCGATCGACCACCCGGCCGGTCGAGTCGCTGACGATGTCGGTCGGCTGCAACGCATAGGTGCGCGGCACCAGTGGGGTTCCCTGGTACGACCGTGCGCTGTCGTTGGCATAGTCCATCGTCAGGTCGAACGTCAGGTCGCGGGTCAATGCCGTGGTGAAACCCATCGTGAGGTTGTCGTAGCGCTGCTTGTTGCGATCGACGTGGCCGTCGGTCTGCTGGTGGCTGTAGTCCAGGCGAAAAGCGCTCGACTCGCCGACGTTCACGCCCAGCCCGACACCGGTACGGGCAGTGCCGAAGCTGCCATAGGACTGCATGGCCTCGGCACCCGGATTGTTGCGGTCGGGCCGTTTGGTCACGAAGTTGACGGCGGCGCCGATCGCGCCTTCGCCATACAGCACCGAGGCCGGGCCTTTCAGCAGTTCGATGCGCTCGTAATTCCAGGTGTCCTGTGGCCGGCTCACCATCGAAGCCACTGCGACCCGATCGCCGTCGAACAGGTAGGTGATGAAACTACCGGTGAACCCGCGGGTGGAGGCTGCCGATGGCGAGCCGGGCGCACCGCCTGCGGTCATGCCCACGCTGCCGCGCAGCGCCTCCTCGAAAGTCCGCGCACCGCGCCTTTCCATCATTTCCTGCGTGATCACCTCGGCCGAGGCCGGCGTCTCGCGCACGGTCAGCCCGAGCCTGCTGCCCACCGCAGGCGTTGCCTGCAACGATGGAGACTGATCCTGCTGCGTGGCTGTCACCTCAACGGCTTGCAGGCTCACCTGCGCCAGCGTCGAGGTGCTGACCACCAGAACGACGACGCCCGGGAATGCAATGTGTTTGACCATGGGAGAACCGGAGAAGAAGAAAATGGAAGCGCTGGGCAGAGAGGCACTCGTGGCCACCCGACCGCAGCCGCGCCGCGTGCCGGCAGCTGTCGGTTCACCGACGTACGCTGCGGGGCGACATCAGGAGGTCCGCGAAGGAAGGGGTGTTGGGGGCGCGTCTTCCCGAAGGCCGGGCATGACGGCCGCTTGCGCACTGCGTGCGCGCCTGGCACTCCACGCCCAGATGCCCAGCATGACAACAACCAGCGCAGCGCCGGCGAATGAAAACGCCATGTCGTCGAGTTCGACTTCCGGCAACAACACCTTGGCCACGTTGTAGACGGCTACGCCGAATGAGATGGCAACGATGAGCCAGCCCAGTGTCCGGCGCACGCGGCGCCCTGCCTCCGGATTTTCGATGCCTCGGCCGATTCGGCAGATGATCCGGCCGTCCAGCGTATCGGTCACCATCATCCCTGCCGTAAAGGTCATCCCTGCGAGCAAGGCAGCCCATGCACCGCCGTTCTTGTTGCTGGCGACGTAGCCCCAGGCTGCCGCCTGTGTGGCGGTGTCGAAGACGGTGGCGAACAGCACGCCAATGACCACCACCGACCAGGCACTCGTCTGTTGCCGCAAGCGCGCAGGGATCAGGCTCATTTTCCAGCCGGTCGGCACGTAGGCCTTGTCACTGCGCAGCAGCAGGCGCAGATTGAGGCAACCGACCACGATCAGCAGCAAGGTTGGAATCCATCCGAAAACGGTCACCACAAGGCCCGGGGGATCGAAGTGCAGCGCCAGCTTGCTGACGACCACCGCGATCAGCGTGACCAGCAGGCCGTGACCGAGCGCGAACAAGGTCCCGATGCAACCTGCATGGGCATGCGAATGATTGAGTGCGCGCCAGGTCAGGCCATCGATGCAGGCGATGTGGTCGGGGTCCAACCCGTGCCGCAGGCCCAGCACGAACATCAGGACCAGCCCCGAAAAGGACAGCCACTCGGCGCTCATTCACTGCTCCGCACCGGCCGATCGGCCAAGACCCGGGCCAGTTCGCTTTCGGTGACCACCTGCTGCCGCTCCAGAACCTGCAGCAGCGCGCCGAAGAACCGCTCGTAGTAGTCCCAGGGCGGCTGCGCTGCGCAGTCGAGCCGTTCCCAATCGCCGATCGATTCAATTAGATGCTGGCGGAAGTCCTCCCAGTCGAAGTGGCCCTGCTTGGCCACGGCCAGCGTCAACCCGAAGAGCTGGCGCTGCCAGGCCTCTGCAAAGAACAACTTGCCCTGGCTGCGCGGCGGCGAGTCGGCATGACCCAACATCTGAGAAGCCGCATATTCCTCGAAGCGAGTGAACATGGCCCCCGCCTCAGGTCGCTGCAGGCGGCGCTACCAGCGCGACGCCCATCATCGCCTCCGGCGTGACCAGCGCAGCCAGTTGCTCTTCGCTGAAGCCGTCGGTGTTGGCCGGCCGCTCGGGCACGACGAACCAGCGGATCTGCGCGCTGCTGTCCCATACCTTGACTTGGGTGTGCTCGCTCACCGGTACGCCGAACTCGCGCAAGACCGCGCGCGGCTCGCGCACGCCACGGGCGCGGAACACCGGATCCTTGTACCAGTACGGCGGCAGCCCAAGCACCGGCCACGGATAGCAAGAACACAGCGTGCAGATGATCAGGTTGTGCACACCCGGACTGTTGGCCACCGCGGCCATGTGCTCACCCTCGGCGCCTTCCATGCCCAATGGCAGCTGAAGTTCGGCGATGGCCTGGGGCGTGTCGGCGAGCAGGCGCTGCTTGTAGGCGGGATCGACCCATGCCCGCGCAACGATGCGCGCGCCGTTGAACGGTCCCGCGATCTTCTCGAAATGATCGAGCACTGCATCGACCGAGTCGCTGCCGATCACGCCTTTCTCGATCAGCAGGGCCTCCAGCGCGCGCACCTTCGCTGCACTCGCCGCTTCGCGCTCGTCGTTGTACTTGAACAGATCGCTGCTCATGGCGTTTTCTCTTCCTCGGGCGTTGGGGATTGCAGGTAGACCTCGAAGAGGTCGGCGTAGATCGTCGTGTTCGGCTCGCACAGGTCGGGGCCCCAGATGTCGCGGGCGTCGAACGCGATGCGGTACACCGGCATCGGTCCTTCCAGCCCGTCCGGCCCGGTCGAACAGAAATACTCGAACGCACCCGGGTACACCTCCCGGACAGTGCCCTTCTTGTTGCGCAGATAGCCGGGTAGCCGCGTGTGGTCGGCCGCCGCGGGGTCAGCCACGCGCACCATCTGGCCGGCCGTGAACCGCGGTGCATGCGGCAGCGGCCGCAGGCTGGAGTCGCCATGCAGCAGGTAGTCGACCACCTGCCGCTTGATCGGTTCGCTCGGACGCTCGGGCAGCGGCGCGTCAGGCTGGGTGCGGTAGTGCGCAGTCAGCCGGGCCAGCTCATCGGCGGTGATGTAACCCTTGTCGACGAAGAACTGGCTGATGCCCATCAGCCATTTCTCGTAGTAGCGGAACTTGAAGTACTCGAAGGGCTGCATGCCCTCGGCACCGGTGCGCAGCGAGGCCCAGGTCCAGGTGTCCTTGAACGTGGACGGCAAGGTGGCCATGGCGTACTTCGGCAATGCATCGGCGAGGTGGGCGCTCTCGGCCATCATCACGGTGTGGATGCCGAAGATGCGCTTCTCCCAGTCCTGCACGAAGACTCGGGGTTCGAGGTTGACAGGCCCGAGGTTCTCGAGGCCGCCCAGCGCATGCTGGAGTTTCATGGGTGCTCCGTTTCAGATTCGAAGGCAGGAGCCGGCATCCATTTAGGTTGAATCGCCAAGCATCCGAGGAAGCCCTCGCGCAAGGCGTCGACTGCCAGTTCCCGCCCGATGAAGACCAGCTTGCTGCGGCGCGGCTCGTCGGGGCCCCACCGCCGCCCAGGGCGCGCATCGAGCAGCATGTGCACGCTGTGACAGTGGAATTGGCGCGCCTCGCCGTTGAAGTGAAGCACGCCCTTCGTGCGCATCAGCCGTGCGCCTTCGCTCTGGACCAGCCGGTTCATCCAGCGGCTGAACCGCTCCGGGTCGATCGGGCCGTCGGTTTCCATGCAGCACGAGCTGATCGAGGTGTCGTGCTCGTGGTCATGCGCCTCGCCGACCAGCAGATCGGGCTCGATCGACAGCACGTGTGGCAGCGAGAAACGCTTCGCGCCCAGCAGCTCCGCCGCCGGAACCTGTGCGCGTTCCGTGCGGATGAGATACGCGACCGGATTCAGCCGGCGCAGCTCGCGCTCGAGCCGTTCCAGCTCTTGCGGGCTGGCGGTCTCGACCTTGTTGAGCACGACGACGTCGGCGAAGGCGATCTGCTCGCGCACGATGTCGTCGTCGACGTGGAGCAGGATGTGGTGCGCATCGGCTACGGTAACCACCGCCTCGAGCTCCACCCGCTGCAAGAGGGCCGCATCGGCGAGAAAGCTCTGCAGTACCGGTGCGGGATCGGCCAGGCCGGAGGTCTCGATGATCAGCCGCTCGACCGGACGTTCGGCGCGTTGCAGCAGCTCGTTCACCGCCGCCGTCAAGTCCTTGCGCACCGTGCAGCAGACGCAGCCGTTGGTGATCTCGATCAGAGGCTGGTCATCTGCGACGATCAGCTGCCCGTCGATGCCGACCTCGCCGAACTCGTTGACGATGATGCCGATGTAGGTGCCGCTGCACTGCGCCAGCAGATGGTTCACGAGCGTGGTCTTGCCGGCCCCGAGGAAGCCGGTGACGATCGTGACGGGGATCTTGGCGGGAGCCATGCCGGTCCGGTCTACTGTTCGGACGCAGCGAGCGTCGAGGTGGCACGCGGCGCTTCCGTTGCCGCCATTGGCTCGCGCATGTCAAGCCCTCGGCGATCACGAATGCAGAACGCACCGACCACCAGCGTGAGCAACGCTACCGCAATCGTGTAGACGAGGCCGCGGAAGATGTCGCCGCTGCTCACAACCATCGCAGTGGCAATGAACGGCGCGAAGCCGCCGATCCAGCCGTTGCCGAACTGCAGAGCCACGGAGACGCCGCTGTAGCGCACCTGTGTCGGAAACTGCTCTACGAGGAACGCGCCCATCGGCCCGTACACCATGGTCGCGAGCAGCACCAGCACGAAGAGCATCAGCACGACCATCGGCGCATCGACACGTGCCGGATCGGCCGTGAGCGGCATGCCGCGCTCGACCAGCACGCGGCGCAGCGCCGCTTCATCGAAACCAGTCAGCGTGGTCTCGCCGACCACGAACCGCAGCTCGCCCGCCTGCGGCCGCAACGTGTACGGCACGCCTTGCGCAGCCAGGAACGAGCGGGCGCGCGTGCACGGCTTGGTCGCCTTCGGCTGGAACAGCTGACCTACGAAGGACTGGTCCTCACGGCAGTCGCCGCCTTCGATGACGACCTGAGTACTGGCGCGGAACTCCTCCAGGGCGGGATTGCCGTACTTGGCCATGCCCTGGAAAAGCGGCATGAACAGGATCGCGGAAAGCAGGCAGCCCGTCAGCATGATCCACTTGCGCCCGATCAGGTCGGACAGCCAGCCGAAGAGCACGAAGAACGGCGTGGCCAGCACCAGGGCGATCGTGAGGTAGGCGTAGGCGGACTGCGGCGGCAGCTTGAGCGTGGCGGTGAGGAACTGCAGGCTGTAGAAGTGCGCGGTGTACCAGATCACCGCCTGCCCGGCCACTGCGCCGAAGATCGTCACCAGCACGATGCGCAGGGTGCGTGGATCGCCGAAGGTGTCCTTGACCGGATTTCGCGAGCCCTTGCCGTGCGCCTTCATCTCGAGGAACACGGGCGACTCCTCCAGCCGCATGCGTACATACAGCGAATACACGAGCAGCCCGATGGACAGCAAGAACGGCACGCGCCATCCCCACAAGGCGAAAGACTCGACGGACATTGACGAGCGCAGCACCAGTATCACGCCCAAGGAAACAAGCAGCCCAATGGTGCCGGTGATCTGCAGCCAGCTCGTCATGAAACCGCGGCGCCGGGGATCGGAATGCTCGGCGATATAGGTGACCGCACCGCCGAACTCGCCGCCGATCGCCAGGCCCTGCAGAAGACGCAGCAACACCAGAATTGCGGGCGCGGCCCAGCCAATGGTCTCGAACGTGGGCAGGAATCCGATCGTGGCGGTGGCGATGCCCATGATCATCATCGTCACGAGGAAGGTCTTCTTGCGCCCGACCAGATCGCCGAGCCGCCCGAAGACGATCGCACCGAAGGGCCTCAGCACGAAGCCTGCGCCGAAGGTCGCAAGCGACGCGAGAATGGCCGCCGACTCATTGCCCTTCGGAAAGAACAACCCGCCGAAGAACACGGCGAGGCTGCCGTAGATGAAGAAGTCGTACCACTCGAATACGGTGCCGAGCGCGGCGGCGAAGACCACACGGCGCGTTTCACGCGAACGCTCGGGCGTGGCGGGGGAAGTCTCAACTGCTGTTGTCATGTCCATACTCCTTGATGTATGGCGGACGCGCGTCAAGCGCCGCTCCGGTTGTCGATGCGAGCGATGAAGTCGCGCAGGATCGCATTGAAGCGCTCGGGCTGCTCGAGCATCGGGAAGTGCGCGGCGCTGGGCACCAGCTGCAGTATCGCGCCGGGAATGCCGGCGGCGAGCGCATGCGACTCAGCCGGCGGCGTGATGGCATCCTCCTCGCCGCAGACAACGAGCGTCGGCAGCGTCAGGTGAGCGAGCTGTGCGCGACTGTCGGCCTCGTTGAGCGAAGCGATGGCCTCGCGGGCGACAAATTCTGGCGTCTGCGCCACCTGTTCGCGCGCGAACGCCAGCAGTTCGGCCGAGGCGGCGGAGGCGAACGAGCGGTCGATCACCGCCTGGCTCGCCGCAGTGATGCCGAGGCTGTCGATGGCTCGCAGCACATTCTTCACGTTCACGTCGGGGCCGAGCCCGTGCGGCGTGGCGCCCACCAGCACCAGCGCGCGCAAGCGGCTCCTGTGCGCGAGCGCGAAACGCTGGGCGATCGTGCCGCCCATCGACAGCCCTACGAGGATGGCATCGTCGAGACGCAGCTTGTCGAACAGCAGCACGAGGTCGTTCACGAACGCGTCGATCGTGTAGCGGCGTGTGCGCGGGCATGCCGCGCGGCCGTGCCCGGGCAGATCGGGCACCACCAATCGGTGGTCGTGCGAGAACGCGTCCATCTGCTGGCGCCAGAACTCGCCGGTCGTGGTGAAGCCGTGGCAAAAGACGAGCGCCGGGCCGTGGCCCGCCACGCGCACGTGCATGTCTCCGATTGAAATAATGTCGTTCATGTGCATTTCCAGGTGAAAGGGTGGAAGCCGCCACGCCGCGTCGAATGCGAGGCGGAAGGCACAGAGCAAATCCGGGGCCACCTCGGCGGACGTCTTCGCTATTGCGCCAAGTGGTTGATTTGCTTGGATAAATGCTCGCCGCCGCTTCGATTGACGGTTTGGGGCACATGCCTTAGTCTCAGTATTGATTCCTAACATCTCAATAACGAGACGAGAAATGCCCTTTCCCGAATGGTTCGGCTCCGGCCAGAACGAGGCCGAGTTCCTGCGCCGCGTGCTCGACCACGTGTCCGATTGCCTGGTGGCGGTCGACACCAACGGCCGCGTCGTGCTCATCAATGCGCCCTACTGCCGCCTGCTGGGCGGCCCGCCGGAAGACTTCATCGGCCGGCACATTACCGACGTCGTCTCTCCGCAGACGCGCCTGCACCATGTGGCGCGCGGCGACATCACCGTGACCATGATGCCGCTCGAAGTGCGGGGCCACCAGTTGCTCGCGCGGCAGGTGCCCGTCTATCAGGACGAGCGAATCATCGGCGCGGTCGGCCTGGCGCTGTTCTCCAACATGGCGGCACTGAAGAAGGCGGTCGCCGTCGTCGGCGACCAGGGGCGCGCCATCCAGAGCCCGCTCACGCCATGGACCGCGCGCTACGGGCTCGACGACATCCTGGGCCAGGGCGCCGGGATGGATTCGGTGCGTGCGGCCATCGAGCAGGCCGCGCCGCTGTCGCTGCCGGTGCTGGTCCAGGGCGAGACCGGCAGCGGAAAGGAACTGGCGGCCAATGCGATCCACGCGCTGTCGCCGCGCGCCAGGCGGCCGTTCGTGTGGGTCAACTGCGCTTCCATTCCGGAATCGCTGATCGACGCGGAGCTCTTCGGCTACGAAGGCGGCGCCTTCACCGGGGCGCGGACGCGCGGCAAGCCGGGCAAGTTCGAGTTGGCGAGCGGTGGCACGCTGTTCCTCGACGAGATCGGGGACATGCCGCTCAACTTGCAGGCCAGTCTGCTGCGCGCGGTGCAGAACCAGGAGATCGTGCGGGTGGGCGGCGTCTCGCCGATCCCGATCGACACGCGTGTCGTCTGCGCCACCCACCGCGACCTTCAGGAGCGGGTTGATGCCGGCCAGTTCAGGGCCGACCTGTACTACCGGCTCAATGTGCTCGGCGTGCACATGCCCGCGCTGCGCGAACGCGACGACCTGGCGTGGTTGACCGACCAGTTGCTCGAGCGCATTGCGATGCGAGAAGGCCTGCCGGGCCGCCGCGTGTCCCCATCGGTGCGCGCTCGATGGCTGTCCTTCGACTGGCCCGGCAACGTGCGGCAGCTGGAAGCCGCGCTGCTGCGCTTCCTGCTCTCTGGCGAAGCTGGGCTGCCGGAAGCGCCTGCCGCGACGCGCCCACAGGCGGTTGCCGGCAGGCACGGGACGACGCCAACGACCACGCTGCAGGCACACCTCGACCGCGAGCGCGATGCCTGCATACGAAAGACGCTTGCGGAGACCGCCGGGGACAAGGACGAGGCCGCGCGCCGGCTGGGCATCAGCCGCGCGACGCTGTACCGGGAGCTTCGGCGCTCGCCCGCTTGGTCTTAGCGACCCACGCTCGGCTTCGCACTCCGCTCGGCGATCACCGCAGCCAACACACGCATTCCCTGATCGATCTCCTCGACCGTCAGACTGGCATATCCCAGAATCAGCCCGGCTGGCCGGGGTTGCATGCGCGACTCCGGCTTCGCAAACAGCGGCGACACCGGGTAGACACCCACGCCCTTGCTGCGGGCAGCAGCCGCCAGCGCGGGCTCGTCCTGCGGCCGCAGGAACGGCAGCCAGAGCACCCCATGCAGTCCGGCCGCCGTACCGGTGACTGCGGCGCCGCCGGGCAGGTGGCGCACAACTGCATCGAGCAGCGCCGCGCGCCGGCGTTCGTGCGCGCGACGCGTGCGCCGCACGTGGCGCTCGTAGGCGCCGCTGTCGATCAGCGATGCCAGCACACGCTGCTCCAGCACGGGCGCGTGGCGGTCGGCCAGCCGCTTGGCCTGCCGGAACACCGGCACCAGGTCAGGCGGCAGCACCAGGTAGCCGAGTCGAAGCTGCGGCGACAGCGCCTTGGAGAAGGTGCCGATGTAGATCACGCGGCCGTCGGTATCGATCGACTGCAGCGCGTCGATCGGGCGCTGGCCGTAGCGGAACTCCCCGTCGTAGTCGTCCTCGACGACCCAGGCGCCGTTTGTTCGTGCCCAACGCAGCAGTTCCAGGCGCCGGCCGATGGGCAGCACACCCCCCAGCGGAAATTGGTGCGACGGCGTCACATAGGCCAGGCGGGTGCGGTCATCCTTTGGCAGCCTGGCCGTGTCCAGGCCTTGGGCGTCCACCGGTATCGCCAAGGGCTCGGCGCCCGTGGCCTCGAAGCACCGGCGCGCCATCACGTACCCAGGCTCCTCGAAGACGAAGGCATCGCCGGGATCCAGCAGCAGCCGCGCGCACAGATCGATGGCCTGCTGTGAGCCGTGCACCACGAGGATCTGCTCGGCATCGCAGGCCAGGCCCCGCGCGCGCCTCAGGTATCCCTGCAGGGATCGGCGCAGCGACGCATCGCCTTCGGGCGCGACGTAGTAGAGCCTGCGTTGATGGCGCAGCAGTTCGGCCTGGTAGGCACGCCGCCAGGCCAGCGCCGGAAAGTCGCGAGCGGCCACCGCGCCGTAGAGGAAGTCGATGCGGCAGGGTTCTGCAGGAGCAAGTCCAGGCATGTCGATGCCCGCCACGCGATGGCCGATCGCCGAGAGGGATGGTGCAGTCCTGGTTCGCCGTTTCGGCTTTGCGTTGAACTGTGCAGACGCAGCCAGCGGGCTCGCGACGTGGGCAACCCGCCCGACCGACGTGACAATGAAGCCCTCGGCCGCGAGTTGCTCGTAGGCCGCGGTGACGGTGGTGCGGGACACCCCCAGGTCGGCCGCCAAGGCACGCGTGGACGGCACCCGCGCACCCGCGGCGAGCATCCCGTCGGCGATCTGGGAACGCAGCAGGTCGTAGATGGAGCGCCCGGCCCTGCTGGCACCGGAACTCTGGCTCGGCGGCGTACGAAACTGGTCCATGCCAAAGGAGTAAAACTGGACCTTCCCATTGTGCCGGTTCCGCGCGACAGTACCAGCTGCCCACACCAGTCCCCACCCTCCCCCGATGTACATCCCCACGCACTTCGCCGAAACAAGACCCGAGGAACTGAACCGCATCATCCGCGAGCATCCGCTGGGCGCTCTGGTCACCCAAGGGACCGCGGGCCTGGACGCCGATCACCTCCCTTTCGAGTTCGATCCTGAAATCGGAACGTATGGCTTGCTGTCGGCGCATCTCGCTCGCGCCAACCCGCTGTGGCAGCGCTGCCCCACCGGGACTCCGGTGATGGTCATCTTTGGCGGCGCGCAGGCCTACATCTCGCCCAGCTGGTACCCGTCCAAGCACGAGGCGCACCGCCAGGTGCCGACCTGGAACTACGAGGTGGTGCACGCGCACGGCGTGCTCACCGTGCATGACGACGAGCGCTTTGCGCGCCGCATCATCGCGCGCCTGACGCGGCGCCACGAGGCGGCCGAGCCGAAGCCCTGGAAGATGGGCGACTCCGCACCCGAGTACATCGACAGCATGGTGCGCAACATCGTGGGCATCGAGATTGCCGTCACCTCGCTGGTGGGCAAGTCCAAGCTCAGCCAGAACAAGGAAGCGCGTGACCGCCTCAATGCCGCAGAAATGTTGAAGGCGCGCGGACGCGAGGAACTGGCGGGATTGATGCGCCATGCCAGCGGAACGAGTTAAGGCCGACACAAACCCATGTACACATCCACCTTCACTTTCGCAAAGGGCCAGTTCGACGACGAGTTCCACGCTTTGGACAATGTCATTGCCCAGATTGCCAGATCCATCCCCGGCTACCTGGGCGAAGAGAGCTGGGAGAACCATGCAACAGGACTCATCTCGAACGTGTACTACTGGAAAACCATGGACGCACTTCAGGAACTCATGAAGCACCCGGCACACATCGCTGCGAAGCAGCGGCAAGCGCACTGGCTCAAAGGCTATCAGGTCGTCATTGCGCAGGTCGTCCGTTCCTATGGCGATGGCGGCATTGCGCACCCGCTCGCTGACGCAACGCAGTCAGCACCTTATGTCCGCTGAATTTCGGCGGGCGCTTGAACGGTGACGGAGTCGGTCTGATGCGGCGTCTGGATCGCCGCTGCAGTGGAGAATCTCATATGGCATGGATGCTTCTGGTTGTCGCCGGTCTTCTTGAAGTGGGTTGGGCCATTGGCCTGAAGTACACGGATGGATTCACCAGGTTGTGGCCAAGCATCTTCACGGTCGCTGCCATGGTCATCAGCGTCGTGCTGCTGGGAATCGCCATGAAGTCCCTACCCGTTGGCACCTCCTACGCCGTCTGGGTAGGAGTCGGGGCCGTCGGCACAGCAATCCTCGGCATCATCCTGTTCGGCGAACCCGCAGCGCCCGGTCGGCTGCTCAGCCTGGGGCTCATCGTCGCCGGTATCGTCGGCCTCAAGCTGGCAAGCTCGGCGTAGTCTGCTTGGGTGCAGGTGCAAGCCTCCGAGTACGCGTGGCTTGCCTGCATCATCAACGCCGTGCATCGCAAGCACGTTCGTGGCCAGATCGATACCAACATGAGCAATGGCCATGGGATCCAACGGAACTCGCATCAATAGTTCCGCCCCACAAACCTTCTGGAGATACTGAGAATGGAAAAGCACCCGTCTGCAATCAAGCCGGAATCGTGGCTCGTCACGGCAGGCCGCTCCCCCGAGCCCGGCGCTCCGTTGAGCGTACCGCCAATCCCAGCTTCGAACTTCATCATCGGCAGCGGGCGCGAGTATTCGCGTGATGATGGCACCCCGACCTGGGAAGCACTCGAGGAAGTTGTCGGCGGGCTTGAGTCCGGCAAGGCCGTCGCGTTCGCCTCCGGCATGGCCGCCATTGCCTCAGTGTTTGATCAGCTTGCGGCTGGTGCCGTTGTCGTGCTGCCAGATGATTGCTATCAAGGTGTTGCGGGCCTGGCGGCAGCGGGCGCTGAAAGAAGGCGTTGGTCGGTGCAGCGCGTTGCAGTGGACGATACAGCCGGTTGGATTCACGCCTGCGGCGTCGCTGACCTGATTTGGCTTGAGTCGCCCTCGAACCCCCTGCTGACCGTAGCGGACCTGGAGGCGATCTGCGCAGCTCCGCGCAAGGCCGGAGCGATCGTGGCAGTGGACAACACCTTCGCCACTCCTTTGAATCAGCGCCCGCTTGACTTCGGTGCCACGGTGTCTCTGCAATCGGCAACCAAGTTCATTGGCGGCCACTCCGATCTACTGGCAGGGGTCGCCACGACAACAGACGACGCGCTGTGGCACGCCCTCAGGAAATCCCGCGAGCTGACTGGCGCGACACCAGGAACGCTCGAAGCTTTCCTTGCCGTCCGCGGCGCGAGAACTCTCGCGCTTCGCTTACAGCAGGCCCAACAAACAGCCATGGTGCTTTCAGAGCGGCTTGAGGGGCATCCGCTGATCACCCGTGTCCGGTATCCAGGCTTGCCCTCACATCCGACGCATAGTACTGCCAAGCGTGTGCTCAAGGGCTTCGGAACCATCATTTCGTTCGATATGCGTGGAGGAGCTGGTCTTGCTGACAGCATCTGCAAAAACGTCAGGCTCATCCGTCATGCCACCAGTCTCGGTGCCGTGGAATCAACGATGGAAAGAAGAGCTGCGATCCCGGGACAGGGCCACCTTCCACCTTCGCTCCTGCGGCTCAGTGTCGGCATCGAGGATGCGGACGATCTCTGGGACGACCTCGACTCGGCTATACGTTCTGCTTCACCATGACTCTGTCGATAATGGTGCAGCGCGGCGATCGTAGCCCGGACGGCTGATCGGCCCCATGGGAGGTCGGCTGCCAACTCGATCACGCACACAACTACTAACCACAGAACACCATGGCGATCGAAACACTTGACCGGCCGCTGCGGTATTTTCTGTGCATAGCGGAGCTCGGCTCGCTATCAAAAGCTGCCGACAAGCTTGACCAAACACAGTCCGGATTGAGCAAGCAATTGGCTGCGCTCGAATCGAACCTTGGTCAATCACTGTTCGTTCGAACGGGACGCGGGGTTGAACTCACCGAGGCCGGCACGAGACTCTATGACGCCCTGGCGCCAGCCTTCAGAGAAATCGATCGGGCTGTCGACAGCGTACGCCGGCAAGGAGTCACTCACGGCACCGTCCGGCTGGCGACGGTCCATACGCTCAGCTACTACTTCGTCGCCGAAGTGGTTTCGCTGTTCGTCAGCACGCACCCGGATGTGAATCTCTCGCTTCTGAGCCGCAGTTCGCCCGAAGTCGTAGCTTTGGTCGACCAAGGCAAGGCGGATCTGGGGTTCGTCTATGACTCTGCAGTGGACTGCGGTACCTTGACATCGAAGTCGCTGTTCGAGGACGAAATGGCATTGATCGTCCTCGATGACAGTCCTCTGAACACACCCCAGGACCTGTCTATCCTCAATCTGCGCCTGGTCGGCTTTCCGGCTCACTACGCGCTCAGACGGATGATTCATAGCGCTGGGTTGCAAGCTACCTATGTTGCCGAAGCAGAAACCATAGACGCCATGCTCAAGCTTGTTTCCTCCGGCGTTGGCAATTGCATACTGCCGTCACGGATCCCCGAAAAGCTACTCGCCGACTACGGGCTTCGCAAGGTTCACATCGAGCGACCTGCGTTACGTCGCCGGGTGGTAGCGATCTCCAAGACGGCCAAGGCGATGACGCCCCTGACCTCTGATCTCCTCGTTTGCGTCTTGCAGGTCGCTGAACAACTGCAGCGTGAGCAGCCGGAATAGCTGATATGAGACCGCCTTCATTGGCGCTCACGACTTTGCACAAACAGAATCGCACCAGCTTCTGAAGCTGTCCTGCTGCGAAAGTTCCTGCTCCTCTAGGAGGATTTCACCGCAGACGTCGTGCTCCTGAGCCGCGAATGCAGCGATGCCATCGCGTTTGCATCTGTCCGCTCGATGCAGGGCCCGAGCGACTTGCTGGACTCGAAGTTGAAAGGAACTTGTGATGACCTCCGCAGCCAATCAGGCAACCCGCTCAAGGCGGCAGTACGTGACCGCTGGCCTGGCGAGCATGATGGGCACAACCATTGAGTGGTACGACTTCTTTCTCTATGGCACCGCAGCGGCGCTGATCTTCAACAAGATCTTTTTCCCGTCGATCGACCCATTGACTGGAACCTTGGCTGCGTTTGCGACCTACTCGGTCGGATTCTTCGCGAGACCCCTCGGCGGCATCATCTTTGGCCATTTCGGCGACCGAGTTGGTCGCAAATCGATGCTGCTCATCACACTGTTCCTGATGGGCATACCAACCATCCTCATTGGCCTGATCCCTTCGTATCACAGCATCGGCTACTGGGCAGCAGTGCTGCTTGTTCTGATGCGCTTCCTTCAAGGCCTCGCGGTCGGTGGCGAGTGGGGAGGCGCGGTGCTTATGGCCGTCGAACATGCTCCAGAAGGGAAGAAGGGGTTCTTCGGAAGTTTGCCGCAAACAGGTGTCGCACCGGGTCTGATTCTGTCGTCGCTTGCAATGGGTGCGGTCGCTCAGCTCCCGGAGTCAGACATGTTGAGCTGGGGCTGGCGCATCCCATTCCTTGCCAGCGTCTTCCTCTTGCTTGTGGGCTGGTTTATTCGGGTCAAGGTGGCCGAATCGCCGGACTTCGAGCATATGGAAACCAAAGGAGACAAGGTGGAGGTGCCCGCTCTTGTGGTTCTGCGCCAATACCCAAAGGAGGTTCTCGTGGTGGTGGGCGGCCGCTTGGCGGAGGTCACCTGGTTCTACACTGTCGTCACATTTTCTTTGGCCTACGCATCTGGAACGCTAGGCATTCCACGAGCATTGATGCTTGACGCAACCGTATGGGGCGCCCTGCTTGCATTGTTCACCATGCCGATCTTCGGGGTCCTCGGCGATCGGGTGGGCTTCAAATGGATCTTCCTGGCCGGATCCGTGGGTATCCTCGTCTTTGCACCCGTGTTCTTCTCGCTCCTGCAGACCCTCGATGCGCGGTCAATCACCATGGCCGTCGTCATCGCTATCGGAGTGGTCTACGCATCTTTGTACGGTCCCGAAGGCGGCCTGTTCTCCGCCCAGTTCCCCCCTGAGGTTCGCTACAGCGGCATTTCCATTGCAGTCCAGGTGTCGGGTGCCATCGGCGGCGGACTGGCCCCCATAGTCGCGACTTCATTGCTCGCCTATGGAGGCGGTAGCCCCCGATACATCGTGTGGTACCTCAGCGCGCTTGGCGTCGTTGCGATCGTCAGCTCGCTCTTCATGCACGGCCCCTCTAAGTTCTCGGTCTTGACAAGAGCATCTCAACCGGCCCGGTCGTGAGCGATTCACAGGTCGGCGCGCGAGGTGGTCGTCGATACTTTCGATTGTTCGTCTGGCCACTATCGGCTGCAACCGCACCCATTGCTTCACATCTCATCGTGGCTGTGGCAAAACAGTCCTGTATCGAACCTGCTTCAGGGCAGAGTTCGATCGGATCTTCTCGATCCACGAGATGGGTGTGAGTTGGTTCAGAATAAATCTCTCCAACGCTGCTATATCCGCCACCGCAACGCGGATCAGATAGTCACCATCTCCGGGTCATCAGATAGCACTCCATGACCTCGTCATGCTCGGCGATTCGGCGCTCAAACTCGGCGAGTGACTCCTTGCTCAGTGTCGTCAGGCTGATGGAGACGAAGTCGTTCAACCCCGAGACCAAGCGACGGAGCGTTGCACAAGGCAGCATACAGATCGATCACGGCATCAGACTCCAGTGCTTTCACGCGTACCAGGCCGGGCGATGGAGATGACGACGCGCTGGAGTGCGCCTCCTGGAGAGCTCTACAGGAACCCGGCTTGATGATCGGGTGATGCCCATGAAGCTGATCATGATTCAGCGGGGTGAACCAGAAGCGCATCGTTGCGTCGATCATGCGAATGGAACAGCCCGAACGCCCCTGCCCTTGCGAAGGCGGGAGACGGCAAGGATATGCCGGCTCCGCTCAATTCCGCTGCTCATTCCAGACGCCGACCAGTGAGTGAGCGTCTAGGGAGACGCTGATTAATTGATCGATCCCGGCACGGCGTATGCATGCGTGAGAGGACCACGTTTGAGGGCATGACGGACATGAGCCAACGCAGTTTTGCCAGCGCCGAATACGCATTGAAGAAGAAGCGCACTCGTCGCGAGAAGTTCTTGGCCGACATGGAGCGCGTCGTGCCTTGGGCGCGCTTGGTCGGCGTGATCGAGCCGCTGTATCCCACGAGCGGTCGTGTCGGCCGCCAGTCGATCGGCGTCCCCAGGATGCTGCGCATGTACTGCTTGCAGCAGTGGTACGGCCTGGCCGACGAGGCGTTGGAAGACGCGCTGTACGACAGCCAGGCGCTGCGCGACTTCGTGGGCATCGATCTGTCGCGCGAGTCGGTGCCCGATGCCACCACGCTGCTGAAGTTCAGGCGACTGCTGCTGGACAACGACCTCACCAAAGCCCTGTTCGACGAGATCAACGCCCATCTTGCCGAGCAAGGCCTTCTGATGCGCGCAGGCACCATCGTGGACGCGACCATCATCGCGGCGCCGAGTTCGACCAAGAACGCGGGCAACACACGCGACCCCGAAATGCACCAGACCAAGAAGGGAAACCAATGGCACTTCGGCATGAGATGTGGTCGACCACATTTCAGCCCTAATGTGGCGTTGGTCCATATGTGGCGCCAAGCGGCGTCGCCCTCGGGAGGCCGTTTGCTGAGCGCCACATAAATTTCCAATCACAACGGTCGCCGGAACTACATGATGTGCGGCCGGGTATGCCACGGCTTGCTTGACGGGTGGAACCGAATCGCTGGTGGCACCCGACGCAGCGAAGTGCGCGACAAAGCGGCCTCGCTCCTTGGCCGCCGGTCCAACGAGATGCCGGGCCACGACGGGCGGATACCGATACAGAGTCTCGAACATGATCGGATCTCCCTTGTGAACTGAGGGAATCCGAGACTACGTCGCCGTGAAACTTATGTGGCGCTCATCGACCAATCTCCAGACGGCGGACTCGCTGGGCGCCACGTATGGACCAACGCCACATTAGGGATGAAGGCCCATGTGGGTGTGGATGCCGGATCGGGTCTCGTGCATTCGGTGGTCGCCACGGCGGCCAACGTCAACGACGTGACGCAAGCCGGCGCGCTGCTGCACGGCGGGCGAGGAGTCCGTGGCCTTCGGAGATGCGGGTTACCGGGGTGTCGACAAACGCGCAGAGGCGCGGGGCCCGAAGTGGCATGTCGCGATGCAGCCGGGCAAGCGTCGGCAACTGGACCCGACGCGCAAGTGGGCGCGCCTGCTTGAGAAGGCCGAGCAGCTGAAGGCGAGCGTGCGGGCCAAGGTCGAGCACCCGTTCCACGTGATCAAGAATCTGTTTCGTCACAAGAAGACGCGCTACAAGGGCCTGGCCAAGAACGAAGCGCAGCTGTTCAGCCTGTTCGGGCTGGCCAACCTGGTCATCGCCAGGAGGTCGCTCCTGCAAGTCGCAGCCCGAGGTGCGTCTTGAACAACGAAAGTAGCCTCGAACGAGGCGCAAAACCTAAGCGGCGAAGGCCGCGCACCGCGAAGTCGACGGATTCCTCGGCTGCATTCCTTCGTCATGTCTTCAACTCTGGCTGCGACGCTCATAGTTCAGCGTCTCCCTAGGTGTTCACTCCCGCGTCCCTATGGTTACTTCAATGAGTCAAGTGCCTGTCGAAGGTCAGCGATGATGTCCTCCGCATCTTCCAGTCCGACGGACAACCGGATGAGGTCCATCGTCACACCTGCGCTGAGACGTGCGGCAGGCTCGACCTTTTGACGCGCAAGAATCAAGGTGCCTGGATGCGTGATCAAAGTTTCCGTGTCGCCCAAGCTGATTGCCCTGGATACGAGCTTCAACCGGTCGATCATCGCGATCGCACCGCCGACACCGGAGTGCAACTCAAAGGACATCATCCCTCCACCCGCACTCATCTGCGAGATGCCGAGTTGATGATCAGGACTGCCCTCCAGGTAGGCATACCTCACAAGCTTCACTGCCGGATGGGATTTCAGCATGCGAGCGACCTTCAACGCACTTTCGCTGTGCTGGCGCATCCGCAACGTCAACGTCTTCAGCCCACGCATGACCAGGAAGCACAGCATTGGCGAGAGCGTCGCGCCCGTCATGTACTTCAAGCCCGCCGACCTGATCCGCTTGATCGTCGCCAGATCTCCAAGCACGACTCCCGCGAGCAGATCGCCGTGTCCGTTGATGTACTTCGTCATGGAGTGCACGACGAGGTCGGCACCGTGTTCGATAGGCCGCTGCAGGGCGGGCGATCCGAACGTCGAATCGACAAGCACCCGAACCCCAGGACGGCTATGCGCCACCGTTGCCAGCGCACTGATGTTCAACAGCTGGGCCGTCGGGTTCACGGGCGTTTCAAAGTACACAAGCCGCGTGCGATCGGACAACGCCTCTTTCAGGCTCTCGGGCTTGGTGAGGTCAACCTTCGTGACTTTCACACCGAAGCGCGGCAGCCCCTCGTCGACCAACGAAGCCGCCGTCGAATACATGGTGTGATGCACGATCAACTCATCTCCGGCGGAGAGGAGCGTGAGCAAGGTGGAGCAGATTGCGCCCATCCCTGACCCGGTGGCCAGAGCGGCCTCGGCCCCCTCAAGCTCTGCAAGCCTGGTCTCCAGGAGATGCTGTGTCGGATTGTGCTGCCGGCCGTAGACGTACCGCTCGCTTTCTCCGGAGAAGACCGCTGCTGCTTCTGCCGTGTTCTCGAAGGCGAAGGTTGAGGTCATGTAGATCGGTGGCGAAACGGCCCCGTAGGGATCCGATCTATCGTGACCATGATGCAGCGCGCGTGTCTGGAAACCCAGGCCCTGCGATTCCTCTTTCATGCTTGACTCTTTCATTGTGAAATGTGCCGGTGAGGCCTATCTGGCTCAGCAACCGCTGCGCCTAGTGGACTATCTGATTCAAGAACTGGCGAGCGCGATCTGTTTGCGGGTTTCCAAAGAAAAGCTCGGGGACGTTCTGTTCGACGATCTCCCCTCGGTCCATGAAGATCACCCGGTCCGCAACCTTGCGGGCGAAGCCCATCTCGTGCGTCACGCAGAGCATGGTCATCTTCGTCTCCTCGGCCAGGCTGACCATCACGTCGAGCACTTCCTTGACCATTTCGGGATCCAGTGCCGAAGTAGGCTCGTCGAACAACATCACCTTTGGCGACATGCACAGCGATCTGGCGATCGCAACGCGCTGCTGCTGCCCCCCAGACAACTGGCCCGGGTATTTGTGTGCCTGATCGGGGATGCGAACTCGCTCCAGGTACTTCATTGCGATCGCCTGCGCTTCGGCCAACGGCTTCTTCAGAACCCAGGTCGGGCCCAGCGTGAGGTTCTCCAAGACGGTCAGGTGAGGAAACAGGTTGAAGTGCTGGAAGACCATTCCGACTTCTTTCCTGATGGCCTCGATGCGCTTCAGGTCATGGATCAATTCGACGCCGTCGACCGTGATGACCCCCGACTGGTGCTCCTCGAGCCGGTTGATGCACCGAATCATCGTGGACTTGCCCGAGCCAGATGGGCCGCAGATCACGATCCGCTCTCCTTTGCGAACGCTCAGGTCTATGTCCTGCAGGACATGGAAGTCTCCATACCACTTGTTGACCTTCTGCAGACTGACGATCACTTCGTTCATTGATGTTCCCTTTGTGGGTTCGAGATGCCTCGGTGCCTGTCGCGCGTGCGTTGCGACGAAACGCTAACGCTTCTGATCCCGCTCAAGAGATCGGCTGTACTTGGATATCGAATAGCAGAAGACAAAATAGATCATGCCGATGAACAGGTACGCCTCTACGCCGAAGCCTGCCCACGCTGGATCAGAAAGAGCCGCCTTTGCTGCTTGCGTCAGGTCGAAGATTCCAATGATGACGACCAACGACGTGTCCTTGAACAGCGCGATGAAGGTGCTCACCAAAGGCGGAACTACAACCTTGAGGGCCTGCGGCAGGACGATCTTGCGCGTCTGCTGCCAATAGCTCAGTCCGATGGATTCGGCGCCCTCATACTGGCCCTTGGGAATCGACTGGAGTCCGCCACGGACAATTTCCGCAACGTAGGCCGCCGCAAAGAAGATGATCGCGAGCTGTGCCCTCAATAGCTTGTCGATGTTGAAGCCCTCTGGCAGGAACAGAGGCAGCATCACCGACGACATGAACAGCAGGCTGATCAAAGGCACGCCGCGTATCAGCTCAATATACGCAATGCACATAGCTTTGATCGCCGGCATTTGGGAACGACGTCCCAGGGCGAGCAAGATACCTATGGGAAAGGCGAACGCGATTCCGAACGTCGACAGGATCAACGTCAAGGGCAGGCCGCCCCAGCGCGTGTTTTCGACGAACTCCAGACCCAGGAATCCGCCCCACATCAAGGTCGCCACTGCCAGGATGGTGAGCACCCATAGCCCGGCAATCTGAAGTCCGCTCAGTCGGCGCGTGGCGGTCCAGACGATCGACGCCATCAGCATCCCCGTCGCGAGCAATGGTCTCCATTGCTCCGCGTGTGGGTAGGTACCGAAGAGGATCAGCCGGTACTTCTCGCGGATGAAGGCCCAGCAGGCTCCGCCCGCTTCTCTACAGGCCTGTGCGTCAGGGGCCCGGAAGCTCGCCTTGACCAGCAACCACTGCACCAATGGAGGCGCCAGCATCAGCACAAGCCAGATCGTCAGGACTGTCAAGACCGCGCTCGTCGGGGACTGGAAGAGGCTTTGGCGAAGCCTGGTCAAGGGCTTGACATGGACTTGGGGTGGAGCCTGCACGGTGGGCCGATTCGTGTGAGTCGTCGTACTCATGCTTATCTTTCCACCAAGGCGATGCGCTTGTTGTACCAGTTCATCAGCAGCGAGACCGTCAGGCTCACAGTCATGAACGCAGCCATGATGATCAAGATGCCCTCGATAGCCTGGCCGGTCTGGTTCAGGACGGTATTGACGACGGAAACCAGATCGGGATAGCCGATCGCGACGGCGAGCGAACTGTTCTTGACCAAGTTCAAGTACTGGCTTGTTGTAGGAGGAACGATCACGCGGAGCGCCTGAGGCAGAATGACAAGCCGAAGCACCCGTGCTCGCGTCAGTCCGAGCGTCTGTGCCGCCTCCCATTGACCATGGCTCACCGATTGAATGCCAGCGCGAACGATCTCTGCAATGAATCCGGCTGTGTAGGTGATCAGGCCAACCAGCAATGCGAACAGCTCGGGAGATAGCGCCCAGCCTCCTTCGAAGTTGAAGCCGCTCCGGTGAGGGATGCTGAAGTGAAATTCGCGCCCACCAACGAGCCAGCCAACTGCCGGCATGACCAGGAAGAGGATCAGGCCGAACGGCCATAGTCTTGACTGGACCCCGGTCCGGCACCGGTTGGAGCGCTGGTAGCGGCCAACGGCCACCGTGGCAATTGCAGCGAGCACCAATCCTGAAAGGATCCCCGCAACGGCCGGCCCGTCAACCGACGGCATCAGCATGCCGCGGTTCGACATGTAGATGCCCGGAAGCGGATGGAAGGCTGATCTCGGACCAGGTAGAAGTTCACCAACAACGGCGTACCAGATCAACAGTTGCAGCAGAAGCGGCACGTTGCGGATCAGTTCGACGTACGCACTTGCCAGCCGCACGATGAGCCAGTTGTTCGACAGCCTGGCAATCCCGACAATGACGCCGAGAATCGTGGCCAATACCAATGCGACGGCGGAGACCCGCAACGTGTTGACGAGGCCGACAAGGATCGCCCGAGCGTAGGTGTCCGAGGGTGAATACTCGATCAGCGACTCGCCGATCGCAAATCCCGCTTCTCTTTCCAAGAATGCAAAACCAGTCGCGATGTTGCGCGTTGCGAGGTTGTGCAACGTGTTGGAGATGAGGTAGTACGCCAAGAGGGCGGCCAGGCCCACAACGACGAACTGATAGGCAATTGCCCTAAACTCTGGATTGTTCCAGTTGAATCTAAGCGGAGCGCGTTGGGGTGAGCTCATGGGGAGGTTGAGTGCGGATCTGGCGCGATCGCGACGATGCGCGCGCCACTCGCGCGTCGCATCTGTCGCATGGGCGTGGAGCTATCGAATGGGCCACCCGTACATCAAACCGCCCTTCGTGTACAAGGCATTCAAGCCGCGCTCGAGCTTCATCGGACTCCCAGCCCCCAGGCTCCGATCGAACATTTCGCCATAGTTTCCGACTTGCTTGATGATGTTGTATGCCCACTTGTCATCAAGTCCGAGTCCTTTTCCCATCCCCGGGGTGGTGCCGAGGATCCGCTGGATGTTGGGCGGGGCGCTGCCCTTCGCAACCTCGTCGACATTCTTGGACGTCAGGTTGTATTCCTCCGCCTCCAGAAGCGCATTGAGAGACCAACGAACGACGTTGAACCACGCTTCGTCGCCTTGACGGACCATCGGTCCGAGTGGCTCCTTGGAAAGCGGTTCCGGCAAGATCACGTATTTGTCCGTGTTTCCAAAAGCGATACGCGCCAGCGCCAGTTGCGACTTGTCCATCGTGATGCCATCACAGCGGCCAGACGCGAACGCGCGCTTGATCTCGTCGACGGTGTCCAGCAGCACCGGCTTGAACGTTTGCTTGAGACCGCGGAACCAGTCGGTGAGGTTCAGTTCGGTAGTGGTTCCCGGCAGGACGCAGATGGTGGCGCCCGCAAGGTTCTTGGCACTGCTGACGTTGGCATCCTTGGTCACCATGATGCCCTGGCTGTCATAGAAGTTCACGCCAACGCCAATGAGGCCCAGGGTGGTATCGCGCGACATGGTTTGGGTCGTATTGCGCGTCAGCACGTCGACTTCACCGGACTGAAGTGCAGTGAAGCGTGCCTGGGTCGTCAGTGGGATCACCTTGAACTTGGTCGCGTTTCCGAACATCGCGGCTGCAATGGCGCGGCACGTGTCGACGTCGATGCCCTGCCACTCCCCCTTGCTGTCGGTGAACGCGAATCCCGGAAGATTCGTAGAGACGCCACATTGCACAAAACCACGCTTCTTCACCGTGTCGAATGTTTGGCCGGCATGGCCCAGGCCTGAGAGACAAAGGCCCATCAGGGCGGCGGTCGCGAGGTGGACAAGTTTCATGGCTATCTTCCTTGTGGACTGAGGTTTTTTCAGCGCAGGCGCTGGGCGTGGAGAAGTGGGCGGGCGAGCGAATGGAGGACGAACATGCCTGGCGCATGCTCATCGGAACCAACGCCGGAAGGCGGCGCGGTTGGGCAAGTGCTCTATTGGCGCAGTTGGTCGGCGAGCGGCGTCGCCGAGCCTGCTTCGGTCTGCCTGCACCAGTAGTCGAAGGTGCTGTTCACGATCGACGGCTTCAGGAGATAGTCGTGAGCCTCGCGCGCCAAAGCGTCGTCTACGGGCGTCAAGGGACCAAATGCGGCTTGCGCCCGCATCTGCATCCTCGCAGCGCGCTCGAGGTATACCGACAAGTAGGTGGCTTCCTGTGTGGTCTTTCCCGCTGTGAGGTAGCCGTGGTGCGCCAGGACGATCGCTCGCTTCGATCCCAGTGCCCTGGAGATGATGACCCCTTCGTCATCGGCAATGGGAACCCCTGGCCAGTCCGGCAGGAACGCGCAATCGTCATGGAGGGGGGTCATGTCCATCTGGGCGATGACCAATGGCTGCCTGGCTGCAGCGAGTGCGGACGCCCATGGCGAATGCGTGTGGATGATGGACTGAACGTCGGGACGCGCCTTATAGACCCACAGATGAAAACGCGTCGCCGGATTCGGCATGCCGATACCTGTCAGCGTGTTCAGGTCGCCATCGACTTCGATAAAGTCGTCCGGAGTGGCCTCGTCGAAGCCGAGCCCAAACCTGAGCGTCCAGTACGCGCCTTCGCGGCCGGATCGAGCACTGATCTGGCCTGCAAGCCCCGCCTCCTGCCCAGTCATGGCGAGAATCCGGCAAGCGCAGGCCAGCGTCTCCTTCATGGTCCGGCGAGGCGACGCCAGGTGCTTGGCCATATCCTTCGTGGCACGTTCGTCAAAGTAGTCCTTGGATCGCAAGTCCTCAGCCATGTGGTGTGCCTCCTGATCAGTCTTTCTGTCGCAGGATCGCCAGGAAAATATTACCTGGCGATGACACAAAGTATCCTGGGCGACCGCACAAGAAGCCATGCACTGCAGTGCATAGCAGCTATGAGCTGACTAGGCCCGTTTGAGGGCCTGGTCTATCAATGACTCGTCAACACCAAATTGCCGGCACACGGCAACGGAGTCTTGTCCGATCTTCGGCGAATGGCATCGATTCGGTCGTGGCGCATTGATGCCCGGCAAGCTTACGAGCGGCAGCTGACCAAGGGCGCCGGCATTCGTCCAGCGATATGCCCCAGTCGCGAGGACCTGTTCGTTGTTCAGCCACTCACCGTAAGACTGCACACGCTCGACGAGCACTCCCACGTCCTGAAGTGCCTTGAGAAGAGCCGCGGTTGTCCAGGGTTGCGTCAACCGCGCCAGTACTTGCATGAGCACGGCCTCGTTTAGGACTCGGTCCTCGCCGGACTTGAAGCGCGTGTCGTCCGTCAGCGCCGGACGCCCGAGCACCTGGCAGAGCAGGACATAGTGTTCTTCCTTCCGGCAGGAGACAGAAACACCTCCGTCGCAGGTTGGAAGGTATCCGACGGGCCCATAGAAGGACTTGGGTTCGCCTCCGCTGGCATGAAACTCCGCGATCTTCGCACCCTGAAACGCAGCGGCAGACTGCATGAGGCTGAGGTCCAGGTATCCCCCTTTGCCGGTCTGTTGCCGCGAAGCAAGCGCAGCTGTCAAAGAGGAGAACACATACAGACCCGTAACAACATCGGCAGCGACCATGCCTTGGCGCTGGGGCACGCCTTCGGCAGTGCGGTTCATCACCATCATCCCCGAGAAACCCTGGATCAAGGAATCCACTGTCCCGCGCTGACTGTATGGGCCCGTCTGTCCGAACCCAGAAACCGAAACATAGATCACGTCGGGCCGGATCGCCTTCACAGCTTCATGGGAGAAGCCGAGGCGCGATATCACCCCGGGCCTGAAGCTCTCGATGAAGATGTCGCATTGGCTCGCAATCTTCGTCAGGATCTCTCGGCCTGCCGCTGTTTTCAGATCCAGCGCAATCGACTTCTTTCCAAGGTTGTAGTGCCACGAATGCGCGCAGTGGTCCTCGCTTCGGGGGCCCAGCAGTCGCCCCCAGTCCCCTTCGGGAGGTTCCACCTTGACGACCTCCGCGCCATACTGTGCCAGCAACATTGTCGCGTGCGGTCCCGCGATTCCCTGGCTGAGATCACAGACGCGGATCCCCTCGAACGACTGACCCAGGTCCATCGCAGGTCCCTTTCATGGATATCGCCGAACCAGGTGGCTGCCGATCCGTTCATTCAAGATTTCGGTAGTTCCATCCGCATAGCTCGCCATCTTGACCTCTGCCAGCTGCCGGTGCAGTCCATGCTCGCGCGATAGCGCATTTGCCCCCATGCTTTGCATGCAGCGCTCGATGCCTGAGACCGCGCTCGACGTTGCGAATTTCTTTGCGTGCGCGGCCGGGAGCTCAGCGCTCTCGCCGGCGCATATCAGCCGCGCCGCGCGCAGCACGAGCGCATTGGCTGCCTCCAGTTCGTTCGCCACATCGGCCAGCTGCCAGCGCAATCCTTGATGCTCTAGGAGAGGTTTGCCGAACACGGTCCTGCGCTGCCCATAGCTGACTGCCACTTCAAGTGCACGCTCAAGACAAGCCGTCGCCATGGCGGCGACATGCACCCTTGCCCCGTTGATGGCTGCCATCGAACGCTTGAATCCCTCCCCTGGCTGCTCCAGAAGATGATCTTCCGGAACGAAGGCGTCATTGAACCTCAGCCCACCGACACCACTCGCCGTGCCCGCGTCCAGCGGATGAGCGC
The DNA here is from genome assembly GCF_964253805.1 of Variovorax sp. LjRoot175. NCBI lineage: Bacteria > Pseudomonadati > Pseudomonadota > Betaproteobacteria > Burkholderiales > Comamonadaceae > Variovorax > Variovorax sp. LjRoot175. Next base: position 475,491 of record NZ_CAXURY020000003.1, on the reverse strand, counting down.
CCAACCTCTCTGCGCCTCGCTCCCACAAGGGCACCAGGAACCGTCCAATGCACTTTGTCCCGGTGCCGGTCTGCGCACCAACCACGGCGAGATCAGAGATCGTCGCGTTGGTGATCCAAGCCTTCTCGCCGTTGAGGATCCAGCCACCCGAGACCTTCTTCGCAGTAGTTTTCATCGCGGCCAGGTCGCTGCCGCCGCCGCGCTCAGTCAGGGCAATACAGGCGACCAGCTTCCCGGACAGAAGATCGCCCAGATAGCGTTCTCTCAACTGCACCGAAGCCTGAGTCGCCATCATTTGGACCATGCTGTGCGAATTGTTCAGGCTGAACGCCGCCGCAAAGGCTGAGCGTGACAAGACCTGCACGACCCGAATCTTCGCCAAGTAGGAGGCCCCTTGGCCACCAAGTTCGCGTGGGGTCTGCAGTCCCTGAAGGCCGAGCGCTGCCCAGCATTGAACGAGCTCTTTAGGAAGTGCGCTCCCAGTCCGATGGGCGTGCTCGGCGAATGGAATCAACTCGGAATCACAGAAGGCCTGCGCCTTTCGGACGAGATCTACTTCCTCTGGTGTCAGGAGGGCATCCCATTCGTCATAGATGCTCGACGCGAGGTTTGCCTCCGATATGGGTCTCATGATCCAAGGGCCTTGGATATGGTCCTCTCTAGCATGTCGAGTCGATCCTGACCCCAGAAGGCTTCGCCGCGAAAAAAGTAGAAAGGAGCTCCGAAGACGCCGCGCTCTATCGCTTCATTCGTGTACTTCATGTAGGTCAGTTCGGTACGAGGATCCTGAGCCGCTTTCAGAATCTTCGTCCCGTCGAACCCCATCTCGTCGCCAATCGACACCAGCGTGGCCGGGTCCTCGGCATTGCGCTCTTCGACCCAGATCGCCCGCATGATGGCTTGGCTCAGGTCCGCGACGTCATGCCCCAACTCTTCCGCCGCTATCACGAACCATGACGGTAGATGCCCCGTGACGCAAAAATACTTTGGTTCGAGGTTGATCGGCATGCCGAGAATCTCGCGAAATCGCTTCATCTCCAGAAGGCGATAGTTCTTCCGTTCCGCCGAGCGGTACGGAAGCTTTATGCCGCCGGTGCGTGCATAGACAGTCGTGAGATCCACCGGACGGTGGTTGACCTTCAGGCCATGACGCTCACCCATGGCCTTCAGGCGTGGGCCTCCGAAGTAGGCCCAGTCAGAATGAATCCAATAGAAGGCGTCGATCGAATCGGTCATCTACCATTCTCCTAGTCGATTGTTTGTTGCTTTCAATCGCGGGCCGACAAAGGCTTCTGCGGATCACCAGACCGGCTTACCACGACACCGTGCCATTGCTGCCGCCAGCGGCCGCTCGAGACGACCAGCCGATCGCATTCCTTTACTCATCGGGCTTCAAGATGCCTTTCTGAACCAGATGTTCGGCGTCGCGGTAGTCTGCCCGCGCGCGATCCGTGAAGCCCTTCTGGTCGGTCGCCAACACAACGAACGTCGATGCTTCGAGTTGCTTCCTGACTGCGTCACTCATCATCACCTTGTGCACTGCGGTCTGAAGACGGCCGAATACCTCGCTGGACGAACCCTTCGGTGCCACGATGCCGACCCAAGCGGTCGACTCGAAACCGGGCACAGCGCTGTTCATGGTTGGAACACCGGGCAGCGCGGCCAGGGGCTTAGTCGCACCGACCGCCACCGCATTGATCTTCTTCGATTGAATCAGCGGCAGGGCCGCCGTGACCGACACCAGAGCCATGTCAATTTGCCCACCCACCAGCGCCTGCAGGGCGGGGGCCACTCCCGGGAACGGAACGTAAGTCACCTTGGTGCCCATTGCCTGGTGAAGCAGCTCAGGCTTCAGGACGCTGGCTGCGCCGGGCCCAGTAATGGCCTGGTTGAGTGCACCAGGCCTTTCTTTCAACGCCGTGATCAGCTTGGGCAGCGTATCCAGGCCAGATTGCGTGGACGTCGTCAGAACGAGGGGGGAGTAGCCCAGCAACGAGATGTAGTCGAACGATTTGAAGGCATCCCACTTGAAGTTCTTATAGAAGAGATTCGTCGTCGCATGCGTTTCGTAGACTAGCGACAACGTGTATCCGTCAGCCTTGGCACGAGACACCTCGTTGGCGGCTACGTTGCCACCGGCTCCCGCCTTGTTCTCGACGACGATCGGCTGGCCAAGCTCCTGGCCCAATGGAACGCTGATGACGCGCCCCACGAAATCGACCGGGCCACCCGGTGGATAGGGTACGACGAGCCGGATGGGTGCGCTCGGAAAGTCACTTGCCTGCGCGGCCCCCAAAGCGAAGAGCATGAAAAGACCGGCGGCAGCACTCGATTTTATTGACATCCACTTCTCCTAGAGGCTTGCGTTACAAGACGACATGCGGGCGTCGAAACCGTCGCTGCTGACTCCGGCCGAAACGGGGCATTCTGGGCGGGTCGCTCAATCCCACTTGAGGGAGCGTTCAACCGACATGTCTGGATCACTGCATACCTCGATCAGTACCGGTCCCTTGATGCCCATGGCTTGCTCGACGATGGCTGCGGCATCCCTGGCGTGCTCAATCCTGAATCCACGAGCTCCAAATGCCTCGGCAAGCTTCGCGAAGCCGGGATTTGCCAGATCAGTGCCGCTGATGCGATTGGGGAAGTGCCGCTGTTGGTGGGTACGGATCGTTCCGTACGACCCATTGTTGGACACCACCACGCGCAGGTTCAGCTTCCTATCGACTGCGGTAATGAGTTCGTTGCCATTCATGAGGAATCCTCCATCGCCGACAAAGGCGAGAACTTCTCGACCCGGATAGCGCAAGCCAGCCGCTACCCCAGCGGGGACGCCCGTCCCCATGGCTCCGCAAGCCGAGCCGAGCAGCCGATTTGCCGGCGTCATCTTGAAGATGCGGTGAACCCAGGATGCAAAGTTTCCAGAATCGGTCGTCAAGACCGCGTCGCTCTGGGCCAGCCGTGCAAGCGCCATGATCGTGTGGCCCATGACGTCATTCGCCACCACGTTCTCCGGCTGCCACCCGTGTGCACGCTCAGCAGTCTCGCGCACCCGCTTTAGCCATTGGCCGGACACCGATGCCGAGCCACCATGGCGCAGTGCAGCACGCACGAATCCATGCGCCGTTGAGACCATTGGCAATTCTGTCGGAAAGTGACGCCCGATCATGGACGGATCGGGATACACATGAACGAGCTTCTGCGGATTGGCACCTTGTCGCGGGAAGGCGAATCCCAGAGACGACACATCACCCATGCGGCTGCCGATCGCGACAAGCAGGTCAGCTTCGCTGAAGAGGGCCGTATGGGCGGGCGAGGTGAAGAAGCTCAGCTGACCAATCCAGTGAGGATCTGTGTTCGAGAACTGGTCCTGGTTCTTGTTGGTGAGGGCGATGGGAATACCCCACCGGCTGACGAGCTCCTGGAGGTCGCTGCGGAATTCCTGGGTCCGGCATTCCCCGCCCACGATCAGGATCGGGCGGCTGGCCTTGGAAAGCAGCTCGTGCACGCGCGCCGCGTCCTCCAGCCTCGCCTCCGACAGCGCCAAGCCATGGACCCGCGCGGGCTGCCGGTCGACCAGCTCGTTCAAGATGTCCTCGGGCAACTCCACCGCGACCGGACCAGGGGTTCCCGACGCAGCTGCAGAAAAGGCTCGAGCCATTACTTCGCCGGCGCCGGCCGCCCTGTCGATACGTCCCGACCATTTCAGCAAACCAGAGAACGCTTTTGAGGAGTCGATTTCTTGAACGGCACCCCTGCCCAGGTTTGGCGTTTCGACCTGGCCGATCAAAAGGATCAGTGGAGCCGCTTCTTCGGCCGCGACGTGTACTCCGATCGCGGCATTGAACGCCCCGGGCCCCCTGCTTGCCATGACGATGCCGGCGCGGCCGCTCAGCTTGGCGTCTGCGATCGCCGCCAAGGCAGCAGACCCTTCGTGGCGGCATGTCACCAAATCGAAGTCGTGCCGCGCGTGAAGCGCGTCAAGGAGCGCCAGAAAACTTTCACCGGGAACGCTGAACGCACGGTCCACACCATGCGCGACCATGCTGTCAACGATTGCCTCGGCAACTCGATACGTCATGACTGTCCTTTTACGGCGCGTTCACGTTGACAACCAGACGGCCTCGGATCTCGCCCTGCATGAGTCTTGCGGCGGCGTCAATCGCCTGTGCCAGTGGGATCTCGCCCGCAATGTCTTCCAGGATCGGGCCATGCAGGTCCCGGGCCAGCCGTTCCCAGGCTGCGACGCGATCTGCCTTTGGACGCATCACGCTATCGACACCGATGAGGCTTACGCCACGAAGGATGAAGGGCGCGACGGACGCAGGCAGATCAAGGCCTTGCGCCATGCCACACGCAGCGACCACGCCGTTGTATCGAAGTTGCGCGCAAACGTTGGCCAGCGTATGGCTGCCAACAGAGTCCACGGCGGCGATCCAGCGCTCCTTCTGCAGCGGCTTGCCCGGTTCGCTCAACTCGCTGCGATCGATCAGGTCACTTGCACCAAGGCGCCGCAGATAGTCAGACTCATTGAGCCGCCCCGTGGACGCGGTGACTTTGTATCCAAGGTTCGCCAGGAGGGCGACCGCAACGCTTCCTACGCCACCATTCGCACCTGTCACGAGCACCGGCCCATCCGCCGCCTTCAGCCCATGCCACTCCAGGGCCATCACGCACAGCATCGCGGTATACCCCGCAGTACCGATCGCCATGGCGTCTCTGGCGCTGAAACGCTTCGGGAGAGGAATCAACCAATCGCCCTTCACGCGCGCCCGCTGTGCAAGTCCGCCCCAGTGCGTTTCGCCAACTCCCCAGCCGTTGAGTACCACCGGGTCGCCAGGCTTGAATTCGGGATGGTCGCTCTGCTCTACCACCCCGGCGAAGTCGATGCCCGGCACCATGGGAAAGCTCCGGACAACTGGGCCCTTTCCGGTGATAGCCAGCCCGTCTTTGTAGTTCAGCGTGCTGTATTCGATCCGGACTGTGACGTCTCCCGCAGGCAGGCGGCTCTCATCAATCTCACCCAGCGAGGCGCGGTAGCCTTCCGCGTCCTTTTCCACAACGATGCCTTTGAACATGTTTTCGTTCCAACAAGAGATTAGTGATCCGCTGCGCTGCGGGGCGAGGCCTGGGCGCGCACACCCAGGCTGGACAGAAATGCCTCGATGAAGGTCACCAGGGGACGGTCCGTCTGAACAAGCCTGGCTCGAAGCACGGCCCCTTCCCAAGCGATCCAGAAGAATTCGGCGAGCTGCTCGACGTTCAATGTTGCGGGGATAGTTCCTGCGGCTTGAGCCTCCTTGAGGCAGCGCGCCACCCGCTCCTGCCAACCGACAAGAATTGCGTCAAGCCGTTCGCGAAACCCTGAAGGAAGCGCACCCAACTCCTGGCTCAGATTGCCGACCAGACATCCCCGTGTGAAGCGGTGCTTGCGCATGCCTCTGGATGCATCGGCGATGAAGTCGGCAAGCCGATCAAGCGGTGCGCGTTCCTGGTTCAACAACCATCGATCGAGCTTTCGCTTGAAGTAGTCGTCGTAGGCGTCCATCACTGCCGCTCCGAACGCATCCTTGTTCTCGAAGTAGTGATAGAACGAGCCCTTGGGCACAGTCGCCCGCTTCAGCACGGCATCCAAGCCGGTCGAACTGAAACCCTGCTCGGTGAGCAGTTCCATCCCGCACCGAATCAGCACATCGCGCGTCGCCGCATACGCCGGTGACGGTCGCCGTCCGCGCGCCACGGCCATCCTGGGTTTTTCATTCATTCGTCAATTCTAGACCGATCGACTAGGAAGTACCTACAGTTTTTTCCGGGCAGACGCGCATCCTCAAGAACTGCACCAACATGCGCCCATACACGCCCTGACACTGTGCAAGTGGCGGTTTCATCGCAGAGAAATGGGCGTGAGATCCACGATCTCGCCGGTTTCATCGTGGGCCCGACTCTTGCTCGCAAACCCTAGGACGAGTCCTAATTGACACAATGTGTCCTTGACCGCAATACTTTCATCACCTCCTCACCTTTTGCAGAAGGAAGCCCAATGAAGCTCAACTCAATCAGAAAATGGCTTGTCGCCGCCGGCGTCGCCTGCCTGGCTATCGCGCCGGCGCTGGCGGACGAGCCGTATCCGTCGAAGCCGATCAAGCTCGTTGCGGCTTTCCCGCCCGGTGGGCCCACGGACATCATTGCCCGCGTCATCGCACAAGCACTGGGCAAGGAACTCAATGGCACGATCATCATTGACAACCGCGCCGGCGCCGGCGGCGTCGTCGGTGCCGAAGCCGTCGCCAGGTCGAAGCCGGACGGCTACACCCTGCTCGTTGCGGTGGAGTCCTCGCAGACGCGCGGTCAAGCCCTGAACGCAACGCTTTCCTATGACCAGTTCAAGGACTTCGCCTATATCAGGAATGTCGCCAAGCAGCGAAACCTGGTCGTGGTGAATCCCGACGTGCCGGTCAACAGCGTCAAGGAACTCATCGCCTTCGCCAAGGCGAACCCCGGCAAGCTGAATTTCGGGGGCACCTTCGGCGCTACATCGCACATCGGCGGAACGCTCTTCGACGCAGGCAACGGCACGCAGCTTACGTTCGTGAACTACAAGGGCGGTGCGCAGCCCATCACCGACCTCATGGCCGGCGTGGTACAGGTCGGCTTCTTCACCGAGGCGACCGTCGCCCAGCACATCCGCGCCGGAAAGATCAAGGCCCTGGCAGTCGCCGCGCCGGAGCGTTCGCCCGCGTTTCCGGATCTCCCGACGCTCCAGGAAGCCGGCAGCAAGCCGATCGACCTTTCGCCTTGGTTCGGCATTGCAGCTCCTGCCGGCACTCCGAGCGCAGTCATTCAAAAGCTAGCGGCGGCGCTCGACAAGATTGTGGCGAATCACGAGTTCCTGGCGCAGCTGGAGACGCTCGGCGCGGTTCCGGTGAAGGAGTCGACACCCGAGCTCTATACCAAGCAGGTGGCCAAGGAGATCGTGTTCTGGAACGATTGGGCGAAGACATTGAAGACCCCCCTGGCCCGCTGAGCGGCCCGACAGAGAGCGTTCGAACGCGATGAACTTCTACGACCTCTACGACGAGAGACTGTCCGCGGCGGAACGAGCGCTCGTGCAGGCCGCAAGCGACTTCTGCCGCGGCGAATTCAGCGTCCACCTTCTGGAATCGCACACGCAGGGTCGCGCCTACGATGTCTCGTGGATCGACAGGTGGGCAAAGGAAGGTTTCCTGGGACTTCAAACGCCAAGCGAGCTTGGGGGCCACGATGCTTCGTTCATCTGCAAGATCCGCGTGGCGCAGGCGATGGCGGAGCATGGGTTTGCGGCCGCCTTCGCCATCAACAACCTGCAAGGGTCCGTGACACGCGTGGCGCGCTCCGGCTCCGAGAAGCAACGTGCCGAGTTCCTCGACGGCATGCTGAGCGGGCGAACGCTGTGCGCCCCCGCCATGTCGGAGCCCGACGGCGGCAGCGACCTGGGCGCACTGAAGACGAAGGCACGGCGCGTGGACGGCGGATGGCTCATCAGCGGCACGAAGTCATGGGTCACCAACGGTTCGATCATCCAATGCGCCAACCTGCTCGCGAGAGTTGATCCCATCGGAAAAGAAGCCGGCGAGACTGCCTCTTTTCTGGTGCCGCTAGCAGACGGGCCGACGCTGCGCAGGGAAGAGCTCGTCATGCCTGGCGCCCAGTCCTTCCGGCTGTCCCGCCTGATCTTCCAGGACCATTTCGTTCCCGACTGGTGTCTCTTCGACCCGCCGGGGCAGGCGTTCAAGTCTTCCATGGCGTCGGTCAATGCCGCACGCGTTCACGTCGCGGCGATGTGCGTGGCCTCAGCCAGGGCTGCCTTGGCGGAAGCGGTTGGCTACGCGGAAACAAGGCAAGCCTTTGGCAAGCCGCTGCTCAGGCACCAGGGACTCGGGTGGGAGCTCGCAGAGGTCTCCCTGCGCCTGGAGGCGGCCAATGCACTCGTCCTGCGCGCGGCGATTGCCGTGCAAACAGGAAAGGCGGCACTGACGCTGGCCGCGCAGGCGAAGAAGTTCGCAGTCGACGTCGCCACCTGGGGGCACGACCAGTGCCAGCGCGCAATGGGCGCTGTGGGCGCGAGCGCCGATCACCGCCTTGCCATGCTGTCGAGCGAAACACGGCTGGCGGCATTCGGCGACGGCACCAACCAGATGCTGCTCGACCGCATAGCCAAGGGCTTGGCCAAAGACTATGGGCCTTCGCCCATGCAGAAGGAATCTGATCAATGAGGAGTGTGGTCGTCAAGGATGCGAACGCCGCCGTCGAGGGCTTGCGCGACGGAGATACGGTGATGGTCGGGGGCTTCGGCGGCGCAGGCGTTCCGCGCGGGATGGTCGAGGCGGTGCTGGACCTGGGCGTGCGCGAACTGACTGTCATCTCCAACAATGCAGGCTCCGGCGGCCAGGATCTTTCGCTGTGGTTCGGTGCACGCATCGTCCGGAAAATCGTCTGCTCCTACCCGCGAAGTGCGGACGTGTTCGCCGATCAATACCGAGCCGGCGAGGTCGAACTCGAGCTGGTTCCGCAGGGCACGCTGGTCGAGCGCATCCGCGCCGGGGGCGCGGGCCTCGGCGGATTCCTCACTCCCACGGGTGTGGGCACCGTGTTCGAAAAGGGCAAGCAGAAGGTCGTGGTCGATGGCCGCGAGTTCCTTCTGGAGAAGCCCTTGCGCGCTCAGTTCTCGCTGCTCAAGGGCCGGCAGGCCGATGTGCTCGGCAACCTCAACTACAGCAAGACGGCACGGAATCACTCGGTCGTGATGGCTACCGCCGGCGAGGTGGTTGCAGTGGAAGTCGACGAACTCCTGGAACCCGGCGAGCTCGACCCGGAGGGCATCATCACGCCCTGCATCTTTGTCGACCGCGTATTTCTCTCGAGGCACGCATGAACTCGCTATCCAGACTGGAGCTCGCCCGCCTGGTCGCCAACCAGCTTCCGAAACAAGGGTTCGTCAACCTCGGCATCGGAGCGCCGACGAGCGTGGCGGACTATCTTCCCTCCGATACCTCGGTCATGCTTCACAGCGAAAACGGCATTCTCAACGTCGGGCCCAAGCCAGCCGTGGGAGAGGAGGACCTGGACCTGATCAATGCCGGGAAGATGCCTGTCACCCTCGCCCGTGGCGGATCCTTCTTCGACTCGAGCCTGTCGTTTTCGATGATGCGCGGAGGGCACCTCGACATCGCCATCCTGGGTGCGTTCCAGGTTTCACAGCACGGCGATTTGGCCAACTGGACCACCGGCGATCTGAACGGTGCGCCGCCGGCCATCGGCGGGGCCATCGATCTCGCGGTGGGAGCAAAGCAGATTTGGGTGATGATGGAGCACACCACGCGCGACGCCCAGCCGCGCCTGGTCGAGCGCTGCACCTTGCCGCTCACGGCGGTGGGGGTCGTGGCCAAGGTGTTCACGAACCTGGCGATCATCGACGTCACCGGCAATGGATTCGTCGTGCAGGCGCTTTTCGAGGGTGCCTCGCTCGAATCCGTGCAGCAACTCACCGGGGCGCCGCTGAAACCGGCGCCAACGCTGAGGCGATTCTCTTCGGACGGGGTGCTGACGTCGCTTCGCTGAGGCCGGGAGCCAAGGTGCCGGGCGCGAACCGCGCCTCTGTCGGACCTATGCGGTGGCGGCAATCACGACAAGGGCCGAAGCTGGTTCGTCGGTGAGCGCGGTCAGCTTGTGCGGAATCGTGGAGTCGAACTGCACACAGTCGCCGGGCTCCAGGCGCTCCTTGCGTGCCCCGATTTGCATCTCGATGTGGCCGGTCAGAACAAAGAGGATTTCTTCGCCCTCATGGTGGCTCATGATCCGGCCGCGCTTCTGCGTTTTTCCCGGCCGCACGATAAATGCCCGCATCACGCGATCGTTGCGCAGCCCTGCGACCAGCGAGAGATGCGTCGTAGGATCTCCCGCGATAGATCCATTGCCCCGGACGATGGAAACGACGTCTTCCTCCGACTGTTGCCCGAAGAGCCGGTCCACCGTCACACCCAGGGCCTTGGCAATATTGAGCGCCGACTCGATCGAGGGCGTGGATACGCCGCGCTCGATCTTTGACAAATAGCTGCGCGTCAGCCCCGAATCTCGAGCGAGATTCTCTAGCGTCAGCCCGCTTTGGACGCGCAGGTACTTCAGGTGTAGTGCCAAGGCTTTGAACGGGTTCAGGTCAGGCTGCTCTGCTGCCCGGAACCCACTGGAAATTGCTGCGGGGCCCGATTCTGGCACGAGTATCTCGACCGTCGTCTCGACCGGGCGCGGCGCGGCATGCCTGCTGCGTTCCAGAGCCACGGCCTACAGATCGAGCACCAGGCGCGGCCCTGCGCACCCCGCAACGCATACGATCACTTCATGTGCGCGCTCCTGAGGACTCAGCACACGATCGTGATGGATCGGCGGCCCTTCGATCCAGCGCGTGCGGCAAGCGCCGCAGATGCCACCAGCGCACGACACCGAGAGATCGGTATCCGCCGCTTCCAAGGTGGCCAGAAGGCCCACCTCGGGCCGGACCACCAATTCGCGTCCGCTCCTGGCCAGCACCACGCTGTAGGGTCGTGCCTTCAGGGCAGGAACCAACTTCGGTGCGGTGAATCGCTCCACATGCTTGCGGCTTTCGGGCCATTTAGCGACGACAGACTCGAATGCATCGAGCATCCCCGCGGGTCCGCAGCAAAATGCCTTCGCATCCTGGCCAAAGGCCTCCAGGAGAGATTGGATGTTTGGCGGACTGACCTCGAGCGTGTTGTAGAGATGGACACGTCCGCCCTTGACCGCTGGCCCCAGCATGTCGATCAGGCTCGGATGCCCCATGCTGGCCCAGTGCAGCTCGTAGTTCGTCTTCCCCTCGCGCTCCAGCGCCAGAATCGCAGAGACGAACGGCGTCACGCCTATTCCGCCAGCAACAAAGATGTTCATCCCGGTGGGCGAGAGCTCCAGCCCGCTTCGAGGCACCGAAACACCGATCACTTCGCCGGCACGGACCTCGTCGTGTATGTGACGGGACCCGCCGCGCCCCTCCTCTTCGCGCTTCACTGCAACAACGTATCTCCTGCAGTCGGCGGGATCGTTGCACAACGAATAGGTGCGTACGAGCCCATTGGCCAAATGGAGGTCGATGTGCGCTCCGGGCCTGAACGCAGGCAAGCGCCAACCGTCCTGATCTGTCAATACCAGCCGCTTGACGCCCGGTAGGGGCTCATCGATTTCCCGAACGACAGCTTGGAGATGCTTGATCGCCTTCGGCATGTCACACCTCTCGGACGGCGTCGCCCACGCGGATGACGCCGCCTTTCAGAATCCGGCAGTTGAGCCCCGACCTATTGATCAATGGATCGAACACGGCCTTGCCGAGGACCTCCTCGATGTGGCGGCACGGCGTGGACAGCCGGGTTGCCTCGAGAAGCGTTTCCCCCACCCAGAACTGGCGGCCGACGAGATGATTGAGCGGCACACCTTGTACGGTCACGTTTCTTCGATGCTCCTCAGGCAGCATCTGGATTTTTGCATCGCGTGCCAGGGCTTCGAGCGTCTCGATCTCGAACAGCGTGATCTGTCGTCCCTCCTCCGGCTTGTGGGAGTAGAAGCCGGACTCCCGGCCGATCATGTATCGGTCCCCCTCGATGCCCTTGCCGGCCACGAGCATCAGCTCGTCGAACGCCTCCATGGGAAGGAAGGCGCGGGGCGTGACGTGCAGATGTCGAACGACCCCCGTCCAGGCAGGAACGACTTGCCGTTCTTCGAGCTGCGGTGGGTGGTCTGCGGCAGCAAGCATGTAGACGCTCCTTGATAACGGCGATCCAGCCGGTCTGATGAACGAACGTCATTATAGGACACTTTGTGTCCTATGAAACTCACCAAAGCGTTTCAGGGTCGATACGGCCGAATCCGGCATCGATACACGAAAACTGGTCTCGCTGTTTCCGGGGTCAAACGCGCCGCTGCCAAGGACGTCCTTGTCGACCTGATCGAGCATGACGCGTCTGTCTTGGCCATCGTCACCGCCCGTGGTGTCGGGCGCATTCCAGGTCCCGAGCGGACAAACAACGCATCGCCCGGCGGCTTGCGAAGGCGACTGAGTGCGGTACTGAATCCGGACTAGCTCATTTGAAGGCTTTCAGCCGCGCGACCCAGGTGACGTGGGCCGTCGGTCTTTCTGGCCGGAGATGCTGCACACACCAATCCACCGTACCTGGGCCAAGGCGCGTGCTCCGGCGTGCGCGATGCCGCCAACCTCACGTGGAAATTCGATCTCGTGCTTCGCGGCCTGACCGACACGAGCCTGCTCGACACTTACGAATCGGAACGTCGGCCGCACGCCCAGCAGAACATGCTGGACTCGCGTTCGCTGGGAGTGGTGGCCAACACCTCGAACCCCGTGAAGGCAGCGGTGCGGGATCTTCTGTTCAAATTCCATCTCACACCGAAACCCAAGTTCCCGGTGCTTGCCGACGGCGTTCTGGCCCGAGCCGTCGACGGAAAACCGATGCGGCAAGCGGGAAGCTTGGCACCACAGGGCCGCATCACGGTGGACGGTCGGACGATGCGCTTCGACGAGCATGTGGGGTTCAATTTCGCTCTTGTCACAAACGCCGAGGTCGCAGACGAATTGCCGGCCGACCTCAGGGCCGCGCTTCAGGCAGTCGGTGTCCGGTTCGTCGAGCTGGCGCCGCCGTCGGGCGTGAGCCAGGGCGATCATGTGCTCGATGTCGACGGCGTATATGCTCCCTTTCTGAAGTCGCTGGACGCCGATGTTGTTCTGATGCGGCCTGACTTCGTGGTGTACGGGCACGCCGATCGCGCAGGTCTCTCGCATCTGGCCGAAAGCCTCCTGCAGCAACTGCAGTACACCTCCACGAGGGCGCAGCACCCCGCCATCAGCGTCCTTTGTCCTTGAAGAGGCCGACAAAGAGATTTCGGATCCAATGGTGTGCCGGATCCAACTCGAAGCGGCGGCTCCAGTGGATCGACACCGTGAAGGTGCTGCGGGGAAGCTCCGCCGGAAGCACCACGTAGCGCTTCGGCTCGATGAACCTGCGCGCGATCGCCTGCGGCATCACGACGGCGAAATCCGTGCGCGCAATGATGGCCGGCAGCGCAAGGAAGTGCGCCGAGTTCAAGACCAGCCTGCCATCAAGGCCGAGCTGCTGCAGGATGCGGAAGGTCTCCGAGTGCGAGCGGACGGCCACGTATTCCAGGCGCCGCAAGTCCTGGATCGTCATGCGCACATCCGACGCGTTCGAGGCCTTCGCCATCGGATGTCCGGCCCGCACCACCACCGCATAGCGGTCGCGCAGCAACTCGACGCGCTCCGTTCCGCTGACCGAAGGCAGAAAGCCGAGCGCGAAATGAATGGCCCCGGTCTCGAGGGCATCGGCGATCTCCCCGTGCGGCAGCGGGGTCGTATGCACCCGCATGCCGGGTGCCTGGCGGTGCAAGGCCGCCATCAGTTCCGGCAGCAACCGGGCCTCGCCGATGTCGTTCATGTGCAGCCGAACGGTCATGCGCGAGCGCGACGGATCGAACGTGTCTTCGTCTCGCAGCACATCCTCGATGGCGGCCACGGCCGGCTGTACGACGCTTGCCAGCCGCTCCGCCCGCAGCGTCGGCCGCATGCGCCCGTTGGCGCGCACGAACAGCGCATCGCCCAGGGCGAGCCGCAGTCGCGTCAACCCTTGGCTGGCGGCCGGTTGGGACAGTCCCAGCGCATCGGCAGCGCGGCTGACGCTACCCAGGCGGTACACCGCTTCGAACAGGCGAAGCAAGTTCATGTCCAGTTTTTCACTATGCATGATGCTTATTTTCTTCTAGTCATTCCATTGTATTGATGGATACAGCCAAACCCGCAAAACTCCCTGATTCCATCAAGGAGCATTCATGGATCAACGCGTCAAGCCACCCGCGCAAGAAGCCCTCGTGGCGGGCAGTACCCTGACCGTGCGGGATGCCGTTTTCAGGCTGCTGCGCGCCTTCGGCATGACCAGCGTATTCGGCAACCCCGGTTCGACGGAACTGCCGCTGTTCATCGATTTTCCGGAAGATTTCCGCTACGTGCTCGGGCTGCAGGAGTCCGTGGTCGTGGGCATGGCGGATGGGTACGCGCAGGCCACGCACAACGCGGCGTTCGTCAATCTGCACTCCGCCGCCGGCGTCGGCCATGCGATGGGCAACATCTTCACGGCCTTTCGCAACCGCACGCCGCTGGTGATCACGGCCGGCCAGCAGGCGCGGTCGATCCTGCCCTTCGAGCCCTTCCTCGGCTCCACGCAGGCGCCCGAGTTGCCGAGGCCCTACGTGAAGTGGAGCGTCGAGCCGGCGCGAGCCGAAGACGTCCCGCTGGCGATTGCGCGCGCCTACTACATCGCGATGACGCCGCCGCGCGGTCCCGTGCTGGTCTCGATCCCGTCGGACGACTGGGACGTCCAGACCCTGCCGGTCGATGCACGAGAGGTCAGTCGCCACCTGCGCCCGGATCCGGACCTTCTCGCGCGCATTGCCGCGGCCATCGATGTCGCCCGCTCCCCGGCCTTCGTGGTTGGTGCGGCGGTCGATCGCGATGAGGCCTGGAAAGAGACGGTCCAGTTGGCCGAGCGGCACAACGCGCGTGTGTATGTCGCCCCCATGTCGGGCCGGTGCAGCTTCCCGGAAGATCATCCCCTGTGGGGAGGCTTTCTGCCGCCAATGCGCGAGCGCATCGTCGATCGGCTCGCCGGCCACGACCTTGTTTTCGCGCTCGGTGCTCCGGCGTTCACCTACCATGTCCCGGGCCACGGGCCGCACCTTCCTGAAGAAGCGGAGCTGGTGCAGCTGACGGACGATCCTCAGGTCGCGGCCTGGGCGCCGACAGGAACCTCCGTGGTCGGCAGCATCCGCCTCGGATTGCTGGATCTGCTCGAACAGAGCACGCCACGGCATCGTGCGGCGCCATCTCCCCATGTGCGGCCATCGCGCGTTGCAGAGCCTGCGCCCGACGAACGCCTGCCGGTTGCGTGGGTCCTGCAAACGCTGGCCGATCTGCGCGCGCGCGACAGCATCGTGGTCGAGGAAGCGCCCAGCGCACGGCCGATCATGCACGGCCACCTGCCGATCTTCGAGTCGGAAACCTTCTACACCATGTGCAGCGGTGGCCTGGGCTATGGCCTTCCGGCCGCGGTCGGGGTGGCACTGGGCAAGCCCGGCGCACGGGTCATTGCGTTGGTGGGCGATGGCTCGGCGATGTACGCCATCCAGGCGCTGTGGAGTGCAGCGCAATTGGCCTTGCCGGTGACGGTCGTGATCCTGAAGAACCGCCGCTACGCGGCGCTGTATGAGTTCGCCCGGATCTTCGGCTACCGGCCCGACGAGCATGTTCCGGGCACCGACCTGCCCGATCTCGATTTTGTCGCGCTGGCTGGCGCGCAAGGCTTGAAAGGGCTGCGCGTCGAGGCGGCCGAGCAGCTGCGTCCGGCATTGCGCCAGGCCTTGGAATCGATCGCACCGATGCTGGTCGAGGTCGAAGTGGCCTGACGTTTTTTCACTTTTCCCCCAACTATCAAGGAGACCAGACCATGGGCACGATTTCGATGTTGATCAACGGCGAGTCCCGGCAGGCCGAGAACAATGCCACATTCGAACGCCGCAACCCGCTCGATGGTACGGTGGCCACCATCGCACCCGCCGCCACGACAGCTGACGCTGTGGCCGCGGTCGAGGCAGCCGCTACCGCGTTTCCGGCCTGGTCCCGCACCGGCCCGGGCGAACGCAGGGCGCTGCTGTTGAAGGCGGCACACGCCATCGAAGCCAAGGCGCAGGCCCTGACGGATGCAATGGCAGCGGAGACCGGCGCAGCCGCTCCGTGGGCGAGCTTCAACGTGCATCTGGCGGCCGGCATGCTGCAGGAAGCTGCCGGCATGACGACCCAGATCGGCGGCGAGGTCATCCCTTCCGACATGCCTGGCAGCCTGGCGCTGGGCCTGCGCCGCCCGGCCGGCGTGGTACTTGGCATCGCCCCATGGAATGCACCGGTGATCCTCGGGGTGCGTGCGATCGCCACACCACTGGCTTGCGGCAACACGGTGGTCTTCAAGGGCTCGGAGCTCAGCCCGGCCACGCACGGCCTGATCGTCGAGGCGTTCAAGGATGCGGGCTTCCCGCCCGGGGTCGTCAACTTCGTGACCAATGCCCCGGCGGATGCAGCCGATGTGGTCGAAGCGATCGTGGCGCACCCGGCACTGCGCCGGGTGAACTTCACGGGCTCCACCCGCGTCGGCAAGCTGATCGCGCTGACTTGCGCCAAATACCTGAAGCCGGCCGTGCTGGAGTTGGGCGGCAAGGCCCCGCTCGTCGTGCTGGACGATGCCGACCTCGATGCCGCGGTCAACGCCGCCGCCTTCGGCGCCTTCGCCAACAGCGGCCAGATCTGCATGAGCACCGAGCGCATCATCGTGGACCGCCGCATCGCGGACGCCTTCGTCGACAGGCTCGCCGCCAAGGCCACGCAGCTGCCGCTGGGCGATCCGCGCAAGGGGCCGGTGGTGCTGGGTTCGGTCGTCGATGCGAGCACCGTCGAGCGCTGCAATGCGCTGATCGACGATGCCCTTGCCAAGGGCGCGAAGCTCGTGTGCGGCGGCAAGGCCGAGAACACGCTGATGCCCGCGACGCTGCTCGACCATGTGACTCCGCAGATGCGCATCTACCATGAAGAGAGCTTCGGTCCCGTGAAGCCGGTGGTGCGTGTCGACGGCGTCGACGAGGCGGTGCGCGTGGCCAACGACAACCCCTACGGGCTGTCCGCAGCGGTGTTCGGGCGAGACATCGCCCGTGCCTGGGAGGTGGCCAATCGCATCGACTCGGGCATCTGCCACGTGAACGGCCCGACCGTGCACGACGAGGCGCAGATGCCCTTCGGGGGGGTCAAGGACTCGGGCTACGGCCGCTTCGGCGGCAAGGCCGGCATCGACGCCTTCACCGAACTGCGGTGGCTCACGGTGCAGACCACCGACCGCCACTATCCGTTCTGATGAAGCGCAGGAGACAGCTCATGAAATCCCTGCTCGCAACCGCGGCGCTCGCCCTCAGCCTCGGACCGTGCGCCACAGCCCAGGCCCAGGACTGGCCGAAGCAGCCGATCAAGATCATCGCCAACTTTGCTCCCGGCGGCGCGGCCGACCAGCTGGCCCGCGCGATCGGCGCGCCGCTGCAGGAAGCGCTCGGGCAACCGGTGCTCGTCGAGAACAAGGGCGGCGCCGGGGGCAACCTCGGTGGCGAGTTCGTCGCCAAGTCACCCCACGATGGCTACACGCTTCTGATGAGTTCCGGCGGCATGGTGTCGATCAATCCGCACCTTTACGCGAAGATGCCCTTCGATCCGGCGAAGGATCTCGTCCCGGTCGCGTCCGTTGCACGCGTGCCGTTCTACCTGGTGGTTCGTGCCGACAGCGCGATCAAGGACTTCAAGGGCTTGATCGCCGACCTGAAGGCGAACCCCGACAGGCGATCGTTCGGTTCGCCCGGCAACGGGAGTTCGCCCCATCTCGCGGCCGAAATGATGAAGGCACGGACAGGGACCACGGCGGTGCACGTGCCGTACCGTGGCGCGGCACCCGCGCTGACGGACCTGCTGGGCGGGCAGATCGACTTCCTCTTCGATCCGGGAATCAGCATCCAGCACGTCAAGACCGGCAAGCTGCGCATGCTGGCGGTGGCAAGCCTCAAGCGGGCCCCCCAGATGCCGGAGGTTCCGACGCTCGACGAACTCGGGCTGAAGGGCCTCGACGCCGATGCCGTGTTCGGCCTCTACGCCCCTGCCGGCACCCCGCCCGCCGTCATCGAGCGGGTCAATGCCGAAGTCAACCGCGCACTGGCTAGACCGGCGGTCAGGACACGCATCGAAGCCCTCGGCAACGTGCCGGAGCCTCTGACGCCTGTAGCCTTCGGCGACAAGGGCGCGGCCGACTTCAAGCGCTTGGGCGCTGTGATCCGGGAGCGCGGCATTCGCGCCGACTGATGCATGAAGAAGAAAGACAGCCGATGATCGCCACTCCCCGGCCTGCCACCGGCCACCCTCCCCTCATCGCCACGGACGTCCTGATCGCCGGCGGCGGCCCGTGCGGCCTGATGCTCGCCAACGAGCTCGGTCGCCGTGGCATCCGTTGCCTGTTGGTCGACGCAAAGCCAAGCACGGCTTTCAACCCGCAGGCGAACGCAACGCAGGCCCGCACCATGGAGCATTTCCGCCGGCTGGGCTTCGCGCACGAGATCCGAGCGCTGGGACTGCCCGCCGACCACCCGACGGACATCGCCTACTTCACACGCTTCGCCGGGCATGAACTGGCGCGCATCAGCCTGCCTACGGCCGCCGAGGCCACGGTCAGGATCAAGTCTATGACGGGGTCCTGGAGTGCGGCCGAGCTGCCGCATCGCGTGTCGCAGAAGTTCGTCGAGGAAGCCCTGCGCCGCCATGCGCAGGCCTGGCCATCCACCGATGTGCGCTATGGCTGGCGGCTGGAACGGTTCAGCGATGACGGTGGTTCGGTGAGCGCCACGGTGCAGCCCAGCGACGGAGGTCCGGCGCAGGACGTGGTCGCGAAGTTCCTGATCGGTGCCGACGGCGCGCGCAGCTTCGTCAGGCAACAGCTGGGCATCGAGTGGGGCGGCGTCACCGGCATCCAGCGCGAGTTCATGGGGGGCAAGATGTTTGCCATCTACCTGCGCGCGCCCCATTTCCTCTCCGTACTGCACCATCCCAAGGCCTGGATGTACGTAGCGGTAAACCATGAAAGGCGCGCCTTCATGGCCTCGGTGGACGGCGTGTCCGAGTACGCCTTCCATGCGGCGCTGCGTCCCGGCGAAGACGCCGAAGGCTGGACCGAGGCCGATGCGCGCCGCGTCTTTGCCGAGGCGGTGGGCCTCGAGATGCCGATCGAGATCCTCTCGATGGGCACTTGGCTCGCCGGGCACGCGCTGGTCGCCCAGCGTTTCCAGAAGGGCCGGGTCTTCATCGCCGGCGACGCCGCCCACCTGTTCACGCCCACCGGCGGCCTGGGCTACAACACCGCCGTCGAAGATGCCGTCAATCTGGGCTGGAAGCTGGCGAGTGTGATTCGCGGCCAGGCGCCGCTGGCGCTGCTGGACAGCTACGAAGCCGAGCGCAGGCCGCTGGCCGAACGCAACACGGGCTATGCGCGCAAGTTCGCCGACTCGGTGGGACTCTTCGCGGCAAAGCCCGAGCTGGAAGAAGCCTCCGTCCATGGGGATGCCGAGCGTCGACTCGCGGGCCTGCACTTCAATGAGCACGCCCGCCTCGAGTTCAATATCCCAGGAGTGACCTTCGGCGGCCGATACGACGGCTCGCCGATCGTCGTCGGCGACGGCGCTGCGCTACCGCCCGACGAGCCGAATGCCTACACGCCGACCGCCAGTCCCGGCGGCCGGCCACCGCACGCCTGGCTGGACGACGGACGCTCGCTGTTCGATCTGTTCCACGCCGAATGGACCCTGCTGGCGCTGGGGCCCGATTTCCCCGCTACCGAGACCTTCGAAGCCGCGGCCCGGACGCTGGCGATCGACCTGCGCGTGGTGCGGCTGCCGCAGGCTTCCCTGCGCGAACTCTATGAAGCGCCGCTTGCACTGATTCGGCCGGACCAGATCGTCGCGTGGCGCGGTGCAGCCCCGGACGATGCGGCAGGCGTGTTGTCTCGCGTCACCGGCAGGCCGAGCGGCGCGGCGCCGCATGCCGCTTCAACACCTTCAACACCGTCAACACCGTCAACACCGTCAACAATTTCCGTCGATGCGACGAGAGGAGATCCGGCATGAAAGCCACCACCCAGCTTCTTCGGCTTTCGGCCCTTGCAATGGCTTTGGCGATCGCGCCCTCGGCCTTCGCGCAGGCTTGGCCTGCCAAGCCGGTCCGGCTGGTAGCGGCATTTCCGCCGGGCACGCCGGGCGACGTGATCGCCAGGTTGATACAGCCGGCGCTGCAGGCCGCCTGGAACCAGCCGGTGGTCATCGAGAACAAGACAGGGGCGGGAGGCAATCTGGCCGCCGGAGAAGTCGCGCAGGCCAAGGACGAACACACCCTGCTCGTGGGACCGGACACGATCCTCACCATCAATCCCCACCTGTACAAGAAGCTGAGCTTCAACTTGCGGGCTTCGCTCAAACCCGTGACCTACTTCGCAAGCTTCAACCAGACGCTGGTGTGCAATCCAGCCGCCGAGATCACGTCGTTCGGGAAGTTCGTCCAGCTCCCGTCGACGCGGCTGTATGCCTCCGGTGGTGCAGGGACACCGAGCCACATGGCAATGGAGATGCTGCTGGCGACGACCGGAACCAAACTCACCCATGTTCCCTACAAAGGTCCCGGCCCCGCCGCGCAAGACGTGATGGGGCGCCACGTCGACTGTGGGTTCATCGTCTCCTCCATCGTCCTGCCCCATGTCCAGAGCGGGCGGCTGCGGGCAATTGCCGTCTCCGGAAAGGATCGATCGGGGCTGTTGCCTGACGTTCCGACGGTCGCTGAGAGCGGACATGCCGGCTTCGACGCGACTTTCTTCGAGACGCTGATGGCGCCAGCAAGCCTTCCGATCGCTATCGTCGAGAAAATCCAGCGCGACGTGCGTACCGCGCTCCAAGCTCCGGGCGTGAAGGCCAGGTTGGCAGAGATGGACCTGCGAGTGGAGGGGTTCAGTTCGCAGGAGGCTCAACTGCGCAGCAAGGAGGACTTCGCCAAGTGGGGTACGGTCGCGCAGCGGGCCCAGCTGCAGCTGGACTGAGAGCGATCATGCGCAATCTCGACCATCACACCATCACCGAAGCCGTGCTTGAGCGGCAGGCACAGACGGCGGACCCGCGACTCAGGCGCGTGCTCGACAGTCTTGTGAAGCACCTGCACGCCTTTGCGCGCGAGGTGGAGCTGACCGAGGAGGAGTGGTTCAAGGGCATCGAGTTCCTGACCCGTTGCGGGCACATCACCGACGACAAACGCCAGGAGTTCATCCTGCTGTCGGACGTGTTGGGCTTGTCGATGCTGACGGTGGCACAGAACAACGGCAAGCCTGCAGGCTGCACCG
This sequence comes from Variovorax sp. LjRoot175, assembly GCF_964253805.1. Classification (NCBI taxonomy): domain Bacteria; kingdom Pseudomonadati; phylum Pseudomonadota; class Betaproteobacteria; order Burkholderiales; family Comamonadaceae; genus Variovorax; species Variovorax sp. LjRoot175. Next base: position 454,420 of record NZ_CAXURY020000003.1, on the reverse strand, counting down.
AGGCGACCGTCTTCGGGCCCTTCCACGTGGAAGGGGCGCCGCACTACGAGCTCGGTGCGGACATTTCCAATGGCGCCCGAGGCATCCCGTGCCTTGTGCGCGGCACGGTTCGCGGCATTGACGGCAAGCCGGTCGCCAACGCGCACATGGACGTTTGGCAATCGGATGAGGACGGCCTGTACGACGTGCAGCACCCCGAGATCGGCCATGCACAGGCGCGCGGCATCGTGCACTCCGACAGTGAGGGTCGCTACCACTTCCGCTCAATCCTGGCAGTCCCCTACGCCATCCCGCATGATGGCCCGGTGGGCGACCTGCTCCAGGCCACCGGACGGCATCCCTGGCGTCCCGCGCACCTGCACTTCCTGATCAAGGCGCAAGGCTACGAGAAGCTGATCACGCACGTGTTCCGCAGCGACGATCAGTACCTGGATTCGGATGCCGTGTTCGGTGTGCGTCATTCGCTGATCGCCGACTGGAAACAGCAATCCGATGGCTCCTACATCGTTGAGTACGACTTCGTGCTGAACCCCGCCAAGCAGGGCGCTGCGGATGCCTGATCACCCGCCCTCGCTGCGACCCAAAGAGGGTGCATCATGATCCGGCACATCGTGATGTGGAACGTGAAAGGCGCCACGGCCGAGGAGAAGCAGGAAAACATCGAGCGTCTGCGAAGTTGCTTCCATGGCCTGCGTGGCCGTGTTCCAGGGCTGCTCCACCTGGAAGTCGGCAAGGATGCAAGCAGAGTTGACTATGCCTGCGACGTCGTCTTGTACAGCGAGTTCGAATCCTGGGAAGCACTGGCCGCGTATGCGATGCATCCGGAACATCTGCGGGTGCGCGACGAGCTGGCTGGCGTCCGCATCGCCAGGCACCAGGTGGATTACGAAGTCCAGGCCGATTGAGCCTGGGCTGAGCACGATGCATTGGGGATCGCATGAAGGAATTCGTCTACAACGGCCAGCCGTCGCGGGTGGTGTTCGGCGCCGGGACCCTGGCGCATCTGGAGCGCGAGATCGAACTGCTCGGGGCGCGCCGCGCGCTCGTGCTGTCCACGCCCGAGCAGCAGGGTCATGCGCAGCGCGTGGCCGAGCGTCTTGGCAGCCGCGCGGCGGGCGTTTTCGCGCGCGCTGTCATGCATGTGCCCATCGAGACCGCACGCGAGGCCCGTGAGGAGGCTCGCCGCCTGGGCGCGGACTGCGCCGTTGCCATCGGCGGCGGCTCGACCACCGGACTGGGCAAGGCCATCGCGCTGGATTCCGGCTTGCCAATCGTGGCCATCCCGACGACCTATGCGGGAAGCGAGATGACGCCGATCTATGGCATCACTGAGGGCGGCTTGAAGAAGACCGGCAAGGACGCGCGCGTGCTGCCTCGCACCGTGATCTACGACCCGGAGTTGACGCTGACGCTGCCTGTGGCGATGAGCGTGACGAGCGGGATGAACGCGATCGCGCATGCGGCCGAAGGCCTGTACGCGCGCGACGGCAATCCGGTGATGGACCTGATGGCCGAGGAAGGCATCCGTGCACTGGCCAGGGCACTGCCGGCCATCCTTCGGCGCAGTGACGATATCGATGCGCGCGGGGATGCGCTGTATGGTGCCTGGCTGTGCGGGACGGTGCTGGGCAACGTGGGCATGGCGCTGCACCACAAGCTGTGCCACACCCTGGGCGGCAGCTTTAACCTGCCTCATGCCGAGGTGCACACGGTAGTGCTATCTCATGCCATCGCCTTTAACGCGCCGGCGGTGCCGGAAGCCATGGCGCGCATCCGGCGTGCACTTGGAGCGCAAGGACACGGCAGTGCCGCCGCAGCTCTGTTCGACCTAGGGCTATGCAACGGTGCGCCGGTGGCGCTGCGCGACATCGGCATGAAAGAGGATGATCTGGACCGCGCGGCGGAGATCGTTGTGGGCAACCCGTATTGGAACCCGCGAGAGGTCGGTGCAACACAGCGAGGCGAGATCAGGGAACTCTTGCAAAAGGCCTTTGAGGGCATCCGACCTGAGTAGGCCACTTGCCTGGGCGCCCGTTGATCCGACGATAGAGATGTGTTGCCGTACTCCCAGGGAGTATGCAGTGAGAGATCTGCGTTCCGATTAACCACATTGACTGGGAGATAGACCTGCTTCCGTTCGCCGTACTGTTGTTCTAGCCGACACGTTTGACATAGGCAGTGATGGTCGCCTGCTGCCAGACACCGGCCGTGAAGAACGGGTCGTCGTTGTGGTAGGACTCCGCGGCCGCGCGGTCGGCCACGTCGACAACGAACAGCGATCCCTTCATGGTCTGCCCGTCGTCCTCCACCAACGGCCCGGACATCAAGGTCTTCACGCCCTCGCCCTCAATGGCGGTGAGATAGGCCTTGTGGGCGTCGTAGTTCGCCAGCCGCACCGGCAGCGCACCTGGCCGGTCGAGCGCATGAATCACGAACAGCATATGCGCTCCTTCTCTTCTTCGTCAAACATAGTGATCCTCGATCCGGGACCACGTGGGCAGGCCGACCAGGTTCTTGTACTCCTCGAAGCTCACGCCGGAACCGGACAGCCGCAGCTCGCCGCTTGCGATGTCGGCCAGCGTCTCGCGCATGGTGCGTCATCCGGGCGGCGCCAGGATGCCCTCCCGCACTGGACCGTAGCGCTCCAGCCCGTCGATCAGGTGTCGGCGGTGCTCGACCAGCGGGACCCCCACGATCCCGGCGAAGTGAATCAGCAGCGAAGGATGGGCGCCCAGCACGTAGAGCAGGCCCAGGTCGGCGCGCGCGAAGGCATCGCGTTCCTCCTCGGTCAGCGCGCGATCCTGCAGCACCGCCTGCCTGTCGGCTCTGAACCGCTCCTGCAGGGAAGCAGTCCTGTTCAGGTCATACAGGAGCTTCTGGATCTGGTACAGCGACATGGCCCCCCTCCCGAGAAAATGCACGCGCGGGCCCGGTGGGCAGCACCGGCATCACCGCCGCGCAGGAGCCGATCGAGAACGCCGGGGTGCCGTGATAGAAGAGAAGTTCACCAGGACTGCCGCCACCCGCAGCAGCCGCGATGGCCACGAGTGTCCTGATCTCGATGCCGCCATGGCCAGCTTCGCGCAGCACTTCCTCGTCCGCATAGGCGAGGAGCGCATCGCGGTCGTTGCAGGTCCAGCGCCGCAGAAACTCCCGGTCGAAGTCCTCGTTGATGCGCCCCATTTGCGTGGAACCAGGCCAGTGCGAGATGCCGCCCGTCCCCAGCAAGGCCACGCGCTGCGGCAGCGCGTGGCCGGCGCGCCGCAGGGCCTGCCCGAAAGCCCAGGCGCGCGCCAGCGGCGTGAACGGCGGCTGCTGGCAGTTGATGTTGACCGGCACGATCGGGACGTCGTAGTCAGGCGTGAGGTAGTGCAGGGGCACCATGATTCCGTGGTCGAACTTCCACTCCTCGCAATACGCCAGGTCCACCTCGTGGATCAGGTGCTGGATGATTGCGCGGGATGCGGCCGCGTTGCCGGGTACCACGGTACGCGGTATGCGCAGCCACTGCTCGTCCTCGATCGGTCCTTCATAGCGATCGGCCATGCCCAATGCATAGGCGGGCATGTTGTCCATGAAGAAATTGGCGAAGTGCTCGGCGGCGACCACCACCAGCAGATCGGGGCGGGCGGCTTCCAACCGGGCACGCATTTGCGCGAATCCTTCGAAGACCGCCTCGCGGTCCGCTGCGGGCGCTTGCCCGATGCGCCCGGTCAGCCCGGGTGCATGGCTCATGATGCCGAGGAAGACGACGCCCATCGATCAAGCACCAGCCGTCCGCGCGGCCAAGACCTGAGCGACGTTGCTGCGGTTCACGCGGGTGGTGACGTCGAGTTCGGTCACTTCGACGGACAGCGCGATCGGCGTGTTGGCGAGATGAGGAGCGAAAAGCGCGGAGAGTTCGTTCGCGAGCGCCGCGGCCGAGGCGCGACGCGCCTCGGTGGAGAAGCCCGTGCCAATACGGATATTGACGTGCACGAAGCCCGCGTCGGGGCTGCCGTCCGCGAGGCGGAAGTGCTCCAGCACGTGCAAGCGGGTGCGCACGCCGGGTTTCGGATAGCCGTCGATCCCACAGGCGGCTTCGTGCAAGGTACGGGTCAGCGTCTGCGGATCGACGAGGGAAGTGGCCGACGCCGTGGCCTCAATGATGATGTGCGGCATGGAAGTGCGGTCAGGTTGCAATCCGGGAAAATCCGGCCAACCAGGGATGGATCGCCGCGGCGCATGCTTGCGGCTGCTCGAAGGTCATCAGGTGCCCCGAATCTTCGACAACGGCCAGATGCGCGGCGGGAATGGCCGCAGCCATTTCCTCGTGCGGCGGCAGAGGCATCGCCGCATCGCCCCTGGCCGCCAGCACCAGCGTGGGACAGGCGATGCCCGGCAACAGCGACGAAAAGTCGGGCCGGGACAGGCCCATGCGCACCTGCGCGCGCACGGCTTCGAGTGATTGGCGGGCAACCATGGCGGTCAGCGGCTGCAGCTTGCCGGCCTCGGTCGCCCAGCGCGGGTGCACCATGCGGGCCACCCACTGTGGGGCGAAGGCGACCAGCCCCTCGGCTTCGGCGCGCGCGACCATCGCTTCCCGCGTTGCAATCTCAGACTGCCCTGCTTCGCCCGGCGCGCGTGCCTTGTAGGCAGTGCCGAACAGGCCGAGCAGGCGCACGCGCTGCGGCGCGCGGCGAACCACTTCCAATGCCACACGTCCCCCGAGCGAATGCCCCGCGAGGGCGAACTGCGCAGGCGCCGTGGCCAGCACCTTGTCGGCCATCGCTCCAACGGAATCGATGCTGCCCAAAGTCATGACACGAATGTCTGCCGCGTCGTGCAGCAGCGCCGCGGTCGGCTCCCAGACGGTCGCGTCGCACAGCATTCCGGAAACCAGGATCAAAGGTGTCTTCATGCCTCAGTCCAGCTTGAGTTGCAGGGCGCGGACCACGGCGCCCCAGCGCTCGCGCTCGGCCTTGACGAAACGGTCCATCTCGGCCGGCGTGCCGGGCAAGGGCTCCACGCCCAAGGCCTGCAGGCGCCCCTCGACCAGGGTGTTGTTGAAAGCCTCCAGCAGCGCGCTGCTCACGCGGGCCACGTGGGATTTGGGGGCGGCCATGGGCACGGCCAGCCCCTGCCACGCGAACCCTTCGAAGCCCTTGAGGCCTTGTTCCTGCAGCGTGGGCACGTCCGGCAAGGTCTTCATCCGCGCGGCGGTTGAGACGGCCAGCGCGCGCAGCTTGCCGCCGCTGATCATCGGCATGCCGCTGGCCGAATCCACCAGCATGAAAGGCACTAGGCCGCCGACGACATCTTGCACCGCCGGCGCCGCGCCGCGGTACGGCACATGCGTCGCCTGCACGCCCAGGCTGCGCAGCAGCTGCTCGGTGACGAGATGGTGGGGCGTGCCGGCACCGGGGGAGGCGAAGGCCACGGGCCCGCCCTGCGACCGGATCCACGACAGCAGGTCCGGGAAGGTGCGGGCCGGGTGCTGCGTGGACACGACGACGACCAGCGGAAAGCGCACCAGCATGCCGACGTTCGCCAGGTCCTTCTGGGCGTTGTATGGCAGCTTGCTGTACAGCCACGGGTTCACCGCGAGGGCGGCGAAATCGGCCGTCAGCAGCACGTGTTCCACGTCGCGCGCCTTGGCGACGTAGTCGGCCGCCAAATTGGTGCCCGCGCCCGGTTTGTTGACCACCACGATCTGCCGGCCGAGGCTCTTGGCCATCGGCTCGGCAAAAGTGCGGGCCACCACGTCCGAGCCACCGCCCGGCGCGGCGCCGACCACCCATTCGATCAGCTTGTTGTCCTGTGCCAGGACGGGCGCGGTTTCGGCGGCGACGGCGCAGGCTGTCCAAGCCAGGAGGTCGCGGCGGCTCAAACGGGTACGGTTCATGGGCTGTCTCCTTCGGGGCGCCCAGTGTCCTCGGCGGCAGCTGCCGTGTCTGTCCCCTTCCGCTGGGGACATGTAGCGCTCTATCATGGGAGGACGAAGGGACGAGCCCATGATCCTCAGCAGCAATGCACATGCCGATGACGGCGCCCAGCTTGCCGGCCTGCTTGTCAGGCCGATCCTCGCGCTGGGCCGGCCGGCGTTCGCGGATGCCCTGCTCGAAGTCGTCGGTGCCGTCGTCGGTGCCGACTTGGTGTCGGCCTTCTCCATCGACGGGGATTGCAGGCCGCATTACCGGCTCTCGTCGGCGGTCGCCGAACTCGGCGGCAGCTTCGCGCAGCGCGCCGGTGTCCGCTATGCCACGGATTACTGGCAGAGCGATCCGGGCTTGAACCAGCTGGTGCAGGCCCATCGCGCAGGCTCGGGCACGGTGGCGTGCCAGCAAGCCTGGAACCAGATCCCGCACGCCTGGTACCGTGCCGTGTGCTACGAGCAGCCGCAACTGGTCGACCGGATCTCGGTCCTCGGTGCCGTCGGCGGGCGGCTGTTCCTCTTCAGTGCGTACCGCCGCGCGGTGCACGGATGCTTCGGACCCGGCGAACTCCGGCGTTTCACTTCGAGTGCCGACGTGCTCATGGCGCTCGTCGGCCGACACGTCGATCTTGCGGCCGCGCAGCCGCAGGCTCACGGCTGCGCGCCGGCAGCGCTGGAAGAACGACTGGCCGAGCGTTTCCCGACACTCAGCCTGCGCGAACGGCAAGTCTGCGCTGGCATCGTCGGGGGCCTTGCCGCCAAGGACATCGCCAGAGCCTGCGACATTGAGCCGAGCAGCGTGATCACCTACAAGAAGCGCGCGCTGGCCAAGCTCGGGCTGCCCAACCAGCGCGCGCTGGTCGCGCAGTGGCACGAGGCATAGAGCGATTTCGCCCCAAGCACGGCATCAGCCATGCCGCGCACAGGCAGGTGAGACTGCCTGACGACTTGATCGGCGGCGCTGTCCCCATTGCAAGGGGGCAGACGCACGCGCAGAGGACGCCGACACTTCTGCGCCAGCGACACACCAGTTCGCACAGGACCCTCCGCACATGAGCCACTGCCCAGCCATCCATGGACTGCACCATTACGCCGCGCGCTGCCGCGACGCCGAAGAGACCCGACACTTCTACGAAGACCTGCTCGGGCTGCCGCTGGCCCACGTCATCCGATCGGACACCGTGCCGAGCACGGGCGAACTGTGCCCCTACGTGCACTTGTTCTTCCGGTTCACGGACGGCTCTTGCTTCGCCTTCTTCGATCTGGGCGATGGCACGGCGGCGCAGCCCTCGCCCAATACGCCTGCCTGGGTCCAGCACATCGCATTGCGCCTCGATTCGCTGCAAGCCCTGCAGGCGATGAAGGCGCGCCTGCAGGCCCACGGCATCGAGGTGCTGGGCCCTACGGACCACGGCTTCGTGCAGTCGATCTACTTCTTCGATCCGAACGGGCTGCGGCTGGAACTGACGGCCGTGACGGCAACACCGGCCCAGCTTGCGCGATACGAACGGGAGGCCCACGCCCAGCTGGAGGATTGGACGCGGGAGAAGCAGGCATGAAGCAGATCGACCGCACGCACGATCCGCTGCGCCGCAGTTGGGTCGAATCGGCCAACGCGCCGGACAACGACTTTCCACTGCAGAACCTGCCTTTCGGCAGCTTCGCCACTTCCGGCGGCGTGCCCCGCGTGGGGGTCGCCATTGGTGACAGCGTTCTCGACCTGTGCGAGGTGCAGGCACGCGGGTTGCTGACGGGTCTGGCCGCCGACGCCGCGCAGGCGGCAACCAGCAGGGGATTGCCGGCGCTAATGGCCGGGCCTGCGTCTGCGATGTCCGCGCTGCGTGCCGCATTGTCGGACCTGCTGTGCGACGAGGGGGTGCCGGGCACGCAGGCAAGACGCCATGCCGACGCCATCCTGCGGCCGGCGGCGCAGGTCACCATGCACTTGCCCTGCCCCATTCGCGGCTACACCGACTTCCTGGCCTCGGAACATCACACGGAACGTAACGGGCGACTCAAGGGCCTGGCCGTTCCAGTGCCGGAAGCGTACCGCTGGGTGCCGGTGGCCTATCATGGCCGCGCGTCGACCATCGTGACGAGCGGCACACCGGTGCAGCGGCCCCATGGCCAATGGAAAGGCGGCGACGGCCGCGTCGTGTTCGGGCCGGTGCAGGCGCTGGATTTCGAGCTCGAGATGGGTCTGTTCGTAGGCAGGGGCAACGACCGCGGCGTCCCGATCCGCCTGGACGAGGCCCGCGAGCACATCTTCGGTACCTGCCTGCTCAACGACTGGTCCTCCAAGAGCGTGCAGTGGTGGGAGCAGATGCTCGGGCCCTTCCTCGGCAAGAATTTCATCACCTCGATTTCGCCGTGGATCGTGACACGCGAAGCGCTCGAGCCGTTCCGGGTGGCAGCGCCCTTGCGCGCGCCGGCGCATCCGCCGCTCCTGCCCTACCTCGACTCGGCGCTCGATCACGAACTGGGCAGCTGGAGCATCGCGCTGCAAGCCAGCCTGTCCACGCGCCGCATGCGCGAATCCGGCATGGGCCCCGCAGTCGTCACCCGAACGCACCTGCACCACCTGTACTGGACGCCCGGCCAACTGATCGCCCATCACAGCAGCAACGGCTGCCAGCTCGAGACCGGCGATCTCGTCGGCACCGGGACCATCTCGGGCCCGGACGACAACAGCCGGGCCTGCATGACGGAGCTGACGAGCGCTGGCGCCCTGCCCTTGACCCTGCCGGACGGCCAGCAGCGCGGCTGGCTGGAGGATGGCGACGAGATCGTGTTCACGGCGCGCGCTTGCGCGCCCGGCTTCGTGCCCATTGGCTTCGGCGAGTGCCGGGGCATGGTCACACCGGCACTCCCCTACTGAACCACCTGAAATCCATCCACCCAACCCCATTCGCAAGAACCATTGCCATGAGCACACCCTTCGCTTCTACCGCCGATACCGCCGAGCAACGCCCGCAAGTCGTGGAACTCGGCTCCGATGTCTACGGCTACATCAGCAACTCGGACCCGAACTGCGGATTCGTTGTCGGCCGCGACTGCGTGCTGGCTGTCGACACGACCGCCACGCCGACCCTGGCCCGGCGCTGGCTCGCCGAGCTGCGCAAGATCACCGACAAGCCGGTGCGCTATGTGTTCCTCACGCACTACCACGCGGTGCGCGTGATGGGCGCGTCCGCCTTCGAAGGCGCGACCATCATCACCAGCCAAGGAACGCGCGACCTGATAGCCGAGCGCGGGCTCGCCGACTACGAATCCGAGCGCGCGCGCATGCCGAGGCTGTTTCCCGACGTGTCGGACATCCCTGGCCTGACCAGGCCGCACATCGGCTTCAAGGAAGAGCTAGTACTGGACCTGGGCAACCACGAGGTGCGGCTCATGCATCTGGGCAAGGGGCACTCCGCCGGCGACGCAGTCTGCTGGGTGCCGGGCGCTGGCGTCATGTTCGGCGGCGACCTCATCGAGAACCGCTGCGGCATCTATTGCGGCGACGCCTATTTGACCGAATGGCTGCAGACCCTGGAGCGTCTGCGGGCCTTCCGTCCCAAGGTGCTCGTTCCGGGGCGCGGCAGCCCGATGCGCACGCTCAAGGAGATCAGCGACGCGATCGACACTCACAAGGACTTCCTCGTCACGCTACTGACCATCGTGCGCCAGGGACTCGCTCAAGGGCTGGACCTCAAGGGCTGCTACCTCCTGGCCGACCAGCAGCTCACGCCGCGTTTCGGCCACTGGCCGGTGTATCGCCACGTAATGCCCTTCGACGTCGCGCGCGCCTGGGACGAACTGCGCGGCATCGAGCATCCGCAGATCTGGACTAACGAAAAGGACAGGGAGCTCTGGAATGCCCTGGCCTGACCTGACGAGCGATCACATCACATCATGAATCCGACAGGCACACCCTACGCGCCGTGCGCGTACCCCAACGGCTATGAATTCACGGAGGGCAGCGGCTACACGCTGCCGGAATATCCGTTCGCTCCGCCACCCGAGCTGACCGGCGCAGGCAGCCCGCGGCATGACATCGCCATCGTCGGCGGTGGACTGGCCGGCCTGACGCTGGCCTGCTGCCTCGCACGGCTAGGCATTGCGGCGGTACTGCTTGACGAGGACAACACCGTCGGCGTCAAAGGCGCGTCCTCGCGCGGCATCTGCTACACGCAGAAATCCCTGGAGATCTACCAGCGCCTGGGCATCTACGAGCGCATCGCGCGCAAGGGCGTGGAGTGGAGCGTAGGCCGCACCTACTGCGGCGACGACGAGGTATACGCCTTCGACCTGCAGCGCCAGAGCGGCTTCGAGATCTCCAACCAGCCGCCTTTCATCAACATCCAGCAGTTCTACATCGAAGGCTACCTGGTCGAGCGCCTGCACGAACTGGGCAGGGTCGATCTGCGCTGGCGCAACCGGGTTACGGCTTTCGAGCAGGGGCCGGAGGGCGCGCGCCTGACGGTCGAGACGCCGGCGGGCAACTACCAGCTGGAGGCCAGCTACGTCATCGACGCTACCGGCTCGCGCAGCCTGTTTCGCGACTGGGCCGGGGCCTCCGTCACGAGCAAGAAAGGGGACGATCGCTGGTGCATCGCCGACGTGCGCTTCACTGATCCGCCGCCCCTGGAGCGCCATACCTGGGTGGAGGCCCCCTTCAACGATGGGCGCGCGGTCTGGCAGCACCTGATGGCCGATGGCGTCTGGCGCATCGACTACCAGATGGCGCCCGATTCGGATCCCCGGGCCGTCGGCCGGGAAGACGCTGTGCGTGAGCGGCTGGCGCAGCACTTCGGCCCCGAGCGCGCGGTGGAGGTGATCTGGGTTGGCCCCTATGCCTACCGCAGCGAGTGTGTGGACGCGATGCGCCACGGCAGGCTGTTCTTCATCGGCGACGCGGCCAAGGTGGTCAGCCCCTTCGGCGCGCGCGGCGGCAACAGCGGCATCGCTGACGCCGACAACCTGGCCTGGAAGCTGGCCGCGGTGCTCAAGGGGGATGCGCGGCCGGCGCTGCTCGACAGCTACCACGCAGAACGCCACGAGGCGGCACGCGAGAACATCCGCGTTACCGACCGCACGGCGCGCTTCATGCGTCCGCGCGACGGCATCGAGCGGCTGTTGCGCACCGCTGTACTGGAACTGGCACGCCAGCATCCGTTCGCGCGCCCGTTCGTCAACACCGGGCGCATGGCGGTGGCCAACGCGTACACGCGCTCCAGTGCGTGCGGCGTCGGTGGTGGCCGTTCTGTCCAGAACGTGGCGGTGACGCTGGGCGACGGCAGCCACGGCCTGCTCAACGATCTGCTGCGAGCCGACGCGAGGCTTGTTCTGCTGATGTTTGGTGGACCGCGGGACCGTGCCCGGCTGCGCGATCGGCTGGCAGGGCGGCCGGTACGATGTGTGGACGTGCCGGGCACGACCGGACCGGTCCCGGCGCAGGATCGTGTGCACCAAGTCGAAGATCAGCTGCGCCTCGCGTGCGGCGTTCCGGCAGCCTGCCCCTGGGCCTTGCTGCGCCCGGACGCATACCTGGCCGCCGTGGCACAGTGCATGGAGGACGATCCGGTGCCGGCGGTGGAGCGCGCCCTGGGCTTGCATGAAGGGCTTGTCGCATGAATACCCAACCGAGCATCCTGGACCCGGATGGCTTCTACGAACTCTTGCTCGACGCCCATGCCGGGTTGTCGGACCATGAGTCACAGCTCGTCAATGCCAAGCTCGTACTCTTGCTGGCCAACCAACTCGGCGACAGCAAGGTGCTGAGGACATGCATCGAGGCCGCGCGGCCCGACGGCAGCCCTCGCCGTCAAGGGGCATATCAACTGAAGGAGACAGACAAATGATGACATTCACCTCTATGTCCAAACACACGCTGTTCGCCTACGTTGATGGCGCCGACCTCCACGAAATCGCCGATTCTTTGGAAAACCGCTAGGACGCCTATGCTAGGGAAGGCGACTGGCGGGTCGCTGCTCCACTCGTAGTCAACCGGCGAGGCACAGACGATGGCCTTCGTGCCGGGGACCTGCCGTCGCGGGACCTCGGCCTAACCTCGCGCTTCCTGACGTCGGGCAAGAGCCCGGTAGATGGTTTGCCGACGTCGAGCGCATTACTGTTTTCCTAGGCACGCTGCACGCTGCTTTCGGCCGCGACTTCGTCATCGGCATTGCCGACAACGTCATGGGCATCGCGGAGGACCTCTTCTTCGTGGAATCGGCGGTGCCGAGTCTAGGGACGGTCTGCAGAACACGCGCTGTGCTCACGATTGAATGAATAGGTCGATGCCAATGCATCCGAACATCTCGATGGAGCAGACTTGGCATCGGTTTGCTATGCGGCGTAGCCCTCGCGGAGGCAGCGAGCCCGATTCGGGCCTCGCAGACGCACTCACCCCTCGATTCCGATCAAACGCCGTCGGGCCATCCACAGGTTCGACAGCGCGAACAGCGTGACGATCTGCGCCGTGTTCTTGGCCAGCCCTCGGTAGCGCACCTTTGTGAAGCCGAACTGCTGCTTGATGACCCGGAACGGGTGCTCGACCTTGGCTCGAATGCTGGCCTTCATCTTCTCCACACGCTCGGCCACGAACTCTGGCTCGATGAACGGGTTGAGCATCCTGCGCTTGCCCGGACGCATCGCTACATGCCAGGTCGGCCCAGAAGCCTCTGTGCGGTTGTGCACGCCCTGGTAGCCCGCATCTCCGAAGGCAGCATGCTCCTCGCCATGCAGCAACGCGCCGGCGACGTTGATGTCACTCACATTGGCTGCGGTGCCCACCACCGTGTGGACCATGCCCGAGGTGGCATCCACGCCAATATGAGCTTTCATCCCTAATGTGGTGTCGGTTCATATGTGGCGCCCGGCGGCATCCCCCTCGGGAGGCCGGTCGCTGAGCACCACATAAATTCAACGGCGGCGTAGCGTCGGGTCCCCTCAGTTCACAAGGGGATCCGATCATGCTCGAGACTCTGTTTCGGTATTCGCGCGTTCTGGCCCGGCACCTCGATGGACCGGCAGCCGAGGAGCGAGACTGCTTTGTTGCACACTTCGCCGCGTCCGGTGCGACGAGGGACTCGGTTGCCAACCTGGCCAGCGAGCTCCTGGTCGTCGCGCAGCGCCTAGACGTCAGCGGTACGAGGAGCGTGGCGCCCGAGGAGGTCGCCTCGGTTGCCGATCGTTGGGTCCGGCATCACCGACGACGCGGCCGCAGCATCTCACCCGATAGGCGCCAGAGATTCGTGCAAGTGGCCACCGACTGGCTACGATTCATGGGGCGTCTGCAGTTACCGTCTTCGAAGCCGGGGGCGGGCACTGATTTCGTGGACGAGTTTGCGCTGCACATGCAGCGAGAGCGTGGCCTGTCGCCGAAGACTGTCAACAACCGCTGCTGGCATGTTCGGGCATTTCTGACGTGGCTCGATGACCAACACAGTGGCGCCAACATGGCTACCTTGGAGCATGTGGATGCGTTCCTGTCGATGCGGGGTGCACGGGGGTGGTGCCGGGCGTCCATCGCGACAGCAGCCACTGCATTGCGGTCCTTCTACGCGCACATGGCCGCAACGGGTCGTTGCGCAAAGAGCTTTGTCGCCGGGATCGAGGGCCCACGCCTGTTCAGGCAAGAGGCGCTGCCTGCCGGTCCGTGTTGGGACGACGTTCAGCGGCTGATCGCGAGCACCGACACGGATCGACCCAGGGATATCCGCGACCGAGCCGTCCTGATGCTCCTTGGAGTCTATGGCCTGCGGAGCAGTGAGGTCGTCGCGCTAACTTTGGATGACATCGACTGGGAGCGCGACATCCTTCACGTCACACGTCCCAAGCAGCGCTGCAAGCACGATTACCCGCTGGCCACTGAGGTCGGCAATGCGATCCTTCGCTATGTGCGCGAGGTGCGACCGCGGTGCGCATCGCGCAAGCTGTTCTTGACGCTCAGAGCACCGTTAGGGCCGCTAGCGCCACATAGCCTGCGCTACGCGGTGGCGCCACGCATTCAGGCGCTGGAGATCCGCTGTCCCCGACTGGGACCTCACGCTTTGCGCCATGCCTGTGCAGCTCACCTTGTGGCCGAAGGCCTGTCCCTCAAGCAGATTGGCGATCATCTCGGCCACCGCAGTTCCTCCGCCACGCGCACCTACGCCAAGGTGGATCTTGCTGGCCTGCGTCAGGTTGCCGAGTTCAGTCTGGAGGGACTGCTATGAAGACCGAGCAAGCCGTCGCGACCTACGTGGGCTACAAGCAATCTCTGGGGATGCGCTTCGTGACCCAGGCGCGCATGCTGAAGGCATTCAGCAAGAGTATGGGAGGCATCGAAGTCGACCGGATCGGGCCGACGTCGGTGCGCGCCTTCCTTGATGGCAACGGGCCGATGACGCGGTCCTGGCACTGCAAGTTCGGAACCCTTACCGGCTTCTACCGCTTCTGTCTCGCCCGCGGGTACGTCTCCAGCGTGCCGCTGCCCACCTCAGAGCCGAGGTGTCCCCAGACGTTTACTCCCTACATTTATTCGGAGGATGAGATCAGGCGACTCCTGCAGGCAGCCGCTGGCCGTGCTCACCGCAGAATCGATGCGCCCACCAGCCGAACTCTGCTCCTGTTGCTGTACGCAACAGGACTGCGCATCAGCGAAGCGCTGAACCTGAACCTGGCCGACGTCGACTTGGACGATTGTGTCCTTCACGTGCGCGGGTCCAAGTTCTACAAGACACGACTCGTGCCCATAGGCACCGACCTGACGCAGGTCTTGCGCGAGCACGTGAAGCGGCGTTACAAGCGTTCGCCGCTGGATCCCGACGCGCCATTCCTGCTGACATCTCGAGGTGATCGAGTCTCGCGGTCGGGCGCCGAGCAAGCCTTCAGTCAGATGCGATCGCAGGCCAAGGTGTGTCGACATGATGGCGCTCGATACCAACCCCGCTTGCATGACCTACGCCATACGGCGGCCGTGACGCGTCTTGTGCGGTGGTATCGCGAAGGAGTCGACGTGCAGCGCATGCTGCCTCAGTTGGCGACGTACCTGGGCCACGTGCACATCAGCGGCACGCAGTGCTATCTGAGCATGACCCCCGAGTTGCTGCAGCAGGCCAGCGCGCGCTTCGAGCAATTCTTCCTCGGGGAGACCAGCCATGCGTGAGACCAGCACGCTGGGTCCGTGGATTCGCCGATTCCTGCTGGAGCACCTGGTCAGCGAGCGCAATCTGGCTGCGAACACGCAGCTCAGCTACCGAGACACGATGTGCCAGCTGCTGCCCTTCGTGTCGGGGCGCCTGCATAAGGCCGTGGATCGACTGGCGGTGGTCGATGTGTCGCCGCAGTTGGTGCGGGAGTTCCTCAGTGACGTCGAGACTCACCGAGGCTGTGGTATCGCCACGCGCAATCAGCGCCTGGCGGCCATTCACGCCTTGGCCCGATTCGTCGGTGAACACAGCCCCGAACACATCGCCTGGTGTGCACAGGTTCGCTGCGTGCCCTACAAGAAGGGGACCCATGCCGCAGTGTCATACCTCGGCAAGGCGGAAATCGACGCGCTGCTGGCCTGTCCGAACCGGCGCACGGAACAAGGCCGTCGAGACTACGCGCTGCTCCTATTCCTCTACAACACGGGGGCGCGCGCCAGCGAGGCATCGGAGCTGATCGTCGGGGACCTGCATCTTGATCAGGCGAGCGTGGACATTCTCGGCAAGGGGCGTAAACGCCGCCAATGCCCACTGTGGCCAGCGACGGTGCGGGAGTTACGCGCGCTCGTGGGCGAACGCTCCCGGCAGGAGCACGTCTTCCTCAACCGGTGTGGCCAGCCGACGACGCGGTTCGGCGTTCACGCATTGGTCGAGCGCACCGCTGCGAGAGCCAAGGACCTCATGCCCTCTCTCGCGACGAAGAGAATCAGCCCGCACTCCATTCGCCACTCCACGGCCTCGCATCTGCTCAATGCGGGCGTCGACATCAATACCGTGCGAGCCTGGCTCGGACATGCATCACTCGACACGACCAACGTCTACGCCGAAATCGACCTCGAGGGCAAGGCGCGAGCGCTTGCGAAGTGCGAGATCTCTGCGGCGCAGAAGCCAAGCAAGCCGTGGCATTCCCAGCCGCACATCATGGAGTTCCTAAGATCGCTGTGACCGGAATTTATGTGGAGCTCAGCGACCGGCCTCCCGAGGGGGATGCCGCCGGGCGCCACATATGGACCAACGCCACATTAGGCATGAGATGTGGTCGACCACATCTCATGCCGAAGAACCACTGGTTGCCTTTCTTAACCTGATGCATTTCCGGATCGCGCTCACCTTCGGCGTTCTTGGTCGAGCTCGGCGCCGAGATCAACGTGGCGTCCACCACGGTCCCCGTGCGCAGCAGCAGGCCCTTGGCTTGCAGGATGTCGTTGACCACGCGCAGCATGTCGGTAGCCAGGTCGTGAGCCTCCAGCAGATGGCGAAACCGAAGGATGGTGGTCTCGTCGGGCAGGCGGCTCACGCCATCGCCCAGGCCCGCAAACTCCCGGTACAGCGGCACGTCGTGCAGCGCCTCTTCCATGGCTGGGTCGCTCAGACCGAACCACTGTTGAAGATAGTGAATGCGCAGCATCGTCTCGATCGCAAACGGCGGGCGTCCGGTCTTTGCTCGCGGCGCATGCGGCTCGACGACCTGTACCAACGCGCCCCAGGGCACCACCCGATCCATCTCCTCGAGAAACTCGCGCTTGCGCGTCTTCTTGGTGGACAGGTTCAGGCCGAGGCCGAGCTGATTTGGAGGCGTCACACGTTTGGAAATCATGGCTTCAGATCATGCAAGGCTTGGGCCCGTTTTGCAGACCTTCCCTAGACAAACCTGCGCCGCGCGGTCGGCGTTGGGGAAGGCGGCTAGCATCAGCGGCTTGCGGCCAACAGCCGACGTTCGGCCCGACCTTCCGATTCGATGGTCGAACTCTTCATTTGGCTTCACTGGCCTTACCGGTGGCACCCCGCGCAGACCGCCGCTGCGCGCAGCTTGCCTCACGCAACGGGAACTGTTCCACCGTCGATAACGTACTCGACCCCCGTGATGGAGGCTGCGCGCTGTGACACCAGAAATCCGACCAGCTCTGCGACTTCCTGTGGCCTTGCAGGACGCCCAAGCGGTATGCCGCCGAGGGAGTTCATTAGGGAGCGGCGTGCACCGTCGTAGTCCGTTCCATTCTCTTCGGCGATTCTCTCGACAAGGCTCACCGCAGCTTCGGTCTCCACCCAACCGGGTGCCACGCGCACCACACGCACGCCCTTTGGACTGACCTCCTTGGACAGGCTCTTGCTGTACGTCGACAGGGCGGCCTTGGCGGCAGCGTAGGCGGTGGTCGCCTCCGGCAACGGCATCTGCCGTTGGATGGAGGTGATGTGCACGATGACGCCCGCGCCGCGGGCAAGCATGCCCGGCAGCAGGGCTCGGTCAATGCGAACGGCAGCGTAGAGGTTCATGGCGAAAGCCTTCTGCCATTCGTCGTCATCAAGCACGGCGAAGCCGCCGGCCGGTGCCGATGAGCCGCCCGCCACGTGGACCACGATGTCCACGCCATCGAGCTGTTCTTCGACGGCGCGCGCAACCTCGGCACAGCCGGCTGCAGTGGACAGGTCTGCGGCCACAAAGGCGGCCTTCCCAAGGTCCGCAGGCGCGGAGCGGGCTGCGGTCAACACCGTGGCTCCAGCCTGAATCAGTTGCGCGACCACGGCGGCTCCAATCCCCTTGGTGCCGCCCGTGACAAGGGCCGTGCGGCCCTCGAGTTCGACAGCTCTACGGATTTCGAGAGAGTCGATGAGGCCGTCCTTGAGGCTAAAGACGTGCATCAAATCGACCTGGTTGCCCGGGAAATTACCTTCAAGGTGCGCCAACAGCTTGAACGTGCCGCCTTCCCGCGAGAGGCCGAGTGGCGTCAGCCGGTACTGGTATTTGGCTTCGGCTGCTGCCTTCCAGGCCATGATGGCATTCAAGCCACGGAACGTCTGGCCCTCGTCTCGAACAACAGCCGCCGCGTGGAAGCACCCGCTCAACGAGACCGCGTTGTCGGCTCCGCGCGATTCAAGGTATCGCGCAATGGCGTCAGGGAGAGGAACGGACATGGCATCGGCGAGCAAGTTGCAATGCCCGGATGCTCGGCTTACGCTCCCCTGATGACAAGTACGCACCAAAAAGTTAGTGCTCGGCCCGCCGTGGAGCGTAAGGCTTACACGCCGCTCACTGCCGCCATCGACGTCGAGGCGTGCTTCAACCTTCTGGAGGGGCGCTGGAAGCTCGTCATCTTGTTCCACCTCTTCGGTGGACAGGTGCTGCGGTTCTCGGACCTGGAGAAGCGCATCACCGGCATCTCCCAGAAGATGCTCGCCCAGCAATTGCGACGCCTTGAGGCTGATGGCATCGTCGAACGTACCGTGCACTCGCAAGTGCCACCAAAGGTCGACTACCGGATGACGGCTTGGGGGCAGCAGCTGTGCCCAGCGTTGGACAGCTTGCTGAAATGGGCTGAGCTACGGGAACAGTACAGCCTTGAGTAAGCTGGCGAACTCGCGCCGGAGCTGCCGCGGCTCAGTACAGTGAGAGCGGTTTGTGACTCCAATTTCGGCATCCGGCCATTTCCGGCCGCTCACCCAGCAAAACAATCGTGTCGCCAACGACCGGTCCCAAGGTGCAGCAGACGTCGCTCTGTGACCGAGCGCAGTGACAAAATCTCCGAAGCGGTCGTTCGCGCCTTGCGATGCCGGCAGGCATGGAGGGCCAACCCTGTATCTGCTGTTCAAGGATCGAACTGGCGCTGCTTTCAGAGCTGGACCGCCACCCGAGGAGCCATATGCCGAGTGATAGGAGCGGGGTCGGTGGCGAACGGCCGACGCGGTTACAGGTCCGACTTCTTGGTGCCGTCGAGATCATCCTGGACGGCCGGCGTCTTCGCGCCTTCAACTCTCTTCGCTTGCAACGGTTTCTGGGGTTGATCGCGTTACGGAGAGACCCGCAGCACCGCTCACGACTCGCCTTCGAGCTCTGGCCCGACTCCGACGAACATCAGGCGCGCACCAACCTCAGAAAGCTGCTCCACGACTTCCGTCATTCCCTTCCCGACACCCATGAGTTCGTCGAGATCGACAACGAGACTGTGCGGTGGATTCCGAGTGGACCGGGCGAGGTCGACGTGCTGAGATTCCAGGATGCCTTGGCGGCCGGTGATTTCGAGCTCGCTGGGCGCCTCTATTCGGGCGATCTCCTTCCAGCTTGTTATGACGACTGGGTCCTGAGCGAGCGAGAGAGACTTCGAGCGCAGGCGTATGGGGCCCTGGTGCGGCTGACAGAAGCGGCTGCGAGGCGCAAGGACCACAGAGCCACGATCAGGCATGCCCAACGCATCATCGACCTGGAGCCGACCGACGAAGCTGCCGTTCGAGTTCAGATGAAGGCACATCTCGCGCTTGGCGATAGAGCCGCGGCGGTGCGCTCCTACCATCGGTACGCGGACGTGCTCGAGCGCGATCTCGCAGCGGCACCGAGCGAGGCGATCGGGGCCATGTACCGACAGCTCCGGGCTGGCACACTCAAGCGGGACGAAGTGCAGGGCAAAGACCTGCCCGTCGCCGAATCGCCCTTCGTCGGCCGGGACCTCGAATGGAACCAGCTCTATGAAGCATGGAAGACCTCGCAGGAGGGTGTGGCCCATCTAGTGTTGGTGACCGGGGAACCGGGGATCGGAAAGTCCCGTCTCGCACTGGAACTCGGCCGCCGCGTTCGAGCAGAGGGACACGTGGTGGCATCGGCTCGTGCGTACGAGGCTGCGGGCAGACTGCCGTGGGGTCCCGTCGTCGACCTGCTCCGATCGGATGCACTGCGAAGCCACATCGACACGCTCGACAGGGTTTGGAGGGCCGAGCTCGCTCGTCTCCTGCCCGAACTCCGCGACGTTTCCCAGCCATCTGAACGGAGCCAGTCGGGCGACCTGGCCCAGCGCCATCGATTGTTCGATGCCGTGACCCGAGCCATCGTCGTCGGCGACCGCCCGCGCTTGCTGATCATCGACGATCTGCAGTGGTGTGACGCCGAGACCATCGAGTTGATCGGTTTCGTCATCCGTTCAGGACGGACGGCACCGGTTCTCATCGTCGGTACTGTCCGCTCGGAGGAGATCCCGGAGCATCATCCCCTCGTTGGACTCGTCGACGCCTTGGGCCACGACCAGGCAGTGACCACCGTGCCACTCGACCGACTCGACGAAGCCACGACTGCGACGCTCGCTGCCCGGCTACGCGCTGAGGACACGATTGATCCGGCACTGGCGGCACGACTCTGGAGCGAGACCGAAGGCAATCCGCTCTTTGTCATTGAGGCTCTTCGAGCTGGGATCTCCCCTGATGAAACTCGAGGAGTGCTCACACAGACCATGCGGTCGGTGCTGCGCGCCCGACTGGGCCAACTGACTGACGGCGCCCGGCGACTGGCAGAAGTGGCGGCCGTCATCGGTCGCCCCTTCTCAGTCGGTGTGATGGTCTCGGCCACTGGGATCGATGAGGGCGAGCTCATTGATCACGTCGACGAACTCTGGCGTCGACGGATCATCCGCGATCAGGGGCTCACGTACGATTTCAGTCACGACAAGCTTCGTGCGGTCGCGCTGGAGATGCTCAGCCCGGCTCGTCGACGCCAACTCCACCGGGCTGTCGCCGAGGCGATTGCGGTCGAGCCCCACGGCGACATCGACGCGGCCAGCCCGCAGCTCGCCGCACACTACGACCAGGCCGGCATGGTGGATGCGGCCATCGATGCCTACCGCGTGGCGGGGCGCCGAGCGGTGGCCGTGTCGGCCCTCGAAGAAGCGGTCACCATGTTTCAGCGAGCGCTCGCACTGCTCGCCGACCTGCCACCGTCACCCGACCGCGACGCGCTCGAGCTCGATATCCGGATCGCCCTCGGATCCCCGCTTGTTGCCCTCGACGGCTACGGCTCCAAGGGTGCGCACCAACTCTACGAGCGAGCCCTTTCGCTATGCCGCAAGCTTCACAGACCCGTGGCGCCGCCGATCCTGCGTGGTCTCGGCCTCGCCCGGCTGCAGGGCTGCCGCTTCGACGATTGCGATGAACTCGCCCGGGCCCTTCTCGAGCATGAGAGTCATGATCCGATCGCCAGGACAGAGGGCCGATATCTCCTCGGCGTGAGCGCGTTCTGGCGGGGCGATCTGGCCGGAGCCCGCCACCATCTCGATGGCGCTATCGAAGCCTATGACGTGTCCCGTCGCGACGAGCATCTGGCGTTGTACGCCCAGGACCCGAAGGCGGTTTGCCTGGTACGGCTGGCCCTCGTCGAGCTGTGGGCCGGAGATGCCGACAGGGCCGGCCACACAGCTCGATCTGCACTTGAGATCGCGGTGGATCTCGATCATCTGATGACGTTGGCGTACGTCATCACTTACGCGGCGATCCTCGCGGCCGAATCCGAAGATCTCTCCCGCCTCGCCGAGCTGCTCGCGGAGGCCGACCTTCTGTGGAAGCGTCTTTCGGAGCGCTACCTCATGGTCGTCCTGGAGGCGCTTCGGGGCTGGCTGGACGTGTGCGAGGGATCGGCTGAGGGCATCGAGAAGATCGTGCGGTCGGCGGCGCGCTCGCGTGCCGAAGGGGAGACCCTCCACCTGACCTACACACTCCTTCTCCTCGCCCGCGCTCGCGGCATGCTCGGCGAGTTCCACCAGGGACGAGCCGCCACACGCGAGGCGCTCATGTGGTCACACCGCTGCAACCAGCGCTATCTCGAGGCCGAGCTGTGGCGAGTCGACGGTGAGCTGGCTTATCGCAGCGGAGAAACCGAAACCGCCGCCGCTTCTCTGCGCCGTGCCATCGAGATCGCCAGCGCTCAAGGGGCGGGCTGGCTGGAGCTTCGGGCGCTGCACTCCTTGGCCAGTCGATTTCCCGATCAGACACTGCGTGAGCAACTCGGGGACCTCGTCGAGACCATTCCGTCGGGCCATGATCTCCCGGCGTTCCGGGCCGCCACCGACCTTCTGGGCGAGTCCGGTTGAGAGGGAACGCTTTCGGAACGCCTGGCGGCGCATCCTTCGCGCATCGTTGATGAAACGAGTGACAGACCAGGAGGATCGAGATGGCTCACCAATGGCTGTTCAAGAGCGAAACCTACGATAACTGCAGTTGCGCCGTGAATTGCGGTTGCCAATTCAACTTGCCGAGCACTCATGGGTATTGTCAGTCGGCATTCGTCGGCAAGATCGTTGAAGGTCATTTCAACGATACGCCGCTCGCGGGGCTGCATTGGGCTGCACTGTACAAGTGGCCTGGCGAGATCAAGGACGGGAACGGGAAACGCCAGATCGTTATCGACGAGCGTGCGGATGAAGCTCAACGGATCGCACTTGAAATCATCATCTCCGGTGAAGCATGCGAACCATTGAGCAATCTGTTTTCCGTGTTTGCGTCCACATGCTCGGAACTGTGCGGGACATTGTTCCTGCCGATCCATCTCGAGGCAAATTTGGAGCTCAGGACTGCAAAAGTTGACATACCGGGCATCATGAAGAGCAGTGGCAGGTCGATAATCAACGAATTCAATGGGGAACCATTCCACATTGCGCTGGCACGTCCGAGTGGTAGTTTCGAGTTTACCTACGCAGAGATCGGAGTGGGGACGACCTCTGTGACGGGCGACATGGAGATGGCGTTCGAGGACTCATGGGCCCATTTTTGCGTACACCACTTCAATCAGAATGGGTTGGTCCGCGAGAGATCAAGGCTTACAGCATGGCTTGACACGTGACCTCCGGCAGGGACGGTGTCGAAGTAGCGCAGGAAAGAGTTACCCTTAATCGGCGAACATGATCGGGTGAAGTGTGAGGACGGTACCCGTCGACGCCACACTTGAGGCAGTGATCAGGCGCGATCGTGTGGTAGTAATTACGGCGCTATTTGCGGTCATCGCCCTGTCGTGGGCGTATCTACTGACCGGTGCCGGGATGGGCATGTCAGCGTTAGAGATGACCCGCATGTCGCAGTTCGGGATGGCAGGGGTCGTATCCGAAGAGGGCATGGCTGGAATGGCCATGATGACGCCTGCAGTCTGGACGCCCGGCTATGCAGTCCTGATGTTCTTCATGTGGTGGGTCATGATGGTCGCGATGATGCTGCCCAGCGCGGCGCCAGTGATCCTTTTGTTTGCGACAGTCAATCGCAAGCAGCGCGACGCCGGCCATCCTTACGTCGCGACGAGCATTTTCGCGTTTGGCTATCTCGCCGCTTGGGCCGGCTTCAGCCTGGTCGAGGTAGTCCTGCAGTGGGGGTTCGAGTTCGCCGGTATCCTTTCACCGATGCTGGTCGCGACCAACGCGACTTTGGACGGCCTCCTGCTGCTCGCCGCCGGCGTTTACCAACTCACCCTGATCAAGCATGCCTGTCTTCGTCACTGCCGGTCGCCGCTTGCATTCCTTAGCGCACATTGGCGGCCGGGCGCCCGTGGCGCGCTGCGCATGGGCCTTTTGCACGGCGCTATCTGCGTTGGCTGCTGCTGGTTCCTTATGGGGCTGATGTTTATCGGCGGTGTGATGAACCTCTACTGGATTGCGGGCCTCGCGCTTTTCGTACTGTGCGAAAAGACTGTCCCTGCGGGGCATTGGCTCGGCTACGCGACCGGCGTCGCTCTCCTCGTCTGGGGTGCCGGGATGCCGGCGCCCGCGTTTTAAGAAGGGGCATACAGGCATCACGCTGTTTGTTAGATCACAGGAGAGCAGGTCGATACTTGAATGACTGCTCTGCTGGAAACTTCGGTCGGGACGTGTCGACCGGTTCCAAGGTGGAGCTGTCGGTCGATCAGAAAATCGCCACGGGCTCCTCTGGGCCCATTCCAGCCCGCCAGCGGACATCATGATTGCCGGAAAGCGGTCGTCGGCAGCGCCAGCCAACCCGCGACCAGGTCATGCGGCCTGGCAACCGGAAAATTCAATCAATGGTGAAAAACCCGCCCGAAAATTCAAAGTAATCATGGCGTCAAGATCGACTACGTGCTCGAGATCGACGTGCCTTTCGCCGACATCATCGAACGCATGAGCGGCCGTCGCTCGCACCCGGCATCGGGACGCATCTACCACGTCAAGTTCAATCCGCCGAAGACCGAAGGCAAGGACGACCTCACCGGCGAAGACCTGACCGAGGAGCAAGCGTCGCACTTCGGTCGAGCCCGTGAGCGTGATCTTGCGCACGAGCGGGGTGCGAAGTCAGCGTGCCGTCGAGGGCGGGGGCTATTGCCAGTCACGACGTTGAACACCCCCCGCCGGCACGCGCGCGCTGGGCGAGCTCGGCCAGCGCTAGACGGTGAGCGGCGTCTGGCTCGCAGGCATGCCGTGCACGCTTATAGGGGATAGGCGTGCAGGCGCTGTTCATTTCAGTGCTTCAGCACGACCTTGCCACGGCTACCGGCGGCCACCGCCGCGTGGGCAGCGCCGACTTGCTCCAGCCGGAACGTCTTGGCGATGGGGATCATCAATGCGCCACGCGCAGCGGCGTTGGCCACGGCTTCGAGCGTGGCCGCATCGGCGCGGTGGTAGAGCTCCTGAATGCGCACGCGATTGCCCGCGTTCGCGCCCTCTGGCACCGGAACGATGCTGGCCACTTGACCTCCGTCCCGCACGTGCTGGATGAGGTGCGTCGCCATCGGGGCCGCCGCGCTGATGGCGTAGTCGAACGTGGCGCCGGCTGGCGGCGCGGTGATGTCGAGCGCGTCACCCGCCAGCTGGCGCGCTTCTTCGATCCGTTCGGGCCGGACGCCGGCCACCGGCTTGGCGCCGATCTCCTGAAGATACTGGATCGCGGCGCGACCGACCGCACCGAGGCCCCCGGAAATCAGCACACGGGCACCCGCGCGCACGCCCAACGCATCGACCGTCTGACGTCCGGTCAGTCCGGCTTTAGGCAGGGTGGCGCCCTGCTCGAAGCTGAGATTGGCCGGAAGCTTGGCAACGGCCGTGATGGGTACGACCCCGAGTTCGGCATAGGCCCCCTTGCCGTTGGTGGCGAAGTCGGCGATCACCCGATCACCGACCGAGAAGCCGCTCACGTCACTTCCCTTGTCCATCACGACACCGGCAGCGTCGCCACCCAGCACGGCCGGAAGGTCCAGGGGAATGAACTGGGCCATGAAGCCCGGGCGGACCATCAGGTCGAAGGGGTTGACCGCAGAGGCTTCGATCTTGATCAGAACCTCGCCGGCACCCGGCTTGGGAATGGGCACTTCATCGATCACGAATTGATCGACATCGCCGTACGAGTGGAGACGAGCAGCTTTCATGGATTGGTACCTCGAGAAGTTGGGAGTGTTGTCAGACGCCGCTGGCGTCGCCCTGCAACGCCAGCCTGACCAGGTCGGCCAGACTCGCATCGCGCTCGAAGCCGGCGGCCAGCGCGGCGTCGGTGCGCAGCTCGCCGAACGACCCGAACAAGGCCTCGATGTGCGGCTCAGGCTGGTAGGTGACCAACGGGTGCACAGCCGCTCCGCGGACCTCGCCGATCGCCGTGACGAGCTGGCGCATCGAGAACCGCGACGTCGGCAGCGTGAACGTGCGCCGGCTCTCCAGCCCCGGCAGCGACGGCGCCGCAGCGTGAAGCAGGTTCGACACCACGTTGGGCAGCGACGAAGCCCAGGTCGTGGCTTCGGCCGACATCGGGCATGTGAAGGGCCGGCCGGCAGCAAGCTCGCGGATGATGTCGCTGAGAAAGGCCGAGAGCTGGCCGGTCCGTGCCGGCGGCCGCGCGAGCACGCCGGGGATGCGCAACGAGCGCCCATCGATCCAGCCGCGGCGGCTGAAGTCGTCGATCAGGATCTCGCCCACCAGCTTCTGTGCGCCGTAGGTCATTGCCGGCCGCGGCAGGGCGTCGTCAGTCACCAGGGGCGGCATGGCGCCGAACACCGCGATCGTGCTCGCGAACACGAACACCGGCGCCGGGCCACCGGCCGCCGCTTGCGCCTGCCCGCGTTCCAGCAGGTCGATCGTCGCATTCAGATTCACGCGGCGGGCCAGCGCGTAGTTGGCCTCGGCGCTGCCGCCCGGGATGCTGGCGAGGTGGAACACCACGTCCACTGGCCAGGCTGCCAGCACGGACGTCAGCCACGCCGGATCGGCCAGGTCGCCGGCATGGCGGCGCAGGACGCCTTGCGCAGACGGCGCGTCACCGAAATCGAGATCGAGCGCGCTCAGGCGCTCGATGCGGCGCCCCTGCAGCGTGCCGTCGGCGAGCAGGCGCGCGCCGAGGGCTCGGCCGACAAAGCCGTTCGCACCGGTGATCAGCACGTGCATAGTCATTGCTCCTGCGCGCGCACGACACGCTGGTCAATGACGCCGAACGGCCCCTCGCGCCCATCGGCGAAGCGCGCCTGCATGCGCAGGCGGTCGCCGAACTTCATGAAGCCGGTGCGGATCTCGCCCACGTCCAGCTTCTCGATCACGCGACGTTCCGCGATGCACGCCGATCCGGCCGTGCGCGCGACGTTGGAAACCGTGCCCGAGCCCAGGATCGTGCCGGCGGTGAGCTTGCGCGTGCGCGCGGCATGCGCGACGAGCTGGCCGAAGTCGAAGTTCATCTCGCCGCCCGAAGGTTCGCCGAAGCGTTCACCGTTCCACTGCACGTGCAGCGGCATGCACACGCGCCCGCCGTTCCAGGCGTCGCCCAGTTCGTCGGGCGTGATCGCGATGGGGGCGAAAGCGGTCGATGGCTTGGCCTGCAGGAAGCCGAAACCCGTCTTCATCTCGCGCGGGCCCAGCACACGCAGGCTCCAGTCGTTGGCCTGCACGATGAGGCGGATGCATTGCAGGGCCGCCTCGGGCGTGACGCCCATCGGCACCGGGCCGCAGACCACGCCGAACTCGCCTTCGAAGTCGATGCCGTGCGCTTCGTCAGGCAGCGGCACGTCGTCCATGGGGCCGAGGAAGTCGTCGCTCGCGCCCTGATACATCACCGGCACGTTCTCGAAGTCGGGGATGGGCGGCGTGTTGAAGGCGCGCTCCATCAGCCGGCCATGGTTGAGGAAGGCCGAGCCGTCCAGCCATTGCGGGCTGCGCGGCAGCGGCGCAGCGCACGCGGCGGGGTCGAAAGGAAACACGCCGTCGACGACGCCCGCGTTCAGCGCATCGGAAAGATCCTGCAATGCCCGGCGCACGGCGTCCCAGCGCTGCAGTGCGTCGAGCAGGCTGGGCGCGACCCTCGGCGCGGCGACGGCATGCTTCAGGTCCTGCGAGACGACGACCAGGCGCCCATCGAGCGAGCCGTCTTTCAGTGTGGCGAACTTCATCGTGATTGCTCTTTCGCAGCGGCTCAGCGCCCGGCCAGCGCAGTCGCAATCGACGGCTCGTAGGCGCCGTCGATCAGCACGAAAAGCATCCGGCAGGGCCGGCCCGAGCGGTTGGCCCACGCGTGGTTGGTGCCGCGCTGAATCACGACGCTTCCCGCCTTGAGCGACACCTCGGAATCGTCGAGCACCAGCGTCATCTCGCCTTCGATCACCACGCCGTAGTCGATCGACTCGGTGCGATGCATCAGGGGGTGCGGCGAGTCGCGCTTGACGGTGGAGGCGGCCACGTCACCCGCCTGCGTGAAGGCATCCTTCATCTGCGCGGCGCCTTGCGCCAGGAACTCTTTGGTGTCCGGCGGGATGTCGACGAAGCGAATGCGCGTGCCGAGCTTGGGCGGCGGCAGCTTCAACGGACCGGTGGTGGGGTCCGCCGCGTTGGTCAAAGGCGCCGGCGTGGCGTGCGTCTCCCACACCTCATGGAAGACGGTGCCGGGGATGGCCTGAAGCTCGATCACGGTGGGCAGCGGGCCATTGCTGGTGACGATCGCCTTGCCTTCGGCATCGTGGCCGGTGACGACGCGGTGGATCGGGGGAAAGCTCATGGTGGACTCCTGGAGAGATGTGAGATGGGAGACGCTTCGTGAACGCAGGTCAGCCCTGGTCACTCTTCGAAGATGGCGACCGCGCGAGTCCATCCGGCGCTCGCGCCGCGGATCTTGTGCGGGAAGCAGCTGATCGTGAAGCCGTGTGGCGGCAGCGCCTCGAGGTTGTGCAGCTTTTCGAGGTGGCAGTAGCCGATGTCGCGGCCCGCCTTGTGCCCTTCCCAGATCAGCGCCTTGTTGCCGGTCTCGGCGACCTTCTTCGCGGTGTAGGGGAACGGCGCATCCCAACTCCACGCGTCGGTGCCGGTGAGCCGCACGCCGCGCTCGAGCAGGAACATCGTCGCCTCGTAGCCCATGCCGCAGCCCGAGGACACGTAGTCCTTGTGGCCGTAGCGCGAGCCGGCGCGGGTGTTGACGACGACGATGTCCAGCGGCTCCAGCACGTGGCCGACGCGCTTCAGCTCGGCCTCGACGTCGGCCGCGGTCGCGACGTAGCCGTTGGGGAAGTCGCGGAAGTCGAGCTTCACGCCGCGCTGGAAACACCACTCGAGTGGCACCTGATCGATCGTGATCGATGGCCGACTGCCGCCGAGCTTCGCATCCTGCGTCGAATGAAAGTGGTACGGCGCATCGAGGTGGGTGCCGTTGTGCGTGGCCAGCGCCACCCACTCAGCGGCCGCGGCCTCGCCGTCCGGATAGTCCTCAGGCTTCGTGCCGGGCAGCATCGCGATGAACTCGGGCAGTGTGTCATGCTTCTGGTAGGTGATCTTCGGCGCCAGCGGCGGCGGATCCGACAGCACGTCGTTCTCGAGGTAGATCGACAGGTCGACGAAACGGCGCCGAATCTTCATGGCGAGGGGACTTGAATGAAGGAAGAGTTCAGGCCTGCGCCGGCGCAGGCGTGGGCCTCGGCGCGGCAGCGCTCTGGCGTGGCAGGCGCGAGTAGCACAGCACCGCGCCGCTGCACAGCACGATCGCGGCGATGCCGAGACTGCCGTAGCCGAAGAACTTGATCAGCGTGCCTCCGAGCACCGGCCCGATCGCCGCGCCTGTCATCAGCATGGCTGGCGTGGCCGACAGCGCGCGGCCCGTGGGCTCCAGCCGCGCGAGCAGGCCGAATGCGAAGGTGTGCGAAAAGATCGCGACCGCGACGATGACCGACGCCGCGGCGCCATAGGCGAAGAAGGCGGTGGTGTTCATCACCGTCACGGCCAGCGCCGCCTGCACGACCGGCGCGCTCACCAGCACGAGGCGCGCCGGCAGCCGCCGCTCCAGCAGCGCGGCGAGCGGGGCTGGCAGCAGGTTGACGAAGCCCAGCGCGATCAGCACACCGGCGACCGCCTCGGCACCGAAGCCGCGCGCGTTGCCGATGCGCTCGACGAAGCTGAAGACCATCGCCTGCGTGACCGTCACCAGCGCGATGCCCGCGATGCCGAACCACACCGCGCGCCCGAAGCGCGCCGGCGCCTGCATCGTCGGCGCGCCGGCGACAGCGGCAGCCGCCGGTGCGGTCTCGGCGGACGGGAATGCAAAGAGGCTGACCAGTGCGGCCAGCGCCATCACGGCGCCGAACACGAGGAACAGCGCCGGGCCGCCCGCCTTCGCGACAATCTGGGGCGTGATGCCGAGATAGAAGACGGCGGCGATACCGAGCGCGGTGTTGACGATCGCGAACAGCCGGTGCGGTCGCGCGCTCAGCGCAATCGTGCCGTGCGTGACGCTCAGCGCCGCGCCGGTCGCCGCGCCGCACAGCGCGTGAACGAGCGCGAGCATCACGAAGTCGGTCGTCAACGACGCCGCGCCGAAACCGAGCGCGCACGCGAGGAAGCCCAACGTCGAAACCGCACGGCCCGACAGGCGGTTGAAGCGCGGCGCGAGCAGCACGCTGGCCACCACGACGCCGCCGAGAAAGAGCGTGACCAGCAGGCCCGCCTGCTGCGGGTCGAAGTGATACGCCGCCACCAGCGTGCCCACCCAGACGGGCAATGCCACGGTGTCCAGCATGCCGGCGCAGTGCGCCACCATCAGCCCAATGCGGCCGCGGGTCGAATCGGTCTTGATCATCGTCTTCTCCTGCGGCACAGGGGCCGTGGTTTTCATATCGGCTGCGCCAGCGCCATCAGCGAGTTGCGCATGATCCCGGTGTGCTCCTCTTTGTCGCCGCCGTCGATCTCGATCTCGCCGAGGCGGGCCGAGTTCTCGACGACCATTCGGCAACGCTCCCAGCGCCGTGCCTCGAACGCCGACAGCGCGGCTTCGACACGGTCGTGCCGTCCGACCTCCTCGGCCAGCACGAGTGCATCCTCGATGCCGATGCAGGCACCCGACGCCAGGTGCGGCGTGGTCGCATGCACGGTGTCACCGATCAGTACGATGCGGCCCTTGGACCATGGTCGCGGCATCAGCAGCGCTTCGAGCGGGCGGAACACGACCTGAGATGTCGGCCCGAGTCCTGCGCGAATCGCCTGCAGCTCCGGCGCGGGAAAGTCGGCGAGCAGGCCGCGCAACTGATCGACAAAGGTCGCCGGATCGACATGCTCGTTGACCGGCCGCGGCTCGAGAAGGAAGAGGTACATCTCGGTCTTCGACACCGGGTTGACGCCCGGCTTGACCTGCGGACCGATCCACATGGTCGCATTGCGGATTTCCGGCGGACGCGGCACCACGGCGCGCCAACAGGCCTGGCCGGTGTAGCGCGGCTTGGGCGCGTCGGGGAAGAGGGTCTCGCGCAACTTCGAATACAGGCCGTCGGCTCCGATGACGAGGTCATAGCGGCGGCGCTGTCCGTCGGTGAAGCTCAGCTCCACGCCTTCGGCATCCTGCTCGATGGAAGTGAAGGTACAGCCCAGGCGCACCGTGGTGCCGGCGGCACGTGTCGCGTCGGCCAGCAGCCGGCCGAGCACCGGTCGCATGATAGCGCCGCCTCCTGGCACGTCGGGGCCTGCGATGCGCGGCGTCGGCAGCTCGGCGACCTGCGCCCCATTGGGCAGCCGCAGCGAGACGCCGTCGTGCGCGGCGCCGTGCTCGAGGAAGGCGTCGAGGATGCCGAGCTGGCGGAACGCGCGCAGCGTCGCGCCGCCCAGGCTGATACCGGCGCCGTAGTTGCGCCAGCCTGGGTCGATCTCGACGAGGTCAACCTCGGCGCCGAGCTTGCGCAGCTCGATCGCGGCCGACATGCCGGAAAAGCCTCCGCCGATGATGAGGATGTGTTGGGCTGCAAGGGTCATGCCGAGTCTCCTGAAGTGGTGATGTTGTTTTGCATGGCGGCTGCGACCAGCAGCAGCTCGCCCTGATCGGTGAGCGCGAACGGTATCGGCCACAGCCGATCGCCGAGGCACGGGCCGTGGACGCACAGGCCGCTGTCGATCTCGAACAGCGCGCCATGCGCGGCGCAGACAATACGGTCGCCGGCCGCGTTGAGGTAGGCATCCTTGCGCCACGGCAGCGGCGTGCCGTGGTGCGGGCAGCGGTCGGCCCATACGCGCACCGTGTCGCCGCGTCGCACGGCGAACACGGTGTGGCGCCCGCGATCCAGCGGATCGAAGCCGCGCGCGCCGCCGTCGGGCAACTCGGCGAGATGGCACAGCCGCCGTGGCGGCGGCGTGCGGTCACCGGCCTCAGGCATAGTCGCCGTCCCCCGTCGTGCCCGGCCCCGGCGACCACTTCTTGCGGTAGCCGAGCAGGAAGGCCTGCGAGTTGTCGGCACCCATCGCCATCTCGCGCGGCGTCCAGGTCGCATCGTGCAGGTCCATGTCGGCGTCCATCTCCATGTGACAACCGAATGGGCTGTTGAAGTACCAGAACCAGTTCGAGCCCAGCTGGTGCCGCCCCGGGCCCCAGAACGGCTGGTAGCCCTTGGCGACGAATCGCCAGCCGTTCTGCAGCATCTCGCCCGGGCCGGCGAAGTGGAAGGTGAAGTGCTCGCAGCCCTTCATGAACGCAGGCGCCTCGATGAAGAAGTGGGTGTGGTGATCGAGCGTGCCGGCAGGCTGCAGGAACGGGCCGACGCCGGTGAAGCGATCAGTGCAGCGGAAGCCGAGGCGTTCGACGTAGAAGGCTTCGGCCTTTGCCGCGTCGACGACGAAATAGACGACGTGAGAGAGCGTGCGCGGCTTGATCTGCGGCGCATCGGCGTCGACGCCGAGCTGGTTGGCCGGCCGCCTGAAGGGCGAACCCGGCGCGTTTGCGATCTCGCCGGCTCTGTCGAACGAACGGCGCATGCTGACCTGGAAGGCGATCGCGAATCCTTCGTCATCAATCGACTCGATCGAGCCGTCGGGCCGCTCGCGCACCTCGCGGTCGCGCTTCAGTTCGGCGGCGATCGCGTCGAGGTCGGCGCGACTGGCAACGCCCATCACGGTGCGGCGCAGGCGGCAGCCAGGTGCCGGCGGCGCCGGCAGCGTCGGGTCCTTCTCGTCGATGATGACGATCGCGGTGCCGTCCATCGCCTCGAAGCGGCCGCCACCGGCGTCGGCCAGGCCATAGTCGCGGAGGTACTGCGCGCCATTCGCCAGATCGTCGACGGCGAAGACGAGTGTTTCCAGTCCGATGATGTTCATGAGAGTCCTTGCTTGCTGGTTGAGGGATCAGCCGGCCGTGGCTGCGATGCGGCCGCCGAGGGTCTCGGCCACCCAGTCGGCGATGTAGTGGCCGGCGTTGATGCTGTTGTCGAAGCTCGCGTGCTGCGCGCCGCCTTCTCGATCAGTGAAGACCTTGAGTTCACGCTTCGGGCTGTTGACGAGCTGGTCGTAGGTGCGCTGCGCCCACTTCAGCGGGATCTGCGTGTCCTTCTCGCCGTGCGTGACCAGGAAGGGAACGCGGATCTTCTCGACGACTCCGTCCAGGTGCACGTTCTCGGCAATGCGCATGAAGTCATGGACGTCCTTCGCGCCCCAGACCCAGCACACGTGTGCCCAGTAGTGCGGCACCGGAAAGTCGCCTTCCTTCTGCAGGCGCTTCTTCTGCACGTCGCGCCAATCGTGGTTGGCGCCCCAGCAGACGCCGGCGGCGAAACGCGGCTCCATCGCCACTGCGCGTGGGCAGTAGTAGCCGCCCAGGGACACGCCTTCGCAGCCGATGCGCTTCGGATCGACGTCGTCGCGCGTCCGCAGCCAGTCGACGATGCGACTGGCCCAGTGCTCGCTGTCGTAGCGCGCCGTCATCCCGTGCAGACGCAACGCCTCGCCAGTGCCGGGCTGGTCCACCACGAGCGAGGACACGCCGCGCCGGGCCAGCCACCCCGGCAGGCCGACGCGGTATTTCATCTCCTTGGTCGAGTCCAGGCCGTTGAGCTGCACCAGGATCGGCGCCCTGCCCTGCACGCCCTCGGCGCGCACGTACAACGCCGCGAGGTGCTTGCCTTCGTAGGGGATCTCGACGCGCTCGCAGTTCTCGCCGACCAGCCGCACGCCCGCGTCGAAGAGGTTGAGCTGGCGGCGATACAGTGCCAACCGGCCCGGCGCGTCGTGCGCCTGAAGCCGCTCGGCCGTGATGAGGTAGCTGGAGGCGCGCGCAAACTTCTCGCCCGCGGAGAGCAGCCGGCCGCGCACCCGGTCCTCCTCGGCCAGCATGCACAGCTTGTCGGCCATGCGTACCCAGGTCTCGCGGAAGGCCTGCGTGCCCGCTGCGTCCGGCGCCTTGGCCGCTTCGTGCAGCGGGGCGCACATTTCCTCGATCTCGCCAATGCGCGCGCCCATCTCGATGGCGAGATCGACCGAGAGGTTCCAGACGTAGTTTGTGGGGAAGTAGCGAAACATGGTCATTTCAGTGCAGCGCCGGCATCTGCCGGACGTACCAGACGAGCAGCGCGAAACCGGCCAGCGCGGCGGCCGCCAACGCGGCGCAACAAAAGCGATCACCCCAACCGCACCATCGAGGTCGATCGCCGCCCTGCGTCGCCGGGCCGTTGTTCGGGTAGTGAGCAGCCATCGTCATCTCTCTCTCGCCCGGATCTACAGATCCAGCACCAGCCGCGGCGACTTCGAGCGCGAGCAGCAGGGCGTGAACTGGTCGCCGCGGGCGCGCTCCTCTTCGGTGAGGAACATGTCGCGGTGATCGGGCGTGCCGCCGATCACGCGCGTCAGGCAGGTGCCGCAGACGCCCTGCTCGCAGGAGACCGGCACCTGCACGCCGGCCGCGGCCAGCGCGGCGACCACGGCTTGATCGGACGCCACGCGGATCACCGCACCAGACGACGCAATCTGCACCTCGAAGGCGTCATCGGCGTCGCACTTCGTTGCGCCGCCGGCGAAGTACTCGCGATGCAGCGCCGCATCGGGCCAGCCCGCGGCTCGCGCGGCCAAAAGCACCGCCTCCATGAAGCCCGCGGGTCCGCACACGTACAAATGCGTGCCCGCCTGCGGGTTCGCTACGACGCGGGCGATGTCGATCCTCTGCGCGGCCGGCCCCTCGTCGTGGTGCAGCTGCACGCGTTGCGCGAACGCCGATGCGTGGATGCGCTGCACGAAAGCCGTCCGGTCGGCCGAGCGGGTGCAATAGTGCAGATCGAACGCGGCGCCCTCTCCCCCCAGATGCTCGGCCATGCACAGGATCGGTGTGATCCCGATGCCACCGGCAAGCAGCAGGTGGCGGTTTGCGCCGGGTGCCAGCGCAAAGTGGTTCCGCGGCGCGGAGATGTCCAGCTCTTTCCCCGGCTCCAACGCATGCATCGCCCGCGATCCGCCGCGCGAAGCCGGTTCGCGCAGCACCGCGATCTGATAGCGCTGCGTCTCGCGCGAATCGTTGCACAGCGAGTACTGGCGCACCAGACCGCCTTCAAGACGCACGTCGATGTGCGCGCCGGCGGTGAACGGCGGCAGCGCGCCACCATCAGCTGCGACCAGCTCGAAGCTGCAAATGTCCCGCGCCTCGAGCGTCTTGCGCGCAACGCGCACGCGGCGCGTCGTCATGCGGCACGCTCCTTGTCGATCACCGAGCTGCGGATGGCGCCTTTCAGAGCGCGTCGTGCGCGCGGCCCCATGAGCGCTAGGTCGCAGCTGGCATGGATCGCGGCGTCGAGGATCACCTCGTACGGCCGATCCCCTGTCTCCACCATCGAGGCACCGTCGACGTTCGCGGCGCGCGCCGACGCCTCGGCCTTGGCCTTGGCCACCGCCGCGCGCGCGTTGCCCGCGGCGGCCTCCGTGAACATCTCGGGCGACATCGCGTGCAGCGGGGCACCGTTGCAGCTGGCAGTCGCTTCGGCACGCACGTGCAGAAAGGTCTGCCGCGCCCCGGTAGACTTCGCGTATGCCACCGCGTGATCGAGGGTGACGGTGGCCAGCGGTGTGCCGTCGATGAGAACGAGAAGATGCTTGTACATGCATGCACTCCGGTCACGTGGCCGCGGCCTGCCCGGCGAAGACTTCGGCCGTCAGGTCT
This sequence comes from Variovorax sp. LjRoot175, assembly GCF_964253805.1. Classification (NCBI taxonomy): domain Bacteria; kingdom Pseudomonadati; phylum Pseudomonadota; class Betaproteobacteria; order Burkholderiales; family Comamonadaceae; genus Variovorax; species Variovorax sp. LjRoot175. The sequence continues at coordinate 419,236 of NZ_CAXURY020000003.1, read as the reverse complement.
CCTGCCGCTTTGGGCCGCTCGAGGAGGAAGTGCGCAAGTGCCGGCAGCAGCACCATCGCGCCGAGCATGTTCCACAGGAACATGAAGGCCAGCAGCAGTCCCATGTCGGCCTGGAACTTGATGGGGCTGGCCACCCAGGTGACCACGCCCACGGCCAGCGTCACGCCGGTGAGCAGCACCACCCTTCCGGTGAACAGCAGCGCACGGTAGTAGCTCTGCGACAAGCTCTTGCCTTCGCGCAGCTGCGCAAGCGTGATCGACAGGACGTAGAGCGCATAGTCCACGCCGATGCCAACGCCGAGCGCGATCACCGGCAGCGTGGCCACCTTGACGCCCATGCCAAGGCTGACCATCAGCGCCTCGGCCAGCACCGAGGTCAGCATCAGCGGCAGCACCGCCACCAGCACCGCCCGCCACGACCGGAAAGTGATGAAGCTCAGCAGCACCACTGCGCCGTAGACCAGCAACAGCATGGTGCGCCAGGCATTCTTGACGACGATGTTCGTCGCCGCCTCGATGCCGGCGCTGCCTGCTGCCAGCAGGAACTTCACATCAGCGGTGTCGCTCGCATTCGCGAACGACTCGATGCGATTGACGACGCGCGTCAGCGTCTCGGCCTTGTGGTCACGCAGGTAGACGTAGACCGTCAACAGCGAGCAGGCGTCGTTGTAGAGACCGCGCGGCGCGCCCGCGGTGATCGTGTTGAGCATGTCCTGGTTGGGCAGGAACTCGTACCACTTGGGATTGCCTTCGTTCAGCCCGGTGAGCACGCGTCTGTTCAACAGCGCCAGTGAGTTCGTGGTTTCGACACCTTCGAGCTGACGCAGCTGCCACTCGAGGGCGTCGATCTTGTTCAGCGTCGCGTACTGCGAGCATTGGCCATCGGGCGTCTTCACCATCACCGCCAGCACGTCACTCGACGCGCCATAGGCGGTGTTGATGAATGCGACATCGCGGTTATAGCGGCTGTCGGCCCGCAATTCGGGCGCTCCGGGATCGAGGTCGCCGATGGCCAGTTGACTCGAAACAGCCAATCCGCCTGTCGCGAGAACGGCGCTCGCGGCCACCGCAACCGTCGCCCAGCGGCGCTGGGTGAACCGGTCCAGCCAGCGCCACAGCGGCTGCTTCTGGACAGCCGCCTCGGCGCGCAGGCTGCGCTGCGCGGCGGCCGCGCTGACGCCGGTGTAGCTCAGCAGGATCGGAAGCAGGATCAGGTTGGTGAAGATCAGCACGCCCACGCCGATCGACGCGGCAATGGCCAATTCGCGGATCGCGTGGATGTCAATCACCAGCAGTACCGCGAAACCCACAGCATCGGCCAGCAGCGCCGTCAGGCCCGCCAGGAACAGCCGCCGGAAGGTGTGGCGCGCGGCCACCAGCTTGGGCTGGCCCCGCCCGATATCCTGCATGATGCCGTTCATCTTCTGGGCGCCGTGGCTCATGCCGATCGCGAACACGAGGAACGGCACGAGGATCGAGTACGGATCGAGCGCAAAGCCCAGCGTCGGCAGCAGGCCGACCTGCCAGACCACCGCCACCAGGGACACGGTGACAACCAGCAGCGTGGAGCGCACGCAGCGCGTGAACCAGAAGACCATCGCCGCGGCAATCGCCACTGCGAGGGCGAAGAACACCAGCACGGCACGCACACCGTCGATCAGCTCGCCGACGATCTTGGCGAAGCCGGTGATGTGCACTTCGACGCCCTGTTGCTCGTACTTGGCGCGTAGCTCGTCGAGACGATGAGCGAGGGCGCCGTAATCCAGCGGCTGGCCCTGCGGGTCCTTGGCCAGGAGCGGCACAAAGATCACGCTGGACTTCGCGTCCAGCGCGACGATCTGCCCGACTTCTCCCGAGCGCGCGACATTGGCGCGCATCTGCTCCAAGCTCTTCGGTGAGCCGTCGTATCCATCGGGGACGACCGGCCCGCCTTCCAGGCCCTCCTCGGTCACGCCGACCCAGCGCGTCGTCGGCGTCCACAGCGACTTCATCTGGTTGCGCGCCACACCAGGCACGAGGAACACCTCGTCGCTCATGCGGCGCAGCGTATCGAGGTACTCCGCGTCGAAGATCGTTCCCTTCGGGTTCGCGACCGCGATGCGTACCGCGTTGCCCAGCCCAGTCAGCTCGTTCTGATATTGCAGAAAGTTGCGGATGTACGAATGCTTCTCAGGAATGGTCTTCTCGAAACTTGCATTGAGCTTCAGGTGGGTGGCCTGCCAGCCGAGCAACAAAGTGATCACCGTGCACAGCGCGACCACGAGCAGCCGATTGTTGAAAAGCGCCCGCTCGACGAGCGAGCCGGAGCGTGGGTCGAAATCCTGAGGCGTCATGGCTTGGAGGAAATGGGCATCGCGCCCTGGACAGACAGGGCCAGCAACGCGCCATTGCGGCCGGCGGCAAGACCGGTGAGCGAAGGCAGCGGATCACGATTGACCGGCGCGAAGGTGTCGCCCCGTCGGGCGAACACGAAGCCGGCCTGGTTGGCCAACAGCAGCGTGCCGTCGGCCGCGAGCTGGCTCGCGACCACGGACACCGGCATCGGGAGCTGCAGCGCCTGCCACTCGCGCCCGCCGTCGAGCGTGCGCCAGACGTTGCCGCGCAGGCCGGCCAGCACGACCTCCTGCTCTCCGGTGAGCTCCAGTGTGAAGAAGCTGCCCTTGTACGGCGTGTCGATGCGCTGGAAGCTCTGGCCAGCATCGTCGGACTTCAGGACCAGACCCTGCTCGCCGGCGATCACGATGCGACTACCGCGCTGACGCACCGCGTACAGATGCAAACCCTTCGGGTTGTCCAGCCGCCCGGCCCACGAGGTCCATGTCTTACCACCGTCCTGGGTGGCCAACGCCAGGCCGTAGGCTCCGACGACCAGTGCACGATCCCGTCCGAGCGGCAGGACGTCGAGAAGCGGCTTGTCGGGCCCGTCGGCGAGCAGCTGCTCGGCCGCCTTCTGCCCGGCCGCGTCCTGACGCGCCTTCGCGTCGGCCAGCATCAGCTCAGCGATGCGCCTCCCGTCGAGGCGGCGCTCCCAACGATGCCCGCCATCCGTCGTGACCAGCACAGTGCCACCGTGCCCGACCGCGATGCCGTTGCGCTCGTCGGCAAAGCGCACGGCGGTCAGCGTCACGCTGGTCGGAACGGGAACCTGCTGCCAACCGCTGCCGCCATCGTCCGAACGCAGCACGAGACCACGCTCGCCGACCGCGACCCACTGCGCGCCGACTTGCGTGGCGCCGAGCAGCACGGCGCGCTCCGGCGCGCGCACCGCGAGCGCAGGACGGTCGAGCGCGGCGCCGACCGGCTCGGCCGCGCCCGTCACAGAGAAGACTGCAAGCGAGGCGATGCCCGCGAGAAGCCGCTTCATCCCGCCTGCTCCTGCGCGATGAGTTGCTCCAGCTTGCGCCGCACGCGCATCGAACCCGGATCGCCCGGGAGCAGCACCGGGTTCAGCGACACGAACTCGGCATCGCCGATGACGCGCTGCTGCGCCTCCAGCATCGGTTTGTCCTGCATCGAGAACGCGTGCTCGACGAGCTTGCGGATGTGCCCGTTGGCTTCCGGGTCGACCGCGAAGTCGCGCGTGGTCCAGAACCAGTAGTGGCAGCTCCTGGACGTTTCCGGTGTCACCAGGTGCAGGTTCAATGAGTCCACGCCACGCTCGCGTGGCTCGCCCAGCAGCGTCGATCCGACATTGAGCTGCATGCAACCAGGTGCCGTCCAGATGACTTCGGTCCACTGGTCGGTTGGACGCCCCTGCTCGCGAAGGTGCATGTCGAATGCCGGTGGCGTGAGGTCCCCGCTGGAGATCCACGCGATGCCCACGCTGCGCTCACCGAGGTCACTGACTTGCGGCTTGCATCGGGTGAGCGCACCGCTGCCCAGCGTGCCGGCATGCAGGTAGTCGGCGTGCGTCAGGTCAAGAATGTTGTCGACGAGGAGCTGGTAGTCGCACGCGGTCGGCATGTAGCCGCGCACGGTGGCATCCTCTGACGCCGAGGTCACGTGCGAGTAGTCGGGGATCAGCGACTCGTCGGCACGCGTCGGGTCGCCGGCCCACAGCCACACCAACCGGTCGCGCTCGCGCGCCACGCGCGCCGGCACAGTGGCCGCCTTCGGGATGCGGCCGTCTCCCTGGGGGTTGTGTACGCATGCACCATCGGCCCCGAAGCGCAGACCGTGGTAGGCGCACTCCACCGATCGGCCGCCGTCGCACACCTTCCCGGCCGAGAGAGGTGCGAATCGGTGCGGGCAGCGGTCGGCCAACGCGGCGATCCCTCCGTCGGACGTACGGAATAGCACCAGTTTCTCGTCCAGCAGCGTGCGCGCCACCAACTTGCCGGGCGCAAACTCGTCGGCGAAGCCCGCGACGTACCAGGCGTTGCGCTGATAGGTTTTCATGGATTCAGTCCCAACTCAGTCGTCGAGACGCTCGTAAATCGACACTTCGGTGGCGTAGACGAAGAACGACTGCGCCGGCACGTAGAACGCCGCGCCAAGCTCCGCATTGATTGCGAGCAGCGCGCGCTCGTAGTCTCGGTACGCGCCTACCGACGCAGTGTCGGTGAACCAGAGACTTGCGACGCCCTCGTAGATCGGCACGTCCTTGGCACCGAAGTACGCGAGCATTGGGTTGAACTCGCTGACTTGGTGGTTATGCACGCAGCGGCGCATGGCCGCCGCAGCCATGGGAGCGGCCACCAGCGCGCGCTCGTGGGCCCGCGCCCAGCGCCCAAAGAATTCAGTCAGCGTCAGTCCGTCGGCCATGCGCAGGTAGTGCAGCACCTTGGCGCCGGCGGCCCGCCCTGGGTTCGGCACCGGCTGCTCGGCCTCCACGGTCACCACGCTGAGCGTGCGGTTCGTATCGGCGAAGTTCGCACCGTCAGGACCGGTCTTGGTGCGCACATGCTCGTGCGCAAAGGTCGCCTGCATGTCCCCGGGGCTGTCCCACCACAGTTCGGTCACCGAATCGCGCGCTACCGTCATCGCATGGATGGCCTCGGCGCTGCTGCCGAACGCCGCGTCGAAGACGTGGTTCTGCACGTAGCGCCGCAGGGTCACAGGGTTCTCATTGGAGATTGCGCCATGCACATGCTGCACGTAAGCCAGGTACTCCGCGTGTGTCATGCCGGGACGCCGGCAGATTGCGGCCATCATCTTGATCATCTGTAGTCCTCTTTCGGGTTCTCGTTCAACGGGCGCCGGCAGCGACCGCGTCTGGCGTGAACGCGCTCTCCGGGTATGGGGGCATGACCAGGTATTGCTTGCTCTTGGCGTTAAAGAGATTGCCAATGAAGGCCGTGCCCGAGAGCAGGTCGTAGAAGCCCATCGAACCTCCCATCAGGCCGGGGACGTCTGGCGCGACGAAGGTCTGGTTCCAGAGCGTCTTCCAGAGCTGGCCGTTGGCATCCCAGCGGTCGCCCAGCACACAGATCCAACTGTCCTCGTCGCAGTAGTAGCGGCTCTTCGGAGCCTGGTGCCGCTTGCCCTCGCGCAAGGTGGCTTCAACGACCCAGACGCGGTGCAGTTCCCAACGCACGCTGTCAGGGCTCAGGTGGTGTGCGCTCATGACCTCGGCGTCGGTCTTGGGCTGCAGCAGCCGGTTGGAGTTGTACGGGACGATCATCTCCTTCTTGCCCAGGAGCTTCCAGTCGAAGCGATCAAGCCGCCCAGTGAAGACTTCGATCTCGTCGAAGGACATGACGCCCGCTGCAGCCGGCGTCGGCGTGTCGCAGCAAGGGTTGGGCAACTTGCGCACGCGGCGCTGGCCGGTGAGGTAGACCCAGGCCGTGCTCTTATCGGGATCGACGTTCTGGCCGCCGACGATGGCCTCGCCGGCGCGGATCGGCGGACCGTCGTTGAACAGGCGCACCTCCCAGAAGTTGCCCTTGGCCGCAAACTGCTCCGGGGTTCCCTTGGGCAGGTAGTAGGCCATCTGCTGGTCACCCACGCCATCGGTCGTCAGCACGGCCTTCCCGTCCGTGGTGAGCTGGTACATGTTGACGTGGAACTGCCACGCGGTGCCACGCCAACGCAGCAGATGATTCCACATCACCTCGGCGCCGGTCTTCGGGATGGGAAACGGAATGCCGCCATACGCGCCGTCAACCAGGTCGCCACTGAGCTTGGCGCGGGTCGCGTTCTTGAACGTGTTGTCGTAGACCCATTGCGGCGCCGCCGCAGTGCGATGCGTCTTGTAGACGTCGACGCGATAGGTGTCCGGGTACTTCTTCAACAGCGCCTTTGTGCCGTCGGTCAGCTTCTCGGCGTACTCGTCGACGTTCTTTGCGGTGATGGAAAGGAGCGGCTTCTCGTCCCTGAACGGATCGCCTCGCCTTCCACCCGGGTTGTCACCTGGGATCGGGATCGTGTAGCCGCCCGTCCAGCCGGGAATGCTGCCGTCCTTGTTGCCGGCCTTCTCACCACCCAGGGGCGTCAGGTCGATCTTCAGGCGCGCAGCCTCTTCGGCGTTGACGCCGGCTGAGGCTGCAACAGGCCAACCCAGTGCGGCCACACAGGCAGCTGTGGCGACGAAGTATCGTTTCATTCGAGTGTCTCCTTGTTCAGAACGTACGGCGCAACGTGAGCGAGACGAAGTCGCGGTCGGCCAGTGCGTTGCCATGGCCGAAGATCGGGCTGCCGCCATTCAAGGACGGCGAGAAATCGACGAACGGCACGGCCTTGCCGATGAAATGCGTGTAGTTCAGTGCGAACTGCCACACGCCGAGGTAGTTGCCCTCCAGGCCCACGTTGACGCTGCCGTTGCCGCGGGCATCCCAGGCGGTGACCGACGAGCGTCCGTCCAACGTGTACCGCAGGCCGATGGGTATGCTCAGATCGAGTCCGGGCAGCGCCTGGCGGTACGTGGGCGTGAAAATCAGCTGCAGCGCGGTGGCGTCACGCGTGCGACCGGCGTCGAGTTCGCCATCTGGATCGGTCTTGTGCAGCACCCGGTTCCACGCGATCTCAGCGACCAGGCTCGACTCGCGCGAGATGAAGCTCGGGCCGAAGCTGGCCAGGGTCGACAGGTTCAGGTGCGCCGTGCGACCGGTGGCGTATCGCGGCTGCGGCTGGCCGGGGAAAAAGCCGTACAACATGTTGGTGCTGCGCAGCGGCATGTTGTCGCGAACCGAGGCTTCGCCGGCGAAGTTGAAGTCGCCGACCGAGCGCGAGGCGCTCACGCCATAGACCTTCACCGCCTCGGGAAACACGAAGTACCAGTCGCCAGGCAGCGTGCCGCCCGGCCCCGGAGTGCCCGCCGGGTTGAGTCGGCCGTAAAGCTGACCGCCCTTGTCGTGGTAGCGCGCAGCGTAGAAGCCGAGATCGGTGTCGTCTAGGCGCCACTTCAGCTGCAGGCCAAACTGGCCGGAGTTCTTGGGCTTGCGATCGCCGCCGGGCAGCAGACCGAAATTGCCGACGTTGGGGATGCCGACGAATTCGGGCTGCTCGGATCCCCAGGGGATGTTGGTGGTCGAGAAGTAGCTTCCCGAAGGAGGCAGGCGATCGGCCTCCCAGCGGAACTGCGCGTAGCCGCCAACCGAGACCTCGGGCGTGACCTGAAACTGCGCCGACAGCTGCGGTACTGGGCGGATGATCTCTTTGAACTGCGCGTTCGGCGAACCGAGCAGCTTGAGGATGTCGATCGGTCCTTGGGCGCGCGCGATGCCGTTGTCGCCGAAGAACAGGCTTTCGCCGTACTGCAGCGCATGACGGCCCAGGCGGGTGGTCAGTCGGCGGCTGTCCCCGAGGTCAAAGCTGCCGAAGACGAAGGCATCGAGGACCTCGGCCTTGCGACCGGCGAGCCTGCGCGTGTGCTCCGGGAACTGGTTGATCGGCGTCTGGCCGTTAACCGGATCGGCCGCATCGGTGGTGCCTCGGTAGGCTGCGTCATACCAAGTAGCTGCGCTGAGTCGCAGACCGTAGTCCTTTCGGTACACCGCATCGAACTCGCTGAGCAAGTCGACTCGCTGGGACACGAGGCCGCGCTTGCGGAAGTTGTCATCGCCGGCGTTGAAGTTCAGCGCCTGCGGGAAGGCCGAAGCCGACACTCCAGGCACGAGCAGGCGGAACGAGTTGACCAGCGCTGGATCGGCGTTCTGGGTGCGCGCCATCAGGCCCGCCTTGACCGTGTTGTCGAAGCGCAGCGACCAGTCCGACTCGCCGAGATCGATGCCAACTGCTTGCGCTGCGCCGGCCGCGAACGCGGCGGCCAGCGCTGTGGCAGTGCGGCCGGGCCGCGGTGAAGCTTGTCTCATTTGGAGATTCCTCTCTCTCTGTGGTTAGTGGGGTCGAAGAGGCAGCTAGGCTGGCGTCGCCACAAGCCTGTCAATCTCGCCGGCGAGCTGCAGCAAGTCGGTTGCAGGCTCGGGCTGCGTCGTCCAGAGGGCTGCGCGTTCGGTCAGCTCATGCAGACACCGCACGCGCTCGCTGCGCCGCTCGGTGAATTGCCGCAGCAGGCGCGGGCGGTCGAGCCCCGCGGCCGCCAGCTCGCCCAACACGACGGCGTCTTCCAGGTCCTGCGCTGCAGACTGCCCGAACGGCGGCGCGATGACATGCGCGGACGCGCCGACACACAACACCGCACCACGATGCCAAGGTGGGTCGCGCAACCAACTGGTTACGCGGTGCAGCACGACCGGCACCGACGGGTCAATCGCCGCGGCGATGCGCCGCGGAAAGGAACCCCACGACTTCAGCTGTCGTGTCAGGGCGTATCCGTCAGTGGGCCCACTCGCCTCCTCAGTGCTAACGACGGCCACGCCCGCTCTCGACATGCTGATTGGCACGAGCAACAACCTGCGACCCACCGATCCGGCCATCCATGTCGAACGGTCCAGCCAAGGTGGACGTGGAAGCAGTGCGTGCCACCAGGCGTGGCGCAGCACGCCCGGTCGCGCCGGGCCGAGCAGCGCACTGGCCAGCGGCGATCCGGCGCCTGCAGCAATCAGGACAAGATCTGCTTCCCATACGCGCCCGTCCTCGGCGATGACGCGCCCGCTCTCTGAATCGACCCTGTTCACCGTGCAGCCGCGGTGCACGTCCACGCTGGATCGCACCGCGGCACCTTCGAGCAGATCCAACAGGTCTGCGAGCGCAATGCCGACGGCGGGCGGGAGCTGCGGCCCCGCGAGCGACGGCGTCGGCAGTCGAAAGCCCTCGTCACCGCGCTCATCGACGACCGACAGACCGCTGTACGCAAAGCCGCGCTGCACACAGGCTTGCGCGACGCCGAGTCGCGCCAGATCGCGAAGCAGATTTGGAACCACATCAATGTGCGCAGGCAGCCGAGTTGCCGATGCATGCGCCTCGATCACTTCCACATGCGCGCCGGCGCGCACGCAGGCCAGCGCGCAGGTCAATCCGGTGATACCGCCGCCGACAACGACGATACGACGGACCAGAGCACCCGCCGCGGACCGCCCCCCTGAAATTCCGAGCGAAAGCTCGCCCGAAGCATGGTCGACGACCATTCGTTGTCTCCGCTTATTTGTGTGAGCCCTGTACCGGACTCGGTGCACGGCAGACTAAACTCCGGGCGGATTCAAGAGAAATCCTTTCGATCGAAGCGTCAGTTCGATGGCATGGAATGATCGAGGGCAAACCCGCATCACCCCGTCTCGTTCGGATGACTGGGCGCAGTTGCGCGACCGCGCGTGAGGATTTCTACGCCGCCCAACACCCGGATCGAAAGACGAGGCACACGTGCGATTCCACAATTTCGATCTGAACTTGCTCGTGGCTCTTGACGTGCTGCTGAAGGAGTGCAGCGTGACGCGTGCCGCCGAGGCCCTCAGTCTCAGCCCGTCAGCCATAAGCAATTCGCTGTCGCGGTTACGCGAGTATTTCGACGACGATTTGCTCGTTCAAATCGGCCGCAAGATGGAACTGACCCCGCGCGCCGAGGGCCTGCGAGAGGCTGTGCGCGACCTGCTGCTGCGCTTCGACAGCACGATCGCTGCGCCTCCGGCGTTCGAGCCGCATGCCAGTGATCGGGTGTTCCGCATCTTCTCGTCGGACTACGCGCAACTGGTGCTGGGGCCTGCGCTGATGACGCTGGCAGCACAGCAGAAGGCCAGGGTTCGCTTCGAGTTTGCGCAGCAGGTCGCACAGCCGCACCGCGACCTCGAGCGCGGCGAGGCAGACCTGCTGATCATTCCCACTGGATTCATGTCCCCCGACCACCCGCGCGAGGTGCTCTACAAGGAGGACTTCGTCTGCATGGTCTGGCGCGATGCCGAACTGGCCCGCGGCGAGTTGACATTCGAGCGCTATGTCTCCGCCGAACATGTCGTGATGCAGCCCAACAACGGACGTGTGGACGCCTTCGAAGGCTGGTTCCTGAAGCGCTACGGCGTCACGCGGCGCGTCGAGGTCCTGACCTACAGCTTCATCACGCTGCTCGCCTTGCTGGTCGGCACCAACCGCGTTGCCACGGTGCACGAGCGCGTTGCCCGTCGCCTCGTCGGCGTCTGGCCACTCGAGATCCGCCCTACGCCGATAAAGATCGATGCCATGGAGCAGGCCATGCAGTGGCACAAGTTCCGTACCAATGATCCGGGGCTGAGTTGGCTGCGCAGCCTGGTTGCAGAAGCAGCAAGTCGCATCGACGAGTACTGATGGCGGCTCATCTCGGCTTCTCCGGCCGGCCGCACGCCAGCCGCATGGCGCGCTGAGCGACGCGATCCCGGCAGCGCGACCCATCCGCATTCTGCAAGACTGCTATTCATCGACGGCAGTGCCCGAGCCGCGTCTTTTTACGTAACGTTCGCCACCCTACGGTCCGCCCCCTTCTGCGCGTGGCCGCTCCGATATCGATTTCAAGAGGTGGCACATGCGCGCGAACCGCCGAGATTGGTTGCAAACAGTGGTGGCAATCGCCACCGCACTGCCGATCGCCCAGGCAATCGGGGCCCATCGGGCGTCGCAGTCCGGGCCTTCAGTGCCCACGGAGCTGCTCTTGAATGAGCAGGCACTGGTGGAGAGCCGTCTGTTTGCTGCCGCTTGGCGGGGAGGCATCCAGCAAATCAATCTCGGCCCCAGCGTCGACGAGGCGCTGTTCGGTCCCCATGCCGTGAACTGGCGCCGCCTGCGCGGCCCCGTGATCGGCCTCACGACGCCAGCGACGCTGTTTTGCCTGGAGCAAGTCGCAGCGGCAGACGGTGTACGCACCGTCGCGCGTGTCGCAGCGCCGGAAGCCGGCGCGGTTGCCATTGCCGTCGAGCGGCTGCGCGCGCGACTCGGCGCTCCGTCGTCGTGGCGACCACTGGAACCCACCTTCGACGCCGCGCCATATCGATGGGTCGCGTGGCTGATGGCGCCACGCTTGGCGCTGAACTTGGATTCTTGAAAGAAGACGCATGGCCCGACGTTTGCCCCCAGGTGTCAGTGATCGCGACTTTGCGGCCGCACTGACTCAGTTCGCTGCCGCGGTCGGCAGCGACTGGGTGTTTACCAGCGAGGCTGACCTCGATCTCTATCGCGACGCCTACTCCCCGCTCTGGGGCACACGCGAAGAGCGCCTGGCGAGCGCTGCTGTCGCGCCCAGGTCGGTCGAACAAGTTCAGCAAGTCGTACGTATCGCCAACCGCTACAAGATTCCCCTCTATCCCATCTCGACAGGGAAGAACCTCGGCTACGGTGGCTCCGCGCCGGGCTACAGCGGTTCGATCGTCGTAGACCTCAAGCGCATGAACCGCATCGTCGAAGTCGACGACCGGCGCCACTTTGCGATCGTCGAGCCAGGTGTTTCGTATTTCGACCTCTATAACTACATCCAGGAGCGCAAGCTGCGCGTCTGGATCGACTGCCCGGAGCCCGGCTGGGGCAGCGTGCTGGGCAATGCGCTGGACCGTGGTGTCGGCTGGACCACGGGGCACTTCCGCGACCACTTCGGCTCGCATTGCGGTTTGGAAGTGGTGCTGCCCAGCGGCGAGTTGATGCGCACCGGCATGGGTGCGATGCCCAACGCCGACACCTTCGCGCAGTTTCCCTACGGCTTCGGCCCGACCGTCGATGGCCTGTTCGGGCAGGGCAACTTCGGCATCGTGACGCGCATGGGCATCTGGCTCATGCCCGAGCCCGAGGCCTACGCCACCGGCAAGGTCCGGGTGCTCCGCCGGCGCGACCTGATCCCCTTGATCGACGTCACCAACCGGCTCGAGCATGGCGGGCTGATCGGCCTGCCGATCTACGACAGCCCGCTCGCCAGCCTCATCGACCCCGAGCTCACGGCACTGACCAGCCGCGTGGATGTACCGGACAAAGAGCTCGATCAGTTCGCGGCGCGGCGCGGCCTGCCCATATGGGACTTGACGCTGCAGTTCTACGGCCCGGCAGAGACGGTGGCGGCGAACTGGTCGTATGCGAAGCGCCTGGTGCGCGAAGCGATCCCCGATGCCCGCTTCGAAGACGGCCCGACATTCAGGTTTCCGATGTCCGCACAGGACCAGAAACAAGTGCCATTCCGGGTGTCGATCGGCGCACCGAGCCTGGAGGGCTTTTCCCAGGGGCCGGTACGTTCGCGCTTCAACCCCTATCCGATGGACGGACACGTCTTCTTCTCGCCGATCATTCCCAAGACGGGCGAGGCGGCCCTGGAAGCCACCCGTGTTCTTGCCGATGTGATGGCGGCAATGCAAATACCCGGCTTGAACCCCCTGTTCCGGCCGCCCCAGGCGTCAATCTTCCGGTCGCTGCTGCTGGTGGTCGGCCTGCCAATCTCCCGGACCGACCCCAAGATCAACGAAGCCTCGATGAAGATCTTCCGTCATGCGGTGAAGCTCAGTGCCGAACGCGGTTGGGCCGAGTACCGCACGTCGCCGATCTTCAGCGATCTCATCTCGAGCGTGTATTCGTTCAACGACCATGCCCTTCGCCGGTTCACCGAGGCGCTCAAGGACGCGGCAGACCCGAACGGCATCATCGCGCCGGGAAGGGGAGGCATCTGGCCCAAGCACCTGAGAAAGGGGCGGCAGAAGTGAAGACGTCGTTCATGCTGCGCATGCTGTCGATCCCTGGCCTGGCATTGGCGCTGCTGTGCGCCGGCACCGCCCGGGCCGACGAAGACACGCTGTCGCCGCGCCAGGCCATCGGCAAGCGGGTCTACGAGACCTGGTGCGTGGCCTGCCACGGACCGGGTCCCGGCTACTACGGTCGAGGGCTCACCGGCACAGAAGCACTGGAGGCCAAGTACGAAGGCAAAGTACCGCCGGTGCTCGACCAGCGCACCGACCTCACGCCCGAGTTCGTCACGGTCTTCGTGCGACACGGCGTCTCGGTGATGCCGTTCTACCGGCGCACCGAGATCAGCGATGCGGACCTGGCAGCGCTCGGCGCCTACCTGTCGCGCCGCAATCCGGCGCTTCCCCCCGCCGAGGCAAGCCGCCCCTGATGAACCCGCCCACGATGCGCGCAGTACGCTTTCACGCGACCGGCGGCCCCGAGGTGCTGCGCTGCGAGGAGGTGCCGACACCTAGTGCGGGCCCCGGCCAGGTGCTGGTGCGCGTACTGTCGGCCGGGGTGAACTACGCCGACGTGTTGCGTCGCGCCGGTGAACCCTATCCGGTGCCGACGCCGCTGCCTTTCAATGCAGGGTCCGAGGTGGCCGGCGTCGTGTGTGCGCTCGGCGACGGTGTCGATACCGGCTGGATGGGCCGGCAGGTGCTCGGCGCCAGCATCATGGGCGGTGGCTATGCGCAGTACATCGCGCTGCCGTGTGCCGAGTTGCTGCCCTGGCCCGCAGGGCTGGATGCGCGGCTGGCCGGCACCTTGCTGATCCAGGGGACAACGGCCGCGCTGGCGCTGCACGACTCCGGTGAACTGCGTGCAGGCGAGCGCGTGCTGGTGCTCGGGGCTGCCGGCGGCGTCGGCTCGTGGCTGCTGCAACTGGCGCGTGCGAAGGGCGCCTCACTCGTGATCGGCGGCGCGCGCGGGGCGTCCCGATGCGATCAGGCGACAGCGCTCGGCGCGCACGCCAGCGTCGACTACAGCCACTCGGACTGGCCCGAACGTGTGCTCGAACTGACCCAGGGTCAGGGTGTGGACCTGTTGCTCGATGCCACTGCCGGCGAGTTGCTGCGCCAGGGCAGCGAATGCCTCGCCGCTTGGGGACGCATGGTCGTCTACGGCACAGCGGCGCCCACGCCCGGGGCGCTGGATTTCTTGCGCATCACCAGCCGCAACCAGCGCCTGACCGGCTTCTTCCTGGGCGGCTACTTTCAGCACCGACCGGCTCGTGTCGCCGAAGCGCTGTCCGAATTGGGAGCGCTGGTCCGCAGCGGTGCCGTCGCCCCCGCCGTGCACGGCGTGCTGCCGCTCGAGCAGGCCGCCGAAGCGCACATCCTGATGCAGGGGCGTGACGCCGTCGGCAAGCTCCTGCTCGACCCCTGGCCGGACAGCCACGACATGGACAGTGTCGCGCCGTGAGCGGTCGGCCCAACGCGATCACACCGGCCCTCTGAGGTTCATCGATGCCCAAACTCAACATCTGCGCGGCCCGCCGGCCGGGCATGACCCATGCACAGTACAGCCGCTATTTGCGTGACGACCATGCGCGCCTGGTGCTTGGCACCGAGGCTGTGGCGCGCTATCTGCAGGCCTACGTGCAGCAGCATGTCTACGACGGCTGCTACGGGCCCGAGGCGCCCGCGTGGCGGTATGACTCGGTCAGCCACATCCATGCGGCCACGCTCGCCGACCAGCAGGCCGCCAGCTCGACGCGCGAGTACAAGGAAATCATCGCCCCGGACGAGGGGCACTTTGCCGACCAGCGCTCGCCGCTGTTCCTGATGTTCGACGAGTCGCCGCTGCCGCTGCCCTGCAGCGGCGCGTCGACCCTGCGCCTGCTGCATTACCTTCGTGCGCGCAGCGCCGAGGCCGCCGCGGGCCTGCGCGCCGCCTGGGCCGCAGCGCACCAGGCACTGCTGGACGAAGAACCGGTGCTCTTCGAAGGCGTGCGCCGCGCCACGCTGAACATTTCCCTGTCACCCCCCGACGCCGAGCCGCCGCCTTATGCGGGAATGTGCGAGCTGGGGTTTCTGCAGCCGAAGGACGAGCCGGCCATGGCCGAGTACGTCGCCCGCATCGAACGTCGCCTCGGCCCGCTGATCCAGCGAGATGCAGGCTTCTACCTGCTGGCCGAGACCGTGCCAGTGCGCGGCACCTTGTATTGAAGCGGCCGCGCACGCGGCCCGAACCCCCTGCTCAGGAGACCCAAATGTCTACAGAGAGATCAACGAACTCGCCCGCGGCGCATCCGTGGAAGGGCCGCGTGGCGTTCGTCAGCGGTGCCGCCAGCGGGATCGGGTTCGGCCTCGCCCGCGTACTGGCGTCGCGCGGCGTGCGCGTCGCGATGAGCGACGTGCGCCGTGAAGCGCTCGATAGCGCCTGCGCCCGGCTGGCGGCCGAAGGCGCCGACGTGGCGCCCTTCGTGCTCGACGTCGCCGACCGGGCGGCCTTCTACGCCACTGCCGACGCCGTCGAACAGCGCTTCGGCAAGGTGCACTACGTCTTCAACAACGCCGGCGTGGGCGAAGTCGGCACCCCGCTCGACCAGGTGCCGGATCGCGTGTTCGACTGGGTCATCGACGTGAACCTTCGCGGGGTGTTCAACGGCATCAAGGCATTCGTGCCCAAGCTGCGGCGGCACGGCGAAGGCGGCCACGTCGTCAACGTCTCGTCGATGGCTGCGTTGGTGCCCGACCCCGGCTGGCACCAGGGTGTCTACGCGGCCACCAAGATGGCCGTCACCGCTTTGTCGCTGGACCTGCGGCGCGCGTTGGCCGGCACAGGCATCGAGGTGTCGATCCTCTATCCCGGGCTGGTTCGCACCGACATCGCAGCCAACGTCGGTGCGCTGCGACCCGTGGCCTACGACATGCCGCCCGAGACCCCGGCCTTGCTCGCCGCGGCCGACATGCCGCCCGAAACGGCGGCCGAGATCGTGCTGCGCGGCATGGAGCGCCGGGCTCCGTTGATCGTCACGCACCCGCTGATGTGGCCTGTCGTGGCCCAGTTCCACGACCAGGTCCGCGCGGCGTTCGAGGCTGCTCCGTAGTTCGCGGCTTCGCTACCCATTCCCGCCCATGCACCTGGTGCATCTGGCCATTGATCTGTCAACCCTTGAAAGACCCGTCCATGATCGTCGTCACCGGGGCCAACGGCCAACTCGGCCGCCTTGTCATCGAAGAACTGTTGAAGAGCGTGCCCGCCTCGGGCGTGGTGGCGGCCGTACGGTCACCCGCGAAGGCCCAGGACCTGGCCGCCCGCGGCGTGCAGGTCCGCCAGGCAGACTACGACCGGCCGCAGACGCTGGCGACGGCTTTTCGCGGGGCGGACAAGGTGCTGCTGATCTCCTCCAGCGAGATCGGGCGCCGCGTGCCGCAGCACCGCGCGGTGGTCGATGCCGCGCGCGCCGCCGGCGTCGGGCTGCTGGCCTACACGAGCGTGCTGCGCGCCGACGTCTCTGCTCTGCCGGTGGCCGGCGAGCACCGCGAGACCGAAGTCCTGCTGAAAGCCTGTGGTCTCCCGCACGTCCTGTTGCGCCACGGCTGGTACACCGAGAACTGCCTGATGAGCCTGCCTGCCGTGCTGCAACACGGCGCGCTGATCGGCGCCGCCGAAGACGGCCGCATTGCGGCGGCGTCACGCGACGACTTCGCTGCCGCAGCCGCCGCCGTACTGGTGGCCAACGGTCAGGCCGACGAGGTCTACGAACTTGCGGGCGACAGCAGTTTCACACTCGCTGAACTGGCCGCCGAGATCGGGCGCCAGGTCGGCCGGCCGATCCCGTATCACAACCTGCCCGAAGACGACTATCGCGGGGCCCTGATGGGCGCGGGCTTGCCCGAACCGGTGGCCACCATGGTCGCTCAGTCCGACACGGCGGCGGTAGAGGGTGCGATGTTCGACGACGGTCGGCAACTCAGCCGCCTGATCGGGCGGCCGACAACGCCCATGGCCACCACGCTCGCGGCAGCGCTTGCCGCGGCGCACTGACCCTCACCGCGCTTCTAAGGTAGCAATGTCCATCGCAAAGCTGCTCCCGCCGGCTTGGCCGGCACCATGACCCTGGCTCATGCGGACGCCAACAGCGTGGCAAATGAAGAGCTCGCGTTTCATCGCAACTGCGCTGCATGCCACTCGCTCGAGAAAGGGCAGAACCGGATCGGCCCGTCCCTGACTTCCATCCACGGGCGGAAGTCGGCCATGGCCGAAGGCTACAGCTACTCCGCAACCTTGCGGCAGCTCAACCTGGCGTGGTCGAATGCCACGCTGGAGCCCTTCCTGAGCGACGCGCAGCGGTTCGCGCCAGGCAGCAAGATGTGGGTCGAGTTGGACGACGAGAAGACGCGCAAGCACATCATCGAGTTTCTTCAGTTGCAATCCCCGGCCCGACTGCTAGTCGCGCCGCTTGTCGCGAACCTCAACGAAATAGGGACCTCATGAAGCCAGGCATCTCTCACTGCGCCGCGGGCTTGGTGCTGGGCGCGCTCGCCGCCTTCGCGGCGCTGGGCGGGCGGATCTCGAACGCCTTCGCGGCGGTCAAGGCCGCGGATGCCAAGGCGCTCGAGGCGCTGCTCGGCTGCCCGGTGATCACGCCCGAAGGCGCCAACAAGTACCGCATCGCCCGAGACATCGCCAACACGCCGTCGCCCAAGGCCATGGTGCTGTGGGAGCCTCAGCATGACGCCCCTGCGCGACCGCAGCCCCACCGACACAGCGTTCTTCCACCGCGAGAGTCGGTACAACGGATTCATCCTGACGCGCTGGTCCGACCCCAAGGACGGCCGCAAGAACATCGAATGGGTGCGCAGGCTGTGGGGGGCACCTGAAGCCCTTCGCCACCGGGCAGATCTTCATGAACTTCGCGAGCGAAACTGATCCCGAGTGGGCCGGCATCAGCTACGGGGACAACCTCGCCAGGCTGGCCAAGATCAAGCACCGCTACGACCCGGACAACGGGTCCAACTCGACCGTCAACATTCGGCCGCAGGCTTGAACGGCGATCTACTACCAATCAGACGACCATGCTGGACACCAATGACCTCCCGCCCCTGCGCTATCGGCCGGCGGCCGGGACGGCGCGCACCGGCTACCCTGGCCTGCGACCCGCATCCAAGGTACTCAAACGCGGGCACGTGCACCGCGAAGGCGTCTTGCCGCTGCAGTGCGACGTGCTGTTCGAGCAAGACGCGGAAGTGCAGCTGCGCGACGGAACGCGCATCTACGTGGACGTGTTCCGCCCCGTCGAAGCACACGACTGCCCGGTGCTGATCGGCTGGAGCCCCTACGGCAAGCAGTTCGGCCCGCTGAACCTGGACACGTTCCAGCACCCTGCAAGGATGGACGTGCCGCGGCAACTCGAGGACGGCCTCAACATGTTCGAGGCACCGAACCCGTCGTACTGGGTTTCGCACGGCTATGCCGTCATTTCGCCCGACCCTCGCGGCATCTTCTCGTCCGAAGGCGACATCCACCTGTGGGGGGAGCGCGAGGCGCGCGACGAGTACGACCTCATCGAGTGGGCGGGCACCCGTGCCTGGTCGAACGGCAAGGTGGGCCTGGCGGGCAACTCCTATCTGGCGATGACCCAATGGTTCGTCGCAGCGCAGCGCCCACCACACCTGGCCGCCATTGCGCCGTGGGAGGGCGCCTCCGACCTGTACCGCGACTCGTCCTGCCGGGGCGGCATTCCGGAAACAGTCTTCTCACCGGCGATTCTGGGCACGCTGCCCGGCGAGCGCAGGATCGAGGACGCGCAGGTTATGCAGGCGGAGCACCCGCTGTACGACTCGTACTGGCGGGACAAGGCCGCGGCGCTGTCGCGCATCGAGGTGCCAGCGTACGTCACCGCGTCGTGGACCAATCTGGTCCATACCGCGGGCACGCTGCGCGGTTGGTCACAGCTCGGCAGCACCCGGAAGTGGCTGCGGGTGCATAACACGCACGAGTGGAACGATCTTTACAACCCCGCCAACGTCGAAGACCTGCGCCGCTTCTTCGACCACGTCCTCAAAGGGCTGGACAACGGCTGGCAGGCCACCCCGCCGGTGCGGCTGACGGTGCTCGACCCCGGGCATGCCGATGTGGTGTACCGCGCGGAGGACACGTTCCCGCTGGCTCGCCAGGAACTGCTTCCGTTCTATCTCACTGCCGAGGGCAGCCTGGAGCGCGCAACGCCGAAACAGGAGGCAGCGCTGTCGTACGACAGCGCCGACGCCACAGGCATCAAATTCCGCGTCACCTTCGATCGCCTAACCGAGATCACCGGCCACGTGAAGGCCAAACTGTGGGTAGAGGCGCCGGACCATGACGACATGGACCTGTTCGTGACGGTGCGAAAGCTGGACGCCCATGGACAGGTGCAATCGGCGCACGTAGTCACCGGCGCCAGCCACGAAGGACCGAACGGCCGATTGCGGGTGTCGATGCGCCGGCTCGATCCCGAACGATCGCGGCCGGAACTGCCGGTACACGCCTTCGACACGGTGCAGAAGCTCTCGCCGGGGGAGACCGTGCCGGTCGAAATCGATGTATGGCCCATGTCGATGCGCTGGCATGCGGGCGAGACGCTCGAGCTGACGGTCAACGGCGTGGACACGCTGGTGCGACCCGAGTTGCCGCAGCTGCCGGCGCTGCCGACCTTGAACAAGGGCGCGCACGTGGTGCACGTCGGCGGGCGATACGACGCCCACCTGCTGCTGCCGTTCGTCTCGCCCGCCTGACATCAACCGGCCACCGGCGTCACTGCAGTTCCCGCAGGAACTCCAGCACCAGCGTGTTGAAGGCCTACAGATTGTCTCGATGAACGCCGTGGCCGCACCCCGGGACGGTGTGCGTGCGAGGCATCAGTTCTGTCAGAGCCGCGAACGTGGCCCGGTGCACGGGCATGGTTCGCTCTCCCCGAAGCAGCAGCGTCGGCACGCGCAGCGCGGCGAGCGCATCCGCATCGACGATCGGATAGGGGTTCGAGGAGAGCGCCAGCGCGTGCATCGCCTCGGCTTGCACAACCGGCGGGCGAGACCCGACGGCGTCGTCGCCTCGCTCGGCCCCTGCCGTTGATGCCCGTCGTCAGGAGTTCCACGGCACGCCCGGGACGGCCGGCCCGGAAGTCCTCGCCGGACGGTGCAAACACCTCGCGTTCGAACTGCAGTCGGGCTTCCCGGCCCCCGGGCACCCGATCAGCTGAAGGCAAGACCGGCGGCTCGGTCAAGGCCAGCGCTCGCACCTTCTCCGGGTGCGCGATCGCCGCCCACAGTGCCGTGTACGGGCGAGCCCGGCCCTGGGGCGCTCTCAATGGCCGGCGGCAGCCTCCCGTTCAGCTCTGATCAATCCCTCGATCGTTCGGCGCATGCGCACGGGTCCGGCATCGATGGCCAGCAACGCGGGCTTCATGGCCCATAGATCCTGGTCGCCGACGACCTGCTGCTGGGCGTCGACGATGGGTTTGTCCTGCTCGGCGAATGCGATGCGGCGCAGGCGCGCCAGCTCCTCGTCGGTGGCTGCATCGAACGCCGTGCCGGGCGGCCTCGCGGAGGCAAAGTGATAGTGCGTAGTCGATGAGGTTTCGGGCGTCACCAGGTGGATGCCGTAGTACCAACCACGAACCTCACGCTCGCCGCCCGGCGCCTTCACGCCGGCGTCGAGCAGATAGCAGCCCGGCGCCGTCCAGCGCATGTTCTGCCAAGCGTCCACAGGCTTGCCGTCCTGGCGAAACAGCATGTTGAAGACCGCTGGCACGTCCACGTTGGGCATGTCGCGGTCCACGTGCAGCGCACCGTTTTCCTCGCGGACGACGGGGAGGGTCTGCAACATCTGGGCGCTGCCGAGCAGGCCCTTGTGCAGGTATGCCACATGGCTGAGGTCGAGCAGATTCTCGCCCATCAATATGTAGTTGGCGGCGATGTTGATCGCGCCCTTGGTGGTGTGGAAGCCCGAGCCGGCGTCCAGCATGCTGTAGTCGGGAATGAGTGCGGCATCGGCCTCGCGATCGCCCATCCAGATCCACACGATGCCGTGCCGCTCCACCACCGGGTAGCTTCGCACATTGGCGGCGGCCGGTATCCTGCCGTCGCCGTGCGGATTCTTGATGCAGCGGCCCGTGCAGTCGAACTGCAGGCCGTGATAGCAGCATTCGATCGTGTCACCCTTCAGATGCCCAAGGTGCAAAGGGATGAATCGGTGCGGGCAGCGGTTGAACAGAGCCACCGGATCGCCATCGGCCTTGCGATAGAAGACCACGTCCTCGTCGAGCAGCTTGCGACGGAACAGCTCCCCCGCTTGGACGTCTTCGCTCCAGCAGGCCACATACCAGGCATTGCGCAGAAATCCCATGCTTCTCTCCTGTTCCGGTATTCGATTCAACGGGGCGCGATGAAGACGTGCCCCTGCTCGATCCACACCAGGGTAGGCGTCGATCGGTACGCCGCGGGCGCACAAGTGGGTTGGCCGTTCCGCACATCGAACCTTGATGCAGCGGACATTCACGGGCGCGGCTGCCCGCCGGGCCGCAGCACGGCCGTCTCGCGCGCGATCTGCTGCGACAGCATGCGGCGCACGCGAATGCCCGCAGCATCCTGCAGCCCGGATTGCTCTTGCGCCGTGGTTGCGCGTGCCGCGGCCGGCTCGATGGCCTCCAGTGCGTCGATGTCCTCCTGCCGAATACCGCGGTCGATCTGCGCAAACTGCTGCGAGAACGCCTCATCATCGAGCCGGTAGTCACGCGAGAACGCGGAGAAGTAGTGCGTCGAGGAGCGGGTCTCCGGGGTGACGCCATGAAAGACTCGCAGCGCTCCGCCGCGCTGGCCGTCAGGATGCATGATGGCCAGCGACCCGGCCTTCTCGTCGTGCAACCGGTGAACCGTGCCGGTCACAATCAGTGCCGGCCCATGGTAGTCGGACGGCGAGTCGAGATCCATCGTGCCCTGCCCAGGGCCAAACTGCAGCGTGGCGTAGTCGTCATACGGCACGCCGCGCAGCGGCCGGGCGGCGAAAAGGTGGTCGCCCTCCACGCGCAGTGACAACGGCGCGTCGAAGCCCGGGGGGTCCTCGCCTTCGGGGAAGTTGAACACCGAGGCATGCACGTAGGCTACGTGAGTCAAGTCGAACAGGTTGTCCAGAAGCAGCGTGTAGCGCGCCTTGATGTGCGTGGTGATGCCATGCCAGAACAGCCAGCTGGGCCCGGCGCAAGCCGGACGAGGAAGCAGCGCCGGATCGGCCAGCGTGGGATCGCCCATCCAGACCCATACCCAGCCCATGTGCTCGGCCACCGGGTACTGGCGCACCCGCATCGACGTGGGCACTTTGTCCTGTGTGGGGATGTGCACGCAGCGGCCGTCACCGCCGAAGACGAAGCCGTGGTAGCCGCAGGCGACGTCGTCGCCCATCAGCTTGCCATTGACGAGGGGAAATAGCCGATGTGGGCAGCGGCCGGCCAGTGCCACCGGCTCGCCATTGGCCTTGCGGTAGAACACCAGCTCTTCCTCGAGCAGGGTGCGCGCCAGCAAGGTGCGGCCCACCTCGCCGCTTTGCGCCGCCACCCACCACTGGTTGCGCGGAAAGAGTTGGCCATCTTCGAGCGGATACATCGGGATTTCCTGACAGAAGCGATGCAGCACATTATGAAAATCCGGACCGGCGGCGTCATCGCACTTTCGGCACGGTGCGCGCCAAGCAGCTCAGCGTTTACCCGCTCTCGCCGTCGTGCCCCGGGGCAACGCCGAAGCACTGGCGATAGGCACGATGGAAACTGGCCGGATGGCGATAGCCGGCAAGGGCCCCCGCCTCGGCCGCGCTGACCCCCGTGCGAGCCAGGTGGCGCCGCGCCATGTCGAGCCTGATTTCCAGCAGCAGCGCGCGGAACGACACGCCGCGGGCCGCCAGCCGTTGCCGCAGCGTGCGCGACGCGATGCCGATGCGCCGCGCCACCTCTTCCTGCGACGGGAAGCCGTCGTCGCATTGCGCCATCAACAGTTGCCGAACCCGCCCCTCGATCTCGACCGGATGCTGCTGTCGCTGCCAGGCGCCGAGGGCGCGCAGGGGCGCGGCCGACACGACCGAGCACGGGTCACGCGGCTGTTCCAACCATGCGGCCGGCTGCCGCACCTCATGCCAAGCATGGCCGAATTGCACGCGACACCCGAGCCGCCGACGGTATTCGGAAGCGTCGGGCGGGGTCCGGAAACCGTAGCGCACTTCAAAGCGATCCGGCTCGACGCCTGGCACCAGTTCGCGCGTGACCGCGGCGCTCATCGCCGTCATCGCCTGGGCCAGCGGCACCGGATGACATACCGCAGAGGGTTGTGGGAGATAGCGGCAGACCACCATGTCGCGTTCGCGGAACACCTCCAGACGCACATGTCGCCACGCGGAGCCGTAGAAGCGCTGCGCGAGATTCAGCGCCTCCCCAGACCTCCCGGCGCCCAGCAGGGCTTGGCCGAAGATGCCGAAGTCGCGCAGGCTCAGTCGCAAGCCCAGCTGCAGGCCGGGCACCGGCAGGGCATGCGATGCATGCAGCCAGCTGAGCAAGGCATAGAAGGCGTCGAAGCTCAGGCGTTCCGACGCGGTAGCGACGTCGTCGCGCGTGAGGCGAACACGGCACAGCGCTTCCTCGGCCAGCCCCACACCTTGGCGTCGCAGCAGGTACAGCAGGTTTTCGAAGTAGGTACGCAGGATCTCCCGCTCGGGCGCCTCCCCGTCGCTCGGAGGGTCGTGCCTGTACGAATTCGGCAACATACGGAGGAACCCCGCTACTCAAATCGCAGCCGGGCCCGTTCCGCTATCTGCCGGTGCAGCCGCACATCCTCACGGATCTGGCGCAGCATGCGCTGGGCATCACCGCCCTCAGGCGTCAACCCCATGTCCTGCAGCCGCTGGCGCAGTGCCGGTGCTGCCAGTGCTTCGTTCAGCGCGGTGTTCAGGCGCGTCACGGTGGCAGCCGGCGTACCCGCCGGCGCCAGCAGACCGACCCAGCTCACGACCGCGAAGTCCTCGAGCCCCGCCTCCACCGCCGTGGGCACGCCCGGCATGCGAGGATCGCGGTGCACGCCTGTGACGGCCAGCATGCGCACCTTGCCTGCCTCGGCATATGCCTTCGCGGTGGCATCGAAAGCCATGTCCAGCGTACCGCCGGCCACGTCGTTGAGTGCGCCAGCGGTGGACCGATAAGGAACGTGAACGATGAAAGTGCCCGTCAGCGACTTGAAGTACTCGCCAAGGAAGTGCGTGCCGCTGCCCGGGCCCGAGCTGCCATAGCTCAGCTTGCCGGGATGGCTGCGCGCATAGGCCACCAGCTCGGGCAGCGACTTCACGGGCAGCGCATTGGCCACCACCAGCGACAGGCCATAGCTGGCCAGCATGCCCACCGGCAAGAGGCTCTTGTCGGCCTCGTACTTCACGGCCGGATCGACGATCGGCAGGATGGTGTAGCTGGTGTTGGTAAACAGCAGAGTCTGCCCGTCCGGCGCAGCCTTCATCACCACGTCAGTGCCGATGCGCGAACCACCGCCAGGCCTGTTCTCAACGATCACGGTCTGCCCGAGCGCCGGGCCCAGCCGTTCGGCCAGCCCGCGCGCCGCCAGGTCTGTCACGCCACCAGCCGGGAACGGAACGACCAGCCGAAGCGTGGCCGGAACCGTCTGCGCGGCGCACGACAGCGAGACCACCGCTGTGGCCAGTCCCATGAGGAATCGATGTTGTCTCATGCCCCAGGTTCTCACGCGCGACCTCATACTGCGTCCAGCCCGTCCCAGCAGAGGTACTTCACCTCCACGTACTCGTCGATCCCCAGGTGCGAGCCCTCGCGGCCCAGGCCGCTTTGCTTGATGCCGCCGAAGGGCGCCACCTCATTAGAGATCAGCCCGCAGTTGATGCCGACCATGCCCGCCTCGATGCGCGCGGCATTGCGCCAGATGCGTGCCGCATCGCGGCTGTACAGGTAGGCGGCCAGGCCGAACTCGGTGTCGTTGGCCATCGCGATGGCCTCCTCTTCGGTCTCGAAGCGGAAAAGCGGCATCACCGGGCCGAAGGTCTCCTCGTGCGCGATGCGCATCGCGCTCGTCACGTCGGCCAGCACGGTCGGCTCGAAGAAATTGCCCCCCAGTGCGTGGCGGCGCCCGCCATGCAGCAACCGCGCGCCCTTGGCAAGCGCATCAGCCACGTGCTCCTCGACCTTCTCGACGCCGGCGGCGTCGATCAGCGGGCCGAGGTTCACGTCTGGTTCCAGGCCGTTGCCGACCCGCAGCTTCGCCACGCGCTCGACGATGCGTTCGGCCAGCGCGTCGTAGACGCCGGACTGCACCAACACGCGGTTGGCGCCGATGCACGACTCGCCGGTGTTGCGGAACTTGGCCGACATCACGCCGTCGGCGGCGGCATCGAGGTCGGCGTCGTCGAAGACGATGAAGGGCGCATTGCCACCCAGTTCCATCGAGCACTTCTTGATGGTCTGCGCGGCCTGCGTCAGCAATACGCGCCCGACTTCGGTGGAGCCGGTGAACGTGATCTTGCGCACTGCAGGGTTGGAAGTGAGCTCGCCGCCGATGGCACGCGTGTCGTTGCCGGTGAGTACGCTGAACACGCCCGCTGGCACGCCGGCGCGGTGGGCCAACTCGGCCAGCGCGAGCGCCGTCATCGGCGTCTGGCTGGCGGGCTTGACCACCATCGTGCAGCCGGCGGCCAGCGCCGGGCCGGCCTTGCGCGTGATCATCGCGGCAGGGAAATTCCACGGCGTGATCGCGGCGCATACGCCGACGGGCTCGCGCAGCGCGACGATGCGTTGCGTCTCCTTGACGCCCGGAATCATGTCGCCGCGCACGCGTGTGGCCTCTTCCGAGAACCAGCGCACGAATCCGGCGGCGTAGTCGATCTCCCCGCGCGCCTCGGCCAACGGCTTGCCCTCCTCGAGCGTGATCAGCGTGGCCAGGTCTTCCTTGTGCTGAACGATCAGCTCGTACCAGCGACGCAGCACCTCGCCGCGCGCCTTGGCGGTGGTGCGCCGCCAGGGGCCGAAGGCGGCCTGCGCGGCATCGATGGCGCGACGCGTCTCGTCCTCCCGGCAGCGCGGAAGCTCGACCAGGCGCGAGCCGTCGGCCGGGTTGTGCAGCGCATAGCGGCCATGCGGCGTCGCGGCCACCCATTCGCCGCTGATGAAGGCGGCTTCGCGCCAGAGCGTGGCGTCTTTGAGCAGGTGTTTCATCGTGGACTCTCGCTCAGCACGGGTAACGGCCGACGATGAAGGCCGAATCGGGATCGGGCGTGACTTCGCAGCCCGAGGCCACCAGCCCCTGGCGCAGCGACTTCATCCAGCGGTCGGGGATGCGCAGCGACGGCGCGCGCAGCGGCCCGCCGTTGAAGCCGGCCAGCCAGTCCTGATACTTCCACTGCGTGCGGTTGAGCGCGCCAATGGCGGGCGCCGAGGCCGCCGACGCGGCTGTGTTGGCCTGGCGGGCGGGGTTGACCTTCCAGTAGAGCTTCATCGCCTCCTCGAAACGGCCGGTACGGGCCAGTTCGAAGGCGCGCGGATAGTAGTCCCCCATCCACTGCGTGTTGCTGGTGCCGGAGAACTGCAGCTTCATCAGGCTCATCAGCGGGATCGCGTCGGCCTCGATCGGACAGCTGATCACCACCTCGTCGCGGAAGTGGTGGTACATCTCGCAGATACCGGCAGGCAATGGGAAGCCCTGCTCGGACTTGATCGCAACGACGTTGGGGCAGTCCTTCAGCAGTCGGCGCATCAACTCCAGCGACATGCCGGCCGGGTGCACGCGCTCGAAGCCCCAGGTCGGGATCGGGAACAGCATCACGCCCAAGTCGGTCGCGTCGCAGAAGGCCTTGGTGTAGTCGTAGATCTCCTGCTCGCTGGTGGGCCAGAAGTTCGACGGGTACGACAGCAGCACCAGGTCTGCACCGGCCTTCTCGGCCAGCTTGACGGCCTCGATGTTGTCGGCCAGCGTGCCGAATGCCGCGTGGAAGAACAGGCCAAGCTTGCTGCCCGCGGTGTCGCGGGCCCAGGCGGTGAACTGGGCGTTCTCCTCGGCGGTGATCGCCACCTCGGAACACAGCAGTGTGTAGGTGAAGCCCAGCTTCACGACGCGCTCGATGTCGTGGCGGATCCCGAGCTCGTTCAAGCGCTTGAGGTCGGCGCTGTAGCTGGGGATGGTGACTGCCGAGCAGCCGACGAGGTGCTGGCGCGCCCATGCGCGGACGTCGGTCTTCTTGTAGTTGGGCATTCGATTCTCCTTGAACTTCACTTGGCAATGGGCACGATGCTGGCGGGCATGTCTACACCGCGGCCTAACTGGCGCGCACGGGCAAACAGAATCTCGGCCACGACGATGTCCTGCAACGCCGAGCCGACCGACTTGTAGAGCACGATGTCGGCGGCGCTGCGCCGTGGCGCAATGCGGCCGGCCACCAGATCGGAAAGCGGCACCAGCTTGCCAGACAGATCGACGCCCGCATTTGTGGCAGCAATGCCGTCACCCGTGTCGTGCATCACTTCCTCGGGCATGTCGGCGACGATGCAGGCGGCGCGCGCCATCGTCTCTTCGTCGACCTCGCGCTGCTCGGGCAGAGTCGAGCCAAGCGAAACTACGGTGGTGCCGGCAGGCAACCAGGCGCCGCGAAGCACCGGCGATTCGTCGCGGCTGCGCGCCGCACACAGCACGACATCGGCCGCGCGGACCGCGGCCTCGGGGGAGTCGACGGCCGTGATGTCCAGCGCGCGGCGGAAGCCCTGCGCGAAGCGTTCGCGGCTGGTCGGCGTTGGGCTGAAGACTCGCACCGACTTCAGTGTGCGCACGGCCGCTAGGCATTCGAGCGCACCGCGCGCCTCAAAACCCGAGCCAACGACGCCCACGGTCAGCGGCTGCTGCGGTGCCAGCCGGTCGACAGCCAACGCTGCGGTGGCTGCGGTGCGCAGGCCGGTGACGCGGTTGCCGTCGATCAGCGCCGTGAGCGCCATGGTCCGCTGGTCGAACAGCGAGATGAGGTAGCTGGCGCGGCGCGCGCGCGGTGAGGCCGCGATGAGCTTGCAGCCCATGGTCGCGCCGCTGGGAGAGATGGCCGTCAGGCTGCGCAACCAGAAGCCTTCGCCGCGCGCCATCGAGCGCGGCGGCACCATGGCAGCCGAGACCGGCAGGCCGTAGGCGCGGGCCAGGGCGTTGACGGTCGAAGGCCAGTCGGCGAGCGCAGCGACGTCGGCGTCACCGAGGAACAGGGTGGGCGCGGGCGGCGCCAGGGTAGTGGTGTCGGACACAGGACGGCGGCAGTGTTGGGATGGACCGGAACATTAACGACTTAGCCGCGGTCCGGGCACTGCTGCCAGCGCAAGGCAGACTTGCGAAAAACGGATGGAGCGTAGCGCCCTCGTCAGCGGGCGGTGATCTTGTCCGCGAGCGCGCAGACTAGCCGATGCACCTCTCGTGAGGCGCGCGTGTGAGGCCGGCGCGGCGATTCGGCGAGCACGACGAAGCGCTCGAGCTGGGGCTGCACGATGCACGCGGAAGCGAGCCGCGCGTCGCCCGCACCGTCAGGGACCGCCGCAATCGCATAGCCACCTCCCGCCGCCGCGACCTCGTACTGCAGGTGCACCGAGTCGGCCTCGATCACGACGTGCAGGCGCAGTCCGTGTTCAGCCGCCAATCGATCCAGGCGCGTGCGCAATAGGTGCGGTCGGGCAGGCAGGATTAGCGGCAACTCGGAGATCCTGATCAGTGGCACCTCCCCTCCCGCCAGCACCGCGTCACCGAGACGGCCGATCAAGTGCAATGGCACCCGCGCAAGGATGCGCTCGTCGCCAACGCTTGTTGCGTCCTCACGCAGCACCACTGCCATGTCGAGCCGGCCTTCGCGCAACTGTTCCTCGAGCTGCGCGCTTGCCCCTTCGACCAGGTGCAGCCGCACACCGGGCATGCACTCACGCACCGTCGACGCCAGCGGCCCCGCGTAGCGCGGCACCGCTGATGGCAGCAGCCCGATCAGCACGTCGCCCATCGGCTGACCCCGCGCAGCCCGGATGTCTTCGACTAGCGCGTCGGCGTCCGCCGCCAACCGAACCACGCGCGGCAATAACTGTGCGCCGAACTCGGTGAGCACAACGCCGCGGCCCGTGCGCACGAATAGCCGCTCACCGCATTGCCGCTCCAGGTGCGCGATCGCTCGGCTGATCGCCGACTGCGGCATTGCCAACGCGGCGGCCGCCTTGTTCAGACTGCCGGCCTCGACGACGCGCAGAAACACCCGCCAGCGAGAGTCGATCACTGCCCAGGCGGGTGCCGCGTCACCGTCTTGGGTGTGCGGAAGCGGCGCGGCCAGATCGGGCCTGTCGGCGCTCACCGCAGCACCTCCGCATCGCCACGCAGCACGTCGCGTACCGAGCCTCCAACATGCTGCATGAACACGCCGACGCAGTGCGTTCGACCCAGGTGAGGATGGACCAGGGAATCGGTCGTGGTGAACCTGATCGTGCCAGTCAACTCAGTGGCCCTCACGTCGATGGACCGCCGCGCGCTCGCGACAACGATCTCGATCGAAGCCCGGCATCAGCCGGTTGCCGGCCCCCTCAGTGAGCTCGTGGTGCAAGCGGTAGAACAGTGGTGCGCCGATGGCCTGCTCCAGTGCCTGGATGCGCAAGGCCGTGGGATCAGAGACACCCAGCATGCGTGCCGCCGCCGGTGATCGCCACCACATATCGAAGGTCGCTCCAGTCATTGCTTGTCCATTTCCGCATGGCCGGTCGCCGGCCTGGCATCCCCGACCGCAGGCACCGTCTCGTGCGATGGGGAGGTCATCCGTGGGCCGGGACCTCGGCGGGCGATGGTATTCCAGAACCATTCTCTCTTGCCGTGGCTTAGCTGCTTCGACAACGTGCACATGGCCGTGTGCAGCGTGTTTCGTGCCGAGTCTGCTTCCGCGGTCGATCACCGCACCGAAGCGGCGCTTGCGATGGTCGGCCTGGCTCATGCCGCGCACAAGAAGCCTAGCGAGATCTCCGGCGGCATGAAGCAGCGCGTCGGCATCGCCAGAGCGCTGTCCATGGAACCTCAGGTCCTGCTGATGGACGAGCCATTCGGCGCGCTCGACGCGCTCACGCGCGCCAAGTTGCAAGACGAACTGCTCGGCATCGTCGAGAAAACCGAAAGCACCGTCGTCATGGTCACGCACGACGTGGACGAAGCGGTACTCCTTGCGGACCGCATCGTCATGATGACCAACGGTCCCGCGGCACGCATCGGGGAGATCCTGGACGTCCCGATCGAACGCCCGCGCGACCGCGTCAGCCTGGCAACCGACCCCACCTATGCGGAGTGCAGGCGCGCACTGATGGACTTCCTGTACAGACGCCAGGCGCACGTCGAGCAGCCCACCGGCTGAGTTCTTCCGGCCCCGTTCTCCAGCCCGAACCTTCAACTTCGGGTGGAGAACCCTCTTCGCCAGGAAAACGGCCGCTTGCCCCGCAGGCGCCAGCCCATGTGTCAAACGCCACGGCCTAGCGACGGCCATGGCACACCGCCGCTGGCGACGGAACGCAAATTGCTTTCCCGCTCCCATCGTTGTCGTTCAAGCGCAGTGTTCTTCTGTATTGCGCATCACCATACAAACTGATATCTAAGCCACGAGGAGCAACATTGCACACGACCACGCACAAGAAGGCCGCATGACGACCAAGAAGTTACCTCTCACCAATCTCAATTGGGACGATGTGCGCCTGTTCCTGCATATCAACCGCACCGGCAGCCTGTCCCAGGCGGCTAGACAGCTCCACATCGATCACTCCACGGTCAGCCGCCGGCTGTCACAGTTGGAGCTGTGTTTGGGCGGTCCCCTGTTCGAACGTCGCCGCGCCGGACTCAAGCCCACCGAGCTGGCGCATCGTCTCGCCCTCCAGGCCGAGAACATGGAGCGCGCGATCCTGTCGCTGCAGGAGGAACTCGGCGGAACCGACAGAGAGCCGTCGGGCAGCGTGCGCATCGCGATGATGGAGGGGATCGGTACCACATTCGTGGCTCGCCACCTCGCCTCACTGCTGCGCAAGTACGCCAAGCTGCGGGTGGAACTGGTGACTTCCTCTTCGATCGTCAATGTGAGCCGCAGAGAAGCCGACGTCTTCGTCAGCTTTTTCAAACCGATCGGACAAGGATTGGCATGCGAGACAGCGGGCTCGTTCGCGCTGTACCTGTATGCCTCGCCGAGCTATCTCGAGAACCACGGAAAGCCCGCGGATCTGTCCGACCTTCCGAAACATCAGTTCGTGGGATATCTGGACGACCTGATCCAGCTCGACGCCGTACGCTGGCTCGACGAGGTGATCACAAGACCGAACATGAGCTTCCAATCCAACAGCATGCTGGCGCAGATGGCCGCCGCAGCCTCTGGGCTGGGCCTGGTGTTGCTTCCCAAGTTCTCCGTAGTGAAAGAGGACACGCTGGTGCCGGTGCTCGCCGATACGGCAAGGGTGATGCGAACGCTCTGGGTGAGCGTGCACCATGACCTCCAATACTCGTCCCGGATCCGAGCCGTCACTGAATACCTGCAGCGGCTCTTCGAGTCTAAGCAAGAATGGCTCAACGGCCCCCCAGACGTGGAGCCGCGCGGCTAGCCGACGCGCCCGCATCGTGGCCTCGTCTGCGGGCATGCAGAATGCAGCACCGGCAACGGGATCCTCAGGACCGCGCCCGGTTCGTTGCCCGCGGACTTTCCCTCACGTGCATGGACTTAGCCAGTGCGGGCTAGCCCCCTCGCGTGGCGGAAGCCCCGGCGCCGCGAAACAGGCTTTCTCAGCCCACACGCTCGCCGTCGAACCATCGCAGCAGACCGGTTTTCGGGCCGCAATGGATGTACTCGAAGAGCTGATCGCCGGCCGGAAGCACATAGACCTCATGCCAGGTACGCAGCTGATTGTCAGTGCCGTAGCGCTTGTAGCGAGATATCGCGGCTTTGAAGATTGCCGCATGCGTCGCGTGGTTCTCCGCCCAAGCCTCCATGTGGCGTAGCGAAAGAAAATGCCCGAGCGCATGCTCCTCGGGCAGTGGGCGCCCCTGCGCGTCGAACTTGCGTTGCATGCGCAACGAGGCGCAGCCGGTAGGCAACGGTGATTCGCGCAAGTAGCCCATGCCGTTCTCCAGCGGCTGCCTAAGATTCTTCTCGTAGTCGGCCAGTTGCTCCTCGTCCATGCGTCCCCACGTATTGGCTGAGCGGATCACGGCCAGATTGTGAGGCGGGGTGATACGCCAGCGTTCGCCGTATCCAGCACGCCCGGTCGGCTCAACAAGCCCGGAGTCTTCCGGCGCATCCAGCGGATCACGCGCGGCCAGCGGAATGCGGTCGCGCATCGCACCGTAGTAGCCACAGTAAGGGGTCGGATAGATCGCCACCTCGTCGCTCGACATCAGCCCTGCCGGATAGTCCCGCCAGTAGATGCTCTCCTGGCGTTCACGCGGCACGCGCAGTATCTCGCGCCACACGCCCGTCTTGTCGTGCAGACGTTCATTCGAGGCCCACCACGACTGCAGCACGTCGTCGGAGCGCCAGCGTTCGAACCGACGCTCGTCAACCCAGTAGGCCGCGATCACGTGATTACGCAATCCCTGCTCGTCGGTGAATCGAGCGTGATCGAAGGTCGTCGGACCGGCAGCATGCGACAGCGCACTCTGTGCCCATCGAAAGAAGGCGCTTTGCTCGAGCGCTGCATCATCCATACCTTGCACCGCCAGGAAGCCCACGCGCATCTGCATGCAGTCGGGCGGCAGCTGGAAGGACCAGCGCTGCACTTGGGGAACGAAGCCCTCGCGCTTGCGCAAGGGAAATCGGCGATCTGAGGGCCCGTAGGCTTCTGCCGGTGCTTTCTCGGTGATCCTTGCTGTCATATGGTCTTCTTCAGTAGTTCGCCATCGGTCGGGCCCGACCCCGGGGCATGAAGCGGGGGACGTGGCTGGCGACAGATGGCGCGTGGTTGTAGGATGAATTTGGGCGCTGCTGACGAGGTCGGCTTTCCCTTGGTGCGACAAGCCCGTTCAGTAGTTGGACCCGCAGTCCTGCGAGCACCCCGGAATGTGGCAGAGGGCGGCGACGCCCCGAAGCACGCTTAGTAGAGTTCGATGACGAGGACTGCCTGCGGTGCCCATCAACCGCCAGGAGGTTCTCATGCAAGTGCTTTACACGCGCTGTGCGGGCCTGGACGTGCACAAGGACACCATCGTGGCCTGCGTGCGATGCGTCTCGCCGCCCATGCATCAGGAGGTGCGCAGCTTCGGCACCACGACTGCCCAGTTGCTCGAACTGGCCGATTGGCTGGCCGAGCACGACTGCACCCACGTGGCGATGGAGGCCACCGGCGTGTACTGGAAGCCGGTGTGGCACGTGCTGGAGGCTGAGTTCGAGTTGGTGCTGGCCAATGCGGCGCATATTCGAAACGTGCCTGGTCGCAAGACCGACGTCAACGACGCGATGTGGATTGCCGATCTGCTCGCGCACGGCTTGATCCGCTCCAGCTTCGTGCCGCCGCAGGCCATCCAGCAGCTGCGCGACCTCACCCGCACCCGCAAGCAACTCGTGCGCGAGGTCTCTCAGCACTCGCTGCGCATTCAAAAGGTGTTGGAGGACGCCAATCTCAAGCTGGGCAGTGTCCTGTCGGATGTGCTGGGCAAGAGCGGGCGCGCCATGCTCGATGCCATCGTCGCCGGCCAGAGCGATCCGGCGCATCTGGCCGCGCTGGCCCAGGGCAGCGCGCGCAACAAGAGCGCTGAGCTGCGCGAGGCGCTGCGCGGACGCATCACCGAGCACCATCGCACGATGCTGCGGCTGCACCTGCAGGTGATCGATGCCCTGCAACGCACGTTGGCCGAACTGGATGCGGCCGTGGGAAAAGCGCTGGCGCCGATCCGGCAGCGCGCCCGCCTGCTCACGACGATGCCGGGGGTCAGTGACCTGACGGCCAGCGTCGTAGTGGCGGAGATCGGCGTAGACATGTCGCGCTTCCCCAGTGCCGGCCATCTGATCTCCTGGGCAGGCCTGTGTCCGCGCAGCGACGAGAGCGCCGGCAAGCGTCGCTCCACCCGCGTGCGCAAGAGCGGCACCTGGATCAAGACCACCCTGGTGACCGCCGCCTGGGCCGCGGTGCGCGTGAAGACCAGCTACCTGCGAGCGCAGTTCCTGCGTATCAAGGCACGCCGCGGAGCCAAGAAGGCCATCCTCGCTGTGGCCGCCTCGATGCTCACCGCCGCGTACCACATGCTTCGCGACGGCACCGAGTACAACGACTTGGGCAGCGAACACTTCGACCGCCAGGATCGAACCAAGACCATCCGTCGCCTCATGAAACGACTTCAAGACCTCGGCTGCGATGTTCCTGTGCTGGCTCATACGGGGTAGCGCTTCTTAGTAGTGTGAATCAGTGCCCTACGCCAAGCAGCCTCTTCTGCAATGCAGCATCGCTCGAGAATGCGGAGGTTGTTCCGCTGTAGCGCACGTGTCCTTTCTCAAGCACAACGACCCGGTCAGACACTGCCAGGCAGAATGCGAGGCTCTGCTCGGCCAGCACCAGGGTCAGCCCAGACCGCTTGAGTTCCCGGATCTGGTCGCGCAGCCGCTGCACGACGATCGGGGCGATTCCTTCCGACGGCTCGTCGAGCAGCAGGAGGCGGGGGGATGTCATTAGCGATCGTGCAATGGTCAGCATCTGCTGCTGTCCACCCGACAGCAGCCCACCCTTGCGAGTCGCGAACTCCTGAAGCTCGGGAAAGAGCGCATATACGCGTGACAGCGTCCATTCTCCGCGCGCGTCCGCAACTCGCAGATTCTCCTCGACGGTCAGATCAGCAAAGATGCGTCGGTCCTCTGGGACGAGGCTGATGCCCAGCCTGGCAACCTCGAAGCCCGATGCTCGGCCAAGGTCGCGACCGCGGAAGCGCACGCTGCCACCGAGGCGGCGTGTCAGGCCGAGCACGCTGCGCATCGTGGTCGTCTTGCCCATCCCGTTACGGCCGAGCAGGCAGACGCATTCACCGTCAAAGACATTGAATGCAATGTCAAAGAGAATTTGGCTAGAGCCATAGCCAGCCTTCAGCGCAAGAACTTCGAGGATTGGTTCCATGGTCGGATAGGTTCGGAGGAGGCCTGGTGGTCACTGCAGTGCCGACGCCTCGAGCGCATCGCTCTGGCCGAGATAGACAGCCTGCACCCTCGCATCGGTACGGATCTGCGCCGCTGGCCCACTGGCGATCAAGCGCCCCTTGTCCAGCACCACGATCACGTCGGCAATCTCGAACACCACATCGATGTCATGCTCAGTGAACAGGAGCGTGATGCCGCGCTGGCGAACCTCGTCGACGATGGCTGCGACGGCTGTCCGTGTCTCCACCGGCGACATTCCTGCCAAAGGCTCGTCCAGCAACAGCACCTTGGGCGTCTGGGCGACGGCCATGGCCAGCTCGAGCTGCTTCTGATCGCCGTGCGACATGGTCTTGGCCTGCAGATCCAACGCGTCGCCGAGCTCGAAGCGCGACGCGAGCGCCTGGACGTCCGACTCGAAGAAAGCAGTTGCCGCGCGCCAGAACGACCAGACGTGACGTCCCTGGCACAACAGCGCGGTCCGAAGGTTCTCCCGCACGCTCATTTCACCGAACACACTGGTGCGCTGGAAAGTCCTGCCGAACCCGCTTCGTACCCGCGCCTCCGGTGACAGCGTGGTGATATCGCGGCCCCGAAGTCGGATTGCCCCGCTGCTGGG
This sequence comes from Variovorax sp. LjRoot175, assembly GCF_964253805.1. Lineage (NCBI taxonomy): Bacteria > Pseudomonadati > Pseudomonadota > Betaproteobacteria > Burkholderiales > Comamonadaceae > Variovorax > Variovorax sp. LjRoot175. The sequence continues at coordinate 383,514 of NZ_CAXURY020000003.1, read as the reverse complement.
CACAAGCTTGCCCGTGATGAGGTTGAACAAGGTCGACTTCCCAGCACCGTTCGGGCCAATGACCGCCGTGATCTTGCCTTCGGGGATGGCAAAACCCACATCGCTCAGTGCCTTGAATCCGCTGAAGGTCTTGCTCAGGCCCTCGATCTCGATCAGCACGCTCATTGAGGCCTCCGGAGATCGGCTTCAAGATCGGTCACGGATTGGCCGGCTTTGCGTGCACCCTTGCGCTTGGTTAGCTCGAACAATCGCTGCAGACCGCCCGCAAGCCCGCCGGGCGCGAAGAGGATCAGCGCACCAAGCATCACACCGGTCACTGCGGACCAGTACTCGGTGACGGCGGTAGCCTCCTGATTGATGAACAGCAGCGTGGCGGCTCCGAGCACCGGTCCGAGCAACTGATTCATGCCGCCCAGAACGACCATGTTCAGCGCCTCGGCACCCTTGGTCCAGAACAGATAGTCGGGAAACAGTCCCCGGGTATGGAAAGCGAACAGCGCGCCAGCGAGTCCCGCCAGCGCACCGGCGATCACGAAGGCCACCAGCTGCACCCTCGGCACCGAGGTACCCAGGAACTGCACCCGCTCCGGGTTGAGCTTCGCCGCATTGAGCAGGGTGCCAAATGGAGAGCGCGCCAGGCGATACAACAAGTACAGGACGGCGCACAGCAGCACGAGGCAGATCCAGTAGAACCAGCGCTGATTGGTCCACCCCAGCAGGTTCTCGAACTGCGGCATCGGCAAGCCATTGATCCCCTGATCACCGCCAGTGAGGTCGTTCCATCGGAAGGCCACCGCCCACACCAGCTGACTGAATGCGAGTGTCAACATCGCAAAATAGACCTTCGATCGCCGCACGCACAGCATGCCGAACAGCAACGCGAAGAGTGCCGCCAAGCCCATGCCGATCAAGGTGGCCGGAACGAGCCCGATGCCCCAGCGCATGGCGGCGAGCCCCGCGCCATAGGCGCCGAGGCCGAAGTAGGCGGCATGGCCGAACGACACCATGCCGCCAAAGCCGACCAGGAGATTCAGACTGACGGCGAACAATGCCCAGATCGCCACCTCGGCACCAAAGTTCAACCAGAGGCGGGAGCCGAAGATGCCGATACCGAGCGCCAAAGGAAACAGGATCAGCGCGAGCGTGGCTTCAGTATGACTCTTCATGATGCACCTATCTGCGGGAGCACTAGCCAATCCGCCGACCGAGCAGGCCCTGCGGGCGCAAGGTGAGGGTGATCACCATGAGGGCTGCGACAACGAACAAAGCAAGCTGAGGGAAGAAGTACACGGTGAATGAGTAGACGACGCCGTAGACGAGCGAACCCACAAGCGTGCCGGCCAGTGAGCCAAGCCCGCCGATCACCACGATGATGAACAGTACGATGATGATCTCGGAGTCCATGCCTGGAACCACCGACACCAGCGGCGCCATCAGCGCACCCGACAAGCCGGCGAGGAAGGCCCCCAGCGCGAAGACGCCGGTCTGAATCCAGCGCACGTTCTTGCCGAGCATCAGCAGCATTTCTCGATCCTGCGACGCAGCGCGGATCAGCTCCCCGATGCGGGTGCGGTGCAGCAGGAACCACAGACCGAGCACAATGGCGAATCCCACGCCAATGAGCAGCAGGTTGTAGTGGGAAAGCGTCGCACCAGCGAGTTCGAAGGATCCGGACAGCATCGCCGGTCGCATCACGGATTGCTGGTTGACTCCCCACACCATCCGGACGCAGTCGGCCAGCACCAGGACCAGCGAATAGGTGAAGAGCAGCTGAAACAGCTCCTCCTTGCCGTACAGACGTGAGATGAGCCAGCGTTCCAGAGCTGCACCGATCACCCCCACCGCGACTGATGCGATGAACAGCGCGGCCACGAAGCCGACGCCCGACGCGCCAAGCAGCCGCGCCAGCGAGGCGAGCAGGAAAGCGCCCAGCATGAACAGACTGCCATGAGCGAAGTTGAGAATCCCCATCACACCGAAGATGAGCGACAGGCCTGAGGCCGTGACGAACAGCGTCATGGCCGTCGTCAGTCCACTGACCAGCTGTGCCGGAACAAAAGAGAGGTCCATGGCCGCGCTCCCGAATCCGACTGACTAGTCCATCAGGCCGCCGACGGCGATGCTGCGGATGTTGGTGAGAACCGGGGTCTCCGAGCCGGCGACCTTGGCCGCTTGGCCCCATAGATGCGCCCGATCGGCCTGCTGATCCTTGGCGCGCATCGTGATCGGCCCTTGCGGCGAAGCGATGGTCAATCCCTTCATCGCCGCTGAAACCTTCACGGCATCGACCGAGTTGGCCTTCTTGATCGCCTCGACCAAGAACTGCATGGAGATATAGCCCTGGATGACCCATGAAGAAGGAACGGCCTGCTTGGTGACTTCGCGCACGCGCGAGAGGTACGCCTTGTGCGCCGGCGATGACTCCCAGTTGTCGGCGTCGTAGGTGTTACCCCAGATCCCCAGCGGATATTCGTCGCGCAGCGCTTTCAACATCTCCACGGAGCCCGCCTCACCGACGGCTACCAGACGCGGCCCGAGCTGCTTGAAGTAGCCAAGCGCGCTGGCCTGCTTGACGAAAGCGTCGAAGTTGCCGCAACAGATTACCGAGAACACTGCCTCCGGCTTCGCCGCAAGCTGTGCGGTGACGAAGGCCGTGTAGTCGGACTCATTGAGCTTGGGCCATTGTTGGTCCACGATTTGCACATCGGGCACCAGCTTGCGCAGATGCGTGGCAAAGGCCGTCACCGCGTCACGGCCATAGGCAAAGTCCGGCGCGATTGTCGCGATTCGCTTGACCTTCATCGAGGCGACGATCTCCGCCGCCACCCGGCCCTCGGTGGTCGTGTTTCCGGAAGTGCGGAAGATGTAGGGATGCAGTTGATCTGGCGCGGTCAGGCGGTCGGTCTTGGGCCCCGGAACGATCGTGACGATCTCGTTCTCTTTTGCGACCTGCGAGATCGCCGTTCCCTCGGCCGAAGTGAAGGTGCCGACGAGAAAATCCACCTTGTCGCGCAGGATCAGCTCCCGGGCCACCCGCACGGCTTCTTCCGGGCGGGACTTCGTGTCGCGCGGCACCAGTTCAATCTTGCGGCCAAGCACGCCGCCACTGGCGTTCACCTGATCTGCATACAGGCGCGCGCCATCCAGAATCGGGGCGCCGAACTGGGCGCCCGCCCCGGAAAGGATCATTGGGACGCCGATCTTGATAGGTTGGGCCGAGACTTGCGCTGTAGCAGCGAACAGCACGCCTGCTACCAAGAACAGAAACCTCACAGATTTCGCGAGCATGTCTTCTCCAGCGTCTTCGCCGAATGCCACAATGGAGAGGCCCATCCTCTCCGCATCAGCAATCGAGCGCGGCGTCGCAGTATGTTGGCCCGCACAGGCTGCACGCAATGTGAATCTGCGCAATGACACTTGCAGCAAACGGCCAAGCGATACAGCGCCAGTTCAGAGCGCGAGTGCGCCTACTTGGACCTTGCGCTTCGGTCCGGGCCCGATCTGATGACGCCCGACGATCGAGGTCAATCAGGACCTCGACACACTCACGGGCGAGTCCCGCCACCCGCTTTCACCTCCGGTTGTTTCGCGCCCGGCAAGACGTCAGATCGATCATTCGCAAGCGCTCCCCAAGGGAAGCGAGGCGGACTATCTACTCGGACCCGAGGGTGGCCGGCAGATCGAAGGTGCGGCGGAGTCCTTGTCAATTGCTCGTCTCGCGCCCGGGGGATTGATAGGCGCGCCCTCCCCGCAGCACTTGCGGCGCTCTGGAGGCAAGTTCCTCAGCGCGGGTATGTGAACGTCACGTTCAAGAATTCGACGTCAGCCGAGCTGAGGTCGACCGACCACCTGCATGTTCGTCGCAGGCAGCATCATGCCAGCCACCGCAGAGATCGCCGACACTCCGGCCATGATCGCGATCGAATGCCAGCTACCTGTCGTGCCTGGAAGATAGGTCCCGATGATGGGCGCCGTAGCACTAAGGCGCACGACGGATCGCCCCATCGCCGGGTGACTTCAGACAGGGAGCCCTGCACCATGGAACGTCCGGCCTGCTCAAGCTCTTCGATGGTGCGCAGCATCTGAAGCCCCCTCCCTGCAACGGCGGCGACTGGTAAGCGCAAGGCGACGCCCTGTGGCCCTGACACCAGTGCCGATCGCTGGCTCGTTGCATTTGGAGGCAAGTTCAGCGAGGTTGCGCGAAACGGCAGTCGTTGGAGGCGCGCCGGCAAGCCAGGTGCTCTCAAGCAGCACGTTGTTGGCGACAGGTCCGCAAAGGCCGTTCCCTCCACCACGCAGGACGGCCTGCAATCTTCGAAATGGGACCGCTAGCCGCGGCGCTGCGGTGAGGGTGCCGCCGCGGTTCTTGTCGGGCAGGCTGAGGGAAGTTCGTCAAACTTGGATGTTGCCCGGTTAAAGGGGCGGAGCCTGCGTGTCGGCCTATACCGCCGCTGTATAGCTCTGCCATGAATCGCCATTGGCGCTATTGGGCGTCGGCTCCTAGACTCGCAGCGACAGCACATCCCCACTTCCCTGCGCGCATGACCACCATCTTCAACCCGCCTTCCTGCCGGCGTGTCGGCAGCGACGACCAGCACTACTTCTTCGGGTACTACAACAAGTCCAACTGGGACCGCGAAAACAAACTAGTGCTCGCGCTTCAAGTCCCGTGGGCCGACCGCGAGCTCACGCCCGATCTGGTGGCCGGCGTTGGCTACTTCAACACGCAAGACGGGGACCGTTTCGTGCGCGTCGCCGAAACAGGCGCTTGGAACTGGCAGATGGGCGCGCAGCTCCAGTGGCTCGACAACGCCCCGGGGCAGAAAATCATCTACAACGTGCGCACCGCCGCGACAGGGACTCGCTACCCCGGTTTCGGCAGCGAAATCTGCGACATCCTGACCGGTGAAAAACGCAGCCTGCCCATGCCTGTGTACGTCACAGCGCCCAACAGCAAGTGGGCCCTGTGCGTCAACTATCGGCGCCTTTGGGTCACGCACCAGACAATCGGCTATAGCGCCGATCAAGACGCCCCTCCGGAGGACGATCTGGCGAAGCATCCGACCGACGACGGCATCTACCGCATGGATTTGGCCACCGGCGCTGCCGAACTCGTTGTGAGCTATCAAGCACTTCGTGACTTTCACGCACGCCAGTCAATGGAGAAAGCACTGCACTGGGTAAGCCATATCGAGATCAATCCAGCGTCAAGCCGCATCCTGTTTTTGCATCGGTGGACCGAACGCGTGGCCGATGAAACCTGCTTCCTGCACCGGCTCATTACCATGAATCCGGACGGCTCCGACCTGCGGCTGCTCGAGTGTTCGGACCATCCACTGCCCCAACTGGCCGATGACTTCGACCCGAGCGCCGTCGGCACCTTCGACTATGAAAAATCGGAGTACCAGATCTCGCATCCGCTTTGGCAGGACAACACGCACATCGTCGTGTGGGGTCCGCACCTGGGCGAAATTCACTACCACCTATACACCGACGCGCCCGACGGCGACGTGCAGGTGATCGGCAAGGACGTGCTGACCGAGAATGGCCACATGAGCTTCTCGCCGGTGAGCACGCGATGGCTGCTGAGCGACACATACCCGGACGCCCGCACCCACCAGCGCGATCTATTTGTCTACGATATGCAGACCGGCCAGCGGGTCGATATTGGGCGCTTCTACACCAGCCCCGATCTGAGCAAGGAGAACCGCTGCGATTTGCATCCGCGCTGGAGCCGGGACGGCCGTCAGGTGTGCATCGACTCGATACACGATGGCGAACGCCGGATCTACATCCTCGACCCCGGACTACCCCGCTAAAGCAGGCGCGAGACGGTTTACGCCGTCCCGCTGAGACAAGACCTCCGGCGCGCGACGGCGAGCCGGAGGTCTCGTTTCTTACGCTGCCAAGGCAATCACTTCGACCGCGATTCTTGCACCCTGCACGGGCAGTGGCGATGCCTTGACTACCGAGCGCGCCGGCGCCGTTTGGAAGTGCGCGCGCCACACGTCATCGAAGATGGCAAAGTCGTTAAGGTCGGTCAGGAAGACCTGCGCCTTGGCAACGCGTGCGAGGTCGCTGCCGACCTTGCGCAGCGCTGCGTCCAGGCGGGCCAGTACCCATTCGGTCTGCAGCTGGATGGACGATGCATAGTGCGGGTATGCGGCATGCACCACGCACTCCGGTGGCATCTCGCCGCTGTCGAAGCCCGGGAAGATGCCGGCAGAAAACACCAACTCGCCGCAGCCGATGGCCTCGGGGCCTCGCGAGCCAATCTCCGGCGGCAGTCGCAGTGCATCGCCGGTATACGCGGTGAGGTCGATCTCAATGATCGTCCCTGTCACAAGCAGTGAGCCGATCCCCGTCACCGCGAGCGCGGGTTTACGCGGGAAGGTCTCGCGCCAGGCGCGAAGGAAGTCGTGTTCGTTGCTGGTGTCGAGCAAGAGCGCCTGCCCCTTGACGACTTCCGTGGGCTTGGCGCCGGCGGCGGCCAGCGAGCGCGCCATGTTCTGCAGGGTATAGATGGTCTGTTTGGCGAGGTCGACCTGCCCATCCGGTCCTGCGGCCTCGGGTGGCACACCGGCCACGGCATTGTGTGCCAGTTGACCCGAGGTGAACACAAAGTCGCCCGCTCGCATCGCTTCGACTTTCTTGGTCAGCGGACGGGGCGCATCGGAGACTGCGGGCCGCATCGGAAGGTCGGCATCAGATGCGACGGCGATCAGCGCGATCTCCAGTCGCGCGCCGGGAATCAGCAGCCCAGCGGCGCCGACGGTGGTGCGTGTCGGCGGATTGGGAAAATAGCGCTTCCACACGCGATCGAAACCGGGAAAGTCCGTGCTGTCGAGCAGGAACACATGGGCCTTGATCACACGGTCCAGCGAGCTGCCGGCTTGCTGTAACGTTTTCGAGAGCGTGCGCAAGATGTAGTCGGTCTGGAGTTCGGCCGCCGAATCGAAATACGGAAACTGCGCATCGATGCCGGCTTCGGGTGCGATCGCATGAACCCAGTCGGTGGCCAGCACGGCCGAGGTGAAAACGAAAGCGCCGGCCCGCACGGCTTCGGTTTGCCAGATGGGGGCCGGAGATTCGTGGCTGCGGGTGTGCGCAAAGTTGCGGCTTTGAGGGAAGTTCATTCAGGATTCCTTGAGTTGAGGGAGAGAGGCAATTCGTTCGATCCAGTGCGCGGCTTCAAGCAGCTGCCGGTCGCCATGCCGCGCACCGACGAGTTGGACGGACAGGGGCAGTCCCAATGGCCCCCGGGCTACGGGAAGCGAAAGACAAGGTAGCCCGAGCAACGACCAACTCAGATTGAAAGTCGCGTCGCCGGTCGATGCGAGTCCGGCTGGCGCCTCACCTGGAGTGGCAAGCGTCAGCAGCACATCGTGATCGGCCATCAAGGCCTCGATCGTGACGGCCAAGTCGAGGCTGGCGGCCTTTGCGCGCACGTAGCTTTCGTCGTCAACATGCCGACCGCGCTCGATCTCCGACAGCAGCGTCGGGCCGAGCTCGCCGGCTTGGGCGCTGCATTGCTCGGGCAGCAGCGATCGGCCCATTTCGTAGCGGGAAACAGTGCGATGCCAGTCGAGGGACAGCTCGAATCCACCCGGCCATCCGGGGCTGCGGACCATGGCCCCAGCGCGGCTGCATCGAGCGGCCACCTGGTCCAGCACCGCCATCGCAGCGGGGTCGGCCCGGTCCGCGAACGGACCGTGGAAAACGCCGATGCGGGGCGCGGGCCCCGCAGATGACAGCGGGGTCGATTCGTCACGTCCTCGCAGCACGTCGAAGAACAGCGCGACATCAGACACGCAGGTCGCGAAGGCGCCGACAGTGTCGAGCGACCACGAATAGCCTTTGGTCCCCGCGGGAGAGAGGGCACCAAATGTCGGTTTGAAGCCGACCACGCCACAGAATGCGGCCGGACGAATGATCGACCCGCCGGTCTGGGTGCCTGTGGCCAGCAGAATCTGGCCGTCAGCAACAGCGGCCGCCGAACCGGCCGAAGAACCTCCGGGCGTGTGCAGTTTGTTGTGCGGATTCGTCGTCGCACAGGGGCGCGTCGCACCGAACTCCACGGTGGCCGTCTTGCCGAGAATTACTGCGCCCGCCGCACGCGCCAAGGCCACGCATGCGGCGTCCATGAACGGACGATGACCCGCATAGGCGGGCGACCCATACGCAGTTGGCAGCGCCTGTGTGTCCGACAAATCCTTGATGCCGATCGGAAGACCATGCAACAGCCCGCAGCGAGTCTGGCGATCACGCTGGCGCGCTTCCTTCATTGCTTCGTCCACACCGAGGCAGGCCCATGCATGGAGGTCCTCTTCTCGCGCCATCGCTCTTTCAAGGCTGGCACGCACCATCTGCTCGGAAGTCCATCGGCCGGACGTGATGCCGCGCACGCAGTCCGTGGCAGTGGAGGCAAAGGCGTCGGCGGCTGAGGCGTTGGGCATGCGGACAAGTCTAGAAATTCAGACATATATCCACAAATGATTTATTGCCACACCTCTATTCAGCTTTCACATACATTCGGGCGCATCACCATCCCACCGGAGTTGCCATGGGCCGCCCCTTGAATTCCCGCCAGATCGAAGCCTTTCGCGCCGTCATGCTCAGCGGCACCACCACGGCCGCCGCGCAGATCTTGCACACCACACAGCCAGCGATCAGCCGCACGCTGGCCCAACTGCAGTCGGCCAGTGGCATCCGGCTGTTCGAGATCCAGCGCGGCCGGTTGTTGCCGACGCCAGAAGCGAAGGAGCTGTTCGACGCAGTGCAGCGGCACTTTCTCGGCCTCGAAAAGGTGGAGCAAACGATCGCGTCGTTGAAGCACACGGGCGTCGGGCTGCTGCGTATTGCATGCACGCCAGTTCTGGGCCTCGCCGTACTGCCTTCCGTGGTGCACGGCTTCAAGCTCGACTACCCCGGCACGCACATCACGCTGCACACCATCGGCACGCACCTCATGCGCGACGGCCTGCTAAGCGGCATGTACGACATTGCGCTGTCGACCAGCGACATCAGCACGATCGGCCTGGATCCCGTGCTGATGCACCAGGACCGGTCGGTGTGCGTCATGCACAGGAAGCATCCGCTGGCAGGCAAGCCCAGCGTGCACGTGCGCGATCTGCAGCACTACCCTTTGCTAGCCCACCATGCGGATGACGCGCAACACCAGATGCTCCAGCAGGCCATGACAAGGCACGGGGTCGTACCCCCGTCGATCGTCGAGACCAACTATTCGGCCACGATCTGCAGGCTCGCGGCCGAAGGCGTGGGCATCGGCCTTGTGAGCACCTACGCGGCATCGGTCTTCGCGGACCTGGTGCATGCCGTCCCCTTCACGCCGGGAATCGTGGTCCAGACGCACATGGCTTACGCACCCAACTTGGCGCCGTCGAAGCTCACGACGGAATTCGTGGCGCGCCTGGAGGCCTATTTCAAGACCCTGAAGAGCTGAGGCGCACGAGGCGGAGCGGCTTGATCTGGCTCATACCAAATTCACATAGGCACCCCGCGATAGATCATTTGTGCGCATTCGTTTCCACTCCTACACTTTCGCCGAAATAGGAGCCCCGACGCATGGTTGTTGATCTTTCGCATGTGTTTCACGACCGAATGCCCGGCGTTCGCTTCAAGAACGACGCTGGCGAGCCGATGGAGCTGACCGCCCGAATGCGGCCTTTCATGACCCATTCGCAGTCGTGCGCGCACTACGAAGGAAAGGCGTCCTTCGAGATTACCGACGTTGCGTTCCAGACCTCAGTGGGAACCAAGATGGACGCGCCGCGCCATCGCTTCGAGGGCGCCGCAGACATCGCCTCCATCGCACTCGACCGATTGATCCTCGACGGCATCGTCATCGACGCCCGCCATGCAGGACCGGAACAGGAGCTAGGCCTGGGCGACCTTCGGATTCCCAGCGATATCGCGGGCAAGGCGGTGCTGTTCAACTTCGGCTGGGACCGTCATTGGGGAAGCGAAACATACCGCGCGCACCCGTTCGTCTCACGCGAGGTGCTGACACGACTTTGCGACGCAAACATCGCATTGTTCGGGGTGGACTGCTCGAACGCCGACTCGACCAAGGATCCGGAGCGCCCGGCGCACACTTGGTTCCTCAAAAAAGAGATCCTTATCGTGGAGAACCTGACCCGCCTCGAAAGCCTGCACGGCAGGTCGTTTGACTTCTTCTCCATTCCGCTGAAGGCGCGCGATGCGGCCGCCTTCCCGGTCCGGGCTTTCGCGCAGCTGCATCCGCCGATGGAGCTCGCGTCCGATCCTCGATAAAAGGAATAGTCGCATGTCCAAGTTATTTGTATCGCTTTGCCTGTGGGCCGGATCTCTCGGAAGTGTCCACGCGCAGGAGATCAAACCGCCGGCGCAGCTCGTCACGCCGGGCCGGCTGACCTATGCGGTGGCCGGCACTTTCGCGCCCTTCGCGTTCATGAAAGACGGGACCCTCACCGGCTTTGACATCGACATGGGCGCCGAGATCGCGAAGCGCATGGGTCTTGCCGTCCAACCCCTGAGCATCGAGTTCAAGGGCGTCATTCCCGCACTGCAAGGCGGCCGCGTGGACTTCATCAACGCCGCGATGTACATGAACGAGGCGCGCGCCAAAGAGGTGGACTTCATTCCCTACTTGCGCATAGGCACCGAGGTCGTCGTTGCGAAAGAGAACGTGAAGAAGATCACCGGCCGCGACGACTCGTTGTGCGGCAAGCGGGTGGCAGTCACGCTCGGCGGCATCCAGGAGACGTATGCGCGCGGCGATGACGCTCGCTGCAGGGCCGCGGGCAAGGATGGCGTCATCGTCATGACCTTTCCCACGGCGCAGGACTCGCTCTTGACGGTGCGGCAAGGCCGGGCAGACGCACTGTTCGACTCGACCCCCGGTGCGATCAAGGCCATGAGCGAACTGCCCGACGTGTACGTTCGCGTCGGCAGCACCTTCGAAGCGAACACGCGCCTTGGGTATGCAGTGCGCAAGGGCGATCAGGCCATGCGGCAGGCGGTGGAGGACGCACTCAAAGCCGGGGTGCAAGACGGCACCTACAAGCGCCTTGTCGTGAAGTGGGGCTTCCCCGCAACGATGTCCATCTTCGAATAGGCAACGCGATGACGCTGTCGCCCGAGCTTGTCCTCCAGTATGTCTTCTCGATTCCCTTCGCCAAGGGCGCCGGGGTGACACTGTTACTCACCGTGGCGTCGCTCATCTGCGGTTTGGTCATCGGGATGATGCTGGCGCTGGCGCAGGACTCACGCCTTCGACTCTTCCGCGGCAGCACCATCGTCTACCTATGGCTGTTTCGCGGCACACCGGTGCTGTTCCAGATCATTTTTATCTTCAACGTGCTGCCGACCTTAGGCGTCACGCTGACCGGCTTTGCCAGCGCCGTGCTAGCACTCTCGCTCAATGAGGGTGCCTACATGGCCGAGGTGGTGCGCTCCGGCCTTCTCGCAGTGAAGAGTGGCCAGCGCACTGCGGGACTTTCGCTCGGCATGCGCGATTGGGAAGTGATGCGTCACGTCGTGATTCCGCAGGCCCTGAAGGTGATCCTGCCGCCGCTGGGCAACCAGATGATCGGCATGCTGAAGCTCAGTGCGTTAGTGTCGGTGATTGCTGTCGAAGAGCTGCTGTTGATTGCCAATCAAACCGCAAGCGCCAACTTCAAGTACTTCGAGGCGCTGACCGCCGCAGGCATCTATTACCTCGCGATGACAACCGTCTTTATGGGCATACAGGCCCTGACCGAACGTGCCGTCAATCCTCGTGCGCGACGCACCGCGGCCTCCTCTTCGCTGACGCAACGCCTGCTCGGTATCACCGCGACCCGTACCCCCATCCGGTAAGAGCATCATGTCTTCATCCCTCAGTCGCGACGATCTACTCTGCATGACGGGCATCCAGAAATACTATGGTGAACACCATGCGGTGCGGAACTGCTCCTTGACAGTCGCCCCTGGCAAGACGGTCGTGATCGTCGGCCCCTCGGGCTCCGGAAAATCCACGCTCCTGCGTTGCATCAACCTGCTGGAAACCATCAACGAAGGCTCAATCATCTTCAACGGCCAGGAGGTCGGCCGTGATCGCTCAAAGGCGTACCTGACCCGCAGACAGATGGGCATGGTGTTCCAGAACTTCGAGTTGTTCCCACACCTGAGCGTACTGGAAAACATCATGCTCGCGCCGGTGCGCATCCTTCGCGCGGATGCAAGCCGGACCCGCCGCGAAGCGTTCGAGCTGCTGGAGAAGGTCCGCATTCCTGACAAGGCGCATGCGTACCCCGACGATTTGTCCGGCGGCCAGCAACAGCGCGTGGCCATTGCTCGTGCGCTGGCCATGAAACCCCGCCTCATGCTGTACGACGAGCCGACATCCGCGCTTGATCCAGAGATGATCAAGGAAGTGCTCGATGTCATGGCGGACCTCAGCGAAGGCGGCATGACGAGCGTCGTTGTCACGCACGAGATGGGATTCGCAAAACGAGTCGCAGACCAGATCATCTTCATGGACGCTGGAGAGATCGTCGAGAACACCGCGGTGGACGTTTTCTTTTCGGGCGATATCACGCCGCGAGCCCAACGCTTTCTGCAGCAGATCGTTCATTGACGAGGTCCGCGGTCCTCGGGAGCACGCGTTCAGGGAACGCCCGATGGGCGCCTTAGGTCGTTTGACCTTCCATCGGGCTGCCATCTTCCAGCTGCCAAAAAGGGAACTCTCCAGCGGGCTCTGCCACGACAGCGCCCCGCTGTTCGCGCTGGAGGCGTTGGCACCGAGGTCGTCCGCCTCATTCATTGCGGCGGCTTGAATCAGACGATGTTCGCCGAGCCGCTGTTAGCGGTAGGTCCTGCTGGCCGGAGAACCTGTACCCGAAGCCAGCAAGGCTGGGCACATCATCAGGCTGCTCCGGCGGTGTGATCGAGCGGTTCGCCCCTGCCGGTCATCTCAGATGAGCAAAGCTTTTGCACCCCATCTTCCTCGCGAGCGCCTGCGCAGGTTCAGCGTCGGAACATGATGCTCGAGGAACCTCATCGCTCGACACCACCAGCTGAACGCCAGCTCCCAACGTGCCAGAGTCCTTCCAATGGAAATCGCTGCCGCTGGATATCTATACGCCCGGTCCCGCCGCCCTGACAGAGGACTGACCGACGAAGCACGGTGTCGACATGCCTGGGTAGCTGGGCTATCGGGATGAGCTGGCATTGCCCAGCCGACCTATATCAATATGGGATAGAGATGTGCCGACGTTCTATTGTTGTTCACAACCTGGAGAACATAGACTTTGCAGATGCTCCAGCGTCGTCAGCCTCCAGGCACAACCCTTCCGCAGCCGTCACGCGACTACGCCGCGATCGCCAGCGCGATGTTGTCATGAGCGCCTACTGGTCCACCGGCGTCGACCTGCCGAACCTACAGCAACCTGCCCTCGCCCGGTTGACCGACTTTGTCACGCCGCTAGCGCACGTCTTCTTCTTACGCCACATGGCTATGCCGGAGATCGACAGGGCGACCTGGCGACTTGCCGTCGGCGGGCTGGTCCAGTATGAGTTGTCGCTCTCGCTTGCCGATCTCGAAGCCATGCCGCAGACCGAGGTCTGTGCAGTTCATGAGTGCGCGGGGCACCCGTTGCACCCTACGGTGCCGGTGCGCCGTGTGGCGAACGTTGTCTGGCGCGGTGTGCGTTTGTCCGAAGTGCTGAAGCAGGCGTGCGTATCGCCTGCCGCGCGTTTCGTCTGGTCCTACGGCGCAGATGGAGGCGACTACCACGGCATCGATATTCCCGCCTATGTCAAAGACATGCCAGTTTCGGAGCTGCATGGCGGCGAGGCGATGCTCGCCACGCACATGAACTCAGAGCCACTCAGTGACAAACATGGTGGACCGGTGCGCCTGGTCGTGCCTGGCTTCTACGGAACGAACTCAACCAAATGGCTGGTACGACTCGCGTTAAGCGACACGAGATCTCCGGGTTATTTCACGACAGTCATGTACAACGACCGCGTCGTCAAAGACGGCATTGAGCAGCTTTCTCCCGTCTGGAGGGTGGCACCTCACGCGGTGATGGTTCAGCCATCTGAGCACGCACGACTAACCTCCGGCAGTCAGAAGATCGTCGGTTGGGCATGGGGCGCTGATGCAATCACGCGCGTCGAGGTCAGCACCGACGAAGGCACAAGGTGGGCAGACGCACAACTTGACGCGCGCAATGACCATGCATGGCAGCGATTCGAGTTCGAGTGGTCGCCGCCATCTTCGGGTACCTACCAGCTGCGTTGCCGTGCGTTTGACAGTACCGGCCTCGGTCAGCCCGAACATGGTGTGCGCAATGCAGTTTTCTCCATCTCCGTCACCGTCGAATAGTCGACATTTACCGCGCTCCATCCCCGAGGATTTCAGAATGAAGAAACAACTATTGGCCGTCGCACTCGCCGCGATGACAACGGCCTGCGTGTTTGCACAGACAGACAACACAGTCGCCAAAGTCAAAGCTTCGGGCACCATTACCCTGGGCGTGCGCGAGTCGTCGGGCGCCCTTTCGTACATGATCGGCGACGGCAAGTACGCAGGCTTTCATGTGGACGTTTGCCAGCGCGTCATCTCGAACCTGGAGCGCACGCTTGGCACGAAGGTCGATGTTCGTTATCAGCCAGTGACCTCGCAGAATCGCATCCCGCTCGTGCTGAACGGCACGGTAGACATTGAGTGCGGCTCGACCACCAACAATCTCGCACGCCAGAAGGACGTCGCCTTTGCGCTCACCACCTATGTCGAAGAGGTGCGCGTCGCAGTCAAGGCCAACTCCGGCATTGACTCGCTCACGCAACTGGCGGGCAAGGTGATCGTCACCACAACAGGCACGACGTCCGTTCAACTACTTCGCAAGCACAACCGCACAGCGGAACTCAAGTTCAAGGACGTGTTATCCGGCAAAGATATGGCGGACAGCTTCCTGCTGCTGGAGTCAGGCCGTGCGGATGCCTTCGTGATGGACAGCCAGGTGCTGGCCGGCAATATTGCCACCTCGAGAAGTCCGGCCGACTACCGGATCGTCGGCGAGCCGATCAGCATCGAGCCGATCGCGATCATGCTACGCAAGGACGATCCAGCATTCAAGAAGGTGGTCGATGACACCATTCGCGAACTGATCAAGACAGGAGAGCTGGCCAAGATGTATGACCGCTGGTTCGTGCAGCCCATTCCACCGAAAAACATCAAGCTGAACGTCCCTGCCAGTGCAGCAACAAAGGCCGCATGGGCCGATCCCAACGACAAGCCGCTGGAATCGTATGTGTGCAACCCGCCTTCGTGCCTGCCGCCAGCGCCAGGCCGGTGACTCCGCGGCGTCTGCGCTTATGCAGTGAAGCGCTAAGACTGAGAAGTCGCCCTTCCGGCGAATAGATCGCCGGCCTGCCCGCCAAGATGTCCCTGTTCGCCGATGCCGAAGTGGCGATGCTGGTGCAGAAGGCCACGCGCTACGGCAAGCGCATGGCTGCGCACGCCCTGTCCCGCGAATCGGTGCAGTGCGTGCGCCACGACATCGAAATGGTCTCCCACGCCAGTTTTGCCGTGCCGAGGGCCTTGGACATGCTCGAAGCTACAAGGACAGGCATTTCGTCGCACCCCGGCATCGGTTGGTTGATCCGCACTACCGACAATGCCGCCGAATACGGAATCATCGAGGCTGCGGCCACGCGGCTGGGCTACAAGCGCGGATATTGCGTCGGCCTTGCTGCGCGAAACGCACGAGCGCGGGATCCGCATCCTCCCGGGCGGCGACTTTGGCTATGCGTGGATGCCGCACGGCACCAACGCCAACGCCCTGCAGTACTTTGTCGACTCCATTGGCATGAGGCCCAAGGAGGCCTTGCTAGCCCGGCGGTCCGCCGCATTCTGCCCTGCTCGCCGCTCTTGCCAGCGCCCTGCTTTGCGCTGCCGGTGGACTATGCCCCCGCCTATCGCTCTCTCCTCCTGGCGTATGGCTCAAGGTCCCCTGCGGCACGGATGGCGGTGGAGGAGGCTCTGGGTCAGTCTCGCCGCGCCGTCGTGAGGCTCGCGGCTGGCTCCGCCCTGTCAAGACGAGTTCAAACTAGCTGCACAAGCTCCAAGGTAAGTTGAAAACCGACCTCAGAGTTACGATTGGCTTCCACCCGCAGGCCGCCCATGCTCCTCCGCGTCGACGAAGAGATCACCTTCCGCAAGCTCGAGATCCTCCTAGCCTTCATGGAGACCGGCAATCTCGCCCGCGCGGCAGAAAAGCTCGAGATCAGCGCCGTCAGCGTGCACCGCGCCTTGCATTCGCTGGAAACTGGGCTGCGCTGCGCGCTGTTCCGGCACGAAGGCCGCAACCTGCACCCGACTGAAGCCGCTCATGCGCTGGCGGAGGTGGCACGCGAGGTGCTTCGCACGATGTCCGCGGGCATCCGCGCTACGCGAGAAGTCGCCGGCTACTCGGCCGATCGGATCCGCATCGGCTCTCTTTATTCTCTGACGAGTCGCACGGTGCCGCAGCTGATCATGGGAATGAAACTGCGCAAGCCGGAACTGCACACCGAGCTCGTCCTCGGGTCCAATGCCGACCTGCTGCAGAAGCTTCGGGAAGGCGCGATCGATGCCGCACTCATGGCGATCCCCGAAGATGCTTCCGACGTCGAATCGGAGCCGCTGTTCCAGGATGACATCCAGTTCGCCGCACCAGTGGACTCTCCTTATTCATCGCAGAAGGAGATCGACCTGAGCGCCTGCGCCGGCGAGCGCTTCGTGAGCCTGAGTGAAGGCTTCGTCACCTACAGCGGTTTTATGGAGTCGTTTCGTGTGGCCGGCTTCACACCGAACGTGGTGATGAAGACCGGCGACATCTTCTCCCTGATGAACCTGGTCAGCGGTGGCGTCGGCTACACGCTGTTGCCAGGCCGTGTGCGCGGCGCCATGCCCCAGAAGGTGCAGTTGATCCCGTTGCAGCCCAGGTACCTGATGCGCCAGACCATCGCGCTCAACTTCCTGCGCACGCGCGAACGCGATCCCAACCTGCTCGCGTTGCTGTCAGTGTGCCGCCTGGCGAAAGCGGAACTCGGCTGAACGGGAGCCATCGACTGGGCTCGGGTTAACCCTCGATCGTTTCAATTCGCGTAAGGATCGACGCGACAGCTTCATTGATCGTCCTGGAGGGGGTGCGTACCTTACGCACCCAGATGCACAGCCCGATGCGTCGAACCCCAAAACCCCCGGAGACGCATTGATGACTTCTCATTGGATCTCGATCTACGCACTGGTGGGCATGTTCGTGCTCGCCACTGTGCTGCCGATCAACATGGGCGTGATCGCCTTCGTCGGCGCGTTCCTGGTCGGCACGCTGGTGGCCGGCATGAACGCCAAGGCGATCATGGGCGGCTTTCCCGCCGACCTGTTTCTCACCCTGGTCGGCATCACCTACCTGTTCGCGCTGGCGCAGAACAACGGCACCATCGACTGGCTGGTCAAGCTGGCGGTGCGCGCGGTGCGCGGGCGCATCGCCGCCATTCCGTGGATCATGTTCTTCATCGCCGCGCTGCTCACGGCGGTGGGAGCGGTCAGCCCCGCGGCGGTGGCCATCATCGCGCCGATCGCGCTGGGCTTTGCCGCCAAGTACGGCATCAATCCCCTGCTGATGGGGTTGATGGTCGTGCACGGCGCGCAAGGCGGCGGCTTTTCGCCGATCAGCATCTACGGCGGCATCACCAACAAGATCGTTGCCAAGGCCGGCCTGCCGCTCAACGAGATCGCGACGATGCTGGCGAGCCTCGGCGTCAACCTGTGCGTGTCGCTGCTGCTGTTCTTCCTCATGGGCGGCATGAAACTGCTGCGCCAGAAGGCCGACGTGACCGGCGCAGTGCCGGCAACGCGCCGCACGGCGCATGCACAGGGCGGAGCGCAAGTGTTCGGCGGCGCGGAGGCCGAATCGTTCGCGGAAGAGCGGCGCGTCGCGACTGCGGCTGGCGAGTCGCTCATGGACGCGGCGCCGGCGGTCCCGGCCGACCAGGGTTCACGCCTCTACCAGATCGTCACCGTGCTGGGCCTGCTGGCGCTGGCCGTGCTGACCCTGTTCTTCAAGCAGGACATCGGCTTCGTCTCGATCACCATCGGCCTCTTGCTGACGCTGATGGCGCCCAACCTGCAGAAGCGTGCCCTGGGCCAGGTGTCATGGCCCGAGATCATGCTGATCGTGGGTGTCAGCACCTACGTGGGCGTGATGGACAAGATGGGCACCATCGATTTCGTGGGCCATAGCGTGGCGGGTCTCACCTCCCCCATGGTGGCCGCGTTGCTGTTGTGCTTCGTCGGTGCCGTGGTCTCGGCCTTCGCCTCGTCGACCGCGGTGCTCGGCTCGCTGATCCCGCTGGCGGTGCCGTTCCTGCAGGGCGACACTGGCGTCAGCGCAATCGGCTTCATCGCGGCGATGGCCGTGTCCTCGACCATCGTCGACGTCAGTCCGTTCTCGACCAATGGCGCGCTGGTACTCGCCAACGCCAAGGGCGTGGACCGCGACGTGTTCTTCCGGCAGCTGATGGTGTACGGCGCCATCGTGACTCTCGTGGCCCCCGTGGTGGTGTGGCTGCTCTTCGTGGTGCTGTGAGGCGCCGCCTTGTTTCGACTGAACTTCATCCCCTTCATCCTCCTCAACCTCCCATGAATTCCAGTTCCTGGACCTCCAAGGCCGACGACCGCAACGCCCGCCTGGCGCGCGCAGCCAACGCCCTCGGGAATCGGCTCGCCGGCAAGCGCGTCGATACCGAGGCCATCGCCATCCTGCTCGAGTCGGTGCTCTCGCCCAGGGACCGTGTCTGCCTCGAAGGCAACAACCAGAAGCAAGCCGACTTCCTGGCGCGCGCGCTGGTCCAGATCGATCCGGCGAAGGTGCATGGCTTGCACATGGTGCAGTCGGTGCTGGCGCTGCCCGAGCACCTGGACATCTTCGAGAACGGCGTGGCCGCCCGGCTGGACTTCAGCTTCTCGGGGCCGCAGGGCGCGCGCCTGGCCAAGCTGGTGTCGGCCGGCCGGATCGAGATCGGCGCGATCCACACCTACCTCGAGCTCTTCGCGCGCTACTTCGTCGACCTGACGCCCAAGGTCGCGCTGGTCGCGGCGCAGGCGGCCGACGCCGAAGGCAATCTCTACACCGGCCCCAACACCGAAGACACGCCGGCCATCGTCGAGGCCACGGCGTTCTCGGGCGGCATCGTGATCGCCCAGGTCAACGAACTGGTCGACGGCAAGAGCACAACGCTGCCACGCATCGACATCCCGGCCGACTGGGTGAGCTTCGTCGTGAAGGCGCCTCGCCCCAATTTCATCGAGCCGCTGTTCACGCGCGACCCCGCGCAGATCAGCGAGGTCCAGATCCTGATGGCGATGATGGCGATCAAGGGCATCTATGCCGAGTACGGCGTGCAGCGCCTGAACCACGGCATCGGCTTCGACACCGCGGCCATCGAGCTGCTGCTGCCGACCTATGCCGAGTCGCTCGGCCTCAAGGGCAAGATCGGCAAGCACTGGGCACTGAACCCGCATCCGGCACTGATCCCGGCGATCGAGGCGGGCTGGGTCGAGTCGGTGCATTCCTTCGGCTCCGAGCTGGGCATGGAGGACTACATTCGAGCGCGCTCCGATGTGTTCTTCACCGGGCCCGACGGCAGCCTGCGCAGCAACCGGGCGTTCTGCCAGGCGGCCGGCCACTATGCCTGCGACATGTTCATCGGCTCGACCTTGCAGATCGATCTCGACGGCAACAGCTCCACCGCGACGCTGGGCCGCATCGCCGGCTTCGGCGGTGCGCCCAACATGGGCGCCGATGCGCGCGGTCGGCGCCATGCGAGCCCCGCCTGGCTCAAGGCCGGGCGCGAGGCGCGTGCCGGGCGCAGCGGCGCGGCCGGCACGCCGCGCGGCCAGAAGCTGGTCGTGCAGATGGTCGAGACCTTTCGCGAGCACATGCAGCCGGCCTTCGTTGAAAAGCTCGACGCCTGGACGCTGCAGGAGCAGGCCGGCATGGCGCTGCCGCCGATCATGATCTACGGCGACGACGTCTCGCACATCCTCACCGAGGAAGGCATCGCCAACCTGCTGCTGTGCCGCAGCGACGCGGAGCGCGAGCAAGCCATCCGCGGCGTGGCCGGCTACACCGCAGTGGGCCTGGCGCGCGACCGGCGCGCAGTCGAGAACCTGCGCGACCGCGGCGTGATCCGCCGGCCGCAGGATCTGGGCATCGACCCCCGCCAGGCCACGCGCAACCTGCTGGCCGCACGCAGCATGCGCGACCTGGTGCGCGCCTCGGGCGGGTTGTACCAGCCACCCAAGCGCTTCAGAAACTGGTAGCAGGAGATTCAACGATGAGCGACGTTCCCGCAGGGCTCGAAACCCTGGACTTTTTCTTTTCCGGCGGCCGGCCGGCCGGTGCTTTCCCGACGGTGCTGGTCGGCGTCGTCGGCTCCGGCAACCTCGAGGTGATGCTCGAGCCCGCCGCCGGCAATGACTGCGCGGTGCGCGTCGAGACCTCGGCGCGTGGCTTCGGCCCGATCTGGCAGGCCGTGATGAACGACTTCCACGCGCGCCATCCGCTGGCCGGCGTGCGCGTCTCGATCAACGACATGGGCGCCACGCCCGCGGTGGTGAGCCTGCGGCTCGACCAGGCCGTAGCCGAGATCACCGGAGGCAAGCCATGATCAGCTATGCCGAATGCTCGGCGCGCGAGCGGCTGGCGCTGCTGCTCGATCCCGGCAGTTTCCACGAATGGCTGCCACCCGCCGAGCGGGTCACCAGCCCGCACCTGGCGCAGCTCGGCGTGCCCTCGGCTTTCGACGACGGCGTGGCGATCGGCCGCGCGATGCTCGACGGCCGCGAGGTCTTCGTGGCGGCGCAGGAAGGCGCATTCATGGGCGGCGGCGTCGGCGAGGTGCACGGCGCCAAGCTGGTCGGCCTGCTGCAGCGCGCGCTGCGCGACCGGCCAACCGCCGTGCTGTTGCTGGCCGAATCGGGCGGCGTGCGCTTGCATGAGGCCAACGCGGGACTCATTGCAGTGTCGGAAGTGATGCGCGCAGTGCTCGACGTGCGCGCCGCCGGAATCCCGGTGATCGTGCTGATCGGCGGCGCCAACGGCTGCTTCGGCGGCATGGGCATCGTGGCGCGCTGTGCCGACCACATCGTGATGAGCGATGTCGGGCGGCTGGCGATGTCGGGGCCCGAGGTGATCGAAGCGTCCCACGGCGTGGAGGAGTTCGACTCGCGCGACCGTGCGCTGGTCTGGCGCACGACCGGCGGCAAGCACCGCTGGCTGACGGGCGACTGTGATGCGCTGGTCGAAGACGATGTGGACGCTTTTCGTGCAGCGGCTGTCGCGGCGATCCATGCGTCCAGGCCATTGACCGTGGAGGCCCTGGAGCAGGAGCACGCGCTACTCACAGCGCGCCTGCACGCCCTCCCTGGCGACAACGCCGAGCACGCCCACCACGATGAAGCGACGCTGCTCTGGAGCGCACTCGGCATCGCCGACGCGCAGCGGGTCCCGGAGCTTCCGGTGGAAGCCGTGCGCGCGCTGCGTGCCTACTAACCGAGGAGCATCACATGCAATGGAATTCCCTTGTCACCCAGCTCTTCGGCTCATACCACGGCATGCGCGCGGACGGCGACTTTCTACAGGGCGAGGTGATATTCGAAGGCGAACCGCTCACAGTGATCGGCACCACAAATCATGCGCCGATCGGGGTCCGTCTCGCGCTTGCGCAGGCCCGAGTGGTGCTCGACACCATCACGCAGCACGCAGGTCGGCCGATCCTGCTGCTGATCGACACCCAGGGTCAGCAACTGCGCCGACGCGATGAATTGCTCGGCATCAACCGTGCGATGGCGCACCTCGGCGCGAGCATCGACCTGGCGCGGCGCCGCGGCCACCGCGTGATCGGCCTGGTGTACGACCAGGCCCTCTCCGGCGGCTTCATCACCTCGGGGTTGATTGCCGACGCCTGCTACGCGCTGCCGGATGCCGAGATCCGGGTGATGCGCATTCCCGCCATGGCACGCGTGACCAAGCTGCCGGAGGACAAGCTTACGGCGCTGTCTCAATCCAACCCGGTGTTCGCACCCGGCGTGCGGAACTACGTGGCGATGGGGGGCGTGCGTGCGCTGTGGGAGGGAGACTTGCAGGCCGCGCTGCACGATGCGCTGGCCCATACGCCGACGCAAGATCGGCGCGCGCAGGACGGCGCCGAGCGCGGTGGACGCCAGCTTGCCGCCGCCGTCGTTAAGCGGGTGCTGGACGCCGCCTGACCGTCGCAAGCGCCATGGTCTTCCTGCGCCGCCACCAACTCGCCCGGCTCTCGGAGGCTGGGTGGACCGCCGTCCTCGCCCGGCCCTGGGACAGGCATGCGCGCGACTGCCTGACGCATTGGGCGACGCATCGACTGCCGCTGGTGGTGACACGTCAGTCAATCGACGCCGCCGCCAACGGATGGATCGCACTGGGTCTGCCGTCGCCTGCGCGTTGGGAAAAGCGTCGGCTGGCGCTGCAGGTGCCGCGCGCTGCGGTGCTTGGCCTTGACGAGTTCCCGCGCCTTGCCGAGGTGCAAGGGCTGCTGGCGCCGTCAATGCGCGGCCCGGTGCGCGATCTGCTTGGCGCCCTCGACGCCTGCCATGCGACAACGCGCGTATTCGGAAGCTACGGCTGGCAAGCGATCAGCGGCCTCTATCACGTACGCCCGGACTCCGACCTCGATCTGGCGGTCAGCGTCGGTGGGGCGGCACACGCGGATGCGGTTGCGCATGTGCTTCAGTCCTTCGGCTCAACGCAGCCTAGGCTGGATGGCGAACTCGTCTTCAGCGATGGGGCGGCAGTCGCGTGGCGCGAATGGATCGAGTGGCGCGCTGGACGCACGCGCGCCGTAATGGTCAAGCGGCTGGACAGCGTGTCCCTGCAGCGCGAAGCGGCGTGGTGCAAGCGTAGCGAGTTGGTGGAGTGGGCCGAATGAGCACCTCTGCGCTCCATGTGCATCAGCATCCACGGCTCACGTCCGCGGCGATCGGGCGCGCGGCCACCCTCGCGCTTTACGACGAGCTGTCGCTGGCGCCCAAGCCGGGCCTGGTGACATTGATCGATCGTGGCAGCCACGACGACATGGACGCGCACACCTTCATGCGCAGCCTGTTCTCGCTGCGTCGCTACTTCGTGCAGATCACCGAAGCGGGCGCTTGCGGCGCGGGTTTCACCGTGCTGGAGCGGTGCGGCATCGCGGCGGAGGCACGCATGCTCGCCGCCACCGGCGGCGTCAACACGCACCGCGGCGCGATCTTCATGCTTGGTCTGTTGTGCGCCGCGGCGGGCGCCGCCCTGCGCGAGCGCGGCGGCGCATCGCATCCAGACCCACTGCGTGATGCGTTGCGCCGGCATTGGGGCGACGCGCTGGCCAGGCGCAGCGAACGCCCGCCCACCCTGCCCGGCGGCATCGCCGCGCGGCGCCACGGCCTGCGCAGCGCCTCCGAAGAGGCGGCGCTCGCATTTCCGGTGCTGTTCGAAACAGCGCTGCCCGCGCTGACGGCGGGCCTGGCCCGGGGCCTGACGCCCTGCCAGGCTCGGCTCGACACGTTGTTCCACATCATGGCCGTTCTGGACGACAGCAATCTCGCGCATCGCGGCGGCCTCGCCGGATTGCGCTACGCACAGCGCGTTGCGCGAGAGTTTCTGGATCGCGGGGGTGTCGCCCGGCCCGCCGGACTTCAGGAGGCGCATGCAATTGCCGACGAATTCGTGGCGCGGCGCCTGTCGCCCGGAGGCGCGGCAGACACGCTCGCCGCAGCATGCTGGATCACGCGTGTGTGTGGAGGTCCATGAGCTTCGCGCTGCTGTTCTCCGGCCAAGGCAATCAGCACCCGGCGATGCTGCCGTGGATTGCCGACGATCCAATCGTGCGCGACATGCGAGCGCGCCTCGGTGTCAAGGACTGGCGCGCAGCGCTGGCCGATCCTGGCTGGGCCGAACGCAACGACAACGCGCAGACTCTGCTGACCGGCCTCGAACTGGCAGCGTGGAATCAACTGGCGCCCCTCGTGGCGCCGCCCGCTGCGATAGCGGGCTACAGCGTAGGAGAACTGGCAGCCTTCAGCGCGGCCGGCGTGCTCGCTCCCGATTCAACCATCGAGCTTGCACAGCGGCGGGCCCAGGCCATGGATGAATGTGCGGCGAGTGCCCCCGGCGGACTGCTGGCCGTCACCAGTCTTTCCATTTCCGCAGTGGAAAGACTTCGCGCGGCAACCGGCCTCGCGCTCGCCATCCGCAACGGCGAGGACAGCGTGATCCTCGGCGGACCGATGGCTGCATTGGTACAGGCGGAGCGAATGGTCCTGCTCGAAGGTGCACAGTGCACGCGGTTGCGCGTCAATGTGGCATCCCATACGCCGTGGATGCGCGAGGCGGCTGACAGCTTTGCGCGCACGCTTGAGAACGCTTCGTTCCATGCGCCACGAGTCGCCCTGTTCAGCAATGCAGCGGACCGCATCCGCGACGCCTCGGCCGGCCGGAACGCGCTGGCCGCGCAGATCGCGACCACTGTCCGTTGGGACGAATGCATGGAAAACGTCATGGCACGACACATACGCTGCGTGCTGGAGATCGGCCCGGGCCAGGCGCTGGCGCGCATGTGGAATCAGCGCTGCCCCACCGTTCCGGCTCGCGCCTGCGACGACTTTCGCAGTCCCGCAGCGATTGCAGCGTGGCTGAGCAGCCACGCGGACCGATGAATCAACCCCGTCCATTGGATGTCTTAGCTCAAGGCTGCACAGGAGATCTACCGTGAACGAGAACGAAACAAAGACCCATCCGATTCCAGTCCCAGATATGAAGGACGCCCATGTGCCCGGCATAGCGGCCTATGACAAGCTGGTGGCCGAGGCCGATGCCGATCACAGCGCCTACTGGTCGCGCCTCGCGCGCGAGTTCCTGATCTGGAAGACGCCGTTCACGAAGGGGCTCGACGACAGCCGGGCGCCGTTCTTCGAATGGTTCGAGGATGGCACGCTGAACGTCTCGTACAACTGCCTCGACCGCCAGGTCGAGCGCGGCCTGGGCGAAAAGACGGCGATCATCTTCGAGGCCGACGACGGGCAGGTGACGCGCGTCAGCTACCGCGAGCTGCTGGCGCGCACCTGCCGCATGGCCAATGCGTTGAAGGCGCGCGGCGTCAAGAAGGGCGACCGCGCGGTCATTTACATGTCGATGAGCATCGAGGGGGTGGTGGCGATGCAGGCCTGCGCGCGCATCGGGGCCACGCATTCGGTGGTCTTCGGCGGCTTCTCGGCGCAGAGCCTGCGCGACCGCATCCAGGATGTCGGCGCAGTGATGGTCATCACCGCCGACGAGCAGCTGCGCGGCGGCAAACAACTGCCGCTCAAGGCCATCGTCGACGATGCCATCGCGTTGGGCGGCTGCGAGGCGGTGAAAGACGTCATCGTCTACCGGCGCACAGGCGGCAAGATCGCCTGGGATCCGTCGCGTGACCGCTGGCTGCACGAGGAGATGCAGAACCAGGCCGAGTCCTGCGAGCCCGAATGGGTGAGTGCCGAGCATCCCCTGTTCGTGCTGTACACCTCGGGCTCGACCGGCAAACCCAAGGGCGTGCAGCATTCCAGCGGCGGGTACCTGCTGCATGCGGCTTTGACCACGAAGTGGACCTTCGACTTGAAGGACGACGATGTGTTCTGGTGCACCGCCGACATCGGCTGGGTCACCGGCCACACCTACATCAGCTACGGCCCGTTGGCGCTCGGCGCGACCGAGGTCGTGTTCGAGGGGGTGCCGACCTATCCGGACGCGGGCCGCTTCTGGAAGATGATCCAGGACCACAAGGTCAGCGTGTTCTACACCGCGCCCACTGCCATCCGCTCGCTGATCAAGGCGGCGGAGGCCGACGAGGCAGTGCATCCGAAGCGCTACGACCTGTCGAGCCTGCGCATCCTGGGTTCTGTCGGTGAGCCGATCAATCCCGCAGCCTGGGAGTGGTTCCACCAGCACATCGGCGGCGGCCGCTGCCCGATCGTCGACACCTTCTGGCAGACCGAGACTGGCGGCCACATGATCACGCCGCTGCCGGGCGCTACGCCGCTGGTTCCGGGTTCCTGCACCCTGCCCTTCCCGGGCATCGCCGCTGCCATCGTCGACGAGACCGGCACCGACGTGCCCAACGGCCAGGGCGGCATCCTGGTCGTCAAGAAGCCCTGGCCGAGCATGATCCGCACGATCTGGGGCGACCCGGAGCGCTTCAAGGCGAGCTACTACCCGCCCGAGCTCAAGGGCTACTACCTTGCGGGCGACGGCGCGATTCGCGATGCGCAGACCGGTTACTTCACCATCACCGGGCGCATCGACGATGTGCTGAACGTCTCGGGCCATCGGATGGGCACGATGGAGATCGAATCGGCACTGGTGTCTTGCACCGATCTGGTGGCGGAAGCCGCGGTGGTCGGCCGCCCCGACGAAACCACGGGCGAGGCGATCTGTGCCTTCGTCGTGCTGAAGGGTCCCCGCCCGAGCGGCGAGGAGGCGAAGAAGATCGCCAATGAACTGCGCAACTGGGTCGCCAGGGAGATTGGCCCGATCGCCAAGCCCAAGGACATCCGCTTCGGCGACAACCTGCCCAAGACGCGCAGCGGCAAGATCATGCGCAGGCTGCTGCGCTCCGTCGCCAAGGGCGAAACCATCACGCAGGACACGTCGACGCTGGAGAACCCGGCGATTCTGGAGCAATTGGCCCAGAGGAACTAGGACGGTCGATGCGGCCTTCGGCCCGACCGATGTACCTCTCGACCATATGCCGCGACTTCACTTCGACCCTGCGTGGAAGTTCGCCAACCATCAATCAACATCCCATGCCCTTCGACAAAGTCTCCCCCGGCAAAGACGCTCCTGAAGCCTTCAACGTCATCATCGAAATCCCGATGAACGCCGACCCGATCAAATACGAAGTCGACAAGGAATCGGGTGCGATCTTCGTCGACCGCTTCATGACGACCGCGATGCACTACCCGACCAACTACGGCTACGTGCCGCAGACGCTTTCGGGCGACGGCGATCCGGTCGACGTGCTGGTCATCACCCCCTGGGCGCTGGTGCCGGGCGTGGTCGTGCCGTGCCGCCCGATCGGCATCCTGATGATGGAAGACGAGGCCGGCGTCGACGGCAAGGTGCTCGCCGTGCCCACCGACAAGGTGCTGCCGATCTACAGCCACTGGAAGAAGGTCGAAGACGTGAACCCGATGCGCCTGAAGGCCATCACGCACTTCTTCGAGCACTACAAGGACCTGGAAGCCGGCAAGTGGGTCAAGGTGCTGGGCTGGGAAGGCATCGATGCCGCCAAGAAGGAAATCATGGACGGCATTTCCCGAAACGTCCAACGCATGCCGGAGACGCCATGAGACTGATGCTGTTGGGCGCCCCCGGGGCAGGCAAAGGCACGCAGGCAGCCTTCATTTGCCAGAAATACGGCATTCCTCAAATCTCGACCGGCGACATGCTGCGCGCCGCCGTCAAGGCCGGCACACCGCTCGGGCTCCAGGCCAAGGCCGTGATGGATGCCGGCGCCCTGGTGAGCGACGACCTGATCATCAACCTCGTCAAGGAACGCATCGCGTTGCCGGACTGCACCCAGGGCTTTCTGTTCGACGGCTTCCCGCGCACCATTCCGCAAGCCGAGGCCATGCGATCGGCGGGCGTCAAGATCGACTACGTGCTCGAGATCGACGTGCCTTTTGCCGACATCATCGAACGCATGAGCGGGCGCCGCTCGCATCCGGCGTCGGGGCGCATCTACCACGTCAAGTTCAACCCGCCGAAGACCGAAGGCAAGGACGACCTCACGGGCGAAGACCTGATCCAGCGCGAGGACGACAAGGAAGAAACCGTGCGCAAGCGGCTCGAGGTCTACAGCCAGCAGACCCGGCCGTTGGTCGACTACTACTCGGCCTGGGCCAAGGCGGACCCGGCCGCAGCGCCGAAGTACCGCGCCATCAGCGGTGTCGGCACGATCGACCGGACCATGTCCTTAGTTCGGGCGGCGCTCAATGACTGATTACTCAGCAGCTCTGTCCGAACTTGCACAGCGCTTCGGACGTTACGATTCTTGGTGGCTGGCCCTTTTTTTTCGAAAGATGGTTTGGGAGCTTTGTAACAACCACCGATCAATCCCTTTGCCAGCGACCTCCCCTTCTCTTCAAATTTAGCGACTTACGCCCCTGCCTTCAACACCATGGGCCTTAAGTAAGTGCCATTCGTATCTGACACCTGGAGCAACGCATGATCGTCGAGCGCATCTGGACCGGCAATGCCTATCGCAACTACAACTACCTGATCGTTTGCCCCGAGAGCGGCGAGGCTCTCGCCATCGATCCCCTGGACCACCAGAAATGCCTGGCCGCCGCCAAGGAGAAGGGTTGGCAGATCACCCAGATCCTCAACACGCACGAGCATCACGATCACACGGGCGGCAATGCAGCCGTCGTCGCTGCGACCCGCGCCAAGGTGATTGCGCACCATCGGGCAGGTTCTCGCATCGAAGGCGTGGATCGCGGCGTCAAGGCCGGCGACGTGATCAAGGTCGGCAAGACCGTCGAGCTCGAATGCATGGACACGCCCGGCCACACCATGTGCCACATCTGCCTGCGCTCCCACACCGAGCAGCCGGCGCTGTTCTCCGGCGACACGCTGTTCAACGCCGGCGCGGGCAACTGCCACAACGGCGGCAATCCGGAAGACCTGTACACCACCTTCGTCGAGCAGCTCGCCAAGCTGCCCGACGACACCCGCGTCTACCCCGGGCACGACTACATCGAGAACAACCTGCGCTTCACGCTCGCGCGCGAAGCCGACAACGCGGTCGCCAAGACGCTGCTGCCCGAAGTGGCCGGCCACGATCCGGCGACTGTGCGCGTCACCACGCTGGCGGAAGAAAAGCAGATCAACACCTTCCTGCGCCTGTCGAGCCCGAGTGTCATTGCGGCGCTTCGCGAGGCCTTTCCCGACCTGCCCGAGAAGCCGGATCCGAAGACCGTGTTCGTCAAACTTCGCGAGCTGCGCAATACATGGCGCTAGCTAACTCTACTGCGCCTGCGTCTGCGCTTCGGCATCCACGAAGTCCGTGTGCATCGAGCTGCTGACCCGCCAGCCCACAAGGCGACGGGCGAACACATCGATTCACGAAGGCCACGTTAGCCAGCCCTGCCACGTGACACGTGACACGTACGTGAAATCGATGACCCACAGCTGATTCGGGCGCTGCGCGCGGAACTGCCGGTTGACCGGATCCAGGGCATGGTTTCGGCATCGCTGATCGTGGTCTTCACCACCGCGCCGCGCATCACGCCTCGCAGGTGGCCGAAGCCGAACGCAGGGCGTTCGGCTAGGTGGTCCAATTCAGGAACGTGATTGTGTCGCCCCATTCCGTCGAAGGGAAGTCGGCTCAGGCCAGTTCGAACAGCACCTCCTGCGCGCCTTCCCACAGCACCTTGGTGCCGAGCGCGCGCAGGTTCTCCTTGCCTTCGACGATGGTCAGGAAGTGGTTGCCGGCCAGTTGGCCCATCTTGCTCGCGAAGCTGCAGGCGCCGTACGCCAAGATGATCTCGGTCTCGCTGTAGCCGCCCGGGTAGAACAGGATGTCGCCGACCGACGGGTGGCTCGTGTGGTTCTCGAAGGCGACGCCGAGCTGGAGGTCGCCCAGCGGCACCCAGCAGCCTTCGCCGCTCCAGCGAACATGGATGAGCTTTTGCCGGTACGGTAGCAACTTGGAAAACGCGGCCACGGTGAGCGGTGCATCGGGATGGGTTTCGGCGACGAAGTCGAAGCCGCCGGCGGTGATCTTGATACGGGTCATGTTGTGTGTGATCTTCGAGGTCAGCCGCAACAACCGCCGAAGCGGCCGTCACGGTAAAAAGGGGCGAGGTCCTGGGCCAGCGCCTGCACGGTGGCTCGCCAACCGCCGTGCCCCGCGTCGGCGGCCAATGCGGCGCGCATGCGCGCCAGCAGTTCGGCGCGCATCACAGCTTCGTCGATGCCGATCACGCGGCCCGCCTCAACCACGGTGCGCCCACCGATGCACACTTCCGCGATGTGCGTGCCGTTGCCGCGCGCGAGCAGAAGGTCGAGCGGATCAATGTCGGCGAACAGCGCATCGTCGTCGAGTGCGTCCCAGTCCAGCAGCACGATGTCGGCCGGCGCGCCGACCACGAGGCGCCCGCTCGATGGCACGGCGGCACCAGAAACGCTGCGCGGCCCGTGGCGTGACGCGAAGCCCCAGAGCTGTTCCGGCGTCATCGTCGTGTCGAAACCCCAGCCGCGGTGCAGCGCATAGGCGAGGCGTGCCTCGCGCAGCGCGTCGTCGTCTTCGTCGAAGGCCATGCCGTCGAGGCCCATTGCGACACGGCAGCCCTGCTTCAGCATGTCGGTCAGTGGAGCGATGCCGGACTTCAGGCCCAGGTTCGAACTCGTGTTGACCGCGATGCTCGCGCCGCGTTCGGCGATCAGCGCAAGCTCCTCGGGTCGCGCCCAGGTGCAATGCGCCAGCGTGAGTCGCGGGGTCAGCAGTCCAATGCTGTCGAGAAATTTCACGATGCCGCCGGGGTGCGCGTGGTCGGCCCAGTCGCGCTGGTATTTCGTCTCCAGCATGTGCATGTGCACGGGGCGGCCCGTGTCGGCTGAAGCCTGCGCGATGGCTTCGAGGAGCGCCGTGCTGCACCACTGCACGGCCGTCGGGCCGTACTGCACGGTGACGTGATCGCCGTAGCCGCCCTCTTGCACCATCGCTGCGACCTCGTCGACCAGCGCGATCTGCTGCGCGGGCGCGGCCGGTTTCACGGCCAGGCGCTGCGCGACCGCATCGCGGATACCGGGCCGCAGCGCGGTCAGCACCGTGGTGTCGTCGCAGTAGGCGATGCCGTTGCGGTCGCGCATCGACACGGCGAAGCCGATGCGCACGCCGACATCCTGTGCGGCGTGTGCCACGGCGCGCGCCTCGTCGACATAGGGCATGCCGCCCTGCACGCGCGTGTAGTGCACCACGAGGTGTGCGACACCGTTGCGCACCGAGCGCGCGAACGAAGTAGCGGCGCAGAGGTACGGGTCCATGCCCGGCACCGCGCCGAGAAACGGGAGCCAGCTTTCCAGCGGCTGGTTGAACGCCCCCAGCGTGGCGCTGCGAAAGGTGCGTGCGTGGTCGTGCGCGTTGGCGAGCGCCGGCAGTGCCAGCCTGCGAGGGCCGGTGCCCATGCCTTGCCGCGCCTCGACGGAAGCCACGCGCCCGCCGGCGACGCCGATGCGCACATCGCGCTGCGCGGGCTCCGCGCCGGGGTCCGCCAGCAGCCAGGCGCAGTCGAAGAACGTGGTGTCGGTCGCTGTCGTCGTCATTTGACCGCGATCTTGCGCTCGGCCAGCGGCGGCAGGAAGCGGCGGTCGAACACCTCGGCAGCGGTCGGCACGCGCGACAGGTCGAAGGCTTCCTTTACCTGAATGAAGGATCGCGCAAATCGCGCATCACTCACGTCGCCCATGCCGATGGTGGCGACTTCGGGCGTCAGCATCACGGCCTTCAGCGTGTACATGAGGCGGCGCTTCTCCAGGTCCTTGTTCAGCAGCGGCTCGCGCTTCATCAGCGCGACGATGGCGGCGTCGGGGTCGGCGATGGTGTCGCGCAGGCCCTTGTTGATGGCACGCACCAGGCCGGCGACGGCCAGCGGGTTGTCCTTGATGAGCTGCTGCGACACCAGCACGCCGTTGCCGTACAGCTCGACGCCGTAGTCGCCGTAGTGGAACCAGCGGATGTCCTTGTCGGGGTCGATGCCCTGCGCCACGAGGTTCATGTAGCTCGTGACCGAGAACACCGCCGAGCCGTCGACGTGGTCCTTCAGCATCAGCTGCTCTTGCAGGTTGGGCGCCACGTTGGTCCACTTGACGTTGCTCGCATCGACGCCGCCCTTGCTCGCCACCACCGGGAACATGCGCGAGGCCGCGCCGCCGGCGACGGTGCCGAGCGTCTTGCCTTCCAGATCCTTCAGCGTCTTGATCGGGCTGCTCGACTTCACGATCAGCGCGAACGGTGCGCGGTTGTAGATCATGTAGACCATCACCGGCGCCGTGCCCGGCTTGGCCGAGGCGTTCTGCACGATCGCGTTGACGTCTCCGAAGCCGGCCTGGTAGGCACCAGCCATCACCTTGGTCACGGCGGCTGCGGAGCCATCGCCCTGGTCGATGGTCACGGCCAGCTTTTCCTGCGCGAAGTAGCCCTTGTCCTCGGCCAAGTAGTACCAGGCATGGATGCCCTGCAACTTCCAGTCGAGCACGAACTTGATCGGGGTGACCGCCTGCGCCGCGGCCGGGCGAACCGGCAGCAATGCGGCCAGCGAGGCCAGGGCCGCGAATGCGATGACCGCGGTGCGGCGGGAAAGACGATGGTGCATGAAGGCTCCTGAGATGAATGGAAAAGAAGAGGGGAGATGCGGTTGCAGCTTCAGGCGTTGCGGCCGATACGCCGCAAGAAATCGGCGTGCGTTGCCACGCGAGCGCGGCGCTTAGCGCGTCGTGCAGTAGTCGGTACGGATTGGCGAAGGCGTGGCGGGCCGGGTACCAGTGCAACTCGCAATCGGCCACGCCCGCGGCTTCGAGTTGGGCGGCCAGCACATGCACGGTCGGCGGCGTGAAGACCTCGTCGCGCTCGCCGAAGTGGCCGAGCAGCGGACAGCGGATCTGCGCCACCTGTCGGCACTGCGCTCGACGTTGCCGTAGAAGACGACCGCGGCGTCCACGCTGCCCGCGATCGCCATGTTGAGCGCCCAGCCACCGCCGAGGCAGTAACCCATCGAGGTGACCTTGCCGTTGCAGTCGGGCGAGGCGCGCAGGAACGCGGCGCAGGCGCACAGCGTGGCCAGCGCCTCGTCATCGCGGATGGTCTGGATCAGCGTGCGTGCGCCCGCCACGTCCTTCGCGACGTCGCCGTGGTAGAGGTCGGCGCCGAGCACCAAAAAGCCGGCTTCGGCCAGTTGCTCGCAGGTCTCGATGATCTGCGCGTTGAGACCGAACCACGCGTGCACCATCACGATGCCAGGGACTGGCAGGATGGCGGACCGGGCGATACGGCCGCGCATCGTCGTGCCGTCGGGCAAGGGAATATCGACGTTCGTGCTCATGCCATCGCCATGTCGGTCTTGCGCTGCGCCCAGCCGGTCATGCGCTGTTCGACCAGCGACGACAGGGCGTAGAGTGCCACGCCCATCGCGGCCAGCAGGAACAGGCCGGCGAACACCATCGGCACGTCGAAGTTGCCGCTCGCGATCATCATCACGGTGCCGATGCCCTTGTTCGACGCCACCGTCTCGGCCAGCACGGTGCCGACGAACGACAGCGTGATCGCGATCTTGAGCGACGCGAACAGGTATGGCAGCGCGCGCGGCAGGCCGACATTCCAGAGGATGTCGCGCTTGTGTGCGCCGAGCACGCGAAGCACATCCTCGAGCTCGGGCTCGGTGCTCGCGAGCCCGGTCGCCACGTTGACCACCACCGGGAAGATGCTGATCACCATCGAGGTCAGGATCGCCGGCACCGTGCCTGCGCCGAACCACACCACGAAGAGCGGCACCACCGCCACCTTGGGGATGCTCGAGAACCCGACCAGCAATGGATAGGTCACGTCGTAGGCGAGCTTGGACGACCCGATGCCCACGCCGATCACGATGCCCGCCAGCACGCCGAGCACGAAGCCGGCGAAGGTGGTGTAGAGCGTCTGCACCGCGTGCGGCCACAGGAGCGGCATCTTCTCGATCAGCACCTGCGCGATCTGGCTCGGTCGCGGCAGGATAAGGTCCGACACGTTGAAGGCCAGGCAGACCAGCTCCCACAGCACGAAGAAGCCGATCAGGGTACCGGCGGACAGCAGGCGCTGGCGGGTTTGAGCGGAAAACGCGTTCATGCCGCCACCTCTTTCATTCTGGTCACCTGCGCGGCCGGCAGCGTCGCATCGCCGTCGCGTCGCGCATCGGCGATGCGCATGCGCAGCTGCTGCACCAGCGTCGTGAACTCGGGCGCGTAGCTGCTCTCCAGCGTGCGCGGCCGGGCAAAGCCAACGACGCGCGTCTCGAGGATGCGGCCGGGCCGCGAGCTCATCACGCAGATGCGGTTGGCGAGATACGCCGACTCGCGCAGGTCGTGAGTCACCAGCAGCACGGTCGGGCGCCGGTCCATCCAAAGCTTCTGCATGATGTCCCACAGCTCCTCGCGCGTGAACTGGTCGAGCGCTCCGAAGGGCTCGTCGAGCAGCAGCAGTTCCGGATCGTGCACCAGCGCGCGGCACAGCGACGCGCGCTGCAGCATGCCCCCGGACAGTTGCCAGGGCCGCTTGTCGCCGAAGCCCTTGAGGCCGACCTGCGCGAGCAGCGCCTCGACGCGGTCCTTGTACTCGCCGTGCTTCTTCTTGCCGAAGTCCTGGCGGAACGGCCCGACGATCTTGAGCGGGATCATCACGTTGTCACGGATCGTGAGCCACGGCAGCATGGTCGGGTTCTGAAACGCCAGGCCGATGCGCAGCCGCGGCGCCTGTGACGCATGCGCGCCCGCCCCGGGCACGGTGCCGGTCGCGCCAACCTCGCGGCCGCCCGCTATCACCGCGCCCGCGCTGGGCCGCAACAGGCCAGCCACCAGCTTCAGGATGGTCGACTTGCCGCAGCCGCTCGGGCCTACGAGCGCCACGAAGTCGCCCTCGTCGATGCCCAGCGTGGTGTGGTCCAGCGCGATGGTGCCGCCGCCATAGCGCAGCATCACGTCGAAGAGTTGGATGAAGGCGTTGCTCATGGCTTCTTTCAGACGGGAGGGATTGCGAAGATGGCCGCGACCGGGCCACCACCGGGCGGGCCCTGGTGCTCGGCACCGCCCGACACGTAGAGCGCGGTGCGCCCCACCACCGATGCCAGCACGCCGCCCACGGCCGCACGCGCGTGCCGCGTGGAGTTGATGTCGGAGTCGTTCAGCATGGTGTGGCGCGCCTCGCGCACCAGTCCGTTCGGGCTGGCCTCGGCCTTGGCCATCAGGTTGACCAGCCGTGCCGCGATGGCGTCGGCATCGCCCTCGGGGTCGAGCCCGAAGCGCTCGCGCAGCATGCGACGCACGCTGTTGCCGTCGACCGCGTCCTGCATCACCGTGTGCGCGATGCGGTAGCTGGAGGCACTGCCGGCCGCCTCTCCGAGCACGATGACCACGTTGCCTTCGAGCTCAATGCCGGCCGAGGCCGAGGCGCGCGCCGAGTACAGCGCGCCGTCGCGCAGGATCGCCGCGTCGTCGAAGGCCGCAAGCTCGCCAAGTGCGAGCCCGACGCCGAGCGCCGAGGCACCGCGCGACCAGCCCATCGACTCGTAGGTGTCGCGCGTGACGGTCATCGCGCCGCGCTGCTGCGCCGCGTTGACCTTGGCCGACGTGAGCAGCGGGCACTTGACCTGCACGAAGTGGACGTCGGCCGCGTCCTCGATGCCGGCGTCGCTCATCGCGGCTTTCACCGCCTCGGCGGTGGCCTCCACCTGCGCCATGCGGCCGATCTCCTCGGGTGCGATGTCGCGCGTGTGCGCGGTACCGACCACGAGGCGCTTCTCGCCCGACGCATCGGCCGTGCCGGCCACGCGCGCGAACACCGTGAAGTGCGGCGACAGCACACCTTCGGTGCCGCCCGACATCACAAGCGCCACGCGGCCATGCACCTGCGGGACCGTGCAGCCGAGATAAGGCGCCAGGAAGTGGCACCAGGCCGTGACCGCGAAATCGCGCGTGTGGTCGTTGACGCAGCCGTTGCCTTCGGTCTTGCCCATCACGGCGACGATCTGCTTGGGGTCGAGGCGCTCTGCATCGACCAGCGCCTGCACACCCGACAGGTCCGCCGGCCCGCTGCACGGGACGCGGAACACGTCGACCTTCTGCGCAGCGCTCACAGCGCCTCCACCAGTGGCACGGCGTTCAAGGGTATGCCTGCGGGCGCGGCGACGATGGCGCTGCTGTAGTGCTCCATGTTGCGTGGCTTCGGGGTCGACATCTTCTGGATGCCCTTGACGGAGCGGCCCCAGCCCAACGCGTCGGTCACGAGCTTGCCGTCGCGCATCACGAAGCGGCCGCGCAGCAGCGTGTGCAGCGGGTAGCCCTGCACCGAACGGCCGTTCCACGGCGAGATCTTGCTGATGCTCTGCAGCTTGTTCTGCGACAGCGTGCCGGCGCGCGCCATGTCGACGAAGGCGATGTCGGCATGCGCACCGGGCGCGATCACGCCCTTGGTGCCGTACAGGCCCCAGGCCTTGGCCGGCGCCACCGAACTCCACTTGACGTAGTCCATCAGTGAGGCGCGGCCGCGATTCACTTCAGTCAGCATCAGCGGCATCTGCGTTTCGACGCCCGGAAAACCGCAGTCACATTCCCAGATGTTGGCGCGCGTCTTTTCCTCGGGCGTGTGCGGCGCGTGGTCGGTCGCGATCATGTCCAGCGTGCCGTCCATCAGCGCGTCCCACAGCGGCTGGTTGTGGCGGGCCTCGCGGATCGGCGGGTTCACGCGCATCACGCCGCCGAGCTTGAGCATGTGGTCGGTGTTGAGCAGCAGATACTGCGGGCAGGTTTCGGCCGTGACGTCGACACCGCGGCGCTTGAACTCGCGCAGCAGGTAGAGCGAATCGGCCGCGCTGTGGTGCGCGATATGCACGCGCGCGCCGGTCCACTCGGCCAGCGTGAGCACGCGGTTGATCGCCTCGATCTCGGCCACCGCCGGCCGAGCGGCCAGGTGCGCCATCGAGTCGATGCGGCCCGCGTTCTGCAGGTGCTTCTGGCGACGGAACAGGATCGACGAGTTCTCCGCATGCACCACTGTGCGGATGCCCAGCGGCGCGAGGATCTCGAATCCTTCGAGCAGCGCGCCGTCGGTCGGCGCCGGCAGGTTTCCGAAGGTGTTGCCGACGAAGGCCTTGAAGCTCGTCACGCCCCCGTCGACCAGCTCTTCGAGCTTTTCGATGCTGTCGTCGCCGAGCAGGCCATGGATGCCGAAGTCGCAGTACGACGACTCGGCCGCCTTCAGCTTGATTCTGAGCGCCTCGACGGTGCCGGTCGGCGGGTTGGTGTTGGGCATCTCGAACACCGTGGTTACGCCGCCGAGCGCCGCCGCCGCCGAGCCGGTCTTCCAGGTTTCCTTGTTCGGATAGCCTGGGTCGCGAAAGTGCACATGGCTGTCGATGGCGCCGGGCAGCAGGTACAGGCCATCGGCGCGCATCTCGGCGCGCGCGGGCGGCATGGTGTCATCGTGGCCGACGGCGACAATGTGCTCGCCGGCAACGGCCACCGAGGCTTCGATGATCTGGTCCGGCGACACCACGCGGGCGCCACGGATCACGAGGTCGACTTCTTTGGTCATGGGATTTCCTTGTCGGTTCAGAGTGCAGCCCAGCCGCCATCGACGGGCAGGTCGACGCCGGTGATCTGGCGTGACATCTCGCTCGCCATGAACAGGCAGGCGTTGGCGATGTCGGCATCGGTGGAGACGCGCTTCAACGCGTAGTCGGCGGCGTGGCGCGTCATGGCTTCTTCTAGCGTGATGCCGAGCTTCTCGGCCATGTTGGCGCACACCTTCTCGCGAAAGCGCGGGCCGTCGACCATGCCGGGTGCCACGTTGTTCACGTTGATGTTGTAGGGACCGGCTTCGAGCGCAAAGCTCTTGGTGATGCCGCGCAGGCCCCACTTGGAAGCCGAGTACGCCATGCGGCCCGCGCGGCCGCGCAGGCCGAAGGTGCCGCCGACGTTGACGATCTTGCCGCTGCGCCGCGCGATCATCGACGGCAGCACTGCGTGGATGGTGTTGAAGCAGCCGGTCATGTTGAGCTGCACGATCTCGTTGAATTCCTCGGCCGTGGTTTCCCAGCCGGTCTTGCCGATCGGGCCCGAGCCTCCGGCCACGTTAACCAGCACGTCGACATGCCCGAATGCCTCGACGGCCTCCGCGGCCAGCGCCTCGGTCTGCGCGGCCACGGTCAGGTCGCAGGGCACCACGATTGCCTCCACGCCGAGCGCACGCGCCTCGGCGG
Organism: Variovorax sp. LjRoot175; assembly: GCF_964253805.1. NCBI lineage: Bacteria > Pseudomonadati > Pseudomonadota > Betaproteobacteria > Burkholderiales > Comamonadaceae > Variovorax > Variovorax sp. LjRoot175. The sequence goes on along the minus strand of NZ_CAXURY020000003.1, from coordinate 345,419 downwards.
CCACGGGTTCGATGGCGGCGGTGTCGCGGCCGGCCAGCACCAGTTTGGCGCCTTCGCGCGCGAAAGCCAGCGTCACGGCGGCGCCCATGCCCTTGGCCGGGCCGGTGATCAGCGTCACCTTGTCTTTGAGTTGCAAGTTCATGTGCAGGGTCTCCTTTGATTTTTCAGTTTGAGGTCTTGGAAGGACGGTCGGCGCGCGGCGGCAAAAAGCTGCGGTCGAAGATCTCGCCCGGCTCGGGCGTGCGCGGCAGCGCGTTGGCTTCGACCACGATCGCGATGTCGCCCTTCAGGCGCGCGTCGTCCACGTCGCCGAGGCCGATGCGCGCGATCTCGGGGTGGCTCATGTCGTTCTTCAGCGTAGCGAGCAGCTTCTCCTTTTCGACTTCGCGCTTGAGCAGGGGCTCGCGCTTGATCGCGTAGTCGACGCCGGCATCCGGATTCGCGATGACTTCCTTCACCGCGCGGTTGAGCGCCTTCACGAAGCCAGCCACGGCCTTCGGGTTCTCCTTCACGAAGCTCTTCGAGAAGAACACCGCGTTGGAATAGAGGTCCATGCCGTAGTCGCCGTAGCGGATGAAGCGCAAGTCCTTCGCAGGGTCAAGCCCCATGCCCTTGGCGCTGAAGGTGACGGTGGTCACGTAGCCGAAGCCGGCATCGATCTGGCCACGCGTGAGCATCTGCTCGCGCAGGTTGGGCGCCATGTTGGTGATGTTCACCTTGCTCGCGTCGATTTTGACGATCTTGGCGAAGGCCGGGAACAGCTTCAGCGCGCCGTCGTTGGCCGGGCCGCCCACCGTCTTGCCTTCGAGGTCCTTCGGCGTCTTGATCGGGCTGTCACTCTTCACCACGAGCGTGAACGGCGGCGTGTTGTAGAGCATGTAGACGGCCACCGGCGCGTCGGCCGGGCGCTTGGAGGCTAGGTCGACCAGCGCGTTCAGGTCGCCAAAGCCGGCCTGGTAGGCGCCCGCCGCCACCTTCGGGATCGACGCGGCCGAGCCCTCGCCCTGGTCGAAGGTGACGTCGAGCCCTTCTTCCTTGAAGTAGCCCTTGTCCTGCGCGAGGAAGAACCACGACTGCGGGCCCTCGTACTTCCAGTTGAGCACCACCTTGATCGGAACCTGCGCCGCGGCCGGCGCCGCGGCCAGCGCCAGCACGAGACCGCAGGCAGACAACAGGCTGGAGGAAAAGAGAAATTTCATGTTCAGGACTCCTGGGGTTTGGAAGACGACGTGGAAGAAGAAGAAGAAGAAGAAGAAGAAGAAGAAGAAGTCGGAAGTGCCCGCATCAGCGACGCGGCACTCGCGACGAAGCCGTGCAACAACTGCACGATGTAGAGCACACCCTTGGTGACGTAGGCCGGCGACGGCGTGCTGCAGGCGTCCTGCAGCAGCACGCAGTCGTAGCCGAGGAAGTTGGCGTCCTGCAGCGTCGAGAACACACAGCGGTCGGTGTTGATGCCGGTGAACAGCAGCGTGGTGATGCCCTGCTGGCGCAGCAGCGTGTCAAGCTCGTTGTCCCAGAAGCCGCTGAGGCGGTGCTTGTGCACGGTGACGTCGGATGGCGCCACGGTAAGCTCGTCGACCACCTGCGCACCCCACGAGCCCTGCACCAGCGAGGGGCCATGGTCGAGCGGCGAATGCTCGGCATAGCCCACGCCATCGGCTGTGCGCTTGCCCTTGAACTGAACCGTGGGGCCGAGGTTGCGTATGTCGGCGCGAATGCCCCAGTTGAGCCACACCACCGCGCCGCCCGCCCTGCGCCAGGCCGGCAACAGCGCTTGCAACACCGGGATCGGCTTGCGCGCGGCCTTGGTCCCCAGGCCCTTCTGCGCGAACCAGCCTTCGGAGTGGCAGAAGTCGTTCTGCATGTCGACCACGACCACGGCGGTGCGCCCCAGGTCGATCTCGACGGCCTGCGGCGCGGCATCGGCGATCAGCAGCGGCCGCGGCTTGCGTGCCTTGCGCACGAAGCTCACGCGGTTGCCCCCCTGCAAGTGCCAGGCGTTGTGCACGGCCGGGCCGAATGATGCCTCCGATTCAGGCAGCTTCGGCGCCAACTTGGGGCGTGGGGGACGCGATGGAGCTTTCATGCCCCATGCCATGCACGCGACGTGCCCAACGTCGCGCCGGTTTGCCGCTTTATCGCGCTTACTGCGTTGCCGAAACGGCAACGTTCTTTCGAGGCACGATCGTTGCAAGATGCGCCACATGAACCATCTGCGCCTTCTGCGCTACGTCGACGAAGTGGCCCGCGTGGGCTCGATACGCCAGGCGGCCGAGCGGCTGCACGTGGCGCCCTCGGCCGTGAACCGCCGGATTCAGGACATCGAGGACGAGCTCGGCACGCCGATATTCGAGCGCCTACCGCGCGGCATGCGCCTGACCGCGGCCGGCGAGCTGTTCGTGCGCTATATCCGCGGCCGCGCCGCTGATCTCGAGCGTGTGCGCTCGGAGATTGAGGAACTGCAAGGCCTGCGCCGCGGCAGCGTCCGCCTGGTGGCTAGCCAGGCGCTGGCGCCGCACTTTCTGCCCGGCGTGATCGGCGAGTTTCGGCGAACACATCCCCTGGTCGGCTTCGACATCCGCATCGGCGACCACGTGCAAGCCGCACGGGCGCTGCGCAACTTCGAGACCGACCTGGCGCTGGTGTTCAACCTCGCGCCCGAGGTCGACATCGACCGTGCGAGCATCGTCGAACAGAAGCTCATGGCCATCATGCATGCCAAGCACCCGCTGGCACGTAGCGGCGCCGCGGCCCTGCGCTTGCGTGACTGCGCCGAGTACCCAGTGGTGCTGCCCAACCGCGACACCGGCGGCCGCCAGCTGCTGGAGCGCTTTCTGGCGCGCAGCTCGACAAAAATGCACGCGATGGTGGAGAGCAACAGCTTCGAGTTCCTGCGCGGCTGCCTGGAAGACCGCCAGTCCATCTCGTTCCAGATGGCCATCGGCGCGGCATGGGACGACCGCAACATCGTAGCGCGCGACATCGAGGACCGCGGGTTTCCCAAAGGGGAGATGGTGCTGGCGAGCTTGCGGGGGAGGCAACTGCCGGTGATTGCTTATGCGTTTGCGGAGTTCTTGAGGAAGAGGTTGGGGGATCTGGGGGGTTAGGTAGCGCAAAGCTGCTGAGACAGAGTGCGCCCAGTCGTGAAGAACGACAACTGGGAAGCTGACTTCCGCCCGGAAACGCATCTCGCAGAAAGATTTGCGCGAGGCGGTACGACATGACGCTGGCGTATCAACACTGGAGCCAGCTCCACTGGGGATGCACGCGCTGCGGTAGCGCATGCGCGAGCGACGAGACCGTTGCCTTGTCACTCGAGCAGAAGCCGCACCCACTGCAACGCGAGTAGAACCGCGGACTGCGCAGGCTCGCATTGCCGAATGTCGTGCGGTAGACCAAGCGCTTTGTGTCCTTGATCCCAAGCGGCGCACCACAGGCGAAACAGCGCGCAGATCGGCGAACAAACTGATCGACCTGTTCGTCAAGGACGACGGTCTGAAGCTGTTTCAGCAGTGCGTGAGTTTCGCGCATGAACAGTCCCAAGCCGGATCCCGGCGCGAACCGGTCTTCACGTTCGATGACACCTACCGTGATGACTTTCGAGGGCTGGCTCCCCTCCCCTTCAATGCAGGCCTGGATTGAGATTCGCATCGCGCTTCTCCGTCGGAGTGGGGTCGCAATGCTCCTACTTTCTGCCAAAAATGCCCCCCTGCTTTTGGCCGCTCTCTGGCCAGCGCTGCAACATTCGATCTTGCTGTTCTCGCTCATAGGCGGGCTCCGCTTGATGGAGATACCCACCATGCATCGAGCACCGCGCCGTCGAGGTATTCCGCACCCGTCATTGGAGGCGCTGCGGCGGCCAGTTGTTCCAGCGCTGCGCGGGGGGCGTGCGACGCTCGCCCAGTCTTCGGCCAATGTGGCAAGGGCGGTCAGCCGCACCATGAACAGATGCGCGAACTCGCGGCCGAAGGCAAGCGCGGGTGTCAGGGCGCCGCCCAATTCCACCGCGCCTAGCTGCAGCAAGGCATGCGCGCCGCTGCGCTCGAAGGCCTTGCGAATGCGCGTTGCCGCGGGCGACGCCGGGGCGTCGGTAACGCCGCGCGCAATCTCCAGGTAGACCCGGCCGGCAGGCGAGATGGCAAGGTCAAGGGCCAAGCCAACGAGATCGCCCTGGGGGGCAGGCATAGCGCAATCGAGACCAGCCATGGGAAGATTTTCTGGCGCAAACCGTCACCGGCCGACGCAAGGGCCCGCGCATGCGATGCGCAGGCCTGTGGGGGGTGGGTGTTGGCCAATGTCAAACACGTAGCAGTGCCGTCACTTGCCCTCGTCCTTAGTCCCCCGGCTGGGTGTTTGCACCGCCGGAGCGGGCTCTGGCGCGTTCAAGACATAGAACTCATGCAGCTTGGCCGCCAGCATCTGCTTGTCCGGCAACTGCGTCTGGTACTGCGCCACGAGTGCCGGCGACAGTGTCCGGCTCAGTGTGTACTCGACCACCTCGCTATCCTTCGACGCGCACAGCAACACGCCCATGGCCGGGTTTTCGTGTGGCTTGCGCACATCCCGGTCCAAGGCTTCGAGGTAGAAGTTGAGCTTGCCCAGGTGCTCGGGTTCGAAACGGTCCACCATCAGCTCGATCGCGACCAGGCAGTTCAAGCCGCGGTGAAAGAACAGCAGGTCGAGTGCGAAATCACGTCCGCCGACCTGCACCGGGAACTCCGAGCCGACGAAGCAGAAATCACGGCCCAGTTCGGTGAGGAAGGCACGCAGCTGGCCCAGTAGGCCCCGGTGCAGGTCGGCCTCGGTGTGGTCAGCCGGCAGGCCCAGAAATTCGACCGCGTATGCATCCTTGAAGACGCCGGCTGCGGCATCGCCATGAGTTTGTGCCACCGCCGGTGACATTCTCGGCGGAGCGAGTACCGCGTGCTCGAAGGCGGCCAGCCGAAACTGCCGCTCCAGCTCACGTTTGCCCCAACGTTCCTGCACGGCCATGCGCAGATAGAACTCGCGCTCTTCGGGGCGTTTGGACTGCGTCAGGATGATCAAGTTGTGCGTCCACGGCAGTTGTGTCACCAGCGGTGTCACTTTCTCGTCGCCGTCGTACGCCTCGAAAAACTGCCGCATTCTGAACAGGTTTCTGCGTGTGAAGCCGCGTTGCCCTGGCATCGTGCGCGCCAGATGCTGCGCCAGGCGGTCCACCACGCCTTCACCCCAAACGGCTGCGGCCAGCTTGCCGCTGATGTACTGGCCGATCTGCCAGTACAGGTCGACGAGTTCGGTGTTGACCGCCTGGTACGCCCGTCGCCTGGCCTGCTCAATGAGGCCGACCACCTCAGCGAACGAGGTTTCGATGGGCTCTGCAGCGCCAGACTGGACCATGACCTGAGCGACGGGCGCACGTGCCTTCGACGTCGCTTTGCGGGAGTTCACGCTGATGTTCCTTTGCGCAATTCGCCCACCAGGTCACCGGCCTCGCGTTCGACGGCGAGCACAGGCGAGCTGCGCGCTGCCGGAATATGCTGCCCGAATCCTCTTATGGCCATCAGTGGCGAACCGCTGCTTGAATGTGCAAATCATCGGGTGAAAAATCCTGAGTCAGTCCTGATCTGACTTCCAAAACCCCCGCATCGCCGTCAGGCGGGTCGCCTTTTCGGTCGTCAGATGCATCGACGTTGTCCCTAGCGATGCCTGCCCCAGGTTGTTGTGCGCCACCTGAATCGGTGCGGGCGACTGCCCTTCCCTGCCCTGCAGCGCGTGGGACCCGTGGGTAGGTCGCAGCCAGTGCGTGCTGGCTTTTCTCAGTTGCTGCGCGTCAACGCCTTCGGCACTGGCTGCAGCCTGCGCGAGGAACGCCTTGAGCGCCTGGTAGAGCCCTGAAGCCGACCATCCTACCGGCCGCTCGAGCTCCATGTCGAAGCGCGCCATCACATGGATGCCCTGGTTGCTGACCGCCCCCACCTGTCGCTCGAAGCCGTGCCGCGCCAGCTCGTCGCCGAGCTCCTCGACCAGTTCCACCGGCACCGGCACCTGCCGCCTGCGGCCGCCCTTGCCGGTCACCGACAGCAGCCAGCCGGTGGTCGTCGCTCCATTGGCCGCCTTGTACTCGACCTGCTCGAGGTCCTCGCACTTGATGGTCGTGATTTCGGCCAGGCGCAGCCCGGTGGCATAGACCCAGCGCATGCCGCGTCGCAGACGTCGCCCGGCTTCCGTGTCGCCATGGTCCTGCAGCAATGCATCGATGTAGTCCCACTGCGCAAAGCTCAGGGTCCGACCCGAGCCCAACGGCCGCTGCGGATTCTGCGGAAGCGTCACCGCCGCAAACGGATTGGCCACCACGTAGCCCTGGCTCACGAGGAAGGCGAACAGGCTGCGCAGGATGATCAGGGCCTGCCGCAGCGCCGTCGGCGTCAGCGGCCCTTCGAGCGGCCGCCACATCGGCGACCAGCGTTGATGGTGCCGCGGCCCGCACCAGGTTGACGGCGGGTCGGCAAGAAAGCCGCAGTAGGCGCTCGCATCCTCCACCGACAACGAAGACAACGCCTTCTTCCGCTTGAGGATCGACCAGAGCAGCAGTCGCTCCGCTTCCTTGCGATAGGAGCGCTGGGTCGACGAAAGTTCCCTGTTCCCCTCACCCGGCCGCTGGGCGGCCAGCCAGGCGCCGATGGCTTCATGGTCGTTGACCGCCAGGACCAGGCACTTCGCCTGTGGCGCGCGGTAGCGCCCCTCGCTGCCATCGAGCTCGGCAGGCAGCACGAATTTTTCATAGGGTACGAGCGCCGTCGCCGCAGGCACCACCGAGGCCAAGGCCGTCGCTGTCAGCTGCGCCCGCGGCGTGGCGACGTGCACGCCGATACGCAGGCCGAGTATCTGTTCGTTGGCATGGAGCCAGTCCAGGATCCGGGCCGCCTTGCGCTCACCCACCCCGGGCACCTGGGCCCACCAGCGGGCACCGATCCCGTTGATGCGCTCGACCACCGCGACGAGGGTCGGCAAGCCGGCGCGCGCGAGCCGGGCGGCCAGGGACGGGTGCAACCAGGCCATGACGCTGTCGCTTGGGCGCGGGTCCTGGACCACCAGGCCCTCGAGCCAGCGCAGCGCCTGCAACTGGTGATCGATGACGCGGGCGCGGCGCGAAGGCCGGGCCGACCCAGCGCTTTTGTTACCGTCCTGCCCTCCCCCACCCCCAGCCGGGTAGGCGGCTTCGTAGGCCTCGATCTGCTCGGCCTCGGAGAAGTCCTCCAGGCCCTGCGCGGCCGCGAACTCGGCCAGGCTCGGCAGGGCCGGCGCCGCGGTGAAGCGGTCCGGGTCGAGCAGAATCAGCCGCGCCGTGCCCGGCTTCTGCTCGCGCCGCGCCGCCGCCGCAAATGCGTCGCGGATCCAGGCGATGGTCCGGCGCACCGTGCGCAGGTCGGTGTGCTCGCCTTCGAGCCGCAGGTACCGGTCCCAACTGGCCCGCTCGTCCAGCCCCTGGGCCAGCGCCCGCATGAAGGCGAAGTGCCCGCGATGCAGCTTGCGGGGTGGTGGCTTTTTCACGTGGTGGACATCGGCCCGTCGCTGGAGCCCGACGGCGAGGTCGACCAGAACTTCCACCACGGGCGAGGCGCCATCGGTTCGGCAGGCAGCTGCTGCAACTGGCTCTGACGCAGACGACGGCGCCGCTCGACTTCGAGTGCATGCGCGACGCCGAAGGCGTCCCGGTCGCCATAGCCAGCGCGCGTGCGCCAGCTCATGGCAAGGTGCGCGAGTTGCTCGTCGTCAATTTGGGCGAGCTGCGATGGCGTGGGGACGGCGGTCATGGCGTGACGAAGATAGCCGATTTAAAGCTGGACGGTTTGCAACGCAAGCCGCGGGGGTTCGAACCGGCACGGCCCTCGCCGCTTCCGGGCGAGCAAGGTCGGCCTACGAGCGATCTATTCTGCGAGGTATTCACATAATCATCAATGCGATTTTTAGCCGACGCGCCGCCACTTTTCTGAGGTCATCTTCCTAAGTCATTGATGGCGTTGGGTTTTTATCTCGGTGAGTCGTAGCACGTTGCTCTGAAAGCGAGATTAAGTCCGGTTGCGCCGGTAGTAGTCGACGATGCTCTGCCGGCCCGTCCAGTGAGCACCGTGGGCACTCGGCCAACTACGCAGTCCATGGGTTGAGCACTTGCAGGCCCATCGCCTCGAACGGCCCGGCGTCGCGGGTCGCCACCGCCTCAATGCCATTGGCGTGCGCAACGGCCGCGATCTGGGCGTCACCCATGGAAATGGTGTGCCCTGCCCGACGCGCCCTTTCCGCCATCTGCGCATAGGACCGGGCGGCGAACTCGTCGAACGGCAAGCATCTGAATCGCGCAATCAGGCTGTTAATGGCTTCCTCGAGACGCAACCTGCGGGCGCCGACGTCCAGGCGCGCCGCGCCGTCGAGCATCTCCATGACGGTGACGGCGCTGATGCACAGTTGGTCGACCACCTGGTCGTCCAGCCAGGCGATCACGGCGGGGGCGGGGTGAGGCTTCAGAGGTTCTGACAGGACGTTCGTATCGAGCAGGATCATTCGAACGTCGCCGGTTCGTTCTGCTCACCCGAGCGCCTGAACAGGGCATCGATCTCCTCGTTGCCCATGCCTTCCCCAGCGCCAGCGAGGCTGGCCTGGAACTGACGGCCAATGGCGGCGAGCTGACTGCCCAGGCCCGGCCCCCTTCTGCGCGTCGCATCGACCAGAAGCGTCCGGGCGAGGCCTTCCACGCTGCGCCGACCGCCTTTGTGCGCGTCGGCTGCCATGACCTTGAGGGCCGCGTGTGTGTCCTCGGGGATATCGCGGATGGTGATCGTCGACATTGCTGTCATTCCTTTAGTTTGCTAGCAATGATAGCGCGCGCTCCCGTCCCCTACAAGTCGCTGCGTCAAGTTGGGTGCCCAGCTATGTCCTGCCCACGAGGTTTGCCGACGCCGCGAGCCGCTTTCGGAAATGAGCAACGAGGCCCTCCGGGTCAGCCTGCCACGGGGCGCGCGTACGCTTTCGCGCTGATTCAGGAGGTCCGGGACATGGCCGATCCCGCGCCTTTCGCTTGCCCACGAAAGTGTGTGAGGCGCCACCTTTTTCTGCGGATCGGTTCTCAGGCCTTGCTGCCCACGAAACCATCAATCAGCTTGACCAGCTTTCGGCGCTGGGCCTCGGCCATCGGCTGATCAAAGGCCAGGGCCGGTCTCCCCTTGCGGTCGACGACGAGCGAGGCGATGCGCTTGCCGTCGTCGTCTTTCCATTCCGTTGTGGATCCTGGCGCTTGCCGCTGGGCGCCGCCCTGCGCGGTGAGCTCGGCGAAGACCTCCGCCGGCGAAGGCGGAGGCACCCGAGTCGCGAGCTCACGCGATGCGGCAAGCAAACCCTCGGGATCGCGCTGATGCGCATCCTTGAGTGGCGTGGCCCAACGGAACTGGAGATTCAAGGGCGAGCCGAACGCACGGACGACCTCACCCGGCAGTTTGGCCAAAGCCATCGCCTTGCTGATGTTGCCCATATCCCGATCGATCGCGGCGGCCAGTTGCTTGGCGGACGGGAAAAGGCCCTGCTCCAGCGCACGCATGTACATGACCCCTTGCTCCCACGCCGAGAGATCCTCGCGCTCCCGATTCTCGCGCTCCATCTCGACGAAGAGCTCGGCGTCCTTCATATCTTGCTGTACCAGCGCCAGCACCGGGAGGCCCAGTTCCAGGCACGCCTGATGCCGACGATGGCCGAACACGATCTCGAAGCTCGGCGATCCTGCGGCCGCACCCCCTATCGGGCGCACCTTGATCGGCTGGACGTTGCCGCCTGCACTCGCAATCTCCTCTTTCAAACGGGTGAAGGCTTCCGTCTTGAAGTGCGACAGATCCCGGTTGGCCCAACCGGATGCCTTGATCAGCTTGGGATCGATATGGCGCGTCGCCTGCGCGCCGTCGAATTCGCTCAGGCGCTCGCGAAGGCGCACTACCTCACGATGCACTTCGGACTGTTCGGTCATGAAGGCCAACATGGAGCCGGGCCCGGTCTTGGGCGCCGCGGAAGCCGCAACCTGTTCGTTGGGCATGGATGGCGCGATGGTGGCGGGGGCTTCGGAAACCCTTGTGCCCTCCTCCGCTGCGTCCGACGCTGATGTGCCGTCCCGCCGATGCTGGCTGGGGATGGGGAGATTTGCCGTGACGCTGAACGCGCGTTTTACCAAGTCTTTGTTCGCCATTGCCGATTTCCTTGTTCTGTTCTATCCAGCGCGTTGCGCCGCGGTGCCAGGGCGTACATGCCTTGTGGTCTTTTTGCGCGGTACCAACCTCTGCACGAACGAATATCTGGTTCCCGGTGCGACACCGGGAACCAGAGGGTTTGTACCGTACAAACCCCTCGAGGCGGCTCGCGCTTGAGAAGCTGATCGGGCCCGATTCATCCACATCCTGGACTCCTACGCCTCCACCCGCAGGGGGTTTGTACCGTACAAACCCCCTGCCAGGGCCGGCAACTGCCTTGCCCAGGCATTTCGAATCGAGACCTCGATGTGTTGTACAAAGAGGTCATAGGCGTCCCGGGCACGCTTGTACGTCTTGTCCTTGGCATCCCCCGCCTCGCTGTCGTAGACGGTCCCGAACCCGGAAGACTTTTGGGAGGCGATCGACGTGCGCGGGATCTCCAATGGCAACACCTTCTCCTTGTAGGTGGCGCCAATCCATTCCCGCACGGCATCCGCTGTCGTCGATGCGCCGCGCCCAGCCTTGGGCGGTACGCGAGACAGGAGGATATTGATGAAATCGAAGTTCTTGGTTTGTCCGCGGCCTTCCAGCATGGTCTGGGTCAGGTCGGAGAACAGGGACCAGAACTGGGTGGAAGAGGCGAAGTCCAGCGTCTCAGGAGGTAGCGGCATGATGATGCCGTTGGCCGCCATCAGCGCGTTGATCGTCAGGTAGGACAGGGCAGGGGGGCTGTCGATGATGATCGCGTCGTAATCCGCCCGCACGTCATCGATCCCGAGATCCAGGACCCTGTAGAACTCGAAGCCCGACAACCCCTCCTTGCCTTGCCGGGAGGGCAGCATGAACTCGGCGTCGAACAGCGAGCTTGCGGCTGGCACCAGGTCCAGTCCGTCCCAGTACGTGCTTCGGATCATCGGCCGCACGGTCATGGATGAGCCATCGGCCAGCGACATGATCGTGTCCTTGGCGCTGATCTCGACATCGGGGAGGATGCCGAAGAGGGTGGTCAGCGAGGCCTGAGGATCGGTGTCGATCACGAGCACCTTGTGGCCCAGCAGTGTGAGCCCCTGGGCCAGCGTCATGGCTGTCGTGGTCTTCGTGGTGCCCCCTTTGAAGTTCGCGATGGAGATCGTGATCGCCTCTGCACCTTCGGGGCGCAGCATCTCCTTGCGGTAATCCCGGACCCACTGGCGCGTCTCGGCCAAGGTGAACAGCCTCTTGCGACCGTTGGACACCAATGTCCCCGAAGGCATATCCTTGCGGCTCGCGACACGGTGGGCGAACGAGCCTCGCGAAGTTGCCTCGCACAGGGTGGCCACCTGGTCGGCGCTGAAGGACGGCGCGGCCTTGCGAACCATCGGCGCCAGCATCGCCGAGCGAATGCTCGACAACATCGCTGCCGCATCCTCGGCCTGCTGGTGCACGCTGGCCAGCGTGATTTGGGGTCGAATTTCCATCATTGAACGAGTTGGTGATTGACGGCGCGATTGTGCGTGTTAGACGTGTTTTGCGCAAACGGACGAAGTTTCGTCCAATCCCTCAATCCTCTTTCCTGAAAAAGCTCCAGAAGCCCGGCGCTGGACTTTTCAGAGGTCAAATACCTTTAAGCCCTTTAATCCTTTACGAGAAATATATTCAATAAAATCAACGACTTAGGCGTATTTTTGGAGACCTCTCGGTGAACTGTGGAGGTTTTCCAGTCGATGTCAGAGTGGATACGGTGGGATGCGGAGCCCATTCAGGCCGCAGGGAGAGTGGATACGGTAAAGCTGAAATCCCGGTCGTCGACCCGGCCTCCCAACCAAATCTTGTCCTGTGAAGCCGCCAAACCGGAGCTTTTACAGTGAGCCAGGTCGCCTGAGGCTCAGGAGTGCCGGCGCTGAAAGCGGAGCTTTTACGGTGACCGGCATGCGGAAAGCGCGATTGCGACAAGTGAATCGACGTTTCACATGAAGGCCCCGCTGCGCTACAGTCGCGCCATGATCACAGGAGCAAGCCGAGAAGTTTCGACGCCCGCGCGCGGGCCGGTGCCATTGCTCAAGCCCGTGTTCTCGCTGGCGCTGGTGCCCCAGAACAACAAGATCACCGCGTTGGGTCGCAGGACATGGAATGTATTGCTTCACATCGCACAGAACCAGGGACTGGAGCGAGAAACGTTTCGCGCCGCATTGACTGACATCGTCAAAGGCCTCGACTACAACAGCGGGGACATGAAGATCATCAAGACGCACCTGCGTTCAATGATCACCACGCTGGTGGAGTGGCAGTCACCCACTGCAGGCGAGTGGCAAACGTGGGATGTGTGCGGCATGCTCTCGCACGCGAGGCTCACCAAGGAACGCGGACAGGTCTGGGTCGAATGGTCGTATGCGGTGAACATGCGCAACGAACTGCTGGATCCGGAAATCTTTGCGAAGCTGTCGCTGGAAGTCATCTCGCAACTGGGCTCTCATCCCGCGGTGGCGCTCTACGAGATCTGTTCCCGTTACCTGGGTGTCGGGCAGACGGCACGCAAGGCATGGACCTGGTGGCGGCCCGTGTTGCTGGGGCGGCCCGACGATGAACGTCTGCAGCGCCTCGAGTACCGCATCTTCAAGCGCGATACCCTGCGGCCCGCGCTCGCCGAAATCAATGCCCTGGCGGACATCGAGATCGAGATGCTCGAGTTCAAGGCGGGGCGGTTCGTTTCTGATCTTCAGTTCACCGTACGCAAGAAGCCTCAGCGGGTTCTGGCGCTGCAGCAACGCTCGGCCGCCGAGCCGGTCGATGTCGCTGTCCTGGCGAGCGCGGAGCGGCTGGGCATTGACCACACCCGGATCGAGCGACTGATCGAGGAGTTCGGCGACGCGGCCGTCGCCACCGCGATCGAGGCGGTCGAGAAACGCGCGGCCACCGCCTTTCCGGAGCCGCTGCGCGATCCGCTGCGCTACTTGAAAAGCGTGCTGCCCGGCCATCTGGCGGCGCAGGAAGAGGCGAGCGAGAAGGCCGTGGCGGCAAAGGAGCCGGAAGTCGTGCGCGTGGCACCGAGCGACAGGCTGGCCCAATGGGAAAAGAAATGGCTTGCGGAACGCATCGAGCTGTTGGCGGCCGAACTGGCTGCACTGCCTTCGGAACGTCAGGCCGAGCTGGTGCAAGGACTCCAGGAGGATCTGGTGCGTCGAAATGCGCACCCGGCCGTGATTCAGCGATTGGTCGGGAAGGGCTGGACCCACCCCATGGTGCGCCATGAGATGGTCAGCTTCTACGCCGCTGGCGCCTATGGTCCGAATTGGAACAAGCCCACGGACAAGGAGCTGCTTACTATTGCGGCCGCGCCGAACGCGTGAAATCGCCCGACGCCTGCGGCTTGATCGCACGAAGGAAATGAACGGGAGTGACTGCCAACTTTCATCCATTGAAGAGACGGCTCAGGGTTCTCGCGGTTTCCTCCGCGAAACCGGAAGGAGCACGGAAAGCTCAATAAAATCAATGGCTTGCTTTCACATCTGAATCATGATGCCCTGGGCTCCGTCGTAGGGAAAAACGGGTTCGGCCTTATCACATCCGAATCCGGACGATCGGCAAAACTCCAATCAAATCAACGGGTTACTTATACATGGCGACAAAGCACTGGGTCACTGCCGCCTTGCGAAACCTGGACGAGACCCTGACCCCGTTGCCCCATGAGATCAACGAGCTCGACTGGAAGACGCAGCTCTCGGTGCACAAGGACCGACTGGCTGAGCACCTCATGGCGTTCGGAAACCATCCGAACGGCGGCACGCTGGTCTTCGGCATCGATGACGATGGCGCGCCCGTCGGCGTCGATGCCGACACGATTGCCCGAGTCACCAACACGCTCGCCAATCTAGGACGCGACGCGCTGGAGCCGCCGTTGGCGATCGACCATGGGGTCGTCGACTACCGCGGTGTCGCGGTCCTTCTGGTCCACGTGCCGGAGCAGCCCACGAAGCCGGTTCACCGACGTGGCAAGTCCATAGAGGAAGCCTGGATCCGCTCGGGTGGCACAACCCGCAAGGCCTCGCGCCAAGAAGTCGGTGGCATGCTCATGAACAGCTCGGCGCCGCGGTGGGAGGAGCTGCGCGCGTCGCCTCTGATCGACCTGGAAGAGGTGCAACGCCTGCTCGACCTTGATGCGATCGCTGGTCTCTTGCAGCGTCCGCTGCCAGGCGATCCAGAGGACCTGTCCCATTGGCTCGCCGCAGAGGGCGTCACCGTCCCGGACGGACGAGGCCACTACATCACGAACTTCGGTGCCGTGGCTGCCGCACGGAAGCTGGAGGACTTTCCCGACCTCGAGAGAAAGCGCATCCGCGTCATACGGTACCGCGGAACCAACAAGGTCGAGACCATCGACGAGTTGCCTGGCCGGCGCGGCTATGCCGTCGGCTTCGAGGGATTGATCGGCCACCTGCGCAAAGTGCTGCCGCACTCCGAGGTCATCCAGCAATCGCTTCGCACCGAAGTGTCGATGTACCCCGAACTGGCACTGCGCGAGTTGATCGCCAACGCCCTGATTCACCAGGACTTCACGGTGACCGGCGCAGGCCCGATGGTCGAGATCTACGACGACCGCATCGAGGTGACGAGCCCGGGCACGCTGCTGCCCGGCAAGAAGCCCGATCGCCTGATCGGGACGACTCCCGAGTCTAGGAACGAAAAGCTGGCCTCGTCTTTTCGGCGCTACCGGATCTGCGAAGAGCGGGGCACGGGGTTCCAGAAAATCGTTCGCACCATTGAGTTGTTCGGCCTGCCGCCTCTCGTGCTGGCACCGCAGGAAAACGCCTTTAGGGTCACGATCGGTGCGCCGCGCAAGTTCACGGACATGTCGATGACCGAACGTATCGAAGCTTGCTATCAACACGCCGCGCTTCAATACCTCTCCAGCCAAACGCTGACCAATACGACCTTGAGGGGACGATTCAAGCTCAACGAGAAGCAGCGCAACCAGGTCACGAATCTGATCAGTGACGCGGTGGGGGCAGGGCGAATCAAGCGCAAGGACCTCGGCGCGGGCAAGAAATTCGCGGAATACGTTCCCTATTGGGCTTGAGTACGGCTGACGGCGGCCTATGGCCGCGGCTGGGGAGAAAAGCAGCTGCGACATTGTCTCCGCGTCGCGGAGGCTTTCCGGATGAAGCAATTCTCTCCGCGCTGCGGAGACAATTGAGCTGGACTCACATCAAGATGTGGTATCCGTTCGATGACGTGCGCGGACGTCCCGGAGGCAGCTTCTGCTGTTCGACTACCAGACCTGGCTGACGATGACGGCGGGTGTAGCGCAAGCAGCGGCGGCAGCCGAAGCAAGCGGGGTCGGCCGCGGGTAGTTCGCCCGAGTCCAGGCGTCCAGCGCAGTCGTCAGCGACTCTTCATGTACGCCGCATACAGCGAGGGCTGAAGGTCGCGCAGCACCTTGCGTCGAGCAACGATGTCAGCGTGGCGGCCCTGCCGCTCCAAGCCCAACAGTTCCACCAAGAGACGCATTGCCTGCTCCGGCGCACTGTGCTGCGAGGCCTGTGCGAGCGCCAGTTGCTCACGAAGACCGGGGCGCTCAATGAGCACCCATGCCGCAAACCAGCTCATCTCGCCTGCGCTCGTGGGGATCGCCTCAAAATTCGCCTCGAAGCTGCGTACCAGCTGCGGCAAGAGCGGGTCGGGCGAGCGTTGCGCGACCTCCTCCAGCAGCGCAGGCGACAGCCACCCCAATTCCGCGAGCAGCGGCCAAGTCGCCCGCAGACCGACCAGGTGCAATCGAGCCTCGGCCATCCAGGCCAGCGGCGCCGGTATCCGGCGCCACGATTCGATGGCGGCGACAGCCTGGGCGGCGTTCTCCCAAGCGCCTGCGCGCAGCCAGAGGGCCGCGGCATGGTCGTGCGGATACCGCGCGTCGAAAGCGAGCGACCCGGCGCGCCGTGCGAGTTCCCGCCAGCTCACGGTGAGCCACGCGGCGGCACCCAGGTCCCCGAAGGTGCGCTGCGCTGCGAAACGGATGGTCTCCTGCAACATCTGCCGCGCCTCGCGCAAGGATTCGTGGTCGCCAAACGCGTCCTGTCGGCCGACTTCGGCCGCCTCGATGTACCCGCTGAGAACGCGCAGCGCCGGCAGGGACTCGTCGGCCGGATATTCCAGGGCAAGGCGCTCGCAAGCTTGCAGAGCGGCTGACGCGTCGCGCAACTCGAGCGCATGCGCAGCGTCGTTCCTCAGCATCACCTCGCGGCTGTGTTCGAAGATGTCGAGTTGCATTCCATCACCCGCGCATCAAGGCGACACGCCAATGGTTTGTGAAAGAGGGTCGTGCGGGCGCCTCAACAGGGGCGATCGCAAGGCCCAAGGCCGATAGGCGCCCGCGTGGTCTCTCGAGCTGACGGTTAGGCCAGGCCCGGAACACAGGTCTTGACGGGTCGACATGCGGCGTATCGGCAGAACGCTCGAGTTGAAGGAAGGCAGTCGCGTCATCCGCGCCGCGTTCTGTACGCGACGCGGAGACCTTCGCGGTCGGGCAAGGCTTGCCGTTCGTATTCGAAGACGCCGCTGTCGCGCAGAACCTGTCGCCAGTTGAGGCAGTTGTATCGTGAAGGCGACTCCTCTTCGGAAGTGATCCGGATGAAATCGATGGCGTCCTCGAGAAGAGTCCAGCCGTCGACGGCCAGGAATGCCTGCGCTTCGCGCAGGCATTGCACGATGTTCGAGTCGGCATTCAAGACAAGGGGAGGGGAGGGCATCGCCCGAGCGATGTGCTCCTGGATGGTGTCGCTCGCCAGGGCGCTCGCCATGAGCTCGCGCGCCTTGTCGGAGTGACGCGCCCATTCCAGTAGTTCGAGCAGATGGCGGTCGACCCGCTCGTAGCTGCGCTCAAGGTAGGCATCGGCATCGGCGCAACTTCCGGGATTCCAGAGGTCGAACCGCTCCATCAGGTGGTGCACCAGTTCGTTGCGAAGCGCCACGAGTTCTTCCAGGCCGCTGACTGTCTGCGCGAAGGCGTCGGGTTCGAGCCGCATCCCGGCTCGCACACTGAACCAGATCTGGTCCGTGACCTCAGGCTCGGTCCCTTCGTCAGCGATTTCCTGACCGGGCAGATGGGTGGAGAGGTAGCTGCGCTTCAAGTGCTTGACCAGCGTGCCGAGGGTCATGACTGCGAAGAATTCGCTACGCGCCTGCCGTCGCGATTGCCAATCGTGCGGGGTGCCGCTCAGATCGTGCTCGACCAGCACCGCTTTCATCAGGCGCTCGTACTGCTGGAGCCGGCACATGCACCGGCCGAGCTTGCGATGGATTTCGCTGCGCTGCTCCTGGGTCGTCGTGGCGATGGGTGGCGCCGTGTGTGGCGGCTGTTTCTTGGCGGCTACTTCTGTTGGATCGGTGAGGTGCATGGCGGCTGGTTCGTTCGTCGGAAGGTATCCGTGCGGACATGGCTTCGTCAACTGGCATGCATCTGGAGATGCACTGGCTGGGCGGCAGTGCATGGATTGAAGGCTGGGCGTCCACCGGCTGCACGCCGGTGCCGGGCTGCTCCAGGTTCGCGCCGTCGCGCTCATTCCCTTGCGGGCATGGGCTGCGCCGCCTTGCGTATCCCTGACGCGGGCGCGGGGCCGGGCTCCTCCGGTGTCCTGCACGTTTTCCCTCGAGCTTGTGCGCGTGTGCGCAGGGGAGGGCACGGCCTGCTGGCCGCTGGAGGGCGCGGACGGCTCGTGGATGGGCTGTGCCGGGGTGGTGTGCCGTGGTGGATCTGCCTTCGGAGCCGCCTCTTGACCGACGCATAGCTCGCACGGGGCCGCTGTCCAGGGCTTCGGGCTGCGCCACCGTCCTCACCCGGTCCTCGGCCAGCGCCTCGGCTGCGGCCTCCGGGCGGTCCCTGGACACCGGCCCTTGGGCTCGCTCTTCATGCGTCGAGGCGGCTCCGAAAGCAGATGTTCAACCACCGCGGCACACCCCGCAGAAAGGCCCAGCCATGCATGCAGCTTCTTCCACCCGTCAGCGCCATGCGGACAACCCAACAGCCACGGGCGTTCCCCCCGTACCCCCCGAGGACTCACCAAAAGCAGGCACTGTCGAAGACAAGGCATCAGCGGTCCGAACTGGCGCACGAATGGATGTGCGGCAGGTCATCACCGACCGGATCATCGCGATGCTGGAGAAGGGTGGCAACGTGTTCCGGGAGCGCTGGACGCGGGCCGCTTCGCGCGGCATGCCGCGCAACGGCAAGACTGCTGCGCCGTACCACGGGGCCAACGTGCTGCTGTTGTGGGATGCGGCGATCGAGCAGGGCTATGCGTCCAACGTCTGGCTGACCTACAAGCAGGCAGCGAGCATGGGCGCCCAGGTGCGCAAGGGAGAGCGTGGCGTGATGTGCGCGCACTTCGAGCGCAGAGCGCGCAGGGCTGAAGATGCAGTTCACGCGGCGGACGTTCAGGATGGCGAGGAGGAGGGCAGGGCGGAAGCGGGCAGGGACGCGGGGTTGAGCGGTGGTGTTCTGCTGTGCATGCCATTCTGGGTTTTCAACGTCGCTCAGATCGATGGATTGCCGTGCGAGGTCATCGACCTGTGCGTCGATCCGGTGAGGTCGCAGAGTGGTCCGGTGGAAAGCGCCTTGCGCCTGCTGGGCGGCTGCAATGCGACCATCCGGCATGGCTATGAGCGGGCGATGTACCTGCCGGAGCTGGACGAGATCCGCTTGCCTTGGCCCAGGCGCTTCACGAGCGCGGAAGCCTATTGCGCAACGTCGCTTCATGAGGCAGTCCACTCGGCGGGACATGCGAGCCGGTTGAACCGGCAATTCGGTCGACGCTTTGGAGATGCGGCCTATGCATTCGAGGAGCTGGTGGCCGAACTCGGATCTGCGTTCGTGCTGGGGCACTGTGGTCTCGTCGATGCCACCATCGAGGGCCACGCTGCCTACCTGGACAGCTGGCTGCAAGTGCTGAAGAACGACCGGACTGCGATCTTCACGGCCGCGCGGCACGCGGGCGAAGCCTTCGAGTACATCCTGGCCAGGGAGATGCCGCTGCTGGACGGCGCAGCGCTACTGCCTTCGGAAGCATGAGTCTCGGTCGATCGGCACACCTTCGGTTGGATTGCAATTGTTCGCGGCGCAGGCTGATTTGCGTCGCGAACTAATTAGACTCCAGCCTTTCCACTTTTAATCTCTTCATGACTCAAACCTACGCCCAATTGGCACGCCAGATTGCGACTCTCCAGGCCTCCGCTCAAAAGCAACTGGCGATCGAAGCCAAAGGCGCCATCGCGAAGATCAATGACATGATCGCGACGTACGGCCTCACGGCTGGCGATCTCAAGTTCGCCTCGACCTCCGCAACTGCCGTGTCGCCTTCGGCCTCGAAGAAGACCAAAGCGACGAATGGCAAGGGTCGCGCTGTGGCCAAGGGCGCGAAGTTCAGCGATGGACAGGGCAACCAGTGGGGCGGGCGCGGGCCGAGGCCGGCGTGGCTGCGCGAAGCCGTCGCTGCCGGTCGGACGCTCGAGAGTTTCGCGGTCGGTGCGGCGGCACCGGCAGCCGTCGCACCGGTCGCCGCGTCGCCCGCGACGAAAGTGCCGGCGAGGCCGGCTGCGTCCAAGCGGATCCAATCGCGCGCAGGCTCGGCGAAAGGCAAATCAAGGAAGACGTCGGCGGCCGCGACGGCGTCTCCAGCCGCTGCGGTTGCAGCACCCGCCGACCCGGCGACGCATCCGGTGAAGGCCTCGCGGAAGAAGTTGGCTGTGAAGGCTGGTGCCGGATCTGCGGTCGGTTCGGCGTCCACCCAAGCGCTCACGCCGCCGGTGCAGAAGTCGCCGGCGAGGAAGGGGCGCGCGGCTAAGCCGGCGCGCGCTTTGAACGCAGCGAAGAAGGCCACCAGCCCGACGACGCCGGTGGCGGGGTCGGAGTCTGCCGTGACGGCGAAGAAGGCGGCGGTGTCCAAGGCCCTGCCCAGCCGCAAGAAGGCGAACCCGAAACCTGCTGCGCGCAAGGCGGCCTTGGTGGAGAGCCAGGCGCCTTCGGCGTCTGGAGCGGTCACCGCGACGGCGGCGTAATCCTCGTTGCAGCACTGCCGTCACAAGGGCGGCGGCAGGCCTGGGCGGCTCTGGCCGTCGGTTCTCCTGCGGGCGCTGCAGGTGTCCGCCGTTACTGCGACTTCTCCGGAGTAAATGCTCAAGCCGAAGTGGGTGCGATCTTCCCCCCGATGTGCCACGCGATTGCCCTCTTCAGGGTGGCGGTCGGCTGTCGTTCGGCGGCGCCCACTTTCCTGATCGAGCCCGTTGGTCAGCAGCGCTATCTCTCTGTGATCTGGGCATCGTGCGCGAATCGTCCCGGTACAGGTCAGGCTTCTCTAGCTCTAGCAGTCGGACTTGAGTCCTTCGGCCCGGGCGCTGCACGCCGGGGGTCAGGCGGAGCGCAGAGCCACGCTTTTTTAGTTCGATCGGTTGCCCCGGCCCGGCGTGTCGCCGCACACGGCACCATTGCTGTCGCCCATGGGGCAGTCCGCCGCCCCCCGAGAACGCGCCGTTCTGATGGTCTGCGCGTTGCGACTGGCAACGCAGCGCCAGTTTTTCGGCGGCCGGAACAGATGACGCCTGCGTGACGCGGGACATATTCCACGCTCCAGCCGTTTTGGGATCGGCTTGACCCAGCCGGGGCAAGCTCTTGCCAAATACTTCCAATCGTTTTGCTCATAACGAGATACAACACGCTCCGTCAACTACAGGAGCAACGATGTCAGGTCGGGGAAGACTCGCACTCAGCGTCAACGAATTGGAGACAGGCGAGCATCACTACGTTCTCCTGGAGGCTGTGACAGGCCCGGGCGAACTCCTTTGCTATCGGCCGAAGGAGATCGACGAGAAGGGCCACCCGACCTCGTTGCAGGCGTGGTTTGCCGGCGTGGGCGCCGTGCGCAGGATTGAAGCAAGCCGAGGACAGCAATAGGCGCGAACGCCCGGGCTTGGCGCCTGGACGGTCAGTCGCCTTGCTCAACCAGTGAAATTCGTCCCCCTCGATGCCCAGGATCCCGGGCGTCAACAAATTCCGCGTCGACGATCCAAGGCCTGGACCGGCGCACTCGCCTCACCTGATTCCCAATGCCTGAGATTGATTTGTCCGCACAGAAAGCGGCGGTTCGCAATGTTCTTGCCTCCAGCGGAATTCGTCCCGCGTTGGCGCTGCTCAATGACAGGACGCAGTACCGATACACGGCCATTTACAAGCTGAGCGGCGATGCGTTGCGCGCAGAGCATGTCTTCGACCGCTCCTCTGAATACCGCACCTGGCTGAAAGCTGTTCCGCTGGACAAGAGCTTTTGCCGGCACGCGATCGAACAGGGCGAGTTCACGACCAGCCACGTCTCCAAGGACACGTCCCTGGTGAGCTACCGACCCTACGTCGGTCTTGTCGAGTCGTACCACGGGCGGCTGCTGACACGCGATTGCGGAACGCCCTACGGCACGTTCATCCATTTCGATCTGGAGCCCCGCACCATCGATGCGGAGGAGATCGCCTTTCTCCAGCACGTGACTCCGATGTTTCTCGACTACCTGGGCTGACTTGCCGAGAAGCCAGCATCGAAGGTCCAGTCGGTGCGTTGCAGAACTGGGTGATCTTGTGTGCCGCGACGTCATTCGTCGTGGACCCAGATCCTCAGGCGATCCGCGGCGTAGGTCTCGTGAAACTGACGCATGCGGCAGAGGCTCGCCGCTGAAAAGCCAGTGGTCCCGGGAAAGGACGCCTTGAGATCGCGCGCCAGCCGATCGATCACCGCGTCGCCTCATCCCTGGCGTGCCTGCTGTTCGCGGATGGCTTGCCCGATGTCCCAGTACAGGGCCACCAGCTCGCGGTTGACGGCGCGCACGGCCGACTGCCGCGCACCGTCGATGCGGCGTTTCAGATCCTCGGCGAAGCGAGCGTAGTCAAGCAAGGTGGGAGTGGTGATAGACACCCGGGAAATGTAGTGCCTCGTGGTCGTCCGTTGCGCCGATGCGAGTTGCCGGGAGTTTCGGCGCCCTTGCGGGCCGCCGGAACGCGACGCAGTCGCGCTGCTGCGCGAGGACGCGATGGTGGTCGCGGTGGCCGCCGGCGACTTCGTGCGCGGCGTGGTGCTGAGGTCATGAGGACCGGCCAGCGCCTGCCGGCCTGTGCCGCCAGGGTGCAGCGCGTCGTCGACGAAGGGGCGCCAACGCCCGGCGCTGAGCGTGTCGAATCCTTCCTCCGGGCACGCGGCCGGTCGCGGGCGACCCTCAAGACTACTGGCCCGCCTCGCTTCGCCTCGTGCAGGCACGAAGAGAGAGGAGAGAGAGAGAGAGAGAGAGAGTGAGAGACAGAAGAGAGGGGGGGTGGGGCCGGCTTGCTGTGACCTCAAGGGTGGCACACCGTTCTCGCCGTCAAGGTCTGCGCGCGCCAGGGGTGGTGCGCTGGCGGCCTGCGGCCGTCTTCGAACCTTGACCGCTGCGCTGCGGCCTGCCGGCGACGGTCCCGGGCAATACCGCCCGCAACCGTTCAAGGAGAACGCCATGGCTTCCAGGTTTCCCTTCATCACCGATGCGCAATTCGAACTGCTGTTGGCCAACGGCCTGAAGTCGCAGGCGCAGGAGGACTTCGATCCGCTGCCCGTGCTCAAGCTGTTCACGCCAGACGCCGGCGCGACCTGGCTGCTGACCGAGATCGAACCCGAGGACCACGACATTGCCTTCGGCCTGTGCGACCTCGGACTGGGCTTCCCCGAGCTGGGCCGCGTGAGCCTGGCCGAGCTGGCCCAGGTGCGCGGCATGATGAAGCTGCCGATCGAGCAGGATCTGCACTTCTGGCCCGACAGGTGCCTGAGCGCCTACGCGAAGGAGGCCCGGATGGCGGGCCGCATCCAGGCCTGAGGGCCCCGGCCGTCGGCCCGGCCGGCGGCCTTTCCTTCCAGTAGCAGCGACAGATGTCGACGTGCGACAAGGGCTGCACACGGGTGCCATACAAAATCAACGCCTTGCGCGCAGATTCACCGCGCTACGTTGAACCGGACGTTCAACATAGTTTGAATTTCCCGGTGGAGTTTTCACCATACATTGAATTTTCCGGTCTGTTCCGTCCATAACCCACCACTCCCGTCGACTCTGCCGGTGGACCTGCGAGGGGATCTGGCGTCGGCCGTGATCGGGCTGTGAACAGCCGTTCTGGGCCCTAGGCGGACATAGCGCGAGTTCGAAAGCTGTCGTTCGACAACAATCGGAAGCAATCCATCATGTGACCTCGAATTCGCCGTTCGAGCCCAAGTGCTTTGCGATGGGACCCTGGCTTGCCTTCGCAGCTAGATCGTTTCAATTGGATTTGCGGCGTAGCACGCCTCCAATGTGGTGTGCAGGTCCTCCGGAAATTCGAAGCGATGCCCGTCGATCTGCGTAATGGGCTGGTACACCGCCGGAATGTTCGTGAGAAAAGCCGAGCGGAACCGTGGAACTTCAGCGACCTTGACGTCGGCCTCGATGAACTGGATGCCGAGCTTGCGCATGCCGTTGCGCAAGAGGTGGATTGCCCCTCCAGGCAGCGCTGCAGCCGTCGGCAGCACAAATCGTTCTCCGTCGTGAAACGCCACATTCCAAGTCGAGCCTTCCGAAATGCTGGCGGCGCGATCGAAAAAGAGCGCGTCATCAAAGCCGAGCCTCTGCGCTTCACGGCGCGCTTGAAAGAGCCCGTAGGTGCCGACATGTTTGACGTGAGGCTGCACGCGTTCGTGGAACAACGTCTTGACCCGCTGCGGTCGGTGAGCGGGCAGCGCGAGTGGCGACTGCGTGACCAGTAAAGCGACCGGAGTGCGCTTGCTCAGGTTCATCCAGTCCAAGCTGGCCGGAAAGACATTGACCCGTGCCAGCACCCGACCCGTGTTCCCATCCAATGCACTGCGCAGGTTGCGGATGATGCGCTCGGCGGGAAGCTCTTCGTTGAAAAGCTCCCGGGTGCTGCGCTGTAGCCGGGCGATCTGGAAATCAAGCCCTCGCACCGATTGTCCCTGCACTTGCAGGGTAGAGAAGTGGCCGTAATTAACCAAGGCCACCGAGCGCAGTTGCTCGGCCGTTGCCGGGCTGCCATCGATCCAGCCGATCGCACGCGGCGCCGAAGTATGGCCAGCAATTGGTTGGGTCTGCCCGAATGATTGCAACGGCAATGTACCGGCGGCAAGAGCGGATCCCAGCAGTGCGCGGCGAGCTTGCGGGTAGGAAGTCATGTGTCCTGTCTCCTGGAAGTGCGAATCTGCTGCTGAATGAAGCCGAGCACCGCCTGGTTGAAGGTGCCAGGCTGCTCGAAGTAGGGTGAGTGCCCCGCCCCCGCAATCTCGACCACCTTTGCGCCGTCCACTCGGGCCGCCAGGTCGCGCACTACCCCCGGAGTTACCACGCGATCTTCCGCGCCCACCACGAAGAGGGTCGGAACACGAAGTTCGTTCAGGCTAGACAGCGGCAACAGAAACGACGGGTTGAACAAACCAGCTATGCGTGCGCCCCAGCCCGCCGTCTCCGCGGCGGAGTACACCGCCGGGTTGAACTGGTTGATCTGCGTATAAAGAAACGCCAGCTGCGTCTGCGAGGCGGCGAAGCCCGGGCTGAGCGCCCGGTCTTCCAATTCGGTGGCCTGCACCTGCTGAAGGAAGCGCTTCACGTTGACCAGCATTTCCGGATGAGCGATCGCCAGAGGCGAGTCGCAGCACACAAAGGCGTCTACGCGATCGGCGGCGCGTAGCGCGAAGCGGAGACCGCTTATTCCGCCAAGGGATTGGCAGACGAGCGCTGCAGAGGCGATCCCCTCGGCGTCGAGCACGGCCTGCAGGTCGTCTACGAACAGTTGGGGGAGGAAGTCTTCAGGATCGGCCGGCGAACGCCCGAAGCCGCGGTGGTCATAGGCAATGCAGGTGAAATGCTCCTTGAACACTGGGATCTGCTGCCACCATGTGGCTGCATTGGAGCCCGCGCCATGACAGAAGACGACCGCCGGGCCTTGGCCGTGCCGTTCATAGTAGATCGGCACGCCGTGCGAAGTGACGAAGCTCATCGGTAAAGCTTTCGATCATTGCGGCTTGATGCCGGCCTGTTGGGCCAAGCCGGTGTAGCGCCGCGCCTCGGATTGCAGGAACTCGGCCGACTCCGACAGTGAGAGCACCTTGTGGACCTGCGAGCCTGTGGCAGTCAGTGACTCGCGCAACTGGGCATCGGCCATGGCCGCGGCCAACCCTGCGTGCAGTCGCGCCAGGATGGCCTGAGGCGTGCCCCGTCTGACCATCAGTCCGGCCCATGCTCCATAGTGAAAGCCGCTCGCGCTGCGGCTCTCGTCGAAGGAGGGGATGTCCTTGATCGCCGAGATGCGTTGCGGCGCTGCAATGCCCAGGATCTTGAGCCGGCCAGTGTGGGCGAGCCCCACATAGCTCGTGGTGAACGGCAAGAGCGCGAAGTCGATGGAGCCGACACCCAGATCCTGCAGCAAGGGCGCGCCGCCTTTGTACGGGATGTGCGCCAGCTTGCCGCCGACGCGCGCGCCCAAGTCCTCCGCCGCGAGGTGGAACATCGAACCGGCGCCGACGCTTCCGTAGTTGAGCGGATCCTGCGCGGACTTCGCCGCCGCAAGAAATTCGTCGATGGAGTTGGCGGGAAAGTCCTTGCGCACTAGCAGCACAAGAGGGTTCACGGTGAAGGGCGTGAGCAGCGTGAAGTCATCCGTCTTAATTTTCACGGCCGCATTGGCCAAGCCTGCGAGGATCACCTCGTTGGGCGACCCCTGGAAAACTGTGTAACCGTCGGCATTTGCGGCGAGCACCTTGTTCGCAGCTAGGGCGCCACCCACGCCGCCGAGGTTCTCGATCACCACGGGTTGGCCGAGTTCGCTCGACAGCCGCGGCGCGATGTTGCGGGCGATCACGTCGGCAGGGCCTCCCGCCGGATACGGCACCACCCAGGTAACGGGCTTGGTGGGGTAAGACTGCGCGCCGCCGGTGGCGTGCGTAAGCATGAACGCGGCGCAAGCCGCGAAACGCAGCAAATTTCTAATCATGGGCATCTCTCACTTCGTTAATGAGGCGCATGGTACAAACGCAGGCCTCATCGAAGATAGGCAGATTTCCGCCATCCGCGGCGCCAATTCGGACAACAAGTCGGCAATGGTTCGCTTCCGCATCCTCGTACCCAAAGGTTGCCTGCTCGGCTCGGTGTATTCGGTCATCGATGTGCTGCGCGAGGTGAATTCGCTCGCTGCCGCGCGTGCAGGGCGACGCGTCGCCATGCCCCTGTCGTGGCAGCTAATCGACTGTTCTGGGCAGAGCGTGTCCGCCCGCTATGTCTGCTACGCCTCGCACCAGGAGCGCGCGGCGGCGCGCGCGAGGCCGGATGAGCAAGTGGTGGTCGTGCCTCCGCTCATGATGATCACGATCCCGGGGCTGCGGCGCCTCGTCCAGCAAAATGCCGGCGCGGGGAAGCTGTTGCGTGAAGCCTGCGCACAACAGCAGTGGATCGCCGGTTGCGGCCTCGGACTGTGGATTCTCGGCAAGTCAGGGTTGTTGGCGCATCAGCCGACACCCCTTTCATGGCTTTACCAATCTGGCTTTATCGCGGACTTCCCGCAAGTGCCGGTCGAAAGCGAACATCCGATCGCAGTGGGCAGGCAAATGGTGCTGGCCAGTTCGCCTTCGCACATACACGAGATGACGCTCAAGGTGCTTGAGGCCTTGGGACTTTCGGACCTGGCAGGGGCCGCGCGCGACAAGTTCTGCGCCAACCCGGAACGGCAGCACCTGGTGCAAACGATCCCTGAGCAGGTTGTAGGTGTTTCCCGCGACGCGCCGCTTCACCGTGCAATTGCTTGGATGGAAGCCCATGCCGGCGAGTCGGTCGCCATGGGCGATGTGGCGAAGGCTGCAGCAGTGAGTGAGAGGACATTGGTGAGATTGTTCCAGCGCCACTTGGGAAAGCCGCCCTTGCGGTTTCTCAACGAAATCAGAGTCAAACGAGCGCAGATGTGGCTTCAGGTGACGTGGCGGTCCGTGCATGAAATCGCGCAGGCTTCGGGCTACGGCGAGCCGGCAGCATTTCGGCGCATGTTCCATCAAGTCACGGGAATGACTCCGGCGGAATATCGACGCCGGTTCACGATGCGAACGCCCCGAGCAGTCTGGCAGCTCGAAAGATTCGACGACGTGCTGACTTGACAACGACCACGCCGATAAATACGTAGGGCATGTCGAGATGTCCGCTTCTGGCCGACATCGGCTGGTCGGATCGTGGGACACCTGGGATGCGGCTGGGGCTTGCAAAGTGGAAGCGGAGTGCATTTTCGCTGGGGCACCTCTCGTTACGTTTCGCAACATCCTTCATGCTAGCGACGCGACATACGATGGGCGCAGGGCGTTGTAGGTAGGCAAGGGCGGTGTTCGCCCCGACAAGGAGTCCCCACAGTGAGCCTCAATCGTTCTCTCTTTCTCAAACTGGCCGCAGTTGGTGCTGTGGCAGCCAGTGCGCTCTTCGCCGCAGCCTCGGCCAATGCCGGCGCGAGTTGGTCTGTCGGCATCGACCTGCCGGGCGTTGCAATCGGCGTTGCCGAACCGGGCCCCGTGCACTACTACCAACCCGCACCGGTCTATTCGGCGCCGGCGCCCGTGTATTACGAGCCGGCTCCGCGCGCGTACTACCGCCCGCCGCCGCCGGTCTACTACCGTCCGGCGCCCGTGTACGACGTGCAGCCAGCCCCGGGCTACTGGCGGGGCGAACGTTGGCGCCATCACCATCGCCATCACCATCGCGACTGGGATGACCGCGGCGACCGGGACTATCGGTACTGAGACGTGCTGAATGTCCGGGGCCGGGATCGAACCGGCACGCCTTGCGGCCAGCACCTGTGTTTCTCCAGCTGGGGCGAGTGCCAAGATCAAAGCGCAGAGAGGCTGCTGCAATTGCGGCGCTCAGCTCGGCCAGGTCGGTAAGCGATGCGCTCTCCGCTGTCCAAGCGGGAAGTCGCGTTCTGTAGCGCTTTGCTGCTGGACAAGCCGAGCGCTTCAGTCGGCGCGATGCGTCTGAGCTATGCGATCCGATCAAGATCCGGTAGTGGCCGACTGCGGGCCTACCTCTTGGCCCGCATGAGGCGGCGCAGGACGGCGCCGCCGCGATGACGAACGGATTGAGAGAAGTGCTCATTTTCCGAGATGCGCCCCAGCGCGGCCAGGACCTCAGCATCGATTGGGGCGCCTTGTTCCAACCACCCAATGGCCAGACTTGGCCAGTAGTCAGTCGGCGAATTTAGTCCGGCCAGCAAGATCTGAACGACCGGGATATCGGCCGTATACGCGGAAAGCGGCGTCTCAAGATGCGGCAGCAAGCTCGAGGGTCCATGAAAAATTCTGACCTGGGATTGAACGTCCGGAGTTGGCCGAAGGCCGCCCCGTTGCTTGCGTCCTCGAGTCGCGATTCGCTCACTGTTCCAAGTTGGCTGGTCCTAAAGGCTTGCCGTCGTGGTGGTGTGGTATCCGGTGAGTCTGCCGCCCTGCGTCTCCTCAGCGCCGCGCCCCTTCCGGGTTGAGAAGAGCAAGGTTGCGGCCGCCAGCCCGAACAACGCAAGCAGTATCCACACGCCGAAGGCGTAGACCAGTCCAATCGGAACGAGAACAGCAAGGAGGAAAAAGAGCGCCCTCAGCATGGCATCAGTTTGCCTCTCTGAGTCCAGCTCGTACCGTGAAAAAGTGGACGCCCGGCGATAAATTGGTTGAGCGCGGTGGAGACGCTGGACCGTTGGCTCGAAGGTCTGTTGTTGGCCGACTGTAGCCAGTCAGCTCGCAGCTCGATCTGGTGAACTAGGGGGCAAAGCCCGAAAAGCGAAAGAACAGCCGGTTGATGAGACTTTGCACAAACCACCATTGGCCTACCAGCAAGCCGATGATTACTCCTGCCATAGGCCAGACCTTCGTGCCGGTCTGAAAGAGAAGTCGGGCTGCGAGCAAAGCACTCACGCCCCCCAGCAAAGACAGGTACGTGTAATACGAGCTGGTGCTCCAAAGAGTCTTAGAAGCCAGGATGGTGAGGCAAGACGCACAGGCGAACGGCCCCCAAAGTTTGACTTGTTGCAAGGTCATAAAGCTGATTTTCGAGGCTGGAGCGAACTTCCGCTATTGGCCGGGTCCGGGTGTACGCAAACGTCAGGCGCGCAACGGTGCTGCGTCAAACTAAACTGACATGGCGGGCGGCGTTTGCACGCACAACTCCAGGAGTCCCCATGAACGCAACTCGACGTCAAATGGTGATGGCGGCCGGCTCAGCCGTGCTCGCCGGATGCGCCACGCCGATCGGCGACGCAGCCGACTGGCAGCAGTTCAGCGCCGGCGACGGCACGCGCGTCTCCTACCGCCGATGGCTGCCCGCTGGTACGCCCAAGACGGTATTGCAGGTGGTGCACGGGGCAGCCGAGCACAGCAGCCGCTACGACCGCTTCGCGAAGCTTGCCGTGGCCAGCGGCTACGCGGTCTACGCCACCGATCATCGCGGTCACGGCCGCACGCGGCTGCACTCTGGCAAAACCGGCGACGCCGGCCCCGACGCCTGGAACCGCATGGTTGAAGACGAGATCGCGTTCAGTCAACGGCTGCGGACTGCCCACCCGGGCGCCAAGCTTGTACTTTTCGGCCACAGCCTCGGCTCGTTCATGGCGCAGGACTACATCGAGCGCCGCGCCGACCTGCTGGACGGGCTGATTCTCAGCGGCACGTCATACCGGCCAGGGCCACCTGCGGGATTGATCGACGCGCTGAATGAGGCCGTGCAAAGAGATGCGCTGGGCGATTCCGCTATCTGGGCCGGCCTGTTCAGGGACTTCAACAAGCCATTCAACGGAACGACCGGCTTCGAGTGGCTAAGCCGCGATGCCGACGAGGTCAAGAAGTACACGACAGATCCGCTCTGTGGCTTCGCGTTCACGAATGAGCTTGCGCGCGACATCTTTGTTGGCTTCGCACGCATGCGCGACCCGGCCCTCGAGGCGCGCATCCCGAAGACCCTGCCGGTGCTCGTCATTCAGGGCGAGCTCGACCCGGTCGGCGAGAACCTGGTCGGCACTCGGCGGCTGGTGGAGCGCTACAACGCGCTCGGCCTGACTCGCATCGAGACGCACTACTACCCCGGCGCCCGTCACGAAGTGCTGAACGAAACCAACCGCGACGAGGTGCAGCGCGACGTTCTCGCCTGGCTTGCGAAGACGATGTAAGGGACTCAGGCGGTTGCAGGCCGTCCGAGGGCGACTCAACCGCCTTGAAGCTGTCGGTCGCGACCGTCGGGTCCTGGCCGAATGTGGAACTACCCAGCGACATACATCGTGGTTTCTGGCAGTTCGCCCGCCGACCAGTGCGCGAAGACCTTTTGAGCCGCACGGTCAGCGACGCGACGCTGGCCATCACCGGGCATCGGCTCAAGTAGCTCAAACTTTCCAGTTTTCTTGACGAGCTTCAGCCGCCCGGAGACCGCTTCGACCTTCTCATTGCGGTTTGGCCCGACCGCACGGTAGAGATTGCTGCTGAACTGGTAGACACATTCACGCTCGTCGTCTGAGAGGCGCCGCAGACTGATGCACATCCAGTCGAGGTACTCATCGGAATCAGGCGTCGATGGCGATGGCTGCGTGGGCATGCTTTCTGGAGACCACAGGGGTCGCATGAGTTGCTGAAGGTGGGAGTTCGGGCCGAATCGTGCCACAGCGACGAAGGTCCGGTCTTGGCCGGGTCTTGGCCGACTGCAGCCGCGAGGAGGTCATGCGCCGAAGTTAGCCGCGGGTCACCACGTCGTCAAATTCTTGGCCGTTTTCGAGGATCGATGACCTCGATGACAGGCGTCCCCGGCGTGGCCGGCCGGGCTGCTCCTGGTTCGCGCTGCGGTGCTCATCCCTACGAGAAGTTCCATAGCCCAGGGTGCAAAATCTCCCTGTCCACGCCATCAAGGAGAGCCTCGCATGCCTACGCAGCCGGACATCCGCTACGTCAGCAGTCTCGACGGCACTCGGCTCGCAATGGCGACGTGGGGCAGCGGGCCGGTGACGGTCTGCGTCTCGATGCACTTGGGCGACTGGATGGACGCACCGACCGTCGGCACCGAGCATTGGATCCGCCTGTTCGCACAGCACGGCCGTTTCGTTCGCTACGACGTGCGTGGGTGCGGCCTGTCGGCGCGCGAACCCGAGCGATTGAGCTTCGATGCCTGCATCGAGGACCTCGAAGCTGTGGTCGCTGCGCAGCCCTCTGCACCGGTGTCACTGTGTGCACTGACGCACGGTGCGCCGCTGGCGATCGCCTATGCGGCACGTCACCCGGAGCGCGTCAGCCGGCTGTTCGTCTACGGCGGCTACCTCCACGGCCGTCTGCGGCGCAATGAAGATGCCGCGCACCTCAAGGAAACACAGGCCGTGCTCGACGCGATCGAGGTCGTCTTCGGCGAACGGGTGCCCTACAGCACGGCTTTCCTTCGCGCTATGACCTCGCGCATCTATCCCCATGCCACAGCGCAGCAGATGGACCTGGTGGACGCCTCGGTCATCGATCGCATCGCCCGCGCAGCCGCGACGGCCTACACGCGCATGAGCTTCGACGCCGACGTCGAACAGCCCGCGCACGACCTTCGCTGTCCGGTGTTGGTGATGCACGCACGCAACGATCTCGTCGTGCCTTTCGAGCAGGGCAGCCGACTCGCCGCCGTGGCGCCGCAGGCGCGCTTCGTTCCCTTCGAAAGTGATCATCATCTACCGCTCGAAACCGACGCCAACTGGCCTGCGGTCGCGGCCGAACTCAGCGCGTTCTTCGGCTGGGGCGGAACGGAGGGCGTACACCCGGGCTCGCCGCTGCGCACCGCGCCGACCGCGACGCTGACGGCGCGCCAGATCGAGGTGCTGCGTCTGGTCAGCCATGGCCACACCGACAAGCAGGTCGCCAAGGCGCTCGGCCTGAGTCCGCGCACGGTCGAGATGCATGCCGCGCACGCAATGCAGTCGCTTGGATGCCGCTCGCGCGCTGAAGCCGTGCGGCAGGCCCTGCAACGCGGCATGCTGGAATGAGCCGGGTCTGCAAGGACCCTACCGTAGTTCTACGGGGGGGCCTGCGATCCCGGGCCCGTAGTGGACCGTCTTTCGCGACGAGCGCGCGTCGGTGAGACTGGCGGCGTCTTCAACGGATGGAGCAGCCGACATGAGCATCGCCCTCGACGCCTGGTTTTTCTTCGATCGCACCATGCATCGCCCATCGCGGGCGTCCGGGCGCGTCGCGTCCGCACAGCCGCCGACTACCCGGGCGCTCGCGCGACACGCCACCTGGACTATCGACGATCCGCGACCCTTCCGGGTCGAATGCCTCGTCGGCATCGTGTGGATCACGCAGGACGGCGATCCCCGCGACGTGATCCTCGTGGCCGGCGAGACGTACCGACCCGACCGCGTTGCGCGCATGCTCGTGCATGCACTGGATGAGGCGCAGGTGCGCTTGGCGCGCGGGGGATGAGGCGACGGCGCGTCGATTTCGAGCGCACGGCCCAGTCCGGCCCAACACGGCGGATGCTCGATATTGAGGAGCATCCCATGTCGCAAGCTCAGCGACAGACTTGCTTGCAGCAGATCTCGAATGTCCGTTAGTGGCCCGAATTCTGCCCTCCGCAGGGTCACTCGAAATCCAGTGCTCGGCCTGCAGCATCCTTGAACCAGGTGATGAAGTCAGGGAACTCACCAGAGTCCTCCCAGCCCGGCCCGGCAAAGTCGTGGACGATGACCACTCGCTCGCCCTTGCCAGCCTCCCAGCAGGCTACATCGTCGCTGCCCATGTCACGGAAAAAGGGAACCAGCTGCCTGTCCGGGTAGCGTTTGGCCAAACCGTCTAGGCGGACGCGCAGCCACTTGCCCTCCAGCAGTTGCCAAGGGTCTAGGTCGAGGACGCCCAGCTCGACCGCCCGCATGAAATGACGCGGGTACTTGAACCATGATGGGCGCTCGGATTCGGTCAGCAAATCGGGCATCGCGATGTTCGATTGGGAGGTCGATGGGAAGGTCCGGTCTTGGCCGACTAAAGACGTACCGAGCTGTCCCCCGAACTGCAACGCTCAAATGCTCGAAGAACCGCATCGGCCATGAGCCGGCTATCTGTTCGACCGACGTGCAGTGCGTCATGGTCCAGCGGATGAAAGCCTCTTTCATCGCCAGTCGCCCCGCCGTTTCGATGCGGTGTGAGACGGAGAACCTCTCCATCAAAATCCACAGTGACCAACGCGGCCGTCTTCTGAAACGCAGTTTCGGTTTTGACTCCGGCGACGGCCAGCCTTGGCGCTGCGTGCTCCTTCCAATCGCTTGGATGCGGAATGCGTTTGGTCGACTCGCTGAGCGCATGCCACACAGCTTGTTCAAGCTCAGGTGACGGAGCCACGGAAGGCAACGCCCGATAGGGCTCCGACGCCACCTCCATTCCGCTGCTGGTTTTGCGCAGGGGACAGACGACGAACCGAGTCGGGAACCTGTAGACCGATGCGCGTTGTGGTTCCATACGGTTCAAAGTTGAGAAGCTAGATTCGAGGGGCTGGTAGGCGATTGTTGATGCCTTTTCGGTTGGTGTGCACGCGCTTCAGGATGGGCCTCCTCGACCCGAACCAACTCGTCGCGCACCGCGATCGTCCGCTATCGAGCGAATTCTGCGGCAAGGCCGACCGGCTGCTTCTATGAGGACTCGTCTGTCAAGCCTTTTTGATCAACGAATCGATGGGCGGTCGTTCA
This sequence comes from Variovorax sp. LjRoot175, assembly GCF_964253805.1. Lineage (NCBI taxonomy): Bacteria > Pseudomonadati > Pseudomonadota > Betaproteobacteria > Burkholderiales > Comamonadaceae > Variovorax > Variovorax sp. LjRoot175. Next base: position 311,486 of record NZ_CAXURY020000003.1, on the reverse strand, counting down.
TGGCGGCACCTGCGTGTTGCTGAGCGGGTGAGGCAGTGGCGTGGCATGGGTGATGCATCCTGATCCGAGGCCGGGGTATGGCGAGCGTTCGAGCCAGTGCTCGGACGAACTTCTATCCGTGCAGGGCGTGCAAGCCCTGCACCTCATGCTGCATGCGCGCGAGCGCACTGGCAACCCCGGTTACCGACGCGCCCCTTCTTTTGGGTCGGTCACTTCTGTGCAGTGACCCGCAGCCGGTTCGGGCGCGTCGACCTTTGATCATGATGATTCGTTCCTTGGCAAGCCGTGCTTCAATGTGAGGGCTGGCAGTGCCTCAAGCGATGGCTGGCTTGAGAGTCGCCCCGGCCGGAATCTCGCCGTTCTGCAGATAGCGCCACAGCGCGATCGCCAGTCTCCTCGCCAAGGCCGCGATGCCCACTCTGCGCATGCGCTTGCCCCCACCAGCGAAGCGCCGGTTGAACCACTGGGTCAAGGCGCTTTTGGCCGTGTGCCATCTCAGCATACCGGCCCACGATTGGCCACTGAGACTTGTCCTCCCGCCGGAAGTTTCAAGACCTGGGGAGACGTTCAGAAAAGACCTTGCTGTGAGGTTGCCAGGGCCATGAAATTCTCCCCCATCGGCTGGAGGATGGCGTCGGCAATCGGCTGCAGCTGCTTGGTCAGGTAGTGTTCGTAGTCGATGCGGGAATGGCGCGTCTCCAGCGGCTCCGGCCCATTTTGAGTCATGACGTATCGAATCCAACCACCTTTCTGATACTGCTTAGGTCGCTTGACCCGACCGTTGTGCTCGTCGGCGATGCGAGCTGCGCGGACCTGCGGCGGCACGTTGACCAAGTAGGCATCGAGGTGATGACGCAAGCGCTTCCTGTAGATGAGAAGGTCATCCTTCCGGCCAGTCAGCATCGACTGCGCATAGTCGGTCACGAACTTCTTGTAAGGGTCGCCGTGGAAGATGCGCGAAAGCAGACCCTCCTGAAACTGGCGCGCCAACGGGGTCCAGTCGCTGCGGGCCATCTCCAAGCCGCGGTAGACCATCTCCTCCTTGCCCGTAGCGTCCACGCTCAGGCCTGCGTAGCGCTTCTTGCTGCCCACGTCCGAGCCACGAATGGTGGGCATAAAGAACTTCTTGTAGTGGGTGTCGAACTCGATTTCGAGGAAGTTCTCCAGCCCGTGCTCCTCGCGGAGGGTGCGCGTCCACCAGTCGTTGATATCTCTCACCAGGTTCGCCGCGATGGCGTGCGCTTGCTCGATTGTGTGGGTGCGCCTGAGCCAAATGAAGATGGAGTCGGTGTCACCATAGATGGCCTCGTAACCCCGGTTCTCCACGAATTCGCGCGTGAGCTTCATCAACTCGTGCCCACGTAACGTTACGGCGGAGACGACCTGGGGATTGAAGAAGCGGCAGTCGGCCGCACCCAGCACTCCGGCGAAGGAGTTCATGAGCAGCTTCAAGGCTTGCGACAGCGACTCGTTCTTGGCCAGCTTGGCCTCGTCCCGAGCCCGCCAGAGGGTGGTCACGATTTCTGGCAGGCAATGCTTCTCGCGCGAGAACGAGGTCCCTCGCGGGCCCTTGATGACCATTGCCGGGTCGCTGGCGTTCGAGCCTTCCACAAAGCCCACAGGGTCGACCAGGAACGTTCGAATAATCGAGGGGTAGAGGCTCTTGTAGTCCAGGACCACGACGGAATCGTAGAACCCTGGCTTCGAGTCCATCACGTACCCACCAGGAAAGGCCTTGCTCGGAATCTCGCCCACGTTTGGCGCCACGTAGCCCAGGCGATGCATCCGCGGCAGATAGTGGTGGCTGAACGCGGCAATGGAGCCACCGAAGTGGTCCGCCTGCAGGCCCGTGGTGTGGGCACGTTCCATCACGAATTGCAGCAGCTTCGCCTTGTCGAAGATGCGCAGAACCAGCTCGCAGTCTCGAATGTTGTAGAGCGCGAGCGCGGTCTTGTCCTCCTGGTATCGCCGCTCAATCTCGGCCATCTTGTCGTACTCATCGCCGATGGCCTTGCCCTCGCCCAGCAGTTCTTGTGAAACGGCCTCAAGGCTGAAGGAAGGAAAGCTCCACGACGCGGCTTTGAGTGCGTCGATGCCGTCGATGACCACCCGGCCAGGCATGGCCGCGAACAGATAGCCCTGCTTTCCCGGATGGGTCCGCCAATCGATGGGCCGACGCTCTCGCCCGAGAAGGAACTTCGCCCCACACGCGTCGGCTGCCTTCTGAAGGACTCGCAGGTCGAACTGAATGACGCTCCACCCGATGATGACGTCCGGGTCGTTCCTCTCGAACCAGTCATTGAGCCTCTCAAGCATGGCCTTGCGGGTTGGGCAATAGATGAGCGAGAAATTCATGGGCTCCCCCGGCTCAGGTGGCGGCTCGCCCAGCATGAAGACAACACGGTCTTCCTTACCGTCCAGCGCAATGGAATAGAGCTCCTCGTCTTGACTCGTCTCGATGTCCAGCGACACCACTTTCAGCACCGGCCGGAAATGGGGCGCAGGCTTGAGCTTGCAGTCGACGATGGTGGAGCGGTCTGCCCTCCCTCCCTCCACCAGCACGCCAGCCGTGATGAATCGCTCCATCAGGTAGCGGTCGTGCGGGCGCACGTCGGCTTCGAGCAGGGGAATGCTCTGTGTCCGGAGGGTACGTGCCAGTTGACCTAGTTGGCGGAAGTGCTTCGCATAGACACCGACAACAGGTTCCTGATGGAATGTCTTCAGCTCGAGCTCACGCAGTTGCATCCCTGGCATGGCGGCGAGGTGCGCTTCAACCGACGCCCTGTGCTGTGTTTCGACGAATGCGACGGAGGTCTGGGAGGTCAGGACTACCTTCATCGGCCCCGCATCTGTTGCCAGCCAGTACTCGATTTCGGTGCCGGCCGTGACATCACGCCAGCGGCGAGTGAGGATGAAGCCCTTGAGTTCGGTGGGGAGCACGAGAGCTTAAAGAATCGGGTGGCAAAGAAAGGCGGGCTTGCGCATGACCGATTTTCGCCCAGTTGGGGCCGCATTCCGCAGGCAGGCAGGCGAGCGGCGCGTTGTGGCCGTAAGCCGCTCGTGACGCGCTTCATGTTAAAACTAAACTCGACCTCCCTGTGTTCGCATGCGGCAAGGGACAGTGGTCATGACGTAGTAGCAGTTGTCCCCAGCCATAATGAGTGCCGCAGATTTCCTCCTCGCTCCAGAAGTCCAGAAGTTGCTGAAGGTCGTTTTCGCAGCACCGACCGATAAGTTTTCCGTCTCAGAGCTCGCCAAGAAGGCCAAGTTGGATGCAGACGATGTTGAGCGGACACAGGAGCATCTCATCAAGAGCGGCATCCTGACCAGGCACAAGTCGGAGGTCGACGAACCTGGGACGGTCGAGGCGAACATGTCGTTCGTTTTCTACAACGAGCTTCGGTCTATCGCTCTCAAGTCGTTCGCTGCCGCGGAACCCCTCCGTACGATGCTGCGTTCAAAGTTCAAGGATTCTGTTCTGCGTGCCTACATCCTCGGAGAAGGCAAGGAGGCCACGATTGAACTGCTTGTGGTGCACGGCCAGCAGGTCCCTGATGAAGTGGCAATGTCAGCGGCTTGCCAGAAGGTCTCGGCAGCTATTGGCCGGCACCTCCAGGTCCACGTCATTTCTAGCAAGCGTCACGCCGCCCTCGCCATGCGCGACGACCTTGGCCGGAAACTGGCTGCTCCCACTGCGTTCGAAATCATTGCAGAAGGTGAAACCAACGCGAGGCGTGGCGTTGAGCGCGGAGGCTTCCTGCAGAGTGCCAAAGAGAAGCTGGTGGCCCTGGCTAGGTAGCAACGGTCTCACTGGGCGGTGTTCGCGCCGGCGACCCGAACGGGCCCGCAGCTGAAGTTCACGTCGGCCCATTGCTGACGTTGGAGCGTCAGTTGTCGAGGAAGTCCTTGACGGCGCGCACCGTGGCCTCGGGTTGCTCCTCCATCAGCCAGTGCCCGGCATCCGGCACCACCAGTTCGGTGACGTTCAGCGCGGCGTTGCGCATGACGACGGCCTCCATCGCCCCGAAGGACTTCGCCCCGCCGATGGCCAGCACCGGCATCGAAAGCTTGGTGGCCATGGACTGGAGGTTGTCTTCCGCATCCTTGGGGATCGCCAGGAACTGAGCGAACGCAGCGCGCATCGCACCGGGGCGCGCGTAGATCCTGGCGTAGTGCCGTCGTGTCGCCTCGTCGACCTTCGAAGGATCGCCTGCGAACTCGTTCCAGAAGCGGTCGAGGTAGATCCGCTCGCGACCCTTCACCAGCCGCAACGCGTCAGGCCCGCCGAACGAAAAGTGCCAGAGCTGCGGCGAGCGGACCATCTGATCCCACGGCGGAATGCCGGGGACAGGCGCATCCATCACGACGAGGCTGGTGGTCCTGTCCGGATATCGAGCGGCGTACGCATAGGCGACCATGGTCCCTATGTCGTGCCCGACCACATCGGACCGATCGATCTTGAGCCGTTCGAGCACGCTGCGCATGTCGGCCGCCTGGGTTCTCTTATCATAGCCTTCGATAGGTATGGAGGAGAGGCCCATGCCCCTCAGATCGGGCACGACCACCGTGTGATTCCTGGAGAGGACTGCAGCCAGTGGCGCCCACATGTCTCCGGTATCGCCGAAACCGTGGATCAGAAGGACTGCGGGCCCGGTACCACCGACCCGGACGTTCAGCACGGCGCCCTCGGTGGCAATGCGTTCCGTCCGAAAGTTCGAAGGAAAGGGCTTCACCTGGGCTTGAACCTGGTTCGACAGGAACAGCAGCATCAAGGTCAACGCGCCCAGCAGCCCTTGCACGGCACGGCTGCTTCGAAAGATGGACGACAAGCGCCATCGCCTGCGTTGCATGTTGGGGTTGAACGACATCGCGCGCCTTTGCAGTGGAAACCGCGTCAGGTTGCGCCGAAACGCTGCACAAGTCGTTGGCCGGATGTCCGCCGGACTTGGCAATTCGTTCGCGCGTGTTCGGCTACGCGCGGGGGCCGGCTACGACGTCAAAATCGCCGCGTACCGCCGTCGAAACTCGGCAGGCGTCAAGCCGTTGATCCGTTTGAAGGTACGCGAGAAGGCAGCTGCATCGCGAAATCCCCAGCGGGCCGAAATCTCGGAAATCGAGGTGCGCTTCGGATCGGAGGCCGCAAGGTCGGCCATGCACCCGCGCAGGCGGCACTCCCGGATGCTTCCCGCGAGTGTCTGGCCAAGTTCGGCCATCGCTTCGTAAACCATGGTGCGCGAAACGCCGACGACAGAAGCAATCCGCTTTGCGCCCAGGTCCGGATTGTCAATCTCGGCATCGATCAACTGGTTGATCCGCGCGGCCAGCGTCGCCAGACTTGACGTGCACGAAACGGCAGGCAGGCAAGCTCGCGTCATCAATGCGGGAAACTGATCGGCCGCCAGTTCGGCAATCAGATGCACCTGGTCGAGATCTGCGGCCAAGCCGGAGATATAGCCGGCCACGAGTGCGCCCGCGCCCGCCGGTCCGATGACGAGCGAAGCAGATTCCTTGGCACGCTCCTCGAGCCGGCGCAAGGTGGTGCCGTCGAAAGCAATGCAAATGACGTCGACACCCATTTCGAAACTCAGCTCGAAAGGTTGATTCGTGTCGACGACCATCACTTCGCCAGCGCGAGCCCGTCCGCTTCGACCGCCTTGCTTCACGCCGGCTTCCCCTGACAAGATCAGATTGGCGAAGAAGCTTCCGTTCTGCCGCTTTGCAATGCCCGGCGCGGTACGGAAGACGAGACTTCCTGCGCTGACGACGCGGGAAACCTTGAGGCGTTCGCCACCGTTTCGCACGATGCGTCCATGAAACGCTGCCCGTGAAGGAGCCTCGGGCTCCAGCGGCAAGTACGCTTGGGTCACGCAGTCGCGCCAGTATGCGAATCTGTCACGGGCGGAAACGTCGCAGGTGTCCCAGATCATTGGCATGTGCGCTCCTCTAGCGGCTCCGTCCGGCTGCAAGCAAGGCAATTCCAATGCGCAAATGTAGGCTCATGGCGAAGGTCTGCAGTTGGGCCGTTTCCGGCTGTCGGCCGCATTCTGCCCTGCCCGGTCCGCCCTTCCCACTGTGGCTGGGCCTCAGCGGGTTTGGCGCCGCCCCCGGCCGATCCCTCGTCGCACTGGCGGGCCAAGGCGCCCCCAGGGGCGCACGAGATCGCCTGCCAGGCGGCGCTGCCGCCCCGGCCGGCCGCCGCCTCCCGGCTTGGCCGCGAGTTCCAACCAAGCTGCAAAAAATTCCAAGTAAGTTGAAAACCGACAACGGATCCCGCGTTCGGCTCGGACCAAAGCGCCAGGCATCCACGTGAATCACGAGGCGCGACGGGTGCCTACGTCGAACTGATTTCGATGGGTTGGCATGAGGCGGTCCACTGGGTGGGACATGCGAGCCGGTTGAACCGGCAATTCGGTCGACGCTTTGGCGTACGGGGTGTTGCACACCAGACGGCGGTTGAGGTCTGGCGCGCCGTCGGTCCACCAGACCGGGCCACGCTCGCCCAGGGCGAGCTTGGCGGCGTTCGCCGGGTCTCGGGCCTGGCGCAGCGCCGCGGCTTCGCCGCTGCGCCGGGCTGCTGCCACCGCGCGGCGGGCGTCCATCAACCGGTCGATCAGGTGCTGGCGCTCCTCGCGAGTCAGACCAGGATTGACGGCGCGCCACAGGCGCCCGCGCACGATGATGAGTAGCGCCCGTCGGGCGTGAGCGGGGCGTTGACCGGGTGTGGCTCCGCCATGGCGGGTTTGTCGCTCGACGGCTCAGTCACGCGGTCGAGCCGCCCGCCGCGTGGCGCAGCGCGCCCAACTGCCGAGCTTCCTCGGCGTCGCGCAGGCTCCTGGCGGCGCGGGCGGCCGAATACTCGACGAAGAGGGCGTCGATGGTCCGGGCCCACTGCTCGACTGCTTTCTGTCGGCCGTCTGCCAGCATGCGGCCCTTGAGGATCGGCTCGGCGTCTGACTGGTGCTGCTGATCGGAAGGGCGGCGGGAGGGAAAGGCTGGAAAGGCTGGAACGGCGACGCCGGCCCGGCGAAGGATGGTCTCTTTCTGGTCCGTGGTGAGCATGGCGGTCTCCAGCAAGTGCCGTTCCAGCTTTGCCCTATCGGAAAAACGGCGCCGTCGGTGATTTCTGATTCGCGTGGTCGGCCGGCCGGCTCAACTGTGCGCTGGTCGGCCTGATGCTGAAAAAGTGAGGGCCGGTCGGTGGAACGCAAGGGCCGCGGCGATGCGCACTGCGGTGCTCGAGGCGGGCGCCCCAGCGGCTGCGCCGCTGTCGGGCTGCTCCAGGTTCGCGCATGCGCGCTCATCCCCTCGCGGGGACTGGCCTGGTGGCCAGCCTTGCGCATCCCTGGCGCAGGTGCTGCGCCCCTTGAACATCCATTGATCAGACCTGCCTGCGGCAGGTAGAGGCGCTCGCCGCGCGGCGGTTCCGGTGCGCGTCGACCTCCTGCAGTGCTGCCGTTTGCCTGAGTCCTTCGCCTTGTCCGGTGACTCTGCGCCCGCGCTGCCGGGGGACCGGCTTCGCCTGCAAGGGGGTGTTCATAACGCTGGCGCGTTACGAATGCTTCCCCCTTGCTCCCCCGTCATCGCGGTCGCTGTCGTTCACCGGGCGAAGAACTCAGGAAAACGGCGGCCAGCTCCGGGTAGGAGGCCGATGCGTACCGGAACCCTTCATCGAAGGGCTCTGAATCTAGGAACCCGGCATCTCCTCAACTTCAACTTCAACTGCAAAGGAAAGCGAAATGACTGTCATTGCCAAGCCGAGGAAGGCTGCTGCATCGCGTGCCCAGAAGACGGGGAACAAGGCAGCGGCCGGGAAGATCGAGACGCCTGTGGCTGTGGAACCCGCAGGGCGCGATGTGCTGGTGCCGCTGGACCGGCTTTTCATCAGCGAAGCGAATGTGCGCAAGGTGCACCACGAGGAAGGGCTCGTCGAACTCGCCGCGTTGATCGAGGCGCAGGGGCTGCTGCAGCGCCTCAGTGTGGTCGCCGTGCCCGATGGCCGGTTTGCCGTGGTGTGGCGGGCGGCCGACGTCTGCGTGCCATGCAGGTGCTCGCGCAAAGCGGGCGCTGGTCGGGCTCGCAGCCGGTCGAGTGCAAGCTGTACGAGCAGGCGCAAGCGCTGCAGGTTTCGCTGGCCGAGAACTCGGGCCGCGAGGCCATGCATCCGGCCGACCAGATGGAAGCCTTCAAGCGGCTGATCGAAGGGGAAGGGCTCACCGTAGCGCAGGTGGCGGGACGCTTCGGTGTCTCCCCATTGACCGTGGAGCGACGCCTCAAGCTCGCGCGCCTGTCACCGCGCTTCCTCGACATGTACCGCGCCGGCGAGATCGAGCCCGATCAACTGCACGCCCTGGCGCTGCTTGAGAGCCACGCGACGCAGGAGGCGGTGTGGGAGGGCCTGAGCCCCTACGACCGCAGCGCCTGGCGCATCCGCAACGCCGTGACGGCCGAGGCCTGCAGCGCGGACAGCCGGCTGGCGCGTTTCGTCGGGCTCGACGCCTACGAAGCCGAGGGCGGCACGGTGCGCCGCGACCTGTTCGCTTCCCTGGATGACCTCAGCGGCATCTACCTGGACAACCCGCCACTGCTGCAGACGCTTGCCATCGACAAGCTGCGCGGTGTCGCCGCGGGGATCAAGGAGGAGGGCTGGTCATGGGTGGAATGCTCGCTCGACGCCGACACGACGTCGTGGCGCGGCTATGGCCGCGCGGACAAGGAGCGGCGGGAACCAACCGCCGAAGAGGCTGCGCTGATCGAGCAACTCACGGCCGAGCAACGCGCCCACGCGCAAGCCTACGACCGGCATCAGGAGAAGGGCGATCCCGACGCCGAGGACTTCGAGCTCGTCGAGCAGCAATTGTGCGAAGCGCTCGACACGGCCGAGCAAAAGCTCGAAGCCGCCAGCGAGGGACTCTGGCAATGGCCAGCCGAACGGCTCGCGATCGCGGGGGCACTGATCCGGCTCGACAGCCGTGGCGATGTCGTGATCGACCGTGGCCTCCTTCGTCCGAGCGACCGCAAGGCGGCGGCCGCCGGGGCAGGCGCAGGGGAGGGCGGGGAGGATGAATCGGCACCTCGCGACCTGTCTTCGACCTCACGTCCGGAGTTCAGCGAGAAGCTCATGCGCGATCTCACCTCGCACCGGACGGCGGCGATCCAGGCCGCGCTGGTGCAGAACCCCGACATCGCGCTGGTGACGCTGGTGCACCGGATGGCAGAGACGGTGTTCGGTCTCTACGGGTCGGGCGACGACATCGTGAAGGTGTCGGTTCGCGTGACGGGCGACAGCACATTGGCGCAGGAGGCGAGCGAGTATTCGGAGAGTCCTGCAGCGACGGTGCTTGGCGGCGCAGAGACCGAGTGGGGTGACCGCCTGCCGGGAAATCCTGATGCATTGTTCCGATGGTTGTTGGCCCAACCCCAAGAGACGCTGCTCGAATTGCTCTCCTACTGCACGGCGCGCAGCGTCAACGCCGTGGCTGGCCGCCCGCGCTCCTGCAACCACAGCGATACCCTCGCCGAAGCCTTGGGCGTGGACATGGCCGACTGGTGGGTGCCGACCGTCGCGAACTACCTGCGCCACGTGAGCAAGGCCAAGGCACTGGAGGCCGTGAAGGAAGCCACCGGCAGCGATGCCACCCGGGCCGTGGCCGGGATGAAGAAGCCCGATGCGGTGGCGCACTGCGCCAGCAAGCTGGAAGGCGCGCGCTGGCTGCCCGTACCGCTGCGGTCCCTGAGCGCGCAGCCGCGCACACGCGAAGACGACGCATAGCAGGGACGGCGCGCCAGCGACGTCTCGCGCGGCGCGCCGACTCTCTTTCCTATCAGCCCACCCTTCGACGATTTCGATCCCATGGAGGCACACATGAACGCACGAATCCCCGTCCTGGTCGTCACCTGCGGTATGGCAGCGCTGCTGGCCATCCTCACCCTCGCCGCCCGGCCTGCAGCGCCAGAGCGTGCCGCCGCCCCGATCCACGGCGTCTTTGCTGCCCGGTTCCAGCCCGTCCTGGAGGGCATTGGCAGCACGCGCGACCTGACGCCGGTCCCGCTGGGGAAAGCCGATGAGGCAGAGTCCTCGCCATCCGATGGCAAGACCGCCAGGACTGATCGCCATGAACCGCACAGCCGACGGCGCTAACGCCGCGTCATCCGCCGACCGGCCCGGGCCGCTGTCCCGGTTCGAGGGCCGGTGCCTGTACCGCCGCACCTGCGAGTGCGACGAGGTGCTGCAACTGGCCGTGCTCGGCGTGGAGCACACGCAGGAGCGCCATGGCGACGATCCGACGCTCAGCCTGATCGCCGAGTTCCTGCGCGATGCGGAGTACGCCGTGCAGCAGGCGCGACGGCTGGCGCAACGATGGCAAGACTGAAAGTGTCGGCATGCCGACACCCTGCCCGATGTTGGCATCCAGGGCAGTCAATGAAGGCGTTCGAGGTCCGTCATCGGGGATGACGGGCCTCTCTCTTTGAGCCAGGCGGGTGCTTTCATCGTCAGCCTGGTCGTCGAGCTCGCGCTGGGAAGAGGAGCGCATGGAGCTTGGTCTCTCGGTGTCGTGTGGATCAAAGGTGTCGGCATGCCGACACCCTGTCCGATATGAGGCCTCGAGGGCAGGCCATGAAGTCGTCGGAGACCTGTCATCGGTGATGGTGGACCTCTGTCTCTTTGAGCCAGCCCAGCGCGAGCTCGGCGATCAGAGAAGCGCGTCAAGTTTGGACTGTCGGTGCTGTGCGGATCGAAAGGTGTCGGCATGCCGACACCCAAGGCCTTGTGCGGTGTTGAGGGCAGGATAGACTGCCGTCAGACATTGTTAACAGCCATGGCGTTGCGATGACCAAGACTTCTCGATCGAGCGTGATTGGGACCCGGGTGTCGTCCGATACGAGGGCGCGGTTTGCCGCGCTGGCCGCGCGCCACCAGCTCAGCGAGTCGGGTCTGCTCGCGAAGCTGGTCGACGAAGTGCTTAAGGACAACAGCTCTGTGCCGCGCGGATCGAGCGAGCAACGGATCGCGCGTGATTCGACTGTCGAGGGTGTTGCGGAGGAACGCATCACGCTGCGGCTTCGCAACGGCGATCGAACGTTGGCGGCACAGCGGGCCGGCGCCCGCGGGATGAAGATTGGCAGCTACCTAGCCCTGCTGATTCACAACCATGTCCGCGGCTCGGCGGTGCTGCCGCCGAACGAGCTGGACCTGATCAAGGCAAACGGCGCGCAACTGGCTGCGCTCGGGCGGCAGCTTCGAGTGTTCGGCATGCCCAACACCTTGGCGGAGCCGGCGGCGTCGGAACTGCGCGATGCGATCGCGCTGGCCCGGCGGGAGATCGACGCGGCACGCGAGGCCACGGCCGCCGTCGTGCGCCGGAACCTGATCAGCTGGGAAACTCGCAGCGAGCTGGGCGATGCCTAAGCAGACGGTGAGGTTGGGGCGCAGCAGTCGCTCGCCGGCCGGCGGGGTGCGCGACATGGCGCTGGACATCGTGAGCTACGGTCGGCGAGGACCGAGCGGCACACTGCGCTTCGGAGCCGCGCAGATCGCGCAGATCCAGCGCACGGTGGGTCGCGCGCCCGAGGTGATGGTGAAGGTCTCCGGTGGCGGGCGGGATGTCGGTGGGGTCGACGCGCACCTGCGCTACATCGGCCGGCACGGCAAGCTGCCGATGGAAACCGACGAGGGGCTGACGCTGCAGGGCCGAGGCGCGGCCAAGGAGATCGTGGCCGACTGGCAGCTGGACCTTTGCAAAAGCCAGTACAAGCCGAGGCCGGTCGAGGGCCAGAAGGACACCCGTGCGAAGCTCGTCCACAACCTCGTCCTATCGATGCCGGCTGGCACGCCGCCGGAGAAGGTGGCGGCCGCGGCGCGTGTGTTCGCGCGCGAGAACTTCGCGCTGCAGTACCGCTATGCGATGGTGTTGCACACCGACCAGGCGCATCCGCACGTGCACTTGGTGGTCAAGTGCGAGCACGAGTTCGAGCCCGGCAAGCGTCTCTACATCCGCAAGGCCACGCTGCGGCAATGGCGAGAACAGTTCGCGGCGGTGATGCGCGAACAGGGCGTGGCGGCCAATGCGACGCCTCGGCGGGTGCGAGGGCAGATCCGCAAGCCGTATCGAGACGCGATTCATCATCGGCTCCGCACACTTCGCACGTTCGGCGAGTTGTCGACCGGCGAGCGGGCCAAGCGTCAGCCGCCGAAGACCTCGACCTTCATGCGCGGCAAGCTGGACAGCGTGCTCCAGGCCCTCAGGTCGGGATCGAGAGCACTGGATGCCGGCCAGAAGGCGATGGAGGGTACCCGGCAGGAAGCAGTGGCGGACTGGCGCGCAACGGCGGACATACTTCGAAAACAGGGCGAAGGTGATCTTGCCGCACAGGTTGATCGCTTCCTTGTACGCATGCCCGCAGTGCAGACTGATGCGCAGCGAATGGCTGAGCGCTGGAGAGAGCAGGCCAGAAGCCGAGCGCTGGAGCACTCTTCTCAAGAGCCGCCAAGGCAGCAGACGCGGTGAAGGTCTCTTCAAGACTGGCTGCTGCCGTTCGGCTTCGGCCAGTCGGATGTCGGCGCCTACCGACTGCAGACCTTGGCAAATTTCTTCGCGAACGACCGGTCTATCTTTGCGGGCCTACGGTGCCGCCATGATGCACCGGGAATGGTCGTAGTCCCAAGAACCTCCGCGGTCCAGGCAGCCATCGCCCGATCGTCAGGCCCGCTTAGCCCCCGGAAGCCGACATCGTGTCGGGGGGGTTAATTCCGACCCTGCAAATCCGGGCCAAAGGATTGTTCAACACGGGCTGCACTACGTTTTCGCAGCCGCCGCCTGCTGCGTGAACGAAAGCGCCAGGAAATCCACGAAGGCCCGGACCCGGGCGGCCAGCTGGTGCCGCTGTGGGTACACCGCGTAGATGTCCGCATCGGGCGTGAAGTACTGCGGCAGGACCGGCACCAGCCGGCCGTTGCGGAGATAGCGTTCGATGTCCCACTCGGCCCGCATCAGGATGCCATGGCCGTCGAGCGCCCAGTTGACCGCGATCTCGCCATCGTTGGTCGCCAGGTTTCCGCGCGTCTTGACTGCTTCGGTGTTTGCGCTGCGGCCTCTCCCGCTCGCCAGCCGCCAGACGCCGTAGGCTTCCTCGCCCTGCCGGATGCCGATGCAGTTGTGCTTCGTCAGGTCGTTCGGGACCTTCGGGATGCCATGCTTGGCCAGGTAGGCTGGCGCCGCGCACAGCAGGCGGCGGTTGGCCGCGATGCGCCTTGCGATGACGCGACTGTCCGGCGGTGCGCCAAAGCGCACGCAGACGTCGAAGAGGTCTTCGGTCGGTGCCGGAGGGTTGACCGACAACTGCAGTTGCACCTCGACTTCCCGGTACTTGCGAACGAACCTCGAAATCAGCGGCGCTACGTGGCTGCGCCCGAAGCCCAGCGTGGCGTTCACCCGCAACAGGCCTTTCGGCGTCGCTTTGGAAACTCCAAGAAGCTCCTCCATGCCGTCGATGTCGCCAAGGATCCGGCGCGCGTGCTCGAGGTAGACCTCGCCTTCGGGCGTCAGGCTCATGCGGCGCGTCGAGCGGTTCACCAGCGACACCCCGACGCGTGACTCCATCAGCGCGAGGTGCTTGCTCACCGCGGGCGTGGTGACACCGAGTTCCCGCGCTGCGGCGCTGAGACTTCCGGCACTGGCGAGGGTGGAAAAGAAGCCCAGGTCCGCCGGCAGGATTGCAGAGGTCATGGTCGCTCCACTGTTGAACTCAAGTTAACAATGGATTCACTTTAGCGCCGCGCCGAGGGGGTGTCGAATTCCTACAGTACGCATACCCCTTCAACACCACCCCTCGGAGACAAACCCATGAAGACGTACAAGATCGCAACCATTCCCGGCGACGGCATCGGCAAGGAAGTCGTGCCCGCCGGCCAGCAAGTGCTGGAAGCCCTGGCCTCGGCCGGCAGCAGCTTCAAGTTCGAGTTCGAGAACTTCGACTGGGGCGGCGACTACTTCCGCGAGCACGGCGTGATGATGCCGGACGACGGCCTGAACGCCATTCGCGACAAGGATGCGATCCTGTTCGGCTCGGCCGGCGACCCGCACATCCCCGACCACATCACGCTCTGGGGCCTGCGCCTGAAGATCTGCCAGGGCTTCGACCAGTACGCCAACGTGCGCCCGACGCGCATCCTTCCCGGCATCGACGGCCCGCTCAAGCGCTGCGGCCCGGACGATCTCAACTGGGTCATCGTGCGCGAGAACTCCGAAGGCGAATATTCCGGCGTCGGCGGCCGCGTGCACCAGGGCCATCCGATCGAAGCCGCCACCGACGTGTCGATGATGACCCGCGCCGGCGTCGAGCGCATCATGCGCTTCGCCTTCAAGCTGGCGCAGTCGCGGCCCCGCAAGCTGCTGACCGTCATTACCAAGAGCAACGCCCAGCGCCACGCGATGGTGATGTGGGACGAGATCGCGCTGCAGATCTCCAAGGAGTTCCCGGACGTCAAGTGGGACAAGGAACTCGTCGATGCATCGACGGCCCGGATGATCAACAACCCGGCATCGCTCGACACCATCGTCGCGACCAATCTGCACGCCGACATCCTGAGCGACCTCGCCGCGGCGCTGGCCGGCAGCCTGGGCATCGCGCCGACCGGCAACATCGATCCGGAGCACCGCTATCCGTCGATGTTCGAGCCGATCCACGGTTCGGCCTTCGACATCATGGGCAAGGGCCTCGCCAACCCGGTCGGCACATTCTGGTCGGTCGTGATGCTGCTGGAGCACCTCGGCGAGACCGATGCCGCGAAGCGCGTCATGCAGGCCATCGAGAAGGTCACTGCCGACAAGTCGCTGCACACGCGCGACCTGGGCGGCACGGCGACGACCGCTCAGGTCACCCAGGCCGTGTGCGACCAGGTGGCCGGCAGCACGCAGCGCAAGGCGGCCTGACGGCCCCTCACCCCGGCCGACGGCGGCCGGGATTTCCTTCCTGAACCAAGGGGCCGCGCGGCACGCGCCGCCTCCGAACCCGAAGCGGCCGCCAAGCGCCGCAGGGGCGAACCGTGCCCACACATCCACCAGGAGACAAACCATGCGCCGCTTCTTCGGAAAGCTGTACGTCCAGGTGCTCATCGGCGTATTCGCCGGCGCAGCCCTCGGCTTCTTCGTCCCCCACATCGGCAGCGACTTCAAACCGCTGGGCGACATCTTCATCAAGCTGATCAAGATGGTGTTCGCACCGATCATCTTCGCCACCGTGGTGCTCGGCATCGCCCGGATGGAGAACATGAAGGAGCTCGGTCGCGTCGGCGTCCGGGCCCTGATCTATTTCGAGATCCTGTCGACCTTCGCGCTGGCGCTCGGGCTGGTGGTGGTCAATGTCGTCGGCCCCGGCAACGGCATGAACATCGACCCCACGCAGCTCGATACCAAGGCGATCGCCGGCTACACCGCCGCGAGTGCCAAGCCCGAAGGCTTCATCGACTTCCTCATGCACCTGGTGCCGACGAGCGTCGTCGATGCGCTGGCCCGCAACGACATCCTGCAGATCCTGGTCTTCGCCACCATGTTCGGCGTCGCGCTGTCCCACATCGGCCCGCGCGCCAAACCGGTGGTGGACTTCCTCGACTCGTTCACGCACGGCGTGTTCTCGGTGGTCGGAATGATCATGCGGCTGGCGCCGCTGGCGGCCTTCGGCGCGATGGCATTCACCGTCGGCAAGTACGGCCTGGGCTCGGTCGTCTCGCTGGGCAAGCTGATGGGCACGATGTACATCACCTGCTTCCTGTTCGTCGCGATCGTGCTCGGCATCATCGCGCGGATGTCGGGCTTCAGCCTGTGGAAGTTCCTCAAGTACATCAAGGACGAACTCTTCACGGTGCTGGGCACGAGCTCATCCGAATCCGTGGTGCCGCAGCTGATGCGCAAGCTGGAGCATGCCGGCGTCTCGAAGCCGGTGGTCGGGCTGGTCGTTCCGGCCGGACTGACCTTCAACCCGGATGGCCAGTGCATCTACTACACGATGGCCGCGATCTTCATCGCCCAGGCCACCAACACGCCCTTGACGATGACCGATCAGCTGGTGGTGCTGGGCGTGCTGCTGCTGACCTCCAAGGGCTCCGCAGGGGTCACGGGCTCCGGCTTCATCACGCTCGCCGCCACGCTCGCCTCGATGGGCAAGATCCCGGTCGCCGGCATGGTGCTGCTGCTCGGCGTCGACCGCTTCATGTCGGAAGCGCGGGCCATCACCAACACCATCGGCAACGCGGTCGGCACCATTGCGATCGCCCGCTGGGTTGGCGCGGTGGACCGCGATCGACTGACGCAGGTGCTCGACGGCAAGAGCGATCCCGAGAACCTGGACGAGCTGTACGAAGGCGACGACGACGAGGCAAGCAACGTCAAGCCGATCCGCGTCGAGCTCGGCGGCACGCGGATCGCGGCCTGAATCGGATGGCTGCTGCAATGAATCCCGCAGACATCCGCAACATGCTGCGCGTCATGTTCGACGCCGCAATCGCCGCTGCCCAGCCCGCGCTGTGCGTGCCGCGCCACCTGCCGGCGCCGCCCAAGGGCCGGCTGGTGGTGATCGGCGCCGGCAAGGCCTCGGCCGCGATGGCCCGAGCCGTGGAAGTGCACTGGCACGGGCCGCTGAGCGGCCTGGTCGTGACGCGCTACGGCTACGCCGTGCCCTGTGAGCGCATCGAGATCGTCGAAGCTGCGCATCCGGTGCCCGATGCGGCCGGCGAGCTCGCCGCAGCTCGCATGCTGGAGACAGTCCGGGGTCTCACCAGCGACGACCTGGTGCTGTGCCTGATCTCCGGCGGCGGCTCCTCGCTGCTGCCGCTGGCGTTGCCGGGCCTCACGCTGGAAGACAAGCAGACGCTCAACCGGGCCTTGCTCGCCAGCGGAGCCAGCATCGGCGAGATGAACTGCGTGCGGCGCCATCTGTCGGCCATCAAGGGCGGACGACTGGCCGCGGCATGCCATCCGGCACACGTGGTCAATCTGCTGCTGTCCGACGTGCCGGGCGACGATCCCATCGACATCGCCTCCGGGCCGACCGTGCCCGACCGCACGCGCTGCGCTAACGCACTGGAAATCCTTCGTCGATACGAGATCGATGTGCCGTCACGGGCCCTTGCGCTGCTCGAAACCGGCGAGGGCGAAACGCTGAAGGCGGACGATCCGCGCCTGCCTTCCATCGAAAACCGCTTCATCGCGACCCCGCAGATGGCGCTGGAGGCCGCGGCGGCTGTCGCCCGCGACGCGGGTCTCGAGGCCTGCATCCTCGGCGATGCGATCGAAGGCGAGGCGCGCGAGGTGGCGCGGACGCTGGCCGGCATCGCGCTGCAGGTGGCACGGCACGGCCAGCCGGTGGCGGCGCCGTGCGTGCTGCTGTCCGGCGGCGAGACGACGGTCACCCTGCGCGGAGGCGGCCGCGGCGGGCGCAACGTCGAGTTCCTGCTGGCCCTGGGCATTGCGTTGAACGGCGAGCCCGGCATCCACGCGCTCGCCGGCGATACCGACGGGGTCGACGGCCAGGAAGAGATCGCCGGCGCGCTGCTCGCGCCCGACACGCTGGCCCGCGCACGCGCGCAGGGCCTGAGGCCGCGCGAGCGCCTCGACGACAACGACGGCCACGGCTTCTTCGAGGCGCTCGGCGACTCGGTGCTGACCGGTCCGACGCTGACCAACGTGAACGACTTTCGCGCGATCGTGATCGCTGCCGGTCCCGGCAGCACCGAGCGTGCCCCCAGGAGAAACTGAGATGCGAAGAGAAAAGCACGCGAAGATCGTCGCGACCCTCGGCCCGGCAAGCGACGAGCGGCAGACCATCCAGGCGCTGTTCGACGCCGGCGCCGATGTGTTCCGGCTCAACTTCAGCCACGGGACGCACGAAGATCACAAGCGACGCCTCGACCTGATCCGCGAAGTCGAGCGCGAGAGCGGACGGCCCATCGGCGTGCTGCTCGACCTGCAAGGGCCCAAGCTGCGCATCGGCACCTTCCCCGATGGTCCCGTCGACCTGGTCGAAGGCAAGGCCTTCCGGCTCGACCTGGACACGAAGACGCCCGGCAGCGCGGCGCGCGTCGCACTGCCGCACCCCGAGATCTTCGCGGCGCTCGAAACGGGCACCGACCTGCTGCTGGACGACGGCCGTCTGCGGCTGCGGGTACAGAAGTTCGGCCGCGATTTCGCCGAAACGCGCGTGATCAACGGCGGCAAGCTGTCGGACCGCAAGGGCGTGAACGTCCCCGGCGTGGTGCTGCCGCTTTCCGCCATGACCGCCAAGGACCGGGCCGACCTGGACTACGGGCTCACGCTCGGCATCGACTGGGTCGCGCTGTCGTTCGTGCAGCGTGCCGAAGACATTACCGAAGCGCGCGCCATCATCGGCGGGCGCGCCGGGATCGTGGCCAAGCTCGAGAAGCCGGCAGCCATCGCGTCGCTCGATGCCATCGTGGCCGAGACGGATGCGGTGATGGTCGCCCGCGGCGACCTCGGCGTCGAGATGCCCGCTGAGCAGGTGCCCTCGATCCAGAAGCGGATCATCCGCGCCTGCCGGCGGGCCGGCAAACCGGTGATCGTCGCCACCCAGATGCTCGAGTCGATGGTGGCTGCACCGGTGCCCACGCGGGCCGAGGCCTCGGACGTGGCGACGGCGATCTACGAAGGCGCCGACGCGGTCATGCTGTCGGCGGAATCGGCCAGCGGGCGCTATCCGGTCGAGGCGGTGAAGATGATGAGCAGCATCATCGCGCACACCGAGAGCGATCCCAACTACCGCACCGCGATCGATTCCTCGCGCGCCGAACCGCTGGCGCGCACGGCCGATGCCATCGGCTCCGCGATGCGCGACATCACGGGCCTGCTCAACGCAGCGGCCACCGTCGCCTACACCAGCTCGGGCTACTCGGCGCTGCGCATGGCGCGCGAGCGGCCGCGCGCGCCCATCATCGGCATGACGCCCCGGCTCGCCACGGCGCGCCGCCTGGCGCTCGCGTGGGGCGTCCACGCCGTGCTTTGCCATGAAGTGGTGGACGTGCCCGAGATGAGCGAACTCGCCTGCCGGACCGCGCAGAAGGAAGGCTTCGGCGCCGCCGGGCAAACCATCGTGATCTCGGCCGGCATGCCCTTCGGCACCTCCGGCACCACCAACCTTCTGCGCATCGCGCAGATCTGAACGGGAGCAGACATGCCATCGATCCAACACATCCGCGGCTTCGAGATCCTGGACTCCCGTGGCAATCCCACCGTGGCAGCGGAGGTGGCGCTCTCGGACGGCGCCAAGGGCTTCGCTGCGTCACCCTCGGGCGCTTCCACGGGCGCCCGGGAAGCCATCGAGCTGCGCGACGGCGACCCGAAGCGCTACTTCGGCAAGGGCGTCATCAAGGCAGTCGGCCACGTCAACGGCGAGCTGAGCAAGGCGCTGGTCGGCCGCGCCGCCGAAGACCAGGCCGCGCTCGACCGCCTGATGATCGATCTCGACGGAACCTCGACCAAGTCGCGACTGGGCGCGAACGCGATCCTCGCGGTGTCGCTCGCAGCGGCCAAGGCCGCGGCGGCATCCAGCGGCGCGGCGCTCTATCGCCACATCGGCGGCGCCCGCAAGCCGGTGCTCCCACTGCCGATGATGAACATCATCAACGGTGGCGCCCACGCAGACAACAACGTCGACATGCAGGAATTCATGATCGTGCCGGTGGGCGCGCCCAGCTTCTCCGAAGCGATGCGCTGGGGCGTCGAGGTCTTCCACTCGCTGAAGAGCCTGCTCAGGAGCCGCGGCATGTCGACTGCGGTGGGGGACGAAGGCGGCTTCGCGCCCGACCTGCCGTCGAACGAGGCGGCCATCGAGATCATCCTGGCTGCGATCGAACAGGCAGGGTTCAAGGCCGGAGCGGACATCGCCCTGGGCCTGGACGTTGCGAGTTCCGAGTTCCACAAGGGTGGGCAGTACGAACTGGCGTCGGAGTCCAGGCGCTTCGACTCGGCCCGCTTCGTCGATTACCTGGCGCGCTGGGTCGATGCCTATCCCATCGTGACCATCGAAGACGGCATGGCAGAAGACGATTGGGACGGTTGGGAGCTGCTGACGGCGAAGCTGGGCCGCCGCGTGCAACTGGTCGGGGACGACCTGTTCGTCACCAACACCGAGATCCTGCAGCAAGGCATCGCGCGCGGCGCGGCCAACTCGATCCTGATCAAGCCGAACCAGATCGGCACGCTGACCGAGACGCTCGCCGCCATCGCCATGGCCGACAAGGCCGGATATTCCTCGGTGGTCTCGCACCGCTCGGGCGAAACGGAAGACACCACCATCGCCGACCTGAGCGTGTGCACCGCCGCAACGCAGATCAAGACCGGCTCGCTGTGCCGCTCGGATCGGATGGCCAAGTACAACCGGCTGCTCCTTATCGAGGCAGAGCTGGGCCGCGATGCCGTGTTCGCCGGTCGTGCGGCCATCCATTGCCTTCCCTGACCTCGCTTGCATCGTTGAATTCAAGTTAACGCCGGATTCACTTCCGGCCTGCATTGAACACCCCGCGGCTGCCTACAGTCGCATCACACCCATAAGGAGACAATCATGAAGACTTCGACATTCCGCCCCCGCACCGCCTTGACGGCGATCGCCTTCGGCTTCGCCGCATCACTCGCCGCTGCGCAGGCCTGGCCCGTGAAGCCCATCACCCTGATCGTGCCGTTTCCACCCGGCGGCAGTTCCGATGCACTGGCGCGCGCCATCACCACGCCGCTGTCACAAAGCCTCGGCCAGCCGGTGGTTGTCGAGAGCAAACCGGGTGCCGGCGCGACTGTCGGTGCGGACTACGTGTCCAAGGCCAAGCCGGACGGCTATACGTTGCTCATGGGCGCGGTGCACCACACGATCGCCACCAGCGTCTACAAGAAGCTGCCCTATGACTTCGAGAAGAGCTTCGCGCCCATCATCACGGTGGCTCTGGTGCCCAACGTGCTGGTGGTCAATGCCAAGTCTCAGGCCACCGACGTCAAGAGCCTGGTTGCGCTGGCAAAGGCTTCGCCCGGCAAGCTGTCGTATGGCTCGAACGGCAACGGCACGGTGCAGCACCTGATCGGCACGCAATTCTCAAGTATCGCAGGCGTGGAACTGCTCCACGTGCCCTACAAGGGCAGTGCGCCGCTGACCACCGACCTGCTCGGTGGCCAGGTCGACATGTCGTTCGACACGCTGACGCCTCTGGTGCAGCACATCAAGGCCGGCAAGCTGCGTGCATTGGCGGTGACCACCGCCAAGCGGTCGAGCACATTGCCCGACGTGCCAACGCTGGCAGAAGCCGGCATCAAAGACTTCAATCAGGGCACCTGGTTCGGCATCCTGGCACCGGCCGCGACGCCCAAGGAAGTAGTCGCGAAGCTCAACGCCGAGATGGTGAAGATCATCCGGTCGCCCGAGTTCAAGAAGCGCATGGAAGAGATCGGCGCCGAGTCTGTGGGCGACACGCCCGCTCAGATGGCAACTCAGATCAAGGACGACACGACCAAGTACTCCAAGCTCGTCAAGGATGCCAAGGTCGCGATCGAGTGAGATGAAGCCGGTCCATCTGGAAGTGTCCGGTTGAGGCCAGACAGAAAGGCACAGTTGACCCGTCGAAGAAAGAGCCGCTGAGGTGAAGGGTTGTCCGACACCTGCCCTTCGGGCGCACAGGCGGCGGCACGACAACGGCTTGAGGGCAGGTTTTGGACAACCCTAGACCGTTGCAGACAGACGCCGACGCAGGAAGCAGACCTTCGACGGCGAGTCGGCGCCACCGGCGAGGTTTCTCAAGCGCGAGCGCTGCGGAGCGCCGCGTCGAGGTCCTTCCACAGGTCCTCGACATCCTCGATCCCGACACTCAGCCGCAGCAGCGACGGCGGCAGGTGGTCTTGACCGGCGATCGCCGCGCGGCGCTCCATTGTCGATTCGACCGCGCCCAGACTGGTGGCATGTCGAATGAGCCCGACGTTGCGACAGACCGCGTCGGCGGCCTCGGCGCCACCACGCACATCGAAAGAGATGATCGTGCCGTAGCCTTTGAGCACACGCTTGGCCGTGGCGTGCGTCGGGTGCGAGGCCAGGCCCGGATAGCGCGCCAGTTCGACCGCGGGGTGCGCCTGCAACCGGTCTGCCAGCGCCATGGCTGACGCTTGGGCGCGCTGCAGCCGCAAAGCCATGGTCCTGGCACCTCGAACTGCCAGGAAGCACTCCAGCGTGCCCGGTGTCGCCCCGGTCAGCTCGCGCGACTTCTTGAGTGCGTGCCAGAACGCTTCATCCTTCGTTGTCGCCACGCCAGCGAGCAGATCGGAGTGGCCCCCGATGAACTTGGTCGCTGACTGCAGTGACACCGTCGCGCCAAACTCCAGCGGTCGCTGGTTCAAGGGCGTTGCGAAGGTGTTGTCTACAGCCACGACGGCACCGGCCTTGCGCGGCGCGGCGCAGATCGCCTCCAGGTCGGCCACGCCAAGCAGCGGATTCGACGGTGATTCAAGCCACACCAGGTCGGCCGTCTTGCACGCATCGATCCAGCCGGCCGTGTCGTGCAGCGCCACGCGCCGTACAGTCCACCGTCCCCGCTCCGCCCCGGCGGAGGCCAGGCCGGCAACGCCTTGATAGCAGTCGTCGGGCAGAACCACGGTCGAGCCAGCCGGGAGCTGATCGAACACGGCGGCAATTGCCGCCATGCCGGACGCAAACGCGACGGCCCTGCCAGATTCCAGGCCGCCGACGACCTCCTCCAGCGCTTCCCACGTCGGCGTGCCATCGTCGCGCGAGTATTCGCGCCCTCGCCCGATGATGAAGTTCGACGCGGGAACGAGCGGCACATTCAGAGGTGCGCCCAGCTCAGAGGAACGACCCGCGGTGACCAGCCAGGATTCGAGCTTCAGGTCTTTGGGATGCTGATTCATGTTCGTGTGTTCGTGATGTGCAACTGCATGGAGACCTGGCGGCGCAGGTGCTGGCCAGCTTGAGCCCGACGATGCCCGCGACGATGAGACCCAGGCTCGCCAGACACCCCGCGCTGGCGGGCTCGCCGAACAGCACCATGCCCAGGATCGCCGTGCCGACCGCGCCGACGCCAACTCAGACCGCATAGGACGTCCCGACTGGCAGCGACTTCATTGCGATCCCGAGCAGCACGACGCTGAGGACCATGGCTGCGATCGTGCAGACACTGGGCCACAACCGTGTGAACCCCTCCGTGTACTTCAAACCGATGGCCCAGCCGACCTCTAGGAGGCCGGCGATGATCAACAACACCCATGCCATGCGGATATCCCGTTCCTTCTGTGGTCAGCCTTCGCTGGCTGGATTCGAGCGCAGCGGGCCGCTCGACTGGGCACCCTGGTGTCCGGGCCGTGCCCCGGCCAGAGGATGCGAAATGCCGCCATCGCCATAGCTCCTCAGCACCTGCGCGACGGTGACGTGGTAGCCCTGCAACCACCTGCCTTGCAGCTGCTTCGCGGCCTGGTGCTTGGGATGCTCGATGAGCTGGTGCAGCGCTTCCAGCGTTTCCCAGTAATACACCGTCGAGATCAGCCCCGAGGCCGTGTTCTCCCAGGCCTCTTCGCCCAGGTAGCCCGGAATCGACTTGGCGATCTCTGCGATGGCCTGGTCTCGCTGATGGAATTCGTCGTCGTACTCGCCCTTGGCGAACGTGAACGTCGCGCTGTACATGGTGTCGGCTCCTGAGTCAGGCCAGCAGTTCGTAGGGCCCGCGCCAGCCGGTCGTCTGGGCCACCCGGTCCATCCACGCGCCGACGCGAGGGTACTCGGCACGCAAATCGAAGCCCAGTTCGTCCGCTGGGTAGTAAACGTAGCCGACCATCGAGAGGTCGGCAACCGTCAGCCGGTTGCCGACGATAAAGGTGCTGTCCGCCAAGTGGCGGTCGACGATGTCGAGTGCCGCCACGGTGCACTGCCGCATGTAGGCGAGCACGGCCTCGTGCGGCGCAGGCTTGGCGAAGGTGCGCAGCCAGCGGTAGCTGGCCAGGTTGGCGGTGAACTTGTGGTTGTCGAACAGCAACCAGCGAAGAACCTCGTTGCGCTCGCTCGCCTCGACATGTAGGCCGTCGAACTGCTCGGCAATGTGCAGGAGGATGACGCCGGACTGGGTCATCCTGCGGCCGTCGATCTCCAGGACCGGGACCTCACCCATCTCGTTGGTCTCGGACCGCCAGCCGGGTTGCCGCGTCTGGCCGTCGAAGTAGTCGACCGCCACCTTCTCCCAAGTGACGCCGGCAATGGCCAGCGCCAGGGCGACCTTGTACGAGTTCCCCGATTCCTTGAAGCAGTGGAGCCTGTACGTCGTCATGGCGAGGGCTTCGCCGTGTCGCGCATGGCTTGCGCCAGACCGTTGTTTCCGCGCGATTCGAGGCCTTGGATGGCGCCCTCCCGGTCACGCCGCTCGTGGTGCTGGTTGAGCTTGCGTTTGCAGTCCAGGCGAGTCAGGTGGATCTCGATGCCGACGATGTGCCTGAGCTGCTCGGACAAGTAGTCGGCCGGTGCGTCGCCCATCTTCCACGGCACGGGTTGGTCGGCTTCATGCTCGCGCGTCAGGCGGGCCACGATGCCGCGGACGAACTTTTCGTCGTCGCGCACATGGATCGTTCCGTGCGCGTGGACCACCTCGTAGTTCCAGGTGGGCACTCGGCGGTGTGTCTCGTGCTTGCCGGGATACCAGTTCGGCGAGATGTAGCCTTGCACCCCTCGGAAGACGACGAGCACCTCGTCGCCGTCCTTGATGTAGCGCCAGACCTGGTTCGAACGCGCAACGTGAGCGATCAATGTTCCGCTGGCGCCGCGATCGGCGTCGAGCAGGAACGGCAGGTGGTCGGCTTCCAGGCCTGCACCGGTGTTTCGGACCAGCATGCCCAGCGAGTTGTCCCGGACGATGCGGTGGAGTTCTTCGACTCGTGGCTCGGCAAACTGCTGCGGTAGGTACATGTTGCGCCTGAGAGGAATGCGATGGGCTGATGGGCGTGGCTCAGGACAACACTGTGCATCCTGGCCGGCTTTGAGAAAATAGCCAGTTCCTGCCAATCTCACTGGACCAGTTCGGTATGAAGTCGATCGACGAAGAGGGCCGGCGCGGGCTGAGCCGGGCTCTGTACGAGGAGATCCGCACCCGAATCGCAGACGGCACTTATGCCGCTGGCGCCCCGTTGCCTTCGACGCGCTCGTTCGCCGCTGAACGCGGCCTGTCCAGAGGCACCGTGTCGCTGGTCTACGAGCAGTTGGCCGCCGACGGCTTCATCGAGACCCGTCCCGGCGCAGCCAGCCGGGTGTCCGCAGGGGCTGCGACTCCGTCCGCCATCGGCCGCGGCCGTCATCCACGCATGGACCGCGGAGCCGCTGGCCAACAAGCGGGCCGGCTCTCCGCCGTTGGCCGCCGCATCGCGGCCCTGGGAATCGGCGATGCGGGACCGACGGCCGCTTCCGAGATCGATTTCGTGTACGGACCGCTGGCCGGCGGCGACTTCCCGACGCTGACCTGGATGAAGGCGCTGCGCGCCGTGGAGCGACAGCGCATCAAGCGCCTGGAGTACGAAGACCCCCGCGGCAACCTCGAATTGCGCCGAGCGCTCCAGGGCCATCTGAGCCAGACGCGAGGCCTGTCGTGCGCGGTGGAGCAGATCATGATCGTGAACGCTCGCAGCAGGCACTGGATCTCTGCGCGCGCCTGCTGGTCGACCCGGGTGACGGTGTGGTCGTCGAGAACCCCGGCTACCGGATGGCGCACAACGCGTTCGAGGCCTGCGGGGCGAAGCTGCTGTGCGTGGATGTGGACGAGCACGGCCTGCGGACCGATCGACTCGACAAGCTGGGACCGGCTCAACTGGCCTATGTGACGCCCACCCACCAGTTCCCGCTGGGGTCGTTCCTGCCGATCGCGCGACGGCGCGCGCTTCTGGCCTGGGCTGCCGAACGACACGCGTGGATCATCGAGGACGACTACGACAGCGAGTACCGCTACTCCGTCCGGCCAGAAGCCACGCTGCAGTCGCTGGACAGCCGCGGCTGCGTGATTCACGTTGGCACGTTTTCGAAGACGTTGTCGCCTCAGCTTCGGCTGGGCTACATGGTGCTGCCACTTGGCTTGGTGGACACGTTCACGGCGGCGAAGCGGGTGGCCGACAGGCATGCGGCGACGGGGGTTCAGAGAGCACTGGCCCGGCTGCTGGAAGACGGCAGCTACGACCGCCATGTCCGACGCATGCGCCGGCTCCAGCAGGCGCGCCAGCATGCACTCGTCGATGCGCTGATGAGACACATCGGCGAGAACGTCAAGGTCGAAGGCACTGCCAGTGGCTTGCATCTGGTGGCCTGGTTTCCTGGCTTACCAGCGAAGGCAGAGCCAGCATTGATCCAGGCAGCGCGCGAACGTGGCGTGCGCGTCTATCCCCTCGGCCCGCTCTTTCACCCGGGTGCTCGCACGAGACAGCCGCACAGGTCGGCTGGGCTGGTCATGGGCTATGCGCTGCTGGAACTTGCTGCAATCGAAGAAGGGGTCAGCCGCCTCGCAGCAGCGGTCTCTGGCCTCCAACAACGGACGACACTCAAGCTGCGCGACCCGTTCTGGTCATGACGACCGAGGCTGCAAGGTCTGCTTTCCGCTGCTCGCTCGGCTGTCTCCTCCTGGCCGAGGCCGTGTGAAAACTGGTTGAATAGGTGAAGGTGCTCGCCTAGATTGTGGCAACGCTACTGAAGGGCAGCCACATGAAGCGATTCATCGAAGGCGAGGACCGTCATCAGGTCACTCTGCTGCGAGAGTGCCTTGACGACTATATCGGCGAAGACAACCCGGTGCGGGTCGTCGATGCGTTCGTCGAGGAGTTGGACCTCTAGGCACTGGGCTTCGAAGGCGTCGATCCGGCAGCAACCGGCCGGCCTTCCTACCACCCCTCGGTCCTGCTGCGGTCCACATTACGGCATGTTCAGTTGCAGGAAGTACCTTGTGTTTCTCGTCGACGGGCCTGGCGTAACCAGCCTTACTCCTGACGCGGGCTCCGCAAATTTCAGCGCGTGGGCGGTTCCTTCGGCAGCAGCTCCCTCGATTTCTGCTCCTGCGCCTTCTCGCGCGCCGCGATCCGCGCCATGTCGCCGCGCTCGATGCGCTGCGCGATGTTCTCGCGCGCGTGAAAAAGCAGCCGTTTGGCTTCCTCGCCGCCGTACTTCTCGGCCTCGATGACCGCCAGGCCCAGGGAAGCGACGGCGCGGGCGTGGTGCGGGAACTCCTTTTCGAATTCGAAGCGGTTCATCGCCCGGAAGGCGCCTGCCTCGCGTGCCCACTGCAGCATCTGGGCAGCGGCCGGATCGCGCTCGCAGCGCGCCACGGCCTCGTTGCGCCAGGTCAGCGTCTGGCTGGCCACATCGCGCGGCACCCCCGGGTCGTTGGCCAGGCGCTGGACCAGCGTCTCCCAGCGCATCGCGAACTGGACCAGTTCCCTGGGTGATCGAGGCTTGTCCAGCAGCACATCCAGCGTCTCCTGCGCGCGGGGCGCGCGGTTGATGTCGCCGCCGATGACCCGGCTCTCGTAGATCTGCGCACCGTCGTGGCCAATCACGCGCAGGCCGTCCACCGCAAGACGGTGCTCCATCGCGCCCATCAAGGCCCTGACGTTCCCGAATGCCAGTTCGTGGTTCTGCACGGACGGTTGTTCGACCGCCAAGCCAGCCCGGCGGCGCATCTCGTACCCTGCCACCATGGCCAAGCGGCTCTCTTCACGGGACGCCGCCACAAAGACGGCCTGGACGATATAGCCGTTGTGCCGGAGTTCGGAAGCAAGCTTCGGTACCGCCTTGACGTCCACGGTCTCGATTTCGGCGACGAGGTTCAAGCGCTTCTTCTGAACCTCCTCGACGAGGTTGTCGAACCAGGTCTTGCAGTCGCTGGCGATGCGGGCAGCAGCCATCGGCGGGATGTCGCCTCCGGCCGCCCAGGCGGGGTGGTAGGCGCGCAGCCGGTTCATGGAGACATGGACGGAGGTCGCCACGGTCTCGATCAATTGTTTTCTGAGTTGCACCGCGGCGTAGCTAACGCCTGCGCCGGGCTGCCCGGCGACGATCATGGCGACCGGCCGATCGGCAGTTTGAGCGCCGGCGAGCAGGTTGGGCGCGACGCAACGCTCGTACAGCCGGCGAAGCTCTCGTTCGGACACGGCGCAGGGCCCCGACGCCGGAGCAGGGGAGGGCGCCCGCGTCATGCCTGAGCCTCTGGCGAGTCAGCATCGCTGGGGCCACCGAAGCGGGAAAGGATGTCACGGATCGCATTCGCATCGCTGGGATCCAGGACCGCAAGGATCTTGCGCGCATCCTCACGCTCCTGCTTCAGGCGCGCGATCTCCCCGGCGTCGGGATCGGCGGCTGCCGCCAGGTCCTCGATCAGCAGCGTGTGCGCGGCGATGTACTGGTCCACCAGTGCCAGCGCGAGTTCGGCGTCCAGCACGGTCTTCATCGAGTTCCATTGCCGCTCGTCGTAGGTGAAGTAGGGCCGGGTGGACTCCGCCACCTGGTGGACCTGCGGCCACTCCTCGTCGATGGAAAAGTCCCCGATGCGCACCGCCTTGGCGAGCATCATGCGGATCGCGTCCGGCAGCTCCAAGCCGCGTGCGTGGGCCATCTTCATGGCTTTTTCCGCGATGGCACGGTCGATGCGGAGGTGAAGGTTCAGGCTGTCCATTCGACCGCGAGTTATAGCAGCCCCCCATGCCGCACCCGCGAGATCGATTCCCTAGCTTGAAGCCGGGGCCGCTACGGAGCTCAGCCCGCCACCGGCTCGTCGCGCCCACCATCCGGGGCGTTCACATCAGCTGCTGCACGAGTGCGATCAGCGTGAGGTGCGCTGGATAGAAGGCGTAGAAGACCCAGCGCTTGCGCGCCATTGGAATGTCGACCTGACTCGCGCCCCAGATCAAGGGCAGGGCGGCCAAGGCGGCGAAGTTGCCGTTGATGACGGCGAGTGACGCTGTCGCCGAGGCCCATAGCAGCAGCCGAAGCGCGCTGGGGCTGCGCAGGAATGCCCAGGCGCCCAGGCAGCAGAGCAGCGCCGGCCACCAGAACTCCACCATCGCGCCACCGAAGACGAAGGCGATCAGCGCCGCGCAGCGGTGGATCCTCCCGCCCCGCTCCAGCAGCCAGACGATCAGCGTCGCCAGCAAGAGCGTGGCCAGGATGTTCAACGGCCACCAGCCCACCAGCTGGACGAAGGCCGGTGTGGCCAGCAGTGCAAAGATTGCCAGACGCTGCATGACGCGCAGGTGGACGCCGGCCTTGAGCGCCCCGGGCCGCGCCAGGTTGGCCATGAGCACGAAGCCGAAGAGCGGCACCACCATGCGTCCCAGCGCGTAGAGGGCCGGACTCGCCTCATGCAGCAGGTACTTGTTGACGTGGTCGCCCGTCATGAGCACCAGGCCGACCCATTTGAGCGCTTCCAGCGAGCCGTTCGAGATCGACCAGGCATTCATCGACGCCTGGGGTTTCCCGCGCGCGGGCGGCTGCAGCCTTGGAGCCTTGGCAGTGGGGGCGCGTGGACCTTTCATGAATCAATACGCGGGCGGCAGCTCGGTGCCTTCGTCCCACAGCCGTCGCCACTCTGCGCCGTACTGCGCGGCGAGCGCCGGCGCGTTGCGCACGACCAGCACGTTCTCTGCATTGCGCTCGGCGGCCGACGACGTGTAGTTGAAGCTGCCGGTCTGCACGGCCGTGCCGTCCGCCACGATGAACTTGTTGTGCTGCAGCGCATGGCGGGCGTTGGTGCGCACCGGCACCCGTTCGTTGGCCAGGAAGCGGGCGGCGGAGTAGGCTTTGTCCGCTTCGCCGGCATCGACCACCACGAAGACCTTGACGCCGCGTCGCTGCGCGTCTCGCAAAGCAGTGGCGACCGGCCGGCTGGTGAAGGAGTAGGCCGCGACCAGCAGCGTCGAGCGGGCGCCCCGGATGGTGTCCAGTACCAGGGGCAGGGCCTGTCCGGGCGTGAACGCGGCCGCGTACGAGGCGGCCTGTGTGGAGGCGGGCGCAGGCGGCGCCAGTTGTGCAAGACCGGCGCGAGGCACCATCAGCGCGAACGCGAGGCTTGCTGCCAGGGCCGCGAACTTCAGTCCTGGCGCCCAACGAAGGCTAGAAGCGCTCATGGCTCAGCTCCTCGCGGCCTCGGCCCGTGCGCTGGCGCACCTGCATCGGCGCGGGGTGCATGCGGCGATCCGGGAGATGGATCGAGCGGCCCTGCTCCAGCGCATCGGCCATCCGCTCGCGAATCAGCTGCACCAGGCGCTGCTGGGAGGCTGGGTCGGTCGTGACGCGCTGGGCGTACTGTTCGGCCAGCTTGAGGCCCGCCGCCGCCGTGGCCAGCTCCGGGTGCTGGCCGAGGGCCGTGTCGGACAGGAGTTCTCCGCTGCGCACGAGCGTGGCGCGGCGTTCCATCGCGCGGAGGTGATCCGGTGTCTCGATGCTCCACCGGGCGCGCTGCGCGACGATCTTCTTCTCGCCCACCAGTTCGCCTTCTGCATTGCGGGCGGGCACGCGGACGTTGACCGGACGGGTGCCGTGCTGCGTAAGCACCACGGCGTCGCCGATGCGCGGCTGCGAGGCCGACTCGGCAAGCGCACGCTCGAGGTCCGCACCCCAGAGGGTGCGATCGCCGACTTCGGTGCGAACCGTCACGTAGAAGGACATGCGTTGCGCCGGATCGAACTGGTATGGCGCGGCGGCCGCCGCCACCAGCATGCCGGTGACGGGCGGTCTCGGGCCTTCGCGCAGCGATCGACTGTCTTGCACTGCCTGGGGCGAATGGCCACCGGCAATGCCGGCGGGCTCGGCGGGCGCGGAGCCTTCGCGCGCGGTCGCTGCTTCGCGGTCCAGCGACGCCGCTTGCGCCCTCGGACCCTGTCCCGTCTCGTGCGATGGCCGCCACTGCTTCAGCGCGCGCTGCACCTGGAGGATTTCAGCCGGGGTCGGCTCGTAGCCTCGGGCCTCGATGCCGCGCAACGCCGCTTCGCGCCACATGCCCTGGCGGAAGGTCTCGCGGCCCTTGAGTTCGATCACCCGCCAGCCGCGCGCTTCCGCGATCGCGACGACGCTGTGCAGCACCTCGCGGTTCTCGGTTCGCACGCGGATGCGGTCGCCGTCGTCGATGAAGGCGAGGGTGCGGTCCGGGAAGAAGTAGCGATCATCCACGTGCAGGTAGCGGCGCTCGATGGCGTCGGGCACGCGGAGACGGCCGTGGCCCGCGGGAGGTGCATCCCCTTGGACGGAACCGGCGAAGTCCCCAGGGGCGGTGCTTGCGGTGCCATTCGAAGGGTGTTCGGGAGGGTGGGTTGTGGACATCGCGGCTCCTTTCGGGTGCGTGCGTGATGGGTGGCGCTTCGGGTCATCGGCGCTCATCGATGCGACTTCAGTCCAGGAGTCGCGCCATGAACTCATCGGCCCGGCGCTTCATGTCCTCATCGCTGAGCTTCTCGGTGGGAATCTCCACGTCGTCGAAGTCGAACGAGAAGTCGTCCAGCTTCAAGTCGTCGTTCAGGACATCGCTGGCCATGGTGCTGCCCTCTCTCGTCAGTGCGGAGCCACCGCCTGGTGGCGTGGCGTTGGTAATGGATCCGGGATTCGTGCCTGCGGCGTCGTCTTCGTCACCGGGCGTCGCTGCCCGAGCCGTCGCGATGACGCGACTGGACCTGTCCACGTCCAGCTTCGGAACTGAGGGTGGGGGCAGCTCACGCTTGGCGAAGAACCTGTCGCTGAAGTAGCAGACGCGGTGCGCCAGCACGGGGCGCAGGCCCTCGTAGAACAGGATCATCCGATTCGCACCCAATTCCTTCACCTCCTGCGGCAGCAGCAGGCGGCGCGGCTGTTCGCTGATGCTCACCGTCGGCGCCTTGCCCCCACCGCCCATGCCACCCCACATCGGGCGGCTCACGTTCTTCTGCTGCACGGTGTAGGTCCCCAGCTCGCGCGAGATCGCCTCCGCGTCCTCGTACTCCTTCGGCGGGAAGACGATGCGAGCGGCCAGCATCTTGCGGATCGACTTGGCGCCCTCGACGCCGTACTTCTCGATCAGCTGCGAGTTGGACTGCACGATGACGACGGTGCGCACGTTGTAGCCGGGCAGGAAGGCCGTGGATTCGGCGATGACGGGGATGCGCCCGAGCGCCGGGAACTCGTCGAGCATCAGCAGCACCTGGTGGCGCAGTTGCGGGTTGTTCTCCGGCAGCTCGCGCGTCTGCAGGCCGATCGCCTGCTGGAAGAACAGGTTCAGCAGCGGCTGCAGCCGGGCGATGTTGTCCGGGTTGATCTGGACGTAGATGGAGATCGGGCGCTTGCGCAGTTCGCGCAGGTCGAAGTCGTTGGCCGACGTGGCCGCGTCGATCATCGGGTTGAGCCACAGGTCCAGCCGGCTGGTGAAGGTCTTGCGGATGCTCGAGGCCGTGGTCGGCGCCAGGTCGATCACGTCGTAAAGGCTCTGCACCGCCTCCTGCGACAAGGGATAGCCGGCGCGCTCGCAGGCGTCGATCACGCGCTTCCAGTGCTTCTGGAAGCCCTCGGCGTCGCTGGCCATGCCCTGGCGCAGCACCTCGCCCAGGGTGCGCGTGGCGCCCTCGGTCTCGAAGAGATAGAGCGCGATGCCCAGGAACAGAGACCGAGCCGAGGAGCTCCAGAAGGGGTCACCGGCCTGCGGGTCGGGAAACAGCATGGTGCCGATGCGCTGCAGGTCGTCGATGCAGCGGTAGGGCAGCTCGGACACGTAGCCCAGCGGATTCCAGCGCGCCGAGCACTCGCGCTCGGAGAGAGGATCGAACAGGTGAACCTCCTGCCCATGGGTGTGGCGGAAGCCCGCCGTGCGCAGGAAGTTTTCTCCCTTGATGTCGCTGACGATGGCGGAGCCGGGCCAGTTCAGCAGATTGGGGATGACGACGCCGACGCCTTTGCCGCTGCGAGGCGGCGCTTCGAGCTCGACGCCCTGCTGGCCGGGCAGGACCAGATAGCGGCGACCCAGACGTCCGAGGATGATGCCGTTCTCGTTGAGCAGGCCCGCTTTCTCGATCTCGCGCCGGCTGGCGAAGCGGGCATCGCCATGCAGGGGTCGACGCCGGGGCAGCATTGCGAAGCCCACCAGCCCCACCATCATCCCCTGGGAGCCGACCAGCGTCGCAATGAGAGTGCGACGAACGTCGGGCCGGTCGCCGTAGGCTTCCCAGTACTGATGGATGGTCAACAGCGTTGCATGCTGCGGCGGCAGCTTCATGGCCATCAGGAAGGCATAGCCGGCGACGTACAGGCCGACCACCGCCGCCACCAGCAGCGCGACCGCGATCTTAAAGGGGCTAGGCAAGCCCTCGGAGCTTGGTGCCCGGGTCATACCAGATCTCCCGCACGATGCGTCGCTGCCGGCCATCGTGCCGATCTCTCGCGCACTGCACGACGATGTCCACGCTCAGCTGGGCCAGTTCCACGCCTTCGCGCGTGCTCATGCCCTGGCCGGCCTGGCTGCGCTTCATCAGCTGCGCCAGCGCCACGAAGGCCATCTCCGCGCTGTCCGCGTGCACGCTGGTGATCGAGCCCGGATGGCCCGTGTTCACGGACACCAGGTAGTCGTAGACCTCTTCGCCGGTGCGCAGCTCGGACACGAACACCCGGTCGGGGCGCTGCCGCTTGGCACTGGCCAGCAGCTGGCCGGGCGTGACCTCGGCCTGCCCCTGGGCGCCTTGCGAGTAGAAGAGCCGCACGTGGTTGGGCTGGTTGCGCAGCGACAGCTCCTTCACGTCCTCAATGGTGATGAGACGGTCCTCGCAAGGCACCTCGAGGATCAGCGCCTTGCTGACGGTGGTCTTGCCGGAGCCGGTGGCGCCGGACAGAAGGATGTTCTTGCGCAGCCGGACGGCGCGGCGCAGGAAGGACACGAACTGCCTGCGCGCGAGCAGCCCCGTCAGCTCCCGGTCTTCCGGCGACAGGTGCTCCAGGTCGGGTTGTCGCGTCGGGGTGGCGGGCACGCTGCGCGTCGGCTCGAAGATGCGCAGGTTCTCCAGATCCTCGAGGGTCCAGAGGGCGTGGGATGGACGCCGGATCGTGATCGAGACGGTCCGGTCCAGGGTGGCGGGTGGCAGCACGATCTGGATCCGCTCGCCGCCGGGCAGGGTGGCGGACAAGAGGGGCTCGTTGGCCGAGATGCGCTGGCGCGTGAAGTTGGCCACGAGCTTGGCGATGGACAGGCACCAGTCGAAGCTGGCGAAGGGCAGTTCCTGGCGCACCCAACCGGACTGCCGCTCCACGAAGGCCACGCCCGGCTCGTTGATGCAGATCTCAGTGACCTCGGGATCGTCCAGCAGCCGACTGAGCGGACCCAGAAAAAGCGCAAGGGACGAGGGGGACGAGGGCGGCTCTGCAGACGCAGCATCGGGCGCGGGCCGACTCGCCGGCAGCCCACTGCCGGTTGCGGTGCCGGGCTCGCGCTCAAGGGGTGGCTGGGTCGGTTCGAAGCGCATAGACGCTCCTGAAGTCCACGTCGCGTGCCACCAGGATCTGGATGCGCTCGCCCTGGTTCTTGATGACGGTGGGTGGGATCGAGACGGTGCTGCGCAGCACCTCCGTGATGACGTCGCGGCTGCCCTGGGGGCCGAGCACCACGCCGCCGCCGCTGCCGACGTTGGTGCCGCTTTGCTGGTGGGCGGCGATGGCCTGCATCGTGCCGTCGATCACCGAGATCAGGATCGCGGCACCGAAGCGGTCCCAGAAGTGGGTGTCGACGAAGCCCGGCAGGCCGTTGCGCCCCAGCTCGTCGGTGCCGGGGGAGGCCAGCTGGACCACGACCCCGGTGGGCGTGCGGGCCTCGTTCCACACGACGAAGACCCGTCCCTGCCCCTGGCGCGGCGTTCCGCGCTGCTCGCCGACGTACTTGGTGCCACGCTCCAGCAGGACGACCTTGCCGTCGGCGCCATAGATGTCGCTGGCGCCGATGCAGGTGGTCATGCCCTCGTAGGTGGAATCGATCGCGGTTTCCAGGGTGCAGTCGATGAAGGCGCCCTTGGGCAGCAGCATGCGGCGTGTGGGCAGGGTCTGGGCGGCGACCGCCGGGGTGGGTGTTGGCCGGAGGCTGGTGGCGAGGCTGCTGCCGGTAGAGGCCGCCGTGGTCGCACTGGGCACCTGCAGCGCGCCGAGCAGCTGCGCCATGCCTGGGACGGCGCCAGGCAGCGTTGCGGCTTCCGCAGACATGTAGGGTGTTGACGCGCCTGCCGGTTGTGCCGTTTGCGCACGTCGAAGCACAGGGATGCCCAGTTGTCGTTCCAGCGCCAACTGCTCGGGCGTCTTCTGCGGCGGGCCCGCGTTGGCGGTGTTCGCCGTCCCAGGAGGCGGCGGCGGGGCCGGGTTGGTGGAGACCGGTGTCGGGTCCAGCGGCGCCCTCGGCGGCTCGATCCGTCCGAGCGGTGGCACTTTCATCTCGCCGCCGGCGCGTGCCGCAGCCGCCTTTCTCGCGGCCTCCTCGGCCTCGCGGGTCTTGGTGTACTGCGTGTTGTAGTACCAGAACAGGAAGCCGGCGCCCAACAAGACGATCGTGGCCAGCGCCAGGGCGCCGCTGATGCGTGACTGGATGGAGCGCTCGCGATTGACCGATGGGATGGCGCGCTCGCCCTGGATCGTGGTGCTCTCGGCCGCCGCTCGGGATGCCTCATTTCCGGAGTCTGCGGCTCGGCGCGCGGACAGGACCTCTCCGGTGTCCGGATCGATGTCGGGTGTGTCGTCATCCTCCGTCCGATTCGCCTGGGAGCCGCGGCGAGTCCGATCCAGCCAGGTCATGGCCCGTCTCCCGAGGTGATGCGCTGCACGCCTGGCGCGTTGGTGTGGGCCGGGGTGCGCGCGCCGCCGCCGGCGAAGGACTGGTTGACGACGCAGCCGACCAGCTTGCCCCGGCGCAGCACGAAGCGGCGCGCCACGCGGTGGATGACGACCTCGTCGTCATCGACGTTGAAGTTCAAGAGCGACTCGGACCCGTCATCGTTCTGGACGAACATGGCCGGGAACTCGGAGCGCGCCTGGAAACGCAGCCGGGTGTGGACCCCGTCGTCATACGCGCTCATGGGCTTGAGCGACTCGCTGCCGCAGAACCAGTAGTCGGTGTTGCGCGGCCGCTCGGCCGTCCCCCGGCTCATGCGCGCTTCGGTTCGGCGGCGCTCCCGATCCGCTGCCGCGGCGCGGGCCTCGTCCGCCGGGTAGCTGAAGCGCACCGAATACACCATGCGCCTGGCGGCCGCGCCCGTGGGGGCGGTGGCGGAGACGACATAGTCGAAGTGGTAGGCCCGCCGGTTGGTGAGGACGGTGAGGTTGGTCGAGGCGCGCGCCTCCCTGGGCTTGATGAAGAAGTGGTTGCGCTCGGCGCCGACATCGAAGGCGCCGTTGTCGCCGGAACCCAGGTTCACGAACTCCTCGCCTTCGGCGAACTGCAGATGGATCTGGTAGCCGACGTAGCCCTGCAACATGATGACGTCGTCAGGGTTGTAGGCGACCACCCGCACCCGCGCGTCGACCTTGCCGGCCGGGGGCACGGTCGCAGCATGGGCGAAGGACGCAGTGAGCGCCAGACTCGCCGCCAATCCGATGGCGAACGGAAACGTGCGGTGGGCGCCTTGGGGCCTCATCGCGCATCCTGCCTGCTTGGCGCAACGCCCGCGGCGGCGACCTCGGGCTCACGGCGGTACTCCACGACGCGAAAGCCCAGCGGGTTGAGCGAGCGCATCTTGTCGTCCTTCGACGGCTGGACATAAGCGAACTCGATCGTGGAGACCCAGTGGCTCGCCTGCTCCTCCCCGGTGCCGCCCGCGCGCATGGCGCGGGTGAAGCGGACCTGGGCCAGCTTGTCCTTGCCGCTTTCCAGCTTGAGGAAGCTGACCGAGCGCACCTGCGTGCGGATGGTCGTGCCGTCCTTGTAGACGTTCAGCGGCGAGGCCGGGTTGTTGGCGGCCCACAGGGCCGCCCACTCCTGGTTGAGGCGCGGCGAATTCTGCGAAGCGATCAATTCGTAGTCGGCTTCGGCGGTGCCGTAGAAGTAGCGCTCGCGAGCGATCACGTAGTTCTGCAGCAGGTTGCGCGTCACCACCTGCTCGATGTCGGTCGTGCCTTCGTAAGTGGGAACGATGTCGACGATCCCGCTGCTGCTGTCGACGCGGATGAGAACGGGAACGGGCTGCTTCAGCGGCGTGAGGCCGCTGACGGCAGCGACTGCGAGCACCGCGACGACAGCCGCCACTGCGGCGACGATCCAGGCGAGCCTGGCTGAGCGCTCCGCCCGACGCGCGCGGTCGAGCTCCCAGCTCCGGGCCTCGAGCAGGTAGTTTTCAAGAGCGGCGTCCCGGTGCATGGACCGCTCCTGAGTTGGAAGCACCCGCCGAGGCGTTGATCGGTGTGAGGGGGCCTTCGCACTCCGGCGGCATGGGCGGGCGAGTGCCGCAGGCCGCGAGGAGCAACGCCAGCAGGGAGAGCGCGGTCGATGGCTTCATTCGGACGCTCCGCCGCTAGCGATTGCGCGAGTGGTTCGGCATGACTTGCTCTCTTGGAAGCACGGTGCCGCCGCGGCGCGAAGTTCCGATTTGGCCGATGGAGGCCACGCCTGCGCCGACGCGATTGCCCGCCAGGCGGCGGAACGAATCCCAGCGACTGCCCGGCTCTCGCCGCAGGCCGTCGAGGACGCCGCGGCTGAATTCGTAGCTGGTGCGTTTGGCACCGCCCATTGCCCACCGCGCCAAGCCGCTGACGAAGCCGAACGAACTGAGCGCGATCCCGCTCGCGAGCCCGGCAGCAATGGGCATGACCTGGCGCATGATCAGAAGCACCAGCGAGGCGCAGAGAACCATGTTCAATGCGTCTACGGTCACGATGGCTGCACCGCGGGCAGCCGTCTGGGTGGCATAGGAAGAAACCACCTGGAGCATCAGGCTTGCCACTAGCGTGCTCAAGACGGCGACCAGTGCATAGTTGGCCAACTGGGCAATCCACGCCTCGAAGAATCTTCGGGTGGCCTCGAAGAAGAGCAGGCAAATGAAAACTGGCCCCAAGGCGAGGATCAGCGCCAGTGCGAGCTTGGATAGCACAAGCAAGAAGAGCGCGTAGACGGCTACGCCACCCATGATGAAGTAGACGACTGCGCCGGCCAGATAGAACCCAAAGTCGCCGTTCAGCACGCCGCCCTTGTTCCAAAGGTTCGACGCAACGGTCCCGCCTTTGTCCCAGATGGTGTCAATCACCGATACCGGGTTGGCGGAACCGGTGATCGTGGCTGCAAGCTGGCTCGGAGCATTGAAGAAGGTATCAACGATGACTCCGTTGAAAAGCCACAGTCTCAGACCAACGCCGAGGATGATCGCGATGAAGAGGATGCGCTTGACGCCTTCCCAGATCGGCTCCTGGATTCTCCCTGTGAGGCTGAGAAATCCCCACATCATTACGTAGATGGTCGCGAGCGTTACTACGGCAGGTTCGATGGCGCCGGCCACGGCGGCAGTCTTTGCCGCGATGTAGTCCGTCAGTTGGAAGGTCAGCCACGTCCAGAATTGCTGGAAGAACATCGCTTACCTCGTTGGGTCGTTCACTTCCCGGAGCCACCAGTAGGCGGCATCGTCGGTTGGAAGCGCTTCTGGAAATTCCCATGATCGGGCCTTGGTGTCGTCGGAGCCGGCGCCGACGTTTCGGCGCGCTCGATCTCGGGGGAAGCAGCTGGAGTCGGATCCTGTCGGAGGAAATGGTATGCGCCTCCCGCGGCAACTACAGCGATCACAGCGATGACGATGATGATGGTTGATTTGGACATGGCGATTCAGGGGCTGGGAAGGAACCTGGTGCTGAACCCGCCGTGACCGGAGATAACTTGCTCCCGAGTGCGCTGCTGCTGAGCAGCTTCCTCAGCTTTCGCCATCTGATAGAGACTCTGCAGCTTCGTTTGCTCATTGGTGAGCATGTTCTGCTCGGCCTGGATCCTTGCCTGCAGGTCCTGGATGGCCTTGGGGTCCTGGGCGGTGGCGATGCGGTTGATCAGCTGCTGCAGCGCCGAGAAGCGCTGACTGGTGTTCTGGTATGCGCTCTGGGTCATGCCGTTGAGCATGGCCGCCGATTGCCGGCCTTGCTCGACGATCTGACGCATCTCCGGACTCAGGGCATCCATCTGGCCGCCTGACAGGACGCTGTTGGCCTTCATGATCGATTGCACGTGGCTGGCCAGTCCGGCATAGCTGGCCGATGAGCCGTTGAGCGTGTTCATCAACTCGCCATAACTGGGAGGCAGGTAGTTGCGCCCCAGCTCCGAGGTCGGGAGTAGCTGCTCCATGCCTCGGGTTCCCGTCATGGCGCCGTAGGTCAGGGCCAGTTGGTCCTTCGACTGCCTGAGCTGGTCGTACTGCTTCTGCATTGCGGAGATCTGCTGTTGCCAGTACATGACCTGCTGCATCAGGTTGGCGACGGCCGTGACGTCGATCACCGGGATGCCGGCCTTCGCATGCAGCGGCGCCAGGCAGGCCGCCGCGGCGAGGAAGAAGGCGAGAAGGTGCCTACGCATGGGAGATCTCCTGGGTCGAGGTTGAACGGGGAGGGCGATCGGTCAGGGCCGCTCGGAAAGGGGCCAGCCATTGCTCGGGATGCGGCCCATGCGTTTCGATGAGCTCGCGCATGAGGCGGACGTTGCTGGTGCGCCCCGAGATGACGTGCAGGGCGTCATCGAAGCCGTGGAGATCGAGCTGAGCGACCACGCTCACATGGTTCTGCTTGATCAGGAACTGACGCGAGCCGGGCTCGAGTTCCTGCTTGATGAGCGCGAACTCCCGGTCCGTCAGGTTGAAGCCCTGGGTGTACTCGTCGTAGTCCGCCTCCGGGTTGGGAAACAGGATCTTCGTCGGCGTCTGCTCGACGATGGCGCGGGCGATGCTGGAATCGAGCACATGGCTGGTGCTCTGGGTGAAGGTGGCGATGTTGGCGTTCTTCTTCCGCCAAGTCTCCAGCCCGTTCTTGGCGAACTTCGCGAAGGCCGGATCGCTCAGGAGCTTGGCGAACTCGTCCATCCAGCACACCAGGGGCCGGCCGTCCACCATCCGGTTGACCAGGTGAAAGAGGTACATGGTCAGCGGCGCCCGGACCACCTCGTTGTCCAGGAAGTCGGTCACATCGAAGCCAACCAGGGAATGGTGGGCCAGCAGGGGCGTCACTTCGTCATGGTCGTTGTCGAAGACCCAGGCGTAGTCGCCGTGCTCGGAGGCGCACCACTTCCGAAGGCGCGCGTGCATCCCTTCCGGGTCCGTGATGTCGAGGAAGGCGACGAGCCGGGACAGGCGCCTGAAGGGCGGATCGAGCTTCAGGGTGCCGCGCAGCGCCTGGTCGAGGTCGTCTTCCTGGCGGACGGTCAGGGTGTCGTCCGGCGTGCGCATGACGAGGCGCCTCAACCAGTGGCGCATGAATTCGACGTTGTCGACGATCGAGT
Organism: Variovorax sp. LjRoot175; assembly: GCF_964253805.1. Taxonomy (NCBI): domain Bacteria; kingdom Pseudomonadati; phylum Pseudomonadota; class Betaproteobacteria; order Burkholderiales; family Comamonadaceae; genus Variovorax; species Variovorax sp. LjRoot175. The sequence continues at coordinate 271,045 of NZ_CAXURY020000003.1, read as the reverse complement.
CGTCGAGCTGCAGGGGATTGCAGCCGGTGGGGGCCCCGTTCTTGAGGGGGAGGTACTGGCCGCCCAGCACTCGCACCAGGATGTGCAGGCCTTCGTCCTTGTCGAAGATGACCTGGGTCGCGTCCAGCCGGTTGCAGATCGCCACCATGCAAAAGCCCAGCAGGGTGGTCTTGCCGGTACCGACCGGCCCCACGCCCGTGATGTGTCCCACGTCCCGCCGGCTGCCGCCGTCCGGGCTGCGCGGGTCGCTCGCATGCAGCGAGAAGTAATAGGGCGAGCCGGCGCGCGTCATGAACATGGTCAGCGCATCGCCCCAGTAGTTGCCCGTCGCCCGGCCGGTGGGGAAATTGTGGAAGGGCGACATGGCCGCGAAGTTGCGGCTGGTGATGGGTGCCTTGCGGCTTCGATACGCGAAGTTCCCCGGCAGCTGGGCCCAGAAGGCCGCCTCCAGCGCAAGGTCCTCGCGGGCCACCACCATCCCGGTGTCGCCCAGCAGGTAGCGGGCGCGCGCCACGTGGTCGTTGAGCTGCTTGAGGCGAGGCCGGCCCTCGGCCTCGCTGACGCCGTCGTAGGTGTCGGCCAGCACGTGCAGACTGAAGTGATGGTCGCCCACGACGAAGCGGTTGCTCATCAGGTCGTCCAGCGCGTCCTTGAGCTCCTCGGCCTGGGAGACCGCCAGGTCGCCAGCGGCCGCCATCCGGTGATGCTGGCGGCTCATCATGTCGGTGGCGGTGCCCTTGGCCAGGAAGGTGAAGCTCTGGGTCAGCACGAAAGGGAAGGGCGCCGTCAGCAGGGCGCCGAACATGCCCGGCGCCGTGGGGGTCGGATATTCCTTGATCCCGAGGAAGGCCCCGATCCGGGTCTGCGTGCCGGTGCGGTACTCCATGGCCTCGTTGCCGAAGAAGGGCCGGGTGGTGGCCAGGACCTCGTTCAGGGGCGAGCGGGGCAGGGGCATGCGCTGCCACTCCCCATTGACGAGCAGGCCGTGGAACTCCACGAGGGAGGAGAAGAGCACGTCCTTCCCATCCAGCCGATAGACGCCCAGCGCCTCGGGGTCGTAGCGCTCCAGGGCCGCGAGCAACTCCTGGCGCAGCTTGGTGCAGGCGTCCAGGGAATCGCGCAGTTCCGTCTGCGCGCCCTCCGGATTCGTGCGCTTGAGCAGACGCAGTGCGGCGTTTCCGATCCGGGTGGGTTGCGGCCGAAAGACGACCGACAGGTACAGCTCATTGACCATCAGCCGCTCGCCGGCCACCTTGCGGCGGTAGCGCTGCTCGACTTCATGGGCGAACCCAGGGATCGTCCGCCCGACCGGGTAGCCGGTTTCCCGACGCCGGATCACATGGGTCCACAGGGCCAGGTTGGGCGAGGCGATGTTGCGCAGCAGGACATTGAGGCGCTCGTGCCAGCTGTTGATGTCCTCGTCGTCCGCGCTTTCGAAGCTCGCGCCGGCCAGACGCAGGGTCTGGACGTAGTCGCCCGCGCGCGTGCGGGCCACATGTTCGTCCACATGCGCCGCGAGCGGGATCATGGCCGCGGCGCCGACCTCGCGGCGCAGCGTCTTCTCGGAGCGGGAGAGCAGTTGCATGGCGCCATCCCGCGTCAGCTCACCGCCGCCGGCGCCGTCCGCATGCGGCGGCGTCCCCGGACATCAGGCATGTCCAGCGCCAGCGGACTGTAGGAGTTGGCGCGCCAGTACCGCAGGTTGCCGCCGAGCATGGCCGGCAGCCGCGTGCGGCCCCACTGCTGCAGCAGGTCAAAGAACCGCGGCTCGTACAAGCACACCAGGTAGAGCACCCCGTGGACCGGCACGAAGGCCAGCAGCCACGCGAGGTTCTTCGTCACGATGAACGACTCGGTCGTGACGATGATGTTGAACATCATGGCGGAGTAGGTGACGCCCCAGACCATGGACGGCCGGGTCATCCCGACGAAGAGCGGGTCGGCGACGATGCCCTGGTTGCGGCTCATTTTCCGTGCCCTTCAGACCCCGAAGAGTCCCCGGATCCAGGACACGATCTGCGGGCCGCCGAAGACCAGCACGGTCCCGATCACGACGGCCACCATCCACCACCAACTCAAGCGCCCGAACCAGGCCATCGCGCCGGAGACCATGACGGCGACTGCCGCCAGCGGCGTCAGGATGGCCACGAGCTGCTGCTGGGTGGCGTTGGCGCCCGTGGCGAACGGGCTGCCGGCCAGGGCCAGCTCTGGCAGCAGGACGCACAGCCCGGCGAGAAGGGCCAGCCACAGCCGGGGGGCCCAGGCGCCATGTGCAGTCCCCGAGACCGGGGGTTCGGCTAGCCGAGCAGTTCCATCCGCAGCACCGTGTGTCCGGTCCCGAGCGTCTTCAGGTGCGTGGCCAGGGTGTCCAGGCTGCGAAAGGTGCGCGGCTGGCCGGCCGAGCCCAGCAACACGCTGCGCCCAATGCGCCAGGCGACGATGGGATGCACCTGGTATCGGCCCGGCTCGACCTCCACAATCACCAGTTCGTTCACCGCCCGCTTGTGCAGCAACTCGACCAGCTCGAGCTGCGTGACCGGGTTGGCGGGCGGCTCTTGGTTCTGTGCGGTCTGGGACTTGCGCCGAGCCGTAGGGGCCATGGGGGTGCGTGAATTCCGTGAAACAAGGGATGGGCCCGGGATTGTGAACGAAAGTGCTCGCGGTCATGGCTCTACTCCGGTCGACGGGCGGAAACAGTGCGCGGACCCGCCACGGCGGGGGCGATGAAGACAGGCGTAGAGATGGGCGAAGAAACGGGCGGGGGCACCTCGGTGCGCCGGGCCTTGCTGTAGACGTCCCACCAGGGCGCTGGAGGCAGTGACTTCGCGGGCCGGGATGGAGGAGAGGCGGCAGTGGCCTTCGGCGTAACCGCAGCGACGGTGGTGCTAAACGGAGACGCGGCGGAGCGTGTGGCCGCGGCCAGTTCACGCTTGAGGCCTGCGATGTCGCTGAGCGTGCGCCCGCGCTGCTCTTCGGCCTCATCGGCGGCTTCCACATCGGCGGCGGCCAGTCGTTCGGTCTTGCGGCGCGCAAGCGTTTCCAGCAGCGCTTCGGATTTCTTCAGCTCCTGCCGGAGGATCTTCACGCGATCGCTGTCGCGCGCTGCCTGCTCCGCTGAGGGGATGACGTACTGAGGTGCTGCCGGCGTCTGGGCCAGAGCGCCACAGGTCAAGCAGCCCAGGACCGCCATGAGGCTGAGCGACATGGTTCGCCATGCCGCCTCGACAACCCTGCAGTGATTACGGCCCCTTGCTCGCATGGGGCGCAATGTCCGGCAGCGAGGCGGCGCCTGTCAATGAAGCACCTTTTTCTTAGTTTCTATAGTAGAGCTATAGAAATCTAGACAAAGCGAAAATCAGAGACTACGCTAAGTGCGCGATTTCGCTGGACAGTCGTCGTCCAATGCGGCGCCGGCAGCTTGCTGAAAACCAAAGTCCAGTCGAATGCATCTGGAGAAAAGCTTTACGTGTTGTAGCGAGTACTCGCCGCTTCGGCTCTTGGAGCGACGGGGTGTGGTCGGGTTACTGATCCGCGAGGTGTCTCATGAGCAACGTGGTGGTGTTCGGCAATCAGAAGGGTGGCGTCGGCAAGTCGACGCTGTCGGTGCTCTACGCCCACTGGCTGGCCGATGTGCATCGCCGGTCCGTGTGCGTGATCGACCTGGACACGCAGGCCAACACCTCGAAGACGCTGCGGCGATTCGATTCCGGCGCCAACGCGGTCGAACTCTTTGGAGAAGAGCCAAGCCTTGGGATTCCAGGCGGGTCGGAACGGGGCATTGCACTTATGGCAGGCGGCAAGAGGCTGGCGGACATCGAGCTGGCGCGTCCGGAGGCCGTGATCCCGGCGTTTCGCAAGAACGTGGCGTCGGTGGCGCGGCGCTTCGACACGGTCGTGATCGACACGCCGCCGGCGCTCGGACTGCGGATGAGTGCTGCACTGATCGCCGCCACGGCGGTGGTCTGCCCGATCGAACTGGAGGAGTACAGCATCGACGGCGTGACGGACATGCTCAAGACGATCTTCGGGGTTCGTCAGCGCTACAACCCCCGGTTGCAGCTGGCGGGCATCGTGCTCAATCGCTTCAATCCGCATTCGGTGCGTCAGAAGGCCGCGATGCAGCAGTTGGTTGACAGCTATCGGGAGTTCGTGATCCCGGCGCGGATCTCGACGCGTTCGGCCATCCCGGAGGCGCTGGCCAGCGGTGTTCCCGTGTGGGATCTGCCCAAGAGCTCGGCGCGCGAGGCGAGCGCCGAGCTCAAGACCTTGTTCGGTCTCCTCCAGCAGCGCATGGATTCGGCTGGCGTTGGCGCCTCGGCAATGGGAGTCACGGCATGAGAGCGCCTGAGTTGGACCTCAGCGGTCTTTCGCAGTTTCGCGCCTCCGACCTGCTGGCGGCTGCAGACGATCGTCCCGACCGCGGCGCCCCCACCGCGATCGCTGTGGAACTCATCGATTACGACCCTTCGCAACCCCGCCGCACCTTCAAGGAAGACAGCATCGAGGAGTTGGGCGTGTCGATCCGTACGCACGGTGTCCTGGAGCCGGTGTCGTTGCGCACGCACCCGCAGCTGCAAGGGCGGTACATGGTGAACCGGGGAGAGCGGCGCGTGCGCGCGGCGCGCAAGGCGGGCCTGCTCAAGGTCCCGGCTTTCATCGACGAGCGCGTCGATCCCTTCGCGCAGGCCGCGGAGAACCTGCATCGGGAGGACATGTCGCCCTTCGACCTGGCCGCCTTCGTGTGCGCGCGGGAGAAGGAAGGGCTTTCGAAGTCCGAGATTGCCAGGCGCCTGGCCAAGCCGCGTAGCTACATCAGCGAGGCGGCGGCGCTCATCGACGCGCCCGAGATGATCCGGAATGCAGTCGAATCGGGTCGCCTCGGCTCCGATGTGCGAACCCTCAACCGCCTCGTCGCTGCGGCACGCGGCTTTCCGGAGAGGGTCGAGGAACTCCTGGCGGGGGACACGCCGATCAACCGGGCCAGCATCGATGCACTGGTCGGCGAGATGGCCCGGACGCCAACTGCTGTCGCGTCGCCGGTACCCGGCGTTGTCCAGTCGCCAAGAGTGGTCAGTGGCGGCCGGACCGTGCTGGTGATCGAGCACGGCGGCCGGCGCGGATCCCTGCGGCTCAAGGCACAGGACAGCGACGTCGGAGAGGTGAGGTTTGGCGATGGCACGCGGAGTCTGCTCCCGCTCGCGGACCTGCGACCCGTCTGCTGGGCCACGGAGGAACAGTCATGAATCACCTGCGAGTTGGAACGGATCTCCGGCATCAGCGCGGTGCGACGGCGCTTCATTGGATGCTGGTGGCGGCGTGGTGGTGCCTTTGCGCGGGCTTGCAGCTCGTGCGATGGGCCATCTGCGCATTGCTGGTTTTGGGCGAACCCATCGTGCGTGCGGTGCTCGTGCCGGTCGCCTTCCTGAGCTTCCTGGTGACCTTGATCTTCGGCTTCCTGATCGGCGACGTGCGCTTCCCGCGCTGGGGCATGCTGGCGTTTTCCGTAGGCGCATTGATGCTCTACTGGCTCTACCTCGGGCTGATGAGCCTGTTCATGACGCTGCCATCGCATGACCACGAGCGTTGACGAAAAGCAGCTGGAGCGCATCGCCAGGCAGCGCAAGTTCGATCCCCGCACGCTGGAGATCGCGCGGCGCCTCTTCATCCACCACGAGAAGCCCAAGCTGCTGTCGGCCGAGTACGGCGTGATCCTGCAGCGCATCTATGCGATCCGCAAGGCCGTGCTGGATTCGGCTGGCCATGACGAACTGACGCTGCGTGGTCCCGCCGAGGCCCTGGAGGCGGCACGGCTCGCCTACGAGAAGCAGATGGCCAAACTGGCGAGGCAGACGCGCAGGGGATGACCGAGAGCAGGGATTCCTCAAACGACTCTGGAGTAGAGGGTTTGGCGCGGCCGCGCACCTGGTTCGCCTACGCGCTCGGCAAGGCTAGCGTCTTGACCAACAATGCCGGCCGATTGTCTCAACCGCAAAGCAGCGCAAGACAGTAACTGCCTCAGTCCGTGTGAGAGACTTCGACGACGCGCGCACGAACGCGATAAGCATGGGATTGACGAAAACGGGCACGGCTGGGCGGTACCTTTGATCGAACCTGTCCATCGACGCTGTTCCCGCTAGTACCCAGTCCTATCGCGCCCTTGTGCCGCGGGCTCGGCGCCGCTTCTATCTGGCCAAGTCTTCCAATGACTTCCCGGCGTCCAGTGCCGCCTTCAGCCATTTGGGCTTGGGGCCGAACCCACTCCAGGAATTGCCGGCGTCATCCTTGTAGCGGACCTTCGCGGCGCGCTTCGCTTTCTTGCGGGCGGGGAGGGAAGTCGGCGCAACAGTCTCGCCGGACACGGTCTCCACGGAGTCAGGCTTCGACTTCTTGCCCGATCCCACTCGGAATTCGTCGATCGAGCGTCCAGCCGTCAGAGCGTCACGCAGCCAGAGAGGACGCGGTCCGCGACCGGACCAGACGTTGCCATTGCCATCGCTGAACTTCGCACCAGACTTGCCCGAAGCGTTCAAGGTCTTCTTCGGCTGAGCAACTGTCTTGTTCGTGCCAAGTCCCAGTTGTTCGGCAGTGAGACCGTAATGCGCAATCGCCACCTTGATGCGGTCGACAACGCCTTTGACCTCATTGCTGCGCAGAGCTTCTGCCTGTCGTTGAAGCTGTTCGATCTGCTTCTGGATCTGCTTGTACGTTTGCGCCATGGATACTTCCATTGAATGAATAGAGGGCCCGACTTTACTCGGTCAGCAATTGGCAGCGAATTAACTCCATTCGCCAGACCTCCAATGCGACTGACGGGTTGGTGCTTGTTTCTAAAGCGGGAATCAGTTGCTAGACCCAATACTGTTCGTTTATGGCATGAAGCTCCTAAATCGACGCGGTATGTGGGCATCGGCTGGCTTGGGTCGAGGTCCAGGCGGGTCGATGATCTTGGGAGTGCAATCCGTGGACACGCGCGTCGGTGCGCGGTGGTCGAATGATGCGTAAGGCGAGTGGCGCCGCTTGACCATCCGCGGCGAGCGCTTGTTCAGCGTGCGCGTGGCGCGGATCCGGGCGCAGGCTTCGAGCAGTTCATTGAACCATCGTCGTCGACGCCTCGGGCGCGCTGGGGGGAAATGCCCCGGAGCGGGGCTGTGCGCGGCGAAGCAGCTGTACGTGCCCTGTGAAGGACAGCTCGGCGTGCGGTATTCGGTGCCGCGTGGCGCCCTGATGCAGCAGCCAGCGCACCGAGTAATGCGCCAGCACCCAGCCGTAGAACTCCTGGCGCACGAGCTCCGCAGTTTTGCTGCGCAGCACGCGCCGGCTCTGCCGCAGGTGCGTCTTGAGCTCGTCGAACACGCCCTCGATTTCCCAGCGCTGGTGGTACATCGCTGCCAGTTCCAGCGCCGGGGCGACTTGCGGGTCCAGCAACGTGGTCAACAGACGGTAGCGCGGTTGTGCATCGGCCAGTCCCGGCAAGGCGTATTCGATGACACGCACCACGATGGCTTGGCTCATCGCCTCGCTGCGGCTCACACCGGTGGGGTAGATGGCGCTGAGGTACGAACCATCGTCGAGCATGCGATGCACCGGCAACTGTCGGCTGCGCATGCAGCGCCAGAGCAACTGCGCCCCGGTGGCTTGTGCCTGCTGCCAGTGCTCGAAGCCATTGAACCCCCGGTCCGCTATGCACAGCATGCCCGGCTCCAGCCGGGGCAAGAGCGGTTGGAACAGCTCCCACTCGCCGCTGCGGTAGGGCCCCAGGTTGGCGCCCAGGATCGCGTGCGTGGCGCACTCCACCAAGACCATGCATCGTGCCTGCGGGTAGCCTGCGCGGCCGATCCGGCTGCCCGGGTAGCCGAAATGCGCCGCGTTCTCCGCCTCGTCAGGCAGCTCGAAGGTGCTGCCGTCAATGGCGACCAGCCTCAGGCCGGCATAGAACGCGTGGTGGTGCGCCCGGGCGTCGGCCATGGGCACACAGCAGCGCTCGACCAGGTCACGCATCGGCGCAGCGCCGATCTTGCTGCGCAGGCCGCTGATCGAGGACTTGGTCACCCGAGGCGGCTCGGCGGCGCCGGCGGCCCACGCCAGGCCCTGCGACACGGCGGCGAACACTTCCTCGTAGGCGGCCTCGGGGTAGAGGCTCAGCGCCATGCAGTAGTACGCCCCTGCGACGGCCGGAAAGCTGCGCACGCGCTGCGAGTTGCAGCCGTGGGCGTCCAGCACAGAATTGACCAGCTCGGCCGGCACCACACGCGCCAGCAGGCTGGCGCTCAGAAAGTCAGCCAGCCTTGCTCCGCTGCCCAGGACCGCCTTGGTTCGCGCCATGCTCGACTCCGTCGTTGCGACGGCAGTCATTCTGCATCATATTCCACAATCCGAACAGTATTGTTGCTAGACCACATCTTCGGGACTGCTCACGACTCTGCGGTATTTGCCCATGGCCTCTGGCTCGACCCCAAGCCACCGTGCGACCTGATCGGAATCTGTCCCGCGGCGCAGCTGCCGCAATGCAAAGGTATGCCGCAACCGGAACGAGCCGCCATCGCTGGCATCCAGACCTGCTTCCTCCAAGACCTGCCTGGCGGCCTTGTACTGCGCGTCCTTGCTCCAGGGCTTGCCGCTGCGGGTCGACGGAAAAAGGAAATTGCCCAGAATGCGAGCTTCCGTGCGGACTTGGAGCCAGTGCTGCAGCAACTCGCCCGCCCAGGGGGCGATCGGCGTTTCGCGTGCAGGCGAATTGCCGTTGCCCGGCACCGCGACTTTCCATGGCCGCTCGCGCACGCGGCCGCCGCGCGATGTCGGCGCATCGAGGGTCAGCGCGCGAACATCGCCTGGTGCCAGGCCCCCGCCCAACTGCAACGCAACGGCCACCCGATTGCGCAGCTGCTGCCAGGTGAAAGCCAGATGACTGTCGCGGCGTGAGCCCGACAGACCCGGGCGAGGTCGCGCATCCGACAAGAACGTGATCAGGTGCCGCGCCTCGGCCACCGACAAAAACTCAGGCAAGGGATCGGCCTGCGCGGCTTCGGCGTACCGGATCTCCGGGTGAGCATCGATCCAGTCGCTTGCCGCCGTGTTCACGGGCTCGCCGGTCTCGGCGGCATGGTGACGCAGCACCCGGTCAATCAGGCGCAGCAGGCGAAGCGCGTGTCGCGGCGTGAGCGACAGGTCAGCGCTTTTCATGCCAAAGCGCGCCGCCTGGAAAGCCTGCAGATCGCGGACATCGAGAGATGCCAGCGACACGGCCGGGGATTGCCCGAGGCACCAGGCCGTGAAGCTGCCCCACATGTCGCGGTAGACCTCGATGGAGGAGGGCTGGCGCAGGGATCCAACTGCGCTCTGCTGCTGCAGCCAACGCTCGAATGCGAGGCGATGAACGGCGGCTGGTGGTTCTTCGAAGAGGGGAAGAGACGGCATAGAAAATACGCTAACGGCGAACCGTTGGATTATGCCAAGCTATTTGGGGTTGGTGTTATCAGTGAGGGAGAGTGGGTGTGGCTGGGGTGGTGTGAAGGTGATGCCGTTAGTGTATTTAGAGGACCGACCCGGAGTCGGTCCCTCCATGGGCATCAGCTGCAGATGTCGCGACAGGAGAGCGAGCCCGCCGGGCTCGATGCGCACCGGTCTGTGCCCCAGATGACCTGTTTCCAGGTCGACGGCTCAACCATGCGGCTTGCAAGACGATATCGCCCGTTCACTGCACTGTTATCCAAGGCCTATCCACAGCGTTATCCCATGAACTCAGCGCGGCGGCAGCCGGGGTGTGCGGCTCCACCAAATGGCGGAAGCGAAGACGCTTGGTTCTCGGCATGATTGGCCGATGGAAACGGAAGACCTGACAGACGAACAACTGGCGGCCTCAGCGCACGTCTGGCGCCGAAAAGCATTTCATGGTGAGAAGCACGCGAGTTCGGTGGCCCTGCATTTCGAAAGAGAGCTGCAGCGCCGCGCGGGCGTGCCCGAAAACACGCTTGCCGCAGTCGACGCCAAGACAAACGGAACGCGCCGCAAGTCCTGGTGGCGATTCATCTGTTGAATAAAGCCCCGCTTGTCGCGTTGGTCGTCCAATGTCCCAGAGCGCTTAGGCCGTCCTACAGCCGCTGCACAGGGGGCATTCGATCGCCGCTCTCCGGCAAAGCGACCGACCTCACATGCCACGACCGCGCACCCACCACTGCTTCAAACGGCGCAGCAGCGGAACCGGACGCTCTGCTTTCGGAATGCAAGCCAGATGGTTGCCATAGAGCTCGCGCTGGATTGACAGGGCAGACCGGAGAGCACCCAGGTTGTGCGCTGTGTACGACCAAACGCCTTCGACAACAAAATTGCCGGGCCTGCCCGAATCTGGCTGCGGCCGAGCATGAGCTTCCGCGGCACCGATGCTCCTCAGCAGCTCGATTCGAGCGGCGGCGATCATCATGCCGTCTCCGTCCATTTCGATCTCCCTTGTCAACGCGAAGTGCACGTTCTGGATGCTCGGGAAGTGCTCGGCCAGAAACATCGTGACCTCCACCAGCAAGAGCGGACCGAACTTGCGTCGCTCGCTTCCCAAACGGGGCGAAGGTAGAAAGCGGGCGATGCGAACTTCCGACCTGTCGGGGCTGACTTCGACCGGGTCTAGGGAGCCCAGAAAGCGATCCCGATCATGAACGAGCATGGGCTCGCCCAATTCGTAGCCCCGCGAGTCCCCGCCCGCAAGGTGCAGTTTCTCAAAGATCAAGATGAACAGAGTTGGTTTCCGGCCGTTCAGCGGCCGAATATCAGGAGGAGTAGGAGAACACGTTCTTCTCGCGCCAGCCCGCTGTATTTCGGCGATTGATAGTGAGACGTTTGCTCCACATATGTTCAGCAACGTTATAAAACATAAGCACCCAGTGGAGCGCCAAGATCGCCCGAGCTTGGCGCGCGCGGTCTTTCGTCGCAGGTCCCTTCCATCACATGCCAGGTAGATCTGCTTGATCTTGTCGATGGACGCCAATACGAGCTCGTCGGCGACAACGCGGCGGCGCTGGCCTTGTCCGCGGCGCTCGATGCACAAGATCTGTGGGTGCCGGCGATCCGCCCACCGACCGTGCCTGCGGGCACCGCGCGCCTGCGCATCACGCTGAGCGCAGCGCACACGCCGCAGGATGTGGAGGCGCTGGTCGATGGCCTCGCTTGCGCCGCCGGGAGTTTGAGATGAACGGCTGCTTCGTCACCGGCATTGTCGGAGGCATAGGCCAGCAGCGCCAGGCACTGCGCGTGGATCGACGATCCTCGCTCTTGCCCTGGAGCAAGTCTCCTTCGCGCCGCTCCGCCTGGACCAAGTTGACCAGCCGATCGACTGGTCAATGCCTGACGCATTGTTGACTACTAAGAAGCACCAACCCGCGCCCCCTGCTTCATGCCCCGGGGTCGGGCCCGCCCGATGGCGAACTATTGACTGCCAGCGATGGTCCGCATAGACTGCGATCCAGCAGGAGAGCGGGCCGCGGGAAGCGGCTCCACCGAAGGCGCAAACTCCCATAAACGCTCAGGTCGGCTCACGTGATGAGCCTGTACTGCTTCACTGTTAAAGCCGTCTGGAGAGCCATCACGCCATGTGATGCACCGAAGGAGCAAACCCGCTGCGGGCGCAGCGGGTGAATCTCTCAGGTACCGAGGACAGGGGGAGCGGCAACTTGGACGCACGGTCCGGTTGCTTTCTTTTTTCGAGCTTCCGTTCCCTTTGCGTTCGAGCGCTGCAACCTCAAGGGTTCTCGAAATGCGCGTGATCGTTCTCGGCGCCGGCCTGCTCGGCGTGACCTCGGCTTACTACCTCCAGCAACTCGGCCACGAAGTGACCGTGATCGACCGGCAGGCCACACCGGCTGCCGAAACCAGCTTCGCCAACGGCGGCCAGATCTCGGTCAGCCATGCCGAACCCTGGGCCAACCCGAGCGCGCCGCTCAAGGTGCTGCAATGGCTCGGCAAGGAAGATGCACCGCTCCTCTTTCGCATCCGCGCCGACATGCGCCAGTGGCTCTGGGGCCTGCAGTTCCTGCGCGAATGCACGCCGGCGCGCACGCGCCACAACATCGAGCAGATCGTGCGCCTGGGCACCTACAGCCGCGACACGCTGCAGCAGCTGCGCCGCGACACCGGTCTCCGCTACGACCAGCGCACCCAGGGCATCCTGCACTTCTATACGACACAGAAGGAATTCGACGGCGCACTGAAGCCGGCCGAGCAGATGCGCGCACTGGGCTGCGAGCGCCAGGTGATCTCGGCCGACGAGGCGGTGAAGATCGAGCCCGCGCTAGCCCACATCCGGCCCCAGTTGGCCGGCGCCACCTACACGGCCGAAGACGAATCGGGCGATGCCAACCGCTTCGCGCGCGAACTGGTCGCACTGGCCTCTGCGGCCGGCGTGAACTTCCTCATGAGCCACACCGTGACCGCGCTGCGCGAAGCAGGCGGCAGCATCGACCACGTGGAAGCGACAGACAACGAAGGCCGCTTCCAGCGCATCCGCGGCGATGCCTTCGTGCTGGCGATGGGCTCGCTGAGCCCGTTCTACGCCGCACCGCTGGGCATCCGGCTGCCGATCTACCCGGCCAAGGGCTATTCGGTGACCTTGCCGGTGAAGGACGCTTCGAAGGCGCACCAGGTGTCGCTGACCGACGACGAATACAAGCTGGTGTTCTCGCGCTACACCTCGGACAGCGGCGACCGCCTGCGCATCGCCGGCACGGCCGAACTCAACGGCTACGACCGCGACCTGAACCGCGTGCGCTGCGAGGCCATCGTGCGGCGCGTCGAAGAACTGTTCCCCGGCGCCGGCGACACCAGCCGCGCGCAGTTCTGGACCGGCCTGCGGCCGGCGACGCCCAGCAACGTGCCGCTGATCGGCAAAACGAAGCTGCCGAACCTGTTCCTCAACACCGGCCACGGCACGCTGGGCTGGACCCACGCCTGCGGCTCGGGCAAATCGATCGCGCGCATCGTGAGCGGGCTGAGGCCGGAGGTCGATTTCACGTTCACCGGGCTGGAGCATGGGACACAAGGCACCCGGCAGACTGGCTCCTCTGCTCCCTGGATGCCTCTCTGAACCACCCGTCCTGCTGCACATGGCTCAGTTGCCTGACAACCAACGGGGGCGCAGAGCGCCCTGGTCGGCGGTGGCATGAAGCATCGGCTGTGTCGATTTCTGCAACGCGCTGGATCGTTTATTCACCAGTTGATCGTTCGCTCGGGTGCAATGGAAGAAGCCGCTTGGATGCGGCCGCTCGATGTGTGCTCAAAGCCCTGTCGAACCGCCCAACGAAGCACGTGTCGAAAGAAGACCTCTGGCAGGAACTAATACGCCCGTAGCCATGCTCCACACCTCATTGACCGTCGTGGCCAATTGCAGGGGCACGCGTTCGTTGGCGGGGCGTTCAAGCACCCGCGAACGTTCCACCGCCTGCGCACTGGGTCGCGAACGCATATGCATCGGCGGCATCCGAAGGCGGACGTTACCGATGCAGGGCGCCCGGGCCCCGAATCCCTGCACCTGAAGCACATTCCTTTTCGCACGCTGCAAATGTCCAGCCGCTTGCAGATGTTTCGCGAGGTTCATTGGACGCTCCCTGTGAGCTGTTCGACTTCGGGCCGCGACGCGTCAGTCTGCGGCGTCCACGATCCTGCCGGAAACACGGACGGTAGATCTCGAGTTCGCAAGCTGATGCTCAAGTTGAAAGCTGAAGTCCGCTGCTATGGCGCCACGCCATCTCAAGGTGAAAAGTGCCTCGTTCCCGAAGGGCGAGCCGACCGCAAAGTTATGGCGGGTGACCTCCATCAACACGGCCACCTCGGTTCCTTCTCGACGAATGTCGCCTCGGTAGAAATGAATCCCATCGGCACCGACGAAACTTCGCCCTTTGACGACGACCGCGCCACTGCCGAGCGATCGAGTGTCCATGGTGAACTGAATCTGGTAGATCCCCGCCTTCATTCGATCGCCGTTTCGGCTCTCAGCTGCGCGCATCTCCCGAGTGAGAAGGTCAAGTTCCTTTGCCAGCCTGCGCGCCTCCTTACAGGCCGATTTGTCACCCGTCTGCAGCAACGCAAACTGCTTCTGATACTCGTCCGACAAGGCTGTCCACTTGTTGAATATGTCATCCATGCTTCAGAGAGCATACCCAACGAGACATCGTCGCGGGTCGGACGATGGCCACTTGTTGTGTGATTCTCTTAAAAGGACGCAATGATTCATTCATAAGTTCCGCGACGTACCATTAGTCCTGCGTTCACGCTTGAATTAGTCGCCACTCACTCCGGTCTTGCCGATGTCCGGCTGCAGTCCGAAATCGTCGAGTGCTTCAATCAATTTCAACTGCAGGCTTCGCGGTCTGACCGGCGCGAGTTGCGTGCTATGGCAACGGATATGTCGACCGACGTCTGAGCACGCACGAGCAGCTCCCGTGCGACATGAAAACTTTGGACTCCATTACGGCAAGAGTCTATTAAATGCACGCCAACTAACGAAGTCGCTTCGCGAAAAATGCACGCTTGTCTTGTAGGACGGTGCCCAAGAATACGGCCTCCCCGACGCTCGCCACCGTACGATGTCGCCAATGAATAAGAAGAGAAGGACTTGAACCATGAGAATGCGCAGCGAGGAAATGGAGACCGTGCCCCATTGCTTGGATGACTTGCCAGCAGGGCCCAAGTCCGCATCGGATGGCACGATGTTTTCACGCACCGTGGCCAGCTTCTTTCGCAGGAATGGCACCGCGCCTGATTCAGAGTCGATGGCCACCAAGGTTCGGCCATTCGGGCAGACGCCGGAGGTCGACCGGCGTGAGCCGACGGGCGCGCAGCCGAGTCTCTTCAGGCACTGGGATGCCATCAGGACAGAAGGCATCACGGCATCGCAGTTCATCGCGTTCTTGCAGCCTCTCGCCGACCTGGATGGCATCACGGTCTCCTACACCTACAGCGATGAAGACGGCACGGAGCACGTCTACAACCACAGGCGCGGTGAGTTCGGGAGCGTGAATCCGCTTTCCCGGGCGATTCAGGAGAAGAAGCTGTCCAAGGAGAAGGCACTGACCTTCGCGCTGAACGAGGAGGGTCGGGTCTGGATCGAGAGCAACTTCATGGAGCTGAACGAACTGAAGTAGACGTTCGAATCCGAGCGGACCCAGTTTCCAATGAGTTCCAGTATTGGTGCAGACATGAGGTGGCTCGTTGCCACCATGTTCCTGCTGTCCTTGGCCTTGCCCTGCGCGGCAGAGTCAGGTGCGGGGACGACGAGTGCAACAGCTCACATCGGCTTCACGGTGCACGTGCCCCCGGTTTTCAAGGTCCTGCAGACAACGCACCTCGCCGGTGGCCACGAATACCGGGTGTGGGTGAAATGAAGGCCATCGCGATCAACGGCAAGGAATATCGATTCGCCCGCGTCGGCGAGACGACCCTGTTCGTACCTTCCTCCAAGGACGCCTTCATTGTTCACGGGCTATAGGTGCAGCTGAAGTTGCTCCGATCCGGGCCCCCCTGCGATGCGCATTCCATCTCTTCAATTCCCTCGCCTCGGCCTGCGGGCCCGCCTGTCCGTGGGCATGGTCGCGATTGTTCTGCTGACCACGCTGGGCGTCACCACCGCCGCGCTCTACTTCGTGAAGCGCAACATGCAGACGGCCATCGCAAACGAAGAGTTCGAACGAATCTCCTCCATCGCCGAGGCTGTGGATCAAAAGTTCCTGAGTCGGCGCACCTTGCTCAAGACCCTCGGCGACAGCGTGGAGGCGCATCACCTTGCGAACACCGCGCTGCTGCAAGACTTCATCACGCAGCACAAATCCCTGAAGGATGCATTTGCCAACGTCGCCTTCGTCGACGTGAACGGCGATCTGGTGGCCGGCCTCAATGGCCCACTGCGGAACGGCAGGATCAATATCAAGGACCGAGAGTACTTCCTGCAGACGGTCGCCACCAAGGCGGGCGTCATTTCTCAGCCCTACCGCAATCGCCTCAACGGCATGGCGCAGGTCGCCATGACCGAGCCGGTGCTCGACAAGCGTGGTGAAGTGGTCTACGTCATCTCCGGAGCCATCAACCTCAGCGAGCACAACTTTCTTGGCGAACTTGCCAACGTCAAGTTCGGCCAGAGCGGCTACATGTTCATCACGAACACGGATGGCATCGTCATCGATCATCCGGACAAGTCCCGGATTCTCCGGCGTGCGAACGCCGAGGGAGCGCGCAATCCCCCGACGGAGCTCGCCATGGCCGGATTCGAGGGTGCGATCGAAGCCAAGGATCGCACCGGCATGCAGGGGCTCTACGCTTTCAAGCGCATCAGCCAGACCAACTGGGTGCTCGGCTGCATCTACCCGCGAGACGAAGCCTTTGCCCAGGTCGAGGAAATCGAGCGCTACACATGGGCCGGCGCCCTGCTCCTGACCGTGCTGGTGGGAGGCATCGCCTTCGTGGTCATGCGCTCCCAGCTCATGCCCTTGTTACAGCTGCATGAACACATGCAGGTTTCGCGCGCCGTCTCGAACTACGCTCCCTTGGAGCAGGTCGTCCCCAAGGACGAGATCGGCGATCTTTCGCGCACCTTCGATTCGCTCATGCTGGAGCGCCAGGTCGCTCACGAGCGGCTGCGGTCGAGCGAACGGTTTTTGCGCGATGTGACCGACAACCTGCCCGCCGTCGTCGCCTACTTCGATCGCGATCAGCGCTGCCTTTTCGGCAACAAGGCGGGACTCAGCATGCGCGGCAGGACGAAGGCCGACATCGGCACCATGACGATGAAGGAGTCGCTGCCGGAGGCGGTCTACGAGCAACTCGTCCCGCAGGTTGCCAAGGTACTGGCGGGCGCGGCGACGCGCTGCGAAGGCACCTACGATCGCAATGGCAAGGAGGGTTTCTTCGAGTGCCATCTGGTGCCCGACATCCGCGATGGCGGCCAGACGGTCGGCTACTACGTGATGACCTTCGACATCACGCGCCAGAAGGTGGCCGAGCGCGAGCGGGCCGCGGGCGAGGCGCGTATTCGCGCCATCACGGACAATCTTCCGGCCCTGGTGTCGCACGTGGACGCATCCTTGCGCTACACCTTCGTCAACGCGCACGTGCGAGCGCTGCACGACAACGCCGAACTGGTGGGCCGGCTCATGGCCGATGTGCGCGGCATCGAGGACTTCCGGATGGTCGAGCCCCATGTCCGCCGTGCGCTCGCCGGGCAAACAGTGAGCTTTGAGAAAACCGGCTATAGCACGCGCGGGACGAGCCAGAACTGGTACCAGACCCACTACATCCCGGATCGCGATTCGGAAGGCGTCGTGCGGGGCTTCTATGCGATGACCTTCGACGTCACCGAGCGCAAGCGCGCCGAGATCCGCAGCGCGGAGAGCGAGAAACGCTTGCGCGGCCTGACCGACAACGTGCCGGCGCTTCTGACCGAGTTGGACCTCGACGAGCGGGTGGTCTTCTGCAACGGCCGTTACCAGACCTGGCTCGGCATTCCGCCGGCTTCGATGATGAACCGGCCCATTCGGGAGGCCGTTGGCGACGCGCACTACGAAATGCGCAAGCCGCTGCTGGCACGGGCCTTTGCCGGGGAGGAGGTCGCCTTCGAACAGACGGCCAAGCTGCTGATCGGCGAGCGAACCTTGCAGACCATTTACCTGCCTCAGAAGAATGAAGAAGGCGAGGTCGTCGGGTTGTACATCCTGGCGAACGATGTGAGCGACCTGAAGCAAAAGCAGATGCAGCTGGACACCCTCGCGCGTGAAGACGCGCTCACGGGCCTGCCGAACCGCCGGTCCTTCGAAGAGCACGTGCGCGAGGCATTCGCCAGATCCCGGCGGTCCCACCTTCCGGTCTGTCTCATGTTCCTGGACATCGACTACTTCAAGTCAATCAACGATTCGCTGGGCCATGCGGCGGGTGACGCGGTGCTCAAGGAGTTCGGCCGTCGGCTCAAGGAGAGCGTGCGTGAGACGGACATGGCGGCGCGCTACGCCGGCGACGAGTTCGTGGTCCTGCTCGAAGGTGTCACCGATGCCGACGAAGCGCGGTTGGTCGCCGGCAAGGTGATCAGTGCGATGCAGCCGGTATTCCACCTTCCAAGCCGCACCTTGCAGGTGACGACGAGCATCGGCGTCGCGATCTCGGAAGGGGATGAGGACTTTCCCGCGCTGCTGGCATGCGCCGACTCGGCGCTGTACGCGGCCAAGAAAGAGGGAAGGAATCGATTCATGATGGCTGCTTCGAGATCCGAAACCCAGCGCGGCTCTTCGTGGCAGCGTCAAGAATCCATGGCCCGGTGAAATCCGAAAGCATCATCGACGCCGCCATCCCCGTCGTCGGCCCGGAGTTCACGATCGCGTTCCAGCCGTTCGTGGATCTCGAGCTGAGGGAAGTGTTTGCACATGAGGCGCTCGTTCGCGGCGTTCATGGGGAAGGGGCGCTCGAGGTGCTCGGCAAAGTGCAAGCGCGCCATCGCTTTGCCTTCCACCAGGCATGCCGAGTGAAGTCGATCGAAATGGCATCGATGCTCGGCATGCAATCCAGGCTCAGCCTCAACGTCGCCCCCAACGACGTTGCAGGGCCGGCGGAATGCTTTCATACCGCCATTCGCACGGCCGAGCGGGTCCGCTTTCCCGTCGATCGCCTGATGTTCGAACTCACCGAAGGCGAACCTGTCGCCGACCTGCCCGCGCTGGCCGCGACCTCTCGCGCTTTCGAACGCTTCGGATTCACCTCTGCCATCGACGACTTCGGTGCGGCCTATGCAGGCTTCGAACGGCTGGCCGCTTTTCAACCGGATATCGTCAAGATTGACATGAGCTTCATTCGGGACATCCACCTCAGCGCCGTGCGCTTCACGATCGTGAAGGGGTTCGTCGCGATCTGCGACGAGCTTGGGATCCAGGTGATCGCGGAAGGCGTGGAGATCCCGGAGGAGGTCGACGTGCTGCGCCGGCTTGGCGTGAGGCTGTTCCAGGGCTTCCTGTTCGCGCGCCCCGCCATCGCCGTGCTGCCGGCCGTTGCGTGGAATGCGGCCTGATTAGCACGTGGTCGTTCGTTCGCACCTCCAATGGCGACATGTCGCGACTGCACCTGGAGCGCCGTGCTTGCGCGCGAATGCGATTCATGGCCGTTCCATCCGAATGTCTCCGCAGCTGCGGCGAGCGTTTCTGGCGACCCATGTGCGAGCCTCATGCAAGGCGATGATGCGATCCGCACCGATATTGGGTCAGCGAGAAGGGCGGGATGCGGGTGCGGGGTACTTTCCTCCCGAGGCGTATGGGAACAGAATCGCACCCCAGCAATGGCAATTGCGAAATGCGCGGCAAACCCCAAGAGGCATCGACGGCAACGAAGATCGGGCCTCTTGGGCGAAGGCGAATACGCGCAGATGCGGCACACGTCTGTCGCGGCGACCGGTGAGTGGCGTGCGTGCGATGGCCTGTTCTCGCGTGAAAGTCATCAGCAGCGGGCGGGAAGGTTCGATGTCATCAGGAAACGACTCGCCATCAGCGCGAAGCCCACCCCAATATCGCCGGAGCCTACTGCCGCGGCATGCTGATGGAGCCATTCGCGGCCGGCGCCGAGCGTAACGGCAGCGCGACCAGGCCGCGGTATACCGCATTGCCGCTCCAGCGCGGCTGCGCATCGCCCAGTCGCAGCCCGGGCCATCGGCGCAGCAGGCGGCCGAAGACGATCTCGGCCTCCATCAGTGTCAGGCTCGCACCGATGCACACATGCGCGCCGGCGCCGAAGGACAGCAGGCCGCTCCCGCGGCGCGCGACGTCCAGGCGATCGGGTTCCGCGTGGCGCGCCGGATCCCGGTTGGCAGAGGCGATGAGCGCAACGACCAGACGACCATAGCCCGCATCGCGCGGTGCATGAACGACCAATTGCGCATGTCGATATGCGCTCTTCGTCGCTCGGCCGGTTAGATCAGTTGCTCATTCGGATATGGCGATTGGTTCGTTGTCGCGCGCGGTTGACTCTCTTAGAGTGCCGGCTCGATCTCGTCTTCATCCACGACCGGAGGGTTCATGCATGTCCTGAAGAACTGGTGGCGCCGCGGCGCCATCGCCACGCTCGCGTTCGCCGCGCTCGCACCCGCCGCATTCGCGCAGGCGTCCGCCGACGGCAGCGGCGCGCTGGTCTCGACCGAGTGGCTGGAGAAGAACCTGCGTAACGCCAAGCTGCGCGTGATCGAGGTCAGCGTGAATCCGGGTCTCTACGAGAAGGGCCACATTCCCGGCGCCGTCAACTTCTCCTGGCACAACGACCTGAACGATCGCGTCAGGCGTGACATCGTCGGCCAAGCCAGTTTCGAGAAGCTGCTGTCGAGCGCGGGCGTCGCGAGCGACAGCACGGTGGTGCTCTACGGCGACAACAACAACTGGTTCGCCGCCTGGGGCGCCTGGGTGTTCGACCAGTACGGCGTGCAGAACGTGAAGCTGCTCGACGGCGGGCGCAAGAAGTGGGAGGCCGAGAACCGCACGCTCGAGGCGCGCGCGCCCGAGCACGTCGCGACCAACTTCAAGGTGGCGAAGCCCAATCCGCAACTGCGCGCGCGCCTCTCGGATGTGCTCGCGGTGGCCGAGGGCAAGTCGGATGCGAAGCTGGTCGACATCCGCTCGGCGGACGAATACACCGGCAAGATCTTCGCGCCGCCCGGCGCGGCCGAGCTCGCCGTGCGCGCCGGTCACATCCCGGGCGCGGCGAACGTGCCCTGGGTACGCGCGGTCAACGAGGACGGAACGTTCAAGTCCGCGGCCGAGCTGAAGGCGCTCTACGCGAGCGCCGGCATCGACGGCACGCGGCCGGTCATTACCTACTGCCGCATCGGCGAGCGGTCGAGCCACACCTGGTTCGCGCTCACCAAGCTGCTGGGCTACAACGTGCGCAACTACGACGGTTCGTGGACCGAGTATGGCAACGCGGTGGGCGTGCCGGTCAACAACCCGGCCGGGACGATCTGGGCTTCGAAGTAAGTGTCTCCGCGTCGAATCGAAGCGACGTTTTGCGGGCCTTCGTGGCCCGCTTTTTTTGCCGTGCTCGCCGGTGCGGCAGTTCTGTGTGCCATCGCAGCCGTCGGTGCGCTGCCGGGTGGCCGTGCATTGGCCTTCGCGCTGGGACTCGGTGCCGTGCTGGGCGTCGTGCTGCAGCGATCACGCTTCTGCTTCTATTGCCACGCGCGAGACTACTTCGAGCACCGGGATGCGCGCGGCCTGCTCGCGATCGTCGTCGCGCTGGCCGTGGGAACCGTGGGCATGCACATCGTGATGGGCTCCTGGCTCCCGATACCGCAGCCGGGGCGCTTGCCGCCCGATGCGCACATCGGTCCGGTGAGTTGGGCGCTGGTGCTGGCCGGCTTCGCCTTCGGCATCGGGATGGTGGTCTCCGGCTCGTGCATCAGCGCGCACTGGTATCGGCTCGGCGAGGGCTCGCCCACGGCGCCGTTCGCGCTTGCCGGCAGCGCGATGGGCTTCGTGCTGGGCTTCAACAGCTGGAACTGGCTGTACACGACGACCATCGCCACCGCGCCCGTCGTCTGGCTCCCGCACTACCTGGGTTATGCCGGGTCGGCGCTGCTTCAGCTCCTGCTGCTGGCCGTTGTCGCCGCGTTGCTGTGGCGCCGCTTGCCTGCGGCGTCCCCGGCCGCCGAACGGCCTTCGAGCTTCGGGGCCGCATTGCAGCGGCTCGTTCGGGGTCGGTGGGACTACTGGCTCGGCGGGCTCGCCGTCGGCGTCATCGCCACCATGGTGGTGCTGCGCCTGCGGCCGCTCGGCGTCACGGCGGCGCTCGGCAGCGCGGCGCGCGAGTTCGGCAGCGCGCGCGGCTGGGTGCCCGATCGTCTCGAGGGGCTCGACGGTTTCGGCGGCTGTGTCACTGCCTTGGTCCAAAGCCTCTGGCGCACGCCCAACGCGCTTCTGATTGCCGGCCTGGTGGCGGGCGCCTTCGCAGCTGCGCTCGCGAGCGGCCAGTTCGCGCCGCGCTGGCCGCGCGGGCGCGAGGTGGTTCGCGGCCTGGGCGGCGGCCTCTTGCTGGGATGGGGCGCGATGACGGCGCTAGGTTGCACTGTCGGGAATCTGCTCTCGGGAACGATGGCTGGTGCACTTTCGGGCTGGGTGTTCGGGGCCAGCGTGCTCTTCGCGGTGTGGGCGGGCCTGCGACTGCGCTGGGGTGGCTGAGGACGCCGGTGCGACGAAGCGGCATGGGCTGGACTCTGGCCGCGACGAGTTTCGGCTTCGTCGTGGTGCAGCTCGATGTGACCATCGTGAATGTGGCGATGCCGCAGATCGGTGCGAGCCTCGGTGCCGGCGTGACGGGCCTGCAGTGGATCGTGAATGCCTACACGCTGGCATTCGCGGCACTGCTGATGATGGGGGGCTCCTTCGGTGACCGTTTCGGGAGCCGGCGCGTCTTCATCGTCGGGATCGTGTTGTTCGGGCTGGCATCCCTGGCCTGCGCGGTCGCGCCGTCCATCGAGATTCTGATCGCGGCACGCGGTGCGCAGGGCATTGGCGCCGCATTGATCCTTCCTACCTCGCTGTCGCTGCTGTCACATTCCAGTGCTGGCGATTCGGTGGCGAGGGCGCACGCCATCGGCTGGTGGAGCGCCATCGGCGGCGTCGTGAGCGCTGCAGGCCCTGTAGTCGGGGGCGCATTGACGAGCAGCCTTGGCTGGCGCTCGATCTTCTTCGTGAACCTGCCGATCTGCGCGTTGGGCCTGTGGGCCGCGCGCCGCTACGTTGGCGAAACCGTGCGTGTGGTCACCGGGCGGCTGGACATCGGCGGGCAACTTCTGGCCATGTTGGCACTCTTCGTCTTCACGCATTCGGTCATCGAAGCCGGCGCGCGTGGCTGGACCCACTGGACGGTGCTGGCGGGTCTTGCCTTGACCATGGGGGCCATCGCGGCATTCGTGCGCAATGAATCGCGCGTGCCCGCGCCGATGATCCCGCTCGGGCTGTTTCGAAGCAAGGCCTTCTCCGCATCGATCGTCCTGGGGGTGATCATGAACATCACCTTCTATGGATCGATCTTCGTGCTGAGTCTGTATTTCCAGCATGCGAAAGGCTATACGCCGACCGAGACAGGTTTCGCTTTGCTGCCCTTCACCGTGATCATGATTGCCAACCTTGCGAGTGCGCGCCTGGCAAAGCGCTACTCCCCTCGGACGCCGGTGATCGCGGGCTTCCTGCTCTCGGCCCTTGGTTTCGCGCTGCTGCACGGCATCGACGACACCACGCCCTATCTGCGCATCCTGCCGAGCCTGCTTCTGCTGGCCATCGGCGCTGGCATCGGCACGCCGGCCTTGACGTCATCGATCCTCGGCAGCGTGGAGCCGTCGCGCTCGGCCACGGCATCGGCGATCTTCAGCGCGGCCCGCCAGGTCGGCAGTGCCATCGGCGTTGCCCTGTTCGGCGCGCTTGTGGTGGGCCTGCCGGCACAGGTCGCTGCGGGTGCGGGGTTTTCGTTCGACCTGTCGGCGTTTCTCAGGCTCGCGGGTGTGTTGCTCGCCGTGCTGTGCCTGTGAGCTGGGGCGCTTGCGCGTCTCTCGCGCCGCAGCGTCAGATCGCATGCGCCGCCTGCAGCGCGTGACGAACCTCGGCGATCGCCGCCGCCACCCGAGGGTCATCGCGGCTGCGTGCGCGCGGCAGTTCGATCGGAACCTGCGCCGCCGTGCGACCCGGCTCGGCCTCGAGCACGATCACACGGTCGCTCAGGTACACCGCTTCGTCGATGTCGTGCGTGACCAGCAGGACCGTGATGTGGTGCGCCCGTGCGACGTTCAGCAGCAGGTCCTGCAGCTTCAGACGCGTGAAGGCGTCGACCGCCGAGAACGGCTCGTCGAGCAGCAGCAGCCGCGGCTGCACGAACAGGCCGCGCGCGATCGCGACGCGCTGCGCCTGCCCGCCCGACAACTGCTTGGGCAGCCGCGTGCCGAGTCCGGCGAGCCCGACCTCCTGCAGCAGCGCATCGACCCTGGCCGAGTCGATGGCGTGCCCGCCGAGGTCGAAAGCCACATTGCGCGCCACGCTCAGCCAGGGGAACAGGCGCGGCTCCTGGAACACGAAACGGATGTCGCGCGTCGGCCCGGTCACGGCGCGGCCATCGAGGCGGACCTCGCCTTCGTGGTCGCGGTCCAGGCCCGCGACGAGGCGCAGCAGTGTGCTCTTGCCGCAGCCGCTGGCGCCGACCAGCGACACCACTTCGCCGGGGCGCAGCCGCAGATGGACGTCGCGCAGCACCTCGCGCGCGCCGAAGCGTTTGCGGACGATCCGGACGTCGAGCAGCGCGCTCATGCACGCGTGTCCAGCGTGTCTCGCCAGGACAGCCATCGCGCTTCCAGGCGCTGCATGCCGGTGTCGGTGAGCTTGCCCATCACGGCCAGCAGCACGATCGCGGCAAGCACGATGTCGGCGCGGCCGGTCTCGCGGCCATCGGTCAGCAGGTAGCCCAGCCCTCGCGTCGCGGCGATCAGCTCGGCTGCCACCATGAACATCCACGCCAGCGACAGCCCGTTGCGCAGGCCGGTCAGCAGCGCGGGCAGCGCGGCCGGCAGCAGCACGCGCCGCGCCATCGCGAGCGGCGACAGGCCCGCCATCTCGGCCACCTCCACCAGCTTGCGGTCGACATCGCGAAACCCCGAAGCGACCCCCATGTAGACCGGGAAGAAGGCGCCGATCGCGATCAGCACGATCTTGGAGCCTTCGTCGATGCCGAGCCACAGCAGCAGCAGCGGGACCCAGGCGAGCGAAGGAATCGCGCGCAGCGCCTGGAAGCTCGGGTCGAGCAAGGCTTCGGCGCGCCGATCGAGCCCTACCAGCACACCCAGGCCGATGGCCAGCAGCGCGCCGGTCGCGAAGCCGGCGAAGACGCGGACCGTGCTGGCGAGCACGTGCGCGCCCAGGCCGTTGGCGGACAGCTCGACCAGCGTGCGAGCGATCTCGCTCGGCGGCGGCAGCAGGTGTGCCGGCACTGCTCCGAGGCGGACGGCCAGTTCGAGCAGCAGCAGCGATGCTGCCGGCAGCAGGGCGCCCCACCAGCGCGAAGGGCGACGCGGCGCCGCAGGTGCAGGCGGCTCCGACGCCTCCGCGACGGGCGCGGTCGGCACTGCCGGCACCAGCCCGGGAGGGTAGTGCGCGCTCATCCGCTAGCCTTCAAGCGGCGCTGCCCGCCAGCCCGCGGGCGAACTGGGTATCGACAAGATCCGCGATCGCCCTGTTGAGGTCGGTGCCGGGCTTGACGAGTTGCTCTTCCAGCAGGATAGGAGCGGCCGCCTGCAGCGCCTTCACGTGCTCGCTGGAGGGTTGGGGATTGCTGAAGTCGGTGCGCAGCTTGAGCTGCAGCAGCGCGACCTCCAGGCTGACCTTGGCCTCCTCGGCCAGGATCTTCGCCGCCTCGGTGGTGTTGGCCAGGATCCAGCGGCGTGCGCGCTCGTAGGCAGCGATCACGCGCTTCACCTCGGCCGGATGCCGGGCGAGGAATTCCTCCCGCACATTGAGGAAGCCATAGGTGTTGAAGGCCACGTTGCGGTAGATCAGCCGCGAACCGGCATCGAGCTCGCTGGCCGCCATCAGCGGATCCAGCCCTGCCCACGCATCGACGCGGCCTTGCTCGAGCGCCGTTCGGCCGTCGGCATGCTGCAGCGCGACGTGTTCAATGTCGCTGCGCTTGAGCTTGACGGTCTGCAGTGCGCGCAGCAGGAAGAGATATGGATCGGTGCCCTTCGTCGCGGCGACCTTCTTGCCCTTGAGGTCGGCGAGCGAGCGGATCGGCGAATCGCGCCGCACGACCAGCGCGGTCCATTCGGGGCGCGAGAAGATGTAGGGCGCCCGGATCGGGTTGCCGTTGGCCTTGGCCAGCAGCGCGGCGAGCCCGGCGCTCGAGCCGATGTCGATGCTGTTGCCGTTGAGATATTCGAGGGCGCGGTTGCTGCCGGCGCTCAGCACCCACTTGACGCCGATGCCGTCCTGCTTGAACGCCTGCTCGAGCCAGCCGAAGCGCCGCAGCACCAGGCTCGACGGCGAGTAGTAGGCGTGGTCGAGCCGGATTTCCCTGGGACCATCGGCGGCTCGCACCATGGCGGGCAGCGCGAGGCCGGCGGCGCCGGCCGCCGCGCCTTGGAGGATCGATCGACGTTTCATGATTCAGCTTTCTTCGAGGGTTGTCGCGGTGTTGCCCACGCGCTGCAGTGCGAAGGCGAAGGCGCTTCCGTTCTGCCCGCCGCCGATGATGGCGACGTTGTGTTCGACGCCGGGCCGACCGGGCACCCAGTTGTCAGGTGCGGGGCCGGGTAGGCGCAGCGTTTCGCGCGCGAAGCGGTGGGGGTCGACCGGCCTGGCGTGAAGCGGGGGCGGGGAGAGCGTCATTCCTCAGCGCAGCGCGATGCCGGCCGTCCTGATGGCCTGTGCGTATTTGGGACGCTCGGTCTGCAGGCTGGCTGCCAGTTCAGCCGGCGTGCCGCCCGCGATCTTGAAGCCGAGATCTTCGAGCTTCGTACGCACCTCGGCCGACTGGAGCACGGTCCGGATGTCCCGGTTGATCTTCTCCACCACCGCAGGCGGGGTGCCGGCCGGCGCGAAGTAGCCCTGCCAGCTTTCCACCGAGAAACCGGGCAGGCCGGCTTCGGCCATGGTGGGCACGTCGGGCAGCGCGGGGGAACGGTAGGGCGTGGTGACGGCCAGCGCGTGCAGGCGGCCGGCGCGCACGTATTCGGTCACCGCCGCCAGCGTGATCAGCGTCGCGTTCGTGTGGCCGGCCAGCACGTCCACGGTGGCCGGTCCGCCGCCGGGATAGGGGATGTAATTCACCTTCGCGCCGGTTTCCTGCGTGATGATCTCGTGCGCCACATGGGCGATGCCGCCGTTGCCGGGCAGGCCGAGGCTGATGCTTTCCGGCTGGGTCTTGGCGCGCGCCAGGTAGTCGGCGAAGGTCTTGAGTCCGGTGCCCGGGTTCACCACGAGGATCTGCGGATTCACCACCGCCTTGATGATGGGCGTGAAGGCCTTCTGCGCGTCGTAGGGCAGCTCGCGGTAGAGGATGGCGTTGAGCGTCAGGCCTTCGCCCTGCTGCAGCAGGGTGTAGCCGTCGGGCGCCGCTTTCGCCACCTTGGCCGCTCCGATGGTGCCGCTGGCGCCGGTCACGTTCTCGACCACCACCGACTGGCCCCATAGCGCGGCGAGCCGGTCGGCGAGCGTGCGCGTGAGCTTGTCGGCACTGCCGCCGGGCGCCACCGGGACGACGATGCGCACGGGCTTGCTCGGGAAGCTGCCCGCGTCGGGAGCGCCGAAGCTCGTGGGCGCGTGCAGTGCGACCAGCGCCAGAGCGGCTGCCGCAGCCAGCGCGCGAAGAAGGGAGCGTGTGCTCGTCATGGGGTTCGTGGAGTCAGCAAGGATGCGGCCGACTCTAGGCAGCAGAAGCGCGGGCGCGAACGAATTTCCGCGGATATGGATAGTCGATTTGCTTCGTTGGTGCGCGCACTCGCGCGGCGTAGGGTCGCCAGCCTCCACACATTCCGAATCCCCACGCACTCACGATGACTTCGACCGCCCGCGCCGCCCACCCGTTCATCACGTCCCATGGACTGAAGGCCGCGTTGGCCGACGGCGAGGAGATCGCCGTCCTCGACGTGCGCGAGACCGGCGTCTACACGCACCGCCACATCCTCTTCGCCGCATCAGCGCCGCTGTGGCGCCTCGAACTGCTGATCGACCGGCTGGTGCCGCGCCGCGGCACGCGCATCGTGCTGGTGGATGCCGACGAGACGCTGGCCCACCAGGCTGCCGCCAAGCTCGCGCGCCTGGGCTGGAACCAGGTGTCGGTGCTGGCTGGTGGCACGGATGCCTGGGCCGCCGAGGGTTTCGAGATCTTCAGCGGCACCAACGTGCCGAGCAAGGCCTTCGGCGAGATCATCGAGCACCGCAAGCACACGCCCTGGATCGATGCGGACGAGTTGCAAGAGCGCGTCGCGCGCGGCGACAAGCTGGTCGTGGTGGACAGCCGCACGCCCGAGGAGTTCGCGCAGTTCAGCCTGCCTTTCGCGCACAGCCTGCCCGGCGCCGAGCTGGTCTACCGCATCCAGGAAATCGCGCCGGACCCTGAGACCCTGGTGGTGGTCAACTGCGCGGGGCGCACACGCAGCATCGTCGGCGCGCAGACGCTCATCGACGCGGGAATTCCGAACCGCGTGGTCTCGCTGAAGGACGGCACCATGGCCTGGCTGCTGGCGGGCCGTGCGCTGGCGCACGGCCGCAATGCCGCGCTGCCCGAGCCCGGACCGGCCGCGCTTGCCGCCGCGCGCGATCGGGCCGAGGTCGTGGCGCGGCGTGCCGGCGTGCGCCGCATCGATGCAGACGAGCTGGCGCGCTTCGAGGCCGAAGCCGGCGAGCGCTCGCTCTACCGCTTTGACGTTCGCACCGAGCAGGAATATGTGGCCGGCCATCTCGAAGGCTGGCGCTGGGTCCCCGGTGGCCAGCTCGTGCAGGCCACCGACGAATACGTGGCCACGCGCCGTTCGCGCATCGTGCTGGCCGACTGGGACGGCGTGCGCGCCCTCACCACCGCGGCCTGGCTCGCGCAGCTGGGCGGCCACGAGGTGTTCGTCCACGCGCCGCCTGCGCTCGCCCCGCGTGTCACCGGCGCGGAGCCGGTGCGCGTGCTGCCGTCGCGACCGGCCGCGCCCCTGGTGTCGCCGCTGCAAGCTGATGCCTTGCTCAATGCGGGCCGGGCGGTCGCCTTCGACGTCGATCGGCGCGCGGCCTATGAACGGCGCCACGTGGCCGGCGCGCGTTTTGCCGTGCCCGATCGCCTGCAGTCCTTCACCGCCGAGCTGCCGCCCACGCAGACGGTGCTGCTGGTCTCGCCCGACGGCGTGCTGGCCCGCATCGTCGCGGCCGAACTGGCCGCGCGCACACACCGCGACGTGCGCGCCATCGCAGGCGGCACCGGAGCCTGGGCCGCCGCGGGACTGCCCACGGCCAGCGGCGCCGAGGGCGTGCTCACCGGTGACGACGACCATTGGTACAGCCCCTATGCGCATGCGGACCACGCCGCGCGCGATGCGGGCTTCCGCGCCTACCTGGCCTGGGAACTCGGCCTGGTGGCGCAACTGGAACGCGAAGGCGAGGTCGGCATCAGGCTCATACCGGCCGCCTGAAAACATGCACTGGCCGTGGCTTCCCAACCTTCCTGCTCTTCATCTTCGTGAAACTCTGCAAGCTCCTGACCAGCGTCGTGCTGGCGTCCGTCCTCCTGCCGTCGGCGGCGCTTCATGCCGAGACCGTGCGCTGGGCCCGCTCCTCCGATCCGGCCACGCTCGACCCGCACGCGGTCAACCTCAACACCAACGTCACCTTCCTGCACCAGGTCTACGAGCCGCTGGTGCTGCGCACCGCCGACGGCAAGCTCCAGCCGGCGCTGGCGACCTCATGGCAGGTCACGCGCGACCCCACGGTCTGGGAATTCAAGCTGCGCCCCGGCGTCAGGTTCCATGACGGCGCCCCCTTCGGCGCCGACGACGTGGTCTTCTCGATCCAGCGTGCCAAGGCGCCCACCTCGGCCTGGAAAACGCTGCTTGCGCCGGTGGTCGAGGTGCGCAAGGTAGATGCGCTGACGGTGCAGCTGAAGACCTCCGGCCCCAACCTGGTCCTGCCGCACACGCTGACCAATCTTTTCATCGTCAACGCGGCATGGTCGAGGGCCCACCAGGCCGAGCAGCCGCAGGACGTTTCGGGCAAGGACGAGAACTTCGCCACCCGCAACGAGAACGGCACCGGTGCCTACCAGTTGGTGTCGCGCGAGCAGGACACGCGCACCGTTTTCAGGCAGTTTCCCGGTTACTGGGGCAAGGGCCAATTCCCGCTGGAGGTGACGCAGATCGTGTTCCAGCCGATCAAGACGGCGGCAACGCGCGTGGCCGCTCTGCTGTCGGGCGAGGTGGACTTCGTGCAGGACGTGCCGGCGCAGGACGTCGCGCGCCTCAAGGCCGATACGCGGCTGCGCGTCACGGAGGGCCTGGAAAACCGCACCATCTACCTGGGCCTGAACGTCGGCGCCGGCGAGCTGAAGTATTCGGACGTGAAGGGCCGCAACCCGCTGGCCGACGCGCGCGTGCGCGAGGCCTTCCGCCTGGCGATCGACCGCGACACCCTCAGGACCGCGGTGATGCGCGGGCTCTCGGTGCCGGCCGGCATCATCACGCCGCAATTCGTGCACGGCTACGAGAAGGCCTTCGACACCTGGCCCAAGCCCGATGCCGCGCGTGCAAGACAGTTGCTGGCCGAGGCGGGGTACCCGGGCGGTTTCGGCATCACGCTGCACTGCCCGAACAATCGCTATGTCAACGACGAAACGATCTGCACCGCGGTCGCCGGCTTCCTGGCGCGCATCGGCGTCAGGGTCTCGGTCGCCGCGCGGCCGATCGCGCAGCATGCGACCGCCATCAACCAGGCCGACACCGACTTCTATCTCTACGGCTGGGCCGCGCCGACCTTCGACTCGGCCTACGTCTTCGACTACCTGGTGCACACCCGCGGCAGGGATGGACGCGGCTCCGCCAATGCCATCGGCTACAGCAACCCCGACATCGATGCGAAGATCGCCTCGCTCGCCGTTGAGCGCGATCCGGCCAAGCGCGACGCGACCATCCACGCGATCTGGCAGACGGTACAGCAGGAAGGCTTCTACATCGCGCTGCACCACCAGGTGCTCGACTACGCGATGCAGCGCAAGCTCGACATTCCGGTCAGCCCCGAGGACGCGATCCTCTTCAAGAACGTGAAGGTGGGCGACCCCGCGGCGGCGCGCTGAGTCCGGTCGGCGACCTACCGGGCCGCAAACGCCCGTGCCAGGTCCGCAATGAGGTCCTGCGGATCCTCCAGCCCGACGTGCAGCCGCACCACCGGCCGGGTGCTGGTCCAACGGCTGTGCTCGCGCAGGCGCTCTGGCGCGGCGACCAGCGCAAGGCTTTCGTAGCCGCCCCACGACGCGCCGATGCCGAACAGCTGCAGCGCATCGACGAAGGCATTCGCCGCCGCGGCATCGGCATCGCGGAACTCGAAGGACACCAGCCCGCTCGCGCCGCTGAAGTCGCGCTTCCACAGCGCATGGCCCGGATCCTCGGGCAATGCCGGGTAGAACACGCGCGTCACCCGCGGATGGCGCTGGAGATACTGCGCCACTTCAGTGGCATGGCGCTGGTGCTGGGCCAGGCGCACGGGCAGCGTGCGCAGGCCGCGCAGCGACAGGTAGGCGTCGTCGGCGCCAATGCCCAGGCCCAGCGCCTCGTGCGCGGTGGCGATCTTCGTGGCGAGCGCCGGGCTGTCCACCACCACGATGCCCTGCATCAGGTCGGAGTGGCCGGCGATGTACTTGGTCGCGGCCTGGATCGAGATGTTGGCGCCCAGCGCCAGCGGCTGGTGGAACCAGCCGCCGCTCCAGGTGTTGTCGGTGGCGACCATGACGCCGCAGTCGCGGGCGATGGCGGCGAGGCGGGGCAGGTCGAGCACCTCATAGAGCAGCGAACTCGGCGATTCGAGGTACACGAGCCGCGTGGTGGGGCGGATCTTCGCGGCCAGGTCGTCGTGCGTGGGCGAAAAATACTCAAGCGTGATGCCCAGGCGCTGCAGCAGGGTGCTGTCCACCCGGCGCACGGGCGCATAGACGCTGTCGGCCACCAGCGCATGGTCACCGGGCGACAGCAGCGCCAGGAACACCAGCGAGATGGCCGAGAGCCCCGAAGGCGCGAGGAAGGCCCGGTGGCCGAGCTCCAGGGTAGTGATGGCATCCTCCAGCGCGCGGTGCGTGTCCAGGCCGTGGCGCCCGTAGGCGGCGACGCGTTCGCCGGCGGCGCGGCGACGATGGTAGTCGGCATGGGTGAGGGTGTCCTCGAAGCGTACGGTGCTGGTCCGTACCACCGGCACGTTGACCGGGCCGGTGCCGTCGCGCAGCGCGGGCACGCCGGCATGCAGCAGCCGGGTGCTCGCGCAGAAAAGCGTGTCGGCGCTCGCCGCGACGCCCTCTTTGCTCAAGCGGCCACCTCGCTGGGCGTGAACTGCGTGGCGTTGTAGTTAACCACCGCGCCGGTCTCCAGGTTCACGCCGATGCGGCCCGAGAGCGTCTCCAGCGGCTGGCCGTAGAGATGGAAATGCAGCGTGGGTTGGTTGCCCACCACGTGGATGCTGTGGATGTCGTCGGGCAGGAAGGCGACCGACGTGCCGGGCTGCACGGTGAGCTCGCGCACCAGTGCGAGCTGCGCCACGGCCGGATCGCTGCCGTCGTCGGTGCGGCGGTAGATGCGGTTTTCCTCCTGGCCCTCGATCGCCACGATGACGGCCCAGGTCGTGTGGTTGTGCGGGATCGTGGTCTTGCCGGGATTGATGGAATTCAGGTAGAGCGCGATGCCGTCGTCGCCGTCTTCGAAGTTGAGGCGATAGCGCGTGGACGCACCCACGCCCGCCGATTCGGCGGGCGGCGGAAAGTCAGCGCGCGTGAAGAGCGCGGTCTGCGTCGCCAGTTGTTCGAGGCGCGCGGTGATCACGGCCAGCGTCGCGCGGTCCGGTGCGTTGCCGGCGGCAATGCGCCTGATCTCGTCCAGCGCCTCGGCGATGGCGGCGCGGCGTTGTGCGGCGATAGAGGTGTTGTCAGTCGTCATCGATGTTCTCCAGGGTGGGGTGGGTTCAGAGCGCGAAACGCAGCCGCTCGAAGGGCAGTGGCACGAACGCGGGAGCGGGCGGCAGAGGCGCGGGGCGGGCGCGAGCGCCTTCGCCGAGCGCGCGGTGCAGGAAGGCGCGGGTGCGCTCGCTGGCCGGGTCGTTGAAGATGCGCGCGGCCGAGCCGTGCTCGACGATCACGCCCGCCTCGGTGAAGTACACCTCGTCGCTGATCTCCTCGGCAAAGCGCATCTCATGCGTGACCAGCACGCAGGTCAGGCCGTCCTGCACCAGGTCGCGGATCACGGTCAGCACCTCGCCCACGGTTTCGGGGTCGAGTGCGGAGGTCACCTCGTCGAACAGCATCAGCTCGGGCCGCATCGCCAGCGCGCGCGCAATGGCCACGCGCTGCTGCTGGCCGCCCGAAAGCTCGCCCGGATAGGCCGCCTCCTTGTGCGAGAGGCGCACCTTGTCCAGCAGCTCGCGCGCTTCGCGTTCGGCCGTGGCGCGCTCGCGGCCGGCCACGCGCGTCGGCGCGATCACCAGGTTCTGCAGCACCGTCAGGTGCGGGAACAGGTTGTACTGCTGGAACACGAAGCCCACGCGCTTGCGCAGCGCGATCAGCTCGGCCTCGGTGCGCAAGCTCTCCACGGCGGTGTCGCCCACGCGGATCTCGCCGCGCTGCGGGCGCAGCAGGCCGGTGATGCAGCGCAGGATGGTGGACTTGCCCGAGCCCGAGGGGCCGACAATCGACACCGCCTGGCCGCGCCGCACCTCGAGATCGATGCCGCGCAGCACTGCGGTGGCGCCGAAGGCCAGGTGCACGTCGCGCAGCGCGACCAGCGGTGCTTCGCGCGCAGCGGCGGTGGGGGGGGAAAGAAAGACATCAGTGGCGGTCATGGCGGCGCTCCAGCGCGCGCGTGGCGCGTGCAATCGGGTAGCAGTAGGCGAAGAACAGGCCCAGCAGTGTGAAGTAGACGAGGATGGTGAAGTCGGTGCGCGCCACCGTGTTGCTCGCGATCTGCGCCGTGTCGACCACGTCGTGCACGCCGACCAGCGAGGCCAGTGCCGTGCTCATGGTGATGCTGGCATACAGGTTCATCCACGGCGGCAGCATGCGGCGCACGCACTGCGGCAGCACGATGAGGCGAAAGATTTCGCGCCGCCGGAAGGCGAGCGATTGCGCCGCCTCCCACTGCGCGCTGGGGATCGACTGGATCGCGCCGCGGAAGATCTCGGCCACGTTGGCGCTGGCCGGCAGCGCCAGGCCCAGCACCACCTTGAGCCAGTCCGGGAACGGGACGGTCCACGACACGAGGCGCAGCTCGAAGGGGAACACGTAGGTCGTGAAGTAGATCAGCACCAGCACCGGCGCGTTGCGGAATACCTGCACGTACCAGCGCGTCGCGACGCGCAAGGCGCGCAAGGGCGAAAGCGACAGCGCCCCCACCACCAGCCCGGCCAGCGTGCCCAGCGCCATGGCGAGCACGCTGATCTCGATGTTGGCCAGCAAGCCGCGCAGGAGCGCCGGCAGCCATCTCCACAGGTGCACGAAAGCCGTGGGCGTGCTGCCCGTGGCGCCCCAGAAGGCGAGCACGATCAGCGCGGTGCCGACGCCGACGAACCAGGGGTTGCGCCAGGCGCTGGCCCACGGACCGGCGGGAGCGGCCTGCGGCGCGCCATGCGCGAGGGCGAGTTCACTGGCCATAGCCGGGCATCCTCAGGCGTTCTTCGAGCCAGCGGCCGGCCAGGCTCACGAGCCAGGTCAGAAGGCCGAAGTACAACAGGATCAGGAGCAGCAATTCCAGCACGTTGTCGCGCTGTGTCCAGATCATGATGGATTCGTAGGTCACGTCACCTACCGCGATAGCCGAGGCCACGGCCGTCATCTTCACGAGGTCGACCAGGTTGTTGACCAGCGAGGGCAGCGCGAAGCGCAGTGCCAGCGGCAGCTCCACGCGCCATAGCAGCTGGCGCTGCGAGAAGCCGAGCGAGCGGGCCGCCTCGAGCGTAACGCGTGGCACCGCCTCGATGCCCGCGCGCAGCGCCTCGGCATGGAACACGCCCTTGTGCAGCGACACCACTACCACCACCCAGACGAAGGGCGTGAGCGGGTTGCCGCCGTGCGTCTGCAACTGCTGGGTGATGAGCATGTTGAGCACCAGGAAGGCACAGTAGAGCTGCACCAGGGTCGGCGTGTTGCGCGTGACTTCGATGAAGGCGCGCGCGGGCTGCACCAGCCAGGCGCGCCCGGAGGTCAGCGCGGCGGCGATCGCCACGCCGGCGGCAAGGCTGCAGGGGATGGTCAGCAGGCACAGCTGCAGCGTCACGCCCAGGCCGCGCAGGAAGGCGCCGCGCTCGACCGAGTTGAGCACGAAGGCGTAGTTGAGGCCCAGCGGCTTGAGCGCCGCGACCGCCTGGGCCCACAGCGCGTCGCTCATCCCGAGGTCTCCAGTTCGATCGCAGCGTCGGCGCTGCCGCGATCGGCGGGGCGCATGACGAGGGCCGACAGCGTCAGTGCGAGCGAGCGGAGTTTCATGGCGAAGGCATTCAGGGGCCGCCGGATCGCGGCTCCAGGTGGATCAAGGAAAAGCGCAGGCAGGTCGTCGAGCGGGCTCAGGGCGCTGCCTTGAGCTTGGCCTGCAACTCCGGCAGCAGCGGCTGCGGCGGCACGATGCCCAGGCGCTTCTCGGTCTCGATCAGCCAGCCGCTGCGATGCCATTGCTGCACCGCCTTGTCGACCGCGGCGAGGGTGTCGGCCTCGCCCTTGCGGGCCCACACCACCGAGGGCGCGGGCAGGATCTCGTCGCGGATCGGCGCCGCGTACCCGGCCCATTCCGGATTGCCGCGCAGGAGCGGCTGGATCAGGATCGCGTCGTGCACCGCGGCCACGCAGTTGCCGCCGCGCAGTGCCAGCAGCGATTCGGCCGAGGTCTTGAAGCCGCGCACCTCGGCCCCGTACTGCTCCTGCAGCGGCTTCACGTAGCTGCTGCCCTGCGAGGCGCAAACGGTCTTGCCGCGCAGGTCTTCCCACTTGGTGATGCCGCTGGTCTTGAGGACTGCGGCTGTGCCGCCGACGCGGTAGAAGGGTGTGGGCGCATGGCCCAGGATCTCGCCGCGGTCGGCGTTGTATTCCATCGAGGCGATCAGCAGGTCGACCTTGCCGGACTGCAGGAACTGCACGCGGTTGGAGGGGTTCACCTGGACCAGCTCGGCCTCCGCACCGAGGCGCTTGGCCAGGTCGCGGGCGAGCTCGGGGTTCCAGCCGACGAGCTGCTGCGTGGCCGGGTCGATGGCGCCGAAGGGGCCGCCGCTGATGGCGACGCCGATCACCACCTTGCCGCGCTGTCGTATCCTGTCCAGCGTCGCGTCGGCATGGGCCAGACCGGCGGCGAGGCAGAGCACGGCGCCGAGCAGGGCGGCGATACGGTGGGAAGGAGCGAGGCGGAAGGCTGGGTGCATGGAATCGTGACGGCAAAGCAAAGGCAAGCGGGCATCTTGCGGGCCTGCGGACACCGTCGCAAGGAAGGCTTTCAGATATCGATATGCGTTGCCTCGGGCAGGCGGAAGGCGGCGAGATCTTCCGGCGCGCATTGCGCGATCAGCCCGGTTTCCCAGGCGAGGTAGCGGCGTGCGGCATCGAGGTTGCCCTCGTGCCGGTCGTGCACGAAGAACAGGTAGTCGATGGCGTCGGCATCGGCGGGCGAGTCAGAGCTCGCGTCCTGCGGCCAGCCGGCGGCCTTGGCCGCAAGGGCCGGGGCCCAGCTCAGGTGGTGCCAGCCGGCCTCGCGCAGGTCCTGCGCTGCCAGCCGCGCCACGATCTCCTCGGCCGCCAGCAGCAGCACGGGGCGCTGCCGGTCGCCGCGTGTCGCGGCCTGCACATCGGCCACCAGGCGCGGGCGGATCGACCAGGCCGCGCCGCGTGCATGGCGCTGTCGGTATGCCATCGAAGGCCGCAGGTCGAATACCACCGGCGGCAGGTTGCCGTCCCCGCGCAGCGCCGCCAGGGCTTCGGGAATCTGCTCCGGCACTGCCAGCGGCAGCGGCAGGCGAGGCGAAGACGGGATGCGCAGCGCGGCGGCGATGCCGCCCTGCACCAGCGCCGCGTCCAGGCCCAGGCGGCGCAGCCAGAGCGCCACCACCGGCGCGCGGATGCCCTCGTCGTCCAGCAGCAGCACGCGGCTGCCGCGCACGCCGATCTGCAGATCGACGGCCTGCAGCAGCTGCCCGCCTGGCGCGTGCCGCGCGCCCGGCACGCTGCCCGCGGCGAATTCGTCGGCGGTGCGCACGTCGAAGACGAAGGTGGTGCGTGCGTCGTCGTCGAGCCAGGCCTGCGCGGCGGCAGCATCGAGCAACGGCACCCCCGCACAGTGCACGACGATGGGCGTCTGGTCATCGGGCACCAGCGTTCGCCAGCGCAGCGCCAGCTCGCCGTTGGGCACGGGTAGCGCGCCGGGGATGGTCATCCTGCGGTGCTCTTCCAGCGTGCGGCCGTCGAGCAGCACGAGCGGCTCGCCCGACTGCAGCCGCGCGGCCAGCGCCTGCGCACCGATGTGCGGAACGTCGAAGGCGTGCTCGACCCGCTCGCCGAAGGTCTTCGAAGGCAGGTTCACGCCCTGGAAGAGCGTGTGCCCGGCGCGTGCCCAGGCGGGGGCGCCGCCGGCGAGCAACCATACCTTGTCGTAGCCGAGGGCCGCCAGCCGCGCGGCCGCGCGCGCAGCCACGCCCGAGGCGCCGTCGTCCAGCAACACCGTGCGCGTGGCCCGGCGCGGCACCAGGCGCGCGACCTCAGGCTCGAGGCGGCTGTAGGGCAGATGGACCGCGAAGAAGGGATGACCTTCGCCATACTGCCCATGCTCGCGCACATCGAGCAGCGCGATCTCGCCGCCGTCGTGCAGCCACTGCTGCAGGGTGGCGGCGTCGACGGTCGGGACTGGATGCGCCCGGATGGCGGCCTTTGCATCGGCGTGCGGCGCGGAATTTGCGGTGGCGATGGACATGAGAGCGAGCGGGGTCGAGTGAGAGGCACAAGCGCGCCACCTTAACCAGCTCGCGCGGCACGGGCTACGAAGCTTTGTGCATAAGCTTCCGCGCGCCCAGCGTTCAGAAGCGCAGTGCCTGACCGACGCCCGTGGCATGCGCCTTTCCCAGCAGCGCATGGCCGAGCGCGATGTCGCTCAGCGACAGGCCGCGGTGCCAGAACAGGATGGTTTCGTCGTCGCGCTCGCGGCCGGGCTTCAGGCCCGCAACGATCTGTCCGAGCTCGGCATGCAGGTTGCCCTCGTGCAGCCGCTCGCTGTCCACGTGCGCGCGCAGTGCGCCGAAGGGCAGGCCCTTTCGGCATTGTCCCCAGTCGTCGACCACCCATGATCTCGGTCAACGAGAGTTCGACCGCGCTCATGGTGCCGTAGGGCACGACCAGCGCGCCGGGCCGTATCCATGCCGTCCTGAGCAGCGGCTCGGGCCGCGGTAGGCGCGAAGCTTCGACCACGATGTCGGCGCCGCGCACGCAGGCCTCCCAGTCGCCGGTCACGCGAACCGGCTTGCCGAGCTCGCGTTCGAGCCGCGCGCCGAAGGCTTCGCGGCTTTCGGGCCGCAGCGAATGCACGCGGATCTCGTCGAAGTCGAACAGATGGTCGAGCAGGCGCACGTTCCAATAGGCCGAGCCGCGCGCGCCGATGTGTCCCAGCACCTTGCTGCCCTTGCGCGCGAGATGGCGGGCACCGAGCGCGGACATGGCGCCGGTGCGCATGTCGGTGAGGGCGCTGGCGTTGAGCACCGCGAGCGGCTGGCCGGTCGTGGGGCTGAACAGGTTGAGCAGGGCCATGGCCGAGGGCAGGCCATGCCGGTAATTGCCGCCGAACTCGCCCACCACCTTGACGCCCGCCAACTGGAACGGGCGAATGACGCCGCGCAGGATGTTGAAGTGTCCCTTGCCCGAGGGTTCGGGCACGAGGTGAACGCGCGGCTCGATCACGGCGTGGCCGCTGCCCTGCGCGGCCAGGCCGATCTCGACGGCGTCGAGGATCTCGTCGTCGTCGAGCGCCAGGCTTTCGACGTCGTGGCCGCTCAGGTAGGTGATGTGGCTGTGGCTCATCGGATGGGGTTGCGATCCTAGAGACGAAAGGCCTCGCGGCTTGCACCGATTGCGCATAAGCAAGTGCGCAAATCTTCGTGTGCGCGCAAGGTGTTGGCTTGCGAACATCGGCACTGCGAAGGCTGTCCGCAATCCAGCAGCCAAGCGGGGTGTTTCTGCTGGGAAGTGAACATTTTCAGCCTCGAAGCGCTGGCACTCGAATTGCAACGTGGGACTTCCATCGCTGGCGCCGCCATCGAACAACGCAATGACAGGAGACCGCATGCTGGTTCGACAACGCAAGCTCGATGCGCATGAATTCGCCGATGGCGCCTACGCATGGTTCCTGCCGCTCTTCGCGCAGCTCCAGCAGCGCTTTTTGCAGCCCGCGGGCACGAAGGACGGGTTCCCCTGCGTCTTCGCCCAGAACGCATTCAGGCGAACGAACATCCGCTTCTCGCTCGTGCCGCTCCGAAAGGGCGTTCACGACCTGGACGAATTGCGCCGGGACTTGGGCGACTACCTGGACGACTGCGAAGCGTGGGACGGCAACGCGAACTCGTCCGAGCCCTTGCTGGCGGTGTTCGAGAAGGCCAATGGGCTGCGCGGCGAAGACGACTACCGACGCCTGTTCGACGCGGCCCTGCAGCACCTGATCGACAACGATCCGCTGCCATGGCCCGAGCACACGCACACCGACCCCGCGAGCCCCTACTGGTCGATGTGCTTCAGGGAGGTCCAGATCTTCATCAACGTCAGCCACCCGGCGCATGTGCAGCGCAGGAGCCGCAACCTGTGCGACACCCTGGTGCTGGTGATCAACCCGCGCGAGCGCTTCGATGCCGTGGCCGGCAACCACAGCAAGGGCCACGCGATCCGGCAGCAGATCCGCAGCAACGTCGACCTCTACGACCGGATCTCGCGCTCGCCGCGGCTGGACCACTACCTCAGCGGCGGCCTCGAATGGCCGCAGTACATGCTGCCCGACGACAACGTCACGCCGCCGCGCAAGTGTCCCTTGCACTTCTGGAAGAAGCGCGCCGCCAACGAGCCGGCGGCCCTTCCGGCATTTCGCTATCGCTTCGCCCGCTGAAGCCCTCGTTCACACCACCTGGAGAACTGCACGATGACGACTGCCTTCACCTACCTGCCGCGCGTGGCCGAACCCGAAAAGATGACGGAAGAGGAGGAAGCCCACTATGCGCGCGCCGACTACTCGGTGCCGCACGAAGCCTTCGTCGACGAGATCGTCACGGCGATCGGCCGCGGCAAGGAGATCTCGCTGGTCGACCTGGGCACGGGACCCGGCGACGTTGTCATCCGCTTCCGCGGCAAGGTCGACTGGGACCTGTGGGGCGTCGATTTTTCGCCCGGCATGCTGGCCATCGCGGTGGAAGGCGCCACAGCGCGCCTGCCGGCGAGCGCGCGGCCGATCAACTGGGTGATCGCGGACACCAAGCGCACGGGCCTGCCGTCGCAATACTTCGACGCCGTGATCTCCAACAGCGTGCTGCATCACCTGGAAGACCCGCTGCGTTTCTGGCGCGAGGTCGAGCGCATCGGCAAGCCGGGCGGCTTCGTGCACGTGCGCGACCTGCGACGGCCGCCGTCCGACGCCGAGGCCGACCGGCTCACCAGCCTGCACGTGGGGCGCGAATCCGAGGTCGTGCAGGAGCACTACCGTTCGTCGCTGCTGAGCGCCTACCGCGTCGACGAAGTCGTGCAACAGCTCGATCAGGCCGGGCTGCACGGGCTCCAGGTGCGCGAACTGGACGACCGCTACCTCGAAGTCGTGGGCTGGAGGGCCGAGCCCGCATGAAGGAGGCGACATGACCGAACGACTGCAGAAGAACGTCACGCTTCCGCACGGCGTCGGCCTGGCGGTTTCGACCATCATCGGCTCGGGCCTGCTGGGCCTGCCCGGCCTGGCCATCGGCCAGGCCGGCGCCTACACCGCGCTGACCGGCTGGGCGCTGACGCTGCTGCTGTCCGTGCCGCTGATGCTGATCTTCATGCGGCTCACCCGCCTCGTGCAGGACGCCGGCGGCCTGGCCCGCTACGCCGCGCTGGCCTTCGGCCCGGCCTTCGGTTCGGCCGCCAGCCTGCTGATCGCCGCGACCTTCGCGCTGTGCATCCCTGCCGGCACGACGATGGGAGCCGCCTACCTGCAGGAGATCTTCCACCTGCCGGCCTGGACGGTGCTGCCCATCGTGCTGGGCCTGCTCGGCATCTCGACGCTGGTCAACATCGCCGGCGCCAAGCCCTCGCGCGTGGTCAACACGGTGGCCGTGCTGGCGCTCGTGTTGCTGATCCTCGCCTTCGTCGCGCTCAACCTGCCGTCGGTCGCACGCGGCGCCGCCGCAGTGGCCGAAGTCGCCCAGGGGGCCGTGCCGATCCCGCTGACGGGCCTGTGGTCCGCGTCGGCGCTCCTGTTCTGGGCCTTCCTCGGGTGGGAGAACCTGAGCTTCGGCAGCGAGGAATACCAGGACCAGCCCGGCTTCGTCTCGCGCGTTTTCCTGCTCGGCTTCGTCGTCGTGGGTGTGCTGTATGCCGCACTGGCACTGGTGAGCACGGGCGCCGCGCTGTCGGGCAAGGCCATCGGCGGGGTCACCGGGCTGCTGCGCCTGGTCGATGGTCAGCCGCTGCGGCCGGTGATCGTTGCGCTGATCGCCGTGGTGGTGGTCGCCAACGTCAACGCATGGGTGTTTGCCGCGAGCCGCCTGTACTTCGCCGCCGGCCGCAACGGCGACCTGCCGGCCTTCCTGGGCCGGCTCGACCGCCGCGGCATACCGGTGGCCAGCCTGCTGCTGCTGTTCGTGCTCTATGCCGCGCTGGCCGCGGCCATCGCCTTCGAGGCGCTGCCGCTGGTGACGGCGCTCACGGTGGCCAACCAGAACTTCATCCTCCTGTACGCCGGTGCCATCGCCACCTTCGTGGCGGTCGACAAGAGCGCCTCGGGGCGCGTGATCGCCGCGGCCTCGGCTGCATCCTGCGTCTTCCTGTTGTCGGGCTTCGGCGCCTGGCTGGCGGTGCCGGTGCTGATCGGCGCCATCGGTTACCTGAAGCACAGGCTCGCGCACCGCGCCGCCGCGCCGGAGCGGGCGGCTTCGTGAGCACGGCCGGCAATCGCGCCTACCTCGAGGCCACCGGTCGGGCGCGCGAGCTGGCCGGCGCGCTGAAGGCCGTGGCGCGCGATGCCGAGCGCGAGCGCAGCCTGCCCGGACGAACCTTGGCCGCCTTGCATGAGGCGGGGCTGTTCCGCATCCTGCAGCCGGCACGCGTGGGCGGCGCGGAGCTGGACTTCAGCGCGCTGATCGAGGTGTCGGCCGAGCTGGCGCGCGGCTGCGCCTCGACCGCCTGGGTGGTGGCCAACCTGGCCTGCCGGCACTGGATGCTGGCGATGTTCCCGAAGGCGGCGCAGGACGCGGTGTGGGGCGCGTCGCCGGACGCGCTGGTGGCGGCCTCCATCATCTTCTCCGCCGGCCGTGCGCGCGCCGTGCGGGGCGGGTACCTGGTCGACGGCCGATGGCCTTTCGCCAGCGGCGTCACACTCGCCGACTGGTGCATGGTCGCCGCCGTCGTGCCGGGCGAGGAGGGGGCCGAACCCGACCACCGCCTGCTGCTGCTGCCCGCGCGGGCCTATCGCGTCATCGACACCTGGCAGGCCGCGGGCCTGGCGGGCACGGGCAGCGCCGACGTGCTCTGCGAAGAAGTGTTCGTGCCCGAGGCGCTGAGCCTGTCGGTGCGCGACATCGCAGGCGGGCCGACACCGGGCCACGAGGCCAACCCGTCGCCGCTCTACCGCATTCCAGTGTTCGCCCTGTTCCCCTTCACGCTGTCGGGCGTCGCGCTGGGCAATGCAGAAGGACTGCTGGACGAGCATGTGGCGGTCACTGCGCGCCGCGTCGGCCGCTATGGCGGCGTCAGGCTGGCCGAGCTGCAGAGCAGCCATATCGCGATCGCGCGCGCCTCGGCCCAGATCGACGCCGCCGGCCGGACCATGCGCGCCGTGTGCGAGGAAGCGATGCGCGATGCCGCCCGCGGGGTGCCGCCGCAGATGCCGGCCAAGGCGCGCTACCGGCGCGACGGCGCCTACGCCGTGGCGCTGTGCACCGAGGCGGCGAGCAGCCTGTTCGCCGCCGCCGGTGCCAGCGCCATCCTGCTGGACAACCCCATGCAGCGCGCCTTTCGCGATGCACACGCGATCCAGTCGCACATCGCCTTCAACTTCGATGTCGCGGGATCGCTGTACGGGCGCGTGCTGCTGGGACAGGACGCCGCCAATCCATTGTTGTGAGGAAAGAAAGAGCATGAGCATCCTGAGCAAGTTCTGGCCGGGCGCGCTCGCCCTGTGCCTGGCCCTCCCGGCCGGCGCGCAAGCGACCGACAAGGTGCGCGTCGGCGTGATCGGCCCCTTCACCGGCCCCGCGGCCACCAGCGGCATCGCGATGAAGCGGGCCTTCGAGTTCACCGCGAAGCAGGTCAACGATGCAGGCGGGGTCGCCTTCAAGGGCCGGCGCGTGCCGATCGAGCTGCTGTTCGAGGACAGCCAGTCGCGCCCCGACGTGGGCTTGAGCGCCGCGCAGAAGCTGCTGACCCGCGACAACGTCGACGTGCTGCTGGCCGAGATGCTGCACAGCTCGGTGGCGCTGGCGATCATGGAACTCGCGCCGGCTCACAACAAGGTGTTCATGAGTGGCCAGCCGGTGGCGATCGAGATCGCCGAGCGCATCGAGCGGGACCCGCAGAAGTACCGCAACTTCTGGAAGCACGACTTCAACAGCGACGCGTCGTCGTACACGCTGAAGGAGACCGTGCGCCTGCTGGTGCAGCAGAAGAAGCTGGTGCCGAGGAACAAGACAGTCGCCTTCGTGATCGAGGACAGCGACTTCGCACGCGCCAATGTCGAGTACGCCACCCGCTACCTGAAGCAGGACGGCTGGACCGTGCTGGCCACCGAGACCGTGCCGCTGGCGCACACCGACTTCTATCCGCAGATCTCCAAGCTGCGCGCACAGGCGCCGGACCTGCTGTACTCGATCTTCACCTCGGCCAACTCGGGCATCGCGCTGGTCAAGCAGATCCGCGAGCAGGACATCCGCGCCGTGCACATCGCGACCTACTACCCGACGCTGGCCGAGTTCACCAAGGGCGCCGGCAAGAACGCCGAGGGCCTTGTCCTGATCCCCTTCCTGTTCGATCCGAAGTACAACGCGGCCCACAAGGCCTTCGCCGAGAAGATCGGCGCCTATGTCGGCACCACTGTCTCCATGGACCATGCCTTCGGCGCCTGCGCGGCGGAGGTGCTGTTCGACGCCATCCACC
The DNA here is from genome assembly GCF_964253805.1 of Variovorax sp. LjRoot175. NCBI lineage: Bacteria > Pseudomonadati > Pseudomonadota > Betaproteobacteria > Burkholderiales > Comamonadaceae > Variovorax > Variovorax sp. LjRoot175. The sequence goes on along the minus strand of NZ_CAXURY020000003.1, from coordinate 227,011 downwards.
GGGCGCAGGACGTGGCGCCGGAGGCCCTGAACAAGGCCTTCCTCGCCACCGACTACCAATGCGCCGTCGGCCACTGGGTCTTCGATCCGAAGAGCCATTCGCCGAAGGTGGGCGCGGGCTACCTGACGCTGCCGGCGGCCCAGGTCCAGGACGGCGTGATCCGCGCCATCTGGCCGCCCGAGGTGCCGGGCAGCGTCGCGTTCCGGCGCCAGGACTGAAGGGCGATGGCGCAGGAGGCGCTGCTGCGCACGCACGGGCTCACGATGCGCTTCGATGGCCTGACCGCGGTGGACGGCGTCGATATCACGCTGCGCCGCGGCGAGATCCACGCGCTGCTGGGGCCCAACGGCGCCGGCAAGACCACGCTGTTCAACCTGATCGCGGGCGCGTTGCGGCCGACGGCGGGAAGCATCCGCTTCGCCGACAAGGACGTCACCGCGCTGCGCCCCGACTGGCGCTGCCGCGCCGGCATCGCGCGCACCTTCCAGATCACCCAGCCCTTCGCGCGGCTGACGGTGGAGCAGAACGTGATGTGCGGCGCCCTGGCGCGCTTTTCCTCGATGCGCCGCGTGCGCGAGGAGGTGCAGGGCGTGATCGATGCCGTCGGCCTGGCCGCCAAGCGCGAGGCGCCGGCCGGCACCCTGAGCACCGGCCAGCGCAAGCGCCTGGAGCTGGCGCGTGCGCTGGCGACGGCGCCCTCGCTGCTGCTGATCGACGAGCTCAGCGGCGGCATCGACCAGCCCAGCCTGCCCGCGCTCGAGGCGCTGGTGCGCGGGTTGAACCGCGATGGCCTGACCGTGCTCATGATCGACCACAACCTGGAATTCGTAGGCCGGCTCGCGCAGCGCGTGAGCTTCCTCGCCGGCGGGCAGCTGCTGGCCGAGGGCACGATGGCGCAGATCCACGCGCATGCCGCGGTGCGCGATCTCTACCTGGGGCGCGCTCGTGCTTGAGCTCAGGGCCGTCAGCGCCTTCTACGGCGCGGCGCAGGTGCTGTGGGACGTGTCGCTGGAGGTGCGGCGCGGCGAGATCGTGGCGCTGATCGGCAGCAACGGCTCCGGCAAGAGCAGCGTGCTCAAGGCGGTGGCCGGCCTGCTGCCCGGCGTCACCGGCCATATCCGGCACCAGGGCCGCGAGCTGCGCGCGCTGCCGGCGCATGAGCGGGCCGGGCTCGGCATCGGCTTCGTGCTGGAGCGGCGCCGGCTGTTTCCGGCGATGACGGTGCGCGAGAACCTGCTGATGGGCGCGTACCGCGTGGCGAGTGCGCAGGCCGTGCGGGAGACGCTGGAGCGGGTGGAGGCGCTGCTGCCGCTGGTCGCGGCGAAGCGGCGCGAGCCGGCCGGGCGCCTGAGCGGGGGCGAGCAGCAGTTGGTGGCGATCGCGCGCGGCCTGATGTGCCGGCCTTCGCTGCTGCTGCTGGACGAGCCGTTCCTGGGTCTGTCGCCGCGCGCGGTCGAGGAGGTCGCCGCGCTGCTGGGCCACCTCCACCGCGAGGGCCTGACCCTGCTCTTCAACGAGCAGGACGCGGCGCTGTGCTTCTCGCTGGCGCAGCGGGGCTACCTGCTGAAGGCCGGGCGCGTGGTGTTCGAAGGCCACGGGCCGGCCGCGCTGCAGGAGCCGGCGATGCGGGAGTTCCTGGGGGAGGCCGTGCCGTGAGCTTCGCGCTCTTCGTCGAACAGATCCTCAACGGCCTGGTCCAGGGCGCCGTCTATGCGCTGGTCGGCGCGGGCCTGGCGCTGATCTACGGCACCATGCGCATCCTGAACCTGAGCCAGGGCGAGTTCTTCATGCTGGGCGGCTACGCCACCTACGTGCTGGTGGCCGAGATGGGCCTGCCCCCGCTGGCGGGCATCGCGGGCGCGGTGCTGCTGGGCGCGGCCGCGGCGGGCCTGGTGCACAGGCTCGCGGTCGCGCCGCTGCACCAGCGCGAGGGCTGGGAGTTCAACACCATCGCGCTGACGTTGGGCGTCTCCATCGTGCTGCAGAACATCGCCTTCCACCTGTGGGGCGAGCGCTTCAAGACCGTCGAGTACTTCGTCGAGGGTTCGCTGCGCCTGGGCGAACTGCGCATGCCCTGGCAGCGCCTGCTGATCCTCGCGGCCAGCGTCGCGGTGATCACGCTGGCGGCGGCCGTGCTCAAGTACACGCGTTTCGGCCGCGCGCTGCGCGCCACCGCGCAGGACGCGGAGGCGGCGCAGGCCATGGGCATCGACACCGCTCGGATCCATGCCTGGACCTTCGTGCTCGCGGGCGGCCTCGGCGCGCTGGCCGCGGCCCTGCTGTCGCCGCTGGCCGCGGTCAATCCGTGGATGGGCAATCCCTTCATGCTGAAGGCCTTCGTGGTCGTGGTGCTGGGTGGGCTCGGCAGCTTCGGGGGCGCCATCGCCGGCGGCTTCGTGCTCGGCGTCGTCGAGAGCATCGGCCTGTCGCTCACCTCGTCGGAATGGCGCGACGTGATCTCCTTCTCCGTCCTGATCGCGATTCTGTGGCTGCGTCCCGCGGGCCTGTTCGCGACCTCGACCCGATAGCGCATGCGCATGCAGCTCCAACGAACGCGCTCGTCCATCGGCCAGTGGGGCGCGCTCCCGTGGCTCCTCGCCAGCGCCGCGCTGCTGCCCGGGTTCAGCGGCAACGCCTATGTGCTGCATGTCGCGATCCTGGCCATGATCCATGCCGTCTTCGCCGCCAGCTGGAACCTCGCCACCGGCATCACGGGTCTCAAGTCCTTCGGCCACCAGGCCTTCTTCGGCATCGGCGCCTACGGCTCCGCGCTGCTGTCGATGCAGGCCGGCCTGAGTCCGTGGTTCAGCGTCTGGATCGCGGCGCTGGCGGCGGCGGCCGCGGGCTGCCTCATCGCGCTGCCGGTGCTGCGGCTGAAGTCGGTGCCGCATGTAGCCATCGTGACGCTGGCCTTCGCCGAGATCGTGCGCCTGGTGCTGTCCAACGCCAAGGAACTGACCCGCGGCGAAATGGGGCTCTCGGGCATTCCTGCATTGCCGGACATCGTGGTCTTCGGCCTGCGCGTCGTGCACTATGACGTGGCGGCCAAGACCGGCTACTACTACACCGCGCTCGCGCTGCTGCTGCTGTCGCTGCTGTGCCTGGGCACGGTAATCCGCTCGCGCACCGGGCTGGCGCTGATGGCGATCCGCGACTCGGAGACAGCGGCGGAAAGCCTCGGTATCGGCCTGACGGCGCACAAGATGGCGGCCTTCGCGCTGTCGGCCTTGCTGGTCGGCCTGGCCGGCGCCTTCTACGCGCACTACGTGCTGGTGCTGACGCCCGGTTCGGCAGCGGGCGTCGAGCTGATGATGCTGATCGTCTCGATCGTGCTGGTCGGCGGGCTGGGCAGCTTCGCCGGCCCGGTGATCGCCGCCTTCGTGCTCACTTGCGGGCTGGAAGGCCTGCGCGGCCTGGGCGAGTACCGCATGCTGATCTACGGCGGCCTGATCGTCGTCGTGGTGCTGGGCTTTCCTGACGGCCTGGCCAGCGCGCCGGCGCGGCTGCGCCGGTTGTGGGCTCGCGCCGGACCGGCGTCGCGGCGGCGGACGCCTGCTGCCGATCGACGGCCCGCATAAGCAAGTTCGGTTTTCTTCGTTTCTATGCAGCCGTCACGGCCCTATCGTGCCGCCATGTTCCACTGGGCGGCCGCGCGGCCAGCGCGCGCCGTCGTCGCAGACTTTGACCACCGTCCTGACACTGCCCGACTCCGCATCCTCGGCGCTCTCGATCCGCGCCAAGGCGCTGTTGTTTCGCGACCCGGGTTCGGTGCAGGTCCATGCGCAGGTCGAGCGCGTCGCGCGCACCGATGCCACCGTGCTGGTCATCGGCGAGACCGGCACCGGCAAGGAGCTGATCGCCCGCCATGTGCACCAGCAAAGCGGTCGCAAGGGACCTTTCATCGCCGTGAACTGCGGCGCGTTCAGCGAGAACCTGATCGACGCGGAGCTCTTCGGCCACGAGGCCGGGGCCTTCACCGGCGCCAGCCAGGCGCGCGCCGGCTGGTTCGAGGCGGCCGACGGCGGCACGCTGTTCCTGGATGAGATCGGTGACCTGCCGCTGGCGCTGCAGGTGAAGCTGTTGCGCGTGCTGCAGGAGCGCCAGGTGGTGCGGCTGGGGTCGCGCCGCCCGATCGCGCTCGACGTGCGCCTGGTGGCGGCAACCAACATCGAACTGCGCCGGGCGGTGGAGGCGCGGCGCTTTCGGGCCGACCTCTACTACCGGCTCAATGTCGCGCCGATCACGCTGCCGCCGCTGCGCGAGCGCCCCGGCGACATCCTTCCGCTGGCGGCGCACTTCATCTCGTTCTACGGGGCCAAGCTGCACCTCGGGGCGGCGCAGCTCAGCGAGGGCGCGCAGGCCGTTCTGCTGGCCTACCCCTGGCCCGGAAACATCCGCGAACTGGAGAACGCGATCCACTTCGCGCTGATCGTCTGCCGCGGCGACCTGATCCGGGCGCAGGACCTGCAGTTGCCCGACATCTCGGCCCATGGGGCCACGGCACCTGCACCGGCGCCGGAACCTGCCGCCACGACGCAGGCGGAGGAGGACCAGCTTGCTGTCGCGCTGCAGGCGCTGTTCGAGGCGCGTGGACCGCGGCTCTTTCTCGCGGTGGAGCAGGCGCTGGTGAGCGGGGCCTACGCGCACTGCACGCGCAACCAAGTGCAGACCGCACGGCTCCTGGGCATCTCGCGCAACACGCTGCGCACGCTGCTGCGCCGGCACGGCCTGCTGGATGCGGTGCCGCGCGCCGAGCCCACCGTCGTGCCCGACGTGCGCGGCAGCGCGGATCGCCGGCTCCTGCTCGCCTGCTGAAGCGCAATGCGGCGCGCATGCGCCGGTCGTGCGCTTGCGTCATAGGAAGCCGCGCATTCCACACTTCCGCTTCCCGACGGCGCTCTCCAGAATGGCCGCGGCGTACGGGGGCCGCCTGAAGCCCTCCCGGCCTTGGAATTCACGATGTCGCAGAACTGGAAATTCGAAACCCTCTCCATCCATACATATTCGCCGGATCCGGGCACGCGCGCGGTGGCGCCGCCGATCTATATGCGGGCATCGAGGCCGATGCGCCCGTGGTGACGCATTGCGACGGTGGCGGGCGAGCGGCCCTGGCCGCATGGGCCGCCCTGAACGCAGGCCAGCAAGATGTGTCGGCCTACTACCTGAGCTTCTCGGACTGGGCCAAGGACGAGTCGTGCACGATCGTTCGATCCTGAGCCTGCAGCGCCCAAGTGCGCTGACGCTCGAAGACGCCCTCGGCTTCCTTGGTGAACCTGTGAATCGACTCGAAGAGACCGAGCTTCGACAACTGCCCGGAGACTCATGCTCGGGGCGAGCAGCGGGCCGGCACCATAGTTGAGTTGGTTCTGAAGATTCAACTTTTCGTTCGTTTGAGATTCATTGCGCCCCTTCTACATTGATGGCTATCGCCGCCCACCAGGGTGGCGAACCGCATCAGAAGGGGTTGTGCACGATGTCGTTGGAAGTCGAGGAAGTCGCGTTGCCGGAGGTGCTGCTGCGTGCCCGTGCAGAGGCCGAAGCGCAGGGCGGGTCGCATGCAGGCGGGGTGTACCCGCAGATCGCCTGGGCGCTGGTCGAGGCGGGGCAGGCGGTGCTGGTCGACGTGCGTTCGGGCGAGGAACGCAAGTTCGTCGGCCATGTGCCGCAAAGCCTGCACGTGCCATGGGCCACCGGCACCGCGCTCACGCGCAACCCGCGTTTCGAGCGCGAGCTGGAGGCCCGGCTCGCGAAGGCGGGCGGCAAGCAGGCCGTGGCGCTGCTGCTGTGCCGCAGCGGCAAGCGCTCGAAGCTGGCGGCCGAGGCCGCCGCCAAGGCCGGCTTCACGCATGTCTTCAATGTGCTCGAGGGCTTCGAGGGCGAGCTCGATGCGCAACAGCATCGCGGCGGCGCGGACGGGTGGCGCTTCCACGGCCTGCCCTGGGTGCAGGACTGAAGTCTCTCCCGCGCGCGACAACAAAGATCGTTTCAAGGAGGATGTCGATGGCTCATGTCGAGGTGGGCGAGGTGGTGCGCGCGCTGCGCGGCGCACGGGACGAGTGGCGCGACCAGCAGAAGCGCTCGCGCGAGCTGGGGCCGCGCGAGTTCCCGTCGCGTGACGCGCTGTCCGCGATCGTCAAGTCGCTCAAGGGCGCGCTGTTCCCGATGCGGCTGGGCCCGCCGGATCTGCGACACGAGAACGAGGACTTCTACGTGGGCCGTACCCTCGATGCCGCTTTGCACGGACTGTTGGAGCAGGCACGCCTGGAGCTGGACTTCAGCGCGCGCCACCGCGGCACGAGCGGGCAGCAGATCGATGAGGATGCCACACGGGCGGTGTGCGAGTTCGCCGATGCGCTGCCGGGCCTGCGCCGGCTGCTCGACACAGACGTGCTCGCCGCATACCAGGGCGACCCGGCCGCGCGCAGCGTCGACGAGGTGCTGCTGTGCTATCCGGGCGTGCTGGCGATGATCCATCACCGGCTCGCACACAAGCTCTATGGGTTGGGCCTGCCGCTCCTGGCGCGCATCGTGGCCGAGCTCGCGCATGCGCAGACCGGCATCGACATCCATCCAGGCGCGCAGATCGGCGCCGGTTTCTTCATCGACCACGGAACAGGCGTCGTGATCGGCGAGACCGCGGTGATCGGGCAAAGCGTGCGCGTGTACCAGGCCGTCACGCTCGGCGCCAAGCGCTTTCCGACGAACGCCGAGGGCCATCCGCACAAGGGCCTGCCGCGCCATCCGATCGTGGAGGACGAGGTAGTGATCTATGCCGGCGCGACCATCCTCGGGCGCGTCAGGCTCGGCAAGGGCGCGACCATCGGCGGCAACGTGTGGGTGACCGACGACGTGTCCCCGGGCGCCAGCGTGACCCAGGCCAGCCTGCAGAAGGCGCCGGGGGCGGCAGGATGAAGGTCTTCGTGCAGGACTTCGGCGTGGTCGTACGGCAGCTTCGGGAGGCGCAGGGCTGGTCGCAGGAGCGGTTGGCCGAGCGCTCGAGTCTGAATCGCTCGTACGTGGGCGAGATCGAGCGGGGCAGCGTGATCGCCTCGATCGTGACTGCGCAGAAGCTCGCCCATTCGCTTGGCATTCACAGCGCGGCCCTGTTCGCGCATTGCGAGGAGCTGGAGCGCCGGCGGCTGGCGCAACGCATCAATTTGGCGGCTATAGCCTGTTGAACGACCGGCCCCGTGCGGCCGACACTCGCCGTGTCCTCGTTTCTTTCTTCAATGTTCACGGAGCCCTCATGAGTGCAACAGTCGGTGGTACCACCGCTCTCGGCGACAACGCCGCCCGCCAGTTGGCGAATGCCACCAAGACCGTCCCTCAGCTCGAAACCATCAGCCCGCGCTGGCTCACGCACCTCTTGCAATGGGTGCCGGTCGAAGCCGGCATCTATCGGCTCAACAAGGTCAAGAACCCGGAATCGATCAAGGTCACCTGCACCGCGCGCGAAGAAGAAAACCAGCTGCCACGCACCTTCGTCGACTACGAAGAGCAGCCGCGCGAATATTTCCTCAATGCCGTGAGCACCGTGCTCGACGTGCACACCCGCATCTCCGACCTCTACAGCAGCCCGCACGACCAGATCAAGGAGCAGTTGCGCCTCACGATCGAGACGATCAAGGAGAACCAGGAGAGCGAGCTCATCAACAACCCCGACTACGGCCTCTTGTCGCAGGTGAGCGAGGAGCAGCGCATCTTCCCGCTGACCGGCGCGCCAACACCGGACGACCTCGACGAGCTCTTGACCAAGGTCTGGAAGGAGCCGGCCTTCTTCCTCACGCATCCGCTGGCCATCGCCGCCTTCGGCCGCGAGGCCACGCGCCGCGGCACCCCGCCGCCGACCGTGAGCCTCTTCGGCTCGCAGTTCATCACCTGGCGCGGCATTCCGCTGATCCCCTCGAACAAGGTGCCGGTGGCCGACGGCAAGAGCAAGATCCTGCTCTTGCGCGTGGGCGACAAGCGCCAAGGGGTGGTGGGCCTGTTCCAGCCCGGCCTGGCGGGCGAACAGAGCCCGGGCCTGTCGGTGCGCTTCATGGGCATCAACAACCATGCGATCGCGTCCTACCTGATCTCGCTGTACTGCTCGCTCGCGGTCCTGACCACCGACGCGCTGGCCGTCCTGGACGACGTCGAAGTCGGCAAGTACCACGACTACGCCGACACCTACAAGTGAGCACATCGCTTCCTTCATCGGACGCCGGCTTCGAGGCGCCCTTCGATCCCGCCGTGCTCGCGCAGATGGCCTCGGCCATGTTCGCGGCGCTGCCCGGCGGCGCTGCACCGGGCGTACAGGCGCCGGTCAACATCGCGCCGCCGGGTTCGCCGCTCGCGAGTCCGGCCGGCTTCGGCCCCGGCGTACCGGGCACGCCCATTCCGCAAGGCCTGGTGCCGGGTGCCAACCTGCTGCCCGCATCGCCCACGCCGCTGGCTTCGCTGGCGCATCGCGCCCCGGCGCTGCAGCCGCACGCGGCCGCGGCCAACGGCCTGCCGGACAGCGTCGTCAGCACCGCGCCGGCCTACGAGCCGCGCTTCGGCGGCGGGCTGCTGGGCGTGCCGGAGGCGAATTCGGCAGCTGCTTCGCAGGTCGCGCAGCATCCAGCCGTCCCGGCCTCGCCCTTCTATTTCGTCGGCGACCGCCATGGCCATCCCCCGGCGGGCGGGCGCGGCAGCGAGGCTGTGGCCGATCCGCTCGACGCGCTAGCCGCCCATCCCTTTGCGCAGGCCGAACTGCCGCGTGCGGCGGCGCCGGCCGGCCCGGGCGTGCCGCCGACCGTGCCCTCGGTCGAGCCGAAGTTCTATTTCGTCGACGCGGTTGTGCTGCCCAGCGGCTACGTCACGCCGGCCAAGCCGGCGCCCCGCGGCGGCGCCGTGCCGCCGGCGGAGCAGGGGCGGCATCCGGCCTTCGACGTGCATGCGGTGCGGCGCGATTTCCCGGTGCTTCAGGAACGCGTCAACGGTCGCCAACTGGTGTGGTTCGACAACGCCGCAACCACGCACAAGCCGCGCGCGGTGATCGATCGCATCTCGTACTTCTACGAGCACGAGAACTCCAACATCCACCGCGCCGCGCACGAACTGGCGGCACGCGCGACCGATGCCTACGAAGGCGCGCGCGAGCGGGTGCGGGCCTTCATCAATGCCCCCGAGGTGGAGGAGGTGATCTTCGTGCGCGGCACCACCGAGGCCATCAACCTGGTGGCCAAAAGCTGGGGTGCGCAGCACGTGGGCGAGGGCGACGAGATCGTCGTCAGCCATCTGGAGCACCACGCCAACATCGTGCCGTGGCAGCAGCTCGCTTCCGCCAAGGGCGCCAAGCTGCGCGTGATCCCGGTGGACGATTCGGGTCAGGTGCTGCTCGACGAGTACCAGAAGCTGCTCAGCGACCGCACGAAGATCGTGGCCGTTACCCAGGTCTCGAACGCGCTCGGCACCGTGGTGCCGGTCAAGCAGATCGTGGAGCTCGCGCACCGCGCGGGTGCCCGAGCGCTGGTCGACGGCGCGCAGTCGGTCTCGCACATGCGCGTGGACGTGCAGGACATCGGCGCCGACTTCTTCGTCTTCTCCGGCCACAAGGTGTTCGGCCCGACCGGCATCGGCGTGGTCTGGGGCAGGCGGGAGGTGCTCGAGGACATGCCGCCGTGGCAGGGCGGCGGCAACATGATCGCCGACGTCACCTTCGAGAAGACCGTGTTCCAGCCGATCCCGAACAAGTTCGAGGCCGGCACCGGCAACATCGCCGATGCTGTGGGCCTGGGCGCGGCGATCGACTACGTGAACAGGATCGGCATCGAGAACATCGCGCGCTACGAGCACGCGCTGCTGTGCCACGGCATGCAGGCGCTGAGCGCGATCCCCGGCGTGCGCCTCATCGGCACCGCGTCCGACAAGGCCAGCGTGATGTCTTTCGTGCTGGCGGGCCACAGCACTGAGGAGGTGGGCAGAGCGCTCAACGAGGAGGGCATCGCGGTGCGCACCGGCCACCATTGCGCGCAGCCCATCCTGCGGCGCTTCGGTGTCGAGACCACGGTGCGGCCCTCGCTGGCCTTCTACAACACCTTCGACGAGATCGATCGCCTGGTGGCGGTGGTGCGTGGCCTGGCTGGCCAACGACGCCATCCGGGCTAGCCGATCCGAACCTCCATTCACGCGCGAAGCGACTTCGGCGGGCCCTCGAGGCCCGCTTTTTTTACCACCGCGGATGCACCGGCTCGAACACCGGCCGGAACAGGAAACGGCGCGTGATCTCGCCATAGCCCCGGTAGTAGAAGTGACCATTAGCCGCCAGCACCGCGGCCTTGTGACGCCGGAAGTGGATCGGGATCTCGTACCACGGCATCGTGGGCGCGCGATGGTGCACGTGGTGCAGGTTGTTGTAGAGGTAGAGCAGCCCGAACACCAGGTTCGATTCGACGATTGCGACGCGCGCGTGCGGCGTGTCGCTCCATCGGTGCTCGGCGAACGAGCGCAGGGCTCCGAGCATCATGCTGGGGTAGACGAAGCACAGCACGTAGGTGACCAGGTCCATGCCGCAGACCTGGATCACGTAGAAGAGTACCGGTGCCACGCTGAGCGCATGCACGAGCCAGATCCGGACGTGCGACAGGTCGTGCGCCCGCAACCGCGCCGCCTCGCCGCGAACCATCTTGAGCAGGCGCAGCCAGGGGCCGACCACCACCCGGAAGGCGAGCGTCTGGTTGGCGCCGTAGACCCATCGCCGAAGTAACCCGTAGCCCTGCCAGGCGTGCGCGGCATGGTAGACGCTCTCGGTGTCCTTCTGCGGATGCGTCAGATGGAAGTTGACGTGGTGCGCGCTGTGGCTGCGGTTGTAGAGCGGGTAGGGCAGCCACAGGTTGATGGGCGGCCAGACCACCGCGTGGCGCAGCCAGCGCGGCAGGTGGCGCATGGCATGGATGCTCTCGTGTTGCAGCGAGAAATGGAGCTGCCCCAGGTAGCCACCGAGCAGGAACAGCAGCCACGCCGGCAGCGTGCGGTGCCACCACAGCAGCGCGGCCCAGGCGGCGTAGAGCACCGCGGCGAGCAGCAGCGTGGGGATTTCATAGTGCCGCCACCAGGTGGCGCGCGGCGGGCGTGGAAGGGAGGGGCAGGCGGTGGTGGTCATGGCAGGGACCGCACCGATCTTAGGAAGGGCCGCGTTCTTCGCATGCGCCCATTGCGCATGTGCACATGCGCAAAGCTTCGTTGGCGCTGACGAGAAGGCGCCCTAGATTGGCGGACTTCCAGACTTCGGCGCTCGCTGTTCCATGACTCACTTCCATCGCCGGCGCCTGCTGCTTTCGCTTCCGGCCCTCTGGCTCGCAGCCGGCCTGGCCGCAGCCGCCGACGACTATCCCGCCAGGACCGTGCGCGTCGTCGTGCCGTACCCTGCCGGCGGCGTCGCCGACAAGATCGCGCGCGAGGTCTCCGAGCAGCTGCAGCAGCGCCTGAAACAGCCCGTGGTGGTCGAGAGCCGCAGCGGCGCGGCCGGCAACATCGGTTTCGACCATGTCGCGCGGCAGCCGGCCGACGGCTACACGCTGCTGCTGGCGCCGGCGTCGAACCTCACGGTGCAGCCGGCCCTGTTCAAGCAGCTGAGCTACGACCTGGCACGCGACTTCACGCCCGTGTCGCTGCTGGTGCAGACGCCGCAGGTGCTGCTCGTGCATCCCGCGCTGCCGGTCGGCAGCGTGCAGGAGCTGGTCGCCTATTCGAAGAAGAACCCGGGCAAGCTCAACTATGGCGTCAGCGTCGGCGCCTATTCCCATCTCGCCGGCGAGCTGCTGCGCAGCCGCACCGGCGCCGACTTCACCGCCATTCCCTACCAGGGCAGCGCACCTGCGCTCAACGACCTGCTCGCGGGCCAGACGCAGTTCATCTTCAACGAGGTGGTCACGGCGATCCCGCATATCCAGGCCGGCAAGCTCAAGCCGCTCGCCGTGGCCTACCGCACGCGTGCACCCTGGCTGCCCCAGGTGCCGACCACGGCCGAGGCCGGCTTCGCGGATTTCGAGGTGACCTCCTGGTACGGCATCGTCGCGCGCAGCGGCACGCCGAAGGCGGTGGTGGACCGGCTCGCACGCGAGCTCCATGCGATCGTGCAGGCGCCCGAATTCAGGAAGCGCTACGACGAGATCGGCGCGTTCACCGTCGGCAGCACGCCGGAGGAATTCGGCCGCTTCATCCAGAGCGAAACCGTGCGGTGGACGGCGGTGGTCAAGCAGGCCGGGATCGAGCCGCATTGAGCAACGAGGCCCTTTCCCCCGGCGAACTGCAGGCGCTGCTGCTCGGAAGCGCGGAGCTTGCGCTGCTCGACGTGCGCGAGGCGCGCTGGTTCTGCGACGCGCATCTCAACCTCGCGCGGCTGGCGCCGCTCTCCACGCTGGAGCTGCAGATCGGCGCGCTGGTCCCGCGCCGCACGACCGAGCTCGTGGTGTGCGACGAGGCCGATGCGCAGGAGGGCCCGGCCGCGCGCGCGGCCGCGCTGCTCGAGCGGCTCGGCTACTCGCGCGTGCGGCGTCTTGCAGGCGGCTTGAACGCATGGCGCGCGGCAGGCCTGCCGGTCATCGACGGCTATGCCACCCTGGTCAAGGCCTTCGGCGATCTCGCTCGCCTGCACTACGGCACGCCCACGTTGTCGCTGGCCGAGTTCGAAGAACGCCGGCGCACGGGGCAGCCCATCACGCTCATCGACGCGCGGCCGCGCGAGGAGTACGACTTCCTCTCGATCGAAGGCGCACGCAACTATGCGGGCACCGAGCTGGCGCTGCGGGCCTTGCACGCGAACGAGCCCGGTCACGTGTGGGTGGTCAACTGCTTCAGCCGCACGCGCGGCATCGTCGGCGCCACCACGCTGCGGCTGCTGGCCGGCGGCGACCAGGTGGTCTTCCTGGAGGACGGCGTGATGGCCTGGGGACTGCGCGGCGGCCCGGTGGTCGAGAACGCGCAGCCCGTCGACGACATCCCGGCCGAGCCGCCGGAGCTGCTGCGCGCGCTGGCCGACCGGCTGATCGCGCGCCACGGCCTGTCCGTCATCGATGCCGAAGGCCTGGCGCGGCTGCAGGCCGACCGGGACCGGACCCTTTATCTGTTCGACCTCCGGCCTTCCTCTTCCCCAGCGAACGGCGTGCGCCATGTTCCCGGCGGCCAGCTGCTCATGCACTTCGAGAATCTCGTCGGCACGCGCAACGCGCGCATCGTGCTGATCGACGAGCCGCATCGGCTGCGCGCGGCCGTGACCGCGTTCTGGCTGGCGCAGCTGAACCAGGCCGAGGTCCACGTGCTCGCGGGCGAGCTGCCGGTGCTGCCTCCGACACCGGAACAAGCGGAGCCGGCGAACGATGGCCTCGCGCCCGATGCGCTCGCACGGCTGATCGCGCGCGGCGAGGCCGAGCTGGTGGACGTCGGCCCCAGCCTCGACTACGAGAAGCGGCACCTGCCGGGCGCACGCTTCCTGTTGCCCGCTTCGCTCGCGCCGCTCGAGCCTGTGCTCGCGCCGGGCCGTACCGTGGTCTTCAGCTCGCCCGACGGCGCCGCCGCCCGTCTCGCCGCGCGCGACGCGAGACAGCGCTGGCCGGCATCGGCCTTCGCCTGGCTGGCCGCCGGAACAGACGCCTGGGCTGCCGACGGACGGCCCGTCGAGGCGTCCTATGCGCCGCAGCAACTGCTGACGCCCTTCGACGACGACTGGGGCTCGGTGATGCGCATTTCCGGCCCGCGGCGCGACGAGGTCTGGACTGACTACCTCGAATGGGAGCGCGGCCTGAGCCGCCGTGTGACCGAGGATCCCGCGGTGCGCTTCCGCTTCTTCGTGTGAACCTCAGCGAAGGGACCGTACAGTCACCTCGACCGCACTCACCCGGCCTGCGCTGCAGGCCAGAACAGCAGCGCGCGCAGCTCGATGCTGCGGCGCGGCGGCGCGTCGGGTGCGTCCGCCGGGTTCTCGAACGCAGTGTGCGCGGTCAGGCGCGCGGTGCTATCGGCCAGCGAGTCGTAGATCTTCAGCAGCAGCACTTCGTCGGGACGCAGCTTCGGGAACCAGTACCAGCGATGCGCGGGGTTGTAGGTGAAGGAATAGGTTTCGCCAACCTTGTCGCGATAGACCAGGTCGCTCGGCACCAGGTCCTCCAACGCGATCGAGCGCGCATCGCACAGCGCCAGCGGCAGGCGCTCCACGGTGGCGAGCGGCCGCCAGAGATTGACGATGGCGAAGCGGTGCTTGAGCCGCTCGGCGGCCTCTTCGGGCGACAGATGGTCGCGCACGCGGCGCGGGCCGGAGACGAAGGTCTGGTCGTTGTGCACGCGGCGAACCGGCTCGCGCAGCGACGCGGTACCGCGCGAGCCGCGCGCACTGTCGCGCAGGGTGTGATCGAAGACCACCACCTTCTCGGCGCCGGTGGCCGTGCGCAGCAGCTGTTCCGATTCGGGATAGTAGATCGAGCGGATCGCTGCTCCGTCCGAGAAGTCGGCGAGGGCGCTGCGGTGCGCGAGGTGCTGGAAGCCGCTGCGATCGAGCGACAGCTCGCCCAGCGCGGCAAGCGGGCGGCCGTCGCGGATGGTCACGCGCTGCGGCTCCAGCGCGCCGGTCGTCCACGGCAGGCCGTCCGGCGGCTCGAAGGTGTAGCTGACGGGGCGGCCTTCGCCGGCCTTCAGGTAGTTGAGTTCGGCCTTCACGGACGGCAGCGTTTCGGACGACGGCCAGTCATTCAATACGGCACTCATGACATTCACCTCGACGTTGGCTCGAAGGAACGGAGGCTATCCCGGCTGCCGTCGCCGACCAACGAAGGAAAAGCGATATGGTTATCCGCTTCGTGTGCGCGGGGCGATCCGGTCGCGGGATGGCTGCCCTGTGCGGATGCAAAGTGCATCAGATAACTCGCAATCCTTCTTTGGCAAGCGTCTCGCCTCTTTGCAGAATGCGACGGGTGAAGCAGATCGTCCATGTCTCGCCGGCCGAACAGGTCCGTTGCGTTCTTGCCGTCACGGCGGTGTTGTGGCAGGTGAGCGGGCCCCCTGTGCGCGATGCGGCCGTCCGCGTCACGCCGCTGCACAACAAGCGAAGCGCAGCGCCGGGAAAGAGTCCGCTACTGGATGACGCCGCACCGCCGGACCGCGACCGCCTGGAGGACGCGCTTGCGCAGAGCTGGCGCTGGGCGGTCTGAGCCGCTGCAGGCGATCGCCGGGCGCCCTCTGCCTAGACAGAATGGCTTGAGCCGTTAGGAGGCCCGTCTCCGGGACTATCGTGGGTTGCGCACCGTGGGTGCGCCGAGCCACAACGCTGGACCCCGAGGGGCGGACAGCGTGCAACGTGCAAGGAGACGGGCCATGAGTCAATCTACCACCACTGCGGCCACCATTTACGTTGGCCTGGACGTCCACAAGGACAGCATCGACATCGCCCTGGCCGAGGCCGGCCGTGACGGCGAAGTGCGCCATCTGGGCGCGGTTGCCGGCGGCGTCGTTGCCGTCACCAAGGCCCTGCGCCGCCTGGTCAGCCGGGGCCATTGCCTACATGTCGTCTACGAAGCGGGCCCCTGCGGCTTCGTGCTGCAGCGCCACCTCGCCGCGCTGGGCTACCACTTCTATGAGGGCTCGTCTGTCAAGCCTTTTTGATCAACGGATCGATGAGCTGTATTTCATGGCGACACCTGTTGTGTTGCTGAGCGAGGCGTGGGCACCGGGTGATGCATCCCTGATCCGAGGTCGGGGCATGGCGAACGTTCGAGCCAGTTGCTCGGACGAACTTCTATCCGTGCAGGGCGTGGACACCTTGCACCTCATGCTGCATGCGCGCGAAGCGTACTGGCAAACCCCGGTTACCGGCGCGCCCCATCTGCTGAGACGGTCACTTCTATGCAGTGACCCGTGGTAGCCGCGGGCGCGCCGACCTTTGATCATGATGATGCGTTCCTTGACCGCCTTGCGTTAATAACGAGGCTGCTCGGGACTTCAAGCAGCAGCCGGCTTGAGCGAGGCCCCGGCCGGGATCTCGCCGTACTGCAGATAGCGCCACAAGGCGATCGCCAGTTTTCTCGCGAGGGCCACGATGCCGATGCGTCGCATGCGCTTGCCGCCTGCGCCGAAACGCCGGTTGAACCACTGACTCAGGGCGCTGTCAGGCTGATAGCGCAACCAGCTCCACGCCAGCTCCACCAGCAAGGTGCGCGCTCGCTTGTTGCCGGCCTTGCTGATGCCTTGCTCGATCTGGCTGCCGCCGCTGTCATACGGTGTCGGTGCCAACCCCAAGCAGCCGGCCAACTCGCGACGGTTGGCGAAGCGCCGCCAGCCAAACACCTCCTTGACCAACACCCAGGCGCCCCTGGGCCCGATGGCGCGCAGCTGAGCCAGTTGCGCCACCAGGGGCTGCTTGCCATCGGTCAATTCCTGGCGCCGCTCGGTCTCCAGCACCTTGACCTGCTGCTTGACCAACGCCAGCCGCGCGCTCTCGCGCTCGATCTCGGCGCGCAAGACAGGTGGCACCTGCTCGCCATGGCGCGCCCACCAGCGCGCCCAGTCGCGTCCGCCGATGATGACGTGCGGGCGCAGGTTGTGCAGCACCAGCAGCGAGCCGATGCGGTTCATGTGAGAGGTGCGCTCCTGCGTCAACCGGGCGAGCTCGCGATGCATGCGGCGCGCGTCTTCGTCCTCGGGCGTGGGCTCATGCACCACCGACCACACGCGCTCGCCGCGATGGTGGCGCAGCAGCATCGCCAACAGCTTGTCGCCATCGATCCGGTCGGTCTTGGCCCGCCGGGCGTGTCGGTTCACCTCGATGCTGGAGGAGTCGACCACGATGTTGTCAACACCCTGCTCGATCAGCCAGCGGTGCAGCCACCAGCCGTCGCGTCCTGCTTCATAGCACGAGTGCACCTTGGCCTGCGGCTCGAGCTTGCAGCGCTCCCGGACCTTGTCGATGCAGTGCGCAACTGCGGCCGTGTCGCCGGCGTCAACGTTGTATCGGCTCGGGCCGTGTCGGCCATCGCTCACCGTCACCTTCCAGGACTTGTCGCCGAGCTCGAAGCTCATGTGCAGGTCGCCCGCGATCGCCGTATCCTTGCCTTGTGGGACTGTCTGGGTTGTCGACATACCATCTCCTTCGCACAAAGAGGTTGGGAAGTTCCGTTCTAGCTCAACGGATCTAACTCGGGGAGTCCCACATAGCATCTGCGAGGTGGTAGCGCCCTCGTCCATCCCCAAGCGCTCGGGCGACCGGGTGAAGACCGACCGCCGTGATGCATTGATGCTGGCGCGCCTGGCGCGCGCGGGTGAACTCAGTGCGGTGCGCGTGCCCGACGCCGTGGACGAGGCGCTACGCGACCTGGTGCGAGCGCGAGAGGATGCCGTGCGCGAGCAGCGCAACGCGCGCCACCGGCTGAAGGCGCTGCTGCTGCGCAGCGGCGTGGTGTACTCGGGCAAGAGCGCCTGGACGGCGGCGCATCTGCGCTGGCTGGCCAGCCTGGCGCTGCCGCACGCCGCGCAGCAGATCGCCTTCCAGGAGTACCTGCACGCGGTGAGCGAATCGGGAGCACGCATCGCAAGGCTGGAGCAGTCGCTGCGCGATGCGTTGGCGGGTTGGTCGCTGGCACCGGTGGTGGCCGCGCTTCAAGCACTGCGCGGTGTGCAGCTCATTGCCGCGGTCACGCTGGTGGCCGAGATCCAGGACTTCCACCGCTTCGCCAACCCTCGCCAGTTGATGGCCTACCTGGGCCTGGTACCCAGCGAAGCCTCCAGCGGCCAGCGCCGCCGCCAGGGCGCCATCACCAAGGCCGGCAACTCGGCGGCGCGGCGCATGCTGGTGGAGGTGGCGCATCTGTACCGCTATCCGGCAAGAGTCAGCGCAGACATCGCCAAGCGCCAGGCGGACCTGCCCAAGGCCGTGACCGACATCGCCTGGACTGCGCAATTGCGACTGTGCACGCGCTTCAAGAGGATGAGGGCGCGGCACATGCCGCACAACAAGGTCGTCGTGGCCATCGCGCGCGAACTCTCCGGGTTCGTATGGGCCATTGCGCGCGAGGTGACGCCGCCACCGGCGGCCTCGACGTGAAGCCACGATGACATGCACACATCACCAAGGAGGCGCCCTATCGAACAACCATCTTGAGGCTGGATCGGGAACGCGGCGCAGCCACGGCCACAGGGGAATCCTCGGGAGCGCTATTGCACAGCCACGCCAGTGACCGACCGCAGACCCTAGAAAGCAGGCAGCCCCGCGACGAACACATGAACTGTCGGTAGCCAATCCACGCATATCAGCATGATCAACCGTCGCTTACGCACTCGGGCTCCGTCGCGTTCCCCATCCGGCATTCACGAAAGATTCTGCAATCCGGCACCCGGAGGGTTCGGTTCGCCCTCTTGACAGGATCAAGCCATATCAGCGCTGCTGCCCCCAGCGCCGCACCGTCAGCCGCTCCAGCGTCGCGAAGCCCAGGTTCTCGACCGCGAGGCCGATCAGCACCACCATCGCGAGGCCCGCAAACACGCGATCGGTGTAGAGCTCGTTGCGATTCTGGAAGATGTACCAGCCCAGGCCGCCCTGACCCGACGAGGCGCCAAACACCAGCTCGGCCGCGATCAGCGTACGCCACGCGAAGGCCCAGCCGATCTTGAGCCCTGAAAGAATCGAGGGCAGCGCGGCCGGCACCAGGATCTGCAGCACATAGCGCAAGCCCTTCAGGCCGTAGTTGCGCCCGGCCATGCGCAGCGTCTCCGGCACGCCCTGGAAGCCGGCATAGGTGTTGAGCGCCAGCGGCCACAACACCGAATGGATCAGCACGAAGACCAGGCTGCCGCGGCCGAGGCCGAACCACAAGAGAGCCAGCGGCAGCAGCGCGATCGCCGGCAGCGGGTTGAACATCGATGTCAGCGTGTCCAGCAAATCGCGCCCGAGCCGCGTCGACACCGCGAGCGTGGTCAGCACGAAGGCCAGCAGCACGCCGGCCAGGTAGCCCTGCAGCAGCACGGCCAGCGAGATGCGGACCTTGGCCAGCAGTTCGCCGCTGGCCAGGCCCTGCCCGAGCGCCTGCACCGTGGCGCCGAAGGTCGGCAACAGCAGGTCGTTGTCCTGCCAGCGTGCCGCCAGCTCCCACAGGAGGGCAAGCGCGCAGAGGATCAGGCCCTTGCGCAGCCAGCCCTGGGCCCAGAGCCGGGTGGCCGCGGGCAGCGGACGCTCGACGGGCAGGGCGGTGAAGGCCTCGAGCGGGCGTTCGTACTCGGGCCGGATGGGTGGATGAGCTGTCGTCATGCTGCAGTAGCTTCTTCTTCGAACAGCAGGTGGTGAATGCGCTGCGCAGCGGCCTGGAATTCGCTGCCGCCCAGGCTCGCCTGCGTGAAGCCGTGGCTGTTGATCTCGGCGCGCATGCGGCCCGGATGCGGTGACAGCAGTGCGACGCGGTTGCCGACCACCAGTGCCTCTTCGATCGAATGGGTGACGAAGAGCAGCGTGAAGCGCACCTCCTCCCAGAGCGCGAGCAACTCTTCCTGCATCTTGCGGCGCGTGAGGGCGTCGAGCGCGGCGAAGGGCTCGTCCATCAGCAGCACGCGCGGCTGCATGGCGAGCGCACGCGCGATCGCCACGCGCTGCTTCATCCCGCCCGAGAGCTGATGCGGATGCACGTCAGCGAAGCGCGCGAGGCCGACCTTGGCCAGGTAGTGCAGCGCGCGTTCTTCGGCTTCCTTGCGGCCCAGCGTGCCGGAGGCGCGCAGCGGGAACGTCACGTTCTGCTTGACCGTCTTCCACGGCGGCAGCTGGTCGAACTCCTGGAACACCACGATGCGGTCCGGCCCCGGCTGCGCAACGCGCCGGCCGTCCAGCCGGATCTCGCCCTCGACCGGATGGACGAAACCGCCCACGGCCTTCAGCAAGGTCGACTTGCCGCAGCCCGAGGGACCGAGCAGCACGAAGCGGTCGGCCTCATGTACGTCGAAGCTCACGCGATGCGTGGCACGGACCACGCGCTCCGGTGTGCGGTATTCGAGGCTCACGCCGTCGACCTGCAGCAGCGGATCGAGCCCGGCTCGCTCCGCGGCGCCGGACGAGGCGGCCGGTGCCGGTCCGCGCAAGGGCGCCTGCGACAAGCCATGGCGCAGGACGAGACCTGCCGTCGAAGACATCGTTTCAGTTCCCTGCCGCGTTCTGGGCGTCGTCGAAGAAGTAGTCCTTCACGGAAGCCGGCTTGTTCTTGATGGCGCCCACGCGATGCATGAACTCGGCCAGCACGTAGGTGTTCTGCGGCGTGGTCTTGAACTGGACCTCAGGGTTCTTGATGATCTTCAGCAGCAGCTCGCGATCGATCTTCGCGTTGCCGACCTTGAGGTAGATGTCGGCCGCCTTCTCGGGATTGGCGCTGACGAATTGCGCGGCTTCGTTGAGCGCATCGATGAAGGCGCGGTAGGTCTTCGGGTTCTCGCTGCGGAACTTCTCGGTGGCGTAGAGCACGGTGGCCGAGGCCGGTCCGCCGAGCACCTGGTAGGAGTTCAGCACGATGCGCGCGTTCGGGTTGCCTGCGAGCTCCTGCTCCTGGAAGGGCGGGTTGCCGAAGTGGCCGGTGATCTCGGTACCGCCCTTGATGATGGCCGCGGCCGCATCCGGATGCGGCACGGCCACGCTGATCCTGTCGAGCCGGTTGAACTCCTTGTCGCCCCAGAGCTTGGCCGAGGCCAGCTGCAGCACGCGCGACTGCACCGAGACGCCCACCGCGGGCAGCGCGATGCGGTCCTTGTCGGTGAAGTCGGCGATCGACTTCACGTTCGGGTTGTTCGTGACCAGGTAGTAGGGAAAGTTGCCCAGCGAGGCGACGCCGCGCACGTTCTGCTTGCCCAGCGTGCGGTCCCACAGCGTGAGCAGCGGGCCGACGCCGGCGCCCGCGATCTCGATGTTGCCCGACAGCAGCGCGTCGTTGACCGCCGAGCCGCCCGAGAGCTTGATCCATTCGACCTTGGCGTCGACGCCGGCGGCCTTGGCGTGCTTCTCGATAAGCTTCTGCTCCTGCGCCACGTTGAGCAGCAGGTAGACGATGCCGAACTGCTCGGCGATGCGGATGCGGCCCTCGGCGTGGGCGGCGAGGCTGCCCAGGGCCAGGCCGAGGCCCGCGATCAGCGCGGCGGTGGTGCGTGTGAAACGGTTCATTCTTCTTGAAGGTCAGAAAGGCGTGTCGCCCTGGATGGTGGTGCGGTAGAGCTTGCGTCGGAGTTCGTCGGGCGTGCCCGCGGCGAGGTGCATCAGCGAGCGGTTGTCCCAGAACACCAGGTCGTGCGGCGCCCAGCGGTGGCGGTAGACGTACTCGGGCTTCACGCTGTGCGCGAACAGCTCGGCCAGCAGCGCATCGCTTTCGTCCTGCGGCAGGCCGACAATGCGGGTGGTGAAGTGCTCGCTGACGAAGAGCGCCTTGCGCCCGGTTTCGGGATGGGTGCGCACCACGGGCTGAATCGCGGGCGCAACCTTGTCGATCTGCGCCTGCGAGAGCTTGGGGCGCCACGGATTCTTGGCGCGCAGCTCCTCGTACTTGGCGAGGTAGCTGTGCTCGGCCTTCAACGGCAGGATGCGCTGCTGGAGCTCGGGGCTCAACCCTTCCCAGGCCAGGTGCTGGTCGGCAAAGAGCGTGTCGCCGCCCTCGCTCGGCAGTTCCTGCGCATGCAGCAGCGAGCCGAGGCTGGGACGGGGCTTGTAGGAGATGTCGGAATGCCAGTAGGCGCCGGCGTCGCCGAGGCCGAGCGGCTCGCCGTTTTCCTTCTTGATGTTGGAGACGATCAGGATCTCGGGATGGCCCTCGAGATGAAACTGGTGCAGCACATGGATTTCGAGCGGGCCGAAGCGGCGGCTGAAGGCGATGTGCTGGTCCGGCGTGATCTGCTGGTCGCGGAACACGAGCACGTGGTGGTCCAGGTGCGCGCGATGGATGCGCGCGAAATCAGCCTCGTTGATCGGCTTTCCGATGTCGAGGCCAACGATCTCGGCACCCACGGGCGCTTCGAAAGGACGAATATCGAAACGCTGGACAGTTGTGGAACGCGACAGGACGGCCGGCATGAAGAAGACATCTAGAGCGAAGGCGAACTGGCGACTCTAGGTGCCCGGTCCGCTATCGACAACGAACGATTCTTCGCTTGCTTATGAGCAATCTGTCTGAGGCGACTGCGCGGCGAAGGAGTGCCGTCGACTTGGCGCGGAGATCCTGGAAGCGCCAGTCGAAGCGTCCTACTGCAGGAAGCTGGGCTTGGCATAGCCCTGGAACCTTGCGTCGACCACTGCCTTGTATTCCTTCGAGTGATAGGCCTCGCTCAGGTCCTTGGCCCAGGGCGCATCCTTGTCTGCACGCTTGACGGCCACCACGTTCAGGTAGTGGTCGGGGGTCTTCTCCAGCGCCACGGCTTCGGTCAGCTTGAGGCCCGAGGAGATCGCGAAGTTGCCGTTGACGATCGCGTACTCGGTGTCGCCGAGCGAACGCGGCAGCTGCGCGGCCTCGAGCGGGATGAACTTGAGCTTCTTCGGGTTCTGGTCGATGTCCTTTTCGGAGGCGCGGATCGGATCGATGCCGCTCTTCAGCGTGATGAGCCTGTTCTGTTCGAGCAGCACCAGCGCGCGCGCCAGGTTGCTCGGGTCGTTGGGCAGGGTCACGCGGTCGCCGTCCTTCACCTCGGCCAGCGACTTGCGCCTGGTCGAGTAGACGCCTAACGGCGCGATCGGCCCCTGCACGAGTTCGACGATGTCCAGCTTCTGGTCGGCCGAGAACTTCTTCAGGTAGACCGTGTGCTGGAAGAAGTTGGCGTCGAGCGAACCCTGTGCCAGCGCGAGGTTGGGCTGCACGTAGTCGTTGAACTCGACCAGCTTCACCTTGTAGCCCTTCTTCTCGAGGATCGGCACGATGCCAAGCTTGAGCTGGTCGATGTTGGAGCCGGCGGTGCCGCCGATCACGAGGTTTTTCTTGGCGTCCGCCTGCGCCTGCGCGCCGAGCGCGAGTGCGGTCAGGGACAGGGCGATAACGGTGCGGCGCAGCAGGAATGCTTTTTTCATGAGAGTGCGAGAGAGGAAAGAGAAAAAGGGAATCAGCGCTTGTCGAGACGGCGCGCAGCCGTGTTGCCGACGAACTGGAGGAGCTGCACCAGCACCACGAGCAGTGCCACGGTGAGCACCATCACGTCGGTCTGGAAGCGGTAGTAGCCGTAGCGGATGGCCAGGTCGCCGATGCCGCCGCCGCCCACCACGCCGGCAATCGCCGAGTAGGAGAGAAAGCTCACCGCCAGCACGGTGAGCGCGAGCACCAGGCCGGATCGCGCCTCCACCACCAGCACGCGCCAGACGATCTGCAGCTCGCTCGCGCCCATCGCATGCGCGGCCTCGATCACGCCGCGCGGCACCTCGCGCAGGCACTGGTCGACCAGGCGCGCGAAGTACGGAATGGCGGCAAAGGAGAGCGGTACCGCGGCCGCGAGCGGCCCGATCGAGGTGCCTGCGATGAGGCGCGTGAAGGGCACCAGCGCCACCAGCAGGATGATGAAGGGGAAGGAGCGCACGGTGTTGACGAGCCAGTTCAGCACCAGGAAGGCCGGCTTGTTGTCCAGCGACTGGCCGGGCCCGAGCAGAAAGAGCAGCACGCCCAGCGGGCCGCCGAGGAGCACTGCGGCCGACAGGCCGATGCCCAGCATCAGGAAGGTCTGACCGGTGGCGGTCCACAGCTCGGGCAGGATGGCGGAGATGTTCTCAGGCATAAGCCAGGCCTCCTGTCGCAGGCTGCCGCTGCGCGTGTTGCGGCTGCGCTGCGAGCGTCTCGCGCTCGCGCCGGCGCACCAGCGCATCGATCTCGCGCCCCAGCGCGGTCCGGCGCTCGACGCTCGGGGCATCGACGGCGAACTGCTCGATCAGCCGGCCGTTCTCGAGGATCGCGACCTGGCGGCAGAGCACCTCGACCACCGGGAGCTCGTGCGTGACGATCACGATCGTGACGCCGATCTTCCGGTTGATGTCACGCAGCGTTTCCAGCAGCGCGCGCGTGGTCTCGCTGTCGAGCGCGGAGGTCGGCTCGTCGCACAACAGCACCTGCGGCCGCGGCGCCAGCGCACGCGCGATCGCGACGCGCTGCTTTTGCCCGCCCGAGAGCTGCGCCGGATAGCTGTCGATCTTCTCGGCCAGGCCCACCAGTTCCAAGCATTCGCGCACGCGCGCATCGATTTCGGCACGCGCGTGGCGACCGTGGATCCTGAGCGGGAAGGCCACGTTGTCGAAAACGGTGGCGTTCTGCAGCAGGTTGAACTGCTGGAAGATCATGCCGATGTTCTGCCGCGTGTCGCGCAGCTCGCGGCGCGAGAGCGTGGTGAGGTCGCGGCCGCCGACGAACACCTTGCCCGCATCGGGCCGCTCCAGCAGGTTGATGAGGCGCAGCAGCGTGGACTTGCCGGCGCCACTCTTACCGATCAGGCCGAACACCTCGCCTTCGGGAATCTCGAGCGAGAGCGAATGCACGGCATCGAAGACCTGGCCGTTGGGCAGCGCAAAGGATTTCTGGACGGATTCAAGACGGATCACGGGCGGCTTCTTGTTCGCCGCGTCGGAGGGAGGGCTGGTCATTGCGCTTCAAAAAGCTGCCGAGTATGCGAAGAGGCGAGCTCGAAGGGAACGAACAAATAGTGGGTTGCTTATGCACACCGGTCCGTCGAAGAACGGATATCGACATGCGGCTTTCTTCGTTCCGTCGCGCGCCATGCAATGGCACATTCGCGCTCCCTTGTATTTCGCACACATCGACATGCTTTCTTCGCTCCGCCGCCGCACCGCCCTCGCTGCCATTGCAACGCTCGCCGTCCTTCCCGTCCACGCGCAGGACAAGAACACCCTCAAGGTCGGCGTCTCGGTCGGCAATGCCGAACAGGTCTTCGAAGTGGTCAAGAAGGTCGCCGCGCGCGACGGACTCAAGATCGAGGTGGTGGTGTTCAACGACTACCAACTGCCCAATGCGGCGCTGGCGGCCGGTGACCTCGATGCCAATGCCTTCCAGCACCAGCCCTTCCTCGACAACCAGAACAAGGCACGCGGCTTCGACATCGTGCCGGTGGGCCTCACGATCACGGCGCCGCTGGGCTTCTATTCACGCAAACTCAAGTCCATCGACGCGCTGCCCGACGGCGCCTCGGTGGGCATCCAGAACGATCCGTCGAACGGCAACCGCGCGTTGCTGCTCCTGCAATCGGCCAAGCTCATCACGCTGAAGCCCGAGGCGGTGAAGAACAACAACGCGACGCCGCTCGACGTGGTCTCGAACCCGAAGAAGCTCAAGCTCGTGCCGCTCGATGCCGCGCAGCTGCCGCGTTCGCTCGACGACCTCGCGATCGCCGCCATCAACAACGACTACGCGGAAAAGGCAGGCCTCTCGCTCGCCAAGGACGCCGTCATCAAGGAATCGCCGCAGGGCCCCTACGCCAACCTGATCGCGGTGCGGCGCGCCGACAAGGACAAGCCCTGGGCCAAGCGCCTGGTGGCCGCCTACCAGTCGCCCGAGGTCAAGGCCTTCATCGAGACCCAGTTCAAGGGCTCGCTCGTACCAGCGTTCTAGACGCCACACGAGCAATCCAGGGCAGTGCCGCCGCCGCGGACCCGAGCGAACTGGCCAGTGCATGGACCTGGCGGCGAGAGCGCCAAGCCTGGAATCTGCATATCGATAGCTGAAATGCTTCTAGCAGCCGCGGGTGTAAAGGCCCGCCCAGGCGACACATTCGTGGTCTGGCATTTTTTTCCAAACGCGAGGCGATTTCGTGAAGCTCTTCTGGTTCTTGCCGACCCACGGCGACAGCCGCTACCTCGGCACCGCGCATGGCGCGCGCAGCGTGGACCACAAATATCTGAAGCAGGTGGCGCAGGCAGCCGATCAGCTGGGCTACGAGGGCGTGCTGATCCCGACGGGCCGCTCCTGCGAGGACTCCTGGGTAGTTGCCTCCTCGCTCGTTCCATTCACCGAGCAGCTCAAGTTCCTGGTGGCCATCCGGCCGGGCGTCATCTCGCCGACCGTCTCGGCGCGCCAGGCCGCCACGCTCGACCGCTTCTCCAACGGGCGCGTCCTGATCAACGTGGTGACCGGCGGCGACCCCGACGAGCAGCGCGGCGACGGCAGCTTTCTCTCGCACGCCGAACGCTACGAGGTCACGACCGAGTTCCTGCGCATCTGGCGCGGCGTCGCTGCAGGCGAGACCGTGAACTTCGCCGGCAAGCACCTGCGCGTGGAGAACGCGAAGACGCTGTACCCGTCGGTGCAGAAGCCCTATCCGCCGCTGTGGTTCGGCGGCTCCTCCGATGCCGCGATCGAACTCGCGGGCGAGCAGGTCGATGTTTACCTCACGTGGGGCGAGCCGCCGCAGGCCGTCGCCGAGAAGATCGCCAAGGCGCGCGCCGCCGCGGCCTGGCATGGCCGCACGCTGCGCTTCGGCATCCGGCTGCACGTGATCGTGCGCGAGAGCTCGGAGGCCGCCTGGCGCGCGGCCGACAGGCTGATCTCGCACCTGAGCGATGACACCATCGCGGCCGCGCAGAAGGCCTTCGCACGCTTCGATTCGGTCGGCCAGCAGCGCATGGCCGCGCTGCACCAGGGGCGGCGTGATCGGCTCGAGGTGTCGCCCAACCTGTGGGCCGGCGTCGGCCTGGTGCGAGGCGGTGCCGGCACGGCACTCGTGGGCAGCCCGGAGAAGGTCGCGGCGCGCATCGAGGAATACGCGGCGCTCGGCATCGACACCTTCATCTTCTCCGGCTATCCGCACCTTGAAGAGGCCTACCGTTTCGCCGAGCTCGTGTTCCCGTTGCTGCCGCTGGCGCGCATGCACCCGCCAGGGCAGGCCAACCTGACCGGTCCGTTCGGAGAGGTGATCGCCAATGACATCGTCCCGTCCGCGCGCGCCGCCGCCTGAGGCATCGCTTCTCCAGTTCTTCTTCTCTTCTTCTCATCTCGCCATGGCTCACAAACTCAAGATCGTCGCCGTCTCCGGCGGCCTGCAACGTCCGTCGCGCACGCTCGCGCTCGTCGAAGAACTGCTGGACGGCCTGACCGACGCCTGGCCCGCCGAGACCCGGCTGATCGAGCTCAGCCAGTTGGTGCCGAAGTTCGGCAACGTGCTGCAGCGCGGCCAACTGCCGGCCGAGGTCGAGCAGGCGCTCAAGGATGTGGAGTCTGCCGACCTGCTGCTGGTGGCGAGCCCGATCTACCGCGGGTCGTACACCGGGCTCTTCAAGCACTTCTTCGACTTCGCCCACCACGAATCGCTGATCGACGTCCCGGTGCTGCTCGCAGCCACCGGGGGCAGCGACCGCCACGCGCTGGCGATCGACCACCAGCTGCGCCCGCTGTTCAGCTTCTTCCAGGCGCATACCCTGCCGATCGGCGTCTATGCGACCGACAAGGAGTTCGAGAACTACCGCATCAGCAGCGAGGCGCTGCGTGCGCGCATCGCGCTGGCGGTCGAACGTGCGTTGCCGGTGCTGCGGCAACGTGCCCACACGCCGGTCGCGGTGCCTTCCCTCGCTCTGGCCTGATCGTTCCGTGGCCGAGCACGGGATTACGGGCCTGCCTGATCCGCCGCTGCTGGAACTGGGCGGCCTGTCCGTGGCCTTTCCCGGTGGCCGAGCGGCGGTGGACGCGCTCGACCTGCGCATCGCCGCCGGCGAGACGCTGGCGCTGGTGGGCGAGTCGGGCTGCGGCAAGTCGACCACCGCGCTGGCCGTGCTGCGTCTGCTGCCGCGGCAGGCGCAGCTCTCGGGTGCCGTGCGCTATGCCGGCCGCGACCTGCTGGCGCTGAAGGAGCGGGAGCTCGTCGCTCTGCGCGGGCGCGAGATCTCGATGATCTTCCAGGAGCCGATGAGCTCGCTCAATCCGCTGCACACGATCGGGCAGCAGGTGGCGGAGGCGCTGACGCTGCACCAGCCGCTCTCGAGGGCCGCCGCGCGCGCGCGTGCGATCGAGCTGCTCGAGCGCGTCCGGCTGCCGGAGCCGCGGCGCCGCTTCGACGACCATCCGCACCAGCTCTCCGGCGGGCAGCGCCAGCGCGTCATGATCGCGATGGCGGTCGCATGCCATCCGCGCCTCCTGATCGCCGACGAGCCGACCACGGCGCTCGACGTCACCATCCAGGCGCAGATCCTCGGCCTCATCGACGAGCTGCGCCGCGAGCTCGACATGGCGGTGCTGCTCATCACGCACGACCTCGGCGTGGTCGCGCAGTGGGCCGATCGCGTGGCCGTGATGCACGGCGGGCGCAAGCTCGAGGAGGGGCCGACCTCGGCGGTCTTCTCGGCGCCGCGCCACGCCTACACGCGCGGCCTGCTGGGCGCCTCGCTGCACCTCGATCCTTCGCTGCACTACCGCGGCGCGCGGCTCGCTGAAGTTCGCGCGGACGGGCAGGGCGGCTTCGCGCTCAAGCGTTCGCCGGTGCGCGCGCAAGGCAGCGCTGTCGCCGATGCGGCAGCCGCAAAGCCGTTGCTCGCCGTGGAGGGACTGCATGTCGGCTACCCAGGCGCCCACGGCACGGTGCAGGCGGTGCGGGATGTCTCGCTGTCGATCGGCCATCGCGAGACCGTCGGCCTGGTGGGCGAATCGGGCTGTGGCAAGTCCAGCCTCTCGCGCGCCATCGTCCGGCTGGTGCCGGCGCAGGCCGGGCGTGTAGTGCTCAACGGGCGCGACCTGCTCGCGCTGCCGCCGCGCGAACTGCTGCCTGAGCGCCGCCGGGTGCAAATGATCTTCCAGGACCCGTACGGTTCGCTCAACCCGCGCCACCGCGTCGACGACATCCTGCATCACGCGCTCGCCATCCATGGGCTGCGCGATCGCGGCGAACGCGAGCGCCGCATCGTCGCCGTGCTGGACGACGTGGGGCTCGGCGGCGGCGCGCGGCGCCGCTATCCGCACGAGTTCTCTGGCGGACAGCGCCAGCGCATCGGCATCGCCCGTGCGCTGGTGCTGCGGCCCGAGCTCGTGATCTGCGACGAGCCGGTGTCCGCGCTCGACGTCTCGATCCAGGCGCAGATTCTCAATCTGCTGGTCGACCTCAAGGCCGAATACGGCCTGGCCTACCTGTTCATCTCGCACGACCTGTCGGTGGTGCGCTACATCGCCGATCGCGTGCTGGTGATGAACGGCGGGCGCATCGTCGAATCGGGCGATCACGAAAGCATCTGGAAACGCCCTCGACACCCTTACACGCGCAGCCTGCTCGCGGCCGTGCCGGGTCGGCGCCGCGAAGAAGCGTCGGCCCGGATCGACGAGCCGGTGCTGCAGGCCGCGTGAGCGCCTCTTGTTCTTTTTCTGTTGCCCGAAGGACTCTCTCATGACGACACCTTTCAACGACGATGCCGTGCGCCACGAGCTGCGCCGCCGCCAGCTCTTCAGCCTGACCGGCGCGCTGATGTCCAGCGGCCTGCTGGGCAGCCTCTATGCGGGGGATGCGGCAGCGATCACGCAGGCCCTGCCCAACACCGAGCAGGGCGCCCAGCGCGGCGGCACGCTGGAGGCCACCGTGCATCCCGAGCCGCCGACGCTGGCCTTCTTCATCAATACCTCCACGCCCGGGCGCACCGTGGTCAGCAAGATCTTCGACGGCCTACTCGACTACGGGCCGGACCTCAAGCCCAGGCCGCAGCTGGCCGAGAGCGTGGACGTTTCGGCCGACGGCCTCACGGTGCGGCTCAAGCTGCGCAAGAACGTGCTGTGGCACGACGGTAAGCCCTTCACCGCGGCCGACGTGAAGTTCTCGGCCGAGGAGGTCTGGCGCAAGCACGCGCCGACGGCACGCCGTGTGTTCCAGCACCTGAGCAAGGTCGAGGCGCCGGACAGCCACACGGTCGTGCTCACGCTCGCCAAGCCGACGCCGGTGATCCTCAATGCGCTCGACGTGGTGGCCGCGCCGGTGCTGCCGAAGCACCTGTACGAGGGCACCGACATTCCCAACAACCCCTATAACAACAAGCCGGTGGGCACCGGCCCCTTCGTCTTCAAGGAGTGGGCGCGCGGCAGCCACATCGCGCTGGAGCGCAACGACCGCTACTGGGCTCCGGGCCTGCCCTACCTGGACAAGCTCACCTTCAAGATCATTCCCGACGTGGCCGGCCGTGCCACCGCGCTGGAAACCGGCGCCATCCAGTACGGCGAGCGCAACCCGGTCACCTTCGCCGATGCCGACCGCCTGGCCAAGTCGCCGAACCTGGTCGTGAGCACCGAGGGCTACAACGGCTTCGCCGGCTGGCTCTGGCTGATCCCGAACCTGCGCGATCCGGTCATCGGCAACATCAAGGTGCGCCAGGCCATCCTGCACGCGATCAACCGCGACGCGCTGGTCAAGACCGTGTGGGGCGGCTACGCGTCGCCGGCGACCGGGCCGGTGTCCTCGCTGCTCAAGACCTTCTACACCCAGGACACGCAGCAGTACCCCTTCGACCGCAAGAAGGCCGAGGCCCTGCTCGACGAAGCCGGCTATCCGAAGAAGGCCGACGGCTTCCGCTTCAAGCTCGACCACGACTTCATTCCCTTCGGCGACGACTACCGCCGCACCGGCGAATTCGTGCGCCAGGCGCTGCGGGCCGTTGGCATCGACGTCAATCTGCGCGCGCAGGATCTCGCGAGCTGGACCAAGAACGTCTTTGCCGACTACAACTTCCAGCTCGTGAGTTCCTGGGGCATCAACTGGCAGGACCCGCAGATCGGCGTCGAGCAGCACTACTGGTCGAAGGCCGAATCGAAGGGTACGCCGTGGCAGAACGCCTCGGGCTATGCGAGCGCCGAGGCCGACCGGCTGCTGGAAGCCGCGCAGGTCGAACGCGATGCGGCCAAGCGCGTGCAGCTTTACCAGTCATTCCAGAAGCTCGCGCAGAAGGACCTGGCGCTCCTGAACCTGTTCGAGTTCCGCTGGTTCGGCGTCTGGGACAAGCGGCTGCGCAACGTCACCGACACCTTCGATCACAGCCAGAACAACTTCGCGCGCGTCTGGTTCGAGTCGAAGGCATAGGACGCGGATGACGAAGCGGATCCTGCGGCGGCTGCTGCAACTGCTGGGCGTCGTGCTCGGCACCGCGGTGCTGAACTTCGCCCTGCTCAAGGCGATGCCCGGCGACCTGGTGGACGTGATCGCGAGCGAGAGCGGCAGCGTCTCGGCCGAGTACGTGGCGCAGCTGCGCCAGATGTACGGCCTGGATCGCCATGCGTTCGATCAGTTGTTGAGCTACCTGGGCCGCATTGCGCAGGGCGACCTGGGCTTTTCATTCCGCTTCGGCGAGCCGGTGCTGGGCCTGGTGCTGCACCGGCTCGGGCCCACGCTGGCGCTGGTAGGGGTGGCGTTGATGGCGTCCGTGATCGCCGGCGTTCTGCTGGGCGTCGCCTCGGCGCGTCGCCCGCATGGCGTGACGGACACCGTGCTGTCCGCGCTGGCCACGCTGGGCTATTCGGCGCCCATGTTCTGGACCGCACTGATGCTCATCGTGCTGTTCGGCGTTCATCTCGAATGGCTGCCCATCGGCGGCTTGAGCGACGTGAGCGCGGGTCACCGCGGCCCGCGCCTGTGGCTCGACTATCTGCACCACCTGGTGCTGCCGGCACTCACGCTGTCGATCTACTACGTGGCCGTGTATGCGCGGCTTGCACGCGCCTCGATGATCGAGACGCTGGCCGAGGACTACATCCGTACCGCCCGCGCCAAGGGCGCGCCGGAAGGCCGCGTGATCTTCGGCCATGCGCTGCGCAACGCCGTGGTGCCGGTGCTCACCATGCTGGGCCTGCAAAGCAGCGCGCTGCTGGGCGGCTCGATCGTGGTGGAAACGGTGTTCGGCTGGCCCGGCCTCGGGCAACTGTCGTACGAGGCCATCAAGAGTCGCGATATCCCGGTGCTCTTGGCCGTGCTGCTGTTCAGCGGCATCCTGGTGGTGCTGGCCAACCTGCTGGTAGACGTGGTGCAGGCCCGGCTGGACCCGCGCGTGCGCTTGCATGCGTCGGCGGGGAGCGCCGCATGAAGCGCTGGTACCTGCAGCCCTCGATCCTGATCGGCGGCTCGATCCTGCTCGCGGTGTTCGCTGCCGCGCTGCTGGCGGGCACGCTGTATCCCGGCGATCCGCTCGACATGGTGGGCGCGCCCTTCGTCTGGCCCGGCACCGATGCCGAGACGCCGCTGGGCACCGACCTGATGGGCCGCGACCTGGCGGCAGGATTGCTGCACGGCGCACGCGTCTCGCTGCTGGTGGGCGTGTCGTCCGCCGTCATTGCGCTGGCGATCGGCATCGCGGTGGGGGCGGCCGCGGGCTTCTACCGCGGGCGCGTCGATGCGGTGTTGACGCGCATCACCGAGTTCTTCCAGACCATCCCGGCCTTCCTGCTCGCCATCATCCTCGTGGCAGTGCTCAAGCCCACGCTGGGCACCATGGTGTTCGCGCTGGGCGTGACCTCGTGGACCAGCATCGCGCGGCTGGTGCGCGCCGAGTTCCTGTCGCTGCGTGAGCGCGAGTTCGTGCGCGCCAGCGTTGCGCTCGGTGCGAGCGATGCGCACCTGATCTTCCGCGAGATCCTGCCCAACGCCTGGACGCCGGTGATCGTCTCCACCGCGCTGCTGGTGGCCAACGCCATCCTATCGGAGGCGGCCCTGTCTTTCCTGAGCCTGGGCGACCCCAACGCGGTGAGCTGGGGTTCGATGATCGGCCTCGGGCGCGACGCATTGCGCACCGCCTGGTACATGACCGCGATCCCGGGCCTGGCCATCGTGCTCACGGTGCTGGGCCTGAACCTGCTGAGCGACGCGCTGCATGCCGCGCTCAACCCGCGCCTGCGCCGTGCGCGCCAGGCCACGCCGCTGGTCTAGTGGCCTTCTTCCTTCCCCGATACGGCACCTCCATGTCCCATTCGCCTTTTCCAGACTCATCCGCCGCGCGCTTGCCGCGCACCCTCGACCCCGCGCGCGTGCAGCGCATCGAAAGCGATGCCGAAGCGCTGGCTGCCGCGCACTGCCTCGCGGCCGAGTTCGCGCCAGGCGCTTCGCAGCGCGACCGCGAGCGCCGCCTGCCCTGGGACGAGCTCGATCGCTGGTCCGAAAGCGGCCTGGGCGGCATCACCGTGCCGCGCGCGTACGGAGGCGCCGACGTGTCCTACGCCACGCTGGCCGAAGTGTTCGTGATCCTCTGCGCGGCCGATCCCGCGCTGGGGCAGATTCCGCAGAACCACTTCGGCGTGCTGGGCGTGCTGCGCGAAGTCGGCAGCGAGGAACAGAAGCGCCGCTTCTACGGCGAGGTGCTGACCGGCCGCCGGCTGGGCAACGCCGGGCCGGAGCGTGGCTCCAAAACCATCCTGCACGGTGCCACCCGGCTCACGCGCACGCCCGAAGGTCTGCGCCTCACCGGCCGGCGCTTCTATTCGACCGGCGCACTGTTTGCGCACCGCATTCCAGCGCGCGCACTGGACGACGAGGGCCGCGCCGTGCAAGTGTGGGTGCCGCGCGATGCGCCGGGCGTCGCCGTGATCGACGACTGGTCGTCCTTCGGCCAGCGCATCACGGCGAGCGGCAGCGTGGTATTCGACGCGGTGCCCATCGACGAAGATGACATCCTGCCGATCTGGCAATTGGCCGATCGGCCCGGCCTGTTCGGCCCCGGTTCGCAGATCATCCAGGCCGCGATCGACCAGGGCATCGCCCAGGCCGCCGTCGCCGACGCGGTCGCCTTCGTGCGCGAGCGTGCGCGGCCCTGGGTCGACTCGGGGCTCGAACATGCCGCCGACGATCCTTACATCATCCAGGACGTCGGCCGCCTGCAGATCGACCTGCACGCCGCGCACGAGGTGCTGTTGGAAACCGGGCGCGCGTTCGACGAGATCGCCACACAGCCGGTGACCGCCGAGTCCAGCGCCCGCGCCTCGGTGGCCGTGGCCGAGGCCAAGGTGCTGACTACGCAGATCGCGCTGGAGGCGAGCGAGAAGCTGTTCGAGCTGGCCGGCTCGTCTGCCACGCGTGCGCAGCACAACCTCGGCCGACACTGGCGCAATGCGCGCACCCACACGCTGCACGACCCGGTGCGCTGGAAGGCGCACCTGATCGGCAACTACCACCTCAACGGCATCCTGCCCCCGCGGCATTCCTGGAACTGAAGCATGGCCCTGATCCTTTCTCCTGCGCCGTTGGAGGCCGCGATCCCAACACGCACACCCGAGCTGATCCACGACGACGCCCAAGCCATCGCCGTCGCGTGCCGCCTGGCGGCCGACTTCGCCCGCGGGGCCGCCCTGCGCGACCGCGAGCGCCGCCTGCCCTGGGACGAGCTCGAGGCCTTCACGGCCAGCGGCCTGTGGGGCATCACCGTGCCGCGCGAACACGGCGGCGCGGGCGTGTCGAACGAAACGCTGGCCGAGGTGGTGGCGACCATCTCGGCGGCCGACGGATCGCTCGGCCAGATCCCGCAGAACCACTACTACGCGCTCGAGGTGCTGCGCGTGGGCGGCAGCGCGGCGCAGCAGCGCTTCTTCTACGGCCGCGTGCTGGCCGGCGAGCGCTTCGGCAACGCGCTCGCCGAGATCGGGCACAAGGACTTCCAGCGCCGCACGCGGCTCGCGCGCGACGGCGAGGCCTGGCGCGTCGACGGCCGCAAGTTCTATTGCACCGGCGCGCTCTATGCGCACTGGATTCCCACGCTGGTGATGACCGAGGAGGGCGGCCGCGACGTGAGCTACCTGGCCTTCGTGCCGCGCGATGCCGAAGGCGTCGCCATCACGGACGACTGGGACGGTTTCGGCCAGCGCGTCACCGGCAGCGGGTCGGTCTCGTTCGACGGCGTGCGCGTCGAAGCGCAATGGGTGGTTCCTTTTCTCGCCTCCTTCGAGCGGCCCACGACTATCGGCCCGTTTGCACAGATCCTCCACGCAGCGATCGACCTGGGCATCGGCCGCGGCGCCTTCGAGGCCACCCTGCCTTTCGTGCGCGAGCGTTCGCGGCCGTGGATCGACGCCAAGGTCGAGCGTGCCAGCGAGGACCCGCTCGCCATCCAGCAGGTCGGCGAAGTGGCGGTGCGCCTGCGCGCGGCCGAGGCGCTGGTGCGGCGCGCCGGGCGCATCGTCGACGCGGCACAGCGCGCGCCCGACGAGCGCAGCGTGGCCGAGGCCTCCATCGCGGTGGCCGAGGCACGCGTGCGCACCACCACCGCTTCGCTCGACGCCGCCACGCGCCTCTTCGAGCTCGCGGGCACGGCCGCCACGCTCGACGACCTGGGCCTGGATCGCTTCTGGCGCAACGCGCGCACGCACACGCTGCACGATCCGGTGCGCTGGAAATACCACGCCGTTGGCAACTACTACCTCAACGACCGCCTACCGCCGCGGCACGGGGCGTTGTGAGTTGCAGTCATTTCATCTTCAAGGAGTCCTGATGACCATTTCCAACCTGGCGCGATCGGCATCCGTTTCGCGCCGCCGCATGCTGCAGATCGGTTCGGCCGGCGCGCTCGCCGCCGCGGGCCTGCCGTTGCATGCCGCGCTCAAGGAGCAGCCCGGCACGACGAAAGTGCTCAAGGTCGGCGTCACCACCGGCCCGCACGAGCAGACCTTCGAGGTCGCCAAGCGCGTGGCCGAGCGCGACTATGGCCTCAAGATCCAGATCGTGCCCTTCACCGACTACAGCCGGCCCAATGCCGCGCTCGATGCCGGCGACCTGGACGCCAACAGCTTCCAGCACCGGCCCTTTCTTGCGGCGCAGGTGCGCTCGCGCGGCTACAAGGTCGTCGGCTTCGGCCGCACCTGGATCGGGCCGATTGCAATCTACTCCCGGAAGTACAAGAGTTTCAAGGACCTGCCCGAAGGCGCGAGCATTGCGATCCCCAACGATCCGTCCAACGAGAGCCGGGTGCTGTTGCTGCTGCAGAAGGCCGGCGCCATCAAGCTCAAGAGCGGCATCGACCCGATCGCGGGCGTCAACGCCACGCCGCGCGACATCATCGAGAACCCCCGGAAGTTCCGCTTCGTCGAGATCGAGGCCGCCCAGTTGCCGCGCACGCTCGACGACACGGATGCCTCGGCCGTCAACGCCGACTATGCCAACAAGGCCGGCCTCAACCCCGTGCGCGACGGCATCCTGGTCGAGGACAAGGACGGCCCCTATGCCTGCCTGATCGCGGTGCGCGAACAGGACAAGGACCAGCCCTGGGTGCGGCAGCTGGTCAAGGCCTATCAGACCGAGGAGGTGCGCGATTTCATCGTCAAGACTTTCGCGGGCGGCGTGGTGCCGGCCTTCTGATCGCAGCCCATGACCCGAAAGAAAGAGATTCTGCTCAACGCGTTCAACATGAACTGCGTGGGCCACATCAACCATGGCCTGTGGACCCATCCGCGCGACCGCTCCACAGAGTACAACACGCTCGAGCACTGGACCGGCATCGCGCGCACGCTGGAGCGCGGCCTGTTCGACGGCTTGTTCATCGCCGACATCGTGGGCGTCTACGACGTCTATCAGCGCAACGTGGACGTGACGCTGCGCGAATCGATCCAGCTGCCGGTGAACGATCCGCTGCTGCTGGTCTCCGCCATGGCGGCGGCGACGCAGCACCTGGGCTTCGGCGTGACGGTCAACCTGAGCTACGAGCAGCCCTACCTCTTGGCGCGGCGCTTCTCGACGCTGGACCATCTGACACGCGGGCGCATCGGCTGGAACATCGTCACCGGCTATCTCGACAGCGCCGCGCGCGCGATGGGCCTTTCGGAGCAGATCGCGCACGACGAGCGCTACGACCGTGCCGACGAGTACCTGGAGCT
This sequence comes from Variovorax sp. LjRoot175, assembly GCF_964253805.1. Classification (NCBI taxonomy): domain Bacteria; kingdom Pseudomonadati; phylum Pseudomonadota; class Betaproteobacteria; order Burkholderiales; family Comamonadaceae; genus Variovorax; species Variovorax sp. LjRoot175. Next base: position 190,274 of record NZ_CAXURY020000003.1, on the reverse strand, counting down.
GCTCTACAAGCTGTGGGAAGGCAGCTGGGAGGAGGGCGCGGTGCGGCGCGACCGGCAGGCCCGCGTGTTCGCCGAGCCTTCGAAGGTGCACAAAGTGCGCCACGACGGCCGCTATTTCCGGATGGAGGGCTACCACCTGGCCGAACCGTCGCCGCAGCGCACGCCGGTGCTGTTCCAGGCCGGCAGCTCGGGCCGCGGCCAGCGCTTCGCCGGGCGGCATGCCGAGTGCGTCTTCATCTCGCCGCCGAACAAGGCGTCCGCGCGCAAGAGCGTGGATTCGCTGCGCGAACAACTGGTGCGTTCCGGCCGGCGGGCGGACGACGTGAAGGTGTTCGTCGGCACCGCGGTGGTGACGGGCCGCACCGAGAAGGAAGCACGCGAGAAGTACGAAGACTACAAGCGCTACGCCAGCCGCGAAGCAGGCCTCGCACATTTCGCGGCCAGCACCGGCGTGGACTACGCGCGCTACGACCTCGACGAGCCGATCGCCTACGGCCAGACGAACGCGATCGAGTCGGCGGCGCGCACCGCCGAGCAGCACGGCTGGACCCGCCGACAGTTGCTGGAACTCTTCGAGCTCGGCGGGCGCTACCCGGCGATCGTGGGCGATGCCGCGCACGTGGCCGACGAACTGCAATCGTGGATCGACGAAACCGGGGTGGACGGCTTCAACCTGAGCCGCACGGTCGTGCCGGAGAGCTACGAGGACTTCGTCGACCTGATCGTGCCGGAGCTTCAGCAACGCGGCGTCTACAAGACCTCGTACGCGCAGGGCAGTCTGCGCAGGAAGCTCTTCGGCGCGTCCGACCACCTGCCCGAGCGCCACGCCGGCGCGCAGTTCAGGCGCTAGCCGCGCGCTGCGGATCTCTCGTCGGAGAAAAGCTTCCTCGCCTCAGTTGAGGCGCTCGCCGCCTGCTGCATCGAACAGGTGCGCCTCGGCCGCCACCGGCCACAGCGCCAGCCGGTCGCCGGGCCGCGCACCGATGCGGTCGCGAAACGCTGCCATGACCGATTGGCCGCCCAGGCGCAGCGCGACCTGCGTTTCGGCGCCCGTGGGCTCGACCACGATCACGTCGGCCGAAAGCCCTCGGCCCGGATCGATCGTGAAATGTTCCGGGCGCGCGCCATAGAGCACGCGGTCGCCGTGCGAGCCGCGTGCCGCCGAGGCCAGCGGCAGGCGCAGGCCGTCGTCGGTCAGCACGTAGGGTGCGCCGTCGAGCTGCAGGCGCCCGGGGATGAAGTTCATCGCGGGCGAGCCGATGAAGCCCGCCACGAAGGCGTTGCGCGGCCGGTCGTAGAGCTCGAGCGGCGCGCCGACCTGTTCGACGCGTCCGTCCTTCAGCACGACGATGCGGTCGGCCATGGTCATCGCCTCGACCTGGTCGTGCGTGACGTAGACCGTGGTGGTGCCCAGGCGCTGGTGCAGGGCCTTGATCTCGGTGCGCATCTGCACACGCAGTTTGGCGTCGAGGTTCGACAAGGGTTCGTCGAACAGGAAGGCCTGCGGCTGCCGCACGATGGCGCGCCCCATCGCGACGCGCTGGCGCTGGCCGCCCGAGAGCTGTCGCGGGCGGCGCCGCAGCAGCTGGTCCAGGCCCAGCGTCTCGGCCGCCTGCTCGACGCGGCGCGCGATGTCGGGGGCGCGCAGTCCCTGGATCTTCAGGCCGAAGCCGAGGTTCTCCTCGACCGTCATGTGCGGATAGAGCGCGTAGTTCTGGAACACCATCGCGACGTCGCGGTCGCGCGGCGCCACGTCGTTGATGCGCCGATCGCCGAGCAGGAGCTCGCCGGCGTCGACGGTTTCCAGCCCGGCGATCATGCGCAGCAGCGTGGACTTGCCGCAGCCCGACGGGCCCACCAGCGCGACGAACTCGCCGTCGCGGATGTCGATGTCGATGCCGCGGATGACGTGCGTGGCGCCGAAATCCTTGGCGAGGCTGCGGATGGTGATGGAAGCCATGAAGGTCCTGGAAGAGGGGAAGGCGGTCAGTCCTTGACGCTGCCGGCCGTGAGGCCGCGCACGAGGTACTTTCGAACGAGCACGGTGAACACGACCACCGGAAACATCACGAGGGTTCCGCTGGCGGCGATCTTGGTCCACTCCCAGCCTTCGTACTGCAGGAAGTTGACGATCGCCACCGGCGCGGTGATGGCGTTGGTGCGGGTCAGGATGAGCGCGTAGAAGAAGTCGTTCCACGAGAAGATGAAGCACAGCACCGCGGTGGCCGCGAGGCCGGGCGCGGTGAGCGGGAGCGACACGCGCCAGAAGGCCTGCCAGATGCCGCAACCGTCCATCCAGGCCGCTTCTTCGAGCGATGCGGGCACCGCCTCGAAGAAGGTCTGCATGAGCCAGATGACGATGGCCAGGTTGAAGGTCAGGTAGACGATGGCCAGGCCGATCACCGTGTCCTGCAGGCCGAGGTACTGGTAGGCCAGGAAGAACGGGATCGTGAATGCGATGGGCGGCGCCATGCGCGTCACCAGGATCCACAGCGCGATGCGGTCGCGGCCCTTGAACTGCCAGCGCGTGAGCGCATAGGCCGCGGGCACGCCGATCAGCAGCGAGAAGCCGGTCGACAGCGTGCTCACGAGCAGGCTGTTGCCGAAGGACTTGAGGAAGTTGCCTTGCAGCAGGCTGATGAATCCGTCGAAGGTCGGCGTGAACAGCAGGCTGTCCTCGAAGATGTCGGCCACCGGGCGGAAGGCCAGCTGCACAAGCCACAGGAAGGGCGAGAGCACGACCAGCAGCAGCACCGCCACCGTGAGCGCTCGGCCATGGCGGGAGAGCCACGAGCGACGCGTGGGCGCGGCGCGCGCGACGTCCTGGACGACGCCTTCGTCGTGCCCGACTTCCGGCGACTCCATCCCCCATGCAGGGCTAGCGCTTGTCATGGTCGCTCCATCCCAGTCTGCCGACCAGCCAGCTCAGCACGAACACGCCCACCAGCATCACGGTCGCGATCGCGCTCGCGTAACCCCAGTAGGAGAAATTGAAGGCCTGGATGAAGCCATAGTAGTTGGTGACCTCGGTCACGCTGCCCGGTCCGCCGTTGGTCAGCACGTAGATCAGCGGAAAGGCCTTGAAGCTGTCGATGAGCCGGAACAGCGCGCACACGACGAGCACAGGCCGGATGTAGGGGAACACGATGTAGCGGAACAGCTGCCAGCGGCTCGCGCCTTCCAGCGTCGCGGCTTCGAGCGGATCGTCGGGGATCATCTGCAGCGTCGCGAGCACCATCAGCATCGTGAAGGGGAACCACTGCCAGGTGTCGGCCAGCGAGATCGCCCACAGCGCGGTGTCGGGGTTGGCGATCAGCGAGCGCACCGGCAGGCCGATCGCCTCGAGCGTGCGGTGGATCGGACTCACGTCGGGCGTGTACATGATCTTCCAGATCAGCGCGACCACGATCGGCGGCAGCACCATCGGAATCAGGAACACCGTGCGCGCGCCTTCGAGCACGCGCGACTTGCCGTTCAGCAGCAGCGCGAGGCCGAGGCCGACACCGAGCTGCAGCGCGACGCTGGAGGCCGAGAGCTTGAGCTGCACCGCGATCGACGCCAGGAAGCGGTCGTCGTGCAGCAGCTGCTGGTAGTTGATCAGCGGATCGTCGAAGCGAAAGGTGCCGGACGGGTCCGTGAGCTGCAGCGGCGTGAAGCTCGCCACCAGCAGCGCGGCGGCCGGCACCAGCGTGATCAGCAGCAGAACGGCCAGCGAGGGCGTCAGGCCCAGCAGGAATGCGCGGCGCCGCTCGTTCTGCCAGCCGGTTCGCCAGCCGCTTTCGGAAATTGCATGTGCCACGCCCTCGTCCTCAGAGCTTGGCGCCTGCGCGCTTGAGCTCCGCGATCGAGTTGGCCTGCGCCTGCTGGAAGGCCTGCTTCGCCGACAACTGGCCGCTCGCGATCAGCTCGATCGCCTTGTTCAGCTGCTGGTCGATCTGTGGGTAGACCGACACCGTGCGGTACTTCATGTGCCCGCTCTTGGCGGCGAGTTCGATCGAGTCGAGCGAGAGCTTCGCCAGGTCGCTGCCGTTGATCACCTGCTTGCTGCGGAACGCCGCGGAGTCGATGTCCGAGCGGCGCGCCGGCGAACCGTAGCCGGCCGCCACGGCCTTGCCGGTGATCTGCTTGCTGAGCGCCCACTGGATGAAGGCCCAGGCGGCTTCCTTCTGCCTGGAGCCGACCGGAATGCCGAGCCCATGGACGGCGGTGCCCGGGAAGCGCCCGGCCGGTCCCTTGGGCACCAGGCCGAACTTGACGGTCTTGATCGTCTTGCTGGTCGCGGGGTCGCCGAGCTGCGCCAGGTGAAGCTGGCCCGCGTCCGTGAAATTGACCCGGCCGAGCTTGAGCGCCTGGGTCACCTGATCGGGCTGGTAGGTGATCGCGCCGTCGGGCCCGAACTCCTTCAGCAGGTTGGCGTAGTACTCGCCCGCGGCGATGGCTTCGGGCGTATCGAGCGTCGGGAACAGATCGTCGGGCGCCTTGCGGAACACATCGCCGCCGAAGGCGTGCAGGTAGGGCACGAAGGTCCAGCCGTAGTGGTTGTCGGCGACGAAGCCGGCCACGCGCTCCTTCTTGTTGACCGCGCGCAGCACCTTGACGAGGTCGTCGGTGGTGTCGGGAAAAGCGAGCCCGGCCTTCTCGACCAGGTCGAAGCGCGAGGACGCGGTCAGCAGCGCCTCCGCCGTCCAGGGGATGCCGTAGAGCTTGCCGTCGCGGCCGGTCTCCGGCGCGCGGGCACCTGGCAGGAAGTCGTTGACGTCCCAATCGGCGGGCGTCAGGTTGGGGTTCTTGATGTAGTCGTCGAGCGGCGTCAGCCAGCCCGAATTGATCCAGCGGCTCGAATAGATGAAGGTGACGTTGACCACGTCGTAGGCCGAGCCCTTGGTCGAGAGCTCGAGGTCGGCGCGCTGGTTGTAGACCGGAAAGGAGGGCGCATCGAAGTTCACCTTGGCGCCGGTGAGCGCCTCGAACTCGGGCAGCCACTGATGCAGCAGCTTCGGATAGGCGGCGCTGAAGGTCGAGACGTTGAGCGTCAGGCCGGCGAATTTCTTCGCACCGGCTTGCGCCGCCGCGAGGCCGGGGAGCAGGGCGGTCGCGCCGAGTGCGGCACCGGCCTGCAGCAGGCCGCGGCGTTGGCGGTCGTGGGCAGAGAGTTCGTGTGTCATGGGAGGGCTCGGTTCAAGCGGTGGCGGAAATGACTTCGTCGATGCGCGCGTCGTTGGTCGCCTCGGGCCGGCTGCGGGTGCGACTGCGCTGGCCGTCCAGCGCCACCGCAGGTTCGCCGTGCACGGTCACGCGTCGCACCAGGCGCGATTGCTTGCCGTAGTCGTTGATCGCGAAATGCTGCGTCGCGCGGTTGTCCCAGATCGCCACGTCGTCCTGCTGCCAGCTCCAGCGCACGGTGTTCTCCAGCCGCGTCACGTGGTTCTGCAGCAGCTCGAAAATGCGCGCCGACTCGGTGCTCGACAGGCCGACGAGCTTCTTGACGAAATGGCCCAGCAGCAGCGCTCGCTCGCCCGAGATCGGATGAACGTGCACCACCGGATGCTCGGCCTCGTAGACGGCGGAGACGAAGACGTTGCGGTGATGGCGCAGGCGTTCTTCCTCGACCTGCACGCGGTCGGCGCCGTAGTCGTAGTCGTTGCTGTGCACGGCCCAGAGCGTGTCGGCCAGCTGCTTCAGCTGGGTCGGCAGGCGCTCGTAGGCCATGGCCGTGTTGGCCCACACGGTGTCGCCGCCGTAGGCCGGAATGGTCACGCCGCGCAGGATCGAGATCTTCGGGAACGCATCGACAAAGGTCACGTCCGTATGCCACGAATCGGCCCGGCCACCGCCCTTGGACGCATCGAGCTCGAACAGCTTCGTGCCCTGCGGCGAGGGAACCGTCGGATGGGCCACCGTGCGGCCGAAGCGCGCACCGAAGGCCTGGTGCTCGCGGTCGTCCAGATGCTTCTGACCGCGGAAGAACAGCACCTTGTGCTTGACCAGTGCCGCGTTGAGTTGCTCGATCACCTCGGCCGGCAGATCGCCGCCGAGCCGGATGTCCTGCACCTCGCCGCCGATGTGGCCGGCAACGCGCCGGATGCGTAGGTCGCCGATGCTGGTGTCGATGGATGAAGGGGTGTCGTCGCTCATCGGGGGATCTCCTTGGGATGGGAAAGTCGTGAATCGCATGCGTCGAACCGCCGTCGGGGCGGTCGACTCAATGCTGGGCCGACGGCGCGCCGCCGGCGCCCGGCGCATGCGCGAGCAGTTGGGCCAGCGCCGCCTGGCTCAGGGGTTCGCTCTCCTCCTCGGCCGCGCCGCTGCCGAGGGCTTCCTCGACCACGGGACGCGCGAGGGTCGGCGCGAAGGCCTCGATGAAGGCGTAGACGAAGGCGCGCAGGTAGACGCCGCGCCGGACCGCGAGCTTCGTCAGGTTGATGCCGAAGAGATGACCCGCATCGACCGCGCGCAACCGGGTGTCGCGCTCGGCCTCGAACGCCACGCCCGCGACGATGCCCACGCCCATGCCGAGTTCGACATAGGTCTTGATCACGTCGGCGTCCATCGCGGTGATCGCGAAGTCGGGCTTGAGGCCGGCTTCGGCGAACGCCTGGTCGATGCGCGTGCGGCCGGTGAAGGCGCTGTCGTAGGTCACGAGCGCGTAGGCGGCCAGGCGCTCGATCGTCAGCGGGCCGTCGAGCAGCGGGTGGCCTGGCAGCGCGATCAGCGAGTGGGTCCAGCGGAAGCAGGGCAGCGCCACGAGCTGGGGGTAGTCGCCGAGCGCCTCCGTCGCGATGCCGACATCGGCCTCGCCGTCGAGCAGCATCTGCGCGATCTGCTTGGGCGAGCCCTGGCGCAGATGCAGCTGGACGTTGGGGAAGCGGCCGCGAAACTCCTGCACCGCCATCGGCAATGCGTAGCGTGCCTGCGAGTGCGTCGCGGCGATGGAGAGCAGGCCTTGCTCCTGCGCGAGGAATTCCTGTCCGGCCTGCCGCAGGTTCTGGCTCTCGAGCAACACGCGTTCGATGATCGGCAGCAGGTGATCGCCCGGCGCCGTCAGACCGGTGAGCCGCTTGCCGGCGCGCGCGAACAGCGCGATGCCGAGTTCGTCTTCCAGCTCACGGATCTGGCGGCTGACGCCCGGCTGTGAGGTATGCAGCGCATGGGCCGCCTCGGTGAGATTGAAGCCGCATCGCACGGCTTCGCGCACGGAGCGCAACTGTTGGAAATTCATGGAGCCCAGACGAGAAAGCAGTGCCGATTGGCACTCGGCGGCCGATTCTGCGGGCGTGTCTTCAGATCGCGAACTACCGATTCGTTGCTTTCAAATAAGGGAAAGATCTGAGTCTCGCGCGGCTCGCATATTCGCTTTTCAGATATCGATGCGACCGAATCGTGGGTTCATCGCGCCGGGAAGAACCGGTTGGCCGGGCGCGGAAGGCCGAGGTTGTCGCGCAGCGTCGTGCCTTCGTACTCGCGCCGGAAGATGCCGCGCCGCTGCAGCTCCGGAACGACCTTGTCGACGAAGGCATCGAGTCCGCCCGGCAGCCATGGAAACATGATGTTGAAGCCGTCCGAGCCTTCGGACTCGAGCCACTCCTGCATCTGGTCGGCGATGGTCTGCGCGGTGCCGACGAAGGCCAGTCCGCCGTAGCCGCCCAGGCGCTGCGCGAGCTGGCGCACCGTGAAGCCTTCGCGCTCGGCCAGGGCGATCACGCGCTGCTGGCTGCTCTTGCTGGCATTCGTTTCGGGCACCGCGGGCAGCGGCGCATCGGGGTCGAACTTCGAGGCATCGACGCCGAGCGCGATGGAGAGCGAGGCAATGGCGCTTTCGTAGTGCACGAGGCTGTCGAGCCTGGCGCGGATCGCGCGCGCCTCCTCCACCGTATCGCCCACCACCACGAAGGCGGCCGGCAGGATCTTGAGGTGATCGCGCTCGCGGCCCAGCGCGGCGAGGCGGCCCTTCACGTCGGCATAGAAGCTGCGGCCTTCGGCCAGCGTGCCGTGCGCAGCGAAGATCACTTCGGCCGTCTCGGCCGCGAGCTGCCGCCCCGGCTCCGACGCGCCGGCCTGCACGATCACGGGCCAGCCTTGCACCGGCCGCGCGATGTGCAGCGGGCCGCGCACCGACAGATAGGTCCCCTTGTGGTCGAGCGTGTGCAGCTTCGCCGGATCGAAGTAGAGGCCGCTCGCGGCGTCGCGCACGAAGGCATCGTCGGCCCAGCTGTCCCACAGGCCGGTCACGACGTCGTAGAACTCGCGTGCCCGGGCGTAGCGCTCGTCGTGCGGCATGTGGTCCTCGCGCCCGAAGTTGAGGGCGGCGTCCGGGTTGGACGTGGTGACGACGTTCCAGCCCGCGCGCCCCTGGCTCAGGTGGTCCAGCGAGGCGAAGCGGCGCGCGATGTGGAAGGGCTCGTCGAAGGTCGTCGATGCGGTGGCCACGAGGCCGATGTGCTCGGTCGCCTGGCTCAGCGCCGAAAGCAGCGTGAAGGGCTCGAAGGACGTCACGGTGTGGCTGCGCTGGAGCGCCTCGATCGGCATGTTGAGCACGGCCAGGTGATCGGCCATGAAGAAGGCGTCGAAGCGCGCGCGCTCCAGCGTCTGCGCGAAGCGCTTGAGGTGCGCGAAGTTGAAGTTGGCGTCGGCGAAGGCGCCGGGGTAGCGCCAGGCACCCGTGTGGATGCTGACGGGGCGCATGAAGGCGCCCAGCTTGAGTTGGCGAGTCGTCGGCATGGACCTCCTTGTACGCGAGCGCCGATCACCTTGCCAAAGACCGATTGTTTCGATGCTTATGACACGGCCGTCCGAGCGGTGCGCGTCGCTGCGGACCCAACGGAAACCGCATCTGCAAACTCGCATTCATTCGTAGGGAAGCGCATGCCGCATCCGCAGAATCCGCCAGATCGCCGCTGCGAGTTTCGCGGCCCTTTCCCTTCACCCCACTACGTCGATAGGCTCTTCATGGCATTCCGCAATCCCGAACTCCTGGCGCCGCGCGCGCTCTCCGTGCTGCGCATCGTCTCCGCCTTCCTGCTGATCCAGCACGGATCGGCCAAGCTGCTGGGCTTTCCTCACGTGGCCTATTTCGACAACCTCCAGATCGTGTCCTTGCTCGGCGTCGCCGGTGTGCTGGAGCTGGTCGGGGGTGCGCTGCTGTTGATCGGTCTTTTCACGCGCCCGACGGCATTCGTTCTCTCGGGCCTGCTGGCCTTCGCCTACTTTCTCGGCCACGCGACCAAGGGTTATGTGCTCGCGCCTTCCCTGAACCAGGGCGAGGCGGCGGTGCTCTTCTCGTTCGTGTTCCTCTACATCGCCGCTGCCGGCGCCGGTCCGTGGAGCGTCGATGCGCGCCGCGCGAAGGCCGCCACGACGACACCGCTGCCCGCTGCGGCATGAAGCACCACCGAAGTTCGCACCCTCCATGACCCTCACCGATCTTCCCCGCCGGCGACTGCTCAAGACCGCCGCAGCCGCTGCCATCGACGCGGCCGCGGCCGCGGCCAGCATCGCATGACCCTGGCGCTCGCGCCCCCCCGCACGGCCGGACCCACGCCTGCGGAGAACGCCCGCCGCGTGCTCGCGCAGACGGCGTCCGTCTGGCGCATCGCGCCGGCCTCGCCGCGCGAGGTGGCGCGCCGCGCACCGCACGGCTACGTACCGGTCCGCGTCCTGCGGCGCAACCGCGCGGCCGCCGTGGCCTCCCTCGCGCATTCCTGGTGACACCTTCTCGGACAACAACAACCATGTCGAACAACTGGAAATTTGAAACCCTGTCGGTGCATGCCGGCTACTCGCCCGAACCCACGACCCGCGCCGTCGCGCCGCCGATCTACCAGACCGTGGCCTACGCCTTCGACAGCGCGCAGCACGGCGCCGACCTGTTCGACCTCAAGGTGCCCGGCAACATCTACAGCCGTATCAACAACCCGACGCAGGACGTGCTGGAGCAGCGCGTGGCAGCGCTCGAAGGCGGCATCGCCGCGCTCGCCGTGGCCTCGGGGCAGGCGGCGGTCACCTATGCGATCCAGACCATCGCCGAGGCCGGCGACAACATCGTCTCGAGCACGGCGCTCTACGGCGGCACCTACAATCTGTTCGCGCACACGCTGCCGCAGTTCGGCATCACGACGCGCTTTGCCGATCACCGCGATCCGCTGAGCTTCGAGAAGCTGATCGACGACCGGACCAAGGCCGTGTTCGTCGAGTCGCTCGGCAACCCGGCCGGCAACGTCACCGACATCGCGGCCATCGCCGAGATCGCGCACCGCCACGGCGTGCCGCTGATCGTCGACAACACCGTGCCTTCGCCGTACCTGAGCCGCCCGATCGAGCACGGCGCCGACATCGTCGTGCACTCGCTCACCAAGTACCTCGGCGGCCACGGCACCAGCATCGGCGGCGCGATCGTCGACTCGGGCAAGTTCCCCTGGGCCGATAACAAGCAGCGCTTCCGGCGCCTGAACGAACCCGACGTGAGCTACCACGGCGTGGTCTATACCGAAGCGCTGGGCCCGGCGGCCTACATCGGCCGTGCGCGCGTGGTGCCGCTGCGCAACACGGGCGCGGCAATCTCGCCCTTCAACGCCTTCCTGATCCTGCAGGGCATCGAGACCCTGGCGCTGCGCGTCGATCGCATCAGCGACAACGCGCTGGCTGTCGCCCGGCACCTGCAGACGAGCAAGGCGGTGAAGTGGGTCAACTACGCCGGCCTCGAGGAGCACCCGGACCATGCGCTGGCGAAGAAGTACCTGGGCGGCAAGGCCAGCGGCGTGCTGACCTTCGGCCTCGACAGCAAGGGAGGCGACGCGCGCGCCGCAGGTGCGCGCTTCCTCGATGCGCTGAAGCTCTTCACGCGGCTCGTGAACATCGGCGACGTGCGCTCGCTCGCCACGCATCCCGCGTCGACCACGCACCGGCAGCTGTCTCCCGAGGAACTGGCGCGGGCCGGCGTTTCGGAAGACACGGTGCGCCTGTCGGTCGGGATCGAGCACATCGACGACCTGCTCGCCGATCTGGACCAGGCGCTGGGCGCGGTCTGAGCACGCGCGCTGCCGCCACTCAGGCGGCCAGCAGTTCGCCGGCGCGCGGCACGCCGCATTCGCGTGCGCGCCGCGCCTCGTAGCTCCTCAGGTTTGCGTACGCCACCGGCAGCAGCACCGTGTCGGCGGTCGACCAGCGCCCGCGGCGCAGCAGGTCGCCGAGGATGTGGTCGGCCTCGGTCGGCGCGCCGCGCTCGATGTCCTTGGCCATCGACGCGGTGATCGGTGAGCCTGCCGTGGTGAGCGTCGCGCGGCCGCGCTGGATCGCCGCGGGACTCGGGGCGAATCCGTTGTGCGCGGCGATGCGCGCGCATTCGGCGAAGAGGTCGAGTGCGAGCTGCTGCGCGCCGGCCTCCACGATGTCGCCGACGCTCGCGCGCATGAGCGTGGTGATGCCGGCGAGCGCGGCGATGAGCGCCCATTTCTCCCACATCGCCTGCAGGATGGATTCGCTCGGGTGGCCGTCGAAATTGGCGCGTGCGAAGGCTTGCGCGATGGCATCGACGCGCGCCGAGCGCCCGCCGTCGAGCTCGCCGAAGACCAGCGTGTGGTCCTGCCCCAGGTGCAGCACGGCCCCATCGGCGGCCAGCGTCGCGGAGATCATGCCGAGGCCGCCGAGCACGCGCCGGCGGCCGAAGCGCTCGCTCAGGCGGTCGATGTGGCGCAGGCCGTTCAGGAGCGGCAGCACGACGGTGTCGGGGCCGACGGCCGGCGCGAACGCGGCGAGGGTCTCGTCCAGGTCATAGGCCTTGCAGCCGACGATCACAACGTCGAAGGGCGCCTTGATCCGGTGGGCGAGTACGCTGGGCGGCGAGGGCAGGTGCAGGTCGCCCGCCGGGCTGCGGATCGACAGCCCGGTGGCGGCGAGCTGCGCCGCGCGCGCGGGCCGCAGCAGGAAGGTCACGTCCTCGCCGGCCGCGAGCAAGCGGCCGCCGAAGTAGCCGCCCAGGGCGCCGGCGCCCACCACGAGAAATCTCATGCCCAGTCCTTTCGGTTCGGTTTTCCGTGTCGATGCTGCCGCAGGCGCGGTGGCGTTGGAAGGAACGAAAACGTGCATCGATATGCGCGAGGGTGGGTCGAATCGTGCCGGCCGCACCGGCGTGGCGATATTCGGAATGCGAGCAAGCGTGTGCCTTTTTCTTCGTTTGCAAGCCGCGCGCACGCCTCAAGAATCGTGGGCTTCCCGTCTCGCTGGAGCGCACGCACATGCTGCATCGTCAAACTTTTCTTCGCCTCGCCGCTGCAGCCCTGCTGCTGGCGCCTGCACTTTCCATCGCCGCACCGGCCGCGGGCGAGCCCGTCTGGTTCGGCGTGAGCGGCCCGCTCACCGGCCAGAATGCCCAGTACGGCGCGCAGTGGAAGGCCGGCTTCGACCTCGCGCTCGACGACATCAACGCCAACGGCGGCATCCACGGCAGGCCGCTCGCCTATGTCTTCGAGGACAGCCAGAGCGACCCGCGCCAATCTGTCGGCCTGGCGCAGAAGTTCGTCAACGACAAGCGCATCAAGATCGAGCTCGGCGACTTCTCCAGCCCGGCCTCGATGGCGGCGTCTCCGATCTACCAGCGCGCCGGTCTGGTGCAACTCGGCTTCACGAATTCGCACCCCGACTTCACCAAGGGCGGCGACTTCATCTGGAGCCCGTCGATCAGCCAGGCCGATGCGCAGCCGCTGCTGGCCGACCTCGCGGTCAAGACGCTCGGCTTCAAGCGCGTTGCCGTGCTCTACCTCAACACCGATTGGGGCCGTACCAGCCGCGACGTGTTCGTGAAGGCGGCCGAGGCACGCGGCGCGCAGGTCGCGATCACCGAGGGCTACCAGCCGGACGAGAAGGATTTCCGCTCGACGCTGGTGCGCGTGCGCGACGCGAATCCCGACGGCGTGGTGCTGATCTCCTACTACCCCGACGGCGCGCTGATCGCGGGCCAGGTGCGCAACGTCGGCCTCAGGCAGCCGATCGCAGCGAGCGGCTCGGTCTACTCGCCGAAGTTCATCGAGCTCGGGGGCGCCGCGGTGAACGGCATCCACACCAACACGTCCTTCTTTCCCGACGAGCCACGGGCGGAAGTGCAGGACTTCGTCAAGCGCTTCCGCGCCAAGTACGGCAAGGAGCCGGACGCATTCAACGCCTATGCCTACGACGCGGTCGTCTATGCCGCTGCCGCGCTGCGCCACGCGGGACCCAACGGCGACCGCAAGGCCGTGCGCGATGCGTTCTACAAGATCAAGGACATCCCGAGCGTGGTCTTCGGCAAGGCCAACTTCGATGCCGACACGCGGCGCGTGATCGGGGTGAAGAGCGTCGACCTGGTGGTGAAGGACGGCAAGTGGGCGCTCGGCGACGGGAAGCCCGCCGTGGTCTCGGCGCGCTGAGCGCACGGCCCTCGGCTGCGGCATGAACTTCTCGTTCACCTCCTTCTTCGACTACACGGTCAACGGCCTGATCATCGGCAACATCTATGCGTTGCTGGCGGTCGGGCTGGCGCTGATCTTCGGCGTCTCGCACCTCATCAATTTCGCGCACGGCTCGGTCTACACGGTGGGGGCGTACATCGGCTGGGCCTCCATCACCTGGCTGCGCACGCCGCTGCCGATCACCATCCTGCTCGTGGTGCTCGGCGCCGGGGCGCTGGGCATGCTGATCGAGCGCGTGGGCCTGCGCCCGCTGCAGGGCGCGGCGCGCATCGCGCCGCTCCTGGCGACCATCGGCATCAGCTTCGTGCTCGACATCCTGGTGCAGCTCGTCTTCAGTCCCGACCCGCGCGCACTGCCGACGCAGCTGCCCGACTGGCGGCTCACGATCGGCAGCGGCACCATCGGCGCGCTCGACCTGCTGATCGCCGGCATCGGTCTCGCGACCGCGGCGGTGCTCTTCGGCTTCCTGCGCTTCACCAAGCTCGGCTGGGCGGTGCGCGCCACGGCGCAGGACCGCGACGCCGCGCAGCAGATGGGCGTCGACGTGAACCGCGTGAACCAGGCGGTGTTCGCGATCGCGTCGGCCCTCGGCGGTCTCTCGGGCCTGCTGGTGGGCATGTACTACAACAACATCAGCCCGGCGATGAGCTTCCAGGCCACGCTCAAGGGCGTGGTCGCGACCGTGGTGGGCGGCGTCGGCAACGTGCCGGGCGCGATCGTCGGCAGTCTGCTGCTCGGCCTGATCGAGAGCTACGGCGTCGCGTTGCTGGGAACGCCCTACCGCAATCTCTTCGCCTTCGCGCTGCTGCTGGTCATCCTGGTGTGGAAACCCAACGGCCTTTTCGGCCGCAAGCGCGCGCTGCCGCCCGAGCCGCTCACCGGCACCTTTATCGCGCCGAGCAAGCCCTGGCACGTCCCGCGCGGGGTGCTGGCCGCGCTCTTCGTGGCCGCGGCGGCGCTGCCACTCTTCGACCCCTCGCCCTACGTGCTGCAGACGCTCACCAACTCCTGGCTCTACGCCGCGCTGGCACTGAGCCTCACGCTGGTGGCGGGCACCATCGGCCAGATCTCGCTGGGCCACGCCGGGCTGCTCGCGATCGGTGCCTACGCATCGTCGCTGCTCGTGCTCGACCTGCACCTGCCGGTGGGTACCGGCATCGTGCTCGCGGGCCTGCTGACCTCGGTGATCGGCGCCGCGCTGATCTTCCCGGCCTTCCGGCTTCGCGGGCACTACGTGTCGATTGCGACGCTGGGCATCGGCGAGATCGTGGCGCTCACCATCCTCAACTGGGAGAGCCTCACGCGCGGTCCGATCGGCGTGTCCGGCATTCCGCCGCTGTCGCTCTTCGGGCGCGACGCGTCGTCGAACAATGTCTTCTACTGGGCCTCGTTCGGCGCGATGGTGCTGCTGGCCCTGCTGCAGTGGCGCCTGTTGCGCTCGCACCTGGGACGCACCTTCCGCGCGGTGCGCGAGGACGAGGTGGCCGCGCGGGCCTACGGCGTGAGCCCGGACCGCTACAAGGCAATGGCCTTCGGCTTCGGCGGCTTCGCGGCCGGCGTGAGCGGCGCCTTCACCGCGCATCTCTATTCGTACATCAATCACGAGACCTTCACCTCGCAGATATCCATCCTCGCGCTGACGATGGTGATTCTCGGCGGCCTCGGGAACATCAGCGGCGCGCTGCTCGGCGCGGTGGCGCTGGTGAGCCTGCCCGAGCTGTTCCGCGTGACGGCGGAGTATCGGATGCTGATCTACGGCGTCGCGCTGCTGCTCTTGATCCGGTTCCGGCCGCAGGGGCTGCTGGGCACCGTTTGAACGACTTCACAAGGACACACACCATGAGCCACCTCAACGACTACCTTGCAGAGAAGCGCGCGGCCGTGCTGGCGCGCAACGCCGCCATCGACGCCGGGACGGCGCAGCCGCTACAGCTGAGGGCGCACGTGCGCGCCGAGGGCCGCAGCGGCGTGCGGCGGCTGCGCATCCGCGACCACCAGGTGATCAGCGACAGCCCACCGGACTTCGCGGGCTACAACCTGGGCCCCAGCTCGCCCGAGCTGCAGCTCGGCGTGCTGGGCACCTGCGTCACGCACATCTTCCTGATCCAGGCGGCCGAGCGGCAGGTGTCGCTGGACAGCCTCGAAGTCGAGGTGACCGGGCTCATCGATCCGCGCGGCGGCCGGCCCGGCCACGAGGCGACGCCGATCTGGCCGCACGAGATCGGCTACACGGTGCACATCGACTCGCCGGCCTCGCAGGCCGACATCGACGCGCTCTTCGAGGCGGTCGAGCGCAACTGCCCGATCCTCAACCTGCTGCGCAATCCGCAAAACATCCGCGCCGAGGTGAAGCGGGTCGGCAAGAAGTCCTCGCCCGCGAAGGAAGCCGATGCCGTCGCTGCTTGAAGTCGGCGGCCTCACGCGGCGCTTCGGCGGGCTCACCGCGGTCGATGCGGTCGACCTGCGTGTGGAGGAGGGCGAGCTGGTCAGCGTGATCGGCCCCAACGGCGCGGGCAAGACCACGCTCTTCAACCTCGTCACCGGGCTCGACCAGCCGGACGCGGGCCGGGTGCTTTTCGAGGGCGACGACATCACCGGCTGGCCCGCGCAGAAACTCGCGCAGCGCGGCCTCGCGCGCACCTTCCAGCACGGCCGCGTGTTTGCCAACCTCACGGTGCTCGACAACGTGCTGGTCGGCGCGCACACGCGGCTGCGCGCGGTCAAGCCGCGCATGGGCGGCGTGCCGGGCCTGCCGGCGCTGGCCGAGCTGGCGCTCGCGCTGGTGCAGCCGCCCTCGGTGCGGTGCGAAGAAGAACGCCTGCGCGCCGAGGCGCTCGCGATCGTCGCGCTCTTCGGCGAGCGGCTTCTGCCTCGCATCGACCACCCGGCCCACAGCCTCTCATACGCGAACCGGCGTCGCGTCGAGATTGCGCGGGCGCTCGCGCTGAAGCCGCGGCTCTTGCTGCTCGACGAGCCGACCGCCGGCATGAACGAAAGCGAGACGGCCGAGATGCTGGAAATCATCCGCACGCTCAAGGCGCGCGGCCAAACCATCCTGCTGATCGAGCACAAGCTCGACCTCGTGATGCAGCTTTCCGACCGCGTGGTGGTGCTCGACGACGGCCGCAAGATCGCCGAGGGCCTGCCGGACGCGGTGCGCAACGACCCGGCCGTGATCGAGGCCTACCTGGGCCATCGCCAGGTGGGCGAGCGGGCCGCGGTGGCGGCATGATCACCACGGTCGCACGAACGGGGCTTCCGCCCACGCCGCTCTGGCACGAGGGCGGGGACGATGCGCGGCCCGAACGTTCCGTCGCGCCTGTTCAGCGGGCGGGCGAGCAACCCTTGCTCGAACTCCGGAAGATCAACAGCTTCTACGGCCCGGTCCAGGCGCACTTCGACCTCGACCTCGAAGTGCGCCGCGGCCAGATCGTGAGCCTGCTTGGCGGCAACGCGAGCGGCAAGTCGACCACGATGAAGGTGGTGCTGGGCCTGCTCAAGCCGCGCTCGGGCGAAGTGCGCTTCGACGGCGAATCCCTGCTCGGCCTCGGCACGCCGCAGGTTATCCGGCGCGGCATCGGCTCGGTGCCCGAGGCGCGGCGGCTCTTTCCCGCGATGACGGTGCGCGAGAACTTGCTGATGGGCGCGTACGCGCGCAACGACCGCAAGGCGGTCGCCGAAGACCTCGCACGCATGCTCGACCTGTTCCCGCGCGTGGCCGAACGCATCGAGTTCCAGGCCGGCACGCTTTCGGGCGGCGAGCAGCAGATGGTGGCGATGGCGCGCGCGCTGATGGGCCGGCCGAAGCTGCTGTGCATGGATGAGCCGACCATGGGCCTGTCGCCGCTCTACGTCGACCGTGTGCTCGAACTCATCGCGCAGATCAACCGGCAGGGCGTCTCGGTCTTCATGGTCGAGCAGAACGCCAGCCTCGCGCTGCAGATCGCGCACCACGGCTACGTGCTGCAGACCGGCCGCATCGTGCTGAGCGGCCCGGCCGCGCGGCTCCTGGCCGACGCGCGCATCCGCGACGCCTACCTCGGCGGCGGCGAGGCCGCGCGCACCGCATCCTGAAAAAAGACCGAACCAACACCATGCCGCTTTCGCTCGACCACATCGTCATCGCCGTCTACGACCTGGAGGCCACCATCGCCGACTACACAGCGCTCGGCTTCAACGTCCAGCGCGGCGGCGACCATCCGGGGCGCAGCACGCACAACGCGCTGGTCGTGTTCGCGGACGGCAGCTACTTCGAACTGATCGCCTGGAAGACGCCCGCACCGGACGAGCGCTGGTGGCAGCTGCTGCAGCGCCACGGCGAAGGCATCGTCGACTTCGCGCTGCTGCCCGAGAGCACCGCGCGCACGGTGACCGAGGCCGCGGCGCGCGGCCTGGCGCTCGATGGTCCGCTCGACGGCGGGCGCGTGCGCCCCGACGGCGAGCACCTGCGCTGGCAGACCGCGCGGCCGCCGTCGCCGGACCTGCCCTTTCTCTGCGGCGATCTCACGCCGCGCGCACTGCGCGTGCCCGAGGGCGAAGCGCGCGTGCATCCCAACGGCACCACCGGCGTCGCCAGTCTCGCGCTGGCGGTGCGCGACCTCGACGCCACGCTGGCACGCTACCGCGCCTTGCTCGGCGCACCGGAAGGCGCGGGCGCGACGCAGGTGGGCGGCGTGGTGAGCCTGCCCGGGGGCCGCACGCGGCTCGCACTGGTCACGCTGGGCGGCAGCACGCTGGTGCTGTCGTCGTCGCGCGCAGGTCGCCGCGCCGAAGAGGGGGACGCGCTTGCCCAGCGGCTCGCGCTGCGCGGCGACGGGCCGTACGCGCTCGTGCTGCGTGCGGATGCCTCGGAAGATCGCGCGGCGCCCGACCTCGCGCTCACCCACGGCGCCAGCATCGAGTTCGACGGCTTCCCCGCGCCCTCACGCCAGCCCGCGCGCACATCGTGATGACGGCGATCCGGCGCCTCGGCTTCTTCAGCCGCCTTCTCGACGACGCTCCCGCCGCCGAACGCTATCGGCTGGTGGCCGAGCAGATCGCGCACGCCGAGGCCAACGGCTTCGATTCGGCGTGGGTGGCGCAGCACCACTTCCACGAAGCGGAAGGCGGCCTGCCGTCGCCTTTCGTCTTCCTCGCGCACGTGGCGGCACGGACGCGGCGCATCCGGCTCGGCACCGGCGTCGTGACGCTGCCGCTCGAGAACGCAGTGCGCGTGGCCGAGGATGCCGTCGTGTTGGACCTGCTCTCGGGCGGCAGGCTGGAGTTCGGCGTGGGCACCGGCGGCACGCCCTCGTCCTTCGCGGCCTTTGGCCTGGCCAGCGAGGATCGCGCCGAGGTGTTCGCGCGCCACCTGGCGCAGGTGCGGGAAGCGTGGGCGGGCCGTGCGCTCGCTGGCGGCGATCGGCTCTACCCGGCCTCGCCACAACTGCTCGACAGGATCTGGCAGGCGACCTTCTCCGTCGCGGGCGGCGCGCGCGCCGGTCTGGCGGGCGATGGACTGATGCTGTCGCGCACGCAGCCGCGGCCGGCCGATACGCCGCACGCCTCGCTCTCCGAACTTCAGCGCCCGATCGTCGAGGCGTACCTCGAGAAGCTGCCCGCGGGGCGCGCGCCGCGCATCATGGGCTCGCGCTCGGTGTTCGTGGCCGACGACCGGCAGCAGGCATTGCGCCTCGCCGAGCAGGGCCTGCGTCGCAGCGTCGCGCGGCTGGGCGATCCGAGCCGGCCGGGACCCGACGCGACGCTGCGCGAGCTCATCGAAGGCTACGACGTGCACGTCGGCACCCCGGGCGACGTCATCGCATCGCTGCAGGCCGACAGCACGCTCGCGCAGGTGACCGACATGGTGTTCCAGGTGCATTCGGTCGATCCGCCGCACCCGCTCATCCTGCGCTCCATCGAGCTGGTCGCCACAAAAGTGGCGCCGGCGCTTGGCTGGCGCGCCGCCGCCGACCCCCTTCGCGACCCCACACCGGAGACCATCGCATGACCGCATCCCACGCACCGGACGTGATCGACAAGCTCGCGGGCCTCGCGCCCGGACACCCGCTCCAGGGCGTTCGCGCGCAGCGCGCTCAGGCGCGCGACCAGAGCCAGGAAAGCTACCGGACGCTGTTCGAACCGGCCTCGCCGCCCGCCGGCGATTTCACACTGGCGGAGCGCTTCGCGGTCGCCACCTTCGTGGCGGCGCTGCACGGGCCGGGGCCGGCGGTCGATTTCTATGCCGGCGGTCTCGCGGGCCACGGCGCCGCGCAGGCGCTGGTCGATGCGCTTGTGGGCGAGGCGGCCTTGGGCGCTGCTTCCGGCCCCTACGGCCGCTTTCCGGCGGGGCCGTTGAGTGCGGAAGACGCGCCGGGGCCGATCTACCGCGTCAGCGATGCCGCCCGCGCGGTGCTCGGCGACCGGCTCGCTGCCGCGCTGTTGCATGCGCACCTGCTGCTCTTCCATCCGCGCGATGCGAGCGCGCCGGACCTGGCGGCGCTGCTGGACGCCGGATGGTCGCCGACGGACATCGTCACGCTGTCGCAGCTCGTCGCCTTCCTCGGCTACCAGATCCGCGCCGCGGCCGGGCTGCAGGCACTCGCGTCGTCGCCGAGGGCCGTCCAGTCATGAGCCATTCCACCTTGAGCCATCCCGGCAACGTGCCGCCCGCCGCCTTCACGCAGGAGGAGCTCGAATGGCTGCCATGGCTGCCGCCGTTGCCCGAAGCCGAGCTGACCGACCGGCATCGCGCGGGCCTCGTCGACGCCTCGCGCGCGAAGTCGCCTTACTTCATGCTGCTCGCGCGCGACCCGGACATCCTCGGCGCGCGCACGCGCACCGACAAGGACATCTTCTACAACCCCGACGGCGGCTTGCCGCGCCCGGAACGCGAGCTCGCGGCCGCGGCGACCTCGCGGTACAACGGCTGCATCTACTGCGCGTCGGTCCATGCGCGATTCGCCTCGCACTTCTCGCACCGGACCGACGACGTGCAGCGCCTGCTCGACGAAGGCGTCGGCGCACGAATCGACGAACGATGGGACGCCATCGTGGCGGCATCGGTGGCACTGACGTCGACACCGATCGCGTTCGGACCCGAGCACGTCGAGCGCTTGCGCACGGCGGGGCTGGACGATCTTGCGATCGTGGACGTCGTCCAGAGTGCGGCCTTCTTCAACTGGGCCAACCGCCTGATGCTGTCGCTTGGCGAGCCGTCGCGCGGTCGTCTCAGTTGAGCCGCTGGCCGCCGGCTGCGTCGAAGAGGTGGCTTCGGCGGCCACTGGCCAGAGCGCCAGCCGGTCATCCGGACGCACGCCGATGCGGCGCGGAACGCGGCCATGACCGGATGGCCGGCCCGGAGCAGCGCGACCTGTGCTTCGGCGCCGGTGGGCTCAACGACGATCACGTCGGTCGAAAACTCTCGGCTGGATCGACCTTCAGGCGCCCGGCGGCCGCGGCAGCCTTGCGCCGCAAACCGTTATTCGCCACCTTCGCTGTCGCCAAGGCCGGACCGCGTTCACTCAGCCAGAATCCGGCGCGCAAGTTCGGGTCGCAGGGCATTCACGTCGCGCACGGTCATTTACGGCCGAGTTGCTGATAGCGACGACTGGCAGGCCTGTACGAGTTCAAAAGCAAGGCGATCACCGCGTTTGCCGAGTCCCTTCAAGAAGAATTGCGACATTACAAAATCGCTCCCACAGAGGGTGGGGCAGCAAGCCTTGTTATGAATGAAAGGGCCTTCCCCGTCCCGACTAAGCCGCTGCGTGTTGGGGCTGCCGGCAACTAAGTGCCACGATGGGGTTGCGAAGCGTCGCCGCGCGCTGAGCGCGTCCATCGTCGAGGGAATCACACCCAGCACCTGAGCTGCGCAGATTTCTCGCGAGCGCGGTGTGCGAGGCGACTGTCCGAACGCGATCGCGATCGGCGCGTCCCGATGCTTGAGCTGACGTTGCTCTCATGGGTTTGGGCGATGGCGCTTGGGACGCTGCTCGCACTCGAGCGCATGACAACAAGGCGGTGGGTCCAGTCCGTTATCACGGCTGGCGGAATATCGAGAAACAGCGCAGGGCAGTGTCTTGCCTCCAGGTGCTGCCCTCGACCTGAAGCTCTCGCACCATGATAGGACGGTGCTGCCCGTTCACTACTATCCCGCCTCCTCCTGCAAGTTGCGCTCGAATCGTTCCAGCAGCGTGTGCATGTCTTTGCGCGCGCGCGTGAATTCACCGGAGGCGCCGCGAGCAGTGAGGTCGCGCTCGTAGTCCGAGCGGGAATCGAACACGCATTCCCAACGCACGTCGGGGCCCGTGCCTTCGATCTTTTTAAAGATGCGGCCCGCCGGCAACCCGAGTCGCGCCCGGATTTCGCTGGCGCGCCGCCGCTGCGCCAGAACTGCATCGGCTTGGCCGGGCAACGCGTAGTAGTTGGTGATCTCGATGATCATGATGGGCCTCCTTGCCCGGGCGCAAGCCGTCTTCTACCGTGCCGCGCACTTGCGTAGATGGGGCTATTGACAATCACACTATTTGATCACACACTGTGATCACAGTAAAGATTTGGCAGATGGGCTGCCGGACCTGAGTGATGTATGTGAGGAGTTCCATCGATGCCAACGATCCAGTCCATAGAGACGCTGCTAGTCCAGCTTCCGACGCGGCGGGAGCACAAGTGGACTGGTCTGACCGAGTCCATCGGTCGCTACCTGCTGACCCGCATGGTCGATAGCGATGGCCGCATCGGCTGGGGCGAGGCGCCGGCGCTGAAGGACTGGGGCGGCGAGTTCGGCCGCTACTTCGGCGAGTCGACGTCGATCGCGAAGATGGTGATCGAGAAGTACCTCGCGCCCGCCCTGATTGGCGTCGAGCTCGGCAACTTCGCGGAGATGCATGCGCGCATGGATGCGGTGATCCGCGGATATCCCTATGCCAAGGCCGCGGTCGAGTTCGCCGCCTATGACGTCACAGGCCGCTGGCTCGGCCTGCCCGTGCACATGCTGCTCGGCGGCAAGGCGCGCTCGCGCATCATGGTGACCCATTCAATCGGACTGATCCCGATTGCCGAGGCCGAGAAGGAGGTGGCGCAGGTTGCGTCTGAAGGCATCAAGACGATCAAGATCAAGATCGGCGTCGACGCGAAGCGCGACATCGACATGGTGCGCACTGTCCGCGCAGCGGTGGGTGACGACGTCGAGCTGTGCGTGGACGCCAACGAAGGCTATCGCACGCCGGGCGAGGCCATCGCCACGGTGCGTGCGATGGAGCCATACCGGCTCAAGTACGTCGAGCAGCCGGTGATGGGCATCGAGCGCATCGCCGAGGTTGCGCGTGCGATCGACCAGCCGGTGATGGCCGACGAATCGGCCTGGAACGCGCACGACGTGATCCAGATCAGCGAACAGCGCGCGGCACAGATCGTGTCCATCTACAGCACCAAGCCAGGCGGGCTATACAAAGCGATGGAAGTAGCGGCCGTGTGCCGTGCGGCCGGGATCATCTGCAACGTCAATGGCTCTGTGGAGACCGGGGTCGGCAACCTCGCCAACATCCACCTGGCCGCCGCTGCGCCGGCTGCGACGCTGTCTTGCGTGGTCCCTGTGTCGACGCCGGCCGAATGGCAGAAGGGCCAGATCGGCGGCATCTACTACCGCGACGACCTCATCGTCGCACCGATGAACCTGGTCGATGGCGGCATCGAAGTGCCGACCGCGCCCGGCATGGGCATCGATGTCGACCTCGCCAAGATTGAGAAGTACACCGTCCGCGACTGAGGTCGCTGTCAACATACATCCACGGAAGGTTTCAGATGCGCAAAGCAATCATCGAGCGGCAGGTCAGGGCGATCGCCGAGCACAAGCTCGACGCCATGGTGTCGTGCTCCCCCGAGAACTACGCCTATGCAACCGGCTTCGTCGTCCCGTCGCAGCCGTTGATCAGGCATCGTCATGCGATGGCGATCGTCACGGCCGACGGCAGGACGGAATTGTTCTCGGTCGACATGGAAGCCAGCACGGTGAAGCGCCGTGCACCGGATGTGCCGACGCGCATCTGGGCCGAGTTCACCGATGATGCGATGGTCGTGCTGGCCGACCAGCTGAGCAGGCTCGGACTCGCGCGCGGCCGCATCGGCATCGAGATGGACTACTTGCCTGCAGGCGACCTCGCACGGCTGCAGAAGGCGCTGCCCGACGCGCGCTTCGAGCACTGCGAGCAGATCCTCGCGCGGCTGCGCCAGATCAAGACGCCGGAGGAGATCGCCTTGCTGCGCCGCCTGTCGCGCATCGCTGATCAGGCGATCACCGACGCGCTCGCGTCGGTCAAGGCCGGCGACTCGGAGATGGACATCGCCGGGCATCTGACGCGCAACGTCTATGCGCTGGGGGCCGAGCACTTCAAGCTGATGATCATCGCGACCGGCGAGCGCAGTGTGCTGCCGAACGTCGGCCCCAGCGAGCGCAGGCTCAAGCCGCGCGACGTCTGCCGGGTCGAGATCTTCTCCGTGATCGACGGCTATCAGGCGGGCGTGTGTCGCACCGCGGTCGTGCACGAGGCGCCACCGAAGGCCGAAGCCATCTGGCAGCATCTGGTGGACTGCAAGTACCAGATCATGCAGATGGTCAAGCCAGGCGCCAGCTGCCGTGCCATCTACGACGCCTTCATTGCCAAGCTGTCCGAGATGGACCTGCCGCCGATCTCGTTCGTCGGCCACGGCATCGGCCTGCATCTGCACGAAGATCCCTACCTGGGCAAGACGCCCGTCCTGGGCCGACCTGGAAGCGACGCGGTGATCGAAGAGGGCATGGTGCTCGGCTTCGAGCCGCTGTGCTATGAAACGGGTCACGGCTTCGGCATGCAGAACAAGGACATGCTCCTGGTCACGGCCAATGGTTGCGAGCTGCTGTCCGACTACGCGAACACCGACAAGCTGCTGGTCGTCGAGGGCTGAGCGGCGGCCCGACAATTCAACCTGGAAAGACTTTCATGCGCACGCTCATCGAGCACCTTGAATTCGCATTCCTCGTCGACGCCAACGACACGGTGGTGCGCGACGCCAGTATCCTGGTCGACAACGATCGCATCGCCGACATCGGCCCTGCCGCGGAAGTCGCGGCGCGACATCGCGGCGAGCACTTCGACCGCGTGATGGACGGCCGCATGCTCGGCATCTGCCCAGGCTTCGTCGACAGCCACGTCCATCTGTCCGAGACCCTTTCGCGCGCCGTGTTCCCTGACAACCTGAACACGCGGGCCTGGGTCTTCCACTGGGCCAAGCCCTTCTATGCGCACATCACCGAGGAAGACGAGTACTGGGGAGCCTTGCTCGGCATCACTGAGATGCTTCGCAACGGCACCACCTGCTTCATCGACATGGGCTCGCAGTACGACCCCGGCATCACGGTGCGGGCAATGGAGAAGACCGGCATCCGCGGCATCACCGGCCGCCATGCAGCGGACAACCCGCCGCCCGAGCTGCCGCGCGGCTGGACCGAGGAGATGGCGCGGCACCACTTCTTTCCGAGCGCGGAAGCGGCGCTCGAGGAGCTGGAAGCCTGCGTGCGCAAGTACGACGGCGCGCTCGACGGCCGCGTGCGCTGCTGGGTCAACATCGAAGGCAAGGAGCCTTGCACGCTGGAGCTCCATGTCGGCGCGCAGAAACTTGCAGAGCGGCTCGGTGTCGGCACCACCTACCACCTGGCGACCTCCATCGAGGAGGCGAAGGTCTGCGAGGAAAAGTATGGTTGCTGGCCGATCACGCGAATCGACCGCGCGGGCGGTATCGGCTCCAACCTGGTCATTGCGCACGGAGCAGCCGTCAGCGACGAGGAAGTGAAGCTCCTTGCGAGCCGCGGCGCCAAGGTCGCGTTCTGCCCGTGCTCATCGTTCAAGCTCGGCAAGGGCGCGACGGCAATCGGCAAGTATCCCGAGATGGTCGCCGCCGGTGTCACCGTCGGGCTCGGCACCGATGGCGTGTCGGCGGCCGGCAACATGAACCTGATGCGCCAGATGCTGATCGTCGCCGGCATGTTCAAGGATGCGCGCATGAAGCCCGACGTGTTCACGGCCCGGCAGGCCCTGAGGGCAGCCACCATCGACGGCGCGAAGGCAGCAATGTGGGACCACGAGATCGGTTCGCTCGAGATCGGGAAGAAGGCCGACTTCATCCTTTTCGACCTCGACCACATCGAATGGACGCCGTTCCACGACCCGCTGCAGGCACTGGTTTTCTCGGCATCGACCGCGTCTATCTCGCAAACCTGGGTCGATGGCAAGACGCTTTACAGCGAGGGCAAGGTGCATGGGGTCGACGAGCCGGCGCTGCGCCGCAAGGCGCGAGAACTGGCCGCCGCCGCGGTGCAGCGCGCCGGCCTGCACGACGAGAACGTCGAAACAACGACCACGCTGTACGACAACGGCAACTGATGCGGGTCATCCGGTCCGTCGCGCTCATCGATCGAGCGGGCAGCTTCGACCTGGCGCTGGAGGGCGAGCGCGTGCGCGCCATCTCGGCCGTCGCTGACGCGGCACCGCCGCGCTGGTTGGCCATGCCGTCGCTCGTCAACCTGCATGCGCATGCCAACCGCGCGTATGCGGCGCCGGCGCAGCGTCCGCTGTCGCTCGGCGATGCGGTGTTGTCTGCGAAGCGCGAGCGCGCCAGCGCCACTGTCGAGGACATCCAATCGCGCGCCACGCGGCTGATGCGCCGATCGATCGCGCATGGCGTCTCGTCGCTGCGCACGCACACCGAC
Source organism: Variovorax sp. LjRoot175 (assembly GCF_964253805.1). NCBI lineage: Bacteria > Pseudomonadati > Pseudomonadota > Betaproteobacteria > Burkholderiales > Comamonadaceae > Variovorax > Variovorax sp. LjRoot175. The sequence goes on along the minus strand of NZ_CAXURY020000003.1, from coordinate 164,114 downwards.
ATCGACGCCATCACCGGCATGCGCGCGATCGAGGGGGTGCTGGCGGCCGCGGCGGAGTTGCGCCCGTTGCTCGACGTTGAGGTCGTAGCCTTCGCGAGTGCGGCGGCCGACCCCTGCCACCCCGGGACGCAGGCGCTTTTCGTCGAGGCGGTCGGACGTGGCGCTTCGCTGATCGGCGCCGTGCCGGCGCTCTGCGCCAATCCGGCGGCGGCCCTGGAGGCGCTGCTCGACGCGGCGCTCGCGCTGGGCGTGCCGCTTGACGTTCACCTTGATGAACACCTCGACGCGCCGAAGGCGCTGATCCACCAACTGGTGGACGGAACCGTGGTGCGTGGCCTGCAGGGCCGCGTCACGGTCAGCCATGCCTGCGTGCTCTCAGTGTTGCCACGCGACGATGTCCGTCGGCTGCTGGACCGAATGGCGTCAGCGCGCATCGTGCTGGTGGTGCTGCCTGAGCTGAATCTCTATCTGCAGGCACGCAGCGAGGGTGCACCGGGCGTTCGTGGGCTGGCGCCCGTCGCCGAGGCGCTGAAGGCGGGTGTCGCGGTGCGCTTCGGCACCGACAATGTCAGGGACTGGTTCTTTCCGTTCGGCGATGGCGACATGCTAGAGACCGGCTTCGTGGGCGCGATGGCCTCTCACGTCGATGCCCCGGAGGAGCTCAGCTCGCTGATCTGCGGCGGGCGTCGGCGCATCGAGGTCGGGGACGTAGCGGATCTGTTGCTGGTGCCGGCCTCGTCCTTCGATGATGCGCTCGCAAGGCGCCCCACCGGGCGCGTGCTGCTGCGGCGGGGAAGGGAAGTCGACGTCGCGGTCGACGCGACCGCGTCGCTCTCAGGCCAGGCTGGTCTCGTAGACGCTGCGAATTGAGTTCTCGATCGCGCGCTGCGTCAGGTCGCTTGCGATGAAGACGATCCAGCCCGGCCGTGCCGACGCGTCCGGCCACGCCGGCAGGCGCTCGATCGGGTAGAGCACATGCTGCACGCCCTGCACGACCACGGGCCGCGCATCGTCGGTCACCGCCAGCAGTCCCTTCACGCGCAGGATCGAATCGCCGCGGCTGGCGAGCAGCAGCTCGAGCCATTCGACGAAGGAAGGCCATTCGACCGGCTGTTGCAACGACACCGTGAAGGTCTTGATGGCGTCGTCGTGGGCGTGCGCATGGGACATCGCCGGCGCCCCGGCGGCGGAATGAAGGATCGGTCCGAGCTGGGCAGGGACGGGAGCGCGCCATTGCGCGTCGGCCTCCCTGAGGATCTCGGCGGCGGGCAGTTGCGCCTTGCCCGAGACGAGCAGGCACGCCGACGGATTCATGGCGCGCAGCTTGTCGCCCAGCGCGTCGGATTCGGACTCTCCGACCAGGTCGGACTTCGTCAGGATCAGCCGGTCTGCCGTGGCCAGCTGCTGCCTGGCCTCGCGATGCCGTCCCAGCGTCTGCTCGCCGTTGATGGCGTCCACTGTCGTGATCACCTGACCGAGACGGAACCACGGCACGAGGGTCGCCTCGCTCAGAATAGCCTGCATGATCGGCGCCGGGTCGGCCAGCCCCGTGGTCTCGACGACGACACGGGCAAAGGCAGGAATCTTGCCGGCGCGCATCAGCGCGTGCAGTTCGGCCAGCGTCGACACCAGATCGTCGCGGACCGAGCAGCACATGCAGCCCGAGCTCAGCAGCACGACGTCCTCGGCGACCTCGCGCACCAGCAGGTGGTCGAGTCCGACCTCGCCGAATTCGTTAATGACCACCGCCGTGTCCGCCAGGCAGGGGTCGGCCAACAGATGGCGCAGCAGCGTGGTCTTGCCGCTGCCGAGGAAGCCGGTCAGCACATGAATCGGTACACGGCCGTCAACCATGGTCGCGGCGTGATCCATCGTCAGGCCAGTTCAAAGATGGCATCGACCTCAACCGCGACATTGCGCGGCAGCGAATTGCAGCCGACCGCGGCGCGCGCATGCCGGCCTGCATCGCCGAACACCTCGACCATCAGGTCGGAGGCGCCGTTGATCACCTTGGGATGGTCGCCGAACTCGGGCGTGGCGTTGACGAAACCGCCGAGGCGCACGCAGCCTGCGACGCCATCGAGACTGCCGCCCAGGGCGGTGCGCAGCTGGGCCAGGATGTTGATTCCGCACAGGCGCGCGGCCTTCTGTGCATCCTCGATCGAGACGTCCTGGCCGACCTTGCCCACGTACTGGTCCTTGCCACCGGCAGTCGGGACCTGGCCTGCGATGTATACCAGCGAGCCGCTCTTGCGGGCCGGCACATAGTTGGCGGCGGGGGCGACTGCCTTCGGCAGTTCGATGCCGAGCTTGGCCAAGCGTGCTTCGTGTCCGTGCGTTGTCATTCTCTGGTGTCCTTGGGAGTGAAGGTTCAACTGCCGAAATAGAGGTCGTCGAGCGGGGCGGAGAGCAGGTCGTCGGCGTTCGGCTCGCTGAGGGCGGGCGCGAGCGTGCTCCCCGTGGTGCGAATGTCGCGCAGCACGCCTTGCCTGACCATGGCGGGCTTCTTGGTGCGCAGGCCGTCGAGGATCTCGACGTGCGCGGAAGCGTCCCAAGGCGTGCTCGGGGACAACAGCGACAAGTACATGGTCGGGCCGAACTGGAGCCACAACGATTCGATCAGCGGCATAACCACTTCGGTGCCTGACGCCTCATACAGCGTGAAATGGAAGCGCTGGTTCGAGGACAGGCAGCCGAGCAGATTGCGCTTTGCGATCGCCTCGAGCAACTCGTCGTTGATGGCGCTGAGTGTGCTCAGCAATGCCGGAGGGCAATTGCGGCACGCCATCTCCGCTGCCATGCCTTCGATCAGCTCCCGCACCGCGAAAAGCTCCTTCAGTTTCTTGGGCGTCAATCTCGGTACGCGAACGGATCCGCTGGCGGTAGCCTCCAGCGCATTGATCACGACCAGCCGTGCCAACGCGTCTCGGACCGGCATCGGACTGGTGCCGAAGCTGCTCGCGAGCTTGCGCAGGCTCATCACCTGACCGGGAACGAAAGCACCGACCATGAGGCCGCGGCGAATGCGCTGGAAGACCTCCTCGGGGACGCTGCCGCGCGCGCGTTTGCTTGGGGCCTCCAAGGCGCGCTGTTCAAGGCGTTCGGCGATCTGTTCCATGTGACTCTCTCTTGCTTGCCGTGATGCGGGTTAACCCGATTGTGCGTGATTATAGGTGTGATCACACTCTGTGATCAAGACGAGTTTACATCTAAGCCAGTCGAACCCTAAGCCCCCCGGGCTGCGAGGGCAAGGGCTGATTCTTCAAACCTCAACGTCACGGGCGGTATTCCATGCGACTCCTGCGATCCGGCATTTCCTTGAGCTCCCACCTCAGAACGGCTGCCTTGGCAGCCCTCCTGGTCTCGGCTCCCACCGCGTGGGCAACGGACCCGGTCAACGTTCGCTTCAGCTGGAAGCTCAAGGGTGAGTACGCTCACCTCTATCTGGCGCAGGAGCAAGGCGTTTACGCGTCGAAGAACCTGGCTGTTCGCATGGGCGAGGGAGCGGGGGCGCCAGCGGCGCTGGGGGCCTTGCTGCAAGGACAGGAAGACGTGGTGGTGATGCCCGCGATCTTCGCGGTCTCTGCCATCCAGAAGGGCATGCCTGTCAAGATCGTCGCGCTCTACCATCCCCGCACGCCGGTCGTGCTGGTCTCGCAGCCCGACAAGCCGGTCGCGCAACCGAAGGATTTGGAAGGCAAGACGGTCGCACACTCAGTGGGCGAAACGGGAACCTCCTACTTGGCGGTCTTCTGCTCGGTCAACGGCATCGATTGCACGAAGGTCAAGAAGGTGCAGATGGATGCGCAGTCGCGTGTGCCGCAGTTCCTGCAGAAGCAGGTCGACGCGGTGAGCCTCTATCGCACCAGCGATTTGCCGGTGCTCGAAGCCAAGGTCGGCACCAAGTTCACGATCCTGGACCTGGCGCAGAACGGCCTTGCAATCCCTGGTCTCGCTGCGGTCTCGAGTAATGCGGCGATCGCCAAGCGGCCCGACGTTCTGCGGCGCTACCTGGCAGCGGTCAACGAAGGCATCGCCGTGACGCGCAAGGACCCTAAGGCCGCCGCGGCAGCATTGATGAAGGCCTGGCAGGGCAGCCCGCCGCAGGAGGTCGTGGAAGCGCAGGTGCGCGCGACGATGGACGCGATCCCGTCCGTTCCCGGAAAGCCGGTCGGATGGATCGATGCCAAGGCCATCTCGCAGGCGCTGGATCTTCTCAAGACGGACGAAGCGATCGGGACACCCAAGCCCGTCGAGACCTTCTTCACCAACGACCTGCTGCCTGCCCAGTGAACCAAGCGAAGGTCAATGCATGACTCAACTCAAACACTCCCAAGCCGTTCCGATGCCCACTGCGCGCGAGCCCAAGAAGAAAGCCGCCAGCGGCAGCTTCACAGAGCGCTACGCGTCCGTGCTGCTCGCCGCGGCCATCCTGCTCGCCTGGCAGTTCGCGGTCCCCTTGCTGGGCCTGTCGGAATTCGTGCTTCCGACGCCGCTGGCGATCGGCAAGCGGATGGTGACGGATTTCGATCTCCTGGCCGCCCATTCGTACATCACGCTGCTCGAAGTGCTCGCGGGCTTCCTGGCCGGCGTGCTCATCGGCATACCCCTGGCGCTGGCAATTTTCTATTCGAAGGCCTTCGAACGCGCGGTCTATCCGCTGCTCGTGGCGCTACAGACGGTGCCGAAAATCGCGCTGGCACCTCTCCTGGTGCTGTACCTCGGCTATGGCTGGTGGCCCAAGATCAGCCTGGCGTTCCTGATCTCATTCTTTCCCATCGTGATCTCGACCGTGGTCGGCCTCCAGTCCCTCGACAAGGGCTTGGTCAACATGGTGCGCTCGATGGGATCCAGCGAATGGCAGACCTTCTTCAAGGTCAGGTTGCCCGCGGCCTTGCCGAGCATCTTCGGGGGCCTGAAGGTGGCCATCTCCCTGGCCGTGATCGGCGCCATCATCGGCGAGTACATCGCCGCGGAACGCGGGCTGGGCTATCTGCAGCTGCAAGCCAACTCACAGTTCGACACGACGCTGAACTTCGCCACTGTCGTCACCATCTCCCTGCTCGGTGTGCTGCTCTATTTCGTTCTGGCGCTGATCGAGTCCAAGGTTTCCTATCAACGCGAAAGTGCCAAATGACGAAACGCGACGCCGTGACATCCACGCGGGCCGTGCGCCTCGCGCAATCGGAGGGACGCCATGAGTAATGCAGCCAACGTGCGGATCGAGGGCGTGTCCAAGACCTATGAAGTGCGCGCCGGCGAAGACGTGAAGGCGCTTGACAGGGTCGACCTCGACATCGCCCCGGGCAGCTTCGTGGCCATCGTCGGGCCCAGCGGTTGCGGCAAGAGCACGCTGCTGTCGCTGCTGGCCGGCTTGACCCCCGTGTCCTCGGGTCGCCTGCGCATCGACGGCGACGAGGTCGTCAAGCCGCATCCGAAGGCGGGCGTGGTTTTTCAGTCGGACCTGCTGCTGCCGTGGCGAAGCATCATCGACAACGTGCTCCTGCCCGTTGAGATCAAGGGGCTGGATCGCGCGGCCAGCGCCAGCCGCGCCCGCGAGCTGCTTGCCCAGGTGGGCCTGCAGGGCTTCGACAACAAGTTCCCATTCGAACTCTCTGGCGGCATGCGCCAACGGGTGGCCATCTGCCGCGCCCTGATCCAGGAGCCGGGGCTGCTGCTGATGGACGAGCCCTTCGGCGCGCTCGACGCATTGACGCGCGAGCAGATGATCATGGATCTGCAGACCATGTGGCTGCGGCTGCGCAACACCGTGCTGTTCATCACGCACGGCATCGACGAGGCGGTGTTCCTCGCGGACCGCGTCATCGTCATGTCCCCGCGGCCCGGTCGCGTGGATCTCGACCTGGCCATCGATATCCCGCGCCCGCGCCGCTGGAGCGGCATCCACGAGAACCCCGCCTTCCAGCACCACGTGCGCCAGGTGCGGGAGATGTTCGAATCCAAGGGCGTTCTGGTCGCTCACTGAGGTACAGCATGAAAGTTTCGATTCTGGGCGCCGGCGCCGGCGGCGCCGCGGCCGTGGCCGAGCTCACGCAGGCCGGCCATGACGTGGTTCTGTGGAACCGATCTTCCGAAACGCTCGCGCCCTTTCAGGCGCTGCAGGGCGTTCGCCACGACGGCGTGCTCGGCTCGGGAATCGCACGTCCGCGCCTGATCACCGCCGACCTGAAGGCCGCGATCCAAGGCGCCGATGTTGCGGTCGTGACGCTGCCGACCTTTTCTCACGCGCCGGTCGCGCGCGCTTTGGCCGCCGCGGGCTGGCCGGCGAACCGGCCGGTCGTGCTCAACCCGGGCCACACCGGCGGTGCGCTGGAGTTCGCCCATGCCTGGCGCGAAGTGCGGGCCGACCTGCCGCCGATCGCCGAGTTCTCCACCCTGACCTACGTGGCGCGCAAGTACCAGGCGGACAGCGTGACCGTCACCGGACGTGCACGCCAGGTGCGTGCGGCCGCATTGCCGGGCGGGGATGCGGCATTGGCCGCCGCCTGCGCGCTGTTCCCGGGAGCCTCGCCCGTCGGTGACGTGCTCGCCTCCGCGCTCGCCAACGCCAATCTCGTTCTACATCCGCCGGGCGCGGTGCTCGCGGCCGCGTGGGTCGAGGCGACGCAAGGCGATTTCACCTTCTACGTCCAGGCCATGACGCCCGGCGTGTCGCGCACGATGCGCGCTCTCGACGACGAACGGCTCGCGGTCGCCGCCGCCTTTGGCCATCAGCTGCCCAACCTGATCGAGGAAATGAAGCTGATCGGAACGGTCGAATCCTCGGTCGGCGATACGCAAGACTTCATGGCCGCGATCGCGGGCGGCGAAGCGAACAAGCGCATCAAGGGCCCCGACTCGCTCCAGCACCGGTATTACCGCGAGGACTTCGGGCATGGCCTGCTGCCGTTCCTGGAACTCGCGGCCATCGCCGGCGTCGCCACGCCGGTAGCGCGATCGCTCTTCACGCTGGCGCAAGCGCTGGTCGGCATCGACTACGCCAAGGGCGGGCGCACCGCTGAGGCGATGGGGATCGAAGGAATGTCCAGAAACGAACTTCTACAACATGTGAGGCAGCCATGAACTGGGATCAAGTCGTCATCGCGATCGTCGGCGGCGATCGCCGAGAACAGGAGATCGCGCGCTGCGCAGTGGCCGCGGGGGCGCAGGTGCGTGCCTACGGCTTCCCGTGGCCCGAACAGGGCATCGCAGGGGTTCGGCATACGGCCAATGCGCGCGAAGCGCTGGAAGGTGCCGATATCGCGCTCTTCCCGATTCCCGGCATCGCGCCCGACGGCGCGCTGTTCGCGCCCCAGTGCGCGGAACGCATCATTCCCGACAGCGCGACGCTCGGCGGCATGCGCCGCCCGGGCCACATCGTTCTGGGCTGGGCCGACGCCAAGCTCAAGGCGCACTGTGAGGCCATCGGCATCACGCTGCATGAGTACGAGTGGGACGAGGATCTGATGCTGCTGCGCGGGCCGGCGATCGTCGAAGGGATGCTCAAGGTGCTGATCGAGAACACCGACATCACGATCCACAAGGCCAAGGTGTGCCTGGTGGGGCAGGGCACCATCGGCTCATTGGTCACGCACACCTTGCTGGCGCTCGGCGCCCGCGTCCACGTCGCGGCGCGCAATGCCGTGCAGCGCGCCGCGGCGCATGCCGCCGGCGCTGAGTCGCACGAGCTGCCCGCGCTGGCGGACGTGCTGCCCGACACGGACATCGTGATTGCGAGCGTGCCGGCGCGCGTGCTCGGGCGCGAGCTGCTCGAGAAGCTGCCCCCGCACGCCCTGCTGGTCGATCTGGCCGCGCCTCCAGGGGGCATCGACCGCGATGCAGCGCAGGAACTGGGCCTCAAGTTCGTCTGGGCGCGCGGTCTCGGCGCGCGAGCGCCCATCACCGTGGGCCGCAGCCAATGGAGTGGCGTGCGACGCCGCATCGACGACATCCTGAAGGGAATCCAATGAGCCAAGCCGACCTGGTGATTCGCAACGCACGCGTGGTGCGGCACGACGGGGAATTTCACGGCGGTGTGGCCGTGAAGGACGGAAAGATCATCCTGACGGGCGCCGACAGCGCCCTGCCCAGGGGCCATCGCGAGATCGACGCCGGTGGTCGCGTGCTGATGCCAGGCCTCATCGACCCGCACTGCCATCTCGGAGTCAAGTACCCCTATGCCGAAGACATGCGCACGGAGATGGCCGCCGCGGCTTCGGGCGGCGTGACCACGGCGCTGCTGTATATCCGCAACCTGAAGCCTTCCTATCTGCCGTTCTACGAGGAGCGCAAGGCGGTCGGCGAAGAGAACTCGATCATCGACTTCGGGTTCCACTTCGGCATTCAGCGCGAAGAGCACATCGCGGAGATCCCCGAAATCGTCGCCAAGACCGGGGTGCGCTCGTTCAAGTGCTACTTCGGCTACGAGCCCGACAACCCGATCGGCATCGTTCCGGCGACCGACGGTTGGGTGTACGCAGCGATGCGCATCCTGGCGAAGATTCCCGGCGGCGTGATCAACGTCCACTGCGAGAACACGCAGATTGCTTCGTGGCTCAAGAACGAGATCAAGGCGACGGGTCGGCAGGACCTGGGCGCCTACACCGAATCACGCCCCGCCTTCTGCGAGGTCGAGACGATCCGCCGCATGATCTTCCTGGCCGAGCGCACGGGTTGCTCGCTGCACCTGGTGCACACATCCGTCGGCATGGGGCCGGTGCTCGCCGCCGAGGCGCAGGCCCGTGGCGTGCACGTCACCGTCGAGACCTGCCAGCACTACCTCACGCGCACGGCCTACGACAGCGACCTCGACATGCGCGCGAAGATCTCACCACCGCTGCGCGACAAGGAGGAACAGGAAGGCCTCTGGCGTGGCGTCCTGAACGGCTCCGTCTACAGCCTGGGCACGGACCACGTCCCGTTCCTGCCAAAGAAGCTGGAAGACCTCTGGAGCGAACTGCCCGGCGTGGTGTCCTTCCCCTGGGAGCTTTCGCTGATGCTGCACTTCGGGGTCCATCAGCGCGGTCTGTCGTTGTCGCGGCTGGTGCAGCTCAATTCCGCCAACCCGGCGCGCCGCTTCGGCCTCTGGCCGCGCAAGGGCAACATCGAGGTCGGCTTCGATGCCGACATGGTGCTGGTCGACCTCGACGAGGAGCGCACGGTCCGGCACACGGGCAAGGGCACCTGCATCTACGAGGGCTGGAAGCTCAAGGGCTGGCCCGTGCTCACCGTGGCCCGAGGCGCAGTCCTCTTCGAGAACGGCGCGGTCGACGAGAGCCACTTCGGGCGAGGACGCTGTCTCTCGGTCCCCGCCTGATCGCGCGGGCACGACATGGAAACCGGACTTGATACGCCGATGAGGGGCAGCGCGGCGCCGGCCGCGCGCAGCCTGGGCGAGCGCATCGACGCGCTGCACGCCGCGGCGCGCGAGCTCGCGCAGCGCCCGCGGCGTCCGCGACGGGAACTTCTGTCGGGTATGCACAACCCCTGGGGCCACGGGTCCGCGCTGGTCGATCCCTGGCTGCTGCTGGACCTCTGCGAAGACCCGGAAATCCTGGACTGCGTCGAAGCCCTCATCGGCCCCGACATCGTCCTGTGGGACACGGAGCTGTACCTGGAGGCAGCGGCCTACCAGCGCTTCGTCAGGGAAGGGCGGGAGGGCCGCTACTGGCCGGCGATGCCGCTGCAGGGCGCGGTGGTGCTGGTGCCGGCGGCCAGTGCCGCGCGGCCCCCGACCTGCATGGACCTTGCACAGATGACACGCGAGGGCTTGCCGGCGCTGGATCCGCTGTCGCCGCTCTATGTGCTGCGCTACATGCCGGCGACGAGCCACTTCGTGCGCGACGGCCGCGCGCTCGCCAACTGGGTGGCGATGGAGGAGCAGCCACTCATCAACTACACAACCCGTCCGCTCTGGCTCATGCGTGGCGAGGATAGGGCCGGCAGTGATTTCGTCACGGGCTTTTCGCCGCCGGTGCCGCGCTGGGCCGGCAATCAACCCAAGGAGAAATGACATGCCATTCGTGATCGTCGAAATGTGGCAGGGCCGCACCGTCGAGCAGAAGCGCAATCTGGTCAAGGCCATCACGCAGGCCATGGTCGACCATGCGGGCTGCAAGCCCGACCACCTGCACGTGGTAATCCACGACACGCCCAAGGACAGCTGGGGACGCGATGGCGTGCTCGGCATCGACATGAAGGAAAACTGATGACTCTCGACACTCTCGATCCGCGCAGCTCGGCCCTGTTGGTCATCGACCTGCAGAACGCATTCATCCATGACAAGGGCACCCTCGGCATCTCGGGCGTCGACACGAAGCGCCTCTCGGCGATCGTGCCGACGCTCGCCGAGTTGATCCCGCGCTGCCAGGCCGCGGGCATCCCGGTGATCTGGACCGTGCAGGAACACTTCGCGGTCGATGCGAGCCGGGCCCGCAAGAAGCTGGCCGGCCACACGTCTCGGCGCAAACAGGTTTCCGCGCTCGCGGGCAGCTGGGACGAGGAGATCGTCGAGGAGCTCAAGCCGCTCGCCGCGGTCAACCCGGCCTACGTGATCCGCAAGCACCGCTTCGGCGCCTTCTACGAGACGCGCCTGGAGATGATGCTGAAGATGCTGGGCACCCGGACCCTGTTCGTGGCCGGAACGACCACGAATGCCTGTGTGGAGACCAGCATCCGCGAGGCCTATCTGCGCGACTACGACGTGGTGGCGCTCGATGATTGCATCTCCGGCGTCAATGGCGAATGGGAAGCGACGGCCAAGGAGGTCTGGAAGCAGTACTTCTGCGAGATCTCCGATTCGAAGGAGATGCGCGCGTGGATCGATGCGCAGTCGGCCCCGCGCACGCTCGGCTTCGGCCACATGCTGCTGATGGTGCAGGACGTGCCGCGTTCGGTGGGCTTCTATGTCGACCAGCTCGGCTTTTCGATCCGGCCGGCCAAGCCGCTCGCCGACGGCAGGCCGTTCACCGCCTTCCATCAAGGAGTGGCCATCGTCGGAGGGCGTGCACCTTCGCATCGGCAGATCGATCACATCGCGTTCGAGGTCAACGACGTGCGCGCGCTGCGCGACAAGCTGAAGAAGTCCGATGTCGAGTTCCAGCAGGACCTGCATGACGGGCCCTACGGCCTGACGATCTACGTGACCGATCCCGACGGCACGCGCGTCGAGCTGTACCAGGTCGGCGCAACCGCCTGAGCGGTCGCCACGCGCACGCCCGCAGTCGCGGGCTCTTTTCGATAGGCGACGTACGGCCGTGAAGTGCCGTGCATCGCCGTGTCCGAACACAATCCGAGGGGGACATCCATGCTGATAGGCGTGCCGGCCGAAACTGCGCCAGGCGAAACCCGAGTGGCCGTCACTGCGGAGACGGCCAAGAAGCTCGTTGCACAGGGCCACACCGTGCGCATCCAGTCCGGCGCCGGTGTGGTGGCCAGCATCACCGATGCGGCCTACCAGGCCGCCGGTGCGGAGATCGCCGACGGCAACGGCGCCTTCGGCGCCGACATCGTGCTCAAGGTGCGCGCGCCCAGCGATGCCGAGGCGGCGCTCATGAAACCCGGCACCGTCGTCATCGGCATGCTCAACCCCTTCGATGGCGCTGTGCTGCAAAGGCTTGCGACGGCCGGCCTCACCGGCTTCGCACTCGAAGCCGCGCCGCGCACCACGCGGGCGCAGAGCATGGACGTGCTCTCCAGCCAGGCCAACATCGCCGGCTACAAGGCCGTCATGATCGCGGCCGACAAGTACCAGCGCTTCTTTCCGATGCTGATGACGGCCGCCGGCACCGTGAAGGCGGCGCGCATCGTGATCCTCGGCGTCGGCGTCGCCGGCCTGCAGGCCATCGCCACCGCCAAGCGGCTCGGGGCCGTCATCGAAGCGAGCGACGTGCGCCCAAGCGTCAAGGAGCAGGTCGAGTCGCTGGGTGCCAAGTTCATCGAAGTGTCATACGACACGGACGAGGAAAAAGAGGCCGCCGTCGGCGTCGGCGGCTACGCCAAGCCGATGCCCCAGAGCTGGCTCGATCGGCAGAAGATCGAGGTGGCCAAGCGCGTGGCCGCGGCCGACATCGTGATCAGCACCGCGCTGATCCCGGGACGCGCGGCGCCGACGCTCATCACCGAAGACATGGTCAAGTCGATGAAGCCGGGCTCGGTCATCGTCGACATCGCTGCCGGCAAGGGCCCTGACGGCGTGGGCGGCAACTGCCCGCTGTCCGAGGCCGACAAGACGGTGATCAAGCACGGCGTGACCATCGTCGGCGAGACCAACCTCGCGGGGCTGGTGGCCGCCGATGCCTCCTCGCTCTATGCGCGCAACGTGCTCGACTTCCTGAAGCTCATCGTCGGCAAGGAAGGCGCGCTCAACATCGACCTCGAAGACGACATCGTGGCCGCCTGCCTGATGAGCAAAGACGGTCAAGTCACGAAGAAATAACAATCCCCGTTCGGGCTGAGCCTGTCGAAGCCTTTCGACAAGCTCGGGGCGAACGGCCAATCTGGAGAAGCCATGGATCCCGTTTCCCACACCGTCATCAACCTGATCATCTTCGTGCTGGCCATCTACGTCGGCTACCACGTGGTCTGGACCGTCACGCCGGCGCTGCACACGCCGCTGATGGCCGTGACCAATGCGATCTCGGCGATCGTGATCGTCGGCGCCATGCTGGCGGCGGCGCTTACCGAGAGCGGCCTCGGCAAGACCATGGGCGTGCTGGCCGTGGCGCTGGCCGCGGTCAACGTCTTCGGCGGCTTCCTCGTCACGCGGCGAATGCTGGAGATGTTCAAGAAGAAGGACAAGAAGGCGCCCGCGGCCGACAAGGGGAATGCAGCATGAGCATGAATGTCGCCACGCTGCTGTACCTGATCGCGTCGGTCTGCTTCATTCAATCGCTCAAGGGCCTGTCCCACCCCACCACCTCCATTCGCGGCAACCTGTTCGGCATGGTCGGCATGGCCATCGCCATCCTGACCACCGCGGCGCTGATCGTGCAGATCTCCGACGGCAAGGCCATGGGCATGGCCTGGGTGCTCTTGGGCCTGGTGGCCGGCGGCGGCTACGGCGCCTACCGCGCCAAGACCGTCGAGATGACGCAGATGCCCGAGCTGGTCGCCTTCTTCCACAGCATGATCGGTATGGCCGCGGTCTTCATCGCCGTGGCGGCCGTGGTCGAGCCCTGGGCTTTCGGCATCGTTCCGAAGGGCCAGCTCATTCCCGCGGGCAACCGGCTCGAGCTCTTCCTCGGCGCGGCCATCGGCGCCATCACCTTCAGCGGCTCGGTCATCGCCTTCGGCAAGCTCTCGGGCAAGTACAAGTTCCGCCTGTTCCAGGGCGCACCGGTCCAGTTCAAGGGCCAGCACATGCTGAACCTGGCACTGGGCCTCTTGACCATCGCGCTCGGCCTGGTGTTCGTCTTCACCGAGAGCTGGACCGCCTTCTTCCTTATGGTGCTGCTGTCCTTCGTGATGGGCGTGCTGATCATCATCCCGATCGGCGGCGCCGACATGCCGGTGGTGGTCTCGATGCTCAACAGCTACTCGGGCTGGGCCGCGGCCGGCATCGGCTTCAGCCTCAACAACGCGATGCTGATCGTCGCCGGCTCGCTGGTGGGTTCCTCGGGTGCGATCCTGAGCTACATCATGTGCAAGGCGATGAACCGCTCGTTCTTCAACGTGATCCTGGGCGGCTTCGGCGGCGAGGCGGCAGCCGCGACAGGCGGCGCCAAGGAGCAGCGCCCGGTCAAGAGCGGCAGCGCCGACGACGCGGCCTACATGCTCTCGAATGCCGAGACCGTGATCATCGTGCCGGGCTACGGCCTGGCGGTGGCCCGGGCCCAGCATGCGGTCAACGAGCTGGCCGAGAAGCTCACCCACAAGGGCGTGACGGTGAAGTACGCGATCCATCCGGTGGCCGGACGCATGCCGGGCCACATGAACGTGCTGCTGGCCGAGGCCGAAGTGCCCTACGACCAGGTGTTCGAGATGGAAGACATCAACGGCGAGTTCGCGCAGGCCGACGTGGCGATCATCCTGGGCGCCAACGACGTGGTGAACCCGGCGGCGCTCACCAAGGGCACGCCGATCTACGGCATGCCGATCCTGGAGGCCTACAAGGCCAAGACGGTGATCGTGAACAAGCGTTCGATGGCTGCGGGTTATGCCGGTCTGGACAACGAGCTGTTCTACATGGATAAGACCATGATGGTCTTCGGCGACGCCAAGAAGGTGGTCGAAGACATGGGCAAGGCGATCGAATAGGGTCAAGTCCTGCCGCAATGCCCGCGTTGGGCTTTCCCTTGGTCGGAGCGCCCAGTGGGCTGTCAAGCGCGATCGCCGCCGTGGGACAACTCGTCGGCGTGAAAGAACCCTGCTTCTTGCAGGTTGCGCAGAGCAATATCCAGAATACGCGCCGTTGTCTCGCTGCGGTGATGCGCCAAGTACGAGAAGTAATAGGGCACGTTCGGCACCGCCGGCTTGGCGCGCAACACCTGCAAGGATTTTTCGGCGACCTGTCGGCGTGTGATCGATGCGGGCAGCATGGCGATCGCATGGCCGGAGGCGACTAGCGCCACCATCAGCGAGAGCGAGTTGCAACTGCTGTACTCCTCGAACGGATAGCCGTCGGAGGCCAGCCAGCGCGATGCCGATTCATGCAAGGTCGACGGCGGCGCATTGCAGACGATGCGGTGATTCAGGGCGTGGACCGGCAGGAAGTCACCCTCCGACATCATCAAGTCGTGGGCCGCCACCCACTGGTGCTGGGTCAGCCCGATGAACTGGCTTGTCACGTCGGGCTGGCTGCTTTGCCCCGTGTGCAGCGCAATGTCCAGTTCGTGGTTGTTGATCTTTTGCAGAAGTTGGGCGCCTGCGCCCACTGTCAGGTCCACGCGAAGCGCCGGATAGCTGTCCTTGATGTCCTTGAGGATCTGCGGCATCCCGACGATTGCGCAGGACTCATCCACCCCCATGCGCATCAAGCCTGTGATGGTGCGCCGCAGATCGAGCCGCGCCATGTCCTGCGCCGACGCCAGCACGCGCTCCGCATATACGAGCACATTGCGACCCAACTCCGTCACCAGCAGGCGCTGGTTCTGGCGCTCGAACAGCTGGATACCCAGTTCCTCCTCAAGGTCGCGAATGCGGTGCGAGATCGCGGGCTGGGTGAGATGCAAGTGGCGCGCCGCCGCATGCACCGTGCCGAGACGCGCGGTCCACACAAAAGCTTCCAGCTGGTGCAGCGTGAACCGCGTTGATAAAGAACCTGTATTAACCATCGTGAGAATTGATCAGTATCTGCGCCGCGTGTGTCTACCTACGATGGCCGTCATTCACAACGACGATATCCGAAATGACTGGCATCGAACTCGGGGAGTTGCCGCCGCCTTGCGCGCCGCAGCTGCTGACCCTTCTGAAGGAGGCCGAACCGGCCACCATCGGCCACTTTCACGACCGCGGCTTCCTGCATGGCCGCGTCAAAGCTATCACGGCGGTAAGACGCAGCGTCGGAACCGCCATCACCGTGCGCTGCGAGGGCTCGGATGGATCGATCCTGCATCATGCGCTGGGACAACTGCGGCCCGGGGATTTCCTGTTCGTCGACCGCGCGGGCGACGAGACGATTGCATGCATGGGGGGCGCCAGCGTCCTGGCCGCGCGTCTTCGCGGTGTCGCAGGCGTGGTCGTGGATGGCTGCGTCACGGATATCGCAGAGCTGCGCGAGCTCGGCGTGCCGGTGTGGGCCCGCGGCCTGAGCGCCCGCACCACGCGTGCCGTCGGGCAGTCGGGCAACTTCTGCCGCCCGGTGGAATGCGGGGGCGTGCGCGTGCATCCCGGCGACGCGGTGCTGGCTGACGAGAACGGCGTTCTGGTGATGACGCCCGACGAGGCGTGGGTCTTGGCCGACAAGGCCATTGGCCTTCAACAGGCCGAGCAACAAACGTTGGCACGGCTGCGCGCCGGCGAGTCCTATCCCCAAGTGCTGGGCACGCGACTTGGTCTTCAGGAGGTGGCGGCGTGACGAGCTCCCACCAGAATAAGCCGCCCGCCTTCGCGCCGATTGCGAAACTGTCACGTGCCTTGCAAACAGGGCAGATGAGTTCGGTGGCCCTCACGCAGGAGTGTCTTCGCCGCATTGCAGCGCATGACGTTGACTTCAGGAGCTTCCTGGCCGTTTACGAGGAAGAGGCCCTGGCGGCCGCGGAACAGGCCGACCAGGAGCTTCGCGCCGGCCGTGATCGGGGCTCACTACACGGCATCCCGGTAGCGCTGAAGGACCTGGTGAACATGCAAGGCAAGCCGACCACTGCAGGCTCCCCGCTGCTGTCGACCAACATCGCGCAGCAGGATGCAGGCATTGTCCAACGCATCGTCGACGCCGGCGGGGTGATCGTCGGCAAGACCCATCTGGTGCAGTTCGCACTGGGCGCCTGGGGCACCAATGCGCACATGGACACGCCACGCAACCCAGCCAGTCGCGGCACGGACACTCTGGTGGCAGGCGGCTCCAGCAGCGGATCGGCGGTGGCCGTGGCGGCCCACCTGGTACCGTGGGCAATCGGCTCCGACACCGGCGGTTCGGTTCGCGTGCCAGCGGCCTTCTGCGGCATCGTAGGCTTCAAGCCGACCATCGATGCGCTGCCGCGCACGGGCGTCTACCCGCTCAGCGAGAGCCTGGACAGCCTGGGCCTGCTTGCGTCGTCGGTGCAGGATGCCCGGCTGTGCTTCGAGGCGCTCGTCGGCGCCCCCATAGCGACCCCGGAAACTCGCCGCCGGATCGGTGTCCTGGAAGCGGACGAACTCGCGCCACTCGCACCGCCCATCGCGCGTTGCCACGCGCAGAGCCTGAAAAGGCTCGAGCAGGCGGGCTTCAGCCTGGTGCCGATGCGTTTTCCAGCGCCGCTGGCGGCGTTCAAGGAGGTCACCAACGCCATCATGATCGCCGAGGGCGCCTGGGTGAACCATCGGTTCCTGGATGACCCGGGCTTGCCGATGGATCCGTCCGTACGGCCGCGGCTTATCGCCGCCCGGGCGACCACGGCCGTGCAGTACCTCGAGGCCAGGGCCACCGCGGCGAGCTGGCAGCGGGCCTTCGCCGCTGAGATGGACCGACTGGGTCTGTCCGCCGTCGCCATGCCCGTCACGGCCATGACCGCGCCACGCATCGAAGACGTCGATCACAATCTCGCGCCGGTCCACTTCACCCGCCCGATCAACCTGCTAGCGCTGTGCGGCATCGCGCTGCCGGCCGGACAGGACGGCGATCAACGACCCATTGGACTGCAACTGGTCGCACGGGCGGGCGACGATCACGCGCTACTGAACGTTGCGTCCGAAGTTGCCGCCGCTCTACATCCTGATCCTGATCGCGCTCTGTCGCAGGAGCCTTGCCGTGCGTAGCAGGCTGCTCGCCGTCCTGCTGGCGTTCGTCGTGCCGTGCGCGGGCGCGCAGGACTATCCGCGGAAGCCAGTGCGCCTGGTCGTCCCGTTCCCACCGGGCGGCAGCGTCGACCTGGTCGCGCGCCTGGTTGGCAAAAGCCTGCAGGACGCCCTGAAGCAGCCCTTCGTGGTCGACAACAAGCCGGGCGCCTCCGGCAACGTCGGTGCCGCCTTCGTCGCCAAGGCCGCGCCCGACGGCTACACGCTCCTGGTCGGCAGCGCCGGCATCTTCGCCACCAACCAGTTCCTGTATGCCAATCCGCCCTTCGATCCCTTGCAGGCCTTCGCGCCCATCATGCGGATTGTCGACCAGCCCAACATTCTGGTCGTGGGCACGCAGTCGCCGGCGCGCAGCGTCAAGGAACTGATCGCGATGGCGAAGGCGCGTCCGGGGAAGCTGACCTTCGGTAGCGCCAGCATCGGCTCCGCCCAGCATTTCTCCACGGAGATCTTCATGCAGCAGGCGGGCGTCACGCTCCTGCATGTTCCATACAAGGGTGGCGCCCCAGCTCTCGTGGATCTCATGGGCGAGCAGATCGACATGCTGTTCGATACCTCGCCCACTGCCCTGCCTTACGCGAGGAGCGGCAAGCTGCGTGCGCTGGCCATTACCAGCGGCCAGCGTTCGCCGCTGCTTCCGGACGTCCCCACGATGAAGGAAGCGGGCTTGCCCGGTTTCGAGGTCGTCACCTGGACCGGCATCGCCGCACCGGCCGGCACGCCCCGTGCCGTGATCGACACGATCAACGCAGCGATCAAGGTCGCGCTGCGCGGCGAGCTGCGCCGGCAGCTGGAGGAGACCTCTCTCATTCCGGTCGGCGACTCGCCCGAAGCCTTCCGGGAATTCATCCGAAATGACGCGGACACCTACGCGCGCCTGGTGAAGGCCGCAAACATCACGCCCCAGTGACCCACTTGATTGGATGCAAATGAAGACTGCCTTGAAACATGCGCTGTGTGCCCTCTCGCTCGCGATGACCGGCTTCGCTTCAGCGGCCGATTACCCGGACAAGCCCATCCGCATCGTGGTTCCCTACCCGCCCGGCGGCGCATCCGACACGGTGTCGCGGCTTATCGGGCAGCAGCTTTCGCTGCGGCTCAAGCAGCCGGTGGTCATCGAGAACAAGCCGGGCGCCACCGAACAGATCGCGGCCAGCTTCGTTGCCAAGGCAAGCCCGGACGGTTACACGATCCTGCTGGCCTCCACCGCCGGGCTGTCGGTCAATCCCACCCTCTACAAGGGACGGCTCGCCTACGACCCCGAAAAGGACTTCGCGCCGATCACGATGGTCGTGACCCTGCCCAGCGTCGTCATGGTCCACCCTTCGCTGCCGGTCAATTCGTTCGAGGAACTCACGGCGTTCGCGCGGTCTTCTCCGACACCGATCAACTATGCGTCCAGCGGCGCTGGCAACCCCAGCCACCTGGGCATGGAGCTGTACAAGCGGGTGGCGACTCTCGACATGACACATGTGCCCTACAAGGGTGGCGCGCCCGCGCTCCAGGACCTGATGTCAGGTCAGGTGTCGGTGATGATGGCCATCGGTCCGGAGTCGATGCCGATGGCCAAGGCGGGCAAGATGAAGGCACTCGCCATCACCACGGCGAAGCGCTCGAGCGCCTATCCCGGGCTGCCCGCGGTCTCCGAAACCAAGGGCTTCGCCAACTTCGAACTGCTGCACTGGTTCGCCCTGCTTGCACCCGCGAAGACGCCCGACCCCGTCATCACACTGCTGAACAGAAATGTGAACGAGATCTTGCAGGATGCAGACGTCAAGAAGCGTCTGATCGAGATGGGCATGGAGCTCGAAGGCGGCTCGCCCCGGAAACTGGCCGAGACGGCCAAGCGGGACCGGCTCAAGTGGGAGAAGGTGATCACCGAATCGAACATTCGGATCGACTGATCCGCTGCCGATCGACATCAACCGAAAGAGAGCTGACATGGTTTTTTCTGGCAAGGGCATCCTGATCTCGTCGATGGAAGTGGCTCCGGACGAGGAAGCCGACTTCAACGAATGGTTCGACCGCGAGCACTTGGCCGAGCGAGTGGCGATCCCTGGTTTTCTCGAGGCGCGCAGGTATGTATCTACTGGCGCCCCTACCCGGTATCTGCAGGTCTACAACACCACCGATTTCGATGTGCTGGACGGCGCGCCTTATCGGGTTGCCTTGGCGAATCAGACCGTCTGGTCCAACCACCATATTTTCCGATTTATCGCGCCGACGCGCGTGGTCGGACGCTTGGTACACAGCGTAGGGGTCGCGCGCGGCGTCGCAGTCGCACTCATGCGACTGCGCCCGTCGGGCGATCCGGCCATGATGCCGCTGCTTGCGAGCGTTCTGGACGTGCTCGATCATCCGGGCACGGCTTCGATCCACTTCGTCGAAGCCGATGCCGAGCTCTCCAGGCCCGTAACGGCGGATTCGAGCTATCTCGGCGGAGAAGACTCCTACGTGCTCCTGGAATGCACCAGCGAGGCGGCTGCCGAGCCAATCGTGGCCCAACTGGAAATACCAGTGCAGAAGTACGGAGAACTGATCGACGCGCGCATTTTCCGGTACCGCATGGATATCAGGGCATCGGCGCTGGCGGTGCGTTAGGGCGCGCACATCATGATCGTCTATATTGCCTACATGTTCGTGCCTATCGTCACGGCTCGGACGGAAGGCTCGACCTCTGCGCTGGGCAGAGGACCAGGTCGACGTCTCCGGCGAAAGTGCATTGCCTAAATCGCCTTCAGCCACAGAGTTCCGTCAGCAGTCTGAAAAGTGTCGTCGCCGATCCGACGAACGATCCGTCCCGTCGCCGGCGGCGAAGCTGCTGCTCACGCATCTCGAAGGATTGGCAGCCGCACGCGCGAAGTGACGCTCCGCGCGTGCGGCTGCGCGAGCCCCAGTTCCGCGATCACGCTGGCACGCGCATGTTCATCGTGATGGTGGCCGCCGGAGTTGCCATCGCTGTGCCTCGGATCCAGGAGCTGGACCGGGCAACGATGCGACATTTCTAATTGGGCCAAATGCGACATTACTATTTGGGGCCTACAGGCAATAGCTCAGCAAGCCTTGTTACGTTGAATCCGCCGACTCAGGACAAAAACGGCCGCGTGAGAATGGCCAGCGGACCGTCACCATGACGACGCGGCACTGGCAGGTCTTGTCGGCGTCCGGCAAATGCCGAACACCATCGCCAGTGCGGGCTGGGTGGGCACGACAACGGACATGGGAAGTCCCATATGTTGAATGTCGCCACGAACGACTGAACGCCAACCTTGCGTTGCATTAGTGTGCGAATGCGCTCAGGCGCTTCAAGGCCCTCAATCTGCCCATCATGCCAAAGGCCGAGACCAGATGACTGATGCGGCCGCGCGACTCCACGGCGACGACCTGTGTCATCACCATGCCAATACCGCCGATTAGGCGCGCACATAGTGAGCCGACGCTCCGATATCAAGAAGCTGACCGACAGCGCAATCATCGACTTGAAGGTCCGACGCGCGTTAGAACTTTCTCGTGAATCATGGATCATCAAGCGCGCCCGGTGGGCGGGACACGACCCATGCGCCTCAAAAAGAAGATCGTAGGCGAAACGCTATACCTGTTGTCAGTCCCGACGCCGAGACAGAGCCAATGCGAGCTTGCCGCAGGCAGTTGCAATACGGCCTCTGCAAAAAAATGCACGCGGGCCCTGCAAGAAAGGCTGGTCGCAGGTGCTCGAATTGCACCATCATTTCGCCATGGCCTTACGCAACTACACGCTCCACCGACGATGCACGCTTTTGGTTTACTTGGGCGCGCTGGTGCTGAGCCTCGCGCCCGCGAGCGCTGCCGCGCAAGCTGCACCTGCACAGCGGCTTCGCGTCGTCGGCGGACTCGCCAGCGTGAGTCAATACACGCTGCACGAGGAGCCCTTCTGGAACCAGGAGCTGGCCCGCCTGAGCGGCGGCAAGTACAGCGCAAGCATCGTTCCGTTCAACCAGGCCGGTGTTCCCGGACCGGAAATGCTCCACCTCATGAAGCTGGGGGTGGTTCCGTTCGGCACGGCGCTGCTGAGCCAGATCTCCAACGACCATGCCGAGCTGGGGGCACCGGACCTGGCGGGCCTGAATGCGGACATGCCATCGCTGCGGCGTGTCGTCAGTGCATTCCGACCGTATCTGGAGAGCACCTTGCGCGAACGTCACGACGTGGAGCTGCTCGCGATCTACGTCTATCCGGCGCAGGTCATCTTCTGCAAGCAGCAGATGAAGCATTTGACCGACCTAGCGGGCCGGCGCATCCGCGTCTCGGGTGCCGCGCAGGCCGATTTCGTCCGGGCGCTGAACGGCACGCCGGTCTTCACCGAGTTCTCAGAGCTAATGTCCAACATGAACTCGGGCAACACGGACTGCGCGATCACCGGCGCGATGTCGGGCAACACCCTGGGGCTGCATCGCGTCACGAGCTCTATCTACACGATGCCCATCAACTGGGGGCTTGCAATTTTCGGCGCGAACAAGGATGCCTGGAATGCGCTGCCGACGGAACTGAAAACGCTGTTGCGACGCGAGCTTCCGAAGCTCGAGGCCGCTGTCTGGACCGAGTCAGCGCGCGAGACCAGTGAGGGCGTGGCGTGCAACACCGGTGCCGCCGCATGCGCACCCGACAGGAGAGGCGCGATGGTCGAGGCGCGCCCCTCCGCAGAAGATCAACAGCGCGGGCGGGAGATCTTCGCGACGAAGGTATTGGCCAAGTGGCTGCAGCGCTGTGGCTCCCTCTGCGCGCAGGTATGGACCCAGACCGTCGGACCGGCGACGGGAATCAAGGCGCCGGCACAGTGAACAGGCGCCTGCCTCGCCGCACCACCGCATTCATCTACGGTGTGGCGACGCTGTTTCTCCTCGGGATCCTTTCGAGCGCCACCATCATGACATGGGAAATGCGCAAGAAGGCGATCTCCGACAGCGAGCGCCTGGCGATGCGATTCGTGAGCGGATCGGAAGCCGCGCTCAATCGCGGCCTGCTCAGCATCGACATGCTCCTCGCCGCCCAGGGACAGTTTCTGCAGTCGTCCACTGCAGCTACAGTGGCAACGAACGCGCTGAGACCCGACGCCTTGCAGCTGCTGGATGCGGTCGTGCGCCAGAACCTGCTGGTGCGGCACATTGCTCTTCTGCGGCCGGACGGCGCCGTGCTGTCGTCATCCGATCGACGGCGAGACAAGCTGACGATGCAAGTGCCCCCTGAGTTCCTGGAGCGCGTTGCGGCACAGTCAGTCTCGACGCTGGACATCAGCACGCCGACGATCAGTCAGTCCAGCTCGCAGCAGGTGCTTTACTTTGCCCGCAGCATGCGGCTGTCCGACGGGAGCAGGATCGTGGCCGTGGCCGAAGTGCCGACTTCCCTACTGACTACGATCCTTACGCAGGGTGCTGACATCAAGGGGCTGCAGGTCACGCTGGAGCGCAATGCCGGGCCGTTGCTGGCCAGCGTGCCTGCGCACGACGATCGCTCGGGTCGCGCCATCTTGCCGGCACTGAGCGAGCAGACCAGCGACGGACGCGCCATGCGAATGGCCGCGCGCCTCAGCGGCGAGCAGGCCATTGTTGTTGCACGTCCCACGCTGCACCGAAACCTGCTGATCGTCGCGAGCATCCCCCTCAGTTTTGTGCTGGAAGACTGGCGCGCGCAGCGCTCGTTCATCCTTGGAACGGCGCTGAGCTTTGCGCTGATGATCCTGCTGGTCAGCTGCTTCGCCCACCTCCAACTGCGGCGCCTGTGGCGCTCCAGCGCTCAGCTTGTGCGCTCGAAATCAACATTGGACCAGGCGCTGGAGTCCATGGTGGATGGCTTCGTGCTGCTCGATGCGCAGGATCACATCGTGACCTGGAACCGGCGCTTCCTGAAAATCTTTCCCTGGGCCGAGGCGACGATCGCTTCGGGCCTGCCATTTCAGTGCGTCATCGACCAGACGGCCGCGCGCCTGGGCCGTGGGGGTCCCGAGAGCCAGCGCCACGCAGAGGGCGGCGCGGAGTCGGCTCTGGCCAGCGGGGCGCAGGGCGAAGAGGAGATCATCCTGCCCGGCGGCCAGATCATCGTCTGCATCAGAAGCCGCACACCCGACGGCGGGCTCGTGTGCGTGTATCGCGACGTCACCGAGAAAAGGCGGCATACCGCCGCCATCGTGGAAAGCAAGGCGCAGTTGCAGGCGACGCTGGATGCGTTGCCAGACCTGCTGCTGGAAGCCGGGCTGGATGGGCGTTGCCATCTGTTCCATGCGCCGCGCGCCGCGCCCTCCGTCGTCGACGCCCAGGACCCCGTCGGCAGGCTGCTGAGCGAGTTCCTGCCCGCCCAGGGCGCGGCGGAGGTGATGGCAGCGCTTCACGAAGCCCACACGGTGGGCTTTTCTCGAGGCCGCCAGTTCGAGCGTCCCGCCGCGCAGGGAGCGACATGGTTCGAGATTTCGGTGTCGCGCAAGTACCTTGACGAGGAGGAGGAACCGCGCTTCATCGTCATCCTGCGCAACATCACCGATACCAAGCTGGCAGCCCGGGAGATCGAGCACCTGGCGTTCTATGACGTTCTCACGGGCCTGCCCAATCGTCGGCTCTTGCTGAATCGGCTGGGGGGGGCCATCGACGCCAATGCACGACATGGCCGGCACGGCGCCCTGCTGTTCCTGGATCTGGACAACTTCAAGCTGGTCAACGACGCCCATGGCCACGAGACGGGCAACGTCCTGCTCAAGCATGTGGCGACGCGACTCAACGCCAATACGCGCAATGGCGACACGCTTGCCCGGCTCGGCGGCGACGAGTTCGTGATGATGCTGCAAAGCCTCGGCGAGGACCCGGACGTGGCGTTGCGGCAGACCGCGGGCGTCGGCGAGGCGATGCTCGCCGAACTCAGCCAACCCTATCTCCTTGGCGCCCACCAGTACCACGGCACCTGCAGCATGGGGGTCACGCTCTTCGATGGCCAGCAGCAGTCGCTCGAAGCACTGCTGAAGCAGGCCGACATTGCCATGTACTACGCCAAGACTGCCGGCGGAAACGCCATGCGCTTCTTCGAGGCGCCGATGCAGGCCACGATCACGGCTCGCGCGACGCTCGAACGCGAGTTGCGCTCCGCGCTCGCGGGTGATCAGTTCCTGCTGCACTACCAGTCCCAGGTGACCTCGAGCGGTCAGATCGTGAGCGCGGAGGTCCTGCTGCGCTGGCAGCACCCGACGCGAGGCATGGTGCCGCCCTTCAATTTCATCGACCTGGCCGAAGAGACCGGGTTGATCGTGCCCTTGGGTTTGTGGGTCCTGGAGGCAGCATGCGAGCAGCTGGAACGCTGGAGTCATCATCCCGGTCGGCGAGACTTGGGGCTGGCCGTCAACGTCAGTGCGCGGCAGTTTCGGGAAAGCGATTTCGTGCAGCAGGTCCGGGAGGTGCTCAGCCGAACGGGCGCCGACCCGACACGACTCAAGCTCGAACTGACCGAAAGCCTCGTACACGACAACGTGACGGACACCATCGAGAAGATGAAGTCGCTCGCTGCGATGGGCATCCGCTTCTCGCTGGACGATTTCGGCACGGGCTATTCGTCACTTTCCTACATGACGCAGCTCCCGCTGAACCAGATCAAGATCGACAAGTCCTTCGTCCAGAACATCGGCATCGATCCCAAGGTCGAATCGATCATCCAGACCATCATCGGCATGGCGCGCAACCTAGAGCTGGAGGTCGTGGCAGAAGGCGTTGAAACGCGACAGCAGCTCGGCTTTCTCGAGAAGCATCGCTGCACGCTATTCCAGGGCTATCTGTTCAGCAAGCCGGTGCCGCTGCCGGAATTCGAAGCCCAGCTCGACCTCGAGATGGTGGGATGAGCTCAGACCGCCGCGGGCCGATTTGCAACAGGAGCAGCTTCGGCCGCTGGGGCGGCCGAAGCCGGTCAACCAGGAGCGCCGGAGTGCAGGAGCTCGGACCTTGATGCTACTTTGCGTATGGATCCGGAACCATCGTAGGGCACTCGACGGGACTCATGCCTGGGTGTCATGGCCTTTGTGGTCGCAGGAGCCCCTGCAAGCCGCGCAGATCGAGGAAGGTCTCGCGCGGGACGCGATGGAGTGCTGGCCGCCGTGCCGCAACGCGCGCATCACCATGAAACCTCCCTGTGTAAGAACATGCGCATCAGCCTGAACACGCGCCTCAGCCTCGGCGTCGCTGCGGTGGTACTCGCAGCCACGCTGGCGGTTGCCACGGTCGCATTGCACCTGGTCAAGTTCAGCAGGCAGTCGTCGATTGCGAACGAGCAGTTCGCCCGCGTCACTGCGATCGCCGACGCGGTGGACCAGAAGTTCGTCAGCCGCCGAACGCTGCTGAAGACCCTCGCCGATAGCACGCGGTCGCATGCCTTCGCCGATCCCGAGGCCTTGCAGGCCTTTCTCGGAGAGCACGCAGCGCTGCGGGAAGCCTTCGCCAATGTCGCGTTCTTCGATACCGACGGCCGGCTGGTCGCAAGCCTCAACGCCTCGCCTCATATGGGACAGGTGAGCATCGCGGATCGGACGTACTTCAAGGAAACCGTCGCATCCAAGGCGGGCAGGATTTCGCAGCCGTACAGCAACCGCCTCAACGGCCAAGCCCAGGTTGCAATCACGCAGCCGGTGCTCGACCGCGCCGGGCAATTGCAGTTCGTGATATCCGGCGCAATCAACCTGGGAGAGCGCAACTTCCTGGGCGAGCTTGCAGACATCAAGTTCGGCGCCGCCGGCTACCTTTTCATCATCACCACCGACGGCATCGTGATCGACCATCCTCGCAAGTCGCTCATCCTGACGCAGTTCAACGCCGATGGCGGCGAGGACAGCGAGACCGACCAGGCGCTCGCCGGCTTCGAGGGCACGGCCGAAGGGTCCAACCGGGCAGGCCTGCGGGGTCTCTATTCGTTCAAGCGCATCCAGCAGACCCCCTGGATCGTCGGCGCCATGTATCCGCGCAGCGAAGCCTTCGCGCCGATCGAAGCCGTCGCGCGGGTCGCATGGGCCGGCGCGCTCACCCTCTCCCTGCTCGCAGGGGCACTCGGACTGGCGTTCGTGCGGCAGCAGCTCAGGCCCCTGGCCGAACTGCACCTGCACATGCGCGTGGCGCAAGACGATCACGTGTCGGCCTCGCGTGCGCCGCCCACCTATGCCCATGACGAGATCGGCGATCTGGCCCGCACCTTCGACCAGCTGATGCAGCAGCAGCGCGCCGGCGAGGCACGGCTGCGCACCATCACGGACAACATTCCGGCGCTGGTCTCGCATGCGGACGCTTCCCTGCACTACACCTTCGTCAACGCGCAGATCAGGGCACTGCACGGCAACGAAGGGCTGATCGGAAGATCGGTGGCCGAGGTGCGGGGCGCGGAGGAATTTGCCGTCGTCGAGCCTCACTACCGCCGCGCACTCGCGGGGGAGACGGTCGTCTTCGAAAAGAACGGGGACCCGGCACGCGGCCTCGGCGATCGGACCCACAAAACGCACTTCATCCCCGACCGGGACACGGGGGGGACGGTCCAGGGCATCTTCGCGATGACCTTCGACATCACGGATGAAGTCAACGCCCAGAAGGCGCTAGGTGTGCAGGAGAAGCGGCTGCGAGACATCACCGACAGCATCCCTGCGCTGGTCGGGTACTTCGATCGCGGGGAGAATTGCCTCTACGGCAACAGCCGGGCGCGGCAGATGGCGGGTCTTGGCGACGGGACGCCCGGCGGCGTGACCCTGCGTTCTTCCGTGGGCGATGCGGTGTACGCGCAACACGAGCCACACCTCCCCAGCGTTCTCGCTGGCAAGCCCGTGCGTTTCCCGGTGCATGCCCCGCTGCACGGCAAGGACCGCTACTTCCAGGTGAACCTGATCCCGGACAAGGATCTGGAGGGAAGGGTGTTGGGCTTCTACCTGATGACCTTCAACATCACGGCACTGAAGGAGGCGGAACTGCGGGTGATTGAAAGCGAGACGCGCCTGCGCACGATCACGGACAACATGCCGGCGCTGATCACCTACATCGACCGCGACCAGAAGATCACCTTCGCCAATGGCACCTACCGGGAATGGCTCGGTGTGGAACCCTCCACCCTGGTGGGCAAGCACATCCAAGACATCGCCGGCCCCGATCTCTATCTCGTCCGCAAGGCAACGATCGAGCGGGCCTTGGCGGGCGAGCGGGTCGAGTTCGAGGCCGAGACCAAGCGCGGGGATTTCGATCGCATCACGCACGTCATCTACGTGCCGGACATCGGCGCAGACGGGAAAACCCACGGCATCTTCTCGCTCAGCCTCGACATCACGGCGCTCAAACAGGTGGAGCGCAAGCTGATCGAGCTTGCCCGCGTGGACACGCTCACCGGCCTTCCGAACCGGCTTGCTTTCAACGAATACCTGTCCAACGCGATCGCGCGCGCCAAGCGTACCGGCAGCGCGCTCGCCCTGATGTTCCTCGACGTGGACCGCTTCAAGTCCATCAACGACACGCTCGGGCACGCGAGCGGCGACGAGGTGCTAGGGGAATTTGCAAGACGCCTGCATGAGAGCGTGCGAAGCTCGGACATGGTGGCGCGCCTGGCGGGCGACGAATTCGTGATCGTGCTCGAGGACATCAACTCGGAGGATGCTGCGGCGCTGATAGCAGGCAAGATCGTCGAGGGGATTCGCGAGCCGGCGTTCCAGGTCGACGGCCAGCTGCTGGAGGTCACAAGCAGCATCGGGGTTGCCTTCAGCCGCCCTGGCGAGGGCCCGCTTACGGCGGCAGAGTTGCTGGCGCAAGCCGACGCCGCGCTCTACAACGCCAAGGCGGCGGGGCGCGATCGCTTCGCAATGGCTCGCAGTGCCGCGCATGCGGCTTAGACCGGCAAGGCACGAGATACTGGGACTTTTCGCTCTTGCCGCATGGAGCATACGCTGATGATCGCTCGGTTCCCTCCACGGACGGTGCGGCAATTGGGCTTTGATCTCCAGGAGCGTCGAAGCAGCGAGGGCGATGCGAATCCCGGGAACGTACCTGGCAGCGGGGCTACCAGAGTGGCAGGCGAGCGTTGGCCATGGCGGGAGCCTGTCCGGGGTGATCTCGGTTTTCATGCACTTTGTGGCGCCCCGGTTCCGCAGCCCTGCCGGGAAGCGCAGAATTCCGGTGCTTCGTCGCTGGCTACCCTGGCCCGGAGCCAGAACCGCAAGAGACCCCCGTGTCCAGCTACCACCTGCGTTTCGTCGGCGCCGACCGGCTTCCTCGGACCCTGTCCGAGTTCGATGTCGCCCGGTTCTTCAGCCTGCTGCCCGACGAAGCAAAGGAGATCAGGGAGCGATTCAGGGCGGACCGGGGCGCCACAAAGTGCATGAAAACCGAGATCACCCCTCATAGACCTGCGCGAGCGCCGAGACATTCGCAAGAGGAGCGAAACGTGACCTTGCCGTTCAACATGCCGGATGAGTTCGTGCAGGGCTTCCTGAAGCTCGGGCAAAGCCTGCTGCCATCAGCCCAGCAGGCCTGGGGCTCGCCCAGCGAGAGCAACCTTGCACGGCTGGTCGGGCTGCAACTGAACCACTTCCAGCAGCAGGTCATGCTGTGGTCGCAGATGATGAGCGGCGCCGGCGCACTTGCCGAGCCGCTCGTTGCGCCCGATCGTGGCGACCGGCGCTTTCACGGCAGCGACTGGCGCGAGAAGCCGGTGTACAGCCTGATCAAGCAGAGCTACCTCCTCAACTCTCGGCTGATCCACGATGTCGTCGAGACCTCCGGCCTCGATGATGCGGCCAAGTGCAAGCTGCGCTTCTACGCCAACCAGCTCATCGACGCCATGAGTCCGGCGAACTTCACGGCCACCAACCCCGACGTGCTCAAGCTGGCCATCGAGACCCTTGGCGAGAGCCTGCGCGCCGGACTCGCCAACCTGCTGGCCGATCTGCGCAACGGACGCCTGACGATCACCGACGAGAACTCCTTTGAAGTCGGCCGCAACGTCGCCGTCTCCGAAGGGTCGGTGGTCTTCGAGAACGACTTGTTCCAGTTGATCCAGTACGCCCCGCTGACCAAGCAGGTGGCGGCACGCCCGCTGCTGATCGTGCCGCCTTGTATCAACAAGTTCTACATCCTCGACCTGCAGCCCGAGAACTCGTTCGTGCGCTATGCCGCCGAGCAGGGGCAGACCGTTTTCCTGGTGTCCTGGCGCAACACCGATGCCAGCTGGGGCCACCTCACCTGGGACGACTACATCGAGCGCGGCGCCATGAAGGCGATCGCTGTGACGCATCAAGTCAGCGGTGCAGACAAGGTCAACGCCGTCGGCTGGTGCGTCGGCGGCACGATCCTGTCGTCTGCGCTGGCCGTACTGCGCGCTCGCGGCGACGTGTCCGTGGCCAGCTTGACCCTGCTGACGACACTGCTCGACTTCCGTGAGCCCGGCGACCTGGGCGTGTTCATCGACGAGCAGGGGGTTCGGCAGCGCGAGCAAGCCATCGGCAAGGGTGGCATCTACCCCGGCGCCGAGCTCGGCTTCGTCTTCCAGACACTGCGCGCCAACGACCTGATCTGGCCCAACGTCATCGACAACTATTTGAAGGGCAAACAGCCCGAGGCCTTCGACCTTTTGTACTGGAACGCCGACGCCACCAACCTGCCTGGTCCTATGTACTCCTGGTACCTGCGCAACATGTACCTCGAGAACAATCTGCGCGTGCCGAACAAGCTGACGGTGTGCGGCACGCCGGTGGACCTCGGGCGCATCGACGTGCCGAGCTTCGTGCTGGCGACCAAGGAAGACCATATCGTGCCGTGGCGCTCGGCCTACGCGACGACGCAGTTGGTCCGGCTGCGCGTCGCAATCGTGCTCGGCGCCAGCGGCCACATCGCCGGCGTCATCAATCCTGCGAGCAAGTACAAGCGCAGCTACTGGAGCGGTGGCCAGCAGCACACCGACCCCGAAACGAAGTGGTCTACTCCCGAACACCAAACACATCGCCATTCCCAAGCGTTTTGGTCGACAGCAGCGCATGCTTTCGCAACGCGCTTGCAAACAGATCCGCACGATCACGCTCGCCCAGCGCAAGTGCCAGGAGGTCTTCGTGGCTCGCAACGAATTGGGCGCTCCAGCCCGGTGCTGCAGCCGGAAGGCGGCGGAAGTATCGGCTCTGCTGTTGTTCCAGCCATGCCTGCACGACCAGCAGGCGCTTCAATTGGCTGCCTGCAACCATCGCCGCGTGGAACTGATGATGGGCATCAAAGAGCGCAGCGTGATTTTCCGGTATTGCCAAGTCGGCGGTTGCCCTGCGACGCAGGCGCTCCATCGCGGAAATGAGATTGATCTCCCACTCTTCGTCCTTGTGCAGCATCGCATCCATGGCAGCTTCGCTCTCGACGATTCCGCGACTGACTGCAATGTCGATCAAGTCTTCCAACGTGAGCGGCGGGACACGGAAGCCGCGGTTGTTGGAAAGCTCGACCAACCCTTCGGTCTTTAGCCGCGACAGCGCCTCGCGCACCGGGGTCGCGCCCATCGTGTAACGCCGGCTCAACTCTTCAACGCGCAGCTTTGCTCCCGCCTCAAACACGCTGTTGACGATGTCGTGCCGCAAGCGTTGCTCGGCGACGTCCACTAAGCTGTCGTTCATCGCTCTGGTCTCCATCAGGGCTGCGGAATTTGCCTGGCTGTCAATGCAACGCGGGTGTCCGTCGGGCACTGGGCAAAGTTCAGGCGGAATTTATTTTTATCGACAAAACAGCATTGTAACGACAGCATGGCCTGATCGCCCAGGGCATAGGGCAGACATGCTGAGTCGGCGCGGACCGAGATCAGGTCCTGTTCAATGTGGGCCTTCCATCCCGAAATGGTTTGAGCACCGCGTAGGCAAGTTTGTGAATCGGCGTCGGAACGCCATGTTCCTTGCCAAGACGGACCAACTCGCCGCTTATGCCGTCCAGTTCCAGTCTCTTGCCTGCGTCGAGGTCAATTCGCATCGATGCCACGGCATCCGGTGGGAAGGACTTCAGGAACGCGAGGGTGTTCTCTGCGGTGCCTGCTGGAAGTTTGATCCCCACAGCGCTGCCCACGTCTGATCACCTCTGCAATCGACTGCTGCACGATCTCTACCAGATCGGGGTCGTGATAAATCACGCCCGCAGGCAATCTGGAAAGACAATTCATGGCGGCGCCCGTCGCCAAACCCACAAATTTCGTCCAGAGAACTTCATTGATGTCGGCTGCGATCCTTGCTTCGACGCCAACTGCCTTCCAATGTTCGACCATCTCTTCGACGACCGGCGGGAGTGCGCATTCCGGGTTGCCCAGGATGGCGCGCTCCGCTCCGCCGTAAGTCACTTCGGTGGCGGACAGCAGCTTGGTCACGGAATAGACAGACCCGATCGCAACGCGCCGGGCTGGCAACAAGGGCTTGAGCGTTCGATAGACGTTGATGCCATTCTGGATTGCGACCAGGGCACCGTTGGGCTTCAACGCCGCAAGCGCCACCTTGGCGCTTGCTTCGACGTCGTAGAGTTTGACCGCAAGCAGCACGACATCCGCAGGCTTGGCGTGTGCCGGATCCTCGACGACCTCGATCTTGTCCAATCCAAACCGAAGGCGGCCCGTGGCGACGATAGGCCCCGCGCCGCAGGGCCTCCAAACGCGCTCCGCGCGCGATGAAGCAAACATCGGCGCCGGCCTTCTGCAGCCACCCGCCGTATAGCAATCCGATGGCGCCTGCGCCCATCACGACAACCCGCATGTTCACTCTCCGGGAAATTGATGTAACGTTGTCGGCCCGCGTAATGCAGCCTGCGTTAGGCCGCCTGTTGATCCGCGATCATGTGCGCATCCCGCTTGTTCCAAGAAAGAAACACAGGCTGCCCCTTTACCCTGGGCTCAGCCGCCTCACTGGTCGCCTCGCGCACCGTCCACGTGACACCTGGGCTGCCCGCGAGTGCCACGCGATAGGTCGTGAATCCGCCCTCATAAACCCATGAGCTGATCGTCGCGGTGACTGGTTGCCCGTTGGCGGGTGCTTCGTCATGCAGGCGCACGCGTTCCGGGCGCACGTTGAGCAGATATCGGCCTGCTGCGCGCGTTTGATGGACTTCGGCGTCGCAAGGCTCGAGGGCGATACCGTCCAAGGTCGTCAAGTTCGTACCCAGCTTGACGGGCAGAAGGTTGGGCGACCCCACGAATTCCGCCACGAACTGTGTTTTCGGCCGCTCGTAGATGTCGCGTGGCGATCCGATCTGGATGATTTTTCCGCCTTGCATGACCGCAATCCGATCACTCAATCGAATGGCTTCCTCCTGATCGTGCGTGACGAACAGGGCGGTGATGCCAACAGACCGAATGACATCGCGCACTTCCTGTTGCATCTCATCGCGCAACTTGCGGTCCAGCGCACTGAAGGGCTCATCCAGCAGCAACAGTTTCGGGTCGGTGACAATGGCGCGGGCCAAAGCAACGCGTTGGCGCTGCCCGCCAGATAACTGACCGGGCATGCGTTCTTCAAAGCCGCCCAAGCGCACGCGTTCGAGTGCAGCGTTGACTTTTGGGGTTCGATCGCGCGGACTCAAACTCTTGCATTTCAAGCCGAATCCGACGTTTTCTGCAACGGTCATGTGTGGAAACAAGGCGAGCGATTGGAACACCATGCCGATCTCCCGCTCGGCCGCCGCCTTGTTGGTCACGTCATGGCCACCGATCAAGATTTTTCCCTCATCCGCGCTCGCCAGTCCGGCAACCATGCGCAGCGTCGTGCTTTTTCCGCAGCCACTGGGGCCCAGCAAGGAAAGGATCTCACCGGAAGGTACCGTGATGGAAATGCCGTCAACCACCGGATAACCATCGTAGATTTTTCCGACCTTCATCAACTCAAGCGCGGCCATGCTCTGCTCCGTACAGGTTTTTAAGTCCGAACATCCGCTCGAGAAGCAGCGCGGCAGCGACGGTCAAGATGACTTGTGCCGCCGATATCGCCGATATCGCCGGGTCAAAGTTGTATTGGAGATATGACAGAACGGCCAGCGGCAAGGTATTGGACCGGGCGTCCGCGAGGAATAAGGAAACGGGAACTTCGTCGAGCGAAATAATGAAGGCGAATACCATGCCCGCGATGATGCCGGGACGCGCAAGGGGCAGCGTCACTTCCAGCAGGATGCGCAGCTCTTTCGCCCCCAGCGTGCGCGCGGCTTCTTCAAGCGTATTGCCTTGCGTCATCAGGCATGAGTAGGTGGTGCGGATGACATAGGGCATGATGACCAATGCATGCCCAGCAATCAGCCGGCCGTGGCCAAGGTCGAAACCGGCAAGCGCGGTCGCTTCCAGAAGGCCGATGCCGGTCACAAGACCGGGCACAAGGACAGGTAAAAGCAGGACCATATCGACCGTGCTTTTCCAGCTTGAAGTCCAGCGGTTCAATCCGATGGCTGCAGATACGCCGACGACAGTTGCGACAAGGGTCGCACAGCACGCCACTAAGGCACTGGTCAAGATGCCCGAGCGGAATGAAGCGACCTCCCAAGCCGCTGTGTACCATTTGAAAGTCAGGGCTTGGGTCGAACTCAGCGCGGCGTCAAATCCAAAGGACACCGCCACGATCGCCACCAGCGGCAAGAGTATCCACACCAGCAAGATGACGACGACGGCGTTGAAGGAAATCCGAAGGAAGGAAGCATTCATCTCAAGTGAGAATCTCAAGTGTTCAAGCGCAGGGCCGCCAGACGCTTCCGGTATGGGGTCGTGAGCGCAGCTGTGATGGCGACAGTGCCGACAAGTGCTGCAATGAGGAAGATCATCGCCAGCCCGGCTCCGAAGCCCCAGTCGTAGGAAACGATGTACTTCTGGTAGATGAGCGGCGCCAGGGCGCTGCGTTCGCCGCCCATCAATGCCGGCGTAACGAAGGCCGACATCGCAAGCGTGAACGAGAAGGTGGCGCCAACGGCCACGCCCGGAATCGTCATCGGCAGCAGAATGTCGGCAAAGATTCGCCAAGCGCTGGCTCCGGCCATCTGCGCAGCTTCCAGAATTTCGTCGGTCACGCGGTCCAGGGAAGCGTGTATGGACAGGGCGGGGAAGGCGACGAGCAGATGGGTCAGTCCGAATATCACCGCACCCTCGTTGAACAGGAATTTGACAGGGTGATCGACCATGCCTACCTTCAAAAGGAGCGCGTTCAGCGCGCCCTTTTCACCCAGGACCAGCAACCAGCCGTAAGTTCGCGCAACCACGCTGATAAGCAGCGGGGCGACAACGATCATCATGAGCAGCATGCGCGCGCGTGGCCTGGATTTCCACAATTTCAATGCCAGCAGAAATCCGAGCACGAGCGTCAGCGCCGTGATCGCCAGAGACGACATCAGCGTGCGCGCCAGTACGCGGGGATAGAAATCATCGCGAAAAATGTCGAGGTAGTTCTCAATCGATAAATTCAGCGAGAGCTCGCCCGGCGAAGTTGCGTGATTGAAGCTGTTGACCGCAATCATCAGCAGTGGCAGCCCGAGCAGGACCACCACCATCAATAATGCGGGCGCGAGCAGGTAAAGCGCGCCACTGGAATGCCGGTTCATTTTGTCAGCGCGCGATGGTACGGTTCCACGTCTCGACGTACCTGCGCGTGTTCGGCAGAACCTTGCGCCAGTCAAAAATTATCAAACTTTCAAACGGCGTGACACGCTGAGCAGCTGTCGGTTTGAGCGCGATGTCCGGCCGTGCCGTGCCGCAAACGAGCTCATTGCAAAACGCGGTCTGGCCTTGCACAGAGAGTGCGAAGTCTATGAATTTCTCGCACTTCTCTGTGTGGGCCGTATTCTTTGCGATATGGAATGAGACCAGGGACGGGATCGCCCCCTCGGCAGGGCGTACGAAGCCTATCGGCTTGCCGGCGTCCTGCATGGCATACGCGCGAAAATCGGAAATCACGCCGACGATAGGTGCCTCCCCCGTGTCCAGGAGATTGGCGGCTTCGGTCTGATTCTTGTAGAAGCGCTTCACCCCGCCCCGAATCTTCTCCACTGCGGCGAGTCCGGGGTCGAGGTTGCTTTCGCTGCCGCCGTTCAGTTTGGCGCCCATCATCAACAATTCCCATCCACCGGGCGAGACGATGTCAGGCAGGGCAATTTGATTGGCGAAGCTTGGTGAGAACAGATCCGCCCAGGACTTGGGCGGCGCCTTGACGAGATCAGTTCGGTAAGCGATGCCGAAACTGACAAACTCGTGACCCACGCCTTTTCCGTCGTAGAGGTCTTTCAGACGGGGACGAACACTCTTCATGTTCGGGATTCTTTCCTCCGACAGGGGCTGCACGACATCTTCGGCGACAGCACGTACGGATTCCGGAAATCCAAGCCAAAGAATGTCGATCTCCGGCTTGCGCTTGTTAACGATGGCGCTGGTCAGCCACTCGCTCGGCGAGCCCAGCTTGGGTATCACCTTGATCCCCGTGGCCTTTTCAAACGGCTCAAGCAAGGCGGCACGGAAGGCACGTTCCGACGCTCCTCCATACATGGTCAAGACAATTGGATCGTCGGAGGCAGCCAGGCTGGCTCTCCCGCCCAATGCGAAGGCGCCCATTCCTAACAGCGCTGTGCGCCTCGTCTTCGAAACAATTTCTTTGCCTGTCATAAGGACTCCTGAGCGGTTGTTGAAGGAATGAGGAGGAAGTGACGATCAATGCCACCCAACAGTGCCACTTTGGTGCGGCGGGACGATCTTCATGAGGGGGCAAAGTCGGCCCGGGTACATCTCGACGGCAGTCGCTGGTCGGTGGCTCTCGAGTTCGCCCTGTTTTGGGTCATCGCGCGCGCTCAAGGTGCGCGCATCCCCGCCGCTTGCATTGCCCCGTGGGGCGCTTCTTCGCCAACACGAGGAGGGCCGGCATCGAGCGACAGGACCCTGCCCACGATGTCGCGCATCGGCCGGCCGTCGCAGCGAGCGTCTTGCACCGCTTCTGCAGGCGGACCGAACGCTGGCAAATCGCAGCGGGTGGGTCGGTCCAAGTCGGATTGTCATGGCGCTCGCCGCACGCAGGATTCGGGCCAGCTTACTCGACAAACTTCATAGTTATCGACAAAACTAGAAATCCACGATAACATGCTTGGGCGCCATAGGTAGAGCGACCCCGTCGGTCGCCCAGGTGCCATTCAGCACAAAGGACTCGGCGATGTCGAACCGCAAGGCATTGATTGCAGGAGCAGGGATAGGGGCGCTTGCCACGGGGCTCGCCCTGCTGAAACGCGGTTGGAAGGTGCAGCTGTTCGAGCAGAGTGACGAGATCCGGATCCTGGGCGCGGGCATCTACATCTGGGAGAACGGCCTGCGTGTTCTGGAGTCGCTGGGTGTCTATGCCAAAGTCATCGAAGGCGCCATTCCGGTTCAGCGGCGTGAGCGTCGCGGCGACCGCGGCGAGTTGATGGGCTTCGAGAGCATTTCGCAGAGCGGACGCTGCTACATCCCGCTTCGCCATTCCTTGCTGACGGCCCTGCGCGATGGGTTCATCGAGGCTGGTGGCGAGATCTCATTCGGCATACCAGTCATCGGTGCCGATCCCGAGGGTGAATTGAAATTCGCCAACGGCACGTCGCTGCGGGGCGATCTGATCATTGGTGCCGACGGCATCAATTCGCGCGTTCGCGACAGTCTGGGCCTCTTGCGCTGGCGCCGTTCAGTCGGTCAGTTCGGCTATCGCATCATGATCGATCGCGAGCGTTGGGAGGCCGACGATCCGGTGCGCAGCGTCGTCAGCGAACACTGGAATCGCGGGCGACGGCTGCTCTACGCGCCGTGCACGCGGGAAAAGGCCTATGTGCAACTGACGACGCTGCGGAGCGATCCGCTCTCCGATGCACCGTATGACTGTGGCGCATGGCTGGCAACCTTCCCTCATCTCGCCTGGCTAATAGAGCGCATTCCGTCGAACGGCAAGAGCGACTGGTTCGAGGTCATCCGTTTGAAAGCGTGGTCATCCGGTCGGGTGGCCTTGATCGGGGACGCAGCCAGTGCGCAACCGCCTTTCCTGGGCCAGGGCGGCGGTGTGGCCATGACCTCGGGGCTGGCCCTCGCACACGCACTGACGCGGCACGACGATGTGGCGGCAGGTATCGCCGAATGGGAGCGCGGCGAACGACCATTCGTCGAATGGGTCCAGTCCGTTTCAAGCTGGTATGGCGAACTGGCGCGCCTGCCGCCGAAGCTTCGCCGCATGGCGATCGGCGTCATCGTGGGCAACGAATGGGTGCGTCAGCGCACGATCCGCTGCGCCGCCATTCGTCCACCGGTTGGTGCCTCGTGATGCCTGCGCATGCCGTCGTCACCTACTTGGAGTGGGCCGCGTGAAACCCAGAGCTTTTCAGTACGAATCGGTGACGACGCTTGATGAGGCCTATGCGCTTCTTGCGAAGCACGGGGATAGCGCGAAGGTATTGGCCGGCGGCCAGAGCCTCGTTCCCATGATGAATTTTCGGGTGAGCTCGCCTGCTGTACTCATCGACATCAACCGGATTGACGCCTTGCGGCTCATCTCCGAGGACAACGGTGAACTGCGCATCGGTGCGCTCACGCGCCATCACCAGATGCAGACGAGCCTCTTGGTTGCGCGCCATGCACCCTTGCTGCGACTGGCGGTCGAGCATGTTGCGCACCTGGCCATTCGCAACCGAGGCACCTTTGGCGGCAGCCTGTGCCAAGCGGACCCGGCCGCGGAGTTTCCGTCTTGCGCTGTGTTGCTGGACGCCACGATGGAGATCGGATCGGCACGCGGCACGCGACTCGTCAAGGCGCGAGAATTCTTTCACGGGCCCTTCACGACGGCCGTTGAGGCCGACGAAATCTTGCTCGCCGTGCGCATCCCGAAGGCGTTGCCAGGCGCACGTTTCGCCATCGATGAAATCTCGCGTCGCCACGGCGATTTCGCAATCGCTGGTCTGGCTGTCAGCGTTTGTCCGCGCGCGGGAGAGGACGTTTTTGAATGGGTGGCGTTCGGTATTGCTGACCGGCCGCTATTGCTCAGCGCATTGCCAGCGCTCTGGGCGAGCCGCCGAGGCACACCCGATCGCCGCGCGCTTGCGCAAGCCATCGCCACCGATTTCGCGCCCCACGTTGACGATGGCGAAGAAGGCCAGTTCAAGCAACGCCTCGCAGCCGAGTTGGTCAGTCGTTGCCTGCAGTCCCTGTCCCAGCCCATACCGCACGGAGCCCCCTGATGGACGAATTTCATGCCGTCACCTTGACGGTCAACGGCCAGGTCCGGCGTTGTTCGGTCGCCGCGCGCACGAGCGCGGCGGACTTCATCCGCCATGATCTTGGCCTGACGGGCACCCACATCGGCTGCGAACACGGTGTCTGTGGCACCTGCACGGTGGTCGTTGACGGAGAGGTCGTGCGCAGCTGCCTGATGTTCGCCGTGCAACTGGAAGGCTGCGTTGTGGAAACCATAGAAGGTGCAACGCAAAGCGGACGCGTCCGAGGGCTACAAAACGCGTTCGTCGAGTGCAACGCGCTCCAATGTGGTTTCTGTACGCCCGGAATGCTGCTGACGGCGGCCGAATTCACTGCCAAGACGCCAACGCCGACGCGCCAGCAGATCCGTGACGCCCTGTCCGGCAACCTCTGCCGCTGCACAGGCTACGAAGCAATCGTGAACGCCGTCGAGCTTGATCTGCAGCGCAGGCCATGAATCCACATCAAACCAAGAAGTCTGGCATCGGGGCTTCCCGTCCGCGTGCCGACGCCCGAGTGCTGGTCGAAGGGCGCGGTCAATATATCGACGACGTTGCGGTTCAGGGAGTTCTTCACGTCGCCTTTCTGCGTTCCCCGTACGCCAAGGCCGAGATCCGATCGATCCGTGTTGACGAGGCAGCGCAATTGGCGGGCGTCGTGCGCGTCGTCGTTGCTTCCGATGTGGCACCGCATTGCAAGTCCTGGGTCACGTCCCAGACCTATCCCGGTCTGACCACGCGCGAGCAGACCTGCCTCGCCACCGACCGAGTCGTGTTCGTCGGTCAGCCTGTGGTTGCGGTTGTCGCGGAAAGCCGCGCCATCGCGGAAGACGCGGTCGAGTTGATCGAGGTTGAATGGGAACCCGAGGACGCCGCCTGCGAACTCGAATTGGCACTCGTTGACGGCGCGGTACGCGCGCACCGTGACCTGGACAGCAACCTTGCGTACCAGGCGCACCTGGGCGACTCCATAGACGATCAGACCTTTCGCCATGCCGCGCTGGTCGTCGAAGACAACTTCCGTTTCCACCGCCTCACAGGATGCTCGATGGAGACACGGGGCGTGGTCGCAAGCTATTTGCCAGGCGACGACAGCATCACCATCCATCAAAGCCACACGGCACCGCACCAATTGCGCTCGCTCTATGCGATGCACCTTGGCATTCCGGAAGGGCGCATCCGTGTCGTTTGTCCTCACATCGGCGGATCGTTTGGCGTCAAGATTCATCTCTATGCAGACGAGATCGCGACCGCCGCGATCTCGCGCTTGCTGGGTCGGCCGGTCAAATTCGTGGCCGATCGCATGGAGTCTTTCATCAGCGATATTCACGCGCGCGAACAGAACCTCTGGGCGCGCTTGGCCTTGGACCACGAGGGCAAGTTCCTCGCCTGGGAGGCGCGCTGCCTGCTGGCCATAGGGCCGTACTCGACGCACCCGGGTTCCAGCGTTCAGGAAGGCGACGAGGCGCTGCGCATTGCCATGGCGCCGTACATGGTTCCGCGTGTCAGCGGCGACCTCGACGTCGTCTTCCAGAACAAGACCATGGTGGGTCAGTACCGGGGCGTCGGCCATCCGATGGGTGCAGCCATTACCGAACACCTGATCGACAAGGCTGCAGCGCTGCTGAAGCTGGCG
This sequence comes from Variovorax sp. LjRoot175, assembly GCF_964253805.1. Lineage (NCBI taxonomy): Bacteria > Pseudomonadati > Pseudomonadota > Betaproteobacteria > Burkholderiales > Comamonadaceae > Variovorax > Variovorax sp. LjRoot175. Next base: position 123,860 of record NZ_CAXURY020000003.1, on the reverse strand, counting down.
CCCGAGGAATTACGCCGTCGCAACTTGGCGCCTGACGACGCCTACCCGCTGGTGACACGCACGGGCGTGCCGCTTGAAGCGTTGTCGCATCAAAAATGTTTGAGCCGGCTGTGTGAGTTGATCGATCTTCCGGCGCTGCGCGCCGAGCATGCGGCGCTTCGCGTTCGCGGCATATACCGCGGCATCGGCTTCGCATGTTTCGTTGAACGCACGGCGACCAATGCGCCCACATCGGCGCACATACGCAAGGCCACTGCGCAGGACGGCATCACGCTGAATATCGACCCGTCTGGTGCTGTCCGATGCGCCATCACGGTCACGGACCAAGGTCAAGGCACGCACGAAGTCGTCGCGCAGATCGTCGCCCAAGGGCTGGGCGTGCCTGCCGAAACCATACGCGTGGTTTCGGGTGACAGCCAGGCCACGCCTTACGGTTCGGGGGTGCGTGCCTCGCGCGGCACGGCGGTCGGTGGCGAATTGGCGCTGAAGGCTGCGCGCGAACTTCGCCAAGTGGTGCTCAGCGCGGCGGCGGGTTACCTGAGGGCTTCAGTGGACGCACTCGATCTTCAGGGCGGTGTGTTTTCAGTCGCTGACTCGCCCGACCTGCGCCTGACGCTCGCTGAATTGGCGGAGGTCATTTACTTCAAGCCGCAGTTGCTGCCGCCGGGTCCGCAGATTAATTTCTCCTTGTCGATGCATTTGGGGCACGACTGGCCGTCGGTTGTTCCGACCAACGGCATCCAGGCCAGCCACGTTGAAGTGGACATCAACACCGGCTTCGTGCGGCTGTTGAAGCACTGGGCGGTCGATGACTTCGGCGTCGTCGTGAACCCTTTGCTCCTGTCTGAGCAAGTGCGCGGCGGCATCGCCCAAGGCATAGGTCAATCGCTCTATGAGGAATTGATTTATGCGGGGGCAGGGCAGTTGACGAACGGCACCTTGGCCGACTACCTCGTGCCGGTTGCCGGCGACCTGCCCGACATCGTCGTTGAGCACATCGAAACACCTTGGCCGCACACCAGCCTGGGCGCCAAGGGCGCTGGCGAAGCGGGTGCATCGGGTTCGGTGGGCGCGGTGATGAATGCCGTGAATGACGCGCTGCGCCCGCTGGGCGCCAGCGTGACCGACGTGCCGATGACCCCGGTGCGGATACTGAAGGCGCTGGGGCGTCTCCAGGCGCTTTGAGCTTCAATGAACAACACCTTGAACAATCTGCAATGGCCAGACGCCGGGCGCGTCCACCTGGCGAATGTGAATGTGCCGCGAGGCCTTCTCGATCCTTCAATTGAGCCGGCTGGCTGCAGCGGCCTGACGCGGGTCGATCTGGTCTTGGACCAAGGAACGATTGCCCAAATTCTGCCGGCCGGATCTCCGACCGACGGCGCCCTGGTCGATGCCGATGGCGGCCAATGTTGGCCCACCTTCGCTGACTTGCATACCCACTTGGACAAGGGCCACATCTGGCCGCGTGCACACAACCCGGACGGCACCATCGACAGCGCACGCACCCACGTGCGTGCCGACACGACCCATTACTGGCGCACCGAGGACGTCGAAGCGCGGTTCGAATTCGCGCTCATGTCGGCCTACGCGCACGGCACATCGGCGATACGCACGCACCTCGACTGCTACGTGCCGAGCCAGGAACGCATCAGCTTCGACGTCTTCCGGCGTCTGCGTGATCGCTGGGCGGGCCGGGTGGAATTGCAGGCCGTCGCCCTCGTCAGCACCGACCTCTACGACGACGGGCGCAACGCCGCACTCGTCGGCCTGGTTCAAGAGTCGGGCGGCCTCCTCGGCGGCGTCACGTTTCGCCTGAGTGACGGGGACGACACCCAGCCGCTCGACGGTCGGCTGGACCGGCTGTTCGGCCTGGCCCGGGCGCGGCGCATGAACGTCGATCTGCACGTTGACGAGAACGGTGCGGCAGCTTCGACGACGCTGGCGCAAATCGCACAGGCGGTGATGCGCGCCGATTTCCAGGGCCGAGTGGTGTGCGGTCATTGCTGCAGTCTTTCGGTGCAGGAAGACGCCGTGGCGGCGCGCACCATAGGGCTCGTCAAGGACGCCGGCATCACGCTCGTCAGCCTGCCCCTGGTGAACCAGTATCTGCAAGGCCGCCGGCCCGGGGCGACACCGCGCTGGCGCGGCATTCCGCTTCTGCGCGAGCTGCAGGCCGCCGGCGTGCCGGTGGTATTGGCCAGCGACAACTGCCGCGATCCTTATCACGCATTCGGGGACCTCGATTTGCTGGAGGTTCTGGGCGGTGGCATTCGGCTTGGGCATCTCGACACCGATCTCGCTGGGTGGCCCGGCGCGATCACTCGCCGGCCCTTCGAGGCGATGGGTGTTCAAGGTGGCGTTCTGCGCGTCGGGTCGCCTGCCGATCTGGTGCTGTTCCGCGAGCGCAGCCACAGCGAGCTGTTTGCACGGCGCGGCGCAGGCCGCGTCGTGATCCGCCACGGCAAGCGTATCGATGCGGCACCGCCCGACTACAGAACGCTGGACCACTTGTTCCGGGCGGATATCGAGAAACGTACGGCGCCCTGAAATCCCTATTGAGGAGCAATCAAAATGTCCAGTCAGAGTCTTCAGTCGGCATGGCATCACCTGATGTCGCTGAGCAAGGTCAGTCCCGAAGAGAAAGTGGTGGTCCTGGGCTCGCTCAGTGGCCGCAATCGCTACAAGGATGTAGCGCTGCGGGTGCTCGATGACATGGGTGCTGCGGTCAGCTATGTCGAAGTCGGCAATCCGCACCGTGTCTCGGCATCGGCGCTGCCGGCGCTGCGCGCCGCCGGGCTCATTGTTGACCTGACGCACAGCCACGATCCAGTGTTTCGCCAACTCGGGCGAGACGGCGTGCGCACTTTGACGGCTGTCGAGCCGCCTGAAATTCTGTTGCGCATGTTGCCCCAAGCGTCTGACAAGACGCGCGTCCAGCATGCGCAAAGTTGCATACGCGCGGCGAAAACGATGCGCGTAACCTCGCCCGCGGGTACCGACTTTGAAGTCGCTTTAGGCGAACTCAATGGCAATTGCCAATACGGCTTTGCCGACGACCCCGGTCATTGGGATCAATGCCCAGGCGCCTTTGTCGTCACTTACAGCAACGACGGCTCGGCGCAGGGCACGGTCGTGATTGACGCCGGCGACATGATCTTCCCGCAGAAGGAGTACGTGCATGCACCCATCACGCTGCACCTGGAGAACGGCTACATCACCGCCATCGAAGGCGGCATGGATGCGAAGTTGCTGAAGGCCACGCTGGATGCCTATCGCAATCCCGAGGTGTTCGCCGTGTCGCATCTCGGCTGGGGGCTCAGCCGCAATTCGCGCTGGGACGCTTTGAAATACTTTGACAAGGCAGAGATCGAGGGTCAGGACGGCCGTGGTCATCTTGGCAACTTCCTGTTTTCGACCGGTCCCAATCTCTCTGGCGGCGGTACCCGGCGCGCGCCCATGCATCTGGACATTCCTCTTGCGGGCTGTTCGGTCTATCTGGACGGCAAACCGATGGTGCTCGATGGTGACGTGGTCTCGCCTGAACAGCGCCCGAGTTGAAGTGACGACGCGATGGAACTCACCGGACAACAACTCATACCCGCTACGCTACAACGCACCTGGCAGGCGCTGAACGATCCGCACACGCTCAAGGCCTGCATCAACGGCTGCGAGGCCATCGAGGAAACAGCGCCCAATGAATATGCCGTGACGATGACGGTGAAGGTGGGCCCTGTAAGCGCCCGCTTCAAAGGCCGCCTGCGTCTGTCAGACCTGAAGCCGCCGACCTCATACACGATATTTTTTGAAGGTCAGGGCGGTGTCGCAGGGTTCGCCAAGGGGACTGCCAGCGTCGAGCTCACGCCCGAAGGCGCGGCGACGCGCCTTGCGTATCGCGCCAACGCACAGGTCGGCGGAAAGCTCGCGCAGATTGGTTCCCGATTGATTGATGCGTCAGCACGCAAGATCGCAGACGAGTTTTTCGTGGCCTTCAATACGCGGCTTGGTGGCGAGCAAGCTGCGCTGGCCGGCGTGCTGGACGCAAAGCCAGACGCCGCGTCGCATCCGAACGAGACCGAGGCTGTCCAGCGGGGATGGTTCCCATCGCTGCTGGCTTTTTGCAGCCGCGTGTGGTCCCGGGTGTGGCAAGGCCGGTCACATCGCGAACCGCACCAGGAGAGCAAATGAAGGTGAACGTGAATCAACCTGCAAGCACGCAATCTGCTGGCGACGCATTTGTCGCAAAGTGCCATGAGGTTCGCGTCATCGAAGACCTGACATACGCCATGGCGGGTATTCAATACACGGCTGAAGGCGGGGCCGCGAGCTACCGGGCACTGCAACTCGACGTTTACGAACCGGTGGACGATGGCCGCGCTCTGCGCCCAGCGCTGGTGATGGCGTGCGGCGGGGCCTTTACGCGCGGCGACCGCAAGAGCGATGTGGTGCCCACGGGCGAGGTGCGAAATACGTCGGCTTCTGAATATTGCCGCGAATTTGCGCGGCGCGGCTATGTCTGCTTCGCTATCGACTATCGGTTGATGCAGGAAGCGCCAGACCCGGGCTGGACGCCGACATTGCCGCCGGGCACGCTGATCAACAGCGACCGCGTGAACTTCGTGCGCGCGCAGGAAGGCTTGATGCCCTGCACGCCGCAAATGATGAACAATACCTACGAAGCAGCGGCCGACGACATCAGCCAAGCGGTTGCGTTCGTGCGAGCCAGCGCGCTTCGTTTTCGCATCGACGCGAGCCGCATTGCATTGGCCGGATTTTCAGCCGGCGCAACCGCCGCGATGAATGCTGCCTATGCCCAAGGCGCTGGCGTCGCGGCCGTCGTCGCGCTGTCTGGCCGCATCATGCTGAGCATGGCCGAGTCGTGCATCCTCGGTGCACCGGGCGAGCCACCGCTCTTGCTCTTCGTCGGCGAGAACGATCTGCCTTCCCAACTGCAGAGCATGGTGGCCCCGGTTGAGCACATCCAGCGGGTCGGGCTTGTTCATCAACTGGTGCGTATCCCGGGAGCTAACCATTTCTATCCGCGCACAGTGGATGTCCATGCCGAAAGCGATGAGCGAACGACGCTCGAATCTTTGATGGCACTCTTTCTTCATCAACATCTGCGACTGAGTGCGATGCGCTGAAGGCTGCCGATGACGCCAGCAGGACAACAGACGAGTAGCAGCCGCACCGGCTGGCAAAGCTGGTAACCCAACTCAATAAAATTCAAGAGAATCGAGGCAGAAATGCGCATTGCAGTGATGGGAGCCGGGGCGGTAGGGCTGCTTTACGGTGGTTGGCTTCAGATGGCTGGCGCTGAGGTCACATTCATTGCCCGCGGCAGCAGGCTGCTTGCACTCAGGAATCAGCCGCTGACGGCTGTGGGTCGCGTTCCGTTTCGATTGGACAGTGTCGACGTTGTCGAAAGCGTCGCCAAACTGGCGCCAGTCGATGTCTTGCTACTGGCCACCAAACTCTACGATCTCCAGGCTGCGGCCGTCTCGGCACTGCCTGCTCTTTCCCGAACAGGTGTCGTCGTTGCAGTTCAAAACGGCATCAGTGCATACCGAGTGCTCAGTGCCTTGGTGCCTTCGACGCAGATCGCTGTCGGCCCCGTCTACGCCCTGACAAAAATGACTGGCCCGGCGTCAGTAGCGTATGGCGGCATTGAGCGTGCCATTCTCGGAAATCCAGATCACGAGGTCAAAGCGCCTGTTGCTGAGCTGGTACGGCTGTGGCGCGACGTTGGCATTGATGCCAGCTTGGCTGACGACATCAACAATGTCTTGTGGACAAAGTTCATTGGTTTAGCGACCAGCGCCGCCCTGAACTGCATCTCAAAGCTACCCGCCGGCATTGTTTATCACGAGGCCAGGCTGGTGGAGCTTGTCAAGCAGTCAATACATGAAGTGATAGCAGTAGGCACTGCGGAAGGCGTCAAATTTGCGCCTTCCGTGGCCCATGACGTTCTTGGCTATCTTCAATCCCTGCCGCCAGAGACCGTCGCATCGATGCGAAGAGACCTGGACGCTGGCCATCGGCTTGAGCTGGAGGGACTGAGCGGAGAGGTGATGCGACTCGGTCAGATGCATGGCATCGCGACGCCACTGCACACAACAACCTACGCCTTGCTGAAGCCGTTCTGTGATGGTCCGCCAGCTGCCCAAAAAGTCGATGGTCGGCCTAAGCCAGAAAGTTCAGGGCAAGACTTTTTTCCCCCCATCGTCTCAACCCTCTGAAGGAATCTACCATGAGCACCCGCAGGCAGGCCCTGAAGTCATTTGGCGCCACCGGTATCGCAGCCGGCCTGGGCTTCCCCCTGGCCGCCCATGCTCAGGCCCCGGCCGTGGAGACATTGCGCATCGTCGTGGGCTTTCCGCCCGGAGGCACCACGGACGCGTTTGCGCGGCGCCTGGCCGAAAAACTGCGCGGCAGCTACGCCGCCAACGTGCAGGTGGACAACAGGTCTGGTGCGGGCGGACAAATCGCTGTCACGACACTGCGAGACAGCGTCGCAGACGGCTCGGTCATGCTGCTCACGCCAGCGGGGATGCTGATCATCTACCCGCACACTTACCCTCGGCTGCCCTACAAGATAGACGATGTCACACCCATCAGCGCCGTGCTGTACAACTCGCATGGCTTCGGTGTCGGCCCGCAGGTGCCCACTTCGGTCAAGACGCTGCGCGAATTCCTGGACTGGGCCAAGGCCAACCCAAACCTGGCCAACTATGGCTCGCCGGGCGCCGGGTCCATGCCCCACTTGGTTGCCGCCCTGCTAGAAAAGGCTTCCGGCGTCCCTATGAGGCAAATTCCCTACCGCGGCTCCGGGCCTGGCATTCTGGAACTGCTAAGCGGTCAGATCGCTTCTTTCTCGTCCCCGCTGGGTGACTACTTGCCCTACCTCGCTAGCGGCCGGTTGCGTCTGCTCGCCCTCACCGGCTCAACACGCTCGCGCTTCGCACCAGACGTGCCAACCTATGCCGAACAGGGTTTCCCAGAGCTCAACATGCGCGAGTGGAGTGGGGTGTTCATGCCGCCTCATACGCCTCCGACCGTGGTAAATCGTGCTCATGCTGCCGTGCGCGCCGCACTGGCACAGAAGGACATGATCGACTCTGGCATACCGCTTGGTATGGACGTCATCGGCTCGCCCAGTCCAGAGGACTTCGGCCGTACCCTCAAGGCAGACGCCGACCTGTGGGGCCCGTTTGTGCGCCGCGTCGGCTTCACGGCCGAATCCTGACTGGAGCGGCGACTTCATGAGCGAAAGAGCCTATCGAATCGAAGCTATCGCGGATGACGGCTCGGGTGCTGCAATACCGAGACGAAATCACCTACCTGCTGAAGGGCAGTGAGTAGTCCGTGTCAAATAAGCCCTTGTGCTGCCATTGCCGTATTGGTCTCTACACAGCAAGACTAATTTTTTTGGGAGTGTTTCCAATGTCAAACGTCACCATTCATGAAGCTGGTAGCTTCCAATTCATCCCTGGTGGCTTGTTCTCTCTGGGTGTGGCTGCACTCCCAGGATATGAACTGCACCGCGTACGATTTCGGCAACCGCAAGCTCTGGGCGCTGGCTTTCGCGTCATCGCAGACTACCTGCAGAAGCAGGGTCGACCGTTAACTGCGCTGGCGGCCTGCGAATTGCGCTCACCTGCCGCTTTGACGCGCGCAGATTTCAATAAATTTAACAATTACTATGTAGATCTTCTAACCTCACTCGGTTTTTCTGGTCAGATCCCATACCCAATTGGGCGCAGCAATCTTGCCCCGCTTTTTAATCCCCCAACGGAGTGTGCGCTGTTTGCTTTCTCGTTCACGACACCAATCCAACAAGAAAGTATTGCAAAGCCCGTTGATTTCGTCATTTCTGGCAAACCGGAAATTATTGAAGAACCGCCAGGTGGTGTCTTTGGTGGCACCGATGTTTCTGCCGAAGGCCTTATAGGAAAGGCCGCTTTCATCATGCAGGCACTGCGCCAGCGGGTTACTAGTCTGGGCGCGGAGTGGTCATCTGTGAACGGTGCGCAAATCTATACCGTGCATCCGCTTGAAGCTGTGATTTCATCCGTGTTTGCAGGCAGCGGACTAACAAATGTAGGCCTCACGCTGTTTCCGAGCTATCCACCCGTCTTGGGTATGGAGTTCGAAGTGGATGTACGCGCTGTTAGCCGAGAACTCGTTCTCTAACGGCACTCCGTGTTGATTGATCTTTCCAAAAGTAGCGACGCGGCAATCAGGTCAGAAAATGTCCTCGCGCGATCAATGCGCGGCATGGTCACCAGCCCGCATGAACTGGCCACGCAAGCCGGCCTTGATGTCTTGAAGTCCGGCGGCAACGCGGTCGAAGCCGCCATTGCCATCGGCGCCAGTATCAATGTGACCTACCCGCATTTCTCCGGCTTTGGCGGCGATGCATTCATGATCATCCGTGACCGCAACGGCAAGGTGCGAACCTTGTCCGGCATCGGCCAGGCGCCGATGGAACTGCCGCAGTACGTCGGCGCGATCCCGGTGCGCGGTGCGCCCTCGATGCTCACCAGTGCCGGCAACGTCGATACGCTGGGCAAGGCGTTTGAAATCAGCCGCAGCGAATTGGGCGGCAAGAAGAGCTGGTCCGAGCTCTTGACGCCCGCCATCACATTGGCCCGCGAGGGCTTTCCGGTGACGCCGTCGGAACGCTTCTGGATGGATTTTCGCCAACAGGAGTTGGCGAGTCTGCCTGCCATTGCGGGCCATTTCATGGTGGCGGGGAAAGCGCCGGAAGTGGGGCAGTCGTTCCGGCAGCTGCAACTGGCCGACACGATGGAGACGTTGGCGGTGAAGGGCCATCGCGACTTCTATGAAGGGGGCCTGGCGGCTCGCATCGCAAAAGGCCTGAAAGACGCCGGCTCGCCGCTGACCGCGGCCGACCTTGCGAAGACCCACGCGCGCGAGGAGGCGCCGCTGCGTGTCGCCTATCGCGACGGCGTCTTGCTCTCGCACCAGCCGCCGACGCAGGGCATCACCACGCTGCAAATCATGGGCGTGCTGGACCGCTTCGACCTCAGCAAGATCGCCGAGGGCAGTGCCGACCATTACCATTTGCTGGCGGAAGCCGTGAAGCAAGCGTTCATCGACCGCAACCGCTACGTCGCCGATCCGGAATTCGCTGACGTGCCGACTGTGAGGCTGCTGTCAAAGGCCAACCTCGACATGCTCGCCGGGCGGATCCAGATGCAAAAGGCCTTGGCCTGGCCGGACACCTTCAAGACCGGGGACACGGTCTTCATTGCCGCCACGGATGCCGAACGCAATTCGGTGGCCATGCTGCAAACGTTGTACTTCGACTGGGGCAGCGGCGTGATCGTCGGGGATACCGGCATCCTGTGGCACAACCGCGGCGCGGCGTTCACCCTGCAGGCGGGGCATCCGAACCGGCTGCAGCCCGGCAAGCGGCCGTTCCATACGCTCAACCCTGGCATGTACCTGAGGAACGGCGACCAGCCGCACATCCTCTACGGCACGCAGGGTGCCGACGGCCAGCCGCAAACGCTGGCCACGATCCTGACGCGGCTGATCGACTACCGCATGGATCCGCTGACCGCGCTGTCGCGACCACGCTTCCTGCTCGGCAAGACCTTCTCCGACAGCCGCGATTCGCTGAAGCTGGAGAGTGATGCTGGCGAGCCGGTATTCCAGGAACTGGCACGACGCGGGCACGAAGTGAGCCCGCTTCCTGCGCAAAGCCCTCTCGCTGGCCACTCCGGCGCGATCGTGATCGATCCGGTCACCGGTGCCTTCTCGGGCGCGCACGATCCGCGCAGCGACGGCAAGGCCCTGGGCGTCTGACAGCGCAGAGGCGAGCACTCTGCGTCGCAGCACCATCGTCAGCTCACCGCGCCGCAGAGCCCGGCATGAACTTTCCCGCACCCGAACAGGGTTTCCTTCCGCACGGAACGGCGACACCAGTCAGGCCGATGCCGCCATCGTTCCCCGGCATTCGACAGATGAGCAGGCGCACGGATAGGCCTCCGGTGCATGGGTCGTGTCGATGGCCAAAGCGTAGTCGATGCACAGTTCTTCGCCGGCGAGAACGTCGCACAAGGTGACGATGTCCAAGCGCAGCGTGCCGTCGGGCGCCCATGTCTCCACTGCTTCGCAGTTCGGGCTGCAGCTATGGTTGAGGTGACGCAATTCATTGCCGCCCTGGGCACCATCGATGACGGTGCCATCGGACAGCCCGAACAGGTACGTGAGATGGCTTTCCCAGTCCGTCGCCTCCACTTCGGCCGGTGACATGCGCCGCCCCTCATACGTGCCCAGCCTGGTGTTCGCCGGCAGCGGCAGCATTGCAAAGAGCCCCACGCCATGGATATCGCTGGTTCGAACGTGGAAGAGGGGAGTAGGGCACGGCATCGGGGTTGGAGGTGGAAGTGGCAGTAACGCCGTCCGATTATCAAGCGATCGGGAAGGAGCGTTGGCGGCAATGACGAGCCTGACGAAGGGCAATCCCCTGGCCTTGGCGTCCGGCAGCAGAGCAAACCCACGGCAGCGCCAAAGTAGCGCAACCTGCCTCGGCTTCGGCTTGTAGCGTCCCTTGTCGTGCACATCCCATCAATGGGCTTAAGGAGGTGCGCGTAGCTCCCGGCGTCAAACAGGCGCACCGGCCGGTCAGCGCTCTCGGTCAGCGTCTCTCGTGCGACCAATTTGAACTCGGGCGCGCTTTGCATCTCGCAGGCGGCGAACGCATTGAAGGAAGCTGCGGCCCCACGGCGCGGCCGCCCTTCCAGGGCCAACGACCCGGTCATCCATCCCGACTTCCAGCGCCCGGGTGAAGAGCGCGTGCTGGAAGTCCACTACCGACGTCGCGCACGCTCGGAGTGATTCGGCTTCCACACCGAATGCCAATGCCCCAGACGAGCTCGTGGGGGCTTGGCCATCTCCTCGGCCTCCAATGCTTGATGGCAAAGAGGTCGTCGTAGGGCGCTATGGTCTTGCGGCGGGCTTCTCGCTGGCAGCCCAGGCTGTCCACAGGTCATCGCTGGCCGCCTTGTTGTCGCATCGATGCTTCCACGCGGCCATTCGGTAGCAGGCCAACTGCGAGAGTTTGCCGGCCGGATACCTCGTCTTGCTGTCCGCAGCGCCATGCTGCTCGACGGACTCGTCTGCGTGGTCGGAGTGGTGCTTTTCGCCGTCCTGACCCTCGTCCTCTGACCCCCGCGAAGCAAGTAGTCGTGCGTCCTTGAGGTCCCATTGCTAGCTCTGCCACACGCCGGCCGAACGTCGCCACTGGTTTCTCCGATGATGCTCCAGAGGGAGGTTGACACGCCCACCGGCGTTCCGCAGTATGGGCCGTTTCCGTGTGGTTCGACGGACGTCCGCGTACAGATAAACGTAAGGAGGTGCCATGGGAGCCACCGTCGTGCAGAAGGACGGCCTGATCAACAGCCGGGTGCGGCTATTTGTGTTCGGCGGCCACGACTGACATGGGCACCGTCACGCAGGAACACCTCGGGCCGGACACGCCCATGGGCGCCACCCTGGTGGCGGAGGGGGCAACATTCCGCGTATGGGCGCCGAACGCACACGAAGTGCACGTGCTGAGCGACTTCACAGGGTGGAACCCCGCGCCCGGTACTCGCCTGCAGCACACCGGCGGCTATTGGTGGGGCTTCGTACGGGGCGCGCGCGATCGCCAGGCTTACAAGTTCTGGGTGGTCGGTGACGCCGGCGGCGGCTGGAAGCGCGACCCCTATGCGCGCGAGCTCGAATGGGGCTCCGGCGAATGCATTCTGCGGCGGCCGGATTTCTCCTGGCACGACACTGGCTTCGTCACGCCCCATTTCGAGAACTTCGTCATCTACCAGGTGCACGTCGGCGCGTACTCGACGCCGCGCTGGCCGCATGGGGTCGGCACCTTTCTCGACGTCGCGGCTCGGCTACCGTATCTTGCCGACCTCGGCGTCACCGCCCTGCAGCTCCTGCCGATCCAGGAGTTCCCCTCCACCTTCAGCCTCGGCTACAACGGGTTGGACTACTTCTCGCCGGAATCGAACTTTGCGGTGCCGGACGCCGAACTGCCTGCCTATGTCGCATCGATCGATGCAATGCTCGCGTCGAAGGGCTTGTCGCCGTATGCAGAAGCGGACCTGAAGGGCGAGATGAACCAGCTGAAGGCGCTGGTGGATCTGGCGCACGTGCAAGGGATCGCAGTGATCTTCGACGTGGTCTACAACCATGCCGGCGGCGACTTCGGCGATCAGAGCTTGTACTTCTTCGACCGGCAGCACGGGCAGCTACTACCCGTGCGGTTCGAGAATTCCCTCTACTTCGGGCTGCGCGAGCACGCCGGCGGGCGCGTGTTCGATTTCGCAAAGCCCGAAGTGCGCGATTTCCTGATCCGCAATGCCTGCTTCCTGATGCAGGAGTACCGCATCGATGGCCTGCGCTACGACCAGGTCAGCGTGATCGACCGCGACGGCCAGCCGCACGGCTGGCGCTTCTGCCAGGACCTGACCTCGACCGTGCGCTACTTTCGTGCCGGCGCGCTGCAGCTTGCCGAATACTGGGACCTGAACCCCTGGGTCGTCCGTCCCGTCAGCGACGGCGGGGCAGGCTTCGACACGACGCTGAGCAACACGCTGCGCATCGCCGTGCGCGATGTGTTGCGGGCGGCAAGCTCCCCCGGCACCGACCCGCTGCCGATGCAGCGGCTCGCCGACAGCCTCTGGCCCGCAGGGTTCGACGAGGCTTGGCGCTTTGTCCAGGGTCCCGAGAACCACGACGTGGTGCTGCGCGATCCGGATGCGTCCAAAGGGCGTGAGCCGCGCATCCCGAGGCTGGCGGATCCGTCCAATCCCCGCTCGTGGTTTGCGCGCTCGCGCAGCCGCGTCGCGATGGGGCTGACGCTGACCTCACCCGGCATCCCGATGATGTTCATGGGCCAGGAATTCCTCGAGGACAAGCAGTGGTCCGATGATCTGGAGAACCGCCCCGAGCTGCGCCTGTTCTGGCCCGGGCTCGAGGCGCCAGACCCGGCGATGCGGGACTTTCTGCGCTGCACCCGCGAGCTGATCCGGCTACGCTGGCGCCTGCCGGCGCTGCGCGCCAACGGCTTTCGCGTGATTGATGCCCACGACGGCAACCGTTTCCTTGCCTTTCACCGTTGGGTACCTGGGGTGGGAGAGGATGTCGTCGTGGTCGTCAGCCTGGCCGACCAGCCCCGGTATAACTACCGCGTGGGCTTCCCGTCCGGTGGGCGCTGGCTGGAAGCCTTCAACAGCGACGCCTACGATAACTGGGTCAATCCACAGGTTGTCGGGAATGCCGGAGCCGTCGAGGCGAGCCCGGTACCGATGCACGAATTCGACCACTCGGCTGAGCTCACGCTGCCGCCCAACTCCATCCTGGTCTTTTGTCGGACCTTCGCGTGAGAAGCCACTGCTGCGGAGGCTCGGAATGGCCAACCTTGTACACCGCGGCAAGTTCTGGCGGACCGCCGATGTCGGCCGGACTTGAGCGGCGGCTTCGGCCCTTCATCCTCCAGGTCTGATGCAATGCGGTCTTGCCTCCGTGCTCAATCGAGGTTCTGCAACCGGTCTAGTCACCGGGCGACTCAACGCACCCTCTTTGATCCGTTGTGAGCGTCGCAAGCGGCCGCGTCGCCGGGCAGGTGTCGGACAACCCTTCTAAACCGCAGCCCATGGCCCGCGACCGGCTACAGTCGGCCAAGACCGGACTTTGGACGTCGCCGTTCAATTTGCTGGTAGGTGAACTGGACCGAATTCGCGTCGCGCGCATGCGCGCAGGCCGTGGGGCACCCCTGAATCGGTCGGCCGCCAACGGGACTAACATCGATGCGTCCGGATGTCCTTGCGGCAGGCTCCGGGGCTGTTGCCGCCACCGGAGATCAAAATGGACCCAGCACCGCGGATGGCTTTCTCGCACATGGGCCTCTATGTCTCAGACATGGCTGCGATGGTCGAGTTCTACGAGGACGTCCTTGGCTTCTCGGTGACTGACCGCGCCAACATCCGAGGCGCCGATGTTGTCTTCCTCTCGCGTAATCCTGACGAGCATCATCAGATCGTCCTCGTTCCAGGTCGTATGCCGGACAGGCCTTCCACGGTCAATCAGATTTCCTTCCGCGTCATCTCGATCGCGGAACTTCGCCGTCTTCATTCGGAAGTCGAGGCGCTGGGTGTCGCCGGCCTCAATCCGACCAACCATGGCGGCTCCTGGTCGATCTATTTCCTTGACCCCGAAGGCAATCGAATCGAACTGTTTGCACCCACTCCCTGGTATGTACCGCCAATCTCCGTTCCGCTCGACATGGCACTGTCCGACGACGAAATCTACAAGCTGACCGAGGACACGGTGAATGCGACGCCAGGGCACATGAGGCGAACGGAGTGGCGCGAACAATTGCGGAACCGACTTGTCGAAGCAGGGACCCTAGAACAGCATGCTTCGACGGTCCTAAAAAAGCATCTCGACCTTGATAGCTAGGGCCGCAGCGGACCGTCCACCACCTACCACGCGGCTCTTGTTAAGCTGCGCGTGTCTCTCTGGCCGTAGACACCATCGTTAGGTAACCCAGTTCCACCGATGTGATGGAGGGCATCCGGGGCAACGTCGACGTCCGCTTTGGAAAAGAGCGAAGGACTCCTTTGGGCCCAGAGCCGACTCACAGCGGACGTCACCATCGGCGGGAAGCAGCCATTGGGAGACCGGCCCCGCCATCGCCCGTGTACCGTTGAACGAGTCGCTCAAGCTGTCGTCGGCTCAGGCCCAGCCGCTGCCCGGCTTGACCGACGCGTACCATGCGATCCATCACGGCCTGGACCCGTCTTGAGTCGATCGGTATCGCGCATGGTCATCGTGATGGTCGCCGCGTCGTTCGCCATGTCTGCACCTCAAACCCCAGACCGGGGGCGCAGACTTTGCGACATCTCTACTTAGCCAGAACGGGACATTACTACTCAGCCGCTACACAAAGGTTGTCTGACAAGCGCTTGTTATGTCAAATACGAATCCTTTGACCCCGGCCTGTCACGCCGGGGGTCGCGGGTTCTAGCCGTCCATTCCGCAAGAACAGCGAAGAGCCGTTGCAAGCATCGACCTGCAACGGCTTCTTCCTTTTCGGTCGCCCTGTACTGAGGACGCTCCGACCACTGCGCGTGCGAATTCGCGCACGACGAGTGACGGTACGTGTCTCCAATTGCGGTGCGGTGCGGTGCCGCCGCAAGCGCGATGCGAGAGGCTGAGGCCTGGGCCGGCACGCTGAGGTCCAACGAACCGGTCATCTGCCGTGTTGTCGCAAAGGCAGTGTGCGCTGCGTTCGATCCGGCCGTCCTCACCCTCGGAGCTCGGCATCTGACAAGCCCGAGCCGCCGCAGCCAAACAAGCTGCCGGCGCATCTAAGAATCGACGCTCCTGTGCTGCAGCGCCACCGTCGGCCCCTGAAGCAGAAACCTGGAAACCCTTCGTGCCCATCCGCGAAGCTCTGACACGTCGCGCGCCTTTTGCGTTCGCACCAGCGTCTCAAGCACCTGAGCGGCCATCTTCCAATCGGGGTGCTGACGCTCTCGAAACGAATCGATCACCTCGTCCATCCGGTCGCGCGGATCGCGCTCGGCCAGTTCCTTCAGGATCTGAGAGGCGGAGGATGGCGCGCCCGTACCGATGACGAGCAGCCCGACAACCAGCTGATACGGGCCGGAGCGAAGTCCCCCTTCGTCGGTGCTGCGGTCAGTGACGAAGCCGCTGAGCTCGGCATCGGACATGCGCGCCTTGAGGAGCCGATATGCATTCACGAAACGCTTGACCCGGCGAGGCGAGGGACCGACATAGGTCGCCAAGGCGCGCATGTAGTCGAGTTCGATAGGCCGGATTTCAACCTTGCCCGCGCCGTCCGTCGTCGGGGCCGATGAAGCGCCGTCCGCACCGGAGGGAAGGCGGATCCCGTCTTCAGGATCCCGGGGACCGGTTCGCACCAGCGATTTCAGGTATTCCGCCGCCCGCCCCGCCGTCATCGGCTCCAGCCAGAACGAAATCTGAAAGATCTTCTCGAGATAGTCCTGCGGCGTGACGCGGGCGTTGCTCTCTGCCGCGCCGCCTGCGCCCACGCCTTCGGTGCTGCTGCCGGCACCTTTGCCGCTGCCCAGCCATCGATAGTTTTGCTTGAGAGACTCCTCCACCCACCGAGCGTCCACGGCGACAACGACAACAAAGAGTTCAAAAGCCAACAGCATGTGCACGACCTGAAGAACGCGCACGACGTCTTCGGGCCGGCAGCGATCCAGATCGTCGATGTAAAGAATCACGCGATCCACCGCCCTCGCGCCCGAGGATCCCGCAGCCGTGGCCGCTTCCACCTGCTCGCGAAGGATCTGACTGAGTTTCTGAAGATCGCCGCGCGCGATCGAGACGGTCGTGAGCTCCTTTGCATAGGTCATGTCATCGGCGCGGCCGGAAACGAGCGTCAGCATCTGCGATGGCAGCGAGGCAGCGGCTGCGTCAGCTTCGGCGCTGCGCAGCTCGCGCTCGCTAGTCGCGAGTTCCTCGGCCGCGCTGGCCGCTTCCGAGGCGGCACTGTGCACTTGCTTCTGCGCGTTCGCGACCTTGGGATCGCTTTGAATCTGCTTCTCGTAGGCCTGGGTGACTTCAGCAATGGCCTGCTCGACCTTCGCTGCCGCCCCGGACGCAGCTCGCAGCCACACTCCAACGACCGACAGTATCGCGCCGGCTGAGGTGAGGGCCTGCCCCAGCCCTCCGATTTCGAGCACGTTCTGTACCAGCCAGGCAACTAGGACCGGGAGTGCGAGCACCAAAGCGGCAAACAACAGCGTTCGCCTCCAGCCCAGCTGACTCAACATGGACCTTGGACGGGACCGAATGGCCTGCACGCGGCGCTGCAGATCCTCCAGGTTCGAAACGGTAGTGCCGAGGCTGTCCAGCACACCGCTCTGCTTCACCACCGGGGACTGCCCGACGGTCTTGAGCGTCGCGTCCCACGCGACCTGAACGGCGACTTGGAGGTTGGCGGCGCCCTTGCGGGCGTTGGCCTCGCTTTCGGAAAGGGCCGTGGCCGCATCTGCAACCGCCTTCCGCGCTCTGGCCTCGTTCAGCCTCGCGGACTCCACCCGACGGCGCGATGTTTCCACCGTCTCCGACCTGAGACGGACCAGTGCTTCGCCTATCTGTGGGTAGTCATTCTTGATGAACGACTTGATCTCCCGAACGATGGTGTCCACCAGACTGGAGATCAGCGCGTCTTCGGCGAAGTGCCATGCGTTGAACTCGACGTGCACCACGTTGTTGACGAAAGGCGCGTGCTGCGACGCCGCGTGCGCCGCCTTGGCCTGGCTTGCTCGTTCGTCGATGGCCAGGTGAAGTCGCTTGAGAAAGGTCGTCTTTCCGGAGCCCCACGGGCCGAACAGCCCGATGGCCAACGGCGGCTCGAGGGACTTGGAGGCCAGGAGGGCCGCAAAAGATGTCACATCCGGGCGGATCCCCAACGGGTCACTCGCCCACTTCTGGTCCGCGCGCACGACGGCTTCAGGCTCATCGCTGTTGAGGTCGACAGGCCGGCCCATCGGCACTGCCTCTTCTTCGCCGAGCGCTTCGCGCCAAACCTCGCCGCTTTCGCCTTGTGTCGCGGCACACGCGATGAGTGCGAGGCGCAACGCCTGAGGCTCAAATCCCGTTGCGGCCAGCTGGTCGTCGCCGTCGACACGACGGGAAACAAGTGCGCCCGCAAGATGGAGGACGCCGACGTCTTCGCCAGTGTTGCGGGTTGCAAGCGTGAGCTCGCGCGCCGTCTCCAGGCCGTTGAGAACACGAGGGCTGATGTCCAGGGCATCGAAGGGGATGACGCCCTTCGACGTCGCCGTAGCTGGCAAGTAGGCCTCAAATGCCGTTGCGTACGCACTCTCGATCGGCGACACAGCGGACAGGATCGGCAGGATTTCCGCCCCCAGGTCGGTGTCGGCACGACCTTCGTCCACGAGCGCGAAGAAAACGGTCTGCAGGCGCAACCAGGTGTCTGACCGCCGGGCGTGATACTCGGCAGCACGCTTGAGCACCTGCATCGTCTGTGCATCTCCCGGGAAGGCAAGCGCTGCTCCCTTGATCTTGTGCCCTTCGAAGGATGCCAGTGCCTTGGTAGGCACCACCTTCTGCCTTGCGCTGCTCCACGACTCCGCCGTGTATCGCGTGGTGATCCAATCGAAGAACTCATCACGCCAGGCGCGCTCCTTGAATCCCCAGTCGTTCATCTGCTTGCGGTGGGCGGCAGGGGGATTGATCACATAGGAAGCAACCAGGTGTCGCACGCCAATGTCGGTCCCTTCGACCCGAGTCGCCCATTCCTCCGCCGTCTCCACCAGCGCGCGTGCCGAGGCGGTGAGCAGCTGCTTGTCACTCGACAGGCGAATCTGGGCCGGGCGGCCTGCCGGTTGCGTGAGAGGAGGCAGGTCAATGATCGTGGTTCCCTTCGCCGAAGAGACCGCCCCCGCGAACGGCCCATTCACCTTGGCGCGTCGGGCGAACCACTGCGACGTGTCATCCAGCCCCGTGAGGAGGGCGAGAGCCACTGTCGAGAACGTGATCGGCGACTCGGACACCGGCTCGGTGGACAGCCCGATGTAGTAGGCGCGTTCGTAGACGCGCAGGGCCTCCTGGTCGAAGAATAGCGATCTCGGGGGAGGGAAGTCGATGAGCCAGTCGCTTTGGCTCGCCGAAGACGTGGCGTTCATGGATCTCTCCTTCGATGCGCGGCCCCCGCTTAGCCGCACGCCAGCCATGCGCAGGACGGCCGCGCTTGGCGTCCTCGCTCTCGAGTGTGGATGTCACTCTAATGCCAATCGGTCTCGGCAACCAAGGCAGATAGTGGCCATGCCTCATCAATTCTGGTGAGAGCTTCGCGCCGCCGGCAAGGACCGCTTGCGCACCGCCGGGCGAAGCCCGGACCGCGCAGTTGAAGGCCGCGAGGGTGCCGCAGGAGCTGCAAGCGGCTCGCGCAGCGCATGAAAACCCACTGTCGCCTAAGACCGTTCTGAGCAGTTCCGTCCCACAAGTCGGATCGCAATACCGGACGCTCCTGCCGAGTCACTTCTCCTTCGACTTTTCGCTCGCGTGATAGAAGTCACGCACCAACCAGTCATACACAAAGCCCCAGGCCCTCTCTGCCAAACGGTTGTAGTCAACGCCTTCGGCAAAGCGTTCCCTGGACCGCGCCAGGTGGTCGAGTAGCTGCGGGTCCAGCCGTAGGGTGCCCTGCTGCTTCATCAGGTCATGAATCGTCAGCCAAACGTCCAGACGGAGCATATCCAGCTCCTTCGTGAAGCCCGTTTCGCCTTCGAGGTGCACAAGGGCATCGGCGATTGCGACACATTCCCGTTGTGCTTGAGACCAGTATCGGCGCAGTGCCTCCACGAGCGGCGCCGACTGGCGCTCGAAGCCGCCAATCTCGGCGACCTGGATCTGGATGCGTTGCGCTTGCGAATACCCGACGTTGGGTGCGCCCTGGATAACCAAATCGATCAGCGTTGTGTTGATCAACGCTGGGCTGTTGAGCGTTGCTTGCGCGCTGGCGAGATCGAATCCATGCAGCCCTGCAAGCAATTCGAGGTAGCCATCGCCAGACTCCCGATCGAACAGATAACGGCTCATCACGACGCGGCATGTCGACTCGGCGCCGTCGGTGAGAGCGCTCAAATCGCTTGTCTGGAGAAATGCGCCCGAGCCCACCTTCCTGGTAGCGTGCGCGCAAAGCTTGTCAACGTCGCGCCGCTGCAGCTGAAGTTCAACAAGCGCGCCAGGGCAGTCGTACAAGAAGGTGTCGATGAGGTTGCCCACTGTCAAATGAGCACCGAACAGATCGTCAGCGCGAAATGACCCCGCGTGGACCAGCGCAAGATCGGCACCGGTCGCGTCAAGAACGGCGTCGCAGACGAAGTTTCCGAAGTTCGTCGAGGACGAGCGCAACGAGGTCTCGCGAGCATCCATCGGCGCCCGATTCGGGTTTCGGCTGGAGTCGAAGATGATCCGCTCGCGTGAAGCGATGCGACCATCGGCCGCGGCCCGCTCCAGCCATTTCGAGATGACCTTCTTCGTCGCCGAATCCTGCCTCAACGACTGTATTCCGTCCGCCGCACCCATCACCCAGACGCGGCGCCAATCGTCGACCGCCTCGTTGTGGGCGTCCAAGATCAGCGCCTCGTTCGCGAGGCCGTCATACGCCATGCGTTTCAGCTTCAGTTCGACGTGGCTCGAGATTGCCGCAACCACGTGGCGCAAGAATGCACGCTTGTGGTCTCGGCGCGCCGCTGCCGGTGCAGCACGCATCCAAGAGCGGATCGCGCTGCGGCGGATCGCGTCCACCGATGGCCATTGCGCAGCGCGCTCCAAGTCGACCTCGAGCTCGCGTTGCCTAGCGTCGTCAATCATCCGCTGGATATCGGTGCCGGCTTTGCGTGCCTCAAGCAATTTCTCGATATCCAGGAACCTCTCGCTGGCTGCCTCAAGTGCCCGCTCTCTTTCGTGATCGGCCGACTTGTATTGCACAAAGCCCACGGCGCCTACTGTTACCAAAGCGGACTTTCTGATCGGCACAACCGAAATCGAACGTCCGTTGGCGAGGTTCTTCAGGAAGACGGTGCTGCCACGCGGCTCAATCCAGTTCATGTCGTGGTCGTGGCCACCGAGCACGTAGGCGCAGAGGCTGCGCGGCCAGTGGCGCCGCACCATATCGACCAGTGCATGATCCTCGTTTCGCTCCATGTGCGTGAGCACGACGAGGGCGCCAATGCGCGTGTCCGCTGCGATCTCCGCAATTGCCTGCTTCAGCGCCGCCTCCGTCTCGCGCGACTCAAAGCCGCACTTGGCAGCCTTCTTTCGCACGTCTTCACCGCCGATGCCGAGGATCGCAATGAACGGGGAGTGAGGAGGCCATCGCACGACTTGGGGTATCCGATAGCGCTGCGGTGCGACGAGGTTCGTCATCACAAAGCCGAACTTCGCTTCCGCAAGCCTCTCCAGCAAAGCCGGCTCTGCGAAATCGAACTCGTGATTGCCCAGCGTCGCAAGATCCAGACCACATGCGTTAAGTGCCTCAACCATCTGGCGGCCTTTAAGGCCAACGGTATTGCTAAGGTACGACGGCGACAGCATGTCGCCAGCATGCAGCGCCAGCACGACGTCCTCGCCAGTTCGCTGCCGGCAAAAATGCCTCAAGAACTTGAGTAGTCGCGCGATACGCGCCATGCCCGGCACCTCCGGGGGCCTGGCTTCGATGAGGTAAGTATCGTTCAGGTGCACAAGAACCGCTGCCAGGTCGCCGCTGGCGGCGACCTCGTCGAGGTGGCGCACTAGGCTGCGCAGCTTGGATGTTGACGCGGATGCCATGATGACCCGCGATATTTGACGCTGCCGAATGCACTGTGGTCAAGCCGCCACGCGAAGGGGTTCACATGTGGGCGCGCACGACTTTTTCGCTTCACGAAGCCGGATTCAGGTGCTGACTTGTATGGGCTCGACACGTCCATCGCTGCGCAGAAGCGCTGCCTCATCTTTGCGGACGGGCTGCCTGAGCGCACGGCCGGACAGCGGCACGGCGACAATACTGCCCTCCGGAAATCGCTGAACGTAGGGCAGATCCCGGTCGAGCACGTCACCCTGCCAGCGGTATCCGGGCTTGATCAGGCCTGCCTCTCCCAATGCGATCCGCGCATCGATGCGCCATGCACTACAGGTCGTGCTTGCGCAGGCCGTCAACCATCGCAGCGACGAGTTTCTTTCGAACGGGCCGCCGCAAGAAAATCCACAGCGGATAGAACAGCAGCCGAATCCACCATGGACGCAACAGATTGCAGTAGAGCACGTGCAGTCGAGCTTCGATTGCGTGTGCGAACGAAGCGGGGTCCGCCTTGCTCAGCGGCCAGTCCGGCAGTGGCTCTTCCTCGCCATGACATGGATGCAGCTTTCCGACCAAGGGAATGATCGGCAGCTCGGAACGGCCCGCAACGCGATAGCGCTTGCGTTGCTCGGCATTCCATGCAGGTTCGTCAAATAGCGAATTGTTCTCGTCAAGAACAAAGTGCCAGGCCAGGGCCTGCTGGGCATTGCGCCGCCCCAGAAAATAGTCGTGCCGCCGGAAGTCACGCGAAAGGTAGCCGCCCAGGCCACCGAGGCTGGCTCCTGCGAGGTCGTTGCGGGCCTTCTCGCCTGCTTGGTCCTTGCGGTGAGGCGCAATGATGAAGCGGCTGTAGACGTCCTCCCGCGTCGCCAAGGCAATGTCCTCGGGCCGCAGCCGCGCCTGTTCCAGAAGCGTGCGCACCAGGCCCGAGAATGTGCTGGCCAAAGTGATTGGCTTCAGATCGTCGGCTGGCGGTTTGAACGAGCCAAGCAGCGGATCGATCAACAGCACGGCACGCCGGCTCAGCCGCCCGTCGCGGGGGTTGCACGCCAGCGGATTGCGATCGAGCAGCTCCATGCGAACCACTTCGATCGCGTCGTTGTCGATCAACCCGCCGTCCACTGCATCGAATTCATAGTGCCCAGCCTGGGCAGGGCCCACAGGTAGAACAAGCTCCACCTGATCGGGTCCGCAAGCACCCCCGTGCAATACGACCGGCGTGTCGCTGTATTGGCCCGCGGGCGGTGCGAGACGCCGCGCCGGCAGGAACAGCGGAAACCCCGCAGAAGCCAACGCGGCCGTGGCGAATTTCTTCCCCCATGTATCCCATTCGTCTGGCGCATGGCGAGAGATGGAAACCAGCTCTTCGTCGGGACGAGGGCTTGCCGCCGGCCTGTCTCCAATCCCGGTGATCGCAAAGCGCATCACGTCGCCATGGACGGTGGTCAACAGCTCTTTGATCGCACCAAACGGACGCGACAGCGAGAAAGTGACGCCACGCAGATTGGTGACCGTGAACGCCATGCGCAAAGGGTCGGCCAGCCAATTGCGATCGTGCGGCTTCGGCCTTTTCGCGTGTTCGCTTGTCCCGTATTCAATGGCTTTGCGTGCAACCATGTCGAGATGTGTGGGGTCGAATACGGATCGCACACGGCCGACCTTGGCGTCCTGGGTGCCGAGTAGTTCCTCGAGGCCGGTCATGTTGACCCAGCTGTCGAACAGCGGATTTGCTTCCCCCTCCTCCAGCGTGCTGTTCTCGCGTACGGGTCTGATCGCGTATGGGAGTGCAGCGCCCAGCACGGCGGCGGTGAGCGCGCCGGACGATGCACCTCCAACGATGCGCAGTGTGACCCGGTGATGCGGCGCGTCTACGTCGCCACGATTCTTTGCTTCTTCCCACGCGTCCAGCGCCTCGACAATGAAATCGATCGCGCCGGCGGTGAACGCGCCGCACGACACCCCGCCGGCGAGCGAAAGGCCGAGTTCGAACGTCGGTACATCGACTGCGTCTTTTGTCATCGGCACGGAAATTCTCCGCAAACGCACTGGGCGTGCTACACCTTCCGGAGTATCTCCCTTCGCCGGCTGCACGTACCCCCAAA
Organism: Variovorax sp. LjRoot175; assembly: GCF_964253805.1. Classification (NCBI taxonomy): domain Bacteria; kingdom Pseudomonadati; phylum Pseudomonadota; class Betaproteobacteria; order Burkholderiales; family Comamonadaceae; genus Variovorax; species Variovorax sp. LjRoot175. The sequence goes on along the minus strand of NZ_CAXURY020000003.1, from coordinate 100,355 downwards.
GTTGTGGATACGCACGTGCTCGTCTCGGCGTACATTCGCGAAGGTCTCCCGCGCCAGGAGCCAGGGAGCTTCCGAGAAGGAAGTCGAGGAGCACTTCAGCACGAAGTGAGGAGCAATGAGCGTCTGTCCAAACTGTGGCACGCCGCGCCAGACCCGTCACCGCTTCTGCTGGAGTTGCGGCGCCCTTCTGGATGCCCAACGCGAACTCAAGCAGGTGACTGTTCTGCTCGCCGATCTCTGCGACTCCACCGCTCAGGTCGTTCAGACCGACGCGGAGGGCGGCCAAGCTTATCTCGACCTTGCGTTTCGGTTGATGTCGGAAGCCGTCACCGCCTACGGCGGCACGCATGTGCAATGGCGCGGCGATGAATTGCTCGCGCTCTTCGGCGCACCGATTGCCCAGGAAGATCACGCCCTGCGCGCCTGCCTGGCCGCGATTGCAATGCTTGAAGGGATGAAGGCAAGAACGTCGCCGCAAACGCCCATGGCAGTCAGCATTGGCATCGATTCGGGCGAGGTCATCGCTGGCCCGGGAAGCGGGGATTTGTCGACCAGCTATCGTGTCGATGGAGCCCCGGTTCATCTGGCATCCCGGCTTGAACAACTCGCTCCGCCCGGCGCTGCCTATGTCAGCGGCGGCACGATGCAGCTCGTCGGCGATCAGATCGAGACAAGGGCGCTGGGCAAGCGCTTGATCCGCGGCTTCAAGGTCCTCGTCGAGGTCCATGAAATTACCGTCGGACTGCAAGGCTCCGCCGCCGCACCGCTGGCGCGCCGGCGCTACCTCGGCCCACTCATCGGTCGCGACGAAGCGATCGGCGAGCTGATGGCAATTGCCGAAGGCGTGCGCACGGGAAGGCTCCGAGCCGTCGGCATCCGGGGCGACGCGGGAATCGGAAAGTCCCGCTTGATCGCCGAGCTGTGCCCGCGCCTCCAGCACATGGGCTTCACCACCGTATCGGTCACTGCGCACGCCTACGTCAGCCAGGCGCCCTACAACCTCGTGGCAGACGTTGTTCGGGCCTTGCTGGCAGCGCCTGACGATGGCTCGGGCGCCGAACTGGCGCCGCGCGAATCCGCCGGCGATGACCGTGTCGACCTGCGTGCGGCTGCGTTGACTGACCTGCTGGGCACCGCGGACCCCGGCGATGGCTGGCGCGCACTGACGCCCTTGCAGCGACGCGAGCGCATTGCGAGCACGTTCGTCTGGCTCGTGCGGGAGCGCACACGCCATGGTCCCTTGGTGCTTGTCGTGGAGGACGTGTTTCTCGCCGACCGCAGCAGCATTCGCTTGCTTGAGGCACTAGCGAGGCGCCTTCATTCACAGCCGCTGCTGCTGCTGCTGAGCTACCGGCAAGATTTCGTGCATCGCTGGAGCGACGCGCCCTGGTTCGTCGAGCATCGCGTCGGCCCCCTGACGCCGACCGAGGTCACGCAGCTAGCGCGCGAGTTGCTTGGCGGTGACGCGTCGCTGACGGAAGTTCGAATCGCGCTCGTGGAGCGCGCGGACGGCAACCCCCTATTTCTCGAGCAATTGGTCATGACCCTGGTCGATCGCGGAAGCCTATGCGGCCCCCCGGGCGCCTATCGCAGTGCGCCGACTGAAACGCCCTTGCGAGTGCCCGCATCCATCATGGCCATCATCGGCGCGCGGGTCGATCGCTTGCCTGCGGGCGCGAAAGCAAGCTTGGAAGCCGCGGCCATCGTCGGCGAGCCATTGGATGCCACCGTGGTGGCGGCCATGCGGCAGATCAGTGAAGCGGAGGCCGATAGCCAATTGCGGCAAGCCCTGTCCGGTGGGTTGATCGTCGCCGCCGCGTCATCCGTCACCGGGGGCTACGCGTTCCGCCACGGGCTCGTTCAAGACACCGTCCTAGCGGCATTGACACGCTCGCGGCGCCGGCAGCTGCATCGCGCCGCCTTCGAAGCCTTGAGCGCGCGTGCTGGCGACCAGGCGCTGCCCAATGCGGGCATGCTCGCACACCACGCGTTTCACGGCGAACAATGGCTTGCGGCCGCGGAACATGCGCTCAGCGCCATGTCTCGCTCGATCGCGCGCTCGGAAAACAAGGACGCTCTGCGTGTCTTCGACCTCGGGTTGAACGCGGCGCGGCGCGTCGAGCCCGAGTCGGCCATGCTGCCGTGCGAACTGGCGCTGCGCGTGGAGGCCCTGGGCGCACAGATGGCGCTGGGTCTGTTCGACGCGATCGTGTCCAACCTCGAGCGGGCAGAGGGCATCACGCAGATGCTGGGGGACGCGCGGCGCCAGGCAGCTGTTTCGCTGCAGCTCGCCGTCACGCTCTGGGCGCGAGGAAGCTATCGACAAGGTCTGTCGGTGGCCACACATGCCGGCAACGCGGCCGCTGCAGCCGGCAGCCGCAGCCTTCAGATGGCGGCGATCCAGTCGCGCATGATGCTCCACCATGGCCTCGGCCGCTATGCAGACGCGGGCTCCGACGCCGCCCAGGTCGAGCGCGAATTCGCGCCCGAGCTCGACGCGCGACGGCTCATGCCGGGCTGGGCCGTGCTCGCGTCGATCAATCTCCGCGCGTTTCTTGCCGACATCCTGATGTCGCGCGGCGACCTGGCCGCCGCGCAGGACGCCTGCGCCGCCGGCTACAAGGAGCTGCAAGCGCAAGACCATCCGTTCTCGCGGGTGCTGCTGGATTTCGTCATGGGTGAGCTGCTGATGGCGCAGCAACGCCCGGCCGAGGCGGCCGTCCTGCTGCGTGCGGCGCTCGAGCTGTGCCGCGTTCATGAGCTGGCCAACATGCACCCGCCCATCCTTGCCCATCTTGGTGGTGCCTTGGCGCTCAGCGGCCAGGCGTCGCAGGCGCTGGCGCTGCTTGAGCCCGCCATCGCGCAGAAGACTTCGATGGCCGGAGGCCGCTACAACGAGTACTACTTCCCCTACTTTCTTGCGATCGCCCTGCGCGAAGCCGGCCGGATCGATGAAGCGATCTCGGCCGCGCGCGAAGCCTGCGATGCGGCGGCGTCGTTCGAACAGCGCGCCCACGAGGCACGTGCATTGCTGCTCCTGGCAAGGCTTGAGGCAATGGCAGGACGAAGCCGGGATGCGGGCGATCATCTGGCCGAGTCGACGGCGTTGGCACAGGAGTGCGGGATGGACGGGCTCCTGCTCGAAGCGGGGCGCGAACCCGGCGCCGACACGCGCGCGGTCGTGGGCCGCCGCGGCATCCCGGAAGAAGATCATGCGTGACCCGCTTTTTTGCCGTGCACTGACCTGGCTCAAATACCGCGGCGTCAGCACCATGATCCATCAGCCACGTCTGCTGCGCCTGATCTCGCGGACCGTTCAACGGCAGCCGTGGATCGGCCGCCTCATCAAGGTGGTGGCGTCGCGCTCCGATGTAGTGAAAGTTTTCGAGCGGCCACTGACGTTCTCAAGCACCGCACATCGGCCCAACCTGGTGGCGGGCGAATTCGTCATAGGGATGGAATCCGGCCCGCGTCACGCAGCCGAGCGCGGCCTGCTGCATTCCAGGCTGCCGCCGGGCCCCACTTTCGAGAAGTTCGCCACCAGCGAAAGTCGCAGGCGCATCGACGCGCTGCGCGCCGGCCCCGCGTCCCAGTTCGACCTGATCGAAGACTTCATGGTGCCCGTCGCATGGCAGGCCATCGGCGGATCGTTCGGCGCCAGGCTACCGTCGCTGACCCCGGGCGATCCGATGTTCATGCACCTGCGCCACATTGGCGCGCACCTCGTCGTGGGCTCGGTCACCACCGAGGCGGCTCAGCGTCGTGCCAGGGAAAGCGCCGCCGCCTTGAATGCGTGGGTACGCTCGAACATCGGTCAGTTGCACCAGGCCTGGGGCGGCACGGGTGCGCCCAGTCGCGAGGACATCGCGCGCAACGTGGTGGGCCTGCTGTGGGTTGGCCACCCCGCGACCGTGCAGAGCGGCGCGCTGATCATGCAGGAATTTCTTTCGAGACGCTCCGAGCCGAAGCTGCGCGACCTGGTAAACCAAGTTCAAGCGCATCCCGATCCCTGGCAGGATCTTTCACTGCGTCTTGTGCTGAAAGACCACGTCCTGGAACTGCTGCGCTTTCGGCCTCCGTTTCCCACTCCGCATCGCGACGTGCGGCGCAATGCGATCTACGGCGAGGGCGGCAAGGGCTGCATCGCCGCGGGTTCGGTACTTACCATGCTTTCGATTGGCGCCATGTTCGATCCGGCGGCGATGCCTGACGCGCCGCCGGCCGACTACGAACCGGGCCGGTTGTTTGTTGACCAGGAGGACCGCAGTCTGATCTTCGGGTACGGCGCACGGCGATGCATCGCACGCGACCAGGTCGTCGAGATCTTGACCAGCGCATTTCTCGGCTTGCTCCGACTCCCGGGGCTTGCGTGGGCCGACCCGTGGTGGCGGCGCATAGGGTATGACGGACCGAGCATCTGCTCGATGCGCCTCAAGTTCCGCAACAGTTGAGCGGACCGATGTCACGCCAACAGATGATCTGCTTCATCACGCCGCGCGCTCCGGCGAACGTGAGCCACGGGGTGAAGCGTCGCATCGACGACATGTGCCGCCAGATCGGCCGCATCCACTTCTCGACCCTCGCGCTGCTGCCGGCCGCGCCCGACGCGTCCGCTCTGGAAGAGCCTTCGCTGCTGTTCGAAGTGATAAGCGACGAGGACCTGGCGCCGGCCGATCTGGTGGGGTTGATGCTGCAGGCCGGCTTCGGGGTGCTTTGGAAGCTCTACCAAGTCAATTGGCCAGGTCTGCGGATTACTGATCCGGCGACGAAGCGCGAATGGCTGCGCGCCTTCCTAATCGAGCATTCAAACCTGGCGAACTGTGGTTTCGTCGGTACGCGCGATCGAACTGTGGCGCAGGTGCTTGCTGAGAACCGCTTCTTCACGCAAGCACGCGACGTGCTTCATGGATTGCCGGCGGCCAACCGCCCGGCCGATACTCGCATGCTGGCCGATCGCCTGTTTGATTGGGCTACCCACCACGGCTTCGGTTGGGTAGCCGATCCGGCGCCCCGTTCGCCCTGGCGCAAAGGGCCGAACTTCGGCTTGCTGTGCTGGGCGGCGCTTTCGATCCGCCTGGTGCTTCCCTTTGTCGCGTTGCTCGGCGTCTTCACGGCGCTTGGCTTCATCGTTGTCGCATTGGCACATGGCCTGACCGCGATGAATCTGCCGGTCCCGCGAGATCCCTCGGCCGCCGTGCTTCTGGCTGCGCTGGCACTGCTTCTCGCACTGCTGGTGCCGCTCGCCTTGGCACTGTCCACTGGTGTCGGAATCTTGGGACTGGCTGCCGTCGTGCTCCTCTTCTCCGTGCTCACTGCCGCTTTGACAGTGCTGGGCGGGATCGGAGCTATTGCGCTTGGCGACCTTTCGATACAGGTCTGCTCGGTGGAACTCGGCCTGTTGGGTGTCATGAGCTTGCTGGCATTCGCATCCGCGGCGGCGTTCATCGGCTTGATTCCGGTGCTGCTTGCGCTGCGCGCACCGCCTTTCTTTCCCTTGGCGACCATCCTGTCGCTGATGGTGCTTGCAGCCGCTTTGACGTATGGGTTCACGCAGCTGATGTTCGGCTTCATGGCGTCGAGGGATTGCAGATCTCTCGCGTGGTCGGCCTTGCACATTCTGGATGCGCAGACAAGGCTCGTGTGGGCGCTCTGCGCCCTAGTGTCGGTGGCGGTGGTCGCCGCCCTCGCCATCTGGTTCTTAACCAAGACCATGCCGAAGCTGTTGCGGGTCGCACAACGCTGGGATCGTCCTGGCCCGCTGGCCGATGTTCCGGCCCACCAGGTGCATCCCAGTGTGCAGGCCTGCGAGGCGTCGCTGGCGAGGCGAACCAGCCACATGATCAGCCTGACCGAGATCCGGAGCCCCTATGCCTGGCACCGCTTCTGGCTGCGCTTCTGGTTGTCGTTCATCAACGTTCTGGGCGAATACTTCTTCACGGAAGGCATTCTCGGAAGCGCCCAGGGCATCAAGTTCGGCCATTGGCACATCATTGCCAACGGGCGGCGACTGCTCTTTTGCAGCAATTTCGACGGCGCATTCGGGGGCTATCTCGACGAGTTCATCCGGGGCGCGGCCGAAGGCGCCAACTTGATCTGGCGACGCAGCGAGTTGCGCAAGCGCAAGGCGGCACGGTATGACCAACCCGCGGTCGAGGCCCGCCGCAGCTTTCCGCCCACACACCTGCATATCTTCAAGGGCTGCAAGGCCGAACAGGCATTCAAGGCCTATGCGCGCGAAAGCATGCTGCCGCATCTGCATCGCTTCGAGGCCTACACCCTTTCGAATGAAGACATCGAACGCGCTACGCGCTTGCGCGAAGCGCTGCGTGGCATGCGCAGCGCTGTCAAAGACGACCAAATCGCGAGGGCCCTCGAATCATGAATGACTTTGAAACGTTTAGGCAGGAATTCGATGACATCCCGGCTCTTGTCGGTACCGGATTTCCGGAGCTGCGACGAGCACGCTATCTGCTCATTCACATCACACATGCTCAGACCGCGCTCACGTGGCTGCAACGATTGCTCGGTCTCAATCTGGTTCACAGCCTTGGACGGGTTCGCTGCAAGCCGTCCGATCCCGCTTCTCGCGTGACGGAAACCGTGACCCTGGGTTTCAGTCACGCCGGCCTGATCCAACTTGGCCTTAAGGAGGACAAGGCCTATCCATTCCCGAGCGCCTTTCGCGATGGCATGGCCGGTGCGCTTCGTCGACAACTGCTCGGCGACCCGCCGAACCCTGCATGGCAATGGGGCGACGTGAATGAACAAGGCGCGCTCGCTGTTCACATCTTCGTTGTCCACTATTGGAGTGAACGCATCTCACCCTCTCCGCACCTCGACCCGGCGAAGCTTCCTCCAGAGTTGAAGGTGCTGCTCCACCCCGTGTCGACTTGCCCTAGCTACATTGAAGCGCCCGCACAACCGAAAACTGATCCACGTGCATACGAGCCCTTCGGCTTTCGCGATGGCATCGGCCAACCCGTGCTGGACGGCATCCCGCCGTCGAAGGCCGAAACGCTTGCCAAAGAAGCAGGAGGAAAGATCTTCGAGGATCGCATCGTCCAGCCGGGCGAGTTCGTTCTGGGCCAGCACAATGAATACAAGGAGCGCGCTTACTGCCCGAATGTCCAGGGCTGGCAGACCACATCCGCGACCTCCGGCTTCGGGCGTAACGGCACGTACATTGCTGTGCGCCAGATCGAGCAACACGTATCGGTGTTTTCGCAGTTCGTTAGCCATCATCCTTCGCTCAAGCTCGACGAGCTCTTTGTCGGACGCAAGAAGCCACGCACCCCGCCTGCGGGCGACGACGGCTATTCCCTGCTGAGTGCCGCTCAGCCGCCCTCGGAGATTGATGCGTTCCGCTACCTCGAAACCGACGCCAACGGCTTCGAGTGTCCACGCGGTGCCCATGCGCGGCGCGCGAATCCCCGCGATGCCTTGGCGCAAAGCGTCGAGGTGGGCATCGCCAGATCGAAGCTGCATCGTTTGCTTCGCCGTGGCCGCGTGTACGCAATCGATTGCCCGCAAAGCGCATCCATCGAGTCGTGCGGCGGCCATCCGCGTGGTCGAGAGGGAAATGTCCCTTGCGGACGAGGGCTAATGTTCATGGCCCTGAACGCCGACTTCGAGCGCCAGTTCGAGTTTGTCCAGAGGAGCTGGATCGCCGGCTCCCGCTTTGGCGACCTCAGCGACGAACAAGACCCGCTGCTGGGCACGGACGCGAATCGCGCGTTCACGCTGCAAGGCTGCCCGGTGGGCCAGCGCATCAGTCCCTTGCCACGCTTCACAACTGTGTGGGGCGGTGGCTACTTCTTCGTCCCAAGCCTTTCCGCACTGAAGCGGCTGGCGGATGGCGAGCTGTCGATGCATACGTCGCAGTAGGATTCGCACCGGATCGAATCGGGAGGCAATCCATCTGGAGTCGAGGTCGCGGCTGCTGCACACCAACGTCGCCTGTTCCGGGTGGGGAGATGCGTGTGAAGACGCTCTCAGTACCATAGCTGTGGCCCATTCGCCCACGACGGACCGACCCACCACGCAGTGCGTGGATCAGCGAGGCCAAAGATCTGCAACACCGCCCGAGGGCGCCGATTCGCCAACAGGCATTCAACGGGCCGCTTCATGGATATGGTTCTGTCTCTAGATCGACGCAAAGGCTGGCCGCGCGACATAGTAGTCGTCGAACGGCTCTGGCGTTCGATCCACCAGAGCCATCTCGCGAACAACACCAATGGCGCCGGACCTCCCCAATCTGAATGACCAAAGCGCCGCGCGCCGCTTGTATCCGATCCCATCGAACCGGAAGATTGGACGCATGCATGTTCAATGAACGCTCCAGTTTCATGGTCCTCGATCGCCGATCGTCTGCATCTGTGCGTTGCGCGTTGCCGTCTGAGGACACGCTTCACAGCGGCCACTTGGTCGGATCGTGAGTAGAACCGACAAAGAAAGAGAGGTGTCGAGCCATGGATGCAAGCGAAGTTGCCAAACACTGGGAGGCCAATGCCGATGCCTGGACGCAGCAAGCGCGCCGCGGCTTGGACGTCTTCCGCGACGCATTGAACAGTCCCGCCTTCTTTGGCATGCTGCCGCCAGTCTCTGGGTTGCATGGCTTGGATGTCGGATGCGGTGAGGGCTCGAACACCCGGAATTTGGCGAGACTCGGCGCGCGAATGTTCGCGGTTGATATAGCTCCCACATTCATTCGACACGCTCAGGATGCCGAGCGGGCGGCGTCGCTTAACATCGACTACCGGGTCGCCGACGCAATGGCGCTGCCCTTTGATGCCGGGTCATTCGACTTCGTGACCGCGTTCATGTCGTTGATGGACATGCCGGATCCGGCCCGCGCTGTGCGTGAGGCCTGCAGGGTTCTTCGCCCTGGCGGCTTCTTACAGTTCTCCATCCTCCATCCATGCTTCGTACCGCCGCATCGCAAGGTACTTCGAGACCGCAACGGCAAGGCGCGAGCCATCCAGATTGGCGGATACTTCGAGGCAACGGATGGCAGGGTGGACAGCTGGTGGTTTTCAACGCTGACGAACCGCGAACGCAAGAAGGTGGAATCTTTCAACACGCCGATCTTCCACCGGACGCTGAGCCAATGGTTTGACGTCGTTACCGGGGCCGGCTTGGTCGTCGCTCAACTTGGTGAGCCGACCGCGGGAGCGGATTCTTCTTATATCGAAGCAGTCTTGGACGATACGAGAGTAGCGCCACTGTCGCTCCACATGCGCGCAACGAGGCTCGCGACTTAGCAGGCTGCTGAAGTACCAAGCGCGCCGAAGTCATCCTGCGCACTGAAGACGGCGATTGTGTGATTTCGACGTTCCGGGTTCGCTTTCATCGCTGTTTTCCCCGCTTCGAGGCTCGTTTTGGGGCTCTCGCTGACCCCCCTACGATGCCAACGGACGGACTTCTGCCAAGGTCCGCATGCGCACCAAGTTGTAGGCGGCCATCGTCAGCACGAACAACTGGTCGACCTTCTGGATGCCGCGCACCATCACCTGCCGGATGGGGCCGACGAACTTGGCCCAACCGAAGCCTTGCTCGATGAGCTTTCGCTTGCGCTGCGAGATCGCATAGCCCTCGCTCCGAGCGATCTCGTCGGCCACCGCCGAGCGACGCCCCGCTTTGTTCTGCGCCACATGCGGCGTGACCTTCATGCGATGCAGCGCATCGATGAACTCGGCCGCGTCATAGCCCTTGTCGGCACCAAGCGTGACCTCGGTATCCGGGCTCGCGGTGGCTTGCCGTGCGTCCCTGATCATGGCCTTGGCCGCTTCACGTTCGGCAAAGCCGTCGGCCTGCGTGACCATGGCGTTGACGACCAGGCCGTGACGGTTGTCGGTGAGCGTGTGCCCCATGTAGCGCAGTTCGCTGGCAGTCTTGCCCTTGCGGTACAGCCTCGAATCGGGATCCGTCTTCGATTCGTGCGTGTCGTTGCTGCGTCGCTGCCCCTTGAAGTCCCCGCCGCTGTCGCCGTCGTCGTCACCGTCCTTGCGAACGAAGCTCTTGTGTCCGGCCCAGGCCTGGATCAGCGTGCCATCGACGCTGAAGTGCTCACCCGACAACCAATCCCTGTTCTCGGCCGTCTCCAGCACTTCGTTGAAGAAGGCGACCACCGCGTCGTGCTCGATCAGGTTCTGCTGAACACCGTGGGCACCCACACCGCGTCGTCCATCGCCAGGCCGATGAACCAGCGAAACAGCATGTTGTATTGCGTCTGCTCCATGAGCTGACGCTCCGAGCGGATGCTGAACAGGATCTGCAGCAACATCGCGCGCAGCAGCTTCTCCGGCGCGATGCTCGGGCGGCCGCCCTTGATGTCGGCCTCGTACATCCGAGAGAACAACTCGTCCATCTTGGCCAGCGCCTCATTGACCATCACCCGGATGCGGCGCAGCGGATGGTCGGCGGGAACGAAGTCGTCCAGCCGTCTCATGGTGAACAAGCCTTCGGTGAATGTGTCAGGGCCGCGCATCGGAGCAGGTTTCGTGGGTCTGCAAAGACAACGCACCAGGCTCACTGACGGGGGACTTTCGAGTGAGGTATTTCAGCAGCCTGTTAGGGTCCCACCCGACTGCCGAATTTAGTGTGATGCAAGCAGGATGTGGGCCAGGCCCCTGACACTTGACGAGGGCTGATGATGTCCTTGTGGAGGATGGGCGGCGCCGTCGGCGCGTAACTGGGGTCTGGGTCTGGCCATGGGCACACACCCTTGCTCCCACCGTCAACACGCCCGACAGCAATCAAACTTTTCGGTGACGTCCTCCTCGATGCGCTTGAACGCGCAATCGCATCCCTCGCGTAGGCATCCTGCCCACGGCGAGAGCGATTGCGATCGCGCTGTGGCGCCATCTGAGTGCGACGACATCGCGGCCGGGCCGCGCTCAGGCCGGCGCGCATGCACGTCTGATCCGCCGTTGACATCTCCGGGCAGAGCGATGCCGCTCAGCACCGCGAAGGGCTGGACGAACCCCGTGGGCGTCCTACGGGCGGGAGGCGTCTGCCCTGCCAACCGGCCTGGAACAACGTACTCAGTTTGGGGGTTGCTGGCGGTGACATCTTTCACCACACTGGGTCCACGGGCAACGCAGCACCCTGGGAAGGCAGGACACCATGGTCGACACAGAGACGCAGGCGATCCTGCTCGAAGTCCAGGCGACAGCGACCCGCCACGGCCCTGACTTGGCCATCAAGGTCTTCGGCCAGTTGATCGGCGAGGCGGTGGCACGGAATCAGACCTGGCCTGTCAGGCCTGAGCGCGGGCACGTTCGCAGCCCCCGGGGGTGCGAGCAACTTCAGCTATCACGGCATCAACACGATCGGCGAGCTGCGCACGTGCCGAGAAACAGGGTTGCTCAAGGCTCGATTCCACCTGCCAGCAGCTTGGCGCCAGAGAAGAATGCCACGATCAGTTCCCGGCGCTGGGCAAGATCACTTATCGCGAGGGGATAGCCATGAATGAGTTCCTCAATCCGAAATCAATGGCCACTCCTGGCGCCGCCGGGGCCATGGTGATGTTTGTCGCAAACTCCATATGCTTCCAGTTCCCGGAGGTCGAGTTCCGATGGACAACCATAGCGCTGAGTTTCTTTGCTGGGGCGATCGTCTTCAGTGCGAAAGAACTCGTTCTGTCCCACCGGGCTGCGTTCTGGATTCTCAATTCCCTGATCATTTTTTCGGTTGGAGTGGGTACCTCCAACATTGCCGCGAAGATCCAGCAACTTCCAGCCGTTGCTCATCACAAGGCCGATAACATGCTGTTTGATCTACTTGTTCCTTCTGCTCACGCTCAGGACGCCTCGAATCATCCAGGAGCCGGACTACCGGACACAGCCGCACCTCGACGTCCTGCCACTACGATGTCGGATCTGCAGTCTGAGAACAAGCAATTGAGAGCGGAGAATGCTCAACTCCAAACCGAGGCTACCCAACTGCAACGTCTCCAACGGGACCGAAGAGCTATTGACGCGCGCGCGGACTTTGCGAAAAAGTCACGTGACGGGTTTTTCAGAAGTTGGTAGTGCGAGGCCGTCAACCGATGCAGCAGCCGCTCCAGCCCCCTGGCGAGTGTGGGTGGGGTTGAAGATCTGTTTCGTGGGTATCGCGCACTGCTCCAAGCGGGCGCGAACGGAAGCTGCAAGGTTGCGGCTCGTTGTGGCGCCACCTTTGAAGTTCTGCAGACACGCATCAAAGCCAACTCGAGGTCTTATGTGGTGAACTGCCTTGAGCGCTTCGTACCTGGTAAAGCCCGCTTGGGGTAGGGCGCCTGGCCCTGATTCGTACGCGAGACCATCCATTTCTTGGGGGTGTGCAGTGAAGCAAAGTAAGCTTCGGAAATGGAAACCGGGGTGTCTTCTGGCCCAGAGGTACTGCAGCTGCGCGTTGTACTGCGCAGCATCAGCCCGCTGATCTGGCGCCGCCTGCTGGTGCGAAGCGATACGAGCATCGCCCGCCTTCACCAGATCTTACAGATCGCGTTCGGTTGGCAGGACATGCACCTGCACCGCTTCGAGATCCGGGGGCGGGAGTACGGAGTCCACCAGGATGGCGGCGCATTCTTCGGCACGGACGCGCACGAGACTTTGATCGTCCAATTGAAGCTGCGGCGTCTTGAGCGGTTCGCCTACGAGTACGACTTCGGCGACGGGTGGATCCACGATCTGCGCATCGAGACCACCTTACTCATCGACCCCAAGCGGGTGTATCCGGTGTGCATCGCAGGCCGGCGCGCAGCGCCTCCGGAGGATTGTGGCGGTCCGCTGGCGTTCATGGCCAATCGATCGGGGTACGCCATGATCGGCAGGGGCGAGGCCCGGCACGAGCTCGAGGACCTTCTCGACGAGGTGGAAGACGAGGAATGGGACATCCTGCGCTACTACCACCCCGACCGCTTCGATCAGCGCGCCGTCAATCGCAGGCGGGCTGCGGAACCGGGGCGCCACAAAGTGCATGAAAACCGAGATCACCCAAAGAAATGGATGGTCTCCAGCCAGCCCTCCATCGCCCCGTCAGCACCCTGCGGCTCAGTCAAATCGAAAATACGGTGCAACTGAAGTCGACCAGTGATCGAACGATGACGGAGGATCAGTTCGCGGAATTGAAACGCCAGATCGAAATGTCCGATTTGTCAGTGGAGCAAATCAGGGCATATCGCGCGCCCGCCCGATAAAGGGGCGAGGCCAGGAAATCTCATCAAATTGGGGCATGCCACTTTGAGCGGCGAAGCGCAGTATTGGCGCCCTCCCAATCCTTTACCCGGGTGTCCAAATGATTCTTCGATCCTTGCTCGCCTCCACGGTCCTCACCGTACTTGCCGGCTGTTCGTCGCTGAGCTCGACCTATGTCGGAGAGACGGCGGCGTCGTCGAAGTTCGAGGGAATGCCGATCGTGGTCCAGCGCCCGAAGTATCTGAAGGTGGTCTTCAAGAAGGTGACCTATCGACTGCTGGTGGATCGAACCGCGCAACGCGGGAACGACACCACGTCCGAAGTGCTGCAAATGGGAACGGACATTGTCGTGAACGAAGTCTCGACGGAGGTCTTGAGTGTCGGCGAAGTCTATGCCCTGGACCTTAAGCGTCCGCTGTCCGGAACGACCGAGTACGCGGTCGAGTTCGATCCTAATGCTCAGTACCCGAAGAAGGTCGGTGCCAAGATTGACGACCAAAGCGTCGCCGCGCTGGCGGATGCATTGAAGAAGGTCGGGGAGACGACTTTCAAGGCTGCTTCCGCCGGCGCTACGCCCAAAGGGGACTTGATTCGAGTGGCTGAGGACATCGTTCGTATCGAGCTGCGGTCGCTGTCGGATCCGAACGTCGTAACGGTCATACGGCCATGAAAGCTAGGGCCTCCAAGCGGCCCTCGTGGGATTTCGCCCTCGATGTCCTCAAGCGCCATCGCGCACGGCTCCTGCGTCGCAGCGGCGTCGTCGGGCTCGATCTTGGCATCAAGCGGCGGGCAGGTGCACTGCTTGCGGGGCCGGCGATCCGGGTACACGTCTCGGAAAAGGCCGGTCCTGACAAGCTGAACCCGCGCCAGTGCCTGCCCGATGCGATCGAGGGGGTCCCGGTTGACGTAGTCGAATCCTCATTCCGGGTGCGGCTGGCATGTCCAGGTTCGACCGGAACGCACCGACTGTCGGTGAGGCCTCTGGTCGCGGGTTGCTCCATCGGGCACTTTGGAGAGGACAAGTTCGGCACGCTCGGCCCCGTCGTCACGGCGCCGGACGGAACCAGGGGTGCGTTGACCTGCGCGCACGTGTGCTCGACCGGCGATATCGTCCGCCAGCCGCACAAGGTTGGTAACCGAATCGGCCAGGTGATTGCGGACAGGTCGACAAACGAGCTGGATGCCGCATTCATCGAGTTCGATCCCGACTGCCCTTCGAAGGCCGCCGCAATGAAGATCGGCCCGCTGTCCAATTCGATCTCCGTGCCCCGCCCGAAGGATCTGCCATTCGCCGTCGACCTGATCGGCGCATGTTCCGGTCGAACGAGAGGCGTCGTGATTGCCCTCGAGTTCGAAGGGACCGTCAATTACCCCGATGGCGACCGGCGCGTGAGCAGGCAGCTGTGCATCGAGTCCTCCGAGGACGGTGTCTTCGCACGCTCGGGCGATTCGGGCAGTGTCGTGGTGGACGGACAGCGGCCCGTCGGCGTCCTCATTGCCGCGGACGAAGGGGGCCGGGGGCTTGCCACCCCCATCGATCGGATCCTCGAGGCGTTGAGCGTTTCGCTCGGCTAGCTACATCCCGGCGCAAAATCTTGCAGCGGATGCGAGTGACCCGCGGGGCACGGCGGGCGGGAAAGCGTCCAAAAGTGCGGAAGGTTTGCCATCAGGCCGCCTCCAATTCCCACTAGTAGTCTGTGTACCGGCTCTCGTCTTGTGTCTGGCTGGCCGCGTTCGATACTTCATCTGGAACATTCCTTCTGCCTAAGCAGCTATTAGTGTGTTGCATCGACCGGTTGAATCCGCGGGTCTCGACAGACATTGGTACGTTGGGTCAATCGTCTGTTGTGCTCTCCGTTCTCGCGAGCACAACGATGCCATTGAAGCCGCTGGATTGCGCGAACGAAGTACTCGGCCGTATCTCCGGTAAGCTCGTTTTTTGCACCAGATTCTTATCCCTTGTTTGCCTGGCTCGATCAACTTCCGCCAGCATCGCCTCTCCTGTACAGCGTGCCGCTCTTGGGCCTGGCGCAGGTCCTGATCGCGCGGCCATCGCCTCGGCGTGCTCGCGACGCATCCGTTCCTGGGTTTCGCCCGCCTGGGAGAGCAGGGCAGTCAGCCGCTTGATTTCGTCGTCCAGGCCGATACGCACCCGGTGCGCCTCGATGGCGCGCTCCTTGAGTTGCCGCTCGAGCGCCTCGCGAGCCTGCTGCGAGGAGGCCAACGCCGAACCGAGGCTCACGCGCGCCTGCGCGAAGGCGTCCTCGCGCTGCGCCACCGCTGCCTGCGCCTCGGCCAGCGCGTCCTCGCGAGCCTGGAGCTCCGCGCGCACCGTTTCCAGCTCGCCGCGCTGAACTTGATCGGCCTCGCGCCTCGCCGTCTCCCAGAGTAGCTTGGCCGCATTGCGCACGCCCCACCGGCATCCCGTCCGCGTCGTTGCCGGCCGGCCGAGTGACCGTGGTCCGACCAGCCGTTCTCTAAGCGTCGCGAACCAGCGCTCGAGCATCGGGCTGACTGTATTAGGTGAACCGCGCCCGATTTTCAGCCGCACGCGCTCGATGGTGGGCCGTGTGTTGGCGCCGGCCGAAAATTGACCCACCTGTGAGGGTTGCCGATTCAAATTTGACCCGGGTGTTCAACCTACCCTGCTTCTTTATTAAGCGGTGGGGTATGCCTTTCGAGACCCGCGTCGAAGCGCTGCGTTCCTGGGGTCCAAGTTCACCGCATCGCTTGTCCAATCGATGTGGTAGCCGATCAGTTCATCGCCTGCAGGTGAAGCCTGGGAGAATGGGTCGCCCTCCTCAGCCGAGAGGATGAAACAATCACCCTGGCGCTGCACATTCAAGCTTGGTTTCGACGGCTCGCGACGACCGCCGCCAAGGAGTAGCAGCATGAGCACCAGCATTCCCGCATTGCACGTTTCCGACCCCAGCAAGGTTGAAGGCAAGGGCGAAATCTTCATTGCCAGCCGCCAGGACGCGGCTTCGTTGGGCGTGTTCACGGTTAAGCTGGCGGCCCACTTCGATCCGGCGGGGGCAGACGTTTATCCGGTTGGCGCAATAGCGATCACGGTGGATCTCAATGATGGCTTGAAAGGCACGTTCGGGGCGACGTCCATCGAGCTGATCAACTCGTATGGCAAGGCAAATCCGACGGTCTACCTAACCGGCCGCTGTAGTCTCCAACGCAGCAAGCTCGAGCGCGTGCCGCAGGGGCTTCGCTACTGGTTGATGATCGCTGACAACAGTAGCCAGAACAGCGACCGGCAAGCGCCGGATGTGGTCGGTTTCGCCATTCACGATCGCGCGGGTGCCCGCGTCGCCTACGGCGCGGGGCCGGTGAGGACCGGGCAGTTCACGGTCATGCCCAAATAGAGTGACTGAAATCAAGACCCTTTTCGGCGGCGGGGAAGGCAGATGTATTGCAAAGCGCGCCCCTCGACGCTCACCAAGACAATTCCGCCGCGATGCATTCGCGTACACACATGGCCAATTCGGCCCGACTCAACGCAACGGGCCTCCACGAGCACTGTGGTGGTTCAGTTGGCCAGCCTGCCCGCACCATTCTGGCAAACGCCGCATCGCAATAATTCTCGCAGCCATGAGATTGTGTTGCGGAGCGCATCACGAAGGATTACCCTGTCAGCCTTCTGACGCCTATGCGGCCACATCACTGGCCATGTCGCGTTGGCCCGGTAGAGGGCGATGCGGGTCGGAAGCGGAGGCTACGAAGATGCCAAAGACTTTTCGTGGGCGGATCAAGGCCGACGACCCAAAGCTGAAAGATCTCGAGCTTGAGGAAGGCGGCCTCATTCCGATTCCCCTAATCCTGGTGACTTATCTGCCAAGCCCCAATCGAGTGGGATGCAGCCGCAGCGGCCGCCCGTTGCGTCTGTAGCCGCCCCAATCGGTACCATGAACGAGCGTGTCGGCCGCGGATAGGGATGCGATCATGGAAAGCACACTTGATGTTCAGCTTGCGGATCAGATCAGCGTTTTCGAGCTGCAGGCTTTGCTCGCCGGAGTCGACAAGATCTATTTCTCTGCCCTGTGGCTCGAACTAGCAGACTCGATGCCGCCGGGCCAAATCTTCCCCGACGCCTACGCGCCCGCACCGGATAAAAACGTTTGGATCGCGGCTCTGGAGATTGGGACCCCGAACTGGCTCAGCCTAAAGGGGCAAACGAAACAAATCGCGCTTGTGGCCGCGTTCCTTACCACAGTCCTCGGGATACCAGTTGCCGGTACGGAGGCGCTAAAGAACTACGCCGAAGCTCAGAAGGCCTTCGTTGAATCCGACTTGCACCGACTTGAGATAGTTGAGAAAGCCGAAAGGCTTTATCGAGAGGGAAAGATCAGTGAGGCTGCACTTCGTCACAAGCTTAACCTAGCCGAAGAGTTGATCGAGAGTATCGCGGTCACGCGGACCATCGTGCCTCCACAGACTATCGAAATCGCGCCAGTGGACGTTGTTGGCGGAAGCGACAGCGCAGCGTTTCCCGAACCTACCATTAGAGTCGAGTCAGTTCTGAACAAGATCGGGAAACCGGACGCTACCAAACCTGCAGTCGAATTCCTTAAAGCGCAAAAAGCATTTGCTTCTAAGCGTGACGCTGGCTCTCAACAGGATCTGCAGCGTGCGTATGCTCGTCTCGCCTCAGCGCTGGCACCGATGCCAGATTCTGAAATCCATCATTTGATCGAAGACCTTCTCCGAGAAGCGTAGGCAGAGTCTGGTAGGAAACCCGTGGCCGCCTTGAAGGCGAAATAGATTGCCGCTTCACCAAAGGCGATGAGCTTTGTCACCGTTTCAGCGCAATCGAGGCAACCCTTTTTTTCCGGAGGAGCGCGCTGTAAAGTCGCAGCTCCAGGCTGCGGCTGACTACAACTTCCTTGGCGCCGGCCGACGTGCGCCGGCGCTCTAGCGCATGTCTGCGAGGGCGGTGGCGAGCAGCGCGCGTGCCCCTTATGCGATTTCTTTTCTTCACTGAGCAGCTGATGAAGGTCGTCCAGTCGCCGCTGCAGCGCCGAGCCCTGCGTCTGGGCCTGCGCCAACGAGCCCGATTGAACGACGAGTTGATCGCGAAGTTCGCGTTCGAGCTGCTGGGCGGCGTCCTGCGTGTCCCGAAGCATCCGGCGCCCGGCCTCAAGTGTCTGGGCAGCGGCCTCTTCACTCTGGATGCGCCGTTGCTGCTCCCTGGCCAGCCCGGCCTCCACTTGTTTAGACGATTGACGCGCCCGGTCGACTTCGGCGACCAGACGTCGTTCCTGCACGGCATGCCGCTCCTCGGCCTCGCGCAGATCTCGATCGCGGGCGGCCAAGGCCGCTGTATGTTCCCGCCGCAGCACCTCCTTGCCCGCGTGGGCCTCCTGGAGGAGGGCGTTGAGCCGCGCGATCTCCTGCTCCGTAAGAGCGCGCAGCCGATGCCCCTCGGTCACATGTTCCGCCAACTGCCCCTCCAGTGCCTCGCGTGCCTGCTGCGACGAGGCGAAGGCCGCGTCCAGGCTGGCGCGCGCCTGCTCGAACGCAGCTTCGCGCTGTGCGAGCTCGGCCTGGCCTCGGCGCAGCGCTTCTTCGCTTTCACGCAGTTCGGCGCGCGCGCCATTCATCTCTTGCTGCTGAACCTGCTCGGCCTCGCGCCGTGCCGTCTCCGCGACGGCCTGGATTCTCTGACCCCTTGCTCCCCGATTCGCGCAGCTGCAGCAACGAACCCCGGGGGCTGCGGACGGTGACACGGCCGAACGCCGTGCGGATCTGCCGCTGATGCCAGCCCTTGATGCTCAGTCTGGATTCGCAGTGCTCACAGAACGAGTGCGCCGCGGCGATGCCTTGGCATTGACCGTCGACAAAATACTGCTGCGCAGCGGCCAGCAGCGCCTTGCCTTCGGCCAGCGACAGGCCCAGCGGGCTCGTCGTAAGCTCCCGGTCGATCGTGGCCAGCTGTGCGCGGGCGGTCTCTCCCAGATCGTCGACAAGGCGAGCCTCGATGATCAAATTCATGGCGGGCCTCCGTGTTTGCGGCAGAACCTGATTCTGCTGCTCGCGGAGCGCGACAGATGTTTGCCCCCGCTTTGGCCCGCTCTCCTTCACGGCAGCGAGATCGTCGCGCGCGATAAGCGCAGAACCACCACGTTGATGCGGCTGGCCACGATGCCGGCGCTCAAGACGCTGGAGCAGTTCGACTGGAGCCACGCGGGCGGGGGCGCCGAAGGCGCAGAAGAGCGAGTCCGCAGACCACCGTCTGCTGCCGAAGAGAGCACCTCCACCCGATTGATGATGTGCAGCGTCGCAGCTTGCCCGAACATTGCCCCGTCGAGTTGATCTGTAGCCGGCCGGCCAGACGCTTTGGGTGGGGCCGGCACAGCAATTTGGCAGAAGCCCCGGCGAAGGCCTACCCCATGTAGGTATAGCGGCATCGAACACGCGCGGCACGCCGACCGCTGCGTCAGCGTCAGCTGTTTTCAGGAGAGCATCCGTGGCGACTCAAAAGCTTCAAGCACGGCCCGCCGCGGCCGTGGCATCGGCCGGACCGGCCGCTTCCGACTTCGTTGACGACGCCGACCAAGGTGCGGCCAGGCCGCTGTTCGCGTCCGCACCGCTCCGCTCAGGCACCGGCGGCGCTGCACCGGTGGAGGAGACACCGTTCGTGTCGTCGGCGTCTCCATTGCCGTTCGCCGTGGCGTCGCAAACCGCCGACCCTTCGGCCGTGCGTCCGCTGGCGGGCGCAGCGTCGAGCGAGCCGGCGCTCAGCGGTAACGGCTTCACGTACCGGCACAACTGGGGTGCGCGGCGTGGCCAGTGGACGCTGCGTCTGAACATCGGCGGCGCCAACGCCCGGTCGCGTGTGATGGTATCGATCGGCGAAGGCGCCGCGGGCGGACCCGATGCAGGCAAATTCATCGGCGCCGCCCGGTTCACCCTTCACAACGTGGCGCCGCGGGCCGGTGGCGTCGATGTCTGGGTGAACGTCGAGTGGGGCGCGGACATCCCGCTCTACATCGACTACCTCATCGTCAACCCGTGAAAGCTGCTTCAACGACCATGCGCGCCCCGGCGCGCAAAGGAGACAATTCATGAAATCGAATGAACGTGCGGGCACGGAAGATCTGGCCATTGCCGAGATCGCCACCGCTGCACCCACCGAATCCGTCGCGCAGGCGAACGCGGCCGCGACGTGGCGCGCGTCTCGCCTGGCGCGGCGTCCCCGGAACCCGAGCTGAGCGGTTCCGGCTTCACCTACCGGCACAACTGGGGCGCGCGGCGCGGCCAGTGGACGCTGCGGCTCAACCTTGCCGGTGTCACGCCACGATCGGTTGTCTTCGTGTCGATCGGGGAAGGGCAGGCAGGCGGCCCCGACGCGGGGAAGTTCATCGGTGCGGCGCGCTACACGCTGCACAACGTGGCCCCGCGCGCCGGCGGCGTGGACATCTGGGTCAACATCGAGTGGGGAGCGGATATCCTGCTCTACGCCGACTACCTGGTGGTCAACCCGCCGGGCAGCGACCTCCGGACGGTCAACGTCATGGTCCACCGCCACTCTGCGGTCGCACTGACCGACGCCGAGGCCGACCGCATCCTGGCCGACATGGGCACGGCCTTGCAGGCGGCGAATACGCCGACGGACGTGGCGACACAGGTCAGCTTCGTGCGCAATGGGGCGGTCCGCACGCTGCCGGCGACGATTGCCGGGACAATCCAGACGCAGGCCGAGTGGAACGCGCTGATGGGTGCCGGCACCGGCGTCAAGGTGGTGCAGGCGATCCGGTGGTGCGGCGGCCCGGGCGGCTCGATCATCGGCTGCGCGCCGGTCGGCAACCCCACGGTGAACCTCGCGGTGGTGCGCTTCACGGCCAATCAGGAAGGCATCCTCTGGGCCCACGAATACGGCCACAACGCAGGCAACGGGCACCGGAGCAACGACGCGCGGGCCTTGATGTTCCCGAGCATCGGCGCTGACCACAACGTCGTCGATGCGACCGAGTCGGGGCTCTTGCTTGCAGGCCCTCAGGCCGTCACCGGCGCTCTGATGAAAGCGGCATGCGGCTGCCATGGAGAATCGATGAAACCACCCGCGGACATTCGCGAGTTCGTCTCGCAGCACTGGTTCGAGGGTGTCCCGTACGACGCCGCATCGCAGTACGCGGAAGCGGATGCACAACGGCTGATCGAATGGCTGACCAACGAGCCGGAGAAGCACGAGGAGTTCCTGCCGGAGATCGTGACGACCCTGTGCTTCATCGGCAGCGAGGCCGCTGTCGGCCCTCTGATCGGTTTTGTCGAAGGCCCGCTGCAGAGCCAGGCCGCGTTCAACGCGAAGAACGCCGCGCTGATCCACCTCGGCGACCTGATCCACACGTCTGGAAGCACCGCCGCGTTCGACTTCCTTGTCCGCATGGCAACAAACATGGAGTCGGCCAAGGCAGTGGCGGCGCCGCGTGCCTCGACGCAAGCCATGGACGCGAAGGAGACCGGCCTTGCCGCCGCGACGGTGGACACGGTTGCAGCCGAACTGGCCGTGTCGGCAACCTTCGGCCTTGCGCTGTCGGGCACGAGCGAGGGGCAGGAGATCGTCGAGCAGCTGCAGTCGATGCCCGATGCCTTCTCGTCGGTCAACCTTGCCGCGGCGGAGGCGGCGGGGGTGGCGCGTGAGGTCCAGTCCGCTGGCGGCCAGCAGGAGTACTACCGCCTGAAGTCCGGCGGCAGCGAGTCGAGCCGGTAGCGGACGACCGGCGCGGCGCGCGGTGCGCAGGCACCGCGCCACGCGCCGGGAGGCCTGGGCGGCACCCCTCCGGGGGGCTTCCACGGCACCAGGGGACGGCTTGAGAGGCGCCAGGGGGCGCCCGGCATGGGGGTCGACTCGTTTTCAGTGCACTGAGTGACGGTAAGGGCGCCGCCAGGGATGCGGCTTCCCACGCGTCGTCTCTCCTAAGTCCTTGTCCCACTTTGAGTTTCTGTTACCCCTCAATCGCCTCGCGGGACGGCCCGATCTGGGGTCGATTTCAGGCTCTCGCGCTCTTTTTTGCTGCAGTTTGTGACGGTAGGAGCTGATCGGCATAGCGCTCGACGGGAAACCGAAACACTCCGCGAAGGTTGATGCCTTCCAGTCGCGTGGGCGCAATCCGCCCGATCAGTTCGGCTGGGACGACTTGGCGCCGATTGGCCCACCGATCGAGCACCGCCTGCATCTGCGCGGTGTTCCATGCCATCACGATGTTGGCGAGCAAGCTCAAGGCGTCGGCCACGGCCTGCATCTCGTCGACACGCCTGGCCTGCGCTGGACTGACCCGCCCGGTGTAGATGGCGCGCTTCAAGGCGTTGACCGCCTCGCCACGGTTGAGCACCCGATGCAGTTCGCGACGGAACGCCGCGTTGACAAAGTAGTCCGCCAGGAAGGCCGTCCGCAACAGCCTGCCAAGCTGCACGCCGGCCTCATAGATCGGGTCAGACCTGGAGGCCGATCCGAAGCGCGCCAACACTGCCACCGCACTGGCGTGCCCGGACATCACGGACGCTGTGAGGCGAACGAGCGCGTCCCAGTGCGACGCAATGAGCGAAGCATCGACGCTGGCTACGCACACCGATGCGACATCGGCCGGTATCGGCATGCCACGGGGAACATAGAGCTGTCGCTGCTTCAGATCCTTCAGCCGCGGGCATAGATCGAAGCCCAACAGGCGAGACAGACCCATCGCGAAGTCGGTGTAGCCGTGGGAATCTACGGCGAGCTGAGAAGTCACGATTCGCTCTTGCCGCACGACCCCTTCGATCGCCACGCCGGCCTGCCGTTCGTTCAGCACAAAGGGTTGCGCGTGAAAGATGCCCCATCGATCTCCCACATGGGAGTAAATGCCGATCGAGGGCGTGTTGCGCCGCGGATCCAGGCGGGCCTGCCACACACGCTTGGTGGTCTCCATGCTCATCATGTCCGAAGAGGCAAGGTCAGAGCGGCCCCACGTCGTTGCAATGGGATGGCCTTGCATGAACTCCAGCACCGCTTGGCAGGCTTGCCCAAGACGGCGTTCGTCGCCGGCCCAGCGCATGCTTTGGCGGATGCTCCCGGCCGACAGCTGCGGCATCATGCGTGCGCAATCGGCGGCCGTGAGGCTGGTCCCGTGGGCAAGGATGCCGGCGTAGGCCATCAGCAGCTCGTCGGCCGAACGCGGCTCGCGCCCCAGCATGATCCAGCTGAAACGAACCTGCGCGTCAACGGCCAGGATCACCTCGGGCAATTGCACCTCGCCGATGCGCTGGTCGAATCTGGCGCGCAGCTTGTCGACCTCAGGATCTTCATCGTCTGCCAGGAGCGCCGAGAGGTGCAATTCATCGTCGATGCGCAGCACGCCGGAACGGGCGGCGACGGCCACCGCTTGGACGCCAGCATGCACGCGCATCAGGAGCGGAACAAGGAAGCCCTCCGGGTCGGCCGGCAGCGACAGCCGGGCGTAGTGCCGCTTGGCTTCGGCCTGCCAGCGCTCGGCGGGAAGGAACAGGCGCTCCCGGCCACGAAAAGTCAGGCTGTGCTCGATCCACACCGAGCCGTTGCGCACAGATCGACGCAGGGCAAAAAGCGTGGCCACCTCCAGCGCCCGGAAGGCGCGCTCACGGTCATAGCCCGAGAGCGCATCGCGCCAGACCGATCCGAGCTGGGGCGAAACGCTGTCTGGCAGGCTCCTGGCGTTTCGAGCGTACAGATCGCGCAGCGTGGCAAGTGATTCGATGACCGGGTGGTCGCCGGTCGCCTGCCATGGCAACTTGGCGATTGCCACCAGCAGGGATCGCACTGGGCGGATGGCCTCGATCAGGCGCTCCCGCACGAGCGATGCCCGCCCGGGCGGGCGACGCTGTCGGTGGCTCGAGACCAAAGCCGCCAACCCAGCCCTCAATTCCGAGTCCGGAATGCCACCCTCGGCGCTCATGCTCGTCAGTTCGCTGAGCAGCGATCGATAAAGGTCAGCCCAGTTGACGGTGTCACCGACACTAGCGGCGGCCTGACGCCACAGGTCGGCCACGCGGCGCTGAACCATCAGGATCAGTTGGTCGGTGGCGGTCAGCAGGCAGTAGCGCAGGAAGCAGGCGACCTCTACGGTGCGCGCTGGTTCCCTGATCTTGGCGCCGGCCGACGGAGGTCTGGAGGCCAAGCGGCGTGCGTAGCGCCGCACGATGAGGTCGGGCAGGGTGCCGAGAAATTTATGAACGTCAAGGCCGTAAAGCCAAGTGATCCGTTCGAGCACCTCGCTGATCTGGCGCGTCGAGTGCCGAGCCGGTGCCGCCCACAGCCAGCTTTGATGGGTCAAGCCGGTGGCGTGGGGCTGCACCACTGCTCCACCGTCTCAGCTGGTACCTCGCTTCGTATCGAAGCCGATGTCTCGGCCTCGAAACGGGCGAGGGCGGCGGCAATCAAGGCGCGGATTGCCCGGTCGTGGACGATCAGCAGTCGATGCTCATACAGCCAGCGTCGCGCAAACACAATCAGTTGCTCGCGATCGGCGCACCGGGCGACCTCGTCACTCATCAACCGCACCAGGGCGCGGCGCTGGTGCTCGGTCATCCAACGAAATCCCAGAGCCTCACAGGCCACTTGCTGGTGGTCGAACAAAGTGCGGCCGCGGCCGTATAAGGCGCGCAGGGAGGCGACCTCAGGGGCATCGATGCCCAACTCACTGCCCAGATGGCGCCACAGCGCTGGCGGCACGATCCGGAAGGCGTCGAGCACACGGCCGCTCATTCGCAAGAATCCGATGTGCAACGCCAGGCCGAGCTTGAGCGATTCGCCCCGGCGTGCACCGATCAATTCACGTTCGGCGTGGCTGAAGGTGAAGAAGGCCTGCAGCTCGAAGCCATTGATGTCGCGCGGCAGTTCGCGCATGCCCAAGTATGTCGTCTGCCAGCCTTGCATCGCGCGCCTCCGTCGGTGGGGCAGGGACGATACGCCTCTGGAAAGTGAACAGCAACCTCAAGAAAATCAATGGCTTACAACCTCACGCCCGCGCCGTTGCTGGCCTTGCGAACCGTCACTCAGTGCACGGAAAACGAGTGGACCCCTGGACGGCGTCCTAAGCTTCCACTCGAGGTCGAAGAGGAAATAACGATTCGCAATCCTTCGCCCTGGGCCCGGCGGAATGTCCGCTGACGAAGACTGCGGACGTCCAACAGGCAATGGCCGAGCGTCTGCAGTCAGTCTGAAGCCGACTCATTTACGAGATGATGGGATTTATGTAC
Source organism: Variovorax sp. LjRoot175 (assembly GCF_964253805.1). Classification (NCBI taxonomy): domain Bacteria; kingdom Pseudomonadati; phylum Pseudomonadota; class Betaproteobacteria; order Burkholderiales; family Comamonadaceae; genus Variovorax; species Variovorax sp. LjRoot175. The sequence continues at coordinate 74,958 of NZ_CAXURY020000003.1, read as the reverse complement.
CGAAGCGATCCGTCAGCGATCTGGATCGCGCCTGACGTCACCAGTTGGGACATCACGTCAGCGACCTTTTTAGGTACGGGCTCGGGGCCAAAACGCCACTGAATTCTCTTCTTGAGTGCGTCCAAAGTTTTTGGTTTCCCTGCTTCAACCAGATCCTTGAGTATTTCGGAAGAAATCTGATCCACGGACTTCGACTTTTTGATCCTTGGCATGGAGGGCATGATGACGGCTGTGTCGCCAGCCACAGGCCTTGATGCTGTAGGGGACAACGAGAAAGTTGCCTGTTGGGGCGGCAAGAGTTTGACTTCGACAGGCGCTGGCGCCAAGACTTCGACCCGCTCGACCTGTCGCCCCTTCGATCGGGCATGCACGATCGCAGGGTCGTAGTCTCCATCGGCCGCGACGATCACAAAGCGTGCGCCTGGCTCGTGCCGGCCGACCAGGTAGCCGAGATAGAGGACAAGGTGGAAATCGAGCGAGTTCTTTCCAGGCTTGGAGATGTCGACAAGGGAAACTCGGTCACCCAGTTCCATGTACTGCGCGAGCAGACCAATCTCGTGTTCACCGAAAAAGATCCAGGCCTCGCCGTCAGCCCCCATCCAAGACGCGACGTATTCCGGCGCAGGTTGCCGGTTCTGCAGATCGATCAGCAAGTACGTCTTGGTCACTGCCGGATGGCGTTGGCAACCATGAGGCGGGACGTAGCACGCGTCGCGCCGACGTAGAACAATCGCATCTCTTCCATCGCCTCGTCATCTTTGGCGAGCACCTCTTCCCCCGCGACCGCTTGACGCGCACCCATCACCGCGACGACCGGAAATTCCAGCCCCTTGCTTGCGTGGAGCGTCATCACTTTGATGGTGTCCGCAGCGGGGTCGAAATCGTGCGCGCCCTTGCGCACCTTGTGTGGCAAGCGACGACGGTTCAAGGCCTTGGAGCATTCGTCCATCAGCGCCCAGCTTCGGCACAGCACTGCCATGTCGCCCCAGGCGTGCCCTTCGTTGTGGGCGCTGGCCATGAGTTCCGCGATCCGATCGGCCTGCGCCCGGGCGCTTGGCAGATCAATGACGATCGGCTCCGGCCCATCCCGACCGCAGCTCACGGGATGCAGGCGAGGGACGCCGTCGTCGTCCTTTTCCTGGGGCCGCAGAAGCTCAGTCGCCATGGCACTCGCCGCTTGCAGGATCTGCCGGGTGTTGCGGTAGTTGATCTTGAGGATCGTCGTGCGGCCCTGCGCCTGCACACCAACGCTCCTGAAGCTGAAGGGCTTGCCGCGCCGCTTGTCGTAAATGCTCTGGGCGTCGTCGTACAGCAGCAGCAGGCTGTTGGTCGTGGGGTCGACCATTTGGGTGACCAGCTTGAGCCACTCGGGCGCAAAGTCGTGGCCCTCGTCGACCAGTACCGCTAGGTATTGCCCTGACGGAATCAACCCGCGGTCAACGCCGTCGATGACGTTGCGCACCATCTGGTCCATCTTGGCGCCCACGGGGAGGTCGTTGGGCGGTAGCGGCTGACCGAACGCCACCAGCTGGTCCCGGCACCATTTGTGGAAGTGGCGGACCTGGACGCGGTCTGCCAATCCTTTGGCCTGCATCGTCGCCTGCAGCTTGACCGCCAGCGGCTCGTTGTAGCAGAGGATGAGCACTGGCTTGTGGATGTCGGTTGTTGCATGAGCCAGGTACTCGGCGCGATAGCCCAAGATCATGGTCTTGCCGGATCCTGCGACGCCGTGGATCACCCGGTGGCCGTCGCCCAGACTGCGCGCCAGCTGTTCCTGTTGCAAGTCCATCACGCGCAGAAAATCTGGGATGGTCGCCTTGTCGTCCGCATCGTCGAAGAGGGCACCCTGCTCGGGTACGCGCACCTCGGGAAACAGGTTCCAGCGTACCCGGTCGATCTGGGGCAACGACAGCGTGCCGCGCATCAGCTGCGGAAACATGTCCCAGAGCCGGCACTGGAACGCCTCTGGCTCGGCGTCCTCCAGCATTTCGTCGGAACAGACAACACGATGGGACTCAATCGTGTTCCCGAGACCAGCTGCGTCGAATTGCTTGCGCGTGATGCGCGTGAAGACGACGCCGTAGCTCCACGGGAAGGTGAGCATGCCTTGCCATTTGCCCTCATGCTGGACCAGCTGTGCATCGCGCTTGAGGGCATCGACTACCTGCAGCGTTTGATGACGGGCTTGCTCGATCGGATTGGGGACGCTCTTGGGAACGCCGTCAGGCGCGATCAGCCAGTCACCGCGGCTGGCTTTCTGGATGGTGTCCAGGCGCCAATCCTTGGTTTCCAAGATCAGCAAGCCGCGGCGGGGGTGCAGTACGACGAAGTCGGGGTGGCATTGCTTGGGGCCGATGGGGACGTCGAACCACAGCAGGTAGTCGTCGTCGAGCTTCTGCTGCAGCCGTTCCGCCAAGCGGCGTTCGCCGGACGTCATGCGGGCGATGCAGGTGCTCAATGCGGGAATCAAGACAGCCATCGAAGATCCGGTCGCCTGGTGGTTGACGGGGCACGGGGAGAACCACAACGTACCGTAACATGTCGATACAGTCAACCCTCGTTAGACCCTCAGCCGAAGCCCGGGGGTCAACGCGCGAGCAGTCCATGACCATTGATCGCACTCGTTGCCAGCGCAATTTTTGCGCCAGATAAGGTCCTGAGAGCCGTCAGTTCTTCCGCGGCCAATGCCCCCATTGGTTCCGCTTCGCAGCGGTAGTTGCCGTCCTCATCAACTTTGTGGAGGTCAAGGTTGACCTGAGGGGGAAGCCGCGCGATAAGCACTGCTCCTGGAGGAGACCCGGCAGTGAAGGAAGAAAAGAAGGTCAATCATCTCAGCATTTTTCTCATCAAGGAGACATATGCGACCAACCAGCAGGCACTGAAGATCGAAGCCTGTGACGCACCCGTCGAGATCGCTATCGCAGGCCACGGGGCCGGACAGCTATTCATCAAGAAGACGCCACCACAGCCCCCGAAATGGTCGGGCCTGTTCAAGGAATATCTCGCCCCAAAGGACCTCGCCGTTCCGGGCGTCGCTGCGGCCTTCTTCATCCAGATCAATGGGAGAGCCTTTGTGCTCGCCTTCGGGCAAGGCGGTCGCTTTCTCCTGAGGGATGATGTTATCGAAGAGCGCTTCGGGCTTCTGTGCGCTCTCAACGCTGTTGATCCAAAGACGTTTCGTTGTGTCGATGTGCAGTCACTGAACGCCATCGAGAGCCACATGCGCATCCAATCCGGCCAGGAGACAACACCAGATCAGTTCGGCCTGAGCGTTGAGCAGGACATGCTGAAGGCCATCGTGGGTGCGCCTTCAAATCAAGCTCTCGGCAATCGCATGGCGGGCAGTGATGCTTTGTCAGTCTCAGTCAGGCTGGAGCTTTCGGATCTGCCATTTCTTCTGGATCGGTATCGGCAACTCTTTGAGGCCGAACTGAACGCCGAGGACTATCAGTGGGTCAACAACATTTCGACGACAAAGAGCGCGGCGATCATTAGCGTACTGGAGGGTGCGCTCGAAGCGAAGTTAGTCGCAGGGCAGTTCGACGGCATCTGGCTATCGATTCCAGAAATCATCGAATGGACGACGGTCAAGGGGTTCATGTACTCGCCGTACGGCAAGGGGGTCCTTCATCCGGACATCAACATGCATGGGTTCCGCGCCACGGTCGATGGCCCCGTCACCCTCGAGATCCTTCGCGAGCGGAAAGTTCACTGCGCAGACGCGGACCACAAGAAGGTTTTCAAATCATGGTCCGTGTTCAAGTGCCTATATGCGGAGATTGAACTTGATGGCATCACGCATGTGCTCAACGACGGAAAATGGTTCAGCGTTGCAAAGGACTTCGTCGAACGGACAAACCACGACTATGCAGCCATCCCTGTGTCAGACCTGAAACTGCCTGAGTATCGGGGCGGCGGAGAGGGTGAGTACAACGCAAAAACAGCCGCGCTCGAACCAGCCATCTATGACCTGCTTGATGACAAGAAGAAGGTCATGCATGGCGGTGGCCATGGACAAGTCGAAATCTGCGATCTTTTTTCAATCAAGCGCGAACTGATTCACGTCAAGATGTATGGCAAGTCCAGCGTCTTGAGCCATCTGTTCGCGCAAGGATTCGTGTCGGGCCAACTCATTCAGATCGACTCTGAATTTCGGAAGAAGGTCCGCGCTCAGCTTTCGCTTACACACCGGGAACTACTTGAGGTCGATCCGAAGCCAGAACATGAATCGTTCACCATTACCTACGCGATCATCAGCGATGCGCCAGGCGCCGAACTTCATCTACCCTTCTTCTCGAAGGTTAATCTCGTCAACACCCGCAAAGTGCTTAGAGGATTCGGGTTCAAAGTGGAACTCTTGAAAATCGCCGTGAACGACATCTACGCAAAAACTACGAAGGTTCCCCCCAAGAAGGGGAAGAAAGGCGCCTCGCGTCGATCCACCACGACCGGTCTCATGGAGTGAACAAATCCGCACAACTTGCCATTTACTTTGCCAAGCCCTGGACTTCCGGTCAGTTATCGGTTGTCGAAGGCTTCGCGCACGACCAGAATGCTCCGTCGCGAGCCGCGCGAGTAACAACGAACTGAGGGGACAGCATGGATTTCATCGATCAAGTCAGATCGCTCGCGTCAAGAGTCGCGGTCGCTAAGGACCTCCTGCAGACCGAGGAAGCTACTAAGAACGCCATGGTGATGCCGTTCATCCAGCTTCTCGGCTACAACGTTTTCGACCCGCTCGAGGTGACGCCCGAGCTCATCGCCGACGTCGGGACGAAGAAGGGCGAGAAGGTCGATTACGCCATCCTCAAGGACGGCAAGCCCATCATGCTTTTCGAGTGCAAGAAGAGCGGCGGTGATCTCAACATAAACCACGCGGGTCAGCTCTTCAGGTACTTCCACGTGACCGAAGCGCGGTTCGGCGTGCTAACCAATGGCATCACGTACAAGTTCTTCACGGACCTGGAGAAGCCCAACAAGATGGACGAGAAGCCGTTCTTCGAGTTCAACATCCTCGACTTCCGCGAGCAAGAGATTGACGAGCTCAAGAAGTTCGCGAAGGCCGCCTTCGATATTGACACCATTCTCACCACGGCAAACCACCTCAAGTACACCCGAGCGATTCAGAATACGCTCAACGAGTGGATGACCAACCCGCCTGAAGACTTCGTCCGCTTGGTATCAGCTGAGTTTCTTGCGGGCAAGCACTTTAAGAATGCCGTAAAGGATCAGTTCACCGCGGTGACCAAGCGCGCGTTCCAGCAGCTCATCGGCGACAAGATCAATGAGCGCCTGAAGGGCGCCATGACTCCAGAGCCGCCGCTTTCACCCGTCCCCGCCGTTGCCGACACGCCTTCCGCAGAGGCGGGACCAAGCACCCAAGAAGGGTTCACCCCGTCGACCATTGAGCTCGAGGCCTATCAGATCATTCGCGCCATCCTAAGGCCCGTCGCTAAGCCCGGACGGATCTTCATTCGCGACGCGGCAAGCTATTGCGCCATCCTCTTCGACGATAACAATCGCAAACCGATCTGCCGCCTGCGTTTCAACAATGAATCGAAGCTTGTCGTCGGACTGTTCAACGAAAACAAGGACGAGGAGCGCATCGCGATCTCAACCGTCGACCAATTGTTCGATTTTACTGAGCGCCTTACGGCATGTGTGACCAGCTACCTGAACGTGACTGCAGACAAGACTGACGAGCTATTGGCAACGTAGGGCGAGGCCACGCGTAAGGTTCGAAGCGCCCACTTCGTGCTCAAGCATGCGCGGCACCACCTTCTCCGATCCGGGTCTTTCGAAGCGATGGGCCGGTAACGGTAGCGTCGCATGCTGCCTGTCATCCTCGTCGGTTCGCAGCGAAAGCGGTCCTTGCCAACGAGCCAAACAGGTACCGCTTTGCAACCCCAAAGCAGCCTTCACTCAGTGGCGATCGCGTACAGCGGCCCACTGTGGCACCCGCGGCAAACAATGCACGTTCGTGTATATCATCGTGGTGCTCGCGTCGCGGTGGCTCAGGAGCTCCTGCACGTGTAGACTTCGTCTCCTTTGCGCTGGATGATTCCCAAACCTGGTCGGTGGCGGCACCTCTTTTCACCGAGATAGAGAGGTTTTTCGGACTTATCGCTGGAGCTCACAGTCACCGAGCATTCCCTGGCAAACGGAAGATCGAGATTGATGATTTGCATATGCTGTGACCTGCCACGTAATTCGTCAATTGAGAGTGAACCATCGACACCAACCGCTCATCTACAAACGGTAAATCGAACATTCATGGCGAACATCTTTATCAGCTACAGCGCCAAGGACGAGGAACTGGCGCAGTTCGTCCGGAAGCACCTCGAGGCCCACGGCCTCTCCGTGTTTCTCGCTTCCATTAGCCTGAATCCTGGTGACCGATGGACGCCTAGGATCGTCGAGGAACTGCGTGCTTCGGAGTGGGTGTGCCTCCTGGCTAGTAAGGATGCTCTTGCCTCGGCAAACGTGCAAATGGAGATGGGTGGCGCGGTCTTTGGGAACAAGAAGCTCGTACCGATCATGTGGAACGTCACGCCGGCTGAACTTCCCCGCTGGGTGTCTGATTTCCAGGGGTTGGTACTGAGTGGGGCAACAATAGAGAACGTGAGCCTCCAGGTCGCAGAGCTCGCCGCGAAGATCAAAGCTGACAAGCTCAAAGGGCAGCTCATTGCTGGGGCCGTGCTCGCCGGGCTCATATTCTTCCTGGGCCGATCGTAAGACTTAGCAGCTCAGTTAACTCGGACGTCATCACGATGGGCGTCTCCCGCGTGTGGTGCGTCGGTTATCTCAAACGTTAGCCGTTCAAGCGAATTCGTCGCACCATGGAAATCCGATTTCTGTCCAGCAACACACACAAGATTCGCGAAGTCGAACTGATTCTTGGCCCTGTTGGCGTTCAGGTTGTGCCTGCGCCCATCAAGATCGATGAAATTCAGACTGAGGACGTTTACAAGCTAGTGAGAGACAAGGTTCTCAAGGCGTTTGAGCGAATCGGGCGCCCAGTGTTTGTGGAACACACCGGACTTCATCTTCCTGGCTTAAACGGCTTGCCCGGAGGGCTCACTCAGATCTTCTGGGATCGACTACTGGCCGACGCATTCGTCACCTTAGTCAAGAGCAGCGGGAGCCGTTTGGTTACCGCGAAGACTGTTATCGGATACTGCGATTCTCAGACCATCCACTACTTCGAGGGAGAGGTCTCAGGAACGGTTCCGGACATCCCCGCGGGGCCTCGGGATTTCCAGTGGGACTGCGTGTTCGTCCCTGATGACTTCTCGCAAACGTTCGCCCAGATGGGTGACATGAAGAACAATCTTTCGATGCGTCGACGCGCACTGGACCAGTTCGCAGCCCACATCAAACGAGTGAAGTAATGGATCAACTGTTTCAGGCGTATCGCGCGCGGCGTCTCATTCTGTTTGTCGGAGCGGGGGTATCGATGGGATTAGGGCTGCCTTCCTGGAGGCAGCTCGTGGATCACATGGCCCAAGAGCTTGGCTTTGACCCGGACATATACCGCACTTTCGGGAGCGATTTGACGCTGGCTGAGTTCTATCGGATCACGAAGGGACAGATTGGGCCATTGCGGAGCTGGATGGACCGCGAATGGCATTCACCAACGACTGACATTTCAAAGTCTCGGATCCATGAACTGATCGCCACGTCGAACTTTGACCTGATCTACACGACAAACTACGACCGATGGATAGAGCGTGCATTCGAACATCACAAGCGACCGTACACAAAGATTGCCAGTGTCGGTGATCTGACTGCAGCCACCTCCGACAAGACTCAGATTGTGAAGTTTCACGGCGACTTCGACGACGACACGTCCATCGTGCTTGACGAAACAAGTTACTTCGAGCGACTTGAGTTCGAGTCGCCACTTGACATCAAGCTGCGTTCCGATGTGCTTGGTCGATCAGTCCTCTTCATCGGATACAGCCTTACCGACATCAATATTCGGTACCTTTTCTTTCGGTTGGCCAATCTCTGGAAGAAGTCCTCTCGAGGTGCTCCGCAACCGATGTCCTTCATCTTCTCGCCCCGCCCCAATCCTGTTCAAGAAGCAGCGCTGGCTCAGTGGAACATACAGATGATCTCCTCAGCGGGGGATGATCCGGGCAAGGGGTTGGTGCAACTTTTGGAGCAGTTCCGATGAACAAATTTTGGACAAACGGCCGATAAGCACGGAAGTTCTCGAGGTCGGCTATACGCCTATGGTCTGCCGGTTACGCCAAATGTTAGTTCACGGCATGGCCGCCCGTCGGCTTATCACTGCCATGGGTCAGCTCAGCCAGTGCAGATGGGATCAGTAGCAAGCAGTTCAGCATTAGGTGAGAGCTTCATGCAGGCACGCCTGCGACGATTTCATCCTCAGTGAACCAGCCCTCCTTGATCACGAAGCTCTGGACTCGTTCGGGTTCCATCGTGTAGGCAATGAGCGCGAGGCTTTCCTTCGCGCGGCTGCAAGTCACATAGAACAGGCGCTTAGTTCCATCCACCGTTTTGCTGCCCGGAGCCTTGCCACCGAATAAGTCTTCATACTTGAACATGAACCCTCTCGCCTCGGAGTCATCCATGATGACCATGACGCGATCAAATTCGAGACCCTTGACGCCCTGGTGTGTATCGAAGCGCGCGCGGCCTGCCAGATACTCGCTGAATGGTTCGACCTGGGAGAACGGGGCAGCCAAGAATTTTTCGATGGCGAGGGCATGTTCCGTCCGACGATCTGCAGACTCATCCTTGCTCGATTCATTGACTAGGGCATTCTGAACTGCGTCCGATGCGTTCGCCTGAAGGACATCAGGAATCTCAAGAAGCTGGCTCTTCGCCACGCAACGGAGAACCTGGAGCAGCGTCGGATCTGCATCGTCCTTCCATAGGGCCAAGAGTTCCTCGATCGCGGCATTCACAAGCTGCAACTTGTGCTCGCCGGCAGCGTCGCGAAGCGTAGCTTGCGAAAGAAGCGGTGAATAGATTTTTGCGATCCGTGCCAGTGCGAAACGATCACCGCTGCGTTTGGCTTTGACGAGTGGCAGGACCTGGTCTGAGAAGAAGCGTGCCGCGGGCAGAGTTCCTTCCAGAAAGCTTGTGCGCCAGCTGTCGATTTCGTAGAGCGGAGCAAACATGTCAAGAAAGCCCATGCGAGCCGCCGCCATTCGATGCTCCAGCGTCAAGGTCTTGATAGCTGCTGGCTCGTTCCACTTTACGTCGACCGTGATCTTCGCCATGTGCTCGGCGATGCTCTTCTCCGCGGCGGGCTTGTTACCGTGGTCGCTCGGCAAGATGAAGAGCCGCACTAGTCCTTCCGCCGCACTAGATCGCGGCTCCTGGTGCTGCCCGTCGGTCATGCTGCGGACCTTGTTGATCAGCTTGACAATGCGCTTAGGGCAGCGGTAGTTAAGCTTCTTCCCCGGCGTCGCCCAGCCCTCAGGCAAGTCCTGGCCAAGCCCTTCCTTCCCGTCGCTGTAGATGCGCTGCATCATGTCGCCCAGCAGCCCGAGAATGAATTTTCCTTTGAGTGCAGACTCAACTGCAAAGAGCGCGTCGATCAAGTTCTTGTTGGTGTCCTGGCTTTCGTCGATGAGCAGGATCGGATAGCGACCGACAAGGATGCTCTGCATTGCCGGTTTGGACTGCAGGAAGTGCGCTGTTAGCTGCAATATTTCCGAATGGTTCAAGGCGTCGCGCCCGCGGTTGTCGCCGACAGGGCTGTAGACGAAGCGCTTCATGTTGGATAGGTTCTGGAGCCGCTTCGTCTTTGATTCGATCTTGCTGAGCCGCTCGGCGGATGCCTTTGTCCCTTTGCGTCCTTTGGCCTCCTCCGCATGAAGTCGCGCAATGTCGGCTGCAAGATCGACGCGCAGCCACTCCCGAATATCGTGGTCCAAGCCTTCGATGAGCGACCAGGCGAAGCTGTGGATTGTGCGGACGTCGATTAAGGGGTCAAACAGGAAGCGTCGTTTGATTTCGTCGCTCGCGGCATTCGTGAAGGTGATCACGCCGACGCGCTGACCCTTGACCTTCATTCGTTCGCCGAGGCTGTTCTGGACGTGTTGAAGTGCGGTCACTAATGACCGTGTCTTCCCCGATCCAGCACCCGCAAAGAGAAAGAAGCTTTTGGGGGCGGCGAAGTTGAGGCAGGCGGCGATCTCGGCATCGACGTGATCGTCGATGCCATCCGCGAGCGCGGCTGCAGATGAGGCGCTCATGCGGCCGCCTCTCCGGCGGCGGAATCGTTGGCCGCCTCAGCCACGGGCATCAGCGTGATCTTTCCAGCAATGTCGTCTTCCTTGCGCTGAAGTTGTTGCGCGAGCCAAAGCAGACCCCCATCGATATAGGAGGGGACCTTCAGCTTGTCGATCTCGTCGCTGTCGAGGAGATCCATGGCGAATTCCGCCTTGCCTCCCTGCCCCAACGCATGCGCCACCTTGTCGGCGAGTTCCTGGAGGTCGGCCGACTTCTCGAGCGCATCACGAAACCGGCCGACCAATCCGGTTCCCTTCATCGCCCTGAACAGTTCGATGTTTTCGTAGACCAACGCATCCTCGAAGGTGTTGGCCAGCGCTTCCGCCGGAACTTCCGTCTTAAATGTCGCCTGGATAGGCTGCTGGTAGGCGACACGCACCCCATATCCGCTCGAATCCGATGACACGAGGTCTGCTGGCGTCTTTTCGAGCAAGGCGTCCAGCGATTCCTCCTTCGGAATCCACGTCTTCAGTGTTTCGTTGCGGGCCCGGAGCCCTGCGCCACGCAACGGTGGGACCGCCTTGTTATTGGCATCCTTTGCATCAATGTCCGTGATGATAAGTGTGTTCAGACCCAAATGGGTTAACAGCGACTTCAAGCGATGCGCATGGCTGCCGCCGATTTCGAGCCAAGTGATATAGCAACGCCTCAAGTATTCGTACTCATCCCGCTTACGCACAAGATGCGGGACCACGATGCGCTCGGCCGGACCCTCGACCAGAATGGCTCCATCTGCGAAAAATAGGTCGCAATGGGTCACCTTGAGATAGCGCTTGACGAAGCGCTCTGTCTGATCTTCAGAACCGAAGACCTGGGACAGGTTCACGACCGACGATATCGGTACAGACCCGGCGACGTCTTTCACCGGCATCCGCCGGAAGTATCGCAATGATGTGAAATCCGCCTCGTGCGCGAGATGGCTCGAATGAGTGCTGACCACGAGTTGCGTCCGAAGCTCGTCCGATTCCTTGAGGTTGTCGTGCTTTCGGAGAACCTGGTAGGCCTGGGCGATGAAAACCTGTTGAACCTGAGCGTGGAGATGCGCCTCGGGTTCCTCGATCAGAACGAGATGCAATGGCGGAATGAGGGTCTGCTCGGTGTCTGTTGACCTGGACGCCTTCCCCACCCTCATCCATTTGTCCCGGAAGCTCATCAAGGCAAAGACCATCGAGACCAGGTTCTGGTAACCGAGACCGTTGGAATCTTCCGGAAGACGGTGCACGTACCCACCGACCGCAAGATGGGTCGGAACCTCGTACTGGACCGCGGACCCATGGTTTAGCCCGTCAACGGGCTTGATGTTTGTAGTGATCGTTAGCTTCGGGTCAGTCACGCCCGGATAGCCGATGTTTTCCAACTCTTTCAGCGCTACGGAGAAAGACGTAGCCAGGCGTTTCCCAAAAGCGGTTTGCGCATCATGAAGCGCCTGAAGCGCATCGAGGTCCTTCGGCTCCGGCTGGTCAAAGGGATCGAGATGCTGTGCGTAGTACGAACGAAGCTGGCTGGAGAGCTTCTTCCCGCCGTGCACGGCACTGTCGTCTTCATCGTCATCTCCGCGCGCAGAGGTGGGCGCAAATCCAAAGCCACGCTGAGCACTGATCTCGTCGATGCGGATCAGGCCCTTGAAGGGATCGCCATCGATCGGGTCGCTCCCATCGGGAATCGTTTGCGGAAACGCCTCGCCGCCTTTCGGGTCGGTGAGCTTGGCGGGGTCGAGCAGGTAGGCGCGAACCTCGAAGGTCGAACGCAAGCGCCGTGACAGGAAGTCCATCATGGATCTCGGCCATAGCACGAAGGCATCCGTATCTGTTGCCGCCACAGCCTCCTCCGCCGGCGCCTCTCCTCCTGGCTGCGCCGCATTCATCACAGTCGCAGCGGCCGCTCTGGCGGCCAGATATTCCCGCTTGAGCGCTTCCATATCCTTGGGCTCGTAGCGCAGGCGGACGCCGATATGCGAGCCATCCCAATCCAAAGTCGGCAGGATCTTCTGGACATAGTGCAGTTGATTCATCGGGACATTCAGCCAGACATCGACGTGAGGCAGCACAGCGCCCCAGTCGAAGGCTTCCTTCTCTGTTTCGTCCGCTGGCATCCCCCAAGTCACCGCCGCGGCATCGAGCTTGGCCCAGTGCGTCAGGGTCAGATCGTTGATTGAAAAGTTGGCCCGGTCCACCAGGAAACGCCGAAGCGCGACCATGGCGGAAGTCTTTCCGCTGTTGTTCGCTCCTACGAAGACCGTCGTCTTCTCTGAGAAATCGATGCGGGCAGCCTGAAGCTTTCGGAAGTTACCGACCTCGACGTATTGGATATGCACGACTAGTTCCCTCCGGATTGTTCTCTTGCGCGGCTGCGTGCCGCCAATCTAGCCAGGCGCTTTTATCAGCAACCTAGACGATGCAGCCGCGATCGCTGCAACAAAGGTAGTTGATTCCGTGAATTGTTCATCCCCAAGGCCCGAATGCCGCCTCGCTCAGACCCATCCGGTGGCCCGACAAACCTCTTCCTTCGTCCATTCTTAGCTGAGTCATATCTGGCACCGGCGCACGCTTCAGCCCAAGTCACCGCACTCGGCTTCTGCCAGCCGGAATCCGCTTGACAAAGGCGGCATTAACCTTCACGCACTACGGCGAGCAACCGCGTGAAGGTTTCATCCTTGTCGTTGTTCTTCCAGCGATTGATGAAACGGCATACCACCTGCAAGTTGCATGGCTCGTAGTGTCCTTCGCTGTCGATCCGGTCCAGCGAGGCGAGCATCTCTGCATCTTCGAACGTCGAGTCATATTGAAGCGGCAGCCCACTCAGAGCGCAGAAGCCCTCTTGATCGAGGATCAGTCCCTCGACAAAGCGCCTGAACTCCTCCTCGCTGTCGAACATATGGTTCTTATTCTTCTGCGTGCGCTCGACGATCTGCCCGTTGGACGCTGCGACCGTCGCAATTGCCGTGGTCACCATGCGCAAGGCAGCCATCTGGATCGGATTGAAGATGACGACGGGCGCTCTTTTTGCATTTCCAAGCTTGTCCCTCCACACCTTTCGCTCATGCCAGGGCGCCAGATCGCCGCCGTTGATCAGCGTGTGGACATATTCTGCGTTGTCGGCGGAAAACCGGACTAACGTGCTTTCAGTGAAAAGAAAATCCTTGGCCTTGGGGTGGATGGCCGCCCAGTCCAGACGCCTCCCATTTCGGTCGCGGTTCGACCATTCTTGTGCGGGCTTGTGAATGGCGTAGACCATCTGCCCGGCATAGGACGGCAGATGCGCCGGCTGCAACTCCGCCTCAGCCGCGTTGGGCTTCGTGATGGTCCACCAGATCTCGTCCTTCTCCCGGTGGACCCACATGTCTCCATTGGTCTCGGCGATTTCGAGCCCGATGTTGAACCAGCGGGAAGCGACTGCCCGAGTCGGCGCATGGCCGCGAACGGTCTTCATCGTCGCCATGCATAGATCGATGTAGCCCTTCCGGTCGCCACTGAGGAAGAACGGACGCAGGGGCACATCTTCAATCGTTGCAACGGTGCTGCGTTCCAGGCACTGGGGCCAAAGGTAGTTGCCTCGGCCAAAGTTCGCGATGATGACTTTCATTCTTTTCTAGTCGAGGTCCCCGGTTGTCGGCCTCTCAATGAGTCACGGCCGCTGGCAATCGACGGGATGGTATTCGACAAAGATGGTTTCGGATGTACTACGGAAGTCCAGTAGAAGAACGAGATCAAGCAGCCTAAGCTCGTCAGGCCCCCCGGGCGGCCGCCGAAGGCAAAGCGCCAGAACCTGCCTTTCGCCCCAGCTCGTCGACGCAAAGCGAGCTCCCGCCGCAAATCGCTTCCACCCGCTTCTCCTACTCTCCTTGAGGGAGGGCAGGTGCTTCGGTTCCTCCTAGCATGCGAGCCATTCGGCAGAAACTGTTGCTCGAGGAGGGCTCTCCATGGAATACAGCGTCGTTCCATTCGGATATCGCCACCGCTGCGCCGGCCTGTGCCATGTCCCGCTTTCCCCGGACGCGATGGCCCAGTTGTTCGCTCGATTCATCGAATTGAACGCGGCCCGCCGGCTGCCCGAGGCGATGACCTTCGAGCAGTATTACGCCGTATGGCGCTCGGGGCGCAGAGGGGAAAACGAGCTGGGCCTCGACGATGGAAGTACGAGCGGCGGCAGCGCCGCCGACAAGCTGGATTTGCAACGGATCGATCGTCCCACCGTGCAGCTCAAGGGCGTCGTGCGAACTCTGGTGCTGCTGGTCGACTTTCCTGATTTGCCCAACCGAGGCAACCGCTCCGCGGCGTTCTTCGAGCAGATGCTGTTCTCCACGGGTGGCATCTTCCCGACCGGCAGCATGCGGGAGTACTACCAGCGCGCCAGTGGATTCAACGAGGCTACCGAGCACGGCATCGACGTGCAGGGCCAGGTCTTCGGCTGGCATCGCCTTCCGCAGCCTTCCACCTTCTATGCGGACAACAACTCGGGAATGGGCAACAACTTTCCGCGCAATGCACCCGGCATGGTGCGCGATGCCGTGCAGGCGGCACTTGCGGCGGGCGTCGACTTCGGACCGTACGACATCTTCGGCGAGCATGTCGTCACCGCGCTGTTCGTGGTCCATGCCGGCGGCGGTGCCGAGCAGACCTTGGCCAAGACGGACATCTGGAGCCACAAATGGGTGGTGCCAGGCGGCGTGCAGGTGGCGCCCGGACTGCAGGTTCAGACCTACCTGACAGTTCCCGAAGACTGCAACATGGGCGTCTGTGCGCACGAATGGGGCCACCTCGCTGCCAGATGGGCCGACTACTACGATACCGGCCGTGTCAGGCAGATGGTGAGCAACGGCCTGGGCAGCTATTGCCTCATGGCGGCCGGATCGTGGGGACAGAATGGCCTGACGCCGGTTTTTCCCAACGGGATGTTGAGGATGTTCCACGGCTGGATCGTGCCGCAACTGGTCACCGAGTCAAAGAAGAACATCTTGGTGAAGCCTGCGGCCGAGGGCGGGACCATACTGTACGTGCGCAATCCGCAACGCATGACGGAGGAGCAGTACATCGTCGTCGAGTACCGCAGGAAGCGTGGCCAGGACGCGTTCCTCCCGGACGAGGGCATCGCCATCTACGCCGTGGACGAAAGCATTACCAACGTGAACGAGGAGAACATGCTCGCCATCGAACTGATCCAGGCGGATAACAAGCGCGAACTGGCTGCCGTCTTCGGCCAGGGCAACCGGGGTGACACCGGCGATCTCTACCCCAATGGGACCAATCGCCAAGTCGGCAAGAGCACCAAGCCGCCCCTCAATCTTCCTGACGGGACAGAAAAAGGCAAGTGGAGTGGCGTGACCATCAGCGTGACCGGAACGCCGGGCGCGGACTCGATGAAAGTCAGTGTTGCGATGAGCTAGGAGAGACTCCGCCGCCGGGGAAAAGGATCAGACCATGGCTCGACATTTCAGCCAAGTTCCTGCCCTATGTGCTGCTATTCACCTTTGGTTTGGTCTTCCAGGATGAGATTGCCATAAGGCGAGGAGCAGACTAGGCGCTTTCGAGTCGATCGTTGTTCGTCTTCGGCCTATAGGAGAGAGAGATGAATGTTGAAGATCGGGACTTTCGAGGTGCGGCGAGCGGGCAAATCGCCGTGGAGGCGCTTGCCACTCTGCTGCGCGACAGAGAAAAGACGAAACGTCTATTGATCGTCGCTGCATGTGTTCTTTTCGCACTAGCGGCGCTGATCATGATGTTCGCTCCGCCTGGGCGAGAAACACTGTCGTATGCACTTGGCGGGGCGTTGCTAGTTTTTGCCTTGGGAGCGATTGGCGCAGCGCAGTTCAAGTTCAAGCTGCCCGGCGTTACCGTGGAAACCAACCATTCGGCCGATCGATCTGAGACGATTGTGCGAACCAGCCAAGAAGATTTGCCGAGGTAGCCCCGGACACAGCCAGGCTCAACGCTGGGGGAGCGCCGAGGCTCATCGCCGCCATCGCCGGGTCGGAGCCTGTCCGGAATCTTGAGCACCTTCTGCCGACGTCGGCAGAAGGTGCACTTGATCCGCAACAGCCTGGACTACGCGAGCTGGAAGGACCGCAAGCTGCTTGCCGCAGCCCTGCGCCCGGTGTACACGGCGCCCAGCGCCGAGGCTGCGCTGGAGGCGTTGAATGAGTTCGAACGCGGCCCCTGGGGACAGAAGTTCCCCACTGTCACTGCGGCTTGGCGCCGCGCCTGGGATCGCGTGATTCCGTTCTTCGCCTTCCCGCCGGCCGTGCGCCGCGTGGTCTACACCACAAACGCCATCGAGAGCGTGCACAGCCGGCTACGCAAGATCATCAAGACGCGCGGGCACTTCCCGAGTGACGACGCTGCAACCAAGCTCACCTGGCTGGCGCTGCGCAACATCACGGCTGACTGGGGTCGCGCGGCCAGGGAGTGGCGCGAGGCCATGAACCAGTTCGCGATACTCTACGAAGAACGCTTCACGCAGCCCAATTGCCAGCGCGAATGGACGCCGCAAGTCGCACGAGATCATCCCAGCCGCGCTCGATGGCCTTGAGAGACACCCGGCGCACGGTGGCCCTCTCCAAGCCGTCCGGTACCGACCATCCCCTGGGAACGAGCAGCTTGCGCTCTCTCAGGTCCTTCAGTCTCGGACACAGGTCAAACCCCAGGAGCTTTGCGATGGCCAGGGCCACGCTGGTCATGCCATGGGTGTCGACGGCCAGAAGGGAGACGCGAATACGATCCTCACTCCGATTGTGTTGCTCGACGCCTTCGAGGGCGGCACCTGGCGCATTCGACCGGGTGGGGAGTGCGATGAGGATGCTCGCCGGCATCGATGTGTCGGTATCGTGGAGCCGGCTACCGATCCGCTGATCGAAGTACGCGCAGCAAATGCGAACTCCTTCGGCTCTGGCCGCAGCTACATGGTGGCCGCTCGGTCATGTCTGCCAGCTGTCCGCTCCATGGAGCCCCGCGGCATCCGATTACGTACGACGCAACGCCGGCAATAGTCATTGTCCTATGCGATCTGTTACAACACATTTCGCAGGGGGTCGGTGGCATCAAACGAGGAGGCACGATGGCAGGAGAGACAAGCAAGATCGCCAAGATGGCGAGCAAGCTCTCAGATGAGCTGTTCGCAGAGTTCTTTTGGACGAAGGTGGGACCCGAAGACGCGAATTGGCCTTGTGAGGACCAAGAACATCACGGCGTTGCTACACATCCCGCAGACGTTGTGTTTTGGTACGACGAACCCTATTCGTCGAAGCGAACGTTTGTGCATTGTGATCTGAAGAGCTACGCCAAGGGCTCAATAAGCACGGCCGCGATTCAGGGTGCTCTAACAAGCCTTTGCAAGCAAGTTGCCTGCGCAGAAAAGAGCGAGGCTTGGCGAAATCTTTACATGCATGGGAACGTCACTCCCGACGTCTGCGGCCTACTATTTGTCTATAACCATGACGGTGGATACGACAAAGACTTCGCGAACCATCTCACCAATATTAAAGACGAAAAACTGCCGCTTCCCAAGGGTTCCCGCGCTTTTGTTCTAGGTCCAAGAGATATTGCATGGCTTGACAATGTCCGCTTTGAAATCCGCCAGATGCGCGGAGCTGCAGGTCCACAGGCACTCCCCGCTGCTGCGAATTGCAAATATTTTTACCCGCAACTAGATGGACGCGCCAACCTTCAGCCGGAGAAAGCGCGCGCTGCGACCTTAGAGATGTTGACCTCCCCTTGGATCGTGCTGGAATATGAAGCGGGGGCAAATGCGCAACGTGGCTTTCTCGTATTCTATCGGCGTTCCGGAGAAACGGAAGAGGAGTTCATGTACCTGCTCGATTATCTTCGGCACTATCAGGTATTGGAACACGGAACGATGATTGAAATCAAATCATTTCAAACAGCACCTGCAGCAGCAGCCACGTTTCAGAAGGCCACTCAGCGCTATATCGAGAGCCTGGGAGGGGCGGCAACCTCAGACCTTGCCATAAAGCTGGCTGCAATCAAGTACACAAAGATGACGCAGGCGGTGAGTGATTTCTCAGAAATCGACTTGGGCATGGACTATGAATAACTCCGACCAACTCTACTTTGCCACTAACAAAGAAGTGCACGATCTGTTGTTTTCCGCGAAACAGAGGATCACTGAGGGCGTTCTCCATGATCTACTGCGCGATCGGGGAATTTTTTGTTCACCGCAAGAGACAAGGGAAGTACTTGTCGAAAGCATTTCGATGCTCTCGCATGACTATAAAGATATTTGCGGCCTTATTGAGGCGAGAGAGCACGGTCGCCGTGGTGAAAAAACGGCTTCTGTCCGACTCAATGTGGCCCTTGATGCAGAAGAACTAAAGGCGGTTGTCGCAGCGTACCAAGCTGATGCCTCGACGGAAAAGGTCAACTCTTTCAAAAAAAGCGAGAATGAATTTGTAATGAATGTTGAGTACTCCGAGTACGATTATTCAAAGACAAAGTTGGTGCAAAGGCAAGTGCGAGATGCATCCATTAATTTCATACAAAAAGATGGATGGACCGAAATTCGCATTCCGGCTACAGAAAAAGCCAGATCTATCATCGACAAGCTGACGAATGAGATTGAGGCAAAAAAGAAAATTCAGATAAAGGTTGACGAGATCGAGCTGAGTAGCCTGCCTGCCGCGGAGGACAGGACCATGTTTTTCACTAAACTAATCTCTTCGTTGCCGAGTTTCCCGTTGGACAACGTGTCGCGTCTTCGCGTCGCGCACGCGGACGCGCAGCACGAGGACGCTGTCGATCTGGAGGATGAAGGAGATGCGGACGCGGAGCAGAAAATGCTGAGTGTGGTCCGCAATGTTGCTTTGGCAGGTGACAACTTGGTTGCGTCACCGATGTACCAGGAACTCAAGGCGGCTGGATTTTTCATCACCTCGATTACTTGGCGCGCGAAGCAAAATACATCACCGTACGCCATTGTCGAGTTCGACGCGGGGTTCGAAGATCGCTTGGCTGCGAGGAAGTTTCGATACTCTGTTCGTGGTGTACTTCGGTTCAACAGCGGCAAGTACACAAAGAATCTGCGGCCGGCGGAAGACGGCGAGAAGGCTGATTTGCTTGCAATGGTCGAAACCACAGCTCGGAAAGTCTTGGCGGCGCTGCTCGCTCCCGAAGTGGCTGCTCCACTCCCAATCGTACCCCCCGAGGAAGTCGAGCCATGACGCGCCATCGTTGGCTTGCCGTTGAGTGGCCTTTCTCGATGCGCATCCTCGCCAAGAAACTCAAGACAAAGGCGTTTGATGCCGACCTGGCAGATGGCTTCGTCATCGACAGGGTACGAGATGACTTTGTTCATGCTCGCTTCGTAGAACGCGTTGAGTACGACGATACCGTGACCGATCCGTTCGGAAAGGACCAGGTCTTTCACCGGATCGAATACCGCCAATGTGAATTTCGTGCCTCTAAAGATGGCCCGGGGCTTGAACTGCTTAATGCTCCGCGTGGCACCAATACGATGGTCAGTCGTTTGATAGAAGTTTCTGATTTTTCGCTCGCGATAAGCGCAGTGTCAATCGACGTCTTAGCGTGGGCTGCGGCTGTGCAGAAGAACCTCAATGTGCGAGGAATCGTTGATTCGCTTCAGGTAGGTGACCTGGCCCTGACAGCAGGAGTCACGGCGAAGGCGGTACTGAAGGGTTCGACGGATGTTTTAGACGCGGCGACTACTCTTGTCGCTGGCAGGAAGCACGCGGTTGAGAAGGTTCAACTCACACTGGCGGGCGCTAGCCGTTCAAAAATGATCTTGACGAACGTGGGAGTGGTGAAGCTCGGCGCCGAAGCATCGGAACAGACGCTGAACGCGGTCCGCAAGGCACTCGTAGGACTGATAGCCAAGCCGCTGCCGCGAGCCACTGGCACCGGACGATGAGTGATCCCGAAAATCATGCGCGACATATATTCTTTGAATGGTCTACATGAACAATAGGTGCGCTACGAAGACGCGACGCCAAATGGCATGACTCAGCCTAAAGCATCGCCCGCGGTCGAAACACGAGATGTGCCGGAGGTGTGGTTCTCGATGACGGAACGAGGTCAAAAAGCCCGAATTGTTCTGGTCCGGTCGGCAGTCCCCGGTCCGCCCCAATCGAGCCACTGGCAGCGGGCGTTTCCGGTACCGCGAAAGGACGTGCCGCGACTGGACTTCGATCCAGGGGAAGCCCTGCTGGCTGGTAACGATTGAGCCGCGTTTGGCAGCTTGTTTGGTTTCTCCAGAACCATAGCATTGACGTGACGACTCACTACTGAGCGTGACGTGCACGAAGCTTTCTTAGATAGTGCGACCTTACAAGCGATGGCCGACCAAGGGAGGTTGACAGTTGTAGAGCTGCCGCCCAACCTCCTTCACTCTCCCGCCTCAAGGCTTCCGCCGTCGACGAACGGAGGTATCGCCCTTCGCAGCTGATTTGCTGATCAGGGCCTCGGCCAACATCCGCCGCGTTTGCTCGTGCGAGGCCTTTTCATCGCCGACCCGGCTCTCGAGCGCTTCGACGCTCGCTCCGAGCGCTTCGGCCTGCGTTCGCGCCTGCGCCAGCTCGATGCCTTGGACTGCCAGCTGCTCGCGTAGCCCGGCCTCGGCTTGCCGCGTGTCTTCACGAAGCTGCTGAAGCTTTTCCAGCTCTGCATCCAGCCGCTTGACGGCCGCTTCCTCGCCTTTGGCTCGCCGCTGCTGCTCCTTGGCCAACTCGGCTTCGAGTGTCTTGGCCGTTTGCCTCGCCCGATCCACCTCCGCCAGCATCCGCCGCTCCTGTACAGCGTGCCGCTCTTCGGCTTGGCGCAGGTCCTGATCGCGCACCGCCATCGCCTCGGCGTGGTCCCGACGCGTCCGTTCCTGGGATTCACCTGCCTGAGAGAGCAGGGCGGTCAGCCGCTTGATGTCGTCGTCCAGGCTCGTGCGCACACGGTGTGCCTCGACGGCGTGCTCCTTGAGCTGCCGTTCCAGGGCTTCACGCGCCTGCTGCGAGGAGGCCAGCGCCGAATCGAGGCTCACCCGCGCCTGGGCGAAGGCATCCTCGCGCTGCGCGAGCGCTGCCTGGGCCTCGACCAGCTCGTTCCTGCGTTCTTGGAGCTCCGCGCGCGCGGCATCCAGCTCCTGGCGCTGGACCTCTTCGGCCTCGCGGCGAGCCGTTTCCCACAAGAGGCGCGTCGCGTTGCGAACGCTCACCGGTACGCCGTCCGCATCGTTGCCCGCCAATAGGTTCGCCGAAGGGTTCGCACCGCCGGCGAGCCGTTGCCCGAGCGACGCGAACCAGCGCTCGAGCATCGGGCTGACGGTGTTGGGCGAGCCGCGCCCGATCTTCTGGCGCACGCGCTCGATCGTGGGCCGCAGGCCTTCGTGAAGCAGCAGATCGGCCGCGCCCCAGACGTCGTCTTCCTGGATCCCGCGGGAGAGTGTTTGTCGAATCTCAGCCATATGACCCTCGTACTTTCCGTAAACGACCGCCCTGCCCCGTCAAATATTTACCATCGATAAGAGAATGTTATCGTGACTTATCGATGTATGATGTAGCGAATCATACGTCGTATGTAAGATAAAATGCGGTTCTAGTAATTCTTTTTGCGTGTCCCCAAGCAGATCGTTTGCGCTCTTGGCCTTGCGTCGTGGCCCCAGCCCGGTGCTCGCTCAACATTGTGGGAATTGACGAAACTGGCACAGGGCATTGCGACCCGGGCGACATCCCCCTCGCTGATACGCTGGTCAAGGCCGGAGGAAGTCTTTGGCGGCAAGCAAGAAGCTGAGCCCTGGATGTCCAGTCGGGTCGCGGGCCTGGACGGCTCCGGACCCGTCGAACTGCTTGAGACACTGCGCTATGTTCGTCAAAGTGATTGCTTCGAGGCGATGATCGCCAAATGGATTGCTTGCCGTTGCCGCAATGGATTTGCTTGGGACAACGGCTTGGCGTGGAAGCTTCCATTGGCCATTCCAGCGGCGACGCCCGCACGACATTGACGACAGTGCAAAGGAATTACTAGAACAACTTCATGGAAAACGAAGTCCCGCGCGAATCGCAGCTGATCCCCGCACCCGAGCGCCGGCCCGCGCTCGACCCGGCGCGGCTCAACGCCATGGCCGAGGACGCCGCGCGCGCGCTGCTGCGCGAAGGCGAATCGGCCAACACCCGGGCGTCGTACGGCTCGGCGATGCGGTACTGGGCGGCCTGGTACGCCGCGCGCTACGGTGATGCGCTGCGCATGCCCGTTCCGGTCCCGGTGGTCATCCAGTTCATCGTCGACCACGCGGCGCGCAAAGCGGACGCGCGAGACCCGGACGGCGAAGCCGGCCTCTTGACGGGATTAAAAACCGGCTTGGTGACCGAGCTGCCGCCCGACGTCGACCAGGCGCTGGTCGCCAACGGCTACAAGACGCGGCTCGGCGCACCCGCGCTCAACACGCTTGTGCACCGCATCGCGGTGCTGTCCAAGGCGCATCAGCTGGCCAAGGAGCCGAACCCGTGCGCAGACCCGCTGGTGCGCGAGTTGCTGGCCCGCACGCGCCGCGCCTACGCCAAGCGCGGCGCGCGGCCGCGCAAGCAGCGCGCGCTCACCAAGGATCCGCTGCAAGCGGTGCTGGCGACCTGCGACGACACCCTGCGCGGAAAACGCGATCGCGCCCTCCTCCTGTTCGCCTGGGCCACCGGCGGGCGGCGGCGCTCCGAGGTCGCCTCGGCCACGCTCGAGAACCTTCAGCGCGTGGGTGGGGACAGCGCCCGCTCCTACCTCTACACGCTCGCGCACTCCAAGACCAACCAGGCCGGCGCCGAGCGCCCCGAGGACGTCAAGCCCCTGGTGGGCAGCGCGGCGCAGGCCATGCAGGCGTGGCTCGCCGCCAGCGGCATCAAGGAAGGCGCCCTCTTCCGCCGCATTCGCAAGGGCGGGCATCTCGGCGAGGCGCTGGCGGCTGCAGCGGTGCGCGACATCGTGAAGGAGCGGTGTGCGATGGCGGGGGTGGAGGGAAGTTTTAGCGCGCACTCGCTGAGGGCCGGGTTCGTGACGGAAGCCGGCCGACAGAACATGTCGCTGCCCGAGACGATGGCGATGACCGGGCACCAGAGCGTGGCGACCGTGATGGGCTACTTCCGCGCCGAGAGCGCGTTGGGCAGCAAGGTCAGCCGGATGCTCGATGAGGAGTGAAGCGCCGGACTCACACTCGACGATTTCCGCGGAGCTCGCCGACCACGGACAGACAGACCATCAGGCACTCTGCCGCACGATCACCTGGTAGCCAAGGTCCACGGAAGAGAAAGGCGGGGATTCACCCCGCATCAGGGCCAGGAGCATGCTTGCTGCGGCGGTACCGATCTCCGCGCGCGGCGTGCGCACCTCTTGAGAGCCCAGCTCGTCGCGGCCAAATCGGATCGTAAAAGCGCATCCTCGTCGACAAGAGAACCATTGCTTCACGCACTGTTCCTTCGGCCCCCGATGGCCACCCCAAACTGCTCCACTTATGGGCCGGTCAAACTGCTCCAGGCAGGACGGTCGGATTATGATGCGACATTCGTTCGAATCGTCGCTGACGGATCAACTCGATGCGGAGCGCGAGGCTTTCATCGCGTCGTCGCACACGGAGGATTTCCGCAAGGGGACGGCAGCCTTTCTGGCCAAGCGCGCGCCACAGTTCCGCGGATGCTAAGCCTCGTCGTGAGCGCGTTGCGCCGACAAAGGGTCATGGTGAACGGGGAGTAAGGGATGAGAAATGGTGTCGTTCCAAAGTGTCCCTCAGCCCTGCGTCGACTGGAAGAATTGCTGACGATGCTCCTGCAGCCAGGCGCACATGATCTTGGAACGGCGTCCGAGCATGCGCTCGAGGAACTGGTTGGGCACCTGCACCGGCTCCGCCTCACCTGGCCTGCCCAGGCGCTCGACCTGCAGGTGCATGGCGTTCGTCGACTGGACCGTGGGTGAGCGAATCCCGTCCTGGATCGCCTCGAGCTGCGCGCGCAACACCGCTAACGGCGTGCGCAATTCATGGGAAATGTCCGCCATGAAACCGCGCCGTGCCCGCTCGGCATGTTCCAGTGTCTGCGCCATGCGGTTGAAATCCCCCGCCAGCGCTCCGAGTTCGTCGTTCGCAACGGCCGCGATTCGCGAAGCGTAGTCCCCTGCGGCCAGTTGGTGCGTGGCCTGCGCCATGTCGCGAAGGCGTCGCAACAGGGCGCGCGCGAGGAAGAATGTCAGCAGGGCTGCCACAAGGATCGATCCAAGGCCGACCATCGTCAAGGCCTTGAACTGCTGTTCGAGAAAGCGCTCGTCATTCTTCGGCAGCACCGCCCTCGAATGGCACCATCGCGACCCACCCCACCGTGCGTCCTTCGACGACGATGGGAATGCGGAACGAACTCGCGTCTATATCCGGGTTGCCGACGACGCGGCGCATCTTCTCATCCAGCAGGCCCATCCGTGCAAGCGCGCCCGTCTGGTCGGAGGACGCCAGGCGAGGTGCCGGGTCGCGTCCCGCCTCTCGGAGAAAAGGCAACACCAGGTCCACCCATTCCCTGAAGTCTGAACGCAGGAAGTCCCAACTGCCGCGAACATCGTAGGCTTCCCCCAGACGAGGCACGACCTCCTCCATCCGTATTCGACTTTGCTGATTGAGGTACCCCAGGAAGCCGCGCTCCATCACGAACCGGATGGCCGCTCCCTGGACAACGACCACGGCAGCACAGGCGAGCAGAACGAACAGGAAGAGCTTGAATGTGATGCCGATCTTCAACGATGGTGCATCCGCCGGCTACGAGATCCTGTCGCTCCCGGGTGCATAGCCACCGAGGAAAACCTGCACCGCGCGGCGGGTGGCCTCGCGCAAATCCTTCCTTGACGGGGGCCCTTCGATGCCGAGCAGGAGCGGCATGGTGACCTCCGAGTCCAGCAACGCAGTCAGGTGGCGCGCCGCTACAAGCGGATTGGCTTTGCGCAAGCGTCCTTCCTGCATCTGCTGCTCCAAAAACCCTGCCAGCTCGAGCAGGCCTTTCTTGGGCCCGCCTTCGAAGAATTGCCGTCCGATGTCGCTTCGCCCGGACTCCGCGATCACCGCCCTCATCGCCTCGATGATTTCCTGCGAGGACACCACGGCCATGATCTTTTCGCCATAGCGCTGCAACACGCGCTCCAGGTCGTCGCTGTCCTTCCCGAGGGCCGCGAAGATCGGGTCGAAGTGCGTCCCGGCAGCTCCGAGGATGACCGCGACGAAGAGCTCTTCCTTGGAGCCGAAGTACCCGTACAGCGTCGCCTTCGAACCCCCCGCCCGCGCGGCGATCTCCGACATGGAGGCGCCTTCGAATCCCATTTCCCCGAAGACTTCCGACGCCGCCTGGACGATCGCATCGCGCTTGGCTTCCGTCTTGACCCGCATCTCGTTGCCTCCTTATATCCGAACCAATGTGTTCATTATTGATTGACATCCGCAGGAAGTCAATCTACATTTCCGTACCGTACGGTTCGTTTAATAAGACGAATCCATCCCTCGTCATCCAGGAGATTCGCCATGCGTCCACCCCTCACCTTCGGCCTGACCTTCGCGGCCGCCCTCGCGTCCGCCTGCCTGCTCGCCGCGTGCGGCAAGCCGCCCGGCGGTCCGCCGCCGGCAGAAGGCACGCCCGTCGTCGGCGTGGTCACGGTGCAGCCGCAGCGCGTGGCCATCACCGCCGAGCTGCCCGGGCGCACCACGCCCTTCCTCATCGCCGACGTCCGCCCGCAGGTCGGCGGCATCGTGAAGACGCGCAAGTTCCGCGAAGGCAGCGACGTGAAGGCCGGCGAGACGCTCTACCAGATCGATCCCGCCACCTACAAGGCCACCTACGACAGCAATGTCGCCGCGCTCGCCAAGGCGCAGGCCAGCCTGAAGACCACGCGGCTGAAGGCCGAGCGCTACAAGGAGCTGGTGGCCATCCAGGCGGTGAGCCAGCAGGACTACGACGATGCCGCCGCTTCGCTGCAGCAGGGCGAGGCCGACGTCGCCGCGGCGAAGGCCAATGTCGAGACGAGCCGCATCAACCTCGCCTATGCGCGCATCGACGCGCCGATCTCGGGGCGCATCGGCAAATCGACGGTGACGCCCGGCGCACTGGTCACGGCCAGCCAGGCGACCGCACTGGCCACCATCCAGCAGCTCGATCCGATCTACGTCGACGTGACGCAACCCAGCGCCGCGGTGCTCCAGCTCAAGCAGGCCATGGCGCGCGGCGATCTCCAGAAGAGCGGCGCCAATGCGGCCCGGGTGCGCCTGCTGCTGGAAGACGGCAGCGCCTATCCGCTCGAAGGCAAGCTCGAGTTCTCGGATGTCACTGTGGACCAGACGACCGGCGCCATCACGCTGCGCGCGGTGTTCCCCAACCCGAACGCCGACCTGCTGCCCGGCATGTACGTGCGCGCCGTGCTGCAGGAGGGCGTGAAGGAGCAGGCGCTCCTGGTGCCACAGCAGGCCGTGTCGCGCGACAGCACCGGCAAGCCGACGGCCTTCGTCGTGGATGCCCAGCACAAGCTGCAGCGGCGCATGCTCGAGACGGAACGGGCCATCGGCGACCAATGGCTGGTGCGCCGCGGCCTGCAGGCGGGCGACCAGCTCGTGGTGGACGGCCAGCAGCGCGCAGCGCCGGGCGTCGAGGTGAAGACGGTGCAATGGAACCCCGGCGTCAAGCCCGTCGCCGAAACGGCCAAGGCGGCGCTCCCCGCTTCCGGCAACACGGCGAACTGATCGCGAGAGACCGTCATGGCACGCTTCTTCATCGACCGCCCCATCTTCGCCTGGGTCCTGGCCATCATCGTGATGCTGGCAGGAGCTCTCTCCATCTTCGCGCTGCCGATCGCGCAGTACCCGAGCATCGCGCCGCCCGCCGTCGCGATCACCGCCAACTACCCCGGCGCTTCCGCCAAGACGCTGGAAGACACCGTCACCCAGGTCATCGAGCAGAAGATGAAGGGGCTGGACCGGCTGAGCTACATGGCCTCGACCAGCGAGTCTTCCGGCCAGGTCACCATCACGCTGACCTTCGAGAACGGCACCGACCCCGACACCGCGCAGGTGCAGGTGCAGAACAAGCTCTCGCTGGCCACGCCGCTGCTGCCGCAAGAGGTGCAGCAGCAGGGCGTCACCGTGACGAAGTCGGCCACCAACTTCCTGAACGTGCTGGCCTTCACCTCCGAGGACGGCAGCATGAACGCGTCCGACCTGTCGGACTATGTGGCCGCCAACGTGCAGGAGGCGATCAGCCGCGTCGAGGGCGTGGGCGACACCACCCTCTTCGGCTCGCAGTACGCCATGCGCGTGTGGCTCGACCCGAACAAGCTCGCCAACTTCAGCCTGACGCCGCTGGACGTGAAGACCGCCATCCAGGCGCAGAACGCTCAGGTCTCGGCCGGCCAGCTGGGCGGCCTGCCTGCGGCGGGCAGCCAGCAGCTCAACGCAACGATCACCTCGCAGACACGCCTGAAGACCGCGCAGGAGTTCGAAGACATCCTGCTGCGCACGCAGACCAACGGCGCCCAGGTCCGCCTGCGCGACGTCGCCCGCATCGAGCTGGGCAGCGAGTCCTACAACACGGTCGGCCGCTACAACGGCAGGCCGGCTGCCGGCCTCGCCATCAAGCTGGCCACGGGGGCCAACGCGCTCGATACGGTCAAGGGCATCGACGCCCGCTTGGCCGAGCTCGAGAAGTTCTTCCCGCAGGGCATGAAGGTCCAGAAGCCTTACGACACCACGCCCTTCGTGCGGATCTCGATCGAGGAGGTCGTCAAGACGCTGATCGAAGCAGTGGTCCTGGTGTTCCTGGTGATGTATCTCTTCCTGCAGAACTTCCGGGCGACGCTGATCCCGACCATCGCGGTGCCGGTGGTGCTGCTCGGCACCTTCGGCGTGCTCGCGGCCTTTGGCTTCACCATCAACACGCTGACCATGTTCGCGATGGTGCTGGCGATCGGCCTGCTGGTGGACGATGCCATCGTGGTGGTCGAGAACGTCGAGCGCGTGATGACGGAAGAAGGCCTATCACCGAAGGAGGCGACGCGCAAGTCGATGGGCCAGATCACCGGCGCACTGGTCGGCGTCGCGCTGGTGCTGGCGGCGGTGTTCGTGCCGATGGCCTTTTTCAGCGGCTCCACCGGCGTGATCTACCGTCAATTCTCCATCACGATCGTCTCGGCCATGACGCTGTCGGTACTCGTGGCGCTGGTGCTCACGCCCGCCTTGTGCGCGACGCTGCTCAAGCCCGTCGCCAAGGGGCATGCGATGGCGACCACCGGCTTCTTCGGCTGGTTCAACCGCACTTTCGACCGCGGCAACGGCCGCTACCAGGGCGTGGTGCGCCACATGCTGGGCAAGGGATGGCGCTACATGGTCGTCTATGCGGTGCTGCTGGCCGCGGTGGTCTTCGGCTTCATGAAGCTGCCGGTCGGCTTCCTGCCCGAGGAGGACCAGGGCTCGATGTTCGTGCTGGTCCAGTTGCCGCCGGGCGCCACCAATGCACGCACTGAAGATGTGGTCCGCCAGGTAGAGCACCATTTTCTGGTCGACCAGAAGGATGCGGTTTCAGGCCTCTTCACGGTGGCCGGCTTCAGCTTCGCAGGCAGCGGGCAGAACACCGGCTTCGCCTTCGTCAAGCTCAAGCCCTGGGACGAGCGCAAGGGCGAGGCGCTCGCCGTGACGGGCGTCGCCGCGAGGGCCGGCGCCTTCTTCAACACCATCCGCGACGCGAAGGTGTTCGCCTTCGCGCCGCCCGCCGTGGCGGAACTCGGCAACGCATCCGGCTTCGACCTGATGCTGCAGGACCGCGCCAACCTCGGCCACGAGGCCCTGATGCAAGCGCGCAACCAGCTGCTCGGCGAACTGTCGAAGGACAAGCGGCTGGTGGCCGTGCGGCCCAACGGCCAGGAGGACACGCCCGAGTTCAGGCTCGAGATCGATCCGCACAAGGCCCAGGCGCAGGGCCTTTCAATGGCGGACATCAACGACACCTTCTCAGCCGCCTGGGGCAGCAGCTACGTCAACGACTTCATCGACAAGGGTCGGGTGAAGAAGGTGATGCTGCAGGCCGATGCGCAGTACCGCATGCTGCCGGAGGACATCGACCGCTGGTATGTGCGCAACAGCGCCGGCGCGATGGTGCCCTTCACCTCGTTCTCGAAGGCGGGCTGGATCTCGGGCTCGCCACGGCTGGAGCGCTACAACGGCGTGCCCTCCGTCGAGATCCTGGGCATGGCGATGCCGGGCAGCGCCTCCAGCGGCGAGGCGCTGGCCATCGTCGAGCAAGCGGTGGCGAAGCTGCCCGCAGGCATCGGCTACGAATGGACCGGTCTGTCGCGCCAGGAGAAGGCATCCAGCGGCCAGACCGGCCTGCTCTACGCGCTATCGATCCTGATCGTGTTCCTCTGCCTCGCGGCCTTGTACGAGAGCTGGGCGATTCCGTTCTCCGTCATTCTCGTGGTGCCGCTCGGCGTGCTGGGCGCGCTGGTCGGCGCGATCCTGACGTGGAAGATGAACGACGTGTACTTTCAGGTCGGCCTGCTCACGACCATCGGCCTGGCGTCGAAGAACGCCATCCTGATCGTCGAGTTCGCCAAAGATCTGCATGAACGCGGCAGTAGCCTGGTGGAATCGGCACTGGAAGCCGCCCGCCTGCGGCTGCGCCCGATCCTGATGACGTCGCTGGCCTTCATCCTGGGCGTGCTGCCCCTGGTGCTGGGCAGCGGCGCGGGCGCTGGAGCGCAGCATGCGCTGGGCACCGCGGTGATCGGAGGAATGCTATCAGGCACGGTGCTCGCCATTTTCTTCGTACCCCTTTTCTTCGTGCTGGTGCGCGGCCTCTTCAAGGGGCAGTCCGCCGCGCCGGCATCGCATGCACAACCGGCCGTGGCCGCTTCCTGAGGTGTCTGCCATGAATCCATTCCGCTTTGCTCCGCTCGCGCTCGCCGCCCTGATGGCCGGCTGCAGCCTGATGCCCGCGTACCAGCAACCCGCAGCGCCCGTCCCCGGCAAATTTGCAGGCGACGCCGGCGCCGCCGCCGCCACGCCGGTGGCCGACCTTGGCTGGCGCGATGTCTTCAATGACCCGTCGCTGCAGCGCGTGATCGAGATGAGCCTCGCCAACAATCGCGACCTGCGCGTCGCGGTGCTGAACATCGAGAAGGCCCGCGCCCAGTACCGGGTGCAGGATGCGGCGCTCTTCCCAACCGTCAGTGCCAGCGCCGGCGGCAGCGGCAGCCGCACGCCGGCCGACCTGTCGTCCACCGGCGAGGCCCTCACGGCGCACCAGTACAGCGCGACGCTCGGTTTCAGCGCCTACGAGATCGACCTCTTCGGCCGCGTCCGAAGCCTGAGCGCACAGGCGCAGGAGCAATTCCTCTCCACCGCCGAGGCGCGTCGCAGCACTCAGATCAGCCTGGTGGCGGAAGTCGCGACCGGCTATCTCACGCTTGCCGCCGACCTGGACCAGCTGAAGCTCGCGCGCGACACCTTGCGCAGCCAGAGTGACTCCTACCGTCTCAACCAGCGCAGCTTCGAGCTGGGTGCGGCCTCGGCGCTCACGCTGAGCCAGGCGCAGACCAGCGTCGACACCGCCCGCGTCGACGTCGAACGCTACACCGCCCAGGTGGCGCGGGACCGCAATGCGCTGATGCTGCTCGTGGGTGCCGAGCTGCCGGACGAACTGCTGCCGCAAGCCCTGCCCGACGGCGCCGCGGCGGCCACGAGCCCGCTGGCCAGCATTCCGTCGGGGCTGCCCTCCGAGTTGCTGCAGCGCCGGCCCGACATCCTGCAGGCCGAGCGCGATCTCAAGGCCGCCAATGCCTACATCGGTGCGGCGCGCGCGGCCTTCTATCCGCGCATCAGCCTTACGGCATCGGCGGGCACGTCCAGCAGCGAGCTCGCGGGCCTCTTCAAGGGCGGCTCGGGCAGCTGGAGCTTCGCGCCGCAGATCACGCTACCGATCTTCGACGGCGGCGCCAACCGCGCCAACCTCCAGATCGCCACCGTCAGCCGCGACATCTCGGTGGCGCAGTACGAGAAGGCGATCCAGACAGCCTTCCGCGAGGTCTCGGATGCGTTGGCACAACGCAGCACGCTCGGCCGCCAGCTCGAGGCGCAACAGTCGCTGGTGAACGCCACGGCTGAGAGCTACAGGCTGTCGGACGCGCGCTTCCGGCGTGGCGTGGACAGCTACCTGAGCGTGCTGGATTCGCAACGCTCGCTCTACACGGCGCAGCAAAACCTGATCACCACTCGCCTTTCGCGCCTGACCAATCTCGTGACCTTCTACAAGACACTCGGTGGCGGCTGGGTGGAGAGCACCGGCACGCCAGTCGCAAACATGACCCACGACGCCCGGACCTGACGATTGCTAGCCCGTGGCAGCCCAGCTCTTGGGCACCCTGGTCATTTTTTTTAGTCGGCAGACTCCGCTTTGGGTGATCAGATTTCGGTCGGCGCCCACAAGTCAGTGCTTCAGAACGACCTTGCCCGGACTGCCGGCGGCGACGGTCGCCTGGGCCGCACCGATATGCTCCAGCCGGAACGTCTTGGCGATGGGAATGATCAACACGCCGCGCGAAGCGGCGCTGGCCACCGCCGCCAGCGTGCCCGCGTCGGCGCGGTGGTAGAGCTCATGAATGCGCACGCGGTTGCCGGTGTTGGCCCCCTCGGGCACCGGAACGATGCTGGCGACCTCGCCACCGTCGCGCACGTGCCGTATGAGATTGAGCGCCACCGGGGCCGCAGCGCTGATCGCGTAGTCGAAGGTGGCGCCCGCCGGCGGCGCGGTGATGTCGAGCGCTTCGCCGGCCAGTTGGCGCGCCTCTTCTATCCGATCGGGTCGAACGCCGGCCACCGGCTTCGCACCGATTTCCTGCAGATACTGGATCGCGGCGCGACCGACCGCCCCGAGACCACCCGCAATCAGCACACGGGCACCCGCGCCCACACCAAGCGCATCGACCGACTGGCGCCCCGTCAGACCGGCTTTCGGCAACGTAGCGCCTTGCTCGAAGCTGAGATGGACCGGAAGCTTGGCGACGGCCGTGGCAGGCACCACCCCATACTCCGCATGGGCGCCCCTGCCATTGAGCGCGAAGTCGGCGATCACCCGATCGCCGATTGAGAACCCGCTCACGCCACTCCCAACGCCCGCCACGACACCGGCAGCGTCGCCGCCCAGCACCGCCGGCAGCTCCAACGGGATGAACTGGGCCATGTCGCCCTTGCGGACCATCAGGTCGAAAGGGTTGACCGCGGAAGCTTCGATCTTGATCAGAATCTCGCCGGCTGCCGGCTCGGGAATGGGGATGTCATCGATTGCGAATTGATCGATGTCGCCGTACGAATGAAGACGGGCAGCTTTCATGGATCGGCACCTCGGCAGTTGGTGGTTGATGTGAGATAGGGTTCAGTATCCGGCCGGCCGGATCACTTCAACTGAAGGCGGGTACGAGACCGTCCCAACACAAGTACTTCAGTTCCAGGAATTCTTCGATGCCATGGTGTGAACCCTCGCGACCCAGTCCACTCTGCTTCACCCCTCCGAAGGGTGCCACTTCGTTGGAAATCAGGCCGCAGTTGATCCCGATCATCCCGGACTCGATGGCCGCCGACGCGCGCCAGATGCGTGCGGCGTCGCGGCTGTACAGATAGGCGGCAAGTCCGAATTCAGTCGCATTGGCGATTGCGAACGCTTCCTCGTCCTGCTCGAAACGAAAGAGCGGCGCGAGCGGTCCGAAGGTTTCTTCCCGCGCCAGGGCCATGTTAGACGTAGCGCCAGCAACGACCGTCGGCTCGAAGAAGCGACCGCCGAGCGCATGGCGGCGCCCGCCGTGCAGCACCGTCGCTCCCTGCTCGATGGCGTCTGCAATGTGTTCCTCCACCTTCCGGACAGCGGCATCGTCGATCAAAGGACCGAGCTGCACGTCAGCTTCCAGGCCATTGCCCACCCGCAAATTCCGAACACGCTCGACCAGCTTGGCGGAGAACGCCTCGTACACGCCAGCCTGAACGAGCACCCGGTTGGCGCTGATGCACGCCTGGCCGGTGTTGCGGAACTTCGCCGCGACCACGCCATCCGCGGCAGCGTCCAGGTCCGCATCATCGAAGATGATGAAGGGTGCATTGCCCCCCAGCTCCATCGAGCATTTCTTGATGGTTCCGGCCGCTTGCGCCAGCAATACGCGGCCGACTTCGGTCGAACCGGTGAAGGTGATCTTGCGCACGAGAGGATGCGATGTGAGCTGGTGCCCGATGTCGCGCGTGTCGTTTCCGGTGAGGACATTGAACACCCCCGCCGGGACGCCGGCGCGCCGTCCCAGTTCGGCTAGCGCCAGGGCGGTGAGCGGCGTCTGACTCGCGGGCTTGACCACCATGCTGCAGCCGGCGGCCAGCGCCGGGCCCGCCTTGCGCGTGATCATCGCCGCGGGAAAATTCCAGGGAGTGATGGCAGCGCAGACCCCGATCGGCTCCTTCAGCACCACGATGCGCTGGGTGTCCTTCGGCGCCGGGATCACATCCCCGCGGACGCGCTTTGCTTCCTCGGAGAACCATTGCAGGAACGACGCCGCGTACTGGATCTCGGTTTTCGCCTCGGCCAGCGGCTTTCCTTCCTCCAGCGTGATCAGGGTCGCCAGGTCGTCGCCGTGAAGCATCATCAGGTCATACCAGCGGCGCAGGATCTCGGATCGATGCTTGGCCGTTGTCCGTCGCCACGCAAGGAACGCGCGGTGCGCAACTTCGATGGCGTGTGCCGTCTC
The DNA here is from genome assembly GCF_964253805.1 of Variovorax sp. LjRoot175. Classification (NCBI taxonomy): domain Bacteria; kingdom Pseudomonadati; phylum Pseudomonadota; class Betaproteobacteria; order Burkholderiales; family Comamonadaceae; genus Variovorax; species Variovorax sp. LjRoot175. The sequence continues at coordinate 40,963 of NZ_CAXURY020000003.1, read as the reverse complement.
GTCCTGCCTGAAGCGAGGCAGGTCCGCGAGCGGCTCGTCGGTCGCAGGGTTGCGCAGGGTGTACTTGCCGTGCGGTGTGTCAGCGATCCACTCGCCTCCAACAAATGCGGCGTTGCGCAACAGTTCGGGGTCTTTCAGCAGGTTGTTCATGGTGTGTCGCTTTGCGAGCTGCATCAACCGATGCGCTTCGGTTCGAACCGGATGGGCAGGGGCGTCGCCAGGCCGGCGGAGCGGGCGAGGTCGAGAATCATCCCCGCGACCACCACATCCTGCAGGCCGGAACCGACCGACTTGTACATCGCCACCCCGCCCTCGCCGCTGGTTCGCTTCACCTTGCCGCACATCAGCTCGTTGAGGCTGACGCACTTCGTATCGGGTTCGATGCCCGCCTGCCGGGCGGCCAGCATGTCTCCTGACTCCTCAAGCACCTCTTCGACGTTGTCGCACACGATCAGCTCGGCGCGCGCCACCACGCTGCTGTCGACCTCCCGCTGGTCGGGAAGCGTCGACCCGATGGACACGACGGTGGCGTGGGGCTCCAACCAGGCGCCCTGCAGGATGGGCTTTTCCCCGTAGGAGCGGGCCGCGGCCAGCACGATGTCGGCGCCACCCACTGCTTCGGCAGCCGAATCGACTGCACGCACATGGACGCCCAACTCTGCGCCAATGCCCTCGGCGAACGCAGCCCGCTTCGCGGGCGTCGGGCTGTAGACCCGGATCTCGTGGAGCTCGCGCACTGCGGCAATCGCCAGCGTGTGCATGCGTGCTTCCAGACCGCTCCCCAGGACGGCAAGGCGGGCACCTCCTTGCGGCGCCAGATGATCCAGGGCGGCCGCGGACGTTGCCGCCGTGCGGTACGCGGTCACCAGGTTGCCGTCGAGGATCGCAGCGAGCGAGCCCGTCGTCGCGTCGAACAGCACCACGACGTACTCGAGCTGCCGACCTTCCTGCCCGAAAGCCATGCCCATCAGCTTGGCGCCGTAGTAGCGGGATCCCGGCGGCACCGCCGTCATGGTGCGCAGCGAAGCGCGTTCCGCCACCCCTGCGGCAATCGTGCGTCGAGGAACGGCATGGGGTCCCATGGGCCGTGCATAGGTTTCCTGCAGGGCCCGCACCGCGGGCAGCCACTGGAAAACGGCAGCGGCAGTCTCGGAAGAGACGAACAGGGGCGCGCCGGCCGCGGCGCTCACGGAGGGATTCACGTTAGAGGTGCTCATTCGAACTTGAGGTTGGCGTCGCGGATGACGCGTTGGTAGAGGTCTGTGTCGTAACGTACCTGCTCGATCAGCTCGCGCGGAGACCCGGAACGAGGGATCATCCCGAGTTCGCGGAAGCGCGCTTTCAGCCCCTCGTTCTGCAAGGCGACGTTCAGCGCGTGGTTCAGGCGATCGATGACGGGTTGGGGGGTGCCCAGCGGCGCGAACATGCCGAGCCAGGAGGTCGTCTCCAGTCCTTTCAGGCCCGCCTCGGCGACCGTGGGGACGTCTGGGATGCGGGGATCCCGTTGGTTGCCAGACACCGCAAGAATCCTCACCTTCCCTGCGTTCGCCAGCTGGGTGGCAGTGGCGTCGAAGGTGAGGTCGATGCGGCCTGCCGCCACTTCGGTCAGCGCGCCGGACGTCGATCGATAGGGAATGTGGACGAGGTGGGTGCGCGTCAAGGACTTGAAGAGCTCACCGCCCAGGTGCGCGCCACTGCCTGGGCCGGCGCTGCCGTAGGTCAGCTTGCCGGGGTTCTTGCGGGCGTATTGGATGAACTCCTGCAGAGTCTTCACGGGCAGCGCCGCGTTGACAACCACCGCGACCGGGTACACCGATGCGATGCCCAGGGGCGCAGCCGCCGTGAGTGCGTCGTACTTCACCGATGGGTCGACCAGCGGGAGGATGCTGTAGGCGATATTCGTGAGCAGAACGGTGTTGCCGTCCGGCTTCGCCGAGAGCGCAGCAGCCGTTCCGATACGCGTCCCACCGCCTGGCCGATTCTCGACCAAGACCGGCTGCCCCAATACCTGTCCCAGCTGCTCGCAAATGACCCGCGCGCCGATGTCGGTGATCCCACCCGCCGCATAGGGCACGATCACGCGAAGCACCTCGGCGGCGCTGGCCGATGAAATCAGCAAGCAGCCGAGTGCGCCGAGAAGCGCGCGGCGCGCAAGGGATTTCATGGTCTTGTCTCCGTGACCGCTTCAGCAGGGATGCCGCCCCACCATGAACGCGCTGTCGGGGTCGGATGTCACTGGAAGACCGGAGGCGGCCAATCCCTGGCGGAACAGCTTCATGAAGCGGTCCGGAATGCGCATGGCCGGCGCTCGCAGCGGGCCGCCGTTGAAGCCCGCCAGCCAGTCCTGGTACTTCCACATGGTGCGGTTGAGGACCGAGGTGCCGCCGATGTAGGCCTGGGTCGCCGCTCCGTTCGCACCGCGTGCCGGGTTGACCTTCCAGTACATCTCCATGGCCTGTTCCCACTCGCCCTTGCGGGCGAGTTCGAAGGCGCGGGGATAGTAGTCGCTCATCCACTGCGTGTTGCTGGTGCCGGAGAACTGCATCTTCATCACGCTCATGAGCGGGATGGCGTCACCCTCGATCGGACAGCTGATGACCACTTCGTCTCGGAAGTGGTGGTACATCTCGCAAATGCCTGCTGGCAGTGGAAAGCCCTGCTCGGATTTGATCGCCACGATGTTCGGACACGCCTGCAGGAGTCGCCGCACCAGGGCGACCGACATGCCCGCAGGATGAATGCGTTCGAACCCCCAGGCAGGCAAGGGAAAGAGCATCACAGCCAGGTTGGTCGCGTCGCAGAACTGCTTGGTGTAGTCGTAGACCTCCTGCTCCGTGGTGGGCCAGAACTGCGCGGGATACGAGAGCAGCACCATGGTGGCCCCGGCGGCTTCCGCCAGCTTGACCGCCTCGATGTTCTCCGCCAGCGAGTTGAAGGCCGCATGGAAGAACAGCCCGAAGCCGGGACCTGCCGTTTCCGCCGCCAACGCCGTGAACCTGGCGTTCTCCTCCGGCGTGATGGCGACCTCGGTGCACAGCAGCGTGTACTTGAATCCGAGCTCCTTGGCCAGTGCGACGTCATGGCGAATGCCGCGCTCATTCAGTCTCTTAAGATCCGCCGAGTAGCTGGGGATCGTCACGGCCGAGCAGCCGATCATGTTTTCCCGGGCCCAGGCCCGGGCGTCTGCGCGTTTGTAGGGGATCATGGTTGGTATCGATTCGCTTGTTGAGGGATGGATGGCGCCTTCATGAAGCGCCGCGGGGAATGCGGGAAGACCGGCATGGTCTACATGGGCTGGCCCAGGTACTGGTATGTCTCCAGCAGGAGGGCTGCAGATCTCTGCGGGTTGGGAACCGGCTCCTGCTCGTACTTGCACAGTTGCAGCGACGCGCTCCAGACCGTCTTCACTCGCTCGAACCGTCGCTTCGTATAAGCAGCCAATGCCTCCTGCAGATCGACCTGGTCCTTCACACACTGTGCGAGGACCACGGCATCCTCGATGGCCATGCCGCCGCCGGAAGTCATCTGCGGCGTCGGCGAGTGCGCCGAATCGCCCAGGAGCACGATGCGGCCCTGGTTCCACGGGGCCGGTACGAGCGTGATGTCGAAGGGGCGGACCAGGACCTGTTGGGGCGCGGTCACGAGCGCCAGTGCATCCTGGATCACGGGGGCGGAGAAGCCGGACAGCCGCTCGCGCACGAGGACATGCAACTGGTCGTCCGGCCAGTGAAGGTGTTCGGCACTGTTCTCCAGGAAGAACAAATAGCATGTCTCCTTCGATGTCGGCAGCGCGCCCACGACGCGCTTGCCGTCCGGCGAGCGGTAAAGACAGAAGCCATCGACCTCCGGAGGCCGCGGCGCGTTGAAGCGCCACGCGCTCTGGCCGGCGAACCGCACCCGATGCTCGGCGCCAAAGAACTGTTCCCGCAGCTTGGAATACGCACCGTCTGCCGCGACGACGAAGTCGTACGCGGCCTCGCGTCCATCGGAAAACACAACGTCGACCCGGTCGCCGCGATCGCTCACGGTCGTCGCGGTGAGGCCGCGCTCCACGGTCGCGCCTGCCTCGCTGGCCGCGGACTCGAGGATCCGGGCGAGCTCCGGACGGCGGATACCGATGCCGGGGGGCGTCGGGTTCGACATGAACAGGTTTCCGGCAGCGTCGTGCTGCTTGAACACCTCGAAACGCAGGCCGCTTGCCAGGCACGGCTCGGCCAGCCCGATCTCCGACAGCGCCCGCATCGTGTTGTGAAGCAGGCAGATGCCCGAGCCGACCGTAGACCTGACCGGCTGGATGTCGATGCAATGTGTCTCCACGCCTGCCTTGGCCAGCGCATAGGCCGCCGTGGCGCCGCCAATGCCGCTTCCAACCACAAGCGCCCGTTTGGCTCTACTCATGTTTTGTCTCCTGTTCCTGGTTCTGACGAGGCGGTCCATCGCCTTCGAGAGCTGATTCAAAGAAAGATCACGTCCACCGTCGACTCGATCCGCATGAACTCACGCGCTCTGCGCATGGAGTTGCGCCTTGCGGCTGCGCAATTGCAGGAAGAAGCAGAAGGCGACGGCGCCGATGGCGACGGCGGCCCAGCCAATGGCCCCGTGGCCATAGAACTTGACCAAAGTCCCGCCCAGGATCGGGCCAGTGGCCGAACCCATCATCAGCATCGCTGGCGTTGCGGAAACGGCGCGCCCGGACGGGTCCAGCTTCGCCAGTACGCCGAACGTGAAGATGTGCGTGAAGATGACCGTGGAGACGAAGAAGGCGCCTGCGGCTGCATAGACAGGGAATGCTGAACTCGATACCAGGGTCAACGCCAGTGCCGCCTGCGCCACCACGCCGGCGAGCACGACCTTGCGGGCATCGAGCCTGTGCTGCAGCATGGCAGCGATCGCACCGGGTGCGAGGTTGACCACCCCGACGACGATCAACAGCAAATGCAGATTGGAAGCTGTGTACCCGCGGTCGGCGCCCATTCGCTCCAGGAAACTGAACACCATGGCTTGCGTCACGTTCATCAGGCTGATGCCGGCCATTGCGCACCATGCCGCATTCGGCAGCGGACCCGCGCTTGGAGCGCGCGCCGCTGCTGCGGCCGAGATGGGTTGTACGTTCGGATACGCCAAGGCCGTGATGCCGCACGCGGCGAGCATGATTCCCCCGAAGACGGCAAAGAGCCCCGGGCCCCCGACCGCGACGATGATCTGGGGTGCGCACACCATGTAGGCGATGCCGAAGAACCCCACCGCCACCTGCATGAAGCCGAAAAGCCGATGCGGGTTGCTCGTGAGGGCGACAGTGCCGTGCGTGACGCTCAACCCGACCCCGGTGGCAATACCACCCACCGCATGCAGGACGGCAAGCGTTTCGAACTGGCTGGTGCGCGTGCAGGCCAGGAATGCGGCGCCTGCAGCGGCGTAGGCAACGGGGACGATCCAGCGCCCGCGCAAGCGGTGGAAGCGTGGCGCCACGATCATGCTCGCCATGACGGCGCCCGCCAGGAACAAGGTTGCCAGCGCCCCCGCCTGCTGGGGGTCGAAACCAAAGCGCGCGATCAATGTGCCGACCCACACCGGCAGCGCGACGATGTCCACCATGCCCGCACAGTGAGCCGCCATGAGTGCAATTCGCGTGCGCAGGTTGTCCGTCGAATTCATTGCAAGCCCCTTGGAAAGGTTGTCATTCATCAATGGCTGGTGCACTGATCCATAGCGCACCTGCCGCATCGCGCTCCACCATGACAGGCGTGAGCGATTGCCCGACACACGGGCCCTTCGTGCAGAACCCGGTGTCGATGTCGAACACCGCGCCATGCCCGTAGCAAACGATCGATTGCCCGTCGGCGCTCAGGTACGCGTCCTTTCGCCAGGCCAGCGGCGCCCCGTCGACATGCGGGCAGGCGTCCAGCCATCCCCTCACGCCATCACCGCGCCGGACCACGAACATCGTGTCCCGCAACACGCCTCGCGGGTCGAATCCGCGCGCTGCCCCGTCGGGGAGCTCGTCGACCCTGCACAGGTACGTTCGCATGGCTGCTCTTCAACTCGCCTGACCGGACGGCGGCGGACCACCGGGCGCCCACTTCTCACGGTGCTGGAGCAGAAAGATCTGCGATTCATCCACCTGCATGGGCGCTTCGCGGGCGACCCAGGCGTCGTCGTGCAGGTCCATGTCCGCGTCGTACTCCACGTGGCAGCCCACGGGGCTGTTGAAGTACCAGAACCAGTTGGATCCGAACTTGTGCCGCCCAGGACCCCAGAAGGTCTGATAGCCCTTGGCGGCAAAGCGATAGCCGCATTGCAGCACCGCGGTGGGGCCGCAGAGGTGGAAGGTGAAGTGCTCCACGCCCTTCATGAAGGCGGGAGTCTGGATCAGGAAGAGCGTGTGGTGATCCAGCGTGCCAGCGGGACGCAGGAAGCTGCCGGCGTTCGTGAACCGGTCGGTGCAGCGGAAGCCGAGCCGCTCCGTGTAGAACTTCGAGGCCTCGGCCAGATCGGGCACGAAGTACACCACGTGCGAGAGGGTCAGCGGCCGGAACTCGGCATCGGCGTTGGCTCCCAGGGTGTTGGGTCCGCGGCCGGGCTTGTTGCCGGGCGAGTTGACGGCTTCACCCGGGACGTCGATCTTGCGCCGCACCGACAGCTGGAAGCCGAGAACGAAGCCCATGTCGTCGGAAGCTTCGATCGAACCATCGGGCAAGCGCTTGACCTCGCGGTCGCGGCCGAGTTCGGCCGCAATAGCGTCCAGCGTCTGGCGATCTGCGACGCCGTAGATCGTCTTGCGCAGCATCGTTCCGGTTTCCATCGCCGCAGGCAGCGAGGGGTCGTCGCGGCGTGCAATGACGATGGATGTGCCATCGACAGCCTCGAAGCGCCCGCCGGAATCGCTCACACCGATCGGCGTCAGGCCGTAGTCGGTGAAGTACTGGACGCAAGCGGCGACATCATCGACGCCAAAGACCAGGGAATCAGGTCCAAGGATGTTCATCCGGTTTTCCTTTTTTCGACAGTGAAACGGCCCGAGGCCGACATGTGAACCGGTGCAATCCTATACGCTACGTCTCGTTATGATTTAGGGATAAACCCTTGATGACCTGTTCCGTATGGAAGGCTCACCCGTGACGGCGATTCACGTCGGAGATCCAGTCCCGGCGATTGAAATCGAGCGTCTTCGGGGTTTTCCCGGTATATTTCAATACGGTGCGTATTGTATTATTCACCATCAAACTCCGGGCGCTGAAATCGACCCGACGCCCGATCCACGGAGACGATTCATGATGATCTCGAGACGGCAGGCGCTGGGCGCTGCGGCCGCAATGCTGATGACCGGCGTTGCCGGCAAATCACTGGCGCAGGACTACCCCAGCAAGCCCGTGCGCCTCATCGTCGCGAACCCACCCGGGTCCGGCCTCGACGCCGATTCGCGCTTTTGGGCCGCAGGGCTCACAGCCGTCCTGGGCCAGTCGGTATTTGTCGAGAACCGCCCGGGCGGAGCGACGACGATCGGCACCTCGCTGGCAGCCAAGGCACCTGCGGATGGCTACACCTTGCTCATGGGGATTCCGAGCTCCCTGTGCTACATGTCCGAGCTGTACACGAAGCTGCCGTACAAGCCCTCGGACTTCGACGCCATCAGCCAACTCACGACCTTGCGCAGCGTGATCGTTGCCCACCCCAGCCTGCCCGCGTCCACGGCGTCCGACCTCGTCGCGTTGGCCAAGGCCAATCCCGGGAGCATCAACGCAGGAACCGTCGGTGTGGGCACCTTCCAGCATCTGCTGGGCGAGTGGTTCGGCGCGATCACGGGGACGAACTACAAGTTCGTGCCGTACAACACCACCAGTCCCTACACGGCGCTGCTTTCGGGCGAGACGCAGGTGATGTTCGATGCACTCGCGGCCTCCATGAGCAATGTGCGCGGCGGCAAGCTGAAGGCGCTGGCGGTGACGGGCAAGAGCCGTCACCCGCTTCTTCCCAACGTGCCGACGTTCGAGGAACTTGGCATCAGGGACTACGACGCCTCGACATGGTTCGGACTCCTCGCCCCCGCAGGCACGCCTCAGGCCGTGCTCGACAAGCTGGCCGCTGCATGCGCCACCATCGCGCGTAAGCCCGAGGTCGCACAGCGGTACTACGACTATGGCGGCGAGCCGGTCGGGAGCACACCGGCGGAGTTCTCAGCCCATATCCGCGCTGAGCGCGACAAATGGATTCCAGTGGTCAAGCGCTCGGGCATCAAGCTCGAACTGAGCTGAAGCAAGTGGAGGCACGCATGTTCATCAAGAACACCTGGTACGTCGCTGCCTGGGAAAAGGAAGTCACCGGGGACGGCCTCTTCGCGCGCACCATCATCGGCGTGCCGATCCTCATGTACCGCACTGCGGACGGAACGCTGGTCGCCATGGAGGACCGCTGTTGCCATCGCGGGGCGCCGCTCTCAGTCGGCAGGCGCGAGGGCGACTGCGTGCGGTGCATGTACCACGGCCTCAAGTTCGACTCGAACGGCCAATGCATCGAGGCCCCGGCGCAGCCCCGCATTCCGCCTCAAGCGAAGGTGCGCACTTTCCCCGTAGTCCAGCAGCATCGCTGGATCTGGATCTGGATGGGAGAGCCCGCGAAAGCAGACCCTGCCCTGATTCCGCAAACACCATGGCTGGACCATCCGGATTGGCGCAGCCTCGACGGCTACATCCACTACGACGTCAACTATCTCCTCATTTGCGACAACCTTCTCGACTTCTCGCATCTGCCGTTCGTTCACCCGACCACCCTCGGCGGCGGCGCCGACTATGCCTCGTTCCCGCCCAAGGTGGAGCGTCTCGATAACGGCGTACGCATCACGCGCTGGGCACTGGACACGGAAGCTCCGCCGTTCGTCAAGGCAGTGAAGGACTGGCCCGGCAAGGTGGACCGCTGGAACATCTACAACTTCACCATCCCGGCCGTTCTCCTCATGGACTCGGGCAATGCGCCGGCCGGCACGGGCGCGCCGGAGGGCAACCGTGTCGATGCCGTGGAATTCAGAGGATGCCAGGCGATCACGCCGGAGACGGAAAACTCCACGCACTACTTCTTTGCGCATCCGCACAACTTCTCCATCGACAAGCCGGAGGTGACGAAGTCCATTCACCAGAACATCGTGACTGCGTTCGAGGAGGATCGGGCGATCATCACGGCCCAGCAGAAGAACCTCGCGCTGGATGCCGAATTCAAGATGACCCCCTTCGCGATGGATGCGGCGCTGTCGCAGTTCCGCTGGGTCGTGGCGCGGCGCCTGGAGCAGGAAGCGGCCGAAGCCGCGGCCACCGTCGCGGCCGGCGGGCCCCAGCCCGTCACCCTGTACCGACAGCCCGCCTGACCATGCATGACGTGGTCGTGTCCCGCCTCACGCACGAGGCAGAAGGCGTGCTCGGCATCGAACTGCGCGCGGCGGACGACGGCGCGCTGCCCGCGTTCACGGCGGGAGCGCACGTGGACGTGCATCTTCCCGGCGGCTTGTGCCGGCAGTACTCCCTCACCAACGGTTCTGCGCAGGCAGACCGCTACTGCCTTGGGGTCGGGCTCGCCCCCCACTCGCGGGGCGGTTCCCGGCACTTGCACGAACGCCTGCGCACCGGCGATCGACTGCAGGTCAGCGCGCCGCGCTCCCTGTTCGGCCTGGCCTCCGACGCCCCGGAGCACGTCTTCATTGCCGGCGGCATCGGCATCACGCCGATCCTGAGCATGATCGAGGCCTGCCAGGCTGCGGGCCAACGCTGGCGACTGCTGTACTGCGTGCGCTCGCGCGCCCGCGCGGCCTACCTGTGGCGGCTGGGTGCCCACCATGCCCGCGTGCAGCTGCACGTGGACGAAGAGCAGAACGCGCTTCCCGATGTGGCCGGCTTCCTGCGCGCCATCCCGCGCACGGCCCATGTCTATTGCTGCGGGCCCGCGCCGCTGATGGACGCGGTGGGCCGGGAGGCGGCGGCAGCCAGCCTGCCCGCGCAGGCCGTCCACTTCGAGCGCTTCTCCGCCGACGCCGCTCCAGCCGATGCAGCAACGGACAGGGCGTTCCGGGTGACGCTGCGCCGCCGGGGGACGACCTACGTGGTGGCGCCCGGGCGATCGATCCTCGAGACGCTGGAGGAGAACGGCATTGCGCACCCCTGCTCCTGCCGCGAGGGCCTGTGCCGCACCTGTGAAGCGCCGCTGCTCGCCGGCAAGGCGGACCATCGCGACTTCGTGCTGAGCGAGGAAGAGCGCGTCGCGAACACGTCCGTCATCCTTTGCGTCTCACGCGCGTTCGACGACGAGCTGGTCCTGGACCTTTGATCCCGGCTCCATGCTTCTGAGACTTCTCCCCTTCAAAATGCACACACTGCGAGTTCTCTGGTTCGTTCCTTCCCCATTGGCCGTAGTCGCCGACGCGTTGAAGGTGACAGCAGATGTGACTCTGCACGCGGAGCGCAACCCATCTTCCGACGCACAGTTCGAGGCGCTCGCCACCGGCCGAGTGGATGCCGTAGTCACGGCAATGGACAACGTGATGGACTGGAACCTGCGCCCGGGACCACACGATCTCCGCGTCGTCGCACAGCTAGAGCGCACCACCCCGTTGACCCTCGTTGGAAAGAAGGTCCGAAGGAAGCTCCAGGATCTGTGCGGCGCCACCCTGCTCGTCGACGCACCCCACAACGGCTTTATCGTGGCGTTGCGCGCGATGCTGGCCGAGGAGGGGATCAGTCCCGATGCATATGCGTTGGAACCGGTTGGCGGGGTGACGGAACGCTATGACGCGATCGTGGCCGGGCGCGGCGATGCCACTCTCCTCGGCCCTCCGTTCGACGCGATGGCACTTCAGGCAGGCCTCAGCCGCATCGTGAGCGTGCAGGAGCGTTACCCCACTTTCCCTGGACAAGGCCTCGTGGTGAGCGCGGGTGCGCTGGAGCGGCTGCGCCCCACCCTTTTCGCATGGCTGCGCGGCCTGGAGAGCGCGCGCAAGCGCATGGGCAGCGACCCCGACGCGGCACGCCAAGCCTTGGCCTTTGCAGGCTTCCCCGCTACGGCCGTGGAAGCCATGGTCCGCTCCGCGCCGGTCTCGCTGCGCCCGGATCGCGCCGGGGTCGAGCTGCTCATCGAGCAGCGCCGCCTTGTCGGCCTGCCAGGCGCCGATACGGTCTACGAGGAACTGGTGAATCCCTCGGTTCTGCCCGAGGACTGAAGCCGCCTCGCCCCGGAGCTGGCCAGAAGCCTAGGCGGCCTTGCGCCGCCTGGCCGGCGCCGCAGCGGGCTCCTGCTGCGAAGGAGCCAGCACCTGCATGATCGCGGCGCAGTGCGCATCCGCGAACTTCTTGTCCAGCGGCAGGTGCCCCATGAGCAGTCGGAAGTAGATCGGGGCATACATGACATCCATCTGCAGTTCCGTGTCGATGTCGCTGCGGAACTCGCCGCGCAGGCGCGCTTGTTCCACCACTTCGCGAACGACGGCGCGCCGCCCGTACCAGAAGCGCTCGCGGAATTCGCGCAGCACGTCCGGGTCGCCCTGCCCCTCCGCCATGATCTGCGAAACGATCCGACCCGACCAGCCGCTGTACTCTTCCACCAGCAGATGGATATGGCGTATGAGTGCCTCGCGAGGGCTTATGCCCTTCGGCATGGGCGTGTGGCTCACGTGGGCATGCAGGAACGCCTCGATGACCACCGCAGCCTTCGAGTTCCACCACCGGTAGATGGTGGCTTTGCCTACTCCCGCCTCGCGCGCGATCGACTCGATCGAGATCTGCTGCAGGGGTGTCGTCTCCAGCAGCTTCAGCGCCGCATCGAGGATGGCCACGCGCGATGCGTCGCTGCGCACCCGCCCCGGCGAGCGCGGGCGCAGCGCGCCTGGGCCCGTGCCCACAGCAAGTCTTGCCGTGGTCGATGCAGAAGAACGGGCGCGAGCCTTGGCTGCGGCCCCCTTGGAAGAACTTTTGGTAGGCAAGGAAATCCCGATGCTAGTAAGACGGCTCCATTATCCGGGCCCCCATGCGCACAGCTGCACCGCGCAGAGGAGGCAGCCGGCCGGGCATTGCAGCGACGATGCGGCGTACCGTTCGCGGACGCGCCGGGCTCTTTCGCGTTCTGCTTGCATAGTTGCCTCAGTATCCACGCCTGGCACCTTCCTGGTTGGAATGTATCGAGTCGTCCCGTATTCTATTACGCGAGATCAGCCTCGCCGCTACCGCACACGCGTATTGCGCTACTTGCCCGAACCTTCGATGTCCCAGTCGACAATGGCACCCGTATTCGGCGTTGCCGTCGCAAGGGTGCATCGAGCTGGCGGAAGAACGCCGAACCGATGGCGACGTCTGATGCCCCTAGGAAGTCCTTCCAGCAGAGACACCACACGCAGTTCCAGTCAACGAACACCTCGTTCATATCCGACACACCGAAGCAGATGGGGCCGAAGCCGGTCGTGTGCGGCGACGGCCGAGTGCATCGCCGCGCTGGAAAGTGGACCGTGTCGTGCTTCAGCCGGGAAAGTGACCTGGCAGGCGGCTCACACCTGGATGTCGCCGACGCAGAAGTCGAACTTGTTGCGAGAAAAGACCCTCAACTTCTCGAAGTTCTTGACTCGCCACACGATGTGGCCGATCAAAGGACTCGCACTACGCCGGCGATGTCTCCGGCGTTTCAGCACGATACGAACCCTCTTCCAAGCGGAAGCGGGTTTGCGCGTCCGTGCATCCGACAATGTCGCGACCGAAGTCCCGGTGGAAATGGGGTGGACGACTCCAGATCGTCCATACCGTAGATGGAACTGCAAGGTACTCAGCGCACGCTGTCGCCAGCCAGTGCGTCGGGCGAGAAATGCTTCTCGGGCAAAGGCTTCGGCAGGAGTCGATATTGCTCCTTGGAAGAATTCATCAGCTCGGCAACGAAATAGGTCCCCGAGAGCAGGTCATAGGTGCCCCATGCGGTGCCGACGACCGCGGGAATATCGGGCATCGCAACCGGAATGGAAAAAGGCATGCGCCAAAGTTGTCCATTGGCGTCCCAGCGGTCCGCAACAACCGGCCACCAGCTGTCCTCATCGACGTAGTAGCGACTCTTCGTGGAAGTGTGGCGCTGCCCAGGCTTCAGCTCGGCTTCTACCACCCAGACGCGGTGCAGTTCCCAGCGGACATGCTCAGGATGAAGATGGTGCGGACCCAACACATCCGTGTCCTTGGTGGGCACGAGCAGCCGGTTCGAGTTGTATGGGATGTACATCTCCTTCTTGCCCACCAGCTTCCAGTCGAATCGCTCCAGGCGGGTGGCAAAAGTCTCGATCTCGTCGAACGTCACGATACCCGCGGACGTGGGATGCGGCGTGTCGCAACAGGAATTGGGCAGCTTGCGGACACGCCGCTGTCCCGTCAGGTAGACCCAGGTCGCGGTCTTGCTCTCATCGACGAACAGGTGCCCCAGGATCGCTTCGCCAGCCCGCAGAGCTGGAGCCGAAGTGGCAACTCGCACCATCCAGTAGGCGCCATCGAAGTTCTCCGCCGAACCCTCGCGGTAATAGTAGGGGGCGATGTTGTCGACGTTCACCGTATGCACCAGAACCGGACGGCCATCGGCGGTCACCTGGTAGCCGCTGCTTTGCTGGTTCCATGCGGCGCCGCGCCAGCGCACCTGGGTGTTCAGCATGACTTCGGCTCCGTTCTTCGGGATGGGGAACGGAATGCCGCCAAACGCGCCCTTGGTGACGGGACCGGCGGACGTGTCCTGCGCTGTGGCCCGTGTCGCATTCTGGAAGGTGTTGTCATACACCCACTGCGGTGCCGCAGCAGTGCGGTGCGTGGGATACACATCGACCCGGAAACTGTCCGGGTACTTCCGAAGCATGGCCTTGGTGCCCTCGGTCAGCTTGTCCGCAAACTGATCCATGTTCTTCGCGGAAATCTGCAGCGTTGGCTTCTCTGCCGCAAACGGGTCCGGCCTGCGGTCGCCATTGCGAAATCCCTGCGTCGCCGCCGTCAGGCCGCCATTCCAAGCCGGGATGGTGCCGTCACGGTTGCCGGCCCGCTCGGCGCCCAAGGGCGTCAGTTCGTCCTTGAGCTTGGCCGCCTCGGCGGCGCTCACGCCGGCGTGGGCGGCCCCGGCGGTGAAGAGTGCGGCAAGGATAGCGGCGCTGCACTTGATCGTGGTGGATGTCATGGAAATGTCCTCACTGGCGAATGTCACAGGGTGCGGCTTACCGACAGCGCGACGAAATCGCGGTCGCGCAGAAACTGGCGGTAGGAGAAATTGTTATTAGTGTCCAACAGCGTCCCCTTGGAGCCGAAGAACCGCGTGTAGGCAAGACTGAACTTCCACACGCCAAGGTAAGTGCCGTTCAGACCCAGGGTGAGGTCTCCGCCGTTCTCCGGAGGCATGGCGATGCCCAGCGCACGCGAACGCGAGCCCTTGGGGCTGTAACCAATGCCGATGGGAACACCGAGATCCAGCCCGGACACGACCTGGCGATACAGCGGTTCAAACTGCATGCGCAGCGCGACAGCATCGCGAGTGGAGTTGGCGTCCACCGCGCCGGGGTTCTTGCTGATCGACAGGACACGGTTCCAGGCGATCTCGCCCAGGAAGGTCGCTTCATTGAAGAGCGGTGTGCGCGGAACGGTCCACAGCGCGTTCAAGTTGAGGTGCGCCGTCTTGCCGACTGCATAGGCGGGGTTGCCACTGTTGTTGCTGGGCAGTCCACCGAAAAAGGATGCATCCACGGCACGGCTGCTGCTGGCGAGATCCTGGTTATGGCGAATCGAACCTTCGGCAGCGACGTTGACGTCGCCGAACGTGCGCGAAGCGCTGGCGCCGAATGCCGTGATGTTCTGGGGGTACACCAGCCGGTAGCTGACCGGCCCGGGAATGACACCACCAAAGGCCGCAGGCGCCAATCCAACGGAGATGATCTGCTGATGGGTCTTTTCATGAAAGCGGATCAGGTACAGGCCATAGTCGGTCTCGTCCGAGCGCAGCCGCAGTTGAACGCCGCCCTGGCCGCTGTCGCGGGCGCGCTGGTCATCAAGGCGCGGCGCGTTGGCTGCGAAAGGGCTGCCCGGGCCTGCGAGGAGGAGCCGCTCGGCACCTTCAGGATTGGCATCGACCCCCGAAAAGTAGCTGCCTACCGCCGGCAGGCGATTGGGTCGCCACTTGAACTGGTAGTACGCGCCGATCGAGAACGTTGGAGTGATCTGAAACTGAGCCGAGACCTGGGGAACCGGGCGAATCGCCTCCTTGAACTGCGTATTCGGCACGGACACGAGCTTGGTTACGTCGACCGGGTTCATGCCGCCCGCGATGGCGTTGTTTCCGAAGAATAGGCTTTCACCCCAGACCAAACTGTGCTGCCCGAGCCTCACAGTGCCCCGCGTGGACCCCATGTCGAAGCCGCCGAACACAAATGCGTCCAGCGCCTCGAGCTTGCGCCCATGCAACCGGCGTGTCGCATCCGTGAACGCATTGAAAGGAACCGAGACCTGATTGGGAAAGGCTCCGCCGGCGAAACCAGGGTTGTCGTTGGTTTGGTTGTAGACGTTGTCGTACCAGCCGGCGGCGCTGAAGCGCAGGCCGTGACGCTTGGCGTAGACGGCGTCGAGCTCAGTAAGAAGATCCAGGCGGTTGGAGATCAGGCCCTTGTTGAAGTTGCGGTCTCCGTCATCGTTGTTCGGTCGGCGCAGCAAGGCTGAATCCTGCCCTCGCAGCCGCGCGGCCGCGCTGTACTTGATCGTGTTGTCCCAGCGCACACTGAGATCGGGGTTGCCCGTGTCGAACTCGATGGCGAACGCATTGGCTCCGGCCACACATGCCGTTGCCCCCAGCGCAAGCCGCCGCAGTCTGGCGGACCCCGGTAGACGGTTTCTTTTCACCTTGTTCTCCTCGTTGATGTAATCGTTGGTGGTAATGCGCGGGGTCTCGCTCGTCGGCACTAAGGCAGCACGGCCCGATGCTCCGCAGCTGCGAGGTGCTGAAGAGGATGGGCTGACGCGCCTGGATGCGTCGAGCGCTGCACTCGAGAGCATTCCCGGTTCCTATCGGGCGGTCACGTGGGATGACCCAGGCGTTGGTAGGTCTGCAGCAGCAACGCCGCCGAACGCTGGGGGCTTGGAACAGAAGCAGGCTTCACTGTGACTCCGACAAGATCGAACCGAATGCGAAACTGTACGTCTCGATTTACTACAAGTTATTCGGTGTTTACCCCGATCTCCCAGTCACGCAAGACGCCGGTTTTCCCCATTGACGTCACAGCCACCCGCA
The DNA here is from genome assembly GCF_964253805.1 of Variovorax sp. LjRoot175. Classification (NCBI taxonomy): domain Bacteria; kingdom Pseudomonadati; phylum Pseudomonadota; class Betaproteobacteria; order Burkholderiales; family Comamonadaceae; genus Variovorax; species Variovorax sp. LjRoot175. The sequence continues at coordinate 24,712 of NZ_CAXURY020000003.1, read as the reverse complement.
CCTAGCATTCGACGACGATACGGTCCGTATCAGTTCGCTTGGCGCATGGGACGTCGATGGTCGCCCTTCGAAAGCCGCTCTGCAAAACAATGGAGAAGTTGAAATTGAGCCCCCGACTAGGCACCGCGCTGCAAATGGCGTGCGAGCAAGGCGATCCCCTGCCGGAAGAACGCTCGCGCATGAACGAGGTTGCGACATGAAGCGACGTACGCTTCTTTTGTCGCTGGCAACATGCGGAAGTGCCTGGTCGGCCCCTGTGAGTCCGGCCCTGGATCGACGAGCGGTGACGGTGCGGGCCCCCTCTCGCGCGGTATTGCTGGGGGCAGCGCTCGCGGGCGAGCGCTTTGTGGCAGTGGGCGAGAGGGGCCTTGCCGTGGTTTCGGACGACGGCTGCCGCACGTGGCGCCAGGCGCAGGTGCCGGTCAGCGTGTCGCTGACTGCCGTCGCTTTCGCCGATGAACGACATGGCTACGCAACGGGCCATGGTGGCACCGTCCTCCGCACAACTGACGGCGGTCTGACCTGGGCGCGCCAGCTGGACGGACGTGCGATCGCCACGATGATGCAGGAATCCGCCATGCGCGGAGGAGACGCGGCCCAGCGCAAGGCGGCGGACCGAATGGTGGCCGACGGCCCCGACAAGCCATTGCTGGATCTCGTCGTGTCCAGCCCGTCGGAGGTGTTCGTCGTGGGCGCTTTCGGCATGGCACTGGCCACCGCTGATGGCGGCAACACATGGGCGGTGCGCTCAGGCCTGTTGGACAATCCGAAAGACTTGCATCTCTACGCTGTACGACGCCGCGCCCAGGTCATCGCGATCGCCGGTGAGCAGGGCCTCTTCCTGCGCTCCGACGACGGAGGTCATAGCTTCCGCAAGCTAACCCTGCCCTACCAAGGCAGCTTCTTCACCCTCGAACTGCCCTCCGAAAGGGACATCATCACGGCAGGCATGCGCGGGAATGTTTGGCGCTCCGCCGACGCGGGCAGCAGCTGGCAGCAGCTTTCATCGCCTTCCCCGGCCGCCATCATTGCCTCCACCTTGCGCCAGGACGGCAGCTTCGTCCTAGCGAGTCAGGCGGGCCAGTTGCTCTCCAGCACGGGCGCATCTCTCGAGGTGCTGAAGACTCCCTCACTGCCGCCGCTCACGGGCGTGCTGCCCCTTCCCGGCAAAGCACTTCTCGCGCTGAGCGTCGAGGGAGTGCATCTTCTGCCTCCCGTGGTCGCCCTCAAAAACACCAACTGATCCTCCATGCATCCTTCGGCAGACAGCGCACCCGATTCGGGGTCGCAATTGAACCCGGCTTCCGGCTCATTTCTCGAGCGCGCGATCTTCAATCACCGCGGCATCATCGTGCTGCTGTGCGCGCTCGTCACCCTCGTGCTCGGCTGGCAGGCCACGCGGCTGCAACTCAATGCGAGTTTCGAAAAGACGATCCCGGTCCATCATCCGTACGTCCAGAACTATCTCAAGCACCAGGCGGACCTGAGCGGCCTCGGCAATGCCGTGCGGATCGCGGTGGCGAACCCCAAGGGCACGATCTACGAGGCCACGTACCTCGACGCGCTGCGCCGCTTAAGCGACGAAGTGTTCCTCGTCCCCGGCGTGGCACGCAACCAGATGAAGTCGCTGTGGACGCCCACAACACGATGGATTGGTGTCACGGAGGAAGGGCTGGAAGGCGGACCGGTGATTCCCGACGGCTACGACGGCTCGGCGAAAAGCTTCGCGCAGCTGCAGGCCAATATCGCACGGTCCGGCGAGATCGGCCAGTTGGTGGCCTTGGACGCTCGCTCCAGCGTCATCTACGTTCCCTTGCTGGCGAAAGACCCCGAGGGGCGTCCTACCGACTACGCCCGACTAGCCAACAGGCTCGAGGAGCTGCGCGAGAAGTACGAGGCGCAGGGTGTCACCATCCATGTGACCGGCTTCGCCAAGATTGTCGGCGATCTGATCGAGGGCGTGCGCTCCGTGCTGCTGTTCTTCGGCTTCGCCGTTGTGATCGCGGCAGGCATGGTGTTCTGGTTTACGCGATGCGTCCGTTCGACCGCGCTCGTGCTGGTCGCATCCCTGACTGCCGTAGTGTGGGAGATTGGACTCCTGCCAACGCTCGGGTTCGCGCTCGACCCATACTCGATCCTCGTGCCCTTCCTCGTCTTCGCGATCGGCATGAGCCATGGCGCGCAGAAGATGAACGGCATCATGCAGGATGTCGGCCGGGGCATGGACAAGCTCGTCGCCGCACGGCTCACTTTCCGACGCCTCTTCCTCGCGGGGTTGACGGCGCTGCTGGCCGACGTCGTCGGCTTCGCCGTGCTGCTGGTGATTGACATTCAGGCCATCCGCGAACTGGCCATCGCAGCCAGCCTGGGGGTCGGCGCCCTGATCTTCACGAACCTGATCTTGCTGCCGGTGCTTCTGAGCTACACCGGCGTCAGCGCAAAGGCGGCACAACGCAGCCTGAAGTCGCAGCAAGTCGGTACGGCCAAACACCCCGTCTGGACCGCACTCGACCTGTTCACGCAGAAGCGGTACGCCACTCTGGCGCTGATTGCGGCCATGATCATGGCCGCGGCAGGGTTTCTTGCAAGTACGCAGCTGAAGATCGGCGATCTCGACCCGGGCGCCCCGGAGCTGCGCCCGGACAGCCGCTACAACCGGGATGTCGCCTTCATGAATGCTGCCTATGGCGCATCGAGCGACGTCCTCGCCGTCATGGTAAGGACGCCGGACGGCCAGTGTTCCGCGTACGAGACCCTTAACAAGATCGACGCGCTGGAATGGGAGTTGCGCCAGCTGGAAAGCGTCGAAAGCACTAACACGCTCTCACTGCTGAATAGGCGCGTACTCACCGGTTTGAATGAGGGGAATCCGAAGTGGTTCGAATTCCTTCCGAACCAGGACATGCTGAACACTGTGACGGCGGGCGCCCCGCGGGGACTCTACAACGACGCGTGCAACCTGCTGACGATATACGTGTTCCTCAAGGACCACCGTGCCGACACGCTGACGCGCGTGCGGGAGCACGTGGAAGCTTTCGCCCGGGAGAACGACACGCCTGACGTGCGCTTCCTGCTGGCCGCAGGCAATGCCGGCATCGAGGCCACTACCAACATCGTGGTCAAGGATGCGTGGCGACAGATGCTCTTGCTCGTCTACGGCGCTGTCATCCTCCTGTGCTTCGTCACATTCCGCTCCTGGCGAGCGGTGGTGGTTGCTGTTCTGCCCCTGGCGCTCACCTCCATCCTGGCAGAAGCCTTGATGGTGGCGCTGGGCATGGGCATCAAGGTGGCCACCCTGCCCGTCATCGCCCTGGGCGTCGGCATCGGCGTCGACTACGCGCTGTACATCCTCTCCGTGACGCTCGCGCAGCTGCGCGAAGGCAAGTCGTTGTCAGAGGCTTACTACAAGGCTCTGCTCTTCACCGGCAAAGTCGTGATGCTCACCGGGTTGACCCTCGCACTGGGCGTCGTGACGTGGATGGCGAGTCCGATCAAGTTCCAAGCCGATATGGGCGTGCTCCTCGCGTTCATGTTTCTTTGGAACATGCTCGGCGCCTTGGTGCTTCTGCCGGCTCTCGCGTGCTTCCTCCTGCCTGCGGCCGTTGCTCGCAATGGCACTGACGCCGCGCGAAAGCATTACGCAGGGCCGACCGCCGTGACGCGCGACCTGCTGAAGGTATGACGCGATGTCGTTTCCGTCCCCTCCTTCGTTTAAGGCCGCTTAGCGCTGCTGCCGCAGCCGCGGCAGCAACTCACGGGTTCAGGCAGGGCCGACTCCCGAATCGCGCCATCGGCGCCCGGTTCGTGAGGCCCTCTACGCCGGACGGCTACACACTGCTCATGGCGCCCATGACGTCCAACGCCATGTCAGAGAAGACGTTTGGCGCCGAAGCTGCTGGATACGAGGTCGCAAAGGATGTTTAAGCCGGTGGCCGCCGTCGGCAAACGCCCGCTGGTCATGCTCGTTTCAAAGCAAAGCGGCATTGGCGCCTATGCGGACCTGGACGCACGGGCCAAACAACATGATCCACCGAGCACATCGTCGCCGAATGGTTCGGGCAGCAGGCGGGGATTGATCTTCTACGTGTTCCCTACAAGGGTCCGCGCCCGCGATTGACCGATCTGTGCTCCGGCGAGATCCAGATCTTGGTGACCACGTCGCCGGCTGCCCTGATCGACCCCGGCGCAGGCTGCATCGCTGCGATCTGAGTGTCCAGCCGGCAGCGGTTGACCATCCCGCCGGACGTGCCGACCCTTGCAGAGGAAGGTCTGCCGCAGTTCGTTGCGGCATCGGTGTATGCCGTGTTGGCCGAAGGGAACGCCTGACGATGCGATCGCGGCCTTGAACTCAGCGCTCAATGAAGCTTCGAGTTCCACCACCGGTAGATGGTGGCTTTGCCTACCCCCGCCTCGCGCGCGATCGACTCGATCGAGATCTGCTGCAAGGGTGTCGTCTCCAGCAGCTTCAGCGCCGCATCGAGGATGGCCACGCGCGATGCGTCGCTGCGCACCCGCCCGGGCGAGCGCGGGCGCAGCGCGCCTGGGCCCGTGCCCACAGCAAGTCTTGCCGTGGTCGATGCAGAAGAACGGGCGCGAGCCTTGGCTGCGGCCCCCTTGGAAGAACTGTCGGTAGGCAAGGAAATCCCGATGCTAGTAAGACGGCTCCATTATCCGGGCCCCCATGCGCACAGCTGCACCGCGCAGAGGAGGCAGCCGGCCGAGCATTGCACACACCTGTTCCACCCGCGCCGGGGCGAGCTCAGGTCTTGGCGCCAGGCTCCAGGTCCAGCAGCACAAAGGCCATGCGGCAAGGCTTGCCGGAGCGGTTCGACCAGCTGTGGTTGGTCGCCCGCTGGATCAGGATGTCGCCGGAGCGCATGAGCGTCTCGCCCTCATCCATCAGCGCATAGATCTCGCCCTCCAGCACGATCGCGTAGTCCAGGGACTGTGTCTTGTGGAACCAGAAATGCCGGGCTTCGCCCTTGTCGCGCACCCCGTGCTCGTCCAGGAACCGCGCCAGGTGCGACACGTCGTAGTTCTCGTCGGGCGGAAAGTCGACCACGCGCAGCAGCGAGCCATCCTTCGAGTGGAAGCCGAACGCATGACCTGCAGGAGCGGGATCGGCACCGGACGCAGCTGCCTCGCCCGTCGCCCAGAGCACCTGGGCCAACGGTGTGGCCGGATCGGTGGTGTGGTTCGGGGCCGGTCCGTCCGACACGAACACGGACTTGCCGTGCTCGTTCTCGCCAGTGACGATGCGGCGCACCGATCGCGGACGCACCGGGGTCTTTCCACGTTGTTCTTGGATAGTTGCTTCAGTATTCACGCCGGGGACCTCCTGGTTGGTATATTTCGAGTCGTTCCGTATTCCATTGTGCGCGATCAGCCTCGCCGCTACTGCACACACGCATTGCGCTGCTTGCCCAGGCCCTCGATTTCCGAGTCGATGACATCGCCTTCCCGAAGGAAGCGGTTGTAGTGCGTGCCATTCCCCGCGGGCGATCCGGTCGCAATGAGATCGCCAGGCCAGAGCTGCACATGCGCCGTGATGTATTCGATCTGCCGTGCCACGTCGAACAGCATATCGGCCGTGGATTCGTCTTGCATCGTCTGGCCGTTCAGCTTCAAGGTGATCTGCAGCTTTTGCGGATCCGGCACAAAGCACGCGGGCACCAGGGTGGGACCGAAAGGCATGAAGCTCGGCGGAGACTTCGATCTCAGCCAGTCGGTGCCCAGCATCTTGTAGTCCGTGCGAGCGATAAGATCCCGCGCCGACACATCGTTCACGATCGAGTACCCGGCGACGTAGTCAAGCGCCTCTTCGCGGCGCACCTTACGGGCCGGCCGACCCATGATGACGGCGAGTTCCAGTTCCCAATCCGGCTTCTGCGTGGTGGCAGGGAGCACGAGGGGATCGAAGGCGCCCGTGATGGCCGAAGGCAGCTTCGGGAAGACGTAGGGCTCTCCCTGTGCCGCCCGCTCGTCCATCATGTCTTCGGCCCACTTCCGCAGGGCCGCGCCCTTCAGGCCCTCCGGCCCGACACCCATGTCGAGTGTGAGGTCGACGACGTGTTTGCGATAGTTGGCCCCCGTGCAAAGCACCTGTCGCGGCAGGTCCACGGGGGCATGGACCTGCAGGCTGGACATGGGCACGCTCGATTCGTGCCGGGCAGAAAGTTGCTCCGCCATGGCGCGCAGCACAGCCAGGTTTCGGTCCCAGTCCTGCAGGAGGTCGAAGACGGATGCGCCTTCCGACCACCGCGCGCCGAAGCGCGCCGCCTGCGCATGCAGCGAACGCAGAGGAAGCACATGTTCGCCGAAGCACAAGGCAGCGAATCGTTCGCCGCCGTCCTGCGAGAAGGTTCCCAGAGAGAATTTCACGTCTGTCTTCCTACATGAAAGGCTTGCGCGGGGTCGGCCACCATGTGCCCTCCTCACGCTGCCCCATGCGGTTGCGCAGCACGCCGACGCCCGCCACCTCCAGCTCCACGACATCGCCAGGGTTGAGGCTGCGCCCCAACTCCAAGGCCGATCCATTGCCCATGGTGCCTGAGCCGATCACGTCGCCCGGCTGCACGTGGTCGCCCAAAGACACGTAGGCGATCAGCTCCTCGACGCTCCAGAGCATCTCCGAGGTGTCGCCCTCGCCCCAGGTCTCGCCGTTCACCCGCACGGCCATGCGGATCTGATCCAGCCGCGGGAACTCGTCGATCGTCGTGATCCACGGCCCGATGCCATAGGCGAAGTCCTTGCTCTTCGTCGGCCCCATGCCGATCGCAAATTCATTGGCCTGCAGGTCACGGGCCGAGAAATCATTGAAGATCGTTACACCGAAGAGATGGGAGCGGGCGGTGTCGGGAGTGATGTTGTGGGCGACTCGCCCGATCACCCAGCCGATCTCCAACTCATAGTCCATCTTCTCGGCGCGCGCCGGCCACGGCACCTCGGCGTCGTGACCGATCACCGTCCAAGGCGAACCCTTGAAGTAACCCGGGACCTGCAGCAACGCAGGCGCGGGCGTCAACTTCATTCGCTCGTGGAATTGCCGGATGTGCTTCACGAAAGTGAGACCGTCGCGCACGACGGACGGATCGCAAGCCGGTGCCCAATGCAGCCCTTCGAAGGGCAGCGACGCATCGTCTCCGTGGCGGGTTGCCGCCTCGTTCGCAGTCTCGAGGAACTCCTCTCCGAGCGCGATGGCCGCCGACATGCTTTCGGGGAAAACGACCGAGGCGTATCGCAGCGCAGCCTCGCGGCTCGCCCCGCGCGACTGTTGTCGCACAACCTCTGCCGCACGCAGATCGATGACGCGGGATTGCTCGGGCAGCACCATGCAGATGCGCTGAACCGGACCGTCAAGACCCTGAACCACAAACCTTCCGAGCTTCATTGATACTCCAATACAAAGATAGTTGCGATACTATACGTCTCGGTTTTATTTCAATCAAATAAGTGTTTACCCCTAATCCTTGGAGGCAGAAGAAGCGTCGCTTTCGATTGACGCAGCCCCCGGCAGTCACCTAGTATACGCGGCGAGACGAGTCGTATTGTAATTAATGGGGGCTTTGCTGCATTGCGCGATACCGCTCCAGCTGGTCCTTGTCACCTTATTCCAACCCCTACCATGAGCAAGCGCCTTCCCGTCATCATTTCCTGCGCCCTGACCGGAGCGGGGGACACCCGAGCGAAGAATCCCGCCGTCCCTGCCTCGCCTCGTGAGATCGCGGACCAGGCCATCGCCGCCGCACGTGCCGGCGCATCCATCGTCCACATCCATGTGCGAGATCCCGAGACCGGCAAGTCCTCGACGAAGTTCGCATACTATGAGGAGGTCGTGCAGCACATCCGCGCCTCCCGCTGCGACGTCCTGATCAATCTCACGACCGGTCCGGGCGCCATGCTGACGGTGCCTACCGATGCGCCGTTCCGGGTCGTCTCCATCCCGGATGCCGAGCTCATGACGCCGCACGAACGGGTTGCGCATGTGGTGAAGCTGAAGCCCGACATCTGCAGCCTTGACGTCGCGACCATGAACTTCGGCGAAGCCGCCTTCGTGAATCCGGCGAACCACCTGCGCGAGATGGCCGCGGAGATTGCCGCCTGCGGCGTCACAATGGAGCTCGAGGTCTTTGACTTCGGTCATGTACGACTGGCGAGTCACCTCATCGCCACCGGTGCCATCCCGAAGAGCGCCTATTTCCAGCTGTGCATGTCGGTGCCCTGGGGCGCGCCAGCCACGCCTGCAGTGGTGGACGAGATGCAGCGCCTGTTGCCAACAGGCGCGCGCTGGAGCGCGTTCGGCATTGGCCCCGACCAGTTCCCGATGGTCGCCATCGCGGCGGTGCTCGGCGGGCACGTGCGGGTGGGTCTCGAGGACAACCTGTATCTCTCGCCAGGCCAGCTCGCGCGCGACAACGCTGAGCTCGTCACCAAGGCGGCCAGGATCATCGAAGACCTCGGCTACGAGGTCGCCACCCCCGAACACGCCCGGGCCACGCTGCTGGCCTGAGTCTCAGAGCGACAGCAGATGTCGGAACGTTTGTTGGAAGGGGACAACCCGACCCGGGCTTACGTGGCAGAGGCGGTGTCTTCCGGCCGCCGGAACGTCCCCCTGGAGGTCAATCCAGCACTGGCGAGCCTGTCGGCCTTTCTAGTGGAGAGTGGCGACGGCGAACTTGTCATCCGCTTCACCGCACCGCGAACTGCGACGCAGGGAAACGGCGTCGTTGGCGGGGGCACCTTGGCGAGCATGCTGGACATCGGCATGGCGATGGCGGTCCTTTCGCGGCTCACACCCGGCTACACATGCTCCACCATCAGCTTGACCGTAAACATGCAGAGCGCTGGGCAGGAAGGCCATTACATTGCGGTAGCGGGGGTGGATAGAGTCGGTCGGCAGGTCGCCTTCGCGCACGCGAAACTTTATGACGCGCAGCGCTCCCGCCTGATCGCGAACGCGACCTCTTCGCTCGCCGTCATTCCCGTGCGACCGTGAGGTCGTGCATCACGGGTCGAGCCGCGTTGAGCTGACACCGAAGCTGCAAGCTGGGGCAAGGCCGACTGGGGGATGCCCGGCTCTCGAGCATGCGGTTGTGCTGGCGCATGACCCGGCGCCGCTCTCCCTCGCATGACGATAGGCCAGCCGGTCGAGCGCGGCGCGCCGCCGATCGCGGTCGGCCGTGCTCTCGTCGCGCCGCAGGCGCACGAATTGGTTCAAACGCGCGGGTCGGTGGTGTCACGATGCTGGACATCGCCGGGGGCCTCTCTCTCATTCGGGCTTGAAGCCCCTCTTTCATGACGATCCGACCCTACTTTGCGAAGTCGGGCTCGGGAAAACCATGCATTTGGTTGATCGCCCTGTTGGTTGACATACCAACTATCTGCTCGGAGACTCCGTCTGGTCGTCACGTCGCTTCGAAGGTCAGTGACGGTCCATTCCACAAGACAGGAGACAAGGCATGAGCAAGACCACACGGCGTTGCGCGGCGGCATGGTGCGCGGCGTTGGCACTCGGCGGGACAGCGCTGCCGGCGCTGGCGCAATCCGCCATCAAGGTGGGCATCGTTGGCCCGTTCTCCGGGCCCTTCGCCCACTACGGCACGCTGTTCAAGACGGGCGCTCAGGCCTATGTGGATGCCCAAGGCGGCAAATTGGACGGCCGGTCCATCGAGTTCATCTACCGTGATACGGGCGGCCCCAACCCGGGCCTGACCAAGAGCCTGGTTCAGGAGCTCATCGTCAAGGACAAGGTGGACTACCTCGGCGGCTTCGTGTTCACGCCGAACGCGATGGCAGTGGCGCCGCTGATCCAGCAGTCGCAAACGCCCACGGTCATCTTCAACGCCGCCACTTCGGCCATAACGGAGAAGTCCGACTACTTCATCCGTACCTCCTACACGCTCTGGCAGGTGACGGTGCCCCTGGCCAGATGGGCGGCTGGGCAGGGACTCAAGAAGGTGGTCACCGCCGTGACCGACTTCGCCCCCGGACTGGACGGAGAAGCAGCCTTCAAGGCCGAGTTCACCCGCCAGGGCGGAACGGTGGTGGAGAGCATTCGCATGCCGATCGCCACCACCGACTTCGCACCCTTTGTTCAGCGGATCAAGGCCAGCGGCGCGCAGGCGGTCTACACCTTCCTGCCGGGTGGGCCACCGAACCTGGGCTTCGTGAAGGCCTACAACGAGAACGGGCTTGCGAAGGCCGGCGTTCAGTTCCTCGGGACAGCGGAGACAGACGAGTTCGATCTGCAGAAGTTCGGCGATGCTGCGCTGGGCCTGACCACCGCCTTCCACTACTCTGGCACGCACGATTCGCCGGCCAACCAGAAGTTCGTCGCCGCCCTCAAGGCCGCCGATGCGCAGGCAATCCCCAACTACGCCTCGGTGGGTGCATGGGACGGCATGCACGTGATACACAAGATGATCGAAGCCACGGGCGGCCGCAGGGATGGCCCCAAGGCGCTTGCCGCCGCCAAGACACTTCAATGGGACAGTCCGCGCGGTCCGGTGAGCATCGATCCAAAGACACGCCATATCGTGCAGAACGTGTATCTGCGCAAGGTTGAAAAAGCAGGCGGCATGCTGGTCAACCGCGAACTGCAGAGCTTTGGCCCGCAGCCCGACCTCGGCCTCGAGACCAAGTAGCGAAGCAACCCGGAGGCTTCGAGTGAGCACGATCCTGAACGTCGGCATTGACGGTGTGGCCTACGGCATGGTGCTGTTCGTCATCGCCGTGGGCATGTCCGTCACGCTGGGGCTGATGCGTTTTGTCAATCTCGCGCACGGCGCCTTCGCGATGGTGGGTGGCTATGCGGCGGCATGGCTCACGCGCGACGTGGGCTGGAGCTTTTGGCTGGCTCTGCCGCTGGCCGTGCTGGCCGCCGGCGCCTTGGGAGCGCTGCTGGAGATGCTGGTGCTGCGCCACCTGTATCGCCGCAAGGAATTGGACCAGGTACTGTTCACCATCGGACTGACCTTCTTCCTGATCGCCGCCACCAATGCCATCGCCGGCCCGCAGGTACAGCTCATCGCGCTGCCGCCACTGCTTGCGCAACCGGTGGATCTGGGCTTTCGCACCCTGCCAGCACAGCGGCTGTTGGTCATCGCTGCGGGCTTGGCCGTCGCCGGCGGGGCCACCTACACCGTGCTGCGCACTCGCTTTGGGGTGTGGCTGCGCGCAGCGGTGGACCATGCGGAGACCTCCGCAACGTTGGGCATCCCGATTCGCCGCGTGCAGTGCCTGAGTTTCGCCGCCGGCGCCGCGCTGGCGGGCCTGGGAGGAATTCTCGGCGCGGAGTTGATGCCTTTGGAGCCCTACTACGCGCTCAAGTACCTGGTGCTTGTGCTGGTGGTAGTCGCCGTGGGAGGCATGGGCAGCATCGCTGGCACGTTGGCTGCGGCCCTGGTTCTGGGAACGGTGGAGACGGCCAGCAAGTACTGGGCTTCCGACTGGGGCAGCCTGTTCTTCTTCCTTGCCATGGCGCTGCTGCTTGCCTGGCGTCCCAGTGGGCTGCTGAAGCGATGACCCCAAGCACCTTGCGCACCGCGCCCGCCTGGCGTGCTCCCCTGGTCGTGCTGATCCTGGGCGTGGGAGTCGGGCTGCTGCTGCCCGAGCAGTTAGGCCTGATCGTGCGCATCGCCGTCATGGCGCTGCTGGTGCTCTCACTTGACCTGGTCGTGGGCGTGGCCGGGCTCGCTACGCTGGGTCATGCAGCCCTGTACGGCGTTGGCGGATACGCGGCCGCGCTATTTGCGCTTCATGTGCAGGCCGATCCTCTGCTAGGACTGCTGGTGGGCATCGCGGCCGGAGCAGCGGTAGCGCTGGCATCAGGCGCCTTGCTGCTGCGCTACCAAGGCTTCACTTTCCTGATGCTCACCGTGGCCTTCGCCCAGATCCTGCTGGCGCTGGCGCAGAAGTGGCGCGACTGGACGGGCGGCGACGACGGGCTGTCGGGCTTCTCGATGGCGCCGTTGCTCGGCTTGTTCGCCTTCGACCTGGAAGGACGTACTGCAGCTTTCTACGCCATCGGGGTGCTCGCGCTGGGGCTGTACCTCGCGCAGCGGCTGGTCGCCTCGCCCTTCGGCCTGTCGGTGCGCGGCATCCATGAGAGTCGGGCCCGCATGGCAGCTCTGGGCACGCCGGTTCGCACGCGGCTGCTCGCCATCTACACCGCGGCCGGCGCCCTGGCCGGCGCCGCGGGCGCCCTGGCAGCACAGACCAACGCCATCATCGGGCTGGACAGCCTCGGCTTCGGCCTCTCCGCCGAGATCCTGGTCATGCTCGTGCTGGGCGGCGCGGGGCGATTGCACGGCGCACTGGTCGGCGCGCTCATCTTCACACTGCTGCATCACACGGCCGCTTCCATCAACCCCTACCACTGGCTGTTCGCGGTGGGACTGGCCCTGATGGCAGTGGTGCTGGTGCCGCCTCGCGTGCTGTGGCTGCGGCTGCGCGCGCGCCTGGGCGCTGCCGGACGTCGTGCTCCGCTCGCCTCATCGAAAGAGGTTCTGCCATGACGCCGCTGCTGCAGGTCGAATCACTGGAAAAGCATTTCGGCGGGCTGCACGTCACGCGCGGCGTCTCGCTGACCATCGCGCCGGGAGAACGCATCGCGCTGATTGGACCCAACGGCGCGGGCAAGACCACGCTGGTCAACCTGATCAGCGGCGTGATTGCACCTTCCGCCGGGCGCGTGCGCCTCGCCGGCGAGGATGTCACGTCGCAAAGCCAGGCGCGACGCGTGCGCTCCGGGCTCGTCCGTACGTTCCAGATCACCACATTGGCGCCGCACCTTCCGGTGCAGCGGCAGGTCGAGCTCGCACTGTTCGAGCGAGAGGGCCTGGCCCATCGGGCATGGCGCCCGGTCGAAGCCTATCCAGCGCTGGCCGGCGAGGCGCGCGCCATACTGGCCACCTTCGGCTTGGCGAACCATGCAACCGTGCCGACCGGCCAACTGGCATACGGCGAGCAGCGGTTGGTGGAGATGGCGCTCGCGCTGGCCCTGCGCCCCCGTGTGCTCTTGCTGGACGAGCCCATGGCCGGCGTGCCACAAGACGACGGCCACCAGCTTCTGGCAGCACTGGACGCGCTGCCGCCAGAGCTGGGCGTGCTCATCATCGAGCACGACATGGACCTCGTCTTCCGATTCGCACACCGCATCGTGGTGCTGGCCGAAGGGGCTGTGCTGGCCGACGCGACACCGGAACAAATCCGAGGCGACGCCCGAGTGCGCGCCGCATACCTGGGGCACGGACTGCCATGATCTCTCCCCTGCTGCAGTTCGACCAAGTGGTCGCGGGCTACGGGCCGACCACCATCCTCGACCGGCTGAGCTTCACCGTCCAGCCCGGCGAGCGATTGGCCATGATCGGCCGCAACGGTGTAGGCAAGAGCACCGCGCTGCGGGCCATCATGGGCCTGGCGCGGCTGTCTTCCGGTCGTATCGTGTTCGATGGCGAGGACATGAGCGGCCTGGCGCCACACCAGCGCGCGCAGCGCGGGCTAGGCTACGTGCCGCAAACGCGCGACATCTTTCCCTCGCTGAGCGTGGAGGAAAACCTGCTGGCGGGCCTGAAGCAACGACCGCGCGCCGCGCTGGCCGAAGCCTACGCGCTCTTCCCGCGTTTGGCCGAGCGCCGTCACAACGGCGGGGCGCAGCTCTCGGGTGGCGAGCAGCAGATGCTCTGCGTCGCCCGCACCCTGCTCGGGCGGCCCCGCTTGCTCCTGCTGGATGAACCCTTGGAAGGCCTGGCGCCCATCATCCGCCAGGAATTGCTCGCGGCCTTTGGCCGGCTGGCAGGCGAATCCAGCGTCACCGTGCTCATCGTGGAGCAGCAGGTGAGCGAGGTGCTGGCCTATGCAGACCGCGCCCTCATCCTGGACCACGGCCACGTGGTGCACGAAGCACCCGCCGCGGTCCTGCGCACGGACGAAGCCACCTTGGAGCGCCATGTGGGCATGGCAGTCCATTGAACGTGAAGGAGCCCCCGACATGACGACCCTCAGTTCCGAACTCGACATCCCGGTTCTCGACATCGACCCCTATGCGTCGGCGAACCTGATCGACCCGTATCCGATGCACGAACGCCTGCGCGAGGCCGGGCCGGTCGTGCGCCTGGCACCATATCCCTCGGTGGTGGCGTGTGCGCGCCACGACGAAGTGCGAGCCGTGCTCAATGACCACGCCACCTTCATCTCGGGCGCCGGCGTCGGCTTGACCAACTTCAACAAGGAGACGCCCTTCCGGCCTCGCAGCCTGATCCTGGAGGCCGACCCGCCGCTGCATACACAGACGCGCACCGTGCTCTCGCGCATCCTCAGTCCCAAGACGGTGATGCAGATCCGCGATCGCTTCGCCCAGGAGGCCGAGGCCCTTGTAGAGCGATGCGTCGCCAAGGGCGAGATCGATGGCATCCACGACCTGGCGCAGGTCTATCCGCTCAAGGTGTTCCCCGATGCGGTGGGCGTGGAGGAAGCCGGGCGCGAGAACCTCCTGCTTTATGGCGACATGATCTTTAATTCGATGGGACCACGCAACGAACTGCTGGCCAAGAGCGCCGAGCGCGTCGTCGCGGTGACCGACTGGATCATGGCCCACTGCCAGCGCGATCACCTTCGTCCGGGCGGCTTTGGCGACCAGATCTATCAGGCAGCCGACGCTGGCGAGATCTCTCACGAACAGGCGCCGATGCTGGTGCGCTCCTTCCTCTCGGCGGGAGTGGACACGACCATCAACGGCATCGGCAACGCCGTGTTCGCGCTGGCACACCATCCGGCCGAATACGCCAAACTGCATGCGGATCCGCAGCTTGCCCGACCCGCCTTCGAAGAGGCGCTGCGGTGGGAATCGACTGCGCAAACCTTCTTTCGTACGGCCTCGCGCGACTGCGAGATTGCCGGTGTTGCGTTGGCGGCCGACACCAAGGTGCTGTGCATGCTCGCCTCGGCCAACCGGGACCCGCGCAAGTGGCCTGAGCCGGACCGCTACGACATCGGTCGCCGACCCACCGGGCACATGGCCTTCGGCTCGGGTATCCACGGCTGCGTGGGGCAAGTCATCGCCCGGCTGGAAGGCGAGGTGGTACTGCAGGCACTCGCGCGCCGCGTCAAGGCGATCGAGATCACCGGCTCGCACACCCGCCGGCTCAACAACACGCTGCGCGCGCTGGACACGCTGCCGCTGCGGCTTATCCCGGTCTGAGAGCGTATTGACGCAGACATTCGAACGGAGATCCCATGCCCACGATCCGATTCATCCTGGCCGATGGCAGCGAGCGCGATATTCAGGCGCCAGTCGGCCACACCGCGATGCAGGTTGCCACGGGTGCCGGCCTGTCCGGCATCATCGCCGAGTGCGGCGGCTCGGCCATGTGCGCCACGTGCCATGTGTACGTCGACGAAGCCTGGACGGCCCGGCTGCCCAAGGCTCTTTCCAACGAGCTGGAGATGCTCGAATGCACCGCCGCCGAGCGTCTGCCGAACAGTCGATTGTCCTGTCAGATCCGGCTGGACGACGCGCTGGACGGACTCGTGCTGCATCTGCCCGAGGCGCAGCAATGCGCTCCGCTCCGGTCGTCGCGACATGGGCCACACTGACGCGCATGCCTTCTACTCGCCCCAGCTCTGCGCAGCACGTTTCCATCGACCTGGAACGCTACGTTCCGGCCTTCTTCACCTGGATCGCCAACAAGCTCTCGCGCGGCGCCTCGCAGCATTACCTGCGCAGCTTCGGCGTCGGCATCGAGACTTGGCGCTGCTTGGTGCTGCTGGCGATCGAACCCACGATCTCGGCCAACAAGGTGTGTCGCATCATCGGGATGGACAAGGCCTCCGTGAGCCGCTGTTTCTCCGGCATGGAGGCGCAGGGCCTGATTCGCATCGCACCCGATCCGGCGGACGGCCGTGCGCGCGTGGCCACGCTCACCGAGGAAGGCCGGGCGCTGCATGACCAGATCATCGGCGTTGCGCTGGAGCGTGAACGGGCCCTGCTCTCGGTACTCAACCGTGAGGAACGCGAAGTGCTGATCGCCCTGCTGCGCCGACTGCACGAGAACTTGCCCGAGGTCGAAGCTGCGACCGACCGTTATGTGGCACGCATGCAAGCGCCGATCAAGCGCAGGGTGCGACCTCAGGCCGGCAGGGCCTGAGCGTTCTCGCGAGGCACTCCATCGTCTTTTTTTCATTCCCAGGAGCCATCCCATGAGATCCCGAGCCGCCGTTGCCTTTGAAGCCGGCAAGCCCCTGCAGATCGTCGAGATCGACGTCGCGCCGCCGAAGAAGGGCGAAGTGCTGGTGAAGATCACCCACACCGGCGTGTGCCACACCGATGCCTTCACGCTCTCGGGCGACGACCCGGAAGGCCTGTTCCCCGCCGTGCTGGGCCACGAAGGCGCCGGCATCGTGGTCGAGGTCGGCGAAGGCGTCACCAGCGTCAAGCCGGGCGATCACGTCATCCCGCTCTACACCGCCGAATGCGGTGAATGCCTGTTCTGCAAATCGGGCAAGACGAACTGTGCGTCGCGGTGCGCGCCACCCAGGGCAAGGGCGTGATGCCCGACGGCACCACGCGCTTCAGTTACAACGGGCAGCCGGTCTATCACTACATGGGCTGCTCCACCTTCAGCGAGTACACGGTGGTGGCCGAGGTCTCGCTCGCGAAGATCAGCCCCGACGCCAATCCCGAACAGGTCTGCCTGCTGGGCTGCGGCGTGACCACCGGCCTGGGCGCGGTGAAGAACACTGCCAAGGTGCAGGAGGGCGACACGGTCGCGGTCTTCGGCCTCGGCGGCATCGGCCTGGCCGTGCTCCAGGGCGCCAAGCTGGCCAAGGCCGGCCGCATCATCGCGATCGACACCAACCCGTCGAAGTTCGAGCTTGCCAGGACCTTCGGCGCCAGCGACTGCGTGAACCCCAAGGACCACGACAAGCCCATCCAGCAGGTGATCGTCGAGATGACTGGCTGGGGCGTGGATCACAGCTTCGAGTGCATCGGCAATGTGCAGGTGATGCGCGCGGCGCTGGAGTGCGCGCACCGCGGCTGGGGCCAATCGGTCGTCATCGGCGTTGCCGGCGCGGGACAGGAGATCTCCACCCGCCCCTTCCAGCTCGTGACCGGCCGCCGGTGGCTGGGGACTGCCTTCGGCGGTGTGAAGGGCCGCAGCCAGTTGCCTGGCATGGTGGAGGACGCGATGGCCGGACGAATCCAGCTCGCACCCTTCGTCACGCACACGATGCCGCTCACCGGCATCAACGATGCCTTCGATCTGATGCACCAGGGCAAGTCGATTCGCGCGGTCGTCCACTACTGAATCCTGAACTAACATGGAACGCGACATCGTGGTCATTGGCGGCGGCCATGCGGCGGCGCAGTTCTGCGCCGGCATGGCCGAGGCCGGACAGGGCGCGCGGGTGCATCTGGTGTGCGAGGAGCCGGACCTGCCCTACCAGCGCCCGCCGCTATCCAAGAGCTTCCTCAAGCGACCAGACGAGGCAGCCCAGTCCATTCGCGGCGAAGCCTGGTACCCCGAAGCGGGCATTGAGCTCCACCTCGGTACGGCCGCTGAAGCGATCGATCGGGAGGCGCGTGTTGTGCGCCTGGCCGGCGGCCGCAGCCTGCCTTACGGCGTGGTCGTTCTGGCCACCGGCACGCGTGCGCGCGTGCTGCCGGGCCTGCCCAGCGGGCTCAGCAACGTAGTGCTGTTGCGCACCGCCGCTGATGCCCGCGCGCTGCGCACGCATTTGGGCGAGGCCCGGCAGGTGGTGGTGCTGGGGGGCGGATTCATCGGTCTGGAGATCGCCGCCACCGCGCAGGCCCTGGGCCGCCAGGTGACCGTGCTGGAGGCCGCGCCGCGCCTGCTCTCGCGCTCGCTGTCGCCGGAGATGGCCGAGCATGTGCTGCTCAGCCATCGCGCCGCGGGCGTGGACATCCGCCTGGGCGAGAAGGTGAGCGACTTCGAGGTTGCTCAGGCGAGATTGCGGGCGATCCATCTGGGCGCGCAGCGGGTGCCGCTGGACCTGCTGATCATCGGCATTGGCGCCAGGCCCGAAACCACGCTGGCGCAGGCGGCAGGCCTGGACTGCCGAGATGGCGTCGTGGTCGATGCGTTCATGCGCAGCAGCGACGCGCGCATCCTGGCGATAGGAGATTGCGCGCGCTTCCCGCTGTCGGGACAAGGGAGCGATCGCCGACTGGAGTCGGTACAGAATGCGCACGACCAGGCACGCACCGCGGTGGCCACGGTGCTTGATCGGCCAGCGCCGTATGCAGCGCTTCCTTGGTTCTGGTCTGAACAGGGCAGCATGCGCCTGCAGATGGCGGGCTGCATGCCCGCGCAGTCGGTGCGGCACCTGCGTCCTGGCGCGCGGGGGGACGCATTCTCCATCCTGCACTACACACCGCAGGGGCGACTGGCCTGTGTGGAGAGCGTGAACGCGCCCCAGGACCACATGGCGGCGCGCAAGTTGCTCGAGGCAGGACATTCACCGGCACCGGCGGCCGCCTGCAACCCGGCGACGGCACTCAAGACATTCACATAGGTCGGAGCCGCCACATGGCAAAGCACTGGGCGCGAGTCGGTATCGACGAAGACAGCACGGTGCCGTCCGCGGCGATGATTGCCCTCCTCGACCAACTTCGCGCCGGGCCGCCCGCGCTTGCTGCATTGCGATTCATCGCGCATCTGGTGCCGGTGGAGTACATCTCGCTGGTGGAGTACGCGGGCGGCGGCGCGCCAAGGCAGCTCGAAGGGCATGCGCGGAGTTCACAAGTCCAGGACACCACGGCGCGTTGCTTTTCGCTGTACCGGTTCGCCTTCTTCCGTGAAGACGAGGTCACCGCGTTGGCCGGCGAACTGGCTTCTATGAGCGAGAAAGCGCCTAGAGTGGACATGTTCCACTACCGCCAGCGCGACATTCCCAACCGGGACTGGCGCAACGAGATCTTCGTGCGCGAACGATTGGCCGGACGGGTGAGCCTGGTCTTCGCAGGGGCTGACCATCGAGCCTACGCGCTCAACCTGTACAGGCACACAGCGGCCGGCGAATTCGAATCCGATGAACTCGCTCGCCTGCGCACGGTGGCGCCGATCGTGAGGGCTGTGCTGCAGCCGCGGCTGGATTCGAAGTCCCGGACTTCGGATGCGAATCGCGTGGCGATGGCGTCCATCCGCCTGGGGCAGCAGTCGGACAGACTTTCGAAACGCGAACTGGAAGTCGCGGCGCGCATTGCGGCGGGCCTCAGCACGGACGGCATCGCCCAGGATCTGGGCATTGCCACCTCGACGGTGCTCACGCTGAGAAAGCGCGCCTATGCCAAGCTGAACGTCCACAGTCGGATGACTTTGGCGTGGGGGCTTGATATAGGGGATTCCCCGTCCCAATCGCTGGGTACAGACGCGCGCAGTGACGACGCCTAGAGTTCCGGGACGCCGCCCTCCGACGGCAAGAGGAGACATCCCCATGGACCGCCGCACGATGAACCAGATGCTCGCCGCCGCCGCCCTGGCGCCACTGGCCGCAAGCGCCCAGCCGAGCTTTCCTACACGCCCTATACGCATCGTCGTGGCCTATCCTGCAGGTGGGGCCTCGGACTTCATCGCCCGCATGGTGGGTGACCGCCTGTCCAAGACACTCGGCCAGCCCGTCGTGGTGGACAACCGCACCGGCGCATCGGGTGCGCTGGGTGTGTCCGAAGTGGCGAAGGCACCGCCCGACGGCTACACGCTCGGCGTGACCCTCGGCGATTCGCTGATCAACAACGTGGCGTTGTTCAAGGCGCTTCCATACGACCCCCAGCGCGACTTGGCTCTGATGACGCAGGCGGTGTTCAGTCCCGCACTCATCAGCGCCAACACGGATCTGCCGGTCAAGAACATCGCCGAACTGCGCCAATACGCTGCGCAGCACAAGGGGCAGCTGAGCTACGGTTCGTGGGGGATAGGCAGCCTCGGTCACATTGCCGGCGAGGCCTTGAGTCAGCGCCTGGGTGCGAACATGGTTCATATTCCCCAGCGCGGCGAAGGCCCCGTGCTGCAGGATCTGTTGTCCAAGACGATCAGCCTCGGCCTGAGCTCGGCCGGTCTGGCCAAGCAGCACGTACTCGCGGGAAAGATCACGCCCCTAGCCATTCTGGGACGGGAGCGTTCGAAGGCACTTCCCGGCGTCCCTACCTTGCGGGAACAGGGAATCGACGATCCGATCTTCGATGCAGCGGTATGGATCTGCTTCATCGCCCCAGGCAAGACGCCGCAGCCGGTGCTGCAAAAGCTCATTCAAGAGATCCGGACCATCCTGGCCTTGCCGGATGTGGATGCCGCCGTCGTCGATCGCGGCCTGGAAGTGATGGCCACCACGCCGGTGCAATTCCGCACCAGCTATCGCGGCGAGTTCGACATCATCACGCGCCGCATCCGAGAGATCGGCATCGAGCCGCAATAAGACCCAAAGGAGAAGCGAGCGTGTTTATCCGCAACCTCTGGTATGTCATCGCTTGGTCCCACGAAGTAGGCGCCGACGCGCTGTTCACGCGCACGGTGCTGAGCGAGCCCATTCTTCTGATGCGCAAGCAGGATGGCAGCCTCAGCGCTCTTCAGGACCGTTGCTGCCATCGCCTGCTGCCATTGTCGCGCGGTGCCCGCGAGGGCGACGCGGTGCGCTGCGGCTACCACGGGCTGAAGTTCGATTGCGGCGGCCAGTGCGTCGAGGTCCCCGGGATGGAGCGGGTGCCCTCGTACCTGAAAATCAAGAGCTACCCGGTGGTCGAGAAGAACCGTTGGATCTTCGTTTGGATGGGTGACCCGGAGCGCGCAGACGAGGCGCTGTTGCCGGACAACTTCGCCAACGACGATCCGCAATGGTGCAACAAGCCGGGCTACATGCACTACGAGGTCCCCTACCTGCTGATATGCGACAACCTGCTGGATTTCTCGCATCTGAGCTACGTGCACGCCAACACCCTCGGGGGCTCTCCGGAGATCGCGCGATCGCGGCAGAAGATCGATCGGGTCTTCGTTCCAGACGGCCGCCAGGTCGGGTTGAAGGTGACGCGCCGGGTCAGCGATGTGCCGCCCTCACCCTACTGGAAGAGTTTTCGCGATGGCCTGCGAGACGAAATGTACGAGCGGTGGTTCGACTATGACTTCGTGTTGCCCGGAACGCTGTTGATGGACTCGGGTGGACGTCCCATCGCGGCACCCGACGACGAAGCCCGCACCGTCCGGCTGCTGAGTTGCCAGACCCTCACGCCGGAGACCGAGACCAGCACCCACTACTTCTTCCAACAGTCCTGCCAGAGCGCAGACTTTGAACGCGCGCCAGAGACAGTCGACCGCATGTATGCCACCCTTGTTCGGGCCTTCCATGAGGATCAGGACACCATCACGGCGCAATATCGGGCGTTGCAGGCAACACCGGGAATGAAGATGCATGCCGTGCCGCCGTTCGATGGCGCGCTTGGGCATTTTCGTGGGCTGGTGGAGCAATGGGTAGCGGCAGAATCTTCGGCAAGTCTCAGCCAAGGCCAGTGATCGTGCGCTGGCTGCGGACGACGTCTACGTTCGCCTTCTGGAGTCACTGGGCGCGGACGTCGTTCTGACGCGGCCCGACTTCGTGGTGTATGGGCACGCCGATCGCGCAGGTCTCGCGCCTCTGGCCGAACGCTCCTGCAACAGCTGCAGTATTCCTCGACGAGGACGCATCACCGTGCCATCAGCGTCCTTTGTCCTTGAAGAGGCCGACGAAGAGATTCCGCATCCACTGGTGTGCCGGATCCGACTCGAAGCGGCGGCTCCAGTAGATCGAGACGGTCGTAGCAAAAACCAACTGTGTCACTCTTGCGCAGGCAAATGTGTCACTCGTCTTTTTGACACAGACCCGATTGGGGGCAAAGTCGCGTGCAGTAAGGGTTTGCGCGATTCCGCAGGAAATGTGTCAATCGCTCCTCACCGCCAGACCTGCAAAGACAATGTCGAGGCTCTTTTCCAGCGCAGGCGCCGTGTACAGCCGACCTTCTGCTTCGGCGACCATGGCCACCTCGTTCTTGTCGTCTTTCATCTTGTGCTCCGTTGCCCGTGCAATGTTCGCACTTTCGCTTCAATCGAAAACCCTCCTGCGTCAGATGCTCGCGCAAAACCAAAACGACTCTTGAGATCGAAAGCCTAGGCTCGGGGGCCGTTCAGACCGGCGTGATCCTTGGATCTTCGGAAGCCCCCTGTGCATTTTTCATTCGCCCACCGCGTTGGACGCCGGCAGAACTCAACGTGCTCCACCACCGGCGGCTGCGCAAAAAAGGCCTCACGATGGCGCGCCATTTCCCATAGGCTGGCGAGTTCCGGAAGCCGACCGTGTGGTCTTCCAGGCTGGCCCAGTGGATCAGCAGCACGTAGCGTTCAGCCGACTCGATGCTGCGCCGCACTTCGTAGTTGCGAAATTCCGGTGCCTTGGAAAGCACGGTGTCCAAGCCGCGTCGCGCGGCCTATTCGTCCTGCCGGCCGGGATGGATGCGTATATCTGCAAGTTCCAAGATCATTGTTTCGTCCTCGTGTTCAAAGGGGCATTTCCTTCTGGATCCAAGCAACCGCCGATTCGTGGCGCGGCGACCATCCCAGTTCGCGCCGCGCACGCGTCGCGCGGACCCGACTGTTGCTTCCGTAGGAGTAGTAGGCACGAGCCTGACCCCACATCGCCGCGGCCTCGTCCGCGGGCAGCGACTCGACACGGCCCAGTCCGAGGCGCTGGGCAATGGCTTCGCCGATTTCGACGAACGACGCTTCGCCGTTCTCGGCAAAGTAGAAGGCACCCGCTGGTGCCTTGTCGAGCGCCAGCAGGTACAGATCCGCCAAGTCGTCGATGTAGACGGTCGACCAGCGGTTGATGCCCTTGCCGACAACGCGTACCACACCATTTGCGCGTGCCTGCTCCACAAGAAACGGGATCTGGATGCTGCGCGTGTTCAAACCCGCGCCCACGCCATAGGTCAGCGTGGGACAGACGACGACCGAGCGCACGCCGCGCGCCGCGGCAGCGAGGACCGTGCCGTTCAGCGCGTGCCGCGCCTGCTTGGCGGGCGCGACGACGAAGGGCGTGTCTTCGTCGAAGACGCGCTCCGAGAGCCGGTCGCCATGGGCGTCGTCGCCGACAACGCTCGATCCGCTGGTGTGAATCAACGGCTTTCCGGAGCCCTCCAGCGCCGCGATCATGGCTTGCAGCGACGGGAGATGATCCGCGTTGGCCGTATTGACCACGCCGTCGGCCTCGCGCGCCTCGCGGGCAAGCACCTGCGCATCGTCCAGGCTGCCGATCACGGGTTCGATGCCGCATGCGAGAAGCGCGGAGGCCTTCGAATCGTTCCGCAGCAAGCCGCGCACGGTGTGGCCCCGGGCGACGAGGCATGCGGCGATGCTGCCTCCGGTGTAGCCGGCGGCGCCGGTCATGAAGAGTTTCACTACGATATTTCCTAGAGGGCGACGGTCGAAAGCCACGGCACGGTCGCGATCACGACCACGCTCACCAGCAGCGCGGCCATGTAGGGCCAGATAGCCCGCATCACTTCTTCCGGCTTGCCCTCCCCGATCCGGCACGCCACGGCGCGGCCGTCCCACCAGGGCATGCTGATCGCGATGCCGTTGCTCTTGTGGCCACCGTCAGGTGCTTTCTCCTGCGCGCCTGGGCGAGTTCGTAGGCGTACCTCAGCACGCGGTCGGTGCCGTGGCGCGAGAAGACCGATTCCTGGATCACGATCTCGCGCTCGGTGCCTTCGTACATCACGCCGCCGAGCGAGGTAATTGGTGTTTGTTGGGTCGACCGTGTCAATCTGACGAAAAAATACTACTACCCCGAGGGCGAGTCGGCCAACACGCGCGCGTCCTACGCCTCGGCCATGCGCTACGGGTGCGCTTGGTACGCCGCGCGCTATGGCCGCGCGCTGCGCCTGCCGGTGCCCGTGGTGATCCAGTTCATCGTCGACCACGCGGCGCGCAAAGCGGACGAGGATTCCGAAGCCGGCCTGGTCAGCGAACTGCCACCCGACGTTGACCAGGCGCTCGTGGCCAACGACTACAAGACGCGGCTCGGCGCGCCCGCGCTCAACACGCTCGTGCGCCGCATCTCCGTGCTGTCCCAGCAATTCGTCAGCCTCGTCGATTCGCTGCGCTGACGGCCACGATGAATTGAGTCCGGCGCCCAATGTTCCCCCAAGGAGTCTGAGGAGTCGGCGTGTGGGCCCAGCAGAGCCGCCACATCCCTCACCTGAACAGCGTCAATGACCGAAGAGGGCTTGCTCGCGCTTCCACTCAGCCGCCCGCTGGCGCGTAGACAAATCTGGGCCCACGCTGGGTGCACAACCAGTTTCGGCCTCGTAGACAGGCATCATGCCGGTAGGCAAATAGATACTGGAAACACAGCTCAATTGCTGATGCGAGTCGTAGTCGCCTTGCCGGGCTCGGAGCTCAAGGAGGCATCTGCGGAGTAAAGCCATAATTTTCTCCTTCAACGGGGTATCGCTCGGCACACAGGCAGCACTCAACCAGCTCTCGACTGGAGGGAGCAGGCGGTCCGGCGCTCTATCCGATCCACAGTCCGCCACCGTGACCACACTGCGACACCCGAGTCATGTCGCAGCCTCGCCTCACTCGATCCTTACAAACACCCTGCCGTCTTCAATCTTGACCGGATAAGTCCGCACCGGCGTTGCCAGCGGAGGGCCCTTTACGCACGTCGT
>NZ_CAXURY020000002.1:0-1530198 GCF_964253805.1 Variovorax sp. LjRoot175 | reverse complement strand
GTGGGTGCTCAGGCGGCGATTGGTGACGGCCGTTGGGCGGTCGAGGCGCAAGCGATGGGTCGTTCGCGGCATACCGATGGTTCGGCCACACACGTCGGGACGATCCGCACCGCCGTCGCGATGTCGGTGACGGACAAGTTCTTGGACGGTGATGCGCCAGCCGGGTATCACGGCGGACCCCGGCATGCAACGGCTTGCGGTGCAGCGCAGCCGCGCTGTGGTGGCAACACCTGCACGGTACGCCAGTGCCCCAAGCGGCAGTGCGGGCAGCACGAGACTTCGATGCCCGTGACGCGCTGGAGGAACGTGGCGGCGTCCTCTCGAGCCTGGGCATTGGCCGCCGGCATCGACAGCGCCAAGCGGGCCTGCGCCAGCCGCTCGGCCTTGACGGCCGGGCTCAGCAACCCGTAGTGGCGGATGCGCTTGAACCCCGGCGGCAGCACATGCTGCAGGAAGCGAGCGATGAAGGTCGGCCCGTCGATGAGGACCGTTCGCTTGCCGCCATGATCGTCGGCGCGTATGCGCAGTCGCACCCCGTTGGCATCGATGCCGACGATGCGCTCGTTGGAGACTGCCACGCGGTGCGTGTAGCGCGACAGGTAGTCCAACACCGTCTCGGGGCCAGTGAGCGGCGTCTTGGCATACACCACCCAGTCGTGACGCTTGAGCTCGGCCAGCCGTACCTGGCGCATCGCCGGCGTGTTGGCCGGATCGCGGGGCAACTCGCCGGCCTGACTCGCGCGGCGCAGCGCGTCGACGAACTTGCCTCTGAACACGCGTGACAGCGCATGCACCGGGAACAGGAACGTCGGGCTCCGCTTGGGTGCACACCACAGGCCATCGCCGTCCAACCCACCGCAGGCCATCAGCGCGTGCACATGGATGTGGCGGCGCAGGTCCTGCGTCCAGGTATGCAGCACCAGGGTGAAGGCAGCTGTTGCACCGAGCCAGCGCGGGTTCGCGGCGAACTCGCTGAGCGTGGCCGCTGCGCATTGCATCAGCGTGCCGTACGCCCAGCGCGCATGGAACTGCGCCAGGGCGTTGAGGGCGTGCGGCAGCGTGAAGACCAGGTGACAGTACGGCACCGCAAGCAACTCGGCCAGTCGGGCTTGGCGCCAGGCGTCCCGGGCCTCGTTCTGGCACTGCGGACAGTGCCGGTTGCGACAGGAGTGGAACAGCCGCTGCTCCCGTGCGCACTGGTCACAGCGCTGCAACTGACCACCCAGCGCCGGCGTGCGGCAGGCGACGACGGCGCGCCAGGCACGCGCCTGCGGCGTGCTCAGCGTGTGCTGGCGCAGATAGGCCGGCCCGAAGGTGTGCAGCACCTCGGCCAGGGTGGCGCTCATCGCGCAGCAGCTTCAGTGCAGCGGCGGTCGTGGTGGCGTCGGCGGTGACGACGGCGCCTCTGGCTCGACCTTGGGCAGATGGGCCAGCAGCGCCAGCGCGCTGTCGCCGGCGCTGTGGCCGGGGCGAGCCATGCGAAGGTAGCGGCTGGTGGTGCTGAGCTTGGCGTGGCCGAGCAACTGGCTGATGCTGTTGAGGTCCACGCCGGCTTCCAGCAGATGTGTGGCAAAGCAGTGGCGCAGCGTGTGGATGCCGCCGACCTTGGCGATGCCCGCAGCGTTGCGCGCGGCGTAGAAGTAGCGCCCGGCGCTACGGGTGTCCAGGTGCTGGGAGGGGTTCAGCCGCGCAGGGAACAACCAGTCCTCGGCCTGTGCAGTGCGTCTGCATTGCCGCCAGTACAGCCGCAACTGCTCGAGCAACTCCGGGCTGAGCAGGCTGTAGCGGTCGTGCCCTCCCTTGCCCGCGATGACGTGAATGGACATGCGGTCGGGCGAGGAGTCGATGTCGCAGCCGCGCAGTTGACACAGCTCGCTTACGCGCAGCCCGCTGGCGTAGGCCGTCATCAGAAGGGTGCGCGCCTTCATGGACATCGGCGCAGCCAGCACCGCTGCCACTTCGGCGCGAGACAACACGTCGGGCAGCCGCTGCGGGGCGTGACCCATGGGGATGCGCTGGCGTCGCTCGTTCTGGCCGAGCACCTCGCACACCAGAAACCGCACGGCGCTGGAAGCCTGATTGACACTGCTTCGCGCCAGATGCCGCTCGCGCACCAGGTGCAGCAGATAGGCCTGGACCTCCTGGTCGGTGATCAGCTCCGGGGTTCGGCGGTAGTGACGGGCCATCTGCGCGACAACCCTCAGGTAGGACTCTTGCGTGCGTGGCCTGAAGCCGCGCAGCACCATCGCATCGATCATGCGTTGACGTTGTGGTGTCATCGTCGTCTCCGAGTTCCGGGGAACATTCCCCGCAACCAAGGTACAACTCAACTCCGCGCAACGCGATCTGCCCTCGTCGCACACATCCACCGCGTCAGCGGTTTAGTCCATCGGCCATGAACGGTCGGCCGCGACTGTCAGCTTGCGGGCGAACCAGGCGAATCAAACGAACGTGGTGCCCGTTTGGATCGGAATCGGGTGCGGGTGTGAATGGGAATGACGTGGCGGTTTGAGCGGACTGCCCACCCTGGATTCACCGCTCCATCGAGGTCGACGGTGAGCCGTACTGGGATGGCGGTACGCAGCCAACCCCGCCGTCCGGTGCAGGCCGCTCACGCCTCGTAGCTTTGCCCGTCGCCGTCCTGCGAGCTGGCGCAGGTGCGGCCTCGCATCGTCTGTGACGGCAATTCTCCGAACAGCGCCTTGTACCGTTGAGCAAAGTGGCTCAGATGGTTGAATCCTCTGTCTGCGGCCGCTTGCGCAATGTTCAGGTCCATCGCTCGTGTCGACATCAACTGCCGACGCACGGCGTTCAGCCTCACGCAGCGCAGATAGTGCACAGGCGTCGCGTCGGCGACCTGCCTGAAGCTGTTCTGCAAGGTGCGCCGGCTCGTGCGAAGGCGCAGGCACAGTTCCTCTACGCTAGGTGGGGAATCCCCGCTGCCTGCCACCATCCAATGGCATTGCGCGACGATGAAACTGGCCGAAGCGCTCCCGACGGGCTGCCTCGCGTCGGCGGCACCATCGAACAGTTCGCAAAGCGCTTCGAACACGCCGCGGGACACTGACTGGTCGTTGATCGCTTCCGACTTGCATGGATCGGTTGTCGACGTCTCATCGAACAACGAAAGAAGGTCGTACCGCAATCGCTGCATCGCGCGACCCGGGGCTCGCAGCACGGAGCGGGACAGTAGAGCCCGGGGGCCCGGTGCCCACGGCCGTTCGTCAGACAGGCGACGAAATTCGTCGAGCTCGAACGTCACCGCCATCAGCTCCATCCCTTTCGGCCGTTGTAGCGTGAACTCGTCGCCGCCGCGAAGAACGACGACGCTGTCCTCGTGCATTTCGTGCCCTTGCATTCGGGGCGTTCCAGCGAACTTCCCAAGTGGGATCGCGAAGCAGATCTTGCCGTTGGGTAGACAGCCCTGTTGAATCACCCGCTCACTCATCCACTTGCGAAAGACATGGATGCTGTCCGTCGTCACCTCGGCGAGCGAACTGTGCATGGCCCCCGGCGATACCTGCAGATAGCGTTGATTCCACTCCGGCGCCGAGGCGCCATGCACGTGGAAGTCGTCGAATACGTCCAGTTTGAGTGTCATGCGGTGTTCGGTGGCGGCGCTGCAATCGAAGAATAGCCTAGGCTGGCACGCTGTGTCGCTTTGCCGATTTGGGCTAACGGAGCAGGGCGCTCGCGCTTCATAATTTGCGCACCTTCTCAGGCGAGGACTCTTTCCAGATGTGGACACGACGCATTTCGCGCCTCTTGGCGCTCGTGCTGGCGTTGACTCTCGCAGCCTGTGCGTCAGCGATCGAATCGCCCTCCCGCAAACCCGAAGGACAGACCGTCATGAACGTGGAACAGATCAAGGAGGCCCTCGTCGGTGATTGGGCCAGCATCGCCCCGGAGGTCCGCCCGAGCGCCAGCAAGAATCCCGACGGCACGCTGAAGCCGTTCTATCTGAAGCGTGAATTCAAGTACTTGGCCGGGGATCGATTCGAGCTGAACATCGTCAATTCGGCAGACCCGAACGGTGCGGTGCCCATCGCCCGAATCGCCATCCGGGGTCACATGATCTGGCGCGGCCCTCACTCGATCGCTCCAGGGGCGCAAAAGGTGGACTTCGTCGCTGACGAGGGATACGAGGTCGCGCCGCTGATCCAGGGGTTTGCCGATCTGCTGAATCAGGTGGCCGCCACTGGCTACGGAAAGTGGCAAGTCAACGACACGCAAAGTGTGTTCGGCAAGGCGTTTCCCCCGTTCGGGTTGACCGAAGGGAAGAACTTCATGGAATTCGATCTCGTCTACCTGAGCCACGACATGCTGTTCTGGGGCGCGCGCAACGTGGACGGTCGTGGGTTCGACAAGGAAGAGAACCGGCCGACGAACCTGCAGATCCCGCTTGCGCGCAGTAGGTCTGGAGAACGAAAGTGAGTCTGTCCATCGAAGCGAGAAACAAAGCTCTGGTCCTCGAGGCCTTCGACGCATTGTTCAACCAGCGCGACTACGCGAAGGCCGAACGCTACTGGTCGCCGAACTACATCCAGCACAGTGCTCACATTTCGCCGGGCCGCGACGGGCTTTTCAACCTGATCAAGAGCCTGCCGGCGTCGCTGCGCTACGAGCCGGGCCTGATCATGGCCGAGGGCGACCACGTGATGATCCACGGCCGTTTCTGGGGTGAACACCGTCCGGTGAACTGGATCGGGGTGGACATCCTGCGCATCGCCGACGGAGTTCTGGCCGAGCACTGGGATGTGCTGCAGGACGAGGCGACTCGGGCCGAATCGAAGAGCGGGCTGCCGATGTTCGGCGACGAGTTCCTTGCGTGAGCCTCAGCCTTCGACGCCGACCTCGATGGCGTCGACCCGATCCGGGTAGAACGCCAGGTATTCCCGGATTGCCGATACGGCTGCATAAGGACCCTCGTAGGTCCAGACGGCGTCGACCGAGCGTTCCCCGCCGGCCGGAACGCTGTAGTAGGCGCAGTCGCCCTTGTAAGGACAATACGTCTGATGCGAGCTCCGTTGCATTTGCGTCATATCGACGTCCTTGCGGGGGATGTATTGCACTGCTGGATAGCCCGCCTCCTTCAGGGTCAGGGCCTCGCGGGTGTCCGCAACGCGTTTGCCGTTCACGGCGACCGTGACCCGGCCTTTCGTCGGCGTGATGGTGATCGGATGATCCGGTCCCGGAATCTTGGTGAGCTTGCTGTTCATCTCTTCAACTCCTGAAAGTGATCTTTGGAGACCTTTCGCTCCCAGGGATCAGGCGGCGGCGCTGGGACGACTGGACACGATCTCGTACCAGCGCTTCAGCGCCGCGTGATCCGCCGACACGGACAACTCGAGCGCCTTGGCAAAGTCCACCGTCACCAGGGCGGTAATGTCCGCGGCGGAGTAGCGCTCGCCAGCAACGAAGGGCACCTGCGCGAGCCGCTCGTTCAGATCAGCGAAGAAGTTCTTCACGCGCAGCGCACTGCGCTCGACCAGCGCTGGAATCTGCTCGTAGTCGTGCGGCCCGGCGATGGCGCGGCCCTTCAACGCGGCAATCCTGTTGCGCACGCCCTCCATCACCGCCGCGAAGCCTTCCAACTCGGCGCGCCGCTCCCACATCGCGATCAGACCCTTGTCCTTGGGCGTGGCGCCCAGCAAGAGCTTCTCGGGAAAGGCCTCGTCGAGATAACGCATGATCGCCGGCACCTCGCCGATGGCGGTGCCATCCTCCAGCACCAGGGTCGGCACCATGCGGCGCGGATTGATCGCCCGGTAGGCTTCTGAGGATTGCTCGCCCTTGCCGAGGTCGACAGCGACGAGCGGAACCTTCAAGCCTTTTTCGGCCAGAAGAATTCGCACGCGCCGCGAATTCGGCGAGGCGGGGGAGTGGTAAAGCGTCAAGGTATCGGGGGTCATGGTGATAAGTCTCTCGAGGCGTCGCGGGTGGCGTGTGCGCGGGTCTGCGTGGATTCGAAAAAGGAAATGCGCTGAAGAGCCTTACTCGGACAGGAAGTCCGAGACGTGGCGGACGAAGCGCTCCGGGTACTGGTACTGCGAACCGTGGTTGGCGTCCGGGTAGATGATCAACTGAGCGTTGGGAATGTTCTGCTGGAGAATCCAGGAGTTGATCGAGTAGATGATCACGTCGTTGTCGCCGTTGATGACCAGCGTCGGCTGCAGGATGGTCTTGAGGTACTCATAGGAACCCTCACGCTGCACGCCCCACTTGCCGATGGCCTCGATCTGGGCGGGCGCCACTTTCTCGTTCACTGCGGGATCGCGGTTTTCGGTGCGGCGGAGGACGCGCTTCAGGAATTCGCGGCCCGCGGCCTGGCTGGCTTCCGAGTCGGTGAAGTGGACCTTCAGCCAGATCTCCTCCGGCACCTCGTAGGTGGCGCCGAAGATCTGTTGCGCTTCCGGCGTGAGGGTCGCCATGTTCTGGCCGCCGCGCGGGCCGGTGCCGACCAGCACCAGGCGCCGGACCAGCTCAGGGGCCTGCAGCGTGATCTCCTGGGCGACGAAGCCGCCGATCGAGAAACCGAGCACATCAACCTGCTTCAGTCCCAGCGCCTTGATGAAGGCGATGGCGTTGGCGCCCATCTCCTCGAACGTGGTCGGCACTTCGCCCGAGCTGCTGGAAACGCCCGCGTTGTTGAACAGGATCACTTCTCGATCCTTGGCCAAGCCGTCGATCACGGCAGGATCCCAATGGTCCATCGTGCCGGTGAAGTGCTGGTTGAAAACCAGCGACACGCTGCCGGTCTTGCCGAAGCGGCGGAAGGCGAACCGAAAACCTGCCGCGTCCACGAACTGCGTCGGCGCGGTCTGGTGAGTGTGCTGGGTCATTGAGAATCCTTCTGGCGGCGGCACTCGAGCCGACACGCGAAGCAGTCAGCGGCTCTTACCGCCATCGACGTTGAGGACATGGCCGGTGATGAATGAAGCTTGGTCCGACGCGATGAAGACGATCGCATCGGCAAGCTCTTCCGAGCGACCGAGGCGCGCCATCGGAACAGTCGTCGCCAGAGCCGCCTTGTTCTCCGGCGTGCCCGTAAAGCGGGTCAACATGCCGGTGTCCGTGGGACCAGGCGCTACGCCGTTCACACGGATTCCAGACTTGGCGATCTCGAGGGCCACCGACTTGGTGATACCTTCGACGGCGTGCTTGCTGCCGACATAGATTGAGGCCCCCGCCGCACCCTCGTGCCCGTAGGTCGATGAGATGTTGACGATGCTGCCGCTGCCCTGCTCTTGCATGACGCGCACTTCGTGCTTCATGCTCAGGATCACGCCGAGAACATTCGTTTCGAACGTCGCGGCGTAGCTTTCGGCGGTCTGGTCCGTGATCGGGCCCCCGTGGCCTTCGGTGCCAGCGTTGTTCACTGCGACGTCGATGCGGCCAAACCGTGCGACGGTCTTGTCGACCAGAGCGCGGACCTCGTCCTCCTTGCGGACGTCGGCGTTGATGAATTCGGCCTCCGAACCGAGCGAGCGCAGCTCCTTGACGAGTGCCTTGCCGACCTCGTCACGCCGACCGGCGACGACCACCTTCGCGCCTTTCCTTGCAAACGCGACAGCCGCGGCGCGGCCGATACCGGTCAGCGCGCCGGTGACGAGAACAACGGGTTGATTCATGACTAATTCCTGTGAGGTAAGACTGTTGCCGTAGGCCGGGTGACCGAGAGCCGCTCTGTGCCAAGACACCGCTCATCACGCCGCCATGAGGGGTAATCTAGGGACTCGTGGCCCGAAAGAAAAAGACTTCGTAAGCTGGGCGGCATACCTTTCAGGCATGGGATGGCTATGGAGTTGAGGCACTTGCGTTATTTCGTGGCCGTGGTCGAGGAAGGCAGCCTGACGACAGCCGCCGAGCTCCGGCTCCACACCTCCCAGCCTTCGCTGAGCCGGCAGATTCGCGACTTGGAGTACCAGGTCGGGGCCGAGCTACTGTCTCGCAGCGTTCATGGCGTCGAGCTGACCGCCGCAGGCACGGCCTTTCTCGTCCATGCGCGGCTGGCGCTGACCCAGGTCGAAGCCGCAGTGGAAGCGGCGCGCAGAGCGGCACAGCCCGCGAGAAAGACGTTCGCGATCGGCTTTCAGACCGGTCATGAGATGAACTGGCTGCCGCAGGCCATGCATGTGCTGCGCGACGAACTGAAGAGCATCCAGGTCACGATCTCGAGCGACTATTCGCCGGACCTCGCAGAGGCGCTCGTCCGAGGTCGGCTCGACGTGGCCTTCCTGCGCGTCGAACCGACCTTCGACTTGGGCTACGAGGTGGTGGACCACGAGCCGCTGATCGTCCTGATGCCGAGCGACCATCGCCTCACCAGCCGCGAAGCGATTCACCCGCGGGAATTCGTCGGCGAGATCTTCATCGGCGGTTCGAACAAAGCCAGCGTGCTTCGCGCCGTGACCGAGGATTACCTGCGGCGCTCGGGAGTGGATATCAAGCTCGACCACGGCGTGGACAACATGGCGATGGCCATGTCTCTTGTTGCGTCGACGCGCGGGTTGGCGCTTATGCCCGCCTATGCGAAGAACCTGCTGCCTTGGTCCGTGGTCAGCCGTCCGCTGGAGGGCGAAGCGCCAACGATCGATCTGGCCGTGGGCTACAGCAAAGCGAACACCTCGCCGATTCTCAAGCTGTTCCTCTCCAGGCTCGAGGAACTGCGGGCCGCCGCGCCGGGGGCGACGCATTGAATCCTCGATAGGCGGAGTCCCTTGCAGACGGGCAGTTTCGCCCCCGAAAGCGGCCGCCGGCCAGCGGCAGGTCAGGGGCCCTGAGCGGGCCTACATCGGACCCCGAAACTGCCCGAAACCGGCAGGGATTGCGGCAGCGATGCAAACAACGACTTTGAAAAGGCAAGGGGTGCAATTCTGAAAACGGCGCCCGCAAGCCATTGATTTTGCTGGGTTAGGAAACGTGACAACCTTGGAGGAGCTCACATGGGAAGACCTTCGCGGCGGTCTGCTCTGGTTACCGGCCGATGGATCGGGGCAGGGCTGAACTCGGCGACACACCTGTCGGCGACGGCAACGTCTTAAGCAGAACCGGTGCTGCATTGTTCTAAACGCGCGCGCCATGCGGCACATTTAGTCGAGAAGGACCTCGGCAAGCCGCTCTCCGATAAGGGCGCATGGCGCTATGTATGTCCTCGGGGATCAGGGCACCGGCGGAGAGCTCCGGCCCGCCCGCCGCTACTTCCGCACTGGCGAACACAGCCGACGTGCTGCTCGACAGGCAAGGGCAGCGTCGTCAGCTATCGCGTGAGGCAGGCGATCACCGCTTCAGCGGCGGGTCGCCCCCGTCACCGCCCAGGCGAGCCCTGCTATCACGACGGCAAGGCCCAGCGCTTCCACGGCGCTTGGAAAGTGGTCGAGCACGGGCCAGGCCATGAGGGCTGCCAGGCCGGGTGCCAGTGCCGGGAAGATGGAGGCACGAGCAGGTCCGAGCAGGGAGACCATGCGCGCATAGGTGAACAGTGTGCCGGCGCCGGCGATGAGCCCCTGGACCAGCACCTCCGTCCAGAACACCTCGGAACTGGCCGCGAGCAGTCGTGTCGGACCGACGGCGAGCAAATAGAAGGGCACATAGGTGACCAGGGACGAGAAGGAGATCACCGCGGTAGCCAGCAGCGGGTCCAGCCGATGCTTGCGCAGCACGATGCCGAACCCGGCCCACAGCGTGCCGGCCGCGACGAACATCGCATCACCGACGAGCGTGCGGGCGGTGAAGCTGGAGACATCAAGCCCCGAGACGAGCAGCAGGCCGACGAGGACAGCCGCGATGCCGGTGGCGCGCCGCGGCGTGATCCGCTCCTTCAGCACCAGTGCACCGAGCACCATGCCCATCAGGCTCATGGCCGAGAACGGGAACACGGCCGCATGGCTCGCCGGTGCAAACTGCAGCGCGCCAAACATCAGCAGCCCGAAGGGCGTGCCCGCCAGCAGCGAGATCAGGGCCCACAGTTTCCAGTGGTCGCTCAGTTGCTGCCGGTTCCGGCGCCAGACCAGCACCAGGATCGGCAGCGTGACGAGGCCGGCCACGCCGAAGCGCAGGGCGGTCAGGTCGTGCGACTGCAGGCCCTGCGCGATGCCCCATCGGGCGTAGACCGTATAGAGCGCACCGATGCTCGCGGCCAGCAGGCCTACGGCGATGCCCTGGACGAGCCGTCTGAAGTCGTCCGTCAACGCGGTGGCGGGCACGGTCGGATTGCAGGCGTTCATGGTGCGCTCCCTCTGTCCTGGCTCAGAGCTGCGGCGCAGCCGGGAAGTCCACCGGTACGCGCGTCGTGCCGTGCAGGAAGTTCGTGACCGTCTTGTCGCCGATCGCGACGATCGTGTCGACGAGGTGGCCCTTGTCCCAGCCCGCGGCGAAGAAGGCATCCACCAGCGCGGGGTCAGCGTGGCCGCGCTCGAGCGCAATGTTCTTCGCGAGCCGAGCCAGAGCATCGAGCTTGGGGTCGAAGCCCGCCGTGCCGCCGCGGATCTGGAGGATCTGCTCGTCGTTGAAGCCATGCATCCTGCCGATCACCGTGTGCGCGGCCAGGCAGTATTCGCAGGCGTTG
This sequence comes from Variovorax sp. LjRoot175, assembly GCF_964253805.1. NCBI lineage: Bacteria > Pseudomonadati > Pseudomonadota > Betaproteobacteria > Burkholderiales > Comamonadaceae > Variovorax > Variovorax sp. LjRoot175. The sequence continues at coordinate 1,519,631 of NZ_CAXURY020000002.1, read as the reverse complement.
ACCTCGCTGACGACGAGGTTCACCACCTCGCGCGCCTTGCCGGTGATGCTGCTCTTGGCGTTCTGCAGTGCGAGGTAGGCGCCCAGCGCGTGCTCGGAGTGCGCGAAGGTCGCATAGAGGTTGGGCACCTTGCCGAGGTTCTTCTTGAGCTGGTCGAAGATCGCCTGGTTGGCGGGGGACACGTCGTCGCGGGTCGGGACATTGATGGCGGTGGTCATGAGGGTTCTCCTTCAGGTTTCAAACAATGGTGGGGTGGGGAAGCGCATCACTGCGCCGTGTAGCCGCCATCGACGGCCAGGCTTTGCCCCGTGAGGTAGCGCGCCTTGTCGCTGCCGAGGAACACGATGGTCTGGGCGATCTCGTCCACGCTCGCGGCGCGGCGCGCCGGCATCGTGGCGAGGAAGCCCTCCTTGGCCTGCTGGTCGCCGCCAACGAAGCGCTCGAGCATCTCGGTAGCCACGGGGCCGGGCGCGACCGCATTGACGCGCACGCCCGCCGCCGCGCCCTCGAGCGCCGCGCTCTTGGTCAGTCCCTCGACCGCATGCTTGCTGGCTGCGTAGATGGAGGCACCGGCGATGCCCACCTGCCCCGCGATCGAGGAGAGGTTGACGATCGCGCCCGCGCCCTGCGCCAGCATCACTCGCATCTCGTGCTTGAGCGAGAGCAGCGTGCCCAGCACGTTGGTCGAGAAGATGCTGTCGTAGTTGTCGGTTGACTGCTCGGTGATTGGGCCGAGCTGGCCCTCGGTGCCGGCGTTGTTCACTGCCACGTCCAGACGGCCGAAACGCTCGACGACCTGCTCGACCAGGTTGCGCACATCGCCTTCGAAGCGCACGTCGGCGCGGATGAACTCGGCTTCGGCGCCGAGCGCACGCAGCTCGGCGGCCAGCGCCTGGCCGGCTTCGTCGCGCCGGCCGCTGACGGCGATGCGATGGCCTTCGCGGGCGAAGGCAAGAGCGGTGGCGCGGCCGATGCCGGTGAGGGCGCCGGTAATGAGGACGACGGGCAGGTTCATGGTGAAGCTCCTTTCAAGGGGGTACCGGGTTGCGATGGCCCCACTGTGATTGATTCCGATCGTTTGATTAAGTGGGGTTCCGCTCATATGATTGATTCCCACTAGGCATAAATAAGGCGTCAGGATGGACAAGCTGCAGGCGATGAGGACCTTCGTGCGCGTGGTGGAGGCGGGCAGCTTTTCCGCCGTTGCGCACGAGCAGGACAGCAGCCAGAGCGCGGTGAGCAAGCAGGTAGCGGCGCTTGAGCGGGCGCTTGGCGCCCGGCTGTTGACGCGCACCACGCGCTCGCTGGCCTTGACGGAGGAAGGCGAGCGCTACTTCGAGCAGGCGCGGCGCCTGGTGGACGAGATCGCCGAGGCCGAAGCGGCGCTGCGCCGCGGCGAGCGGCAGCTCGGCGGCTGGCTGCGCGTCGCTGCCTCGGTGGGCTTCGGCCGACTCAAGCTGATGCCGTTGGTGCAGACCTTTCTCGAGAAACATCCGGAGGTGAAGATCGACCTGCGCTTGAGCGATGGCTTCATCGACTTGGTGGAGCAGGGCATCGACGTGGCCGTGCGCATCGGCGAGCTGCAGGACAGCAGCCTCATCGCGCGGCGCGCTGGCACCACGCACCGCATGCTGGTCGCGCACCGCCGCTACATGCGCGCGCTGCCCAAGGCGAGGCAGCGCCTCGTCGTGCCGGAGGACCTGGCGGGCCACAATTGCATCGTCTACACAGAGATCGCGATGCGCAACGACTGGCCCTTCAAGGCCGGCCCCGGAGCACCCCGCGCGGTAGGCACGAGGCGCACCGTGCGCGTGGAGGGCAACCTGCAGACCAACAGCAGCGAGGTGATCCGCGCCGCGGTACTGTCGGGCATGGGCATCGGCTACTCGCCCACCTGGCTCTTCGACGCAGAGCTCGCCAGCGGCGAGGTGTTGCGCCTGCTGCCGGACTGGCCGGCGCTCGAGATCCCGATTCACCTCGTGAGCCCGCGCGAACGGCGGCACTCGGCCAAGGTGCGGGCCTTTGCGGAGCACGTCGCTCAGGCCCTGCAGCAGGAGTAAGGCCTTCAACCCAGACAGGAGGGGAAGCCTTCAACAGCCGAGCCTCAGACGCTTTGTCGATCCACGGCGGCGGAGCGACGCCACTGCCCTGGCGTCATGCCGATGCGCTGCGTGAACGCCCTGCGGAAGGCGGCCACCGACTGATAGCCGACGTCTGCCGCCACGGCCTCCGTGGACGCGAGTGGCTTCTTCAATGCGTTCGCCGCGACGCTCATTCGCACGTCGAGCAACAGGTCGTGGGCCGTGCGCCCCAGGCTGTCCTGGAACTGACGTATGAACGTCGCGCGGGACATGTTGCAGCGACGCGCCAGGTCCGGCAGCGTCCACGCTCTTTCCGGCTCGTTGAAGATGGCCGAGACCGCCGGTGCCAGGCGCGGATGGCCCGCAAGCGCCAGCAGGCCCGCTGGCGCATCGCTCGCCCCGCTCGCAAGACGCAAGGTCAAGGTGAACAGGGTCGCCGACAAAGCGTTGAGCATCGCATGACCGCCCAGGCGGTCCCCGAACGACTCGATGCGCATCAGTTGCACGAGGTGAGCCAATTGGGCGCGCGTCTCGTCTGGTGCCGCGGCGTCATGCCGCGTGGCGCTGACAACCAAGGCCGGCGGCAAGTAGTCCCGCATCAACCGGTTGTGCGGCGGCGCGATGATGAAGCGACCGCACAGCATGTCGAGGCGCTCCCCTGCACCGGTGTTCTCGCTGACGGTCAGGTTCAGCCCTTCGCGCTCCCGTGCGCGCTTCGGACGCTTGCCGCTGCCATCGTGGAGCACATGCGCAGAGCCATGCGGCAGCCACACGATGTCGCCTGCACCGAGCCGTGTCGATGCGCCGCCGGCCGGATCTTCCAGCACCGCGGAACCACCGAGCACGACGTGGTACGGGATTTCTCCCAACGGCGAGGGCTCATACACGATCCGCCACGGCGAACCGTAGGCGCATCGGATCTCGACCCGACCTGCTACGGCAATGACTTCGAGGAGGTGGCTGAGCCAGTCCGTTGGCAACGACATGATGGTGGATGTGATACTTCCGAGCATCTTATCGACACTAATTGGACTCGGCAAGATCACATCGGCTCCCTACAGTGTGGGCTTCATCCACTTCATCCCGGAGCTTCACCATGAGCCGCATCACCATCCCCCCGGTTGCCTCCGCCACCGGCGCCACTGTCGAGGTCTATGCCCAGGTTAGGAAGATCGCAGGAGGCAGCATCCCGAACATGTTCGCAGCGCTGGGCCACCTTGCGCCCCAGTCGCTCAAGGCCGTGCTGAACACTGAAGGCGCACTTGCGGCCGGCAGTCTCAGCAAGCAGGACCTCGAGACGATCAAGTTGCTCGTGAGCGAACTGACCGGCTGCGACTACTGCGTCGCTGCGCACACGATGCTGGGGAGGATGGCGGGCCTCACGCCGGACACGCTACGGCAGATCCGCATCGGCCAGGTCACCGGCGATGCCAAGCGCGACGCGCTGGCCAGGTTCGTGCGCACGCTGCAGCAAACGAGCGGCACGATCGGCGACGACGAGGTTGCGGCCATCCGTGCTGCGGGCTACACCGACACGCAACTGGCGGACATCGCGCTGGCAGTCGCGCTGACGGTGTTCACGAACACCTTCAATCGCATCAACGACACCGACGTGGACTTCCCACTGGTTCAATAACGCCGGGTGCCGGGAGGACGAACTAGGTTCGTTCTCCCGGGAAGTTCGGCGGCGACCGATTCACAAGCTCTTGCCGGCTTTCTGCCGAAGGAAGGAGATACAGCATGTCCACGCTACAACCAAGCTTTCGAACCGAGCGCATTGCCTGCGAGATGTGCCTCGGCGCGGTGCCGCAGTCTGCGGCCCTTGTGCCCGAGGCGGCTGACTACGTCGCTCACTTCTGCGGATTGACATGCTACGAGCTGTTGAAGAACTTGCCTGAGCTTCGCCATCCAGACACGCAACTCGTCAAATGAACTACTGGTGCTGTTGCTCGAGCCACTGCGTTGGCGCCATCCCGACCAGTTGGCCGAACGCACGTCCAAGAGCGCTCGCGCCGCCATAGCCAACTTCGAGCGCGACCTGCTTGACCGGACGGCCCCGGCGCAACAAGGCCTTCGCCAGCCCAATACGCCACTGCATCAGGTACTCGCCCGGCGGGATGCCCACGACCTCGGCGAACCGTGCCGCGAACCGGGCCCTGGACATGCCTGCGGATTCTGCCAGCGCTTCGAGCGTCCAGGCGCGCGATGGATCTGCATGGATGGCCGTGAGTGCCTTGGCCAGTCGGGTGTCGGAAAGACCGGCGAGCAACCCGCTGTCGACGATCTGCCGCTCGATGGCAAATCGCAACATCTGAACCACCAGCACCTCAGTCAATCGGTCCACCACCGCATCGTGACCGCACCGCTGCGCAGTGGCCTCGCTGAACAGGAGTTGCAGCGTCGAGTCCAGCGACGGCATGTCAGCCAGCACGATGATCAGTAGATCCGGCAGGCCCCGCAGGAGCGGATTCTCATCGCCCAGGCCGAACTCGATTGCGGCACAGACCACGTCGGCCCCGTCGCGCTCGTCCGCGTGGAGCTGATGCGCCAATGGCCGCGGATAGAACAAGGCGCTCGGCACGCTCACCACGTGCCGGACCCCATTGCGATCGGTCACCCCGATCGGCCCTTGGCGCACCAGGTGCAGGTGACCGACACCATCACGCCCGTCGAAGTTGGCAATGCCGCACAGCGCCCCCCTGTGGTAGACGCGGGCGCGCAATTCGAAGCGCTGAAGCAGGCTTGATAATCGGTCGGACATGAGACGATTTATCTATTATTCAGGACGATTGGATTCCGTTCGTCTTGGATTGTGCTCTAGATTGGTGGCTCGTCAAAGAGTCTTGGCAGCTCCTGCTGTCATCCAAATTGAAGGAGAGTCATGTGATCAAGTTCTACTACCACCCCTCGCCGAACCCGGCCAAGGTGGCGCTTTTTCTGGAGGAAGCCGGTTTGCCGTACGAGCTGGTGCCGGTCGATACCCGAAAGGGCGAGCAGCACGCCCCTGCATTCACGGCCCTCAACCCCAACGCAAAGACACCGGCCATTGTGGATGGCGACGTCGTGGTCTTCGACAGCAATGCGATCTTGCTGTACCTGGCCGAGAAGACCGGGCAATTCCTGCCTGGGAACACGCTCGCCGCTCGCGCCGCAATGCACTCGTGGCTGATGTTCGTGGCCACCGGCATCGGTCCCTATTCGGGGCAGGCGGTGCACTTCAAGCACGTCGCGCCGCAGCCCAAGGCCTACGCGGTGAACCGCTACGACTTCGAGGCCTGGCGGCACTGGGGCATCCTGAACGACCGCCTTGCGGGGAAACGCTACATGCTCGGCGACACCTACACCCTCGTGGACATGGCGGTCTGGGGCTGGGCGCGCGTGGCGCCCTACGTGCTGGGCTACGATGCGTGGGAGAAGCTGCCGCACGTCAAGCGCCTGCTCGACGAGATCAACGCGCGGCCGGCAGCGCAGCGTGCGGAGGCCCTGAAGGCGCGCCACGCATTCAAATCCGAGGTTGATGACGAAGCACGCCGCGCGCTGTTTCCGCAGAATGCCCGGCTGGAAGCCGGGACGGCGGGAGGCTGAGGTGATCGACCTGCACTACTGGACCACGCCCAACGGTCACAAGGTAAGCTTGTTCCTCGAAGAGGCAGCCCTGCCGTATCGGATCGTGCCGGTGCACATCGGCCGCGGCGAGCAGTTCGCGCCCGAGTTCCTGCGCATCGCGCCCAACAATCGCATTCCCGCCATCGTCGACCATGCGCCGGCCGATGCCGGCGAGCCCTTGTCGGTCTTCGAGTCGGGCGCCATCCTGCTGTACCTGGCAGACAAGACGAAGCGCTTCATTGCGCAAGACTTGCGCGGGCGCAACGTGGCGCTCCAATGGCTGTTCTGGCAGATGGGCGGGCTCGGTCCCATGGCCGGGCAGAACCACCACTTCGTGCAGTATGCGCCCGAGAAGCTGCCGTATGCCATCGATCGCTACGTGAAGGAAACCTCGCGGCTTTATGGCGTGCTCGACAAGCATCTCGCCGATGGCCGTGAGTACATTGCGGGCGAGTACTCCATCGCCGACATGGCGTGCTACCCGTGGGTGGTGCCGCACGAACGCCAGCACCAGCGGCTCGGGGACTTCCCGAGCCTCTCGCGCTGGTTCGATCGCGTGCAAGAGCGCCCGGCCACTGCGCGGGCCTACCAGCGCGCCAGCGAGATCAACTCCGCGCCGGTGGTCGATGAACGGTCCAGGAGCCTCCTGTTCGGGCAGGACGCCTCCACGGTGCGCTGAGCCAAGCGCAGGGCCTTTTCCGGAAACCTGCGGTGCCAGGGGAAGCAGCGCGCACCAAGCTCAAGGCCACGGGCAATACGGGCCGAGGCGCGATTGTTGCTCCTTGTACTCCCCTTGAAGATCTCGAACCCAATGTTTGAACTCCTTGTCGTTGACGAACAGCATCTTCCGAATTGGATTGAAGCGGCTGCTGTCAGACGAACCGGACATGCAGGTGACGGGTGAGGCATCGGACGGCGCCAGTGCGCTTCTCGCTATCCGCAATCATGCCGATGGCATGGTGGTGCTCGACATCAATGCCAAAGGGCACAGTGGACTCGAGACCTTGGCAGCCATTCGCGCCGAACTGAGATTGCCGGTGATCATGCTGTCCATGTACGAGGGTGAGCACTACGCCGCATTGGCGTTGCGTGGAGGGGCGAATGCCTATCTGTCGAAGAATGCGCAGCCCGAGGAGATCGTGCGTGTGATTCGAGAAGTCGGCCGCGGCACTTACCTTTTACCCAGCGTGGCTGGTACGGTGCTCAAGCAGCTGCCCCTCATCGGCTCCCATTCATCCCATGAACGGCTGACACCGCGAGATGCAGGTGGTGATGAAGATCGTCAAAGGGCAATCAATTTCTGAAGTCGGATTGAGCATGGGCTTGAGCGTCAAGACCATCAGCACCCACCGCACGCGCGCTCTTGGGAAGCTCGGACTGACGAGCAACGCACAGTTGGTGCAATACGCAGTGCGAAGCGGTTTGATCGATTGATGGGTGCATGAGGCGGGGCTTCCCTCAAAAGGAGGAGATCACGACACCGAACAGGCAAGGGCAGAAGTCTCAGCCACTGGCCGAATACGGGAATCCCGATGCGACCTTTGAATGACAGCTCTCACTTGCAGATGCAGTCGTTGAGACTATGCTCGTGACCTACCGTGGTCGACCTATTTCGTTGAAAAAACGCGATCGGCGATTGAGTTGTTGGGCCGCCGCTCCTGCGCGAGTGACTTCGCTGACATGATGACGAGCTTCATGCCGAAGCGTTCCTCCACGCGATCAATCATCGTCTTGGTCGATTCGACTTCTTCGGTCCGATGTGAAGGCGTTGCTTCTACGTCGACAATGATTCCGGCGTCCAATCAAGTAGTTGGTCGAGTAGGCGCAAAACGCTGGTCCGCCCGGCGCGGCGGTCCAGCGCGCCGCTGGGTCAGTCACTTCAAATTGGCTCCAGCCGATGGCCTTCGGCTGCGGCTGATCGGCGTTGGGTGACTGCTTTGCGGCCGCGAGATCGGCGGGCCGAAGGTCAGCTGAGGGCCCACAGCTGAAGTACGAAGGTGCTCGATAGCGGGCGTTCGATCCCGTCGCCAAGCATGACCGTTCGACATCACTGGCAAACCCCTTGCAAAGGGTTGGCCGGCTCGGCTGAGCCACGAAATGCTCCTGGTAAATCATGCTATTGAGATAATCTTTCTTATCGCAATAGCCATGTCAATCGCCTAAACTGGCCCTCATGAAAAGTACCCGAACCATCAAGCCGGCAAAAGCAGGACAAGGGGTCGATTTGTTTTCGGTGTCAAAACTGACGGTTCGGATCTCGAGCAACGGCGCGGGGTCGGTTCGCTAAGTCGTTGATTTCGCGAGCATTGCTGTTCACTTCGCAGCGGCGTATCGTGTCCGGCCCCCGAACTGCGAAGGAGCGCGGCAATGCAAGGCTGGCAGACGTCCTACCTCGGCCTGCGTGACCTACCAAGCGAGCTCAGTGAGTTCGAGCTGCACGCGTTCTTCAGCTTCAGCCGCGCCGAGCGAGAGTTGATCGCGCGGCGCCGCAGCGATAGCCTCAAGTTGGGCCTGGCGCTGCACATCGGTTTCGCGCGCATGAGCGGGCGGCCGCTGAACAGCGTTCGAGCCGTGCCGCCCGCGTTGCTGCGCCACCTTGGCCGCGAGCTCGACATCGCCGCGCCCGACCTGGTTTCGCTGCGCGCGCTGTACGCCCGCGGGCGCACCCTGTTCGACCACCAGCAGCAAGCCTGCGAGTGCCTGGGCTTCCAATGGATGACTGAGCACCAGCGCCGCGCCCTGGTCCGTGTGCTGCGCGATGAGGTCGCGCATTGCACCTGCGTCATGCGATCGAAGGTCCAACCGATGAAGGAAGTTGCCGCGCTCGTGCGCCGTCACATGGACGGCATCGTGGCCTGGACCCAGACGCGCCGGACCAACGGCTTCCTCGAGGCCATCAACGGACTGTTCCAGGCCGCCAAGCGGCGCGCGCGGCTTCGTGCTCCTGTCCACTTTCAAGACGGTCATCTTCCTGATCGCGGGGAAGCTCGACTTCCAAGCGATCAACCCGCATGCTCCGCAACCCACTTGATTTTCAACAGAGCCAAATATCTCAACAACATGATTGAGCAGGATCAGCGGGGCGTGAAGTCGCGCATCAACCCCATGCTCGGCTTCAGGTCTTCGCTCGCGCTGCCGTGATGATCGCAGGCGTGGAGTTGCTACATCGCATCCGCAAGGGACAGTTCAATCTCCGCAGGCTGCGCCTTCGAGGCCAAGCTACGCCCGCTATCTGGAGCGCCGTGCTTCCGGCCTGACCTTTGCGGCACTCTCGCAGTGTCACTTGGCCACGACCAATTTTTGCACCAGAGCCGCCGCACTGACGCAGGCAGCTGGCTGCAGGTGCTGAAGAACGATCGCACGGCGATCTTCACGGCGACGCGGCATGCCGGCGCCGCCTTCGAATGCTGGTCAGGCAAGGATCCCGGCGGCGGCGATCACGTCGCTCATTTTCCTGACGGCCTCCACCACCCTCGCATCACGTGCCGGCGGCTGACCGGCAACGTACAGGGGCAACGCCGGTAACGGAAGGGTTGGCACGTAACTCTCGATCAACCCGCTTTCGAGTTCCTGCCTGACCACGCAGACCGGCAGAACGCTGACAGCCAGGCCTTTGGCTACGAAACGCGTGATGAGCGAGATGTCATTGCACACACTCAGCGTCGGCGAAGGCGCTTTCTCGTTGGCAAACCAGTCGTCGATGATCTGGTGCAGGCGCGACGGCGACTGCAACGTGAGCACACGTTCCCTATACAGATCCTCCGGGGCGATCGTGGCCTTCTGGTCGAACTTGCCGACACCGCCGACCCATGCGGTTTCCAGCGAGCCGATCAACTCGAACCAACAGCTCTCCTTGCGTGCCGGCTCCCCCAGAAAGGCAATGTCCAAATTCTTTTGGTCGAGCAGGTCGACGAGATCGGTGCTGGTTGCAATGGTCAGGTTGACGCGCAGATCGGGATAGGAAGCCTCCAGCATGCCGACGACCTCCGGGAGGCAGGTCATGGCCAGTGCATCGATGGAGCCCAGCCGCAGCAACCCGTCAAAAGGCTGCTCCAAGTGAAGCATGCCGTCCATTTGATCCAGCAGCCCGATGCCGTGCTCGACATAGCGCCGCACGAGAGCCCCTTCGGCGCTGAGCGTCACGCCGCGACCGGATTTCTCAAACAGACTTATACCGAGTGCAGTTTCCAATTCTGAAATGCGCAACGAAATCGTGGGTTGTGTGACGCTCAAATGGTCGGCCGCAGCCCGAAATGTCCCGAGTTTGCAGATCCAGATGAATGCCTCCAACTGGGCAATTGAATATCTTTTCATAAAAAATGAATTCGCGAAATTGATCGGAGCAGCCGCTATTCAAATTCTGTTGATGAACCGGGAACCCCGATGCCGGGGTACGCAGGAACCGGGCCAGAGCGCGCAGTCGCCTCGACGGAGGGCCGCATCAAGGCGCGAGGAGGCCCCCCGCCAACCCCGCACGGATAAGTACCCCAATCGATAGGAAATTCTGATGGAAATTCGATTGAATTCCTCATTGGTCCATTCAAATTCGACACGTAAAATCTCCAACACGGCGCTGAGTAAAGGTGCCAAATTGAATCACTGGAACAGATGAATGACTGATTTAGGTCGACGTCCAGCGTCGGATCTGATTGGGCTGCTTGCTGACGGCGAAGTGTCTTCTCGAGAGATTGTCGGAGACTTTGTCTCCCGATATGAACTTTTCAATCCTGCGATTAGCGCCATCATCGAAATCGATGCCGATGCAGCGCTCAAAGCGGCGACGGAATCCGACCTGCGTCGCAAAGCAGGCGAGAGCCTGGGTCCGCTGGACGGGCTCCCGATCACCGTCAAAGACAACATCCATGTGCGAGGCCTGGGCGCCAGATGGGGCAGCCGGCTGTTCGCCGACCATCGTCCCGAGGTCGACGACATCGCGATCGAAAGACTGCGCGCCGGCGGCGCCAATCTGCTCGCGAAAACGAATACGCCAGAGTTTGCCCTTGCAGCGCACACCGACAACCTGTTGCACGGGCCGACCCGCAATCCCTGGCGTCTCGACCTCACACCGGGAGGGTCCAGCGGGGGCGCCGTGGCGGCGCTGGCGGCTGGTATCGGCCCATTGGCGATTGGCACTGACGCCGGCGGATCCATCCGGCGACCGGCGTCCTACGCCGGGGTCGTCGGGTTCCGTCCATCCACGGGGCGGATCCCGCGCGGTGCCGGGTTTCCGGCCCTTGCGATGGATTTTCAGGTCGTCGCTCCGGCTGCCCGCACTGTTGCGGACACCTATTCGATCTTCAGACTCATCGCCGGGCCCGATCCGCGAGATCGCAGCTCGCTTGCCTTCAACGACTACCCGTTGCCAATGCAATTGGCCGAAGGGCAACAAAGGCGTTTGCGTATTTGCTACGTGCCGGATGTCGAAGGATGCGCAGTGGACAGAGAGGTCCACGACCAAGTGCATGCGGCGGCCCTCACGTTCTCTGCGCTGGGACATCACGTTGAAAGCGGCGCAATGCCGTTCGTGCTTGCCGACATCGAACGCATCTGGTCCACGTTGACCGCTGTCAGCCTGGCGCGGGTGGTGGGCCTTTCCGCTGAGTCGCTGGCTCAGGTCTCTGCAAGTTCCAGGGCATCTGCGCAGCGCGGCGCAACGGTCAGCGCCCAGGAATATTCGGACGCGGTCGATGCCATTCAGAAAGTCAGACAGGGAGTCGACGCGTTCTTCTCCAGATTTGACGTCCTGCTCAGCCCCGCATCGGCCTCACTGCCATGGGCCATCGGACAGGCCTTTGCGGAAGTGATCGACGGACGGGAGGCCGGTCCTCGAAGCGCCGCCGTGTTCGCCACTTTCGTCAACGTTGCCGGCATACCGGCGATCAGTCTTCCCGCTGGTCGGGGGGCATCGAGACTCCCCATCGGGCTGCAGCTGGCGGGAGCCTTCGGACGCGACCTGCAGGTGCTGGGACTGGCCATGGAATACGAATCCGCGTCGCCGTGGCAGCTGCTGGCCGACACCTATTAAGGCCCCGTCTCCATCTTCCTCGAGGAAACCCAATGCCTGACATATCTCGTGCTTCGAAGACCAAACAGGTCGGAAAGCGTCTTGCCGTGCATGCCAAGCACTGGCTGCTTGGCGCGTCGCTCGGCCTCGGCTTGGGCGTATCGATGCCGGCCAGCGCGCAAGACTTTCCGAACAAGGCGATCCGGCTCGTCGTTCCCTATCCAGCGGGCGGAGCGACCGACGCGCTGGCACGCGTCCTGGCGCCAGAGCTGTCCAAGCTGCTTTCGCAAAACGTCTATGTGGAGAACAAGGGCGGTGGCGTCAGCATCATCGGCACCGACCTCGTCGCGACCGCCAAGCCCGACGGCTACACATTGTTGATGTCCGACCAGGCGCTGATGACCAATCCCGCCTTGCAACCCAAACTTCCCTATGACACGCTGAAAGACCTGCAGCCCGTGGCGTTGATCGGTCCCGCGCCGTCGGTGCTGGTTGTCAACCCCTCTGTTCCTGTGCACACGATCCAGGAACTCGTTGCGCTGGCCAAGGCCAAGCCTGGCGAGATGCAATACGCGTCGTCAGGTAATGGCACCTCTACGCACATCGCGGGCGAATTGCTGAAGCAGGTCGCCGGCATCCAGATGACACACGTCTCCTACAAGGGGGGCGGGCCGGCTCTGAATGATGTCCTGGCGGGTCATGTGCCCGTCTTGATCGCCAGCATCGGCCCCGCCGCGCCGCTGATCAAGGCTGGAAAACTCAGGGCGATCGAGGTCTCAAGCATCAAGCGCTCGCCGGTGCTGCCCAATGTTCCCACGCTGGCGGAGTCGGGCCTGGGCGCTGCCGCAATCCTTGGCTACTGGGGCGTGCTGGCGCCAGCAAAGACGCCACCGGCCGTCATCAGCACGCTCAACGGCGCCTTTAATAAAGCGATCCAGTTGCCGGACGTGCGACAACGACTTCTGGACCTGGGCATCGAGCCCACCGGGGGCACTGCAGAGCAGTTTCGAAGCATCTTGCAGACGGAAATTCCCCGAATGACGCGGATCGTCAAGTCCGCAAACATCACCATCGACTGACACGGCAGGGCGCGCGTTTCGACCCAAGGACATTGTTTTGAAAATCACTGAAATTCGTGAGGTCGCGATCCCTCTGAAATCCACGCTGCGCAACGCCGTCTATGACTTCAGCGAGATGACAACTTCGGTTGTCGCCGTGAAGACCGACGTGCTGCGCCATGGAAAACCGGTCATCGGCTATTCCTTCAACTCCACCGGCCGCTATGCATGCGGCGCGCAGATGCGAGACCGCCTGATTCCGCGCATTCTCGCGGCACCTGCCGAGAGCTTGCTGACCGACGATGGCAGCAACCTGAATGCGGAAAAAATCCTCGCACGGATGATGATGCGGGAGAAGCCTGGGGGCCATACCGAGCGATCCGTGCCGGTGGGAACGATCGAGGTCGCGGTCTGGGATGCCGTGGCCAAGATTGCCGATGAACCTCTGCACAGCGTGCTTGCCAAAAAGTACAACGCCGGCACGCTGCTGGAGCGGGTGCCCTGCTACGTAGGGGGAGGCTGGTACGCGCCCGGCAAGGGCATTCCCGAGCTTCTGGCCGAGATCAAGTCCCGCATGGACGAGGGCTACACCACCATGAAAATCAAAGTGGGTGGCGCGTCCGTTGCGGAAGACCTCCGGCGCATCGAAGCGGCGATCGAATTGCTGGGCGGGGGCCAACATCTCGCCGTCGATGCGAACGCGGGATTCACGCCCGAGCGCTGCGTCGAATACGCCAAAGCCTTGGCACCCTACGACCTTCGGTGGTTCGAGGAGCCCACTGATCCCGCGGACTTTGCGCTGCTCGCCGAAGTCGCAGGGTTCTATCCGGGTGCCATCGGCACCGGCGAGAACCTCTTCTCAACACAGGACATCCGGAATCTGGTGCTCTTCGGCGGGCTTCGTCCTGACCGGGACATCATCCAGATCGACGTACCGCAGTCGTACGGCATTGTCCAGTTTTCCAGAACCTTGGACATGCTAAGCAGACTGGGATGGTCGCGGGAATCCATTTTCCCCCACGGCGGCAACCTGATGACGCTGTCGATCGTGGCCGGCTTCGGCTTGGGGGGATGTGAAGCCTATCCCGACGTATTCGGCGTGTTTGCCGGCTTTGCCGATGACTCGAAAGTTGATGGCGGCATCTTGAGTCTGTCGGACCGTCCAGGCATCGGCTTCGAAGGCCAGAACGCGCTCTACGACGTCATGAAATCGATCTTCTAGCCGCGATTTACCCGCCATTTCGGCAACCACTTATTCAAGACCCCTGGACCCATGAACCGGCTTCTTCGCTTACTCTCCGTCACCAGCTTGGCGGTTCTTTCTCTCGCGCCCGCTCACGCGGACGACCTATATCCTTCCAAGCCGGTGCGCATCATTTCGCCCTACGCGGCCGGTGGCACCAACGATTTTCTGGCGCGGATGAGCAGCCTCATCCTGACGAACGCGTACGACAAGACCGCTGTGGTCGAGAACCGTCTTGGCGGCGGCGGCATCATCGGTTCGACCGTTGTGGCGCGCGCCAAGCCAGACGGCTACACACTTCTGCTCGGATCGATCTCGACCCACTCCATCGGTCCGATCGTCTACAGCAAGATGCCCTATGACGTGAACAAGGACTTCACGCCCATCTCCATCGTCGCGGAAGTTCCGATGCTGCTCGTCGTGCATCCTTCCGTGCCGGCAACCAACCTGGCGGAACTGCTGGCGTTGGTCCGCAGCCAGCCCGGCAAGTTGAACTACGCGTCGGCGGGTGCGGGAACGATCCCCCACATGACGGCTGAGTTGTTCAAGACCATGGCCAAGGTCGACATCACCCATGTTCCCTACAACGGCGATGCACCGGCGATGAACGACGTTGTCGGGGGACAGGTCCAGATGACTTTCGCCAACATGCCATCGGCCATCAATTTCGTGCGAAGCGGCAAGATGCGCGCCATTGCTGTCGCCAGCAAAACTCGCTCATCTGCCCTGCCTGACGTGCCGACGATCGCCGAGGCCGGCGTGCCTGGCTTTGATGTCACTGCCTGGTATGCACTTTTCGGCCCCGGCAACATGCCAGCCGCGCTGGTGTCGAACATCAACGCCGTCATCGCCAAAGGCGTGCGCGATCCAGACATGGCCGCAAAGATCAGAGCGCAGGGCGCCGAGCCTGTGGGCAATACGTCCGCCGATTTCGCCGCATTCATGGCGAAGGACCAGGCCAAGTGGAAAGCAACTGCCGCTGCAAGCGGTGTCAAGTTGGATTGACCCGAGCCGAAAGCCTCCTCCATGCTTCCTTCCCACAACCGCTTCAAGTACTCGGGCATCAAACAGCGCCCGGTGTTCAATTGGCCCGGCAACAAGCGGCTGGCCGTCTACATCGCGGTCAACATCGAACACTTTCCCTATGGCGTGCAGTGCGGCGTGGACCTCGACCGCCAGACGCAGCCATGGAGCCAGCGAAGCTGGCTCTGGCGTGAATACGGCAACCGCGTCGGGGCGTGGCGCCTCATTGACCTGTTCGATGAGCTGAATCTGCCGGTCGGCGTGATCGTGAATACGGAGAACTACGAGCACTGTCCCGAACTGATCGCCGCGCACCGCGAGCGCGGCGACGAGCTGATCGCACATGGCCGGTCTAACGCCGAACGCCAGATCGAGATGGACGAAGACACCGAGCGCGCGATGATCGCGGAAGTCACCACGCTCATGGAGAAGGCCGATGGCCGCCGGCCCCAAGGGTGGCTCAGCCCCTACCTCACACCGAGCCTGGTGACCACCGACCTGCTCGTGGAGGCGGGCTACTCGTATGTGCTTGACTGGGGCATCTGCGACGAGCAGCCGTTCTGGGTCGACACGCGCCGACAACCCATCCTTTCCGTGCCCTATCCGATCGAACTCAACGACCAGCCGGCCATTGCCTACCGGCACAACTCGGCTGCGGAATACTGCGACATGATCGTAGAGAACTTTGACGAAATGCTCCGGCGCTCGGCTGAGACACCGCTTGTGTGCGTGATCTCGCTGCACTCCTTCATCATGGGCCAGCCGTTCCGGCTGGCGCGCTTGCGCCGGGCGTTGCAGCACATCCTCGCACACAAGGACCAAGCGTGGATGACCTTGCCCGGCGAGCTGGTGCAGTACTACCGCAGCTTGCCGGCCGATCTGCAACTGGCCGCCAAATGAGCCGCATGACGCAAGATCTTTGCGGTACCCGCAGGGCAATAGGCGAGGGTTCGACGACTGCGATGGAGCAGATCGAAGAATCGATTGCGGCCGCGCAGTCGGCCGCATGCGCCGCCGCCTTTCTCAGCACGACGTTTGACGAAGCGCGTGCCGCGGCGGCGAATCCGACCGCGCAGCGGGCTCCACTGGCCGGCCTCGGCGTGTCCATCAAGGATTTGTTCGACGTGGCAGGGCAGCCCAGCCGCGCGGCGTCGCAGGTGCTCGCCGATACGGCACCCGCCGCGTGCGACTGTGTCGCGGTTGCACGCCTGCGCGCCGCCGGGGCAGCCTTCGTCGGGCGCACCAATATGTCGGAGTTCGCGTTCTCCGCCGTGGGCATCAATCCGCACTATGGCACGCCGGTCAATGCCTGCGATCCGGAGATTGCGCGCATTCCTGGCGGCTCGTCCTCGGGTGCGGCCGTCTCGGTGGCCGCAGGCGCCGCCTTCATCGGCCTGGGCTCGGACACGGGTGGATCCATCCGCACGCCCGCCGCCCTCAACGGCATCGTCGGCTTCAAGAGCACCGCGCGCCTTGTGCCACTGGATGGAACGGTCCCGCTGTCCCCCACACTGGACACCGTATGCGCCATGACGCGTTCCGTGCCCGATGCCATCCTGGCTCACGAGATTCTTTCAGGGCGCGTGGTGCCGCACAGCGCCGCACCGCTGGCCGCATACCGACTTGCCGTACCTCAGACCCTCATGCTCGATGGCCTCGACCTAGGCGTCGCACGGGCCTTCGAGGACACACTGGACACCTTGCGCAGGGCCGGCGCGCGCATCGAGTCCATTGCATTGCCCGAGATCCGGGATCTGGGCAGCCTTCAGTCCACCGGCGGTTTTGCGGCGGCGGAGAGCTACGCCTGGCACCGCGAATGGCTTGAGCGCCGCGAGGCCGACTATGACCCCCGCGTTGTTGCCCGCATCCGGCGCGGCGCTTCGATCACAGCCGAGAACTACATCGAACTCGTGCATGCCCGGCGCGGATGGATCACTGCAGTGGAAATGGCGCTGCAAGGCTTCGACGCGATGCTCTCCCCCACCGTGCCGATCGTCGCGCCTCCCATTGAAGACCTGCTGCCTGGTGCCGAGCGCGACGAGCAGTTCTTCCGCATCAATGCCCTGCTGGTACGCAACACAAGTGTGGTCAACATGCTCGACGGTTGCGCGCTCACCCTGCCGTGCCAGGCACCGGGGGAGTTGCCGGCCGGATTGATGGTCTGGCACGGCACGCTACGAGACGACAAGGTACTGAACGTTGCATTGCGCGTGGAGGAGTTGCTTGTCTGTCGATAGACATGGCAGCCAGGTGACATGACCGCGCGTAACTCGGACGGGCCCGCAATATCGCCTCAGTCTCTTTTACTCGGGCGTGATGCCGGCCGCTTTGGCGACTTTGCTCCATTTGTCCACCTCGTTCTTGAGGAAGCGGCCGAACTCTTCCGGCGTGTCGCCCACCGGCTCCAGCGCGAGTTCGGCGAACCGTTGCCGCACCGTGCTGGTCTTGAGGATGGCAACGAGCTCGCGGTTGAGCCGGTCGACGATCTCCTTCGGTGTACCGGGCCGGCGCGAAGATGCCGACCCAGGACTCATGTCGTATCCCGCAATGCCCGACTCGGCGATGGTCGGCGCACGGATGATGAGATTCGGCGCCAGCTGCTCGATCTGTGGCGCGTCATGCGCGAGTGCGTGCAGCGGGGCCTCACGCATGAGGGCGCATTGCCTGGTCCATTCAAGGTGCAACGCCGTGCGGCCTTGTTGTCGGCGCAACTCGAGGCGCGAGCCGAAGAAGGGGGGACGAGTGATCCCCTGTCGGTGATGGACTGGGTCAACGTCTATGCCTTCGCCGTGAATGAGGAAAACGCAGCAGGCGGTCGCGTGGTCACGGCTCCGACGAACGGCGCGGCGGGGGTCATTCCGTCGGTGCTGCACTACTACGACAAGTTCGTCGTCAACGCCAGCGACGATGGCGTTGTCGAGTTCTTGTTGACAGCTGCCGCGATCGGCATCCTCTACAAGCTCAATGCGTCGATCGCGGGTGCGGAAGTCGGATGCCAGGGCGAAGTAGGGGTTGCCTGTTCCATGGCGGCGGCGGGCTTGGCGGCTGTGATGGGCGGCACGGCCGAGCAGGTCGAGAATGCAGCGGAGATCGGAATGGAGCACAACCCGGGCTTTACCTGCGATCCCATCGGCGGGCTGGTACAGGTGCCTTGCATCGAGCGCAATGCCATGGGTGCCGTGAAGGCCATCAATGCCGCGCGCATGGCGCTACAGGGGGACGGCAGTCATGTGGTGAGCCTGGACAAGGTGATCAAGACCATGCGTGAAACCGGCGCCGACATGAAGACCAAGTACAAGGAAACCTCTCGCGGTGGACTGGCGGTGAACATTGTCGAATGCTGAAGAGATGAGCCAGTATTTGGTGACTCACCTTGAACACAGGACCGTTCAAGCGATGATCGAATGGCGGCGAGATCTGCATGCGCACCCGGAGCTGGCCTTCAACGAGCACCGTACTGCCGACCTGGTAGCAAGAGAACTCGCGGCCATGGGTGTTGACGTCTATCGTGGACTGGGTCGCACCGGAGTCGTTGGCACCATCGTGAATGGATCGGGGCGTGCCATCGGGCTTCGCGCCGACATGGATGCCTTGCCGGTGCATGAGCTCAGCGGCGTGCCGCACGCTTCGACGCACAGCGGCGTCATGCCGAATGCTCAGCGCGATGGACTCTGCCGTGGTGAGCGTCACGCAGGTTCATGGGGGTGACGCTTGGAACGTCATCCCTGACAGCGTGGTGATACGCGAAACGGTTCGATGCTTCGATCCTGCGGTTCAGGATCGAGTCGAGCATGCCTTGCGATCAATGAGCACTTCACTTGCCGCGGCCAACGGGGCAACTGCCAGCGTCGACTACATGCGCCGGTACCCTCCACCGTGAATAGCCACGCTGAGGTCGACAGTGCCATTGCAGCAGCCAGGGCGACTGCGGGTGCGAAAGGGGTTCGAGTTGGCGTGCATCCTTCCATGGCCTCCGAAGACTTCGCCTTCATGCTGCAGGCCAAGCCAGGTGCGTACATCTGGCTTGGTGCGGACAGCGACAAGCCGGGCGCCGCGCTACACAACCCGCACTACGACTTCAACGACGGCACCTCAAGATCGGCGCCTCCTACTGGATCTCGCTGGTGCAGGAGCTCCTTGGGGAGCGTCCGAGCGCGCAGTGAGTTTGGCTTGCTTCCACCTGTGCCGCACACCGCAAGACGCGCGCGTCTTCGAAGCGCGGCCCGACGATCTGTAGCCCCACCGGCAACCCGCGCACGAGACCGGCCGGGACCGAGCAGGCGGGCATGCCGCAGTAGTTGAAAAGCGGGGTGAATGCCGCATGGCCGCGCGGGCCGGCAGGGCTGCCACCGATCACCGCAGGGCCGAGCTGATCGATCGGCCATGCGGTCACCGGCGCGGTGGGGCAGAGCAACAGGTCGAAGCGCTCGAAGAAGCGCAGCAGGCTGGCGCCGATACGCTCCCTCAGACGAAGCGCTTGCGCCACGTCGCCAGGCGTGATCGCCGCGCCCGCATCGATCTGTGCGACGAGGTCGGGGTCGATGCGGTCACGCGCATCCGCGAGCCGATGGCCATAGAGCGCGTGCAGCCCGGCCTGCTGCAATGCAAGAAGCGGGTACTCGCGCGCTTCCGCGGGCCAGGCAGGGTCCGCGTCATCGATCTTCCATCCTGCGGCGCGCAGCGCATCCACCCGTTGCTGCAGCGTTTGCAGCACGTCCTCATCGACGGCGAAGTCGCAGCCGAGCCGCGGACTCCACGCGATGCGCAGGCTGGCCGGGAACGGCATCGCCAGTGCGTGCCCGGCTTGCAGCGCCACGGCAATCGGCACCGCGGCCGGATCGCCTGCGTCGTAAGCCAGCAGGTGGTCGTAGAGCCACGCGCAGTCGGCAACATTGCGCGCAAGCGCCCCGATCACGGATAGCCCGTAGTTCGGCTCCGGGAAGCCCCAGGGGTGGGGGATCAGCCCGGCACTCGGCTTGAGGCCGACCAGACCGCAGTGCGCCGCGGGTCGGCGCGTGGAGCCGCCCGCGTCGGTCCCCAGCGCGAGCAGGCCCAGGCTCGCGGCCAGGGCCGACGCCGCACCGCCGGACGAGCCGCCAGGGGTCAGCGACGGATCCATCGGATGGCGCGTGGCGCCATACAGCAGGTTGGAGCTCACGCCCTTGCAGGCGAATTCCGAACAGTTCGTGATGCCAAGCATGACGGCGCCATGGCTGCGCAGCCGCGCCACGGCCCAGCCGTCGCGAGGGGCCACGAAGCCGTCGAAGAGCCGCGAGCCCTGCGAGACGCGGCGCCCGCCGACCCAGAGGTTGTCCTTGACGGTGAAGGGCACGCCGGCCATCGGCAAGGCCTCGCCATCGGCCAGGCGGCGGTCGACCGCTTCAGCCTCTTCCAGTACCAGCCGTGCGTCGAACTGCACGATGGCGTTGAGCCCCGGGTTGAGCCGCTCGACCCGCGCGATGAAGAAGCGCGCGACCTCGGCTGCCTTCAGCGCGCCCGCGCAGACGCGGGCAGCCAGCTCGCGCGCGGTCCAGCTGGCCATCGTTCCTTCGCTCATGCCGTCCTCCCGAAGAGGCCGGCCAGCGCGGGCGAAACCCCGGCCACCGCGCGCCCGCCCGTGGGGGCGACGCTGCCCACCCGGGCCTTGGGCAGCCGTAGCGAGACCATGGCCAGCGCCAGTGCCACCGCGCAGCCCACGCCGTCGAGCAGCGGCACATCCATCTCGGGCTGCAGCGCCTCGGCCATCGAGGCCATCGCGGCGCCGGCCAGCAGCACCGCCTCCGCGCCGTCCCGCTCCACCAGCCGCCGCGCGCCTGCGAGCACGGCCTCGCGCACGGCATCCGGCATGTCGAAAGTCTGCTGCGGCGTGACGTCCAGCGCCTCGATGCCCGCGAGCCGCGAGGCCAGGCCATAGCAATCCGCCAGCTCGCGGTAGAGGGGCCCCATGCGCGCGCCATAGGTGAGCAGGCCGATGCGCGGCGCCACCGTCACGCCGGCCAGCAGGCCCGCCTCGGTCATGCCGATCACCGGCATGTCGAGCAGTTCGCGGCAGGCCCACAGGCCGGTGTCGAGCGACACACCCAGCACCACCGCATCGCAGCCGCCCGCATGCCGTGCCACGAGTTCGAGCACGCCGTGTTGCGCGAGCGCGTTCTCGGCCCGGGAGCCGATCACGCGCGGCCCGAAGTCGCCCGTGACCGCGAGCAACTCCGTGCCCGGCGCGGCACGTGCACGCGCCGCCGCCAGCACCGCGTCGGTCACGGCCTGCGTCATGTTCGGGTTGACCAGCAGCAGCCTCATCGCGCAGCTCCCGGTTCGACATTCGCCAGCCAATGCCGCGCGATCTGCTCGCGCGTGGCGCACCACACGCCTTCGCGCTGCCGGATGTGGGCCAGCAGCTTCGCCAGCCCCTGGATGCGCCCCGGCCGGCCGATGATGCGCGTGTGCAGGCCGACGGACATCATCCGCGGCGCGTCCTCCGATTCGCGCAGCAGGCATTCGAAGGCGTCGATGGCGTAGTCCGCGAAGTCGTCGCCGCGCACATAGGCAAAGCTGTCGAAAAAGCGCATGTCGTTGGTGTCGAAGGCGTAGGGCAGCACCAGGTGCGGCTTGCCTGCCACGGGCACGTAGTAGGGCAGGTCGTCGTTGTAGGCGTCGCTGTCGTAGAGGAAGCCGCCGTGCTCCACCAGTAGCCGGCGCGTGTTCACCGAAGCCGAGGACTTGGTGTGCCAGCCGACCGGCGCGCGGCCGTGCAGTCGGCGGATGCCTTCGGCGCTGCGGGCGATGCGTGCGCGTTCCTCGTCCTCGGCCATGCCGGCGTGCGATTCCCAGCGCCAGCCGTGGCAGCAGATCTCGAAGCCCTGCGCGCTGGCGTCGCCGGCCACCCAGGGCGTGGCTTCCAGCGCGCGGGCGCAGGCGTTGAGCGTGAGCGGAATGCCGTGCGCCATCAGCAGGCGCGTGACGCGCCAGTAGCCCACGCGCGCGCCGTACTCGAACTGGCTTTCCATGCACAGGTCGGGCGCGCCCACCACTTCGTGGTTGACTTCATGCCGGCTCTCGTTGCGCTCGTCGCCCGCGCTCAGCGCGAGCTCGGCGCCTTCCTCGATGTTGAGGACGAAGGAGACGGCCAGCCCGGCCCCGCCCGGCCAGCGCAGCGAAGGGTAGTTCCACCGATAGCCGGAGAAATCGCGTGCGCTGTTCATGCCGAGGCCCTGGCCCGTTGCCACAGCGCGACCGACGCTTTCTGCGCGTCGCGCAGGATCGTGTCGAGGTCGGCTTGCGTCGGCCGCCCCGATTCGACGACCTGTTCGCCATCGACCCACACATGCTCCACGTCACGGCCCTGCGCCACGTGGACCAGGTTGCCCACGGGGTTGATGCAGGGCACCAGGTGCGGACGCCGGAAGTCGAAAGCCACCATGTCCGCGCGCTTGCCCACTTCCAGCGAGCCGATCTCGTCGCCCAGGCCCATGGCGCGGGCGCCTTCGATGGTGGCCATGCGCAGCACGTCCGCCGGCTGCCAGAAGTCATCGACGCCGTCCTCCTGCAGCCGGCCGATCGCCAGCGCCCAGCGCAGCACCTCGACCATGTCGGCATGCATGTTGTCCGTGCCGAGCGTGAAGTTCGCGCCCGCGCGGCGCAGGGCGGAGGTGGGCGCGCGGGTTCCGCCCGTCGCATTGCCCTTGGGGATGTGGGCCACGTGGATGCCGGCGCGGCCGCAGCGGGCGATGTCGTCCGCGTCCAGGAACAGGCAGTGCGCGGCCAGCAGGCGGTCGTTGAGCAGGCCTGTCTCCTCCAGCAACTGCGGCGGCGTGCGACCGGAGCGGTGCAGCACCTGCACCACCTCCTTGCGGCTCTGGGCCAGGTGCGTGTTCACGCGCAGGCCGTGGCGGCGCGAGGCGTCCGCGATGTCGCGCAGCAGCGCGTCGGAGCAGGTGTCCGGCGCATGCGCCGATAGCTGCACGCCCGCGCGGCCGTCGAACTTGCCGTGCCAGCGCGCGGCGAGTTCGAGCGCCTCGCCCAAGGTGCGCTCGCCGATTTCGCGATGATGCTCCCAGCGGCCGTCGCCGATCAGCGAGAAGTCGGCGTCGTGGATGCGGCCGCAGCTGAAGACGCGGCCGCCGAGCGCCGCCATCGCGGGCAGCGTCAGGTCCGCATGCACATAGGTGTCGTTGATCAGCGTGGAGCCGAAGAGCAGCGCCTCCGCCGTGCCGAGCCGCGCCAGCGCCACGGCCTCTTCCGGCGTCACGTCGTGGCCGTGAGGGATGCCGGGGGTGTAGGCCGGCGCGAAGCCCAGGTCCTCGGCAACGCCGCGAACCATGGTGAGGATGGCGTGCGTGTGCACGTTGACGAAGCCCGGCGTCAGCACGCGGCCGGCCAGCGAGACGCGCCGCGCTGCCGTGGCACCGGGCGGGAGCTCGTCCGCCGGGCCGACCCAGGCGATGCGCCCGCCGGTCACGCCGAGCGCGCCGCGCTCGATGACGCGCATGCGCGCATCGACGGTGACGATCGTGAGTTCGGTGAGGAGAAGGTCGAATGCGCGGGTGCCTGTCATCGTGTCAGCCTATTCATGCAGGTGCGCCAGGAAGCGCCGCGTGCGCTCCATCTCCGGCGCATCGAAGATTTGCGAGGGAGAGCCTTGCTCCACCACCGCGCCGCCGTCCATGAAGACCACGCGGTCCGCCGTCGAGCGCGCGAAGCGCATCTCGTGCGTCACCGCGACCATGGTCATGCCGGCCTGCGCGAGCTCGCGCATCACGTCGACCACCTCGGTCACGAGCTCGGGGTCGAGCGCCGAGGTCGGCTCGTCGAAAAGGATCAGCTCCGGCCGCATCGCCAGTGCGCGCGCGATCGCGACGCGCTGCTGCTGCCCGCCGGAGAGCTGGGACGGGCGCTTGTCCAGGTGGTCCTGCAGGTGCACGCGCGCCAGCTCCTCGCGGGCGCTCTCGCGCGCCTCGGCCGGCGTGAGGCCCAGCACCCGGCGCGGACCCATCGCCACGTTCTCCAGCGCCGACAGGTGGGCGAAGAGGTTGAAGCGCTGGAACACGAAGCCGATGCGGCTGCGCTGGCGCGACAGCTCCGCCTCCGGCCGCGCCCGGCCCTGCGCATCGCGCCCGATGCTCTCGCCGCGCAGGCTGATGCGGCCGGTGTCGGGCGCCTCCAGCCAGTTGAGGCAGCGCAAGAAGGTGGTCTTGCCCGAGCCGGAGGGGCCGATGATCACCACGGTCTCCCCCTCGTTCACGCTCATCGACGCGTCGTGCAGCACCTGCCGCGCGCCGAAGCTCTTGCACAGGCCCGTGGCCTCGAGGATGGTTGTCACCATACGGGGAGCTTTCTTTCCAGCCAGCGCGACAGCCACGCGAGCAATGAAACGGTGAGGTAGTAGTACAGCGCGATCAGCACGAAGATCTCGAAGGGCGCGAAATGCACCGCGATCACCGCCTGGCCCGCGCGCGTGAGCTCGTAGACCGAGATCACCGACAGCAGCGCCGAGCCCTTGACCAGCGTGATCAGCTCGTTGGTCGCCGGCGGCACCACCGAGCGCAGCGATTGAGGCAGCAGCACGTGCAACAGGATCTGGTGGTGCCTGAGGCCGATGGAGCGCGCGGCCTCGGCCTGCCCCTTCTCGATGGAACCGAGCCCGGCGCGGAAGATCTCCGCCAGGAAGCCCGCCGCGTTGAGCGACAGCGCGATCACCCCGGCCCAGAACTCGGGCAGGTTCACGCCGATCACCGGCAGCGCGAAGTACACCAGAAAGATCTGGATCAAGAGCGGCGTGCCGCGGATGAAGTCCACGTACGCCCGCACGAACCAGCGCGCCGGCGCGAAGCGCGACATCGACGCCAGGCCGAGCACGCCGCCCAGCACCAGCCCGATCAGCATCGCGAGCGAGGAAATCTTCAGCGTCATGAGAAGCCCGGTCCCGAGCAGAGGGATGGACTTCTCGACAAGAACCCAGTCGAAGACCATGGCTCAGGCGAGCGAAGGCACGGCGTCGGGCAGCTCCATGCGGAAGCCGAACCACTTTTCCTGCAGCTTGTAAAGCGAGCCGTCGGCCTTCAGCCGGCGCAAGCCCGCATCGAGGAACTGCACGATCTCCGGGTCTTCCTTGCGCGCGGCGACGCCGGCCCAGTTGTCGCCGCCCATGCCCTTGACGATGGCGTACTTGCCCGGCGCATCCTTCAGCACCATCGCCAGGGTCGCGAGGGTGTTGAGCACGCCGTCGACGCGGTTCTGCGCGAGTGCGACGTAGGCCGAGGGATGGTCGTCGAAGGTGCGGACTTCCTTGAAGCCGGCGCCGCCCGCCTGCTTCAGGCTGGCGTTGATCTTCTCCTGCAGGATCTGGCCGGGCGAGCCCAGCTTGACGGCCACCACGCGGCCGTTGAGGTCCGACATGCCCTTGATCTTGCCCGCGTCGTTCGCGCGCACCAGCAGCGACTGCGAGGCCTCCGTGTAGGGGATGGAAAAGGCCACGCGCTCCAGCCGCTCCTTGGTGTAGCTCATCGAACTCATGACGGCGTCGAATTTCCTCGCGTAGAGCGAGGGAATCACGCCGGCCCAGGCGGTGTCGATGAAGTTCGGCCGCACGCCCAGCGGCTTGCACAGCAGCTCGGCCAGTTCCACGTCGTAGCCGACGATCCTGCCCTCCTGGCGGTAGGTGAAGGGCACGTAGGCCGCCTCGCAGCCGATGCGCAGCTCGCCGGAAGCCTTGATCTGCGCGAGGGTGGTCGCTTCGGCGGCGAGTGCGAGGCGGGGCAGCAGGGTGCTGGCGCCTGCAGCCAGCAGGAGTCGACGGGAGAGTTGGGACATGGAGGGTTCCTTGAGTTGAAGATGAGGAGGAGAAGGAAGAGAAGGAAGAGGGGCGCGCTGCTCAGGCCAGCCGCGCGGCATAGGTGTCGGCGGGGATGGCGGTGGCCAGCGAGCGGCGGTAGATGCCTTCGACCGCCGCGAGCACCGGCGCCACCGAGGCCTCGGCCTCGGTGTACTTGCCGGCGAGTGTGTGGAACTCGTGCTCGATCTCGCGCAGCAGTGCGGCTTCGTCGATGCGGGCGAGCGCGCCGCGCTCGATGGCGATCTCGCCGGCCACCATCGAGAAGTCCAGGCCCGCGCCGCGCTCCGCATACACGAGTTGGCGCACGGGGTCATTGAAGGGCGTGAAGGTGACGGTGTCGGTGCGGTAGGCCACCAGGTCCGCGATGGCGCCCACACGCAGCGAGCCCAGCGCCTCGCCGAAGCCGAGCGCCCGGCCGCCCGCCAGCGTGCCGGCATGCAGCGCCTCGTGCGCCGAGAGCCAGCGCGAGGGCTGGTCGCCCCGGAGCTTCGACACGGCGGCGGCGCTCCCCAGCACGTTGAGCATGTTGACCGTGACGGTCGAGCACGAGCCGTCCGAGCCCAGGCTCACATTGACGCCGGCGTCCAGCAGCTCGCGCACCGGCTGCACGCCCGAGCCCAGCAGCAGGTTGCTCCACGGGTTGTGCTGCGCAGTGGCGCCGCCGCGCGCGAGCGCGTCGATCTCGCGCGGATTGAGCCACACCGCGTGGATCAGGCTGGTGGCCGGCTTCAGGAAGCCGATACGGTCCAGGTACTCGACGATGGGGCAGCCGTAGAAGAGCTGCCCGGTCACGACCTGCATTCGCGTCTCCTGCACGTGCGTGATGACAGGCAGCGCGAGCTCGTCCGCCAGGCCGCGCACGGCCATCAGGAAGGCCTCCGTGCATCGCTGCGGCGCCGAGGCCGACACCAGCACGCCCACGCGCTGCTGCTGCGGATGGTGGTCCTTCGCGAGATTGCGCACCAGCGCCAGGCAGTCCTCCGGCGCCGGGCGCGGCGCGGCGCGAAGCTCGGCTGCGAGCGCGGGCGGGAAGTGCGCCTCCACGTAGGGAAAGTTGTCCACGATGGGCTTGTCCATCATCGCGAAGCCGAGCAGCGCGCGGATGCCCGCGTCCTCGTAGGCCTGCAGCACCGCGTCGATGCGTTCGCGGTCGATCGCGGCGCCCAGCGCCATGTCGTCGACCAGCGTGGTGCAACCGGTGCGCAGGCTCTCGATGGCGCCGATCATCGTGCGCAGGTACACCTGGCGCGGCGTGAGCGCGACCGGGATGCGCGTGCGCACGAGGTGCATCCAGAGCTCCAGCGGCAGGTTCTCGGTGCGTCCGCGCTGGAAGTGCTCGTGCGAATGCTGGTGGCCGTTGACCAGGCCAGGCACCAGCAGGCGGTGCGAGAGATCGACGACGGTGTCCGCACCGCCCAGCGTGCCGGCGGGCGCGATGGCCGCGATGCGCTCGCCCTCGACGAGCACATCGAGCGGCTGCGGGTCGAAGGACAGCGTGTCGCCCAGCAGCGCGGTGGCGTTGCGCAGCAGGGTTCGTTTCTTGCTCATCTGGAAGCTCCTGAATCGCACGGAGAAAGATCGCCATGAACGGCATGACGGAAGACGAAGCCGACCTGTGCTGGATGCGGATGGCACTGGCCGAAGCCCGCGAAGCCCACGCCCGCGGCGACTGGCCCACCGGCGCCGTGCTGGTGAAGGACGCCCGCCTGCTCGCGCGCGGCCAGAACCGCCAGAACACGCAGGGCGACCTCACGGCCCACGCAGAGCCCGACGCGTTGCGCGCGGCCTTCGCGGTGCACGGCCCGCAGGCGGCGCAGGGCGCGACGCTCTACTGCACCATGGAGCCGTGCCCCATGTGCGCCGGCGCATTGAAGCTGGCCGGCGTGCACCGCCTGGTGCTGGCGCTGCGCCATTCGCGCATGCAGCGCAGCGACCTCGGCGGCTACTCCATCGAGGCCTTCTGCGCGATGACCGGCTACGTGCTGGAACTGCGCGACGGCATCCTGGAGGAGGACTACCTCGCGCTGCGATTGCGCTGGGGCGGTGACGCGCATCACCGGAAATGACGCGAGATGCCGGCCACGCGTTCCAGCACCACCATCAGCACCATCGTCGCCGCGATCAGCACGCCCGACACGGCGGCGGCGCGCACGTCGAGGTTGGATTCGATGATGTGCCACATGCGGATCGGCAGCACCTCGCTGCGCGCGTCCGACAGGAAGAGCGACACCGCCACGTTGTCGAAGGAGTACATGAAGCCGATGAAGGCGCCGGCCGCGATGCCGCGCGCGATGAGCGGCAGCGTCACCGTGCGGAACACGTAGAAGGGCGAGGCGCCCAGCGAATGCGCGCTCTCCAGCAGGCTGCCGTCCATCTGCAGCAGGCTGGCCGAGGTGGTGCGCAGGATGTAGGGCGTGGTGATCGCGATGTGGCCGATGACCAGCGTCCAGAAGGAGAGCCCGGAGCCCGCGAGGTTGAAGAGCATCAGCAGCGAGAGCCCGATGGCCAGCGATGGCAGCATCAGTGGCGACAGCAGCACCGATTCGAAGGCGCGCGCCCAGGCCTCGCGCCGCCGCGCCAGCGCCAGCGCCGCGGCGACCGCGAGCACGATGGACACGGCCGTCGCGATGAAGGCCAGCTCCAGCGACAGCAAGAAGGCCTCGATGAGTTCCGGCGATTCGTTCCACAGCGCCATGTACCAGCGGCTGGAATAGCCCGGCGGCGGGAACTTGAGCGAATAGCCGCTGGTGAAGGAAGTGACCAGCACCACCACCGTCGGCGCCAGCAGCAGCACGGCCGCGAGCACGCCCAGCGTGCCGAACACGGCCCAGAAGGAGCGCCGGTCCAGCGCGCCCGAGGCGGATTCGGGAGCGGCGCGTGAAGGCACCGCGGGCGGCACCAGCGTTCCGGAGACGAATTCTTCAGGCATGGACGAACCCCCGGCTGCGGCGCCCGAGCGCGTTGATGGCGACCACCACCGCGAGCACGAACACCAGCAGCAGCATGGCGACCGCGGCGGCGAAGGGGTAGTTGTTGGCCTGGATGGCCTGCTGGTACATGTAGTAGGGCATGAACATCTGCTGCCCGCCGCCCACCAGCGTCTGCGTGACGAAGGCGCTCACGCTGGAGGCGAAGACCAGCAGCGATCCGGCGAGGAGCCCCGGCATCGACAGCGGCAGCGTCACCTGCACGAAGGTGCGCCAGTGGCCTGCGCCAAGCGCCAGCGAGGCCTGGCGCAGGTTCGGGTCGATGTTCATCAGCGCGGTGATGAGCGGCAGCACCATCAGCGGCAGCTCGATCTGCGCCAGTGCCACCGCCACCGCGCCCTGCGTGTAGAGCAGCTTCACCGGCTCCGCGATCAGGCCGAGGTCCAGCAGGGCGGTGTTGACGATGCCCTGCCGCCCGAGGATCACGACCCAGGCGAAGGTGCGCACCACCGAGCTGGTGAGCAGCGGCAGGATGATCAGCAGCATCAGCGGCCCCTGCCAGCGGCCCGGCACCTGGGTATAGAGGTAGGCGAGCGGAAAGCCGATCAAGAGGCTCAGCGCCGTCACCTCGAGCCCCAGCCACAGCGTGCTGCCGAGCACACCGAGGTTGAAGCCGTCGGTGAGGAACTTGGCGTATTGGCCGATCCCAGCCTGCGTCATCGCGGTATCGTTGTGCAGGCTCACGTAGGCGAGCAGCAGCATCGGCGCCAGCACGAAGACGGCGAAGAAGATGCCGAGCGGCAGGCTCAGCGGGAGGGATGGCGAGGACGAAGGGGCGGAAGCGGCCATCGTCGTCAACCCGCGAAGACACCAGCTGGCGAGCCCGCCCGGAGGCTCAGGCCCACGCGGTCGCCGGCCGCGTAGCGCGGCAGTTCGGCATTGCGCGGCTGCGTGACCTTCACCGTCTTGCCGTTGGCCAGCAGCAGTTCGTAGACCAGCGAGGGGCCGAGCGGCAGCACCATTTCCACCGTGGCGGGCAGCGCGGCCTCGGATGGCGCGGCCAGGCTCAGGTGCTCCGGCCGCGCGGCGACCACCACGGCGCCGGCGCGCGAGCAGGGCGAGGCGCGGTCCAGCAGCAGGGCGCCGCCGCCTTCGCAGGCGACGGGCCAGCCTTCGTTCGCGCGCGGCCCGAGCCGGCCGCCCAGCAGGTTCGCGGTGCCGATGAAGGTGGCGACGAAGAGCGTGGCCGGCCGGTCGTAGATGGCCTCGGGCGTGTCGAACTGCTCGACCCGGCCCGCGTTCATCACCGCGATGCGGTCGGCCATGGACATCGCCTCTTCCTGGTCGTGCGTGACCAGCACGGTGGTAATGCCCAGCTCGCGCTGGATGCGCTTGATCTCGATCTGCATGTCCAGCCGCAGGTTCTTGTCCAGCGCGGCGAAGGGTTCGTCCAGCAGCAGCACGCGCGGCTTCACGGCCAGCGTGCGCGCCAGGGCCACGCGCTGCTGCTGGCCGCCGGAGAGCTCGCGCGGGTAGCGCTTGCCGTAGTCGCTCATGCGCACCATGGCCAGCATCTCGATGGCGGTGACGTTGGCCCGGTGGGCCGGCACGCCGCGCGCCCGCAGGCCATAGGCCACGTTGGCCGCCACCGTCATGTGCGGGAAGAGGGCGTAGTTCTGGAAGACGATGCCGGCGCCGCGCTCGTTGGTCGGCAGGGCATCCACCACGTCGCCGCTGATGCGCACCGCACCGCCCGTCTGGCGCAGCAGGCCGGAGACGATGCGCAGCAGCGTGGTCTTGCCGCAGCCGCTCGGGCCCAGCAGGGCGACCAGTTCACCGGCGCGGATCTGCAGCGACACCGACTCGACCGCCGTCGATCCGGCATAGCGGTGATGGATCTGGTCGAGAACGACGTCGACGCCGGGTGCCCGGTCGGTAGCTTGCATGCGTTGTTGCCCCTTGTTGGCAGGCGCCGGGATGCGCCGCGATGCCTGCAGCGA
Source organism: Variovorax sp. LjRoot175 (assembly GCF_964253805.1). Classification (NCBI taxonomy): domain Bacteria; kingdom Pseudomonadati; phylum Pseudomonadota; class Betaproteobacteria; order Burkholderiales; family Comamonadaceae; genus Variovorax; species Variovorax sp. LjRoot175. The sequence goes on along the minus strand of NZ_CAXURY020000002.1, from coordinate 1,488,858 downwards.
CTCAAGAAACGTGCCACGCGCGGAGAACCGTGCTCGATCCGCCTCGTTGATGGACACAAACGGGAGAAAGATTGGACACAATCACAAATCATGTTGTGCACAAAAAGGTGCGCAGCGGACCATGTTGGCGCGCGGCGGCGCACCGTCGTGGTGGGCGTGTGGAGCTCGGTGGGGTGCGTACGAGGGCAGGCCCGGTGGCACAGAGATTGCGCTCCCAAGCTCCGCCTGGACCTCAGGCGCCGTCCCAAGAAAGGAATTCCATGAGCATGTCTCTGTCCCGCCGCAGGCTGTTGCAGGGTGCCGCCAGCCTCGGTGCCGCCCACTGGGCCGCGCAGGCCGGCCTCGCGCAGGCGCAAGGCAAGTCGATCTCCGCCACCACCTACCCGGGCGCGTGGGAATCCGCGCACCGCAGCATCCTGCTGCCCGCCTTCGCCAAGGCGACGGGCGCCTCGACCACCCTCGTGTCCTCGCTCGCGGTGGACACGGTCTCCAAGGTCGTGGCCTCCAAGGCCAACCCGCCCTTCGACGTGATCATCCTGGACGAGGGCCCCTACCTGGCCGCGCTGTCGCAGGACATCTTCGAGAAAATCCCGGTCGACAAGATGCCCTACCTGAAGGACGTGCCCTCCAAGCTGGTCGACCCGCGCGGCCTCGGCGTTTTTGTCTCGGGCCAGATCATCGGCATCGCCTACAACACCGAGAAGATCAAGAACCCGCCGAAGTCCTGGAATGACCTGCTCAAGCCCGAGTACAAGGGCCGCATCGGCCTGGCCGGCATGGGCTCGACGCTGATGTCGGCCTGGATGGTGGAGATCGCGCGCCTGAACGGCGGCAGCGAGGAAAACCTCGAGCCCGCCTTCCAGTTCGTGAAGAAGCTGCTGCCCAACGTCAGCGCCGTGGCCAGCAACCCGGGCTCGCTCGCCACGCTGTTCCAGCAGGGGCAGATCGACATCTCCGTGCACTACAACAACAACGTCGGCGACCTGCAGGGCAAGGGCGTGCCGGTGGCGCTGGTGAAGCCGGACACAGGCTGGATCCACATCAAGAGCGTGATGCACATCGTGAAGAACACGAAGAACCCGGACCTGGCCGCAGCCTACATCAACGCGGCGCTGAGCCCGGAGGTGCAGACGCAGATGGCCGCCGCGCCGTACTTCGTGGCGCCGGTGAGTTCCAAGGCCGTGTTCAGCCCGGGCCTGCAGGCTTACGCAAAGAACACGGCGGACATCGAGGCGATGAACGGCGTGGACTGGGCCAAGCTCAACCCGCGCCGCGCCGAGTACATCGACCGTTTCAACCGCGAGGTGAAGGTCTAGCCCATGAAGCGCGTGCTGCTGGGGATGCTGACCCCGTCGTCGAACAACGCGCTGGAGCCATTGACTTCGGCGATGCTGGCCGGCCTCCCCGAGGTCTCCGCGCACTTCGCGCGCTTCCGCGTGACGGAGATCTCGCTTCGCTCGCAGGCGCTCGGCCAGTTCGACATGGCGCCTATCCTCGGGGCGGCACGCCTGCTGGCGGATGCCCGCGTCGATGTGATCGCATGGAACGGCACCTCCTCCGGCTGGCTCGGCTTCGAGACCGACCGGCCTTGTGTGAGCGCATCACGCAGGAGACCGGCATCCCGGCCTGCACCTCGGTGCTGGCCTTCAACGAGGTCATGCAGATGACGGGGCGCACGCGCTTCGGACTGGCCTCGCCTTACCTGGAGGATGTGCAGGCGCGCATCGTCCAGAACTATGGTGCCAATGGTTTCGAATGCGTCGCCGAGCGTCACCTCGGACGCCACGTGAACTTCGAGTTCTCCGAAGTCACGCCCGAGCAGATCGGGCAGATGGTGCGCGAGGTCGCCGCCGCCGGCCCGCAATGCATCACGACCTTCTGCACCAACCTGCGCGCGGCGAACCTCGTGCCCGCGCTGGAGGCCGAGTTGGGCGTTCCCGTCTACGACACCGTCAGCACCGCCGTGTGGAAGGCGCTGCGCCTCTGCGGCGTGGACACCCGCCGCGTGGAAGGCTGGGGCCGCCTCTTCGCCGAGGTGCATTGACGGGTACCATCCTGCACAGACATGGCCATCACCACCCCCCGCCGCGCGCTTCGACCCTCGTCGAAGACCGCCGCATCGAAGACAGACATCTACGAGCGCATCTACGAAGCCGTGGTCGAGCACCGCCTGCTGCCGGGCACCAAGCTGACCGAGGAGCGGGTGGCGGAGCTGTTTTCGGTCAGCCGCACCCAGGTGCGCGGCGTGCTGCAGCGCCTGGCGGTGGAGCAGCTGGTCACGCTCATTCCCAACCGCGGCGCCTTCGTCACCACGCCCAGCGCGGACGAGGCGCACGACGTGCTCGAGGTGCGGCGCACGCTGGAGCCGGCGATCGTGCTGCGGCTCATCGACCGCATCGCCGAGGGCAAGGCGCCGGGCGCCATCAAGCAGCTGCGCGCGCTGGTCAAGCGCGAGCAGCAGGCGCATGCCAATGGCGACCGCCGCGCGGCGGTGCGCCTGTCCGGCGAATTCCACGTGCAGTTGGCCCAGCTCTCGGGCAGCAGCATCATGGTGCGCATGATGCGCGAGCTGACGCCGCTCACCTGCCTGGCCATCCTCACCTTCGAGGCACCCACGGGCGCCGCCTGCCCCAACGACGAGCACTCCAGCCTGATCGACGCGATCGAGGCGGGGCAGAAGAAGACGGCCACCGCGCTCATGACCGACCACCTGCACCACATCGAGAAATCCCTCAACCTCCACGCGGAGGAAGAAGCCGAGATCGGGCTGGCCGAAGCGCTGCTCGGCTAAAACGCTTCGCTCCTGCACGGCCGCCGGGTGACCGCGCGGCCGTTTTCTTGCCCGCGCTCCGCATGAAGAAATGCTGGACACGATTTGTCTCGGGATTGGATACAAAATGGCATGGCGCTTGCATGTCCCGTGGCCATGGACATGCCGGACCCCCTCTTCGACCTGCTGCTGCTCGACGTCGTCGCGCTGACCGCCGATCCCGCGCAGCCCGAGATCCGCGACTGCGCGATCGGCATCCGCGACGGCCGCATCACCTGGCTGGGCGCGCCGCCCACGCGCTGGGAAGCAAAGCGCACGCTGCGGCTGCCGGGCCACTTCGTGACGCCGGGCTTCGTGAACGTGCATACGCACGGCATCCTCACCATGGTGCGCGGCGTGGCGGCGGACCTGGGCTTCGCGCCTTCGTACACGTCCGGCATTCCCAAGGGCACGAAAGTGAATCCGGCGCAGGCGCGCGCACTGGCGCGGCTCGGCGCGCTCGAGGCGCTGATGTTCGGCTCGACCGTGATTGGCGACAATTTCGTGCATGCCGACGTCGCAACGGAGGCGATGGCCGAGCTCGGAGCGCGCCTTGCACCCAGCTGGCGCATCCATGACGTGGATTTCGCGCGCGTGGCCGACGGCCACTGGCACCACGACCCGGCCATCGGCCGCAAGACGCTGGAGGCCGGGCTTGCGCTGCATGCGCGCTGGGCCGGGCATCCGCGCGTGCGGGTCAACCTCGCGGCGCATGCCGTCGACACCTGCTCCAACGGCTTCCTGAAGGAGGTTGCGGCGGCCTCGCAAGCGCACGACCTGCGCGTCAGCACGCACCTGGGCCAGAGCGAGGTCGAGGTGCAGCGCGTGCGGGAGCGCACGGGCAAGACCTCCACCGAGGTGCTTGAAGAGACCGGCCTGCTCAACGAACGCCTGATGGGCGGCCATTGCATCTACGTGAGCGAAGAGGATGCACGCCGCATGGCCGCGGCCGGCGCGCACGCGGTGCACATCCCCAAGTGCAACGCCACCTCCGGCCGCCTCGCGCCGACCCCGATGCTCAAGCGCGCGGGCGTCAACATGGCACTGGCCACCGACACGCAGCACGGCGACATGGTCGAGCTGATGCGCTGGGCGCTGGTCACCGCGCGCGTGCAGGAAGGCCGCGTCGACGACGAATGGCAGCCGCACGACGTCTTCCGCATGGCCACGATGGGCGGCGCCAGGGCGCTGGGCATGGAAGCCGAGATCGGCAGCCTCGAACCCGGCAAGGCGGCCGACCTGGTCGTCTTCAACGCCAACCGGCCGCACCTGCGCCCGCACGTCAACCCACTCGGCAACCTGGTGCACACGGGGCAGGGCAGGGACGTGCGCATGGTCTTGGTCGAGGGTGAGGTGCTGGTCGAGGACGGCCTGCCCACCCGCGTCGACATGGAAGCCGTCTGCGCCGAAGCCGAGGCCGCGAGCCGCGCGCTGTGGGGAGCCGAAGGCAAGCACTACTGAACCACCTTTTTCACGCAAGGAACGATCGATGAGCAAGATTCCCGTGGTGGACCTGGCTGGACGCGATCGTGAAGTCCACCGGCCTCGAGCGCGGCGTGGCCGGCGAGGCGCTGAAGAACGTCTTCCCCGACACCGCCCTCTACCGCAAGAGCACGCTGGCCATCGGCACCATGATGAAGGACCTGAAGTACACGAGCGGCAACAACGCCGCCGAGTTCGAGAAGCGCATGGACTACTCCTTCATCGAGGTCGCGCTCGGCAAGAAGAAAGGCGCGCTGGGCTACTAGGCACGGCCCGCACCCTCTGAATCCATTTTTTCAATCCAAAGGAAGTTCCATGTTCAAGATGATCGCGAAGCTCGTCCTCGCCGTGGCGGCCGTGCTGCCGCTGGCGGGCCAGGCGCAGGACGTGCCGTCCATCAAGCTCGGCTATGCCAAGTGCGCCCACTGCACCCCGCTGGCCATGACGCCGGAGAACGCCACCGGCGTCAAGCTGGAGGCCATCGGCTTCAACACCGGCAACGACGTGCTGACGGCGCTGCTCTCCAAGAGCATCGACGTCGCGCAGGTCACCTACCTGCACTACGCCACCGCGCTGGACAAGGGCTTCGACGTGGTCGCCATCTCGGGCCAGATCAACGGCGGCTCGCAGATCCTGGTGGGCAACCACCTGCCGCTGGCCGAGAACGACTGGGCCGGCCTCAAGAAGCTCATCGCCGACTACAAGGCGCAGGGCAAGCCCTTCCGCGTCGCGGCCTCGCGCGGCAACGCGCAGGACATCCACATGCGCGGCGCCTTCGCCAAGCAGGGCATCGACATCAACAAGGACGTGCAGTTCATCAACATCCCCAACCCCTCGGACCACGTGCAGGCACTGCGCCGCGGCGAGGTGGAGCTGATCTGCTCGGTCGACCCCTTCGCCACGCAGATCCGCGAGGTCAAGGCGGCCAAGTTCTTCGCCTTTCCCTATGACCAGGCGGCCGGCAAGCTCACCAACCTGATCGTCACCCGTTCCGACGTGATCGCTTCGAAGCGCAAAGGCGTGGAAGAAACCGTGCGCTCCATTGTCAAGGTCAACGGCCTGATGGCCGCCGACAAGGGCCTCTTCGTCGACACCATCCAGAAGGTCACCGGGCTGGACAAGGCCGTCGCCACCGGCGCGGTCGCCAACCTGTACCCCGACTACGAGATGCACCGCGCATCGGCCGTGGCCATCGCCGCGATGATGCGCGACCTGAAGTACATCAACACCGACGTGACGGCGGGCATCAGCAAGAACATGGACTACAGCTTCCTCGAAGCCGTCACGGGCAAGCCCAAGTCCGCGCTGGGCTACTGAAATGGCGCAGGCCATGGCATCCCGCTCCTTCCCGGCGCGCGTCTACAGCCGCATCGAGCGCGCGATCGTACCCGTGCTGCTGCTGGCGGGCTGGGAGATCTTCTCGCGCTCCGGCATCCTGCCGCCCGCCTTGCTGCCCGCGCCATCTCAGGTGCTGGTGGCCTGGGCGGACTGGGTGTTCGCGACCGACGGCAACACGCAGACCTACAGCGGCCACTGGATCTTTGACACGCTGGCGAGCGCGAGCCGGGTCTTCGCGGGCTTCGGCCTCGCGACCTTGCTGGGCGTGGGCATCGGCATGGCCATCGGCTGGTCGCGCACCACCGAAAAGCTGATCGAGCCGGTGCTGCAGATCCTGCGGCCGGTGCCGCCGGTGTCGTGGATTCCGCTGGCCATCATCTGGTTCGGCATCGCGAACAAGCCGGCCATCTTCCTGGTTTTCCTGGGTTCCTTCTTCCCGGTGCTGCTGAGCACCATCCACGGCGTGAAGACCTGCGACCGCAACCTGCTGCGCGCCGGCGCGATGACGGGCGGCACGCCGGGCAAGCTGCTGCGGCACATCGTGTTCCCGGCCGCGCTGCCGAGCATCTTCTCGGGCCTGCGCATCGCCATCGGCTCGGCGTGGATGCTCACGGTGACGGCCGAGATGGTGGCCGTGAAGAGCGGCGTGGGCTACGTGCTGTGGGACTCCTACTACTTCCTGCGCTACGACATCGTGATCGCGGCCATGGTCAGCATCGGGCTTCTGGGTTTCCTCAGCGATTTCGCCATCAAGCGCATTGCTGCGCACGTTCTGCGCTGGCAGCGCGGCTCGACCCTGCAAGCCAAGGAGGGCTGAAACCGTGAGCCTCATCACCATCCAGAACGTCACGCGCCTCTTCGACGATCCGAAGCGCAACACCGCCGTGAAGGCGCTCGACGACGTGAGCGTGAGCGTCGGACGCAACGAGTTCCTGTGCCTGCTGGGCCCGAGCGGCTGCGGCAAGTCGACGCTGCTCAACCTGATCGCCGGTTTCGACAAGCCCAGCAGCGGCACGGTCTCGGTCGGCGGCCATGTCGTGAGCGAGCCGGGCGCGGACCGCGGCGTGGTCTTCCAACAGCCCACGCTGATGCCCTGGCTCAGCGTCTGGGAGAACGTGGCCTTCCACCTCACGATGCGCGGCATGCCCAAGGCCGAGCGGCGCAAGAGGGCGCAGCACTTCATCGACATGGTCAACCTGCGCGGCTTCGAGAACCACTTCCCGAGCGAGCTCTCCGGCGGCATGAACCAGCGCGTGGGCATCGCCCGCGCCTTGCTGATGAACCCGGAAGTGATCCTGATGGACGAGCCCTTCGGCGCGCTCGACGAGCAGACCAAGATGGACATGCACGCCGAGCTGGTGCGCATCTGGCGCGAGAGCCGCAGCACCATCGTATTCGTCACGCACGGCATCGACGAGTCGCTGGCGCTGGGCACGCACGTGGCCGTGATGTCGGCGCGGCCGGGGTGCATACGCGAGATGATCGAGATCGACCTGCCGCGCCCGCGCGACCCGACCAGCCCACGCTTCAACGACTACAAGCGGCACATCCTGTCGCTGCTGCGCGCCGAGCCGGTGCCCCAGGAAGCCTGAGGTGCCCACATTCATCACGGGTGCGAGCGGCTTCGTCGGGCTGGGGCTGGCGGAGCATCTGCTGGCGCAAGGCGGGGAGGTGGTCGGCTTCGACATGGCGCCGCCCCGGGCATCGGCACTGCAGGCGTTCAGTGCCTTGCCGGGCCGCTTCTCGGCGGTGAGCGGCGACGTGCGCGATGCGGATGCGTTGCGGGCCGCCATGCGGCGGTACCAACCGAAGCGCCTGGCGATGCTGGCGGCCGTGACGGCGGATGCGCGGCGCGAACGTGCGGCACCGGGCTCCATCTTCGAGGTGAACGTCGGCGGCATGGTCAACGCGCTGTCGGCTGCCGTCGACTGCGGCGTGGAGCGCGTGCTGTACCTGAGTTCCGGTTCCGTCTACGGGGCCAGCGGCAAGGGCGCCGATGCCCTGGGCGAAGACGCGACGCCGCTGCGGCCCGAAGGCCTGTACGGTATCTCCAAGCAGGCCGCGGAAGCGGCGGCGCGTCGCATGGCCGCCTTGCACGGGCTGGATCTCGTCGTGGGCCGGCTTGCCACCTGCTTCGGTCCATGGGAGGCCGAGACCGGCGTGCGCGATACGCTGAGCGCGCCGCTGCAGGTGCTTCGCTGCGCCGACGACCGGATGCCGGCCGTGCTGCCCAGGCCCGGCCTGCGGGACTGGCTCTATGCGCGCGACGCCGCCGCCGCGCTGGCGCTGCTGCTCGAGCGGCCCCGCCTGCCGCATGCCGTCTACAACGTCGCTGCCGGCTTCAGCTGGCCCCTGGCCAGCTGGTGCGATGCGGTGGCCGCGCGCAAGCCGGGCTTTGCGTGGCGCATGGCCGCCGATGGCGAGCCGGTCACCATCGACTACTACGCGCCCTATGACCGGGCGCCCATGGACATCACGCGGCTGAAGGCGGACACCGGCTTCGTACCGCGCTTCGACCTGCCCGCCGCCGCGCAGGACTATCTCATCTGGCGGGAACAACATGCCTGAAGCACAACGCATGGCCGGCAAGGCCTGCATCGTGACTGGGGCCGCCTCCGGCATCGGCCGCGCCATCGCGCGCCTGCTGGCGGCGCACGGCGCCATCGTCGTGATCGCCGACCTGACGACCGAAGTCATCGAGGGCGGCATTCCCACCGCCGAGCTGATCGCCGCCGACCGGCACGAGGCCGCCTTCATCGCCACCGACGTGTCCAGCAGCGCGCAGGTCGATGCCCTGGTGGCGGAAACCGTGTCGCGCTACGGCCGCCTTGACGTGCTGGTCAACAACGCCTGCATCCGCCACGCGCGGTCCTTGCTGGAGCTCGAGGAGGCCGACTGGCAGCGCGTGCTCGACGTCAATCTCTCCGGCGTCTATCGCTGCTGCCGCGCCGCCGTGCGCCAGATGGTGGCGCAGGCGCCGGTGGACGAGGTGCGCGGCCGCATCGTCAACCTCTCGTCCCAGCACGGGATGATCGCCGCGCCGGAAGACCTGGCCTACGGCGTGAGCAAGGCGGGCATCGCCTACCTCACGCGCCAAGTGGCCGTGGACTATGCCGCGCAGCAAATCATCTGCAACGCGGTCGCGCCCGGAAAGATCCAGACGGGACAGGGCGGCCGCGCGCTCGACCCCGCCGTCATGGACCGCGCCGTGCGCCGCACGCCCTGGCCCCGGCTCGGCCGGCCGGAGGACGTGGCGCGCGCGGTGCTCTTTTTCGCGAGCAGCGACGCCAGCTTCGTGACAGGCGCGCAGCTCATGGTGGACGGCGGCTGGATGGCCGCCTGAACCGCCCTCCCACATTCACAGAATCACCAGACAACAGCAGACAAACCCATGGCAGATTTCGACCTTGTCATCCGCAATGCGCAGGCCACCACGGCCAGCGACGTCTTTCACTGCGACATCGGCATCAGCGATGGCCGCATCGTGCAGCTCGGCCTGGGGCTGGCGGCCGGCGCGCGCGAGATCGATGCCGCCGGCCGCTCAGTCACGCCGGGTGGCGTCGACGCGCATTGCCATCTCGACCAGCCGCAGGCGCCGCCGGTGCGCATGGCCGACGACTTCGACAGCGGCACCCGATCCGCAGCCTGCGGCGGCACCACGACCGTGATTCCCTTCGCGGCGCAGCAGAAGGGCCAGTCGCTGCGCGCTGCGGTGGAGGACTACCACCGGCGCGCCGAAGGTCGGGCCCACGTCGACTATGCCTTCCACCTGATCGTCAGCGATCCGACCCCGGCCGTCTTGAAGGAGGAGTTGCCGGAGCTGATCCGCGAGGGCTACGCCTCGTTCAAGATCTACATGACCTACGACGACCTCAAGCTCGACGATGGGCAGATTCTCGACGTGCTGTCGGTCGCACGCGAGCACGGCGCCATGGCGATGATCCATGCCGAGAACGCGGACTGCATCGAATGGCTGACGAAGAAGCTCGAGGCCGCCGGCCGCACCGCGCCGCGCTTCCACGCCCATTCGCGGCCCATGCTGGTCGAGCGCGAGGCCACGCACCGCGCCATCGCGCTGTCGGAGCTGGTGGACGTGCCGATCCTCATCGTTCACGTCTCGGGCCGGGAAGCGGTCGAGCAGATCCGTTGGGCGCGCGCGCATGGGCTCAAGGTGTTTGCCGAGACCTGCCCCCAGTACCTGTTCCTCACGGCCGAGGATCTCGGCATCGACGACAGCTACGGCGGCGCGCGCTGCGTCTGCAGCCCGCCGCCGCGCGACAAGGCGAACCAGGAAGTGATATGGGATGGACTTTCCGACGGCCTCTTTACCGTGTTCTCGTCGGACCATGCACCCTTCAAGTTCGAGGGGACCGAGGGCAAGAAGCCGGGGGGTGAGGAGGTCGACTTCCGCCATATTCCAAACGGCATTCCCGGCATCGAGACGCGCATGGCATTGCTGTGGTCAGAAGGCGTGCTGGCCGGGCGCATTACGCCGCAGAAGTTCGTCGAGCTCACGGCCGCGAACCCGGCCAAGGCCTACGGCCTGCATCCACGCAAGGGAACGATCGCCGTCGGCGCCGATGCGGATCTGGTGATCTGGGATGAGCGCGACTTCGTGCTCACCAACGCGCAGCTGCACCATGCGGTCGACTACACGCCCTACGAAGGCATGCACCTGTCGGCCTGGCCCGGCATGACGCTGACGCGCGGCGAGGTGGTGTGGGACGGCTCGCGCTTCACGGGCCGAGCCGGGGCAGGACGCTTCCTCGCCCGCGCCGCGCCCACGCTGCTGCCGAAGAAGCGGGGTTGAGAGCCGTGCGCCTGCTCGTCATCAACCCCAACATCTCCGAGAGCGTGACGGCGCTGATCGAGGCCGAGGCCAGGCGCAGCGCGTCGCCGGGCACCGAGCTCACGATGAAGACCGCGGCTTTCGGCGTGGCCTACATCGAGACGCGATTCGAGGCCCTGATCGGCGCCTATGCGACGGCGCAGATCGCGGCCGAGCACCATGCGGGGCATGACGCGGTCGTCGTCGCCGCCTTCGGCGATCCGGGACTCGCCGGCCTGCGCGAGGCGCTGCCCGTGCCGGTGCTGGGCCTCAGCGAATCGGCGCTCGCGAGCGCCTGCCTGCTGGGACATCGCTTCTCGATCATCGCGATCTCGCAGCGCATCCAGGCCTGGTACCGGGAGATGGTCGAGGCCAACGGACTCATCGGCAGGCTGGCAAGCATCCGTGCGCTCGAGCGTCCGCTTGCCGACATCGGCAGCGTGCAGGCCGACCATGCGCAGGCGCTGCGCACGCTGTGCGACCGGGCGGTCGACGAGGACGGCGCCGATGTGCTGGTGCTCGCCGGCGCACCGCTGGCCGGTCTGGCGCGCACGCTGCACGGACAGTTGCCCGCGCCGGTGGTGGACGGCGTCTCGAGCGCGGTGCGGCATGCCGAGACGCTCGTCGGGCTGCGGCCCGGCAAGGCGGTGCGCGGCAGTTTTGCCCCGCCGCCGAAAAAGCCGTACCGCAATCTTCCCACACCCATCGCCCGCCTGCTTAATCGATGACGTGCCATCGGCCCGGTCTGCTTGGTGCATGGGCGGTGCGAATGTTGCGTCCTTTTTTGTTCACGAGTTCAGGGTGATACCCCGTCATTGATATCTTCCGATTGGATAACTGGACGACAGGCAAGCCATCGCAGATGCCGTTGCGTAGGCGTGCGAACGCATCGGCTTCTCTACGATCACCGGCCACAGGATGGCGGACGAACTGATCGCCGAGTTGCGATCCGTCTTGACTGAGTTCATGAGCGGGCCTGACTCCATTCCGCCTCGCAAGTCTTTGCGACATTGCTACCCTTGCCAAAACGCGACATTCTTGGAGGCTCGGATCTCTCGGAACTCGTCCATTTTGGACCCTCGTACTTTTCCGGTTTCACCGTCTTACCCTCGTGGAATATTTTTCATCGATAAGGGAATGTTGTCGTTACCCCTACGGTCGAGCGCTGCGCCGCACCAAAGCCCGCGGTGACCGAGCTGATTCGCGCGTTGGGCATCGAGCGCCAATGACGCGGGTTACCCGGCCCGGACGTCCGCCTCCGCCACGAAGCGGTTGCGCAGGCGGCCCAGGCCGCTGATCTCGACCTCGACCACGTCGCCGGCCTTCAGCTGCGGCGACTTGCCGTCCGTGCCCATCCAGATCACGTCGCCTGGATAGAGGGTGAGGTAGCGCGTCATGCGGCTGATGAAGGTGCGGATGTCGAACAGCATGTCGGCGGTCCGGAAATGAGTGCACACCTCGCCGTTGAGCCGCACGGTGGTCTCGGCCGCGTCGAGGTCGAACTCGGTCTCGATCCACGGCCCCATCGGCTTGAAGGTGTCCGTGTTCTTGGAGCGCCAGAAGGTGCGGTCCGATGCCTGCCAGAGACGCTCGCTCACGTCGTTGCCGATGGTGTAGCCCAGCACGCACGAGAGCGCTTCGGCTTCGCTCAGGTGCTTGCCCTTCTTGCCGATCACGACGACGACCTCGCCCTCGTACTCGACCTGCTTCGCGTCCGACGGAATGACGACCGCCTCCTCATGCGCGACCAGCGCATTTACCGCGCGGTAGCCAATGTCGGCCTGCTTGGGTTCTGCGACGGGATTGCCGGTCAGCTCGGCGTATTCGCGGATGTGCTTGACGTAGTTGAGCCCGGCCGCATAGAAGGTGCGCGGTACCAGCGGCACTTCGATCTTGACGTCGGCCAGCTGGTGCACTGCGCCTGTCGGTTGATGCGGGCCGAAGGGCGTTCCGCGCACTTCGCGGATGCGGTCGTCGGGCCCGAGAATTCCGTAGGCGCTGGCCGCGCCGTGGGCTGAAAAATGGATCCACTTCATGCGCTGCTCCGGGCTTATTCGGCCTTGATGTTGGCGCTGCGGATCAGCTGCGACCAGCGCGTGCGGTCTTGGCCGAGCCACTCGCGGTATTGGTCCGGCCCGAGATGCTTGACCTCGGCGCCCAGCGACTTGAGTCTCGCCTGCATGGCGGGCTTGTTCAGGGCCGCGACGATGGCGGCGTCGAGCTTGGCGGCGATGGGCGCAGGCAGGCCCGCGGGGCCGACGAAGCCGATCGGTTGCGCATAGTCCTCGAAGCCCGGGAAGCCGAGCTCGGCGGTGGTGGGCACTTGCGGATAGTCGGGGTGCCGCTTGGCCGTGGTCGCGGCCAAGATCCGGATCTTTCCGCTGGTGACGAACTCAGACACGCCGATCATCGGGAAAAACATGAAGTCCACCCGGCCGGCCATCACCTCGGTCAAGGCCGGCGCGTTGCCCTTGAAGGGGATGTGGTTCATCTGTGTCTTGCTGCGCTGCTCCAGCAGGGCGGCCGCCAGATGCGCAGAGCCGCCCACGCCGGCCGTCCCATAGCTGACGACGCTCGGCCCGGTCTGTGCCTTCTTGATGAGGTCGCCAAGCGTCTTGTAGGGCGAATCGCCCGCCACGACGATGAGCTGCGGCAGCACCGCGACCATGCTGATCGGCGTGAAGTCCTTCACAGGGTCGTACTTGATGCGGTCGGGTTGCAGCAGCGGATTGACGTTGTGCGAGATGGTGTTGACGATCAAGGTGTAGCCGTCGGGCGCGGCTTGCTTCACGAACTCCGTGGCGATGTTGCCGTTGACGCCAGGCTTGTTCTCGACCACGAGCGGCTGGCCGAGCGTGGCGCCGATGTCCTGCCCCAGCACGCGCGCCAGCACGTCGGTCGGTCCGCCGGCGCTGTAGCCGACCACGAGCTTGATCGGCTTGCTGGGATAGTCGTTCTGCGCCTGGGCCTGCATATGGAGGCCGGCAGCGCCCCACAGGGCGGTCGCGATCAGCATGTGGCGGCGGAGGGTGTGGTGTCTCTTCATAGTCTTTTCCTTTGACGGTTCAAGGGTTCACGGGTTCACGAGATCGGGCGTTCGATTGGCGCGAGGCGCGGCGTTGCGGGCGGCCGGCGGCGAGGCCGCGGAGGCGGGCCACGACGCGTTCGGCTCGGCGGGCCGCAGCAAGTCGGCCGAGAGTTGCGCCACGGTCGGGGCGCCGCACAGGCGCATCGTCCGCAGCAGCTCATCGTGCAGGATGTCGAGCGCGCGCTGTGCACCGGCGTCGCCGGCAGCCACCGCGCCGAACAGCGTCGCGCGGCCGAGCAGCACGCCGTGCGCGCCCAGGGCCAGCGCCTTGGCGATGTCGCTGCCTCGGCGAATGCCGCCGTCGACGAGCACCGGCAAGCGGCCGGCCGCGCCTTGCAGCACCTCGGGCAGCGCCAGCAGGCTGGGCACGGCGCCGTCAAGTTGCCGGCCGCCGTGGTTGGACACGATGATGGCGTCCACGCCCATTGCGGCCAGGCGCCGCGCATCGTCGCCGCGGCTCACTCCCTTGACGATCAGCTTGCGCGGCCAGCGCTCGCGCACCTCGGCCAGCCGCTGCCAGTCGAAGGCCGGGTCGTAGCTGCGGCCGACCGAGGACGCGATGGCGGTCGCATTCGTGGCAGCGGCTTCAAGGCCGCGCAGGTTTTCCATCACCGGCATGCCGCGCAACAGCATGTCGAGCGCCCAGCGTGGCCGCGAGGCGAAGTCGAGCATGTTGCGCGGCGTGAAGCGAAACGGGATCGAGAAGTGGTTGCGGAAATCGCGCTCGCGCTTGCCGCCAACCGGCAGGTCGACCGTGATGACCAGCGCTTCGTACTCGGCTCGGCGGGCGCGTTCGATCAGTTGCCAGAAGAAGTCCCGGTTGCGCAGCACATAGGCCTGGAACCACAGGCGGCCGGGCGCCTTGTCGGCGATGGTTTCAATGGCTGTGGTGGCGCTGCTCGACAGGGTGTATGGCAGGCTCATCTTCGCGGCTGCGCGCGCGAGCGCGAGATCGGCGCCGCGGTAGCCGAAGCCGGCCGCGCCGGTGGGCGCGATGGCGGCCGGCATGCCGGCGGGCGCGCCCAGCAGGGTGCAGGCCGACGAGGCGCCGGCGACATCGACCAGCACGCGCGGCGCCAGGTGCCAGCGCTCGAAGGCGAGGCGGTTGCCCGCAAGGGTGCGCTCGTCCTCGGCGCCGCCGTCATAGAAGTCGAACACGGCGCGCGGCAGCCGTCGCCTGGCCAGCGCGCGCAGGTCGGCGATCGAGTAGCAGGCGGCGACGCCACGCGTCATGCGGCTTCGAGCTCCGTGTGGGCCACCGTGCGCGGCGTGCCGTCGTCGTGGAAGAAGCGCGTGGCCATCACCTGGCAGCGCTTGATGAGGCGCGGCTCGTCGGGCCGGTAGTCGGGGATCGCGTTGTGGATCGTGCCCATGTTGTCCCACATGAGCACGTCGCCGACCTCCCACCGATGCGCGTAGCGGAATTCGGGCCGGGTCTGGTGCGCGAAGAGGAAGTTGAGCGCCTCGTCGCTCTCCTTCTCGTCCATTTCGTTGATGCGGATCGCATAGCCCGGGTTGGCATACAGCACGCGCTTGCCCGTGAGGGGATGGCGCAGAAAGAGCGGGTGCGACACGGGCGGCCGGGCGGCGCGCTGCGCCGGCGTGAGCGGCGGGCGGGTACTGCCCCGCTCGCGGCGCATCATTTCCCAGAACTTGTCGAAGTCGTGCAGCACTGTCATGCCGTCGAGCCGCGTCTTCCACGCCTCGGGCAGCCCTTCGTAAGCGGCATGCATGTTGCAGAACTCGGTGTTGCCGAGCGGCTGGCCGTCGCGATGCGGGATCTGGATACCGTAGAGCACGTTGGTGAACGCGATCATCCTGTTGTAGGACATGTCGGTGTGCCAGTCCTGCCCGGCATCGGAAAGGCCGATCGGCTTGCCGTTTTCGACGATGTTGGAAAGCACCATGACTTCGGGCAGGCCCGGCTCCTGGTAGGCGCCCGCCACGTTGACTTCGAGTCGGCCGAAATTGGCCGAGAAGTCGAGCAGCTGGGCCGCGCTCAGATCCTGCTTCGGATAGCTGAGCACGCCATAGCGGCCGAGCACCTGCAGCAACTGCTCGAAGACTTCGGCCGACACCGGCCGCGACAGGTCGAGGCCTTCAACGCGGGCGCCGAGCGTGGCGCCGCCGGGAACGATGCGCATGGTCATGGGTGGGACTCCTTGTGTGGGTGAAGTTCGTCGAGAGCCTGGCCGCCGTCAGTACGCGGCATCGAGCAGCGCGCGAAGCTCGCTCTCGCCGGCGACGGGGCGGGGGTTGTAGTAGAGACCGCGTTCGCGTATCGTCTTGGCGGCGATGCGGTCGAACGACTCGCGCGGCACGCCGATGTCGCGCAGACGGGTCGGCACGCCGATGGCGGCCTGCAGTTCGCGCACGGCACGCACGAGGCCGGCGGCGCCTTCAACAGCGCCCAGCACCGCGGCAGCGCGGGCCAGCGGTCCGGCCGCGGCCTGAGCGTTGAAGGCGACGGCGTGCGGCAGCATCACGGCATTGGCATCGCCGTGGCCGACGCCGGTTACCGATCCGATCGCATGGCAGATCGCGTGATGCAGGCAGGTGCGGGCATTCACCAACACCAGCCCCGACAAGTGTGCGGCGTACAACAGTGCCGCGCGCGCCGACGCATCCTGCGGCTCACGATGCACGGCGGGCAAGGCCTCCGCGAAGCGCGCCATCGCGTCCAGCGCGAGGGTTTCGGCCAACGGCGAGCGCTCCAGCGCGTACAGGCCTTCGATGCAATGCGCCAGGCCGTTCATGCCGGTGGCGCACATCAACGCGGCCGGGACCTCGAGATTGGCGAGCGGGTCGATCAACACCAGGCGGGCCGCGAGCTGGATGTCGGTGAACAGCAGCTTGGCGCCGTCGCTGTCGCGCACGCCCAGCGAGACGGTGACTTCGGCGCCGGAGGCGGTTTGCGGAATGGCGACGATCGGCAGCTTGGGCGCAGCGAGACGCGGCGCGACCAGCGAAGCCGGCGGCGTGAAGCGCACCGCATGGTCGGCAAGGCGGCCGCCCTCGGCCATCAGGAGTGCAATCGCCTTGGCGGTGTCGGAGGCGCTGCCGCCGCCGATGGCGATGAAGCCGTCGACGCCATCGGCGATCGCGCGCGCCGCCAGCCGCTCCACGAGCTCGACGCTGGAATGCGCGGGCACTGGCTCGGCCAGCACATGCGGCAGGCCATTCATCGCCGCGACGCCGCGCGCGAACAGCGCCGAGCGCTGCGTGCGGGCGCCGCCCAGCACCAGCGGCCGCGCGATGCCGAGCGCGTCGAGTTCGGCGCGAAGGTCGTCGATGGCGCCTTCGCGCAGCACCAGCCGCATGGCCGCGCCGCGATGCGTGAAGGAGGATGGGAGCGTGCTCATTCGACGAAGGCGAAGGCCGCCACCATGCGTTGTTCGGCGATGCGCCAGTCGTGGCCAGGATCGCGCCGGAACACGGTGGTCGTGAGGTTGAAGCGCAGCGGGCCGGCGATGGGCGGGAGTGCCCTGCCGGGCTGCGCCGCCGCCGGATAGCGATAGGCCGTCATGTACGCCTCGACCTCGGCCGACTCGCCTTCGCATGCGCTCACGTAGGCGTTGGTCAGCACGTGGCGGGTGTCGACATCGGCCGCGCGGGCTTTGAGCGCCGCGCGCACGGCATTCTTGCCTTCCAGCCATTGGCCCTGGCGCAGCCAGCGGCAATCGTCGGTGAACAGCTCGAGCATCCGGTCGTAGCGCCGCATGTCGAGTGCGTGGAAGAACGCGTGCAGCTGCTGTGTCAGCCCGGCGAGCAGCGGTGCGACGATTGAAGATGGATGAGCGGTCATGTGATCTGCAGTTTAAAAACTGCCTTGCCCACTGGCGCACCCTGTTTGACAATCCAAGGTTTGCGATTTGGAAACCTTGCCATCGTGGATCGTCTTCGCTGCCTCCAGATATTCACCGAAGTCGCACGCTGCGGCAGCTTCGTGCGCGCTGCCATGCAGCTCTCACTCTCCCGGGCGACGATCACCAAGCACGTCGCCTGGCTCGAGGTCTCGATGGGCGCGCAATTGCTCAAGCGCACCTCGAAGCAGGTCGCCCTCACCGAAGCCGGCGCGCGCGTCCTAGAAGCAGCGCGCGACCTGCTCGAGCGCTACGAAGCGATCGAAGGCGAGGTGCGCGACGTCGTCCACCTGCCGCGCGGCGCGATCCGCGTCGGCACGCCGCCCTCGTTCGGCGCCTATCACCTCATGCGGCTGATCGCGCAGTTCACCCATCGCTATCCGGACATCGAAGTGACGGTGGTTCATGACGATGGCCGTTCCGACCTGGTCGCCGAGGCGCTCGATCTCTCGATCCGTATCGCACCTTCGCTCGAGGATGCGAGCTATGTCGCCCAGTCGCTCTTGAAGGCGCCGCAAGTGGTGGTGGCGTCGCCCGCCTACCTGAAGGCGCACGGCCGGCCCGCCACCGCAGCGGATCTCGCGCGCCACAACTGCCTGGTGCACATCATCAAGTCGGGCGCCGGCGTGTGGAAGTTTGCCGGCAACCCGCCGCAGGAAGTGCGCGTGCGCGGCACGGTGCGTTCCAACCTGGGTGACGCGATCAAGCAGGGCGCCTTGCTCGGCGCCGGCATCTCGCTGCATCCCTATTACATGGTGTCGGAGGAACTGCAGGCCGGGACGCTCGAAGCCCTGTTACCCAACTGCGTGCCTGAAGAGCTCGACATCAACGTCGTGTTCTCGACGCGGCGCAACATGCCGACGCGCGTGCGGCACCTGCTGGAATTCCTCAAGGAGTGGTCGCGCCATCCGCCCGACTGGGCCTTGCCCAGGGCGACTACCTGGCGCGCCCGAGTCACTCCGCCTTGAGCCCGAGCTGCCGGATCAGCGGACCCCACTGGTTCATTTCGGAGCGAACGAGACCGTCGAGCTCCTGCGCGCTGGAGCCGAAGCGGAAGCCGCTGGACGGGGAGACGTTGCTCGCGAGGCCGCGCATGTGACCGCACCGGCATCGGAGCGGGAGGTCTAAGGATGGTGTTCAAAACTCTGCCCAGACGAGTGCGGTGGCCGAAGCCGAAGCCGGAGCGTCGGCGGCAAGCGGCGAATTTGCATTGACACCCGAATCTTCGCCGGCCGATGCCAGGCGCACGGGCAGCAGCACGGCAGGCGTCGGATGAAGCGACGTCAATTCGCGTTGGCGGTCGCGCCGCCACTTGAACAACAAGTTGGCATTGATGGCGTGGGCCATTGCAATGGCCGCCACTGACGCGCCGGGTTGCATGCTCAGCTCGATCAGTCGCGCCTTGAATGCACGGTCGTGATGGCGACGTGACGGTTCACCGCCCTCTGCTTGACTCTTCATGGTGTGCACGATCTCCTGATGATGCACACCATCTCTGGGCACGCACTCTTCAGTCAGCATGCTCCGAGGTCAGGCCAGCTTCGACAACAACGGTCCTGGCCGGACTATTACTGCGAATCACGCGGGCGGAGAACTACAATTTTCCATGGCTGAGTTCCTCCGAACTTCCGTGACGTGGGTGATTGACTTCCACTACGACGGTCGTCCGCGACGTTGGTTTCGGGCGTTCCGCCCTAACGTCAACGTGCACGAGGCGATGGTGGCGGAGCTGCGCGACCTGTACGGGGAGCGGGCAACGCTCGTGGAGGTGCGCCCTGCCACGGACGAAGAGGAAACGGGCTACCTGCGTGGCGAGGAACCAAAAAACGCGTTCTGCCCAATGCCCGTTGCGCGCAAGCCTGGCTGAGCGCCGGGCTCCTCAGGGGCGAAGACAGCTCGATTGGACAGGTCAGCACCCCTGCCTGCGATTCATTGGAAGGGCGCAGTCATTGGAAACCAATGCTCCCGGTCATTTCGCAGCGCTTGTATGGTCGCTGCGTCGTGTGGCCGCGCCGTCACCAGATGACTTTATGACTACTGGCGGCTGGCGGCTGGCGGCTGGCGGCTGGCTGTTAGTCGTACCCTGGCAGGCGAT
The DNA here is from genome assembly GCF_964253805.1 of Variovorax sp. LjRoot175. NCBI lineage: Bacteria > Pseudomonadati > Pseudomonadota > Betaproteobacteria > Burkholderiales > Comamonadaceae > Variovorax > Variovorax sp. LjRoot175. Next base: position 1,469,355 of record NZ_CAXURY020000002.1, on the reverse strand, counting down.
GAGTCTTTGCGCCTTGATGGCCCCACGAGGCGCAGCAACTCCAACCGGGAAGGGCAAACCCCGCCCAGCAAGGCGCCAACTGTCGTGTCGAGTGCTTCTGCAATTGACTTCAGCTCAACCTCGTCGGGCAGCGCGAGCCCCTTCAGTACCCTCCCCAGTCGGTACTCAGCGCGCGCATCAAGCACTTCCTCCTCAGAAGCTCCGAGGGACTTCCGAATGAGGCCAACGCGGGTGAAGCCAAGTGCGGCCGTGCGCGCACGAACTTGCAGGGCCAGGTCCCATGCGAGCTTCCCGCGTTCCCTGACTGCAACATGCTCGTCAGCGTGTCGGATTCGCTGTCGATAGGGTGACTGGTCGATGCCTCTTGGCAGCGCGACGTTGCGATGGTGCGCTGGTGGTGCTCCCGATGAGGAACGATTTGGCCCACAGGGGCCTGCAGCTTCACTCATGGGTAGTGACGATAGAAACGTACAAAAACATGATCACCTGGCCGGCGGTTATAGGAGGCGGCACGGTCGTCACAACGAACGCGTTGCAGACTTCCATCGAGCGCGACCGTTGAGGAATCGAGCGACGACGACCGCGTCTTTTCGCAGCGACTGGCGCCTGGTGCTCCGTTCAGGAGCTCCGTGCCGCAAGGGATGTCAACTCGCTACTGGAAGCCGTCAAGCCGAGCCATGCCAACGCGGAGGTGGCTCGGAGAGCCCGCCGCAGTTCGCTCTCGCGCACTGCCGGCATACGGTCTCCAGCTGAAAGAATGTTGTTAACTCTGGAGGATGGCCGGTCGAATCCGGCGAGCAAGCGCATTGCTGGCACGCCCAGCGCTGCAAAGTTCGCGTGGTCTGAATTGGCCATCAGGGGCAAATAAGAACCGATGTGCAGGTCCGCAGCAGAACTGGCCCGCTCCACGAAGGGCTCAAGTCCCGGGAAGTCGCTGGTCAGCGCAGTCAGGTTTTCATCGCCAGCGACCGTATCCAGATTGATGTTCAGCTTCAAGGTCGCGAGCTCACTGGCTTCAAGACTCTTCAGGTATCCCGCAGAGCCCGACAAGGCCCATTCTTCCGCGGAGAAGAAGCAGATGCGCAGGCTGTTCGTTCCTCTCCCGACCCGCATGGCCAGCGCCCTGGCGGCGGCCAAGGCTGTGGCCACCCCCGTGGCATTGTCCAGCGCGCTCTCGCCGAGGTCGTGGCCATCGATGTGGGCGCTGATGACAACACGTTCCTCGAACTCCCCAGGGATGTCTAGTACGCCGACGCCCGCGGTCGAGCCTTCCAACTCCTTTCCGGCAATCGTCAATCGGATTGGTGCGTTTGGGCCAGCTGATGCGATGCGGTCCGCCGACTCCCGGTCGATGTAGGCGGCCGGAATGCCCGGCTTGCCACGGCCCCTTCCTGAAGAACCAGATAGAAGTCCCTGCTCGGGCAGATTGTTCGCAATCAGGAATCCCGCAGCCCCGCGGGAGACTGCCATGTCGTACTTCTTGCGACGGTGCAGGTGGGTCGGCGAAAACGGATACTCGTGGCGAACGAGGACGATGCGTCCGCGAATCTGTTCGCCGGCTGCATCGAAATCGCTCTGGCGCCCTTTCCCCAGGTCAATGACGGCCGCTTCGAGTCCTTCGGGGGGCGTTGCCATTGAACGCAGGAGCGGCCGGGAAGACAAGGTCTCCGAGCGGCCCAAAAGCAAGAGTTCGGCTTTCTCGCACACCCAGCCGTCGTAGGAAACCTCGACGCGGCGCGCACCGCGGCGTACCTCATTCAGCCTGCCAATCGTCCAATCCAATGCGTCGGAATCCTGTCCGCTTCCCGCGAGCCGTCCGCCGAAACTACAGATGCGTTCGAAGTCAGGCATCAGCATCGGGTCCATAGCGGCCTCATCCAGCCACCGATTCAGAGAGATGTTCATGGTAGAGCGCAATTGCTGTTTGTCGGCTGCTCACTCAACCTTGAGTTGTGCCCGCTGGACGACATCTCGCCATCTCACCGCGTCATCGCGGATGAACTTGCGCAACACTCCTGCGCTCGTATCGGCTGGCACTTCGACGCCTGCCGACTCCATGCGCATGCGCACGCTCGGCAACTTCATCACCTGCCGCATCGCGTCGCCCAGGCGAGTCTGGACCGCCTGGCTGACGCCTGCAGGAGCAACCAGCCCCCACCAACTCTCCACGGTCATGTTCGGAATGCCACTTTCCTGGAACGTGGGAACGTCGGGCGTTGCTTTCTGCCGCTGTGCGCTGGTAACCGCAATGGCGCGCAAGCGACCTGCGCGATAAAGGCCGCTCGCACTGGCCATCGTGGTGAAACTCGTCTCAATCTGGCCCGCGGCAAGGTCGTTCACGGCTGCCGATGCGCCTTTGTACGGGACGTGGACCATCTTGACGCCCGTGTTAATCATGAACAGTTCCGCCATCAGGTGGGTCAGCGAGCCGTTGCCTCCAGACCCGATGGATATGGCCGAGGGCTTCGCTTTCGCCGACCTGACCAAGTCGGCAGGAGACCGCGCAGAAAAAGTCTCGTTCACGAACAGGTAGGTCGGAGCGACACCCATCAGCGAGATGGGAGCGAAGTCCTTCTCGATGTTGTATTTGGCGCGGTCCCGGTACAGAGCGGGCACGATGGTGAAGGGCACATCGACGAGCAAGAGCGTGTAGCCGTCAGCACGCTCGCCGGCGACAAACTGGGTGGCGAGTAGAGAGCCCGCACCCGGTCGATTCTCGATGATGACCGCCTGACCCAAGGCCTTGCCCAGTTCGTCGCTGACGGCCCGCGCCAGCACGTCGGAGCTGCCGCCAGGAGAGTAGGGCACGACAATTTTGACCGGCTGCTCCGGATACTGCGCAGCGGCGCCGAGGCCCGCGAGGGCAAGTGCCAAAGCCGGCACCAGGGAAATGAGTGAGCGTCGCATGGTCGTCCAAGAATGGTGAACTCCACGATTCTGGTTGGCCCAAGCCCACTGCGCCAAGCGATGAATGGGCATACGCTATTCCATTCTGGAATGCCGTCTCGCCTTCGTTGATTTGCCCTGGCCTGGTGGCAACAAGTTCTTGGCCATGCTGTCAACCCATTCGCAGAAGCTGTCCAGATACGGTCCACTCTGGTTCGGCCTTGGGAGCATGAGGTAGTAGCCATACCGCCCAGATACCGTTTCATCGAACGGACGCACGAGCGCCCCGGTCTCGAGATGCTCGCGGACCAGGCAGAGCGGAACGATTGCGGCCCCCAGTCCATTCAGGACTGCCGGCAGCAGCACGGAGAACCCCTCGTACTCGGGAGCGTGGACGCCTGGGCCGTCCCAGCCCGGTGCCATCTCTGCTCGCCATTCATCCCATCCATAGCCCCGCTGGGCGCGCTTGAGCAGCGTGACTGAGGAGAGATCCTCGGGGGCCCGGAGCCGATGAGCCTTTGCCAGCGAAGGCGCGATGACCAATCCCATCTCGCGACCGCAGAGGTAGGAACTTGTCATGCCGCTGACGTGGCCGGTGTGCAGCTGTATTTCAGCGTCGAAGCCCTCCTGCCTGTCGCGCGGAGTCATGAGCCGCGGTCGAATGTTCAACCTAACGTCCGGGTGTAGGTCGAAAAATTCCCTCATGCGCGGGATGAGACAGAACTGCGCGAACGAGGGCGATACCGCGATGTTCAGATTGACGCGGGTTTCCGGACGGGCCACCAATGCCTCGGCCTCGTCGATAAGCCGTAAAGCCGCGGATATCTTCTCAAGATAGACCGCGCCGGCGTGTGTGATTCGCAACCCGGTCGGAGTTCGCTTGAACAGCGCTGACCCGAGCCGTTCTTCGAGCGACTGAATGTGTTTGCTGACAGCGCTTTGAGTGAGATGAAGGTCCTCTGCGGCGCGGCTGAAGTTCAGCTGGCGCGCAGCGACGAGAAAGACTCTCAGCGACGTCAAAGAGTTGCGAGAGCCCTTCATCGGTTGCCGAGGCTAGAGCGAAAGTAGCGGTCAGCACGAGCGAGGTCGCTCAAGCAGTTCGCGTTGTCCAAGGTTTGGCTGGGCAAGAACTCCGCACCCCCTTCATCCGACAGCCAAAGATGGAAAGTGTTCCCCAGGCGTGATGGAATCGACAAACACTGAAGAAAAACGGGTCCGCCGTCCGCCTGTGGCCCGCCAGCGGGCATCGAGCTTACGAGCGAATCGTCTCTCCGAAGTCCCACCCCGAAGTCTTCCGCCGTTAGCGACCCTCGCACTTGACCTCTTCCTTGAACACCTCGCGGCTGGCCTCGAGCTTGACCTTGCATGGCCCATCCCCGGAACTCATCCTTCCATTCCCCGCGCCACGTTGCTCCGATGCCATCCTTGCACTTGACCTCTCGCTTGAACTCCCCTCGCTTCGATTCCTGCTTGACTTCGCAAAGGCCTAGGCCAGCGGTCCTCCCGCCAGTCGCTACGCCAGTCGTTGCGCCGCCAGCGCTTCTTTGAGTCATCGTCATCTGCGAGAGCGCACGGGGAGGCGATGGCGGAAAACAGCATGAATGCTACAGCGGCTCGAATGGACATTTCGTACTCCTTGACGAGGGATGCGGCATCGAAAGCCTGTGCCAGGTGGCGCTGCCGCGCTCAGCGTCGATACGGATTGTGCGGGCGTCGGTCGTAACGATCAGGCACGCCATCGCGGTCGCTGTCCCGGCGTGCGTGGCGGTAGTGGGCACGGCGGTCGTGACGATAGTCGGCACGGTAGTCGTGATGGCGTACATAGCCATGCCGTGTGACGTCGTGCGGCGGGGGTGGCGGAACAACGACCACGCGAGGGCGATGGCCGCGGTCTCCATGGTGGGGCTGTGCTTGAGAAGGAGCGCTCAATGCGGCCAATGCGACTACGGCTGCAGCGCCGAATGCGAAAAACATCTTCTTCATTGCAGCTCCTTCGAGGAGTTGTATTCAGGAGCTCCGATACTGAGGGCGAAATGTGAAGGACAGGTAAGGCCGGAGCGAAATCTCGATGAATCTTCTACCAGTCACCGAACTTCAGGCCTGGCGTCCAGCGGCCGCCCGTCCAGGTCGCAGACCAGCCCGCAGCCCTGGTCCACCGGCTGCGCGGCTGTGCCGCGGTCGTGCGACATCGCCATCCATTCGGCGTCGAGAATCGTCCAGCCTTTTTCACGCTGGTGGCCGATCACCGTGGCCAGCACCGACAGGGCGATGTCGTCCACGCGGCAGACGTTCAGGCCGGCCATCACGAGATCGAAGAACACGAACACGCCGGCGCGCACTTCGGTGACGCCTTCCAGGCGCTCGGCGAAGAGCGCGGTCGGCGTCGAGCCGATGGCGCGGAGGTCGCGGCGTACGCTGGCCTCGTCCACGGCACCTCGCAGTCGAACGCGCGCAGGACCGATGTCAATTTCGATCACGCTTTGCGAGGCCCGGTCCGTGGGCAACGACTTTGAAACGGCCGGCGTCGAAGTCGCCTGCACGGTCACCGGCAACAGGATCGAGCTTGGTTCGGCCTCGTTGCTCGACTTCTCCGAACGCAGGCGTAACCGGCGCCAGTTGAACCGGAGGTTCGCGTTGATGCCGTGCTTCTGCGCAATGGCCGCGACGGATGCGCCAGGCTCCAGGCCCAGATCGACCAGCTCTCGCTTGAGCGACTCGCTGTGCCGGCGCCGGATGTCCTTGCTCGAGGTGACTCGCTTGTCCATGTGTGCACTTGACCAGTTAGATGCACACATCCAAGTGTGAGCGATCCTGCTCACGCCGGCGCGATTCCGACGGAGGCCTTGACGGGAGCCTTGGCCATTCGCGGGACGGCTATGAGGAGCCAGAGCCAGACTGCTTGTGGGCCGGTTCGCCGATGCGCATCACCTCGCGCGACAGGCCGTAGCGCTGCATCTTGACGTAGAGCGTGCTCTTGGCGATGTGCAGTTGGCGCGCCGCGAGCGTGAGGTTGCCTTCACTGGCGATGATTGCGCGTCGGATCAACGCTTCCTCGCCCTCGGCGATGCTGCGCACCTCGGCGCCCAGCGCTTCGGGGTGCGCTGCGCCCGAAGTTTCAAGGCCCGACAGTTCGGGGGGCAGTGCCTCGCAAGTCAGTGGTTCCGCCTCGCTCATCATCACGGCTCCCTGAATCACGTTGCGCAACTCGCGTACGTTGCCAGGCCAGCGGTACGACGCCAATCGCGCGAGCACCGCCACATCCAGAACCTCGGGCTCCGTCCCCTGCTCGCTCCGAAAAAGTTCCAGGAAATGCTGCGCAAGAAGCGCGACGTCACCCTGGCGCTCGCGCAACGGCGGAATGCGCAGGCTGGTGACAGCGATGCGATAGAACAGATCCATGCGGAACCGGCCCGCCGCGATCTCCTCGCGCAGGTCCCTGTGCGTGGCGGCGATCAGCCTGAAGTTCACCCGGCGCGGCGTGTTCTCTCCAAGGCGGTAGATCTCTCCCTGCTCCAGCACCCGCAGCAGATGCGGCTGCATGTCCATCGGCATCTCGCCGATCTCGTCGAGGAACAGCGTGCCGCCGTCGGCGGCCTCGATCTTGCCGGCCATGCCGCCCTTGCGTGCGCCGGTGAAGGCACCGTCGGCATACCCGAACAGTTCGCTCGCCAGCAGTTCGCGCGACAACCCGCCGCAGTTGAGCGCTATGTACGGGCCCGCGCAGGAGCCGTGAACGCCTCGCGCGAACTCTTCCTTGCCCACGCCGGTCTCGCCTTGCAACAGCACCGGCGTCCGGGACCGCGCCAATTGCCGCGCCTTGCCGATGACCTGCAGCATGGTCGGGTCTGCTGTAATGACGGTGGCAAAGGCGTCGCCGGCTGCCGCACTGTCTCGTTGGCCATGGCTTGCCTCTTGCGTCGCCATCGAGGGGTGCAGCGTCGCGCGGCCGCGCACCGGCACCACCAAAAGCGTACCCAGATGCTCCCCCTTGACGATCAGCGGCTCGAGCCACTCGGGCTTGATCCACAGGGGCAGCTGACGCCGGTGGCCGCCGCGCCCCAGCCGACCTGCAGCGAGTTCGGGCAGCCGGTGCGCGCCGGACAGGTCGATCTCACCGCCAGCGGCCGCGATCGCGATGTGCGCATGCTCGTTGGCCTTGATCGGACTGCCTCGCCGATCGAACAACACCAGACCCTCCTGCCGACCCGAATTCCAGCGGCCCATGCCGTGCTCCAACAAATGGTAGCGGCGCTCCATCTCCACCATGGCAAGCCGGCTTTCGATGCGGTTCGCGGTCGTGACCACCAGCGCCAGGCTCTGCCGGCTGTACGTCTGCGACAGGCCCGAGACGTCCAGCACGCCGATGATCTCGCCGTCCGTCGGATGCCGCACCACGGCGGCCGAACAGGTCCATCGCTTGATGCCGGCACAGAAATGCTCGGCAGAGTGGATCTGAACCGGCTGGCCCATGGCGAGGGCCGTTCCGATCGCATTGGTGCCGCACAGCGCCTCGTTCCAGGTTGCGCCTGGCATCAGGTGGATGGTTTCGGCCAATCCCATCGCCGGCGTGTCACCCTCCGTCATGAGAATCGTGCCGCGGGTGTCGGCCAACGCCATCATGGTGCCGGTTTGCGAGAGGAAGTCGTGCGCGCAGGCCATGGCCGGGGCGCTGGCTTCCAGAAGCTCGCGCTGGCGTTCGCGCAGCAGGAAGAGATCCTGCTCGGACAACGGCTGCGGCCCAACACGACGGTTCGGATCGACCTGCGCCTCCTGGCAGCGTTGCCAGGAAATGTCCACCAGCGAGCGCAGCGCCTCTGTCGGCCGCACGTCTCCACCGACGAAGGATTCCCACGCCGCCATGATGGCCGGCTCGTCGCCAGGGGTCGAGAACATCTGTTTGTCCCGTGGTTCCATGCTTGTCTCCGCCGGGCCGTGCAATGCGGCCTGCATGTCTGTGGGCGCGTCCGTGGGTGCAGGCGCTGCTCTCTGAATGATAGAGACAATGGCCATGGTGGGGCAACGCCCCATGGGATCTCCTTTCCGCCACGGTGGGCGAGATGGATGTTGTCAATGAAGACGCCCCGCATCGCAGTGAGCGAGCGGGGCATCGGTCAATTGCTTTTCAGTTCGCGCGTTCCGGCAGCGGCAGCTTCACCCACTCCTTGTAGAAGGCATCGATGTCGGGCTCGAAGTCGTGGATCACGGGATACCACGGCGTGGGTGCTTCGATGTCGTGCATCGTCCCGCACTGAGGGCAGTAGTACTCGCGATAGACCTGCCAGTTGGTGTCCGGCGCCATCAGCTTGGGATAGACCTCGGTCATCTCCTCCTCGGTCTGACGTACGTAGAGGTTGGCATGCAGCTTCCAGTTTTCGCGCCAGCCGCAGAACTCGTGGCCGCAATCGCACTTGGTGACCCATTTCTTGGTCTTGGCCGACTGGACGATGTGCAGGTGCGGGCCGAGCGGCAAGACAATGCGGTCATCCCAATCCAGCTTCTTCTGCAGCGCTTCGACGTACTTTTCGAAGCGGTCCGGATCCTTGGGCATCGAGAGCATGCGCAGCGTGGTGTCCCAGTCGAGCTTGCCGTCGACCAGGCCCTTGACTTGTTCGCGGGTGTAAGTAGTCATTTCAAATCTCCTTTAGGGTCTCATCGACCGCGTTCATTCTTCGACCAGCACGACGGTCTTCACGTCGGGCATCTTGGACAAGTCCATGCGGAACTTGGAGCCGTAGGTGGGCACGTCGAGTTCGTCCTCGGTCAGCACCCAGGACTCCGGCAGGTTCCAGAAGTCGCGGAACTGCTGCTCGAACTTCTTGGACAGACCGAAGCTGGTTGCGAACATGTGCTGTACCTGCGGCGAGGCGTTCTTGGTCAGGACGTGTTCGCGCTCGAGCTTCATCCATTCCTGCGTCGGGATCGAACGGGCCAGGCGTTGCCTGCGGATCTCGATGCGCTGCAGCGCGGTCTGTCTGGCGTCAACGGTCCACACGCCCTGGGCGTCCCGGGTCGCCACGGCACCGTAAACCTTCTGCGCATATTCCGGCAGCAGCAGGCTGTTGTTCAGGTCGCTGGCGATCGCGTCGGTCTCGCGGTCCAGCGGGTCGCCGAACCCGGGGCCGCCACGGAGGTAGTTCAGGTAAAGGTCGTAGTTCTCGTAGCAGTCCTCGGTGGTCATGCATTGCTGGTCGCGCTTGACCACCGCACCGGCATTCAGATGGTTCTCGTAGTCCGGCAGATCCGGGTTGGCGTCGCCGCCCAGCGGCAGGCTGTCGCCGATCGCGATGCGTTCCTTCAGACCGGTCTTGTGCGCTTCGAAGCGATAGCCGGTGGCCGCCGGATAGCCGCCCATCAGGCCCCAGTCGCTGTTCATGTAGCCGTTGCCCATGAAGAACATCGTCCAGTCCTGGGCCTTCCACACCATGCGCAAGGTCTCGAAGCCGCAGCCGCCACGGTACTTCCCATAGCCACCGGAGTTGGCCTTGGCGTTGCGGCCCAGGTACAGCAGCGGCTCGGCCATCTCCCAGATCTCCATGTCGCCCATGTCGCCTTCCGGGTTCCAGATCGCGGCCGCGTGGTTCAGGCCGTCCTTGATGGCGCCGGCACCGGTCCCGCAGGACGAGGCCTCGAAGCTGTTGACCGCGTGGATCTCGCCATCCTGGTTGATGCCGCCGCCCTGCAGCCAGTTGGAGGTGTTGGCGTTGCCGGCGTTGACCTCCTCCAGATAGCCGCGGCTGAAGTAGGCCTGGCCCAGGCCGCGCCACATCGTTGTCCATGCGGAGACCAGGAAGTGCCAGGCATAGGCGTGCCCGGTACGGCGGTCGTCCGGGTTCATCCACGTGCCCTTCGGCATATGGAACTCGGTGCCGTAGTACGCGCCGTCGTTGATGCGCTGCGTGGGCACGAGGGTCTGCGTCATCATCACCCAGATGCCACTGGTGAACGCCACGTGATGCGCGTTGTACGAGTGCCAGCCCCAGCGGCTCGCGCCTTCGAAATCGAGCCGCCACGAACCGTCGGCTCGAATCTCCATCTCCACCGGCGCATGCATGATGGAGTCGAGCTTGGCGAAGGCATTGGAGGTCTGCACGTCCTCGTGCTTGTAGGGCACGTCGACGAACGCAACCTTGCGGTATTTGCCCGGCAGCGTCATCGCCTTGATGCGGGTCAGCAAGCCGCGCCGGCCTTCCTCGATCACCTCGTAGGCGAACTTCTCGTAGGCCTCCAGCCCTTCGTCCTCGATCACTTCCTCGATCAGGTCGCGGATCATGTGGCAACCGGCGATGCGGGTGCGCTCGTCGAGGATCCAGTACTTCGGCGTGCGCACCGAGCGCTGGCTCTCGTGCAGCCAGTCGCGCAGCGGCGTGTCGTTCACGCCGGTCTTGCGGCAGGTGATCATGTAGCCGTCGCCGAAGCGCTGGGTCTGGCCGGTGGACATCGAGCCCGGCGTCACCGCGCCGGTGTCGATCACGTGGGTCACGCCCCCGACCCAGCCAATCAGCTTGCCGTGCGCGAAGATCGGCACGATGGTGGCGATGTCGCAGGGGTGAACGTTGCCGATCGCGCAGTCGTTGTTGGTGAACATGTCCCCGGGATGGATGCCGGGATTGCCCTCCCAGTCGTTCTCAATCATGTACTTGATCGCCGCGCCCATCGTTCCGACGTGGATGATGATCCCCGTCGAGGTGAGCACACAGTCGCCGGCCGCGTTGTAGAGCGTGAAGCACAGCTCGCCTTCCTGCTCGACGATCGGGCTGGCGGCGATCTTCTTGGCAGTCTCGCGCGCATGCACCAGGCCGCCACGCAGCTTGGAGAACATCTTCTCGTAGCGGATCGGGTCCTTCTCGCGCAATTCGAGGCGCTGCAGGCCGTTGTAGTGGCCGGTCTTGGTGGTGCGCTCGAGAATGCCGTCGCGGAATTCCTTCAAGGTCTGGCCGGTCTTGAGCAGGTCGGCGAAGCCGAGTTCTTTGCTGGACATCATGTTCATGGTGATCTCTCCTTACTTCATTTCCTTGAGGTGGAACAGGCGGTGCTTGTCGAGCGTGGTCGAAAAGCCCTTCGGCACGACGAAGGTCGTGGCATCCGATTCGACGATCGCGGGGCCGGTGATGGTGTTGCCCGGCTTGAGCGCTTCCATCTTCCACAGCACCGCGTCGTGCCAGACCTTGTGGCGGTACAGCGACCGGGTACCGATGCGCGCGGCCGAAGGCGGCGTCGGGCCGCCTTTCGGATCCTCGGGCAGCACCGGCTTCTGGGTGATGACCATGCCGCGCATGATCGCGCCGGTGACCGAGAAGCCGAGTTCGGGCGAGCGTGCCGAGCTGGCGTAGACGCGGCTGTAGGTCTCCTCGAAAGCGTCGACGATGCGATCCCAGTCCTGTGCGGTCGCCGCGCTGGTGACCGGCGAGCTGATCTCCAGGTCGTTGAGCTGACCCATGTACTGCATGCGGTAACCTGGACGAAGAATCACCTCTTCGGGCTTGAAGCCATTGATCCGGAATTCCTCGATCACCTTGGCGGCCAGGTCGGACCAGGCCGCCTGGATGGTCGTCGCGGCTCGCGCCTTCTCCCCGTCGGCCGCGTGCTGCGGGAGCGCGAGATCAACGCTCTTGTCGTAGCGGTACTCGAAGTCGGCGCAGGCGCAGCCGAAGGCCGAAAAGCCCGCTGCCCAGGCCGGCACGACGACATCCTTGAAACCGAGCCCTTCGGTGTAGCCGTAGGTGTGCACCGGCCCGGCGCCGCCGTAGGAGAAGCACACGAAGTCGATCGGGTTGTAGCCCTTGGCGCTGACATTGGAGCGCAGGTACTCGCGCAGCTGCACGTCCAGCAACTCGATCACGCCGGCCGCAGCATCCTCCACCGAAAGGCCGAGCGGGTCTGCGATCTGCGCCTTGACGTGCTGGCGCGCGCGCTCCACGTCAAGCTTGATCGCGCCACCGAGGAAGTTGTCGGGGTTGAGGTAGCCGAGAACGACGTGACAGTCCGAGACCGACACCGTGTCGAGCCCGCTTTCAGGCCAGCAGGTGCCCACCCGATAACCCGCGCTGTCGGGGCCCAGCTTGATGGCACCGCTGTACGGGTCCAGCCGCACGAAGCTGCCGGCACCCGCGCCCACCGAGTCCATCGCCACCAGCGGCAGCGACAGCACCAGCCTCGCCATGTCGGGGTCCGCCACGATCGCGAAGTTGCCTTTCGTGATCAGCGCCATGTCGAAGGAAGTGCCACCGATGTCCGAACAAGCGACGTTGTCGTAGCCGAGCGCCTCGCCCAGAAGCTTGGAGCCGATCACGCCGCCGATCGGCCCCGAGACGATCGTGCGCGCCAGCTCCTTGGCCTTCCAGCTGATCGTCCCGCCGTGGGTGGCCATCACGCGCAAGTCGAACTTCGCGCCGTGCTTCTTGAATCGGTCGCTGACCTTCTGGAGCGTCTGGCGCGAGGGCTCGGCCGCGTAGGCTTCGAGCACCGTGGTGTTCATGCGGTGGCTCTCCTTGCGCTGCGGGTAGTAGTCGACCGATGCGAACACCGGAATGTCCGCGCCGATCTTCTTCAGCTCATCGAGGCAGACGTCGCGGGCGCGCTGCTCGCTGCGACCGTTCTTGTGCGACTGCAGGAGGCAGATCACGATGGCCTTCGAGCCGGCGGCGACCAGCTCGCGCGTCGCCTGGCGTACCTCGTGCTCGCGCAGCGGGATCACCACCTCGCCCTGCACGTCGGTGCGCTCGGTCACGCCGCGCGTGCGCCGCAGCGGTACCAGCGGTTCGTCGTAGCGATGGGTGTTGAGATGGATGCGCTCCTCCAGCGCGTAGCCCAGATAGCTCTGGATCGCGCGTCCCATCGAATGCACATGCTCGAAACCCTTGTTGACCATCAGGCCGACGTCGAGTCCTTTGCGCTGCACGACGCGGTTGAGCATCGCCGTTCCCGAGTACACGCAGGTCAGCAGTTCGGGGTAGACCTCATCGACTTCGCGTTTCCAGTGCGCCAGCGCATCCTGCGAAGAATTGAAGATCGCGAGCGACTCGTCTTGCGGGTTGCTCTGTGCCTTGCCGACGACAAAGCGCCCGTCCTCGCGCACGAAGAAGGTGTCGGTCATCGTGCCCCCGGCATCGATGCCCATCACCTGTACCTGTGATTGCACTTCCATGTGTAAGTCTCCTGGTGACTATTGATTCGGGTTGCTGGGGTTGGCAACCCGCCCGAGCGATCGATTCGCCCGCCCATTCCTTTGCAGCGGCCGTGCCACGACCGTGCGGATACCGGCCGAGTCGCCCTAAGTCGTTGATTCCGTTGAGCGCGTTCGGGTTTACGCGGAGCTGACGGCGATCGAACTTGCAATGTGGGGAACGTTCGACTGCCGGACGGAACGACCGGAAATCGGTCGGTGTGCGGTCATGCTCAAGGCCGCCATGCGCGATGCCTGTCGCATCGGAGGACCCGAAAAGAATGAAGCGCTGTCGGGCCTCGGCCCGCAGCGCTTCATCGACGGAAATCGGACTTGTGATTCAGCAGGCGCTGGGGCGATCACTCCACGACAGCAAGCTGCACGGCGGGCACCGAGAACTCGCGTCCAACGCCCATCCGCGCATACAGGTAGTTGTTGCGGGCCCTGTCGCTGAGTGCGTCCATGTCGACGTGCCCCTCGGGGTCGCATGGGAACGCATAGCCGCGCCGCTCACGAAAGAGCGGGCGGAAGTGCAGTTCGTAGTGGGTGCCCGGGCGTGAAGCCAGTTGTGACGCATTCATGGTGTGCTCCTCTCTTAGGTCCTGAGGAGTGACGCGGTTCGAGCAAAGCACCTTTGCTTTGCAATGGACATGCGATTCGCGTCGCTCGCCTCTCTAGGCGCAACGACCATGCCAAAGCTTTGCCGGCCGGGGGAGGCCCTTCAAGTCATTGATTTCATTGCCTATTGATGGATATGCGCCGTTGTAACTGGCAGTGCTCCAGGCACTGGGGACGTCCGGTTTCCGGACGGGCCGCATTCTCATCGCAGAAGAATCGCACCAGAACTACATCTGTCACAAGCCGGGCAGCTGGGAAGCCATATTTTCGAATCCAGATTCCTGGAGTTGCTATGCAGGACAGCTCGCTTGCATTCAGGAAGCACTCGAGGATCCGGCGCAGCGCAAGCTGATCGTCGCATCCCAACGCTGATCTGGCGCAACCAGGTGCGTCGAACAATGCTCCGAGCAGCGGCCGTTCAGGTCCGGTTGGGCGGACTGACGATCGCCGATCTTCTCGGCCTCGAATGGGAACGGCGCGTGGTGAAGAAACTGCACTACGTCGCTTGGACTGAGGCGCGAGGCCGCGGATCAACCGCAGCAAGCCTCAGTCGAACGAGTGCGAGCTGTTGTTGCCGGTGTCATCGTCCACATGTCCGATGACAAGGCGAAAGACGGTGCCGCGGCCGAGTTCCGAACGCAGGCTCACTCGGGTGTTGAGCGCACGCGCGAGTCGCGAAACGATCGACAGCCCCAACCCGAAGCCTTCGGCGCTGACCGATGCGTTCTCCACCTTGTAGAACTCGAGAAAGACGTTGTCCAGCTCTTCCCCGGGAATCCCGACGCCCTGATCGCAGATGTCCACCACGAGGCCTGCAGAGCGGACGCGAGCGGACATGAGCACCTTTCGTCCGGGCGGGGTGTACTTGATTGCGTTGGAAACGAGATTGCCGATCATGCGTCGCATGCGCACCGGGTCGGTCCGCAGCTCGAAGTGCGCCGCACGCATCCGCAGCTCGATAGACTTTGCCGCCGCCATGGGCTCGTCTGGACTAGGAGGTCATGAAGGATCTCGGAGATGTCGATCGTCGAGATGCGCAGCTTCGTCTGGCCATTCTCCATTCTCGCCATGTCGAAGAGCGAATCGAACAGCCGGTTGATGGCCGCGGCCGCCTTGGCGATCTTGGGCACGATGGTGCGGTACTCCTCGGGCATTTCCACCAAGTGATCGGCATAGAGGGAGATCGCAAGCACCGGCTGGCGCAGGTCGTGCGCTGCAGTGGCAATGAATCGGTTCTTGACGGCAACCGCCGCTTCCGCCTCATGCCTCTTGTCGCCAAGCGTCTTGATCAGCTCATACTTGTGGAACTCCAGCTCGAATCCCCTCCTGGCATTCGCATGAATGCGCCCGGAAATGCGGAACAGGAGGAGCCAGTGGATGATGGGCAGCGTCAGGAACCAGGGTTCGTAGTAGCGATGGTCCGCAGAGGATGTGCCGAGCCGGTAGGCCACGCAGCCGAGCATCACCACAAACAGCGTGTTCACGTACTGCCGAAGGACTGGCGGGTGCAGCGCCAGGCGGTAGATGGGAAAGGTCACCGTGCCCGCAAGGATCATCCAGCAGACGAATTCCTGGCCGATCGGCATTCGGTCGAAGAACAGCAGCACCGATGTTCCCCATACCACCGCGGTCGCAACCCAAAGCGGGCCAATACGCCGGCTGAAGGCGCTTTGCGCCGCCTGCCTGTGCGCGGTTGAAAAGCGTTTGGAATTGCTTGTCGCAGCGATCAAGTGCATGGGCGCAACCAGTGCGGCGGCTGCGAGCCAGGCGAGCAAGGGAGCGAGCCGACTGTAACGCCACGAGATTGCCGCGAGGAGGAGCGTCGATCCCGCCGCAACCAACTGACGCTCCCGGTGTTCCGCCATGAAACTCTTCATGAGCTGAAGCTTCACGTAGGCCTCGCGCTCGGCGGACAAGGCCTCTTCGTCCGCGTCCCGCGCGCGAGGCGCGACAGCCTCCCACCATCCGGTGTCATGCTGGGTCGGCGTGGGCGTTTTCAAAGGTCCGCTGTCGGGCGCCGCGGGTCGGCCCATCAGAATCTGAGTGGGCTGACCTGGTTGAGAATCGCGCGCGCCACGCTGTGGGCCACCAGGCCGGAGGTCCTCGGGTTGTCGGGCGACGGCAGGTTGTGCGAGGTGAACTCAAGCTTGCCGAAGGCACCGTGGGCGACGAGGTGGTGAACGTTGCAGTCCACGGCTGGGTCGGCGATGAGGGTCACTTCGGTTCGATCGAGGCCAATGCCGGCCAGCGCGATCGTCGATGCGACGTTGGCATTCTTGGGGAAGCCGAGCGACGCCTCTCTCGCGCTGCCCTGGAATACCACCGTTGCAGCGCTGAGGTCTGCGAGAGGCCCGACCGAAGCCGCCGGTGTGCCGAGCCAGGCTGAGGGCGGCTTGCGGCCGGTGTAGCGGACGCTGTCCAAGCCACCGATCGCCGCGGCCGCCAACGCATCTATGGCGCCGACCGCACCGGTGATCAACTGCGCGAAGGTCCTGCCGGCCTTCGCTGCAGCCAGGATCTCGGCCAGCACCTGAGGCGCGGCAAGAGCGCCGACCGAGCAAATGAAGCATGGAATGCCGTCACTGCTGTCCGGTTAAAAGTTGAACAGATTCAACTGGTTAGCGAGGTCAGGCGGTTCCGAATGGGACAGATCGGCCTGCAAGGCGCATGAAAGCTGGGTTTTCTCGAATACCGAGACCGACAAGATCTGTAGACAAGTGTAGAGAGAGGCATCGAGTTGAAGCTCCTTCCTGACAATGGCGATGAGCACGTAAGTGGCGACGGCGCACCAGACCTGCGTCTTTACCGCGTTCTCGCTGTTGCCCATGAAGTGTTTGATGCGCAGGTGCTGCTTGATCCACTTGAAGAACAACTCGACCTGCCAGCGGCTCTTGTAGAGCGCAGCGATCGTCAGCGCCGGCAAAGCCATGTGATTGGTCAGGAAGACGAGAGTCTTGCCCGACTCCGGGTCCTTGAACCGGATGCGTCGCAGGTGCTGCGGATACTTCTTCGCCGAGTAGTGCCCATTGAGCATCACTTGCTGATCGCTGATGATGCCGGTGCTGCGATCGGTGGCAGCCGAGTAGACGCGCCGGGCGTCCATCGGCGACTTGGCGCGCGTGACGAAGAAGGCGCCGGCCTGCTGCAGTGCATGCAGCCTCGCGAAGTCGACGTAGCCGCGATCCATCACATAGAACGCGCCGGCCTCGATGACCAGCATGTCCAGCACGTTCACGTCGTGCAACTTGCCGTCGCTGATGTGGATGAACGCGGGGATGGCCCCGCGCAGGTCCAGCAGGGTGTGCAGCTTGATCGCCGCTTTGGTGGAGCGAAACGGCGCCCAGGAGAACAGGCTCAAGCACAGGTCGATGGTGCTGGAGTCCAGGGCGTAGACCGTGTTGTCCAATTCCACGCCGAGCACCGCATCGCCCACGTAGAGCTTGCGCGCGCGACGGATCAGCACCGCCGCCAGGTCGGACCAGATGCGCCAATCGCGCGACTCGTTCGCATCGGCCAGGGTCGATCGCTTGACCGCCGCGCGAAAACCCATCGCATAGAGCTTGCTGGCATTGGCGGACAGGCTGACCTCGATATCGCGCAGGCTCTCTCGCCACGTCAACTGGGCGAACGCCATGGCGCGGAACTGCTCGCCACAGGTCAGTGTGCGAACGCCCGAGTTGCCACCATAGCGATTCACGATTCGGGCGAAGCTGGTCCATGGAACGAACTCCATGAGTTGAGCGAACAAGGTCTTGCCGACGTACACGCGTGCTCCCCAGGGCTGTCAGACCCCGGAAAGTACGCGGTTCCTCGCGATCGACGTTCAAGTCGGCACCAAACAAAATCGGCCTGCGGCCCGCGCCAGTGCTTGATCTCAGGTTCGGCGCGGGTCATTTAACCGGACAGTAGTGGAATGCCGTGCCTCAGCGCCGGCACGACGTGCTGCGTCACGGCCGTGTCGCTCGCCATCTCGACCACCAGATCGGTAGCTTCGTAGGGCACGGCCCTGAACACGGGCACGCCGTTCCAGGTTTCGGCTTTCTCGCCTGCTTGATGAGCGCGTGTCGAGCGCACCACCGACTCGATCCGGACATCCGTATGGGAAGCCAACTGGCCGAGGACTTGCGTCGCAATGGCTCCTGTCCCGATCAAGCTCAATCGCATCGGCGGCCTTCCAGTCACGCGCCCACGATGAAGGGCTCGTCCGTCGCGAATCTGGACGAGAGCAGAAGGGGTGCGCCATGCTCCTGCACCAGGATCATGTCCTGGACATGCCAGTGGTCCTTGTGCGGCTCCAGTGCGAGCACCATGCCTGCTTCCAGAACGATGTCGGAGCCGCGCCGCAGGATCGGCTCCTGCTGGTGCCACCAGGCGCCCACGCCATGGCCTACCAGCAGCGACTTGTAGGCCCACTGGCGCCTGTCGAACGCATCCATCACGAACTGGTGCAGATCGCCCACTCTCGTGCCGGCGCGGCAACGGTCGATGGTGGCGCGGTAGATCTCCAGGTTGATGCGGTATTCCTCACGCTGCAGGGCGCTGGGCGGGCCCATGACCACGTTGCGCGACTGGTGGCCCGGATAGCCGCCGAGATAGGCCACGTAGTCGGTGCGGATCACGTCGCCGAGTGCAATGACCCGGTCGCTTTCGCCGGCGTAGGCGATGGTGTTCTTGTCGGAGTTCAGAATGCCATGCGCCCATTCGAAGCCTTTTGCCAGGGAGGTGGCGATCATGTCCGCATGGATCTTGCGTTCCGTGTCGCCGGGGCGGATCCGGCTGAAAACCTCCAGATAGACCTCGTCGAGCAGGTCCGCGGCTTGCTGGATCATCTGCACCTCGGCGGGCGTCTTGATCCATCGCACGCGGTTCATCAACTCGGTGCAGTCCACCATGTCGAGGTCCTGCAGCCGGTGCTGCACGTACTCCCAATCGCGGGCACTCACATAGTCTTTCTCGAAGCCGACGCGTGCGTGCGCCAGGCCAACCTTGTGCATCACGTCGGCGAGCTTGGCATAAGGCGATTCGACATAGCCCTCGTACAGCGCGATACGCTCGACCCACGCATCGCGCTGAGCCAGGCCGGCTGCGGTTTTGTTCGCGATGATGACCGGCTCGCCATGACGGGGCCAAAGCAGCATCACCGCGCGTGCGGAGTCCGCGAGATCCTGGTGGCGCGCCAGGGTGCCGGGGTAGACGACGCCCGACAAGTAGGTGAAGTTCTGACCGGAGCGCAGAACCACGGCGTCGAGCCCGGCTTCATCCATCAGCGTGTGCAGCCGGTCGACGTTGGCGATGCTCTTGCGGCGGGGAATCATGAAAAATCTCTCCTGTCTTGTTGCGGGAACTCGACGCGGCGGGCTGCCCGCGTCAAAACTTTCGGATTTCTTCCGGCGCCAGCGACTGGGCGACGATGGTGCGCATCACTTCGACGACGGCCGCATTGGCCGCCGGCGGAATGCCGTCGCACCAGGGCCGCAGCTGGCCGCTGCCGCCGTCGATCAAACCCAAGCCGACACCCACATGCGCCAACGCGAACTCTTCTTCGGCCGTGTGACACAGCGAGAGGTCCCGGCGCAGCAGCGCCAGGCCGGCTGTCACGGCGTTGGCGCCCATGTTGGAACTGTTGGCCACGAGCAGCACGTCGGTCTTGACGGCCGAGTACACGCCGCCGCCGCACGGCGTGACGTCCTTGAAGGCGAATTGCGGCGAGGCTTCCGAGAGCCGCGCATGAATGTTGCCGAAGCCGATCTCGTTGCCGCCGTCTCCGATGCCGAGGGTGCGCTTGCCCATGGCGCGCGCCGTGTGGAACAGGCGATCCAGGTTGGCGCGAAAAGCCGCGCGCGAGACGCCGGTCGCGCCGTAGATGATGCCGTTGACGTTGCCGCCGAGCCGCTCGATGGCGCACAGGATGTCGCTCTCCGCGGCCAGCCGTTCCTGCATCGCGAGACTCTCCAATCCGATCTCCAGCACCTCGACATCGAGTCGGGTGGCCCTCAGCAGTCCGCGAAACGGCTCGGCCGCCACCGGGTCGGTCAGCACGCGCACCGAATGCCCCAGGGCAACGAGCGCGCGGGCCAGCACCACCGTGCCGATCGGGCCGTCGTTCTCGCCCACCGGCATGTGGCCGGGCACCGCCGCGCCGCTCACCAGCAGCACCCGAGCGGGCGGTCGATCGAACTCGCGCGCCGCCGCATGCACCAGTGGCATGCCCGCGGCCTCGCGGGCCATCAGGTACATCGCCCACTTGGCACCGCGCGGCAGGCCTCGGCTGCGCATCTCCACATTCATCAGGCGGTCGATGTTCTCGCAGGCAATGGCGTCCACCGTCGACGCCCCGTGCATCTCCGCTTCAGTCAACTTTCGCTCCGGACTGCTGGATCACCTTGCGCCACTTGGGAACTTCGCGCTTCACGAGCGCCGAGAAGTCGGCCGAGGAGGACCAGTTGACGTCGATGCCGGCGGTCTTGAACTTCTCCTGCACCTCCTTGGACGCAAGGACGCGTTGGACCTCGCGATTGAGGCGCTCCACGATGGCGGGCGGCGTGCCCTTGGGCGCGAAGAGGCCGTACCACGTCACGAGTTCGTAGCCGGGCACGGCCTCGGCGATGGCCGGAACATCGGGCAGGCCGGCATTGCGCGCCGCGCTGCTGATCCCCAGGACCCGCAGCTTTCCCGAGCGCAGTTGCGGCAACGCGGAAGGCATGGTGTCGAACATCATGTCCACATGGCCGGCCAGCACGTCGGCCATGGCCGGACCGGCGCCCTTGTACGGAACGTGGAGCAGGTTCGCGCCCGACATCGTCTTGAACAACTCGCCGCCCAGATGCTGGGCCGAACCCGGTCCGGCAGACGCATAGCTCAGGCCTGCGCCGGCCGGCTTCGTCTTTGCCAGCGCGATGAGCTCGGCCACGTTCTTCACCTGCATCGAGGGGCTGACCATCAGGAGCAGCGGGGTCGACGCCACCGGCGACACGGGCGCGAAGTCGGCGATGGGGTCGTAGCCCAGCTTGCTGTAGAGGCTGGGGTTGACCGCGTGGGTGGCACTGCTGCCCAGCACCAGCGTGTAGCCGTCGGGTGCCGCGCGCGCCGCCTGTTCGGTGCCCAGGCTTCCGCCGGCGCCGCCCTTGTTGTCGACCACGACGGCTTGCCCGAGCAGCTCCGCGAGCTTGTCGCCGACGATGCGCGCCACCGCGTCCGTTCCGCCTCCCGGCGGGAAGGGCGTGATCAGCCGGATCGGCTTGTCGGGGTAGTCAGCCGCCTGCGCAGGCGCGAGCGCCAGGGCCAGGGGGCCGGCGAGCCCGAGGGCAGAAACTGCGGCAATAAGTTTTCTCATGGTTCATCCCAAATGCATCTGTAGGGGCCAGGAAAAAAGAAGAGCGCTTCCATCCTGAATGGATCCCAGTCTCTGGGAACTCATGCGCGCGTCAAAGCGCATAATTCCTATGAGGCAATAGAAAAAGCTGATGGCTTGTCATGACGCAGGAAACGCGACAGTTCGCCTACGGGCATCTCAAGCTCAGGCATCTGCACCTGCTGGGCTTGCTGGAGACCGAAGGGTCCATCACGCGTGCCGCCGAAGCCCTGAACCTGACGCAGCCCGCCGTGAGCGCGATGCTGAGAGAACTCGAGTCCATCTTCGATCTCCAGATGGTCCAGCGCAGCCCGCGCGGCGTGAGCCTGACGCCGGGCGCCCGAGCGGCCCTGCGCCGCTTTTCCATTGCGCTGGCCGAGGTCGACTCGGCACGCGACGAGGCACTGTTCGCGGAGCAGCACGCGCGGCAGCGCCTGCGCGTCGGCGCGCTGACGATCGCGATGGTCGAGCTCATTCCCAGCGCGATGCGCAGCTTCCTCGCGTCGGCTGGCCATGTGCGCGTCGAAATCTCCGAGGGAACTGTCGACGGGCTGACGGACCAGCTGATGCGCGGTGAACTCGATTGCGTCGTCGGCCGGATCGGCTCGGCGTGGGCCCGATCGGCGGGAAGATCGCAGCTCGCGCAGACCAAGCTGTTCGACGAGCCCAGGTGCCTGGTGTGTCGCGTCGGCCATCCTCTCGCCGTGCAGCGCTCGGTGGGTCTGCGCACGCTTGGCGAACAGCAATGGATCCTGCCGCCGCTGCCGTCGTCGTCGCGCCTGCTGTTCGACGAACTGTTTCTCATGCGCGGGCTGACGCCTCCTCTGCCTACCGTCGAATCCGTGTCCGTTCACTCCAACATGGACATGGTGGCCACCACCGACCTGCTCGCCGTGGCGCCGCTGGCGGTGGTACGGCGGCACGTGGCTTCGGGTCACCTGCACAAGCTGCCGGTCTCGGTAGACCTCACCGGCATGTCGATCTCGGTCATCTGGCGCCGTACAGGCGAAAGCGATGCGCTGGTGACGCGCTTTCGCGACGCACTCGTGCTCGCGAGCGCGGGGCGCGCGCGCAAGAAGTAGGGTCGATAGGGCTGCTGCTTCAACCCCTAGGCCAATCCGTCCAGCGGTTTGTCCATGGTGAGAGGATAGTTGCGGACCCGCACGCCGGTCGCGTTGTAGACCGCATTCGCAACCGCTGCGCCAACGCCGCAGATGCCGAGTTCGCCCACTCCCTTAGCCTTCATCGGCGACGACTTGTCATCCAGTTCCTCGAGGAAGATCACATCCATGTCGGGAATGTCGGCGTGGACCGGGACGTGGTATTCGGCGAGATCGTGATTGACGAAGTAGCCGTAGCGGGTGTCGACCACGCACTCTTCTATCAGCGCCGCGCCGATGCCCATGGTCATCCCGCCGAGGCATTGATTGCGCGCCAACTTGGGATTGAGAATGCGGCCCGCGGCGGCGACGCTCAGCAGCCGGCGGATCCGCGTCTCGCCGGTGAACCGGTCGACGGCCACCTCGCAGAAATGCGCACCGAAGCCCGCCTGCGCGTATCGCTTTTCCAGATCGCCGAAGACGATCGTGCCGTCGGCGCTGATCCCGACCGGACCCGCCACCTGCGCGAGCGACATCGACCGGCCGCCGGCATGAACCTGCCCATCGCGATAGCTTAAGGTCGGCGCCGGTCAATCCCGCCCTCTGCGCGATCTGCCGGCGAAGTTGCTCGCATGCGGCGAAGACACCGGCCGTGGCGCTGTTGGCTCCCCAGGAGCCGCCCGAACCGGCCGAGGCAGGGAAGCGGCTGTCTCCCAGGCGGACCTCGACCTTGTCGATCGAGAGGCCGAGCATCTCGGCCGCGGTCTGGGCGATGATGGTGTAGCTGCCGGTGCCGATGTCGGTCATCTGCGTCTCGACCAGGACGCTGCCATCGGGGCGCAGTGTTACGCGTGCGCCCGAATCCTGCACCAGGTTGTTGCGGATGGCAGAGGCGACCCCCATGCCGATCAGCCAATTGCCCTCGCGGACCTGGCCGGGCTTGGGATTGCGCTTCGACCAGCCGAATTCTTCCGCTCCACGACGCAGGCACTCGACGAGCTTGCGCGTCGAAAAGGGCCGGTTCGGTCCCTTCTCGGGATCGAACTGCACGTCATTGATGATGCGCAGTTCAACCGGATCCTTGTTCAGCTTCTCGGCGAGCTCGTCCATCGCGGCTTCGAGCGCGAGCAGCCCCACCGCCTCGCCGGGCGCGCGCATCGCGTGGCCCACCGGCAAGTCCATCTCGGCGAGCCGATGCGAGGTCATGCGGTCCTTGCCGGCATAGAGCAGCCGTGTCTGCTGGGCCGCGTTCTTGATATTCCGGCCGGCCTGGTTGCCGGACCAGACCTCGTGACCGATGGCCAGGATGCGCCCCTGGGGATCGGTGCCGATCCGCAGACGCTGGATCGTCGCCGGCCGATGAGCGGTGTTGTTCATGATCTGCGGCCGCGCGAGCCCCAGCTTGACCGGCCGTCCGACGGCTCGCGCGCCCAGCGCCGCGAGCACCGCGTCCGACTGGATCCACAGCTTGCCCCCGAAGCCGTCGCCGACAAAGGCAGAGACCACGCGCACGTTGTCCTTCGGGATCATCAGGGTTCCTGCAAGGTCACGAATCGCCCAATGGACCATCTGGTTCGAGGTCCACACGGTCAGGCGATTCCCCTCCCAGCGGGCGATGGTGGCATGGGGCTCCATCATCATGTGGCTCTGGTCGGGCGTGGTGTAGCTCACGTCCAGCTGCGCGGGAGCGGCCGCGAAGCCCCGCGCAAAATCGCCCGCGGCGCTGTCGGGCTCCTGTGTGACCGGCGGCTTGACCGCATGGGGCTTTTCCCGCGCGAGGTCGAAGCGCCCTTTCCTGGACACGTACGAGACGCGAACCAGCTTGGCGGCATGACGCGCCTGCTCGAAGGTCGCCGCGACGACCAGCGCCACGGCTTCGTCGTAATGGTGCACCTGCGGCCCGACGAGCTGCGGGGCCAGCTCATCCTTGCGCGGGCCCTGCCTGGGTGCATTGCGATGCGTCATGACATGCAGCACGCCCGAGGCCGCCTCGGCATCGCGGGTGTCGATGCGCGCGATGCGGCCGGCCGCGATGCCGGCGCCGACGACGAAGCCGTAGGCCGTGTTCGCCATGCCCTCGCGGTAGTCCTGCGCATAGGGCGCCTGGCCAGAGACCTTGCGTGGCCCGTCGATTCTGTCGAGCGGCTTTCCGACGACGGTTTGTTGATCGATCGGGTTGAGGCCGGCAGGCCGGTCGAAGTGGTAGTCGGTCATGAGCGCGCCTCCTGCAGCACCGCAGCGAGCGTGCGCTGGGTCAGCTTCAGCTTGTAGGCGTTCTGAGAGCTCGGGCGAGCGCCGGCGAGCACCGCCTCGGCAATGGCCTCCGGGCTGGTCTCGCGCTCGGCCGCCTCGACGCGCCACGGTCGGTGGGCCAGGCCCCCGAATGCGAAACGCTGGACGCCGTCGGCCACGACGACGGCGACGGAGACATTCGCGAAGGCATACGAGCTGCGGTCCCGCACCTTCCGGTACAGATGCGTGCCGCCGAGCGGCTTGGGCAGCACCACGGAGGTGATGAACTCGGCTGGCCGAAGATTGGCTTCGACGTGCGGTGTGTCGCCCGGCAGCCGGTGCAGTTCGGCGATCGGAATGAAGCGGGTGGTGCCTTGGGGGTCGACCGTCTCGACCGCCGCATCGAGGACACGCAAGGCAACCGCCATGTCGGAAGGATGGGTGGCGATGCAGGCGTCGCTCACGCCCATGATCGCGAGATTGCGGCTGAATCCGCCTATGGCCGCGCAGCCAGCGCCAGGCGTGCGCTTGTTGCAGGGCTTGGTGGTGTCATAGAAGTACGGGCAGCGTGTGCGCTGAAGCAGGTTGCCGCCGGTCGTCGCTTTGTTCCGGAGCTGCCCGCTTGCGCCTGCGAGCAGGGCGCGCGAAAGCACGCCGTAGTCACGCCGCACACGCTGGTCGGCGGCGAGGTCGGTGTTGCGAACGGCAGCGCCGATCCGGAGTCCTCCTTCCGACGTCGGCTCGATGCGATTGAGACCGAGGCGATTCACGTCGATGAGGTGCGCCGGCGTCTCGATCTGCAGCTTCATGAGGTCGAGCAGATTGGTGCCGCCGGCGATGAACTTCGCGCCAGGCGCGCGGGCCGCAGCGGCGGCTGCTTCGGCGGCCGTTGCCGCTCGTTCGTAGGTGAAGGGTCTCATCGCGCTCCCTCCTCATGAACTTCCCGTATCGCAGCGACGATGTTGGGGTAGGCGGAGCAGCGGCAGATGTTGCCGCTCATTCTTTCGCGCACCTCCTCGTCGGAGTAGCCGACCTCCAGCAAGTCGCGCGTCACATGGCTCGGTATGTCATCGCGAATTTCGCGCAGTACGGCGACGGACTAGCAGATCTGGCCCGGCGTGCAGAAGCCGCATTGGAAGCCGTCATGCTTGACGAAGGACGCCTGCATGGGTGCAGACGCTCGGGCGAGCCCAGGCCCTCGATCGTCGTGATCGTCTCGCCATCGTGCATCACGGCGAGGCTGAGGCAGCTGTTGATGCGCCGCCCGTTGACGATCACGGTGCAGGCGCCGCACTGGCCGTGATCGCATCCCTTCTTGCTGCCGGTGAGTTGCAGATGCTCGCGCACCGCGTCGAGCAGCGTCACCCTCGGGTCCAGCTCGAGCTGGTGCGTCGTGCCGTTGGCGACCAGTTGGATCGGCACGGCCGATGGCATGCCCTGTGAAGACGGCAGCGCGGCTTCGTTGAGGGGCGCGGAGGAAGATGGACCGACCACTGCCCGTGATGGCGCCGGCGACCAGAAGGTCCCGTCGGGTGACGGAGAAAAAGGATTCGTTGTGTTCGCTCAATGGTGCTCCGTGGATTTCGATGCGAGCTTCGAATGAGCGGAAATTCTGCGGCCATCGCTCCTCCAGCCAAAGGGCTGCGATTCAACGGGGCGTTGAGAGAATTTCATCGAAGCGAGCGCAACGCGTCGCGTGGACAGCGCTGCGACCTCGCTCGCGCAGCCTCAGGGCAGGTTCGCTGCGCGGATGCTGTCGATCAGCTGGCGCAGCCCCGGCGGCATCTGGCGGCGGCTGGGGTAGTAGACGAAGAACGGTGGCCCGATGGCGGTCCACTCCGCCAGCACGACCTCCAGTTTCCCTGCCTTGACTTCCTCGCTCACGCGCCGCTCCAGGCAATAGGCTAGGCCGACGCCGTCGATCGCGGCCTGCACCGAGGTCTCGGTCTCGTTGGCGCTCACGGGGCCGGGAACATCGATCTCGCAAGCTTCGTCGCCGCTGCCGAGTTCCCACTTGTAGATCGAGTTGTCGCCGATGCGCATGCGCACGCATGTATGGTGCATCAGGTCCATGGGCTGCGAAGGGCGGCCGTGACGCGCGAGATACTCCGGCGAGCCGACGACCACCCAGCGCAAGGGCCGCGTCAGTGGCACCGCCACCATGTCCTGCGGTACGGTGCCGCCGTAGCGGATGCCGGCGTCGTAGCCGTCGCCCACGATGTCGACCAGGCGGTCCTCGACGGTGATCTCGAGCTGGACGTCCGGATAGGCTGCGAAGAATTCGGGCAGTATCGGCCCGAGCAGAAGTCGGGAGGCGTCGCGCGGCACATTGATGCGAAGCCGCCCCGCGGGCACGCCGCGATATACATCCAGTTCGGCCAATGCATCGCCGATCGCCTGGAAGCCGCGTTCCAGCTTGTCGGCGAGCGCGCTACCGGCCACCGTCGGCACCACCGAGCGGCTGGTGCGATTGAGCAGCTTCACGCCCAGCCGCGTCTCGAGGTTCTTGATCGAGTGGCTCAGTGCGGAAGTGGTGAGGCCGAGTTCGATGGCAGCCTGGCGAAAGCTTTGCCGTCGCGCGACTGCCATGAACACATTCAGATCGGCCAGTTCGGAGCGGGTAAAGGCGGGCATCGTTGTGCCCAGTTTAATGGACCGTTGAAATCCATTCATCGTCCTTTTGACTAGATTCAAAGCGTTCCTTCAACGCATGACGATCACATGGAAACACTTCATATCGAAGGCATCGCGAAACCTGTCTCGCGCGTGGGCCTCGGCACCTGGGCGATCGGCGGCTGGATGTGGGGCGGCACGGACGACGCGCAGTCCATCGCGACCATCCGCGCTGCCGTCGACTCGGGCATCAACCTCATCGACACCGCGCCGGTCTACGGCTTCGGTCACTCGGAAGAAATCGTCGGCGAGGCCTTGGCGGGCGGTCTGCGCGACAAGACCGTGATCACCACCAAGGCGGGCCTGGACTGGCCGAACGGGTCGGTGCGGCGCAACGCGACGGCGGCACGCATCCGCACCGAGGTCGAGCAGTCGCTGCGCCGGCTGCGCACGGACCGCATCGATATCTACCAGGTCCACTGGCCGGACCCGCTCGTGCCGCACGACGAGACCGCCGCGCAGCTGGAGAGGCTCCGGCGCGAGGGAAAGATCCTCGCCATCGGCGTGAGCAACTATTCGCCGTCGCAGATGGAGAGCTTCAGCCGCAAGACGCTGCTGGCCACGGTACAGCCGCCCTACAACCTGTTCGAGCGAAGCATCGAGAACGACGTGCTGCCTTATGCCAGGCAGCACGGGCTGACGGTCCTCGCGTACGGCGCCTTGTGCCGCGGCCTGCTGTCGGGCCGCATGCGTGCGGACACCGTCTTTCCGGGCGACGACCTTCGCAGCACCGACCCCAAGTTCCAGCAGCCGCGCTTCAGCCAGTACCTGGCGGCCGTCGATGCGCTGGAGCGCTTCGCGCACGAGCGCCACGACAAGTCGGTGCTGGCGCTGGCGATACGCTGGATCCTCGATCAGGGTCCGACGATCGCGCTCTGGGGCGCGCGCCGGCCGGACCAGCTCGCCGGCGTCGATGCAGCCTTCGGCTGGAAGCTGAGCGACGGCGACCTGCGCGACATCGATGCGCTGCTGGCGCGGCACATCACCGACCCTGTCGGACCCGAGTTCATGGCGCCGCCGACGCGGAAGGACTGATCGCATGGCCACCCAGATCGGCTTTGTCGGCCTCGGATCGATGGGCTCCGCCATCGCGCGCAACCTGATCGATTCCGGCCACGCGCTTCATGTCTTCAACCGCAGTCCCGCAGCCGCGCAGCCGTTGCGCGACGCGGGCGCCGGCGTCGCGGTGAGCCCCGCGCAGGCCGCGCATGCGGCCGACGTCGTCTTCACGATGGTGGCCGACGATGCCGCCGTGAACGCGGTCAGCTTCGGCGAGGCCGGCCTGCTCGCCGGGCTGAAGCCGGGCTCATTGCACATTTCGATGAGCACCATCAGCGTGGCGGCCGCGCGAGAACTCACGTCGAGGCATCGCGATGCAGGCATCGGCTTCGTCTCCGCGCCCGTGTTCGGCAGGCCGGACGCGGCCGCCGCGCGCAGGCTCTTCATCATGGTGGCAGGCTCGGACGAGGACCTGAAGGTCGCCGTGCCCCTGCTGGAACAGCTCGGCCAGTCGGTCGGCATCGTGGGCGCGGACCCGTCGCAGGCCAACCTGGTGAAGCTGATCGGCAACTTCATGCTCTCGGTCGTGATCGAGACACTGGGCGAGGCCTGCTCGGTGGCGGGCAGGGCGGGCATCGATCCGATGCATCTGGTCGATCTGCTGACCAGCGCGAATTTCAACGCGGCTCCCTACAAGATCTACGGCCCCCTGATCGCGTCGCAGCGCTTCGAACCCGCCGGTTTCTCGCTGCCGCTCGGGCAGAAGGACAACCGCCTGATGCTGGCCGCCGCCGAAGCGCTCGGGGTGCCAATGCCGTTGGCGAGCCTGGTGCGCGACCGCTTCCTCGCGGCACGCTCGCACGGTGCGGGCGATGGCCACGACTGGTCGGCCATCGCACTGTGCGCACTCGCCGAGGCGGGGCTGGACAGGCCAGTGAACCGGCCATGAAGGCTCAACTCGTCGTTGCCGCGGCTGCTTTCCTCGTGGGCCTGAGCTTCACTGCCTCCGGCCGGAAGCTGTGCAGCTACGGCTGCTGGATCGATGACCTGATCGGGCTGCTGCTGCCGGCTTCATATGGATGGCTCGCGGGCGGGCTGCCGTGGATCGCGGTGGGTGTCCTGCTAGCCGCGCAAGCGATGCGATCCCGCAGCAAATGAATGAAAGCGCGACATGCGCATCCCTCAACGCCAAAGCTTCATGAGCGACAACTCTCTCAAGCCCCGCCTTCTCGGCATCTCCGGCAGCCTGCGAAAGGGCTCCTTCAATACCGCCATCCTCGCGAGCCTCGGGGCCTCCGTCGAAGAGCGCGCGAGCCTGCAGATTCTGCCGCTGTACGACCTGCCGCCCTACGACCAGGATGCAGATACCACCACCCCGCCGGAGGCGGTAGCCCGCCTGCGTGCCGCCATCGGCGCGGCGGACGGGCTGGTGATCGCATCGCCCGAATACAACCACAGCATCTCCGGCGTGCTCAAGAACGCGCTCGACTGGGCATCGCGCCCCTTCGGTCAGTCGACACTGAGCGGCAAACCCGTGCTGACGCTGACCTCGTCCACCGCGTTCACCGGCGGCGTCCGCGCGCAGGCCCAGTTGACCGAGGTGCTGACCGCCATCGCGGCGAAGCTGGTGCACCGGCCGCAGACGGTCATCGGCTCGGCCCACCAGAAGATCGTGGACGGCAGGCTCGTCGACGAGGCCACGCTGGGCTTTCTCCAGGACGGCATCGACGATCTCCTGCGGGTGATCCGGCGCGACGCCGCGGTCTGACTTTCTCGGTTCTGGCGCTCTCGCAGCGCGTGCGACAACAAGCATCCGCGGCCGCCGGGGAATCGTCCGCTCAAGCGAAGCCATTCGCACGAGGCATCGGATGAGATCGCTGTCTTCTCCCCCGTTTCCGCATTCACTCACAACTTGTGAAAGACGTTCAATGAAGACCTTGAAACTCATCCCCACGATCGGCTTTTTCCTTCTCGCTGCCGCCGGCGCCCGCGCCGAGACCTATGAAGGCGTGCATCCGCTGACCACGGCCAGCAGCCGTGCCGACGTGCAGGCAGAGGCCGTCGCCGCCGCACACAGCCCGAACCCGTATGCCGAGGGCGCTTCGGCCGTCGAGCCCTCGGTAGTAACCGCCTCGACCGACCGCGCCAAGGTGCAGGCCGAAGCCGTCGCCGCCGCGCATGCGCCGAATCAGAACCTGCGCCGCGAAGCCTTCCCAGGCAGCGTCATTCCGCCGCAGTACACGGGCGATCGTCCTCAAACGCGCAGTGCCGCGGCGGCGATGGGCATCGGTAACCCATGACTGCATGACTGCCGCCGCGCACCCTCCATGGCTTCGGCCGTGGAGGGTGTGCGCTTCGCCCCAAACGCTTCCGCACCCATAACGAATCACTACAGAGGAACAACACGCATGCGAGTCCTGCTCTTGCTGCCCTTCATCGGGCTCTTGTGGCTGCCGTTCTACAACAGCGAATTGCCTGCGCTGGTCGGCTTTCCTTTCTTCTATTGGTACCAGCTGCTGTGGGTACCGCTCACGGCACTGCTGATCTGGATCGTGTATCGGCACGAGTACGAGAGCGGAGAAGCATGATGGAAGGACAGATTCATTGGACCGCGCTGGCCGTCTTCGTCTTCTTCTTCCTGCTGGTCACGGTGATGGGTTTCGCCGCCTCGCGCTGGCAGACCGGTGGGGAGGCCAAGGGCGCGCACCTCGACGAATGGGGCCTCGGCGGCCGGAACTTCGGCACCTGGATCACCTGGTTCCTGGTGGGCGGCGACTTCTACACGGCGTACACCGTCATCGCCGTTCCGGCGCTGGTCTACGCGGTGGGCGCCTATGGCTTCTTCGCTTTGCCCTACACGATCCTTGTCTACCCCATCGTCTTCATCATCATGCCCAGGCTCTGGCGCGCCGCACAGCGCGCCGGCCATGTGACGGCGGCCGACGTGGTCTACGGCCGCTACGGATCACGCGCCCTCGAACTCGCGATTGCCGTGACGGGCGTCGTGGCCACCATGCCGTACATCGCGCTGCAGCTCGTCGGCATGGAAGTGGTCATCAAGGCGCTGGGGCTGACGGGCGAGCTGCCGCTGGCGGCCGCCTTCGCCATCCTCGCGCTCTACACCTATTCGGCCGGGCTGCGGGCGCCGGCGCTGATTGCCTTCGTCAAGGACCTGATGATCTACATCGTGGTGCTGGTGGCGGTGGTGCTGGTACCCATGAAGCTGGGCGGCTACGGCAGCGTGTTTCGCGCCGCCGGCGAGGCCTTCACGGCCAAGGGCGGAGCGACCGGCCTCACGCTGAAGCCCGGCCAGATGCTGCCCTTTGCGAGCCTGGCGCTCGGGTCGGCCATGGCCGCCTTCATGTACCCGCACACGCTGACGGGCATCTTCGCGGCCAAGAGCGCCAACACGATCCGCAAGAACGCCGTCTTCCTGCCGGCCTACACGGTGCTACTGGGCCTGATCGCTCTGCTGGGCTATATGGCGCATGCCGCCCATCTCACGGTCAAGAGCAACAACGACGTGGTGCCCGCGCTCTTCAACGCGCTGTTCCCGCCGTGGTTCAGCGGCTTCGCCTTCGCCGCCATCGCCATCGGCGCACTGGTGCCGGCCGCGGTGATGTCGATCGGCGCCGCCAACCTGTTCACGCGCAACTTCTGGAAGGCCTATGTGCGGCCCGACATCTCGCCGGCCGGCGAAGCCAAGGTCGCGAAGATCGTGTCGCTCGTCGTCAAGGTCGGCGCGCTGGTGTTCATCCTCTTCCTGCCGACGCAGTTTGCGCTCGACCTGCAGCTGCTCGGGGGCGTCTGGATCCTGCAAACCTTTCCAGCGGTGGTGTTCGGCCTCTTCGCCGGCTGGTTTCGCGCGCCCGCGCTGCTCGCGGGCTGGGCCACCGGCATCGCCGGCGGCAGCTGGCTTGCCTTGGCTGACGGCATCAAGCCGGTGCATACCTTCGTGCTTGGCGGGAGCAGCTACACGCTCTACACAGGCCTCATCGCGCTTGCACTCAATATCGCCGTGGCGGTGCTGGGGCAGCTGTTGATCAGGAGCGTGGCTCGGTCACGAGAGCTGCCGGTGCTGTCCGGGCAAGCTTGGCGGAGGTGGAGTGGAGGGAGGTGAACACAGGTATGCGCTTCGGGTCTTTGCAGAAGGGAAGCTCATTCGCTCAGCCCTCTCTCTGCAATCCGATCGAACGACTCACCTAGCGAAGCCAACTTGAAAAGGGAAAAATCTTGAAACGACGACAATTGGACAGGGCCAGCACCGAGAAAGCCTTGCTCAGGGCAGCCTCCTTAGCCTTGGAGAAGGCCAGAGCGTACATCGCCGACGGCGGCATGCTCTGTCGCCTGTCGATCAGGAAGATGCGCTGCGCCATGAAAGGGAAGCCTATCAGGCTCAGCCCGAACGGGCCGCCATCCACTTTGCCTGGTCTCGTCGCGTCAACTGCTCGACGTCAGCCGCTCGCTGCTTCATGAGCCACCCGTTCATTCGCCCGCCGAGCGGATGCGCTGGCGCAAGAAACTCGTGGAAGACGCCAAGGCGGCGGGGCGCGGAGCCTACCGCACGGCGCTCATTCTGAGCAACGAGAGCGTCCGAGGTGCGCAACCTTGCGCAACGCTCCGCGGCTGCGGCCAAGGAGATCAAGGGGCTCATCGATGAATCCGTCGGCAGCGTGGCTGCGGGCACCGCACTGGTGGGTGAAGCCGGCCGAACGATGGATGAAATCGTGGGCAGCGTGCGCCGGGTGACCGACATCATGGGCGAGATCACGGCGGCGAGCCAGGAGCAGACCTCGGGGATCGAGCAGATCAACCAGGCAATCACGCAGATGGACCAGGTGACGCAGCAAAACGCGGCGCTGGTGGAAGAGGCGGCGGCTGCGGCGCAGTCGATGCAGGAGCAGGCCGGCAGCTTGGTCGAAGCGGTGGGCGTGTTCAAGCTGGACAACGCTGCACTGAGTTTGGGGCGCATCAAGCCATTGCACGCCGCCGGGGCCGGCGCGCGTGGGGCGGCACCGAAGCCACGCCCAAGCCCCCTGGCGAACCCTCGAGAAAAGAGCCCCGCCTCACCTCGCCTCGCCGTGGCCGGCCAAGCGGCGGGCGAGTGGACCGAGTTCTGAGGTACCTCATTGCTCGCGAAATATTCGGGTTTTCCAGGCTACCGTGGTTCCGCCGCAGTTCACGATGGAACGTCGTCCCGTAAGGCGCAGCGCGGCGGCCGCGATTGGCACCGCAACCCGATGACTGCATGAACCATGAGCGAGGCGCCATGCGCTTCGACTCATAAGGTGGCAAACAAGGCAATGGCTTGCGAGAATCTCTTCTCGCAAGCCATTTTGCTTTGTCTGGACCTATGCAATCCCATGGGCGCGCGACAAGCGACAGCCGCCCTCCCTGGGCGCCCTCGGCGTCAGCCCTGCAGATGCAGCGCCATGGCCGGATCGCTGACGCCCGGCCTGCCGCTTTCCACCCGGCCGGCGAAGCGGCGCTCGAAGTTCTCGGCGCTGACGGTGAAGTCGTACCAGTCGCCGCTCGTCTGAAGGTTCCATTGCTGCGTCTCGGCCTCGCCGGGCTTGATGTCCATCGTCCACGGGCCATGCTTGCTGTAGGCGTTGGCCGTGATCGTGACGCGGCCGGCTTCCCTGCCGCTGTTGTGCACCCTCAGGTAGAGATGGCCGCTGCGGGCCTGGTAGCCGATCTGGACTTCGGGCTTGAAAGCCGCAGTGTCGTGGAACAGCGCATCGCCCTTGAAGGTGCGCACGAAGCCGTTGGGGCCGTAGACCCAGAGCTCGTACTTGCCGCTGTCGGAGGCGCCGGTGTTCCAGCTGTCGGTCAGTGTCTTGCCGGCCTCCACGGTGTAGCGGCGCGGAATGCGGTCCAGGTGCAGCTTGTCGTAGACGTGGAAGACGGCGCCCTGCTTGCCGCTGTTGGCGAACACCAGCGAGAGCATGCCGCGCGACTCCACCCGCGCGCTGGTGTGCAGCTCGTAGGGGAGTGCACGCGACGGGCGCACGCCGGTCTCCTGGAACAGCGGCTGCGGCGTGGCGGGCGCAGTCGTCACGGGGGCCGTGGGCAGCAGCCTCTGCGCCGCATTGATCGCGGGGAAGTTGCTCGTGTCGGGCAGTTTGGGGAAGACCGGGTCGTTCGGGCTGACGAAGTCGAAGCAGGAGGTGAGGTCGCCGCAGACTGCGCGGTGCCACGGGCTGATGGCGTCCACCGTGATGCCGAAACGCTTCTCCAGGAACATGCCCACGGAGGTGTGGTCGAACACCTGCGAATCGACCCAGCCGCCCTTGCTCCACGGCGACACCACGTACATCGGCACGCGCGAACTCAGGCCCCACGGGCGAATCTTGCCGCTGGTGGTGTCATTGACGTTCAGGTAGTTGCCCACGGAGGCGTCGAAATACTCGCCGTCCAACGCCACGGTGGACTTGCCCATCAGGTTGCCATTGACGTCATACGACGGCACCGCCGGCATCGGCAGATGGTCGAAGAAGCCGTCGTTCTCGTCGAAGGTCACGAAAAGGGCCGTCTTGCTCCAGACCTTCGGATTGGACGTCAGCGCGTCCAGCACGTCCGAGATGAAGTCGGCGGCGCCGGCAGTGCCTTCGCTGCTGCCGGGATGCTCGGCCAGGGCCTGCGTGGGCAGCACCCACGAAACCTGCGGCAGGGTGTCGTTCATCACGTCCTGCTTGAGCTGGGCGAGGAAATTGACAGCGCCGTCAGCCGTCGCGGGGCCGCCCGTCAGGCCGTGCTCATAGATCGGCGAACCCGGCTGTGCAGTGCGGAAACTCTGGAAGGCCAGGCAGCCGTGCATGGCGCCCGTCCAGTTGTTGTTCATGTTCTGGTAGATGTGCCAGCTGATGCCCGCCTTCTGCAGGACATCCGGCAACGTGGCCCATTTGAAGGCGTTGTTGACGTACTTGTAGTTGTAGGTACCCGTTGCGGGATCGATCTGACCCGACCCGTCTGCCTGCTGCGCCCTGTCCGCGACCCATCTGGACGGGCTGGGCCAGCAGCGCGAGTTGACGGGCTCGGAATCAGCGTGCGTGCTGTTGATGCCCTGCTTGCGCAGTTCCGGGTTGAAGTTGGAGCCCGACCAGAAGATGATGCGATTCGGGTCGGTGCCGGTGAGGACGGAACAGTGATAGCCGTCGCAGATCGTGAAGGCATCGGCCAGCGCGAACTGGAACGGAATGTCGTCGCGCAGGTAGTAGCCCATCGTCGCCTGGTTCTTGAACTGGATCCAGCGATCCATCTTTCCCTGGTTCCACGCCGCCTGCTGATCGGGAAAATTGTGCGGCGTGCCGGATCCGATCAGCGCCCTGCCGGTCCTGGAATCGCGGCGAAAGGGCTGGATCTCCGCGCCGCCGCTGGGGTTGGGTTGGAAATACACCGACTTGCCGCTCGCCAGCGGAATCGGGAAGCGGTCGCCGAAGCCGCGCACGCCGCGCATGGTGCCGAAGTAGTGGTCGAAGCTGCGGTTCTCCTGCATCAGGATGACGATGTGCTGGACGTCCTCGATGGTGCGCTTCCTTACGTCCGCCTGGACCGCGAGTGCGCGCTGGATGGAGGGCGGCAGCATGGTGAGGGCGGTCGCGGCGCCCAGGGAGCCGGCGGTCTTGCGAAGGAAGTCGCGTCGTTGGGGATTGTTCGTGGTCATGGTGGCAATTCGAAGATGGAAGGGACGAGGAGGGGGCGGATCAGGGCGCCCAGGTCACGGATGGCGAGGAGGCGTTGTCCGCGGTCGAGCCATCGGCCGTCGCGCCGTTGGGCTTCTGCGCGGCCGGCGCCTGGCCGCTGCCGGGTGCCGTCGCACCCAATGCGCCGGCATCGGAGCCGGAGCCACCGCCGCCGCACGCGGCGAGGCTCAGTAGAAGAGCGGCGGCGCAGACGCCGCGGGTGGGGAAGACAGGTTTCATTGCGGGATTCCTTGGTTGAGAGATGTCCATGAAAAAGGGGAGGGTGTGCAGAGGTCCGGGGCGTGGATCCGCCTCAGGCGAAGCGGCGGCGCATGCGCGCTGCGATCTGGTCGAGAAGGAAGACAGTCAGGAAGATCGCGATCAGGATCGTTCCGACGTGCGAATAGTTGTACATGTCGTAGCGCCCCTTGAGCTCCTGGCCGATGCCGCCGGCGCCCACCAGGCCGACCACGGTGGCCATGCGCACGTTGCGATCGAGCACGTACAGCGTGTAGCCGATGAACTGCGGCATCAGCTGCGGCAGCACCGCGAAGCGCATCACCTTGAGCTTGCCGGCGCCGATGGCGCGCAGGGCTTCCTGCGGCTTGTCGTCGGCGGTCTCGACGTCCTCGGCGTAGAACTTGCCGAGAAAGCCGGCCGAGTGCAGTGCAAGCGCGAGCACACCGGCGATCGGTCCGAAGCCATATGCCAGCACGAGGAAGAGCGCGGTCACCAACTCGGGCACGGCGCGCAGCATGCTCACCAGGCCACGCGCGAGCCCATAGCTGAGCCGATTCAGCGTGTAGTTGCGTGCACTGAACCATGCGAGGGGAAGGCTGAACAGCACCGCCAGCAGCGTCGCCCACAGCGCGATCTCCAGCGTTTCGAGCATCTTGCTGGACACGTGCCACAGGTAGCCCAGCGGTTCGACCAAAACCTCGCGGTGCTCGACTGTTTCCTCCATCTGCAGCGTTCCTGGGTTGAGGCGACGCGTGCGGGTCTCCTGTTCCTCCACATGGGCCAGCCAGGGCAGATGATTTCGATCGAAGTTGTCGATGCGCGCCACCTCGGTACGCTCGGAGATCTGGACAGGAAACAGCGAGTTCGCTATCTGCGCCATGCCGGCCGATACCTGCGAGCTCTCGCGCAGGCCGACTGCAGCAAGCATGCCTTCGCCACTGAGCGCCAGCATGCGGTCCATCTCCACACGGTGGCCCGTCACCAGGCACAGAATGAACGCCAGCACGATGGCGATCACCGTGCGCGTTCCGAAGGGGCGTTCCATCTCCCATGCGGATGCGGGCCGCCGCTCTGCGCTCCCGAGGGTCGGGTTCAGGGTCTGTTCCATCATGCTGTTCTCAGCGCCAGCTCTGGCTCGGAATGCAGTTCGGGGAGCGCGGCCACCGGGCGCATGGCGCCCCTGCCGTAGATCGCGCGCGAGGCCGAGACGTCGAACGCGTCCGGCGGACCGTCGAATACGACGCAACCGTCGCGCAGGGCGACGATGCGGTCGGCGAATGCGCGTGCCAGGTCCACCTGGTGGAGACTGCACAGCACGGTAGTGCCGCGCTCGCGCGCCTGGCGCCTGAGCAGCGCCAGCACTTCCACACTGGCCTGGGGGTCCAGGCTCGCCACGGGCTCATCGGCCAGCACCAGCGGCGGGTCGAGCATGAAGGCGCGTGCGATGCCGACGCGCTGCTGTTGGCCGCCCGAAAGTTCGCTGGCGCGGCGACTCAGGTGCTGTTCCTGCAGCCCGACTGCATCGACCAGTTCGCAGGCCTTGCGCCGCGCGGGTTGCGGGAACAGGCCCAGCATCGCGCGCCACCCCGGCAGCGCCGGCAGCGTGCCGCTGAGCACGTTGACAGCCACGGTGGACCGCAGCACCAGGTTGAACTGCTGGTGGA
This sequence comes from Variovorax sp. LjRoot175, assembly GCF_964253805.1. Classification (NCBI taxonomy): domain Bacteria; kingdom Pseudomonadati; phylum Pseudomonadota; class Betaproteobacteria; order Burkholderiales; family Comamonadaceae; genus Variovorax; species Variovorax sp. LjRoot175. Next base: position 1,431,745 of record NZ_CAXURY020000002.1, on the reverse strand, counting down.
TCATTCCGATGCGCGGGCGAATCTCCGCCAGCGAGCGGGCCTCGATGTGAACACCGGCTACCTGCACCGTGCCGCTGGTTGGCTTCGCGAGCCCGTTGGCCATTCGCAGCAGCGTGGACTTGCCCGCCCCCGAGGCCCCGAGCACCACGCAAAACTCGCCGTGCGGGATGTTCAGCGACACGCTCTTGAGTGCCACGGTGCCATCCGCATACCTCATGCCGACGGAGTCGAAGCGCAGCATGGGCGGGCGGGCCGTGTCGTGCGGTTCGGAGGTATTCAACGCTCGGCCGCCTTCTTCAGGATCTGGCCCTTGAGCTCGTCGGTGAGCAATGCCAGCTTCTCGGCCGCGACGTTGAACTCGTCCTCGGAGAACTTCGTGTCGAAGGCATCGATCTTCTTGCCGCCGTAGCCGCGGATCATGTCGGGCGTCACGCCGGGCGCCTTGTGGACGGTAGAGAAGGCCGTCTTGAGCCGTGTCTTGAGCCCTTCGGGCAGCTTGGAGTTGAGTGCCAGCGGCGGGTAGGGAATAGCGATGCTCTTGGCAACCACCTTGACCTTCTTCGGATCGATGGCGCCCTGTTCGACGGCCTTCTCGTACGAGTCGAAAGAGAGCGAGGCGACGTCGACCTGGCCCTGCGCCAACGCGGCCAGGCTGTTGGCATGGCTGCCCGTCATCCGGATCGCCGAGAGATCGCGTATGGGATCGAGGCCCGCATCCATCAGCATGGCAACCTGAAAAGTAAAGCTCGATGCCGAGTTGACGTCGCCGAAGGCCATGCGCCTGCCCTTGACGTCCTTGACCGAAGCCATCGGCGTATCGGCCTTGGCGAACATGCCTGCGTAGTAGACGGATTCGCCTTTCTCCACGCCCACCGCCAGCAACTGCGCGCAGCCGCGCTTGTGCGCCTGCACGTAGGAGACAGGCCCGAAGAACGCGATATCCGCAAGTTGATGGCACATGCCTTCGACGACGGCGCCGTACGACTGGCCGACCTTCAAATCGAACTGCAGGCCCGTGGTGCGCGAGATCGCGTTGAAGACGGGCGCGTAGTCGGCCTTGGTGCCCGATTCGGTGCCGCCGTCCGCCGGGATCAAGAGCACGCGCAGCGGGTGTTCCTTGGTGCCGTCGGCCACGCCCTGGGCGGCGGCCGAAGTCAAGGCAGTTGCCGCCAGCGTGAGCGTGGCGGCGAATGTCAGAAGCTTCTTCATGGGGGTGTTCCTCGTTACGGTGCTGTGGCCGGCGTATCGACCGGCCCGACCCCGACGAGGTTAGGAGACGCAGATGACAGGAGAATGAATGCAGCTCATTTCAATAGACATCTACACTGAGAAATATTCAATACAATCCTCGGCCATCACCGGATGGCCGGTGCGAGCGCAACCCACAACACCATGAGCATTGCAACCACGTCCAATGGCAACGGCGCCATCCCATCCGCTGGCGCCTCACTCGCGCGAGCCCGTCACCTCATCGTCGATCTTGACGGCACGCTGATCCGCGAAGACGAGCCGCTCGAAGGCGCGGCCGAACTGCTGACGCGGTTTCGCGACCGCTACGTGATCGTCTCGAACAACTCGACGCACACCGCGCGTGGCATGGCCCGGCGACTCGCCCGCATGGGGCTGAAGGTCGAGCCCGAGCACATCGTGCTGGCCGGCGAGCAGACCATCGACTACATGCGCCGTGACCATCCGCATGCGCGCATGCTGCTGGCCGCCAGTCCCGTGCTGCAGCGCCATGCGCTCTCGATCGGATGCGAACTGGTGAAGGCGCAAGCCGACTTCGTGGTGCTGGCGCTCGATCCGCATTTCAATCGTGCGCGCCTCGGCACGATGGCCAATCAGCTGCGCGGCGGCGCACGGCTGCTGGTGACCAACAGCGACGACAACCATCCCGGTCCCGGGGGCACGGTGGTGCCGGAAACCGGGGCGCTGATGGCGGCCCTGGTGTCCGCGAGCGGCGTTGCGCCCTGGCGGATCATCGGCAAGCCCGGGCCGCTGCTGCTCGAGGAAGGCCTGCGCCGGCTGGGCGCGCAGGCGGCCAGCACGATCGTGATCGGCGACAACCCCTCGACCGACGCGCTCGGCGCACTGCAGCTGGGCATGCGCTGCATGCTCGTGGGAAACGCGCCTCAGGCCGAGGCGAAAACGCTGGCCGCGCTGCTGCGCACGGACGCGCCGCCTCAGTACCGCTTGAGCGACAGCACGTCGAAGGTCTGCCGCAGTGTCTTTACCGACTTCTCGTAGTCGCTGAGCGCGAGGCAGGCGATCAGCACGTCGATGATCGCGAGCTGCGCCAGTCGGCTCGTCATCGCCTCGGTGCGAAAGCTGGTCTCGCGCGCCATCGTGAACAGCAGCACGTCGCAGAAGGCCTGGATCGGCGACTTGCCGAAATTGGTGATGCAGATGGTGGACGCCCCCGCCTCCTTCGCCAGGCGCGTGGCGGTCACGGTCTCGTGCGTGCTGCCCGAGTGCGAGATGGTGAGCGTGGCCACGCCGGGTCCGGTGAGCGAGGCGCTGATGGCTTGCACGTGCGAATCGACCGCCACCTTGACATCGAGCCCGATGCGCAGCATGCGGTAGTGGGCATCCTCGGCAATGGTGGCCGCGCTTCCGATGCCATAGATTTCGATGCGCCGAGCCTTCCTGAGCAGGTCGACCGCCTTTTGCATGGCGCGGACGTCCAGCGCTGCCTGGGTGTCGTGCAGGGTCTGGACGTTGCTCTGGAAGATCTTGCGGATGGCAAGGTCGACGTTGTCGCTCGGCTCCAGGTCTTCGTGGATGAACTGCACCGGCTGCACGGTTTCCTGGGCCAGCGCGATCTTGATCTGCTGGAAGCCGGTGGCGCCGAGGTTCTTGCAAAAGCCGACGATGCTGCCCTCGCTGCATCCGGTGCGCTCCGCCACTTCGCTCACCGACATGTGGACCACTTCCTGCGGGCTCTGGACGATGAAGGCGGCAATGCGCTGGCCCACCGGACCGAGCGAAGGCCATACGGACTCGATGCGCGCCAGCACGGCGAATGTCTTGGGGGCCGGCGCCGCGGCTGTTCCGGCGGAACGTGCGCCGCTCTTGCCGGACTTCTTCTTGGTGCCCTGCTGCTTCATGGGCCCCGAGCTTACTTGCCCGCGGCACACTCACTTCCGTGGCCGCCATGGTGGTGCAGGCTTGAAGCGCTCCTGCAGGAACGACAGGAAGAGCTTCACCCTGGCGGACATGCCAAGACGCTGCGCCACCAGCGCCACCACGTCGGCGGCCGGCAGGCTCCAGTCCTCCAGTACCCGAACCAGATGCCCAGAGGCCAGGCTCTCGGCGATGTCCCATTCCGAGCGCATGATCAGGCCCTTGCCCTTCAGCGCCCACTGCCGCACGACGTCGCCGTCGTTGCTGCTCAGGGTCGCCGCCACCCGCAAGCCATCCTGCAGCAGGCCTTGGGCAACTGCGCGTCCGATGCCGCTGCCGGCTCCGGTCACGAGTGCGATTCTCAATGTGGGTCGATCGGACATGAATGGGTTCCTTGGATGGGTTGTTTGGTCAATTAAAGGAAACTTGCAAAGAGCCTAGGCATGGATACATCCGGAGAGCGACGATCAGCTCTACAATAGGTACATAGATACATACCTATGGACATTATGATGCCTGCAAGCTCCCCGCGGATCGTTGTTACCGAATGGATGGACAAGCCGGCGGTCGATCTACTGCGTGAGTGCCACGATGTGTTCTACGCGCCCGAGCTGGTAGATGACCTGCCCCGGTTGCTGACCGAGACACGCGATGCCGACGCGTTGATCGTGCGCAATCGCACGCAGGTGAATCCGGAGCTGCTGACTGCGTTCCCCGCCTTACGCGTCGTGGGGCGCCTTGGCGTGGGTCTGGACAATATCGATGTCGCCGCGTGCGAGGCCCGCGGCATTTCCGTCATCCCCGCTGCCGGCGCGAACGCGCGGTCGGTGGCCGAATACGTGCTGTGCAGCACCATGCTGTTGTTGCGAGGAATCTATCAAACGTCGGCTGCAGTGGCGGATGGCCTTTGGCCGCGGCAGGCATTCATCAATGGCACGGAGATCGCGGGCAAGACGCTGGGGGTGATCGGATTCGGCTCCATCGGCCAGCGCACCGCGCAACTGGCAATGGCCGCGGGGATGCAGATCGTTTATTTCGAGCGGGGTACACCTGCCATTGCCGCCGTTGCTGGCATGCCGTGCAGGCCTGCCAGTAGCTTGGAGGAATTGCTGGAGACGGCCGATGCCGTCACTCTGCACGTGCCGCTTACCGAGCACACGAGAGGCATGCTGGATGCGGCCGAACTTGCGCGCATGAAGCGCGGCGCCATCCTCATTAATACGGCGCGTGGCGGCATTGTCGATGAAAGAGCGCTGGCCAATGCCCTGCGTGCTGGTCACTTGGGGGGTGCGGCGATCGATGTATTCGACTGCGAGCCCGTCGGGGCAGACAACCCGTGGCGCGGCTGCCCCAACCTCATCCTCACTCCGCATGTGGCGGGGCTGACCAAGGAATCCAATCTGCGTGTCGCCATGAACATTGCCGAGCGGGTCGCCGAGGCATTGGCGGCAGTTTGAAAGCACAGCCGCAACACCTAGTGGCTATTACCAATGCACAAAAGGAGACAAGCCCCATGAACATTTTTGGAATAGCCGCATCTTTGGTTCTGATGGCCGCGGCAAGCGCACCAGTTTTTGCGCAGTCCTGGCCTGCAAAGCCGGTGACTGTGATCGTTCCGTACGTGGCGGGCGGCGGCGTAGATCCGGTCGCTCGCCTGGTATCGCAAAAGTTGGCAGATCGCTGGAAGCAGCCGGTGTTGGTGGACAACCGCGCCGGCGCCAGCGGCACCATCGGCGCCAATGTGGTGGCCAAGGCCATACCGGATGGGACCACCATCCTTATGTCGGCGACAGCCGAGGTGGTCATCAACCAGCACTTCATGAAGAAGATGGCCTACGATCCCGAGCGCGATCTGAAGCCAGTCACCCTCCTGGTGAAACTGCCGTTTGCGCTGGTCACGGAGCCATCAAAGCGCTACAAGGACATGGCAGGGCTGCTCAACTACGCGCGCCAGAATCCGGGGATGGTTAGCTACGCCTCCTCCGGGCCAGGCACACCCCAGCATCTCGCCGGCGTTCTGGTAGAGCAGCTCGCGGGCGTGTCTCTGCTGCACGTGCCCTTTAGGGGTGTTGCGCAGGCCATGACTGACCTGATGGGCGGCCAGGTGGAGATTGGCTTCGCCGGCCTGCCGACCGCGTTGCAGCAGGTCCGGGCCGGCAAGCTGCGCGCGCTGGGCGTGTCGTCCAAGGCTGCGGCCGCTGCTGCGCCGCAGATCCCGCCCATCGCGCAGACGCCGGGCCTCGAAAAGTTCGAGCTGATCCAGTGGTTCGGTGTGTTTGTGCCGGCAAAGACACCCGATGCAGTCGTCCAGCAGATCCAGCGCGACATCTCGGAGGTGCTGGCCATGCCTGAAGTGCGTGACACCCTCAGCAAACAGGGTGCCGATCCGAGCGGCATGCCGACGGCGGAATTCGAAAGCTTCGTGAAATCCGAGCGCGAGAAGTTCCGCAAGGTCGTGCAGGCCGCAAAAATCGAACAGTAGTCGGTCGTCTCAGACAGTCAGCTCGATGTCGAGTCGAACCGCCTCGCCCCGGTAGATCACCTCAGCGAAGTAAACGATGTGTCCGCCGGAATTCTCGAAGGTTCGTTCGACGAACGCGACCGGGGCGTTGACGGGTATCGCCAGCAAAGCAGCGACCTCGGCGTCGGCGGTGCCCACGGTGAGCGTCTGATGCGCTCGGGCAATGCTGATGCCGTCGAGTGACAGCAGCACCGGGATCGCCGCTTGCTTTCGAAAGCGCTTGGGCGCCCGTGCAAACACCGCCGCGTCGATGTGAACGGTGATGACGCAGTACGCCACATTGTTGTCCGAGTGGACCCGCCGCAAGCGGACGTACGGCGTGTCATCTTGCGCCTTGTGTGGCGGCAGAGGGCCAACGGTTTCGGTGATGGTGCGGATGTCCGGTGGCGTCTCCACGTACATCGCGCTGAGCGCCTGCAGGGTCGTCTGCACCTTGATGTTCTTGATCGACGGCTGCAGGTCGGTCACGAAGGTGCCCTGCCCCTGCCGTGCGGACAGAAGCCCCTCCTGCACAAGCACCTGCACGGCCTGTCGCGCAGTGAGGCGAGCCACGCCGAACTCTTCCGCCAGTAAATGCAGGGAAGGGACGCGGGTGCCCGGAGGCCATGTGCCGCGGCGTATGCGCTGGCGCAGCGTGTCGGCGACGACGCCGTATTTGGGCGCGGTGCCGCTGCGGACGGAGGGGCGAATCGAGCCCTTCATCGCAGCGTGCCCGTCGGGTCGCGTTTCATTTTTCTGAAAAGGCAAGATGGTCATGATTTCTCGAATTCAATCCACATTCTCGGTCCGGGAGCTCGATGTTTTCCTATTTCGCGCGCCGGCCGATCCACCGGTGCAGACCTCGTTCGGCATCATGCGCCAACGGCCCGCGGTGCTGCTGCGCGTGACCAGTGCCGAGGGCATTCATGGCTGGGGAGAGATTTGGTGCAACTTTCCGACTGTCGGAGCCGAGCACCGTGCACGCTTGGCGCTGGCCTACCTGCGGCCGCTGATGTACGGGCAGGAATGGGAAAACCCGCAAGCCTGTTTTGCTGCGCTGAGCGCCAAGCTCGCCGTGCTGGCGATCCAGACGGGTGAGCCAGGGCCGCTGCAACAAATCGTCGCGGGGCTGGACGTCGCGGTGTGGGACATGGTGGCGCGCCGTGCCGGCATGCCTCTCTGGAAGCTGCTATCTGCCGACGATGCGGACCGACCTAAGCCCGTCCCTGTCTATGCGTCCGGCCTGAATCCCACAAATCCTGAGAAGCTCGCGGCGGCGAAACTCAAGGAGGGCTTCCGCGCCTTCAAGCTCAAGGTCGGCTTCGGCCACGCGCGTGACGACGCGAACTTGCGCGCGGTGCGTGAGGTGATCGGGGACGACGCGCCTTTCATGGTCGACGCCAACCAGGCGTGGGACATGGAGCAGGCCGTCGAGGCCGGGCGGCGAATGGCGAAGCACAACCTGGCATGGCTGGAAGAGCCGATTACTGCGGACTCCGCGCCAGCCCAGTGGAGCGAACTGGCCTCCGCGCAGCCACTGCGGCTCGCAGGCGGGGAAAACCTCGCAGGCCTGCCGCAGTTCGAGAGATTCATCGTGGCAGAAGGCATGTCCATCCTCCAGCCCGATATCGGCAAATGGGGTGGCTTCAGTGGCTGCCTCGAAGTAGGCCGCGCTACGCTGCAAAGCGGCAAGCACTTCTGCCCGCATTGGCTCGGTGCCGGCATCGGCCTGACAGCGTCCTTCCATCTGAAGGCCGCCGTTGGGGGCCCCGGCTATGTGGAGGTGGATGCCAATCCCAACCCGCTGCGCGACTTGCTGGCCGCACCGCAGTTCGTGCTCGAGGACGGCGCTGTCGTCCTGGGCGACCGGCCGGGGCTGGGCGTCGAGCCCAGCATGGAAGCGTGCCAGGCGTATTTACTTCCGGTGTCGGAGGTTGGAATCTAAGAGCTGTTCTGGCGCGCCCAGGGCAGGTCCGACCTTTTCCCTGGTCTTGAGCAGATGGACCGCGCTCCACACCACGACCTGCACGTGGAAGAGTGGACTCTTGCCCAGCACACCCGGCGCAGCCTGCGCGCCAACTTGCGCTTGCAGGTCCCGGCTGCCGCTGCAGAGTCGCCATTTCAGGAGCCAGTGGACGTGCGCCATTGCTGTGATGGCGAATGGCGCCCATCATCGCCAAACGACGGCGAAGGCGCTCGCCGCGCTCACGAGTACCAAACAGACGGTGACGGACATCAATCCGCTGGAGGGTGCCGTCGCGACGCCCCCCGCGTCCAGTTCGTTCCTGCGCCGCAATGCAATCCACCGCAGCAAGCAGGCGCCCAAGAGCAAGAAGACGCCGCTCAGCGTGAGCCCCCATCGGTGCCCCTCCAAACCCAGCCGCAGGTAAAGCGCTGCATTCACCAAAACCGAGAGCGCAGTCCTGCCCCAGGCCAGCACCGTTCGTTCTGGTTGGAGCCCCGGATCTCTCATAGGTGCCTTGCGAGAATGATCGCGACTATCGCTGCTGCGATCATGAACACGAATGCGATCACAGCGAGGAAAATCGAAGACGGAAGCGGTCGATCATGACGCATCGCGATCTCATTGGCTTTCCAGCGACGAAATGCCAGAACACACATTCCCGAGGAAACGATGCTTGCGGCGACGGCGAGCGCCGGAACGTAGGTTTGATCTGGAACACGAGTCGCCACTTGATCGAACAGCACCGCGCCCGCCAAGAGTGCCAGCGCGGTGCGCATCCAGGCGAGAAAGGTCCGCTCGTTCGCCAGGGAGAACCTGTAGTCAGGCTCATGTCCTTCGGTTTGCCATGGGGCTCGTCGCATACGTTTCTCACGGGATTCGGCTTCAATATGGAGGCGTGCGGTCTTCCAAGCCGGAGGGTGACCGAAGGCTGGCGCAGTTGACGAAGGCGACCTTCATGAGGCGGGTCAAACTTGAATGGAACTGCTGTCGCGCAGCGCCTCGTCGAGCAGTTCCACCCAGTGCCGCACCGGGATCTCGCTGCCGCTTTGCAGATGCGTGATGCAGCCGATGTTGGCCGAGACGATGGTCTCGGGTTTCAACTGGTTCAGGTGGCCAAGCTTGCGGTCGCGCAGCGGGTAGGCCAATTCGGGCTGCAGTACCGAGTAGGTGCCGGCCGAGCCGCAGCACAGGTGCGATTCGTTCATCGCGATCTGCACGTCGAAGCCCAGTGCGCGCAGGTTCGCTTCGACGCCGCCGCGCAGCTTCTGTCCATGCTGGAGCGTGCATGGCGGGTGGTAGGCGACGACGCCGGACGGCGCGTTGACGCGCTCTTTCAACAGCGGCACGAGTTCGGGCAAGAGCTCGCTCAGGTCGCGCGTGAGCGCGCTGACGCGTTCGGCCTTCGCCGCATAGGCCAGGTCCTCGCGCAGGATGTGGCCGTACTCGCGCACGGTGACGCCGCAGCCCGAGGCGTTCATCACGATCGCCTCCACCACGCCGCCTTCGACGTAGGGCCACCAGGCATCGATATTGGCGCGCATCTGGGCCTTGCCGCCGTCGTGGTCGTTGAGATGGAACTTCACCGCACCGCAGCAGCCCGCGGTGGGCGCGATCACGGCCTCGATGCCGGCCGCGTCGAGCACGCGCGCCGTGGCGCTGTTGATGTTGGGCGCCATCGAGGGCTGCACGCAGCCGGCCAGCATCAGCATCTTGCGCGCATGCGTGCGCATGGGCCAAACGCCCGCCGGTTGAGGCGCCGGCACCTTGGCCCGGAGCTTGGCCGGCAGCAGGCCGCGCACCGACTGGCCGAGCTTCATCGCGGGGCCGAAGAGCGGCGAAGGCAGCGCCTCCTTCAAGGTCCAGCGCAGCGCGCTTTCCATGGCCGGACGCGGCACCTTCTCGTCGACGATCTTGCGGCCGATGTCGACCAGGTGGCCGTATTGCACGCCGCTCGGGCAGGTGCTTTCGCAGTTGCGGCAGGTGAGGCAGCGGTCCAGATGCAGCTGCGTGCTGCGCGTCGGCGCTTTGCCTTCGAGCACCTGCTTGATCAGGTAGATGCGTCCGCGCGGGCCGTCGAGCTCGTCGCCGAGCAGCTGGTAGGTCGGGCATGTGGCGGTGCAGAAGCCGCAGTGCACGCACTTGCGCAGGATCGCCTCGGCCTCGCGGCCGTCGGCGGTGCCCTGGAATTCGGGAGCGAGTTCGGTTTGCATGGGGCTAGGCGTCAGTCCGCAGGATAGAGCCGTGCGCGATCGAAGACGGCATGAGGGTCGAACTCGCGCATCAGCGCACGGTGGATGCGCGCGAGCGGCGGGCTCAGCGCGTCGAAGCGGCCGAGCACGCGATGGCCACGCTCGGCCGAGGGCATGAACAGCGTCGCATGCCCGCCGACCGCGCGGGCTGCCGCGCGCAGTTTCGGGCCCTCGTCGGGCGACGCCAGATACCAGCGCTGTGCGCCATGCCATTCGATCAGGGGCGAGCCCTCGAGCGCCAGAACCGGTGCGGCCTGCGGCACCGACAGGCGCCACAGATCGCGCGCGGCGCGCGCGCCAAACCATCGCAGGCGTTGATCGCGCGCAGCCTGCCATTCGGCCGGGGCTTGCGCGGGGTCTTGCCGCTCTCCGCCGAGGTGGGCACAGGCGGCCGCCACCGCCGCCACCGCGCCGCGCAATCGCAGCCAGAGGCGGCCTGCACCGCCCTCTTCGAGCCAGCGGCTCGCGTTGAGCGGCAGCGGCTGGCCGCCCCAGCCGTTGAGCAGGCGCAGCGCATCGGCCTGGTTGCATTCGAATGCCAGGGTGGCCTCGGCGGGCGACAGCGGCAGCACCTTGAGGCTGGTTTCGGCGATGACCCCCAGCACGCCCAGCGAGCCGGCCAGCACGCGCGAGACGTCGTAGCCGGCGACGTTCTTCATGACCTGGCCGCCGAAGCTGAGCACTTCGCCGCGGCCGTTGATCAAGGTGGCGCCCAGCACATAGTCGCGCACCGCACCGACGCTGGCCCGCGCCGGGCCGCTCAGGCCCGCCGCGACCATGCCACCGACCGTTGCGCCTTCATCGAAATGCGGCGGCTCGAATGGCAGGCACTGGCCCTGTTCGGCCAGCAGGGCTTCGAGCTGCGCCAGCGGTGTGCCGGCGCGCACGGTGACGACCAGTTCGCTCGGCTCGTAGCTCGTGATGCCCGAGAGCGCGGCGGTGGAAAGCGGCTCGCCCTGCGGCGGCTCGCCATAGAAGTCCTTGGTGCCGCCGCCGCGGATGCGCAGCAGCGTGGCATCGGCGCCGGCAGTGCGGACGCGCTCGATGATCTGGCTGAGGGCTGGATCCAGTCGGTCCATTAGAACCTCGGCAGATCGGGATGCGACATCTGTCCGCCGCGGAACACCTGCTTGCCGTACTCGGCGCAGCGCTGCAGTGTGGGAATGGCCTTGCCGGGGTTCAGCAGACCTGCCGGATCGAAGGCGCGCTTGACGCCGAACATCTGCTCGTTCTCCTCGGCCGTGAACTGCACGCACATGCTGTTGAGCTTCTCTACGCCCACGCCGTGCTCGCCCGACACCGTGCCGCCCATCGCGACGCTGGTCTCCAGGATGTCGGCCCCGAAGAGCTCGCAGCGGTGCAGCTCGTCGGGGTCGTTGGCATCGAAGAGCACCAGCGGATGCAGGTTGCCGTCGCCGGCATGGAACACGTTGCAGCAGCGCAGGTTGTACTTCTTCTCCATCTGCTGGATCGCGAGCAGGATGTCGGCCAGGCGCTTGCGCGGGATGGTCGAGTCGAGGCACATGTAGTCGGGGCTGATGCGGCCCGAGGCCGGGAAGGCGTTCTTGCGGCCGCTCCAGAACTTCAGGCGCTCGTCCTCGTCGCGGCTCACCGAGAGCGCGGTGGCGCCACAATCGCACAGCACGGCGCTCATGCGACCGATCTCTTCTTCGACCTCTTCGGGCGTGCCGTCGGATTCGCACAGCAGGATGGCTTCGGCTTCGAGGTCGTAGCCGGCGCGCACGAAGTCCTCGACGGCGGCCGTCATCGGCTTGTCCATCATCTCGAGGCCGGCTGGGATGATGCCGGCCGCGATCACGGCCGCCACCGCATCGCCGGCTTTGCGCACGTCGTCGAAGCTGGCCATGATGCAGCGCGCGAGCCGCGGCTTGGGCACCAGCTTGACGGTGACCTCGGTGGTCACGGCCAGCATGCCTTCGCTGCCGATCACGAGCGCGAGCAGGTCCAGGCCCGCGCAGTCGAGTGCCTCGCTGCCGAACTCGATCGCCTCACCTTCGGCGGTGAAGCCGCGCACGCGCAGCACGTTGTGCAGCGTGAGGCCGTACTTGAGGCAGTGCACCCCGCCCGAGTTCTCGGCCACGTTGCCGCCGATGGTGCAGGCGATCTGGCTCGAGGGGTCGGGCGCGTAGTAGAGGTTGAAAGGCGCGGCCGCCTCGCTGATCGCGAGGTTGCGCACCCCGCACTGGACCACCGCGGTGCGGCTGACAGGATCGATCTTCAGGATGTTGTTGAACTTGGCCAGCGAGAGCGTGACGCCGACGGCGTTGGGCATCGCACCGCCCGAGAGCCCGGTGCCCGCGCCGCGCGCCACGACCGGCACGCCGAGCGCGTGGCAGGTCTTGAGCACGGCCGCAACCTGCGCCTCGGTCTCCGGCAAGGCCACGGCCAGCGGGCGCTGGCGATAGGCGGTGAGGCCATCGCACTCGTAGGGCGTGGTGTCCTCGGCGTTCCAGATCAGCGCGTGCGCCGGCAGGTGGGCCTGCAGCGCGCGCACCACCTGCGACTGGCGTTCGGTCAGATTCGCCGGAACGGCTCGATCGAGCGAGTCCACCGCGATCACATCATCTCCGCTACCCGGGGAGCACTCCCGGAGGGGAGGGCGATACCTTGGGCAAATGAAGCCACCGGGAAAGTTCGATCTCTATGAAGCAAGGAGTCACCAGCCGATCAGCGCTCGTGCATGTGCACGACGGGATTGGGTCGATGATCGACCTCCGCAAGAGCCACCGTCCCGCTCCCAGCGCTGAGAACACGCAGCGTGCGAGTTCCAGGATCCACTTCTACCGTGGAACCATGCGGAATCTGCGCCGTCACGTCCACATCGAATCCTGCCAGCATCGTGATGCCTCCCAGCGCGGCGCCCTGCGCCAAGATCGTGTTGACGGTGTTGAAGATGATCGCTTTGGGAACCATATTCCGCGACTTCATCTCGTGCAGCATCCAAGCCGAGGCGACGCCGCCCTTTGCGGTATCGAGGATCAGGATTCGGTCAACATAGGACAGCCCGACCAACTTGTGGGTCGGACGAGAGAACACGCCAGTCAACCGGTTCAAGTCATAGCGCGCCGACAGACCATCATGGGCCACCAAGGCGACGCCAGATACCTTCGCACCCATCGCATGGCGGGCGACAAATTCGATCATTGCAGTTCTCCAGATACAGCGGCACTCACGCATTCCTGCATCGTTGCCAACATAGGCGTATAGCCATAGCCTCCCAAGATATTGACCAGCTTCGCACTGTTCGTCGCCAAGCGCTTCCATCCCTTGGCTTCACTGATTTCACGGGCATATGACTGATAGAAACACATCCCCGACAGCACCGTCCCGCCCGCTGCCTCGATCAACTTGGTGTAGCCAAAGCGGTCGCAATCAGGTTTGACCTGCGGGCTCGTAACCGCGAGCAGAGGGCGGCGGAACGTTCTACCCTCGCAGAGTCCAGACAGTTGCCTCAACTCGTACAGGCTCAACTGCGGCGCCGAAAACACGACCACGTCGACACTCTTCTCTGTCGCGTAGCTGCTTCTCAGCGCCTTGATGTCGGCCTCTCCGATACGGTGTGCAACTGGAAGACGATCGCCGCCGACATCCTTGAGCGTGTAAGCCTCCGGCGTAATCCCTACCAAGTGGACCAGCGCCGTGGAACCAAAGCTCGCCATGGCTGCACCGAAATGCTTCAACTCATCGGATGTGGGGGCGCCGGCCAGCCCCTCGACCACCGGCACTGCCCAGTAGTTTCCGGCGAGGCGACCTATGACGCCGCCCAACGCGCCCCAGTCGCTCAGCTCCCTAGGCGTCCAGTCGACTTGGATCCGCACGGTCGCTTGGCGGTGCGCGTCAAGGTGATAGCCGTAGCGCGGTGTACGTCCTGTCAAACCTGCGGACAAGGCGGAGGGGCCGCCTTCAAAGTTGGAGCGAGCGCCCCCGACAGAGTTGGAATAGATAACGACGCCCGTGTCGCCGAATGCCACGTGCTCCCCACGCGTGGCAGCGAGCACGGTTTGATAATTGATGCAGGTGTCGGTCATGCTGACACCGAGTCTCTCGAAAGCTGCGATCGCACGACGCTCAAGTTCAAGCATCCAATCGGCCTGACCGAGATTGCTGGCCTTGCTGAAGTCGGTGCCGCGAGGATCAGTGATGGTCGGGATGCGGACACCGCCTTCCTCCGCATCGGCGAGTCGCTCCAACCATTGCACACCGGCCTGCCCCAGACTTTCGGTGTCCGCCATGATGTGCGCCTGGCTCACTCGCACAAAATCCTTAGCGCCAAAAAAATCACCCACGGCGATCTGATGCCTGATTGCGGTTTGCACGACAAACCCGGCGTCGCCGTTCAACATTGCTTGCTCTTCATCGTTGAGGATCATGATATTTACTCGAGGGTGATGCCCGCGTTGCGCACAGCGGCGCCCCATTTGGCGGTTTCTGACTTCTGGAACTCGTCGAGCGGCACGCTCAACGGCTGAACGCCAACGTTGCCAAGGCGCTGGCGGTACTCGGCCGATCGCACAATCTGATCGAGTTCTCTTGCCAGGCGTTTGGATATGTCAGGCGGAAGATGAGCGGGTCCGAACACCGCCCACCAGGCGGTGGTCTCGAAGTTGGCCCAGCCGGACTCGGCCACGGTGGGCACGTCCGGGAGCAACGAGGAACGTCGGGAGCTCGTGACGGCCAGCACCTTCAGCTTTCCGGCCTGCACGTGCGGCAGTATCGACTGCAGAGGATCGAACATGACCGTGATCTGCCCGCCCAGCAGGTCCGTAATCGCTGGCGCGCTCCCCTTGTACGGGATGTGCTGCATCTTGATGCCGGCGGCATCACAGAACATGGCGCCGGCGAGATGTCCTGGCGTACCGTTGCCAGCGGAACCGAATTGAATCGAGTCGGGCTTTTCCTTTGCCGTCGCAACCAGAGCACTGAGCGAGGCGAAGCCCGCTCGCGGATGGACAGCGATTCCGACCGGCGCGCTTGCGACTGTCGCGACGGGCGTGAAATCTCTGACTGGGTCGTGCGGCAGCTTCTTGTAAAGCGAGGCGTTGATGGCGCTCGTGCCAACTGTCCCCATCAGAAGTGCATAGCCATCCGGCGGCGCCTTTGCTATCGCGTCCGCGCCAATCACGCCGCCAGCACCACCGCGGTTGTCCACGAAGACCTGTTGTCCCAAGGCGCTCCCGAGAAGCTGCGCGATGGGCCGCGCGACGATGTCGGTCGGCCCACCAGCCGGAAAAGGCACGACGAGACGAATCGGCTTCGAAGGGTATTGCTGGGCGAAGCTTCTTCCAACCAGGAGCGAGCCGATGCTTGCGCCGATGAACAGACGACGATTGAACGTGAACTGGGCCACAGAGCTACCTCCTGTCGTTAGCAGATGAAGTTGCGCGGTCATTGGGGCGCAGGCGTGCATCCTGTGTCGGCACCAGCGATCGAACGATCTCCAGGGGGCCGGGCAGGCTCAGCTTGAATTTGTAGCGCTCAGGAACGATATGGATTCGCACGTACTCGCAAGCCACGCCAGGCAGCGTGAACGAGGTCCGCTGCATCACCAGTACGTTCGCGCTACTAGAGAGTCCAAGTTCGCGCGCTACCTGGGGGCTCGGTTGCGCGCAGCGTATTTCGACATCCGCCCGCGCGATTCGAAGCCCTAAGAATTGCTGCAGGATGTCGTAGACCGAGAGGTGCCGAGCACGCTGCTCTCCAAGTTGAGCGGCCGAGCCGGGCAGGTATCCTTCGACGACTGCGAAGGGAGCACCATCCACGCAGTAGAGTCGCCGCAACCTCACCGGCAAATCGAGTCCCTGGGGAAGCGTCGGATCGACACGGCCCGCCGAAACAGAAAACTCGAGCAACGTGGTCTCTGGATCGACGCCTTGGTTCCGCAAAGCGTCCTGAAAACCCTGAAGCGTGCTCAGATCGTGCTGGAACTCGGAGCGGGCCACGTAGGTCCCCTTTCCTCGCCTCGGCACGACTTGTCCATTGCGCGTCAGCAGTTGGATGGCTTGACGGACGGTGACGCGGCTAACGTTGTAGCTTTCCATGAGCTCCGCTTCGCTCGGTACCCTCGCCCCCTGCGCAAGCCGCCCGCTCGTAATGTCTTGAGCAAGTCGATGTGCTATCTGCAGATAGAGCGGCTCAGAGCTCGCCGCGTCGATGAGCGGCCGACTTGGCGCCTTTGACTTTCGCATGGTGAGTTATCTTGTGTTGTACTAGGTTATCCTAAGATGTATTACTCTAGTTCGACTCTGGCCGCTACGCAAGAGAAATTTAGTAGTGGTTATCCAGCAGATGCAAGCCGTGGCCGTTGTGCTGCGCAGAGGCAGGATCAAGTTCGATCTGGGTCGTTCCCGACCTCAGAGCGACCGCGGTCGCGCGCCTAGGCTATTGGAGGCGTTGAGTCATTGGAGGGAGCTGATGCAGTTGCGGCGGCAGCGCCGCGAAACATGCAGTGGCGCTCTTACGACTTTATTCATTCATAGGACAACACTCAAAGCCGAAAGGGGCTGCTTTACTACGAGTTTTGTCCACCGTCACGACAGTCCACGAAGAGACGCGTCCCATCTGAGAACTCGACTTCCAGCATCAGGAAGCTGCCCAACAAGTCGGCGCAAAGCCGGCGTGATCTGCTTTTCTCTGTGAACGACCCAATGACATTGGCGGGTGATGGCAGGCAGGGTCGTCGCGAGTTTGCGCAGGTATCCGGCCCGAACCAGATCGTCCACCACCCAGCGTGACAGGCAGGCCACGCCGAGCCCGGCGGCCGCGGCATGCTTGATGGCCTCGGAGCTGCCCAGCTCGATGCTGCGACGGTAGGAGCGCAGGTGGGGCAGCAGCGCCTGGTCGGTCGCCTCGCGCGTTCCAGAGCCCGGCTCGCGCAGCAACCAGACCACGTCGCGCAAGGCCTTCACGGGCCACCGCTCCGCCGGATCGCTGCGGCGTGCTTTCGCCGGCGCCGCCACCACGACCATCTCGTCGCGCAGCCAGGGGTGCACCTCCAGAGACGGCTCGTGGCAGGCGCCCTCAATCAGGCCGATGTCGAGGTCAAAGGCCGCGACACGGGCGCAGATGTCGCCTGTATTGCCGATGGCGACACTCGAGCGCCAGTCCGCCGCGGCGTGCTGGTGGCCGTCCAGAAATCCTGCCAGCAGGGCCGGCAGCACATGGTTGCCGATCGTCGTGCTGGCACCGATGCGCAGCGCCTGCAATTGCGCACTGCCATCACGCGCCATGCGCTCGACGCCGCTGGCGCCATGCAGCAGCGCCTGGGCGCGCGGCAGCAGCGCACGGCCGTTGTCGTTGAGCAGCAGCCGCTTGCCGGTGCGGTCGAACAGGCGCAAGGACAGCAGCCGTTCGAGCTCGTTGACCGCTGCGCTGGTGGCCGACTGCGACAGCGCGATCGCGGTGCTCGCAGCCGTCGTGCTGCCGCTCTGCGCGACGGCGACGAAGATCTGAAGCTGCCGCAGCGTCAGGCGGAGCACATCCATAAGGTTCTCCCGTTTATAGCGACTCAACAGGTACATCTTACGCAGACAACCCGTTGGACGGGTCGAACGAGGCGATCCAGACTGCGCTTCATTGCCACATCGAACGGATCCGCCATGACAACCGCTGTCCAGACCACCACTGTCGGGCGCACGTCGCCGAAGCCGCCTTCTCGCGGTGGTGACACCTGGCCCCGCCTGCTGCCCGGCCTGGCACTCAGCGCTGCGCTGGCTGCTGCCGGCATGGCGCTGGGCCGCATCGCCTGGTTGCAGGACCATGGCTTCAGCGCGCTGACGCTGGCCATCGTGCTGGGCATGCTGGTCGGCAACACTGTCTACCCGCGCTTCGCGGCGGCCAGCGACGCGGGCGTGAATTTCTCGAAGCAGAACCTGCTCCGTCTGGGCGTGGTGCTCTACGGCCTGCGCCTGACGGTGCAGGACATCGGCCATGTCGGCATCGCCGGCGTCGCGATCGATGCGCTGGTCCTGAGCTCGACCTTCGCGCTCGCCTGCTGGATCGGCACCCGTTGGCTGGGCATGGATCGCAAGACCGCGATGCTGATCGGCGCCGGCAGCTCGATCTGCGGCGCCGCGGCAGTGATGGCGGCTGAGCCGGTGGTCAAGGCACGTGCCGAGCAGGTCGCGGTCGCCGTTGCCACCGTGGTGGTGTTCGGCACGCTGGCGATCTTCCTGTACCCGCTGCTGTTCGAGCTGAACCAGCACTTGCGGCTGATCCCGGGCGGCGCCAACGGCTTCGGCATCTACGCCGGCTCGACCATCCACGAGGTGGCCCAGGTGGCGGCTGCGGCGCGCTCCGTGGGGCCGGACGCGGCCGACACCGCCGTGATCGCGAAGATGGTGCGGGTGATGATGCTCGCACCCTTCCTGGTGATGCTGTCGGCCTGGCTGTCGCGCGATGCGATGCGGCACGCAGCTCCCGAGCCGGGGCAAGCCGGCGGCAAAGGCAAGCTCGCCGTGCCCTGGTTCGCGTTTGGCTTCGTCGGCGTGGTGCTGTTCAACTCGCTGCGCTGGCTGCCCACCTCGGTCGTCGCTGCCACGACCGAACTCGACACCGCGCTGCTGGCGATGGCGATGGCCGCACTCGGCCTGGCCACGCACCTGGGTGCCATCCGCAAGGCCGGTGCAAAGCCGCTGCTGCTGGCGTTGATCCTGTTTGCCTGGCTGGTCGCCGGCGGCGCGCTGATCAACCGCTGGGTGCCGGCACTGCTGGGGTGAGGCGTCGAATTTGCGTCCCGATGGAATAAACCACGCCGATTCGCCCTCTACCGCAGCAAGCCTGCCCGATTCTCTTCATCACTTCCCGGAGCCCAGTTGCGACCCGCAGTCCCACCCGTCGCCCCATGGCTATCCGAAGCATCTTTACGAATTTATTGTCAGCATGTTGTAGCCGAAGAGCCTGAGGCGCCTTTAGTGTCGCAAACCCGTGGTGGGCGGACAAATGCTGTCGCAATCACGTCTGACCCGCGTCACCAAAGCCGGGTAAGTCCTTGCCGCGTTTTGCGAGCCAGTTGAAGGATCGGTGTCGCATGACATGCGACACAGTAGTTGAGCGATGCGACACTATTCCTTTGACAGTTCCCGCATCCTGAAATAGGCCAACGGACGGCCCGGCGGGACGGAGAGACTCGTGATGTCTTCGACGACGGACACCTCATTGGGCTCAACCGCCGCAACCGGAATGGTCAGGACCGGACCGGCCGTTCGGCTCAGGGTGCTGAAACCGTTCAAAACGCCCAAGGCATGGGCATGCTGTCACCAAGAATGCTGAGCATTGTTCGGCCGCCATCATCCTTGGCCCACTCGGCGTCATGCCATTGGCGAAGGGCAACAGGGGCCGCGCGGGTTCTTTCACACGTCTTGCCGCCAAGGCCGGAAGTGTCCAGCTTTTGATCGAGCAACTTCAACAAGCCATGACCTCCTTTCCGACGCCGCCGCAGGCCGCCCATGTCGATGACGCCGAGTTCGCAGGGCGCGGCCGCGCCGCGGGAATAGAAATTCAGACCGCACGGCTGATCCTGCTCGACCCGGATCGATTCGCCGCGGCACCCGCGCTGCAGGGCTTGGCCGATCACGTAAGCGCAGCGCATGGAGAATTTCCCGCAGGCCGAGCAGTTCGAGGCCTGTGAAGACGCCCGGCCGGTGGGGGTTGAAGGGGAGCGCGCGGGAGGACGTTCAACTCTAACCGACGCGGGGCGCGCGTGTATGACATCGGCTCGAGGCGCCGCCTCAATTCGCTCTCGGCATCACACGCCCTGCTGTCCCTGAGACGCCCGGGGCGTCGCCAGAGTGAGCGCTGGCTATCTGGCAGCGCCGAATGGATTTCCACACGCGATAGTTTTTTCGATTACTGCGAATATTGCGTCTACTGCGTTTAGGCCTCATCATCACCCCACGGTCCCTTAAGAGGCTGGAAGCCGTGTTGAAGCAACTGCAAGGAGAAAGCGAAATGACGAGCGAAGTGCTGGAACCTGCCACGCAAGCCGAGGCGGAAATGGCGGCGGCTGCGCATCAGTGCCTGGTGATGGCGTTGGATCATTCCAAGGCTGACCATATCGATGTCACCCTTGACCTCGACGATGCGACTCAAGCGGCGCCAGTCCTGAAGCTGCCGCCGCGGGCGCTGCACCTGCTCGCGCATGTGCTGCGCACCATGGCCGCGCGCCAGCCGCTGATGCTGGTGCCGCAGCAGGCGGAGTTGACCACGCAGGAGGCGGCCGCGATTCTGAACGTCTCGCGCCCGTTCGTGATCAAGGAGATTGAGGAGGGGAGGCTGAAGCACCGGAAGGTGGGCCGCCATCGGCGCATCGCGTTCGAGGATCTGCTGGCCTACCAGGCGGCGTCGCGCGAGAAGTCTCGCGCCGCGCTCGACGAGCTGGCGCGCGTATCCCAAGAGGCAGGATTCGAGTTCTAGGCGATGGCGGGCTCCGCGCGGTTCACCGCGATCCTCGACGCGTGCGTGCTGTACCCGCAACTCGTACGAGACGTGCTGATGCGGCTCACGTTCGCCGGCCTCTATCACGCGCGCTGGAGCGCCACCATCGAAGAAGAGTGGACGCGCAACCTGCTTGAGAAGCGGCCCGAGCAGGCGCGAGCCATCGAACGGACCGTCAGCCTCATGCGCGATGCGGTGCCGGACTGCCTGGTCGTCGGGTACGAAAAGCTGGTCGCCTGGCTCGACTGCCGGATCCAGACGATCGCCATGTTCTGGCCGCGGCCATCGCGGGGCACGCAGATGCCATCGTGACGTACAACCTGAAGGATTTCCCCGCCGAAGTGCTGGCGATCCACCACATCGAGGCACAGCATCCAGACGAATTCATCATGAACCAGCTCGAACTGCACGACCTGACGGCGCTTGGCGCCATCAAGGAGATGCGAGCGGCGAGTTGGACAAATCCAGCGCGCTCCCCTGAGGAGTTGGTCAAGGCGCTCGAGCTGCGCGGCTTGCCGCAGACGGCGGCCTACCTCGCGAAAGCCTCCAAGCTCATCTGACAAAAAGCAACTTCCCGCTCCAACGCCATCGCGCCGCCGCGGGGGAACCTTGTACCAACACTCGGCATGTCCGCAGACTTCCCAATCGTTGATCGCAATCATCGGATCAGCACAGCTTCCAAGCATCTGGTCGATCTCTGCCACCCTTCGACTTGGGAGAACGATTCGAGGGAGGGACCGAACGACTACGGATTCGACCTTGAGGTGCAAGTCGCGCCTGCAGGCCAGGTGCGTTTTACGTTTCGCGCACAACTCAAGGGGACCGAATCACCAACAATCTCCGCTGATGGCAGCACGCTGAGCATCGCCCTCAAACGCAGAACGCTCAACCTGTATGCTCAATCGCAAGACGATGTGATGCTGGTCGTTGCTGTGGTCGTGTCGCGCCGAACGGCAAAGCAGACGCAACGCAGAGCAAGGTCTATTGGACTTGGATAGCCGACGAACTGAAACGGCTGCGTGGATCCGAGTTCGCGGTCGATGTGGCAAGCGAGCGGGAAGAGGTCACCCTCAGGGTTCCTGTTACACAGGGCCTCACCCCTGAAACGGATGTCACTCCATACCTTTGGCAGCGCCGTCAGGAGCGCGAGACGGCACAGAGCCTGGCCGATCTGGTTCGCCTGGCCATTCCATCCGCAGACAGCTCGACAGATCCGTTGAAGCTCGAAGTCCGGCAGACAGTGCATTGCGGGGCCAAAGCTATTTGCCGGGTCGTCGTGCCGCTCGGTCCAGACATGCGGCACGGAATTCTGTTTGTGGGAAGCTTGCCTTGTGTCCGCAATTCCGACTTCGTTCTATTTGACGGGCGTTCGCCTTCGCGGACTCACCGGGCAGATAGGAGCAGGGGCAGGGGCAGGGGCTGCTCAGTTTCACTCCCACGCCTGACCTCCAACTGTCCAGCTTTTAATCGGCTCACTTCAACGCCATGGATCGCCCGCTCCGAGGACAGCCGCAGCTCTCCCACTCGATGCCGGTGAGCTCGAGCGTCTCGTCGGGGTTTTGCTCTCGAACCGATCTTGGCGAGCGGGAAGCCTTCGGCATCGTGCAAGCGCCGGAAGTAGAGCGCGCCGGCGCACCTGCGGGCCAGCCAGGTGGAATTGTGAGCGCTCGGACACAGGTGACGGCGCTGTTCGCCTGAGCGCCAGATCGAGCGCATAGCTACCAGTTGGCGGCTCCGGTCCGTGGCACAGCTGGACGTCGGGCAGCTGGCCGCGCTAAACTGTACAGGTTAGCTATTTTCATTGGGATTGAACCATGATTACTGTCACGTCCGTTGATGCGCAAAACAGATTCGGACAGCTTCTTGACAAGGCACAGCGTGAGCCAATCATCATCACGCGCCATGGGCGACCAGCTGCATACATGATCTCCCCTCAAGACATGAAAGAGCTTCAGGAGGCGCGAGCGCGCGGTGACACCCAACAGAAGGCTCAACGCGACTGGGCAACAGCCAGCGCGGAAGCCTGGAACGAATTCGACAACAAGTTCGGTTCGTTCGCTGACGAACACTCGACGCTCTAACCCGCCCATGGCGCAATTCGACGTCCATCGCAACAAGGGCAGCCAGAAGGACAGCATTCCTTACGTCGTGGTCATCCAGTCCGCGCGATTCGATGCCTATCGTCGCCGCGTTGTAGTCCCGCTGGTTCTCCGCCAGAACGCCCCGGGCGGCGCGTCCATATCCGGGTCTCGAATGAACCCGATCTTCAGTGTCGGTGGCGTCGAGGTGGTACTCAATCCACTTCAAACCGTCTCTGTGGCCCTTGACCAGCTGGGTGCTGTCGTCGAATCGCTCGCGGATCACGGGCAACAGATCACCGATGCCATGGACGAATTGACAACCCGCGCCTGGGGCTAGAAGGAGAAATTCTTGTCGTCGTCGCGCTTCCCAACTCAAAGTGCCGTGACAGATGCCACGTCATAATTACTAATTATGTAGATAATGGTCGTGCCGGATGCCACAGCGTTCGGGGGTGCCTTGCGCCCGTCCAAGATTCACTCGGTTCACTTCAAGAGGACATGACTGCCGTTCCAACGCCATCTCAACTGGCCCAGCTCGAAGATGCCGAGCTTGACGAGTTGGCGCACGCCTGGCGGGCTCGCGCTGCGCGTGGTGAGTCTGGCGCGTTCGGAGTCGCCCACGTGCTCGAAGTCGAAAGGCGAGGGCGCATTCGCGCGAGCCAGATGATCACCCTGCGTGCCCCGCTGGTTCCGACCCCCAGGCGACCCTGGTGGAAGTTCTGGCAATCCGACTCAAGCGATGGACCGATGACTCCGACATGAAGAAGCCTCGGCGCGATGCCATAGCCGACATTGCGTTGTGCGCGTCAACTCAGGGTCTGAGCGATTGTGTCGCAATGGGGTTGTAGCTTGCGTCCGGAAGGCGAGCGCACTGACCTTCGCTGAGCGGGAAGCTCGGGCTACTACCATCGATGCGGCTTTTTGGAAGGCCCAAGCGGTTCCACGCCAACACAAGGGATGCCGCTTTACGGCGCATCCATCGGCTTCAAAGTATGGAGAGGTTGATAAATCAAATTGAATCACTATGATTCATTTATGACTCAACCCGCTACTACCCCTTCGACAAAGGTGATGACGGCTCATGTACCTACCGAGCTCGCCGACCAGGTCGACCACTTCGCTGCGAAGCTCGATCGCTCGCGCGCGTGGGTCATCAAGCAGGCCCTCACCGCATGGGTTGAGCAGGAAGCCGAGCGAATGCGGCTCACGCTGGAAGGGCTCGAAGATGTGAAGGCCGGCCGCACCGTCGACCATGCCTCCGTCCACGCTTGGGCCCAGAGCCTCGGTACTGACAAGCCGCTGCCGGTGCCGCGCTGATGGAGATCCGTTGGACCTCCAAGGCTCTGTCTGACCTCGCGTGCCTCTACGAATTCCTCGAGCCAGTCGATACGACAGCTGCAGCTCGGACGGTACAGATGTTGACTGCCGCTCCGGTGACCCTGCAGGCCAACCCCCGCATTGGACGCCGAGTGGAGGCCCCCGAGCCTCATGAGGTTCGGCGACTTCTCGTGGGTGCCTACGAACTGCGCTACGAGATCGACGGCAGCACGATCTTCATCGTGCGCATGTTTCACACTCGCGAGGATCGCTGATCATGGCGCGTACAAGCACAACGCGCCGCTGGCTCCTGCTCCGGTTGAACGCAAGGGGCGCTGCCGTCTTGTCGGTCCAGGACGCCGCGGCCTACCGGACCTCCTCGCCGATCCGCCATCGACCTGATGCGGCTACCCATGCGCCGTTTCAACGTGCCTGCGGGTGTGGGTCTGGATCTGCCGGTACTGCTGTGGCGAGAGCTGCAGGCTGCGTATAAACGCGCGGCGCATGGCCTCCGAGGAGGCGAAGCCGCATCGGGAGGCGATCGTCTTGACCGAGAGATGGCTGCCCCCAAGCAGCCGACACGCGGCGTCCACGCGGATTTGCTGCACGACTGCCGCAGGCGTCGAGCCGGTCGCGCCGCGGTAGAACCGCGCGAAGGTGCGCTCGGACATCGCGAGGTGCTCGGCGAGCTGCGTCACGCTATAGGACCTGCGCAGGTTCATCGAGATCCACAGATGCAGCTCGCCAATGCGTGGATCGCGCTGCACCTCGGTGGCGCTCTCGCCCCTGCGGCTGCCAAAGGCCAAAGCCGTAGGAGCGTTGGAAGGGAGCGGCCATGCGGCTCGAGATCGCCGTCGCGATCACGCCTCCGAGGTCGGCGGCCACGAGGCTCATCGCGAGGTCGACGCCACGTGTCACGCTCACCGCGCTCCAGTGCACGGGAGCAGTTGCGGTGCGTGCCGATGCCATGGCGCGGGCAGCGTGGGATGCCTCCTGGACGAGCGTGCGGGCGTCCTGCCCGATCGTCGCGCCGCTGCCGATATGCGGGGCCATGCGGGCGAGCCAGGATTCGACCACCGCCCGGCCCGCATCGGAGTGTCCGGTCGTGCGCAGCCACGGGCCTGCCGCCACGATGAGCATGGCGATGCTGCCCTGGATGCGCGCCGGCAGCGGCTCCGCGGCGAGCGCGACGCCGCTGGAGGCCAGCACGGCACCTGCCTCGGCGCCGATCACGAGCACGCGGTAGAACGGCTTCTTCCTGAGCTCGCCGAGCACGGCATTGGCGATCTCCAGAACCGAGATCGCACCCGTCACGTCGACCACGGGAAAGCCGGGCAGCAGCAGAAACCAGGCACGTTGCATGCTCGAGAGCGCTTGTTCCGATGTGCGAACCCGCGCCGTGAGCGCGCGCGGCACGCGCGCGCACTTTAGCGACTTGTGACACGCGCATGACTTCGACCAACGGAGGGGGGCGTTGGCGGGATTTGGGGGCAGTTTGTCTCCCCGCGAGGGGCAGCCACTTCTAGACTTGCCTTCTGGCTGCTGGAGGAAGTGCTCGAGCCTTCAGGCAGCGGGGGGTGCCTTGCCCCCGACCGGGATGTGAGTGCCTCGCGTCCCGTACTTCGAGAGAGGCCATCTTCGATGGCACTGTGGGCCCATGACGTATTGCGGCGGCTCACGGGCGCACGCAGCCCGGAGGACGCGTTCGCGCAGATCGCGCTCGGCGCACGCGAGCTCGGCTTCGAGTACTGTGCCTATGGCCTGCGCCTTCCGCTGTCGTTCACCAATCCGAAAACGCTGATCCTCTCGAGTTACGAGCGCGGCTGGCGCGAGCGCTACCTCGAGGCGGGTTACCTGCGCACAGACCCCACCGTCGCGCACGGTACGCGCAGTGCGCAGCCGGTGGTGTGGAGCAACAAGCTTTTCGAGCGAGCACCGCAGATGTGGGAGGAGGCGCGCTCCTTCGGCCTGCGTGTGGGCTGGGCCCAATCCTGTTTCGATGCCGATGGCCGCATGGGCATGCTCACGCTTGCGCGTTCGAACGAGCGGTTCTTGACGTTGATCAGCAATGCGGCAGGGCGACTGGTGCGGTCCCGTCCGACCGTGAGGTCGGCCTGGCCGACCAGGAACCAGTCGTTGGCTGGCAGTCGGAATCGCGCCGGAACACGCGCGTCTCACCGGCCGCGTCGGTCACGGCAATCTCGCCGGTCTGCATGCGCCGCGGCACCAATTGCTGGAACACGAAGCGGCGTTGCCGTCCACCGGCGCGACGAAGCGAGCGCTAGCACCGACTCGACGGCGCAGCCGCTGGCCGTCACGTAGCAGCAAAGGGCCAGCGGGGACCAACCACAAGGCAGGTCCAATGATCTCCGCCCGGGGGCGGGCGCCCTTCGACCCACGCCGTCACGAACGCGTTCTTTTGCCGAGATTGACGATTGATGATAGTATGTCGGCAAGATCGGAAGCCAAAGGAGCCCGCCATGCCCAACGAAGCGATGCACTTTCAAATGCCTGCCGGGCCGGCCGGCGGGCTGCGTGTGCCGGTCAACATGCCGGACGATACCGATCCGGCAGCGGTGTCGTCGGTGGTCGAAGCTATCGAGAAGGCGCTGGTGGTGTTGATGCACGCCGGCCAGGGTCAGGTGATCGTGCGTGCCGACCATTTGGCGGAGATCGCCACAGGCCTGCTGGAGCCGAGCACCGAACTGCTCGAGGACCGCGTGCATCGGATGCGGACGCTGCGGCAGGTGTTCGCCGAGGGCGACTGGTTGACCGCCGAGCAGTTGAACGTGCTGCAGGCAGCGGCGCCCAAGAGCAAGTCGCAGCCGGCGAGCGACTGGAAGCGGCGTGGGCGTATCTACGGCGTGAGCCACGGCGGGAGGGAGTACTTCGCCCGCTACCAGTTCGATGCGATGTACGAGCCCCTGCCTGTCATCCGCGAGATCTTGAAAGCCTTCGGAGAAGTCGCCGACCCGTGGGTGTTGGCGGCGTGGTTCCACTACCCGAATGCCTGGATCGTCGGAGCCGACGGCACGCCGGTCGCGCCAAAGGAGGCGCTGGACCGGCATGACGCCGTGCTCCATGCGGCGCAGCGGCGGCGCACTAGCTACGTCGCATGAGCGGCGGTCCGCCGCACGGCGCGGCCTGCGACCTTCCCGACCCCGGCGCGGCCGAGGACTTCGAGGTCCGGGAAGTAACGCACGAGGAGGTGCCCGTTTGGTACCACGTGTACTGCACGCGCAGCCATCCCAGCACCACGGCACAGACGTTCGCCGAAGGCTGGGGCGACACCCGCTTTGCGCCCATTGACCAGGCGGATGACACGCCGGTGCACACCTACTATGTTGCGAGCAGCCCGGAAGCCGCTTACATGGAGTCCGTGCTGCACGACGTCTCACTCTCGCCGCCCGGCTTGTTCGAGGTGGCCTCGCTGGCGCATTTCCACTTGGTCAAGCTGAAGCTGCCGCCGGTGCTGCGGTATGTCAGCTTCCATACGCCGTATCTGCCGAGGCTGCAGGAGATCTCGCGGGCGCAGTTGATCGACAGTCTGCCGGGGTGCTATCCGCAGACCAGGCGCTGGTCCCAGGCGGCTTACCTGCAGCGACCGGCGGCCCAGGCGATCGGCTACGGCTCGAAGCGCCACGATGCGGCCCGCTGTCTGATGCTGTTCGGGCAACGCCTTCCCGAGCCGCCGTTCGAGGTGCTGAATGAAGAACCCTTGGCCGTCGGGGCGCGGCGCGCGGAGTTGCTGGCGCTGGTGCGGTCCCTGAAGCTGCACGAAGTGTGAGCCGGAGATCGGGCGGCGCGCACGCGCCGGCCACCGGGCACCGCGCGGCACCTTGTCCGGCGCGGCGAGCGGCATCAGCTGTGCGCGGGCCGGTCGGCTGCTGGGGTCACTTCTAGACTTCTCTTGTGGCTGCTGGAGGAAGTGCTCGAGCCTTCAGGCAGCGGGGGGTGCCTTGCCCCCGACCGGGATGTGAGTGCCTCGCGTCCCGTACTTCGAGAGAGGCCATCTTCGATGGCACTGTGGGCCCATGACGTATTGCGGCGGCTCACGGGCGCACGCAGCCCGGAGGACGCGTTCGCGCAGATCGCGCTCGGCGCACGCGAGCTCGGCTTCGAGTACTGTGCCTATGGCCTGCGCCTTCCGCTGTCGTTCACCAATCCGAAAACGCTGATCCTCTCGAGTTACGAGCGCGGCTGGCGCGAGCGCTACCTCGAGGCGGGTTACCTGCGCACAGACCCCACCGTCGCGCACGGTACGCGCAGTGCGCAGCCGGTGGTGTGGAGCAACAAGCTTTTCGAGCGAGCACCGCAGATGTGGGAGGAGGCGCGCTCCTTCGGCCTGCGTGTGGGCTGGGCCCAATCCTGTTTCGATGCCGATGGCCGCATGGGCATGCTCACGCTTGCGCGTTCGAACGAGCGGTTAACGCGCAAAGAGCTTCTCGCGCACGATCCTATGATGCGCTGGCTCGCGAACAACGCGCATTTGACACTCGCCGGCCATCTTGGCGGCGCCCAGGCGGCGATCCACGAGCCGTTCACGCGTCGGCAGGTCGAGGTTCTCCGATGGACGGCCGACGGCAAGCCTGCGCTGACGCGTTTCGTCGCGATCAGGCGGCGATGCGCTCGGCTGGACGCTATCGACGGCCGGTGAGAGGTGTCCCAAAACCTTCGCACACCCCACCGCGACCCGTCGTAGGTCTCGCGAGCTGTTGCCCGGCATTCGATGGATTCAGGCCTTGATGTGCTTGGCAACCACGCGGCCATGGGCGCGCTGAGGTGCCTTCTTTGCGGAATGGACAGCTGCGCGCTGCACGGCCTCAAATGCGTTGTTTGCCGCCTCGACTGCGCTACGCATGACGGCAACCGCACGGGCACTGGCAACGCGCGCGGCGGGCGCCTTGAAATTCGGATCGACTGCCTTGAGTGCTTCCGGCATCTTTGCGGCGATCGTTATCAGCGTCTTCGCTGCGCCCGTGGGCTCGCGACGGCCCTGTTCCCACTGCTGCAAGGTGCGCACAGAGACACCGAGCAGTTCGGCAAACGCGGCTTGCGACAGGCCCGCATTTTCGCGAGCTGCCACGACAGGGGTGTACACCTTGCGCGCCTTCCCGGCGCCCATCTCGCGCGCCGATTGAACGAGCAAGGCTTCGAAGTCCTGGCCGGCTTCAAAGGCAGCCAGCTCGGCATCACTCAGAGGCGTTTTCTGCGGCATCACGCAACTCCTTCAACGTTTCGCCGGAGATCGAATCAAGGTTCGCTTTGGCGTAGATCAACAACAGAACGACTTCGCCGGCCTTCTTGCGGTTGAAGTAGACAATCCGCACGCCGCCACTCTTGCCCGATCCAGCCCGGCTCCATCGCACCTTCCGCACACCTCCCGATCCCTTTACCGGGTCTCCATCGTCTGGGTTCGCTGCGATGTAGGCTGCGAACTCGCCGCGCTCTTCCTCCGTCCAATAGTTCGGCCAAAGCTTCTGGAACGTCGGCGTTTCAACGACCGTCAGGATGTTCGAAGTGTACGCCAATGGCGTAGTTCCTGCCGATATACTCAGGCGGCGACGCGCTCGCCTGGCGTGACCGAGGCGGATGCCGGCGCGCGCCAGGTCGGATCGACCTGGAGGAGGCAGGCGATGAGCATCTCGCCGTCGAATTCCATCGGGGGTCCGGCGCGTTGTGCGCGCAGGCCGGCGGCGCGCAGGATGCGTTCGACCGCCGGGGGCGAAACGCTGATCAGCTGGGTCGCGCCGCAGCGGGCCGCCAGGCCCATGGCCGCCTCCAGGACCTGCAGCGCGAGCGGGGAGGCGAGCGAACGGTGGAAGTCCCGTTTCGCCGACTCGAGATCCACCGCCGCGAAGCGCGAGAGCTCCCACATCTGCGGTGAATGCGGAAACCGCGCGCCGCCCAACAGATCGGGGAACACTTCCTTGAGCAGGTAGGGGCCCTCGGTCGGCAGCAGTCGGGTCGTGCCGACGATCCTGCGCTGGGTGTCCAGCGCCACCACGTACCGCGTATCGCGCCGGTCGAACTCGTCGAGTTCAATGCGCTGTCGCGCAGGAAGCTTCCAGCCCAGACCTTGCACGAAGACGCGATGGCGGTAGTGCGCCAGATCGAACAGCATGCCTGGCGGGAGAACATCGGCGGTGCCCGTGATGAATTCCATGTGCGACCCTTCTTGTCCGAAGTGATCGCATTACAGCGAGGCAGCGGGCAGGGCGGCACTACCAGATTTGGCAGGGGCTGATCACATGATCGTCCTGCCTGACACCACGAATGCGCTGCCGCTCACCACAGGCTGACAGGATCGCGAGCGCTCCTGGATGCACCCCGGAATGGTCGAGGGCGGGGAACGCAAGCTGCGCCCTTCGCACGTGCATCGCTTCACGCATGACCAGGCCCAAGTCACTCGAAAAGCCGATCAGCATGCGCACCCTGAAAGCGCCTTGAGGGACTGCCGCGATGACCGCAGCTGACGCGAAGACGCAGCAAGAATCGTCGCGCGCGTGCCGCGACACGCCTGCAGCGCAGCAGCGCGCCGCCGACGCTCGACAACGATCTTGCACACCAAGCAATTGCGACGAGCCATGGCTTCACCCGCTCGTGGGCAAGTCGGGCCTGTGCGGCGCTGAGCCAGTGTGGAGGCTTTTTGCGCACCAAGCAGGAGTTGATTCGGCGCGTTGTCGAAGAAAGACTTGGCTTCCGATTTCCAACTTCTCTTGCCATGTCCTTCCTCCTTTTTCGATCATTTGCGGCGCGCCTGTTGTGCGTTTTCGGCGCGCTCGCCTGCGCCGGCGTCGCCTCCGCGCAATCGTCCGGTGCGAGTCGCACCGATCCCAGCCCACCGGGCACCTCGAACACCCAGCCGGCGGATCTGAACTGGCCGACGCGACCGCTGCGCCTCATCGTCGGCTTTGGCGGCGGTTCGTCGCCGGACTTCGTTGCACGCGCCCTGGCCATCCCCATGGCGAGGGCGCTGGGCCAGCCGGTGGTCGTCGAGAACCATCCGGGCGCCAGCGGCAACATCGCGGCGGACATCGTCGCGAAGTCCACCGACAAACACACAGTGGGCATCCTCATCAACGGCAACATGACGATCGCCAAGGTCCTCAATCCGGCGACCCCATACGATCCGCAAAAGGACCTGGTGCCGCTCAGCATCATCTGCACGGCACCCCTGGTGCTCGCCACCACGCCGGAGGTCTCGAAGGCCGACGCCCGCGGCTTCCTCGACACCGCGCGCGCTGCCGGCAGCACCTGGAGCTATGGGACGCCCGGCATCGGCACGATCGGCCACCTCGGCATGGAGCTCCTCAAGGCCCGCACCGGGATCGGCGCCGTGCACGTGCCCTATCAGGGCAATCCGCAGGTCATCACCGGCCTGGCCAGCGCCCAGTTGCAACTGGCGCTCCTTCCGCCGGGCCTCGCCGAAGTGCAGGTCAAGGCCGGAAAGCTCCGCGCGATCGGCGTGACCTCGGCGCGCCGCTCCGCACTCGTGCCCGACTACCCGAGCTTGCAGGAAGCAGGACTCAAGGATTTCGAGCTCGAGATCTGGACTGCTGCGGCAGCCCCCGCCAGCCTGCCCGCCCCGATCGTCCAGCGCCTGACCCAGGTCCTCTCGGAAGTCATCCGCTCCCCCGAGGTGCGGCAGAAACTCTTCCAGCATGGCTACGAGGCAGCCGGCATATCGGGCGAGGCGCTGGTCCGTCGGGTGAGGGCGGACACGGCAGCGCTCACCCAGATCATCGCGAGCCAGGGCATCAAGCTCGAGTAGGGAGGCGCAGCATGAACCCGGAACAGCCGCGCCCGGACGGGCGCCAGAAAACCACAGCCGCGGCCAATGACGCAACCTCGGCCCCGCAGAGCGGAGGCGCAGCCCCTGCCAGCAGCTACGAGGAAGCCCAACAAATCCTGCAGTCGCTGCGCGACGAGCTCGACGGCCTGGACAGGACGCTGCTCGAGACCCTGCGGCAAAGGCTTGACTGCTGCTGCCGGATCGGCCTGCACAAGCGCGACCATGCCATCCCGATGATGCAGCCGCACCGCATCGGGGTGGTGCAGGAACGAGCGGCTGCCTTCGCGGCCGAGCACGGCATGAGCCCGGTGTTCTTGCGTGCGCTCTACGAGCTGATCATCACGGAGACCTGCCGCCTGGAGGATGAGATCATCGGCGTGCCCGCGACGCCGGCATGAAGCCGCTCACCTTCCGTTCAACCGAGAGCCGGTCGAGGCATTGCCGGCAGCTCGCGAAGGCCGCGCCCCTTGCCAAGCCGGCCATCGAGGTCGACCATCTCTCAAAAGCCATGCTCTACCGCTAAAGCAAGCACATGCTCATTTTCTCGACGCTAGGCCGCGAGGGCAGCAACCACCACTTCGTTCTTCAGCAGTACCTCGCCGCGCATGGCCTGTCGCATACCACTCACATCGTGCTGTTCGACGACTTCCACGCCGGAGCTTGCGCGCTGATTGCCGGCAAGGCGGACTACCTGCTTCAATGCGCCGTTCATCCCACAGCCGCCGAGATCACAGGCACCTATCGCACGGCAATGGTGGTGGTCGACGCCTTCATCTCCCCCAGCCGTCCCATGGCGCTGGTACGCGCCGTGGGAAGCGGGAAGGGCGCCGGCAAGGTCGGCGTGCAGCCCGCTACGCAGAGCTATGCCGACCTTTCCGCCTGGCCGACCGTCGTCCACGAGCCTACGGTGCTCGCGGTCCAGGCAAGCCTAGCTGAAGGACGCTACGAAGCGGGCATCGTTTTCGCGTCCTTCGCCGAGGCACATGCTGAGCGCTTTGAGGTGATCGAGCCCATCGGCAGCATCTGCGACGCATGGATCGTCTACGGACGCGAAGCCGTCGACGAGGGCAGGGCGGTTGTCTGGAAGGACAGCCCGGTCGCACGCCAGTATCGGGAACGAATCGGACGATCGTCGAGTCTCGGCGGCAGCTGAAGCCTCCCGGACGATCTCGCCGAAATCACGCTCGGCGCTTGTACCAAGATCATCTGCGGGCGCGCTGTCGTGCGTCGCACAAGTACCGCTCGCTCACACGAGCGATACCTCCAGCGAGCGTGCGTCCGACGCAGTTCTGCACCTAGCTCCAGCGCCACGCTAGGTCCCTAGCGGAGGCGGCGTTTGGCTCCAGTGGAGGGCTTATCGGAGCGACGACGGTTCTGGCGACGAATCGGCGCAGTCGGATCAGCCCATTGCGGCATGAGATTCTTCTTAATGGGCGTCATCAGTTCCGATAGCGAGATATCGAGCACGTAGCAGATGACAGACAGTGTCATCAACGACGGATTAGCCACTCCTCGCTCAATGCGACTGACAAGTGTGCGATCAACTTCGGCCTTGTCAGCCATTTCCTCCTGGGACAACTGCCTTGAGATTCGCAGAGCCTTGAGGTGCTTGCCGAGCGCCAACGAGACGGGGTTCGAGCTGCGCTCTTTCTCTGTAACGCTGGCTGGCGTGATCGGTCGGGGAACGGCGCCATTTGGAATGATGGATCGGCGCGGTGATGTACTCATTGGCGCCGAATCTGCTTGGCTGCGGCATCTATTGCCACGCAATACATGCTTCGAAGCTTATAATCCTCAAAGAGTAAATTTCACTCCCTCTGCATGTCCGCCGCTGGCCAGCACCGGGAAAGGCATCGTGACAATGGCTTCACCGTTTCCGACCGGAAAAGCTGTAAAGCTGCCCGCCTCGATCGCGCGGACGCTGGCTCTCCGGCCGACAACCCCACCATCGCATAGGCCTGCTGCATGCGAGGTCGGCGCTCAGGTACGCGCTCTGCGACTCGCGGCGGGGGTCCCGGGTAGCAAGGTTGCAGCCACTTCCGGCATTTCTGCATCCATGCTGTCTCGCATCGAGCGGGGCTTGGTGTCTCCCTCGGTTGATACCCTCTATCGCATAGCGCGTGGACTGAACGTTCCGATCTCGCGGTTCTTTGGCGACCAGCCAGGCCGAACCGACTTTTCCCATGTGCCCGCTGGCAGGGGAGTGCAGGTCGACCGCGTCGGAGTCGTTGCGGACTACCGCTATGAACTGATTGGCCACATCCTTTCGGGAAACCTCTTCGTCGAACCCTACCTTGTGACCCTTCTGCCTGGCGCCAAGCCCTATGTCACGTTCCAGCACCCGGGTCATAAGTTCTTGTACCTGTTGTCGGGCGAAGTGAGCTATCGGTACGGAACAAAGGTCGTCCAACTCAAAGTGGGAGATTCGCTTCTGTTCGACGCCACGGCATTGCATGGGATCGAGGCCGTAGAGGTGCAGCCTGTGTCATACCTATCCGTCGTGTTTACGCTGCGCGGATAGTCACCCTGAAAAGACTCCACGGGCCTGAACGTGGACAATCCGCGGAATCTGGCGAAGAGCGTAACTGTGGATCGCTAACCTTCGAGGAAGCGAGCTGTCTTGGATCGTTCGAATAGAAGACGCTTCTTACGCGGAGATTCTTGAGTTTCTTGTTCGAATAGAACCCGATTCGCATAGGGCCGGCGCCGGTTAACAAAAGTTGTGGCACTTCCGCCATACGAGCGGAGGGCCTCTGTACAAATGAAAGTCGGTTGGGAATCTCCTTGACAATTGCTTCTATGCACGCGTGCCGCAAGTCGTGGTCTCTACGCCGAGTTGGGTTCTCTCCCAGAGGTTGAGGTGGTCCGTAAACTCGATTTACACCCTTGCAGAAGATCTTTCGTGGAGGTTGGCTGTTTGTTCAAGACCAAAATAGTCGTAAACGCCCTAATACAGTCGTAAACGGGCGAATATAGTCATAAACGGCGCCGCACAGTTTGGTTCTAGGTCGCGGGGGGATCGGCGCCTCCTGCGCCTCTGCGGCTTCTAAGGAGGAGCTGCTCGAGTTCTTTCGATGTGTACGGATTCAAAATAGAACCTGATTTCGAGGAGTCCGGGACCTGATGT
Organism: Variovorax sp. LjRoot175; assembly: GCF_964253805.1. NCBI lineage: Bacteria > Pseudomonadati > Pseudomonadota > Betaproteobacteria > Burkholderiales > Comamonadaceae > Variovorax > Variovorax sp. LjRoot175. The sequence continues at coordinate 1,397,135 of NZ_CAXURY020000002.1, read as the reverse complement.
TCAGGCCCCTTCAATACCTGATTTCTCTTTGGGAAAAAGGGTCGCGTCCCATTCCGTGGTGTAGGTCCACAGCCCGGAGAAGGCTGAGCTGCACGGTACTCAGCGTGCCACTGCGGACAGCCGAGTGGGCGCAGTATCGCTCAGGGTCTGCAAGCCCTCCAACTGCATGTAGCGCCGGTTGAGGGACCACTCGTCGTTCTGCTCGAGCATCATGGCGCCGACGAGCCGCGTGATCGAGGCGTCGTTGGGGAAGATGCCCACGACGTTCGTGCGTCGCTTGATCTCGGCGTTCAGCCGTTCCAAGGGGTTGGTGCTGTAGATCTGGGTCCAGTGCGCCCGTGGGAATGTCATGAAGGCCAGCACGTCGTTCTCCGCGTCGTCCATCAGCGAGCCGAGCTTGGGGAACTTGTCTCGGAGCTGATCGGCCACCGACCGCCATTGCGCGCGCGCTGCATCGGCCGAGTCCTGCACGAACACCGTGCCGATGGCGGCCGAGACCATGCGCCGCTGCGTCTTGCCGGCATGCGCCAGAGCGTTGCGCATGAAGTGCACCCGGCAACGCTGCCAGGTGGCCTTCAGCACCTTCGCGGCGGCCGCCTTGATGCCCTCGTGGCTGTCGCTGATCACGAGCTTCACACCGCGAAGACCTCGACGGTTCAGGCTGCGCAGGAACTCGGTCCAGAAGGGCTCGGCCTCCGAGGCACCGACCTTCAAGCCCAGCACCTCGCGCTGACCGTCGGTGTTCACGCCCACGGCCACTATCACCGCCACGCTCACGATGCGCCCGGCCTCGCGGGTCTTGACGTAAGTGGCATCGATCCACAGGTAGGGCCAGTCGCCCTCGATCTGACGCCCCAGGAAGGCGTTAACGCGCTCATCGAGTTCGCCGCACAGGCGGCTGACCTGGCTCTTGGAGACGCCGCTCATGCCGAGCGACTTGACCAGGTCGTCCACCGAGCGGGTGGAGATGCCTTGCACGTAGGCTTCCTGGATGACGGCCGTGAGCGCCTTCTCGGCGGTGCGCCGGGGCTCCAGGAATTCGGGGAAGTAGCTGCCCTGGCGCAGCTTGGGGATCTTCAGCTCGACGCTGCCCGCGCGCGTGTCCCAGGTGCGCTCGCGGTAGCCGTTGCGGCTGTTGAGCCGTTCGGCGGGATTCTTCTCGTCATAGGCGGCGCCGCAGCGGCCGTCGACATCGAGCTCCATCAGGCGCTGGGCCATGAACTGCACCATCTGGCGCAGGACGTCGACGTCGGCTCCCTTCTCGGCGAGCTCGGCTAATGCCATAGTGGCGGTGGTCATTGTGATTTCCTTTATGGACAGGTTTGGTGGGTCGCACCCCAAACTTATCCGGACTTCACGATGGCCACCCCCGAAGGGAGCGGTCGCTGCGCGGCAAGCCGCTTCGGGCTACGCCCTACGCGCCTTGCCGCGCAGCGAGTGAAAGAAGACTTACACCACTTCCCGGGACATCAACGGAAAAAGGGCTTGCCCATGCAGACTCTGAAATTGCGCCGCATAGCGCGGCCCCCCTCCTCCGCGCGTCTGAACTTCTGTGACCAAATGTCTCGGGCGGAGGCGGTCTGGAAGGGAACGCATGCGCAACCAAACCGAGTGCAGGGGGTGCCACGGAGCCGCATCAAAAGCGTTGAGCTATACCGGTCACCGAGGTCCCCGCGCAGCGCCCGGCGGCAGGACTTGAGCTGCGAGAGAGCTTTCGCCGCCAACAAGCGCGCCCGAAGTCTCATGGCCCCACTTCTCGAACTCGACGACCTCTCACGCCTCCTTGCCCGCAGCCCCAGTGCAATCAAGCACGCCCTTCGCCACAACCCCGACGACGTCCCGCCGTGCCTGCAACTCCCTGGAACCAAGTTGCTTCGCTGGCGTCAAGAAGACGCTGATGCTTGGCTGGCAGTTCGCGAACGCCAGCGAAGCGGAAGCGAGGTTAGTCGGGCACCTGAAGTCCAAATGTGAGGCCTTCCTCTGCCAGCGCGGCCTCAAGTTGGGCCAAGGCCGCAAGGTCTAGTTGCGCCGCACGCATGACATCTAGCGCGTCAAGGCGAACCAAGCCGCCGATGGTCGTAATGTGGTTTACCTCAAGCGCATGAAGGATGCGAGAGTCCACACTGTCCAACTCGGTCACGTGTGCTCTCAGGAGGCGGTCCGATTGCACGGGCCTTCTGGGACGTTGCAGCTTCCTCATGCTCTGGATGCGACCGGCAACGACATAGAGCACCTTCTCGTCCTCGTACAACGGGTCGAGTTCACTCGGGCTCAGGAGTCTGCCACTCTGGAGCATCAATTCTCCAGAGAACCAGTCAGCGCGTACGGGCGCTTCGCACGTTGGGAAGACGCCGCGAATGCCTGCTTCCGCCGCACCGTCCGCCCAGCCGCTTAGGGAGACGAGAAAGAGCCGGTCGACCACAACAGTCCACACTGCGGTGTATCCGCGATGGTTTGCGGTGCTGAGCGCCATGAACTCTGGCAGGTCGCGGTACGACTCTAGCGGTTCAGGGGAAATGAAATGCTCGCTGCCTTGGTAGAAGATGATGTCTCGTGCTTGTTGCGTCATTCTGAGATGTCTTGGGAATTGATGTGGCGATTCAGCGCCCGCCGTTGCCGCGAGAGCGGCGAAGCACCTCGTATGCTTCGTTAGCACGTACCGCATCCTCCTCGCGCATGAGCGCAACCGGGCTTTCCAGTTGCCTTGCGGCTTGTAGTGGCTCCTCGACCTGGGCTCGAACCAGGGACCTACGGATTAACAGTCCGTCAGTCAAAACGTTGGTTGCGCCAAGTGACCAGCGATGAAAACCCCCTCGCTCTTCGCGGCTCAAGGCTTCCGCCGTCGACGAACGGAGGTATCGGCCTTCGCAGCTGACTTGCTGACCAGGGTCTCGGCCAACATCCGCCGCGTCTTCTCGTGCGAGGCTTTTTCCTCGTCGATCCGGCTCACGAGCGCTTCTGTCTGGGTTCGCGCCTGCGCCAGATCGATGCCTTGTGCGGCCAGTTGCTCGCGCAGCCCGGCCTCGGTCTGCCGCGCTGCTTCGCGAGCCTGGTGGAGCTTCTCCAGCTCTGCCTCCAGTCGCTTGGCCGCCGCTTCTTCGCTCTTGGCCCGCCGCTGCTGCTCCCGGGCCAGCTCGGATTCCAGCGCCTTGGCCGTTTGCCTGGCCCGATCGACCTCCGCCAGCATCCGGCGCTCCTGGCCGGCGTGTCGATCTTCGGCCTGGCGCAGGTCCTGGTCGCGCGCGGCCATCGCCTCGGCGTGCTCCCGACGCATGCGTTCCTGGGTTTCGCCGGCCTGGGAGAGCAGGGTGGTCAGCCGCTTGATGTCGTCGTCCAGGCCCGTGCGCACCCGGTGCGCCTCGAGGGCGTGCTCCTTAAGTTGGCGCTCCAGCGCCTCGCGAGCCTGCTGTGACGAAGCCAGCGCGGCGTCTAGGCTCACCCGCGCCTGGGCGAACGCGTCCTCGCGCTGCGCGAGCGCTGCCTGCGCCTCGGCCAGCCCGTTCTCGCGTTCTTGGAGCTCCGAGCGCACCGATTCCAGCTCGCCGCGCTGAACCTCCTCGGCCTCCCGCCGCGCCGTCTCCCAGAGCAATCGAGCGGCATTGCGCACGCCCATCGGGGGTGAGCATCCCATTCCTGGGGGTGTGCGATGCAGCAATCCCTCGCGGCTACGCCGCGAGCGGCTCTTGGACTGGCGCGCCGGAGCGCGGGTACCACTTCTCGAAGGACGCGCGCAGCTCGCCGTTCAAGACCTGGGTCCGTACCTGAAGCAATAGGTGAGCGCCGCGCGGCGTCCAGCGCATCTGCTGCTTCTTCACGAACCGTTTGGCGATCACCTGGTTGACCGCGGATTCGACGAAACCGGTGGAAATGCGCTCCCCGCACCGGTAGCGTTCGCCGTAGTTGACGATGGCACCGGCATTGTTGTCGACGTAGGTCGCGAATTCATCGAGTGCTCGGGCAAGCTTCTTGAGTACGACCGAGCTCGGGAAGCCCGCTCTTCGCTGCCTGTCGCGCGCATCATCGATCTCTTCAAGGAGGTTGTTCAGGGTGTCATCGGCACGGATCACGTTGCCGTGCCACAAGAACCATTTGACGCGCTCAATGCCCGTGAGGAGCACCGCTTTCTCTGCCCCTTGCAGCCCGCGTGTCGTCTGCAGAAGTTGTTCGACTCGCATCGCGATGTGAAACCAATCCAGTATGTGCTCGGACCGCGGATGCACGTATGCGCCAAGCTCGCGCACAGTGTCGCCGCCATCACAAAGGAAGGTAACGTGCTGACGCGGCAAGACGCCTTGCGATTCGAGCACGGCGCGCAGCCGGCGCTTGGGTTTACGGTCTATCCGATGAACAAAGGCGAAGACCTTGGCGGCACCTTCCTCGGGAATGCTCTTGCCCGCGATGACTTCGAAGCATCCGTTGGCGCCGGGCAATCGTTCGCGTCCCCGGATGTAGCCCCCATCCAGCCCCACCGTGATCGGGGCCGCAGGCTCAGGTGACGCTTCGATCTCACGCTGGCAGCCACCGTCGTAGGCGAATTGTTCCGGCCCGAGCTGCGCTTCGAGTCGCTCAGCTGTGGCCAGGACATGCCGGCGAATGGTCTCCTGACGCAGCGCCTGATCGACGGGCAATACATCATGCAACAGCGCCCCGACGGCCGCGAAGGAGCCTTGCGCGGCCCACTTGGCTTCCAGGTACGCCAGTTCCGGCGCCGTGTGCACCGTCAGAAGCTCGCTCAATGGGCAGAACGTGGCCTCTCGGCATTGCTCGCAGAGACAGCGGTTCCAACGGGGACTGCGCAGGCAGATATCGCCAAAGGCGGTGCGAAAACGCAGCGGATGGTAGCCCTTTATCGCCCGCTGTTTGCCGCAGTGCGGGCACGCCCTGTGATCGGTCAAGTAGTGCTCCAGTTGCTCTCGCACAAGCGTTTGCTGCAGCTGCCCCAGTAGGGACTTGGCATCCTCGAGGGCGAGTCCAACATCCTGTACCTGATCACATCGGCGATCAATGGTGTGAATGGGGACGGTGAAGGGTGGTCGCAACGCTGCCCCTTCAATGCAAATCTGGATGATGACCTTCATCTGCACACCTCTCGTGGAATGGCGCAGCCAAAGCGGCAAGCTTGCGATTGACGCCGCGCCGATCGAAACGGTCGGGGTGGTAGCGACGCAGAATGTCCCATTCCTCGTCTTCCACCTCGTCAAGAAGATCCTCAAACTCGCGCGGGGATTCGCCCGCGCCGCCGATCACGGCATACGCCGGTCGCTTGGCCATGAACGCGTGCGGGCCACCGCAATCCTCCGGAGGCGCTGCACGCCCGCCCGCGATGCAGACCGGGTATCCCCTCTTGGGGTCGATGGGCAAGGTCGCCTCGATGCGCAGATCGTGAACCCACTTATCGCCGAAGTCGTACTCGTAGATGAATCGCTCATGGCGCCGCAGCTTCAGTTGGCCGATCAAAGCCTTGTGAGCGTCGGTATCGAAGAACGGGCCCGCCCTCTTGGTGGATTCCATATTCGCGGCCGCGGATCTCAAAGCGGTGCAGGTGCATGTCCTGCCAACCGAAAGCGACCTGGAGGATGTGGTGCAGCTGGGCGATGCTTGTATCGACCCGCACCAAGAGCCGGCGCCAGATCAGCGGACTGATGCCCCTCAGCACTGCGCGCAGCTGCAAGACTCCTTGCCCAGATGACGCCGCGGTTTCCATCTCCGAAGCTTACTTTGCTGCACTGCACACCCCCAGGAATGGGATGCTCTCCAACAACGCCATCATCGGTACTGGGCTGCGGTGATGAACTCGCCGAACGATTCGCACCAGACGATGACCGTGTTGTAGGCCGTCGGATCGGCCGATGCCGGCATCGGCACGATGAAGTTCTCGAAGGTCTTCACGTCGCCTACGCGCAGCATCCTCGCCTTCACCCGCAGGAAGTCGGCCTCGGTCTGGACGAACTCCGGCGCGAGGTAGAGCTTGTAGTCGGGCCCGGGCGCAACCCTGCCTTGCAGTGACACCGCGCTGCGACTCACCGCCACCGTGCCTTCACCCCAGTGCAGGACGTCGCTGTCCATCAGGTCACGCCTGAACCGACCGGTGAACTGCGCTTGGGCGGCCAGTGCAGTGACCTCGGCCGGCGCAGGTGCGGGCGGCGCCGTGAGAATGGGCAAGGCATAGATGCCCACGCCGAAGCCCGCAGCAGCCACGACAGCGTGCGAAACAATCAGGAGGAGAATCTTCTTCATGCGTTGATCGCGCTACTGCAGGGTGCCGGTGGCGCCCACCAGCACAGGTTCAGCGCGATAGCGTTCGGGGAACACGCGCTTCAGGTTGCCGACCTTGGGCAGGTCGTTGATTGCGATGTAGGGTTGCCGCGGGTTGCGCGTCATGTAGTCCTGGTGATACGCCTCCGCCGGGTAGAAAGTCTTCGCCGGCTCGACGGTGGTGGCGATCGACTTGCCGAACACCTTGGCCTTGTCGAGCTGCGCAATGTAGGTCTTGGCCACTCGCGCCTGCTCCGCATTCTCCGGAAAAATCGCCGAGCGGTACTGCGTCCCGCTGTCCGGCCCCTGGCGGTTCAGCTCGGTCGGGTTGTGCGCCACCGAAAAGTAGATCTGCAGCAGTTGTCCAAAGCTGATCTGTCGCGGATCGTAGGTGATGCGAACAGCCTCGGCGTGGCCAGTCCGGCCGGAACCGATTGCCCCGTACTTGGCCGTGGCTGCGTCGCCGCCGGCATAGCCCGACACGGCGCTGGTCACGCCCTTCACGTGCTGGAAGACACCCTGCACGCCCCAGAAGCAGCCGCCCGCGATCACGGCCGTCTCCGATACCGCGCCTGGCACGACGGCCAGATCCTCCACAGCTGCTGGAATGACCACGGCTGCCTCCGCTGCGAGCGAGGGCATGGCATGCCACACCGCCATGCCGCTGAGGAGCGCGAGCGCGGCAAGTGCGAGACGCCGCGGCGAACTGGGGTTCGATGGATTCTTCATATCGGCTTTGCTTCCTTGCGTGCTTCTTCCAGGAGTTGCTGGATCACCTGCTCCGACTTGTCGTATTCGCCTTCGCCGAAGTGATGAAAGCGGATGCGACCCTTGGCGTCGACGAAGTAGTGCGCCGGCCAGTAGCTGTTGCCGAAGGCGCGCCAGATGGTGAAGTTGTTGTCGATCGCCACCGGAAACGCGACCTCGAGCCGGTCCACCGCGCGCTTCACATTGTTGATGTTTTTCTCGAAGGCGAACTCGGGTGAATGCACGCCGACCACGACCAGGCCCTGGTCTTTGTACTTGCGGTGCCAGTCGCGCACGTGAGGCAGCGCATTCAGGCAGTTGATGCACGAGTAGGTCCAGAAGTCGACCAACACCACCTTGCCGCGAAGCGCTTCGGCGGTGAGCGGCGGCGAGTTGAGCCATTCGACGGCACCGGTGAGCGGCGGCATCGCCCCCTCAATCGGAAGCGTTGGGAGCCGAGCGCTGGACGCATTGTCCTGGACGGTCATGAATCCGCCTCGCACGAGCGCCGACCGGCGCAGCGCTGTAGCCGGCGCGCGTTCGGGCGGGCGAAGTCGCTGCAACAGGCTCTTCCCGACCGACGCTCCGACGCTGCCCGACGACCGCTGCGCGAGCAGGCCGGTGTCGGCGCCGAGCGCAACCGCCGTGACGCCGGCCAGAAGGATGAACAGGATCACGATGGATCTCCGTCGGAGCGCTGTGGCGGCTACTTCTTCATCTCGTCCTTCTTCATGGCATCCTTGGCCATCGAGTCCTTCGCCATCCCGTCCTTCTTCATGCCGTCCTTCTTCATGCCATCTTTCGCCATGCTGTCTTTCTTCATGCCGTCCTTGGCCATTGAATCCTTGGCCATGCCGTCCTTGGCCATGCCATCCTTCTTCATCTCGTCCGCGGCGAAGGCCGAGACGGAGCCGGCGGCCATGCAGGCGGCCAACAGTGTTGCGGTGAGCTTGTTCATTTCAGTGTCCTCTAGGGTCAGGTTCTAAATGGCACGGTTCAAGAGAACACGGCCGCGCGTTTCAACAACGCCGAGTCCGCCATGGACTCAGCTGCCGCCGAACCAGTTGTAGCCCTGGTCTTCCCAGTAGCCGCCAGGGTAGGTGTTGGTGACGGAGATCGCCTTGATGTGCTTCGGATTCTTGTAGCCCAGCTTGGTAGGCATGCGCAGCTTCATCGGGAAGCCATACTTGGGCGGAAGCGGCTGGCCGTCGTAGCTCAGCACGAGCAGGGTCTGAGCATGCAGCGCCGTGGGCATGTCGATGCTGGTGAAGTAGTCGTCGGCACACTTGAAGCCGACGTACTTCGCGCTCGTGTCGGCGCCGACCCTGCGCAGGAACTCGGCAAAGGGCACGCCGCCCCACTTGCCGATGGCGCTCCAGCCTTCCACGCAGATGTGCCGCGTGACCTGGTCCTGCTGCGGCATGGCGCGCAGGTCGGCCAGGGCCCAGTTGCGCTTGTCGGCGACTAGGCCGGTGACTTCGAGCCTGTAGCTCGCCTCGTCGACCTCGCGAACCTCGTCCTCGCCGTAGTATGCGTTGAACGGAAACGGCCGCGTGATCATCGAGTCGGGATAGATCGGCGCGAGCTGGTTCGGGTCGAAGATCCAGGCTTGCGCGGCGTCGTTGAAGCGCGAGATGCGCATGAGGGCCGCTTCGACACTGGCGTTGTCGTTGATGCTGCAGCCGCTCAGCAGGGAAAGGCCGCCCAGCGTCAGCGAGCGTTGCAGGAAGGCGCGGCGCGCGGGCGCTTCGACGCGGCGGCCGATCAGCTTTCTCGCTTCGGCAAGCGCTGCCTCGCCGTCGACACCGACCAGGGCCGGACGCTTGAAGACCTTCATTGCTTCTCTCCCCCGTGGGCGCTCAGCATCGTCAGCAAGGTGCGCGGAACCAGTGCGACCATCACCAGATGCACGGCCACGAAGGCGACCATCGCAGCCATCGCGAAGAAGTGGATCCGGCGGGCGAATTCGTAGCCGCCCAGCAGCTCGCGCAAGGACGCGAACTGGACCGATTTCCAGAGCACGAGGCCCGACAGGACCAGCAGCGCGATGTCGAGCATTACAAACACGTAGGCGAAGCGCTGGACGCTGTTGTACCGGCGGGGATCGGCGTGCGAGAGCTTGCCCTTCAGCGCGGCGAGTGCATCGCGCCAGATGCCGGCCGGCGAGAGGGGGAAGAACTTGCGGAACAAGCGCCCGCTCGCCACATTCAGCGCCAGGTAGACGAGGCCATTCGCCGCTAGCAGCCACATCGCCGCGAAGTGCCACTGCAGCGCGCCGGCGAGCCAGCCGCCCAGGGTGATCGACGATGGAAACGAAAAGGGAAACAACGGCGAGGCGTTGTAGATCTGCCAACCGCTGGTGACCAGCACCAGCACGGCCACGGCATTGAGCCAATGCGTGACCCGCATCCATACCGGATGGATCGGAGCATTGGCGCGGTGCATGGCGTCGCGGTTCATGGACGCATTGTTGGGCTCGCCGGGTGGCCGATTCATCACGAAGAGTTCAATTAATCGTGATAACCGCGCCGTCAATATCGCGGGACAATCCGCCGGGATGGAATCTTCTAAACGCGTCCTGATCGTCGAAGACGACGCCCACATCGCAGAGCTGCTGCGCATGCACCTGCTCGACGAGGGCTATGCGGTGGAACACGCCGCTGACGGGCATGCGGGCCTGCGCGAGCTCGAGCGCGGGAGCTGGGACGCACTGATCCTTGACCTCATGCTGCCGGGCGTCGACGGTCTCGAGATCTGCCGCAGGGCGCGCGCGATGACACGCTACACGCCGATCATCATCACCAGCGCGCGCTCCAGCGAGGTCCACCGCATCCTGGGCCTGGAGCTCGGTGCGGACGACTATCTCGCCAAGCCCTTTTCGGTGCTGGAGCTGGTGGCACGGGTGCGGGCGCTGCTGAGGCGCACCGACGCGCTGGCGCGCAATGCCCGCATGGAATCGGGCCGGCTCGATCTCGGCAACCTGCGCATCGACCCGGTCGCACGCGAGGCCGAGGTCGACGGCAAGCCGGTCGATCTGACGCCGCGCGAGTTCGACCTGCTGCACTTCTTCGCGCGCCACCCGGGCAAGGTGTTCTCGCGCCTCGATCTGCTCAATCAGGTGTGGGGCTACCAGCACGACGGCTATGAGCACACCGTCAACACGCACATCAACCGGCTGCGCATGAAGGTCGAGGCCGACCCTGCGCAGCCGCGTCGCATCCTCACCGTGTGGGGACGCGGCTACAAGCTGTCCGCTTCCGAGGCGGAGGAGAGAGACGCATGAGTGTTCGGGCCAGCCTGTCGCAGCGGCTGTCCGTGGTGTTCGCGGTGCTGCTGCTCGCCTGCTGCGGCGCCTCCGCATGGCTGCAGATGGAAGCCAACGTGCGCCACGAACAGGAAGTGACGCAGCGCCTCTCCAGCGGCCTCGCGGCGCACATCGCGAGCAACTCGACTTTGATGGGGCGCGGCGGACTCAACGAAGCCGCGGTGCGCGACCTCTTCGACAAGCTGATGGCGGTCAATCCCAGCGTCGAGGTCTACCTGCTCGCACCGGACGGCCGCATCGAGGCACAGGCAGCTCCGCCGGGACACCTGAAGCGCAATCAGGTGGACATCGCGCCGATCCGGCGCCTGCTGGCCGGCGAGCCGCTGCCCATCCTGGGCGACGACCCGCGCAGCGACGCCGTCCGGAAGGTGTTCAGCGCTGCACCATTGCGCGTCGACGGCCGTGACGCCGGCTATGTCTACGTGGTGCTGTTCGGCGAGGAGCGCGACGCACTGGCCGCCAACGTCGCCGCCAGCAGCGTGCTGCGCACCACGCTGTGGTCGATGGGCCTGGTGGCGCTGCTGGGCCTGCTCGCGGGGTTGGCCGCCTTCCACTTGATCACCCGCCCCCTGCGCGAGCTGACGGCCGCGGTGCGCAGGTTCGAAACGGATGGCGTCGACGCGTTGAAGAGTTCCGTGCCAGCGCCCGGACCGGAGGGCCAAGGCAGCGACGAGATCGCGATGCTCGGCCAGGCTTTTGCGCAGATGACGCAGCGCATCGCCGAGCAGTGGCGCGAGCTGACCCTGCAGGACCAGCAGCGGCGCGAGCTGTTCGCCAACATCTCGCACGACCTGCGCACGCCGCTCACCTCGCTGCACGGCTACCTGGAGACGCTGCTGGTCAAAGCTGATTCGCTGAACACCGCAGACAGCCGCCGCTACCTCGAGATCGCTCTGGCACAGAGCCGCAAGGTCGCGCGGCTGGCTCAAGAGCTGTTCGAACTGGCACGCCTCGAGTACGGCGTCGTCAAGCCCGAGAAGGAGAGCTTCGCGCTGGCCGACCTCGTGCAGGACGTGTTCCAGAAGTTCGAGCTGGCGGCGGAGGCGCGGCGCCAGCGTCTGGTGCCGGACATCGCGCCGGGACTGCCGGTGGTGACCGCCGATCTGGGAATGATCGAGCGCGTGCTGACCAACCTGCTGGACAACGCGATCCGGCACACGCCGGAAGGAGGCGAAATCGTGGTCCAGTTGCGGCAGCAGAAAGAGGGTGTGCAGGTCGAGATCAGCGACACCGGCCCGGGCATTCCCAGCGAGCTGAGCAAGGTGCTCTTCACGCGCCCCGCATTCTCTTCGGGCGGAGACCGCGGCGGTGGCCTCGGGCTCGTGATCGTGCAACGCATCCTGCAGTTGCATGGCAGTGACATCCGGCTGCTTCCGCGTCCCGACAAGGGCGCGGTGTTTTCCTTCCGTCTAACCTAGGAGAAGGCGGCGGCGAAGCGCACGAAAGCCTGCGGCCCAATTCCATTGGTGCAACTGGCAATCACGCCGCTCAGGATCTGTGGGGCCACGCGCCAAGCAAGGCAGCACTACACGAGCGGGCGCTCCGGAGCGGACGTCTCTTCGCTGGCCTCTGGCTGCGACGCCGTCACAACCGGCGCCGGCGAGCCTATCGCGCCACCCACCATGTGCTCGGCCAGCGATTCATAGAGGGGCCGGCTGATCATCCGCGAGACCAGGCTGGCCAGCATGGCTGAAGCCATCAGGCTCAAAACCATCGAATGGCCATCGACCATCTCCATCACGATGATGAAAGCGGTGAGCGGCGCCTGCGTCACGGCGGCGAGAAATCCGGCCATGCCCATGGCGATCAATGCAGGTCCGAGCCCGGGGCCGGCAAGCTGGGAGATCCCGTTGCCGATCCCGGCTCCGATCGACAACGCGGGCGCGAAGATGCCGCCCGGCACGCCACACCAGGCGGTGAGCCAGGTTGCGATGAACTTGAGCAGCGTATAGAGCGGCGAGAGTTCGTCGTGCCCGGCCAGCATCCGTTTCACGGCTTCGGACCCGGCGCCGAAAGTGACACCACCGGTCACCAGGCCGATCACCGCCACCGTGAGGCCGCCAACCGCAGCGAAGCGCACCGGCCAGCGCGCGCGGACGCGATTCAGCCGCTCGGGCGCGCCGGTGAGCGAAGCGATCAGCAGCCGCGCGAACAAGCCGCCTGCCACTCCCGTCGCCATCGCCACCAGCAGGCCCGGCCCCAGTGCGTCCCAGCTGATGTGGGGAACCCTGATGACGCCGAAGTAGCTGAGGTTGCCGAAGGCCGACACTGCAACCAGGCCGGCCAGCACAATCGCCGTGATGATGAGGCCGCTCGCGCGCGCCTCGAGCCGGCCCGACAACTCCTCGATCGCGAACACGATGCCCGCGAGCGGTGCATTGAAAGCGGCGGCGATGCCGGCCGCACCGCCTGCGACCAGCAGGGCGCGCGCGTCGATCGACGTACCGGGCGAGAGCCAGCGCCTTGCATGTTGCATCACGCCGGCCGCGACCTGCACTGAAGGGCCTTCGCGGCCGATCGACAGGCCCGCGGAGAGCCCTGCCACCGCGAGCCCGATCTTCGCGACCGTCAGTCGCAGCGACACCAGCAGGTTGCGTCGTTCAGGCGGCAGCGCCGGATGCAGCGCGGCCTTGACCTGGGGGATGCCCGAGCCGGCAGCGCCCGGGAACCAGCGTCTCGTTGTCCAGACGATCGCCGCCGTGGCGAGCGGCGTCCAGAGCAGGATTGCCCAGGGTTGGGAGCGGTGCAGGCTGTGGAATAGCCCGAAGACCCAGTCGCTCGCGATCGTGAACGCCACCACGAACAGGCCCGCGGCCACCGCGTAGCCAAGAACGATAGCGCGGTCGAGCCAGACGCGGCCGCTGGAGAGCTCGGCGCGCAGGTTCTGCAGGAAATCGGGTTCGCGGTTCATCGACGTTCTTCTACACGATCGCGTGAAATCAAGCTTGATGATCGTCCCGCTGGGATTGACCGTCGCTGCGTTCGCGCGACCGATCGGGCAGATAGGCGAATCCGATTGCAAGGTCGAAGAGGCCGCTCTCGAGCGGAACATCGATCTCGCTCGCTCCAAAGGTCAGCTGCTCGGGCGACGGCAACTTGCCGAAGTGTTGAGCGCGCTGCAGGCCCGCTGCCAGACCCTCGCTCCGCCGCAGACCCGCGCGGACCGCGTCGAGAAGCTGGAGCAGGAGATCCGTGACCTGCGGCTCGAACTCGATCGCGCAGAGGAGTTGCTGCGCAAGCTGAAGGCGCAGGGGCCGTGACGGCTCGCTTCGCCGTCGGGCAGAACTCCGCCAGACCGAGCCGCTGGTTTCTCAACGTCGTTAAACTGCCCATGGGTGTCCGCATCGGGGTGGTCGGACAGGTTCAGCGCTGGTCGGGCCGCCGCGCGGCCGTTCTACGCCTGAGAACCGATGCCTCAACACACGATTGAGTTGATTGCCGCCGGCCTCTTTGCAGTCGCGCTCATCCACACCTTCGCAGCCAAGCAGTTCGAGAAGCTGTCGCATAGCTTCCCCCGCCATGCAGGCGTTTTCCATCTCTTGGGCGAGGTGGAGGTTGTCTTTGGCTTCTGGGCTACCGTCCTGGTGCTGGCCATTGCCGTCATCAGTGGCGGCGACCAGGCATTGGCGTATGCCGAATCGCGACAGTACACGGAGCCCTTGTTCGTCTTCGTGGTGATGGTGGTTGCTGCCTCTCGGCCGATCCTGCAGGCTGTGGTGAGCGCCGTAGACCTCGCCGCTCGCCGTCTGCCGGTGCGCACATCAGTGGCCACAGCCTGGCTCGGGCTGGCCGCCGTCCCTCTGCTGGGGTCCGCTATCACGGAGCCGGCGGCCATGACCATTGCAGCGCTGATGCTCGCCCCGCAGGTTTTCAGGCCCGACGTCCCCGAGCACGTCAAGTACCTTGCCTTGGGGGTGCTGTTCGTGAACGTATCGATCGGCGGCACGCTAACGTCCTTCGCAGCGCCGCCGGTGCTGATGGTCGCTTCGACATGGGGTTGGGACTCCTCCTTCATGCTGGTCACCTTCGGCTGGAAGGCGGCCATTGCCGTTGTTGTGAACGCGAGCGTCGCGACGGTGGCGCTTCGCCGCCACCTTGATGCCAAACTGGCGCCGCCCAATCAATCCAAGCAGGAAGCGATTCCGATGGCAGTGGTTGCCGTACACCTGGGTTTTCTTGTCGCTGTCGTGGCGCTGGCTCACCATCCAGTCGCATTCCTGGGACTGTTTCTGTTGTTCCTCGGCTTTACCCAAGCCTACGAGCGTCACCAGAATCCGCTCATCATCAAGGAAGCGCTTTTGGTGGCTTTTTTCCTCGCAGGTCTGGTGGTGCTCGGCGGAATGCAGCAGTGGTGGCTTCAGCCTCTCGTGTCGAGCATGTCGCCCCAGGTGCTCTTCTTCGGAGCGACCGCTCTCACCGCGGTGACCGACAACGCGGCATTGACGTACCTTGGCTCTCTCATCACGGGAATCTCCGAGGAGGCGAAGTACAGCCTGGTGGCTGGCGCGGTAGCCGGAGGCGGATTGACCATGATTGCGAATGCGCCAAACCCCGCCGGGGTGGCGCTCCTGAAGCGAGGGTTTTCCGACGAGACGATTGGCGCGGGTGGGCTATTTCTGGGAGCTTTGCTTCCGACGCTGGTCGCAGTGGCTGCGCTTATCCTCCTGTGATCCGGCAGAACTGGCATGGCTATCTTGTCGAATCATTGCCGCAGTCGCTCAGGGCGGAGCATGTCGCAACTCCTCATGGCTGCAGTTCTCACGCTGGCGGCCGCGGGCTCGGCGCATCCGCAGTCGCGCAAGGAAGTGCGAGACGGTTGGCAGCTGTCGTCGCCGAGCGAGCAGGGACTCGACGTTGAGCATCTGAACGAGCTGGTGCGTGGGCTCGAATCGAAAGAAAAAGCTATCAGGAGCGTGGTCATCGTGCGTCACGGTCGGCTTGCCTTTGAATACTACCGAGCCGGCCTGGGACCCTCGAGCTTGCATGACATGCGCTCCGGGACCACGAGCGTGGTGTCAATGCTGGTGGGCGTCGCACTTCAGAAGGGGTTCATCAGAAGCGTCGACCAGCCCATTGCTGACTTTCTGCCGGAAGCGCTCGACGAAGGCGTCGACGTCAGGGTGCGGACGATGACCCTTGCGCACATTCTGACCATGACAGCCGGGTTCGACCCTGCGATCAAGCAAGTCGGCAAGTGGGCGTTTCCTGTGGATTTCGCTCTTCAACGACCTTTGGTCAGCGACCCCGGTACCACGTTCAGCTTCAACGCGGGCACGGCTCATTTGGCGGCAAGGGTGTTGGTCAGCGCAACGAGGACGAGCGTTTCGCATTTCGCGCGGAAGGAACTCTTCGGACCGCTTCGGATCCAGCGCTACTTGTGGCGAATCGATCGGCCAGGCGGCGGCGAACTCGGCTACAGCGGTCTGGAGCTCACTGCGCGCGATATGGCGAAGCTCGGCCAGTTGCAACTGCAGATGGGTTCTTGGAAGGGCGCGACACTGATGGCGCCTGATTATGCCGAGGCAGCTACCCGCAAACAGTCCAACGGGGGGCCGCCGATCAACTGGGGTTACGGCTATGCATGGTGGGTCGCGCCTACGCTCAGCCTCCCGGCGCCGTACATGGCGGGAGCAGACGACGGCCAGCGGATCTACGTGAATCCGGGCATGAGACTGGTAGTCGTCGTGACGTCAGATTCGACGGAGCAGCGTGGAAAGAGCCAAGGTCAAGCCGATGACGTCATCACCGACATTGTTCTTCGTGCGGTCAAACGGTGAGCGCCCGTTCAGGTCCGATGCTTCTCGAATGGAGCTTTGCTTCTAGCCCCCCAGGCGAAGGGGTTAGGGCTCATTCTTGGTGGCGAGGCTATGGGCGACAGTGATGCCAAACTGCTGCCGCAGTTCGTACAGCGGAGTATGGAGGTATTGTTGATGATCTGTCCAGGGCCAACGTGCACGCTGAGAAAGGCAGCGCCGGATCGTGCGAGGGACGACGATCACTGAGTGCGCGATCGACCTCAGGACGTCAGCAATGCGAAGTTACCGGTAAATGTCCAGTGATTCGTGCAGCCGGTATCCTTTCAAGACCTTGAGCCCCGCAGTTGTTCCGAAAATGCTGGCCATCTTGACTACCGCTTCATCGTTCAGAGTTGTTCCGCATCCAAAGACAACATGAACTGCGTCATGGCATCGGAAAAAGTGCTTCGCCTCCGCTGTCATGTTCCGATCCTTCGCCAAGCCTGGATTGGCGGTAAAGTATTCCTCGATACCTTGCGCCAGCGTTTGCCCAGAGTCTTGGTCCTCAAACGCGTGCATGGGAGAGTGACCGGTTGTGGCGGCAGCCCCAGAATCGAGAGGGCGTGACATCCGAGCTCACCCGACTAGCGACTAGCAGCCCCAGGGCGCACTCGTCTACGTCATGTGGCTCCCTGGAGAATTCCGTCAGTTCCCGCCTTTGCTTCGCGAACATCGAGTTCATTCTCGATATCGATTCGAGCGTGCGGGACGAGGGCTCAAGGGCTTTCAGCATGTCCAGCGCCTTCGAAGGGCTCGCCATTTCCCGAAGTGCATCGAGCTTGTCGGAAAGGGGCTTGGTCATCTCCAACCACTTGCGGGGCGCGTTCGTCTGCTCCATGACCGTCTTGTTCTCCTCGGTCGCAATGGTAGCCAGCTAAAGCGTTTACCTACAGCACGCCTACGAAAAGATCAGCACTCAGGTCGAAGATCGGCGATTGCTACCAGTTGATCCGCATCCCGACCTTGCCATCGACAGCATGGCGGTCGCTCGCGCCGCGCATGTAGCCGACCTGCGCGTATGCCGTGGCGCGGCGCGTGAGCTGCGCGCTGAAGCCCGCGGCCATCTCTACCCACGTGCCGCCCAGGTCCCAGCCCAACTAAGGGCAGGAAGCCTGTGGCCGACGAGAACTCCGTCTTGTTGTCGCCCATGAACTCGTGCCACAGGTTGGCGCGCAGCCAGTGGTCATGGACCGCAGCTTGTCGCTTTCGTCCAGCGCCCAGGTCCTGGCGAAGCGGCACCCATCTGACCGGCCAGCGACTCGGAGGTCCGGAAGCGCACCAGCGCCGCGATATCGGCCGACTCGTCGGGGTTGATGCGCTGGTATGTTAGCTGCGCCTGCGGCAGGGCGATCCAGCCGCCGCCGATCTGTATCGGATAAGCGACGCCGCCCATCCACGCCCGGGAGCTTTTTGCACCGATCCGCGCGGCCCGAGGGGGACCCGCGCGACGCCGAGGTGCACTATGCCGTGCAGGAAAAATGCACGCTGGCCGACGTCGACCGGGCCCGCAAGGCGACCAGGCAGCTGGAGGGCGAATGGGCTCGCGAGCAGCAGAGCCGCCGGCGCGGCGCGGAAGCCGCGGCCCAGCTGCTCGACGCCAAGCGCCAGGCGCTACGCGATGCGCAAGAGACTGCCCAGCAGACGAACGCGGATTGCGCGATCAGCTCGCAAGCGCGCGCGCCCAGCAGCACCGCGCAGAGCGGGGCGCTTGCGATGCCCCAGGCGGGCAGCGAGGCGGTGCGGGCGAACGATGACGAGCACGCCGAGCAGGACCGCGAGGGCGGCGACCAGGCGCCGGACCTCCCCGTTCCCAGCCCACGGATATGGTCTACGCCTGCACTGATGGGCAAACCAACACCACGGCCATGATAGACGGCGCCGCCTGGGCCGCACAGCGGCTGGATGTGCCGCTGGAGTTCCTGCATGTGCTGGAGCGCCAGCCGGAACGAGCGGCAATGGCCGACTACAGCGGGGCCATCGGCCTGGGCGCGCAGGACTCGCTCCTGCAGGAACTGAGCGAGCTCGACGAGCAACGCAGCAAGCTCGCGCCGGAAGTGGAGCGCCGCCTGCTGGCCGCCGCCCGCGAGCGCGCGGCTGGTGCCGGTCTGACTCGGCTTGACGGCCGGATGCGACATGGCGATCTGGCCACGACCGCGTTGGAGTTGGAGCCTGACGCACGGCTGTTCATCCTGGGCGAGCACCATCGCATCAGCAAATCCGCCAGGATCTATCTCGACCATCATGTGGAGCAACTGGTCCGCTCGGTACAACGGCCGATGCTGGTTGTGCCCGGCCACAGCTTTGCAGCGCCGCAACGTGTCGTGCTTGCCTTTGATGGCAGCCCGACCGCGCGCAAGACGGTCGCGCGGGTGACCGCCAGCCAGTCCGCTGCTCACCGGATTGCCGACGCTGGTGGCCATGGCGGGGGGCCGACCTTTCTGCGGCACGAAGGCACCTTGACCAAGCACAGCAACTGCTCGCAGCGAGTGGATTCAACGTCACTACCGAACTGCTGGATGGCGAACCAGAGGCGGTTTTGCCCGTGCTGGTCAACGCGCAAGGAAACGCTATTGGTGGTGGGTGCCTACGGCCATTCGCGAATCCGCCAGTTCATCGTCGGCAGCACGACGACGACGCTGCTGCGCGCGAGTGAAGTGCCGGTGCTGATACTGCGCTGATCCCGATCAGGCGCCGGCCCCGACGGTTGCAGAGACAGCAGCGAATGCCTCGCGCAGCTCACTCGCGACGATCGACGCGCGAACTCGGCGGGGCAGACTGTACGCCTGGGCTTGCAGGTCTCCGAAGACATGTGGCCGCCGCCGCACCACGCGGATCGCTGACGCTTGCACTCAAGGCCGAGAACTTGCGTATCGGCTACGACCTGCCGCTCTCGAAGGCGCGGGAATGGGGCCTGTACATCAGCACCTCGCGCGGCACGACGTCCATCGGGATTGAGGAGCCTGCGCTTTTCGCTGAGCCCGGCATATTCATCATGCGACCGGACGCGACGCTGTATTACGCCTCGGTTCAGACCATGCCCTTTGCACGCCCGCATTTCGACGACCTGCTCGGCGCGCTCGACTTCGCGCTTGCGAAGAACTACCCGGCCCGCGGTGAGTACGTCGGCGCCGTCTGACCGCGCAGCAGCATCGAACGCGAGCCTAGGGTGCCGTGGCCGCCGCGCCCAGGCCCGACAAGGCCTTGATCAGGCCCTCGACCGACGGGCAGGCGCTCGCCCCATGCCGTCGGGCGAGCCAGGCAGGGTCGTTGTAGCCGAACCAGGTCTGCTGATTCGCGTCCTGCCAGATCAAGGCCTTGAGCGGGAGGTCGATCCCCACTGTTTGCTGGCACAGCATGAATGGCGTACCTGCCTGGGCGCTGCCGAAGATGAACACCTCGGTCGGGCGCAGCGTCTTTCCAACCGCGGACGCGCCAGCGGCATGATCGATACGCGCGAACACGGTCAATCCTCGTTGCTTGATCGCGGCCTCGAGGCGCGACGCTGTTTCTGCGGGCGAGTGCGGGCTCTTGATGGCGATCAGGCCCTCTGCAGCCAAGGCGGCGAAGGCGAAGAGCGCACATGCGGCAGCGACTGTGATGCGAACGAGTGTCATATTTTCCCCTGCTTATGGGCCGATCTCCGGCTCGCCGAGTGCGCGCAGCACGCTGCTCGACAGACCTTCGAACCCATCCTCCACGAAGTCGTAGTCCATGTTCGGATGCGGGTCCGGCGGTCCTTCGGGGCCCCATTCGTCGGACCGACGCACGAATGCGGTCCGATAGCCCGCCGCATGGGCGGCGTTGAGGTCGAAGTTGTGGCACGCCACCATGAGGATCTCGGAAGGCGGAAGGCCCAGCCACCGCGCCGCCGTTTCATACGCCTGCGCATGCGGCTTGTAGACGCCGATCATTTCGCATGAGATCACCGCATCCCAGGTCAGGGCGTTCCTGCGAGAAACATCGATCACCAAGGACGTGGGCAACATCGTGAACGACACGACGGGCAGGACCTCGCGCAATGTCGCCATGGCAGCGGGAAAGTCGGGCCAGGCGTCCAGTTCATGCCACGCGCGCCAGACGTCGTGTCGCTGCGCCGGTGTCAATGCCTGCAGGCCGAAGTGAGTCAATGACTCGTCGAGGGTCCGGCGATGTACGTCGTCCATATTGAAGGTCGGCTGCTGAAGCCCGACGATCGCGGCCATGGTGCGCCTGCGCCAGTCGTTGGCAATGGCATGCCAATCGGCTTGCGGACCCTGTTGGGCCGCGACCCGGCGGAGCGCTCGCACGACACCGCTGTGCCAATCGAGCACGGTTCCTCCGGTGTCGAAGGTGATGGCGCGAAGTTTCATATTGCCCTAGCGTCCTTGAAGGTTCGCACGGCCGCTGCGATCCTGCTTGTCGGATCCGTAGGCGCGTTGCCGAGTTTCTTACAGATACGCAGCCCATGCCGTAACGGCCATGCGCACCGTCAGACTTTCCGCCCGCGCAGTTCAGGATCTGTTGGGAAGCCAGCAGCACTATGCAAGTGGGCAAGTGGGCGGCGGCGAGCGCTCGACGTGAACTTGCTCGGCCACGATGTCTTCGGAGGCGCATGGTATTCCCGCGCCGCGCTTAGCGAACTTGATCGCGTCGATTCAGCTACTCCAAGACATGGATCACACAGCGCCGACATACTCGCCGCGCGCCGGGTAGTCGTTCTTGATGATGAAATCCAGGGCCTGCACCATCTCGGCAAAGTTCGGGCGCACGAATGGCATCGACTGCACGGACAAGTAGTAGATGGTGCGATCGGGTCGGACCATGAAAACACCGGGTTCCGAAAACAGGGCCGGTTCCTCAATGCCGATTGACGTCTTGCCGCGGGATGAAGAAATGTAGAGCCCCCACTTCCTCGCATCGGCGAGGGCGAGGCCGTATCCAATGCGTAGATCCTTGGCGCCCACTTTTTCCGCCATCGCCCGCGCGCGCCCTTCATCGTCTGAACTGATCGCGACGGTCGTGACCCCGCGCTGCGCAAATGCGGCCGTCTGTCGCTCCAGTTCCTTCAAATAGTTGCCACAGATCGGGCAATGCAGCCCTCTGTAGAAGCAGACGAGCGTCATGAGGCCTGGGCGTTCTTCAGCCAGGTCGAAGCGCCCGTGCTCAAGGGTATCGAGCGCCAGCGCGGGGGCTTGTTGTCGGGGTATGAGCATCAGTTTTCCCTTCAGTGCCTGGTCGCAGAAGTTGCAACCGAACCCATAAGATCCCATACGTTGGGAAACGAATGCTCCTTGATTCATGATCCAAAGTCCGAATCCGCTCCGAAAAGTTGACCGACTAACGGCCTTCGTCCAGACGTTCAAGCTGGCGGCCGCGGTCGTCCCGCTGCCGACGGTGGTGAAAGGGCCGACGCTCATCGTCGCCGGCACTGCGGACGGGCTCGCGGGCCAAGTGGTCTTCCGCTCCGTAGGGTTCGACCGGTATCCGCAGGACGTGCTGGTCGCGGCGCAGGTCGAATTCGACAACGACACGAATCCGTTGATGATTGCGATGCCCGAGGAGCTGTCGATCCAACTGGATGAGGTGCCTGCGCTTCGGGCCACCGTAGCTGCTTTCCTGGCCGAAGCGTTCGACAGCCGGTGCGGACGTACCGCCGCCCTGGACCGTCTGGCCGAGGTCATCGTGCTGATGGTGCTGCGAAAGGCGATCGACGCCGGCACAGCCGAATCGGGCCTGCTTGCCGCGCTCGCCCATCCAGCACTGCATCGAGCGCTCGTCTCGATCCACGATATGCCGTCGCGCGCCTGGAGGGTGGACGATCTCGCCATGCGGGCCGGAATGTCCCGCAGTCACTTCATGGCGCTCTTCCGTGCAGTCGTTGGCACAACCCCGATGGCCTACCTATCTGCATGGCGCCTGACCTTGGCACGTCGATATCTGGAGTCCGGCGACACCGTCAAGTCGGTGGCCCGGCGCACTGGCTTCGGTAGCGCGGCTGCGTTTTCACGCGCGTACTCTCGAACGTATGGGTCTGCGCCCGCAGCGGCGAGATCGAGCGCAGTATCAGGAAAACGAGGTGATGCGCGCAGCACTTCGGCACTGGTCCAGCCTGCATCTTCTTAGGCCCCGCGATGACCAGGACGACGACCTGCGCGATGGTGGTCTCGGCCGACGGGTACACGCCATGCACCTCAACCCAGAAACAAGCGTCCCATGAATCTGCATCCCACGATCGAAATGACAACGACTTCTCGTTCATCGGATCGACATTCGGTAGCGGCCGGGAACCGTTAATTGGCAACTCGCGAGAATGCCGCCCAGTATTCTGAGAACCTACGAACCTTGGCCGGTCCATAGATTTGATCGAGAATTGAACTTTGCCGACTCGGACTTCTCAATCCACCGCCATCGCATGTTTGCCAACCCAGCCATCGCCCGCCCATACGTCACCGCATCTAGCGCTGGCGATGCGTTGCTGTTGGTTTTCCGGGCTGCTCTGGAGGCGCATCCATGAAGCGCCGATGGCTGCATAGGGTAGGTCGCGCGCTGATCGGAGTGCTGCTTTTTGCGCAAATGGCCGTTGCGGCCTACGCCTGTCCCGGACTCCTTTCGGGTGCTTCGACCGAGATGCGGATGCTTTCGGACAACGCGGCGGCGCTCGACGTCAGCAACACAGCCATGCCCATGGCGGCTTCTCAGGCCACCAGTCCCTGCGCCGACATGGCCGGGGCGACGGACCCGTCACCCAATCTCTGCGCCGAACATTGCCGCTACGGCCAGCAGAGCGACCATGCCCCGACGCTGACGGTGCCCATCGTACTGCTTACAACCCTTCTCATCACACCCTACGCGACCGATGTCGCGATGCGGCCGCGCCCTGCGGCCGCTGCGTCGAGTGCATTGGCTTCGGTGGATCCGCCGCACGCCATCCTGCACTGCTGTTTCCGAATCTGATCTCTCAGACGACGCGCGCTGACGACCCTCAACGGGGTCGGTTCGGCGCATCGGTCGTGCTCGCCTGCGCCGATGAGCTCCTGCTCGCCCCGGCGCACTGGGCGCTACACGAAGCCATTGTTTCGTTGTCTGGAGATTTCATGTTCATCGTTTCATTCCTGGCCGCGTTGTGCCTGACCCTCACAACTCTGAGCGCGTACGCGGAGCCCGCGCTGACGCTAGCCCGGGCACTCGAGCTGGCGCAACAACGCTCGCGCCAGCTCACTGCACAGGATGCCGCCGCGTCAGCCTCGCGCGAGATGGCAGTCGCCGCCAGGCAGTTGCCAGATCCAACGCTCAAGGCAGGAATCAACAATCTGCCCGTCAACGGTTCCGACCGATTCAGCTTGACGCGCGACTTCATGACCATGCGCTCCATTGGCGTGATGCAGGAATTGACCCGCGCAGACAAGCGCAAAGCCAGGTCGACCCGCTTCGAACGGGAGGCAGAGGCGGCCGAGGCAGGACGTGCCGTCGCACTCGCCAGTCTGCAGCGGGACACTGCAGCCGCCTGGCTGGAACGCCACTACCAGGAACGTGTGCGTGCCATTCTGGTCGCTCAGCGTGACGAAGCCGGCCTTCAGATCGAGGCTGCCGACGCCGCCTACCGGGGGGGCCGCGGCTCGCAGGCCGATGCGTTCGCCGCGCGTTCGGCCGTCGCACAGATCGACGACCGCATCCGGCAAGCCGACAGGCAGATCGCGACGGCCAAAACGAAGCTTGCGCGCTGGGTCGGCGACGACGCCAACCAGGAACTGGCCGCGCCGCCGGATCTGGCCGATCTCCATCTCGATGCATGGAGCCTCGAAAGTCAGATCGCGAATCACCCGCAGATCGCCATGTTGGCCAGGCAGGAGGAAGTCGCGCGCGCCGAGGCCGAGGTGGCCCGAAGCAACAAGCACTCCGACTGGAGCGTGGAGCTGATGTACAGCCAGCGCGGCTCCGCCTACTCGAACATGGTCTCGCTCAATGTCTCGATCCCGCTGAAAGTCGACCCGGCGAAACGGCAGGATCGCGAGCTTGCCGCCAAGCTGGCCCTGGCGGATCAGGCACACGACCAGCGCGAGGAAGCCATTCGCGAGCGCCTGGCAGAAGCGCACAGCTGGCTGCAAGAGTGGAAGAGCAACCGGGACCGCCTGACTCAATACGACAAGACGTTGATCCCACTTGCCTCAGAGCGCACGCGCGCCGCGATGGCGGCGTATCGGGGAGGCGGGCTGCTCGGCAGTGTGCTCGAGGCCCGGCGCATGGAGATCGACACGCGCATGGAACGGGTTCGTCTCGAGATGGAGACGGCTGGCCTCTGGGCGCAACTCAACTATCTGATTCCGACCGAACGCCGTTCGCCTCTGCAGGGTCGTGCATCTGAAGTGACGGAGAAATGAACATGAAGCTCAAACCCCTCTTGATCGGCTTGATCGCCGCCGGCGTCCTCGGCGCGGCGGGCTTCGGCTTGTACACCCTGGGCATGCAGCGCGGCATGGGCTTGGCGGGGTCGCCGGCCGCACCTGGGAGTGCAGCGACTGCTACCGCGCCGCCTTCCGCAGCACCGGCGGCACCGAGCAATGAGTCGGGCGAGGACGCCACTCGGCGCCATATGGCCGCCGGCCTCAAAGCCGGCGATACCGACCCCGCGAACGGCAAGAAGATCCTCTACTACCACGACCCCATGGTGCCGGGAAACAAGTTCGACAAGCCGGCCAAGTCGCCCTTCATGGACATGATGATGTCGCCGGTCTATGCCGGCGGCGACGGCGACCAGAACAAGGTGACCGTCAGCCCGCGCGTCCAGCAGAACCTGGGTGTGCGCGCCGCAGTCGTGTCGGAAGGCACGCTGTCCCCGCAGGTCGCGGCGGTCGGCAGCATCGCTTTCAACGAGCGCGATCAGGTCATCGTGCAGGCGCGGGCGACCGGGTACGTCGAGCGCCTGCATGTGCGTGCCACGCTCGACCGCGTGGCCAAGGGACAGGCCCTCGCCGAACTCTACGTTCCCGATTGGATTGCAGCCCAGGAGGAGTTCCTGTCGGTTCAGCGCATGCGCGGCACCGACTTGGCCCCATTGGTCGATGGCGCTCGCCAGCGCATGCGGCAGGTGGGCATGAGCGAGGGGCAGATCGAGCTCGTGGCACGCACCGGCCGCACGCAGCCTCGCATAACGCTGATTGCGCCGATCGGCGGCGTCATCACCGAATTGACGACGAGAGAGGGGATGACCGTGATGCCGGGCGCCACGCTGTTCCGCATCAACGGGCTTTCCACCGTTTGGGCCAACGCCGAGGTGCCGGAGAGCCAGGCTGCCTTGCTGCGACCCGGCGCCAAGGTGCAGGCAAGGAGCCCGGCTGTTCCCGGCGAAGCCTTCGACGGCAAGGTGCAGGCCATCCTGCCCGACGTCAACCCGACGACGCGCACCTTGAAGGCGCGGCTGGAGCTGGCGAACCCGGGCGCGCGGCTGGTGCCGGGCATGTTCGTGTCGATGCAGTTCATGGACATGCGCGCCGACAAGGTGCTGCTGATTCCGACCGAGGCCGTCATCCAGACGGGCAAGCGCACCGTGGTCATGCTGGCCGAGGAGAACGGCCGCTTCAGCCCGGCGGATGTCGAGATCGGCATCGAGAGCGGTGGGCAGACCGAGGTCAAGCGCGGCTTGCAGGCGGGACAGCGGGTGGTCGTCTCATCGCAGTTCCTGATCGACTCGGAAGCGAGTTTGAGGGGTGTCGAGGCGCGCTTGAACAGCGTGCCGGCATCGGGCGCTGCGCCTTCTGGCGCCGCAGCCGCGAGCGCTCCAAGGCACGTGGGCGAGGCCAAGGTGGAAAGCATCAGCAAGGACGCGATGACCTTGTCGCATGACCCCATCGCCACGATGAAGTGGGGCCCGATGACGATGGACTTCAAGCTGCCCACAGGCGGCGCACCGCGCAATGTCCAGACCGGCGACCGGGTGACCTTCGAGTTCTTCATGGACAAGGACGACCTGCCGCAGCTCACCCGAGTGACGCCGATGGCGCCCGAGCCCAGGGCGGCAGCGCCCGCTGAAAAGGGAAGCAAGCAATGATCGCGAGGCTCATCCGATGGTCGATCGCCAACCGCTTCCTGGTGTTGCTGGCCACGCTGTTGGTCAGTGCCTGGGGCGTGTACTCGGTGACGCGCACGCCGCTGGATGCGCTGCCCGATCTCTCAGACGTGCAGGTCATCATCCGCACCACCTACCCGGGCCAGGCGCCGCGCATTGTCGAAAACCAGATCACCTACCCGCTGACGACGACGATGCTGTCGGTGCCGGGCGCGAAGACGGTGCGCGGCTACTCGTTCTTCGGCGACTCCTTCGTCTATGTGCTGTTCGAGGACGGCACCGATCTCTACTGGGCGCGCTCGCGCGTGCTGGAGTATCTGAACCAGGTGCAGTCGCGCCTGCCGGCCGGCGCCAAGGCATCGCTCGGCCCCGACGCCACGGGCGTGGGCTGGATCTACCAGTATGCCCTGGTCGACCGCAGCGGCACGCAGGACGCCTCGCAACTGCGCGCCCTGCAGGACTGGTTCCTGAAGTACGAGCTCAAGACGGTGCCCAACGTCGCGGAGGTCGCCTCGGTGGGCGGCATGGTGCGCCAGTACCAGATCGTGCTCGACCCCGACAAGCTTGCGGCCTACAGGATTCCGCACACCAAGGTGGTCGAAGCGATCCAGAAGGCCAACCAGGAGACCGGCGGGTCGGTGCTCGAACTCGGCGAGGCCGAGTACATGGTGCGCGCCTCGGGCTACCTCCAGAGCCTGGATGACTTCCGCAAGGTGCCGCTCATGACGACCGATGCCGGCGTGTCGGTGCGTCTCGGCGACGTGGCCCGCATCCAGGTTGGTCCCGAGATGCGGCGCGGCATCGGCGAACTCGACGGCGAGGGCGAGACTGCGGGCGGCGTGATCGTGATGCGCTCGGGAAAGAACGCGCTGGAGACCATCGCCGCGGTGAAGGAAAAGCTCAAGACCCTTCAGGCGAGCTTGCCCCAGGGCGTGGAGATCGTGCCCACCTACGACCGGTCGGGCCTGATCGAGCGCGCGGTGGAGAACCTGAGCCACAAGCTGCTGGAGGAATTCCTCGTCGTCGCGGTGGTGTGTTTCATTTTCCTGTTCCACCTGCGCTCGGCCTTCGTTGCGATCGTTTCGCTCCCGATCGGCATCCTCGCCGCCTTCATCGTGATGCACTACCAGGGCGTCAACGCGAACATCATGTCGCTCGGCGGCATCGCGATCGCCATCGGCGCGATGGTGGACGCGGCGGTGGTGATGATCGAGAACGCCCACAAGCACATCGAGCAGTGGAACCATGAACACCCGAACCAGACGCTGCAGGGAGCGCTGCACTGGCGAGTGATCGCCGATTCGGCGGCCGAGGTAGGTCCGGCGCTGTTCTTCTCGCTGCTGATCATCACGCTGTCCTTCATTCCGGTGTTCACGCTGGAGGCGCAAGAGGGGCGGCTGTTCTCGCCGCTGGCCTTCACCAAGACCTACGCGATGGCGGCAGCGGCGGGGTTGTCGGTGACGCTGATTCCGGTGCTGATGGGTTATCTGATCCGCGGCAGGATTCCCGATGAGAAGACCAATCCCCTGAATCGCTTTCTCATCGCGGCCTATCGGCCGTTGCTGAACGCGGTGCTGCGCTGGCCGAAGCTGACGCTGGTGGGCGCCGCAATCGTGCTGGTGCTGAGCCTGTGGCCACTGCAGCACATCGGCGGCGAGTTCATGCCGCGGCTGGACGAGGGCGACCTGCTCTACATGCCTTCGGCACTTCCGGGCCTGTCGGTGGGCAAGGCCGGCGAGCTGCTGCAGCAGACCGACCGCCTGATCAAGACCGTGCCCGAGGTGGCCAGCGTGTACGGAAAGGCGGGGCGTGCAGAGACGGCCACAGATCCGGCACCGATGGAGATGTTCGAGACCACGATCCAGTTCAAGCCTCAAAACGAATGGCGTGCCGGCATGACGCAGGACAAGCTGGTCGAAGAGCTCGACCGCATCGTCAAGGTGCCGGGCCTGACCAACATCTGGGTGCCACCGATCCGCAATCGGATCGACATGCTGGCCACCGGCATCAAGAGCCCGGTGGGCGTCAAGGTGGCGGGCACCGACCTGACGACTATCGACCGCCTCACGGGTGAGATCGAGCGTGCGCTGAAGGACGTGCCGGGCGTGTCGAGCGCGTTGGCGGAGCGGCTCACCGGCGGACGCTATGTGGACGTGAACATCAAACGCGACGAAGCCGCCCGCTTTGGCATGAACATCGCGGACGTGCAGTCGGTCATCGCCTCGGCCGTGGGTGGCGAGAACATCGGCGAGACGGTCGAAGGCCTGCAACGCTTCCCCATCAACATGCGCTACCCGCGTGAGATCCGCGATTCTCTGGAGAAGCTGCGGACGCTGCCGATCGTCACCGAACGCGGCGCGCGGCTGGTGCTGTCCGACGTCGCGGATATCCGGATTACCGATGGGCCGCCGATGCTGCGCAGCGAAAACGCGCGGCTGTCGGGCTGGGTCTATGTCGATATTCGAGGGCGCGACCTGCGCGGGGCGGTGCAGGACATGCAGCGCGTGGTCATGAAGGAGGTGAAGCTGCCTCCGGGCTACTCGGTCTCCTGGTCGGGGCAGTTCGAATTCCTCGAGCGCGCCACCGCGAAGCTGAAGGTGGTCGTTCCGTTCACGCTGCTCATCATCTTTGTGCTGCTGTACCTGACCTTCAAGCGCTTTGACGAAGCGCTGTTGATCATGGCCGCGTTGCCGTTCGCGCTGGTGGGCGGCATCTGGCTGCTGTACCTGCTCGGCTACAACCTGTCCGTCGCAGGAGCGGTCGGATTCATCGCACTCGCAGGCGTGTCCGCGGAGTTCGGCGTGATCATGCTGCTGTACCTCAAGCACGCGTGGCAGGACCGGCTCGACGAAGGTCGCACCGAGAACGCCGACCTGCTGGATGCCATCCGCGAAGGAGCGGTGCTGCGCGTGCGACCCAAGGCGATGACGGTCGCTGTCATCTTGGCTGGCCTGTTCCCGATCATGTGGGGCAGCGGCACCGGCTCCGAGGTCATGCAGCGCATCGCCGCGCCGATGGTGGGTGGGATGATCACCGCGCCGCTGCTGTCGATGTTCGTGATTCCGGCGGCCTACCTTCTGATGCGCCGGACGCGTGAGCGGGGCGCACCGGCGCTTGCGTTCTGGAGGAGGCGCCATGGCACGCCCTGAATGCCTCCAACGATGGCGTGCACTCTTTGGCGTTGCGCTGTTCCTGTGTCTGGCCTTGCCGGGCGCGGGGGCGTGGGCATCGATTCCCGTGATGCGGGAGACCGGGCCGATAGCGATCTCGGCCATGGCTTCGGAATCGATGCCGACGGCCTCGGACCGCATGCCGTGCGCGCGCTGCTACGTCGCTCCGGCACCAGCATCGCACGGCTTCAGTGGCGAGTGCAGGGAGCATGAAGCGCCGATTTGGCGGGTTCATGCCCCGTCGATTCTTGAAGCAGAGTATTTCGACACGGGAGGCCAGCTTGTACGGTTGCCAGTGCGCATCCTGTACTGCCGGTGATCACGGCGCAAGCGCCCGGTCCAACGATGCGAGGAACTCTTCCGGTGGCTGGTATCCGATCACGCGGAAGTTGATCGCGCGCCCCTGCTGGTTGAAGAACACGATGCCGGGTGGACCGAACAGCGAAAAGCGCTCGAGCAAGGCGCGATGGTCCGCGGTGTTGGCGGTGACGTCGGCGCGAAGCAGCACCGTGTCCTTCAATCGGGCCTGGACGCGCGGGTCGCTGAATGTGAACCTGTCCATTTCCTTGCACGACACGCACCACTCGGCCCAGAAGTCCAGCATGACCGTTCGGCCTTGCGCCGTGCGCAGGCGGCTCTCCAGTTCGGCGACGCTGTTCACGGGCTGGAACGCGAGTTCCCGGCGCTCCACGCGATCCGCACCACGGAAGCCGGCCAGCGGCTGCAAGATCTCGCGATGGCCCGACAGCGCGCCGACCAACAAAGCGATGCCCGTTACCAGCGCCAGCACGGCTGCGCCTTTGAACAGGCGTCTATGGCCCGGCGAGTCGGCGGGCAACGGGTCGAGAGCGTGCAGGTAGATGGCGGGCACGATCAGCAACGCGGCCCAAAGCAGCTGCTGTACAACAACCGGAATGACTGGCGACACCGTGTAGACGGCGACGGCCAGCATGATCCCGCCGAAGACCCGTTTGACCGACGCCGTCCACGCGCCGGCCTTCGGCAGCAGGGTACCTGTCGTTGCCCCCACGACGAGCAGCGGCAGGCCCATCCCGAGGGCCATCGCAAACAGCGCCGTGCCGCCCAATACGATGTCGCGCGTTTGACCGATGTACAGCAGGGCCCCCGCCAGCGGGGCGGCAACGCAGGGCCCCACGATCACCGCCGAGAGCACGCCCATCAGGAATGCACCCGCCACCCTGCCACCCTTGTGCCGGCTGCCAACGTTGGCCAGCCTGCTCTGTATCGCAGCAGGCAGCTGCAGTTCGTAAAGGCCGAACATCGACAGTGCCAGCAGCACGAAGATGGCTGCAAAGCTGCCCAGCACCCACGCACTTTGCAGGTAGGCCGACAGCAGCGTGCCGGCGAGCCCTGCAGTCACGCCGGCCAGCGCGTAGGTGATCGCCATCGCCAACACGTAGACCGATGACAGGCCGAGGGCGCGGCGCCGCGTGATGTGCTGCCCCTGGCCCACGATGATGCCGGACAGGATGGGGATCATCGGCAGCATGCAAGGCGTGAAGGCCAACAGGAGGCCGAATCCGAAGAACGCCGCCACCAGGGCCCAGGTGCCACCGCGCGCGAACAGCTGGCGAACGCGGCCTTCGTCCGATAAATCTGCCGCGGGCGGGCTCGTCGCATCGGCAAGCTGCGCTGTCGAAGAACCCCCTGAAGTGGTCGGACCGGACAGCGCCACCGTAAGGGTCTTCTCGATCGGCGGATAGCAGACGCCCAGCGGCTCGTTGCAGCCCTGGTAGATCGCGCGTAACTGGACCTGGTCCGCATGACCTTGTCCGTGCCGCAAGGTGATGATGGCCTCGAACGGCCGGTGGAATACCTCCACCGTCCCGAAGGTCGGGTCGGCCTTCGGGTCGCCCTTCGGCAGCGACACGCTGGCGACGGACACCGTCGGTGGATCCGCGATGCTGAAGCTGATGCGATCGCGGTAGAGGTAGTAGTTGTTGGCTGGCGTCAATTCGGCGACGAGCGTGTTCGCATCCTTCGCCCGCACCGCAAGGCGGAACGCCTGCTCCGGTGGCAGCAACTCAGGCTGCGCGCTGGAGCCGCCCAGCCACTTCCGGATCGAATCCAGCGCGCCCGGCGCTGCTGGCGCCGTGCTGGACTGCGGCGCCGGACCGGGGCCGGGCGTATCGCCTTGCGCAAACGCGATGGTGGACCCGGCAAAAATCAACCAGCCCAAACCACGCATCGCACTTGCCCAAGCACTGCGGAATAGCGGTGCAGATGGTGCCGGCGGCGCGATCGAGTCTGCGCAGTGCCGATGTGTGCCGGTTGTCATGCTGCGATCGACCTCGAGTTCACCGGTTCGGTCCCCAGTGGACGTCAACTGCGGCCTGAATCTTTGCGGCATCGGTGATGCCCTTTTTGGTCATGTCGTACGCGATCTCGGCGGTCCCGAGACACACAGGGCAATCCTCGGCCATCCGATCCTCGAAACACTGGAGGTTGGAGCGGTGGACGCCACGGTTCTCGCAGCCGCACCAGCAATACAGCTTGTTCAACACCGCCGGGATCCGGGTGGCGATCCAGTAGCCGTGGCGGACCTCCGCCTGCGAGAAGCGTTGCGGGTCGAGGACGGCCGACGCGTCCTCCCGTCCGGTCGGAATGATGCGCAAGCCGTCGGGGCGCAGCATGCCCACGGTCCAGCCCGACTCGGCCGATGTCTGTGCGCGGTCGGTGTTCGCAGCCTGTTGCGGGGCCGGCCGGACCGGAACCAGCCAGGTCAGCAGCAGCAGAACACCGGCCAGTCCCAGCATCATGGCCGCGATGACTGCACGGTGGCGCCCGGGTCGCTGGGGAGCGCGCGGTTCTGGTGATCGAGCCTTGGATAAATTGCCGCGATGTTTCATGGTGTCGTCTCCTTCGTGAGGTCTGTGCTGAGGGTGACCATCAACTGGCGAGCTCGCGCTCGATGGCGGCGTGGAGCGACCCGAAGTCGGGCTCGCCCACGAATCGGCTCAGGATCCTGCCGCGCTTGTCGATCAGCACTGCGGTGGGAGTCAGGTCCACGCCGCCGAACGCCGCGGCGATCGAACCGTCCTTGTCGAGCACGACCTTGAAGGGCAGCCCGTGCTTACGCGTGTAGTTCGCGACATACTCCGGCGGGTCGTATGCCATCGCGACGGCGATCAACTCGAAGCCGCGCGGCGCATAGCGCTCGTACGTTTTCACGAGGTCCGGCATTTCCTTGATGCAGGTGGCGCAACTCGTGGCCCAGAAGACGACGTACACAACGTTGCCGCGCAGACGCTGCGTGCTCGTCGTTTCGCCATCGAGCGTGACGTACCCAACCTCCGGCGCCGACGGCCGAGACAGGAACACGTAGGCGGCCGTCGCCACCAATGCCATACCGAGCACGATCGCCAGCACGTAGCGGCCCATGGCAAACCTGTTCATCGCCTGCTCCTCATCGTGGCTCATCGCTTCGCCGCCTTCTGCAGCTGCGCTTCCAACTCGCTGCGAGGGACGGCGCCCAGCAGTCGACGCCCGTCCGCAAGAATCGTCGTCGGCGTGCCAGTGATCCGGTGCCGCTTCCCAAATTCGACGATCTTCCCAATCGGGTTGTCGCAGTCTGCGGCGGCCGGCGCGATGCCGGTGCGCATGACCTCGTCCCAGGCCTTGACCCGGTCCCTGGCGCACCAGACCGCCCTGGACTTCGCGGCCGCGTCCGGATGGATCTGCTCGATGGGATACAGGAAGACATACACCGTCAAGTTGTCCATGCCCGCAAGCGTCTGCTCCAGCGTCTTGCAGTACGGGCAGTCGGGATCCTCGAAGATGGCGATCTTGCGCGCACCACCGCCCTTGACTCGCTTGATCGCCCAATCGAGGGGGAGGCTGTCGAAGGGAATCGCATTGATCTGTTCGAGCCGGGCCTCGGTGAGGTTGCGGTCGGCTTTGACGTCGAGCAGCGGGCCGCCAAGGATGTACCCGCCGTCCTCCGTGATGTAGAAGACCTGGCCTTCGATCGCGGCTTCGAGCACGCCCGGAACGGGCGTCTTCGAAATGCCCTGGATCGGGCTTCGCGGAAATGCGCGCTGCAACGTTGCGCGCGCCGCGGCGTCGTCGGCGCGAGCTGCCGTGGCGACGGTAGCTACGGTTGCCGCCGCGATGATCATCAGCAGGCGCTCCATCATGGTCTAGGCCTTGACGAGGTAGTTGCGCATCATGCCGGCGTCCTCGTGCTCCAGCATGTGACAGTGATAGAGGAACAGCCCCGGATAGTCCGCAAAGCCGAGCAGGATGCGAACGCGTTCGCCCGGCATCACGAGCACCGTATCCTTCCAGCCTTCGTCGACGAGGCCGGCCTTGACGGTCTCGTAGCTGCGTGCAAACCGGCTCGAGACCGAGCGCCCGATCACGCGGAACTGCAACCCGTGCACGTGCATCGAGTGCGGCATCGCCATGCCCATCATCCCCGCCTGGCCCTCGTTGCGGAACTCCCAGACCTCGTGCGTTCCCAGCTTGATAGTCTCGAGCGGGCTCGCGCCGAGCATGTCGAAGCCTTCGCCATTGATGCCCCAGACCATCATGCCCATCGTGAGCTCGAAGACCTTGGGGTGCCCTGCGTTGATGGCCGTTCGCGGCGCCGGGGGCGGCAGCGTCGAGAGGCGCCGCGGCAACGTGGCGCCCACAATGGTTGCGCCGTCCCGAACCCGGAGCCGGAGCACCGGAAACGGCGCGCCATCGGGTAGGGCAGCGGCGCTCCCCATCATGCCGCCCATGTCCATGCCGCCTTCGAAAGCCAGGCTTCGCAGCGCGAGCTCGATGCCGGCCTGCCAGCGGCCGAAGTCCACCCACAGGTCGACCCGCTCGGCGGGCGCGAGCATGACGTAGTCGCGTTGCACGGGCGCAGCCAATAAGCCGCCATCGGTGGCGATCACGGTCAGCGGCGAACCGTCGCTCCACGCCAGCTTGTACATGCGCGTGTTCGACGCATTGAGAAGCCGAAGGCGATACGCCCGTCGATCGACCTCGAAGCTTGCTTGCGGCCTGCCGTTGACGAGGACCTCGTCGCCGAGCACGCCCATCATGCGGGCCATCATTGAGGCCATGCCGCCGCCCATCATCCCGTGGCCCTGCGTGCCCGCACCGCCGCCGTCTGCCTCCAGATAGACGAACTGGTTGTCGTCGTCGAAGTTTCGATCCTGCAGGACCAACGCAAGATCGTGCGGCCCCGTGGGCAGGTCGAGCGCGGCCTCCTCCTCGTCGCTCACCAGGAACAGTCCCACCAGCCCGGCGTAGGCCTGCTTGCCCGTCCTGCCATGCGGGTGAGGATGAAACCAGTAGCTGCCGGCGCGATTGACTACGGTGAATTCGTAAACATAGCGCGCGCCCGGCGCGATCGCGTGGCGCGGATGGCCGTCCATGTCCTGCGGAACATGCAGCCCGTGCCAATGAACGATGGTGGACTCCGGCAACCCGTTGATGAGATCGATGCGTACGCGCTGACCATGGCGAACGCGGATAATCGGCCCCGGGAAGGAGTCTGCCGACGCGTCGAGCGCATTCGTCTCGCCGCGCAGCAGCCTGCCGCGGTAGCGCCACACGCGCGTCTTGGCGCCCGGATGAACGGCAACCTGGTCCGGCACCGCGTGCAGTTCGATGTGGACATCGATGTCGCGCGCTCTGCCGGTTCCGGCCCTCACGCCAGGCAGGCCGAGCGCGGCCGCAGCCGCAGAAGTCGCGGCACGGATCAGGACGCGGCGCCGTTGAGGGTTCACGATGGCTCTCCGATGTAGCGTGGCTGCGGGGACTCTGGCCCCTCAGCAGACCAGACTGCCCATCATCTCGGTATGCATCAGCGCCATGCCGATGACGCTCAGCACCGCGATGCCGCCGATGACGGCAAGCACGTTCACCACGATCTTCATCGCCATACTTTTCTTGGAGTCATTCATGGGTCACTCCGTTCTGCGCAAGCTGCGACCAGGTGCGGCCCTGGTCCTTGCTGAGAAACACGCTTCGCTTGAAGGTGGCCATCGCAATTTCGCTGCGCCGCACGGGGTTCTGTGCGATGTACGCCACCGCGTCCTCGGTCAGGGCCGGGATCGGCAGCTCTTCCGGTTTGGAGCCGGCCTTCAAGGCGATCCGCGCCAACGTCGCCTTGCCCGAATACGTGCCGAACCACAGGTGCTGTCCATCGAGGTCGAAGGCCTCGGCAAGCACGCGCTGGCCGCCGGCCAACCGCTCGAATGTCTCGGCCGAATCCCGGGACAGGTAGAGCCCGTCGGCCGTGCCGGCGGCGACGATGCTGGCGTCGGTGGGGTGTACGGCCAGGCTGTTGAGTTCGCGGCCCAGTCCCCTGGCTGCGGCGCGCGTCCACTTGAGGCCGTCGTTGCTCGTGTGGTGGATGCCGGCTCGTGGCATGCGGGAGTTCGGTGCGTGGTTGAACACGTACACCGCGTTGATGCCGTAGCTCGTCGCCAGGGTGTGGAAGTCCGATTCGCCCTCGAGCCCGAGCTTCTGCCAGGTGCTGCCGCCATCGTTGCTCTTGATCAGGCCGAAGGGGTTGGTCAAGCCCGAGCCCGGCGCGGGGTGCCCGCTGCTGTACAGCGTGTCGCGCGTGGTCGAGAAGCCCATGTAGTCGTGCGCCGGCCCGGCGGCCTTCGACCAGCGTCCGTTCTCGAAGACGGCCAGGCCGTGGTGGCTCGGAATCATGAGTCGCTTGCCGTCCGCGCTGTAGGCCAGGCCGTGGACGTGCATCAGGGTGACAGGCTCGCCGGCGTGGACACGAATCGCCGCGGACACGCCGAGTACCAGCATGAGCAGGAGAGCGCGAAACCTGTGCTTGTTGATGAACTGCATGTCGATCCTTGATGTTGATGAAAAGGTGTTGTTCGGCCATCGGTTCGTTCGTCACCCCCGCAGCAGCCGCGCGACGTCGGCCGCCATGGTGTCGACGGTCCTCTCGGTGCCCATCAGCAGGTGCAAGCGGCCTTGGGGGTCGTAGACATAGATGGCGCTTCCGTGCGTGACCGCGTAGTGGCCCTCAGCATCGGCGGCCTGCGCGTCGTGGAAGAACTTGAACTCCTGGGCCAGCGACGCGGTGGCGTCCGGGTCGCCGTACAGGCCAAGAAAACTCGGGTGGAAGGCGGTCACGTAGCTCGCCAGCACCTGGGGCGTGTCCCGCGCTGGGTCCACCGTGACGAACAGGCCTTGCACGCGCCGGCCGGCGGGGCCGAGCCTGTCGACCACGCGTGCCATGTCGGCCATCGTCGTCGGGCACACGTCCGGGCAGTTCGTGAAGCCGAAGAACAGCAGCACCACCTTTCCCCTGAAGTCGGCGACGCTCCTCGGCTCGCCGTTGTGGTCGGTCAGGTGAAAGTCCTGTCCCCATTCGACCTTCGAAATGTCGGTCGACTTGAACGGCGATGTCGGGCCGCTCGCGCGCTCGCCACAGGCTGCCACGAGTAACGCCAGCGCGACGACGAGAAATGCTCTCAGGACCATGGCCTACTCTCGCGCCGGTTGTGATGGCGCTGGATCAGCCGCCATGCGGCGGCGTATCAGTTCGACCATCCGCGGGTTGTCCCACGCGGCTGGGCCGGATTTGCGGCCTATTTCGCGCCCCTCCCGATCGATGAAAAGCGTCAGCGGCACACCGGCCACGGCGAGATTCGACAACGTGTCGCCGAACGTGTCCATGTACGGCTGCAGGTGCTTGATGCTCGTGCGATCGAAGAAGTCCCGCACGACCGGCAGACCGCCGCGATCGATCGAGAGTGCGACGACTTCGAAGCCGGGCCCGCCCAGCGTGGCCTGCAAGCGATCCAGGGTCGGCAATTCTTCCACGCACGGCGGGCACCAGGTGGCCCACACGTTGAGCAGCACGAACTTGCCGCGGAATGCGGCCAGGCTCGTCGGCTTTCCGTCGCCGTCCGAGAACCGCAGATTCGCCACCTCCCTCGGGCGCGCGTGAAGCACGAGGTCAGGATCGGCGCGCCGTGCACCCCGCGTCAGGCGCAGCACCGGGATGGCACCGAGGGTGGCCGCCAGCGCGGCGAGCACGAACCATCGCTTTCGGATCGTCACGGGCACTCCTTGCGAATGAACGTCGAGATCTCCTCGGGGCGCGAGAAGACGACCACGGCCCGGTCTCCCTGCATGCCGCTGCCGATGACGACCGGCTTGCCGGCTGACGGGCCCTCGGGGCTGCCGTCCGTCTTGAAGCGCAGGTTGAATTCCCACCAGATGCGGCTCTTGCCGTCGCCGGTGACGACGCGGTAGGCATCGCCGCAGTAGCGGATCGTGGCAACCTCGCGGGACGCGTCGACACGCTTGAGGTTCGGCAGCCCTCGGTCCGGCGCCGACACCCGTCCTTCGGACACGGCCTGCAGATAGGCCAGCAGATCGTTGCGCGTGCCGGCGTCCGGTATGCCAGCGACGAGCATCGTGTTGTTCGGAACCAATGCGGCCGGGTTCTGCAGCCACGCATCCAGGGTCTTCTCGTTCCAGACGATCTCCGAGCGCTTCAGCGCTTCCGAATAGCGGCCGAACCCGGTGGCGGTGCCGGCCCTGCTGTTCCACACGCTGGCGAGGCTCGGACCGGTCATGTGACGTCCTGGCGCGAACGAATGGCAGGCCATGCAGGCACGCGATGCCCGCGCGCCGCGCTCGACGTCCCCCGCGCCATGCGAAGGCGCGATCCATGAGAAGCTCCCGGCGACTCCCAGAAGAGCAACGCGACCGAAGCTGGCAAGCATCATCTGGAACCTCCTCGATCAGGCCACCGGGCCCTCGCCGATGAGCAATTTCGAGTCGCCGGTGTAGTGGTGCGGCGGCACCTCGAGATTGCTGGGCGCGGGCACGTTCTTGAAGACACGGCCTGCGAGATCGAACTTCGATCCGTGGCAGGGGCAAAAGAAGCCGCCGGGCCATGCCGCGCCGATGTCGGGGGCGCCTGGTTCCGGCCTGAAGATCGGGACGCAACCCAGGTGGGTGCAGATCGCCACCAGCACGGCGATGTCGGGCTTCACCGAACGCAGGTCATTGCGTGCATAGTCCGGTTGCTGCCCCTGCCGGGTCGAACGCGGGTCGCTCAAGAGGCCGTCGTGGCTGCGCAAGGCCGCGAGCATGTCCGCATTGCGGCGCAGCACCCACACCGGCCTGCCGCGCCATTCCACGGTCCTTAGCTCGCCCGGCTTGACGGTTCCGACGTCCACCTCCACGGGCGCGCCGAACGCGCGCGCTCGCTCGCTGGGGGCCATCGAAGCGACGAAGGGCACGCTTGTCGCGACGATGCCAACGCTGCCGGCTGCGGAGCAGGCCGTGACCCACCGGCGACGTGCAGGGTCGCTGGGGTTTGCCGTCTGTGGCATCTGGGGGCCTCCAGGGTGGGCGCGAACGCGCACTCCGACGCGCTCGCTAGGCCCTGTCCGGGTCGGCATCGCCGACCCAGGACTTCATCTTGCTTTCGTCGAGCTTGGACCTCTCATCGTTCTTGCTACCGTTCATGCCCTTCATCATGAGGATCATCGCAATGGGACAGACAAGTGTGAGCAAGAGCGGTGCACTGGCCAGAATGAACGCGTGGGCTGCGGGTACCGCGAAGTACGCCACCGCGAGCGCAGCGCCTAAGCCGACAGCGATCTTGATCATCGTCTTGAAATCGCAGTTCATGATTGAATCCTTTGAGATGGGGCGTCGCAGTGAGGGATTGAGCCTCTTTGCGTTCGCCGGCTAGAGGGCCTTTGGAGCAGACCGGACTGGCAAGACCTCGGTCCCGGTGCGAAGGTGGAGGAACCTGTCCACCGGCATCACCGCCACGATGCCTGCGCCGGGAATATCGGCCTTGCCAACTTCCAAAAAGGTGCCGAGCAGCGACTCCACCTTCGAGTCCTCCGTGAAGATCTCGATCTTGATGTGCTCGCTGAGCAGGTCATCGGTAAAGAAATTCTTGTACTCGCCGAAACCCTTTACCTTCGTCAGCGTGATCCCTTCGACGCCAATGCTCCTGAGCTTCGCGCTTAGCGACTTCATCGCGTCGGGCGGGACGATTGCCACGACATACTTGAAATTCATGATTTCCTCGCTGTTTTCGGCTGTCTGATCGACAGCAAGAAGCGGTGGGCGAAAATCCGGGCAAACGAATTAACCTCGCCGGCCGAGCATCGTGCGGACGCGCGTGCCGACGACCGGTCAGGTCGCCAGCACACGCGTCAGATGCGGGTCAAATGCGCCAGCAGCAGTGCAAGATGGCGTGCGGCGGCTCCGCCGCGGCAGGTGGACGCCACAGCCCAGGGGGAAGTCCTGCGTTCACGGCAACCTCACCGAGCGGTGGGAGCGTGTAGAGATAGGTTGCCAGAACCGCAGGCATGGCGAGCACTTGGGCGTGGTCTGCACTCTGTGGTCCGTATTGGCAGTGCGCGACGCAAAGATTCGACAGCTTGGGGTCCATGCCGTCGCCCTGATCTGCAGCGGCGCCGAGGTCCGGCGTACTCATGCCGACCACGCCACTGCCGGCCATCGCGACGGCGGAATCGGCGTTCCGGTCCCGCGCAGGCATGTCCATGCGCGACAAACCGACGCAGGCATGGGCGGCGATCGCCAGCTGCGTGAGCATCAGCACACCGATCAACAGCCGACAGATCGAGCGCCAGGAGGGCAGGATGGTCATGACGATCATTTGAGCAACGGCAAGGGGAGCAGTTCCCAGCCTGCAACGATGTTGCACTGCGTCAATCCGGGGAATGGAAGCGCCACCGGCGAATAAGCCCAAAAGCGACGGCGACAGCGATGATCTCCACCACCACCACCACCACCACCACCACCACCACCACCACCTCCGCGGCGCGCCCACATCCACCGACGCTCGCTCATTCGGCGCGTTCATCGAGGATCGGACACGCTGGCCGCTCGATGCCATGACAGGACGCGGCCAAGGCCTCGAGCGCACGCTTCATCGACTTCAACTGATCCACCCGGCGCTCGAGCTCGGCGATGTGGACCAGAGCGATGCGTCTGACATCGGTATTCGCTCGGCGATGGTTCTGCCAGAGCTTCAGCAACTCGGCAATCTCATTCATGGCGAAACCGAGATTCCGGGCCCGGCTGATGAAGTGCAGCGTATGAACCTCGTTGTCCCCGTACAGCCGGTAGCCCGCCTCGGTGCGGGCCACCGGGGGCAGCAGGCCCATGGACTCGTAGTAGCGGATCATCTTGGCCGTCACGCCGGAGCGTACGGCCGCCTGACCGATGTTGCACCGCTTCGCGTTGGTTGGTGCCGGCGCTCGGTGGCGGTGTCCCCCTGGCCAGCTTGCGGCCCGTTCGCGCCGCGGTGCGCTGTTATGCATCAACATGGTCGACCTCCTTTCCAGCGCGGCAGCTTCGCCGAACAAAGTCTGAGCCTCGCCACCATGGGAAAGTCAAGACGCACCGAGTCAAATCCATGGTACCTTGTGGGAGTTGTTCGCACTGTTGGATAAGTTCGCCGACGGCAAGGGACGTTGAGTTTGAATTTGCCAAGGAAGGCAAGACCCAAGTCCGTGAAGTAGGTCGGCCATTCAGCCAGGCATCGCGCCGAGGTGCCTGCGATACCGGTCTGCCGCGGCGCGCCGCGAGGACCGATTCGATCGGGCGTGGCGCCCAGGAATCGAGGTCCGCAGGGGGCCGCAGCGTAGCCGATCGCTGCCCGCTATGGCTATTCCTGCAGCGCAGCGATCAATGGGCAGGACACCCTCGCGCGGCTCGCGCAGCAGTCGTCAATCAAGGAGGCCAGGACCGACTCGATGCGATGCAGGTCCGCCAGCTTGGCGCGCACATCGGCGAGCTTCTGCTCCGCGAATTGGCGCGCGTCGTCGCAATGCGTGCCGTCGTCCAGCGCGAGCAATCCAGCGACCTCGTCGAGACTGAAGCCCAGGCGCTGGGCGGACTTGACGAAGCGCACCCGCGCCACATCGGCATCCCCATAGCGCCGGATGCCGCCACGAGGCCTCTGTGGTTCCGGCAGCAGCCCCTTGCGCTGGTAAAACCGGATCGTCTCCACATTGACACTCGCCGCCTCGGCGAAGGCGCCGATGCTCAATTTGCCGTCGATCAGCTGTTTCATACCGCTTGACTCCGTACTTGAGTACGGGAGTATTGTGGGCTCATCGAACAGACAAGGAATCGATCGATGGAATGGATCACGCGTGCGGCCGACAAGGCGGGGGCACTTGGGAGCATCATCTCTGCCGCCTCGTGCCCGGCCTGTTTTCCGGCCCTGGCGAGCCTCGGCGCTGCAGCGGGCCTTGGCGTCTTCAGCGAGTACGAGGGCCTGTTTCTCACCACCTTGCTGCCGCTGTTTGCCGCCGTTGCGCTGATCGCCAATGCTTTGGGCTGGTTACGTCACCGCCAGTGGCACCGCAGCTTGTTGGGCATGATCGGCCCGGCGATCGTCCTTGCGGCCATGCTGCTGTTCTTCGGCCATTGGTGGACCGCCGAGCTGCTGTACACGGGACTGGCCTTCATGGTCGGCGTTTCGCTATGGGATCTCCTGTCGCCGGCGCACAAGCGCTGCGACGCGGAGGACTGCGCGATCGAACAGAGGCGCCCATGACCCGAGCAGAGAGCTCACACGGCGCCGGGGTTCTCGACTCGGTGCTCACATGTCCGCACTGCGGCCACGAGAAGCGCGAGCAGATGCCTGTTGATGCCTGCCAGTTCTTCTATGAATGCGAGCGCTGCAAGGCCTTGTTGCGCCCGAAGCCTGGCGATTGCTGCGTGTTCTGCTCGTTCGGCTCGGTGAAATGCCCGTCGGTCCAGGCGCAGAGACAATGCTGCGGGGAGGGCCTGCGCGCCATCCCCGCAGGTCGCGCCCAGGTTACTTGATTGCCGTCACGACATAGCCTCTGGGCGCGGTCAAGCGGGTGCGCTTCATAAGTGCGCGCAGATGCTCGGACCTAAGGCCGATTGAATGGATTGTTCATGGCGAATCTCCACGCCAGTGGCCGGCCGTTTCGACCGCGGGGGCCAGCGGGCCTTCACGGCAGTCATCGCGCGCGATGAACGGGGCGATGGAGCGGCGACCCAGCC
This sequence comes from Variovorax sp. LjRoot175, assembly GCF_964253805.1. Lineage (NCBI taxonomy): Bacteria > Pseudomonadati > Pseudomonadota > Betaproteobacteria > Burkholderiales > Comamonadaceae > Variovorax > Variovorax sp. LjRoot175. The sequence goes on along the minus strand of NZ_CAXURY020000002.1, from coordinate 1,354,766 downwards.
ACTGAACGACAGAGAAGGCTGTACCGACCGCCACGGCGACCAACAGACCCGCAGCGATGTCCAAGGGAAAATGGACGCCGACGTACACCCGCGCCCATCCGGTGATGGCGGCGGCAGCGACCATCGCAAATCCCAAGACCCGAAGTCGAGGGCGCAGCAGAAAGATCAGGGCGACGGTGAACATCACGGCTGCGTGCGCACTTGGCAGCGATCCGCGAGCACCGTGTGCGATGTAGGCAGGGCTCAGGCCCAACATGAAAGGGCGTGGCAGGTCGAGCAACCCCGCGATGGCATGCGCAATGGAGGCGGTTGCCGCGGAAACCACCAAAGCGGCTATTACATAGACGCGCTCTGAAGGACGCTGCCATACCGCCCATCCCATCAGGCCCACAGTCACCCAGGCCCCGCCGAGCGCGATGGCGGAGGCGAGAGGCAGTAGCCAGGGATTGGGGTCATAGCCCGCGGCGATCCACTGGAACAGGGCGAGATTCACTGCCCTCATGCGGCCTCCCGCATTCGGTGCGCACGCAAGCCGCATAAGGTCACGGATAGCACCCCGCGAGGGCCGCTCGACGCTTCACCCAAGCACCCCGGACAGCGGCGATTCACGTCAAAACCGAGGTGGCGTGGGAGCAGATGGTGGAAACATGAACCCAAGGCTTCAAAGTCAGCATGGCGCGATGCTCGGTTCCACTTATGAACGCAAGCTGAACCAGGTACTCAATTTGATAGTTTTGTGATCGACGCCAAGCTACTGCCGCAATGACGGCCAAGTCCAATCACGACGTTCGATCACCCGTGAACGGTCCGGGCGCCGACAATGGAACGCTGGTGGAACCACATCTTCAAGCGCTGATCGGCTATTTTTTGGAGCACCCGCAACTGGCGCTCGGCGCGGTGTTCGCGGCGGCCCTGCTCGAGGCGCTGGCGGTGATCGGTACGGTCGTTCCGGGCAGTTCAATCGTCTTCGTCGGTGGCATGCTCGTCGGACTCCAGGCGCTCGATCCGGCGTGGACGGCAGTTGCCGCAGTGAGCGGTGCGGTCGCCGGCGACAGCATCAGCTTCTGGCTCGGCCGCCGCCATCGGGATCGGATTCGCGCGCTGTGGCCGATGAAGGCCTATCCCGCTCTTTTCGATCGAGGGCAAGCGTACTTCTCGAAGAATGGCGGCAAGAGCGTTTTTCTTGCACGCTTTCTCGGCCCGCTGCGAGCCATCGTGCCGGTTATCGCCGGCATGTCGGGCCTGCCGGCCCCGCAGTTCTACGTGTTCAACGTCCTGTCGGCGTTGGTGTGGGCAGCGGCTCACCTCGCTCCCGGTTTCCTATTTGGTGCCTCGCTCCAATTGGCCGGTGCCGTTAGTTCACGGCTCGCCGTCCTGGTGATCCTCGTCGCCGGCGCCCTGTGGCTCGTTGCTTGGGTCGTCGCCTTCCTGCATCGCCAGGCGCGGCCGCGCATCGGAGGCTGGCGAGATCGCGCTGTGGCCTGGGCCAGCACAAGATCGAACTCGCCCGCGCGCATCGTGATGTCCCTGTTCGATCCCGCCCGAGCCGAGTCGAAGGTGCTGCTGGTCACCGCGTTGCTGCTGTTCGGCAGCATCTGGCTGTTCCTCGGCGTGCTCGAAGACGTGCTGTCCAACGACCCGCTCGTGCAGGTCGACCGGCGCGTCTACACAATGCTGCAGACGCTTCGCACGGCCTGGGGCGACAGCGTCATGGTGGCCATCACCGAATTGGGCAGTGCCCCCGTCGTGATTTCCGTCATTGGCGCTGTTTCGTTGTGGCTGGCGGCAAAGCGCTGCTGGCGCACGCTGGGGTATTGGCTGGTGGCCGCCGGTTTTGCCCAGTTGCTCGTCTGGACGCTGAAGTTCACTCTCGGTCGCGCGCGACCGACCGAGATCTACAGCGGGATCGATCCCTTTTCGTTCCCGAGCGGCCATGCCGCGATGAACATCGTGGTCTACGGCTTCCTGGCCTTCCTGCTGGCGCGGGCCAAACCGGTTGGAACGAAGATCGCCACCACGATGTCGGCCGCGATGGTGATTGCGCTGGTCGCGTTCTCACGGTTGTACCTGGGCGCTCACTGGTTCTCGGACGTGCTGGCCAGCTTGAGTCTGGGTCTTGCCTGGGTGGCGTTGCTGAGCATCGCCTACCTCAACCATGTGCGACATGAGAAGGTGTCTGCCTTGCCGCTGTCGATGGTGGTCGGGATGACCTTGGCGCTCGTCGGTGGTTGGGTTGTCGGCGAATATCACCACGCCGATCTGGCGCAGTACGCCTACCGCCCACGAAGCGACACGGTACCTGTCGCCGACTGGCGAGCGGAGGGATGGCGTGGTCTTGCCTCTGCCCGAACCGACCTCGGGGGCGACGCCGAAGAGCCGTTTTCGGTTCAATGGGCAGGCCCGGCGGAGGACGTTGGGGGCGTTCTGAAGCGGGCGGGATGGCATGTCCCACCGCCCTGGGACGCGAAGACGGCGCTGCTGTGGCTGTTGCCGAACACGCCCATCGATCAGCTCGCCGTGCTGCCAAAGCTCGACCATGGCGAAGCGCAAGGGATGACGTTCATGAAAGCGCTGAACGCCGACGAACGCATCGTGCTGCGTCTGTGGCCGTCGCCCTATGTCGTCGACAACGTCGGAGCAGGGCCGCCGCGCCCGTTGTGGATCGGCATGGCAACCATCGAGCGCCTGAGACATCCTGCCGGCTTGATTACGCTCGCCGTAACGGAACACGACTTCACAACGCCGCTGCGGCGGCTCGCTCAGGATGTTCGCGCTCAACAGGGCTCGGCGCACCTGAGGGAACGGACCGGTCGGGTCGTCCTGCTGGTCTGGTGAGCTGCGCACTCGGAGGCGTTGCCGAAGCGACCGCATTGATCGTGGAGACAGCGCCAGCCAACCCGCGACCAGGTCGTGCGGTCGGGCAACCGGACAATTCAATCTATGGTGAAAAACCCTCCCGAAAATTCAAAGTGTGGCGAACAGCGGGTACAAGGTAGCGTGCGGGACCGGCGCCTAACACCTTGATGCGCAAACGGTCGGCGGAACCATCATGGGCGCCGATCGACAGCTGCCTGCTTCTCGGCTTGGTCGTCTCCTCGTCGCCGCTGGTGGCGCGGTGGGTGACGCGGCTATTGGCCCGACCCGCGTCCTTTTCCTTCGATGGGCGTCCTCCCTGGTGCTCAGATCGGCTGCCGCGCGTGGTGGCGTTGCGCGACCGGCACGCCAGTGCTGCCGACGCAGGGCGACCTTCATCACGATTCGCCGGTTTTCCACCAGCAGAATTTTGCAGAGGCGCCAGCTCTGGATACATTTGGCTACAATCACAACAGCTGGCGGCGGTACCAGATGGAGGGGCGAAGATGCTTTATGGGTTCGAGCCAAACAGTTTTGCGGCCAACTTGGGCGGCGCGGCCGCACTCGTGGTGCTCACAGCAGCCCTTACTGGCTGTGCTCCCTTGGTGTGGACGAAGCCAGGCGGAACGCAGAGCGAATTCGCAGAGGACAAGTACGTCTGCCTGCAAGAGTCTCAGCAGCGTCAGGGGCGTGCCCAGGTGAATAGGTTCGGCGGCGCCGCCATCGACACAGTAGAAACCAACTCAGGTCTATTTGGCGCATGCATGAACGCACGCGGCTGGTATCTTGGACAGCAGTCCACATCGAATGCATCTGGAAGCTTATGGAACCAACCCGGCTGGACACCGCCCACCGCAATAGGGGTTCCCGCGGCCGAGGAAGCGCAGCGCAAGGCAGAAGCCGATCGCCGGCGAGCTGCCGACCAAAGCGAGTTCAAGCTGACCGTTGCTCGCTCGCGGTTGTCACTGATCTGCTACGACACGATCTCTTATGGGCCACTCTGGAAGAAGGGGGCATGTAAGCCCGAAGCCATCACGCCTGCCCAGCTGGGTGACCACTCGACAGCGACCCCGGAGGAGATACGCATGATGCGAGGCTATGTCATGGAGATGAACACCAACGCAGCGTTGGTAGCCGAGGCCGACCGCGCCTCTGGCAACACATTCGCCGCTCGGGCAGTCGAAGCGGCGAGGGATGCTGTCGTTTTCCCGGCAGCTGGCCTGATCGATGGCTCGATGACCTGGGGTGCGTACAACAAGGCCCGTACCCGGATTCGTTGAAGCTTCACAACCGCGATTCGGACCCGGATCTCTCCGATGGCGTGAGATCTGGATTGTCAGAGGTTCAGTGGCGCTCCGCAACGACACTGGACGTTCGTGAACGCGCCACCTAACTTTCGGGGGCGCGCCCGGCCGACTCGCATCCGTCTGGGGCGCCGAGGCCATCTGCTACTCACTCGCATTGGCGCGACGCGGAAGAGAGGGATCGGCGGGGTTGGGCGCCAGACCTGCATAAGCACCGCTACCACCGCGGCACCGCTTTGGCGGTCTTCTACGTCGACTCCGGATCAGATAGCTCGAAACCCAATTCATACGGCGCGACCATGCCTTCCACGAAGGTCTTGCACGTGGCGATGAGCGCAGTCGCTTCTCTTTTCGAGCAGAAGTGGCCACCGTGAACGATCTCGTTCCGCTTCCTGTTCACTTTTTTCATGTCGTCCCCATAGAGCTTCGTCACGGCCTTGTGCCGCTTCGGTCGGTTCTTCACCAACGGAAGAATCAGCCGGCTCACTTTACCGTCAAGGCCATTGGCCCAGATCAAGAGGCCGTCGATCAGGCCGTCATCAAAGTCGGTGCGCGAGTTCAACTCTTCGTGGATTACAAAGGTCGCGGCGAGCTCGGAAGCGGTCGCCGCGCGGACGACTGCCGCTGACCACTCTTCTCGGGTTTGCAAACCTGACAGCTTGTGCCATTGGCTCTCAATTTTTTCAATTTGGCTCCGATCCTTGTATGGGATCTTCTTGGGTTTCGTTGCCATAGCGCCTTCGGGTTACAAGACCGCCGGATCATGTCACACGCCTAACACGGCAGCGGCTAAGTCGCTGCTCCGTCCGCACGCCTGCGCAAAACCAGCGAAAGTCCAGTGGCGCAAACGTCACAAAAACCAACGTCCAATGGCGCGCGTCTCGAAAATCCAAAGGCGCCCGTGCTTTTTCTCGGTCGACGGCGCCTCCGGGCATCGCGCAAGGTTCAATGGCGTGCCGCAGTCGGTTTTCAACTTACCTTGAATCGCGGCGCCGACGACGGGCCGATCGGCATAGCTGCTCGGCCAGGATGGAGCCGGTTGTCGGCCAGCGGCGAGGCCGCGGGCGATGTGCTGGTTTCCCTTCATCGGATGGCGCCCGAGCGGGGCCGTCTTCTGCCGCGGAAACAGCCGTCGACCATGACATTGATCCCGTTGCGTCCGAGCAGGAGTGGCGCAATACGTCAATCTGGCAATCTCGCCAGCGGAACTCTCACGAAGGTCATTGAGCTCCTTCTCAGCTGCATCCAGCTGTTGGATGGTCGCTGCCAGCGAGGCTTGCAGCGGCGCAATCTGAAGAACTTGTTCTTCCAACCTCGCCCTGCGTTCGTTGGCGGCATTCAGCGCCGCCTGAGCGTCGACCAGTTGTCGGCTGAACGTGGTCAGTTCTTGGCGCAGCGGCGCCAATTGAAGCGTCTGCTCTTCAAGCGCCGCCTTGCGCTCGTTGCTCTCGTTGAGCGCCGCGTCCGTTGCTCCCAGCTTGTGCTCGAGGTCGTCCTTCTCGCGTCGGAGCTCGCTCACCGTCTCGGTCAGAAGCCCCACCGCCTTGGCGTTCTCGCCCGACTCCCGTCCCAGGCGAGCAGCCTCCACCGCAGTGTCCCGCGCCATTTGTTCGGCGCGCTGAAGCTCTAGTTCGAGGGTCGACACCCGGCTCGCGCGTTCGGTAAGCGTCGCCACCTCACGCTGTGCCCCTTCGAGCTCGCCTCGAATGCTGTCAGCTTCGCGTTCGGCCTGCGCCAACCGCTCATGGGTCTCGCGTCGGATTTCGTCGGCCGCACGGACCCGCTCACGCAACTGGACCAGCTCGCCCTGGGCCGCTGCCTCGGCCTTGCCGACAGCCGCTTCCGCTATCGCAGCCCCTCGGCTTTTTGCTACCAACCACGCCATGATGGCGCCCGCAATCAATCCGAACAGCAGCATTGCTGGCAACAACATTTCAGCCATGGGGTTTCCTCGTCCAAGGATGATAGGGGGTCCCGCGACATGGCGGCGGTTGCCTCATGCCGCGGCGATACTGGGTTAAGCTGCGCCGTAAGCGAGGCCCCAACACTTTGTCAAAGCGGTGAACGCAACGGGCATGTCCGCCTCAAACGATTCTCGAGTGACGCTCTTGCCCATCATTTTCGCGAGCTTCACCTTCTGCTTCAGAGCGGCGAACTGCTCACGCAGGGCAGCCGGGTAGTAATCCTCAAGCCCCAGCGTGGGCAGCGTGTGGGCCCGCTCGTTGTCTCGGATGTGCGGATGATGGTTCAAGAAGGTCTCCAGCCTCGCTGCCTTCTCCGGTCCGGTTGGAGCGTCGAACATCAGCACTGCTCTAGTCTTGTAAATCGGTGAATCGCCGAGTGGCACGTACGCCTTCATGACTGCCGCCAGATACTGCGCTTGTCGTTCGTCATCGCCGTCGGCGGCTACGATATGAATGCGCGGCTTTTCTGGGTAGTGGCGGGAGCAAACGATTTCCAGGAACGTTGCTTCACTCTGACCCTCAACGATGAGGAAGTTTGCAGGCAACAGAAGGTCCGTGGGGCTACCGCCGAGAAGCTCGTAAACGGCTCGCGTTCTGTCTCTTGGTGTCATACGCTGAACGGTCGTCGCGCCATCGTCCTTCTCCACAACAAACTCGACCTGATGAGGATGGGTATCCGAAAGGAACACGGACGAATGCGTGGTGATGAAGACTTGGTCGACGCCATCGGCGAGGCTGCTCAGCGCGCTCTTGAGCTGTCGCTGAGCCGTGGGATGAAGATGGAGTTCGGCCTCATCGATGAAGAACAAGAAGGCTTTCCCTAGCGCATCATGTCGCCGTGCGTCGGCGTGGGCTTTGATAATCGCGAGCATTAGCGCACGCTGCATACCGTCTCCCTTCGCATCGGCATTGGTCGCTACGCCATCATCGACTGTCGTGGTGTAGCCCTTTAGAAAATCCTCGAACGGCGGAATTTCCACTTTGAACTCGAGTGCTGTGCAGTCGGGAAATTGCAGGGCCAGATGAGTCCGAACCCGGTCGCTGGTTTCTTGGAGGAGCTTCCGGACGCCAGACTCTGGCGATTCGAAGAGCTCTGCGAACTTCTGCTTAAAGTCAAGGTAGCGCTGGTCCTTTTCCAGAGCATTCAAGCCGACTCCGGGGCGGACATCGAGATGCGCCAGTCGAAATACCTCAACAACATCGTCGAACAAGACCATCGAGCCGTCAAACGCATCGTGCGGCCGATGCTCGGCTTCAAGTCATTCCGGTCCGCGCGAGCGCTCATTGCCGGCATCGAGACAATGCACATGATCAGGAAGGGGCAGATGGACTGCCTCGAGGGTCAAGCTTCGTCCGCAGCAGCGAAGTTCTACTCGTTGGCGTTCACCTGAGCGACACGGACAAACTGGGCTCGCTCGGTCCGGCGCTGCTATTGCGACAGATCCCGGAGGAATTCATCGCCCAGCGCAACGTCTCACCCAAGCCGTTTCGTTGGACGTTTGCCGGCTTTGAGCTGCAAACTGGCGAGCCCAAACACTTCGCCACCTATGCCCGCAACCCTGTCACCCGATCGAGCCGCTGAACTGCAGCGCCTGCTGGCCGAACTCACCGGCCATACCGCAGCCCACGTCAGGCCTTACGGCAAGCATCTGCTCATTCAGATGCGACGCGACGACGCGCTCGACACCGTCGCGCGTCTGACCGAAACCGCCCGGCACCACTACACCGCCGCATTCCGCACCCACAGCGGCCGTTGGGAGCCTCTGCCTGCCGCCGGCAACATGCGCCAAACCGCCGAGGCTGTCGTCACCATGCTGGCTCCATATCGAGATCCAAGCGTGTAAGCGTATTTACGGGATGTCGTACTAGCCTGGAATGGTTACTTCAAAGACGTGGGCTGTCTGTCCCTGCAAAGGGGACATTCACACTGGCGGCGGCGCCGCCGCGCTTTCCCATGTACGGAGGGCCACGCGCCCTTGCTCAGGGCATTTGGGTGTGGCTGCGCAGATGGCCGACAGAGGCAACTTGGTCGTGAAGCCCCCACGTGCGACTTCGTCTCACATGGATGGTCTGCATGCGCCGGCCCCCGGCAACGATGTCGCGAGGCCGCAGCCCGTAGCTGCATCGAATGGCGTTGCTGAAGTGCGAGGAATCGGCATAGCCGGAATCCAGCGCCATCTCGGTGAGGCTGCAGTCCTGATGCAACAGACCGAGCAGGCCCCGAGCGCGCTTCCATGCGCGGAATCGCCGAAACGGCGTGCCGAGTTCCGCAGCGAAAAGATGCAAGAAGCGCGACTGAGACAAGCCGACAAGCAGGGCGCATGCGGCGGCAGAATGGGCCGCTCCCGGCTCGGCTTGAATGGCGGAGACGACTCGGGCGATTCGCTCGTCCAGCGAGCGCTTCGGCAATTGCATGCCGAACAGCGCCATGTCCAGGGCCAGACTGACCTCCTCTTCGGAGGGAACATTGATTGCCTGCATCCTGGCACGCAGTCGGGATGCAGCAGGCTCGGCAAGCGGGTCGACCTCACTGGACTTGACCCAGGCCGGCAGATCCTGGCTGCTGACGTCTTCTTCCTCTAGCAGCACCTGCGCCACATAGCCGTTGCTTGCGCGTACGGAATGAAGTGCATGGGGCGGTGCGGTCGCGATCGTGGCGCATTCCCACGACCCTTTTCCCCGCTTGAAGAGCAGAGGCCCGTCTAGACCCACATAGATGACATGCCCGCCGAAGTTGCGGTCAATCGCCTCGACCAGCCGGCCGCGATACAGGCTGCGCCTGTCGTCGACCAGCATCACGCCTGTGTGCGCGGAGAGCAGCGATGCCGAGTGCTTCGAGTTCCGGGGTGTATCCGGCATCATTGTCTCCTTGGGATCTGTGCTCACTTTACTTGACGTGAATATACCAAGCAAGCGCTTGGTTATGAACTAAGGGTATTCCATAATCTCGGCGATCTGCGTCGCAGCGGAGTTGAGATTGAGCTGACAATGCGGTCTTAGTCAACCAAGCAGATGCTTCATTCATGACCACCTCCGAAGTCCTCACGGAGCGCAAAGGCGGCCGCGCGCGCAAAACGCGCGAGTCGGCGATTCCAAGGCAGCGCGTGTTGCTCGCTGCGGCGCGTCTGTTTCGCGAGCGGGGCTACCACGCGACGACGGTGCGCGACATCGCGGCCGGCTGCGGCATCCTCAGCGGCAGCCTGTTTCATCACTTTGCGTCGAAAGAGCAGATGCTCGCGGAGATCCTTCGGGAAGCCGCGTTGACGATCTGCACGGGCGCCGAAGCGCTGGTGGCGGGCATCACCGATCCGGCCGCACGCTTGCGTGCGGTCGTGTGCTTCGAACTGGAATGCTTCCTGGGCAGCCGCACGCGCGACTACTTCGGGGTTCTGATATCTGAATGGCGCGACGTGCCCGCTGGCCTGCAGCCCGAACTGCGCGCTCTGCGTCAGCGCTACTTCGACCTCGTGCTTTCAGTCGCTGAGGAGTGCGAGGCTGCCGGGCTCCTGAGAACGGAGGCCCAGGCCACTGTGCGGGTGATCCACAGCACGACCACTGGCGCGATCACCTGGTTCCGCAACGACGGGCGCTACACGACGGACAGCTTCGCCGACGTGCTATGCCGGCTGATGCTGCGAGGTGTCGACTGAGAGCGCCAAGCAGCGGGTCGGCGTTCTCTTCAGGTCACCTGGCGCTTCTGGGAAGCCCAGAACGGTTCGCGCAGGAGGCGTTTGAGCAGCTTGCCGGTGGGGTTGCGCGGCAGCGCCGTGGCGAAGTCCACCGAGCGCGGGCACTTGTAGCCGGCCAGTTGCTCGCGGCAGAAGGCGATCAGTTCCTCGGGCGGGGGTTGCTGGCCCGGCTTGGCAACGACGACGGCCTTGACGGACTCGCCCCAAGTCGGATCCGGCACACCGATGACCGCCACCTCGGCGACGGCTGGATGGGCGCTGAGCACGTTCTCGATTTCCGCCGGGTAGATGTTCTCGCCGCCGGAGACGATCATGTCCTTCACTCGGTCCTGGATGTAGAGGAAGCCTTCACGCAGGCAGCCTGCATCACCAGTGCGGTACCACGGCGTGCCATCGCCGCGGCCCTCCGGAAACACGGCGTTGGTAGCCTCAGGGTTGCGGAAATAGCCGTTCATCACCGTGGAGCAGCGCGCCCAGATCTCGCCCGTGCCGCCCTCCGGCACCGGGGCGCCTGTGCTGGGGTCCACCACCTTGAGTTCGAAGCCGGGAGTCGGCTGGCCTGCCGAACGCAGGAGATGCGCCCGAGGGCCATCGGGCGCGTGATCTTCAGCGCGCAAGAAAGTCAGACCGCCCGAGATCTCGGTCATGCCGTACACCTGGAAGAAGCCGCACCGGAAAACCTTCATCGACTGCACCAGCAGAGACTCCGCGATGGGCGACCCGCCGTAGATGACACCCTTCAGCGACGAGAAGTCGGCCTTTTCCACGCCCGGCACCGTGAGCAGGAACTGCAGCATGGCCGGCACGAGGAACGTGTGGGTGATCTTCAGTTCCTGCAGGTCCTGCACCACCACGGCCGGCACGAACTCGGGGTAGCAAACCGTGGTGCCGCCCTCGTACATCGTCGAAAGCATCGTGACGATGCCGGCGACGTGAAAGTTGGGCAGCGCATTCAGCATGACGAAGCGCTCCGACAGCGGGTAGCCGGCCACGTCGCCCAGGCGGCGGCACTGTTCCAGCAGACCGAAGTGCGAGATCTCGATTGCCTTCGGTAGCCCCGTGGTGCCGGACGAATTGAGCTGCAGCACGGTGTCGCCGATGCCGGGCTCGTGGCCCGTATCCAGATCGGGCTGTGTCTCGCGCCAGGCCGACAGCGATGATTCCCCCGCAGCCTGATCGGCCAGTAGGGTTCGCGTGACCAGCGGTGCTTCGATCTTCTGCACCACCGGCAGCAGGGCCGTGTCCGTGATCAGCAGGCGCGCCTCGCTTTGCTGCACCACGTACCGCAGCTCGTGCGCTGTGAGCCGCCAGTTGAAGATCGCGCAGACCGCGCCGATCTTGGCCGCGGCCATCAACGCCACCACGCATTCGGCGCTCTGCTTGGTGAAGCAGCCGATGCGATCGCCCGGACCCAGCCCCATCGTCTTCAAGCCCTGGGCCATGCGGTTCGATGCCGAGTGGATGTCGGCGAAGCTCCACACCTTGGACGGAGTCCTGAAGGCCTCCGACTGTGGCAGGGCGCTGGCGCGGCGGCGGACCAGTTGGGTCAGCGTGGGAAGGCGGTCGAATTCTGGGTCACGCATGTGGGTCTCCGGTATTGCTGTAAAGCAGTGAAATTACGGGACCCATTGGCTGAGCGATTGCTTCAACTGGCTAGCCAAGGGCAGGGACTACCCGAAGGGCGGCGTTCGCGTCAGGCATCGCAGCAGGCTCGGCGTGGCTGCAACACATCCACGCCGAGGACCAGTCCCGAGGCGTCATTGCGCGTGACCGGGCCTAGGTCGTGATGGCGCCGGCGCAAGGCGGCCTGATGGATCCGCGCATCTTCTGCGACACGGAGGTGCGGTGCTGACGAAGTGATGCTGCAGGTCCTCTGCAAGTTCATGGGCACCTTGTCGAAGCAGGGCTGAACGTCGGCCCGACCGGCGCTGCTTCAGGTCTCGACGAAGTAGTCCAGTTCGAGGGTGCCGCCGGGTTGCGCCGCGTAGCGTTCGAAGTCCGTGACGCCGGTGCCACGCAGCACTTCCTCGTCGATGAAGCTCTGCCCGCTGAGCTGTCGGCTGTCCCGGGTGAGGATCCAGTACGCGGCTTCGGCCATGATCTCGGGCGTGCGCGCTCGCGCCGCCGGGCCAGGCGCGGCGAGGTTCAATGCCGACGTCGCGATCAACGTGCGTGGCCACAGTGTGTTGGCCGCGACGCCGCGGTCGCGGAATTCTTCGGCCACCCCGAGTGCTAGCAGGCTCATGCCGTACTTGGACATCGTGTAGGCAGCGTGGACGCCCAGCCAGCGCGGGTTCAGGTTGATCGGCGGCGACAGGCTCAGCACATGGGCGTTCGTTGACTTCAGCAGGTGCGGCAGGCAGGCTTGGGCGCACACGAAGCTGCCGCGCACGTTGATGTCCATCATCAGGTCATATCTCTTCACCGGCGTTTGCAGCACGCCATGCGGGTGGATCGCGCTGGCGTTGTTGACCAGCACGTCGAGGCCGCCGAAGCGCGCCACCGCCTGATCGACGGCGGCCTGCACTTGCGCCTCGTCGCGCACGTCGACAATCACGGGCAGCGCCTGGCCGCCGGCGGACTCGATCTCTTCTGCGGCGCTGAAGATCGTGCCCGGCAGACGCGGATCCGGCTCGGCCGTCTTGGCGGCGATCACGATACGGGCGCCGTCGCGGGCGGCGCGCAACGCGATGGCCTTGCCGATTCCGCGGCTGGCGCCGGTGATGAAGAGCGTCTTGTCCTTGAGCGTGTTCATGTTGCCTCTCGGTAAATCGAGCGCCATCTTCCAGGGAACGCCGGCCGGGGTCTTGTGCCGATTGGCTAACGCCGCGCCGCGTGCTGGCGAAGCTTGCCGATGATGCCGCTGGGGAAAAAGCAGACCGTCAGCACGGGAGACAAAGCCGAACCACAGCATTTAGGGTTCGGGGGCGAACAGATGCGCGACCACCGGCAGGCCCGAAAGGCCGCCGCTGATAGTCTTCAGGAGCAACTGCAGGTAGTTCTTGGCCACGGTGAACAGCACCACGCCGAGAGCCGCGCCATACACCGTGCTGAGACCTCCGATCACCGCCATCAGCAGGATGTTCGGCATCACGTTTCTGGCTGCGGTCTGCCCTGCGGGCGGTGGGGAAATCCGCACTTGCCACCGACTGGGCGATCAGACGAACGGCTACTGCGCGCAGGACGACCCGCAGATCCGCGATGCCTACGCTGCGTCTGATCGGTCAGCGCTCCCGTTCAGGCTGCCACTGATTCACAACCTGTTTCGCTTGGTGGTGAGTCTGCAAGGTATGCCAAACGCGCGGAAGACGGTCCCGCGGCCAGTGCTAGCGCCCGGGGCACGGGCGCCAAGACGGGTCGCCTCGCAACGGGCTCCGGGGCACATTGAGCCCGCTGGGCTTGCCGCCGAAAGCCGGATCCCTTGCTGCGAATGAAGCCGCTGGGCTTCAACAGGTATGGCTTCGACCTCGTCTTCCGGATGGCGGGGAGACGACCCGGCGGGAAGTGGCCGCGGCGAGATCGGCTTCGTGTTCATTGCCCCGAAGACCCGGCGCGTCACGAAAGTCCCTGAACCGTTCAGTGCCCGCCTGCGTCAGCTGTCGGCTTGACCGTGCCACGCAGATCAGCCATTTGGCACAAGACGCGCTTGCAGCCAACCCACTAGGCTTGCGATCACCGGGAACGTCCTGCGCACTTCCACTCCTCATCATGAATCTTTCACCCTACCCCACGTTGCTGAGCCCGATCGAACTGCCGGGCGGCGTCATTCTTCCCAACCGCGTGCTGATGGGCTCCATGCACACGGGGCTCGAAGAGGCGCCGAACGGCTTCGAACGAATGGCGGCGTACTACGCAGAACGCGCCCGCGGCGGCGTCGGCCTGATCGTCGCGGGCGGGCTGTCGCCGAACGTTGAGGGCAACATGTTCAAGGACATGACCACGCTCGCCAGCCCGGCCGATGCAGCACCTCATCGGCGCATCACCGCGGCCGTGCACGCTGAAGGCGGCCTCATCTCGATGCAACTGCTGCATGCCGGCCGCTATGCCCGGCACTCCCAAGGCGTGGCGCCTTCGGCGATTCGTTCGCCGATCTCGAGCGTCACGCCGCGCGAGATGAGGGAGGATGACATCGAGCGCAGCATCGGCGACTATGCACTCGCCGCGCGTCTGGCACAGGACGTCGGGTACGACGGCGTGGAGGTGATGGGTGCCGAGGGCTACCTCATCAACCAATTCCTCGCGCCGCGCGCCAACCAACGCACCGACATCTGGGGCGGTAGCGCGACCAACCGCATGCGCTTTGCACTGGAGGTGATTCGCCGCACACGCGCCGCCACGCGTGCAGATTTCATTCTCATCTACCGGCTTTCGATGCTGGACCTCGTCGATGGCGGCTGCACCTGGGATGAAGTAGTGTCGCTCGCACACGAGATTCAGAACGCGGGCGCCACGATGATCAACCCTTATGTGGGCTGGCACGAGGCCCGCATTCCCACCATCGCGACGATGGTGCCGCGCGCGGCCTTCGTACCGCTCACCGCCAGGTTGAAGCGGGAACTTCGCATTCCGGTGGTGGCCAGCAACCGTATCAACGACCCCGCAGTCGCCGAAGGCATCTTGGCCCGGGGTGAGGCGGACATGATTTCGATGGCACGCCCCTTGTTGGCCGACCCCGAATTCGTCAAGAAGGCTGCCTCCGGCCGCGCGGATGAGATCAACACCTGCATCGCATGCAATCAAGCTTGTCTGGATCAGGCCTTCAGCGGCGGCCAAACCAGCTGCCTGGTCAACCCTCGGGCCTGCCGCGAGACCGAGATGCATATCGTCCCTGCCACGCGACCGCGGCGGGTGGCGGTGGTAGGTTCGGGCCCGGCCGGCCTGGCCTGCGCGGTCACCGCGGCTGAACGAGGGCACCACGTCGTGTTGTTCGACGCAGCACCTGTCATCGGTGGACAGTTCAACCTGGCTCGCCGAATTCCCGGCAAGGAGGAGTTCAACGAGACGCTGCGATATTTCGCGCGGCGCATCGAGGTGACAGGCGTGCAGCTGCGACTGGAACACCAGGCGACAGCCAATGAGCTGGCCGCCGACGGATTCGAACACGTGGTACTCGCCACCGGCGTGACAGCCCGCGTGCCCGAGATCGTCGGTATCGAACATGCCTCAGTGGTGAGCTACGTCGACCTGATCACCGGGCGGCGCCAGGCCGGCGCGCGCGTGGCGATCATCGGCGCCGGCGGGATCGGATTCGATGTGGCCGAGCTGCTCACCCACGCCGAACCTCCTGGCGACTCGCCCCTGAATCGCTTTGCTGCGGCGTGGGGCATCGACCTTTCCGTGCAAGCCCGGGGCGGCTTGGTTCCTTCGCGCGATGCCGCCTCTCCTCGTGAGGTTTGGCTGCTGCAGCGCAAGGAGGCACGCTTGGGTCAAGGGCTGGCCAAGACGACCGGATGGATCCGCCGCGCGATTCTGGAGCGCAAGGGGGTGCACATGCTCGGTGGGGTGCAATACGAACGCATTGATGACCACGGCTTGCATGTGCGGGTGAATGATGAGCCACGACTCATCGTGGCCGACACCATCGTTGTGTGCGCCGGACAGCAATCGCGGGCCGATCTGTTGGGCCCGCTGCAGCGGTTCGGGCTGCCCACGACGGTGATCGGCGGCGCGCTGCTCGCGCTGGAGCTTGACGCGATGCGCGCCATCGAACAAGGCGTACGTTCGGCCATGGCCCTCTGATGGGCGACGT
Organism: Variovorax sp. LjRoot175; assembly: GCF_964253805.1. Lineage (NCBI taxonomy): Bacteria > Pseudomonadati > Pseudomonadota > Betaproteobacteria > Burkholderiales > Comamonadaceae > Variovorax > Variovorax sp. LjRoot175. The sequence goes on along the minus strand of NZ_CAXURY020000002.1, from coordinate 1,339,207 downwards.
GGCGTCTTCAAGGGGAGACACGATATGCAAACTCCATTGCAGGCCCGGCGGAAGCTCACCGGCCCGAGCGACGCTGCGCCATCCATCGCGCGGTCATGAACTTCGTGGGCGCGTCTTAGCAGCAGCGCAGCCTGCGGCACGTGTGGCACCCGTGCACGCTGATGAAGCGCGCCGCCGCTGTGCCACCCCTGCCGATCGCCTGCGGCGAGAGACCTTGGGTGTTCGACTACGACGGCGGCCGCTACTTCGACGCCACCAGTTCGTGGTGGGTCAACCTGTTCGAACGCGGCGGTCAAGGGTCAGCTCGACACGCTGCTCCACGTCATGTTGGCGCAGGGCCGCGGCTCGCTGGCGCATTTCGGCCTGTGCAGCGAGCGACTGATCTCTGCATGGACACGCTGGGCAAGGCGGCCGGCATCGGCGGTGCGTTCATTGCCGCACACCCGGTCATCACTGACGCCTTGCTGCGGTCGGCGCGGACCTATATCTGACGGCCAGCGCCGCCGGCGCTGGTCCATGTGCTGGGCGCCAGCCTAGAAGATGAAGTGGGTCATGCCTTCGCGACTTCAATGCCCTCAGCCTCTAGGCACCTCCATAACAAAGTGCTCGTCGAGGCCCTTGAGCGGCCGCCATGAGCATCCGTCAGCATGTGGCCCAGAACCTGTAGCTCGATCGGAACAGCGATCGGGGGCTCTCAGACAATCGCTGCGATAGATCTCGGTACCGAAATAGTCATGTCGAGCAGCATCTGCGCCATGCCCTTGCCGAGCGGGTCCATGCGCATCGACGAGGGGCCGCCGCCGTCCAGGGCGTCGTGCAGTAGCAGGTTCATCGAGGCAGTGCCCGGCAGATAGAAGCGCTCGACCTTGCCGTGAACCATATGCGAAAAGTAGCCCTGAACGGCCTCCGAAGTCACCCGGTCCCACAGCAGTGGCAACCACTCCGGGCGCCGCGCGATCAGGCCGATATTGGAGATGTTGCCTTTGTCGCCGCTGCGTGCATAGGCGAGTTGGATCAGACGCACATCCTCCAGCAGCTCTCCGGTATCCGCCAAGCGAGCAGGAGGCTCGGTGGCCGGCGGACGGGTGTCGCCCGCGCTGGGGGGAACGGAGACGGCGTGGCGTTCGCCATTGAGGACGAATGCGACGCCGACGGCCTGCTTGTCCAGCGTGAATGAAAAGGGCTTGATCAAGGGCGACACCGAGGGTCGCCCCCCGCCCGGGCTTGTCGTGCCAGGCGCCCAGGACGTGCCCGACGGTGCGATCTCGCGCGCGAAAATGGCGAGCGCGGCCTTCTGCGGATGATTGGCGACAACGCGCATCATGACCTCGCGCACGTCCCGCGTGCGTGCGTGCGGACCGTAGAGCGACTCCGAGCCGATCACCTCGATGTAGGTGGAAGTGAAGGGCGGCTGGCCGCTCTCGCGCAGGATGTTGCTGGTGCGTTCGATGATCGCTTCGGCCGTGCGTCGCGCCTTTTTCTCGGCATCGATGCCGATGATGACCATGCTGCCCGCGCAGCGAAAGCCGTCGAGCTGGGTCGCGGAGACCTTGTAGCTCGCAGAGGGCGCTCGCCCCTTGGCAGGGCCGACGCGCACACGGTTGTCCGCCTGCTGCTCGATCACGACCTCGCGAAAATCGCAGTCGACGTCGGGCAGCATGTAGGCGGCAGGGTCGCCGATCTCGTACAGCATCTGCTCGGCGACATTGGCGCGGATCACCTTGCCGCCGGTGCCCTCGGGCTTGGTGACGACGAAGCTGCCATCGGCATGGCACTCGACGATCGGGTAGCCCATGTTCGCCCAGTCGGGAATGTCTTCCCAGTCGGTGTGCAGGCCGCCGGTGGCCTGGCATCCGCATTCGATGATGTGCCCGGCGAGGCTGCCGGAGGCCAGCAGGTCGAAGTCCTGGCCGGTCCATCCGAACTCGTGCATCAGCGGTCCCAGCGTGACGGCGCTGTCCACACAGCGCCCGGTGATCACCACCTCGGCACCCGCCGCGAGCGCGGCGGCGATCGGCAGCGCGCCGAGGTAGGCGTTGGCGCTCAGCACCTTCTCGGGCAGTGCCTCGCCGGTGAACATGTCCTTGGCGCCGCGCTCGCGCAGTGCCGGCATCTGCGCGCTGACGTCGTCGCCCTCGACGACCGCGATGCGAAGCGAGATGCCTTCGGCGGCGGCCAGCGCCTGCAGCGCGTCGGCGCATCCCTGCGGGTTGATGCCGCCCGCATTGCTGATCACCTTGATGCCCTGGCGCTTCACTTCGCCGAGCACGGACTTCATCGCGATGTCGACGAAGTCCGTCGCATAGCCCATCTCGGGCTTCCTGGCGCGCGCCGAAGCCAGGATCGACATCGTCGTCTCGGCCAGGAAGTCGAACACCAGATAGTCGAGCTTGCCCAGCTTCACCAGCTGCGGCGCGGCCACCATGCTGTCGCCCCAGAAGCCCGAGGCGCCGCCGATGCGGACGATTTTCTGTGTGGGTTCCTTGCTGCTTGTCATGAACTATTCCTGGCTTGAGTGGAGCAATGTGAGGCGCCGTCGCGTGGGCGGCGGCGCAATTCCGACGGCGGTCAGCTTACCGGGATGCTTCCCAAAAGGCTTGCGCCAACATGCTGGCATGCAGCCACTGGGCGCAAGACATGCATTCACGGCGCCGGCACCATGGACGCTCCTCCAGCATCCGAATCGCGATCTCTTCAATGCCTTTGCCCCCATCCGCCGTCGAGCGCGAGGCCACGCACACCCGCACCATCAGCATTCGCGGGTATCGGCGAGGCGACGGGCTGTGGGACGTCGAAGGCCATCTGACAGACATGCGCGCACAGGACGTGAGCTATCCCGGCGGCGGGCGCCCGGCCGGCCAGTTCATCCACTCGATGTGGTTGCGATTGACGGTCGACGACGCGGCGCTGATTCGTGCGGCGGTGGCTGTCACCGATGCTTCTCCGTTCGCCGGCGTCTGCGGCAGCATCACCCCGACTTACGATGGGCTGGTCGGCCTGCGCGTGGGGCCCGGTTTCCGCGGGAGCATACGGCGCCTTTTCGCCGGCGTGCGCGGCTGCACGCACCTGACGGAATTGCTCTCGACGATGGCCACCGGCGTGATCCAGACGCTGGCCGGTGACATCCACCAGCCAGAAACGGAACGGCCTTTCAATCTCGACGGCTGCCACGCCCTCGCGACCGATGGGCCCATGGTGGCGACCTTCTATCCGCGCTGGTTTCGCAGCGCGGACAAGCTCGCCCCTTGAAGGGCGCACCGTCCTTGCCGCACGCCTGGCGTCACACAGGCTCTGATCGCAACCGGGCCTTGTGGATCTTGCCTGCCGGGGTGAACGGCAGTTCGGTGCGCAGCACGATCTGCCGCGGCATCTTGTAGTCTGCGATCCTGCCGGCGCAATGGGCCAGAACGTCGGCGGACGTGAGCTCGCTGCCCTCCTTGGCGACGACGAAATAGCGGCCCACTTCGCCGAGCACAGGGTCGGGCACGCCGATGCCGGCGACCATCAGCACCTGGGGATGCGTGGCGATCAGCGCCTCGACCTCGGCCGGATAGACGTTGAAACCGCCCTGGATGTACATGTCCTTCATTCGGCCCTTGAGCGTGATGAAGCCGCGTTCGTCGATCAGCCCCAGGTCGCCGGTGTGCAGCCAGCCGTCGGCGAATGCGCCGGAGTCGGCGGCAGCGCCGATATAGCCGCGCACCACACCGAGGCCGCGGAAGCGGAGTTCGCCGACTTCGCCGGGCGGCAGTTCGCGGCCGTCCGGCCCGATGACTTGCACTTCGGCGCCCGCCAGGGGTTGGCCGATGGACTGCATCAGGTCCTCGTCGGCGCAGTCCCAGGGCGTCATCACCAGCGCTCCGGAGGCTTCCGAGAGGCCGTACAGGTTCATCACCGTGGCCTGGGGCATGCGCTGCTGCAGTTGTGCAAGCAGCGTGGCGTCGACGTTGGAGCCGCCGGTGATGATGAGGCGGACCGTGCTCAGGTCCGCGGATTCCGATTCGGGATGCATCAGCAGCAGCGCCATCATCGTCGGCACGCCGACCAGGATCGCCGGCGGGTGCCTTCGGATCATGTCGAGCACCGTCTTCGCCTTGAACGCCGGCACCAGCTCGCAACTGCCGCCGGCGAGCATCTGCGACAGGATGCCGCAGGTGATCCCGCCGACGTGGTTGAACGGATTGCTCAGCTGCATGAGATCGCCGGCCCGCACGCGCGTATGGTCCACCTGGCCGCGCGCCGATGCCAGCAGGCTGGCGTGGGTCAGCGCGCAGCCCTTGGGGCGCCCGGTCGTCCCTGAGGTATAGATCACCATGACAAGGTCGTCCGCGCGCACCGCGGATGAAGCTGCGGCGAGCAGGCCCGGATCCACGACGGTGGCCGCCATGGTGGCAAAGTCATCGCCGTCCATGGCGACAACATGCCGTAGGTCGGGCAAGCGCGGCGCGAGCCGTTCGAACATGGCGAGGCAGTCGAAGTCCTCCACCCGGCCCAGGGTGAAGACGGCCCGGGTCTGGCTGTCGCCGAGCATGTACTCGATCTCCGCGTCCCGGTAGCGGGGGCTGAGCGCAACCACCGCCACGCCGATCCTGGCGGCTGCGAAGAACATTTGCAGCCACTCGATCCGGTTGTCGGCCAGCAAGGCCAGCCGGTCGCCGCGTGACAAACCGAGCGCCAGCAGCGCGCACGCCAGTCTGTCGCTCGCCGCCTCGACGTCACTGAACGAGAAGTTGCGGCCACGATCGATGTAGGCGACGACTGCCGGGTGAGAGCGGGCGGCGCTCGCCAAGGCTTGGGACAGGGTCAGGCCGGCTTCTGGCGTTGGATTCATGGGCGGTCCAGGACGGGAGAATGATGTCCTCAGGTTAAGGCCTGCGCCACCGATTGGCTTGCGCCAAGTCGCTGACCCTAGCGAGTTGGCGCAAGACCTGGCGCAAGGCAGGGGCTAGCCTTCGAAGTCACAGGAGACACCCATGGAGTTTCTGGACGCGCCACCGCTGCCCTTCTATTTCAGCCCCGACCACGAACAGTTTCGAGCCAGCCTGCGCGACTTCGTCGCGCGCGAGATCACCCCCAACGTGCACGAGTGGGACGAGGCCGAGACCTTCCCGCGCTCCCTCTACGAACGTGCCGCCGAGATGGGCATACAGGGACTGGGCTATCCGGAGGAATACGGCGGCACGCCGGCCGATGTGTTCTACCAGCTTGTGGTGGCCGAAGAGTTCGCTCGCTGCGGCGGCGGGGGCGTGCAGGCCTCGATGAATTCGCACAGCATCGCGTTGCCTCCCATTCTTGCTGCTGGCAGCGACGAGCTCAAGCGCCGGGTCATCCCGCCGGTGCTGGCGGGCAAGAAGATCGCCGCGCTGGCCATCACGGAGCCGTCGGGCGGCTCCGACGTGGCCAACCTCCGGACCACCGCGGTCCGCGACGGCGACCACTACGTCGTGAATGGCGAGAAGACCTTCATCACCTCCGGCATCCGCGCCGACTTCATCACCACCGCCGTGCGCACGGACCCGGCGGTCAAGGGCTCGGGCGGCATCTCGGTGCTGGTGATCGACGGCGACACGCCGGGTCTCACGCGCACGCCGCTCAAGAAGATGGGCTGGTGGAGCTCCGACACCGCGCATCTGCATTTCGACAACTGCAGGGTTCCGGCAACCAACCTCGTGGGCGTCGAGAACCGCGGCTTCAAGATCTTCATGAAGAACTTCAACAGCGAACGGTTGTTCATGTCCGCCTTGGCCTGCGGCTATGCCGAGGTGTGCCTGAAGGAGGCGGTGGACTGGACGCGCCAGCGGACCTTGTCCGGCATCCCGCTATCCGAGCGGCAAGTGGTGCGCCACAAGCTGATGGACATGACCTTGCGCATCGACGCCGCGCGCACGCTCGTCTATGACCTGGCCTACCGCATCGAGCACCAACTCTCCGATCCGGCGCGCCTGGTGGCGCGCATCTGCCTGGCGAAGGTCCAGGCGACGCAGGCGATGCAGTTCTGTGCCGACCAGGCGGTGCAACTGCTGGGCGGCATGGGCTACATGCGGGGCACGCAGAGCGAACGCATCTACCGCGAGGTCAAGGTCATGATGATCGGCGGCGGATCGGAAGAGGTGATGAAGGACCTGGCTGCGCGGCAGCTGGGTGTATAGACAAGAGCAGGACCACGATGAACGGCACCATCAGCGATCTTCGCGCCGAGTATTCGGAACTGGCGGCGCTGGCGCGCACGTTGACGCCGGCGCAATGGCGCTTGAAGAGCGAGTTCTACGGCTGGACGCCGTGGGACGAGATCGCGCATCTTTGCTTCTTCGACGAAACCGGCTTGCAGTCGGCCACCGATCCCGATGTCTTCGCGCGCGACACGGCTGCGCTCAATGCGCTTCTCGCCACCGGCAAGGAAATCAGCGCGATCGCGCGGGACAAGTATGGTCACCTCGACGGGCCTTCGCTGCTCGCGCACTGGGAGCCCCTCTCCGGGCAGCTGGTCGACGCGCTGGCCGCCCTCGACCCCAAGGCGCGCCTGCCCTGGTACGGACCGAGCATGAGTGCGCGCTCCTTTGCCACTGCCCGCCTGATGGAGACCTGGGCCCATGGCCAGGACGTCTGGGACGTGGTGGCCCGCCGGCGCCTGGCGACCTCCCGACTCAAGCACATTGCCCACATCGGCGTGACCACCTTCGGCTGGACCTTCGTCAATCGAAAGCTGCCGGTGCCGGCCGTCGTTCCGCATGTCGAGCTCGATGCCCCGGAGGGCGGCGTCTGGTCCTGGGGCGACCCGGCCTCGCCCGAGTTCGTGCGTGGCACCGCGGAGGACTTCTGCCTGCTGGTCACGCAGCGGCGCAACCTGGCCGATACCGACCTGGAGTACAGCAGCGGGTCCGCCCGGCAATGGCTGTCGGTGGCGCAGTGCTTTGCCGGGCCGCCCGCCGATGCGCCGGCGCCGGGCGTGCGCAAGGTGGTGTACGCCCCTTGACTGGCCTGCCGCTCGATCTTCGGATGCGGCGGCCCATCGACGCGGCCCTCGCCAGCCTGAGCCAGGGCAGCGCGGAACACTGCCTGTCGGACCACGCGTTTTCGAACCTCTACTTCTTTCGCGCTGTGCACGACTACCATTTCCTGCCCGGTGAATGGCCGTGCATCTCGGGCTGCGCCTACGATGGCACGCGACATCTGATGCCTTTGTTCGACCCGGGCGCGGCACCGATCGACGCGTTGCGCGTGCTCCTCGAAGGCCATGATTGTTTCTACCCCGTGGCGAGCCGCCATGCGGCGCGGCTGGCGCCGGACCGCTTCAGCGTCTGCGCGTCGCGCGACGATGCCGACTACCTGTACGCGGCGACCACCTTTGCCGAATACCCGGGGCGCGCACTGGCCAGGAAGCGCAATCAGATGCGCCAATTCCTGGCCGCCCACGTCCCATCGAGCCACCCCTTCGACCAGAGCCTCGCCGCTGCCGCCCGGCAGGTGCTCAAGGGCTGGATGGCGCAAAAGGGGAAGGGTGAAGGCGAAGCCGACGACGCCGCCTGTCTTGAAGCCATCGACCTCGCCGCGGTCTTCGGTCTGGAGGGCTACCTGTACTTTGCCGAGGGGCAGCCGGTCGGATTTGTCTTGGCCCAGGAGCTGCAGCCGGGGGTCTTCGTGATGCGCTTTGCCAAGGGGCTCGACAGCCACAACGGCATCTACCCCTACATGTTCCATCACTTCTGCACCCAGTTTCCGCGCCGGGTCGCATGGCTCAACTTCGAGCAGGACATGGGGCTGCCCGGTTTCAGGCGCAGCAAGATGTCCTTCCAGCCGAGCGCCATGCTGCCGAAGCTGCGCGTGCGGCTGAATCCCGAAGGCCCGTTGCCCATCGACAGCGAGTACGCGCAAGACGGCGTGCGGATTTCTACCTAATCTGGCTCACCCATCAAGCAATCCACAACGCGGACGCAGGCAAGGCAGGCAGCACATGGCATTCATCGAGTCGAACATCTCCACCAGCGGCGAGGCCTTCCAGGCGAACAGGGACGGCATGCTGGCCCTGATCGAGCGCGTACGAGGCTACGAACAGCGCAGCGTCGCGACCTCGGCCAAGTCGCGCGAGCGCTTCGAGAAGCGGGGGCAATTGCTGCCGCGCGAGCGCCTGTCGCTGTTGCTCGACCCCGGTACGCCCTTTCTTCCGATCTGTTCGCTGGCGGGACTGGGCCTGGACAACCCCGACCTTGAAAAAAGCGTTCCGGGCGGCGGCGTCATCGGCGGCATCGGCTGGGTGTCGGGGGTGCGAGTCATGATCAACGCATCCGACTCCGGCATCGACGCCGGCGCCCTGCAGCCCATGGGCATTCCCAAGCAGCTGCGCATGCAGGAGCTGGCGCTGGAGAACAAGCTTCCCTACATCCAGCTGGTCGAAAGCGCGGGCGCCAACCTGATGACCTACAAGGTCGAGGAGTTCGTCACCGGCGGCAACCTGTTCCGCAATATCGCTCGCCTCTCGGCGGCGGGGCTGCCCGTGATCACCGTCACGCACGGTTCGTCCACCGCGGGCGGCGCGTACCAGACGGGTCTCTCGGACTACATCGTGATGGTGCGGGGCCGCTCGCGGGCCTTCCTGGCGGGACCACCGCTGCTGCAGGCCGCGACCGGCGAGATCGCGACCGAGGAAGAGCTGGGCGGCGCCCTCATGCACACCTCGATCTCGGGCCTCGGCGACTACCTGGCCGAGGACGACCGCGACGCCATCCGCATCGCGCGCGAGATTCTCGCCAACATCAACTGGAACCGCGACATCCCGCCCGGGCGGCCGCACGAGTTCAAGCCGCCGCGCCATGACGCCGAGGAATTGCTGGGCATCATGCCCATGGACCACAAGCGCCCGGTCGACATGAAGCAGGTGATCGCGCGCATCGCCGATGACTCCGAGTTCCTCGAGTTCGGAGAAAACTACGGCGGCGCCACCGTGGTCGGCCACATCAAGATCGAGGGCCTGCCGGTGGGCATCGTCACCAACAACGGCCCGATCGACCCGGCCGGCGCCACCAAGGCCACCCATTTCATCCAGGCCTGCTGCCAGGCGAAGACGCCGATCCTCTACCTCAACAACACCACCGGCTTCATGGTGGGCAAGGACTACGAGGAGGCCGGCATCATCAAGCACGGCTCCAAGATGATTCAGGCCGTGACCAACGCCACCGTGCCGCAGATCACGATCTACTGCGGTGCCTCCTTCGGTGCCGGCAACTACGGCATGTGCGGCCGGGGCTTCCATCCGCGCTTCTGCTTTTCATGGCCCAACGCCAAGACCGCGGTGATGGGCGGCGAGCAGGCCGCGAAGACCATGGTCATCGTGACCGAGGCCGCGATGAAGCGAAAGGGCGAAGTCGACCAGGCCAAGCTCGACGACCTGGAGCGCCGCATCATCGATCGCTTCGACAGCCAGATGAGCGTGTTCACGACCAGCGCGCATGTGCTCGACGATGGCGTCATCGATCCGCGCGACACGCGTGCCGTGCTCGCCAAGGTGCTGGCGATCTGCCGCGATGCCGAACTGCGCCAACCGCAGGCCATGCAGTTCTCGGTCGCCCGGCCCTGATCCGACGCACAAAGGATTGTCAATGCAACTGACACCCGAACACGAGGCCTTGCGCGACACGCTCAAGCGCTTCATCGACAACGAGGTCAACCCCGATGTCGACGCCTGGGAGGAAGCCGAGGTGTTTCCGGCCCACGAGATCTTCAAGCGCTTGGGCCAGCTGGGCCTGCTCGGCCTCACCAAGCCGGTCGAGAACGGCGGATCCGGCCTCGACTATTCCTATGGCGCCGTGATGGCCGAAAGCCTGGCGCTGATGAACTGCGGCGGCGTGCCGATGGCCATCGGCGTGCAGACCGACATGGCGACGCCGGCGCTCGCGCACCGCGGCAGCAGGGCGCTTCGCGACGAGTTCCTCGCACCGGCGATCTCCGGCGAGTACGTGGCTTGCCTGGGGGTTTCCGAGGTCGGCAGCGGCTCCGACGTCGCGTCGGTCAAGACCACGGCGCGCAAGGACGGCGACGACTATCTGATCGACGGCGGCAAGATGTGGACGACCAACGGCACGCAGGCCGATTTCTGCTGCGTGCTGGCCAACACCTCCGAGGGCGCGCCTCACCGCAACAAGTCGCTGATCATCGTTCCGATGAAGACGAAGGGGGTGTCGGTCGCCCGCAAGCTCAAGAAGATGGGCATGCATGCCTCAGACACCGCTCAACTGTATTTCGACGGCGTCCGGGTGCCGCAGCGCTACCGGATCGGCGAGGAGGGGATGGGCTTCATCTACCAGATGGAGCAGTTCCAGATCGAGCGTCTGTGGGGCGCGCTCAACAACGCCGGCATGGCGCAAAGGGCGATCGACATCACGATCGACTACACGCGCGAGCGCAAGGCCTTCGGCCGCTCCATCCTCGACAACCAATGGGTCCACTACAAGCTGGCCGAACTGCAGACCGAGGTCGCCAGCCTGCGCGCGCTCTGCTGGCAAGGCGTGGAAGAGGTCGTGGCCGGCCATGATGCGACCCGCACGGCCACCATGGCGAAGCTCAAGGCGGGCAGGGTGATCAGGGAAGTGGCCGACGGGTGCCTGCAGTTCTGGGGCGGCATGGGCTTCATGGATGAAAGCCACATCTCGCGCATCTTCCGAGACGGCCGCCTGACGTCCATTGGCGGCGGCGCCGACGAAGTAATGCTTCAGATTCTCAGCAAGTTCATGGGCACCTTTCCGAAGGCCTCCTGAACTCAACTCTTGGACCCCATTTCATGACCGTCTCGACCCCCACTCCAACGCCCTTCCGCAAGATCCTGATCGCCAATCGCGGCGAGATTGCCCTGCGGGTCATCCGCAGCGCGCGCGCCCTTGGCTACCGCACGGTGGCGGTGTACTCCACGGCCGACGCGAATGCGCGCCATGTCCAGGAGGCCGACCAGGCCGTCTGCATCGGGGAGCCATTGCCCGCACAGTCGTACCTGCGCATCCCGGGCATCATCGAGGCGGCCCAACTGAGCGGCGCGGACGCCGTACATCCGGGCTACGGCTTCCTGGCCGAGAACGAGGACTTCGCCCAGGCTTGCAAGGATGCGGGGCTGGTCTTCATCGGCCCATCGCCCGAGGCCATCGTTGCGATGGGCAACAAGGCCGGTGCCAAGACCTTGATGCAGGCGGCGGGCGTTCCCTGCATCCCCGGCTACCAGGGCGACGACCAGAGCGAAGCGCGCCTGGCCGCCGAAGCCGAGCGAACCGGCTTCCCGGTGATGATCAAGGCGACCGCCGGCGGCGGAGGGCGCGGCATGCGGCTGGTGCGCTCGGCCAGCGAATTTCCCGAACTGCTGCGAAGCGCACGCTCCGAAGCGCAAAGTGCGTTCGGCAATCCCGAGGTCATCCTCGAACGCGCGATCGTCGAGCCTCGCCACATCGAGATCCAGGTGTTCGCCGATCGCCACGGCAACGCCATCCACCTGGGCGAGCGCGACTGCTCGGTGCAGCGCCGGCACCAGAAGCTGATCGAGGAGGCGCCGTCGCCGGCCGTGAGCGCGGAGCTGCGCGCACGCATGGGTGCGACCGCGGTCGCCGCGGTCAAGGCCATCCGGTACGAAGGCGCGGGCACGCTCGAGTTCCTGCTCGACAAGGACGGCAGCTTCTATTTCATGGAGATGAACACGCGGCTGCAGGTCGAGCATCCGGTGACCGAGGCGATCACCGGGCTGGACCTCGTGGAGCTGCAGCTGCGGGTCGCCGCGGGCGAGCCGCTGCCGCTGACGCAGGAGCAAGTCCAGTTCAGCGGCCATGCGATCGAGGTGCGGCTCTGCGCCGAGGATGCCGACAGGGGCTTCATGCCGCAGAGCGGCACGATGGCCCTGTGGAAGATGCCTGCTCACTTGCGGGTGGAAGATGCCTTGTGGTCGGGCGGCGAGATCCCGCCGTTCTACGACTCGATGATCGCGAAGATCATCAGCCATGGCCGGACGCGCGACGAGGCGCGCCGGAAGCTTGTTGCGGGCCTCGAAGATGCGGTGGCGCTGGGCGTGACGACCAACCAGTCTTTTCTCGAGCGCTGTCTCGCGCATCCGGTGTTTGCCGAAGGGGGCGCGACCACGGCCTTCATCGCCCGGCATCAGGACGAGCTGCTGGCGCCTGACACCGATCTGCAGGGCCGCGCCGCGGCCCTCGCCGCGGTGCTCCTGTACGAGACCACCGGCGATCGCCGGCAAAGGCCGAAGGGCCGGCGCTTCACGCACAGCCTGCCGATCTCATTGCGCTTCGACATCGGCGGACGCCTGGTGAATGCCAGCATCGTCGTCACGCGCGAACGCCGCTTCCACGTGACCATCGTCGAGCACGACTTCGAGGTCGACCTGGTCGACCTGGCCGAGGCCTCGGTGCGTTTCGTCTGCGACGAGGTGCTGGAAAGTGCGGTGTTCCATCGCGATGGGGCGATGCTGCTGTTGCACTACCGCGGCGTGCCCGTGCGCGTGGAAGACAAGACGCGCGCGGCATCGGCACGGCAAGGCGATGCCGCCGGCGACGGCAAGCTGCGCGCGTCGATGAACGGGCGGGTGGTCGCAGTCATGGTCGCCGTCGGCGATGCGGTCGAGGCCGGGCAGCCGATCGTCACGCTGGAGGCGATGAAGATGGAGCACATCCATGCGGCGCCCTTGGCGGGCAAGGTCACGGCGCTGCACGTCAAGACCGGGGACCAGGTGGGCGCGAGCCGCGTGGTGGCGGAAATCGAAGCGGCGGCGGAGGCCCCGCCGGCGGCGGCGACCGCTGCATAGGAAAGCGAGCAAAGAGATGACCGACGCAAGCACCACACCCCCCGCCGTTGTTCTGGAAAAGCGTGACCGCGCGATGTGGATCACCATCAACCGACCGGACAAGCGCAACGCAATCAACAAGGACGTCGTGGCCGGCATCCGGGAGGGCTACCGCCAGGCCCATGCCGACGCCGACGTGCGCGTGATCGTGCTCACCGCGGCGGGCGAGAAGGCCTTCTGCGCCGGCGGCGACATGCAGCCGGGCGCGGGCTTCGCGTTCGACCTGTCGCAGCCCAACATCGACTACGCCGACATGCTGCGCGAGGCGCAGAACGCCACCTTGCCGAGCATCGCGCGCATCAACGGCGTCTGCATGGCCGGCGGCCTCGGCCTGCTGTGCATGACCGACATGGCGATCGCGGCCGACAACGCCTTGTTCGGACTGCCCGAAGTCAAGATCGGCCTGTTCCCGATGCAGGTGCTGAGCCTGTTGCAGGCGATGGCACCGCGCCGCCTGGTGCGCGAGTGGTGCCTGACGGGCGAGCCTTTCAGCGCCGCGGAGGCGAAGGAGGGCGGCCTGCTCAACTACGTGGTGCCGGCCGCCGAGCTGGACGCGAAGACGCAATGGCTGGTCGATCGGCTCGCCACCAAGTCGCCCACGGCGCTGCGCCGCGGCAAGTATGCGATGCGTGCTCTGGCATCGATGTCCTTCGACGAAGGCATCGCCTACACCGAGAGCCAGATCGCGCTGCTGGCGATGACCGAGGACGCAAAAGAAGGCCTCGCCTCCTTCAACGAAAAGAGGACGCCCGTATGGACCGGACGCTGAGCGCCGGCCTCACGGCCGCTTCGGCCATGGCCGGCGGCGCCCATGCGGTCGGCCTGGCCGAGTGGCTCTCCCGCCGCGCCGCGCGCGTGCCGCGCCGGCCCGCGCTGACCTGCGACGGAATCACCTGGACCTACGGCGAGCTCGCCGAGCGCATCGAGCGCATGTCGGCGGTGCTGGCAGCACGCGGCGCAAAGGCGGGCGTGCGCGTCGGCTACCTCGGCTTCAACGACCCGATGTTCGTGGTCGTGCTGTTCGCCACGGCACGCCTCGGCGCCATCTGCGTGCCGCTGAACTTCCGCCTGAGCGGGCCGGAGCTCGCCTTCATCATCGGCGACGCCGGCCTGCACACCCTCGTCGTCGGCGAGGAACACATCGCGGTCATCGATGCCGTGCGCGACACGCTGGGCAGCCTGCGCTTCATCCACCGCACAGGCGGTGCACCCGGCTGGGAGTCGGCCGACGCGCTGATGGCCGGACCCCTCGCCGTGCCCGACGCCGTCCCGGTCGCGGCCGACGACGTGGCCGTGATCATGTACACCTCCGGCACCACCGGCCATCCCAAGGGCGCGATGCTGACCCATGGGAACTTCTGGGCCAACGACCTCAACGAGCTGTTGCTGTGGGACATGGTCTCGACCGACGTCACGCTGAACTTCGCACCGATGTTCCATGTGGGCGGCCTGCTGTGCGGCACCCTGACCACGCTGCTCGTCGGCGGCCACCTGGTGCTGCAGCGCGGCTTCGATGCCGCGGCGGTGATGCAAGCGATCGAGCAGTACCGCGTGACGGTGACCTTCGCCGTACCCGCCATGTTGCTCTTCATCAGCCAGCATCCCGACTTCAAGCAGGCCGACCTGGGCTCGCTCCGGCTGGTATCGGTCGGCGGCGCTCCGATGCCCGAACCGCTGCTTCGGCTCTACAACGCGCGCGGCATCCCGGTCCATCAGGGCTACGGCATGACGGAGACGGCGTCGATGATCACCTTCCTGAACCCGGACCGCGCGGTGGACAAGCTGGGGTCCAGCGGCACGCCGCCGCTGCTGACGGAGATCCGCCTCGTCGACGACGTCGGCGTCCCCATCACCGAGGCCGGCAAGCCGGGCGAGATCTGCGTTCGCGGCGCCAACGTGATGAGGGGCTACTGGAACCGGCCCGAGGCCACCGAGGCCTGCTTCACGCGCGACGGCTGGTTTCGAAGCGGCGACGTGGGCTACCGGGATGCCGAGGGCTTCCTCTACATCTGCGACAGGCTCAAGGACATGGTGATCAGCGGCGGCGAGAACATCTACCCGGCCGAGGTGGAGAGTGTGCTGTACGACCACCCGGACATCGCCGAGGTGGCTGTGATCGGCGCGCCCGACGAGCGCTGGGGTGAACGCGTCGTGGCGGTCGTGGCACCCAAGCCCGGCAAGTCGATCACGCTGGAGGCGCTGCAAGCCTTCGCCGAATCCCGCCTGGCGCGCTACAAGCTGCCGAGGGAGCTGCGGCTGGTCGATGCGCTGCCGCGCAATCCGACCGGCAAGGTGCAGAAGGCACGCCTGCGCGATCCGGGCGCCAGCTCCTGAGCAACAGCATGGACTTCAACCACTCCGAGCGATCGCTGGCACTGCAGAAGCGTGTCGGCGACTTCATGGACGAACACGTCTATCCGGTCGAGCATCTGTACTACGAGCAGGTTCGCCAAAGCCCTCATCCCTACCGAACCCCGCCGGTGCTGCAGGCGCTGAAGGCGCGCGCACGTGCCGAGGGCTTGTGGAACCTGTTCCTCTCGGGCGCTCACGGCAGCGGCCTGAGCAACCTCGAGTACGCGCCGGTCAAGGAGTCCATGGGAAGGGTCCTGTGGGCGCCGGAGATCTTCAACTGCTCGGCGCCCGACACCGGCAACATGGAAGTGCTGGCGAACTACGGCACCCCGGCGCAGCAGTCCGAATGGCTCGAGCCCCTGCTGGCGGGCACCATCCGATCGGCCTTTTCGATGACCGAGCCGGCCGTGGCGTCCAGCGACGCCACCAACATCCAGTGCGAGATCCGTCGCGACGGCGACCACTACGTCATCAACGGACGCAAGTGGTTCACCTCCGGCGCGCTGAACGAAGACTGCACGCTGCTGATCGTGATGGGCAAGACCGACCCCGACCATCCTGAACGCCACAGGCAGCAGTCGATGATCCTGGTGCCGAAGAACACGCCCGGCGTGCGCATCGTGCGCGACATCACAGCCTTCGGCTATGACGATGCGCCGGTGGGACATCCCGAGATCGTCTATGACAACGTGCGGGTCCCCGCCGGCAACATCCTGCTGGGCGAGGGCCGCGGCTTCGAGATCGCCCAGGGGCGCCTCGGTCCGGGGCGCATCCACCATTGCATGCGCCTGATCGGCTGTGCGCAGCGCGCGCTCGAGCTGATGTGCCGGCGCGCCAACGCGCGCGTGGCCTTCGGCAAGGCCCTGGGCGAACAGGGCTCGGTGCGGGAAGATATCGCGCATTCGTTCTGCGAAATCGAGCAGGCGCGCCTGCTCACGCTGCGCGCCGCGGACAAGATGGACCGCGAAGGCAACAAGGCCGCCAGGGACCTGATCGCCGCGGCCAAGATCGTGGTGCCCAGCATGGCCGCGCGCGTGATCGACCGGAGCATCCAGGTCCACGGCGGCGCCGGCGTGTCGCAGGACACCTTCCTGCCGCGCGCCTATGTCTACGCGCGCTTCATCCGCATCGGCGATGGGCCGGACCAGGTCCATCTGTCGGCCGTCGGCCAGCAGTTGCTCAAGCGCCATGCGGCGTCGGTGGCCTGAGGGCCGGCGACGATGAACGCATCGGTGTCTTCGATCGCGCCGGACCGCGTGGTCAGCACGCCGCCCCTGGACCTGGGTCGGCTCGGCACCTACCTGCAGGTGCACGCGGCGGGCTTCCGCGGCCTGCGGCAGGCCGAGCGCCTGGTGGGCGGCAACTCCAATCCGATCTGGCGGCTCACCGCCGACAGCGGCCAATACATCCTGCGCACGCAGCCGGCCGGGCAGCTGCTGAAATCGGCGCATGCGCTCGACCGCGAGTTCCGCATCCTCTCGGCGCTGTACGGCAGCGCAGTGCCGGTCCCGAAGCTGCACGTCCTCTGCAACGAGCTCGACGTGGTCGGCGTGCAGTTCTACCTGATGGATTTCGTCGATGGCGTGGTGCATCGTCACGTCGGGCTGCCGGAGCTGCCGCGCGAGCGCCGCGCAGACATCTATGCCGCGGCCATCGACAACCTGATTGCGATCCACCGCACCGACATCGATGCGCTCGGCCTGCGCGACTTCGGCCGCGCGGGCAACTATTTCGAGCGCCAGCTGCACCGCTGGACGCAGCAATACCGCACCGCCATGCCCGAGGGCGTGGCAGAAATGGATGAGCTCATTGGCCGCCTGCAAACCGCGCTGCCGCGGGCCGAGCACCCGACCGTCCTTCTGCACGGCGACTCGCGGCTGGACAACCTGATGTTCGAGCGCGACGGCGACCGCGTGGTGGCCGTGCTCGACTGGGAGCTGTCGACCCTGGGTCATCCGCTGGCCGATCTCGGGCAATTCCTGGGTGTTCAGGAGCTGCCGGCCGACTATCTGCTGCCGGGCCTAGCCGGCATCGATCGTGCGGCCGCGGGCTTGCCGGATTCGGCCTGGATGGCCGACCGCTACCTGCGCGCCATGCAAATGGACCCGCGCACCGACATGCGCTTCTACAAGGCCTTCGCGATGTTTCGCCAGGCCGCCATGTCGGCGGGACTGCGCCGCCGTGCCGCGCTGGGCACGGCGGTCGCCGAAAGCGCGCTCCTGTTCGGCAACACGATGGACGTGTTCGCGCGTACGGGCCTGAACACTTTGGAATCAACCCCATGACACCCCACAATCCTTTCGACCTCAGCGGCAAGGTAGCCTTGATCACGGGCTCTACGCAGGGCATCGGCGCGGCGACTGCCCGCGTGCTGGCGCAGGCTGGCGCGCGCGTGGTCATCAGCAGTCGCAAGGCGGACGATTGCGAGCACGTGGCGCAGACCTTGCGCGACGAAGGCCTTCGCGCCGAAGCCCGCGCCTGTCACATCGGACGCATGGAAGACATCGCCGAGATGGCCGCGCATCTCCAGGCGACGCACGGCGGACTGGACATCCTGGTCAACAACGCCGTGATGAGTCCGTGGCGCACCATCGAGGACATCGACGTCGGCCTCTTCACCAAGGCCATCGACGTCAACCTGCGCGGCTACTGGTTCCTCTCGGTCGAAGCCGCGAAGCTCATGAAGCCGCGCGGCGGGGGCAGCATCGTCAACATCTCGTCCCTGTCGGCCTGGCACCCGGAAAAAATGCTGAGTCTGTACGGCACCCTGAAAACGGCGCTGATCGGCATGAGCCGCGTGTTCGCGCTGGAGTACGGGGAGTTCGGCATCCGGGCGAACACGGTATTGCCCGGCGTGATCGAGACACGCCTGGCAAAGGCCTTCGACGGAGAGGCACGCGAGCGCATCCTGAAGAAGACGCCCGTGCATCGTCTCGGGCAACCCGAAGAGATCGGCTATGCGGTGCTCTACCTGAGTTCGCCGGCCGGCGCCTTCGTCTCCGGCGCGAGCCTGGCGGTGGACGGTGGCATGTCGATTTCCATGATCTGAGGTCCCCCATGAAAGCAGTCCTTGCCAAACGCCACGGCCCTCCCGAATCGCTCGTGCTCGAAGAGGTCGCTTCCCCCGTGCCGGGTCCGGGGCAGGTGCTCGTGTCGGTCCACGCGAGTGCCGTCAACTTTCCCGACACGCTGATCATCGAGAACAAGTACCAGTTCAAGCCCGAACTGCCGTTCTCGCCCGGCGGCGAAGTGGCGGGTACCGTCAAGCAGGTGGGCGAGGGCGTCAAGGGCCATGCACCCGGCGATCGCGTCATTGCCGTCTGCGGCTGGGGCGGCTTTGCCGAGGAAGTGCTGACCGACGCGAGCAAGCTCGTGCGCTTGCCTGGCGGTGTGGACATGGAGGCCGCCGCGGCCCTGGTCATCACCTACGGCACCTCGCATTACGCGCTGAAGGACCGCGCCGCCATCCAGCCCGGCGAGACCCTGCTGGTGCTGGGCGCGGCCGGCGGCACGGGCCTGTCGGCCATCGAGCTCGGCAAGCTCATGGGCGCGAAGGTCATTGCCGCCGCATCGACCGACGAGAAGCTCGCCTTGTGCAAGGCCCTGGGGGCCGACGAGACCATCAACTACGCCACGGAAGATCTGCGTGAACGCGTCAAGGCCCTCACCGGCGGGCGCGGCGTCGACGTGGTCTACGACCCGGTCGGCGGAAGCTACACCGAGCCGGCGCTGCGCAGCATGGCCTGGAAGGGCCGCTACCTGGTGATCGGCTTCACCGCCGGCGAGATCCCTCGGCCCGCGCTCAACCTCGTATTGCTCAAGGGCTGTGCGATCGTCGGGGTGTTCTACGGCGGCTTCTCCCAGGCCGAGCCGCGGCGCTACGACAGCCTCATGCAGGAACTGCTGGGATGGCTCCAGCAAGGACGCATCCGGCCCGCCATCACCGCGCGCTATCCGCTGGAGCGGGCGGCCGAAGCGTTGCGCGTCGTCGCTGATCGGCGCGCAACGGGAAAGATCATGCTGACGACCGAGCTCGGCCGCGCGTCCCCGCGGCAGCCCGGATAGGGATATCCCTCGTGTCGCGCAGTGCAGCGTCTCGGCGCAAGACGCGTGTCCGTGCTCTAGCGAAACTGCATCAGCGGAGACCCGATTCCCGGTGCTCCGACAGTTCGAAGGAGTCGACGAGATGACGAGATCTGCTGGCCGCACAGCCCCATGGTTTGTCGCTGCCGCCATCGCCGCCCCCTTGCTGGCCCAGGCGCAGGCGACGCAAGGGGTCACCAAGAACGAAGTGCTGGTCGGCACCATCCAGGACCTGTCCGGCCCGATCGCCGCCTTCGGCAAGGAGACGGTCAACGGCATGAACATGCGGATCGAGGAGGCCAATGCCGCAGGCGGCCCGGCCGGCCGCAAGATCCGGTTGATCGTCGAAGACTCCGGCTACGACACCAAGAAGGCCGTGCTGGCGGCGCAGAAGCTGGTGCAGAACGACAAGATCTTCATCACGGTGGCCAACATCGGCACCGCCCTTGCGCTCACCACGATGCCGATCTTCACCGAGGCCGGGGTCATCCACGCCTTTCCGCTGGCGTCCGCGCGCGGTCTCTACGACCCGCCGACCCCGCTCGCCTTCGCTTTCGCCGTGCCCTACTACCAGCAGGGCCGCGTGATCGTCAAGGCATTGAACCAGACCAAGCCGGAGCGCAAATGGTGCTCGCTGATCCAGGACGACGAACTCGGCTCGGAGCTCATGAAGGGCGTCGAGTCGCAGATGAAGGAACTCAACAAGTCGGTGGTCGAGAAGACCACCTACAAGCGCGGCGCGACCGACTTCTCGTCGCAGGTCGCCAAGCTAAAGAGCGTCGGCTGCGACACGGTCGTGATGGGGACGACCTTGCGCGAGACGATCGGTACGCTGAACGAGGCGAAGAAAGTCGGCTTCGCGCCGCAGTTCATCGGGACCTCGGCTTCCTACTCGCACCTCGTGCCCAAGCTCGGCGGCGCGGTGACCGAGGGCTTCCTGTCCTCGCACGCGAGTTCGCAGCCCTATCCGGACGATCCGTCGAAAGCGCTGCGCGACTGGTATGCCGCCTACAAGGCCAAGTACAACGAAGACCCGGGCCAGTACGCCGTCTTCGGCTACGCCACGATGGACTGGACCATCAAGACGCTCGAGAAGGTCGGTCCGAATCTCACCGCCCAGCGCTTCGTGGAGACGATGGAGATCTCGACCTTCCCGCGCGACAAGCTGGGCTTCGACACCATGAGCTTCACCAAGACCAAGCGCCTCGGTTCCGAGGCCGTGCGGATCTCGCACATCGTGAACGGCCGCTGGGTGCCGATCACGGACTACCTGCAGCCCTGACGCGGCGCGGCCCGCGCCGACCGCCCCCGCAAGCCACAGCGCGAAGGAGCGTTCTTGGAATTCGTTCAACTGCTGATCTCCGGCTCGGCGCTGGGTTGCATCTACGCGCTGATCGCGCTGGGCTTCGTGCTTATCTACAAGGCCACCGAGACCGTCAACTTCGCGCAGGGCGAGCTGATGATGCTCGGTGCCTGCACCGGCTACCTGCTGATGGCGTGGTTCAAGCTGCCGTTCTTCTGGGCCGCGCTGGTCAGTGTCGCCGGGATGGGCGGCTTCGGGATCCTGCTCGAACGTTCGGTCATCCGGCCGATTCTGGGCCAGCCTCAATTCACCGTGGTCATGCTCACCATCGGGCTCGGCTACATCACGCGCGGCCTGGTGACCATGCTGCCGGGCATCGGCACCGACACCCACGTCATGGACATTCCCTACAAGGGCGCGGTGTGGAACCTCGGCGGCCTGATCCTCAGCGCCGAGCAGGGCGTGGTGATCGGAACCACGCTGCTGCTGTGTGCGCTGCTGTTCCTGATGTTCAAGTACAGCAAGCTCGGTGTCGCGATGCAGGCGTCTTCGCAGAACCAGCTGGCGGCGTACTACATGGGCATCCCGGTCAAGCGCCTCAACGGCCTGGTGTGGGGCCTGTCGGCGGGCGTGGCGACCATCGCCGGCCTGCTGCTCGCGCCGATCACCTTCGTCCACGTCAACATGGGCTTCATCGGTCTCAAGGCCTTTCCCGCGGCGGTGGTGGGCGGCTTCGGCAGCCTGCCGGGCGCGGTGGTCGGCGGGCTGGTGATCGGCATCGTCGAGTCCTTCGCGGGCTTCTATCTGCCGGAGGGCTTCAAGGACGTCGCCGCGTACGTGGTGGTCCTGCTGATGCTGATGGTCAAGCCGAACGGACTGTTCGGAGAAAAGCTGCGCAAGAAGGTATGAGATTCCTCTTCAAGACTTCCTACGAGCAGGACCATCGGCTCGCCAAGCATGCGGGCGAGGCGTTCTGGTACGGCCTGTTGCTGATCGCGCTTGTGCTCGCGCCCTGGGTGGTGGGGCCGTACTGGACTTCGCAACTCACCTTCGTCCTCATCTATTCCATCGCAGGCCTGGGATTGATGGTGCTGGCCGGCTTCACCGGGTTGTTGTCCATCGGGCATGCTGCCTTTCTGGGCGTCGGGGCCTATACGCAGGCCGTGCTCACCGGGCATGGGTGGCCCTTTCCGCTGGCGCTGGCCGCCTCCGCCGGCCTGTCGGCCTCGGTCGGCGTGGTGGTGGGACTGCCGGCGTTGCGGGTCAAGGGCATCTACCTCGCGGTCGCCACGCTGGCCTTCGGCTTCATCGTCGAGGAGGTGATGGCGCGCTGGGAGAGCATCACCGGCGGCAACGCCGGCCTGGCGGTGAAACCGCCCGCGCTGTTCGGCTGGACGGCCAGCGGCGCCGAATCCTTCTACCTCGTGGTGCTGCTGACCTGCGTGCTCGTGACGGTGGGCGTGCTCAATCTCCTGCGCACTTCGACCGGGCGCGCTTTCATCGCCATCCGCGACTCGGAGATCTCGGCGCAAAGCATGGGCATCCACCTGGCACGCTACAAGACTGTTTCGTTCGCCTTGTCGGCCGCGATCGTCGGCATCGCAGGTGCGCTCTACGCCCACAAGCTGCGCTTCATCTCGCCCGAGCAGTTCGGGATCGCGCAGTCGATCGATCTGTTGCTGCTGGTGGTCGTGGGCGGGCTGGGTTCCGTTCATGGCGCGTTCTTCGGCGCGATCTTCCTGATCACCATGCCGCAGGCGATCGCCATCGCCAAGGATTGGCTTCCGCCGGCCATTGGCCAGGCGGCGGGGCTCCAGGCCGTCGTCTTCGGCGCGGTGCTGATGGTCTTTGTGCTGTTCGAACCGACGGGGCTGCACGGCCGGTGGGTCAAGCTGCGTACCTACCTCGAACTGTTCCCGACCTACCGACGCGGCATGTTCAGGCGCCAGAAGTCGTTCCAGAAATCGGAGAGGGTGCGCTGATGGACAGCCTTCTTTCGGCGCGCGATCTGTCGGTTCGCTTCGGCGGCGTGCTGGCCGTCAACAAGGTCAGCTTCGACGTGCATCGCGGCGAGGTGTTCACGTTGATCGGGCCGAACGGCGCCGGCAAGACGACCGTCTTCAATCTCATCAGCCGCATCTACATGCCGACCGAGGGCAGCATCACTTTCAACGGCGTGGCGCTCGACCAGACGCCGCCTCATGGCATCGCCGCCCTCGGCATTGCGCGCACCTTCCAGAACATCGAGCTGTTCGAGCAGGCGACGGTGCTGCAGAACCTGCTGATCGGATTCCACACTCATCGCGCGGCCGGCTTCTGGAGCGATCTTTTCTTTGCGCCTTCGGCCAGGCGCAACGAACTCGCGGCGCGGCGCAAGGCGGAGCAGGTGATCGAGCTGCTGCGGCTGATGCGCTACCGCGATCACAAGGTCGCGGGCCTGGCCTACGGCGTGCGCAAGGTGGTCGAACTGGCGCGCGCATTGTGCAGCGACCCGAAGCTCCTGCTGCTGGACGAGCCGTCCTCCGGACTCAATGCCGAGGAGACCGAGGACATGGCCTGGTGGATCCAGGACATCCAGCGCGAGCTCGGCATCACCGTGCTGATGGTCGAGCACGACATGAGCCTGGTGTCGCGCGTCTCCGACCGCGTGCTTGCGATGAACCAGGGCGAGGTGCTGGCGCTGGGGTCGCCCGCCGAAGTCCAGGCGCACGAAGGCGTCATCGAGGCCTACCTCGGCAGCATCGACGACGTGTCCAGCCTGCGGAGGCCGGAAGCATGAACGTTGAACAGTCGAGCATGCTGAAGCTCTCGAACGTCGAGAGTTCCTACGGCCCCGTGAAGGCGATCCGCGGCGTGAGCCTGAAGGTGCGCAAGGGCGAGATCGCGACCGTGCTGGGTTCCAACGGCGCCGGCAAGAGCACGATCCTGAAGACCATCTCGGGCGTGCTCGATCCGGCCAAGGGCAGCATCGAGTTCAAGGGCCGGGACATCACGGCGCACGACCCGGCGGAGGTGGTGCGCGCCGGCCTCAGCCATGTGCCTGAGGGTCGCGAGGTGTTTCCGCTGCTGTCGGTGCGCGACAACCTCATGATGGGCGCCTACACCCGGAAGGACCGCGACGGCGTGGCGCGCGACCTCGAGACGGTGTTCGGCTACTTTCCGATCCTCAGGGAAAAAGCCGCGCAGGATGCCGGGCTCCTGTCGGGCGGGCAGCAGCAGATGCTGTCGATCTCACGCGCGCTGATGGCGCAGCCGGAACTGATCCTGCTCGACGAGCCGAGCCTGGGGCTCAGCCCGCGGCTGACCAAGGAAATTTTCGAGATCATCGTGCGCATCAACCGCGAGCGCGGCACCACCATCCTGCTGGTCGAGCAGAACGCCAACATGGCGCTCAATGCCGCCGACTTCGGCTATGTGCTGGAGAACGGTCGCATCGTGATGGAAGACCGCTGCAGCGCGCTGCGCGAGAAGGACGACATCAAGGAGTTCTACCTCGGTGCGAAAGGCGCCGGCGCGCGCAGCGAGCGCCGCTGGAAGAAGAAGAAAACCTGGCGCTGAACGCGTGCTACCTATGCGAAATCCCACTCGACCGCCGGCCGTCCCGGCCGACATCCGGACGGTGCCTGCGCTGTTCCGCCATGCCGTGCAGACGTGCGCCGATGCCGTGATGCTGCGCCAGAAGGAGCTGGGCGTCTGGCGGTCCTACACGTATGCCGAGGTCGGCGAGATCGTGGCCGATCTGGCCTGCGGCCTGGTGTCGCTGGGCCTGGCGCCCGGCGACGTCGTCTCGGTGCTGTCCAACACTTGCCGGGAATGGCTGTGGGTCGATCTGGCCGGCCTCACGGCCGGTGGCGTGGTGAACGGTATCTACCCCACCGATTCGGCCTCCCAGCTGGAGTACCTGTGCACGGATTCAGGAACCACTTTGCTGTTCGTCGAGAACGAGGAGCAGCTCGACAAGTTCCTCGAGGTGGGCGAGCGCCTCACGCAGGTCCGCCAGGTGATCGTGTTCGACATGGAGGGGCTTGCGAATCTCGACGATCCGCGAGTGATCTCGCTCGACCGCCTGGCCGAACTGGGCCGCGAGCGGCGCAAGGCGCAGCCTTCGCTGGTCGAAGAACGCATCGCGAGTCGGCGACCGGGTGACCTGGCCGTGCTGGTCTACACATCGGGCACGACCGGCAGGCCCAAGGGCGCGATGATCTCGCACGCCAATGTGATGGCGGCGTGCCGCACGCTCGAAGCCTTTTTGCCGCCCACCAGGCTGCGCGAGCGCGCCGCGTTCCTGCCCCTGTGCCACGTGTCGGAGCGCATCTTCGGCGAGTACTACGCGCTGCTCGTCGGCCAGACCCTGAACTTCGTCGAGGACCCGGACACGATCTTCGACAACATCCGTGAGATCCAGCCGGACGTCTTCATGGCGGTGCCGCGGGTCTGGGAGAAGCTCTACTCGAGCGTGACCACCGCGATGCGCGAAGCCACCCGGCTCGAGCAGTGGGCGTACCGCAAGGCACTGGCGGTCGGCGAGCAGATGGCGCGCTGCCAGGAACAGGGGATGCCCGTGCCTCGCGGGTTGCGCCTGCGCTTCTGGCTGGCCCGCAAACTGGTGCTCGACAACCTGCGCCGCATGATGGGCCTGGGGCGTGTGGAGGTCGCGATCACCGGCGCCGCGCCGATCTCTGCCGAACTGATCCGCTGGTTCATGGCGCTGGGCATTTCCCTGAACGAACTCTGGGGGATGACCGAACTCACCGGCGCCGCCACCTGCAACCCGCGTGGGCGCAGCAAGCCCGGAAGCATCGGCGTCGCACTGCCGGGTTCGGAGGTGAGGGTGTCGCAGCAGGGCGAGCTGATGGTGCGCGGTGCCCAGGTCTTCATGGGCTACCTGAACATGCCCGAAAAGACCGCCGAGGCCTTCGAGGACGGCTGGCTGAAGACCGGCGACGTGGGGCGCGTGGACGAGGAGGGGTACTTCTTCATCACGGACCGCATGAAGGACATCATCATCACGGCAGGCGGCAAGAACATCACGCCTTCGGAATGGGAGAACCAGATCAAGTTCAGCCCCTACGTGACCGACGCGGTGGTCATCGGTGACAGGCGGGCCTACCTGAGCTGCCTGGTGATGATCGACCAGGACAACGTCGAGCAGTGGGCACAGGAGCGCTCCGTCGCCTTCTCGGACTACAAGTCGCTTGCACGCAGCCGCGAGGTGATCGAGCTGATCGCCGAGGAGATCGAGAAGGTCAACCGGCATTTCGCGCGGGTCGAGCAGATCAAGGAGTTCCGCCTGATCGAAACCCGCCTCAGCGCGGAGGACGAGGAACTGACACCGACGATGAAGCTCAAGCGCTCGCTGGTGAACCGCAAGTACGCCGCCCTGATCGACTCGATGTACGCCGACAAAGCGGCTTGAAGCGCGGCCGCGCTCAGTCGACCGAAGCGTGCAGGCGGCGCATGCCGCGGATCCAGCGGTCGGTGTCGTCCGCCTTGTGGCGCATCTGCGTGTGGATGAAGGGCTGCGGCAGAATCAGGAAGCGCTCCTCGGCCAGCGCCTGGACGACCACTTGCGCCACCTCGGCGGTGCTCATGAGACCGTGCGAGAGGAGGTCGCGGCGCGCCTTCGGCTCGGCGCCGAGCAGCGGCGTGTCGACGCCGGCCGGGCAGAGGCAGCTCACCCGGATGCCTTGCCCCCCGTAGGTGATGGACAGCCATTCGGCGAAGGCCACGGCCGCGTGCTTGCTCACGGCATAAGGCGCATCGAATTGCGAGAGCAGGCCGGCCGCGGAAGCCGTCTGCAGCAGGTAGCCCTGGCCGCGCGACAGCATCCGCGGCAGCAGGGCCCGGGCGGCGTGGACATGCGCCATCAGATTGACGTCCATCACGCGGCGCCAATCGGCATCCGGCAGTTCGGGGCCACCGGCAGCCGTGGTGCCTGCGTTGGAGCAGAACAGATCGATCGGGCCGTGGCGCGACTCGGTCTCTTCGATGAGCCGCTGGAGTTCGGCCTCGACGGCCACGTCGACGAGCGCCGCATGGCCGCCGATGTCCAGCGCGACTGCGTGCGCCCGCGCGGCATCGCGGTCGGCGACCACGACGGCGCGCGCGCCTTCCTCCGCAAACCGCCGCGCCATGGCGGCGCCGATGCCGCTCGCAGCGCCGGTGACGACGATGACCTTGTCCTTGAGTTGCATGCAGGCTCCCCGATGTCTCTCGCCCGAGCGTAGGCAGGCCCGGGGCCCGTGTCTTGCGCCGAGTCGCTGCCCGAGCGGCCGCCGCGGCGCATGACAGCGACTGCGCGCAAGAAAGTTGCGGGCCGCTGGAATAGCCTCCGAGGGACTGCCACGACCCCTGGGACCGACGATGAAGGCTGCTGTTTTTCGCGGAGTCGACCGACTGCTGTCGATCGAGGATGTGCCCTTGCCGCAGGCCGGGCCGGGCGAACTGGTGCTGCGGGTCCATTACTGCGGGGTGTGCGGATCGGACCTGCACTCCACGCACCCGGGCCTGTTCGTCGTGAAGGACGGAACTGTGCTGGGCCACGAGTTCTCCGGCGAGATCGTCGAGAGCGGCGCCAGCGACTGGAAGGTCGGCGAGCGCGTGACGGCCTTGCCGAACAACGCCTGCAGCGGTTGCGTGGCACAGGGTTTTCAGGAATGCCGCGAAGGGCTCGGCATGATCTGCCCACACAACCGCCTGACCGGCTTCAGTCCAAACCGGCCCGGAGGCCTGGCGGAATACGTGAAGGTGCCCGCCGGCCAGGCCATCCGCCTGCCCACGGCGGTCGGCGAGCGCGAGGGCGCGATGATCGAGCCGCTGGCGGTGGGCCTGCATGCGGTGGAAGCCGGCCAGATCGGGCTCGGTGCGCGCGTGCTCGTGATCGGCGCCGGACCGATCGGCCTGGCGGTCACCGCCTTCGCGCGGCAGGCGGGGGCTGCGCATGTGGTGGTGAGCGAGTTCGCGAGCGGCCGCCGCGCCATCGCCGGGCGTTTCGGCGCCACGGCATTGATCGACCCTTCGGTCGACGACGTCGGCGCTGCATTCGCCAAGGCTGCGGGCGCGCCGCCCGACGTCATCTTCGAATGCGTCGGCATCGCCGGACTGATCCAGCAGTGCATCGAGATGTCGAAGCCGCGCGGGCGGATCGTCGTGGTCGGCGTGTGTCCGACCGAGGACCGCGTGATGCCGCAACGGGCGATGGCGAAGGAGATCAATCTCCGGTTCGTGATGGGCTATGGCAAGACCGATTGGCAGCGCGTGCTCGACCTGCTCGATGCCGGCCGCGTCGAACCCGGGGCCATGGTCACGGACACGGTGAGGCTGGAGGCGCTGCCGGAGGCCTTCGAGGCGCTGCGGCGTCCCACTATGCAGATCAAGCTGCTGGTCCGGCCGGGAGGCGCGAGTTGACCCGACGGTCAGCGACTTGACGCAAGAGACTTTGGCCGGCCTTCGTTAGCCTCGGCACAACTGCCCATCGCTCCCTGTTTGGACCCTGCCCATGACCGCACCCGTCACCCTGACACGCCACGGCGACATCGCGCTGCTGCGCATCGACAATCCGCCGGTCAACGCCTTGTCGCCGGGCGTGGTCGCCGGCCTCGCGTCGGCGGTCGATGCCTTCGAGGCCGACCGCTCCTTCAAGGCCTTGCTGGTCCATGGAGAGGGGCGGACCTTCGTGGCCGGCGGCGACATCAACTCCTTCGACGACCCGCATTTCTCCGCGAAGCTCTACAACGGCACCCTGGCCCGCATCGAAGCGTTGGACCGGCCGGTCGCCGCCGCGCTGCATGGGACCGTGCTCGGCGGCGGACTGGAACTGGCGCTGGCCTGTCATTACCGCGTGAGCGTGCCCACCGCCGTGTTCGGCTTCCCGGAAGTCAAGCTCGGCATCCTGCCCGGTTCGCTCGGAACCCAGCGCCTGCCGCGGGTGGCCGGCGCGGAGCTGACGCTGGACTTGATCGGGACCGGCCGAAGCATCGATGCCGCCGCGGCGCTGAAGGCCGGCATCGTCGACGAAGTCCGCGAGGGCGAGCCGCTTCAGGTCGGGCTCGCGTTCGTGGAAGCATTGATCGCCCGCAGCGCGCCGCCGCGACGGCTCAGCGAACGCTCGGTGTCGCTCGAGGGCCTGCCCGCGGACTTCTTCGACAAGGCGCTCGACGAAGCATCGCGCCGCAAGGCCTTCTACCCGGCCGCCCGCAACATCGTGCTGGCGGTGCAGGCGTCGACCCTGCCTTTCGCCGAGGGCGAAGCCGTCGAGGCGCGCCTGTTCGAGGAACTGCGCACCTCGCCCCAGTCCCAGGCCCTGCGCCACCTCTTCTTTGCGGAGCGGCAGGCGTCGAAGATCCCGGGCCTCCCCAAGGACCTGAGCCTGCGCCCCGTGCGCTCGGTCGGCATCGTCGGCGCCGGCACCATGGGCGGCGGCATTGCGATGAACTTCGCCAACGCCGGCATCCCGACCGTGCTGGTCGAGACCTCGCAGGAGGCGCTCGACCGCGGCCTGAAGGCTATTCGCGGCAACTACGAAGCGAGCGCTGCCAAGGGCAGGCTCACCACCGCGCAGGTCGCCGAGCGCCTGGGCTTGCTCAGCGGAACCCTCGACGATGCCTCGCTCGCGGGCTGCGATCTCGTGATCGAGGCCGTGTTCGAGAACATGGACCTGAAGAAGCAGGTCTGCGCGCGGCTCGGCCAGGTGTGCAAGCCGGGCGCCATCATCGCGACCAACACCTCGACCCTGGACGTCGATGTTCTGGCCGAGGCGACCGGACGGCCGGCGGACGTGGTCGGCACGCACTTCTTCAGTCCGGCCAACGTGATGCGGCTGCTGGAAGTGGTGCGCGGTGCGACGACCGCGCCCGACGTGCTGGCGACGGTGATGCAGCTGGCGCGCACGATCAAGAAGATCGCGGTCGTCTCCGGCGTCTGCTATGGCTTCATCGGCAACCGCATGGCCGAGGTCTACATGCGCGAAGCGGAGTTCCTGATGATGGAGGGCGCGAGCCCCGCCGAGATCGACGGCGCTGTGGAGGCACTCGGCATGGCCATGGGGCCCTGCCGCATGCTGGACATGGCGGGCATCGACGTGGGCGCGAAGACCGTCATCGAGTACGGCAAGGCCGGCGGGCTGCCGCCCGACGACAGCTACCGCGCCGTGGTGCGCAGGATGTTCGAGCTGGGTCGCTTCGGCCAGAAGACCGGGGTGGGCTATTACCGCTACGACGGCCGCAAGCCCGTGACCGATCCCGAGACGGCCCGCGTGGCCGAAGAACTCGCGAATGCCCATGGCATCGCCCGGCGCAGTGACATCGGCGCGCAGGAGATCGTCGAGCGCCTGCTGGTTCCCATGATCAACGAAGGCGCGAAGATCCTGGAGGAGGGGATTGCCTACCGCCCGGGCGACATCGACATGGTGTGGACCTCCGGCTACGGCTTTCCCGATCACCGCGGCGGGCCGATCTTCATGGCCGATCAGATCGGGCTGCCGGTGGTCGCCGAACGAATCGCGCACTACGCCAGCGTCCGGGGCAACCCCTACGGCTACTGGACCGCGTCCTCCTTGCTGACCGACCTGGCCAGCCAGGGCCGGAAGCTTTCCGACTGGACAGCGGCGTAGGCGCTTCGGACACCTCGCCATCCCACCTCTTGCTCCGCATTCACAGGAAGACATCATGAAAGAAGCCGTCATCGTCTCGACCGCGCGCACCGGCATCGGGCGCGCATACAAGGGCTCGCTCAACAACACGAAGTCGCCAACGATGCTGGCCCATGCGATCGCACACGCCGTGCAGCGTGCCGGCGTCGAGGGTGGCGAGATCGAGGACGCGGTGATCGGCTGCGTGTTGTCCTCCGGCACCGCCGGCATGAACCTCGCACGCAACGCAGTGCTGGCCGCCGGCCTGCCTGCAACGGTGTCGGGGCAGACCATGGACCGCCAGTGCGCATCGGGCCTGATGGCGATCGCGACCGCGGCCAAGCAGGTGATGGTCGACGGCATGGACATCGTGATTGCCGGTGGCCACGAGAACATCACTGCCGTGCAGGACGCCTATATGGGATGGGTTGCGAAGGAGAAGGATCCGAGGGTGATCGAACACGCGCCGCATGCCTACATGCCGATGCTGCAGACGGCCGAGTTCGTGGCGAAGAAGTACGGCATTTCGCGCGAGGCGCAGGATCGCTACTCGCTCGCTTCTCAGCAACGCACCGCCGCCGCGCAGGCCGCGGGTCGCTTCGATGCGGAGATCGTTCGCTTCACGACCACGATGGCGGTCGTCGACAAGAACACCAAGGAGGTCTCTTACAGCGAAGTGACGCTCCACGCCGACGAGGGCAATCGGCCCGAGACCACGCTCGAAGGGCTTGCCTCGCTGAAGCCCGTGATCGAAGGCGGCGTGGTGACGCCCGGCAACGCGAGCCAGTTGTCGGACGGCGCGTCCGCCTGCGTGCTGATGGAGCGCGGCCTCGCGCAGCGCCGCGGCCTGGCGCCGCTGGGCATCTACCGCGGCATGGCCGTGGCCGGATGCGCACCCGAAGAGATGGGCATCGGTCCGATCTACGCCATTCCCAAGCTGCTGAAGCAGCACGGCCTGAAGGTCGCCGACATCGGCCTGTGGGAACTCAATGAAGCCTTCGCCTGCCAGGCCATCTATTGCCGTGACCACCTCGGCATCGATCCTGAAAAGTACAACGTCGACGGCGGCGGCATCTCGATCGGTCACCCCTACGGCATGACCGGCGCGCGGGTGGTGGGCCACGCATTGATCGAGGGCAAGCGACGCGGGGTGAAGTACGTCGTCGCCACCATGTGCGTCGGCGGCGGCATGGGCGCGGCGGCGCTGTTCGAGGTCGCCTGAAGCAAAGCGAGCACCTCAGGCACAAGAGGAGACGATACGGTGGAAGACCAAACCCTGGTGGACAGCCTGTTGCGACAAGTCGCGAGCAGGCCCGATGACGTTGCGTACCGCACCGGCGACCGGACCTTGACGTTTCGCGAGGTCGACCGCGCCACCAACCAGATCGCAAACGCGCTGGCCGCCATGGGCGTCGGACGGGACGGCCGCGTCGCGGTGCTGACGAAGCACCACACGGAATGCATCCTGACGACGCTCGCGGCATGCAAGCTCGGCGCGGTGTGCATGCCCGTCAATTGGCGCCTCTCGGCCTCGGAGATCGAGTACATCGTGAACAACGGGGAAGCGCCGTTCCTGATGGCCGATGCGGCCTTCATGCCGACGGTGCAAAGCGCCCGGCTGCCTGGCGTGAAGAGGCTGGTTTGCACTGAGCAGGCGCACGAGGGCGCGCCCTCGCTGGCACAGTGGTACAGCGGCCAGGCCACCGAGTTCACCTCCGTCGCCATGGGGGCGCATGACGCCGCGCTGCAGCTGTATTCGTCAGGCACCACGGGGCTGCCGAAAGGCATCGTGCTGACCCACGCCGGCCTGCTCTCGACTTCGAGGGTGGTTGCGAAGGAATGGGAGTTCGACCATCGCCACGTGTTGGGCAATCCGCTGCCGGTGTTCCATGTCGCCGGCATGACCATGCTGCTGCTCACGCTGTACACGGGAGGGCAGACCTCCGCCTATTCGGAGTTCGATCCGGCCGCCTACCTGCGCAGCATTGCACTGCACCGCATCACGCACACCTTCGTGGTGCCGGCAATGATCCTGTTCATGCTCCAGGTGCCCGAGGCACGATCGGGCGACTACAACAGCCTGCAGCTGATGGCTTACGGCGGCTCGCCGGTCAGCGAAACGGTCATCAAGCAGGCCTTCGAGATCTTCCATTGCAAGTTCCTTCAGGTCTACGGCCTCACCGAGGTGTCCGGCCCGGCGACCTTCCTGTTTCCGTCCGACCACGCCTGCGGCGATCCGGAGCTTCTGCGATCGGCGGGGCGGCCCATCGGCGGCGCGCGCCTGCGCATCGTGGACCCCGTGACGCTGGAGGACCTGCCTGACGGCCAGGTCGGCGAAATCTGGATCGAGTCCGACCGGAACCTCAAGGAGTACTGGCGCAACCCGGAGGCCACTGCGGCCGCTTACCCCGAGGGACGCAATGCGAACGGCGGCTGGTTTCGCTCGGGCGATGGCGGCTACCTCAAGAACGGCTATCTCTACATCAACGACCGCATCAAGGACATGATCGTGTCGGGCGGCGAGAACATCTATCCGGCCGAAGTCGAGAACGTGCTGATGCGGCATCCCGCCGTGGCCGACGGCGCGATCATCGGCGTGCCCGACCCGACCTGGGGCGAGGCCGTCAAGGCGTGCGTGGTGCTGCGACCCGGCGCGCAAGCGACCGAGCGCGACGTCATCGATTTCATGCGCGCCAATCTGGCGCACTTCAAGTGCCCGAAGAGCGTGGACATCGTCGACGCGTTGCCGCGCAACCCGAGCGGAAAAATTCTCAAGCGCGTCCTTCGCGAGCCTTACTGGCGCGGCCAGAGCAGGGCGGTCGGATAGCGCGAGCCCCGCAACCCGGTCTTTCCGAGCGGGTTATCACCTAATGATTGTCTGACAATATGGGAAGACAATAATGCCCAAGAGCTACCGCAATGAGCTCGTAACCGTGAATGCCAAGGAGACAAGAATGTTGAGAAACCTGATCGTCGCGGCCTCCGCCGCCCTCGTCCTCATGGGGGCGACAGCGCCGGCGATGGCGCGGGACAAGCCCATCAAGGTGGCGTTGATCGCGAGCAAGACGGGGCCCTCGGAGGCTTATGCGCGCGACACCGAACGCGGATTGCGCCTGGGCCTGGAATACCTGACGCAGGGCACGATGACCGTGCTGGGGCGCAAGATCGAAGTCATCGTCAAGGACGACCAGATGAAGCCCGAGTTGTCGAAGGCCATGCTCACCGAAGCCTTCGCAGACGACAACGCCGACATCGCGGTCGGCACCTCGTGGTCGGGCGGTGCACTGTCGATGGCACCGGTGGCCGAGGAATACAAGAAGGTGCTGATGGTCGAGCCCGCGATCGCCGACTCGCTGACGGGCGCCAGCTGGAACCGCTACCTGTTCCGCGCCAGTCGCAATTCCTTCCAGGACGCGCTGGCCAGCGCTGCGGGGTTGAAAGAGGGCGACAACATCGCGTTTCTTGCGCCTGACTACGTTTATGGAAAAGACGGCGTGAAGGCCTTCAAGGATGCCATGGCATCGACGAAGAGCAAGGCCAAGATCGTGCACGAGGAGTTCATCCCGCTGGCGACCACGGACTTCACCGCGCCGATGCAGCGCATCTTCGATGGCATGAAGAACGTGAACGGACGCAAGTACCTGGTCGTGATCTGGGGTGCCCCGAATCCGATCCGGAAGATCTCCGAGCTGAACCCCGGCCGCTACGGCATCGAGTTCCTGTCCATCGGCGGCGCCAATCTCGAGAACACCAAGCCCTGGAAAGGGCTGGACGTGTCCGGCGGCACCTACTACTACTACGGCTTCCCCAAGAACGCGATGAACGACTGGCTGGTCGCCGAGCACCAGAAGCGCTTCAAGATGCCGCCGGACCTCTTTACCGCGGGCGGGTTCGTCACCGCCAGCGCGATCATCGCGGGCCTCAAGAAGGCCAACTCGGCCGACTCCGAGAAACTGATCGCAGCGATGGAGGGCATGGAATTCGACACGCCCAAGGGCAAGATGACTTTCCGCAAGGAGGACCATCAGGCGATGCAGGCGCAGTACCAGTTCAAGATGAAGAAGGCGCCCGCCGGCGAGTGGGACCTGCTGGAGCTGGTGCGCGAGATTCCGGCGTCCGAGATGCCGGTGCCCGTCACGGCCAAGCGCTGAGTGCCATGTCCGGCATGCAACGCGGAGGCCAGGGCGGGGACGGGGCTGCCCCCGTGTTGTCGAGCACCGCACTGAGCATTCATTTCGGTGGCCATGTTGCCGTCAACGCGGTCACGACGCAGTTCGAGGCCGGGACACTCACCGCCATCGTCGGACCCAATGGTGCGGGTAAGACCACCTTCTTCAATCTGCTGTCGGGCCAGCTGCGGTCCACGTCCGGCCAGGTGCACTTCAAGGGCGAGGACATCACGCGGCTCAACGCGCCGCAACGCACGCAGAAGGGCATCGGCCGCGCATTCCAGCTGACCAACCTGTTTCCCAAGCTGTCGGTGCTGGAGAACGTGCGCCTCGCGGTGCAGAGCCGCCACCACGCGGGCTTCAACATGTTGTCGGTATGGCGCAGCCGAACCGACCTGATCGAGCAGGCCGAGCACTACCTGGCGCAGGTGGGCCTCGCCGCGCGCCGTGCCGACCAGGCCGCCAAGCTGCCGCACGGAGACAAGCGAAAGCTGGAGGTGGCCATTCTGATGGCGCTCGAGCCCGAGATCCTGATGTTCGATGAGCCGACCGCGGGCATGAGCGTCGCCGAGGTCCCTGTGATCCTGGAACTGATCCGGCGGCTGAAGGAGCGGGGAGACAAAACCATCCTGCTGGTCGAGCACAAGATGGACGTCATCCATTCGCTGGCCGACCGCATCGTGGTGCTTCACAACGGCCAGATGGTCGCCGACGGCCTGCCCACCGAGGTGATGGCGTCGCGGATCGTCCAGGAAGCCTATCTGGGCATCAAGCGTCCCGCGGCGCGGGCGCAAACGGCGCGAGCAGCGGCCCATGTCTGAACCGGCGAACAACCAGGCGTTGCCCCTGCTGAGCCTCAGCGGGGTGCACACGCACATCGGCGAGTACCACATCCTCCAGGGCGTCGAGCTGAGCGTTCCGCGTTCAGGCCTGACCGTGCTGCTCGGGCGCAACGGCGCGGGCAAGAGCACGACGCTGCGCACGATCATGGGCTTGTGGCAGGCGAGCGCCGGCAAGCTCGTCTTCGACGGCGAGGACATCACGGCGGAGGCCACACCCGACATCTCGCGGCGCGGCATCGCCTTCGTCCCCGAGGACATGGGCATCTTCTCGGGCCTGACGGTGCAGGAAAACCTGCGGCTCGCGGCGATCAGCGGCCGCTTCGACGAAGAACGGCTCGAATGGATCTTCGGGCTGTTCCCGGCACTCAAGCGCTTCTGGCTGCGTCCTGGCGGTACGCTGTCGGGCGGGCAGAAGCAGATGGTCGCCATCGCACGGGCGATCATCGAGCCGCGCAAGCTGCTGCTGATCGACGAGCCGACCAAGGGCCTTGCGCCTTCCATCGTCGACAACCTCGCGCAGGCCTTCGTTGAACTGAAGGCGCGCGACACGACGATCCTGCTGGTCGAGCAGAACTTCAACTTCGTGCGCTCGCTCGGCGACTCGGTGGCGGTGATGGACGACGGCCGCATCGTGCACACCGGCAGCATGGACGCCCTGTCGGCCGATGAAGACCTGCAGGCGCGCCTGCTCAGTCTGCGCGCGGGCGCCGTGCACTGAGCACCGTCGCCACGACTTCCTCTTCCGGAGCGCCCATGGCTGTCCTCGAATCCAAACTCGCCGCCACCTCCGTCGAGATACTAGGCCCCGATGCGGCCGGCGACGCGCTGCAGGCGCTGCCCGGCCGTTCGCGCGACCTGGTGCCCGGCTTTCTGATCCTCGTCTTCATGGCGCTCGCGCTGCCGACTGTCGGCAGCGTGCCGACATGGATCACCTTGACTGTGGCGGCGCTCGCGATGGGCATGATGCTGTTCATCATGGCCAGCGGCCTGACGCTGGTCTTCGGCCTGATGGACGTGATGAACCTCGGGCACGCGGCCTTCGTCGCGGTCGGTGCCTACACGGCGACGCTGCTGGTCGGCCCCTTGAAGGGTCTGATCGAGTCGGAGTCGGTCTGGGCCAGCCTGGTCGCGATCTCCGCGGTGATGCTGCTGTCGATGGTCGTGACGGCTGCGCTCGGCTGGGTGTACGAGCGGCTGTTCGTGAAGCCCGTCTACGGCGACCATCTTAAGCAGATCCTGATCACCATCGGGGCGATGATCATCATCGAGCAGATCGTGCTGGTGCTGTTCGGCGCCAACCAGATGCTGCTGCCGCTGCCCGAGGCCGTGCGCGGCTCCATCTTCATGGGCGACGTCGCGATCGAGCGCTATCGGCTGGTCGCCGTGGGCGTCGGCCTGGTCGTCTTCGTCGGCCTCACGCTGCTGCTCAACCGCACCCGGGTCGGCCTCCTGATCCGCGCGGGTGTCGAGAACCGGTCGATGGTGGAGGCGCTGGGCTATCGCATCCGGGGCATCTTCGTTGCCGTGTTCGTCGGCGGCTCGGCGCTTGCAGGCCTGGGCGGCGTGATGTGGGGCTTCTATCGCGAACAGTTCACGGTCGCCATCGGCGCCGAGGTGCTGGTGCAGATGCTGATCATCGTAATCATCGGCGGCCTCGGGTCGGTGGCCGGCTGCTTCGCCGGCGCCATGCTCATCGCGCTGACCACCAACTACGTGAGCTTCCTGCTGCCGGACCTGGCGCTTGTCTCCAACATCCTCGTGATGGTGGCGGTGCTGCTGTGGCGGCCACAGGGCCTCTATCCCGTGAACAAGCACTAGCCGAGGACGCCATGCTCAATCAACTCCTTTCGGGCGACCTGCCGCGCAGCCGGCTGCTGAGCGCGCTGCTGGTGCTCGTCGTGGCTTACCTTGCGACCGCGCCCTTCCTCTTTTCGGGGGCGCGCTCGCTCAACGTGGCTGCGACGATCTGCGTGTTCCTGGTGCTGGTCGCTTCCTTCGATCTGCTGCTGGGGTATTGCGGCGTCGTGTCCTTCGCGCATGCGATGTTCTACGGCATCGGCGCGTACGGCGTCGCGATCGCCATGCACAAGCTGGGGCCGACCTGGGGCGCGATGCTGGTCGGCGCCGTGGCGGGGCTGGCAGTCTCGCTGGTCCTGTCGCTCGTCATTGCCCTGGTCTCCCTGCGCGTGAAGGCGATCTTCTACACGATGATGACGCTGGCCGTCGCCGCGGCCTTCGGCGCGCTGGTCACGCGCATGAGCGGTCTGACCGGAGGAGACGATGGCCGCACCTTCCGCTTGCCGGAGGCGCTGACGCCCGGCTTCCGCGTCTTCGAGTCCCAGGTCTTCGGCACCACCATCAATGGCAAGGTTCTGACCTACTACCTGATCTTCTTCACCGCGGCACTGCTGTTCCTGTTGATGCTGCGCGTGGTCAACTCGCGCTTCGGCCGCGTGCTCGAAGCGATCCGCGAGAACGAGTTTCGCGCCGAAGCCATCGGATACCGCACGCTGTTCTATCGCGTCGCGGTGAACTGCCTGGCCGCCGCGCTGGCCACCTGCGCCGGGATCCTGATGGCCCTCTGGCTGCGCTACGTCGGGCCGCAGACGACGGTCGGCTTCAACGTGATGCTCAACATCCTGCTGATGGCCGTGATCGGCGGGCTCGGGACGGTCTATGGGGCGATCGTCGGCGTGGCGCTGTTCGTGGTGGCCGAGAACTACCTGCAAAGCTGGATGGGAAGCATGAGCACTTCGCTCGTGTCCGTGCCGCTGCTCGCCAAGCTCTTTCACCCCGACCGCTGGCTGCTCTGGTTCGGCACCGTCTTCGTGCTGTCGGTTTATTTCTTCCCGAGCGGCATCGTCGGCAAGCTGCGCTCATCCACCAAGGAAGTCTTGTGAGCGAAGACGCCGTACTGGTTCGCATCGAGGGCAGCATCCAGATCGTCACGATCAACCGGCCCGCGGTGCGCAATGCGGTCAACAAGGCGGTCGCGGTCGGGTTGGCGAACGCGCTGGCGCAGCTCGATGCGCAGGCGGACCTGCACGTCGGCATCATCACCGGCGCCGGGGGCAATTTCTGCGCCGGCATGGATCTCAATGCATTCGCCCAGGGCGGCAGCGAACCCGTGGTCGAAGGCTTCGGCTTCGCGGGCCTGTGCGAGGCGCCGCCGAAGAAGCCGCTGATCGCCGCAGTCGAGGGCCATGCCGTGGCCGGCGGCTGCGAGATCGCGATGGCCTGCGACCTGATCGTGGCCGGCCGCAGTGCCAGCTTCGGCCTGCCTGAAGTGAAGCGCGGCCTGGTGGCTTCGTCCGGCGGGCTGATGCGCCTGCCGCATCGGGTGCCTTACGCAGTGGCCATGGAAATGGCGATCACCGGTGAACCGATATCGGCTGCGCAGGCCCATGCCTACGGGCTGGTGAACCGGCTGGTCGAAGCAGGCGAGGCTCTCGACGCCGCGCTGCGGCTGGCCGAACAGATCGACGCGAACGCGCCGCTGGCCGTGGCGGCGAGCAAGCGCATCCTGGCCAGTTCGCGCACATGGAGCGACGCGGAGATGTTCGAGCTGCAACGCCCGATCGCGCGGGCCGTCAACGCATCGGCCGATGCGATCGAAGGGGCGACGGCTTTTTCGGAGAAGCGCAAGGCCGTCTGGCAAGGTCGCTAGGCCTGTGTATTCACGAACGAAAGTGCGAAGGACGGGTGCGGAGTGCGAGGTGCATCGTGTCTGTGGTGCGGCGGTGGGCGCCGTAGACACACTGTTGTCTTGCTCCCACTCCCCCTGGGAGAGGGCGGGGGTGAGGGCACCGGGCCTCCAAGAAGCCCACGCGCTTCGCAGACCCCCGGCGTGCGTCCCACGCGCCGAGCCGGTCAGCCGTCTCGCAGCGCCATCAGCTCAACGAAAACGCCGCCATCCGCGGCAGCGAGCGCTCTCCGGATTTCTGCAAGTGGCGGCGCGTGCGACTTTCCGCCTTGGCCTGATCGCCTTCGAGGATCGCCTCGGTGATGGCGCGGTATTCCGCCACCATCGCACGCAAGTCCGCGGTCGTGAGGTATTGGTAGAACTGCGCGCGGAACAGGTGGGCGCGCGTCTGCGGCAGCACGCGATTGAGTTCCGCGCTGTCGGCGATCTCGAACATCACCCTGTAATAGTTGGCGCGTTCGTCGAGCACGCGGTCCAGGGCTTCGGGCGTCTTCGCCTCGATCAATTTCTGGGCCGCTGCCTTGAAGCGCTTGGCGTTATCGCCCACGTGGATGTTGGCGGCAGCCAGGCGTGCAGCCAGACCTGTAAGCACCTCCAGCACTTCGAGCAGGCTGGCCGCATCCGCGCGGGTCAGCGAGCGAATGACGGCGCCGCGATGGGGCGTGAGGTCGACCACGCCGCTGGAGGCCAGGATGCGCAGCGCCTCGCGCACGGTGCTGCGGCTGACCCCGAGGTCGCGTGTCAGGTCCGCTTCGATCAGGCGCTGGCCGACGGTGAATCGCCGCATCAGGATGCCCTTGCCGATCGCATCGGCCACGCGGTCGGGCGTGCTTCGCGGATGAGCCGACGCGGTTTGCGCTGCTGCCCGGGAGGCAGTTTTCAACGCGGGTGCTTTCTTTGTGTCGTTCATTTGAACTCGCGCATTGAACAGAAAAGAGTCTGGCAGGGTGCCGCCGCGGATTCTAGGGGCCGCCGCATCGCCATCGTTTTCCGGAAGGGGGGTCGCATGCGAAGAACCATGGTATGCAAAGTTGTGATTGTCCGGCAATATTGGCAGACACTGCCGCGAAGCGCCACGGGGTTGACCCTGCCAGGCGTGGCCTTGCGAGACCGCCTTTTCTCTGATGAGCCTACCTGTGCACCCAACCGTTGATACGAACCTCGCCCTGCCGCCACTCGAAGCACGCACCCTTGGCGCAGTGCTCGAAGCTCACTTGCGCGTGGCACCCGACAAGCTGGCCGTGCGCGATCCGGAGCGCGCGCTGAGCTACGCGGCGCTTTACGAGGAGTCGCTCGCCGTCGCCGCCGGTTTCGCCGCGCTCGGCGTCAGCACGCAGGACGCTGCGCTCCTGATGCTCGACAACCATCTCGACTATGTCGTTGCGTGGTGGGCGCTGTCCTTGACGGCGAGGGTCGAGGTGCCGGTGAACACCGCCTACAAGGGCTCGATCCTCGCGCACGTCATCAACAATTCCGGCGCCACGCTCATCGTCATCGAGTCGCACTACCTGCCTTTGCTGATCGAGGTGGCGGACCGCCTCGAGCGGCTTGTGCACGTGGTGGTGCGCGGCGCGGAAAGCGGCGCGCGTCTTCTGGCGCGATTCAAGCCGACGCCGTGGGAGGCGCTTCGCGGACCACGGGCAGCGCCCGCCCGACTGAACCCCTGGGACCTCATCGGCATCATGTACACCTCGGGCACCACCGGTCCGTCCAAGGGCGTGCGGGTGACGCATGCGCATGCGTATGGCTACGCCGCGCCAGCGGTGCTGGGCCTCGCCGATGCGAGCGACGTGTCGCTTTGCACGCTGCCGCT
Organism: Variovorax sp. LjRoot175; assembly: GCF_964253805.1. Lineage (NCBI taxonomy): Bacteria > Pseudomonadati > Pseudomonadota > Betaproteobacteria > Burkholderiales > Comamonadaceae > Variovorax > Variovorax sp. LjRoot175. The sequence goes on along the minus strand of NZ_CAXURY020000002.1, from coordinate 1,298,491 downwards.
GTTCCACATCGGCGGGCAGTGGGCGGCGATCTACAACAACCTGATCGCGGGTGGCAGCAGCGTGTTGCTGCCGCGCTTCTCGGCCACCACGTTCTGGGACGACGTCCGCCGATACGGATGCACCTACACGATGCTGCTGGGCGCCATGGCCAACTTCCTGTTTCGCCAGCCCGCGGGGGCCGACGATGCCAGCCACCCTTTGCGCCGCGTGATGATGGTGCCTGTGATGGCGCAGCTCGACGAGTTCAAGCAGCGTTTCGGCATCGAGGCCGTGTGCACGGCCTATGGCCTGACCGAAGGCTCGACCGTGCTGCGCGCGCCGGTGGGCCAGGCGCAGGCGGGCAAGGTCGGCTGGCCCCGGCCGGACTTCGACGTCCGCCTGGTGGACGAGCACGACATGCCCGTGCCGGACGGGCAGATGGGTGAACTCGTGATTCGCACGCGCGACCCCTGGACCGTGATGGACGGCTATCACGAGATGCCCGAGGCCACCGTGAAGGTCTGGCGCAACCAGTGGCTGCACACCGGCGACGCGTTCCGGCGCGAGCCCGACGGGCAGTTCGTGTTCCTGGACCGCATCAAGGATTCGATGCGGCGCCGCGGCGAGAACGTGTCGAGCTTCGAGGTCGAAAAGGAAATCAACGAGCATCCCGCGGTGCTGGAGTGCGCCGTCATCGCGGTGGCCAGCGACGCGAGCGAGGACGAGATCAAGGCCTGCGTGGTGCTGCGCGAAGCTTCGAGGCTCGGAGCTGCAGCGCTGCTCGCCTTTCTCGATGAGCGTTTGCCGTACTTCATGGTGCCGCGCTATGTCGAGTTCATGGTCGAGCTTCCCAAGACACCGACCGCAAAGATCCGCAAGCAGGCGCTTCGCGATCTTGGCGTCAATGCGCAGACCTATGACCGGACGAGCGATCCGGCCGCACCGAAAAGGAAAAAATGAGCATCGCAGATTCCACGGGGCCCCTGATGGCCCCCACCGCGGCGGGCGCAACCCGGCTGGCGTTCGAACAGTTCGTCGACAAGCGCAGCAGGCTGAGCGATGCGGCACGGTCCTCGGCGATCGCGCGGCAACACGCGTTGGGCAAGCTGTCCGCCAGGGAGCGGATCGCACTGCTGGTCGATCATGGCACTTTCCACGAGATCGGCGCGCTCGTCGAGCCGAAGCGCGACACCTTCGACACCGAGACGCTGCAGGCGCCGTCGGATGGCGTGCTGGTCGGCTTCGCCAGGGTCGATGGCCGGCCGGTGTGCCTGTGCGCCTTCGATTTCACGGTGCTCGGCGGCTCCAACGGCCGCATCGGCGAATACAAGGTCGAGCGCATGGCTGCGCATGCCCTCGATCACGGCTGTCCGTTGCTCCTGCTGCTCGATGGCGGCGGCCACCGCATCCAGGAGGGCCTGGACAGTCGCCACTTCGCGCAAGGGTCGCACTATTTCCAGACTGCCGTCGCGCTGTCGGGCTGGGTGCCGACCATCGCTGTCGTCATGGGCCCGGGTTTTGCCGGGCCGTCCAACTTTGCCGCCCTGTGCGATTTCGTGGTGATGGTTCGCGGCACCTCGACCATGGGCATCGCCGGGCCCGCGCTGGTCGCGGCGGCGACGGGTGAAGCGACGGAGAAGGAAGCGCTGGGCGGCGCCGCCGTGCAGGCGGATCTCAACGGACTGGCCGACATCGCAGCCAACGACGATGCCGAGGCCATCGGGCTGGTGCGGACCTACCTGGGCTACATGCCGTCGAATGCACGCGTTCCTCTGCCGACGGCACCGGCGCGCGAGCCCGACGCCGAATTCGAGGCTGGGCTGCTCACCGTGATGCCCGACAGCCCGCGCAAGACCTACGACGTCTGCGACGTGGTGCGCGGTGTCGTGGACGAGGACTCGCTGTTCCAGATCAAGCCGGGCTTTGCACCCAACCTGGTGACCGGCTTCGCGCGCCTGAACGGGCGTCCGGTCGGCATCGTGGCGAACCAGCCGCTGCACCTGGCCGGCGCGCTGGACGCCAAGGCCTGCGAGAAGGGCGCGCATTTCGTTTCGGTCTGCGACAGCTTCGGCCTGCCGCTGCTCTACCTGATCGATCTGCCGGGCTTTCTGCTCGGCAGCCAGGCTGAGGACACCGCGCTGGCTCGGCGCAGTGCCCGGCTGCTGTTCGAACTGGGACAGGCCACGGTGCCCCGGGTATCGGTGGTGCTGCGCAAGGGCTACGGACTCGGCTACATCGCGATGTGCGGGGGGCGCAGTTTCGATGCCGATCTCTGCGTGGCGTGGCCGACGGCCGAGATCTGCGCCATGTCGGTCGAGGGCGCGGTCGACGTGGCCTACCAGAAGCAGGTAAGGGCCGCGGCCGACCCTGCTGCGAAACGTGCCGAGCTGATCGACAGGTTCCGGCAGCAGCTTGGCGCCCTGCATGCGGCGGAGCACTTCGGCATCGACGATGTGATCGATCCGCGCGATACGCGGTCGGTCGTCCTGGCGGCGCTGGAGCACTGCGCGCCACGCAAGAAGCAGCGCACCTGGCCCGACAAGCCCCACGGGATCTCGCCGATCTGAAGCCGCGGCGGAACAGCGAGTCGACACAAGACGCGCGCTCGGGGCGCGCCTACGCTGCGGCCTACCGAGTTGCTGCGTCATTCGAAGGGCCTGCCGATGTCTTCCCCCGTGCTTCTGGACCGCCGCGACGGCATTGCGCTGATGACGCTGAACCGTCCCGAGCGGGCGAACGTGCTCGATCTCGAGACGGCGGCGGCGTTGATCGCCGCGATCGACGCCGTCGCGGATGACCCGTCGGTCCGGGCGCTGCTGATACGGGCGCGGGGCAGGCATTTCTGCGCCGGCGGGGACATCGGGGACTTCGTGGCGTCGCTGCCCGACCTCGGCGCGCTGCTGGACCGTCACATCCCGCCGATCCACCGTGCCATCCATCGGCTGGCGACGCTGCCCATTCCCGTCGTCAGCGCGCTGAACGGCCCGATCGGCGGTGGTGGCATCGGCCTGGCGCTCAGCGCGGACATCGTGCTGGCGGCGGAGTCGATGAAACTGCGCGGCGGCTATTCGGCCATCGGCTTGACGCCCGATGCCGGCTCGTCGTGGCTGCTCGCGCGCCGTGTGGGCGCGGCGCGCGCCAAGGAAATCTTCTTCGGCAACGAACTCTTGTCGGCGCAGCAGTGCCTGGCGCTCGGCGTGGTCTCGCAGGTCCATTCGGACGACCAGCTCGAGGCGCGTGCGCTGGACCTCGTTGCGTCGCTGGCGCGCTCGGCGACGGCTTCGCTGGCGCGCATCAAGGTGCTGGTCGACGGCGCCGCCGAACGCTCGCTGGAGGCCCACCTCGCGCTCGAACATCGCTTCATGGTCGAGTCGGGCAACAGCGCGGATGCAATCGAAGGCGTCACCGCCTTTGCGCAGAAGCGATCGCCGGAATTCGTCCGCAATGCGGGCTGACTGCAGCCGGGGCCGCGAAAGCGGTTCCTCATCCATTTCAACCAAGGAGACATCGATGGTGCTGAAGATTTCAATGACGGCGTTGTTGCTGGCAGCCGCCACGCTCGCCATGGCGCAGGGCAAGGGCGTGACCGACACGGAGATCGTGTTGGGAACGATCACCGACCTGTCGGGGCCGATCGCCAACTACGGCAAGGAATCCCGCAACGGCATGAACATGGCAGTGGAGGAGATCAACGCGAAGGGCGGCATCCAGGGGCGCAAGATCCGCCTGCAGGTCGAAGATCACGGCTACGAACCCAAGCGGGCCGTGCTGGCTGCGCAGAAACTGATCACGCAGGATGGGGTGTTCGCAATCCTCGGTCACCTGGGCACGGCCACCAACATGGCGGCGCTTCCGTTCCTGATCGAAAACAAGGTGTTCAACTTCATGCCGCAAGGCGCGTCGAAGGAGCTCTACGACCCGCCGAGTCCGTACAAGGTCGCGCTGGCACCGTCCTATGTCTCGATGTCGGCGTCGACCATGGACTTCATGCTGAAGAAGAAAGCCTACAAGCGCGTCGGCGTGCTGTACCAGGACGACGACTACGGCCGGGAGGCATTCGAGGGCGTCGAGGCCTACCTCAAGGCCAAGGGCGTGCCTGTGGTCGAGAAAACCAGCTACAAGCGTGGCGCCACGGACTTCTCGTCGCAGATCGCGAAGCTCAAGTCCGCCAACTGCGACCTGGTCTTCAATGCCTCCACCTTGCGCGAGTACATCGGCTCGGTCGCCGAGGCACGCAAGATCGGCTTCAACCCCGACTTCCTTGGCACCGCTGCCAACTATTCGCAGCAGGTGCCGACGCTGGGCGGTGCGGCCATGGAAGGCGTCTACGGCGCGACCTTTATTCCGCTGCCGTATGCGGACGATGCCAACCCGGCGGTGCGCGACTGGGTCGCTTCCTACAAGAAGCGCTTCGGCGACGACCCGGGTCTCTATTCGATGTACGCCTACTACGCGATGACGACCTTTGCCAAGGTGGCCGACAAGGCTGGAAAGAAGCTGAGCGCCGAGACCTTCAATACAGCGATGGAAGTTACCAAGCTCGGCCCCGATGCGCTGGGCAATCCAGGGTTCAACGTGTCCAGGGACAACCGGCTCAGCAACCAGAAGGTGCGCATGACGCAGATCGTCAATGGCAAGTGGACGCTGATCAGCGAGTACCTCGAGCCGGTGGCCGTGGCAAAGTGAGATTCGCGATGGGCAACGGTTCGGTCCCGGAGAGTCCCGGCTACCAGCGCATCAGCCGGATCGCGCTCGGCGACGTGCTGCACCGTGCGGCGCGGCGCTTCGGCGATCGCGCCGCGGTGATCGAAGGCGACCTGAGGCTCACTTTCAAGGCACTCGATTCGGCGTCGAACCGCTTCGCCCATGCCTTGCTCGCGCAGGGCATGTCTGCCGGCGACCGCGTTGCAATGTTGTGCGAGAACTCGGCGCAGATGGTGATCGCGATGTTCGGCGTCTACAAGGCGGGGCTGGTGTGGGTGCCGATCAACACGGCTCTCGCCGTCGACGCGATTCGCTTCATCCTGGACCACGCCGAAGCGCGCCACCTGATCATCGATGCACAGTTGCTGGCGCGCGAGCTGGTGCACGATCTGGTGCGATCGCTGGGTGTGCCATTGACGTTCTGCGGTGGCGAAGCCGAGCTCGGGGCAGGGCAGCCGGACACGCCGCCCGAGGTGCCGATCGACGGGCGCGACCTGGTGCAGATCATGTACACCAGCGGCACCACCGGACCCCAGAAGGGGGTCATGCATTCGCACGCCTCCATCCATTCGGTGCTGATGTCCAACCTGGTCGAGTTCGGCACCGGGCCCGACGGCGACGTCTACAGCTGCCATCTGCCGCTGTTCCACGTCGGCCAGCACGTGGTGCTCTTGTCGGCGCTGCTTGGCGGCGCGGCCTCAGTGCTGATGCGCGGTTTCGATGCCGGGGAGCTCCTGAAGGCGATCGCGCGGCATCGCATCAACCTGGTGGTCGGCTTGCCGATGATGTACCGCGCACTGCTCGACCACCCCCGGCGCGCCTCGACCGACCTGTCCAGCCTCAGGCTCTGCATCTATGCGATGGCGCCGATGTCGAAGCCGTTGCTGATGCGCCTGCTCGATTCGATCTGCCCGCGTTTCGCGCTGTGCTCGGGTCAGACCGAGATGTACACGGCCGCCACCATCTTCCGTCCTGAGCAGCAGCTCAAGCGCTTCGGCGCCTACTGGGGCGTGGCAACGCTGGTCAACGAACTCGGCGTGATGGCCGAGGACGGCCGCCTGCTCGGCCCGGGCGAGGTGGGCGAGATCGTCTACCGCGGTCCCAACCTGATGCTGGGCTACTACAAGGACCCCGAGGCCACCGCGCATGCATGGCGCTTCGGCTGGCATCACTCCGGCGATCTCGGTCAGTGGGACGAAGACGGTGAGCTGCTGTTTCTCGACCGCATCAAGGACATGATCAAGACCGGCGGCGAGAACGTGCCGTCGATCAAGGTCGAGGATGTGCTGCTGCGCCATCCGGCGGTGCGCAACGCCGCGGTGATCGGCCTGCCGCATGAGCGCTGGGGCGAGGCGATCACGGCCTTTCTCCTGGTGGACGCCGGCCAGCAGGTCACGAGCGCGGAGCTGCACGCGCATTGCCGCCAGCATCTCGGCAGATTCGAAGTGCCCAAGGAATTCGTGCAGTTGCCCGCGCTCCCGGTCACCTCGACCGGAAAAGTACAGAAGTTCGAGTTGCGGCGAAGCCATCTGCACCACTACGAGGAGCAGGCATGAGTGCCGCGCCGGTTCCTGACTTCGAAACGCTGAAGGTTTCTCTCGCTGCCGGCGTGGCACGCATCGAGTTCAACCGGCCGCACAAGGCCAACGCGATCAACGCGGCGATGTGGCAGGAACTACGCGAAGCGATGCAATGGCTGGACCGCACGCCGCAGGCGCGGGTCGGCATTCTGTCCGCCATCGGGGCGCACTTTTCGGCAGGGCTCGACCTCGAAATGCTGGATGAGCTTCGGTCGCAGACGGTCGATGCCTGCGATGGGCGTGCGCGCGAGAAAACGCGCCAGAGCATCCTCGATCTGCAGGACACGGTGACCTCGATCGAGCGCTGCCGCAAGCCGGTGATCGCGGCGGTGCATGCCGCTTGCGTGGGAGGCGGGATCGACATCATCACCGCGTGCGACCTTCGCTATTGCAGCGAAGAGGCGTGGTTCTCGGTCAAGGAGATCGATGTCGGCCTCGTCGCCGACGTGGGAACGCTGCAGCGTCTTCCGCGCTTGATCGGGGAGGGCATGGCGCGCGAGCTGGCCTACACGGCACGACGGTTTTCCGGCAGCGAAGCCGCACAGATGCGGTTGGTCAACCGCTGCTACGAGTCGCGGGCTGCCCTTGCTGCCGGCGTCGACGAGCTCGCAGCAACGCTGGCTGCCAAGTCGCCGCTGTGCCTGCGCGGCACCAAGGAGATGATCAGCCACGTACGCGACAGGCCGGTGGCCGATGGCCTGAACTACATCGCCACGTGGAACGCGGCCATGCTGTATTCGGACGACCTCGAGGAAGCCACGCGCGCGTCCCGCGAGCGGCGCCCGCCGGTGTTCAAGGATTGAACCGATCCAGAAGCGCATCTGCCCTAAAAAGATGTCGGACAAATACCTATGCATTGTCCGACGATCTTGGCTAGAATTTGTGCATGCAAGGACATGCGTAATGACGACGGCAAGCGGAAACGACCCCTTCGACGTCGCCCGCCTCGAGGGCTACCTGAGAACGCGCATCGAAGGGCTCCGCGCTCCTTTGCGGGTCGAGCAATTCAAGGGCGGCCAGTCCAATCCGACCTTTCTTGTGAGCGCCGCCGACGGGATGCGGTACGTGCTTCGCAAGAAGCCGGGCGGTGAACTGCTGCCGTCCGCCCACGCGGTGGACCGCGAATACCGCGTCATCGAGGCGTTGCGCGACACCGGCGTGCCGGTCGCGCGCACCCATTGCTATTGCGACGACGTCGAGATCATCGGTACGCCCTTCTACGTCATGGAGTACGTCGACGGGCGTGTGCTGTGGGATCCGTCGCTTCCGGGCATGGACAGGGCGGAGCGAGGGGCCATCTACGACGACATGAACCGCGTCGTCGCGGCGCTGCATCGCGTCGACTACCGTGCGGTCGGACTCGAGAGCTACGGCCGTCGCGGCAATTTCTTCGACCGCCAGATCGGCCGCTGGACCCGTCAATACCAGGCTTCGGTGACGGATCCGATCGAGGCCATGGACCGACTTATCGAGTGGCTGCCTGCCAACGTCCCGGCGCTGGACGAGACATGCATCTTCCACGGCGACCTCCGGCTGGACAACCTGATCTTCCATCCGACGCAGCCGCGCGTATTGGCCGTGCTCGACTGGGAGCTCTCCACCCTGGGTCATCCGCTGGCCGACTTCGCCTACCACGCGCTGCCATGGCGCCTGACCGCCGAGCAGTTTCGCGGCATGGCGGGCGCCGACCACGCCGCGCTGGGAATTCCCAGCGAAACGGAGTACATGCACCGCTACTGCCGGCGCACGGGACGCGAGCCGATCGACCCGTCGCACTGGGAGTTCTATCTGGCCTACAGCATGTTCCGGCTGGGGGCGATCCTGCAGGGCATCCTGAAGCGTTCGCTGGACGGCACGGCATCGAGTGCCCAGGCGCGGGAGACCGGCGCGCGCGCTCGACCGATCGCAGAAGCCGCCTGGCAACAGGTGGTGGCGCACTTTCCAAAGAGTGCGCGATAGCGGGCATCCCTTCATTTCATCCAACGCTTCGCGTGCCGAATTTCACGACGTCGAGCAGAAAGGCCCCAGTGTTCGAATTTTCCCCCAAGGTCCAGGCTCTCCAGCGGCGTCTCAACGCCTTCATGGAGGAGCACATCTATCCCAACGAGAAGCGGTACTACCGCGAAGCTGAAGAACTGGGCCCATGGAAAGTAGCGCCTGTCCTTGAAGAGCTGAAGCCGAAGGCGCGGGACGCGGGCCTCTGGAACCTGTTCCTGCCCGAATCGGAGCACGGTGCCGGCCTCAGCAATTTCGAGTACGCGCCGCTGTGCGAGATCATGGGCCGCTCCCACCTGGCGCCGGAGGTTTTCAACTGCTCCGCGCCCGACACGGGGAACATGGAAGTGCTGGCACGCTATGGCACGCCGGAGCACCAGGAACGGTGGCTCAAGCCGCTGCTCGCGGGGCAGATCCGTTCGTGCTTCGCGATGACCGAGCCCGACGTGGCTTCCAGCGACGCCACCAACATCGAGTCGAGCATCGTGCGCGATGGCGACGAGTACGTGATCAACGGCCACAAGTGGTACACCACCAACGCCACCGACCCGCGTTGCAAGATCTGCATCTTCATGGGCAAGTCCGACCCGGACAACCCGGACCGCCACAAGCAGCAGTCGATGATCCTCGTTCCGCTGGACACGCCGGGCGTTACCGTGGTGCGGCCGATCGCAGTGTTCGGCTTCTACGGCGTACCGGACCGCGCTTCCGAGGTCACGTTCGAGAACGTGCGCGTGCCGGTCTCCAACATGCTGCTGGGCGAAGGGCGCGGCTTCGAGATTGCGCAAGGTCGCCTCGGCCCCGGCCGTATTCATCATTGCATGCGGCTTGTCGGGCTGGCCGAGAAGATGCTCGAGTTGATGTGCAAGAGAAGCCTTTCGCGCGTGGCCTTCGGCAAGACGGTCGCCCAGCAGGGCGTCACGGTCGAGCGAATCGCCGAATCGCGCATCCTGATCGAGCAGGCGCGTTTGCTGACGCTTAATGCGGCGCATCGGATGGACACTGTCGGGAACAAGGTGGCCAAGGCCGAGATCGCGATGATCAAGGTGGCCGCGCCAAAGATGGCTTGCCAGGTGATCGATTGGACGATCCAGGCGTTCGGCGGCGGCGGCACCAACAATGATTTCGGGGTCGCCTCGGCTTACGCTACCGCGCGCTTGCTGCGATTGGCGGACGGCCCCGATGAAGTGCACAGGAACCAGATCGGGAAAATGGAGCTCAGGAAGTACCAGTAGCGTGCAACGACGCGCAGCCGCCCATGGGGCGGAGATCATTTTTTCCCTTCCAAAGGCAAGCAGGAGACAAACATGCAGATTCACTTTGAAAGTGCCGGAACCTCAGCCAAGGCTGAGCGACTGATGTGGCTCAACGCAGACAGGGTGCTCTACGTCGGATTGCTCGGCGAGCCTTCCGTCAGGAACTTTGGTGCTTTCTCCATCTACATGTCGTTGAACAAGCCGCACAAGATTTGTGTCCATGACGGCGCCTGGGAGGAGGCTGAAATGTCTGTCGTTCCACCCTATGTCCCGCACCGGATCGTTTCCGGCGAGCGGATGATCTGCAATGTGTTGATCGAATCGGAGACGGTGGAGCTCAAGGGGCTGCCCCCGTTCATCCGGGATGGCCGAGGCGCTGTTTGCGCGCCCGAGGCGCGTCAAACCATGCGCGACGCGCTGGAGCGGTTCAAGAGATGTGACAGCAAGCAGTTTCCGAAGACGGAAGATTTCGACGACAGCTTCTTCGGCGGCGAGCTCCCCGAACGAAAGGTGGATCGCAGGATTCGGGGCGTGCTCGCCAAGATCAAGCAGGATCCCAACAGCCATACGTCGGCGGAGGACTGTGCCCTTATCTCGCACCTGTCCGTCTCGAGGTTCCTGCATCTGTTCAAGACCGAGGTCGGCACGCCGTTTCGCAACTTCAGGACCTGGCAGCGTGCGCGCAGCGTTCTCTACTACGTCACCCAAAGCTCCAATCTCGCGAACATCGCGCTGGATGTGGGCTACCCGGATTCGACCCACTTCAGCCACTCGGTCAGGCAGGTGTACGGATTGACGCCGAAGTCGATCTTCGCCGGCTGCCGAAAGCTGGCGCTGTACGGAAGCGGCGCTGCCGCATCGCCACGCTACGGGTTTGCGTGACATGCATGTAGATTTCGACTTCAAGCAACGGCACGTCGTCGTCTTCGGCGGAACGACGGGGATCAATTTCGGCATTGCGCACGCGTTCGCACGGCAGGGGGCCAACGTGGCCGTCGTGAGCAGGAAGATAGAGAACGTCGAATCGGCAGCATCTGAGCTGCGCAGGTACGGCGGCAAGGTACATGGAGTCACCGCCGACGTGCGCGATTTCGATGCGGTCGGCCGCGCCCTGACCGAGTCCGAGCAGCAGTTCGGCGAGATCGACGTGCTGATCTCCGGCGCGGCAGGGAACTTCTTGTGTGAGGCCAAGGACATGTCGGCCAACGGCTTTCGCGTGGTCGTGGACATCGATCTGGTCGGCACTTTTCATGTGCTGCGGCAGGCCTTTTCCCACCTCAGGAAGCCGGGCGCTTCGGTCATCAATATCACCGCGCCGCAGTCCTTCATTCCGATGCGCTTCCAGGCGCATGCCTGCGCGGCAAAGGCGGGGGTCGACCAGCTCACTCGCGTGCTCGCCCTCGAGTGGGGGAGCGCAGGCGTACGCGTCAACTCGATCTCGCCCGGGCCCATCGAGGGAACCGAAGGCTTCCAACGCTTGGTGGCACAAAGTGACGCGCAGCGGCAGGCGGCGGCGACCAACGTGCCACTGAAGCGATTCGGGACTCTGGACGACATTGCGAACCTGGCACTGTTTCTCGCTTCTCCCTACGCGAGCTACATCTCGGGCGCGTTGATACCCTGCGATGGCGGCGGGGCGCTCGAAAGCGTCAAACCCGCGCTCGAAGCGGCAGGCTTGGCCGCGGTTTCCTGAAGGGCAGGGGTGACCCTGCCATTGCCCAAGGCCGGCACGCAACCCTTGCGCCGTCAGAGTTGGCGACGTTCGGTACCGGCATCAGAAAGATTTCACACCATGTTCCGCACGCTGCTCAAGTCCAAGATCCACCGCGCCACCGTCACCGACTGCGAACTGCACTACGAGGGCTCCTGCGCCATCGACGAAGATCTGCTGGATGCCGCAAACCTGGCGGAGAACGAGCAGGTCCACATCTGGAACATCAACAATGGCGAGCGCTTCGTGACCTATGCGATCCGCGGCCAGCGCGGGACCGGGATCATTTCGGTCAACGGTTCGGCCGCACGCCGGGCGTCGGTGGGCGACCTGATCATCATTGCCGCCTTCGGCCTGGTGCCGGAAGACCAGGTGGCGGGCTACCGGCCCAAGCTGGTGTTCGTGGACGGCGCCAATCGCATCAAGGAAGAACGCGCCCACATCCCGGTACAGGCCGCTTCGGGCGAAGCCGTTGCAGCCTGACCGCTGGCAGTTCCAGTTCCGCTCTGGTCGGCTGCGGCCTGATCGATCGATCTCAGTCGCGCGTTTATGCCTCGAGGCCCGAGTCGAGGCGCCGCGCAGCACTTATCTCATCCATCGTATGCATACACCCGTCGGCGCCAACCAATCCTGGCAGCAGCGCAGCCTGCGCAGCGTCTGGCACCCCTGCACGCAGATGCAGCGCGCGGCCACCGTGCCGCCGCTGCCGATCGCGCGCGGCGAGGGCCCGTGGCTCATCGACCACGAGGGCCAGCGCTATTTCGACGCCACCAGTTCCTGGTGGGTCAACCTGTTCGGCCATGCCGACGCGCGCATCAACGCGGCCCTGAAGGACCAGCTCGATCGCCTGCCGCACGTGATGCTGGCTGGCTGCACCCACGCACCGGCGGTGGAGCTGGCCGAACGCCTGTCGGCCTTGACCGGCGGCGTGCTCGGCCACTGCTTCTTCGCGAGTGACGGCGCCTCGGCGGTCGAGATCGCGCTGAAGATGAGCTTCCACCACTGGCGCAACCGCGATCGACCGGACAAGCGCGAATTCGTCTGCCTGCGCCAGGGCTACCACGGCGAGACGCTGGGCGCCCTGGCGGTCACCGACGTGGCGGTGTTCCGCGACGCCTACGACCCGCTGCTCATGCGTGCGCACCAGGTGATGTCGCCCGACGCGCGCCAAGCCGCGCCCGGCGAGACCGCGGTGGATGTCGCCGCGCGGGCCGCGGCCGAGCTGCAGGCGCTGTTCGAATCGCGCCATGAACACATCGCCGCGCTGATCATCGAACCGCTGGTGCAGGGCGCCGCCGGCATGGCGATGCACGACGCGGCCTACCTGCGCGCAGCGCGGGCGCTGTGCGAGCGCTACGAGGTGAGCCTGATCGCCGACGAGATCGCAGTCGGCTGCGGGCGCACCGGCACCTTCTTCGCCTGCGAGCAGGCCGGGATCTGGCCGGACCTCGTGTGCCTGTCCAAGGGCATCAGCGGCGGCACGCTGCCGCTGTCGCTGGTGATGACGCGCGAGGAAGTCTATGAAGCCTTTCTCGACGACGACGTGGCGCGTGGCTTCCTGCATTCGCACTCCTACACCGGCAATGCGCTGGCCTGCCGCGCGGCGCTCGCGGTGCTGGACCGCTTCGACGAGGACGACGTGCTGCAGCGCAACCGGCAGCGCGCCGCCGCACTGAGCGCGGCGCTCGCGCCATTGCAGGCCGACCCGCGCATCGAGCACTTCCGCCAGCGCGGCATGATCTGGGCCTTCGACGTGCGCGCGGCCTTCGTGGGCGAGCGCTTCGCCGAACGCTTCCATCTCGCCGGGCGCGAGCGCGAGCTGCTCATGCGCCCGATCGGGCGCACCGTCTACCTGATGCCGCCCTATGTGCTGGACGACGGGCTGGCGGCCTGGCTCGCGCAGCGCGTGATGCAAACGCTGGATGCCGTAGTCTCCACCGAGAACGCCCATGCTGATCGAACACCTGAACCGCCGACTGCGTGAGCTCGAGGCGCAGGCGCTGCGCCGGCAGCGGCGCACCGCCGAGACGCCCTGCGCGCCGCACCAGCAGGTCTCCGGGCGCGACATGCTGGCCTTCTGCAGCAACGACTACCTGGGGCTCGCCAACCATCCGGCGCTGGTCGAGGCGCTGGCGGAAGGTGCGCGCCGCTTCGGTGCCGGCAGCGGCGCCTCGCACCTGATCAGCGGCCATTCGCGCGCCCATGCGCTGCTCGAGGACGAGCTCGCGCACTGGCTGTCGCCCTGCATTCCCGAGGCACGTGCGCTGAGCTTCTGCACCGGCTACATGGCCAACCTGGCCCTGCTCACCGCACTGGGCGACGCCAGCGCGACGATCTTCGCCGACAAGCTCAACCATGCATCGCTGGTCGACGGCGCGCTGCTGGCCAAGGCGCCGCTGCAGCGCTACCCGCATGGACGACTCGACGTGCTGGCGAGCCAGATCGGGCGCTGCAGCACACCGATCAAGCTGATCGTGAGCGATGCCGTCTTCAGCATGGACGGCGACCTGGCCGACCTGCCGGCCTTGCTGGCGCTGGCCGAGGCGCACGACGCCTGGCTGGTGGTTGACGACGCCCACGGCTTCGGCGTGCTCGGCGAACACGGCCGCGGCAGCCTGTCGCACTTCAGCCTGCGCAGCGAGCGCCTGATCTACATGGGCACGCTCGGCAAGGCCGCGGGCCTGGGCGGCGCCTTCGTGGCCGCCCACCCGAGCGTGATCGAGTGGCTGGTGCAGTCGGCGCGCAGCTACATCTACACCACCGCGGCGCCGCCCGCGATTGCGCATGCCTTGTGCGCCAGCCTGCGCCTGATCGCCGGCGGGGAGGGCGATGCGCGGCGTGCGCGGCTGGGAGCGTTGATCGGCATGCTGCGCGATCGGCTGGCCACGTTGATCCAGCAGAAGCCCCAACTCGGCTGGCGCCTGGTCGATTCCGTCACGGCGATCCAGCCCTTGATCATCGGTGACAACGCCGCCGCGCTCGCGCTGGCGGCGGCCCTCGATGCGCAAGGCCTGTGGGCGCCGGCGATCCGTCCGCCGACGGTGCCGGCGGGCACCGCGCGGCTGCGCATCACGCTGAGCGCAGCGCACACGCCGCAGGACGTGCAGACCCTGATCGATGGCCTGGCGCGGGCCGCCGGGAACTTGCGATGAGGGCCGCAGCGATGCACGGCTGCTTCGTCACCGGCACCGACACCGAGGTCGGCAAGACGCGCGTCAGCGCCGCCTTGCTGCACTGGCTCGGCGAGCGGGGTGTGCGTTGCGCCGGCTACAAGCCGGTGGCGGCCGGCATCGAGACGATCGATGGCGAGAATGTCAACGAGGATGTGCGCGCACTGCGCGACGCGAGCTCGGTGGTGATGACCGATGCCGAGGTCGGCCCCTGTCAGTTCGAAGCTGCCTGCGCGCCGCACATCGCGGCAGCGCTCGAAGGCCGCAGCATCGAGCGTGCCGTCCTGCTGCAAGGAGCCCGGACGCTCGCGGCGCGCGCCGAGTACCTGATCGTCGAAGGCGTCGGCGGGTTCTGCGTGCCGCTCGGCGCGGACTTCGACAGCGCCGACTTCGCCGTGGACCTGCAGTTGCCGGTGGTGCTGGTGGTCGGGCTGCGCCTGGGCTGCATCAACCATGCGCTGCTGAGTGCCGAGGCGATCCGCGCGCGCGGCCTGCGGCTCGCGGGCTGGGTCGCGAACACCGTCGACACGAGAATGCTGCATCGCGACGACAACCTCGCCACCCTGCGCGATGAACTGGGCCGGCGCCACCAGGCGCCTTGCCTGGGCGTGGTGCCCCGACTGGCCCGCCCCGACCCGGCAGCTGTCGCAACCCACCTCGACGATGCGGCGCTGCGGGGGCTGTTCGGCTTGTTCTGAGACCCGCATCAGCAGGGCGCAATCTGCAACGGTGTTGACCGCCCTTGTGCCCGACGGCAGGCTATTCTGATTCAGGTGGACCATCCGCACGAAGGACGACCGATTCAAGGCCAATGCCGATTCAGCCAGTCTGCACAAGACTCGTTCTGTCCTCTTCGCTATCTTGCCCGCATGGGCCTGCGCGGACGAAAAACACGCGCGGCTCCATGCGATGGAACGGCATGATGTTCGCCGTCGAGGCAACCCGCGACGGCAAGGAGGTAAAGGTGGCATTTCTTCGCCAGTGTTTGCAGCAGCTTCGTGCCGCTTACCCGCCAGAGCAAGGACGGATGACTGCGGTGCCGCACGGCGACTACTCCGAGGCGGAGCAGCTTCGCGTTTATGCTCCCGTCGAGGAGAAGATGGCGCCGCCGCCGCCATTGCGAGTCCTCGGCGCGGCGCCGAATCCCACACATAACCTCCCATTCCAAATACCTCGGTAAGACGGCATGACTACAACTGCGACCATTTCTCTGTCTGCTTTGCGCGCACCTGCGTCGCGCCGTGAGTTGGCTCAAGGCGCGCGCTGGCGCGTTGCTGACGTCGAAGCCCTGTACGCATTGCCGTTCATGGACTTGCTGTTCCGTGCGCAGCAGGTGCACCGCGAGCACTTCGATGCCAACGAGGTGCAGCTGTCCGCGCTGTTGTCGATCAAGACCGGCGGCTGTGCGGAGGACTGCGGCTACTGCCCGCAGTCCGCGCACTTCGACACCGGCGTCGAGGCCAGCAAGCTGATGCCGCTGCAGGAAGTCGTCGAGGCGGCGCAGGCCGCGAAGGCCCAGGGCGCCACGCGCTTCTGCATGGGCGCCGCGTGGCGCAGCCCCAAGGAACGCGACATGGAAAAGGTGACCGACATGGTGCGCGAGGTTCGCGCCCTGGGACTGGAAACCTGCATGACGCTCGGCATGCTCGAAGCGCAGCAGGCGCAGGCGCTGAAGGACGCCGGCTTGGACTACTACAACCACAACCTCGACAGCGACCCCGGGTTCTACGGCAAGATCATCAGCACGCGCACCTACCAGGACCGCCTCGACACGCTGGGCCATGTGCGCGATGCCGGCATCAACGTCTGCTGCGGCGGCATCGTTGGCATGGGCGAGAGCCGCACGCAGCGCGCCGGGCTGATCGCGCAGCTGGCCAACCTCGATCCCTACCCGGAATCGGTGCCGATCAACAACCTGGTCGCCGTGGAAGGCACGCCTCTGGCGGACACTCCGCCGCTCGATCCCTTCGAGTTCGTACGCACCATCGCGGTCGCGCGCATCACGATGCCGACGACGATGGTGCGCTTGTCGGCCGGACGCGAGCAGATGGACGAGGCGCTGCAGGCGTTGTGCTTCGCCGCTGGCGCCAATTCGATCTTCTATGGCGACAAGCTGCTGACCACGAGCAACCCGCAGGCCGAGGGCGACCGCGCGCTGTTCGAGCGGCTCGGCCTGAAGGCGCAGCGCAAGCCATGAGTGCGATGCTGGCGCCGGCGCCGAACCCGCTCGGCCGCCCGATCATCGATGCGGCGTTCCGCGCCGATCCCTATCCGACCTACGCCGCGCTGCGCGAGGCCGGGCCGATCCACTGGAGCGAGGAGTTCTTCGGTGGTGCGTGGCTCCTGACCCGCCATGCCGATGTCGAGGCGGTGCTTCGCGATCTGGTGCGCTTCTCGGCGCAGCGCACCGGAGGCTGGGTGATGCAAAGCCAAGCCGCCCGCAGCGAGCTGCGGGACTTCCAGCAGCTCTTCGCGCGGGCGATGCTGTTCGTCGATGCGCCGGACCACACGCGCATCCGCAGCGTGCTCAATGCGGGATTTCGCAGCGACGTGCTGCAGCAGTTCGTGCCGGCCATCGAGCAGCGTGTCGATGCCTTGCTCGACGCGGTGGACGCCGACGCGGGCTTCGACTTCATGCAGGCGCTGGCGCGGCCGCTGCCGGCCGAGGTGATGGCGATGCTGATGGGCATTCCCGCGGCCGATCGCGGCGACTTCATCGCCTGGTCCGACGATCTGGCGGCCTTCATCGGCGCGCCCCTGCCTTCGCTCGATCAGGCGCGGCGCGCACGCACCAGCCTGCTGGCGATGAGCGGCTACTTCGAGCAGCTCGTGCCGCAGCGCCGGCACGCACCGGGCGACGACCTCGTGAGCCGGCTGCTGCGGGCCGAGGCGGCAGGCGACATCCAGCCCGGTGCCGAGTTGCTCGCCCAATGCGCGATGCTGCTGTTCGCCGGCCACGAGACCACGCGCAACCTGCTGGGCAACGGCCTGCAGGCACTGCTGGCCGATCCCGATCAGTGGCAGCGCCTGCAGCATGAGCCCGCCTTGTTGCCGGGCGCCGTGCGCGAGCTGCTTCGCTTCGACAGCCCGGTGCAGTACACCGGCCGTCGTGTCGCGGCCGATCTCGTGCTGCATGGCCAGCAGCTGCGCCGCGGCGATCTGGTGGTCGCGCTCATCGCCTCCGCCAACCGAGACCCGGCGCGCCACGCAGAAGCCGATCGCCTGGACGTCGCGCGCCGCCCCGGCGGCCTGCTGTCCTTCGGCGCCGGCCCGCATGTGTGCATCGGCGCGAGCCTGACGCTGATGGAGGCCGAGATCGTCTTCGGCCGCCTGCTGCGGCGATTTCCGCGGCTGCGGCTGGTCGATGCGCAACCGCGCTGGAGCGGCAATGCGGTGTACCGCGGACTCAGCGTGCTGCCGGTGCGTCAGGCTCCGGCAGCGGATGTTTCCATCAGCATGCCGCGGCGGTAGGTCTCGGCGATCATGCGCGGCCCCTCGCGCGTGACGATGCAGTAGGTGGGCGGGCGTCGGCGTCGGGGAGCGACGGCCTCGAAGTCGCGCCGCACGTCCGCCGGCATTCGATCCTGCGCTAGGCCGAACTTTGAGCGCCGAATGAGCGCAACCGGTTCTGT
Organism: Variovorax sp. LjRoot175; assembly: GCF_964253805.1. Taxonomy (NCBI): domain Bacteria; kingdom Pseudomonadati; phylum Pseudomonadota; class Betaproteobacteria; order Burkholderiales; family Comamonadaceae; genus Variovorax; species Variovorax sp. LjRoot175. The sequence continues at coordinate 1,280,463 of NZ_CAXURY020000002.1, read as the reverse complement.
CGCAGCAAGCCCATGCTGATAAGCTGAGGTGGGACTGAGGAAGGGACGAAGACGTGATCGAGGCGCTGCGCAAGGTGATCAGGCGGATGCATTACCCGCTGGAGGTGATGCTCACCTGCGTGCGCTGGTACGCGGCCTATCCGCTGAGCCTTCGCCACATTGAGGAGATGATGGCGGAGCGCGGCGTGCACGTCGATCACGCCACGGTCCATCGCTGGGCGATAAAGATCTTGCCGGTACTGGCGGCAGTGTTTCGAAGAAGCAAACGCCCGGTGGGTACGAGCTGGCGCATGGACGAGACCTATGTCAAGGTCGCCGGCCAGTGGAAATATCTGTATCGGGCGGTCGATCGCGACGGCGACACCATCGATTTTCTGCTGCGTGCAAAGCGCGACCGCGCTGCTTCTCGGCACTTTCTGGAGCGAGCCATTGATCTGCATGGTGTGCCCGAGAAGATCACCATTGACAAGAGCGGCGCCAACACGGCTGCCATCCAGAGCGTCAATGATGATTCCGGGGCGGACATCGAATTGCGTCAGTGTAAATACCTGAACAACATCGTGGAGCAGGACCACCGGGCGATCAAGCGAATCGTGCGGCCGATGCTTGGATTCAAGTCTTTCCGCTGCGCTCGCATCCTCATTGCCGGCATCGAGACAGCCCACATGATCAAGAAGGGGCAGCTCGACTGCCCTGAAGACCCAGCTTCGTCCGCGGCGTCGAAGTTCTACTCGCTCGCATTTTGAGTGGCACGCACCAGACTGGCTTCACTGGGCTCCACGACGTTACTGCGACAGAACCGTTGCGACGCCATAGCAGGGGTGTCGAAGCCGACGATTGCGGTGGTGAACGGCTACTGCCTGGGCGGCGGTGCCCACCTGGCCATGTCCTGCGACTTCGGATATGCCTCAGCGGAAGCGAAGTTCGGCATCCCTGCCGCGCGGCTGTCCATCATTGATGGCGTGCGCGGCACGCAAAAGCTGCTGTCGCTCGTCGGCCTGTCGCAGGCCAAGCGCATTCTCTTCGGCGCCGAACGATTCGACGCACGGGAGGCCCTGCGCATTGGCTTTGTGGACCATGTGGCGGGTGGCGAGACGCGTTCTCGCGTTTGGCTGGGCCGCATTTTGGACCGCGGTGGCGACACCGACATTCATCTTCACCCCGCGGACGTCCCGGGCGCGATCGTCGCGCTCGACCGCATGGACCAGCCGGCGTCGTGGCGCTGGGCCGGTCCGGCCTGGATTGCGAAGGCGCCGGCCCAGATCGGTCCGGGCCGCGTGACCGGCGCGACTTTGACAGCGCGCGAGCCGACGAAGCTGGCGCGCACGTGGGCAGCCGCCCTCGGCGCTGAAGCCCAGGGCGACCGGATCGCGCTCGACGGCGGCGAGCTGCGCTTCGTCAAGGGCGAACGCGACGGATTCGCTGCCTTTCACGTCGAGGGGCTCGCGGCCGACGTCGCGTTCGGCAGCATCCGCTTCTTTCTCGCCGATCGCCACCTTGCCGCTGTGGTTCGTCTCGGGCTTGGCCAGCGTGTAGAGATAGCCGCCTTCGTCGGAACGGCGCAGGTTCTCGAACACCGCCTTCGAAACCTCGGATCGTCGACGGCCGCCAGATGACCACGCGAAACAGGAGGAGGGGCGTGGTCGCGCTTGCCATTTAGCGAGTCGTCGCAGGTGTCCAGAACTGCCTCGAGCGGCTCCTTGGTCAGCGCAGGCTCCTTGTGAGGCGTGGCCAGGAGCGCTTTGACCGCGGAGTCGGTGCAGGCGTTGGGCTGCTTGGCAAGTGGTGAGCCATTGAGAGAACCGAGATCCGGTGCATCAGCGTGTTCAGCGCCGGCGCGCCGGGCTTGACCTTGATGCCGCCCTCAACCAGCGCCGCATCGTTCTCGGGCGGCAGCTGGCACGTCACGCCAGCCTTGGTCGCGCGCTGCAACGATGAACACTTGGCCAGCAAGCGATTCGATCCCTTCACGTTTGCACGCGGGCGTTCGCGCCTTGGCCCTCGAAAGCCCACCTGCCTTCGGCCGCGCCACTGCCGCTCAGAGAGAGCATTCGACCGTCACATAGTCAGCGGGCGTGTTGATCTCTATCAACTCGAGGTCGTCAGACTGCCGGATGACGTTGTGCGCCACACCGGCGGGCTGACTGAGGCAGGAGCCGGCAACGACGGTCACCGATTCGGGCATGCCGTCGAACCTGAATTCGACCCAGCCTTTCAGCACGTACACGAAATGCGCTGTCATGTCGTGCCAATGCCAACCGGTCTCCTCGCCGAACGGCTGAACAGCGCGGATGTGCTTGGCGCTAATGCGGCCATCCGAAGCCTCCGCCATTCCGAGATCCCGATACTCAACATTGGCGCGAGGGCCAGCTCGATGAAAACGGCTGTCCTCGAGAGGAGTGAGAACAAACTTGGATTTCGCTTGGTCAAGCGGCAATGGACCCTTGTATCGCGCAGACTTGCTCATTGGATTCCCTTTCAATTTATTGGCCAGCGAGTGCGACAGAGATGCGCGGCGCTGGCGTAGATGGCGCTATGCGGTTGGTTGGTCACAATTTCAAAAGTCGGTGACACCAAGAACCGGAAGAAACTTTCCCGGGATTCATGACGCCCCCTCGGCAGTCAAGCATCCAGCGCGTGGAGCGCCCGGATCACACGGCAATCGGCGCAAGAGTCTGAAGCGCACCCCCTTGCCGAGCCGAAGCGTAGGCCGCGTCCATGACCTGCATCATTGCCTCGGCGTCGCGCAATGACGCGATTGGCTTTCCACCCGTGCGACATTCAGCAAGGACCCGCTTGACGAACAAGGGGTAGTAAGCGTCCGTTTCAAGCTCAAGACGCAGACTCCGGGTGCCGGCGGCAATATTGGTTCGGTCCCGGATCTCGATCCGGTCGGGGCCCGATTTCGCGTACATGCGATCGGACGAAAGGGTGAACGAGAATTCGCGCTGTTCGTCTGAAGTGCTGGGGAAGCTGTATCCGGTCTCTACCAGTCCGATCACGCCATCCTCAGTTTGCATCGTCAGCAACGAGTAGTCCTCAACCGCGCCCCGGTGCGTCCGAGAGTTCATGGTGGCAGAGACGCGCGTGATCTCCTTGCCGGTCAGCAGTCTAAAGAAGTCTATGAAGTGCGTCGCGACATTGATCGTGGACCCGCCACCTGAAAACGCGGGATCCAGCGCCCAGGCTGAGCCCGCGGCTTCATAACGGCCGGGCGGACCTACGATGAAACGAAAGGACATGTAGTTGAAGTCCGACGGGACACGGCCCTCGGCACCGTTGAGCGCGCTGAGCAGGTCGCTCATGCGAAAGATGAGCGGTACCGCGCAATAGAGATTGGCTTCCTCGGTCAGTTTCCGCAGCCGGGTAACCTGCGACATGTTGACACCGCAGGGCTTCTCCAGCGCAAATGGAATTCGCCGCGCGATCACCGCTTCCGCGAGCGTCGGCATTTCGGAATGCCGACCGAACACAAACGCGAAATCGACTTCCTCGCGCTCGAGCAGCTCATAGGCCGACGAGTACAGCGTACTCCCGAATCGCGTTGCAATTGCTTGCCCCTTCACTTGCTCCGAATCGGAAACGGCAACCACCTCGATCCCGGGCGCCTCGAGCGCATCGAGATAGAGTGGGACATGCCAATGGCTGGCCTCCAACAATGCGACTTTCATGCGTGTTCTCCCCTCGCAAGGTGCACAAGCCGACGCTGTGCTTGCGCGGTGCGCGCAATGACGCCAGCCGCACAGAATGCTGTGGCAACCCGATAAAGCCTATTCATGACATCTTCCTTTCATTCAGAGAAGCGTGACAACCAGTTGAGTTCGGGCACGGGCCCTTAGAATTTAGGCATCAATGGGTTGCATCCTTAGCCATGGACAGCAAGCCATCGTCCGGTATTGACTTCCCATCGGGGCGGTAATCGAATCCAAGAAATCGCAGGGCATGCAATGCCTGCCCTTCATGCATCGGGCGTCCGCCTTGGGTGCGACAACCGCGCGCATGGGCGGCGCGGCAAAGCGGCGTCGGCTCGGGCGCGTTGATGATGTCTACGACGATGCTGCCGGGATCCAGCCGCTCGGGATTCACGGGCATGGGATCATTCGTGTTCATGCCCAGCGGCGTGGCATTGATGACGATCTCGAATCCGAGTGGATCGGCTGAGCCAGAATGTGTGGTGCAACCGGTCGCGGCGGCGACGGATTTGGCGAGGTCGTCAGCGCGACGCTCTTCGACATCGAAGATGGTCAACGTCCGGGCGCCCGCGGAAGCGACTGCAAATGCGATAGCTCTTCCTGCACCTCCGGAGCCAACGAGAAGAACGGACTTGTTCGCCGGGTGGTTACCTTCCCACTGCATGCCAAGCACGCAACCGAGGCCATCGAATATGGCACCGACCCAACGCCCATCTTTATCGCAACGGATGACGTTGAGTGCGCCGACCTGACGAGCAGTCGGATGTAGTTCGTCTACAAAAGCCAGCATCCGTTGCTTATGAGGCATCGTGACCAGCACGCCGGAGAGATTCCCCAACGCTCGTGCGCCGGTGACGAATGCGGGCAGATCATCGTCCTTGACCACAAATGGGATGCAAACCGCGTCTGCGCGCTGTTCGATAAAGAGCCGGTTCAATAATTCGGGCGACTTGGCTGTCGTCAGCGGATCGCCCACCAACCCATAGAGTCGGGTTGTTCCCGTGACATGCGGCATCATGCTTTGGCCAGCGCTTCGGTGTAGCGGGTGCGCACCTCGAGCGCCACGGCTGCAGGCGCCAGGTCACGCAGGATCATGCGCTGGAAGGCTTCGCCGCAGATCTGGTTGAAGGTTGACTGGATGATGGAGTAGTTCACCATGCGGCCGCGTTTTTCCACCAGCGCCTTCCAGCCCAGCTGGTCCTCGGCTTCCGGCGTCTTGAAGTAGGGGTCTTTGTAGGCGCTGGCGCGCGCCACCACTTCCCCGCCTCGCGCGGCGATCGCCTGAGCTGCCGGGCTGGCCATGAACTTGACGAACTCCCATGCGCCGCCCTGACGTGGCGAATGGCGGTTGATGCACATCTGGAAGCCGTACACCGCGTGCTTGTCGTCAGGCGCCACCGAAGGCGCCGGTGCCCAGGCCAGGTCGTTGGCCACGGCCGCCTTCAGGCCTCGGTAGCGGTACAGCCCGAAGGTGGCGGAGGCGACCGTGCCCGCGCGCATTCCATCCTGCAGCTCGTTGTAGGCGAACTGCAGGCTCACGGGTGTCGCAGCCTTCTTCTGGAACAGGTCCTTGACGATGCTGGCGGCCAGCAGCAGCCGCTTCTCGCTAAAGCCGATCTCGCGGCCGCTGGGCGCGAAGAAGGGGTCGCTGTTGCCCGCCACGATGGAGCTCACGATGAACTCCATGAAGGCCTGCGCACCGCCGATCCCGCCGCTCAAGCCGATAGGAACGCCGTAGGCCATCTGGTTCTGCTTGGTCAGCAGCGGGCCGAGCGCGCCCACTTCCTCGTAAGTGCGCGGCGGCGTGGCAATCTTCGCCTCGTCGAACTTGCTCTTGCGGTAGACGTAGATCGGGATGCGATAGTCCTGCTGCAGGCCCCAGATCTTGCCGTTGACGCGCGTCTGGTCCAGGCCGATCAGCCAGTCCGTGGTGTCCACCTTGTCGCGCGCGATCAGCTCATCGATGGCCAGCACCGAGCCGGTGGCCACGAATTCGGGCATCTGGAAGTTGTTCACGCGGATCACGTCGGGGCTGTCCGACTTGGCGCGCGCCGCGCGTACGCCGTTTTGCCCGGCGGGGTCCACCACCACGCGCACCTTCACACGCGGCTGGCTGGCCTCGAAGGCTGCGATCATCTGCGACTGCGCCGCCGCGCGCGGGTCGTTGGTGTTGGCCGGGTCGAGAAAGGTGTCGTAGGCGATGGTCTCGGTGGTCTGCGCGAAGGCCCGGCCCGTGGGTGCGCCCAGCATGGCGGCCATGCCACCCAGGAAGATGCGCCGGTTCGTACGGGGCACTGGCTTCTGTTCGTTCATGTTTGCGGGTTTCTGCTCGGTCATGTTTGTCTCCTGGTTTAAGTTCGCATGTGGCGGGCTAGCCTTTGACGGCGCCGGCGGTCAGGCCGCTGATGAACCATCGCTGCGCGAGCACAAAGATGGCGACGATGGGAAGGGAGGACACCACGGCGTAGGCCATGACGTACGACCAGGTGATGCCGATGCTGTCGAACACCTGGTTGACCAGGGCCACTTGCAGCGTGCGGTGCGCTACCTCGGGCGCGAACGCGGCCACGGTGATGTAGTCGTTCCAGGTAGTGATCATGCCGATCACGGCGCTTGCGGCGATGCCGGGTCGCACCAGCGGCAGGATGACCCGTGTGAAGGTTTGCCAGTGGTTGGCGCCGTCCACCTGGGTGGCCTCGTCCAGTTCGCGCGGCACGGCGTCCACGAAGTTCTGCATGAACCACACCGTCTGCGGCACCAGGCGTGCGGCCTGCACCACGATGATGACCGCAGCGTTGTTCAAGAGGCCCAGCGCGTCCAGCAGGAAGTACGTTGGCACCAGCAGCGCAACGCCGGGGATCATGGACGTGGACAGGATCAGCAGCATCACGGCGCGCTTGCCGCGGAACTCAAAGCGTGAAGCCGCGTAGCCGGCGGGCGCGGACAGCAGTACCGCCAGCGCGACCGCGCCGACCGCATAGAGCACCGAGTTGAACAGGTCGGAGCCGAAAGTCTGGTTCCGGAACACCGCCTTGTAAGCAGATAGGCTCGGCTCCGTGGGGAAAAAGGTAGGCGGGTAGGCCATGACGTTGGCCTCGCTCTTGAGCGAGGTGAGCACCGCCCAGGACAGCGGGATCAGCACGATCAGTACCACGGCGGTCAACACGGCCCAGGACAGCATTTTTTCGGAACGGCGGATATGCATGGTGTTCAGCCCGATACGCGGCCGGTGAGCCGCGTGTAAAGGTAACCAAGGAAGAGGTTGACCCCCAGCACCACGACGGAGATGACCGACGAGGGCGACAGGTCCACGGAGCGGAAAGCGCTGGAGAACACCTCGAAGCTCCAGGTGGCGGTCGAGCCCAGCGGCCCGCCGCCAGTGAGCACCAGGATCAGCGTGATGAGCGTGAGATAGAGGATGCCCAGCGCCAGGGCGGTGCTGCCCAGCGTGGGCGCGATGTGCGGCCACACCGCGTGGCGCAGTCGCGCGCGCAGGCCGCCCCCGTCAATGTCGATCGCCTCATACAACTCCGCCGGGATGCTTTGCAGCGAGGCGCTCATCATCACCATCACGTAGGGAAAGGACCACCACGCGGTGACCAGGATGACGAGAAGGAGCGCCAGCGAAGGTTCACCCAGCAGCAGGCCGGGCTCCATGCCCAGGGACCGCATCAGATAGCTCATGGGCCCGTACGAGGGATTGAGCAGCCACAGCCAGAAGCAGCCCACCACGCCCATGGACAACGTCCAGGGCAGCAACAGCAGGGTGCGTACGTATGCAGCGCCGCGCGCAATGTTCTGCAGCGCAAGGGCGCACGCCAGACCTATGGGCAGCACCACCGCCAGCGCGCCAAACACGTACAGCAGGGAGTTGAGGCTGAGTTCGAGGAAGGCCGGAGAAGTGAGCACCGAAACGTAGTTCGCCAGGCCCACGCCCTCCACCACTTCATAGAGGCGCGTGCGGTGGACGCTCAGCCACAGCACCACGGCCGTGGGGTAGAGCGTGACGGCCAGCAATACGGCAACGGCCGGCGCGAACCAGGCAAAACGCGCCCAGAAGCCCGGCGGCCGAGGGTCGGCCTGCAGCGCAGTCGCGGCCTCCGTGTAGGGAATGGCATTCATAAAAAAACGACCTCGCTTAGAACGTTGTTCCACTGTATTTGCTTAAAGTCACCTCGCCACCCGGGAAATCCCTTGATTTCGTGCCGAACGTGAGTGATACATTGGAACCCTGTTCTAAATACATGGAGACTCCGTGGCCACTGGCGACATGATCGAGCGCGTGCTGGACATCCTCACGCTGCTGGCCGATCACCCCCAAGGCCTGCCGATCAGCGATGTCTCGCGGCGGCTGGACCTGCCCAAGAGCGCCGTGCACCGGCTGCTGTCCGTCTTGGTGAGGCGGGGACTGGCGGTGCAGGACGAGTACAGCCAGCGCTACCGCATGACGGTGAAGCTGGCCGCCATCGGCTTTCGCTTCCTCGCCGCCTCCGGCATCACGGAGATTTGCCAGCCCTCCCTGGACCGGCTGGCCGCGCGCACCGGAGAACTGGTGCGCCTCGCATTGGTGGAAGACGATGCGCTGATCTGGATCGCCAAGGCCCAGGGCGCGCTCTCCGGCCTGCGTTACGACCCGGATATGGGCCAACCCGTGGTGCTGCACGCCACGTCGACCGGCAAAGCCTGGCTCGCAACCCTGGACGAGGCGCAGGCCGTGGCCTTGGTCAAGGCGCGCGGCTTCGTCGTGCCTTCCCGGTTCGGCCGTCCCGTCGTGCGCGACGAGGCCAGCCTGCGTGCCGAACTCGCACTGACGCGCAAGCGCGGCTATGGCACCTCCATCGAGGAAGGGGAGCCAGGCACGTGCGCGGTGGGCTGCGCCATCGTGGACCCGCAAACCCGCCGCGCGATCGGTACCGTCAGCGTGGCCGGTCCCGTGGCGCGACTCCCGCCGGAGCGCATCGCCGCCATTGCGCCCGACGTGCAGGCCACCGCAGCGGAGATCGCCGACCTGTGGCCCAGCCGCAAGGTGATGGAGGCCATGATGGGGCAGACGCCGCTGAAAGTGGCCAATGGCTGACAGCACCATGAGCGACGAACGCTTGGCGCGCGAGCTCGCTGTCGCGCGCCGCACCAATGGCTTCATGACGGCTCACGCTCTGGAGAACCTGGATGACTTCGAGGGCGCCTATCGCCTGCAGGAGAGCGTGCGCGCCGAACTCGGCGCCACGGTCGTGGGCTGGAAGCTCGCGGCGCCGCCCGCCGCCGAGTTGATCTCGGCGCCCCTGTTCGACATCGGGTGCATGGCGTCCGATGCCGTCCTCGCCGACACCGCGCTGCTTCGCGACGGTGTCGAATGCGAACTGGCCTTGCGCATCGACCGCCCCCTGCCCTTGGGCGGATGCACGCGCGACGACGTGATGGCGGCCGTGGGCGTTGTCATGCCGGCCCTCGAACTGCTGTGCAGCCGGTTGCCGGCCAGGTTCGCCTCGCCGCGCGAACACATCGTGGCGGATGGCATGGGCCATGGCGCGGTGGTGCTCGGTGCGCCGTGCAGCGACTGGCGCCCGCTGGAGTTCGACAAGCTGCGCGTGACGCTGTGGGCCGACGACGTGCCCGTGGTCGACAAACCGGGCGGCAATCCTTTTGGAGACCCGCTACTCGCGGTCGCCTTGCTCGCCAACCACCTGGCGCTGCGCGGCCAGACCCTCGCGGCGGGGACTTTTGTGCTGGCCGGTTCCCATACCGGCGTCCACCGTGCGCGGCCCGGCGAGCGGCTGCGCTGTGTTTTCGAAGGGGTCGGACAAGTCGCGCTCAACCTGCGCGAGGCCGAGCCACCCCCAACATTCAAGGAGCAAAACCATGCTGGCAGGTGAAGGTGCAGTGGCTATCTGGAACGACATCGCCGAGGCCGGGCGCGCGGAGTTTTACGCCTGGCATCTGCACGAGCACATGCCCGAGCGCGTGGGCATTCCCGGCTTTGTGCGGGGGCGGCGCTATCGCGCTGCCGATGAAGCCACGCAGCCGGAGTTCTTCACCCTGTACGAAACCTCGAGCTTCCAGGTTATCCAGGGCAGCGACTATCTCTCGCGCTTGAACGAGCCGACGGAATGGACGCGTGCGACCACCGCACATTTCCAGACGACCACGCGCTCACTCACGCGCGTGGTGGCCAGTCACGGCGTGGGCTCGGGTGGCGCGATGCTGGCCATGCGCTTCGACATCGCGGACGACGCTGTGCACGACATGGTGCCGCGTCTCACCTCGGCGCTGGAAGCCGCTGCACGGTTGCCGCGCATCAGCAGTGCGCACCTGCTGCGCTCCGATGCCGGCGTGTCGGGCCAGTCCACCGCCGAAAGCAAGGATCGCAAGGACCTGTTGGCGCCGGCTCGCTGGGTGGTGTTGCTGGAGGGCTGCGATGTCGACGCCTTTGGGGCGGCCCTCACGCTGCTGCAACAGTTCACCGAACTGCGCGAGGCTGCCGTGGGCCGCTACCTGCATGAACACACGCGGCTAAAGACCGCCTGGCAAGCGGGATGAGCGATCACAACTCGCCCCTGGACCCGGAGGCGCGCGCGGCTGCGGCGGCGCAGCGGCACGCGACCGACTTCGCGCGGCAACAACATCCCTTTTGAACGAGGTACCCAAATGGCAACCGTTGATATCCAGGACGCAACCAAGTCCTTCGGCAGCACGCGGGTGATCCGCGGCGTGAGCATCGACATCCGCGACGGTGAATTCGTGGTGCTGGTCGGCCCCTCGGGCTGTGGCAAGTCCACCCTGCTACGCATGATCGCAGGGCTGGAGGGCATCGACGCCGGCGAGATCCGCATCGGCGGGCGCCGCGTGAACGGCCTGCTGCCCAAGGAGCGCGACATCGCCATGGTGTTCCAGAACTACGCGCTGTACCCGCACCTCACCGTGGCCGATAACCTCGCGTTCTCGCTGAAGCTGCGCCATGCGCCGCAGCAAGAGATCGAGCAGCGCGTGGCGCGCGCGGCCAAGATCCTGGGGCTGGAGCCGCTGCTGGCGCGGCTGCCCAAGCAGCTCTCCGGCGGCCAGCGCCAACGCGTCGCCATGGGCCGCGCCATCGTGCGCGACCCCCAGGTCTTCCTGTTCGACGAGCCGCTGTCCAACCTGGACGCCAAGCTGCGCGTGGCAATGCGCGCCGAGATCCGCGAGCTGCACCAGCGTCTGAAGGCCACCACCATCTACGTCACGCACGACCAGATCGAGGCCATGACGATGGCGGACAAGATCGTCGCCATGCACGACGGCGTGGTGGAACAGGTGGGCACGCCGCTGGAGCTGTTCGACCGCCCGCGCAACGTCTTCGTCGCGGCCTTCATCGGCTCGCCGTCGATGAACCTGCTGCCCGTCAAGGTCAACGACCAGGGCGTTGTGGACAACGCGGGCAACCACTGGGCCGTGCCTGGCGTGCCGGCCACAAGCGGCCAGGCGCTCACGCTGGGCGTGCGGCCCGAGCACCTGCGGCTGGACGGCGCGGGCGTGGAGGCGCGCGTGGTAGTGGTGGAGTCCACCGGCTCGGAGACGCACCTCGTCGTTGATGCGGGTGGAACCAAGCTCACCTGCGTGCTGCGCGAACGGGTCAGCGTGCGCCCCGGCGACCAAGTGCGCCTGGGTGCTGACAGCGCGCATTTGCATCTGTTCCGTGCGGACTCGGGCGAGCGGCTCGAGCCGGTGCACTGAACCTGAAAGGAACACAAGAAATGAAACTCGTCCGATTCGGTGCTCGCGGCAGCGAGAAACCCGGGGTGATCGACGCTCAAGGTGTCGTGCGCGACCTCTCGGGCGTGGTGCCGGACATCGATGCCCGTACGCTGTCACCGGCGGCGCTGGCGCGCCTGCGCGAGATCGACCTCGCCACACTGCCGGCCGCACCCGAGGGCGTCCGGCTGGGCGCGTGTGTGGGCAGCATCCCCAACCTGGTTTGCATCGGCCTCAACTACTCCGACCACGCGGCCGAAACCAACACCCCCATCCCTTCACAGCCCGTCGTGTTCAACAAGCACACCGGCGCTGCGGCCGGCCCCAACGACGCGCTGATCCTCGCGCCGGGTTCGGTCAAGCTGGACTGGGAGGTGGAGCTGGCGGTGGTGATCGGCACGCCGGCGTGGCACGTGCGCGAAGAGGATGCCTTGCGACACGTCGCGGGATACTGCCTGTGCAACGACGTTTCGGAGCGCGCCTGGCAGCTCGAGTACGAAGGCCAGTGGACCAAGGGCAAGAGCTACTACGGCTATGCGCCCCTGGGCCCATGGCTGGTAACCGCCGACGAAGTCCCCGACCCGCAGGACATGGACCTGTGGCTGGAGGTCAATGGCGTTCAGCGCCAGAGCGGCAACACGCGCACGCAGATCTTCGGCGTCGCGCACATCGTGTCCTACCTGAGCCGCTTCATGGCCCTGGCCCCCGGCGACGTGATCGCCACCGGCACGCCGCCGGGCGTGGGCCTGGGCCACAAGCCGCCGCTGTTCCTGAAGGCGGGTGACCGCGTCGCGCTGGGCAACCCCCTGCTGGGCGAGCAGCGCCAGAGCGTGGTGGCTTACGACGACGAAGCCATGGGGGCGCGCTGGCGCGAAGCCCGCCTGCCGCAGCTTTGATGCTGCAAGGGGGCGACCACGCCTACTACCGCACGCTGATCCAGAAGCTCGGCCTGAAGGGCCAGTGACCCGTGCCAACCTGCGAAAGTGAGTACCCCATGAGCATCCCGCTCGCACTGCGCGCCGAGCGCTGCCTCCCCGACGACGGCTACACCGGCATTCTCGTGGGCCGTGTCTGGCGCCCCGAACTCGCGGGCCCCTCCGTGGTGGCGATCCGCGAGGGCGGAATCCATGACCTGAGCGCCGAGTTCCCCACCATGAGCAGCCTGCTCGATCTGCCCGAGCCGGCCCGCGCCGTGCGCGAGGCCACCGGCGAGCGCATCGCGAGTCTCGATGAACTGCTGGCCAACGGCGACGAGTCGACGCGCGATGCGGCCCGGCCCTTTCTGCTCGCCCCCTGCGACCTGCAGGTGGTCAAGGCAGCCGGCGTCACCTTTGCCAGCAGCATGCTGGAGCGCGTGATCGAGGAGCAGGCCGCCGGCGACGCCCAACGCGCCGAATCCGTGCGCGCGCGCGTGGTGGCGCAGATAGGCACCGACCTGTCAGCGGTGAAGCCAGGCTCGCCGCAGGCCACGGCGCTGAAGCAGGTTCTGCAGCAGCAAGGCCTCTGGTCGCAGTACCTGGAGGTGGGCATCGGCCCCGATGCCGAAGTGTTCAGCAAGGCGCCGGTGCTGTCGGCCGTGGGCACGGGCGCCGACATCGGTGTCCGCTCAGACTCATCCTGGAACAACCCCGAACCCGAGGTGGTGCTGGCGGTCGACAGCCGCGGTCGCATCGTCGGCGCAACGCTGGGCAATGACGTGAACCTGCGTGATCTGGAGGGCCGCAGTGCCCTGCTGCTGAGCAAGGCCAAGGACAACAACGCATCGTGCGCGATCGGCCCTTTCATCCGCCTCTTCGACCGGAGTTTCGGCCTGGCCGACGTCCGCAAGGAAGTGGTGAACCTGCGGGTCGACGGCCCGGAAGGCTTCGCGCTGGACGGCATCAACTCCATGCAGTTCATCAGCCGCGAGCCGCAGGACCTCGTCGACCAGGCCATCGCCGCGCACCAGTATCCCGACGGCTTCATGTTGTTCCTGGGCACCCTCTTCGCCCCGACGCAGGACCGCGACCATCCGGGCGGCGGCTTCACGCACAAGGTGGGCGATCGCGTCAGCATCCGCAGCGCGCGGCTCGGCGAGTTGTGCAACCGGGTGCGCCACTGCGAGGATATTGCGCCCTGGACCTTCGGCCTGCGCGCTCTCATCGCCAACCTCTCAGGCCGCGGTCTGCTGGCGACGGGAAGGCTGTAAATGGCCACCGCTTCGAACGCCGGCATGCCTCGCGCCGTCGCGACGCTGCAAACCATCCGCTTGCATGTCGATGACAACGTCGTCATTGCCCGGCGCCAGCTCATCTCCGGCACGCGGCTGGCCGAAGAGGGCGTGACGGTCTCGGGAATGATCCCGACCGGGCACAAGCTCGCCGTACGCGACATCGCCATCGGCGAGCCGGTGCGCCGCTATGGGCAGATCATCGGCTTCGCCTCGCAGGCGATCCGCGCGGGGCAGCACGTGCACGTGCACAACCTCGCGATGGGCTCGTTCGACCGTGATGCGGCCGCGGTGGCCTGCCTCGACGCGAAGCCGATCGTGCCGGCGGAGCAGCCGGCGCAGTTCATGGGCATCGTCCGCGCCGATGGACGCGTCGCCACGCGCAACTACATCGGCATCCTGACCTCTGTGAACTGCTCGGCCACGGTGGCGCGTGCCATCGCCGACCAGTTTCGCCGCGACGTGCGGCCGCAGGCGCTGGCGGATTACCCGAATATCGATGGCGTGGTAGCGCTGACCCACGGCGCTGGCTGCGCGGTCGATGCCGACGGCGAAGGCCTGCGCGTGCTGCGCCGCACACTGGCGGGCTATGCGCTGCATCCCAACTTCGCGGCGGTGCTGGTGATCGGCCTCGGCTGTGAGACGAATCAGATCGCCGGATGGATCGAGGCGCAGGGCTTGCAGCCGAGCGCGTCCCTGAAGACCTTCACCATCCAGGAAAGCGGCGGGACCGCGCTCGCCGTGCAGCGCGGGGTGGACGCGGTGCGCGGGCTGCTGCCCGACGCCAACCGTGCCGAACGGCAGCCGATGGCCGCCAGCCACCTGATGGTGGGGCTGCAATGCGGCGGCTCCGACAGCTATTCCGGCATGACCGCCAACCCCGCCTTGGGCGCAGCGATGGACCGGCTGGTGCGCCACGGCGGCACCGCCATCCTGTCGGAAACGCCGGAGATCTACGGCGCCGAGCACCTGCTGACGCGACGCGCGCAAAGCCGCGCCGTGGCCGGCAAGCTGCTGGACCGCATCCGCTGGTGGGAGCGTTACTGCGAGCGCATGGGCGCAGACATGAACAACAACCCCTCCGCCGGCAACAAGGCCGGCGGGCTGACGACAATCCTCGAGAAGTCGCTGGGCGCCGTCGCCAAAGGCGGCAGCAGCAACCTGGTGGACGTGGTGGAGTACGCGCAGCCCGTGCCCGCGGGCGGCCTGGTCTTCATGGATACGCCCGGCTACGACCCGGTGAGCGCGACCGGCCAGGTGGCCGGCGGCGCCAACCTGATCTGCTTCACCACCGGCCGTGGCTCGGCGTACGGCTGCGCACCCGCGCCGTCCATGAAGCTGGCGACCAACACCGCGCTCTGGCAGCGCCAGTCTGCCGACATGGACATCAACTGCGGCGGCATCGTCGATGGGGAGGTGTCGGTGGATGCGATGGGCGAGCAGATCTTCCAGCAGATCCTGCGGATCGCGTCGGGCGAGAAGACCAAGAGCGAGCTGCACGGCTATGGCCAGAACGAGTTCGTGCCCTGGCAACTGGGCGCGATCACCTGAAAGAAGCCCTAGGGAAGGTCTGCAAAACGGGCCCAAGCCTTGCATGATCTGAAGCCATGATTTCCAAACGTGTGACGCCTCCAAATCAGCTCGGCCTCGGCCTGAACCTGTCCACCAAGAAGACGCGCAAGCGCGAGTTTCTCGAGGAGATGGATCGGGTGGTGCCCTGGGGCGCGTTGGTACAGGTCGTCGAGCCGCATGCGCCGCGAGCAAAGACCGGACGCCCGCCGTTTGCGATCGAGACGATGCTGCGCATTCACTATCTTCAACAGTGGTTCGGTCTGAGCGACCCAGCCATGGAAGAGGCGCTGCACGACGTGCCGCTGTACCGGGAGTTTGCGGGCCTGGGCGATGGCGTGAGCCGCCTGCCCGACGAGACCACCATCCTTCGGTTTCGCCATCTGCTGGAGGCTCACGACCTGGCTACCGACATGCTGCGCGTGGTCAACGACATCCTGCAAGCCAAGGGCCTGCTGCTGCGCACGGGGACCGTGGTGGACGCCACGTTGATCTCGGCGCCGAGCTCGACCAAGAACGCCGAAGGTGAGCGCGATCTGGAAATGCATCAGGTTAAGAAAGGCAACCAGTGGTTCTTCGGGATGAGATGTGGTCGACCACATCTCATGCCTAATGTGGCGTTGGTCCATATGTGGCGCCCGGCGGCATCCCCCTCGGGAGGCCGGTCGCTGAGCTCCACATAAATTCCGGTCACAGCGATCTTAGGAACTCCATGATGTGCGGCTGGGAATGCCACGGCTTGCTTGGCTTCTGCGCCGCAGAGATCTCGCACTTCGCAAGCGCTCGCGCCTTGCCCTCGAGGTCGATTTCGGCGTAGACGTTGGTCGTGTCGAGTGATGCATGTCCGAGCCAGGCTCGCACGGTATTGATGTCGACGCCCGCATTGAGCAGATGCGAGGCCGTGGAGTGGCGAATGGAGTGCGGGCTGATTCTCTTCGTCGCGAGAGAGGGCATGAGGTCCTTGGCTCTCGCAGCGGTGCGCTCGACCAATGCGTGAACGCCGAACCGCGTCGTCGGCTGGCCACACCGGTTGAGGAAGACGTGCTCCTGCCGGGAGCGTTCGCCCACGAGCGCGCGTAACTCCCGCACCGTCGCTGGCCACAGTGGGCATTGGCGGCGTTTACGCCCCTTGCCGAGAATGTCCACGCTCGCCTGATCAAGATGCAGGTCCCCGACGATCAGCTCCGATGCCTCGCTGGCGCGCGCCCCCGTGTTGTAGAGGAATAGGAGCAGCGCGTAGTCTCGACGGCCTTGTTCCGTGCGCCGGTTCGGACAGGCCAGCAGCGCGTCGATTTCCGCCTTGCCGAGGTATGACACTGCGGCATGGGTCCCCTTCTTGTAGGGCACGCAGCGAACCTGTGCACACCAGGCGATGTGTTCGGGGCTGTGTTCACCGACGAATCGGGCCAAGGCGTGAATGGCCGCCAGGCGCTGATTGCGCGTGGCGATACCACAGCCTCGGTGAGTCTCGACGTCACTGAGGAACTCCCGCACCAACTGCGGCGACACATCGACCACCGCCAGTCGATCCACGGCCTTATGCAGGCGCCCCGACACGAAGGGCAGCAGCTGGCACATCGTGTCTCGGTAGCTGAGCTGCGTGTTCGCAGCCAGATTGCGCTCGCTGACCAGGTGCTCCAGCAGGAATCGGCGAATCCACGGACCCAGCGTGCTGGTCTCACGCATGGCTGGTCTCCCCGAGGAAGAATTGCTCGAAGCGCGCGCTGGCCTGCTGCAGCAACTCGGGGGTCATGCTCAGATAGCACTGCGTGCCGCTGATGTGCACGTGGCCCAGGTACGTCGCCAACTGAGGCAGCATGCGCTGCACGTCGACTCCTTCGCGATACCACCGCACAAGACGCGTCACGGCCGCCGTATGGCGTAGGTCATGCAAGCGGGGTTGGTATCGAGCGCCATCATGTCGACACACCTTGGCCTGCGATCGCATCTGACTGAAGGCTTGCTCGGCGCCCGACCGCGAGACTCGATCACCTCGAGATGTCAGCAGGAATGGCGCGTCGGGATCCAGCGGCGAACGCTTGTAACGCCGCTTCACGTGCTCGCGCAAGACCTGCGTCAGGTCGGTGCCTATGGGCACGAGTCGTGTCTTGTAGAACTTGGACCCGCGCACGTGAAGGACACAATCGTCCAAGTCGACGTCGGCCAGGTTCAGGTTCAGCGCTTCGCTGATGCGCAGTCCTGTTGCGTACAGCAACAGGAGCAGAGTTCGGCTGGTGGGCGCATCGATTCTGCGGTGAGCACGGCCAGCGGCTGCCTGCAGGAGTCGCCTGATCTCATCCTCCGAATAAATGTAGGGAGTAAACGTCTGGGGACACCTCGGCTCTGAGGTGGGCAGCGGCACGCTGGAGACGTACCCGCGGGCGAGACAGAAGCGGTAGAAGCCGGTAAGGGTTCCGAACTTGCAGTGCCAGGACCGCGTCATCGGCCCGTTGCCATCAAGGAAGGCGCGCACCGACGTCGGCCCGATCCGGTCGACTTCGATGCCTCCCATACTCTTGCTGAATGCCTTCAGCATGCGCGCCTGGGTCACGAAGCGCATCCCCAGAGATTGCTTGTAGCCCACGTAGGTCGCGACGGCTTGCTCGGTCTTCATAGCAGTCCCTCCAGACTGAACTCGGCAACCTGACGCAGGCCAGCAAGATCCACCTTGGCGTAGGTGCGCGTGGCGGAGGAACTGCGGTGGCCGAGATGATCGCCAATCTGCTTGAGGGACAGGCCTTCGGCCACAAGGTGAGCTGCACAGGCATGGCGCAAAGCGTGAGGTCCCAGTCGGGGACAGCGGATCTCCAGCGCCTGAATGCGTGGCGCCACCGCGTAGCGCAGGCTATGTGGCGCTAGCGGCCCTAACGGTGCTCTGAGCGTCAAGAACAGCTTGCGCGATGCGCACCGCGGTCGCACCTCGCGCACATAGCGAAGGATCGCATTGCCGACCTCAGTGGCCAGCGGGTAATCGTGCTTGCAGCGCTGCTTGGGACGTGTGACGTGAAGGATGTCGCGCTCCCAGTCGATGTCATCCAAAGTTAGCGCGACGACCTCACTGCTCCGCAGGCCATAGACTCCAAGGAGCATCAGGACGGCTCGGTCGCGGATATCCCTGGGTCGATCCGTGTCGGTGCTCGCGATCAGCCGCTGAACGTCGTCCCAACACGGACCGGCAGGCAGCGCCTCTTGCCTGAACAGGCGTGGGCCCTCGATCCCGGCGACAAAGCTCTTTGCGCAACGACCCGTTGCGGCCATGTGCGCGTAGAAGGACCGCAATGCAGTGGCTGCTGTCGCGATGGACGCCCGGCACCACCCCCGTGCACCCCGCATCGACAGGAACGCATCCACATGCTCCAAGGTAGCCATGTTGGCGCCACTGTGTTGGTCATCGAGCCACGTCAGAAATGCCCGAACATGCCAGCAGCGGTTGTTGACAGTCTTCGGCGACAGGCCACGCTCTCGCTGCATGTGCAGCGCAAACTCGTCCACGAAATCAGTGCCCGCCCCCGGCTTCGAAGACGGTAACTGCAGACGCCCCATGAATCGTAGCCAGTCGGTGGCCACTTGCACGAATCTCTGGCGCCTATCGGGTGAGATGCTGCGGCCGCGTCGTCGGTGATGCCGGACCCAACGATCGGCAACCGAGGCGACCTCCTCGGGCGCCACGCTCCTCGTACCGCTGACGTCTAGGCGCTGCGCGACGACCAGGAGCTCGCTGGCCAGGTTGGCAACCGAGTCCCTCGTCGCACCGGACGCGGCGAAGTGTGCAACAAAGCAGTCTCGCTCCTCGGCTGCCGGTCCATCGAGGTGCCGGGCCAGAACGCGCGAATACCGAAACAGAGTCTCGAGCATGATCGGATCCCCTTGTGAACTGAGGGGACCCGACGCTACGCCGCCGTTGAATTTATGTGGTGCTCAGCGACCGGCCTCCCGAGGGGGATGCCGCCGGGCGCCACATATGAACCGACACCACATTAGGGATGAAAGCTCATATTGGCGTGGATGCCACCTCGGGCATGGTCCACACGGTGGTGGGCACCGCAGCCAATGTGAGTGACATCAACGTCGCCGGCGCGTTGCTGCATGGCGAGGAGCATGCTGCCTTCGGAGATGCGGGCTACCAGGGCGTGCACAACCGCACAGAGGCTTCTGGGCCGACCTGGCATGTAGCGATGCGTCCGGGCAAGCGCAGGATGCTCAACCCGTTCATCGAGCCAGAGTTCGTGGCCGAGCGTGTGGAGAAGATGAAGGCCAGCATTCGAGCCAAGGTCGAGCACCCGTTCCGGGTCATCAAGCAGCAGTTCGGCTTCACAAAGGTGCGCTACCGAGGGCTGGCCAAGAACACGGCGCAGATCGTCACGCTGTTCGCGCTGTCGAACCTGTGGATGGCCCGACGGCGTTTGATCGGAATCGAGGGGTGAGTGCGTCTGCGAGGCCCGAATCGGGCTCGCCTGGCCTCCGCGAGGGCTACGCCGCATAGCAAACCGATGCCAAGTCTGCTCCATCGAGATGTTCGGATGCATTGGCATCGACCTATTCATTCAATCGTGAGCACAGCGCGTGTTCTGCAGACCGTCCCTAGAGGAAGCGAGTCAGACTTGATTGCGTTTGAATGCTTCCTTGCGCTCGTGTCGCTCAGCGTCGAACGACTTGCTAAGCGTCGCGGAAAGTTCTTCCCTGCGCATCTCTTTCCCGCATTCCTGGCACATCGGACCCAATCCCGGATCCTTTCCGCACGGAACGTGCGTGTAGCGAATGGCCACCTCTTGCTTCCTGGACTTGCA
This sequence comes from Variovorax sp. LjRoot175, assembly GCF_964253805.1. NCBI lineage: Bacteria > Pseudomonadati > Pseudomonadota > Betaproteobacteria > Burkholderiales > Comamonadaceae > Variovorax > Variovorax sp. LjRoot175. Next base: position 1,260,481 of record NZ_CAXURY020000002.1, on the reverse strand, counting down.
CCAAGTCTCACCCCACGCGCGAAATGCCAGAAATACGGGGTAAAACCCGATGCCCATCTCGGTGAGGTAGTACTCGTTCCGCAGCGGCCTTGTGTTGTACGGCCGGCGTTCGATCATTCCGTCTGATTCGAGTTTCTTCAGCCGACCCGCCAGCATCTGTGGCGTGGCCTGTATCTGCGCCTGAATCTCCTCGAAGCGATGGCTCCCGAGGAACAACTCGCGCAGCACCAGAACTGTCCAGCGGTCGCCGACGATCTTCTGAGCCAACGCGACCGGGCAGAGGGTGTCCTGTGCCACCGATGGCGACGCACTTCTAGCCATTTTCTTCCTCACATTTCATGTGGCTATGATAATCATAGGTATAGTTGTCGTGTTCGCGAGAGGGCCTACCAACCAGTCGCGAGCCGCGGAATCAGCTGATGCACCGCGAATAGAGGCTACTGATACAGAAAGGTTTTCAATATGTCTGAAGCTACAAAGCTAAATCTTGCCGCAATCGCCGACCGCTACGCTGCGGCATGGCTCTCGCACGATCCCCAAGCCATTGTCGCGCTACATGCGCCTGACTCGACCTTTCAGGCGCATGGTCGTAGCGGAGAGGTCAAGGGCAAGGCTGCGCTGCTCAAAGAGTTCGCCGGGGTGTTTGAGCTCTATCCCAATTTCGGCGTCGAGATACGCCGCCTTCTTCTTGGCGACAAGCACTGGACACTCGATTGGGATCTAACGTTCCAACCGCCCGGAAAAGAGCCCAGAAAGTTCCATGCGCTCGATGTCGTGGAAGTGGATGGCGCTGGACTTGTCACAAGGAAAGATACCTTCTTCGATTTTGCTCAAGTCAAAGCAGCACTCGAAGCGAAATGAGGGTAAAAACATGACGAACGCAAAAACCTCCACCGCCGCTCCCGTGACACCGCTGTTCGATCGACCATTGATCAACGCGCTGCCGGTCGAGCATCTATGCGATCTCAGCATCGACCTGGAGCTCGGCCAGGTGATCAAGACCCATCTCGGCACCCGCTTGACCTTCGTGGTCAAGGGCGGACGCTTCGAAGGCCCCCGCTTCCGAGGCGAAATGCTGCCGGGCGGCGGCGATTGGGTCCACCTCGGTGCTGACGGGATCAGCCGCATGGATGTTCGCGCCACCTTGCGCACCCATGATGGCGTTCTCATTCACTATGACTCGCAAGGCCTCCTCAGGTACCCGGCGGATGGCCGTCAGCGTCTGGCCAAGGGCGAGCGGCTGTCCTTTGATGAAACATACATCCGTCCAACGCCTAGGTTTGAGACGTCCGACGAGCGCTACTCCTGGCTTTCCGGAATGGTCACCGTCGGCTACGGCGAATACGGCCCTGGCCGCATCGATCATCGGATGTATTGCATCCTGTGACATGACCTGCGCAGAGCGCGAAGAGCAGTGCTGCGCAGGGCCCAGTCTCAAGCTTCGCTCCCGCATAGGGATAAGTCTTGGCCCATGTTAGCCGCGATGCGCGCGCTTGAGCAAGCAGCTGCAGCGTTCGCGGCCAATAAGCAATACGGTCCGTATCTGATCCGGCTAATTGAGATCGAAACCGCGCTTCGGGAGAACTTTCATGCCTGACACCCAATACCTGTTGCTGTTCATCGCCACCGGCTGGCTGTTGAACCTCACGCCCGGGCCGGACGTGCTGTACATCGTCACGAATTCGCTAAGGTCCGGAACTCAGGCCGGTTTGGTGGCGGGGCTTGGCATCACAGCCGGTGGCTTTGTGCACATCTTCGCGGCCGCGCTGGGCGTGAGTGCGCTGCTGTCGACGTCCGCGACCGCCTTCGCCACGCTGAAGTGGATTGGCGCAGCGTACCTGCTGTGGGTCGGCGCCAAACTGCTGCTAGCCAGAGCACCGCGGGCTACTGCGGAGATGATCGCCCTGGCGCAGGCGCGGCCGGCCACTAGCCTGGCGGGTGTGCTCCTCGGGGGCTTCTGGACCAACGTGCTAAACCCTAAGGTGGCGATCTTTTTCCTGGCCTTTGTGCCGCAATTCATTGCACCGGATGCGCCCAACAAGGCATGGACCTTCGTGCTGTTGGGCACCTTGTTCAAACTCAACTCCCTCCCGTTCAACTGCGGCTGGGCGCTGGCTGCCGGCTGGATGGCCCACTGCGGCGCCGTGCAGCGCGGCCTGCATTGGCTGGACCGCCTGGCGGGCGTCATGTTCGCCGGATTCGGCATTAAGCTGGCCCTGACCGAAATTGCTCCTCGTTAACCGCCGTCCAAAAAAGCGTTCGAACCCAGGCATCCATCTGCGTTCTTTTAGCGCTCACCAGTCAAGGTCTCGCGAACGGCCACCATCATGTTGGCCAAATCCTCATAGGAGGCATCCTGACGATCACCTGCGTGCAGTTTGCGCGCGAGCTCCTCGATGGAGGCCAGCTGTGCGAGCGCATTGCTGAAGGCATCCGAGCGCGACCGACGGAGCATCTGCATTTCGTCGATGCGCATCTCGCGGTCGACACGTTGGACCATGAAAGCATATCGCAAGCATCGCAGGCGGCTGCGGGCGTAGGCGAAGTAGCGCGCATCGGGCTTCTCGCACAACGCGTCGTCGCAGGAGAGCAGCATGTCGAAAGCGCCCAGTTCCGACGAGGCCAGAGCAAAAGCAGCCGATGTATCCGCACCGGAGCTCCACGTGTGCACTGTCAGTCAATCTATTGAGCCGCGTGATGGAATAATGACGGCGCTCCTTACTCGTTTCTACCGACTCGACGTAAGAACAGCCGACATAGACTGCCCCGTCCTCAATTTCTGGGGGTCACCATGCACAATACCCATTGGTCAACAAACCGCGTGTTCGTCTGCGAGCGTGCCGCCGCATGGAGCAGCATCAACACGCGGTACTTTGGGCGTCTGAAGGTGTCCAGCCTGGATGAAGAGCCGCTCGATGCATCACTCGATAGTTACGAAGTCGGCGCCCTGCGCATGTTCAGCATTACCGCGCCGGCCCACCACGTGGCGCGCGACAACACTTGCGGTGAGCTCCCGACGGACGAGTTCTACAAGCTGGTGCTGCAGGTCTCCGGCAGCGGCATCGTCGAGCAACAGCAGCGCCGCGTGGAGCTTTCGCCGGGGCAGTGGATCCTTTACGACCCCCGCGCGCCGTACTCGATCACCAACAGGGAGCGCTGCACGCTGCTGGTGACTCAGGTGCCGCGTGTGCTTCTTTCAGGGCTGAAGCTGTCCGGCCCCCTGGCGGGCCAGACTGGCCACGACAATGTGGCAGGCCTGCATGGCGTATTCGGCACCTACCTGCGCGCGCTGAGTGAGCAATTGCCCGGCCTGCCAGACGGCGTCGGCCAGGCGATCAGCGAGTCTGTCATGGGGCTTCTCGGCTCAACTCTGGCCGAGAGCTTCCGACGGATCGGCGAGCCGGTGCCCCTGCCTTCTGTTCTGAAGCTGCGTGCGCGGCAGTACATTCACGCCCACCTTTGTGAGCCAGACCTGAGCATCCAGGGCATCGCCGATGCGTTGCGTTGTTCCAAGCGCTACCTGCACCGGGTCTTCGAAGACGATCCGATGGGCCTGGAGCGGCAAATCTGGAATGCGAGGCTCGAGCGCTGCCATGCAGCACTCATGCACGAGTGCAACGGTGGCCGATCCGCTGCGCAAATCGCCTACGCGTGGGGGTTCAAGAGCAGCGCCCACTTCTGCCGCCTCTTCAAGCAGCAATACGGCATGACACCGGGCGAATGCCAGCGCCTGGCCCTCGCTTCACGTCGCACTGCGGTTCTACAGTAAGCGACGCTCCCGCAGCGCGCCGCGAATCGAACCATCGACACGCCGGTTTTGGATGGTGACCCGCCCGCCATCGGGCTCTGGTTGCGCCATCGCCAGCGACCGTCGTCAGGTGCAGGTGAGACGGGCGAGCGCCTTACCCGCGCCGGCCACCGCGGGCAACTTCTGCTTCACGCAGGCCGGATCCTGCGCCGTGTACGCATAGGGAATGCCAACCGGGAAGGCGGCAGTCGTGATCCAGTCGGTGGCGTCGCGCGACGGAGAGGACCCGCTGGCCACCCAGGTGATGCCGAAGACGCTGAAGTCGGCCGGGGTTTTGATGTTGTTGTTGCGCAGTTCCCAGTAGCCGATGGCCGAGCTGTCGCGCGAGGTCACGGGGTTCTGCGAATTCTCGAAGTAGTTGCTTTCGATCAGCGAGAAGCCGCCCATGCGGATGTTGGCGCCCGTCGTGATCACGCCGCTGTACAGGTTGTTGTAGAGGTGGGTGTAGCCGCCGCGCTGCAGCGGTAGGCGCGAGCCGAGGTTCTCGTAGACGTTGTGGTGGAAGGTGATGAAGCGATCGCTGGAATCGGTGTCGCTCGAGCCGATGAGGCCGACCTTGTGGTGATCGTGGATGTAGTTGTAGGAGTAGGTGAGGTGGTGCGCGCCGGCCTTGTTGTCGAGCAGGCCGTCGAACTCCAGGTCGCCCGCGCCCGAGCACTCCTTCAGGCTGCTGAACAGCGTGTTGTGGTCTATCCAGATGTAGCCCGGGAACTTGCCCCCCTGGCCCTCGATGCCAATCGCATCGATCGAACCTGGCAGCAGGCCGATCGTCATGTTGCGGATGACGATGTTCGTGGCATCCGCCTTGATGGCCAGCCCGAAGTTGGCCGATGAGCCATCGACGCCCTCGATGGTGACGTTGCTCTTGTCCTTGATCTCGACGATGGCGCCAGCGGGCAACTTCCACTGCGTGCAGGCGTCGGTGATGCTGGCGAAGTCGAACGTTCCGTTGTAGCGGATCACGAGCCCGCCGTTGCCGGTGTAGGCGTTGATGGCGGCCTGCATCTGCGCCGCGGTCGAGACCGTCACCGCCGCGACGTTGCCGCCGCCTGTGACCTGGCCGGCGAAGCCGCCGCTATCGCTGGTCGTGGCCGGTGCCGCTGCCGCTGCCGGCGCAGGCGCAGGCGCAGGAGCAGGTGCCGGAGCAGGAGCAGGTGCCGGAGCAGGAGCAGGAGCAGGAGCAGGAGCAGGAGCAGGTGCCGGAGCAGGAGCAGGAGCAGGCGCCGGTGCCGGCGCAGGTGCAGGTGCAGGTGCAGGTGCAGGTGCAGGTGCAGGTGCAGGTGCAGGTGCAGGTGCAGGCGCAGGCGCAGGTGCAGGTGCGGGTGCGGGTGCGGGTGCGGGTGCGGGTGCGGGTGCGGGCGCTGGCGCTGGCGCTGGCGCTGGCGCAGATGCAGGTGCTGGTGCAGGCGCAGATGCAGATGGAGGCGCCGGTGCCGGTGCCGGTGCCAGTGCAGGCGCCTGGGCCACCGATGGCGAGCCCGACTCGCCGCCGCCGCAGGCCACCAGCAGGAGCGATGTCAACAGAGCACCCGCAGCGCGCGAACGGTGCAGTCTCTGGTTTGTTTGCTTCATTTTTCTCATGAGGTTGTTTTTGTGTCGATGCCCCGGCATTGAAGGACGAATTGTCCGAACCGGGAGCAACACCGATACGCACGCTGCGTGCCGGAGTTGCGATTCGATCTCTTCTCTCCAATGTGAGCGCACTTTGTCGGAAGTGACCGAGATTCCCGCGCACAAGGCAGTTAACTCGACATCAGGATGACAATATTTGTTCTAGTTGTGACGGTTGTTGGATCCTGAGGGTCGGCGCGTAACGCTTGCCTGATATCAAGCGCAGGCAGCGTGCGCGATGCACCAATCTGAGAGCGTGCGCCGAAGGAACAGAGCGTGAAGCAATGGCTCTCGGTAGGCGAGGATGCCCTTGCACGATCCTTCAACAACGACCGCGGCGCTGGGATGCGGTCCGCCCTGCCAACTGAGCTGCCTGGCTGTGAGCGTCCGCGCGCGTTCGTTGAGCCGCCGTTTTGCGTATCCCGCCTCGATGCATCAGGACTCCGCCGTAAAGCCGATGATCTTGATCAATCGGCGCCACTCTTCGGTATCGGCCTTGATGAGGTTTGCCAAGTCCTGTGGGGTACTGGATCTCGCAGTCATGCCGACGGCGCCCAGCGCAGCGACCACTTCTTCCTGCGCCAGGATTGGTTGAAGGTAGGCAGCTGCGCGGCGCACGATATGTTGCGGGGTCCTTCCCGGAAGGAACAAGCCAAACGATTCCGTTGCTGTGATCGGATATCCCTGCTCACGGTATGTCGGCACGTCACGCACGAACGCGTTTCGCCCGTTCCCTGAGACAGCAATGAGACGAAGCCTGCCGCTTTTGAGGTGCGGCAGGAAGCTCCCCACCGTCGATGAATAGGCGGACACTTGGCCACCCATCAGATCCTGCAATCCCGGGGCGTCTCCGCGATATCCGATGTGGGTCAACTCCGTGTTTGAAAGCTTCGACAGCAGGATGCCAAGCAGATGGGGCGTGGAACCCGCGGCTGGCGATCCAAAGTTGGCGTTGCCCGGATTTGCCTTGCACCACGCGATGTAGTCATTGATCCCGCGCACGCTGGGAGGCACCGCCGCCCCCACGGCGAACCCGAATGCGAACGAGCAAACTGATGAGACCGGCGCCACGTCCTCTATGGCGTAGGGGAGCTTGCGGTAGGTAAAGGGATAGATGGAAAACGGCGCGGTGGGCGACAACAGCAAGGTTCTTCCATCCGGCGCACTGTCCTTAAGCGCTGAGATGGAGATCTGCATCGCCGCGCCCGGCTTGTTGTCCACCACAACAGTATTCGCGTAGTCGCCTCGCATCTTTTCGGCCAATCGCCGAGCAACCGTATCCGTAGGTCCGCCGGGCGGAAAGCCGACCAGTATCTTTGCGAGCTCAATGCTCTGCGAATGCGCGTAGCGCAACGGGGCAGCGGTCAATGCTGCGATCCCGGCGAGCTGGCTTGTGAATTTCCGGCGTGTAGGCATCTCTCGGTCTCGTGGTGGTTGGTGTGTTGTCGTTGGTGATCCGGGCGGCTCGAGAACGGATCTCTCGTTCAGGCCAGATAGCTCGCTTGCAGAATTTCAGGCGATTCGCGCAGCGTTTGCGCCGGGCCGCGCCAAGCGACTCTGCCCCTTTGCAGGACGACGGCGCGTTGAGCGAGCCTCAGCGCCAGTGTGGTGAACTGCTCGATCAGCAGTACGCCAACACCGTCCGCCGCGACGCTCTGCACGACGTCGGCCAGTCGCTTCACAACCAAAGGGGCGAGACCGAGTGACAGTTCATCGACCACCAGGACGCGAGGCCGCGCCAGGAGCGCCTGCGCCATGCAGACCATCTGCTTCTGCCCTCCGGAAAGAGAACGCCCGAGGTGTTCGAGCCTGGGCGCCAGCTCGGGAAAGGTCATCAGCACGCGCTCGATCGCCGTCTCGACTTCGTTGGCGGGGAGCACCAGGGCCGCCGCACGCAGGTTGTCGTGGACGGACAGGCTGCCGAGCACGTGATGGCCTTCGGGCACGATGGCGAGCCCGGCCCGGCGCACCGCGTCGGGCGCAAGGCCGTCCAGGGCCACGTCGCCCATGCGGACCTGCCCCTGCGATCGCGCGATGGCGCCGGCCAGCGCGAGCACGATGCTCGACTTGCCAGCGCCGTTGGGACCGAGCAGCGCGACGATCTCGCCGGGTGCGACGTCGAGATCGACACCATGGACGACGGATTTGGCGCCGCGGGAAATGTGGAGCTGACGGACTTCGAGCATGGGTCAGCTTCCGAGATAGGCTTGGCGCACCACGGGGTCGTCAAGCACGGCGCGCGTCGGTCCCAGCGCAAGCCTCTTGCCGAAGTCGAGCACCAGCGTCTGCGTGCACAGGTTGGCGATCAGGTCCACGTCATGGTCGATCAGAAGTACCTGGGCGCCGAACTGTTCGGGGATGGCGGCTATCGCATCGCGAAGCACGCGCGATTCGCGCTCGTCCAGTCCCGCGCCTGGCTCGTCGAAGAGAATGAGTCGGGGCTTGCCCACCAGCGCCTTCGCCACTTCGACCATGCGGCGCCGGAACTGGTCCAACTCACCCCCGAGCGTGGCGGCGCAGTCCAGCAGGCCTGTGTGCTCCAGAGCGCGGTGGACCTGCCGCTGGGCGTCCCCGAGCGCGTGCGGCACGTGATCGAGCATGGCCTGCACGTTGTCCCACGTGCTGAGGTCTTCCACCACCTGCTCGGTCTGGAACGACCGACGCAGGCCGAGCCGCACGCGCCGCGCCGTGTCCAAACCCAGAAGCGATGTGCCGGCAATACACACCTCACCAGCCTTGGCACGGACAAAGCCGCTGAGAACATTGACCAAGGTCGTTTTTCCGGCGCCGTTGGGGCCGATCAGACCGCACACCGGCGCCTCCAACACGGCGTCCAGTCCATCGATGACTGTGACGGCCCCGAACGCGACGGTCAGGCCGCGAATGTCGATCATGCGCCGCTCCATCGTGCGCGCGTGCGGGCGATTGCCGCCATCCATTGGCCGACAAGTCCGCGCGGCGCAGTGATGAGCGCATGCAGAAGCGCCGCGCCAAAGAAGATCATGGCGAGGTAGCCGTTTACTCCCAGGTCGACCAGCAGCGACGGTACGGCTCGCAGGAGCAGCCCGGCGACCAGCGCGCCGGCCCAGTGATAGGCGCCGCCGATCAGCGTGAGCGCGAAGAGCATCACCGACTCGCTGGCCGCGAATGCGCGGCCGTCAAGCTGGCCCACTGCGCCCGCCAGCAGGGCGCCGGCCACGCCGGCGCAGACGCCCGCGAGACCGAAGGCCCAGGTCTGGTAGAGCAGCACATTGACTCCCGCACCCTCGGCCGCCGCCTCGCCTCGGCGGATCAGCGCCCAGGACCGGCCGGCGCGCGTGCGGCGATGCAGTTCGATGATGGCGAGCATCGCCGCCAGCCACGCGGCGACGTAGGCCAGGTAGGCGCCCTCGTCCTGCGCCAACGCAGGCCGTGGCATTACCAACCTTTCGCTGCCAGTGATGCGTCCAAGCCAGCCTGGGCCGCCATCGGGAAAGCCCGTCGCGCTGATCACCACCTGGAACCCTCCTGCGAGCATCAGCGTCACCAAGGCCAGGTAAAGGCCTTTCAAGCGCAGGGCCGGCAATCCGGCGAGCATTCCGAGGACACCGGCAGACAGCCCGCCTGCAAGCACGCAGGCTTCAAACGGCCACTGAAGCCCATGGCCGACACGCAGCGCCACCCAGCCTCCCGCACCCAGCAGGGCGTACTGGCACAAGCTCACCAATCCCAGTTGGCCGTAGAGCAAGGAAACGCCTGCGGCGGCGATGGCCAGTGCCAGGGAGGAGGTCAGCGTCTTGATCCAGTAGGCGTTCGCGACCCACGGCAGCAGCGCGCCCAAGGCCAGGACGATAAGCACCATGCGTGCAAGGCTGAGGCGGGCGGCACGCCGCTCACGCCGGACGGAGTCAGGAGTCATGCTTTGCGGGATGCGTCGCGCCACAGAACGATGGCGGCGAGCGCGATGAGAAAGGGGGTGGCCGCCCTGAATGGCGAGAATCCCGGCAGCAGGACGGCGACCGCCTCCAGGATTCCGATGGCCAGGCCAGCGGCGGCTGTCGCAGGTAGGGAAGAGAGGCGGCCGATGATGGCGGCGGCGAACGCGGGGATCACCAGAAAGGTCAGCACCGTCGCCTGCAGCCGCACGATGTTGGCCAGCAGCAGGCCGCACACGCCTGCGAAAGCGCCTGAAATCACCCAGGCCGCGGTATCGACTTGGAGCACCCGAATGCCGAGGATGGCGCTCAGTCCGCGCTGGTCGGCCAACGCACGCATCGCCAGGCCGATGCGGGTCCGCGCGAGCAGCAGGCCCACGGCGGTCATCATCGAGACGGCCAGCGCCAAGCCGACCACGCGCGTGTAGGTCAGGCGCACTTCGGCCAGCTCGATGGCATGGCTGTCCGTCGGGAGCACCAACCTGCGTGGCTGCTCTCCCCAAAACCATTCGGTGAAACCGAGCAGCACGAGCGCGAGGCCCAGCGTGCCGATCGATCGCACCGTGGGGTCGCTTGTGGCCAGGCGCGGAGCGAGCAGGCGTCCGTAGGCGAACGAGATCGCAATGGCGGTGAAGACGGCGGCAAGGGCGGCAAGCGCGAGCGGCCACCCGCGATCCAATGCCGACCACGCCACATAGGCTGCGACCGCACCGAGTGCGCCGAACGCGAAGTTCAGCACACCCGAAGAGCGGTACAGGACGACAAGGCCCACGCCGGACATTGCGTACACCGCGCCGACGCCGAGGCCAGAGACCAGGAATGGCAGCATTTCAGACATAGCGGCCCCGGGGGGTTAAAGGCCCAGCTGCTTTTCCTGCGCGCGCACGTCAGCCAGTTCAGGGTCCGCGGCCATCAGGCAGCCGTTGCTCACCTGCTTGAAGCCGCTGCCGCTCACCTGGGCGATGGGACCGCTGCTGTTCGCGTTGTGGCGTGCGCCCGCGCCGACATAGAACGGGCGACACAGGATGTCGCTCTGGAAGCCCTTCACATCGCGCAGCGCGGCACTGGCAGAGGCGCGATCGATCTTTTTCGGATCGAGCTTGAGCAGGGCCTCGGTCGCGATGCGGGCTGCCAGATAGCCCGCCTGCGCGAAGGAGTCACGCGGGTCGTTCCTGCCACCGAAGGTCTCCATGGTCGCCTTCCAGTTCATGTTGTCCTTGCCGGCGGATTCGACGGGCATGAACTCCAGGTGGATGTCGAAGTTGCCACTCCACGCTGGGCCGATCGTCTTCGGCACGTCGAAGTTGTAGGCGGGCGTGCTGCTGACGAAGTGGATCTTCTTGGCGAGACCCTGCTGCTCGGCCGCTGCGAGCATCGGCACCATGATGCCCTTGGGCACGTTCAGGATGATGACCTCCGGCTTCTTGGCGGCAGCCTGCAGCATCGTGGAGGTGGAGTCAGGCGATCCTGGATCGATGGTGATCACGTCGACCTCGACACCGTTGGCCTTGCCCCAATCCTTCGCGCCGTCGCAGGCCCAGTTGCCCAGGCTCGGTATGTTCGGAATGACGCAAACCATCCGCTTGGCTTTGTATTGCTGCACGGCGTGCATCGCGACCACTGTGGCGGACACGCGTGGTCCGGTATTTACCGGAACGTAGTTCTTCGCAAAGAAGCACTCGCGAGGCACGCCGACCCCGGCGATCACCATGACGTCCTCCTGGGCGTACATCTTGGCGTTGACGCCGCACTCGACGAAGCTGGAGCTGCCCACCATCGCGACCACCTTGCGGTCCTTCACGAGCTTGGCTGCGACCTGGGCGGACACCTCGGGATTCCATTGGTCATCGGCGATCGTGAACTCAATCGGACGACCGTTGATGCCGCCGTTGGCATTGACGCACTTGAAGTACGCCTGGGCCGCCAGCGCCGAGGCGCTGAAGTCGTCGGGCCCGGTCTTGCCGACCACGGCGCCGATCGCGATCGGCTCGCCCGTCGCAGCCTTGCCGTTGTTCAGCCCGCAAACGGGCTTGCCTTGCGCCATTGCGCTGCTGCCTGCCACGAAGGCCGCGGCAACGAGGATTCGCTGAAAAGTTTGCTTCATGTGATCTCCCCGGTTTGAACGGCGCGTTCCTGTCTTCCTCATGGTTGTCCCCTTGGTTGTAGATGGGTCGGTGCGTCAGACCGCCATGCAGACGCTTTTCTGTTCGGTATAGGACTCGACCGCAGCGCGACCGAGGTCGCGGCCGAAGCCGCTTTGCTTGTAGCCACCGAAGGGCAGGTTGGCGTCGAGCAGGTTGTGGGTGTTGACCCAGACCGTTCCCGCCTTGATGCGTGGGACGATCCGGTGCACGGCCGACAGGTCGTTCGACCACACGCTGGCCGCCAAGCCGAAGGGGGTGTCATTGGCCTGGCGGATGGCGTCCTCCACGTCGTCGAAGGGCATGGCGACGAGCACAGGGCCAAAGATCTCTTCACGCACGACCTGCATGCCGGGATTCACGTCCACGAGCACGGTGGGCTGGATGAAGCAGCCCGCATCGCGCGCGCGTTCACCGCCGGTCAGAGCCGTGGCTCCGTCGCGGCGTGCGCCATCAATGAAACCCATGACCCGGTCGAAGTGCCGGCGCGACACGACCGGCCCCAGCTGTGCGGTGGCATCGAACCCGGAGCCGATGCGCATTCCCTCTGCCTGGCGTGCCACCTCGTTCACGACCTGGTCGAACAGGGTGCGGTGAACATACAGCCGCGAACTCGCGGCGCAGACCTGACCCTGGTGGAAAAAGATGCCCATGGCGGCGCCTGCGGCAGCTGCGACAGGATCGGCATCCGGCAACACGATCATGGGGGACTTGCCGCCCAGCTCCAACGTGAAACGTGCCATGCGGTCGACCGCGGCGTGACCGATGGCGCGCCCGGTCGGCGTGCTGCCGGTAAAGCTGATCTTGTCGACGCCGGGGTGCGCGCACAAGGCCGCGCCGGCCGTGCTTCCGCCGCAGACCACGTTCAGCGCACCGGCGGGGATGCCTGCCTCCAGCGCGAGTGCGGCCAGGCGCAGCGCGGTCAACGGCGTTTCAGGCGATGGCTTGAGCACCACCGTGCAACCCGCCGCCAGCGCCGGAGCGATCTTCCACAGGGCGATGGCCAGGGGGAAGTTCCATGGCACCACCGCGCCGACCACGCCCACCGGTTCGCGCTGCGTGTAGGTGTGGTAGCGAGCGTCCGGAGGAAACGCAATCGAAGGCTGCAACGTGCTGCCTTCGAGCTTGGTGGCCCAGCCGGCCATGTAGCGCACGAACTCGGCGGAAAAGCCCACGTCGATCATTCGCGCGACGCCCTGCAGCTTGCCGCTTTGCAGGGTCTCTATGGCGCTCAGTTCGTCCGCGTGGTCTTCGATCAGCTGCGAAAGGCGAAACAGCGCGCGCTCGCGATCGGCCGGCCGCATGCGTGACCAGGCCGAGTCCTCCAGTGCCCTGCGCGCCGCGGCGACAGCGGCATCCACATCGCCCTGGTCGCTGTCGGGCGTGTCGGCCACGATCATTTCCGAAGCTGGATCGACGACATCGATGCGCTTGCCGCTGCGGGATTCGCGGAACTCGCCGTCAATGAAATTGCCGAAGCTGCGCCGCGAGAGGAAGCCGATGCGTGCCAGCTCCTGTTGGGAAAGGTCTTTGGGGTTCATGGTGCGGGTTGGTTGGGGGAAGAAGAAAGTTCGCACCGCTTTAGCGGCCGAGCATGAACTCGGCACCGCGCTCGGCGATCATGATGGTGGGCGCATTGGTGTTGCCGCTGCAGATGGTGGGCATCACCGACGCATCGCACACACGCAGGCGGCCGACGCCGCGCACGCGGAGTTGGGAATCGACGACAGCCATCGGATCATTCCCCATCCGGCAGGTGCCCACGGGGTGGTAGACGGTCTTGGCGTACTGGCGCACGAACTGCTCAAGCTCGCTGTCGGGCATGTGCTCCTGAGGGCCCGGGTAGAGCTCTTCGGCGACGACCTTGCGCAGCGAGGGCATGCGCAGAATACGTCGTGCCAATTTGAGGCCGCGCACGAGCGTATCCACATCTTCCTGCTCCGACAGGAAGCCTCCATCGAACTGCGCCGGATCGAGGGCGTTCGCGCTGACGGCCCGCACGCGTCCGCGCGACTTCGGGCGCAGGAAACAGGGGTCGATCGAAATGCCGTGCACCTCCGGCATCGGGCGGTCCACGTCGCCCACCAGCACGGGCAGCACATGGAACTGCACATCTGGGCGCCCGGTACCGGCTGTGTCGACGAAGCCGCCGCTCTCCACCACGTTGGAGGTGAGAAGGCCTGTCTTGAACAGCTCCCACTGCACGCCGTGCTTCAACGCCGTGAGGCCCTTGTCCTGGCCGAGCAGGCTGATCGGTTCCTTGCAGCGGCCGTGCGCAATGATCTCCAAGTGGTCCTGGAAGTTCTCGCCTACGCCGGGCAGATCGCTTTGCACCGGGACGCCAAGCTGTCGGAGCAGTTCGCCGGGGCCGATACCGGACACCTGCAGCAGCTTCGGCGACGCGAGCGCACCAGCGCTCAGCACGACCTCGCGGTTGGCGAGCGCCTTCACGGTCCCGCCGCCATCGCGGCGGTACTCGACACCGGTCGCATTGCCGCTCTCTATGGTCACGCGCAGCACGTGGGCGCCGTTGACCACGGCGAGCTTTGCGTCGTCGAGAACCGCGGCGAGGTACGTCGCGGCCGTGCTGCCGCGCGAGCCGTCGATCGTCGTGGTTTGGTAGAAGCCCACGCCCCCCTGGGCGCCGCTGTTGAAATCAGCGTTGTACGGAAGGCCCGCCTCCTGCGCGGCCTTCACGAATGCCAGACTCAGAGGGTGCTGGTACTTCGTGTCGCTGACATGCAGTGGCCCGTCGGTACCATGCATCTCGCCGGAGAAGCGCATGTTGTTCTCGGCGCGCTTGAACGCGGGCAGAACATCCTTCCAGGCCCAGTCGTTGCAGCCTGCCTCAGCCCATCCATCGTAGTCGGCGGCCGCGCCGCGGATGTAGATCATCGCGTTGAGCGAACTGCCGCCACCGTTCATGCGTCCCTGCGGTACGTACATCTTGCGGCCGTTGGCGTGCGGCTGAGCGACGGTTTCGTAAACCCACGAACGCTCGGTCCCGATGACACGAACGAACGTCGCTGGCATCTTCACGAACTTGATCCTATCGGTCGGGCCTGCCTCGAGCAGAAGCACCGAATGACCCGCCTTGATGAGGCGGTGCGCGATCACACATCCGGCCGAGCCGGCGCCGACCACGATGTAGTCGACAACTTGAGTCTCCACGTCTGTCTCCGTACTTGCTTTACTGGGAAGTGATGGTCGACCGATTGCCGCGTTGCTTCAAGGCAAACCGCGTCGAGTGCGCTCTGAATCAATTCGTAGTGCCCGCTCGGGCAGCCAAGGAAATGCGTCACCAGCGTTGCGTCAACCTTCAAGCCTTGGCCGGAACTCGATAGCTGGAATGGCGCAGCCAAATTTGCGGCACCAAAGCTCGTACTCAGATGCGTCGCCATGGCCGGCGAACAACGGATTCCATACGAAGACGCGCGCGTAGATGCGGCAGCGCAAGGTGGCAGGCTCGGCCTCTGAGTCAGTCTTCAGCATCTGCTTGACCGCTGCCATGTCTGTGCTGAGCCTCGCCATGCGAATGTCGCCATCAAGTTGCGGGGCTGCGACCTCATCAGTCTCAAGGTTCGGGACGTCTGCCACGGCGACCAGGTGGCAACTCGCGCCGTAGTGATGCAACACAAGACCCAGCGCTCTGTGCAGTTCGAGATCACGCCGGTGACGCGCGAAGCTGTGCAGAAGTGGATCAAGCAATCGGGGCTGAGCTCCGAGGATTTCTTGTTCCCGAGCCGCGTCCACGCCTCACCACAACTGGGTACACGGCAGTACGCTCGAATTCTCGAGGGCTGGGTCGAGGAACTTGGTCTTGATCCCGCTGAGTACGGCACGCATTCGATGCGGCGAACCAAGGCGACGTTGATCTACCGCCGCACCAAGAACCTGCGCGCCGTGCAGTTGCTGCTTGGCCATGCCAAGCTGGAGTCAACGGTGAGATACCTCGGCATCGAGGTGGACGACGCTTTGGAGATCTCCGAGCAAACTGAGATTTGATTCGGGGGCGGTCAATCGGGCATACCGTCGATCGCAGAACTCGGTGAAGCGATCGGTCGGTATGCCCGGCTTGCCAAGGGCTGCCCTGTTGCCGGTCGAACGGCAGCTTGCTGGGGATACCTCGGAATGGCGGTGCCGGCCACAAGGAGTCCGTCCCGACCGGCTGGTCTGGAGGAGCGAGATTTCGTCTTCCCTCCAGCAACGTGCAAGCTGAGCGTTGTAGGGCCTCGATCGGGAGGTTGAGGCGCTCGACTTCTGCACACGGACTTCCCTTTCACGCTACGGTCGGGCTGGTATTTAATGGCGGCTAACCTGCGATCGCATGGAACTCGCGACGCCGGGGCTCGAAATAGCCACCGACGCTCGGTTGAACACCGTGCGCAGTCGTACAATCCGCATCCCACGACGGGACCGGCGGAGGTACCTATGTCCAAGCTGTTCGGTGTTGTCATTGCATGTGCGCTTGCCTTGCTGCTGCCCTCGCGCGCGGATGCGCAGCAGCTTGCCACGGTTCACCGGGTGGGTTTTCTCGGCCCCAGCGCTTCGTCAATTTCTGGGCCTTCGCTGCTGGACGAGTTTGCGGCGGCGCTGATGAGCCACGGCTTCGTGCAAGGCAGGAATGTCGTGATCGAGAGCCGATGGCCTGAGAACAATCGTCTCGACCTGTTGCCGCAATCCGCCAAGCAGCTGGTAGACACCAACTCGCAGGTGATCGTTGCAATCGGGGCCAGCGCAGCTCGCGCGGCGGCCGGCGTGACCAAGGAAATCCCGATCGTGTTCGAGATCGTCCTGGACCCGGTGGCTTTCGGGCTCGTGGCCAATGCAGAGCGGCCCGGCGGCAACGTGACCGGCTTGACGACCTTCGATCCACTGCAAGCCCGCGAACAACTGAAGATCCTCAAGGAGGTGTTGCCGAACGTCACGCGCGTTGCGCTGCTTGGCGACGACGGCGCCGCGCCCAACCTGTTCCGGGCGAACGAAGACGCCGCACGCGCGCTTGGCCTGGAGGTGCAGACGTTCAAGGTGGTGAGAGGCCCGAATCCGGACTTCGACAAGGAATTGCACTCTGCCAAGGCAGCCGGCGCAGGTGCTGTTGTTGTGATCTCCACGCCCGTCACCACGCCAAACCGCAAGCAGATTGCCGCATTGGCAACCAAGTACGGGATGCCAACGCTCTCGCCGATCGACCATGTGGATGGCGGCGGCCTGCTCAATTACGGGACGACCTTCTCCGAATCGACCCGGCAGGCGGCCGACTACGTGGCCAAGATCCTTGGCGGGGCGAAGGCGGGCGACTTACCCGTGGCAATCGTCAAGAGGCCGGAACTGGTGATCAACACGAATGCGGCGCGACAACTCGGGCTGACGCTTTCGCCGGCCGTCCTGAGCAGGGCGAATCGCCTGGTCGATCAGTGAGGGCGCCACTTGCGCGTGACGACAGCGATTCCCAGCCGCAGCGCGCGCGTGTGACTCCAACCTGAACCCAAGGAGAACGAGATGATGTGGCGTGCATCTCTGGCAACTGTGATGACCGTCGCAACTGTGCTGCTTACTTCGTGTGCACAGACTCCGCCGCGGACCTGGGAGCTGCCTGTAGGCGCGAAGGCCCTGCGGGTCAACGGCTACGACATGGCCTATGTCGAGCGCGGCGCGGGTCAGGCGATTGTCCTTGTGCACGGCTCTCCTCTCGACTATCGCTACTTCGCCGGGATCATGGAGCCGCTTTCGGCAGGTACCGGGTGATCTCCGTGAGCCTTCGCCACTACTACCCGGAACCATGGGATGGCAAAGGTGGAGCCTTCTCCATGCGTCAGCACGCGTCTGACGTTGCCGCGTTCGTTCGCGCGCTCGGCGCCGGCCCCGTTCACCTCGTTGGCCATTCCAGGGGTGGCTCTCTCGCGCTCTATGCGGCAACGGCGAATCCCGACTTGTTCCGCACGCTCACGATCGCGGAGGGAGGCAACGGCATGTCTGCTTTTGAATCTGCCGATCCCACCGCCGCGGCCACGGCACAAAGGGCGCAACAACAGCTTGCCAATGCTGTCGCCATGTTTGAGCGGGGCAAAGTCGACGACGGCCTCGCCTACTATTTGGACGAGATCGCCGGTCCCGGCAGCTGGAAGGCACTGGCCGAGCCGGGCCGTCAGGCACTTCGAGGTAACGCTTGGACGCTCAAGGGGATGGCCAGCGACAGATTCGATCCGTACTCCTGCGCCGACGCGGGCCGCATTGCCTCGCCCGTCCTCTTGCTCGGCGGCGAGAAGAGCCCCCCTCAATACGGGAAGTACCTCGACGCGATGCAGTCTTGCCTCCGGAACTCTGAGCGTGTCCTCATTCGCAACGCGGGTCACGGCATGCCGCGCCAGAACCCCGGTGGGTTCAGTGAGGCCATCGTCGCATTCATTTCCAAGTACTGAACCGCGGCGCCGGATCGGCATAACGCTCGAAAGTGGGGCTATTTTCGGTCGGCGCCGATGCTCCAGGCTGGGGGCACGAGTGATCACAATGGCCGTGATTGGCAAACTCCGGCGGACGCGGTTCCGCCAAGGCGAATCAGTACGCGAGATCGCACACGCGACGAGCCTATTGCGAAACACGGTGCGCAAGTACCCTTCGGGCCATACGGGCGATGTCAGCTTTCGGCGGAGCCTATGTGAAAAGTCCCGCACCAAGGCGAAGCTCTCTAACCGCGCGTGCGAGAGCGGAGGCGCAATGAAGCCGGGGACGCCGTGGCCGCAGGTTGAGTATCCCGACGGCACCCTCCCGCTTGAGCTGCGTTGAAATCGTGCCTTATTGATCGACCGCTTTTTGGCGGCGACTTCGGGCTCGCATACAGCCGCTCAGGGCCCAGACTGCTACTCGGACAGCGTAGGTAGCGGACACTCGATTGGCCTTCAACATCGCATGGCGCCGGCAACGCGAGCGTCGGCGACGGGCTATGTCTGCACTACCCTGGGACCAGTCGTCGATTCCGAGATCTTCGCCGCACCTGAATGACCGCAACCGGCATTACAGCGTGAGTTCGCCGGGCGGCGGGGAAGGACGGCAAACGCTGCACAGCTGCCGTCCAACAGTCGGGAGCGATAGGCAGGACTGGGCCGAAACGGTCTCTCCGCTTTCTCAAGGGAGCGGCCGCCGCGGCTCTTCGCCATCCTCCAGCCACCCACCTCAGCAGGTTAAGTTGCCCCCGTGAGTCGGATTTGGATGGGAATCACCGGACCATACGGGTCCGGATGGGATCTGCACGTAAGCCTTCATCCGGCATGGCCTCAGTCGAGTTGCAGGCCCGCTGCCTGCGCTGCCTTGGGCAGCACCGCCAGTTCACGCTTGAGCACCTCCGCGAAATCTCCGGTGGTGTTGCCGGTGACCGGCGCCACGCCGCCGAGCTCGTTCAGCCTCTTGCGGAAAGCCGGTTCGGCGACGATTTGCGCGATCTTCTCGTTCAGGAGCTTCACCACGGGTGCCGGCGTCTTGGCCGGCGCAACCACGCCGAACCACACGTCGAAGTCCACGCCCCCAGGCACGCCCTGCTCGGTGAGCGTGGGGATGCCCGGCCACAGCTCGGAGCGCCCGTTGCGCAACACGCCGATGGCGCGCAACTTGCCCGATTGCACGAAGCCGCGCGCATCGCCCGTACCCAGCAGGCCCCACGCCACTTCGTTTGCCATCAGCGCCTGCACCAGCGGTGCGCCGCCCTTGTAGGGCACGTGCACGAAGTTGCCGTCCGCGTGCGCGTTGATCGATTCGGAGGCCAGGTGCGACAGACCGCCCGCACCGGCCGAACCATAGGCCAGGCCGTCCTTGCCGGCTTTCTTGCCGGCGGCCAGCAGTTCCTGCACGTTCTTGTACCGCGAATTTTCCGGCACGACCAGCAGCAGCGGCGCGAGCGAAACCTGTGCGACCGGCACGAAGTCAGAAGCGGCGAATCCGGCCTTCTTGTAGATCACCGGATTGATCGACAGCATGCCTGTCAGCGTCATCGCCAGGGTGTGGCCATCGGGGCTGCTTTGCGCCACGGAGGTCATTGCGATGTTGCCGCCGGCGCCAGGGCGGTTCTCGACCACGATGGTCTGGCCGAGCTCTTCCTGAAGGCGAGGGCCCAACATGCGCGCCGCCACATCGGTGGCGCCGCCGGGCGGGTACGGCACGACGAGTCGGATCGGCTTCGTTGGATAGGCGCTGCCTTGTGCCATCGCTGCGCCGAAGCCCAGCGCCAGAGATCCAGCCACGACGAGGTGGCCCATCAGTTTGAAAGTACGCACATTTGCTCCTGATTTTTTGCAGAGAGGAAAGGAAAGGGATGTGTCGGGCCAGGAGGGAGAAAAGCGGTGTCAGTGGCCCGCGCCGACTTCGTAGTGGGCCTGCCGCTCCTCGAGGGCATGCCAGCCGATGATGTCCTTGAAGGCCGCCATCGTCGTCTGTTCGAAAGGCAGATCGTCGAAGTCGCCCGAGCGGCGGCGCGCCAGCTCCTGCAGGTTGCCGCGCACCGCGTGCACTATGCTTAGAAGGCTGGCGATGGGGTAGGTGGCGAAAGCCGCGACATTCTCGATCTGCGCCCGACTCAGATCCGTCATCCAGGTGCCCGCCATGAGTTGCAGCGACAGGCGGCGACCGCACACCTCACGCAGCTGGACGAGTTGCTCGTAACTGTTGAAGGTACGCGAAATGGGTTGGATCAAATCGGCGCCGGCCTCGGCATAGCGGGCCGCGCGCTCGAGGGCCTCGCCGGCATCCATCGCGTCGGTGCGCGCGACGATGAGCAGGTCCTCGTCCTGACGCGCGTCCACCGCGGCCTTGATGCGCGTGACCGCCGCCTGCATCGATACGACGATCGACTGTGTCGCCGCGGCCGGGCAGCGTTTGGGGCTGACTTGGTCTTCCAGCGAAAGCGCGGCTACACCGGCCTTCTCGAATTCGCGCACGGTACGCCCGACGTTCAGCACGTTGCCGTAGCCGGTGTCGGCATCGGCAAAGACGGGCTTTCGCACCACATTGACCATCCGATTGACGGTCGCCGCGTTCTCGCTCAGCGTGTACAACTCCATGTCCGGCTGGCCGAGCAATGAGGCGGAAATGCCGAAGCCCGTGCTGAAGACGCCATCGAAGTCCGATTGGTCGACGAGCAGGGCCGACAAGGCGTCCTGTGCGCCGCCAAACCAGAAGGTTGGCCCGTTGTTGATGCGCTGGCGCAGCGCCTGGCGGTTTGAAGTCATCTCGTTCTCCAGAAAAGCGTGCCCTTGCCCGAGGCGGGCTGCGGCACAAATGATTGAGAGAAGTTCGCGAGGCGCACGAGGCGCCTCTCGTGTCAGGGCGCGTGCGCCTCGGCGTTGTTCGTTCCTGCGATGCGGGCCCTCAGATAGGGGATCAGGCCGCCCGCATCCAGCATGCCGCGCTCGGATGCGGAGAAGGGCTGCAGCGGCAACTTCTGGCCAGTGCGCACGTTGCTCACTTCGTTGGTGTCCCAGTTCACTTCCAGCTCGTCTCCTCGTACGACCGCGGCGCGGATTCCGGGGCAGGTGACCAGCGGAAAGCCCATGCTCATCTCGCCCCGGAAGAATCCCGGCGAGAACGACTCCGCGATCACGCAAGAGATTCCCAAGTGCCGCATGGCGCGCATGGCGGGATAGTGCGGATGGCCATAGCCAAAGTTGCGGCCGCCGATCAACACGTCGCCCTTCTGCACGGTGCTGGCAAAGTCGGGCGCGTAGTCGGACATCGCCAATGCGGCGAGTTCCGACACGTCGGTGATCTTGATGTTGCGCACACCGATGATGAGGTCGATGTCGTAGTCGTCTTCTTCAAAGACCCAGGCCGCGCGGCCACGCAGGTTGGCGAGGCTCATACGGCGGCTCCTGCGGCTGTGGCTGCTTCGGCCAGGTAGGGGCGCGGATCGGCGATGCGGCCTTCCAGCGCCGACGCCGCCACCACGGCCGCGTTGCAGATGTAGATCTCCGAATCAACACTGCCCATGCGGCCCGGCGTGTTCAGCGTGCCGGTGGATACGGCGCGCTGGCCATCGCTCATCGTGGCGATCCGGCCGAAGCAGTAGTCGCAGCTGGGTGAGCTTATGAAGGCGCCGGCTTCCACCAGGCATTCGATCAGGCCTTCGCGTGCCGCTGCCGCCATGATGGCCTTGGAGGTCGGCACTACATGCAGCTGGAAGCCGGGCTGGATGCGGCGGCCGCGCAGCACCTCGGCCGCCACGCGCAGGTCTTCCAGCCGGCCGCTGGCGCACGAACCGAGGTAGCCCGTGTGAACCTCCACGCCGATGTAGTCCTTGAGGTCGCGCGTGTTCGCCGGGCTGGGTGGCACCACCACGATGGGCTCGAGCGAGGACACGTCGATGGTCACGACGCGCTCGTAGACGGCGTCGGAATCGGGATGCACCGGCTCCAGATCCACCTTCGAGCGCCCCGCCACATAGGCCATGGTCTTCGCATCGGGCGCTATGAGCATGGTGGTCGCGCCCAGGAACATCGCCTGGCCGCAGATGGTCTGCCGGCCTTCGATGCTCAATTGGTCGATAACGGGGCCGCAGAGTTCAACCGCCTTGAAGCAGCAGGAAGCCGGCCCCATCACGCGCACCATGTGGTGGAACACATCACGCGCCATCACGCCGGGCTGAAGTGTGCCGACCAGTTCCACCTTCACGGTGGCGGGGACGGTCATCGTGATGTTCTCCGTCACGAAGGACTCGATCACGCCCTTGCGGGCCCCGAACGCGAAGGTGCCGAAGGCGCCCAACTGGCTGACGTGGCCATCGAAGTGCACGACAAAGGCGCCCGGCGTGGCATAGCCCAACTCGGCCGCCACTTGGTGGCCGATGCCTTCGCGCTCGTAGACGGGCACGCCCTGTTCCTTGCCCCAGGCACGGGTAACCTTGTGCAGTTCCTCTTCCTTCGGCGCCGTGGCCGGAACCATGTGATCGATGAAGAGGACAAAACGCTCCGGACTGGACACTTTCTCGATGCCGAAGTCCTCGCGCGTCTCCTTGAAGAACACGTCGGTGTATCCGGGAAAGTCGTAGGTGATCACGAAGTCCGGGCGCGCCGTGATCTCTTCCCCCGGCTTCACGCTCTTCTTGCCGGCGGCGCGCGCCAGTATCTTTTCAGTCATCGTTTGGGGCATGAGCAGTTCCGTTCGACTTCCACCATGTGGCAGTTGATAGTTCTCGATGCCTACGACTATATTTGCGACACCTTCGATCCCGTTCGGGTGCAACCCCAATTACTGCCACATCGTGGAAACTAAAAGCAAACAACCCAGCAAGCGCGCGACCGGCGCGGACGACACTTCCACGCCACTCGAAGCGCGGGAACAGAACGCGAGAAGCGGGACCCAGAGCATCGAGCGGGTGGTGGGCATGCTGCGCGTGATTGCATCGCGCGGACGCCGGGGAATGCGCATCGCGGACGTCGTCAGCGTCAGTGGTTTGCCGATGTCCACCTGTTTTCGCATGCTGCAGCGCCTAGAACTGGAAGGACTTGTGTATCGCAACCCGCTGACGCGCAAGTACCATCTCGGTCCGCTGCTCTATGAACTCGGATTGCTGGCACAGCCGAGCTATCACCTGAGCGAATTGTGTGACGAAGCGCTTCAGGTGATCGCCGACCAGACGCAGGACACGGTGTACCTGAGTGAGCGGCGCGGCTCCGAATCGATCTGCACGAGCCGCGCGCTGGGTGACTACCCCATCAAGGCCCTGACGCTCGATGTCGGCATCCGCCGGCCGATGGGGGTGGGCGCAGGCGGGCTGGCGATCCTCAGCGCGCTGCCCGAAGCCGAAGCAGATCGTATCGTCGAGGCCAGTGGCCCGCACTATGCGAAGTTCGGCTCCCTGGATCCTGGCTTCGTACGCGCGGCCGTGATCGAAAGCCGGGCCCGGGGCTATTCGTTTCTGGACAGCGCCGCGACGCCGGGCACGGCAGCGGTGGGCGTCGCGTTCCCGCCAAAGAACCCCATCGCCGCTATCAGCGTGGCAGCCATATCGAGCCGTCTGGGACCCTCGCGGCGCGTTGAAGTGGCAAAGATCATCCAGAAGCAGGTGCGTGTGATCTGCACGCTGCTGCACTCCCATGCGCCCACATCGGCAGCAGGGCTCGGGAAAAAAGCAACGTGAGCGCCGCTCGCTTACGCCATGAGCGGACGTATCGCTCGTGTGCTTGCGTGCGAGTGCCTGACGGGATTCGCGCAAGAGGCATTGAAGCGCAACGGCGTGGACTGCGTAACAGTCGCTCCAGCGTCGTGTCGTCCTTGAAGGCGGGCACTGCCGCTGCAAAGTCGACTTCAGACTGAACCCGGACCTTCGGCATGATCGCCCGGAAGGCAGTTCAGGGCCCACTGCTGCCTTACGGGTTGTCGCGATGGACGTCCGCAATGCAGTGCGGTCTTAGATTGTGGATTCGTCCTACTGGCCGCAGTTGAGGTCATACCCTGCGGTGACCACGACCACGACCACGACCACGACCACGACCACGACCACGACCACGACCACGACCAAGATGCGATCACACTCCAACCGCGGCGTTCCAGAACGCGTTGGCGGCCTTCCCCAAAAGCTCGCTGTCGCGATAGAGCCGTATTTCCAAGGGAACTTCCCAATCGTTGCTCGCCGCGGCGACAAGCCGACCCTGGTCAATATCGTCCTCCACCAGCGTCTGCGGCAACCACGCGATCCCCCTACCGTCTAGCACCATCGTTCTGAGGACAGAGGCGAGATGAGCCGTGAAGACGGTCTGCGCAGGAACTGACTCCAGCCTGCGACCGATCACGGCGCGCATGATGCGTCCCAGCCCTGATTCCTCGGTGTACTGGAGCACAGGTACTGCAGGTCCGCCTTGACGCGCGAGCTGATAACGCGCGTTACCTTCCTCGTCCGGCGCCGACACCGCGATCAGCAGATCCTCACCGATCCGGGCCGACCTGTACGGCTCTGCATCCAGCGCCCCTTGCGCCTTGCTGTGCGCGTGGCTCAACACAACTGAACCTTGCTTTGCAGCATCAGTGCTTCGCAACGCTGAAGCACGTCGGACATCAGTTGCACCGGCCCGAGCGTCGTATTCGATTCGAGGCTTCGCAACCATCGCGGCAGAAAAGTAAAAGAGAGCGCATGCGTGGACGCGATGCGCAAGGTGACCGAACTGGCCTCGGCGACCTTCTTGGCGTCACCCGGCACCCGCGCGACCCTGGCGATCAATT
This sequence comes from Variovorax sp. LjRoot175, assembly GCF_964253805.1. Classification (NCBI taxonomy): domain Bacteria; kingdom Pseudomonadati; phylum Pseudomonadota; class Betaproteobacteria; order Burkholderiales; family Comamonadaceae; genus Variovorax; species Variovorax sp. LjRoot175. The sequence goes on along the minus strand of NZ_CAXURY020000002.1, from coordinate 1,235,804 downwards.
CCTGTGCCACGCCGGTGAACCATTCGCCGATTTCGGTCAGCTTGGCGGGTTGCGAACTCCTGTCGAAAAGCTCGGCGCCGATCCACTCCTCCAGGGCACGAATGCGCCGGCTAAACGCGGGTTGGGAGCTGTGGCGGTCCTCCGCAGCGCGCGAAAAATTTCCCGTGGCAGCCAGGGCCACAAAGTCTTCAAGCCAGATCAGATTCATGTGCGGTTCGTCCGGTGCATAGAAGCAGCGAAAAAGAGCATTGGCCCAAAGAGCCCGTGCGGCGGACCATACAGGCTCTCAATCAAACACCCCCTGGAGCCAACCATGAAGATCGTCGAAATCCGCGAGAAAACCATCCCCATCAGCTCGCCGATCCGCAACGCCTACATCGACTTTAGCAAGATGACGCTGAGTCTTGTCGCGGTGATCACTGACGTGATCCGCGACGGCAAGCCGGTCGTCGGCTACGGTTTCAATTCGAACGGTCGCTATGGCCAGGGCAAGCTGATGCGCGAGCGGTTCATCCCGCGCATCCTCGAAGCGGATCCGACTTCGCTCGTCGACGACACGGGCGACAACCTCGACCCGCACAAGATCTGGAACACGATGTTCACCAACGAGAAGCCGGGCGGCCATGGTGAACGCTCCGTGGCGATCGGCACGATCGACATGGCGGTGTGGGACGCCGTGGCCAAGATCGAAGGCAAGCCCCTCTTCCAGTTGCTGGCGGACCGCTACGGAGACGGAAAGCCGAACCGCAAGATCTTCGTCTACGCGGCGGGCGGCTACTACTACCCTGGGCAGGACCACAGGAAGCTCCAGGACGAGATGCGCAGCTACATCGACCGCGGCTACACGGTCGTCAAGAAAAAGATCGGCGGCGCCTCGCTCGACGAAGACCTTCGCCGCATCGATTCGATCATGGAAGTGCTGCAGGACGGCCAGAAGCTCTGCGTCGACGCGAACGGGCGCTTCGGCCTTGAAACCGCCATCGCCTACGCCAAGGCGCTTTCGCAATACGACCTGTTCTGGTACGAGGAGCCGGGCGACCCGCTGGACTTCGAACTCCAGGCGGCGCTGCGCAACTTCTACAAAAACCCGATGGCCACGGGCGAAGATCTCTTCTCGATGCAGGATGCGCGCAACCTGATCCGCTACGGCGGCATGCGCCCCGACCGCGACTGGCTGCAGTTCGACTGCGCGCTGAGCTACGGCCTGGTGGAGTACCTGCGCACGCTCGAGATGCTCAAGGAGCACGGCTGGTCGGCCAGTCGCTGCATCCCTCACGGCGGGCACCAGATGTCGCTGAACATCGCCGCTGGGCTCGGACTGGGCGGCAACGAGTCCTACCCCGACCTGTTCCAACCGTTCGGCGGATTCCCGGATGGCGTGAAGGTAGAGAACAGCTATGTGACGCTGCCTGACCTGCCTGGCATCGGCTTCGAAGGCAAGGCCGATCTGTATCGCGAGATGCAGGCGCTGTCGGCCTGACGCCCGCAAACCCAAGGAGACAAGATCATGATCAATCTTTGGCGCTGCGGCGCTGGCCTCGCCGTGCTCGGATTCGCTTCGTTGGCGTGCGCAGAGTTTCCCGATAAGCCCGTCACGCTGGTCGTGCCTTTTGCCGCCGGCGGCCCGAGCGACAAGATCGCCCGGGACCTGGCCGAGGCGCTTCGCAAGCCTCTCGGCCAGACCGTCATCGTCGACAACGCCGCCGGCGCGGGCGGCACGATCGGCTCGGCCAAGGTTGCCCGTGCCGCGCCGGACGGCTACACGCTGCTGGTGCATCACATCGGCATGGCAACCGCACCGGCCCTGTACCGCAAGCTCAGCTACAAGGTGCCGGAGGATTTCGAAACCCTGGGTCTTATCAACGAAGCGCCCTCGGTGCTGATAGGCAAGCCGAGCCTCGCTGCCGGCAACTTCGCTGAGTTGCGCCAGTGGATCGCGTCGAATGGCGGCAAGGTGAACCTCGCCAACGCGGGGCTCGGTTCCGCATCGCACCTGTGCGGCCTGATGTTCCAAAGCGCGCTGAAGACGAGCATGACGCCCGTGCCCTACAAAGGGACCGCGCCGGCGATGACGGACCTCATCGGCGGCCAGGTCGATGTGATGTGCGAACAGGCGACCAACGCGGTGCCGCAGATCGAGGGCAAGAAGGTCAAGGTCTACGGCGTCACCAGCTTGCAGCGGCTACCGCTCGCGGCGCTGAAGGACACGCCGACCTTGTCTGAAGCCGGACTGAAAGACTTCAACGTCCAAGTCTGGCACGGCTTGTACGCACCGCGTGGCACGCCTTCCGCAGTGCTCGCCAAGCTCAACGCCGCACTGCGCACCGCATTGAAAGATCCTGATTTGATCAAGCGGGAGGAGGCGCTCGGCCTCACAGTCGTCAATGACGACCGACTCGACCCTGCCGGCCACAAGAAATACCTTGAAGCCGAAAAAGCGCGGTGGTCGAAGGTGATCAAGGACGCTGGCGAATACGCCGACTGATGTGACGAGGGCAGCGGGCCGATAGAGCCCGTGCTTTCCATTTGACGACACGGCAGGTCGGACGGACCTGCCAAGCCGACGGCCCCAACCGAGGCATCCAAGTGGCGCAGCGCGCTCCATTCCTTCCTGATTCGAAATATTCAGCATCGGTGGACCTGTCGTGGATGGCACACGCCACAAACAAGGAGACGACATGACACCAAAAAAGGAAGAGTTCGCTGCGTGAGATGTCACCTTCCAGTCCTTCACCGGACGTAGCGGGCGGGCGCGCGACTGACGGGTCATGGCCGGAACCGTGAGTCCGCAGCTGATCCAGGAAGCGGTCTTTCGACTGGACGGTCTTCCCATCATGGCAACCCGCTGTCGTCCGAGAGGACCGCTTCAATCTCCTGATCGCGCATCCTAGGTGGCCCTCAACTTGATGGGAGTCCATCATGGCATCCAATCTCAACGCCCCTCATCGCGAGCCGTGGAACAAGGGCAAGATCGTCGGTCAGAAGGCTCCGTTCAGGATCAAGGACATCTGGGCGCTTCGGGTCCGCCTTCAAATGGAAAGCCGAGTGCGCGAGCTTGCCCTGTTCAATCTGGGAATCGACAGCAAGTTGCGGGGCTGCGACCGCATTGCCCACGCAGCCGAAGTCGGCGGATGGCACGCTCAAGTCCAAGAGGAAACGCCAGCGCGTTGTCAAGGAACCCCCATAGATTGGCCACAAAGGAAAGCGCGGCGGTGGTCAAGCAGATCCCGAAGATCACGGTCGTCTTCCAGTTGCCCGGGTCCCAACGGCTGAAGTCAAGCTGAGCCCAAGTGACAAACGCGATCGACGTCAGGAGAACCATCGGCGTCAGATTTCTGAGGAATTCGAGAAATGCCGCGCGTCCAGCGCCAAGGATGTGCATCCCTCGAGTCTACGGTCTGCGGGGCAGAGGTCGCTTTGGTTCACCACTCAAAAATGCCAAGCCCCCTCCGGATTGACAAAGAAACTGCTTGGGTTCCGTTGCGATATGGCATCTCCTGTAAGGGGGGTAACCCTAGACTTATTCCATCTCAACGCAGCGGGTGAACCCATGATATTCCGACCAAAATTTATCAGCTTCGATTGCTACGGCACGCTCATCAACTTCGAGATGGGCCCGACGGCAAAAGTCCTGTTCAAGGACCGCGTGCCGGCCGACCGAATGCCGGCGTTCCTGGACAGTTTCAGGGCCTATCGCCTCGACGAGGTACTGGGCGACTGGAAGCCATTCTTCGACGTGGTGGAGAACTCCATCCAGCGTGCCTGCAAGGCGCATGGCATCGAATGCCTGGCATCGGATGCACTCTCTCTGTACGACGCAGTGCCGACCTGGCAGCCGCACCCGAACGTGGTCGAGGTGCTGGAGGCGATCGCGCCGCACGTGCCGCTCGTAATCCTGTCGAACTCGATGGTCGACCTCATCCCCCACAGCGTCGCGCACCTCAAGGCCCCTTTCCACGCGGTCTACACCGCCGAGGAAGCGCGCGCGTACAAGCCACGCATGCAAGCCTTCGAATACATGTTCGACCAGCTCGGCTGCGGGCCCGATCAGATGATGCATGTCTCGTCGAGCTTCCGATATGACCTGATGACGGCGTCCGACCTTGGCTTCATGGCCAAGGCCTTCATCGACCGGGGGCACGAGCCTACGTCGACCGAATACGGCGTGAGCCGCTTGACAGATGTTCGTCAGCTTCCTGCACTGCTCGGACTCTGATGCTCATGCTTGACCCCCACCTTGAACCTCAGGGGGCGATGCCTGAGGGCCACCCGAGCGAGGCCGCTGCGCTGAGCACCGCAGCGCCCGACCTGGCGCCAGCCGAGGTGCAGGCGCTGGTGGCGCGCCTCTATGGCATCGACGGCAGTGTGAAGTCGCTGGCTGGCGAGCGCGACCAGAATTGCGCCGTGGAATCTGCCGACGGCACGCGCTACGTGTTCAAGATCAGCAACCCCTCCGAGCCGATGTCGCTGGTCGATTTCCAGATCGCCGCCCTTGAGCACATCGCCCGAACATCGCCCAGCCAGCCGGTCCCCCGCGTCGTGCGGACGCTGGACGGTCGCGCGCGTGACACCCTGGAGCTCGCCGACGGCGCCCGCACCACCGTGCGTATGCTCACCTACCTGGAAGGCATTCAGATCCGGGAGACAGCGCGCACCGCCGCTCAGCGCGTGGCGATGGGCAAGGGATTGGCCGAACTGGACCTCGCCCTGCAAGGCTTCACTCACCCCGCGGCCACGCACGACCTGCTGTGGAACGTGTCGGCCGCGCACCGTCTGACCGTCCAGCTCGAGAGCCTGGTTGAAGGACCACGACGCGCGCTGGCCCAGTCGTTCATGAAGCGCTTCACCGACCATGTGCTGCCCCGCCTCGCATCGTTGAGGGCGCAGGTGATCCACAACGACTATCACCTCTACAACGTGCTGGTCGCGCCGGACGACGAGGCGCGCATCACCGGCATCATCGACTTCGGCGACATGCTCCATGCGCCACTGGTCGGCGAGGTGGCGACGGCTGCCGCCTTCCACATGACCGGCAGCGCCGACCCGTTCGAGGGACCGGCGCAGTTCGTCGGCGCCTACCAGGCCGTCCTGCCGCTGACCGAGCTGGAGCAGGACATCGTCGCCGACCTCATGGCGACGCGCCACCTCATCACGGCGTTGATCTCGGAGTGGCGCGCCCTACGCTATCCCGAAAACCGCGCCTACATCATGCGTCACAACCCCGCGGCCTGGGAGGCGCTGTCGCAGATGGCAGACCTCTCCCGCCACGACGCGCGCGACCGCTTACTGACCCCAACACGAAACGGAGCCTCCTCATGAAAGCCACCGCTGACTTCAACATGGTCAACGCCTACATCCCCGGCCGCGCCAATGTCGGGCCCGCCACCGAGGCAATGATCGAGCGGCGCAATGCACTGCTCGGCCCGGCCTACCGGCTGATGTACGAACACCCGCTGCACATCGTGCGCGGTGACGGCGTGTGGCTGATAGACCCGGAAGGCCGCCGCTACCTTGACGTCTACAACAACGTCACGTCGCTCGGTCACTGCCATCCCGCGGTGACCGAGGCGATCTGCCGCCAGGTGCAGACGCTCGCGACCAACACGCGATACCTCCACGACACCATCCTCGAGCTGGCCGAGCGCCTGCTCGCCAGCGTGCCCGGCACTGACCTGGCCCACCTGATGCTGACTTGCACCGGCAGCGAGGCCAATGACCTGGCTTATCGCATCGCCAAGGTGCGCACTGGCGGCACGGGTGTGATCGTCACCGACACGGCCTACCATGGCATCACCGACGCCGTGTCGCAGTTCTCGCCATCGCTGGGCGTGACCGTCGACCTCGGTCCGCACGTTCGCCTGGTGTCGGCGCCGCGCCTGTACCACGCCGAAGGAGCCGACCTAGGCGAGCGCTTCACGCGCGACGTTGACGCGGCCATCGCCGACCTGCAGCGCCACGGCATCAAGCCGGCAGCTTTGATCGTCGATTCGCTTTTCACCAGCGACGGCATCCTGCCCGAGCCTGCGGGCTTCCTGAAGGGAGCGGTCGAGGCGATCAAGCGCGCTGGTGGCCTGTTCATCGCCGACGAGGTGCAGCCCGGCTTCGGTCGCACCGGCGAGCACATGTGGGGCTTCCAGCGCCACGGTCTCGTTCCCGACATCGTTACGTTGGGCAAGCCGATGGGCAACGGCCAGCCGATTGCGGGCCTCCTCGCGACAGCCGACGCCCTGGCGGAATTTGGCAAGAACTCCCGCTACTTCAACACCTTCGCCGGCAACACGGTCTCATGCGCAGCGGCCCTGGCGGTGCTGGAGACCATTGAACGGGATCGGCTGGTGCCGCACGCAGCCAAGATCGGCAAGGTGCTGCTCGACGGCATCGCAGGGCTCGCCGCAAAGCACGACGCCATCGGCGACGTACGGGGGGCAGGGCTCTTCGTCGGCGTCGAGCTCGTGACGGACCGGTCGACGCGGGCGCCGGACCGCGGCCTTACCAGCCGGGTGGTCAACCTGATGCGCGACAAAGGCGTGCTGCTCAGCGCCTGCGCCCAGGGGCACAACGTGCTCAAGATCCGTCCGCCGCTGGTGCTCTCGGCGGAGCAGGCCGGCATGGTTGTCGAGGCGCTCGACGAATCGCTCACCCAGGCGCAGCGCTAGTCGCCGGGATCGACCTGACAGTACGATCGCCCCATGAAACCAGCAGTTTTGTTCGACCGGTTCGACCTCAAGATCCTGGTTCATCTCCAGCGCGAGGGGCGCTGCTCGAACGTCGATCTGGCCGAGTCGGTCGGCCTCAGCGCCAGCCCGTGCCTCTTGCGCACCAAGCGGCTGCAGGAGACCGGGCTGATCCGCGGCTACAGCGCCGACATCGCGCTGGAAAAGCTGGGGGACCACGTCATCGTGTTCTCGGAGGTCACCATCAGCAGCCACCGACCGGATGATTTCCGCAAGTTCGAGGAAGCCGTCGCGAAGTACGAGGAGATCGTCGAGTGGTACAACGTCAGCGGCGGCTACGACTACCTGCTGAAGATCGTGGCGCCCGGCGTCGGCCATTTTCAGGCGCTGATGGAAAAGATGCTGGATGACGATATCGGCATCGAGCGCTTCGCCAGCCGGATCGTCCTGCGCCAGTCGCTGGACCGGCGCGGGTATCCGTTGGGCATCATCGCGACCCAGAAACGGTGGGAGTGATGGTGGTGGGGCTCAGGCCGCGGTAAGGGCAGGCCAGGCTTGCCAGCCAACTTCGAGATGAGGCCACGCTGCAGTGTCGATGCGATGAGCGCTTGGCCACATCGCGATGGTGTCGCAATGGGCATCTGCAATCGCGAAGACCTTGCCCACCAGATAGTCACAATTTCTTCGGGCAAGTGGCTGACGGCGCGGGGCACTCTTACGCACGATTTGAGACGGGAGATGCCGATGCCGACCTGTGTTTCGAGCTCGGCCTGCATTGGGGTGAAGAGAATGATGGTGATGGAACGCGGTTTGTCGCGTTAGCCTCGTCGGAACAGGGTGCGTCGTGTGTTGCGGAAAGCCGGCCGGACCCGTGCGCTCCAGGCCGTGCCTCGCACGGCGAGCCAGGCCGGGCTGCCCAAGGTCTCCAGACTCGCGAGGTCGTAGCAGGCGTAGTAGCGCGGAAAGCCTGCTGGATCGAGGTAGCGCGCTGCGCGCGCTGTGCCGGTAACGGATGCCAGGCCGGGCAGATGCTCCTGTGTGTACCAGGCGTTGAGATCGTTTTCGTGCTCGGCCAGCACGTCGGTTTCGACGACGTAGTGATATGGCGCGACCAGGCCGGCGGACGCGCCGTCGAGCATCTGAAGGCACTGCAATCGATGCCAGGACGTGCCGGGCATGGCATTGTTCGGAAAGGCGGAGTCGGTCGGTGCGTAGATGTAGGTCAGGGGCCCTTCCATGGCTCGCCACGATTGCATGCCCGCGGCCTCGCGAACGCTTTCAGGAAGTGCGCCGGCCGCGACCGACGCGTCATGCTTGAGAAGCCAGAGATCTTTCATGTCCAGCGTTCCTCAGTGCGCGACATTGAGCGCCACCAGCAGGCGAGACACCATGTTGTAGGCCGCGATCGTCGCCACGATCTCGACCACTCCCTTTGGATCGAAGTGCTGCTGAATCCTGGCCATGAGCGCGTCCGGCACCTTGACGTCGCGGGTCATGGCATCGGTCAGTTCGAGGGTGAGACGTTCAAGGGGTTCGAACACGTCCGCGATCACGGTGGCTCGCACGGCGTCGACCTTCTCCAGGCTGACCCCCGCATTCTGTGCATGCGGCACGTGGGCATCGAACTCGAAGCTGGCGCCATTGAGCACCGCGACGCGAAGGATCATCAGTTCGCGCAGATCTGCGGGTACGCCGGTCTGGTTGCGCACGGCGGTGAGCATGCGTTCCCAGCCCGATGCGATCGGCCCGCTGTTGAGGAGGACCTGGTAGAGCAGCGACACGCGGCCGCGCTGCGCCATGATGCGGGCCTCGACTTCAGCCAGCTCGGGCCGAGTGCCCGGCTGGACGAGGGGGACGCGAATGTGGGTGTTGGTCATCATTCGGCCTTGATGTTCTTCGCGCGGATCAGCTTCGCCCACTTCTCGGTGTCCCGCTTCTGAATGGTCGCCAGTTCCAGGGGCGTGGATCCGGCAGGCTCGGTGCCCGTCTTCAGCAACTTCTCCCGCACGGCCGGGTTGGCCAAGGTGTTACGCACCGCCTTGTTGAGCACCGCGATGACCTCCGGCGGCGTCTTGGCCGGGGCGAAAAGCGCGTACCAGTTGTTCGTGTCGACGCCACGGATGCCTTGCTCTTCCAGTGTCTTCACGTCGGGAAGGGAAGGGTGGCGCTTGCTCGAGGCAACGCCGAGCGCCTTGAGCCGCCCGCCTTGAAGATGTCCCAGCAGACCGGGTACGTCGCCGAAGAAGCCGCTGATCTGGCCGCCCATCAAATCGGTGATCGCAGGCGCGGCGCCCTTGTAGGGGACGTGGAGCAGCTTGGCCCCGGTCGAGTCTGCCAACTGCTCGATGGCCAGATGGGGAATGCTTCCCGTGCCCGACGAGCCCATCGGCGTCGGTTCGGGCTTCTTCTTCGTCGCCGCGACGAACTCGGCCGCGTCCCGGACCGGGTTGCTCTGCTGGGTCACCAGCAACTCGACGTTGTTGACCACCAGCGAGACCGGGGCAAAGTCGCGCTGCATGTCGTAGGGAAGCTTCTCGTAGAGCGAAGCGTTGATCGCTGCCGCGCCGACGCTGGTGAACCAGAGCGTTCCGCCGTCGGGCGCCGACTTCAGGACGTCGACCGCGCCGATCGCACCATTGGCGCCCGGCTTGTTGTCGACGATGACGGTGCGCCCCAGCTCCTTGCCGAGCTGTTCGGAAAGGGTGCGCGCGACGGAGTCGACCGGGCCGCCGGAGGTGAACGAGACCACGATCCGAGTCGTCTTGGGCTGGGCATGAGCGGCGGCCGTCAAGGTAACTGCGAGGGCCGCCGCGAGCAAGTAGCGCTTGACCATGAATGTCTCTCTTCGTTGTGTGGCGTGAGCGTTCAGTCGCAGCGTGCGGTCATGCCGCCGTCCACGACGAGTTCGGTGCCTGTGACGAACCGGGCCTCGTCGCTGGCGAGGTAGAGCACTGCGCTCGCGGTGTCCCGGCCGTCGCCCATGAAGCCGATCGGAATGCGCTTTTGGCGCTGCGCGAGAAGAGCGTCGACGTCACCGCCCGCGCGCTGCTTGGCCAGGCGCGTTTCCACCATCGGTGTGTGCAGCTGGCCTGGCACCACGCAGTTGACGCGCACGCCTTGGGCGGCATGTTGCACGGCGACGACCCGGGACAGATGGATGACGCCCGCCTTGGTGGCAGCGTAGGCGACCTGCGCACTGCCCGTCCAGCGCAGGCCCGAGGTGGAGGCGATGTTGACGATCGAGCCGGCGCCCTTGGCGAGCATCGTCGGCAGCACGTGCTTGCAGGTCAGGAAGACGCTCTTGAGGTTGATGTCGATCTGCGAGTCCCAAACCTCTTCGGCCAGCTCAACGGGGCCGCCTGCGGCGGAGCCACCCACGTTGTTGACCAGGATGTCGATCGTGCCGTAGGTCTCCAGGCAGGCGCCCGCCATGGCGGCCACGCTTGCGCTGCTCGTCACGTCGCAGACCCAGGGCGTGATCGACGCGCGCGCGTCGCCGGCCAGGTCGAGGGTCTCGTCAAGTCGGGCGCGGTCGCGGTCGACTGCCAGGACCTTGGCACCTTCCTCTGCCAGGCGCACCGCAATGGCCCGGCCGTTCCCCCAGCCGGCACCGACGCACCCGGCGCCGGTGACGATGGCGACCTTGTTTTCGAAGCGAAGGCTCATGTGTTGTCTCCAAATTGATAAAGGCGTTCGGGATTGCGCACCAGCAGCGCATGGCGCGCGGACGCCGTGGGCGCGATATCGGCGATGAGGTCGACCAGCTGCCGCTCATTGGGTATCGGACCCGCGTGATTGGGGTGCGGCCAGTCGTTACCCCACACCACGCGATCGCCGAACTCCGTGACCAGCATCCTGGCAAACGGCTGCGCATCGGCGTAGGGCGGGCCTAGGCGTGTGATGCGGTCCATGCCGCTGACCTTGACCCAGAAGCGCTCATCGGCCATCAGTTTCAGCAGGGCCTGGAAGTTCGGCTGATTGATCCCGAGCGCCGAATCGATGCGGCCGATGTGATCGATCACCACGGGTGTCGGACAGCGTCGAAATGCCGGCGCGAGATCGGTGAGCAAGGTGGGATCGCCGTGAACCTGAAGGTGCCATCCGAGCGGCGCAAAGCGCGCTGCCAGCGACAGCACGTCGTCGATCGGCGCGTGGCGTCCGAGGTGTCCCATGAAGTTGAATCGCACGCCGCGAAATCCCGCTGTGTCGAGCCTTGTCAGTTCGGCGTACTCGACATCGGTCGGCAGCAATGCGATACCGCGGTAGCTGTCAGGGCGTGCGGCGACAGCGTCTTCGGTTGCACGGTTGTCAAACCCGTGGCAGGCCGACTGCACGACCACACAGCGCTCGAGCCCGAGTCCGTCGTTCAGCGCGAACAGCGCCTCTTTCGGTGCATCCTCCTTGGGAAGGAAACTGGCATCGGGCGCGTAGGGGAAGCGGGCACCAGGTCCAAAGACGTGGCAGTGGGCATTGCAGGCTCCGGGAGGAAGGGGGAAAGTCATTGCGCCAGTGTCGCGACGGAAGCGAAGCTTCGTAAGGACATTGCTGCTATACCCGCTATGCTTGGCGGCTATGGAGCTTCGTCAATTGCAGTACTTTGTGACGGTGGTCGACGCAGGCAGTTTCAGCCGCGGAGCGGCGGTGCTGCATCTCGCCCAGCCCAGCCTGAGCAGGCAGATCGCCCTGCTGGAGGAGGATCTCGGGCAGCGCTTGCTTGTGAGAACGGGGCGCGGTGTGACGCCTACTGAGGCGGGTGCTGCTCTGCTTGTCCATGCGCGTGCAATGCTGGACATCTCGCGACGCGCCCGGGACGAACTGCAGGAAATGGATGAAAGCCCTGGGGGCAGGATCGTGGTGGGAATGCCGCCGCGGGTGGCGCTGGATTTGAGCACCCCGCTCGTGCGGAGGTTTCGTGAGCGATTTCCGCGCGCGGTAATCACGGTGCTGGAGGGACTGAGCGTCGCGCTGCGGGAGTCGATGATCGCGGGCCAACTCGACCTGGCGCTTCTCTTCGACCCCGCGGCCTCACCGCAACTTGCGTTTCAGCCACTGATGCGCGAGAAGCTCCTGTTGGTCGCGCCCCCAAAAAGCAAGCTGCCGCCGCGGGTCAGCTTAGCGGCGCTTGCCAACTATCCGATGGTGCTGCCGAGTGCGCCAAACGCAATTCGGCATCTGCTCGATTCCGTGCTTGGGTCGCGCGGCATCCAGCTCAAGGTGCTCGCTGAGGTCGGCGCGGTCCGAACGGCGGTTGCGCTCGTACAGACTGGGGTGGGCTGCACGGTGCTTCCGGAGAGCGCCTTGGGTGCCAGCGGCGACGAATTGCTGCCTCGCGCACCGATTGGGCCACCAAGCATCTGGAACGCGTTGGTCCTCGCAACCCCGAAGGCGCGTCCGGGAACCCGTCTCACCCGAGGGACAGCGCAGTTGCTGCAAGAGCTGGACTTTCGCCAGCGCTAGCTGATGAGGGGGGACACAGGGCGACGGGGGTCGCCAGGCGGGTCCATCGCCTGTGAGGGGAGATGCCAATGCTGCGCGCCAGGACCATAGCGGACGGACATAGCTGATATAGGCTTGGTGTCATTACCGATGGCGGCAGCGCCGAAGAGACTTGCAGCCATGCCCATCGAAGCCCAAACGAATCCCACCCGGCAGCTGCACGCATCGAGCAAGCTCATTTCATACCGCCCGAAGCACTCGGGCGAAGCGGTCCAGATCGAGTTCGATGCTCAAGGAGCAGGTCCGATCATCTGCGTCCTGCCGTCGCTGGCGCGGTCCGGGCGTGACTACGACGAAGTCGCCGCCAAGCTGGTGGCCGCAGGGTTTCTGGTGCTGCGCCCGGAGCCACGGGGCGTGGGCTTGAGCCGCGGCCCCATGGAGAATCTGGATCTTCACGACTTTGCTCGCGATGTGGCTGCAGTCCTCGACCATGAGGCGACGGGTCCGATCGTGGTCGTCGGGCATGCATGGGGCAGTCAGCCTGCGCGTACGCTGGCTGCGGATCGTCCCGACCTGGTGCGCGGCATCGTCATGGCCGCGGCTTCTGCAGGCAAGCTGCCTCCAGGGTCGGCCGAGAAGCCTTACAGCCGGCTGCGCGATGCGATTGACGGCGCTGGCGACCTGACCCTTCCGACAAGCCGACGACTGGAATGCCTGCGCAAGGCCTTCTTCGCCCCAGGTCATGACCCGAGCATCTGGCTCGACGGTTGGTTTCCGGCGGCACATGAGGCGCAAGGTCGGGCGCGCGAGATGACGCCCGTCGATGACTACTTCTCCGGCGGCGACAGCGTGCCCATTCTCGATCTGCAGGCTGAACACGACGCCGTTGTCATCCCCGATGTCATGAAGCCGTACCTGGGTGATCGGGTCACGGTCCAGGTCGTCCGTGACGCAGGGCACGCGATGGCTCCCGAGCAACCGCAGGCCATGAGCGATGCAATCGCCGACTTTGCGCGCGCGGTGTATTCCAAGTAGCGCTTCTCGCTTCCCACTATCCGGCTGGGGACAGGTGGCAGTTGGCCTCCGGAGGGGGGCTTTCCGGCATCTGCCTTATCCACCTATCCAAGGAGACATCCCGTGTTGAAGAGAACCATTTCGCTGGCGAGATTCGCCCTGCTGGGCATCACCTTCGCAAGCGCCCAGCCGTGCATGGCGAGCGACTATCCGAACAAGCCGATCAAGATGGTCATCCCGTACACCCCGGGCGGATCGATCGACACGGTCGGGCGCATGGTCGCAGACCAGTTGCAGAGACAGTTGGGCCAACCTATCGTCATCGAGAACCTGCCCGGTGCCTCGGGCGTGCTGGGATCGCTCAACGTCAAGAAGGCGAAGGCCGACGGCTACACCCTGCTGTTCAATGCCTCGAGCCAGGTCTATATGCCGCTTGTCGTTGCGAAGAAGACCTACGACGCAGAGCAGGACTTCACGCCTGTCGGACAGATTGGCTACGTGCCGCTGGTCGTCGCGGTGAACAATGATGTCCCGGCGAAAAGCCTGAGCGAATTCGCCACGCTGGTCAAGGCGAATCCCGGCAAGTACACCTGGGCGACATCCGGTCTGGGAACGACCAGCCACCTGAGCGAGGAGATGATCAATCGGGCACTGAAGCTCAATATGGAGATCATCGCGTACAAGGGTGCGGTACCGCAGCTGACGGATGTCGTCGGCGGCCACGTGTCAGCTGCTGTCTCACCCATGCCCGGCGTTCGCTCGTTCGTCCAGGCAGGGCGGTTGCGCGCGCTTGCTGTCACGAGCAAGACCCGCGTAGCCAACATGCTGGACGTGCCCACCGTGGCCGAAAGCGGCATTCCTGGTTTCGAGCTTCTCTCCTGGTATGGCATCTGGGGACCAGCGGAGATGCCCGTGGCGGTGACGAACCGGCTCAATGCCGAGATTGCCAAGGCTGTCGACACGCCTGCGCTCAAGGCCAAGTTCGCAGAGCTGTCCTTCGTCCCAGCGAAGGCAAATCCCGAACAGTTCAGGAAGCTGATCCGCGAAGACCTGTCAAAGATCGGCCAGGCGGTGAAGGAAGCCAACATCAAGATCGACTAGGGCGTGTTAACACTAATTGAGTTGACCCTGGGTAATGCGAGACACTTCATGCATGGAGATCACTCAAGCCCAGTTCGCTCAGATCGAGCACTGCCTACCCCTTCAGCGGGGCAATGTCAGCCTGTCGAATCTGAGTGTGTTGAACGCCATCCTGTATGTCGCCGAGCACGGTTGCAAATGGCGCGGCCTGCCCAAGCGATTTGGCAACTGGCACACCATCTATACGCGCATGAACCGCTGGTCCAAGAGCGGCGTGCTGGACCGCGTCTTCGCAGAGCTTCAGCGAGCCCAGGTTGTGCGCATAAGGATCGAGGCGGTTTCGCTGGACAGCACGATCGTGAAGGTACATCCCGATGGCACTGGAGCGTTAAAAAAAACGGCCCCCAGTCCATCGGCAAGTCCAGAGGTGGGTGGACCACCAAGATTCATATGGTTGCCGCGGATGCTCGAACGGCCGTAACGTTCTCGCTGTCACCGGGCCAGGCGCACGACGCGCCCGCAGGGCGTGTGTTGGCGACGGTATAGATCCGCTGCTATACGCTGGTGAGGACGCGGGTTTGGTTTGCCCCGGTTGGGATTGACGTGACGAAGAGCAGATGGCCCCGCAAGGGGCCATCTGCTCGTTGGGCGATGCCGCTGTGCAGTCAGAACGGCGAGTCGGGATCGAAGTCGGGTGGGGTGCGATCGGGCACGAGTTGATCGCGCCAGGCGCGTTGGATCTCGGGGCCGTAGGCGAGCCAGAGCTGCTCGCGCATCAGCTCGAGGCACTCGAAGACGGCCAGGGCCTGCCTGGGCGACCAGTGCGACGGCAGCGCGAAGGCGGCAGTCGCTCGGGAGGGGCGCTTGCGCCGCGGCGTTCTCATCGAGGCGGCCATGGCCTGGCGGGCGTCACGCACGCGGCTTGCGCGTGGACGCTGGCTTCGAGCGCGTCGCGGCGGTGCGGGCGGCCATGCGTTGCGTGGCGCGTTCCTCGGCTTCTTTCTGGCGGTACGACTCGCCCTCGATGCGAACGACCTCGGCGCGGTGCATCAGCCGGTCGACCAGGGAGACCACGCAGGCGGCGTTGGGGAAGACCTCGCCCCAGTCAGCGAATCGTCTGTTCGTTGTCACGATCGTGCTCTTGTGCAGGTAGCGTCGGCTGACCAGCTCGAAGAGCATGTCGGCATGACGATTGGAGTACGAGAGGTAGCCGACCTCATCGACCAGGAGCAGGTCCGGTGCGGCGTAGTGTTGCAGCCGCCGGCGCAGGGCCGAATCGCTGTCCAGCGAGGCGAGCTCGCTGAGCATCTGACCGGCGGTGGTGAACAGCGCCGTATGCCCCTGGAGCACCGCCTGGTGCGCGATGTTGGCCGCCACCATCGTCTTGCCCACCCCGTTGGGGCCGAACAGCACGACGCTGCTGGCGTCGGCGAGGAACTGCAGGCTCATCAACTCTTCGATGGCGGTGCGGTCGCACTCCTTGGGCCAACTCCAGTCGAAGTCGGCCAGAGGCTTGAAGCGGCCGATGTGCGCCTCGCGCAGACGCCGCTCGAGGCTGCGGTGAGCTCGCTCGGCGCTCTCCCAGCCCAGCCACTGGCGCACGCGGTGTTCGCTCTCGGGCTGACCCATCAACTCGTCCCAGTGGGCCAGCAGGCCGTGCAGGCGCAGCTCGGCGGCCTGCGCCCGCAACTCGGCGTGAGAGGCCCCTGGGTGGACAGGAGGGATTGGCTCATTCATCGTTGGCGTCCTTGGGTGGGTCGTAGCGGCGGTCGTAGGAAGCGAGCGAATGCGTGGCCATCGGCGCGTCGCGTCGCGCCACGTGCTCGGGCAGCGCGAGAGCCAGCGTTGGAGGCCGCCCGGTGCGCTCGCGCGCGCGCTCCAGCGCCAGGCGCACGGCGTTGGGATGGGGCACCTTGCGCTCGATGGCCTCCAGGATGGCCGCCTGCAGCGACGGCGCGCCGTACTGGTCCAGCAGTCGCAGTAGCGCGGCGGTGATTGACCCCAAGTTGTGACCGCGCTCGGCGGCCATTTGCAGCAGCTCGGTGCTGGCGGGGGCGACCTGGGCCAGCACGTCGCAGCCGCGGTGCGAGCGCGCATTGCGTTTGTGCTGCACCAGGGCCTGCAAATGGGTTGGGTCCTCGATCGTCTGATGACGCTCGAAGCTGCGGGGATGGTTGGCCAGTTCGGTGACGCCGTCGAAGATGCGCACGCGCTGTTCATCGGCCAGCACCGACAGGGTGCGCCGCACGTGGGTATGCGGCACCGTGTAGTCGTTCAGATCGAAGCGCACGTAAGGCGTCTTGGCCACCTCGACATCCAGGCGCTGGCCCAGGGCGTAGCCGGTGGCGGGCAGCCCGAGCAGGCGTGGCTGCTCGACAGCGAAGGCCTGGCGCACGGTTAACGAGTCATCCTGGGGCCAGGGCCGATCGAACGCCTTGCCCTCGCACCACCGGCGCGCCTGGGCGTTCAGGTCGGCCACATCGGTGAACTCGCGCCCGGCGAAGAAGGATTTGCGGATGAAATCGATTTGCCTTTCAACCCGTCCCTTCTGATTTCCTCGTGCGACCGCCACCGGACGCGGCTCGAAGCGGTAGTGTTTGGCGAAGGCCAGGAATTCGGGATTGAAGCGAATCGCATCGCCCACGCGTTCGAGCACGACGCTCTTGAGATTGTCATAGAGGACCGTTCTGACGCTCCCGCCTAGCGCATCAAACGCCTCGACGTGGCCACGCAGGAAGCTGTCCATCTGGGCATTGAGGCAGAAGCGCAGGAAGATGCGCCGCGAGTAGCTCAGCACCATCACGAAGCCCATGAGCGGGCGCCGCGCACGGCCGATCTGCAAGTGATCGAAGTGAGCCCAGTCACATTGCATTTGTTCACCCGGCAGCGTGCGCAGGCGCAGGTAGGCTTCGGCCGACGGCCGGGGACGCATCGTGCTCACCAGGTGTCGGAAGTGGCTGGCCTGCCCCGCATAGCCGCGCTCGCACACCATGTCATGCAACCGGCTGGCCGTCAGCGTCGGGTACTTCTCCAGCGTCTCTCGGATGAAGGCCCGGTAAGGATCGATGAGGCTCGGGCGCAGCGGCACGCCTGGCGGTGCCACGTCGTGTTCACGCAGCACACGGCGCACCGTGTCGCGGTGCACGTGCAATTGGCGCGCGATGGTCCCCACGCGCCAGCGCTCGACCGTGAACAGACGCTCGATGCGTGCGGCCAGATCAAGAGGGATGGTCATGACCGCCGCGCTGTCGAAGGCCGTTCGTGCGCAGGGAGCCCAGGCGCACATGGGGCCGCAGCTCGTGACCGCAACGCCGGCATCCGAGTGCAGCGAAGGGGACCGCGCCGGCGCTCACCCGCGCAGCGTCGTGGGCCGATGGCGATTCGGTGAGGACGGTGAACTCGCACGCGCTGGGTGGTTCGCTGGGTGGGTCGCATGCAAGCAGTGAAGCATCGGCCCCCGCGTGCGGGCAACCCTGGTGCGTCACTTCTTTATCGATGGCGTCGCCCGCGCCGGCCTGACGCAGCGAACGTTGCCGTTCCCGCCAGCACGCGGAGCGCGCGGCATGCTTGAGGCGACCGCTGCGACTGCTCTGGTAGCGCTCGGCAGTCTCGCGTCGCCGCTCACGCCGACTCAGGCTCGAGCACGCCCGACTGCAATACTGCTGACCGCGGTCGCAGTGTGAACACAACAGCACCTGGTCGCGGCAACGCGCGCACAGGAACAGGCGGGCCGCACGGTCCATGTCCATCCTCGGCGATCAGCCAAAGGTGCTGGACGGACTCGTCCCAGGGTGCAACACTGCTGCAGCACCACCTTCATCGGCACGGTGTAGGGCGCGGCGCGGTCTCCAGGCTGCCAGGCATTAGTGACCGCTGCCGCACCCGCCTACTTCGGCATCGTCGACGTTGTACCTCGCAGTACCCGCGTGTGTCACGGGCGGCGCGTGCAGCCGCCGCCCCACGGGCTGGCAACGGCGCCCGGGATCAAGACCTGCTCAAGAGAATCGCCTTCGCCTGCATGGCCGCCCTCGGGCGGCCATGCAGGCGAATACCTCATGCGCGCTCGTTCGGCGTCAACGAGCCGAAGCTCGGAACATGGCCAGACTCAAAAACGCCACCTCACCGTCGAATACAAGCGGATCTCGACCAGCGTTCACAGGCGTGCGTTGCTCAGTCGCCTTGGGGCACCCGATCGACCGGTGCACCTGCTCATGGACCGCAGGCCGTAACGTTCTCGCTGTCACCGGGCCAGGCGCACGACGCGCCCGCAGGGCGTGCGTTGCTCAGTCGCCTTGGGGCACCCGATCGACCGGTGCACCTGCTCATGGACCGCGCCTACGAGGGCAACGAGACGCGGCAGCTCGCGCTCGATCTGGGCTTTATCCCCGTCGTGCCGCCGCTGAAGACTCGGATTGAGCCCTGGGAGTACGACCGCGAGATGTACAAGCGCCGCAACGAGGTGGAGCGCCTGTTCCGGCGCTTGAAGGGCTATCGCCGTATCTTCTCTCGCTTCGAGAAACTCGACGTGATGTTCGTTGGCTTCATCAGCTTTGCGATGATCGCCGACGGGCTTCGTTTGTGTTAACAGGCCCTAGCGCGGTGTCCCTTGGACCAGGGCGTGGTCTTCGAAACAAGGAGGCCACCACGCTTGCTGGCCGGGTGACGGCTCCAACATCTCCTGCGTCGCTACAACCACCTTGCGCGGGTTGACGATCTCAAGACCGCGAAGAGAGTACCTTGTGCGCAGGTGCTAGGCTCTCCGAACCTCCAGCGCGGCGAGGGTGGCTTTCACGTTCCTTGAGAGCTCGAGCAGCGGGCCTCCAAGCATCGATTCGGTCTCCGCAATGCTGCCCTTCGTCGTGACGCTCACGTTGAGCACGTAGACAGGGCGGCCTTCCACCACGAGCGGCGTCGCGAGGGCGATCACCTCCGGTTGCCAGGAAGCCGTGCAAAAGCCGCGCTCCGTCACGCTCCGGATTGCGCTCTTGATTTCGTCGCGAATCTGGTTCCAGCCGCTCCCGCGTCGTTCGCGGAACTGCGCCATGAGAGTGCGCCGGCTGGGCTCATCGGCGACCGCAAGGTAGGCCCGGCCAAGCGACGTGAGTTCCATCGGCACTCGCTGTCCGGCGACGACGTTGCGCAGCGACACCCGGCGGTTGTAGCGGACCGATTCAAGGTAGACCATTTCGTCTCGATCCGGAACCGCCAAGCCGACATTGATACGAAGTTTCTCCGCCAATGTCCGCATCAGGGGCGCGACCACGCTCAACACAGGGGAGCCGCCGCGCATGGCGTGGGCAAAGCTCAGTACGGGCGCGGCAAGTCGGTAGGCCCGTAGGTTCCGATCGTGCTCGAGCATCCCGACCTCAACCAGCGTCTGGGTCAGGCGACTGACGGTAGCGCGCGAAATCCCGGTGCGTTCCGAGATCTCGCCGTTTCCCAGCAAGTCGGCACCCGGCCTGAAGGCCCGAAGGATCTCGATCCCCCGCTCGAGCGATCGGTTCAGCGTGGGCTCTTCGAAATGTTGACGTCTGGTTGACATAAACAAGGGATTCCGAGCTGATGCGAAGCCAGAAGTGTAATTCCAAGGAATGGAAATCGGGGGGTGCGCAAAGCGTTTCGCGGACCTAAGCTCGTGGCACTCGATGAGAAGACCCGAACCGCCATCGATCTCAGCTCTTCGCTTATCCCACTTCCACTTGGAGACAACCATGCAAAAGCGCTTGCCCTTGGCACGCCTCAGGATCGGCTTGGTCCTTTTTTCGATCGCAGCGGCGGCGGCCGCCATCACGACGCCGGCACTTGCAGCCTTCCCCGATAAGCCCGTCAAGATAGTCGTGCCGTTCGCACCCGGCGGCGGCACTGATCTGGTCGCCCGAACCATGGGCATCGCCATGGGCCAGGAACTGGGTCAGCCGGTCATCATCGACAACAAGCCCGGTGCGGGCACGATCATCGGGACGGACGCAGTGGCAAAGTCCGCACCCGATGGCTACACGATGGTGATGGCCACCGTGGCCCACGTGGTGAACCCCAGCATCCAGAGCAAGCTCCCCTACAACTACGAGAAAGCCTTCGCGCCGGTCATGCTGATCGGGGTTTCTCCGAACGTGCTGGTGGTGCGGGCGGAGAGCCCTCTCAAATCGGTCAAGGACCTCATCGACGCAGCCAAGGCGAACCCGGGCAAGCTGTCGTTCGCGTCACAAGGCGCGGGCACGTCGGCGCACCTCGCGGGTGAACTCTTCAAGAACCTGACGAAGACGAACATCACCCACATCCCCTACCGGGGCGCTGGTCCCGCGATCACCGATCTGCTGGGTGGCCAGGTGGATGTCATGTTCGCGACTGCGGCTGCAGTGGGGACTTTCGTCGAAAGCGGCAAGCTGCGTGCGCTGGCAGTGACCACGGCCACGCGATCGTCCTCCCACGCTCTGGCCAAGGTTCCCACGATCGCGGAAAGCGGTGTGCCCGGCTACGTGGCCGACAGCTGGTACGGCCTGTATGTGCCTGCAGGCACTCCGGCCGATGTCATCGCCCGCCTGAACGCAGCCGCCAAAAAGGCAGTCCAGACGGAGGCCTTTCGCAAGCGCGTGGAAGGGGAGGGCCTCGTGATCAATGGCGGCTCGCCGGCGGACTTCGACAAGTACGCCAAGGGTGAGGAAGCGCGTTGGCGCAAGGTGGTCAAGGAAAACAACATTACCAACGAATGACGGAGACGTTGAAATGACCGAACGACTGATCGAGCTCGAAGTCGCAGACGGCATCGCCACGCTGTGGCTGAACCGTCCCGACAAACGCAACGCCATGAGCGACGACATGCGCACGCAGTTCATCGCGGCGCTGGAACATGTGGCGTACGACAAGGCAATCCGTGCCTTGGTGCTCACCGGACGCGGCAAGGGCTTCTGCGCCGGCGGGGATGTCGCCGGCATGGAGCGGCGGATGCAGGCGCCTGCAGGCGAGGTGGGATTCAACGGGTGGAGCCGCCAGCAACGTGTGCACCATACCCAATCGCTGCTGCACACCATGCCCAAGCCGACGATCGCTGCCGTTAACGGGGCTGCTTCCGGCCTGGGGGCCGACACGGCGCTGGCATGCGACTTCATCATCGCTTCGGATGCGGCGAGCTTCACCTGGTCGTACATCCATCGCGGCATCGTTCCCGATGGCGGCGGCATGTACTTCCTGCCGCGCCGGGTGGGCCTGTCGAAGGCCAAGGAACTGATCTTCAGCGGCCGGAAAGTCGAGCTTGAAGAAGCCCTGCGCCTTGGCATCGCCGATCGCCGGTCGGATGCCGAGACCCTCGTTCCCGACGCGCAGCGCTGGGCAGCCGAGATGAGCAAGGGGTCGGCCACCGCATTGGCATTGGGCAAGACGATCCTCAACCAGAGCTTCGAGATGTCCGCGCATCAGGTGTTCGCCCAGGGCAGCCAGGCGCAGGGCATTTGCTACACCAGTACCGAGCATCGCGAATCGGTGATGGCCTTCCTGGCCAAGAGCAACGCAAAAAGGGAGACGACGAAATGACCGAACTGAACTCCGTCACCAGGCTTCTCAAGCCTCGCAGCGTCGCAGTGATCGGCGCTTCGGCGGATGCCGCCAAGACCGCCGGCCGGCCAGTGGCCTATCTGCGCAAGCACGGCTTCACCGGCGAGATCTTTCCGGTCAATCCGCGTGTCAGCTCGATCGATGGCCTGACCTGCTATCCCGATATCGCCTCGATTCCAGGCACGCCCGATGTCGCCATCGTGCTGCTGGGTGCCGAGCGGGCGCACCAGGCTGTCCGGGAACTCGCGGCGAAAGGAACTGCCGCCGCGATCGTTCTCGCCAGCGGGTATACCGAGACCGGCGAGGAAGGTGCGCGCCGCCAGCAGCAGCTCATCGAGGCGGCCGGCAGCATGCGCATCCTCGGCCCCAACACGATCGGACTGGTTAACCTGACCGACAACATCGTGCTCTCCGCCAGTGGCGCGCTCGAGATGGATCATTTCCCGGTCGGCGGGATCGGCGTGGTTTCGCAAAGCGGGGGCATCCTCGGTGCGCTGCTGTCGCGTGCCGCGGCACGTGGAATCGGCCTGTCGAAGTTGATCTCGACCAGCAACGAGGTGGATCTGGACCTGGCGGATTTTGTCGATCACCTGGCCGACGACGCGGACACCAAGGTCATCGCCCTCTACGTGGAGAGCGTGCGCAATCCCGGGAAGTTTCGCGCAGCTGCCCTGAAGGCAGCTCGCGCGGGCAAGCCTGTCGTCGCCTTCAAGATCGGTCGCTCCGAAGCCGGCGCCAAAGCCGCCGTGTCGCACACCGGTGCGTTGGCGGGCGCCGACAGCATGTACGACGCACTGTTCAAGCAAGTCGGCGTGATCCGTGCCGAGACCTTTGGTGATCTTCTCGACATTCCGGTCGCATTGGCCACGGGTCGCAAGCTACGCGGCAAGCGCGTGGCCATCCTGACCTCGACGGGTGGCGCCGGAACGTTGGTATCGGACGATCTTGGCATGCACGGATTTGAGACGCCGGTGCCGGATGCTGCAACGGCCGAGGCGTTGCGCGCGCTGCAGAGCGGCGATCACGCGGTGCTCGACCGCAACCCCATCGACGTGACCTTGGCCGGTCTGCAGCCGGACCTGCTGCGCGGCGCCATCAACATCCTGCTCAAGAGCCCCAGCTACGACGCGCTGACGATCATCGTCGGCTCGTCCAGCCTGGCCATGCCGGAGCTGATGGCAGGCGCCATCCAGGATTGCCTGCCCAATTCGGACAAGCCGGTGATCGCCTATGTGAGCCCGCACGCGCCCGAAGTCGCTGCGTTGCTGACGCAGCGCGGGGTACCCGCCTTTGCCGCAGCCGAAAGCTGCACCACCGCGCTGGGCGCGATGCTGAACGTCGGCAGCTGGCAGGAGCCGAAGCCATCCAGCGCGCCCGAGGCCGATGTGGTCATCGACGAACTGCCGGCAGGCTCCCTGGATGAAGCCGAGGCCAAGCAGCTGTTCACCCACTTCGGCGTGCCCTGCGCGCGAGAGGTGGTGGTGACCACGCCGGCCCAGTCCGAAGCTGCGGCGCGCGAGCTGGGCGATCGGGTCGTGCTCAAGATTCTTTCGGCCGAGATCACACACAAGAGCGATGTCGGCGGCGTTGCCGTGAACCTGACGGCTGAGACGGTGGGGGCGCGCCTGCAGGCGATGGCCGCCGAGGTCGAGAGCAAGGCAGGCGTGCGGCCGCAGCGCTTCCTGGTGCAGGAAATGGTGGGCGGCGGCACCGAGCTGATCCTGGGCATGCACCACGACATGCTGGGCACTGCCATCCTGCTGGGTACGGGCGGCATCACTGCCGAGCTGTTCAAGGACACCACGTTGCGGCTGTTGCCCTCCCAAGGTGGTCTGAGCCGCGAGGATGCGCTCTCCATGGCGCGCGAGCTGAAGACCTGGCCGTTGCTGGACGGCTTCCGTGGCCGCCCCAAGGCCGATGTCGAGGCGCTGGTCAATGCCATCGTTGCCTTCTCCAAGATGGCGGCCCAGCTCGGTGAGCGCTTGCTCGAGGCCGAGATCAACCCGGTGTTCGTGCTGCCGCAGGGGCAGGGTGTGCGTGCCGCTGACGGCGTGGTCGTGCTGGCCTGAGCTGGAAGTTGAAATGCACGCTACGGAAGTCTTCGCCCGTTACTCTGCCGAGTTTCATCGACAGCCGCTGCCACCCGAGGTCATTCATCACGCCAAACGCGCCGTGATCGATTGGTATGCCTCGCTGTTTCCCGGTCTGAGTGCCGCGCCCGTGCGGCAACTCGAAGAAGCCTTGGCCGATGACCTCGACCGAGGTCGAGCTTCGCTGGCCCGGGGTCGCGCGGCGACAGCGCGCGCGGCAGCGCTCATCAACGGAACAGCCGCTCACGCCGCAGAAGTGGATGACAGTTTCCGCGATGCCATGTACCACCCGGGCGCCGCGACCGTGGCGGCGGCCTTGGCCGCCGGTCAGAACGTTGGCGCCAACGGGCTCGAGTTCCTGCGGGGTGTCGTTCTGGGATACGAAGTGTCGACGCGCATCGGTGTCGTCATGGGCCGGCCGCACTACAAGTACTGGCACAGCACGGGAACGGTCGGCAGTTTCGGCGCTGCGGCCGCAGCTGCCTGCTTGATGTCGCTGGACGAACCGGCCTTCGCGCATGCCCTGGCGACGGCTGCCACTTTCACGGCCGGCCTGCAGCAGGCATTCCGCATGGACTCGATGTCCAAGCCGCTGCATGCAGGCCGCGCCGCAGAAGCAGGCGTTCTCGCGGCCCAGCTCGCGGGGCGCGGCGTCACCGGCTCGCTTGACGTGCTGGACGGCGAGATCGGTTTGGGCCAAGCCATGAGCAACGGCCCGGACTGGTCACAGGCAGGTGCGACATTGGGGCAGGACTTCCACATCACCAGGCTGACCTTCAAGAATCACATCGGCTGCGGTCACACCTTCGCCGCCATCGACGCTGCGCTCGAGCTGAAGCAGCGTTACGGTCTCGAAGCCGGCAACATCGCGCGCGTGCACGTGGCGACATACCGGCCTGCGCTCGACATCGCCTGCTACACACATCCGACCACGGCCAACGAAGCGCGGTTCAGCCTGACTTACGTGGTGGCAACGGCATTGGCGCACGGCAGCGTGCGCCTGGCGGCCTACGAGCCAGCTCGGCTGGAGGATCAGGTCACGCGCGCGCTGATGGAGCGCATCGAAGTCGCGGTCGATCCGGCACTGGATGCGGCCTTTCCAGGGCAGCGCGCCGCACGCGTCGTCATCGAGACCCGCGACGGGCGTCGTCTTGACCACCTGCAGCCCAACCGCAAGGGTGATCCCGAGCAGGCTCTGACAGATGACGAGCTCGAAGGAAAGTATATGGAGTTGGCGTCGCCCGTGATTGGAAGCGACCGTTCTCAGGCGCTGCTGGCGCAGATATGGGCATTGGACGCGAGCGCGACACTGCCTCACGCTTGACGGCCTTTAACTCGAAAAGCTAACGCTAACTATCCCAGGTCGAATTTGAAGCGACGCTCCATGTCACTTTCTGGATCAATTCGCGCGTTCTTCCCTTGGCAGGGAGTGGGCATGGATCCTGGCGCCAAACGCAGCATCGTGGCCAGCTTGAAATGGACCTCTGAAGCTCCGGCATTCGCCTCGCACATTTGTGACTATCTCCTGTTGAAAAGGCCCTCCGATCCCCAACGATCTGCCGCCGCAGCGCCCACAACAGCACCAGTCACTGCGGACCTGCGTCTATTCTTGTCAACGAGAAAACTCTACGGAGAGACATCATGGCATCCCAGCATCACACTGTGAACGCAGCGCCTTGCATGAGCTTCAGTCGTGAGTTGCGCTTCCTTCCAATCACCGAAAGCGTGCAGTGCCTGGCCTTTCCCTGCGACGCCGCTGGGCGCGTGGATCTCGATGCACTCGGCGACCGCGCGCGAAACACCTACCTGCTTGCCCGGGCTCTGATGGGGCGCGACTACGCATTCCCGGTCATCTGTCCGCGCGACCCCACACGAGCCGCTCAGTAACTGCTCCGCAGCGCAGCTCGACTCCCCGCGGTCGAAAGAAGTTGCGCCGCGAACGAGCGACGAAGCCCACATCGAGTATCCCATTTGAAGGACGTGTCTCAAGCGATCCTAGTAGCCCAGCAGTGCGTCCCATACGTCCAATTGGGCAGGCTTGGGAGCCGAGCCCACTGTCAGAGTACTGCCCTCCATGGTCCGATCGATATCGCCGAGTCTGTCCCTTCAGCGAAACGCGGCCAATCCTCGCCGGACGACAGTCGAGCATCGCCGATGCTTGCGAAGGACAATAAGGCAATACCAGTCATTCGCAGGTGGTGCTCAGTTCGCCCTGGACCTGACGTTCGTGACCACCTTAAGCTACCGTCCTCATGGATGAACTGTCGAAGCTGTTCCAAGACCTGATGGCATTCGCTGCTGTCGTGGACGCCGGGGGATTCAATGCTGCAGGCGCCAGGTTCGGGGTTCCACCCTCGCGGCTAAGCCGCTCGGTCGCGGCGCTCGAAAACAACCTGGGCGTCCATCTTCTCGTGCGCACCTCGCGGCGTTTCACGGTGACCGATGTCGGCTGGCGAACCTACGAAGACGCGGTGAGCGTTCGTACGCAGTTGCAAGGCGCTGCGGCCGCAGCAAGCGATTCGCGCGGCGAACCCTCGGGCATGTTGCGTGTGTTGTGCCCGATGGCGCTGGCTTCGGCCTTGGTCGGCCGCATCGCAATCGCGTTCATGGCACGGTATCCCCGCGTGAAAATCGTGATCGAGTCGACCGATGGCAGGAGCCGTCCCTTCATGGCGCCGGCAGACCTCGCCATACAGCCGAGTCTTCAGCCACTTCGCGATTCGAGCCTGGTCGCACGTTGCCTCGTGCATGCGCACTACGTGATCGTGAGCGCACCGGGTCTGGCGCACGAAATCCCGGAGAATCCGGGACCGACGGACTTTCCTTGCTTTCCGGCGGTGGGATGGACGTTCTTCCCCGATCCTGCGCACTGGTCTCTGCAGCATACCCGTCATGGCCAGCATGAGATCGCCGTGGACGTGCGATTCAGCACCGACAACCTGCTGCTCATTCGCGAAGCGGCATTGGCAGGGGTGGGTGTCGCACAGCTACCGCATGCGCTGTGCCGCCAGGACATCGAAGAAGGCCGCCTGCGCGTGATCGCGCCTGACTGGGCTGCGCCTCAGGTGGGCATCTACGTGCTGTATCCCTCGCGGCGCGGCCTCACGCTGGCGGGTCGCCGGTTCATCGATGCGCTGGCAGAAGGCATGGCCTCGCTCGAACGCGGTATGCGCTGACCACCCTGCATCATTGCACCTCTGGAACGCTGCATTGCGGTGGCGGCCTTATGCGAAGTACGCGCGATACCTAGCATTCTCCCTAGCCGTTCGCCCCCGGGCGGTGCATCGACAGGAGACATATGCAAATAGACGCTCTTCGCGCAGCGGCCACACGCCGGCGCTTCCTGCTCTCAAGTGCCGCACTGGCAGCCGCGCCCCTGGTGGGCTGCGGCGGTGGCGGTGACAGCGTCGGCGGCGGCATCGGTGTCGGCGGCGATGACAATCTCGTGGCCGCAACCGCGTCCGGCAGTTTTCGCGGACAACGGCAAGATGGCGTCACCTCGTGGTTGGGGATTTCCTATGCCCAGCCACCTGTAGGGCCACTGCGCTTCCAGGCGCCGCGACCAGTCCAGCCTGCAACCGGAATCGTCGACGCCGCTGCTTTCGGGGCAGCCAGCCTGCAGACCGTCGGAGGCATGGTGTCCTGGATCTATCCATCGCCAGACCTTCAAAGCGAAGACTGCTTGACGCTCAACGTCTGGAGCCCATCAGGAGCTCAGCGCCTGCCGGTGATCGTCTGGTTCCACGGTGGTGGCTTCCGCACCGGCGCAACCGGCATGCCGCTCATGAACGGCAAGTTGCTTGCGCAGCGCGGCGTCGTCGTGGTGACGGCCAACTATCGGTTGGGCGCTCTCGGCTTGCTGTCCCATCCGGACTTCGTCGATGCGAGCAATGGCTCAACGGCGAATTGGCAGTTGCAGGACATGGACGCGGCGCTGCGATGGGTGCGCGACAACATTGCCGCGTTCGGCGGCGATCCCGGGCGCGTCTGCGTCGTGGGCCAATCGGGCGGCGCCATGCACACGGCAATGCTGGCCCAGAACCCTGCGTACCGCAGCACCTTCCACAAGGCCGTGCTGCTCAGCCCGCCGAACGTGACACCGCCTGCCTCATTGACCGTGTCGGATGCGGCGGCCTACACCGAGTTGCTCGCGACCAAGTTCGGTACCACGCCACGCGGGCTACGGGACGTGCCGGCAAAGGCATTGCACGATGCGGAGCTGGCTCAGAATGCGGCGCCGCTGCCGGCAGGATTCACCTCGGGCGCGTCGCCCTACAAGCTCGCGCCCGTCGCCGACGGCAAGACCTACCTGGGCGACTGGACCCGGCGCGACTGGCCGTCGGACCTGCCTGTCGTTATCGACTACACGCTCGACGAAGGCGCTTTCTGGTGGGACCTCTACGATCCGGCGACCAACACCATGCTCACGCCGACACCTCCCGCCACGCTGCCAGCCCTGGGCGCCGCACTGGCGGCCCAGCTCGGCGGCCGAACCGACGCTGCCAATACGGTCATCGACGTGTATGTTCAAGCCGCGGTTGCGGAAGGGCGGCCGACGACGCCGTCGCTGCTGTGGACGGACATCTTCGGCGACCAGTTGCTGCGCAATTTCGGGACGCGCTATGCAGCCCGTCTTTCCACGGCCGGTGTGCCGGTTCGCCTTGGTACCTACATGCATGCGGTCAAGGCGCCCGGGCGTGGCGTGCCGCACTGCGCTGAGGTTCCCATGCTGTTCGGAACCTACGGACTGAACTACTACCGCGACAAGCTGGGTGTCGCACCGCAAGAGGCGCAGCTGTCCAACCAATTCATGGCGGCCATGGTGTCGTTCGCCAGCGAGGCGCAGCCCAGGCTCGGCACCGGTGAAGCCTGGCCGCTGTACCGGCCCGGGACCGCCACTGCCGTGCGCTGGGGCGAAGGCGCAACAGGCGACACCGTGCTGGGTGCGGTGCCGAAGCTGAATCAATTGACGGTCTGGGATGCTGTGCTGGGCTATTGAGAGTTTCGCGCCACGCGCACCGTCCGAGGCGGGGGAATGGACGCGGAGTCAGGTGATTTTTCGGGAGAACTTGCCTTGAGGGGGTGGGGCCAACCTCCTGCGGCGCTGGGTGACCGAGCGCCGCGGAGACATTGGTGTCGGCTGTCCGACATTTGCGAGGCCGAACATCCGGCGGCGATTGCAGGGTACAGGTTAGGCTGCACGAGCAGGTCCAGCGCGGCGGACCAAGCGTCTAAAGCCTGCCTTGAGCTCGTGTGCTGCGCTGCGGTGTGGCTCTCCAGCTTGGCTGAGCGTTTCAAGCGAACGCGGCGTCTTGTAAGGTGAAGTTCGTATCTCCTCAGCTTCATGGATCCTGGCGCGCCGCGAAAGCACATCGGAGTGTGACATTTTTCGCTTGATCGAGCGTCTCGCATGACGCTGGATGTCAGGTGCCGGACACGGATCCTCTGCGCGGACCCGTTCGGGTGCTGCGCCGCGAACGACTGGCATGCATGTTGCTGAACCGCTCCTTCAACAGAACAACGCCAGGTCGACAGTGAATCCATCAGGGAACGACAACAACACCATCTCGATGGATCGCCGCCTCTTCTGCATGGGCGCAGTGAGCTTCGCAGCCTTGGGAACCGCGGCCTGCGGAGACGGTGGAAGCAGCGGCTTCGGCGGCGCCGGCGCGCTCGGGACCGCGCAACAGAATGCGGCGACTTCGACGGCCTCGTCCACCGAAGTCGCTGCGACCGAGCCTGCCGCGAACTCGACCCCGGCCTCGCAAGCGCGAAAGTTCACGCATCCCGGCCTGCTGCACACCGAAGCCGATTTCGAGCGCATGCGCCTGAAGGTCGCGGCCGGGGCAGAGCCCTGGCTGAGCGGCTGGAACGCGTTGACCTCCAACGGCCGCTCCCAGCTCGGCGCCAGCCCGCGTCCGCTGGCCATCGTGATCCGCGGCGGCGAAGATTCGAACTTCGCCCAGATGTTCATCGACATCGCGCGCGCCTATCAGCTCGCATTGCGCTGGAAGGTCTCCGGGGACGTGCGCTACGCCGATCGCGCGGTGGTGTTCCTGAACGCATGGTCGTCCACGCTGACCGCGATCCACGGCAACGCCGACCGCTTCCTGGCCGCCGGCATCTATGGCTACCAGTTCGCGAATGCGGCCGAGATCATGCGCTCCTACGCGGGCTGGGCGGCGAGCGACCTGGCGCGCTTCCAGAACATGATGCTCACGGTGTTCTATCCGCTCAACCACAACTTCCTGGTCAACCACAACGGTGCCGTCATCACCAACTACTGGGCCAACTGGGACCAGTGCGCGCTGGCATCGATGCTGGCCATCGGCGTGCTGTGCGACCGGCAGGACATCTACGACGAGGCCCTCGGCTACTACAAGACCGGTCAAGGCAACGGGGCGGGCCTGCAGGCGGTCTACCACGTGCATCCGGGCTATCTGGGCCAATGGCAGGAGAGCGGCCGCGACCAGGGCCACTGCACGCTGGGCATCGGCCTCGCAGGTGCGTTCTGCGAGATGGCGTGGAACCAGGGCGACGACATCTACGGCTATGAGAACAACCGCTTCCTCGCCGGCGCCGAGTACGTGGCGAAGTCCAATCTGCGCGATGCGGCCAGCGCCTTCTACACGGTGCCCTTCCTCACCAACATCAACAGGCAAGGCACGCAGTCCGTGCTGTCGACGGGCGCGCAAGGGCACCAGCGCGTGGTCTGGGAGAGCGTGCACAATCACTACGCCAACCGCCTCGGCATCGCGACGCCCTATGCGGCGCTGCAGGCGGCCCAGCTGCGCCCCGAGCGGGACGGCAGCAACGGCGATCAACTCGGTTTCGGAACCCTGACTTTCACGCGTGACCCGATCGCGACGCGCGGTCGCCCGAGCGGCCTCACGGCGCGGGTGCGCGGGCCGCAGGTGCTGCTGTCGTGGTGGGGCTGCACCGACGCGCAGAGCTACACGGTCAAGCGCGCGGGCAGCGCGGGCGGCCCCTACACCACGATCACCTCGGGCATCACCGACACGCTGACATTCACGGACAACACCGTCATCCCCGGCGCCGTGTACCACTACGCAATCGTTGCCGTGAATGCGGCAGGGGAGAGCGCGGCATCGAACGAGGTGCGGGCGGCGATCAAGTCCGAGCTGCTGCTGCAGAAGAAGACTGACGACGGTGCCAACGGCCACGCCACGCTCGCCGCGGGCCTGGTGAAGGACCTCGCCGACTTCACGATTGCGGCGAAGGTGTACCTGGACAGCGCCGCCACATGGTCGCGCGTCTTCGACTTCGGCTCCGGCCCGCGCCGCTACATGATGCTGACGCCGCGCAGCAATGTCGGCACGGTGCGCTTTGCGATCTCCACGGTTCACGGCTACAACGAGCAGCTGATCGAGGGCGTTGCGGCGCTGCCGACCGGCCGCTGGGTGCATGTGGCGGTGACCCTGTCCGGCACGCTCGGCACGCTGTACGTCGACGGCATCGCAGTGGGCACCAACACGCAGATGACGCTGGCGCCCTTCGACCTCGGGGAGACCACGCAGAACTGGCTCGGGCGCTCCCAGTTCACCGCAGATCCGACGCTGCCGGGGCGCGTGGACGATTTCCGGGTCTACCACGGGGCCTTGAGCGCGGCTGAGATCGCAGCGTTGGTTTAGGTTTGAAGCGACGGATCCCCAGAATCGAAGTTCGGGACGTGTGCGGCGGCTGGTCTTCTTTCAATCTCAAAAGCGCCTTTTTCATGATGATGTTTTCCCAACGATGCGTTTCTGCACTGATGCTTTCGGTGCTCCTGTTTGCCTGCGGTGGCGGCAGTGGCGGAGGCGGCGGTACTCAAGGCGGTGGCTTGGCCGGCAGCAGTGGCAGCCAGGGCGGTAATGGCGTCAGCCAGGGTGGCGATAGCCAAAGCGGCGGTGGCACAAGTGGCACCGGTGGCACAGGTGAAGGCGCTTCGCCCGTCGCGGCGACCGCCGCGTTGGTGGCCAAGCTCGGCAAGCCCGCTCGGGTGCTGGTCGGACTCGGCGCGGGCAATACCCTCGCGCAGATGCAAAGCCAGGGCATTCGTCCGGACATCGTGGACACCTACCTCGTGGGCGTTGGCGCAGGCGCCTGGCCCAGCTGGAACAGTCCCGACGGGGCGTACGTCACGTACACCGCGCAGGCCATCCAGGCTTACGGCGCGATTCCGATGTTCACGCTGTACCAGATGACTGCGAACGGCGAGGGCAATTTGAGCGGCATCGCCAACGCGACTTTCATGAACAACTACTGGGCGCAGGTCCGGCTGATGTACCAGCGCATTGCAGCCCTCGGTACGCCCGTTCTGATCAATCTGGAGCCGGACTTCTGGGGGTTCGTTGCGGCGCAAGCGCCGAATCGCGATGCGACGCAAATGGCGGCCGTCGTGAACAGCCAGCCCGAATGCGGCGGCTTGCCGAACACCGCCGGGGGCCTCGGCCAATGCCTGGTGCAGATGGGCAGGCAGATCGCGCCCAAGGCGCTGGTGGGGTTCCCGCCCGCATTCTGGAGCGGCACCGCTGCCGCGGTCGGCGCGCAGATGCGGGCGGTCGGGGCACATCAGGCAGACTTCATCGTCGCCCAGACGAGCGACCGCGACGCGGGCTGCAGGGAAGTCCCATCGCCTCCCGCGGAATGCACGGGGCGAAGCGGTCCCTTCTATTGGGACGAAAGCAACATCACCAGCCCGAACTTCCACGAGTCCCAGAGGCAGATTTCGGACTATCGCGCAGCCCTGGGCAATGGACTGCCGATCCTGTGGTGGCAGACGCCGATGGGCGTGCCGTCCGCCACGCCCGGTGGCACCGACCTGCACTATCGCAACAACCATGTCGACTACATGCTGCGCAACACCCAGGAGTACGGTGACACCCACACTTTCGCGATCGTCTTCAGCTCAGGGGGGGCCCATCAAACCTCGATCAGCACCGATGGTGGGCAATTCTCCCGCCTGTCGGGTCAGTACCTCGCACGAGGGGGCGCGACCTTGAAGTAGCGCACCGCCAGCAACCTCTGTTCCCTCCCACATTGATCACCTGAAGATGATCGGATTGCCCCAGTTGGCGGAAGCGGCAACACCGCGCTGGTGAAAGCTCTAGCGCCAGGCGCGTAGTTTCGCCCGTGGGACGGGGACGGGCTTCCACGGTATTGGGCTTCGCTGTTTCTGGACCTTCTCCACGTCACTCCACCCGCATCTCTTGATCCAGCGGCAGGTTCATGGCGGCATGACAACCGCCTCCTTGATGAAGTGAAGCGCCTGAGAGCTGCTGCACGGCATGGTCATCGATGAGCCCCCTTCTATGGCTCCAACGCAAGTACTGGCAGTTTGCGGATAGCGAGCGCACGAAGGGGCTAGTTCAAACGGGCTGCGCGGGCGAACATCAATGCACGCAAAAGGAGATCGCCATGAAACGCTTCATCTGATGCCGCAACCCCGCGTTTCGACTACGAGCTTCGCTTCCAGTCACTATTCCATGCCAAACGCGCGTACGCATTTCCACGCGATGCCGCCGGACGCGTCGATATGGATGCTCTCGGGGTGTGGATCACGCAGCGCGTTCCGGCATCGAAGCGCGTGGCTGCGGCATGGATGCGCGCATGCAGCGCGATGGTCTTGCTCGCGCGATCGCCGCTGGTCTGGTTCAGCCCGGCATCGAGCCGTGCGAGCTTCGCCGGGTCGAGAAAGCCGAGGCAGGCATCGGTGGGCGTGATCAGGAAGCCGTCGTCGAGCCGCACGCTGATGTTGCCTGCCGTGGCATGCACATGGCCGCGCTCGAACAGGCTGCGGCCGATGCGGCAGATCTCTTCGCGCGATTGGCTCTCGATCATCCGATGACTGTAAAGGCTTTCGAAAAGAAGTCGTCGGTGCCGAAGTTGCCGGACTTGAGCGCGATATGCAGGCCCGCGCCGCCGGCCGCTTCGGACACCGCATGACACCACGGGACGCCGGGGTCGATCTGCGCGCCGATCTGCAGTTGCGCGATGCCGAGCGCCTGCACGCAGGCACCCGATGTTTCACCGCCCGCCACCACCAGCTGGCGCACGCCTTGCGCGACCAGCCCGCGCGCGATCGCGGCGATGGCGCGCTCCACCATCGCGCCGGCTTCCTCGACGCCGAGCCGACCCTGCACCGATTTCACGGCGCCGGACTCGGCCGTGGAATAGACCAGCACCGGGCCGGATTCGACGAGCGGCGCAGCCCAGGCCAGAGCCTCGGCCACGACGTCGACACCTGCCGCGATGCGCAACGGATCGATCCCCAGCGCGGGCCGGCCCGAGGCGATGAAGTGCTGCACCTGCCGGTTGGTGGCGAGCGAGCAGCTGCCCGACACCACGGCCTGCTGCCCTGAGGCCGCGGGCAGCGCGCTCGCGGCGGACGAAGGCGCGATGCCGAAGTTGCCCGGCAATCCGATCGCGACGCCCGAGCCGGCCGTGACCAGCGGCATCTCTGCCAGCGCCGGGCCCAGGCGCAGCAGGTCGTCGTTCGAGACCGCATCGACGATCGCGATGCCCACGCCATCGGCGCGCAGCTGTGCGATGCGCTCGCCGATCGCGGCCGGTCCCTGCGCCACGGCCACATGATCGATCAGCCCCACCTTGCGCCGCGTCTGCGCCTGCAACACGCGCACCAGGTTGGCATCGGTCATCGGCGTGAGCGGATGGTTCTGCATGCCGCTCTCGTTGAGCAGCACCTCGCCCGCGAACAGGTAGCCCTTGAAGACGGTGCGCTTGTTGTCGGGGAAGGCCGGCGTGGCGATGGTGAAATCGCAGTCCAGCGCATCCATCAGCGCCTCGGTCACCGGCCCGATGTTGCCTTCGGGCGTGCTGTCGAAGGTGGAGCAGTACTTGAAATAGATCTGCTGCGCGCCCTGCGCCTGCAGCCAGCGCAGCGCGTCGAGCGATTGCGCCACCGCATCGGCCGGCGCGATGGTGCGCGACTTGAGCGCCACCACCACCGCATCGACTTCGGCGGTCAGCGGCTCTCCCGGCACGCCGATGGTCTGCACCACGCGCATGCCGGCGCGCACCAGGTTGTTGGCGAGATCGGTCGCGCCGGTGAAGTCGTCGGCGATGCAGCCGAGCAGGATGGTCATGGCTATTCCTTGTTGCGAGCGAAGGACAGTTTGCTGCCCGAGAAGGATCGCAGCCAGGCGATGACTATCGTGCCGTTCGCCGCGTGCCGCGCCGAGTCCTGGATTCCTCTTCCATGACCAGGCCTACGGCCAGGCCATGGCATAAGGCCAAGGACACCGCCACCGTGCGGAAGCCGGCGAGCTCCGCGTCGCGCACCTTCAAGGATGACCTGCGTGTGGCGGGCAGATGGCGACAGGACGCTGTCCGTGAGCGCAAGGACTGAAACTCCCTGGGCGCGCGCGCTCTCTGCCGCCGCCTTCAAGACCTCGAGCGTGAGGGGGCGGCGGCTTCGGTCATGGCGGGCAAGCATCAGGCCGAATCCCGTACTCGGGCGACCACCTCCTGCACCAACAGTTCCGGGCTCGCGAAGACCGGCAGCCCCAGTTGGTCGGCGAGCGGTTCGCCCAGGTGCGCCAACGAGGCCTGCGCCAGGACGATGCGATCGACGCGTGGCGCCAACTCTGCCGCAGCCTCGCACACGAGGCGATCGTGCAGGTCACGCCGGTTAGTGGCCAAGGCGTCGAATGCCGCCGCGCACAGGACGCTCTCCGCCGGGATATCCCGGCCCGCGCTCTGGGCGTGCGCAGTCAGCAGTGCCCGGCTCGGTGCGACCGTCGACGAGGTCGTGCAGATCAGACCGACGCGGCCTGGCGCGCTTGCCACGCGGGCGTAGAGGGGATCGTCGATCTTGAGGATCGGCACACTCACCGTCTGGCGCGCGATATCGATGGCAGGCGAGGTCGACGAGCACGTGAAAACGATCAGCTCGGCGCCCGCATCGGCCGCCGCTTGTGAGAGTGTGACGATGCGGCGCGTGATGCCGCTGGAAGGACCTTGCCGGATCAGGTCCTGCAGGACACTTTCGTCCAGCATGTGAAAGCAGTCTGCGTCTGGCAGTTCCGACTGGAAGCGCGGACGGAAACGCTCGACCAGCATCGCGACCGTATGGATGAAGGCAATGCGCCGGATCATGGAAGCACTTCGGGTGGTCAACGGCTCAGACAGCGGCGGTGACCAGAATCTCCACCAGCAAGTCGGGGTGTCCCAGCTTGGACTCGCCGGTGGCGCGTGCCGGGCCGGCGCCTTTGGGCACCCATGCGTCCCACACCTCGTTCATGCCCGCGAAATCGCGCTCGATGTCCTTCAACCAGATCTGCACCGACAGCATGCGCGTCTTGTCGGTTCCGGCCTTGGCGAGGTGGCCGTCGATCTTCTCGAGCACCTGGCGGGTCTGGCCCTGGATGTCCAACGTGCCATCCTGCGCGGTGACGCCCGTCATATAGGCGACGCCGTTGTGCACGACCAGGCGGCTGAGGCGATGGGTGGGTTCGATGCGGGTGATGTCAGTCATTGGTGCGATCTCAAGGCGTTGAAAAAAATAGAATCAAAGTGCGGCCAGCTCTTCGAGCGTGATCGGCTTGATGGGAGCGCGGATTCGATGGTGGCCGACCTCGGCCGGAGAGACGCCGCGCTCATGCGCGATGACCTCTGTGACCGTCAGGCCGCAAAGGCGGCCCTGGCAGGGGCCCATGCCGCAGCGCGTGAAGGCTTTGGCCTGGCTTGGCCCCTGGCAGCCGAGGGCAACCGATCGGCGCAGTTCGCCGGCCGAGACTTCCTCGCAGCGGCAGGCGATCACGTCGTCGGCCGGCACGCGATGCTGCATCTTGGGACGGTAAAGCGTATCGAGGAAAGGCCGGATGTGCAGCTGGCGACGAAGCGCCGAGCGCAGCGGCTCGGCCTGGCGGTCGCGTTCGAGGTCGGACACGCGCCCGGCGTCGTGCGCCGCGGCCACGCCGGCGAGCTGCCCTTGCAAGGCCGCTGCCACCCCGCCGGCGATGCCCCGCCCGTCGCCGGCGATCAGGAAGCCGGCCAGCTCGAGGCGGCCCCAGGCGTCGGCCGCCGGCACCCAGCTCAGCTGCTGGTCGTCCCAACGGTGCGCCAGGCGCAGCGACGCCGTGATCTGGTTGTTCGGCACCACGCCCTGGTGCAGCAGGACCAGGTCGGTCTGCACGCGGTGCGACGTGGTTCCGATACGAAAGCGCAGGGCCTCTGCCCGTGCGCTCCCTTCCACGGCGAGATCGGTGGCGGCGCGGTGGTAGGGGATGCCCGCGTCGCGGATGCTACGGATCAGGCCCAGCCCTTTCCTCACGTCGCGCCATCCCGCGATGGCGCCGCCGAGATGGCGCAGGGCCCGCAGGTAGTCGCCGCGCTGCGTCGTGTCGACGATCGCGCCGATGCGCACACCGGCCCGCAAGTACTGCCAGGCCAGCAGGTACAGCAACGGTCCGCAGCCCGCAAGCACGACCGGCTGCGATGGCGCCACGCCGGCGCTCTTGAGAAGGATTTGCGCCGCCCCGGCCGTCATCACGCCGGGCAGCGTCCAGCCCGGAATCGGAAATGGCCGCTCCATCGCACCGGTGCACAGGATGACCTGGCCGGCTGTCATGGATTGGGATCGCCCATCCTTCAAGTAGTGAATGACGCGATCACGGGTGATGTTCCAGATGGACGCGCCGCCCACGTGCCGCGCCGTCGATTGCGTGAAGCGCTCCACCAGCGCTCGGCCTGCGGCGTAGTCGTTCCCGAGCACCTGCAGCCGATCGGCCTGAACGCGAGTGACGTCGCGGTAGATCTGTCCGCCGGGATGCGACTGCTCGTCGAGCAATGCGACCGACAGCCCCAGTTCGGCCACGCTGGCAGCCGCTGCGAGACCCGCCGGGCCCGCGCCGATCACCGCCACGTCTACCGCGTCAAGCTGCATGGCGGGCGCCTTCCTGCGAGCGGATCTTCATGCCGGGCTGAACCGGCACGAGGCACGCCTGGCGATTGGCCACGCCATCGATTTCCAGCAGGCATTCGAAACAAACGCCCATCATGCAGTAGGGAGCACGTGGCGCACCCGACACGGGCGTGGAGCGAAAGCGCGACACACCGGCCGCCAGCAAGGGGCAGCCACCGAGCGCTGGCCCAGCACCGCAAGGCGGCGACCGTCGAACTCGACATCGATGGAGGGCTCGGTGGCCGCCGAGATTGGGTGAAAGAGCGGTTCAGTGGGCATGGTGGTGATCCAAGGCCTGTGTCGGATGGTCTGCGGCGGGAAAGCGATCGCCTCGAAAGGCGTCCAGCTCCTCGGGCGCGGCTGCGCCGTCGATCCACGGGGCGATGCGAAAGGCGTGGGCCGCGGCCAGGGTCACGCCGCTGTGGCAAGTGACGACGTAGGCGCCTGGGCAGGATTTCGATTCCTGGTAGATCGGATAGCCGTCGGGCGTCATCACCCGCAACGCGCCCCATACCCGGACCACATTGAGCTGGCCGAGCATGGGAAAACTGGCGACGGCGCGGCGCGCGAGCTCGGCCAAGGTGCTGGTCGTTGTGCTGTCGTCGAAGCCCGCGTCTTCCATGGACTCCCCGATCTGGATGCCGCCCTCGTCGGTCTGCCGGATATGCCCCGTGGGATAGTCGAAGAGCTTTTCGGTGCGCTCGGTGACGATCAATTGCCCGCGATTCGGCCGCACCGGCGCGTGGAGGCCGAC
The DNA here is from genome assembly GCF_964253805.1 of Variovorax sp. LjRoot175. Lineage (NCBI taxonomy): Bacteria > Pseudomonadati > Pseudomonadota > Betaproteobacteria > Burkholderiales > Comamonadaceae > Variovorax > Variovorax sp. LjRoot175. Next base: position 1,197,284 of record NZ_CAXURY020000002.1, on the reverse strand, counting down.
TTGACCGGCCAGGCGCGCGTTGCCGAGTCCCGCGGCCAGTACGAGCTTGGGCGCGCGAAACTGCTGCCCCCGGATGTGCGCCGTGAACAGGCCGTCTGCGTGCGTGATGCGCTCCACCCCATGGCCTGTCTTCAGCATCACGCCCCGCTGGATGCACGCGGTGTGCAGGGCGCGCAGCAGCTTGAGCGGATTGACATGGCCGTCCATCGGCGAGTAGCTGGCGCCGACCACCTTCGGTCCGACGTGGGGCAATCGCTGCAGCAGGGCCGCGCGGTCCAGGATCTCGTAGGGATATTCGCCGCCTACTTCATCGCGCACGGCGGCAAGCCGCTCGCTGCGCGCCGCGAGTTCGGCCTCGGAAAAGCACAGGTTGAAGGCGCCGTTCTGCCTGGCCTGGACATCGATGCCGGTTTCGCCGTGAAGTTGCGCGGCGAGCGCGGGCCACAGCCGCGCGGACTCCCTGGTCCAGCGGGCATAGTCGGGAACGCCGCGGCCCTTGCCGTGAACCCAGATCAAGCCGAAGTTTCCGCGGGAAGCGCGAAACACATCGTCGCCTTCATCCAGGACCGTGATGTTCTTGCCGAGCTGGCCCAGCCCGTAGGCCACTGCCGTGCCGACCAAGCCGCCGCCAATCACGATCACATCGCTCGAAGACATGCATGCCTTTGGTGCCCGTTACCGCGATGCTGTGCGCGGCCTAGAAATCAGCGACCTTGCCCCATGCTGAGCCGCTGAACCGCTCGGGCCGGTACGGTATGGGATCCACGATCGGTTCGGCACCGCTGGCAAGGTCCGCGATGAGGTGGCCGGCACCGGGGCCAATGCCAAAGCCGTGTCCCGAAAAGCCCGCAGCCAGGATGAAGCCCGGGATGGACGGCACTTCGCCGATGCCGGGAACACCATCCGGCGTGCTATCGATATAGCCAGCCCAGGCGTGCGTGATCTTTGCTTCGCGCAGTTGTGGCAGGAGTTCGACGGCGCGGCGGTGGGTCTCCCTGATCGTGCGTAAATCGGGCTTCGGATCGAGGATGCGCACCCGCTCCATGGGCGTGGGCGCATCGAGCCGCCAGCGCGCGAGCGTTTCATGGCCACCACGTATGCCTTCCAGGCCGCCCGGACGAAGGTTGCGCCAGCGCTTGGCGAACATGGGCACGAATTGCGGAGCGAAGCGTAAGAACTGCCCTGTCGGATCCACGCGCGCGCGGCCGCTGATGGCCAGTGCGTAGCGTCCGTCGTTGCGGCGCGTGGCGGACACGTTCGCGCTCACCACGGCAGGTGGCAAGCGATGCTCCACAGGGGACACGCTCAGGATGGATTGGCGGATCGAGGCCTGGGGAAAACGGATGCCGAGCTGCCGGCAGAACGAGGAGGCCCAGGCGCCACCGGCGAGCACGGCGGTCCTGGTCTTGATGACCCCGGCTTCCGTGATGACGCCGCTGACCCGTCCGCCTTCCGTCTCGATGCCGCGGGCCGCGCAATTCTGATGAACGCTGCCTCCGAGCTTGATGAGCGCGGCTGCCACGGCCGGCGCAGCCTTGGCAGGATCGGCGGTGCCATCGGTGGGCGAGAAGACGCCGCCTTTCCAGGCGCGGCCAGTCGCTTGCCCGCGCTGCGCGGCCTGCCGGCTGTTGAGCATGTAGGTCGTCACGCCGGCGGTCTTCGCAAAATCACGCCAGCTGGACCAACGGGACAGCTCGGCCTCGTCGTTGCTGAGATACAAGAGCCCGCAGCGATGAAAACCCGTGTCTTCACCGCTTTCGGCGGCAAATCGTTCCCAGAGATCGAGGCTCTTGCTCGCCATGGGCAGTTCGCGCGCGTCGCGGTTCTGCTGCCGGCACCAGCCCCAGTTGCGGCTCGACTGCTCGGCGCCGATCCTGCCCTTTTCGACCAAGGCGACTGAAACGCCGCGCTTGGCCAGGTAGTAGGCGGTAAAGACACCGATGATGCCGCCGCCGATCACGACGACGTCAGCGGAGGCCGGCAGCTTGGGGGAAGTGTTGATATGGTGCAGCGGAGGGGACATGATGAATCTCGCTCGTCGATTCAAGCCTGGACGCTTTGGACCACGTAGAACTTCGCCACGCGATCACTGCTTTCCCACCCGATCGGTGCGCCCTGGGGTACGAACAGCGCATCGCCCGTTCCCACCGACAGGACGCTTCCATCAGGGGCTGCGAACCGCACGCTGCCGGCGCGCAGCGGCGTGATGCCGGGGTTGTTCGGCCCCTCTGCCGCTGCGGCGCAGAACACGAACAGCGTGCGCGATCGGGCCAGTATGCGAACTGCCGTGCCGCGGGCGATGACGGCCCCTTCACCGGGGCGGAGCACGAGCGGTGTCGCGCCGGCCGCCGTCAGGCTGAGCTCTCCGGCCATGACGACGATGGTCTCGGTGTGGGGAAAGCTCGGGACTTCGAGCTCACCGATGAAGCTGATTCGGCCTGCGCTCATCGAACCCGGTCCTTCCCACGCGATCTCCCGATGCCGCGGAAAGGGGTCGTCCTTGCCGAACGCCGTCCTGCGGAAGGAGGTTGAAACGGGTGCGCCGTCGGCGCGATGCAGCACTAAGGCCACGGTCATGATTGCTCCTGCGCGATGCGCGATGTTTTCACTGAAAGTCTGTCAAATGGCACTGGGTGCCGAGGCATCCTGGAAGCCAAGAACGGCCTTGGTTTCCAGGTACTCCTCGAAACCTTCTATGCCGTATTCGCGGCCATTTCCCGAGCGCTTGTAGCCGCCGAAGGGGGCATGGGGGTTCCAGGCCGGATAGTTGATGTGCACCTGCCCGGACCGGATGCGCGCCGCGACGGCGCGCGCGGCGCCGAGATCCTTCCCTTGCACATGGGCGCCCAGGCCGTAGACAGTGCCATTGGCGATCTCCACGGCCTCGTCCACGCTGTCGTAGGGGATCAACGCGAGCACGGGCCCGAAGATTTCCTCCTGCGCGATTTGCATCCGAGGCTGCACCGCGGTGAAGATGGTCGGACGGCAGTAGAAGCCGCGGCTCAAAGCCTCTGGCCGCCCGAGGCCGCCACAAACGAGCCGCGCGCCTTCGGCGATTCCGATGCCGATCATTTCCTGCACCCGATTGAACTGCGCGCGATTCGCCACCGGGCCGTGCGTGGTCTGATTCGAACGCGGATCGCCCACGACGAGGCTGGCTGCCGCTTCGAGCGCGAGCCGCTCAACCTCCTGGAGGCGCTCGCGGGGCACGATCATGCGCGTCGGAGCGCTGCAGGATTGGCCGACGTTGCGGAAGGCGGCCGCCACGCCTGCTGGCACAGCACGCGCCAGGTCCGCATCCGGCAGGATCACGTTGGGCGATTTCCCGCCGAGTTCCTGGGCCACGCGCTTCACCGTGGCGGCGGCCGCTTGGGCAACCAGCACGCCGGCCCTCGTCGAACCGGTGATCGAGATCATGTCCACGTCGGGATGCGTGGCCAAGGCCGCGCCGACCTCCGGCCCATTGCCGTTCACCAGGTTGAACACACCCGGCGGGATGCCAGCGTCGTGAATCACCTCGGCAAAGAGCAAGGCGCTCAGGGGCGACAGCTCGCTGGGCTTCAAAACGACCGTACATCCCGCTGCCAGGGCGGGTCCGACCTTGGCGGTGATCTGGTAGAGCGGCCAGTTCCAGGGTGTGATCAGGCCGCACACGCCGATGGCCTCGCGCATGATGGCCATGTCTCCGCGATGGGTGAGGAACGGATAGCTGGCCAGATTGTCCCGGGCCACGCGGATGTGCTGCGCCGCAGACGGCACCTGCGTGCTGCGCGCAACGCCGATGGCAGAGCCCATCTCCAACGAGATCGCCTGAGCGAACATTTCTGCGCGCTCGAGGATCAGGGAGTGGACGCGATCGAGAAGCAAGGCCCTGCTCTGGGCGGAACTCACGGACCAGGTCGCGAAGGCGCCCCGCGCCGCAGCCACGGCCGCAGCGACATCTCTTGCACTGCCCAGCGCGATCTCTGCGACAGGCTCCTCCGTCGACGGATCGATGACAGAGGCTCGAGCTTGCCCCTGAGGCACGACCCACTCGCCGTCAATGAACATGCGATCCAGGCGGCCAGCGCTCCTGAGGTGCTCGATGATGGAGGAGTTCATGGAGTCGGCCTTCTGGAAAAGACGTGAGGGTTGTTCATTGCCATCCGTAAAGGCGTGGCCACGGAGGCTTGTTAATGCGGTGGGGTGCGTCATGATGGGGCTGAGGTCGGGCCTTTGGATGTCCAAAAGTTTAGGCTGCACACCCCTCGCGCCGGTGCTTCAATGAGGGTCTTGCACAACGCAGACTGCGGTTGTGCGACTCGCCAAAGCAGATGCTGCCGTCGTGCATACGTCAGAGGCGTTCACATCGGACGCACTCGACCGGTTGCGCCCGCGCCCAGCACCAAGCCAGTACGCAATCAGCACCAGTCCCAGCGCTTGACCCGCAGGTGTCTCCGCCGACCGGGTGGACCGGCTGAAGCGTTCGGCTGGCGAAGTCGCCGGGACCGAAGCGCATTTCTTTGAACAAGTACGTGTGGTAGTCGCCCGTCAACCGCGGCTGCGCCAGTCGCCCGTCAGCGCAGTGGCGGGTATGGACGGAACGAAGGCGCGCCTCTCAGCGCGGGTGGGGAAACAGCCGTTCGATCGGACAATGCGTCTTGATGAAGGGCGACTTGATCACGATGTAGCTGAAGTACTTCGCGATGCCGATGTTGCGTTCGAGCAGTTCCTCGATCACTTCCTGGTAGTGGTTCACGCCTCGCGTCAGGAAGCGCAGCAGGTAGTCGTAGCCGCCGCTCACCAGGTGGCACTCGAGCACCTCGTCGACCTCGCGGATCGCGGCCTCGAAAGGTGCGAAGTCCTCGCGGTGGTGGTCCTGCAGCGTGACCTCGGTGAACACGGTGAGCGTGTCGCCGAGCTTTTCCAGCCGCAGGTGCGCGCCGTAGCCGGCGATGTAGCCTGCCTGCTCCAGCCGCTTCACGCGCATCAGGCAGGGGCTGGACGACAGGCCCACTGCATCGGCCAGGTCCACGTTGGTCATGCGCCCGTTCTTTTGCAGCTGCGCCAGGATGCGCAGATCGAGTCGGTCGATCTTGAAAGCTTCTGACATGGCGGTGCCGAAAAACGAAGAGAGCCCGATTCTGCGTCTGTCTCGATGGGTTGCGGGGCGGCGCGCGGGCTTTCGCTCAGGCGGCCAATGCGGCGCGAACGTCGGGCGCGGCCAGCACCTCGTCCAGCGTCTTCTTCAAGCGCGTGAACATCTGGGCGAACTCGTCTTCGGTGAAGGTGAGTGCAGGCGCAAAACCGAGGATGTGGTCGCCGAAGGAGCGGAACACCAGGCCGTTCCTGTAGCCGATGGCGAAGATGCGGTCGGCGAGGCCGAGCGATGCATCGAAGCCGCGCTTGCTCGCCTTGTCGCTCACCAGCTCCAACGCACCCAGCAGACCGCGGTGGCGCGCATCGCCCACCAGCGGGTGCGCGCAGAGCGCGTCGAGCCCGGCCCCGAAATGGGCCGCGCCGCGCTGGCCGTTGGCGAGCACGCCGCCTTCCTCGTACAGGCGCAACACCTCCAGCGCGACCGCGGCGCTGACCGGGTGCGCGGAGTACGTGGCGCCGTGGCCGACCGACGCGCCCGCCGGCACGCCGTCGGCAATGCCCGCATAGACCTGCTCCGACATCATCGTCGCGCCCATCGGCGCGTAGCCGGCGGTCAGGCCCTTGGCCATGGTCATCAGGTCGGGCTCCACGCCCTCGGCCTCGCACGCGAACATGGGGCCGGTGCGGCCGAAGCCGGTGATGACCTCGTCGACGACGAAGAGAATGCCGAGCTCGCGCGTGGCCTCGCGCATCGCCTTCAGCCAGCCCTTGGGCGGCACGATGACGCCGCCCGAGCCCTGGATCGGCTCGCAGAAGAAGGCGGCTACGTTGTCCGCGCCCAGCTCGGCCACCTTGGCGCGCAATGCGGCAACCGATGCTGCGATCAGCGCCTGCGGGTCGGCGCCGTCCGCATGGCGATACGCGTAGGGCGACGGGATGTAGTGCTGCGTGGGCAGCGGAAGGTCGAAGCCGCGGTGGAAAGCCGGCAGTGCGGTCAGGCCGGCGCCGGTGGACGAGGAGCCGTGGTAGCCGCGCTCCAGCGCGATGAACTGCTTCTTCGACGGCTTGCCGATCGCGTTGTGGTACTGCACGATGAAGCGCACCGCGGCATCGATCGCCTCGGAGCCGCCGAGCGTCAGGTACACGCGGGTCAGCGATGCGGGCGTGATCTGCACCAGCTTCTCTGCCAGGCGAATGGCCGGCTCGCTGCTGAAGTGGAAGTAGCCGGTCGCATAGGGAAGGCGGCGCATCTGCTCGGCCGCAGCCTGCACCACGCTCTCCTGTCCGTAGCCCACGTTCACGCACCAGAGGCCTGCGAAGGCGTCGAGCAGTTCGTGGCCGCTGGCATCGGTGAGCCACGCGCCGCGGCCCGAGGCGAGCACGGTGGGCCCGCGCTGCTCGTGCACGCGCCAGGGCGAGACGGGATGGATCAGGTGCGCGCGGTCGATGGCGTCGAGCGCGGCTTGGTGGGGTAATGCGGTGGGGTGTGTCATGGTGGGGCTGAGGTCGGGCCTTTGGATGTCCAAAAGCTTAGGCCGCGTGCCCCTCGCGCGGGTGCTGCATTGAGGGCCTTGCGCAAAGCAGGCTGCGGTTGTGCGAGTCGCTACAGCAGATCGTGCCGTCGCGCATACGTCACGGGCGTTCACATCGGTCGCACTCGACCGGTGGCGGCCACGCCCAGCACCAAGGCCCATATGCCCATCAGCACGAGTCCCGGCAATTGACCCGCAGGTGTCTCCGCGGACCTGGCCGACGGGCCGAAGCGCGGCTGGGCGGCGAAGTCGCGGAGACCGAAGCGCACGTCGTCGAACAAGAACGGGTAGTAGTAGGTCCGCAACCGCGCGTGGAAATCTGCGATGCGATCCTGATACGCGAGCTGCGCCTGCAGATCGGTATCGGCCTGGCGATGCAGCGCGGCCTGCACACCGACGCCCGGCAGCAGCCAACCCAGGCGTGCGGTCCACTCCTGGCGCGCGAGCAAGGCTTCGCGATAAGCCGCCACCTGCGGCGCCACGCTCTCGTCGCCGAGCTGCTGAAAGGCGTAGTACCACTTCCAGTGAAAGCCCGAAGGCAGCGGCGCGGTGTGCTTCCATTCGGGATGCGTGCGGAAGAATTTCTCCATCGTGGCCTCTGGTGGCAGGTCCCACGCGCCATGCACGGCCTGGCGCTGCGCCAGCATCAGCTCCACGCCCTGGTGCACCGGGACGGCGCGCGCAAGCGCGGCGTTGGCGATGGTGGGCAGGACCAGGGTCAACACCGCCCAGCAGCCCATGAGCGCCGTTGCGTTGGCGGCAGAGCTTCCGCTTCGTGTCGCCACGATCAGCGCCAAGCCGCCCCAGAACGCCAGGTAGGCCGCCGTGACCAGGAGTGCCGTGGCCAGGGCTGTCGTTGCGGTGCCGCTGCTCAGCCCTGCGCCCAGCACCGGCAGCACGAGGCAAGCGAATACCAGCGCCACGCGCAGCCCTGCACGGCGCAGCCACAGGCGCCGACCGGCGCCGGACATCGCCAGTAGCGTACCCAGCCGGCCCGACCGGCGTTCGCCCGAAACGAGGTCGTACAACAAGGCGATCACGAACAGAGGCGCCAGGTACACCAGCACGAAACCGAAGTCGAAGCGTCCGGCCAGTGCCAGCTCGGGATTGAAACTCTCTCCTTCGTGCAGTTGAGCCTGTAGCGCCAGTGCGCGCACGCGCAGCACATAGGGTGCGGCATCGCGCAGCCCGAGCGCAAGGAAGGCCGTGGCAGACGGTGCATCCCAGGTGCCATGGAAGCTGTAATAGGCGGCGGAGCCGGGATCGCCGCCGTGGGTGTACTTGCGCGCATGCGCAGCCAGATCATGTTGCTGTAGCTCGGCCAGACGCGCAATCGTCTGCTGCTGGCGCGCGACTTCGCGGGCGCCGCAAATGACGGCCACGGCCGACAGAACCAGCAGCAATGCCAGCGCAGTCACAGCGAGTCTCGAGCGCGCCAGGAGGCGCCATTCATGGGCGAGCCAGCTCATCGCGTGATCCTTCCCAGGCGTTGCGCTGCCAGTCCCAACAGACCCGCGAGCATCGCCAGCCAGAGCAGCAGCACACCTGCGGCTGGCGCCGCACGGCGCAGCGCGTCGATGGGCGGTGCGGCTTCGTAGCGAAAGTCGGCGAAATCGTGCCAGTGTGCGTGGCTGATGCGACTGTCGCGGCTGGACCGGTCGCCAGCGAAGCTGAGCTTCTCGGCCTGCAGCCGGTTGAGTTCCTGCACCAGCCGATAGCGATGGTGCTCGGCCTGCTCGACGAAGCGACGGTAGTTCTGCAGGTCGGTGCCTGCGGCCGCCATCGAGAGGCGGCGCAACGCGATCACCGGGCTCAGCACCGCAAAGCGGTCGACCCGGCGCAACTGTGCGTTTTGGCGCTCGAAGCTGGCGTTGGCATAGCGCTCGAAGAGCGCGCTGGTCAGCCGCTCGCCCTCCATGCCCAGCAGGCCTTTGTAGTTGACGGGAAGGTCTTCCACTTTCGAGACGCCGTACTGCGCGAGCACCTGCTTCCTGAAGCCGGCGAAGTAGGGGTCGTCGGGGTCGTGGCTGTCGCCCAGTGCCGCCAGGTCGCGCGCCACCGCGATGTCGGTCTCGAAGCGCATGGGCAGCGCCAGGGCCAAGGCCGCGAGTTCGGGCGCCAGGCGCGGCACGAGCACGACGCTGACCGCCCAGACCGCCAGCAATGCCACAAGAGCGTCGCGCCCGCGCGCGAACCATGCTGAGAGGCCGACGATGCTGACGGCCCAGATCAGCAGCCACAGCCCGTAGCCCACCGCCAACGCGACGACCAAGCTCCCTGGGGCCGATGTCGCCGCGCCGATCCAGGTCAGCACCAGCAGCGCCGGCAACAGCACCAGCGCGGCCACGCCGCTCAGGGCCAGCAGCTTGCCCGCCACGATTTCTCGCGCTCGAATGCCCTGGGCCAGCAGGATGCGCAGCGTGCCCGACTCGCGCTCGCGCGCCAGGACCGCATGGCCCACGAAGATGAGCAGCAGCGGTGCCAGCACCTGCAGCACGAAGGCCGGCGTGAGCTGGCCGAAGCGCAGCAGCAGCGAAGATTGCCGCACATCGCCGAAGTTGGCGCTGTTCTGCCGATGTCCCTCGAGGAAGAGCGTGTGGCCCGTGTAGGCATCCACCCCGGAATCGAAAGCCGCCAGCGGATTCAGCGGCCGGAACACGAAGTGCCCGTAGTGCACCATGCGGTGCGGGTGCCGGTCGGGCTGGGCCTCGAACTCGTGGTCCACCTGCGTCTGGTGACGCGCGCGCTCGGCGTCCGTGGTGCGGCGCTGTTCCCAAGCAGTGAATGCGGCCACGGCCGTCAGCAGCAGCAGCAAGGTCAACCCGAGCACGGCAACGCGGTCGCGCCGCAGCAGGCGCCACTCCTCGCGCGCGATGCGCAGCACGGCGCTCATTGCTGCGCCTCCTGGCCGGCGTAGCGCCGGTGCAGTGCGCGCACATCGAAACGCTCCGGGCCCGACGCTGCGACTTCTTCGACCAGCCGTCCACCGTCGATGAAGCCGATGCGATCCGCCGCGTCGGCGGCACTGAGCAGGTCGTGCGTGACCATGAGGATGGCCACCCCCTGTGCACGCAGCAGCCCCAGCAGGCGGTTGAATTCGGCCGTGGCCTGCGGGTCGAGGCCGGAGGTGGGCTCGTCGAGCAGCAGCGCCGGCACCTTGCGCGCCAGCGCCAGCGCGATCGACACCTTCTGGCGCATGCCTTTGGAAAACCCCGATACGCGCCGCCCGTGCGCCGCAGCTTCCAGGCCGGCGCATGCGAGGGCCTCGTCGATCGCCTGCACACTGGCGCGCTGTCCCGCGAGGTCGAGCAGGTAGGCCACGTTCTCGCGCGCACTCAGATGCTCGTAGAGCGCCACGTTCTCGGGGATGTATGCGAGCTGGCGCCGCGCCGCCGTCGGGTCGGCCACAGGGTCGGTGCCGTTCACGCGCACGCGACCGCGCCCGGGCTCCACGAAGCCCAGGAACAGGCTCAGCGTGGTGGTCTTGCCGGCGCCGTTGGCACCCAGCAGCGCATAGATTTCACCGGCTTCGACCCTGAGGTCCAACCCGTGCAGGATGGTGTGGGCACCGTAGCCGGCGACCACACCGGCGGCTTCGAGGGCAGGATGGGGCGCGGTCACAGCGCGCGGCGGTGGAAGGTCGGTCAAGGGCATGGTCTGCATTCGCTCGCGTTCAGAACTTGGCTTGCAAGCCGATGGTGATGGTGCGCGCCGTGCCCGGCGTCACCCAGAGGCGGCTGTAAGAGCTGCTGTAGTAGGTGGTGTCGAACAGGTTGTCGACGTCCAGCGTCGCGCGCAGGCTGGGGTTGATGCGCCAGTAGGCGACCAGCTTGGCGGTGGTGTAGCTCGGCAGATCGAAGGCGGGCGTCGCGGCATCGGCTTCGGCCTGCGTGCGGGCCTGGCCCAGCCGCTTGCCCACGTGCGTGACGCCGCCGCCGATGCCATAGCGCTGCCCGTTGGCGAACGCGTTCTCGTAGACCGCGAGCACGCTGCCGTTGACACGGGGGACGTTGAGCAGGCGGCCGCCGACTTCCAGCGTGTTGTCCTTCGCGATCTCCACGTCGTTGAGCACCAGGCTGGCATTGAGGCGCCAGTTCGTCGTCAGCTGGCCGGCGAAGTCGAATTCGAGGCCGCGGCTGCGGATCTCGCCGGCGGCGACCGAATAGCCGGTGTTGGCCGGGTCGGCGGTCAATACATTGCGCTTGCGGATGTCGAACAGCGCGGCGGTCGCGCCCATGCGCCGGTCTGCGCTTTCCCACTTGGTGCCGAGCTCGAGAGCGCGGCCGGTTTCCGGCTCGAAGCCCTGGGCCGCGAAGTCGGAACCCACGTTGGGGCGGAACGAGCGGCCGGCGTTCGCGTAGACGGTCCATTGCGGCGCCGGCAGCCAGGCGAAGCCGATGCGCGGCGAGGTCGACGACGGATCCTGGCGGGCGGTGGTGCCGGTGATGCGGTTCTCGAGCGACTGGCGGTAGTTGTCCACGCGCGCGCCGGCGACCAGGCGCCATTCGGGCGCGAGCTTGATCGCGTCCTGCACGTAGAGCGCGGTGTTGCGCTGGTGTTCCAGCGTGTCGGTGTTGCGCCCCGGCACCGGTTGGGCTTGGCCATAGACCGGGTTGTAGATGTTGATTGCATAGGGCCGAGCCGTCGTCGGATTGGCCCGCAGCATGAGCGAGTCCATGCTGAAGCGGAAGCTCTCCAGGCCGAACAGCAGCTCGTGCTCGATGGCGCCGGTCTTCACGTTGCCCTGCAGCTCGGCCTGCAAGGCGATGTCGTCCGAGTCGAAGTCGCGGAAGCGCCGCTGGCGCGTGAGCGTCGCGTTGTCGGCGCGCAGGGCCGTCGCCTCGGTCGAGAAGCCGTTCACCGAGGTCTCGCGGTAGGACAGGCCCAGCCGGCTGCGCCAAGTGGCATTCCATTCGTGCGACAGGATGAGCTGATGGGTCTGGCTCTCCACCGTCACGTTGCCGTCGGCGGGCTCGCCCAGGAAGCGGCTGCGCGGAATGGCGCCCAGGCGGTTGTCGACCGCGACCACGCCGCGGTCCAGCGGCGTGGCGTGCCGCAGGAACTCCCCCGAATACTCCAGCACAGTGTCGCGGCCGAGCTTCCACGTGAAAGCCGGCGCGATCACGCCTCGCTCGGCGCTCACGTGGTCGCGGAAGCTGTCGCGGTCTTCCACTGCGACGTTGAGCCGGTAGGCGAAGTTCTCGCCGATCGGGCCGGTGCTGTCGAACGCGCCGCGCTTGAGGCCGTAGCTGCCGAGATAGCCTTCAACGGAATGGGCCGCCTTCCAGAGCGGCCGCTTGGACACGATGTTGAGCGTTCCGCCAGGCTCGCTGCTGCCGTAGAGAGCGGCCGCCGTCCCTTTGAGGAACTCGATGCGTTCGACGCCTGCCAGATCGCGCGGGGCGTTGAAGCCGCGGTTCGAGGAGAAGCCGTTCAGCAGCGTCGCCATGCCGGTGTTCTCGTTGCCCGGCAGGCCGCGGATGGCGATGTTGTCCCAGAGGCCGCCGAAATTGTTCTGGCGCGAGACGCCGCCGACGTAGTCGAGCACGTCGTCGAGCTTGGTCGCGCCGAGATCGTCGATGGCCTGGCGCGTGACGATGCGTACCGACTGGGGCAGCTCGCGTAGCGGCAAGTCGGTCTTGGCGCCGGCCGCTTCGTCGGCGTGGTAGGCGCCTGACTCGGTGCGGCCGACCACTTCGACCGTGGACAGCTGGGCGGCCTCAGGGCCGGCTCCGGAAGACTGGGCGATCGCAGGGTGGGTGAACAATGCTGCGACCGCGAGGGCGAGAGGAAAGGGCGCACTCGCCCCAGGGCGTTGAATGGAAATCATGAGGAGACTCGGCAAGGCAAAAAGGGGGGGCGCAGCGGCGAGCCCGGCAAGGGCCGGACACGCGCCGCCCGTGGCGCGTGACTTCACGCCGGGCGACGGGACTGCGGAGCGAGCGAAGGCACCGCCACAACGGCGGACTTCAGGAGACGGCGTGAGGCGGGTCGCGCGAGGCGAAGGGCCAACGGCCGGGGCTGGGGACGAATGTCCCCGGTGCATGCGGCCGCGGAAGGCCGGCTTGCGCGGTCAATGCATGCACGGCCGGCAATGATGTGGATGCGATGCCCAGATGCGCATAGGCGAGGCACCACGCGCACACGCCATGAGCCTCGTTGCCATGCTCCGAGGCATCGGCGTCTTCGTCCGCCAGCTGGGCCGACAGTGTCGTCACCGCAGCCGCGGTCTGCTGCAGATGCTCTGCTTCGTGCGCAGGCATGCCGATGACCGTGTTGAAGAACACGGCCAGCAACAGCAGTCGGATCAGTAGGTGGCGCAGAAGCATGGCAGGGGCTTGGGGCCGGAATCATACTGTTGGGACCCGGATTCCTCTGCGGCGAGAAAGCGCCTGCGTCTGATGCCGTGCTAGCCGAGCACGCGGTCCAGCGCCTCCACGAAGCGCTGCAGCTCGGATTTCCGGGTGTAGACATGCGGCGAGACTCGCAAGCCCTCGATCGGCCCTATGCGGCGGTACTTCACGTGCACCTGGTGCCTTTCGCGCAGCTCCCGCTCGACATGCCTCATGTCGACGCCGGCAATCGAGAACAGGCTGACCGCTGCGAGCCGCTCGTCGTCGACCGGCGTGTGCAGCCTGAACCCTCGAATGCCGCTGGCCAGTCCGACCCAATAGCGGGTCAACTCGCGCAAGCGAGCGTGCATGGCATGGACACCTGTTTCGCGATGCATCTCGATGGCGGGGGCGATGCCCGCCTGCAGGGCGGAGTTGTAGGTCCCCAGGTTCCAGTGGTCGAATTTGTCGATGCGATCCGGCGCGTCTTCGAACGGCGCCATCAAAGGCCAAGTGGACGCAATGCGGTCGCGGCGCGCGATCAGCATGCCGTTGCCAACGGGAGCACCCAGCCACTTGTGGAGGCTGGTGACGAAGAAGTCGCAGCCGAGCGTTCGGAAGCTGACGGGCATTTGCGCGAAGGTCTGCGCACCGTCGACCAAGGACACCACGCCACTTTCGCGCGCCAGCCCACACAGGCGCTCGGCGGGCAGCACACGCCCCGTCCAATGCAGCATGTGCGTCAGCTGCATCACGCGCGTTCGCGGCGTCAACGCATTCGAGTAGGCGCTCACGATGGCGTCGTCATCGGCGAGCGGATCGAAGCGCGCGGTCACGACCCGGATACCTTCCCGTGCGGCGCGCTGCCGCCAGCCGCCGAGGGCACTCGGGTAGTCCCACTCGGAGACCACCACTTCGTCGCCAGCTTGCAGGGTCACGCCAAAGATGACCGTGCTGAGTCCCTCCGTCGAGTTCCGGTTGAGCGCGATCTCGGCCGGATCGCAATCGACCAAGGCAGCCAGCGCGTCCTTGATCGAAGGCAGATTCGCATCGAGCCGGGTCCACATGTTGACGTCCGGGTTGCGGCTGACCAGGCGAAGGGCCTCGATCGCCGCCTGCTCGACGGCTCGTGGTGGCGGGCTGACGGCCGCGTTGTTCAGGTTGAGCAGCGGTTCCTGCGCCGGATAGCACGCGCGCACCTGCTCCCAGCGCTGCTCGTTGCCGCGTTGAGCTTCCTGCATCTCCTCAGTACCCCCGCGCGCGATCGACCAGGCCGAGCATCGGTTCGCCGTCCTCGAAGCGGCGCAGGTTGTCCAGCACCACCTCGGCCGCGCTCAAGGGCTGGGTCACGCTCGCGATGTGCGGTGTGAGCTGGATGTTCGGATGGCGCCAGAAAGCATGCTCCGGCGGCAGCGGCTCGGGCTCGGTCACGTCGAGCACGGCATCGCCGATCCGGCCGCTGGCCAGCGCGGCCAGCAGGTCGGCATCAACGAGTTGCGGCCCGCGGCCGACATGCACCAGGCCCGTGCCTTCGGGCAGCATCGAGAACAGGCGCGCGTCGAGAAAGCCGCGCGTCGACTCGGTCAACGGCAGCAGGCACACGAGGATGTCGGTGCGCGCGAGAAAGGCCGGCAGCTCATCGGCGCCGGCATGGCATTCCACGCCCTCGAGCGCATGCCGCGAACGGCTCCAGCCCGCGCAATCGAAGCCCAGGCCGACGAGCTGCGCCAGCACCGCCTGGCCGAGCGAGCCGAGACCGAGCACGCCCACGCGCCGCTCGCCCGCGGGCCGCACGGGCAGCGGGCGCCACTGGCCCTCCTGCTGCTGGCGCCGGTACCGCGGCATGTCGCGATGCAGGCCGAGCACCGCATACGTCACATACTCGACCATGCCCTGCACGATGCCGGGCTCCACCATGCGCACCACCGGCAAGTCCGGCGGCAGCGCCGCGAAGTCGAACTGGTCGACACCGGCGCCGGAAGAGAACAGCACCTCCAGGTTAGGGAAGCGCTCGGCCAGATTCGGCGGCGGCTCCCAGGCCGCTAGGAAACGCACTTGCGCCGGGTCGCCGATGTCGGGCCAGATGCGGAAGTCGATCCCGGGCGCGCGGCGCCCGAACACCTCGGCCCACTGGCGGCCGCGCACCGGATCGGACTTGTAGAGAAAGGTGGCCGTGCCCATCGAACTCAGCCCACGGCCTGCGTGACGATCGCGAACAGCGCGGGACCATCCGGCGCCTTGGCGAGCGGCGCGCCGCGCACCATCGTCGTCGGCGCATCCACGCGCAGCAGGCCGATGCTCTCCAGCCATTCGGCCAGGCCACTGGCGAAGTCGATGTCGATGCGCGTGAAGTTTCCAGCGTTCATCCCGGCGAGGTGCGCGATCAGCGCCTTCGCGCCTTCGGCATCGGGCGCCACCACCGGACCGATCGCGTGCCCGCGCCCGAAGCGCCGCAGCATCGCAAAGCCGCGCGGCGCGTTGTCATGGTCGAGCACCACGCAGGCATCGGACGCGGCGAGCAGGTCCGCGATCAGCGCATCGCGCGGCATGCCGCGCGCCGCCGCGTCGAGCGCCTGCAGCGATGCCGCCTCGCTCTGGCCGGCGGGCCGCAGGCGCCAGCCCGTGGGCAGCGCGACCAGCGGCGCCGGGTGGGCCACGCCCTGGTGCTGCCGCAGCTCGCCAGTGCGCACAAAGCCCAGGCGCTCGTAAAGACCTCGGCCTTCGGCGGTGGCATGCAGCAGCACCGTGCAATCCTCGAGCTCTTCGAGCAGCGCGCTCATCAGCCGGTGGCCGAGGCGGCGCCCCTGGCAGGCCGGCGACACGATCACGAGGCCGATGGTGGCGTGACGCTCGCCCCAGCGCCAGCGTAGGGCGGTGCCGACCAGTTCCCCGTCGCGCTCGGCAACGATGCCCGCGGCATGGGCGAAGACCTGCGCCCAATCCGAGGGGCGGTGCGGCCAGCGCAGCTCGGCAGTCAACGCGTGCGCGACCGGCAGGTCGGCAGCGGTCATCGGTCTCAGCACCACGCCGTCGAGAGCGGGTGCGTTCAGTGTCTGGGCGGGCATCGGCAGGTCTTCGTGCGAGCAATAGGGCAGCTCATCTTGGACGACATCCGCGCCTTTCGCCAGACCGAATTCGCGCTCTTTCGCAACTCGCAAGCTTCGCCTGCAAAGCGCGCCTGTTTTGCAATTCGCTGCGGCGGAGGGCCTGCTTACGCATACAAATGCTGAGTCAATCTCCCTAGGATCGATCGCCATGCAAAGCTTCGACCCGGACTTGAACATGCTTGATTTCGATCCCAACAGGACCTCCTTTCCGAACGGACACTTCATCGGGGGTGTGCTGGTCGATGGCGATGGCGATGGCGAGGGTGAGGTGCTGGAGGTTCGTTGCCCGTCCGATGGGATGGTCTACGCCGAGGGCCGATCGCTGCTGCAGTCATCGTCGACCGCGCGGTGAGCAACGCGCAAGTCGCATTCCAGACTTCGTATCGGGCGACGAGAGCGCCTCGTGCACGCGCCTAAATACTCGGCGGTGAGCCCTACGGTCGTTGCGACCGTCGCACCCTGGAACTTCCCGATCACGCAGGCCGTCACCAAGATCGGCCCGGCATTGGCGGCAGGCAACGACTTCTCCAACTGATCGCGGCAGTCTCACGCATTGCCCGCGCAAAGCAGATTGCGCTTTGCCGGCAGCCAATCGCGCATTTGTCACCGTTTTCGGCATCGGCTTCGGCACCCACGCGGGGACACCCAAACATAGCATCAGGGTCGTGTTCCACCCTCCTGAGAGTCCACTCTTCATGTCAAAAAATCTGCTCATCAACTTCAACTTCGACCAGCTCGGAGAACCTCGCGAATACCGGCCGCCGGCCGAACGCGTCATCGAAGGCGACATCGTGTGCCGCAACTGGGACGTCGACAGCGCCAAGGACGACAAGGTGCGTGCTGGCGTGTGGGAGTCGACACCCGGCGTCAACCGCTCCATCAAGGGCGAGACCTGGGAGTTCTGCCTGATCCTGTCCGGCGTGGTCGAGCTCACCGAGGACGGACAGCCCCCAGTGACCTACAAGGCCGGGGACTGCTTCATCATGAAGCCCGGCTACACCGGCACCTGGCGCACCCTGGAGACTGTGCGCAAGGTGTGGATCATGGCCTGAGCATGGCGCAGCCGCTCCCGCTTCAAGAGCGTGCCCATCGCCTGCGCAGCAACGCACCGAGGTGCGCGGCTGCACACGCAAGGGGCAGACCGCATGGCATGCCGCCGCACCCCCTCCAAACCGCAGCTTTCGTGCGCCGGGCGCCCCCATTTCCCTACAACCTCGACGCCGCTGCGTGCTGCAATCGCTTCGTCATGAGCTTGTCGCATTTACATCTGTCATTTAAGGAATAGAGACCATGAGCATCCGTCCCAAGTACATCACCTTCGACTGCTACGGCACCCTCACGCGCTTTCGCATGGGCGAACTTACGCGCGACATCTTTGCTGACCGCATTCCGGCCGAGCAGATGGAGCAGTTCATCGCCGACTTCACCGCCTACCGCTTCGACGAGGTGCTCGGCGACTGGCAGCCCTACGAGGTGGTGCTGAAGAACGCGGTGCGCCGGCTTTGCAAGAAGTGGAAGATCCAGTACTTCGACCACGAAGCGCAGAAGTACTACGACGCGGTGCCGACCTGGACTCCTCATGAGGATGTGCCCGCCGGCCTCGCCAAGATCGCCAAGGAGATCCCGCTGGTGATCCTGTCGAACGCCTCGGACAGCCAGATCCAGAAGAACGTGGCCATGCTCGGCGCGCCCTTCCATCGCGTCTACACCGCGCAGCAGGCCCAGGCCTACAAGCCGCGCCTCAAGGCCTTCGAGTACATGCTCGACTCGCTGGGCTGCAACCCCGAAGACGTGCTGCACGTGTCCTCCAGCCTGCGCTACGACCTGATGTCGGCGGACGACCTCGGCATCGTCAACAAGGTGTTCGTCAACCGCGGCCACGGCCCGGGCAATCCGGCTTACCGCTACGTCGAGATCAAGGACATCGGCGGCCTGCCGGGCGTCGTCGGCCTCTGAAATTCTGCAAGTGCACCACGCCATGAAGCTCGACTCCTACTGGACCGATTCGGCGCCCGCCTTCGTGCCGCGCTCGTGCGAGCTGCCGGCGCAGGTGGATGTCGCGATCGTCGGCGGCGGCTTCACCGGCCTGTCGGCGGCGCTGGCGCTCGCGAAGCGCGGCGCCACCGTGGCGGTGCTGGAGGCCGGCGAGCGCGTGGCGGCCGAAGCCTCGGGCCGCAATGGCGGGCATGTCAACAACGGGCTGGCCGTGGACTACGCCGAAGTCGCTGCCAAGGTCGGCGTCGAGCGGGCCCGCGCCTGGTACCGCGCCTACGACGATGCGGTGGACACGGTGGCGCGGCTGGTGCGCGACGAAGACATCGATTGCGACTTCCTGCGCCACGGCAAGCTCAAGCTTGCGACGCGGCCCGGCCAGATGGCAGCGCTCCAACGCAGCGCCGAGCGCCTGGTCGCCGACCGCGTCGACACCGATGTCGAGATCCTCGATGCGGCGCGCGTGCACGCCGAGGTGCAGAGCGAGCGCTTCCACGGCGGCCTGCTCTACAAGCGCAGCGGCCAGATGCACATGGGCCGCTTCGCCCAGGGCCTGGCCGCGGCGGCCGAGCGCAGCGGCGCGCAGATCCACACCGGCACCAGCGTGCGCCGCCTCGAGCGCCTGGGCCAAGGCCATGCGCACCGGCTGCACACCGAGCGCGGCACCGTCAGCGCACAGCAGGTGCTGCTGGCCACGGGCGCCACGCGCCACGGCGGCTATGGCAGCTTCGGCTGGCTGCGCCGCCGCATCGTGCCGATCGGCAGTTTCATCGTGGTCACCGAGCCGCTCGGCGCCGAGCGCGCGCAGGCCCTGCTCGCCAAGCGGCGCACCTACGTCACGGTGGCGAACATCCACCACTACTTCCGGCTCACCGCCGACCACCGGCTGGTGTTCGGCGGGCGCGCGCGCTTCGCGGTCTCCAGCCCGCAGACGGATGCCGCGAGCGGCGAGATCCTGCGTGCCGGGCTGGCCGAAACCTTTCCGCAGCTCGGCAGCGTTCGGCTCGACTACTGCTGGGGCGGCCTGGTCGACATGACGCAGGACCGCCTGCCCCACGCCGGCGAGCGCAACGGCCTCTACTACGCGATGGGCTACAGCGGCCACGGCACGCAGATGTCGGTCCACATGGGCGAGCGCATGGCCGCCGTGATGGGCGGCGACGCGCTCGCCAACCCCTGGCAGGGCCGCGACTGGCCCGCCATTCCCGGCCACTTCGGCCCGCCGTGGTTCCTGCCGGCGATCGGCCTCTACTACACGCTCAAGGACAGGTTGGCCTGAGCGCCTTTTCTTCATCGACAACCAGAGGAGTACCCCACCATGAGCGACAGCAGCAGCAACAAGAGCTTCGACAACCTCGTCGGTCCCGGCGAAAGCCTTCGCGTGATGGAGTCGCTCAAGCGCGGCGCCTCGCGGCGCGACATCCTCGCGATGCTGATGGCCGGCGGTATGCAGGCCACACTGGCCGGCGGCATCGCGGGCGCGGCGATGTCCGCCCATGCGCAGACGCCCAGGAAGGGCGGGCGCATCCGAGTGGCCGGCGCGACCGCCGCCGCCACCGACACGCTCGACCCGGCCAAGCAGTCGAACCAGACCGACTACTCGCGCGGCAACATGATCTACAACGGCCTGACCTCGCTGGACGGCAGCCTGACGCCGCAGCCCGCGCTGGCCGAATCGTTCACCACCAAGGACGCGAAGACCTGGGTCTTCACCTTGCGCAAGGGCGTGAGCTTCCACGACGGCAAGGCGCTCTCGCCGGCCGATGTGGTGTTCTCGATCATGCGCCACAAGGACCCGGCCACCGCCTCCAAGGCCAAGATCCTTGCCGACCAGATAGAGAGCGTCAAGGCGACCGGCCCGAACGAGGTGACCTTTGTGCTCAGCGCGCCCAACGCCGACCTGCCGGTGATCCTGGGCACCTTCCACTTCCACATCGTCAAGGAGGGCACCACCGACTTCAATGCCGGCATCGGCACCGGGCCCTACAAGCTCAAGGAGTTCAAGCCCGGCGTGCGCTCGCTGATGGTGCGCAACGACGCCTACTGGAAGCCCGGCAAGCCCTACCTCGACGAGATCGAGTTCGTGGGCATCGGCGACGAGAGCGCGCGTGTCAATGCGCTCTTGTCCGGCGGCATGGACCTGGTGGGCTCGGTCAATCCGCGCTCGGTGGAGCGCGTGAAGAGTACGCCCGGCTTCGGGATCTTCGTCACCCAGTCCGGCCAGTACTCCGACCTCGTGATGCGCAAGGACGTGGGCCCCGGTGCCAACCCGGACTTCGTGCTCGGGATGAAGCACCTGTTCGACCGCGAGCAGATGAAGAAGACCATCGCGCTCGACTATGCGGTAGTCGCCAACGACCAGCCGATCGACCCGACCAACCGCTTCTACTTCGCCGGCCTGCCGCAGCGGCCCTTCGACCTCGACAAGGCCAAGTTCCATCTGCAGAAGTCCGGTATCACGGGCAAGGTGCCGGTGGTGGCATCGCCCGCGGCGCTGTACTCGGTGGAAATCGCGCTGATGCTGCAGCAGACCGCGCAGCGCGCCGGGCTGGAGCTCGACCTCAAGCGCATGCCGGCCGACGGCTACTGGTCGAACCACTGGCTCAACAGCCACGTGGGCTTCGGCAACGTCAACCCGCGCCCGAGCGCCGACGTGCTGCTCACGCAGTTCTTCCAGTCGGGCGCCGCCTGGAACGAATCGCGCTGGAAGAACGAGAAGTTCGACCAGCTGCTCTTGGCTTCGCGCGCCGAGACCGACCTGGCCAAGCGCAAGCAGATGTACGCCGACATGCAGACCATGATCCACCAGGACGCCGGCATCGGCATCCCGCTGTTCCTGGCGAGCATCGACGGCCATACGTCCAAGCTCAAGGGCCTGTCGCCCATCCCTCTGGGCGGCCTGATGGGCTACAACTTCGCCGAGAACGTATGGCTGGAGGCATGACGCCTCCCCAGCCGTTCGCCTCGCCCCACGGAGCACCGAGATGAACCATGTAATCCTGAAGCTTCTCGCCCAGCGCATCGCGCTGGCGCTGCTGTCGTTGCTGGCGGTGTCGGTGATCGTCTTCTCGATCACCGCGGTGCTGCCCGGCGATGCCGCGCAGGAACAGCTCGGCCAGGACGCCACGCCCGAGGCGGTCGCCGCGCTGCGCGCGCAGATGGGCCTGGACGTGCCGGCGCCCCAACGCTACGCGAAGTGGCTGCTCGGTATGGTGACGGGCGACCCCGGCCGCTCGGCCACGACGCAGATGCCGGTGGCCGAGCTGGTCGCCAGCCGGCTGCCCAACTCGCTGCTGCTGGCCGCCGTCACGGCGCTGTTCTCGGTGCCCATCGCGCTCGCGCTCGGCATCGCCTCGGCAGTGTGGCGCGGCTCCTGGTTCGACCGCGCGGCATCGACGACGGCGGTGGGCGTGGTGTCGGTGCCGGAGTTCCTGGTCGCAACCCTCGCGGTGCTGGTCTTCGCGGTCAAGCTGCGCTGGCTGCCGGCGCTCTCCTTCGTCAACGACATCGAGTCGCTGGGCCAGTTGCTGCGCGCCTTCGCGATGCCGGTGCTGGTGCTGTGCTGCGTGATCGTGGCGCAGATGATGCGCATGACGCGTGCCGCGGTGATCGACCAGCTCGAGGCGCCCTACATCGAGATGGTGCGGCTCAAGGGCGCCTCGCCGATGCGCATGGTGCTGGCGCATGCGCTGCCCAACGCGGTGGGCCCGATCGCCAACGCGGTGGCGCTGAGCCTGTCTTACCTGCTCGGCGGCGTGATCATCGTCGAGACCATCTTCAACTACCCGGGCATCGCCAAGCTGATGGTCGACGGCGTGTCGCAGCGCGACATGCCGCTGGTGCAGACCTGCGCCATGATCTTCTGCTGCGCCTACCTGATCCTGGTGACGACGGCCGACATCTGCGGCATCCTCGCCAACCCGCGGCTGCGGCACCGTTGAGGCCAGCTCCATGGAAACGTCTACCTCCACCTCGGCCGTGAACGCCACGGCTTCCGTCGCGGCCCCGCCACCCGAGCGGCGAAGCAGCCCGCTGCGCCGGCTCGGCGGCTTCGGCCCCTCCGGCCTGCTTGGCCTCGCGGTGCTGCTGTTCTGGCTGCTCGCAGCGCTGCTCGGCCCCTGGCTGCTCTCGCACAGCACGGCGGCCATGGGCACCTCGAACGTCTTCGCGCCGATCAGCGCGAAGCACTGGCTGGGCACCGACTACCTCGGCCGCGACATGCTGGCACTCATCATCGAGGGGGCGCGCTACACGATCGGCGTCGCGCTGTTTGCCACGCTGCTGGCCAGCGGCACCGGCACCACGCTGGCGCTGCTGGCCGCCGCCAGCGGCCGCTGGATCGACGCGGTGCTCAGCCGCGGCCTGGACACGCTGACCGCGATCCCGAGCAAGATGTTCGCGCTGATCATGGTGGCGGGCTTCGGCTCCTCGGTGCCGATGCTGGTCGTCACGGCGGGCATCATCTACGTGCCGGGCGCCTACCGCATGGCGCGCTCGCTGGCCGTCAACATCAATGCGCTCGACTACGTGACCGTGGCGCGCACGCGCGGCGAGGGCACGCTCTACATCATGCTGCGCGAGATCCTGCCCAACATCGTCGGGCCGATGCTGGCCGACCTGGGCCTGCGCTTCGTCTACGTCGTGCTGCTGCTGGCGAGCCTGAGCTTCCTCGGCCTGGGCATCCAGCCGCCGGCGGCCGACTGGGGCTCGCTGGTGCGCGAGAACATCGGCGCGCTGGCCATGGGCGGCGCCTCGGTGATCGTGCCGGCGCTGGCCATCGCGAGCCTGACCATCGCGGTCAACCTCGTCATCGACAACCTGCCGGGCCGCACTGCCCGCGAAAGAGGAACACGATGAAGCCCACCCCCAGGCTTGCCCACTTCGTGTGGCCGCCAACCCCCTCGCCGGGGGCAACACCATCGGCCCGGCAAAGCCGGTTCCGCGGTGTTCCCGGCGCAAACAGGAGCCACTGACATGGGCGCACCCCTGATCGTCAACAACTTGAGCATCTGCGCCGGCGCGACTACGCTGGTCGACAACCTGAGCTTCTCCGTGCAGCCCGGCGAGGTGCTGGCGCTGATCGGCGAGTCGGGCTCCGGCAAGACCACCACCGCGCTGGCGCTGATGGGCTATGCGCGCCACGGCTGCCGCATCTCGGCCGGCCGGGTGCAGATCGGCGACACCGACGTGCTGGCGCTCGATGCGGCGCAACAGCGCGCGCTGCGCGGCCGCACGGTCTCCTACATTGCGCAGAGCGCGGCCGCCTCCTTCAATCCCTCGCGCACGATCATGGACCAGGTGGTCGAGCCGACCGTCATCCACGGCCTGTGCAAGCGGGCCGAGGCGGAGGCGAAGGCGGTGCAGCTCTTCCGCGAGCTGGCGCTGCCCGATCCGGAAACCATCGGCGCGCGCTACCCGCACCAGGTCTCCGGCGGCCAGTTGCAGCGGCTGATGGCCGCGATGGCGCTGATCGGCGACCCCGAGCTCGTGATCCTCGACGAGCCGACCACCGCGCTCGACGTGACGACTCAGATCGAGGTGCTGCACGCCTTCCGCCGCGTGGTGCGCGAGCGCCGCGCCACCGCGGTGTACGTGAGTCACGACCTGGCCGTAGTGGCGCAGATGGCGGACCACATCCTGGTGCTGCGCGACGGAAAAATGCGTGAGCTGAACGCGACCGGGCAGATCCTCTCGGCACCGGTGGACGACTACACGAAGTGCCTGCTGGCCGCCGCCCGGCCGGCAACGCGCGAATCGGGCAAGGCAGCCAACGACGACCCCGAGCTGCTGCTCCATGTGCAGCAGCTCTCGGCCGGCTACGGCCCGGTGGATGCGCAGGGGCGTCCGGCCAAGCCGATCCTGCAGGACATCGATCTGAAGCTCCACCGCGGTCAGGCGATCGGCGTGATCGGCGAGTCGGGCTCGGGCAAGACCACGCTGGCGCGGGCCGTGGCCGGCCTCTTGAAGCCCAGCCATGGCAGCGTGCTGTTCCGCGGCCGCGAGCTCAAGCCGACGCTGCAGCAGCGCGACCGCGACGAGCTGCGCCGCATCCAGATCGTGTTCCAGATGGCCGACACCGCGCTCAATCCCTCGCAGACCATCGAGCGCATCCTGGCGCGCCCGCTCGAGTTCTACAAGGGCCTGCGCGGCGCGCCGCTCCAGCGCCGCATCCGCGAACTGCTGGATCTCGTGAAGCTGCCGCATTCGGTGGCCGGGCGCCTGCCGGGCGGCCTCTCGGGCGGGCAGAAGCAGCGCGTGAACCTCGCACGCGCGCTCGCGGCCGATCCGGACCTGATCCTCTGCGACGAAGTGACCTCGGCGCTGGACACCGTGGTCGCCGCGGCGGTGCTCGACCTGCTGGCCGAGCTGCGTCGCGAGCTCGGTGTCTCCTATCTCTTCATCAGCCACGACCTGCACACGGTGCGCGCGGTGTGCGACGAGATCGTCGTCATGCAGCACGGCCGCAAGCTCGCGCAGGTGGCGCGCTGCGACTACGAGCGCGGGCCGCACCACCCCTACTACGAACTACTCGCCCGTTCGGTGCCCGAGCTGCGCCAGGGCTGGCTCGACGACATGGACCGCAAGGCCGCGGCAGCATCATGAGGAAAACCGAGATGACACCCACCTTCCGCATCGCGCTGATCGCCGGCGACGGCATCGGCAAGGAAGTGATGCCCGAAGGCCTGCGCGTGGTGCAGGCCGCAGCGGCGCGCTTCGGCTTCGAGCTCGACTGCCGCACCATCGACTGGGCCAGCTGCGACTACCACGCCGCGCACGGCCAGATGATGCCGGACGACTGGAAGGAACAACTGAAGGGCGTGGACGCGCTGTACTTCGGCGCCGTCGGCTGGCCCGCGACCGTGCCCGACCACGTCTCGCTGTGGGGGTCGCTTCTGAAGTTCCGCCGCGAATTCGACCAGTACATCAACCTGCGCCCGGTGCGCCTGTTCGAAGGCGTGCCCTGCCCGCTGGCCGGCCGCCAGCCCGGCGACATCGACTACCTCGTGGTGCGCGAGAACACCGAGGGCGAATACACCTCGCTCGGCGGCGTGATGTACGAGGGCACCGAGCGCGAGATCGTGATCCAGGAATCGGTGTTCTCGCGCCACGGCACCGACCGCGTGCTGAGGTACGCCTACGAACTCGCCCAGGCGCGCAAGAGAAAGCACCTGACGGTGGCCACCAAGAGCAACGGCATCGCCATCAGCATGCCCTGGTGGGACGGCCGCGCCGACGCCGTCGGCCGCGACTATCCCGAGGTGCAGGTCGACAAGCAGCACATCGACATCCTGTCGGCGCGCTTCGTGCTGCAGCCCACGCGCTTCGACGTGGTGGTGGCAAGCAACCTGTTCGGCGACATCCTCTCCGACCTCGGCCCCGCGACCACCGGCACCATCGGCCTGGCACCCTCGGCCAACCTCAACCCGGATCGCAGGTTCCCCTCGCTGTTCGAGCCCGTGCACGGCTCGGCGCCCGACATCTACGGCCAGAACATCGCCAACCCGATCGCCATGATCTGGTCGGGGGCGCTGATGCTGGACTTCCTCACCCAAGGCCAGGGCGCCGGCCGCGCCGCGCACGACGCGATCCTCGCCGCCATCGAGGCGGTGCTGCGCGAGGGCCCGCGCACGCGCGACCTCGGCGGCACGGCATCCACCACCGAACTCGGCATGGCGATTGCCGAGCGCGTCGCCGCAGCCTGAAACCCCCATGACAAACACCATGACACTGAACCTTGAACGCCAGGACCTGATGCCCGGGCGCCAGCTGATCGGCGCCGAATGGCGCGAGGCGAGCGACACGCGCCGCCTGGACGTCACCGACCCTGCCACCGACACCGTCTTCGCCAGCGTGCCCGACGGCACGGCCGCCGACGCACGCGCCGCGGTCGATGCCGCGCACGCCGCCTTCCCGGCCTGGCGCGCCGTGCCGGCCAAGGAGCGCGCCCGCATCCTCAAGCGCTGGAACGACCTGGTGTTGGCGCACCAGGAGGACCTGGGCCGGCTGATCTCGCGCGAACAGGGCAAGCCGCTGGCCGAGGGCCGCGGCGAGGTGGCCTACGCCGCAAGCTACATCGAGTGGTTTGCCGAGGAAGCCACGCGCGCCAACGGCGAGGTGATCCCTGCGCCGGTGCCAGGCCGGCGCATGTTCGCGCTGAAGGAACCGGTCGGCGTGGTCGCCACCATCACGCCGTGGAACTTCCCGGCCGCCATGATCGCGCGCAAGATCGCCCCCGCGCTCGCCGCCGGTTGCACCGTGGTGTGCAAGCCGGCCGAGGACACGCCGCTGACATCGCTGGCCCTGGTCAAGCTGGCCCAGGAGGCCGGGGTGCCGGCGGGGGTGCTCAACATCGTCACCGCCTCGCGCGAGCGCACGCCCGAGGTGGTGGACGTGTGGCTGGCCGATGCGCGCGTGCGCAAGATCAGCTTCACCGGCTCGACGCCCGTGGGCAAGCATCTGGCGCGCGCCTCGGCCGACACGCTGAAGAAGCTCTCGCTCGAGCTCGGCGGCAACGCGCCCTTCATCGTCTTCGAAGATGCCGACATCGATGCCGCGGTCGAAGGCCTGATGGCGGCCAAGTTCCGCAACGGCGGCCAGACCTGCGTCTCCCCGAACCGCGTGTTCGTGCAGGCGAGGGTGCACGACGCCTTCGTCGATAAACTGGCTGGGCGCGTCGGCGCACTCCAGGTCGGCCCGGCGAGCGACACGGGCTCGCAGATCGGTCCGATGATCAATGCGCGTGCGGTCGACAAGATCGAACGCCATGTGCGCGATGCCGTCGAGAGAGGCGCGCGCGTCGTGGTCGGCGGCAAGCGGCTGCGCTCCGCGCGCTGCGACGGACCCAACTACTTTGCGCCCACCGTGCTGGTGAACGCCGACGCGACCATGGAATGCAGCTGCGAGGAGACCTTTGGGCCGGTGGTGCCGATCACGCGCTTCGACAGCGAAGCCGAGGTGATCGCGGCGGCCAACGACACGCCCTTCGGGCTCGCGGCCTACTTCTACTCGACCGACGTGCGCCGCATCTGGCGCGTGGCCGAGGCGCTGGAGACAGGCATCGTCGGTATCAACGAAGGCGCGCTCGCCGCGGAGGCCGCCCCTTTCGGCGGCGTCAAGGCCTCAGGTTACGGACGCGAAGGCTCAGTGCACGGGCTCGACGACTACCTGCACATCAAGTACGTGTGCCAGGGGCAGCTGTAGCAGCGCTGGGCCTCGGCCTGGAATGCTGGCGCGCCTCCACAAGGTGGCCGTGCCCGGCGAACCGATCGGTCATCGTGGCCCGGCCGCATTGAAGTGCCCCCGCGCCTGTACGAGCAGTCAACCATGAACAGCCCCTTGTCCAAGCACCGAGTCGTCATCGTGGGCGGCGGTGCCGGCGGTCTGGAGCTGGCCACGCGTCTCGGCGATACGCTGGGCAAGCGCGGCATGGCGGACATCACGCTCGTCGACAAGCACCGCACCCACGTGTGGAAGCCCAAGCTGCACGAGATCGCCGCGGGCAGCATGGACCTGAGCGCACACGAGGTCGACTACCTTGCGCAGGCGCACTGGCATCGTTTCCGCTTCCGGCTCGGCGAGCTGACCGGCATCGACCGCGAGCGGCGCGAGGTGCATGTCGCACCCTACCTGGACGACGAGGGCCGGCTGGTCACGCCCGCGCGCGCCTTCGGCTACGACACACTGGTGGTCGCCATCGGCAGCCTCAGCAACGACTTCGGCACGCCCGGCGTGCGCGAGCATGCGCTGCGGCTCGAGTCGAAGGCGGATGCGCAGCGCTTTCACCAGCGCATGGTCAACGCCTGCATCCGTGCGCACGCGCAGGCCGCGCCGCTGCGGCCCGAGCAGCTGCACGTGGCGATCATCGGCGCGGGCGCCACCGGCGTGGAGCTGGCAGCCGAGCTGCATCGCACCACGCGCGAGGTCGTGGCCTACGGGCTCGATCGCGTGGACGCCGAGAAGGACATCCAGGTCAGCGTGATCGAGGCTGCCGACCGCGTCCTGCCCGCACTGCCGCCGCGCATGTCGGCCGCCACCGAGGCGCTGCTGCGCAAGCTGGGCGTGGACGTCCACACCTCGGCCAAGGTGGCCGAGGTGCTGCCCGAGGGCGTGCGCCTGGCCGACGGCCGCACGCTGCCGGCCGAGCTGGTGGTGTGGGCCGCGGGCGTGAAGGCGGCCGACTTGATGAAGGACATCGCGGGGCTGGAGACCAACCGCAGCAACCAGCTCGCGGTGCTGCCGACCCTGCAGACCACGCGCGATGGCGACATCTTCGCCATCGGCGACTGCGCGGCCTGCGAGTGGCCCGAGGCCAACGGCGGCAAGGGCGGCCTGGTGCCGCCGCGCGCGCAGGCGGCGCACCAGCAGGCCTCGCACGTCGCGGCGCAGATCCGCCGGCGCCTGGGCGGAAAGGCGCTCAAGCCCTACCGCTACCGCGACTTCGGCTCGCTCGTGTCACTCGGCGAGTTCAGCACTGTGGGCAACATGATGGGCGGCCTGATCGGCGGCAGCCTGATGATCGAAGGCGCCTTCGCACGGCTGATGTACGTGTCGCTCTACAAGATGCACGAACTCGCGCTGCACGGCGTGGTCAAGGTCTCGCTCGACACGCTGGCCCGGCTCATCACGCGGCGCACCGAGCCGCACGTCAAGCTGCATTGAGGCGTTGCATGAGAGAACCGAAGACGCAGCCTGTCAATCGTTGGCGGCTCGTGCGACTCCGTGAGCGGTGGTCAGGGGATCAACGTAAGAGATCACCATGAAAATTCTTGTCGCGGACGGCGATCAGGTGCTGGCCGACTCGATCCTGCGCACCCTGCGTGCGTCGGGCGCCGTGGTTGATCACGTGACCAACGGCTCGGAGGCAGATACGAGCCTCATCACCCATGGCGAGTTCGACCTGCTGATCCTCGATCTCGGCCTTCCCGCCATGGACGGCCTCGAGATCCTCAGGCGCCTGCGTGCCCGCGGGTCGCACCTACCGGTGCTTGTACTCACCGGGGCAGACAGCGTGGAGGAGCGCGTCAGGAGCCTGGACAACGGCGCCGACGACTGCATGGCCAAGCCCTTTAGCTTGGAGGAGCTCAAGGCGCGCGTACGCGCGCTCTCGCGACGCGGCATGGGCATCTCCGGCAACGCGATCAGGCATGGCCCGCTGGTCTACGATCAGGCCAGCCGATTGACAACGCTCGACGGCAAGATGGTGGACTTGTCGGGCCGGGAGCTGAGCCTGCTCGAGGTGCTCCTGCAGCGCGCAGGGCGGCCGGTCAGCAAGGACCAGTTGGTGGAGCGCCTGTGCGAATGGGGCGAGGAGGTGAGCCTCAATGCGATCGAGGTGTACATCCATCGCCTGCGCAAGAAGATAGAGAAGGGGCCGGTGCGCGTCGCAACGGTTCGCGGGCTCGGCTGCTATTACCTGGAGAAGATTTCGGTCTGAGTTGCCCGGCGCAGGTCGGAGTTCATCGCATCGGTTGCGCCCGAAAACCGAGTGCGAGGGTAATACCTCACTTCCAGATTGGTACGTCAGCTTCAATCGAGCTTGATGCCGGCGGCCTTGATGTCGATCGAGGCTCAATTGATGTGTCCGTTCAAGGAACTCGCCGCGGGGGGAATAGGCCGACGCTTGAACGAAATCGCTTGTTCCATGACTTCGCCTGCCGCAACGGAGAATCCCGGTGTGTCGCTTGCTGTCAGTACGTTCGTCTTCTTGATGTCGAACACCGCCAGATTGGCGCCCAGGCGCTGATCCCGCGTTTGCAGCTTCAAGCCGGCCTCGAGCGCAGTGGAGTA
The DNA here is from genome assembly GCF_964253805.1 of Variovorax sp. LjRoot175. Taxonomy (NCBI): domain Bacteria; kingdom Pseudomonadati; phylum Pseudomonadota; class Betaproteobacteria; order Burkholderiales; family Comamonadaceae; genus Variovorax; species Variovorax sp. LjRoot175. Next base: position 1,167,455 of record NZ_CAXURY020000002.1, on the reverse strand, counting down.
CTGCGGATCGAATGCCTGGCCGTTCTTGTCAATGCCGATATTGCCGCGGGCCGATCCTGCGCGAGCATATCGTTTATGCGCCCGATGCATCAATCGTTCTGAATCTTGCAATTCACTTTGTCCTGCCAAGGCGCGAGACTCGTTCGCAAGGTTCCTCAGATACAGGAGCCGCAACTGGAGACAAGTGAGTGACTCTTCAAGCTGAAGAACTTCGTGCCTGGATCGGACGCAGCGAGACCATTCAGGACGCTGTTAACCCGACGCCCGTCATCGCGCTGACCGCCACGCTGGATCACCCTTCGGTGCCCGTCGAGACCGGCACCACTTTGCCGTACCTTTGGCATTGGTTGTATTTCCTGCCGATGCATCGACAGTCGGAAATCGGCGCCGATGGGCACGCCAAGCGCGGCGGCTTCCTTCCTCCGGTGCCACTGCCTCGCCGCATGTGGGCCGGCAGCCAGTTCGAGTTTCGCTCGCCCATACGAGTCGGTGACCGGGTCGCGCGAACCTCGACCATCGACGACGTGACCGTCAAAGAGGGCCGCACCGGCACGCTTGTCTTCGTCAAGGTCAGGCACGAGGTGCGCTGCAACGACAGCAGCGAACCAGCGCTCGTCGAATTCCACGACATCGTCTACCGCGAGGCTCAGGGTCCGAACGACGTCGCCCCACCGCCACAAGCCGCGCCTGCGGAAGCCCAATGGAGGCGCTCCATCGTGCCGGATGACGTGCTGCTGTTTCGCTACTCGGCACTCACCTTCAACGGCCATCGCATTCACTATGACAGGCAGTACGTCACCAACGTCGAGGGCTATCCCGGCCTGATCGTGCATGGACCGCTGATTGCAACGCTGCTTATGGATCTCCTTCGGCGCCAGATGCCGCAAGCCGATGTGGCCAGCTTTCGATTCAAGGCGGTGCGCCCGACATTCGACCTGCATCCGTTCCATCTCCAGGGACAACCTGAAGCCGACGGAAAGACCATCCGGCTCTGGGCCTCCGATCACGAAGGCTGGCTCACGATGGACGCGACTGCGGTCCTGCGCTGATCTCCATCAACCCACCTACCTTCGGATAGAGCAACACATGCAGCCACTCAAGGGCCTCACGGTCGTCACGCTGGAGCACGCGATCGCGGCGCCTTTCGCCACGCGCCAACTCGCTGACCTCGGCGCACGCGTCATCAAGATCGAACGGCCGGGATCGGGCGATTTCGCCCGAGGCTATGACGAGCGCGTGCACGGACTGGCGTCGCACTTTGTCTGGACCAACCGCTCCAAGGAGAGCCTGACGCTCGACGTCAAGCATCCCGAGGCGGCCACGATTCTGGAACGCCTGGTGCTGGAGAAGGCAGATGTCGTCGTACAGAACCTCGCGCCCGGTGCCGCTGCGCGCCTCGGCCTCGGGTATGAAATGCTGTCCGCCGCAAAGCCGGGGTTGATCGTGTGCGACATCTCAGGCTATGGCGACGACCCGATCAACCCCGGTCCGTACCGTGACAAGAAGGCCTACGATCTTCTTATTCAGAGCGAAGCGGGGTTCGTCTCGGTCACTGGCACGCCCGATGAGCCGTGCAAGGCCGGTCCATCGATCGCCGACATCGCCGCGGGCATGTACGCGTACAGCAGCATTCTCGCGGCGCTGTTGCAACGCGGCCAGACCGGCAAGGGGCAGCGCATCGACATCTCCATGCTGGAGTCGCTCGCCGAATGGACCAGCTATCCGCTCTACTACGCCTTCGAAGGCGCCGCACCACCACCGCGAACCGGCGCCAGTCATGCAACGATCTACCCCTATGGCCCGTTCCCCACGGGTGACGGCAACATGGTGATGCTGGGCCTTCAGAATGAACGCGAGTGGGCCAGTTTCTGCGAGACGGTGCTGCAGCGACCGGCGCTGACTGCCGATCCTCGCTTCACAGCCAACTTCAAGAGGGTGGCCGAGCGCGACGCGCTGCGCAGAATCATTGTGGAAGCCTTCTCATCCCTGACCAGGGCACAGGTGGTCGAACGGCTCGAACTCGCGCAAATCGCCAATGCCCAGGTCAACACCATGAATGATGTCTGGGCCCACCCGCAACTGAAGGCGCGCGGGCGCTGGACCGAAGTCGGCTCGCCGAACGGCCCGCTCCCCGCCATGCTGCCGCCCGGCACCTGGGACGTGGGGCCGCGCATGGACCCCGTGCCGGCACTCGGCCAGCACACCGACGCAATCCTTGCCGAGCTGGGCTACGGCGCGGCCGAGATCGAGGCGCTGCGCGCGTCCAAGGCTGTCTGAGGTGGGCATCATGTCCGTTGCTTCCAATATTCCTCGCACCTACCTCTTCGTTCCGGGCACGCGGCCGGAACGCTTCGGCAAGGCACTGGCAAGCGGCGCGGATGCCGTCATCCTGGACCTTGAAGACGCGGTCGCAGCCGACGACAAGGCGCTTGCCCGCCAGGCGATCGCAGACTGGTTCCGTTCCGCATCCGCGGGCGACCGGTCGCGCACGGTGGTGCGCATCAACGATGCCGCGTCGCCGTGGTTCGATGACGACCTGACGGCGCTGCGCAAGGTCGGGGCCTGCAGCGTTCTGCTGCCCAAGGCCGAGTCTGCACAGCAGGTCGCGGCCACGCTCGCCGCGCTGCCCGGAGCCAGCGTTCTCGCGCTGATCGAAAGTGCGCGCGGAGTGGCCGGAGTCGACTCCGTCGCCGCCGCGGGCGTGTCGCGCCTGGTGTTCGGCACGTTGGACTTCGCATTGGACCTGGACATCGAGATTGACAACGACGCCTCGGGTCTCGCCTACGCGGCCAGCCGCATCGCGATTGCCTCGCGCGTGGCAGGCCTGCCGGCGCCGGTTGCCGGGGTCACGCCCCGGCTGGACGATCGCAAGCGCCTTCTGGCCGACCTGGCTTCGGCGCGTGCTGTGGGCTTTGGCGCCAAACTGTGCATTCATCCGAGCCAGGTGGAGCCCATTCACACCGCGCTAAGACCCCCCGCAGAAGCACTGGAGTGGGCACAGCGAGTGCTGGCAGCCGATGCCGCGTCCCCGGGCGCTGCGCGGCTCGATGGCCGCATGGTCGATCGACCTGTGGTGCTGCAGGCACAACGCACGCTGGCCCTGGCCCGCGAATAAACCTACCCTCAACATCCAGCCCAGAAAGATCCCACACCATGGCCTCCACCATCATCGACTCGCGCATCTTTGGCGACATGTTCAGCGACGCGCGCATGCGCGACGTGTGGTCTGACGAGAACCGGACCGCCAAGTACCTCGACATCGAACGCGCGCTGGCCAAGGTGCAGGGCGAGCTCGGTATCATCCCCAAGGATGCGGCAGACGAGATCGTCCGCAACTGCGAGCTATCCCAGATCGACTGGGTGAAGCTCAAGGCCAAGACCGAGCAGATCGGCTATCCAATCATTGCGGTCGTCAACCAGATCAACGCCAACTGCCGCGACAAGCTGGGCGAGTATTGCCACTGGGGCGCTACCACTCAGGACATCACCGATACGGCAGCGGTGCTGCAGATGCGTGAAGGCCTCGCATTGGTCGAGCAGGACCTGGACGAGATAGGCGACGCGCTGGCCTCGCTGGCAAAAAGGTACCGCGATACGCCGGTGATCGGCCGCTCCAATCTGCAGCAGGCCACACCGATCACCTTTGGCTACAAGATGGCAAGCATCCTGGCCGGTATCGACCGTCACCGCGAGCGTCTGCAGCAGCTCAAGCCGCGGGTGCTGATGGGGGAGTTCGGCGGCGCGTCGGGCACGCTGTCGTCGCTGGAGAAGGGCGCGATGGAAACACAGGCCGGACTGATGAAGGAACTTGGCCTTGCCCAGCCGCTGATCTCCTGGCACACCGTGCGCGACACCATCGCGGAGGTGGGCGCCTTCCTTGGACTGGTGGGCGGCTCGCTCGGCAAGATCGCGATGGACGTCAAGCTGATGATGCAGACCGAAGTCGCCGAGGTGTTCGAGCCATTTGCACCTGGCCGCGGTTCGTCGTCGACCATGCCGCAAAAGCGCAACCCGATCTCGTGCCTCTACATCCATGCCAACATTTCCGTGGCGCGCCAGCATGTCGCTGCGCTCATGGATGCGATGGTGGCCGACCACGAGCGCTCCACCGGACCTTGGGAAATCGAGTGGGTGTCCTTGCCGGAAATCTTCTGCCTGATGTCCGGGGCGCTGAAGCAGACCAAATTCATCCTCAAGGGCCTCGAAGTCGACGCCACCCGCATGCGCGCCAACATCGACCTCACAAACGGCTTGGTGATGTCTGAAGCCGTGATGATGGGACTGGGGCCGTACATCGGCCGCGAGTACGCTCACGATCTTGTGTATGACCTGTGCCGCGAAGCGATTAGCAAGAATCGCCCGCTCATCGAGATCCTGTCAGATCACCCGGAGATCAGCAAGCATGTCACGCGCGCCCAGCTCGACGCGATGTGCGACCCCGTCAACAACCTTGGCCAGGCCGGCGTGATGGTCGATCGGGTACTGACGGCGCGTCGCTGAGCCTTCAAGCCGAGGTGCGCTTTCTCCCGGCCTGGACGCGCCTGCCCTTCATTTCAGAGAAAAACTCGAAGAACTGCAGGGCGGCCGGAGAGAGGGTGCGGCCCTTGCGCCGGATCAGGCCCACCCTGCGACTGACGACCGGCTCGACCAACGGCACGCTGACCAGCAGCGGATGATCGGGGCCGGGCATGGCGATCGACGGAACTGCTGCGACTCCGAGCCCGGCTTCGACCAGGCCCAGCATCGTCGTGACGTGCTGCGCCTCGTAGATCGCCTGCGGGCGCCCTGGCAGACCTGATAGCGCTTGGTCCAGCAACAGCCGGTTTCCGGATGCCTTGCTCACCGAGATGTAGTCGTACTGCGCCAGTTCCGTCCAGCTCACCTTCCGCTTGCCCGCGAGAGCATGGTCGCGCCGGCATGCGGCGACGAAGCGCTCCTCCATCAGCGGCTTGAACTCAATGTCGGGTTCCTGGCCCCCAATGAAGTTCAGCCCGAAATCCGCCTCGCCGCGCGACACGGCGGCCAGCACCTCGTTGGCGCTCGCATCGAAGACCTTGACCCGAACCTTCGGATAGCGCTCGTGATAGCGCGAGATCACCTGCGACACGAAGTAGTAGACCGTCGATGGCACGCAAGCGATGGTGACCTCGCCCATGCGCGTTGCCGCCACGCCGCGGATGCCCAGCAGCGTGAGGTCCAGATCGTCAAGCAGCTGCTGCACCTTCCGGTCGAAGTCGCGCCCGACCGCGGTCAAGCTCACCCGCCGCGTGGTCCGCTCCAGCAGCCGTACCCCGAGCGCTTCTTCCAGCTTCTCGATGCGCCTGCTGAACGCGGGCTGCGATACGTGCAGCGCTTCGGCCGCCTTGCGAAAGCTGCTCAGTTCGGCGACGGCGCGGAACGCCTGCAGGTCGTTGAGGTTGAAGTTGATCGCCATCGTCTCGTACCGCAAACATGTTTGACTGATCGACAGTGTGCATCAATCGATCCTAAACATGCAATTCACAGCAAGCATTGAACCGAAGACCATAGGTCCACGGTCAAGGAAGCGACCTGGATGCCAATCTTTCAACTATCGGAGACATCAATGCAATCTCGTAACGCACCCGTCCTGTGTGCCCTGGCCTCGGCGGCCGCGCTCTTCTGCAGCAGCGCGCTCGCCGCCTATCCCGAAAAATCGATCACTATCGTCGTGCCGACCGCCGCAGGCGGCGCCAACGACGCCATGGCGCGAGTCATCGGCCAGGCGATGTCGGCTGCGCTCAAGCAACCGGTCGTCGTCGACAACAAGGCGGGTGCGAATGGCGCAATCGCCAGCGAGTTCGTGATGCGCGCCGCGCCGGACGGCTATACGCTGATGCTGGGCTATGTCGCAACCCATGCGATGAATCCCGCTCTGCAGAAGCTGCGCTACGACCCCGTGAAGGATTTCGAGCCCGTGGCCATGGTCGGCACCTCCGCGACGCTGATGGTCGTCACCCCCTCCGTGAAAGCGAACGATGCCAAGGAGCTCGTCGCGGCGCTGAAATCCGCGCCCGACAAGACAAGCTACGCGTCTGCCGGCAATGGGACCGCGCCGCATTTCGCCGCGGAGATGTTTAAGCTCTCGACCGGCACTAGCATGCTTCACGTGCCGTACAAGGGATCGGCGCCCGCGATCACCGACACCATCGGCGGTCAGACACAGGTGATGTTCCCAAGCCTCTTCACTGCCATGCCCTACGTGAAAGCTGGCAAGCTCAAGGCGATCGGCGTCGCGGGCAGCAAGCGCTCGCCGCAGATGCCAGACGTGCCGACGCTCAAGGAGCAGGGCGTCGACAACGTGGATGTCTCGCAGTGGTACGGCATCTTCGCGCCGGCCAAGACCCCGAAGCCCGTGATCGAACAACTCAACAAGGTGCTCAACGCGGCTTTGGCCGACAAGGGCGTCATCAAGAAGCTGGAGGACCACGGCGCCGAAGTTGAAACCATGACTTCCGAGCAGATGCGCACCTATGTGCAGCAGGAGCAGGTCAAGTGGAAGAAGGTCGTCCAGGCCGCAAAGCTTTCGGCTGACTGAGATGAGCAGGACCATTCCCTGCGTGCTGATGCGTGCGGGTACCTCACGCGGCCCCTTCTTCCTGCGGGAGTGGCTGCCTGAAAGCGACGAGGAGCGCGACCAGGCGCTGGTCGGCGCGATCGGTGCCTCAGATCCGCTGCAGCTCGACGGCGTGGGCGGCGGCAGCACCCTCAACAGCAAGGTCGCCATCGTTTCGCGTTCAAAGGAACCGGGCTGCCATCTGGACTACCTGTTCGCGCAGGTGGGGGTCGGGCACCGTTCCGTCGACACTCGCCCGAACTGCGGCAACATGCTGTCGGGCGTCGTGCCCTTCGCGATCGAGCAGGGGCTGGTGGAGGCGCAGGATGGCATCACGCAGGTACGCGTCTTCAACGTCAACACGCGATCGCGCATCGACGTCACGGTCAGGACGCCCGGCAAGCGTGTCACCTACGAGGGAGACGCGCGCATCGATGGCGTGGCCGGTACGGCTGCACCGATCCTCCTGAACTTTCTGGACGCGTGGGGCGCGGTGACGGGCAAGGTCTTTCCGACCGGTCGGCGGATCGACACGATTGACGGCGTCGAGGTGACGTGCATCGATGCGGCGATGCCGCTCATGATCGTGCGCGCGCGTGACCTTGGCGTCACCGGCGGCGAAAAGCCCGCGGCGCTCGATTCGAATTCGGCACTGCTGGAGCGGCTCGAGAAGCTGCGTCTTCAGGCCGGCCTGTTGATGGGACTCGGGGATGTCTCGGGCAGCGTCATTCCCAAGCCGGTGCTGGTCAGCGCGGGAGACTCGCCAGACAGCATTACCTCGCGTTACTTCACGCCGCGCCGCTGCCATGCGTCGCATGCGGTCACGGGTGCGATCGGCGTTCTCAGCGCCTTCGCACTCCCGGGCACAGTCGCAAGCGGCGCTGCTCGCGAGCCAGGTCGTCACAACCTGGTTCTCCTGCATCCGGCAGGGCAGATCGACGTGGAAGTCGAGCTTGAGGGCCGGGCGGATGAGGCAACAGTGAAGGCGGCGGCGCTGGTGCGTACCGCCCGAAAGATCATGCAGGGCGAGATGCAGTTGCCCGACTATGTCTTTACGCGGCCCGAGGCCGTTGCGCGTCAGTCGGCCACGTTCCCGCGCAAACCGATCACCATCATCGTGCCCACCCGTGCAGGCGGCGGCAACGACACGATGGCCAGGATCATCGCGGCCGAACTGAAGCCGTTGCTCGCCCAAGAAGTTCTCGTGGACAACCGGGCCGGCGCAAATGGTGCCATCGCGAGCGAGTATGTGGCCAGGGCAGAACCGGACGGCCACACCCTCATGTTCGGCTACGTGGGCACCCACGCCATGAACCCCGCACTCCAGAAGCTGGGCTACCACCCTGTCAAAGACTTTGAGCCGGTCGGGTTGATCGGATCGTCGCCGACCCTGATGGTGGCCAACCAGCACGCCGGCTTCGACACCGTTCGCAGCCTCCTGCAGCGTCTGCGCAGCGGGCCAGGCAGCATCAGATACGCGTCGGCCGGTGACGGTACGCCGCCACACTTCGCGGCGGAGCTGTTCCAACTCAACACGGGCACGAGGATGGAAGGCAGAACCCATGAGGGTGCAGCGCCTGCCATCGTGGACACACTCGATGGTCGCTCGCAGGTCATGTTTCCGAGCCTGTTCACCGCACATCCCTTCGTCCTTGACGGCCGGCTACGCGCCCTTGCCGTCGCGGCCCCAGCGCGTCTCGATGCATTGCCAGCGATGCCCACACTGTCGGAAGCAGGCATCGAAGGGGTCGATGTCTCGCAGTGGTACGGGCTGTTTGCTCCGGCACGTACCTCCCCCGCAGTGATCGCGCAGATCAACCGCGCCCTCAACGAGGTTCTCGCCAATCCGCAAGTGGTTGCCCGATTCGAACGCCAAGGCGCCAGGGTCGAGGCCGGTCCGCCCTCTGCGCTGCGGGAACGCGTTCGGCACGAGTTCGGTCGTTGGCAGGACGTGGTGGACGAGGGCGGCCTCGCGCCGCAAGACGTCCGTCTGCTTGCGGCGGATTGATCGGCCGAATCACCCAGACCCGGCACTCGTTGCCGAACCATCTTGCGGCACGTTGCCGCATCCACCGCCGGCGTTGCGAGGCGCCGGTAATCCTTGTCCGTCCCTTGGAGACACTTGCTATGCGTAAGTCCTTGATCACCTTTGCGGCGCTGGCTGCTTCGGGCGTTGCTTCGGCGCAGTCGTCCTTGACGCTTTTTGGCGTCGCTGATTCAGCGGTCAGCCGCTACAGCGTGAAGAGTTCCTTTTACAACAACACCGGGACGCTCCCGCCGCTGTCGGCACTCGCAGTGGCAGAAGCGACGCGTTCTCAAACCGTGCTGTCGAGTGGCGCCAACTCGTCGAGTCGTGTCGGCTTCCGTGGCACGGAGGATCTGGGCGGCGGACTAGCGGCAGGATTCTGGCTCGAGTCGGGCTTCAACCAGGACAGCGGCGCAAACGGACTGACCTCGTTCAACCGTCGCTCGACCGTGAGCCTGTCAGGTGGCTTCGGCGAGCTCAGGCTTGGTCGGGACTATGTTCCGACCTACTGGAACGAGAGCGTGTTCGATCCGATGGGCGCAGTCGGCGTCGGCGAAAACCTCATCAAGAGCATCAGCGGCAACATCGCCACTGCGCGCGGTCCGGGCTCCGCCGGCGCCGCGAACGACAACGCGATCCGGGCATCGAACAGCATCGGCTACTTCCTGCCGCGCAATCTCGGCGGTTTCTACGGTCAGGTCATGTACGCCCTGCCTGAGAACGTGAAATACAGCTACCTGTCCGACAGCCCGTCCCAACGTGGCCGCTACTACGGCGGGCGGTTCGGCTATGCAAGCGGCCCGCTCGATGTGGCGGTTGCCTACGGACAAAGCACGGCAGCCGACACCTTGTTGATCAGCGAGGCCGGGGTCGTGGCCGGCACCCGGCTTTCCGAGAAACTGCGCACGATCAACTTGGGCGCGTCCTACGATTTTGGTGTCCTCAAGCTGATGGGCGAGTTGTCGCAGGTCAAGGACAAGGCTGAGACCACCACCGCTCCCTTGAGTGCCGGCAGACTCACCTTCAAAGACAATGACGAGTACAACGGCGCCATGATCGGCATGACGGTCCCCGTCGGTGCCGGCGTTCTGAAGGCGTCGTACGCCCGCGTTAAGTTCAAGAACGACCCGGGTTCCGCCGCGCCGACGTTGCTGGCACTGGACCGCGACGCGTCGGTGAACAAGCTCGCACTCGGCTACGTCCACAACCTGTCGAAGCGCACCGCGCTCTACGCCACGGTGGCTCGCGCTCGGATCAAGAACGGGCAGAACAACCCTGCAATCATGGCCGTCGGGCTTGGGGCCCCTGCCTTCTTGTCTACGGGTTCGGGCGTGGCGGGTTTGGCACCGCGCAGCGCTACGGGCTACGACTTCGGGCTGCGCCACGCATTCTGACGTCAGGTCAGCGTCCGGAGATCGACACCATGATGCAGATCGCCAAGGATTCGATCGCCAACATCGAGGGCTTCCTCGCGCAACTCTCGGCCGACGAGCTGAAGCAGGCGGCCCGGCTGCTGGCCACGGCGCAGCGGGTCCGCGTGCATGGGCTTCGGCAGTTCAGCGCGCTGGCCAGCTTCCTGACCTATGGTCTCGCCATGGTGCGCGGCGATGTGTCCCTACTCGATCCGCACGGGCTCGGCGTGGCTGAAGGACTGGCCCAGTTGCAGCCTGGCGACCTGGTGGTGGTGACGAGCGTGGAGCCCTACACGCGGAGCATCGCCGAGACGGCAGCAGCCGCCGCGGAGGCCGGCATGGTCGTGATCGCCATCACCGACCACCGCGCCTCGCCGCTCGCGACCTTCGCGAAGCATGCGTTCTTTGTGCCGCACGGCAGCACCTTCTTCAGCAACTCGATGGGCGCCTACGTCATCTTCTGCGAAGGCCTTCTCAACCTGGTCGCCACCGATCTGGGCAAGAAGGCGTTGAAGGCGCTGGAGCGGCGCGAACGCTTCATCGCCGATCTGAAGATCGAATAGCGACCCTATTTCCCGGGCGTCGGTTTTTACACCCGACCTTCCTCGGCCAAGAGCAAACCATGAACAGCGCAATGCTGACGGCTTGGTTCTGATTGACACCGGCAGCCGCGAGACCGGAAATCAGATCTTCGCCGCAATCCGAAAGTGGGACGACCGTCCGGTTCGCACCGTGATCTATACCCACGACCACATCGATCACACTTTCGGCGTGCACCTAAGGCAACGCTGATCAAGTCGACCGCTGGCATGCCGCATGCATCGTCTTCCACATGAAGCAACAGACCCTGGCTATGGCCGCTGATCAGAACGTGCAGTACGAGCGCTACCGCAGGCCAACGAAGCGCGACATGTTCCTGGCGACGATGGAGCAGATCGTGCCGTGGGCTGCATTGTGCGAGGTCATCGAGCCGCACTACCCGAAGGCCGGCAATGGGCGACCTCCGGTGGGACTGGAACGGATGCTGCGGATGTACTTCGTGCAGCATTGGTTCAACCTGGCCGATGCAGCGTGCGAGGACGCGTTGCTGGACAGCACGGCGCTGCGCCGATTCGTTGGCATAGACCTGGGCCGAGAGCGAGTGCCCGACGCGACCACGTTGTTGAAGTTCCGCCGCCTGCTGGAGAAACACAAGCTGGGCGAAGCGCTATTCGCCAAGGTGGGCGAGGTGCTGCAGGTCCATGGCCTGAATGTCGGCACCGGCACGATTGTGGACGCCACGATCATCGGCGCACCCAGCTCCACCAAGAACAAGGAGAAGAAGCGCGACCCGCAGATGCACCAGACCCGCAAGGGGCGGCAATGGTATTTCGGCATGAAATTGCACATCGGCGTAGACAGCCAGACGGGTCTTGCGCACAGCGCGGTAGTCACGGCAGCCAACGTGCACGACAAGCATCCGCTGCCCGACCTTCTGCACGGCCAAGAGAAGCGGGTCTACGGCGACTGCGCCTATGCCTCGCAGAAGAAGTTGATCGAGGGCAAGGCGCCGGGGGCCGCGGACTTCACCAACCAGAAGGTCCGCAAGGGCAGCGTCACCGAGGAACTCGAGCGCATGGTCAACCGCATCAAGTCCAAGGTGCGAGCCCGGGTCGAGCACGTATTCGCCGTCGTCAAGCGCCTGTGGGGCTTCGACAAGGTGCGCTACCGCGGCCTGAGCAAGAACGCCACGCGCTCGTTCGCACCGCAGCGTTCTGGAGCGGTTCTCGCGCTACGACGCCACGCATCGCCTGAACAGCGTCGTCATGGGGAGGCAGTTCAACATGCCGGGCTACGCTTTCCCCGACCAGCATCGGCGCTCGAATCAGATTTACGACGACGTGCTCAGCCTGGATGAAAGTCCGCAGCGATACGACGACCAGCGAAAACCCCGATTGGCTCGCGAACTTCCGCTTTGACCGTCAGCGGGCCATCTGCTGTGCGCCGCTCACCTTGGCCGCCCGCTTGTCGAACGTCCACAATGGCGTTTCTCCTGCCTGCGCCGCCAGGGCGATGTGCAGGCAATCAGCAAAATCGGCCATGCCGTTGCGGTACAGCTGCAGTGCAACTTCAAGGGCACGCTCCGACTCAAAGGTAAGTTCGGCTGCCGAGAACAGGTTAGACAGTGCCTCCATCACTTCGCCCTTTTCGTATTCGAAACTCGCGCGAAGAACCCATTCGAGTTCGAGCGTGACCGTTACCGGCACGAAAAGAGTCTGACCTTCGGCTACGCACTTGCGGATGAGCCGTCTCGCCGCGGCCAACTGCGCCTCGTCATCTTGCACGACATAGCGCACCAGGACGTTGGTGTCGAGTGCGGGCATCAGCGCCAGGGATTCATCTCTTCGACGCCAACCCGCTTGCCTTTCGGGGCCTTCAGCATTCCAGCCATGTCGAGGATAGATTTGGTCTTGGCCCGAACGATGATCGTACCGTCTGGCGTCACGGACCAGACCAACCGGGTTCCAGGCTTGGCATGCACAAGCGCCCTCACATCGGCGGGCACCGTGGTTTGGCCTTTGGCAGTGATGGTGGACTCAGTCATAGAAATCCTTACTTTTGACTCCATTGTAATGCATGCTTCGGCAAAGACGGCAAAGACGGCAAAGACGGCAAAGCGATGGCTACCTTGCCTTGACTCCCCGGAGGGCTGCTTCGGAGCGATCCGGATGGGGCCCTAAGCCGACGTACGGGCGGGCGGATAGCGTGGGCGGATTTGCGCGCTGAACAACCCGCCGCTGCTTTGCTGCCCCAGGCTTTTATGCGCAGCCGGACATCTAGCGACGGCCGCTGCGCTGGCTGTCTCAGACTTCGCCGGCCTCGTGCCGCCTGCTGCGGTTGCGGATCCCAGGGGCGTCGGTGCCCGATGCCACCACCCTGTTGAAGTTCAGACGACTGCTGCTGGACAACGACCTCACCAAGGCCCTGTTCGACGAGATCAACGCCCATCTTGCCGAGCAAGGGCTTCTGATGCGCGCGGGCACCATCGTGGACGCGACCATCATCGCTGCGCCCAGCTCGACCAAGAATGCGGGCAACACACGCGACCCCGAAATGCACCAGACCAAGAAGGGCAACCAGTGGCACTTCGGCATGAGATGTGGTCGACCACATCTCATCCCTAATGTGGTGTCGGTTCATATGTGGCGCCCGGCGGCATCCCCCTCGGGAGGCCGGTCGCTGAGCACCACATAAATTCAACGGCGGCGTAGCGTCGGGTCCCCTCAGTTCACAAGGGGATCCGATCATGCTCGAGACTCTGTTTCGGTATTCGCGCGTTCTGGCCCGGCACCTCGATGGACCGGCAGCCGAGGAGCGAGACTGCTTTGTTGCACACTTCGCCGCGTCCGGTGCGACGAGGGACTCGGTTGCCAACCTGGCCAGCGAGCTCCTGGTCGTCGCGCAGCGCCTAGACGTCAGCGGTACGAGGAGCGTGGCGCCCGAGGAGGTCGCCTCGGTTGCCGATCGTTGGGTCCGGCATCACCGACGACGCGGCCGCAGCATCTCACCCGATAGGCGCCAGAGATTCGTGCAAGTGGCCACCGACTGGCTACGATTCATGGGGCGTCTGCAGTTACCGTCTTCGAAGCCGGGGGCGGGCACTGATTTCGTGGACGAGTTTGCGCTGCACATGCAGCGAGAGCGTGGCCTGTCGCCGAAGACTGTCAACAACCGCTGCTGGCATGTTCGGGCATTTCTGACGTGGCTCGATGACCAACACAGTGGCGCCAACATGGCTACCTTGGAGCATGTGGATGCGTTCCTGTCGATGCGGGGTGCACGGGGGTGGTGCCGGGCGTCCATCGCGACAGCAGCCACTGCATTGCGGTCCTTCTACGCGCACATGGCCGCAACGGGTCGTTGCGCAAAGAGCTTTGTCGCCGGGATCGAGGGCCCACGCCTGTTCAGGCAAGAGGCGCTGCCTGCCGGTCCGTGTTGGGACGACGTTCAGCGGCTGATCGCGAGCACCGACACGGATCGACCCAGGGATATCCGCGACCGAGCCGTCCTGATGCTCCTTGGAGTCTATGGCCTGCGGAGCAGTGAGGTCGTCGCGCTAACTTTGGATGACATCGACTGGGAGCGCGACATCCTTCACGTCACACGTCCCAAGCAGCGCTGCAAGCACGATTACCCGCTGGCCACTGAGGTCGGCAATGCGATCCTTCGCTATGTGCGCGAGGTGCGACCGCGGTGCGCATCGCGCAAGCTGTTCTTGACGCTCAGAGCACCGTTAGGGCCGCTAGCGCCACATAGCCTGCGCTACGCGGTGGCGCCACGCATTCAGGCGCTGGAGATCCGCTGTCCCCGACTGGGACCTCACGCTTTGCGCCATGCCTGTGCAGCTCACCTTGTGGCCGAAGGCCTGTCCCTCAAGCAGATTGGCGATCATCTCGGCCACCGCAGTTCCTCCGCCACGCGCACCTACGCCAAGGTGGATCTTGCTGGCCTGCGTCAGGTTGCCGAGTTCAGTCTGGAGGGACTGCTATGAAGACCGAGCAAGCCGTCGCGACCTACGTGGGCTACAAGCAATCTCTGGGGATGCGCTTCGTGACCCAGGCGCGCATGCTGAAGGCATTCAGCAAGAGTATGGGAGGCATCGAAGTCGACCGGATCGGGCCGACGTCGGTGCGCGCCTTCCTTGATGGCAACGGGCCGATGACGCGGTCCTGGCACTGCAAGTTCGGAACCCTTACCGGCTTCTACCGCTTCTGTCTCGCCCGCGGGTACGTCTCCAGCGTGCCGCTGCCCACCTCAGAGCCGAGGTGTCCCCAGACGTTTACTCCCTACATTTATTCGGAGGATGAGATCAGGCGACTCCTGCAGGCAGCCGCTGGCCGTGCTCACCGCAGAATCGATGCGCCCACCAGCCGAACTCTGCTCCTGTTGCTGTACGCAACAGGACTGCGCATCAGCGAAGCGCTGAACCTGAACCTGGCCGACGTCGACTTGGACGATTGTGTCCTTCACGTGCGCGGGTCCAAGTTCTACAAGACACGACTCGTGCCCATAGGCACCGACCTGACGCAGGTCTTGCGCGAGCACGTGAAGCGGCGTTACAAGCGTTCGCCGCTGGATCCCGACGCGCCATTCCTGCTGACATCTCGAGGTGATCGAGTCTCGCGGTCGGGCGCCGAGCAAGCCTTCAGTCAGATGCGATCGCAGGCCAAGGTGTGTCGACATGATGGCGCTCGATACCAACCCCGCTTGCATGACCTACGCCATACGGCGGCCGTGACGCGTCTTGTGCGGTGGTATCGCGAAGGAGTCGACGTGCAGCGCATGCTGCCTCAGTTGGCGACGTACCTGGGCCACGTGCACATCAGCGGCACGCAGTGCTATCTGAGCATGACCCCCGAGTTGCTGCAGCAGGCCAGCGCGCGCTTCGAGCAATTCTTCCTCGGGGAGACCAGCCATGCGTGAGACCAGCACGCTGGGTCCGTGGATTCGCCGATTCCTGCTGGAGCACCTGGTCAGCGAGCGCAATCTGGCTGCGAACACGCAGCTCAGCTACCGAGACACGATGTGCCAGCTGCTGCCCTTCGTGTCGGGGCGCCTGCATAAGGCCGTGGATCGACTGGCGGTGGTCGATGTGTCGCCGCAGTTGGTGCGGGAGTTCCTCAGTGACGTCGAGACTCACCGAGGCTGTGGTATCGCCACGCGCAATCAGCGCCTGGCGGCCATTCACGCCTTGGCCCGATTCGTCGGTGAACACAGCCCCGAACACATCGCCTGGTGTGCACAGGTTCGCTGCGTGCCCTACAAGAAGGGGACCCATGCCGCAGTGTCATACCTCGGCAAGGCGGAAATCGACGCGCTGCTGGCCTGTCCGAACCGGCGCACGGAACAAGGCCGTCGAGACTACGCGCTGCTCCTATTCCTCTACAACACGGGGGCGCGCGCCAGCGAGGCATCGGAGCTGATCGTCGGGGACCTGCATCTTGATCAGGCGAGCGTGGACATTCTCGGCAAGGGGCGTAAACGCCGCCAATGCCCACTGTGGCCAGCGACGGTGCGGGAGTTACGCGCGCTCGTGGGCGAACGCTCCCGGCAGGAGCACGTCTTCCTCAACCGGTGTGGCCAGCCGACGACGCGGTTCGGCGTTCACGCATTGGTCGAGCGCACCGCTGCGAGAGCCAAGGACCTCATGCCCTCTCTCGCGACGAAGAGAATCAGCCCGCACTCCATTCGCCACTCCACGGCCTCGCATCTGCTCAATGCGGGCGTCGACATCAATACCGTGCGAGCCTGGCTCGGACATGCATCACTCGACACGACCAACGTCTACGCCGAAATCGACCTCGAGGGCAAGGCGCGAGCGCTTGCGAAGTGCGAGATCTCTGCGGCGCAGAAGCCAAGCAAGCCGTGGCATTCCCAGCCGCACATCATGGAGTTCCTAAGATCGCTGTGACCGGAATTTATGTGGAGCTCAGCGACCGGCCTCCCGAGGGGGATGCCGCCGGGCGCCACATATGGACCAACGCCACATTAGGCATGAAGGCCCACATCGGCGTGGATGCGCAGTCGGGCCTCGTGCACACGGTGGTGGGCACCGCGGCCAACGTCAACGACGTGACCCAAGCCGGCGCGCTGCTTCACGGCGAGGAGACGGTGGCCTTTGGCGATGCTGGGTACCGGGGCGTGGACAAACGCGAAGAAGCGCAGGGCCCGCAGCGGCACGTCGCGATGCAGCCAGGCAAGCGCCGGCAATTGGACCCGAAGCGCAAGTGGGCGCGGCTGCTCGAGAAGGCCGAGCAGCTGAAGGCGAGCATCCGGGCCAAGGTCGAGCACCCGTTCCACGTCATCAAGAACCTGTTTCGTCACAAGAAGACGCGCTACAAGGGCCTTGCAAAGAACGAGGCACAGCTGTTCAGCCTGTTCGGGCTGGCCAATCTCGTCATCGCCAAGAGATCTCTCCTGCGCGTCGTAGCCCGAGGTGCGTCTTGAACAGCGGAAGTGGCCTCGAACGAGGCGCAAAACCTATGCGGCGAAGGCCGCGCATCGCGAAGTCGACGGATTTCTCGGCTGCATTCCTTCGTCATGTCCTCAACTCTGGCTGCGATGCTCATAGTTCAGCGTCTCCCTAGGGAGGCGGCCCGAACTACTGAAAATTTGATTGCGGGATTTTTCGACTAAAAAGTCGCCTGCGCATCGACGGGCGCCGGTTGGCAAAAGTTGTGGCACCTCCGTCATAGGAGCGGAGGGCCGAAGCAACCTCTACCAGCGCCTGCCGACTGTCAGGATGAATTGTGAAGTGCGACGGTGAGGCAACGATTACAAGATTACAAGACCCAACGTCGCTTGCAACCGCAGTTGGATTTCGCGCTTCCTTGTCGGCGGGCCCGGCTGAGCCGCTCGGCGGTTCCGCAAAGCCGGGAACCGGCGCGCTCAGGCTGGAGGATTTTCTTGTGATCGGCGCTCGAAACGCGAAGCGGCCGTGCCATGCGTAGCGAGCCAAGCCCGCCGTTCCAACTCGCAAGCCTCACAGGTCGCGACTTCAGAGTCGATTTGCGTGACCAGGTCATCGTCCGAACCGTAGCGAGCCCGGAGATCGCCGACGAGCGTGACCAAGTCGTTAAGGTGCCGGGACGTAGAAGGCATAGACATCGCGTTCTCCTCGGGGGGACGAAGCTTAGGTCATGCCCTCGGCGTTTGGCAAATCAAGAGACGATTCGTTTCACCCCGCTCCTTTGCGCGTCAACCGTGGCGGCGCGCTACGACCTGCAGGCGATGGCGCAGCCGTTGCGCGCCCCGCGCCCCGCGGCTCAGGGCGCAGGCACGGCCTCGCGGTTGCCGGGCACGATCATCGGCTGGTACGAGAAGACATCGCGGCTCTTCGGGTCCACGAGGACCTTCAGCCACTGGACGTCGTTGTTGCCGTTGGCCGCGTTGTCGCCGAAAGTCTCGACGCGGGTGAAGTTCTCGAGCCGGCGGCCGCGGGCGTCGAGGAAGGGCTTGTCGATGCGGAAGTAGTGCGAATCGCCATGCACGTACGCCACCGGGCGCCGGAACGCGATCACCTGTTCGCGCAGGGCCAGAAGGTATTCCTTGTAGCCGTCGGGCGCACCGTCGGTCTGCTCCAGCGTCAGCGGGTCCCGCACCGGCGCGCGCGTGGGGTCGCTCTTGTCCCAGCCGGGGTTGGCCTGGGCAATGATCATGAGCGCCACCGAGCCCGTTTGCGCCGCCGCCGCGAAGGACTCGCGCAGCCACCGGATGTTCGCTGCATTGCGCGCCCGGAACTCCGCAGGGTCCGGGGCCGTGTCGCACAGGTTGTTGCAGGAGCCTGGAATGTTCAGCGTGACGTAGGTGACCCTGCCCACTTTCCAGCGTCGATTCTCGACGCAGGGCACGGCCCCGGCCTGGCCGAGGCACAGGGCTTCGGTCTGGACTTCCTGCACGATCGGATCGCGGCCCATTGAGAGCGGCGTGGAGAAGAACACCTGGCGTTCGCGGTCGAGCCGTTCGCGGGAGTTGAAGCCGCCGTTGGCCGTCCGGTCGCAATCGGTCCAGTCGTTGTCGCCTGGCGTGAACATGGCCGCGCCCTGCAGCGTATTGAACCAGCCCACCGCCCGGTGGAAGAGGGCGTCGTCGCACAGGCTTCCCGAGCCCTGCTTGAGGTCGCCGTTGTGCACGGTGAACGTCAGCTTCTGCGCGTTCATGTCGGCCAGCAGGTTGGGCAACCCGACGGCTTCCTGGACGGGGGAGTAGGGAAGGTCGCCCCAGAGTCCGATCGCATATGCTGCGTTCGCCTCCCCCTGGTCGGCGTGGGCCGGCAGCGGGACGCAAGCGACCAGGCCGAGGGTGATCAGTCCTGCGCCCAGCCGCGTGGCGGAGCTGTGCAGGCGTCGAAGCAGCGAGCGGGTCATCGGGTGTTCTCCATCAACGGGCCGGCGGGATCTCCGGGGCGCATCTTGGGGTTCACTCGGTGACGCGCCGATGACATTCGCGGCGCCGCCGCCGCAAGCGTTCTACGGAGAAGCACGGGTTCGTCGAACGTGCGCACGGCGTGGCACACACTTCGACCCGTCCAGGTTCATCGCAGTAGGGAGAGATTGGCGCACAGGCGCACCTTTCGACGTTCCCGGCGGTGCTTGCTACCGGTTCGCATTCACCGTCCACTGTCCATTTGGATACGCGCCCCCGGGCGCCAAGGTGGCTCCCCGCGTGAGTGGTGAACTGGCGCGCCTAGCCCTGGGTTAGAGCGGACCTCAGGATCGCCGGTAAGCGGTCATTGGGCCACTGCCTCGAGCACTGGCCTAACTGTGAAAAACCAAGCGGTGCAACTTTGAAAATGGCGCTCGTAAGCCGTTGATTCTATTGGCCTTGCGAGTGTGACAATCTCGAAGGAACTCAGGTGAGTGAGCTCGTTCATAGTTAGACCGAACTCCCATCAAGATTAAGGCCCAACTTTGACGGCGGCGCGCGCAAGTGGTTGATTCGATGAGAAAAACGGGCAACGTGACGCCCGAGCGAGCACCTTTGGGCGACCAGTACCAAGGTCAGGGTAGGGCAGGGCGGGCCATCGAAATGGACCCGTGGTAGCCAGGATCGTGACCAGGTCTAGAAGCACGTACGCACTTACCGCTGGTCCGGCAACAATCGGTCGGCCACAACCGGTCGCTCGGTCTTACGTCTTGCGCGGCGGCCGCGCGTCCTTGCGGACAGGTTCACTACCATCGTCGCGATAGCGAAGTTGGTTGCCGACTCGGCTCGGGTACTTCAGCGCGTCCATCGATCCTGCTCGTCCCGTGAAAGGGCGCATCTCGCTGCCGTTGTACGTTTCGCGGTGCAGGGGGGGCCTGGGTCCGATCGTCGGCACCGGAGCGGATACGCTCTGCTCGTCTTGCCCTCGCAGCGCCTCGCTCCCCTTGGCCGTGATCGTGTGTAGATGGCTTGGCGTCCCGTCGTGTCGGGGGCTGGAAACTTCCCGGACGTAGCCCTGTGCGCGCAGTGCCGCCAGATCTTCGGAAACCGGTCGGCCCAGGCTCTGGCCGATGGCGATGCCGAGAGACAGGTCCATGCGAGCAACTGCGCGCAGAACGGCGAGATGGTCCGGGGTGAGGAAAGCAGAGGATGGGGGAGTCATCTCGCATTCTCCACGCATCGCGCCACAATTTGGCTATCAAGGGCTGAGGTCGGCCAGGAGCGGTCCGTCGTTCTTGCGGCGTATGGCTGTCGCTCGACCTGGGCGACGGGCCTATGGCATAGCGTCGGCCCTCCAACTGTGAGGTCCGAAAGCGGACTCTCGGTGGCGGCGGACAAGTGAACGTGATCTTGGCCAACGTGCATTCCCATGGCGGCGCCTCGACGGCCCGTTTGCGCTTGGATACTCAGGAGCGCATGATGCTTTTGGCGCCCACGACGCAGTCTTTCTGCACCGTGACGGTAGGCTCCAATCGAGGAACACAATGGCGAGCGCCCCAATCCTGCCAAAGCTTTCAGCAGTTCTGCTCGCGGCATGCATGGCCGACGCCGCGCAAACTCAGACTGTGCAAGAGATCTCAGGTGCCGCTCTGGTTGAACTGGTCAGCGGGCGAACCTGGGGACTCTCAATCTATGGGACCCCGGAACGCCCTTCGCACACCAACCTCTTTGACTTTCGCAAGGACCGGTCGGTGTGCGCGAGAGCGGTTGGGAGCAAGCATACGGACAAGTGCGCGGACCAGGGCAAATGGGAAGTTAAGAACAACGTGCTCTGCTGGGAACTGACATGGATGGGTGCTGAGTCAGGCTTGAAGGCTTCCTGCGTGTCCGTGAGACAGGTCGCCGGCAACCGGTTTGAACTGAGAAGCGAGAAGACGCCGGACCTGGTGTTCGCCGTAATGCAGGTCATGTGAGACTCGACGCGACAGCTCCATTCTCGACTCCCCGCAGCGACGCTGGTACGGTAGATGAGTCAAAGCCGTGGAGGTTCAGCGCTCCACCGCGCTCTGCATTGAACGTCAAGGCCTTCAAGCGGAGTCCCGGCATCCCTCGAACTTGGCTCTTGCGGATGCGACGGTTTACGATCGCGAACTGGAACTGTCGGCCAGAACCGGTCACTCACAAGCGAAGAACAAGGTGAAGTTTCGAATCGAGTACATCTTTGACCAGCAGCGGCCGGTTTCGCTCTTTGCTCGTCAACTCGAAGCAGGTCAGTTCGCTGTTTCGGAGGGCTCTCATCTGGGTGGTGTGCCCATCAAGCCCTACCTCTCTCAGCCGCGCGCGCTGACACCCGACGGAAGACCAGACATGACCGTCTCCACGTTCGTGCTCGCGACCGCCCACGACCTGCCGCGCCTACGGGTGGGTCAGGAAGTTGAACTCAAAGAGGTGTGACGCCTGACGGCCAACACCCGACATTCAGCTCTATGTCCAAACACACGCTCTTCGCCTACGTCGATGGCGCAGACCTTCACGAAATCGAGGGAGAACTTGAGGCCAAGCTCGTGGACTTCGTAAGGAACCGATCTTGGAAGTTGCACATCCCGTGGGTTGTCAACCAGCGCGGCTGTACGCAGGGACTCAGGGACGGCGATCTCCCAACTTGGGATCTCGGACTGAACTTGGTTCTCCCCGATATCGGGCACGAGCCAGAGGGATGGTTCTCGGACGTTGAGCAGATTGCGAAACTGGCAGGAGAGCTCCATTCGCAGTTCGGAAGGGACTTTGTCATCGGGATAGCTGACACGAAGACCGGTATCACAGAAGACCTGTTCGACGTTGATTCCGATACTCCAGACCTCGCCTTGCTCCGGCAGGTCATCGGCGTCGAGCCGCCCAAGATCGGCTAGGTCAGCCAGCGGCCAGGACCAGACATTCAGCACGAACGTCCAACGAGGCACATGAAGACCTTCGCGATAGCTTCCATTGACGGATACCAGCGGTTCATTTCGCCCTACAAGGGCTTCAGCTGCGCACATAGAGTGCGGACGGGCGGAGCTTCCTGTTCGCGTTTCGCAAAGCGAGCGATTGCTCGCCTGGGGATGGTGGCTGGCGTCCTGGTCACCATCCGCCGCTTTGAAGCATGCGCCGCCTCGGCACGAGTCCTCCCCAGCGCGGAAGCCCAAGCAGCCGCGGCGCCGCCGGAAGCTCCCGCTGATGCCTGCCCGCTTTGGTCCCGCTGGGGCGCGAGGAAACTGTCAGGGTGCTGCGCGTGCTGGCCCGGCTAGGTCAGAATCCGGCCACAGCCGAACCTTCCGACCTCGCTTCCAGTAGAACCATGCAACGACACACTCTGTATGCGTACGTAGACGGCTCTGACCTAGAAGATGTCGCCGCGCCCATTGAGGAAAGGCTCCTGGTGCTTGCCGCAGCGCCAGGCTGGGTCACCTCCAGGCCGACCGTGGTGAACCAGAAGGCAAACGTGTCGGGCGGCCGCCCTGGCGATTTGCCCGACTGGGACCTTGGCATCAACTTAGCACTGCCGGACCCAGGCGCCGAGCCTGATGGGTGGTTCGGCGACGTTGAGCGCATCGCAGGGCACTTGGCAAAGCTGCACTCGGCGTTCGACCGCGAGTTCGTCATCGGCATTGCCGACAACGTCAGCGGCGTGGCCGAGGACCTCTTCTTCGTCGAGTCTGACGCGCCGGACCTAGACAGGCTGCGTAGCGCTATCGGTGTGCGCGGCGGCTAGCATCAGCGGCTTGCGGCCATTAGGCACAGGACCCACTTATGAACAGTTGGCGGGACCGATGATCGCCTGAGGCGCACCGCACCTCGTGATCGAACCTCGTCCACGGGCGAGTCTGTACATAAGTTCGCATTTGCGGCAGCACGGCGGCTCCACTTCTGGAGCCCGCCATGCACAAGATTCCCTCTTTGCACCCAACCGTCCGCGGCTGGCTTTTCGACGGCCCGTTGGCCGAGCATGTTCCGGCATACGTCGCGCGGCTGAAGGGCGGTCGCTACGCGCCCAACACCTCGGCCCGCTGCCTCGGCGCCATCGCGCACTTCGCTCATTGGATGGCGCTGTGCCGGTTGTCGGCGAACCGGCTCGACGAGAGCCGCATCGAGCAGTTCCTGCACGAGCACCTCCCGCACTGCGGTTGCCCTCCGCCGGCGATGCGGCATCCGCGCGAGGCGCACGCTGCATTGATGCCGTTGTTGGCCCTGCTGCGCCAGCGCGGTGTTATCAGCGACCTGCCGTCGCCGACGGGGCCGATCGCCGACGAGCTCAGCCGCTACGACGCTCACATGCGCGACGCCCGCGGCCTGAGCGCAATGACCAGGACGAACCGTCTGCGCATCGTTCAGCGGCTGCTGCTCGCGAAGTTCGCCGGCCGCGCGTTGAGATTCCACGAGCTTGCGCCCGACGACGTGCGCCGCTTCATCGCCGAGCAGCTCGAACTACGCAACACGGTAAGCAACGCCATCACCATCAACGGTGCGCTGCGGGGCTACCTGCGCTGGCGCGGCAGTTGCGGCGACGCGGTGCAGCCATTGCTGGGCGTCATCAGCTCGCCGCCCAACTGGAGCTTGGCGTCGCTGCCGCGCGCGCTTACGCCCGAGCAAGTCGACCGCGTCCTGAACTCGTTCACGGGCACGCTGCGCTCGCCCAAGCGCGGCTACGCGATCGTCCGCCTGGCGCTTGATCTGGGCCTTCGCACCGCCGAGATCAACCGCCTGCGGCTCGACGACATCGACTGGCAGCGCGGCACCGTCACCCTCAAGCGCACGAAGTCGAAGCGCCAGGACGTGCTGCCGCTGCTGGAGGCCGCCGGCAAGGCGCTGGAGGACTACATTCGCCACGAGCGACCGGCAAGCCGCAACCGAGCGGTGTTCGTTCGGCATCTCGCCCCGCACGATCAGCCTGTGGGCACGGCCGCCATCCGCAGCGTGGTGCGCCGTGCGTTCCGCCGCGCCGGCATCCCGCATGAACGTACCCACGCCCTGCGCCATACCTTGGCCTGTCGCCTCGTGGGCAGCGGCAGCCCGATCAAGGAGGTGGCCGACGTGCTGCGCCACCGGTCGCTGAACACCTCCCTCATCTACGCCAAGCTCAATGTGGGCGCGCTGGCCGAAGTGGCGCTGCCGTGGCCGGGGAGCGCGTCATGAGCCGGGCCGTCAGCCTGGCTGCTCGGGTGGAGCAGTACCTCGCAGAGCGCCGTCGGCTCGGGTTCGATCTGAGGTCGATGCGCTATGGCCTGGACAGCCTGGTCGAGCATGTCAGGAAGACCCGGCATCGCGGCACGTTGACGATCGAGGTGATGGCCGCCTGGGCACGGCAGGCCAGGCAAGGCGCCGGAACGAATGCCACCTGGGCGCGCAGGCTGCGCCTGCTGCGGCCGTTCACGCGCTGGCTTCAGCAATTCGAGCCGGCTACCCAGGTGCCCGAGGAGGCGATGTTCGGTCCGATCCCGGGTCGGGTGACGCCGCACATTTACCACGACGAAGAGCTCGTTGCGCTGCTGGAGGCCGCCGGTCGCATCGGCCCGCCGACGGGGCCCCGCGGCGCCGTGATGCAGACGCTGTTCGGTCTGCTGGCGTGCACCGGGATGCGGATCTCGGAGGCGCTTGCGCTGGTGGACGCCGACGTCGACCTGAAGTCCGGCGTGTTGACCATCCGGCAGAGCAAGTTCGGCAAGCCCCGGCTGGTGCTGCTGCATGTAACCGCCGTGGCGGCGCTGCAGCGCTATCGACGCCAGCGTGATCGCTACGTGCGCGCCACCCCGGAGACGCCACTGTTGATCGGATCGCGGGGCCAGCGGCTGGGGCAGCCGCTCGGCGACCATCAGGTTCACCTCATCTTCGATCAGCTACGCCGCCGGCTCGGCTGGGTGGGCCGCGGCGCTCACGGCATGCCGCGCATTCATGACCTGCGGCACAGCTTCGCGGTGAGGCGGCTGCTGCTGTGGCACCAACAGGGCGTGGACCTGGATCAGCGGATGCTGGCGCTGTCGACATACCTGGGCCACGCCAAGGTCTCCAACACCTACTGGTACGTCAGCGCCGTGCCGGAACTGATGGCCATCGTCGGCAAGCGCTTCGAGCACTTCGTCGATCCGTGGGAGAGCCTGAGCGAGGACGGCGATGAGTAAGACAACGCCCAAGCCGCCGAGCTTCGCCGCGCTGGTGCAGGCCTTCTTCGCCGAGCACCTTCAGCAACAACGCGCGATGAGCCCCCACACGGTGGCCGCCTACCGCGACGCGTTCGTGTTGTTCCTGGACTTCGCGAAGAAGCGACTGCGCAAGCAGCCGACGGCGACCCGGCTGCACCACATCACGCCGAAGCTGATCCTCGCGTTCCTCGACCATCTGGAGCACGAGCGAGGCAACTCGGTGCGCAGTCGCAATGCACGGCTGGCGGCACTTCGCGCGTTCCTGAAGTTCGCCGGCCGGCGCGACGTCACCGCGCTGCATGTCGTCGAGCAGGCGCTCGGCGTGCCGATGAAGCGCTTCGAGCGCCCGATGCTCGGGTTCCTCTCGCGCGAGGAGATGCTGGCCATCATCGGCGAACCGGGTAACAGCTGGACCAGCCAGCGAGACCATCTGCTGCTGCGCATGCTCTACAACACTGGCGCGCGGGTGTCCGAGATCATCGGTGTCAAGCTCGCCGACGTAGTGCTCGACGGCGCGGCTTGCGTTCACCTGCAGGGCAAGGGTCGCAAGCAGCGCACCGTGCCACTGTGGCGTTCCACGGTCAGGCAGATCCGGACTTGGCTGAAGCTCAACCCGCAACTCGGGCCGGCCTCACCGCTACTGCCGAACCGTATCGGCACGGCGATGACGCGCAACAACGTGACGCAGCGGCTTGCCCTGGCGGTAAAGGCCGCGACCACGATCCAACCGCAGCTCGCCAAGCGCCGCATCTCTCCGCACATCGTTCGACACGCGACAGCGATGCACTTGCTGCAATCCGGCGTCGACATCAGCGTCATCGCGCTGTGGCTGGGGCACGAGAGCCCGACAACGACACATCTCTACATGGAGGCGGACCTCGCGATGAAGGAGCGCGCGCTGGCCAGGCTGCACGAGCCCGACGCGGCAATACGTCGTTACCGAGCTCCCGACTCGCTGGTGGAATTCTTGAAGACTCTGTAGTTATGGGCAGTACCCGGGTGCCGCGTCTCCGCCCCGTTCGAGGAGGGCGCCCGGGATCGCCCGGCGAACTGTTCATAACTGGGATCCGTGCCTAATGGCCGTTATGAACATCTATTCATAACGGCCACAAGGCGACGTTGGCCGCTCAGCCACATAGCCGCCCTTCGAATCTCGAAATCCGCCCAGTTCAGGTGACGGTCTCTGCCCTTCGATGCTTCACCCCCGACCATCGCCCTTGGGGCGCCGAATCCATCACCAAGCGTCACACTGCTGCTGGCCTTGATGCCAGCCCGGAGAATTCGCGTACTAGGTCCGAAAGAGATGCGCCCATCTCCTGCAATCGCCTCGCGAAGTTTTCGGACCTGCCGACAAAGGAGGCTTGTTCTGCCAGGGCGGTCTTCAGATCCTCACGCACAAGGGCCCGCTGCATCGGGTAGCAGACTTCGTCGAGAGCCGTGAACACGGTCTTGTGGATGAACTCGACCAATTCGCCGTCCGCCTGGGTCAGCTTGGTGAAGATCGCGTCCGCCTGCGCGAGCTTGTCGCCAGGGAACAGCTTTGCAAACCTGTCGCCCAACTGGTCCTGGAGCTTGCCTCGAATTTCGGTGTCGTAAACAAAGCCGATGTCGCTGCATCGAAACTTGAGGGTCTGATAGCCCTTTCCGGTCTTCAGTTCTTCATATCGCGCCACTAGGTCCGCAAACTTCACGCGGGCACCATCCTGGCTCACATCGAAGTTTCGAAACTCGTTGATCCATCGCGACAAGTTCCCGTTGGCTTCGAGTAGTGCCTCGCAGATCCTCCGAAAGCCTTGTGCAGCCTCGCGGTAATCGCGCATTACTAGTCGAGCAATCGGCCTTAGCAGACCGACGAGTGACCCCACTGCCTCGAAGCCATCCTTTGTCATCGACAGTGCGCTGTCGTTGTCCTTGGACATATCACCTCCGGGCATCCATTTGCGGGACCACGGAGAGCCTTGTCGGCGCTCCGAGAGTCGTGAGCTGGCGGTCGGGACCGAGCGATCGTGCCGATACACGCCCTGGCTTGTCAAGCTCGTTCGCGGCGTGGAACGCCTGGAGCGCGGGCCCCGGGTCGCCGTGGTCCTGCAGGAATGGCGCGTCGACCTTCAGCGCGTCGCCCCTCCGTGCGGGCTGCCGAGGCCAGCGGCTTGCGACCTTCTGCGACCTTGGCCAACTGCGCGCCTGGATTGCCGGAATCGCCGCGGCGGATGTGGTGCTGGTCGATGTCACGCAGGGGATCGACGGCACTTCCATGGTGGGCCATTGAACTACCGCTTTCAGTCTGACTAAGACGGCCGTGGGGTACCACGGGCACTGCGCTCGTGGCAACGCCGTCCGACAAGTTGGCTCGCTGCGAACCTGACCTTCGCTGACGCCTCGACGAGGCGATCCAAGCCGACAACATACGACCGGTCTCACTAAGGCCGAAGGTCAGCAAGGGCCCCGAGCCGACATAGCGGCCGCGCTGAAGCAGACATTGCTGCCACGAATGAAGGGGCGGTTACTGACTGCCCCTGCGTGCGGCCTCGTAGGTGTTCAGAAGCTGCTGGAGCGTGGCGCGCTCTTCATCGAAGTGGCGTTCCCAACGACCTGGCACTTGACACCTCCGTTCAGGCGTGCGACAGGATTGCTTCATAGCGGCTTGCTCATGCGCAAGATCGGGACCGCAACGCCGCCGCGGTCGTCCGTGAGGCGTTCGCATGGCTCATAGCCGCAGGCGCGGTAGAGCGGCTCGCCTGCCATGGTGGCCATCAGTTCCACTTTCTTGAAGCCTTCGGACCGCGCCGCCCCCTCGCAGAGCGAGAGAATCAGCCGACCCACGCCTTTGCGCGTGTGTTGCGGGTGGGTGTACATGGCGCGGACCCGCGCCGCATCCTTCGCCGGGTCGAGCAGGACAGCGCTGCGCCCGGGCGACTGGTCTCCGCCATACAGGGTGGCGCGGCGGCTCCATCCGCCGCAACCTGCAAGCCTGCCGTCCGCTTCCACGACGAAATAAGTTCCATCATCGATGAGCTGGGTGTCCAGCCCCATGATCGCCCGGCTCGACGCGATCTGGCTTTCGTCGAGGAAGGGCTTCTGCAATTCGGATATTGCCGCGTCCATCAAGGCCCTCAGCGCGTCAATGTCGTCGCGGTGGGCAAGCCGGTGGGTCAGGGTCGCACTTGTCATGGCTCTCTCCTTGGCACGCCTGAGCATTCACCAGTTTAAGACCAAGTCGCTGCTCGTTTGCAAGCTCGCCGATGCTTGAGACTGCACGTCCGCTCATGGCCGGGTCCGGCCTCACGGTTCGGCCGATTGTGCCGCGGCATCGGGCCCGAAGGGATAGTTCGTCTTTGCCGAAGCGGCGGTCGCTATCGCGCACAACCTTCCGGATTCCTGTCTTTCTGCGGTACGCATGTTCTGCCATCGCAGAAGAAGTCGCCCTGTTCGACGAGCGAAGGTCCGCTGCCAATCAATCCCACCTCGTATGTCCGCTGTTCTACGGTAGCCGGCACGCTCGTAAGGCCAACCTCTCTGCGTGTGAGCGATGGGTGGTTCCGAATCCAGCGGCGCGTCTTGACCAGGTAGTGCAGCGAGCCGTCAGGTCCGCGGTGCAAGTCACTTGACAGAACTTCGCTTGCTCGAGCGCCTGGGGTGGACTCTGCTGCAACGAGTGCGATTACGTGCCGCTCGGCATCCTTGACTGAGACGGTGCCGGGCATGTAGCTGGCGACTCCAGCGACCTCGTAGTCACCTCGCCCGACGCAGTCCACGACTTCGCCGGAAAACGGGGCTCGCATCTTGTGCGCGATACAGAATCCCTCTGTGCTTCTCACGATGACAACATCAAAGAATGCGTCCGCGTACTGCATCGTCCGAAAGCCAAGCTGACGGTAGATTGTCGACGGCCCGCGACTCGACGTGAGGTGGAACTCACCTAGTGGCGCGACGCTTCCGTCAGGCAGTCGCAGAAAGTAAAGGGTAACTCCGCCAATCGCATCGCCGTAGGCTCTGAAGCCGGCAAAAATGGATGATAGCGAGGTA
The DNA here is from genome assembly GCF_964253805.1 of Variovorax sp. LjRoot175. Taxonomy (NCBI): domain Bacteria; kingdom Pseudomonadati; phylum Pseudomonadota; class Betaproteobacteria; order Burkholderiales; family Comamonadaceae; genus Variovorax; species Variovorax sp. LjRoot175. Next base: position 1,138,337 of record NZ_CAXURY020000002.1, on the reverse strand, counting down.
ACGTGCGTGCCGTCCTTGTCGCGGTATAGAACTGGAACTTCCCTGCACTTACCGGCTTCAGAACTAGGGAGCGTTGGAAGCTCATCGCAGAAGCGGGCAGAGGACCGCGGCTCGACACCAGCGGCGGTCGCACTGGCGAATTGAGTTGGCCGCGTGACGCAACCGGCGAGCGCCAGAGCAACGAGGCTGCCAACGAGGGCTGGTTTGACCTGGCGCATTGTCATGATGTAGCCGAACTGAGAAATGCAAGCGGACTTCCGCTGTTGGCCGACTGGAGCCGATCGACGGACCGCTCCAAGCCTTCGGCCGAAGTGGCTTCGAGATACCACAAGCCTCCTGGGATGAGACCTTGGTGCCGGGGCGACAACGACGCTGCGGCCCGAAATATCCATAACCTTAGTCAAAAATATCCGCAACCTTAGGAAACTTACGCAAGATCTTCCTCGAGGTGATGGACGGCAAGCTGAGTGATCCGCCGATCACCGGACCGATGCCGCGGACGACGCCGGTGCCCAAGTACGGAAAAATCCATGTGGGCCGCGCCTGGGAAGACGATCGGCGCACAGGAGACCCGAAGCGCGATCGCATGCTGTCCGGCGGCATCCGGTCGCACGCGCACGAGATGTTCCACGAGTCCTGTGGGTTCGAAGCGAAGCAGCTTTCCAGCGGCGAGTTCACGACCGCGTGGGACACCGAGGATTCGTTCGAGGTGGACGAGGAGAGCGCGGCTGACTTCGTCGTGCTGATGGGCGAGGAGTACATCGATCGGTACCACAACGACGAGACGGATCGAACGCACCGCGTGTGTACGGGAAGAATAAAGTTCGTCGATAACAATAAAGATCGTCGGGGAGGCCTACCTCTGGCGGGCACATTCGACGAGCCGATCACCGTTTGACAACGGTACGGAACACCTGCCAAGGCGGAGCGAGGGCACGTTCAGCGGTGGTGCTTCAGCTCCTGTGCTGGTCGAGCCCCCGGCTGTCGAGTCAGGCGTAGCCGCTCGCACATGGTCTGGCGATGGGACCTTCAGATTGAGCTCAGACGTCCAGCGCGATCGCCCGGATGACAGCTCAAGACTGTTTGCTGTCGCCCGAAGGCTCACCGATGAACGACTGCTACTACCCAGAGCGGAAGTAGCTGCGTCCCGAAGGCAGACTTTCAGGACGTCAGTCGGCTCGGTGCCAAGGCGACCAGTTGGTACGCTCCGAATCGGCCGTAGCAATCACAAGGTTGCCTTGATGCGAGGCGTCCCCGAGAGGGCAGAGCGCACCGCGTCCACGAAGGGCTCGATCAAGGGACTTTGGAGGTCGCTTCTCCAGCAGACTGCGACATCGAACTGGTCCTCGACATCTGCCAGCGGCCTGAACTCCAGGCCGGGCGGACTGCCATAGGCCGCGCAGGCAGGCAGGATCGCTACACCTTCGCCGGCCATGATCAGGGGGTAGGCCGCATGGATGGTCTCGACGCGGTGCGCGATCGTTATGCTGATGTGCTCGCGCCGTAGAAGTCTGGCTACCAGAGAGTGGTCGACGCCTTCCACTGGCCCCGGCAGACTAATGAGACTGTGGCCACACAAAGTCGCGAGAGTGATGTGGCGCAGCCGCGCGAGCGGCGAGTCTGCCGCCATTGCCACGCACAAGGGCTCAGATGCGACTGTCGAGGTCGCGATGCCGTCGCGGATCGCTGGCGGCATGCACACAGCGACTGTGACCTTGAGTTCAGAGATCATGGCTTCGTAATTGGCCGCGCTCATCTCCACGAACTGGAGTTCGACGTCCGGCATTTCGGCCCGCAGTTGCGGCACGAGCTTCGGCAAGAGCGAATAGCCCAGCGCGAACATGTAGCCGACCGTAAGACGGCCGCGCCGGCCTGCGGCCACGGCACGCGCCGCCTCAAAGCCGTCCTGCGCGAGCGCGAGCGCCGATCGCGCCCGCACCAGCAACGCCTGGCCGGCATCAGTCAGCTGCATGCCGCCTGACAAGCGGCGAAAGAGCTGCGCCCCAAGTTGGGTCTCCAGTGCACGGATCTGCACCGACAGCGGCGGCTGCGCCATGTGCAGCCGCAGCGCCGCTTTGCCAACACTCTGCGCATCGGCCACGGCGACGAAGTAGCGAAGGCTTCGCAGGTCGATCCTGCTCATACGACTCTCATATGGCTGTGTTGTGTCTCGGTATTGGACGGCAAGCACCCTCCATGCCAACCTTAATGCATCGACTGCCGGTGGCAGCAGAGACGAAGGAAATCGAGGACATGAGCGACGAGTTGTGTTTCATGACAGCGACTGAACTGCGCAGGCATATCGCGCACAGAGAGCTGTCCCCGGTCGAGGTGACGAGGGCGGTGCTCGAGCGAGCCGAGCGGCTGCAACCCGAGCTCAACTGCTTCATCACGATCTGTGCCGATGAGGCCCTGGCACAGGCCAAAGACGCCGAACAAGCTCTCATGCGAGGCGAACCGCTGGGCCTGCTGCACGGCGTGCCCTACACCTGCAAGGACGTGATCGATACGCAGGGCATTCGCACCACCTATGGTTCGCTGCTGCACGCACAGCACGTTCCCGTACGAGATGCGGAGGTGGTGGCACGGCTGCGCCGACAAGGTGCAGTTCTCGTGGGTAAGACCACAACCCCCGAATTCGCCGCCAAGTGCCTGACCGATGCGCCCCTTTTCGGTCGCACGCGCAACGCCTGGAGCGCCGCACATTCAAGCGGCGGGTCGAGCGGCGGCACAGCCGTCGCGGTCGCGGCATCGATCGCGCCCATCGGTGTCGCAACCGATGGCGGTGGCTCCACGCGCATCCCAGCCGCCTGCAACGGCATCGTCGGTCTCAAGCAGAGCAGCGGACTGGTGCCCCACAGCCAGGCCGACGACGTCTACGGCAACGTGACCTTCGTCACTCCGATGTCCCGCACGGTGGCCGACACCGCACTCATGCTGCAGGCCATGGCCGGCGAGGATGCGGGCGAGCCGTGGTCCACCGGCGTCGAGGTGCCAGATTACGTAAAGGCTTCCGCACCACAAGGTGACTTGCGCGGCAAGCGCGTGCTGTATTGCGTGGCACCCGAAGGGCGCATTGTGTCGGCCGAGGTGGAAAAAGCCTTCCGCACATCGCTCGCTCATTTGCAGGGCCTGGGCGCGAATCTGATCGAGATGCCTGGGAATGCGTTCGACATCGAGCCGATGTGGCGCGTGATCAATCACACAGTCTGGCGAACCTGCTATGCCGACATGGCGCGCGAGCATCCACAGATGCTGAGCGCAACCTTCCAGAAGCAGATGGCCTTGGTCACTTCCGTGAGCGGCGTCGACTACCAGAAAGCCATGTTCGAGCGGACGCGCTTCTTCCGCTTCGTCCAGTCGCTCTTGGATGACAACGAACTCCTCGCAATGCCGACCTTAACGCGCACGGCCCTGCCCATCGAGCAGGACTTGTTCGGCAGCCTCGAGATCGACGGTCAGGTGTTTCCAGATGTCCGCCCCAACTGGTTCCCCTGGACCATGCCCTTCAACCTGACCGGGCATCCAGCTATCAGCCTGCCGAACGGCTTCGGCGCCTTCGGTCTGCCCATCGGCATCCAGCTTGTCGGCCGCCTCCGTAAGGATGCCGAACTGCTGCGCTGCGCGGCGCTGCTGGAGCGATCGCAGGGCCTGCTGGACCGCAGGCCAGCGATCGGCTGATTCACCGACCAGCCGCTGCGCGCGCGCCTATCGAATTTCATTCTCCGTTCATTCCATCCTTTCGCCCGATCATGACCAAATCATCTTCCTGCCTCGACCTTGAGGTTCCCGCGCTGTTCCCGCTACGGCGCTCGCTCGTCGCAGGCGCGGCCTTCGCGACCTTGGCCCTTGCGATGGCGCCATTGCAATCAGCAGGCGCCGCCACCTATCCGGACCGGCCTGTGACAATCGTCTCGGCGTTTCCCGCAGGCGGCATCGTTGACGTCATCGCGAGGCGAATCGCACAAGGCATGTCCGATCGCCTCAAAACCGCCTTTGTGGTTGAGAACCGCACAGGCGCGGCAGGCAGCATTGGCTATTCCTATGCCTCTCGCGCCAAGGCAGACGGCTACACCCTGGTGCTCGCAAGTGGACCGACGACGATGGTGCCGCCCGGCGCGACGGCCTCGACCTGGAGCCCGATGACTGGCTTCAGCGCGATTGGGATGATCGGCACCATCCCGCAGGCCTTTGTGGTCCCTCCCAAGACCCCGTCACGTGACCTGCGCGACTTCGTCAAGTCTGCGAAAGCTGAGGCTGCGCACTTCAATTACGGATCGCCGGGCACCGGGACCACTCCCTTCTTCACACTCGAACTGCTCAAGAAGCAGCAAGGCATTGCTCTCACGCACGTCAGCTACCGCGGGCAACCCGACGTGATGATCGACCTGATGCGCGGAGACCTGAACATCACGGCCGTGACGCTGCCGCTGGTGTTACCGAACGTGCAAGCCGGAAAGATGACGGCCATTGCCGTGACTTCCCAGACGCGCTCGCCATCACTGCCCGGCGTACCGACAGTGCACGAGCTCGGCATGCCCGAGCTTGGCATCTCGAACTGGTTTGCACTGCTGGGGCCTGCCAACCTGCCGCCCGACATCGTGAACACGCTTTCAAAGACACTGGGGGAGGTCCTGAAGGCGCCACAGATCCAGGCTGATATGAAAGAGATCGGCTTGCTGATCCAACCGAGCCCGCCGGCAGAGACGATGGACTTCGTCAAGTCTGACATCGCTCGATGGACCGCGATGATGGCCAACTTCGGCGAGGCCGACTCGCAGCAGGCCAAGAAGTGAGATGGGCCCCGGTCGGAGCGAACCCCGACATAGAAGCCGACCGCGACGGCTGGCCCGTGCTGGCGGCCGCGGGGCTTGGCGTGATGCTCTGCTTCTTCGGCAACAGCGCACTCAACGTGGTATTGCCGCAGCTCAGGAAGGATCTCGGCGCATCGAAGCCCCACGCTTCGTGGATCCTGCTGTCGTACATGCTCGTCGGCTCCGTGTTTCCTGAGCTTAGGCCGACTCGCTGACCTATGGAGACGCAGCCGGCTCTTTCTCGACGGCTTGGCCGCATTCATCGCCACGAGTGCGGCCTTCGCGATGGCCTCGAGCGCGCCACTGTTCGCGCTTGCAATGCAGGCCATCGGCGCCGCTGACGTGATTGGGACAGCCAGCGCCAGTTCGCTGTGCTCGATTCGACCGGCAGGACCGAGCCGGAAGTTTGAGCTCGCTGGTGCCGCCCGGTCGCTGGTCGGCCTCGACATACTGCACCTCGACTTCGGGCATCTGGTGGCGCATCGCTTCGGCTATGCCGGGCAGCAGGGGGTAGGAAAGCACCACCATGGTGCCCACGGTGAGGCGCCCGCGCCGGCCCTGCCCGATGGCCATGGCGGCATCCACGCCCTCGTCGGCCAGGAGCAGCGCTTCCTTGGTGCGCACGTAGAGCGCCTGACCAGCCTCTGTGATCTCCATCCCGCGTGGCCCGCGCCGGAACAGGGGCGTGCCCAGCAGGGTTTCCAGGTTCTTAATCTGCGTGGACAGCGGTGGCTGAGCCATGTGCAGCCTGCGCGCGGCGCGGCCCATGCTGCGCTCTTCCGCTACGGCGACGAAATAGCGAAGGCCTCGGAGGGCAGTTTGACTCATACGAATCCGGTATGTCTGGCCGGGCAAAGAATATTGGACAGGCCCGGGGGCGCTCTCGATGATCAGCCCATGATAGAAACATCGTCATCCAGCAACGCCCCGCTGCATGCCCTGTCGGCCATGACCTTGCGCGGCTTGATCGCACGGCGCGAACTCTCACCAGTAGAGCTCATGCAAGCGACGCTGGCCCGCGCGGATGCCGTGCAGTCGCGGCTGAACTGCTTCGTCACGCTGTGCCATGAAGAAGCCCTGCAGCATGCCCGCGAGGCCGAAGCGGCGCTGATGCGCGGCGAGCCGCTGGGCCTGCTGCACGGCCTGCCGGTCTCGGTCAAGGACATCGTCGACACCGCGGGCCTGCGCACCACTTACGGCTCGCTGCTGTATGAAGACCATTTGCCGCAGCAAGACGCCGTCGCGGTCGCGCGGCTGAAGGCGGCCGGCGCCATCGTGATCGGCAAGACCACCAGCTCCGAGTTCGGCGCCAAGTGCCTGACGGATGCACCGCTGTTCGGCAGCACCGCCAACGCCTGGGATGCCACGCGGACCTCGGGCGGCTCCAGCGGCGGTGCCGCGGCCTCGGTGGCCGCCGGCGTGACGGCCCTGGCCATCGCCACCGATGGTGGCGGCTCCACCCGCATCCCGGCTGCCTGCAATGGCGTGGTAGGCCTGAAGCAGAGCCTGGGCGTGGTCCCGCATAGCCAGGTGCAGGATGCCTTCGGCAACTACACCTATGTGACGCCCACCACGCGCGACGTGCCCGACACCGCGCTCATGATGCAGGCCATGGCCGGCGCGCATGCGAGCGATCCCTGGTCGCTGGGCTTCGAACAGCCGTCCTACCTGGAACAGCTCGCGCAAGCGGCACAGCCCCTGCGCGGCCAGCGCGTGCTGTACTGCGCGAGCCTGCCGGGCCGGCCGCTGGCGGCCGATGTGCGCACCGAGTTCGAACGAGCCCTGGGCACGCTGGAAAGCCTGGGCGCCCAACTGCAGCCCTTCGATGGCGCGGACTTCGATGTGGAGGGCATCTGGCGCGTGGTTAACCACACCAGCTGGAATGGCCGCTTCCGCCCGCTGGCCGAGCAGCATGCGGACCGGCTGAGCCCTTCGTTGCTGCAGCAGCTGGCCCTGGTCGAGCATGTGGACGGCGTGGCCTTCCAGCAGGCCATGTTCCAGCGCACGCGTCTGTTCAGGCATGTGCAGCAGCTGTTCGAGCAGGCCGACTTTTTGTTCACGCCCACGCTGATGCGCACCGCACTGCCGATTGACCAGGACCTGTTCGGCACGCTGCAGATCGACGGCCAGTGCTACCCCGAGGTGCGGCCCAACTGGTTCCCTTGGACCATGCCCTTCAACCTGACGGGCCACCCGGCCATTAGCCTGCCCAACGGCGCGGCCAGCGACGGCCTGCCCATCGGCCTGCAGCTGGTGGGCCGCTTCAAACAAGACCTGCCCCTGCTGCAGGCAGCTACGCAGTTCATGGCCGCGCACACACCTAGCCGGCCGCTGCCCCTCATCGCGGACTGATCCGGTCCGCATCCATCTCTTTCTCCATTCCAGGCCCCATTCCTATGCGCTTCCCCATCTCTTCCCTCCTGGTGGCCCTGGCCGCCGCCTGCATGCTGCTGCCCGCCCATGCCAACGACGAAGGCACGCCCTACAAGCTGGTGCTGGGCTTCCCGGCTGGCGGCCCACTGGACGTACTGGCTCGCTCGGTGGCCGAAGAGATGAGGCTCGCGCTCAAGGCCCCGGTGCTGGTGGAGAACAAGCCCGGCGCCTCAACGCAGATTGCCATCGGCACCGTCAAGAACGCCAAGCCGGATGGCCGCACCGTCCTGCTGGCGCACACGCCGGCCTTCGTGCTCTTTCCCATGACCTTTGCGCAGCTGAGCTACGAGCCACAGAAGGACTTCGTCCCGGTTGCCCATCTGGCCAACGTGCGCAGCGCCCTGTCCACCGGGCCGGGCACGCCCTACAAGACGCTGCCCGAGTATGTGCAGTGGGTCAAGTCCAACCCGGCCCAGGCCAACGTGGGCTTGGCCAACTTGGGCGGCACCCTGCACTTCGCCGTGCTGAAGATGGCGCAGGAAACCGGCGTGGACCTGCAGCCCGTGACCTACAAGGGCGGTGCCCCGCTGGCCACCGACATCATGGGAGGCCACATTCCGCTGGGCGCCGACGCCCTGGCCAGCCAGCTGGAGCTGCACCGCTCGGGCAAGCTGCGCATCCTGGCCGTGACGGGGACACAGCGCACCGCTTGGCTGCCCGATGTGCCGACGGCCAAGGAGGCCGGCTTCGCGGCCTTCGACAAGGCCGTGACCGCCTACGGCGCCTATGTGCCGGCCGGCACGCCCAAGGCCGCTGTGCAGAAGCTGGAAGCGGCCTTTATCGCCGCGATGAAGACCGACAGCGTCAAGAAGCGCCTGGACCATGTGGGCTTGGAGGGCACCGGGCTGGGCAGCGTCGAACTGAGCCGCACCATGGACGAGGAGCGCAGCTACTGGACGCCCGTGGTGAAGGCCTCGGGCTTCAAGGTGGCGCAATGAGTGGCTGGCAACTGCTCGCGATGACGAACCGCGCGACGGTGCGGCGAAGGACTCTTCTTCGGCGCAGGTGATGCCCGGCCAGCAGGCGGGCGTCGCGCCCTGGCGCGTGCTGACCATCTTGTGCCTGGCCGTGGCGGTATGCTTCAGGCCGCCATGCGGCCTCCATCATCTCGTAGGTGCTCCGGCCAAAGATGAGGGCATCGGCCTGCGCGAGGTTCTCGGCCGCGTGACGATGCAACTCCTCATCCGCAATCACTACACGATGATCGCAGCATCCGTCCAATGTGATGTTGATGGAATACCGAAGTGGCCGCATCGGATGAGCGTGCCACGATCAAGGTTGGATTGGAAGTTCCAGCGTTGAAAATTCATGAATGTCCGAAGGGCGGGCGATTGCAGTCATCCGGGTTTGCGGAGCCGGAGGACTGCTTTCGCACTGCGAAGCCGAAGTTCAGGTCTCGAAGTCGAAGGACGCGAAGGGCCACTGCTGCCTTTCGGGGCGCGAGGATGTATGTCGGCTATACAGGACCGAAGCGGACATCGATAGATTCAGCTCACCTCGAGTCGATTGCCGAGACCTCGGGCAGGGCGGGGTTGCGCGTGCTGTCCATTCGAGGTCCTTGGTCAGTCGAAGAACGGGAGGCAGACGCGATTGGCCGTGGCGGGTTTCTGGCAAGGCAGCCCGAAGTGAACTTTGCTGTTTCCGTTCAGGCGTCGTCGCCCTTGAACCGCTTCAGTCCCTTGAAGATGAGCGGCGCGACCAGAGCCAGCAATGCAAGCGCCAGCAGGGTCGCCGAACCCGCGTGCTTGAAGAACACCAAGCTGTCCCCGAGGCTGATTTGCAATGCACGCCTGAACTGGCTCTCGGCCATCGGGCCCAGGATGAGTCCAACGATCATCGGAGCCACCGGATAGTCCCAGCAGCGCATCAGGTAGCCGCAGATGCCGAAGGTCACGAGCATGACGAGTTCGACCGTGGACGGATTTGCTGCCAGCGTACCCATCACCGCGAAGACCAGGATCCCAGCATAGAGCCACGGCTGCGGCACCTTCAGCAGTCGAACCCACAGACCCACGAGCGGCAGGTTGAGCACCAGCAGCATCAGGTTGCCGATGAAGAAGCTGGCAATCAGGCCCCAGACCAGGTCGGCGTTCGTGACGAAGAGCAGCGGCCCCGGCACAAGTCCGTATTGCTGGAAGCCGGCGAGCATCATGGCCGCCGTCGCAGAGGTCGGAAGGCCGAGTGCCAGGAGCGGCACCAGCGTGCCGGTGGCCGCCGCGTTGTTCGCCGCTTCGGGGCCGGCGACGCCTTCGATCGCACCCTTGCCGAACTCCTCGGGCTTGACGGCGAGCTTTCGTTCGAGCGTGTACGACAGGAGTGTCGGCACCTCAGCGCCCCCCGCGGGCAGCGCGCCGATGGGAAATCCCAGTCCGATGCCGCGCAGCCAGGGCTTCCAGGAGCGTTTCCAGTCTTCCTTCGTCATCCACAGCGAGCCGCGTACCGCCTCGATCTTCTCTTGCACGCCAGTGAAGCGCGAAGCGATGTAAAGCGTCTCTCCCATCGCGAACAGGCCTACGGCCAGTGTCGTGATCGACACGCCGTCTAGTAGCGCGGGGACTCCGAATGCAAGGCGCGACTGTCCGGTGAGCTTGTCGATGCCGACGAGCCCCAGCACCAGGCCGAGGGCCAGGCTCGTTATGCCGCGCAGCACCGAGTCACCGAAGGTCGCCGACACGGTGACGAAGGCCAGCACCATGAGCGCGAAGTAGTCCCACGGACCGAATTGCACCGCGAAGTCGACCAGCCAGGGCGCGAGCACGGAGATTCCGATGGTCGCGACCAGGCCAGCGACGAAGGACCCGATGGCGGCGGTGGCGAGAGCGGGGCCGCCACGTCCGGCCTTCGCCATCTTGTGGCCCTCGATCGCGGTCGCGATCGATGCCGCCTCGCCCGGCGTGTTGAGCAGGATCGCGGTCGTCGAGCTGCCGTACATGCCGCCGAAATAAATGCCGGCGAACATGATGATGGAACCCGTCGGATCCAGCTTGAAGGTGATGGGCAACAGCAGTGCCACCGTCAGCGACGGGCTGATGCCCGGCAAGATGCCGACCAGCGTACCGAGCAGTACGCCGATGCCTGCGAAGAGCAGGTTTGTCGGCTGGATGGCGATCAACAGGCCCTGCCCCAAGAGCGTGAAAACTTCCATGTCGTGCCTTTAGCTGAGGAGCAGTCGCTCGAGCGGCCCAGCCGGCAACGACAAGGACAACGCCTTGGTGAAGAAGGCATACACGAGCGCTGCGAGCACGAAACCGATGGCAGGCGACTTGATCCGGATCGGCTGCCCGAATGCTCGTGCGGTCGCGGCGAAGAGCCAGGTCGAGCCGACGATGAAGCCGCCACCGAACTGAAGGATCAGGATCATGCCGATCAGGCCGCCAAACACCCAGCCCAGCGCCGCTCGATTGGTGAGCACCTCATCGAGCTCCGACGTCTCCTTTCCGTGCAGCGAAGCACGCACGCGCAGGGCTGCAACAACGTGCGCCAGGCCGAGCACGATCAGCAGGACCGCGACCATTCGCATGGCGGCTGTCGGCCCGACGCCCACCGCCTGTGCAGGCGCCATGAGCGTCACGTCATAGCCGATCACCGCGGCGAGCCCGAACAGCACGACCGCCACCGTGGCCAGCGCGTGCCATCCCGGGCCATTGACTTCCGACTCGCTCATTTCACCAAGCCAATGGAGGTCAGCACTTCTTTCACGCGCTGCTGGTCGGACTTGAGGAATGCGCCGAAAGCATCCGCGTCGAGGTAAGCATCGTCCCAGCCGCGGGCCTTCGAAATCTTGGCCCATTCAGGCGACTTCAGCGCCTTGTTGACGGCCGCCACGAGTGCTGCCTTCTGCGGCGCGGTGATCGCCGGACCGGCGACGACGCCGCGCCAGTTGACGACTTCGACGTCGATGCCTTGCTCCTTGAGGGTTGGCACATCGACCCCATCAATACGCTTGGCCGTCGACACGCCGAGGGCCCGCAACTTGCCGGCCTTGATCTGGCTTTCGAATTCGTTGTAGCCCGAGATCCCGGCGGTGACGCGACCTCCCAGCATTTCGGCAAGCGCCTCACCACCGCCCGAGAAAGGCACATAGTTCAGCTTGGCCGCTTCGCCGCCGGCCTGTTTGGCAATGAGCCCGGCCAGGATGTGGTCCGCGCCGCCGGCCGACCCGCCGGCCCAGACGACCTTGGAGGTGTCCGCCTTCACGGCCGCGGCGAGATCCTTCAGCGATTTGTGGGGCGAATTCGCGGGAACGACGACCACCAGCGGATCGCCGGTCATCCGTGCGATAGGCGTGACAGCGTCGAGGCCAACCGGCGACTTGTTGGTGAGAACCGCGCCCACCATCGTGATACCCATCACCATCAACTGGCTGCCGTCGCCCTTGGCGTTGTTGACGAACTGCGCCAGGCCGACGGTGCCGCCGGCGCCCGGGACATTGACGACCTGTACGTTCTTGGCGGCGCCGGTGGCGGTGAGCACCTGCTGCAGCGAGCGCGACGCGCTGTCCCAGCCGCCACCCGGCCCGGCCGGAGCCATGATCTTGAGATCGAGGGGCGCCTGCGCGGCGGCGGGCGCCGCTGCGAAGCCGAGCAGCATGGTCATGATGGAGGCGGCGAGCAAGGCGCGGCGATTTGACGTGAAAGTGGATTTCATGAAGGTCTCCTGTGGGCTTGTGAAAGGACTATTCCGCGACGATCTTTGCGCTGTCGACGATGCGCGCGTACTTGACGGATTCGTTCTTGATGAAGTCGCGGAACTGGGTTTGCGAGAGCGGCATGGGTTCGCCGCCTTGCTCGCGCAATCGCTTGATCAAGTCTGGGTCCCGCAGGGCGGCTGTGACCGCTTCGTTGAGTCGCGCTTGCACGGCAGGCGGCGTCTTTGCGGGTGCAAAAAGACCAAACCAGTTGTCCAGGTCGTAGGCGGCCGTCGGTGCGAACTCGGCAATCGCCGGGATGTCCGGCGCAAAGCTCGCACGCTTGGCAGAAGTCACCGCCAACGCCTTCACCCTGCTGCCCTTGATGAAGGGCGTCGCGCCGGCGAGGCTCACGAAGGTGACGTCGACGGTGCCAGACGCTACGTCGACCAGCTGATTCGAAGCGCCCTTGTACGGCACGTGCTGCATCTGGATGCCGGCCAGCGATTGAAGCAGCTCGCCGTTGAGATGCTGAGGGTTGCCGACACCGCTGGTCGCGTAGGTCACCTTGCCAGGGTTCTTCTTGGCATAGGCCACGAGTTCCGCCACGGTCTTGGCCGGGAACGTCGGATTTGCCACGAGCACGTTGGGCACGCGAGTGACCGCAGTGATCGCCGCCAGGTCCTTCTCGGGCGAGTACTGCATCTTTCCCTTGTAGACGAGGGGATTGATCGCCGTCTCACCCGCCGATCCGAGCAGCAGCGTGTAGCCGTCGGGGTTCGCCTTCGCGACATACCCTGCACCAAGCATGCCGCTCGCGCCCGGTTTGTTGTCGACGACGACGGATTGCTTCAGCGATACGCGCAGCTTCTCTGCCACCAGGCGCGCCATGGCGTCGACGCCGCCTCCAGCAGAGAAGGAAACGACGATGGTGATGGGGCGGCTGGGATAGTCTTGCGCGAGAGTGGGCAGCGGCAGCGTGGCCATTCCCGCGATGGCGCAAAGCAGCGCACGGCGTCGAATCGAATGCATTTGATTTCCTTGGCGTTTGAGAGGTGCCACACGCTGATCGCGGTGGCGCTGAAAGCTGGTTCCTTGCATCGCATGGCTCATGCGGAGAACACCATGCAGACCGGGCTGCCGCAGCCCACTGAAGCGCCCGTCGGCTTGAGCGTTCCGGCTTCGGGGTCGATGGCCAGTGTCACGATGGAGTCGCTGTCCTCGTTAAGGGCAAACATGAAGCGACCGTCGGGAGTCGGGGCGATGAAGCGCGGCGTCTTCCCCAGTGTGGGTGCGGCCTCGATGAACTTCAGGCCAGCGCTCTTCGGGTCGATGCGGAAGACGGCGATGCTGTCGTAGCCGCGGTTCGACGCGTACAGGAAGCGTCCCTGCGCATCGATCTGCAACTCCGAGGCGCGGCTGTTGCCCGTATAGCTCTCCGGCAGGGCGGAGACGATCTGGAACGGGGTGAGCGCACCAGTCTCCTCGGTGACGCGGTAGGCCGTGACGGTGGAATCCAGTTCGTTCACGACGTAAGCGAACGGTGAGTTGGGATGGAACGACAGATGGCGCGGCCCCGACGTTTCACGCGTGCCGACGAATGGCACTGATGCCGGCGTCAGGCGTCCCTGCTCGAACCGGAAAACGAACACCCGGTCCAGGCCCTTGTCCGGGACGACCACGAAGCGTCCGGTCGGATCGAAGGGATTGAAATGTGGCTTGGACTGCTTCTGCTCTACCCGGTGCGGCCCGATCGGGCCTTCGAGCGCGACGAGTTGCACCAGTGCGCCGAGCGACCCGTCTTCGTTCACCGGCAGCACGGCCAGGCTGGCACCGATGTGGTTGGACACCACCAGGTAACGCCCTGCGGGATCCAGTGCCAAGTGCACAGGATTTTTCCCCTGCGTGCTCTCCCGGTTGATGAGAGTGAGCAGACCCGTGTTTCGGTCGACCTTGAAGGCGCTCGCTTCGCTTTGGTCACCGTGCACCGTGTAGAGGAACTCCCCAGATCGGCTCATGGCCAGGAACGATGGATTGACCAGATCCCCGACGACGTCCACCAGTGCCAGCGTGCCGCGCTCGGTATCGACCGTGAAGATGCTGATGCCGTCGCCTCTTGCGTTGCGCTCACGGGTGGTTCGGCTGCCTACATAGGCGTACATGAGGATCCTTGGGTGTTGCGAGATGCACGACAGCTAACGGCAGCTGAGGGTTTGCACTGAATTGCATTTTAGGTGTTAGAAATGCAAAATAAGCTCATGGAAAACACTGATGCGACTCCGGTGCGGCAAGTTGCCGTCGCCGACAACAGCTACAGCGCTGTCGACCTGAAGACGTTGTGCGGCACGAAGCTGAGCGAGTTGCCCGTGGTCCTCAGGCTCTTGCTGGAAAACGTCGCGCGCAATATGGAAGGCTCTGAGAAAGCGTCTGCTGTGGCGGCGCTGCTGGCATGGACCGAGACGCGCACCAGCGACGCGGAGATTGCGTTCCAGCCAGGTCGCGTGCTCATGCACGACACGACCAGTACCCCAGCGCTTGTGGACCTGGCGGCCATGCGAAGCACCCTGGCCGAAGCCGGTGTGGATCCCTCAGTGCTCAATTCGAGCCTGCCGGTGGATGTCTCGGTCGATCACTCACTGGCAGTCGAAGCATTCGCGCGCCACGACGCGCCCGAACTGAACATGGCGTACGAGATACGGCGCAACGCCGAGCGGTATTCGTTCCTGCGCTGGGCTTCCAAGGTGCTGCGCGGTGTTCGCATCAACCCGCCGGGGACCGGGATCATGCACACGATCAACCTGGAGCAACTGGCGACGGTCGTCACGACTGAGGAGCGCAACGGTGCGGCCTGGCTCGTGCCGGACATGATGATCGGGACCGACAGCCACACGCCCATGGTCAATGGCATCGGCGTGCTCGGTTGGGGTGTCGGCGGCCTCGAGGCGCAAACCGTCATGTTCGGGATGCCGACGATGCTGCGCATTCCCGATGTGATCGGAGTGCGTTTGACGGGCAAGCTCCAGCCGGGCGTGCTGGCGACGGACCTGGCCCTCACGGTGACGCAGCGCCTGCGCGCCATCGGCGTCTCCGGCGAGTTCGTCGAGTTCTACGGCCCAGGTGTCAGCACCCTCACCGCAGGAGACCGCAGCGTCGTCGCCAACATGGCGCCGGAATACGGCGCCACGACCGGGTTCTTTCCGGTCGACCAACACACCCTGGACTACCTGAAGGCCACCGGTCGCTCATCGACGCACATTGACAAAGTGAAAGCGCTCACGCAGGCGGTCGGACTGTGGTTCGACCCGACCTGCGAGGCGAACTACACGCGGGCCATCCACATCGACCTCGACGCGGTCGGCATGCACGTGGCAGGCCCACGCCGGCCGCAGGACCTGCTCGGCTTCGGGGAGACAAGGGCAACGCTCGCGGCACTGAACTTTCTGCCGGCAGTCGCGGACGACGTGATGCCGCGGCACCCGGTAGCGATCGCCGCCATCACAAGCTGTACCAACACCTCCGACCCGCGTCTGCTGATCGCAGCGGGCCTGGTTGCCCGCAAGGCACGGGCCCTGGGCCTGAAAGTGCCGCCATGGGTCAAGACGTCGATGGGGCCGGGTTCGCCGGCGGCGGCGTCCTACCTTGAGCGCGCCGGACTCACGCAAGACCTGGCGGCAGTGGGCTTCGACATCGTGGGCTACGGCTGCACCACGTGCATCGGCAACTCGGGCCAGCTGCCCGAAGTGATCCAGGACTCGATGGCCAGAGGCACCATCCACCCCGTCGCGGCGTTGTCGGGCAACCGCAATTTTCCGGGCCGTGTGCATCCGGATCTGGACCTGGGCTTCCTGATGTCGCCGCCGCTGGTGATTGCATTCGGGCTGGCAGGCGATGCAGAACGCGACTTGACGGTCGATCCGGTGCAAACGACCACCGATGGACGCCCGGTGCACCTGAAAGATCTTTGGCCGACCAGCGAAGAGATCGAGGAGCTGTTTCAGCGCTCTCAGGATCCGGCGGACTACCAGCGCGCATTTGCCATCGCGACCGGCAATCCGCTCTGGCACGGGCTGCAGGCGCCAGATACCGAGTTGTATCCATGGAACCCCGCATCGACTGCCCTGCGGCGCCCGCCCTTCGCGGCCCTGAGCGAAGGCAGCCTGCTTGGCCACTACAAGGCGTTCCCACTGCTGGTGGTCGGCGACGACATCACGACGGATCACATTTCACCGGCGAGCGCCATTCCGCGCGATAGCCTGGTCGCCGACTTCCTGGTGGCGTGCGGCGACGACCGGAACGATCTGAACGTGTTTGCATCGCGCCGTGGCAACTGGGAGGTGATGGTGCGGGCCGCCTTCCACAGCAAGACGCTCACGAACCTGCTGGCCCCCGGTGCGCCGGTCGCGCACACGCTGCACGTTCCGAGCGGCGATGTCATGCCGCTGTGGGATGCCGCCCAGCGCTACAAGGCAGCCGGTGAATCCGTGGTTCTGGTGGCGGGCGAGCGGTATGGAACAGGCTCTTCCAGAGACTGGGCCGCCAAGGGCCAGCGGCTCCTGGGAATCCGGGCTGTGCTTGCGAACAGCTTCGAGAGGATCCACCGCTCGAACTTGATCGGCATGGGGGTGCTTCCTTTGCGCCTGCCGGCAGGAACGACACCGTTCACGGTGAAGCTCAAGGCAGGAGACCGGCTGGAAGTCGATGCCGACCCTGCAGCGATCGCGCCGCGCGGAGCGGTCGCCGTGCTGCTTCACCGAGCGGACGGGAACGTGGAGCGACTGGAGGCGACAGCCGCGGTCGAAACCCAGCTGGAGGTCGAGCTGTTGCGCGCGGGCGGCGTGATTCCGTCGACATTGCGCAAGATGGTGGACAAGCACGCCAAGGGGATTGCTCCAGCGTCGGCAACAAACTGATCGGACAATCCGTGTCCATGCGGCCCGAACAATCCATTCCCTCGCAGATCCTGGATCTCATCAAGGCGGATGCCTTGCCCGCGGGCAGTCATCTGCCCGCGCAACTGCTCGCCGACCGGCTGCGCGTCTCGCGTTCTCCTGTCAACGATGCCTTGTCGCTGCTCGCTGAAAAAGGAATCCTGCAGCGCCAACCCAACCGAGGCTACTTCCTGGTCCAACCCATCAGCGAAACCGTCAGCGCGCTGGCGGACCGCCTGGGGCTGGACGAGTCGGACGTCGTCACGCAGATCTACTTTCGGATCGCGGACGATCGTCTCCGGGGTGCTCTGCCGGACGAATTCTCCGAAGCGCTGATCAAGCAGCGCTACGGCCTGACGCCCGCGCAACTGAACGCTGTACTGGGCCGCATCGCGAACGAAGGCTGGGCTGAGAAGAAGCCGGGCTACGGATGGGCGTTTTCTTCGATGCTGACCACGGCCGACAGTCTGCTGCAGTCATACCGCCTTCGCCTCGCACTCGAGCCGGCCGCCTTGCTCGAGCCCAACTACCGTCTTCCATCTCACGTCATCGAGCGCTGCCGCGCTGCAGAAAAGCATCTTCTCGAAGGCGGGATCGAGACCGATACAGCGGACCAGCTCCACGATCGCGGCGTGCGCTTCCACGAATCGCTGGTCGAAGGGTCCGGCAATGCATTCTTCATCGACACGATCCGGCGCGTGAACCGCGTGAGGCGCCTCTTGTCGTACCGATCGATGCAGGATCGCAGCCGCTACAAGGAACACTGCCAGCAGCACCTGCATCTGCTCGATCTTCTGGAGCGCGGGCGCAACGAAGAAGCATCGAAGGCCATGCACGAACACCTCTCCAGCACGCTGCGCAACTTCAAGAAGATCAGCAGCATTCTCAAACCCTGAGCTCACCGCACCTGAATGAACCTCGATCGAGAAGTCATCAAAGCCCTCGCGCCGACCGGCGTGCTGCGCGCCTCCATCAACCTCGGCAATCCCATCCTCGCCAACACCAGCAAGTCGACTGGCGAGCCGGAAGGCGTTTCGATCGACTTGGCACGCGCCTTTGCGCAACGCCTGGGCGTGGACGTCGAACTCGTCGTCTTCGACGCGGCCGGCAAGTCGGTGCAGGCGGTTGCCAGCGAGCAGGCCGACATCGGCTTCTTCGCCATCGATCCGGTGCGCGGCGCGGAAATCGCTTTCAGCGCAGCCTACGTCCTGATCGAGGGTAGCTATCTCGTGCGAGAAGAATCCCCGCTGCTGCACAACGACGAGGTTGACCGCGACGGGTGCCTGGTAGCCGTAGGAAAGGGGAGTGCCTATGACCTCTTCCTCACGCGCGAACTGAAGCATGCGCACATCGTCAGGGCGCCGACCTCGCCCACCGTTGTTCAAACCTTCCTCGAGCAGGAACTGGATGTGGCCGCCGGCGTGAAGCAGCAGCTGGATTCGGACTGCCGCAAGCATGCCGGACTGCGCCTGCTACCCGGTCGCTTCATGGTGATTCGGCAAGCCATGGGTGTGCCGAAAACAAGAGGAGCGGGCGCCGCACGTGCACTTCACGCTTTCGTCGAAGAGATGAAGGACAGCGGATCCGTCGCCGACGCATTGCAACGTCACAGCATTGAGGGCGCCTCAGTTGCGCCGAATGAGGCATAGAGCCCCTCTTCAACCAATCGCGTTGATCCGCTGCTCGTTGACCTATGTCTGCTTGCAGTCCCACAACGGCTGTTCGATCCGTCACATAGCCGCCCTTCAGGGCCGTGGACACTGACGTACGCTTGGTGGTCGATCTGGAATGCCTCAAGGTCGGCGAGGATCTTGCCGATAGCTGCTGTGCGGGTTTTCTTCATGCGCTCACCTTGTTCTTTCGTGGAAACGTGAGCTGCCGGTCTGCCGCGCCAACGCCACCGCTACTCTTCTTCCGCCCACTTGGCGCTCGCCGTTCTATTCGTGTGCTCTCTCTGCGTCGAGTCTGCGTCACAAGGTGCGGGCGGAGGCGGTGCGCGGCATCTTCACGTCCATGGTCGAGTTGCAGTTGTTGCCCGGAACCTTGCCGACCGCCTCCTGCATCGCCGCCACGAGGTCGGCGTTGCTGCGGCCCGGGTCGGGCCATTGGTCTTATTGGTCTCGCGGCTTCAGCATCATGAAGTTGTCCGCGACGTTCGGTGGCATCGGGTCGGTCGCGATCTCGGCCGTGCCGAGCTTCGCGAACACCGTGTCGACCTCGGGGAAGCCCTCGAGCTGCCATCGCGATCTGCCCGGGGTGCACACCGGTGCTGATCGTGCTGCTCGGCGTCGTGGCCGGCATCGGTTCGCCGGTCTGGGGCGCGTTGCTACTGCTGGCCTTCGCGCTCGGGCGCGCGGTGCCGATCGCATTGGGTGCCAGCGCCATGGGGTGGCTGGAACTCCGACTTCTTGCGCGCTACCAGCGCGCATTCGACATCGTCGGCGGAATCGCGCTCGTTCTCATAGGCCTGTACATGCTCAATGCGTACTTCTTCGTCGTGCCAGAGCTCGCCATCTGATCCCCATGAGCCCAGTAGTGCTCGAGTCCGTGCTGAGGTGCCAAAGCTGCGGTCATGCCAGGCAAGAGATCATGCCGGCCAACGCCTGCCTGTTCTTCTACGAGTGCGAGCACTGCAAAACGCTGCTGTGCCCACTGCCGGGCGACTGTTGCGTCTACTGCTCGTTCGGATCGGTGAAGTGCCCGCCGGTGCAAGCGCAGCAAGCTTGTTGTGGACAAGCGAGCTATCGCTTTGAGCCTGGTTTCAAGAAGACGGACAGTGCCTTCTGATCTTCCGCGAGTTGGATTCTCATAAGTTGCAGGACGCGCAGCGCAACGCTCGACAGGGGTTGCCCCGGTGGCAGCACCAGCAGTCCGGCGAAAGACACGTCAAGCGACAGGGGGCGGATGACCAGCCCCCGCTGGGCATACTCGAGGGCAGTGATCGGATTGACGACGCCGATGCCCAGCCCACGCATGGCCATTTCGCAAACGCTCGCCGCGTACGGGGTTTCGACAACCACGCTCAGGCCGACATCGCAATCCGCCAGCGCGCGCTCCAGGCGCCGTCGCGAGGCGTCCTCGGGGTTGAGCGCGAGGAACGGCTCTTCCGCGAGCTGGCGCGGCTGGATGGTCTTGACGTTGACCAAGCGGTGCTTCGCGTGCATCACCACAACGCCGGGAAAGCGTGCGAACTCGGAATGTTCCAGGCCCGTCGTCGGCATCTCATCGGCCATCAACCCGAAGTCGACCTGGCGCCCCAGAACGGCCTCGTGCACCTCTCGCGAACTGAGCACCTGCAGCGAGATCTGAGGCCGGGCTTCGGAGTCCCGTCGCTCGGCGACAAGCCGGGATAGCACTCGCGGGACAAAGGTCAGTCCGAATGCCGGATAGACCGCGACGCGCAGGGTGTTCACCCCGAAACGCTTCAGGCTGCGCATGCGGTGCTCGATGCTGTCCAGGCCGACGAAAACGCGCTCGACCTCGAGCAACAACGCCTGGGCTTCGGGCGTCGCATGCAGGCGGCCTCGAAGCCGGCGGAACAGGGCAAAGCCGGCGGCTTCCTCGAGCCTGCGCAACGACTGGCTGACGGCGGGCTGCGTGACACCCATGAGCGCGGCGGCCTTGCTGGCAGACCCTACCGACATCACGGAGCGGAACACCTCGATTTCCCGGAGCAACATATAACAACGACTTATGGAGAGAGAATTTCAGGCGTGATTCAGATTATCACCACGGCCATAGAGTCGGTAGCTTCAGCCACCCCCTTGGAGAAGCGCCATGAAACTTCAGACCATCCTGGCAGTGACTGCCCTGGCTCTTGCCGTGCCCGCCTGGGCGCACGACTTTTCGTCCGACATCGCCAAGTTCAACAGCATCGCAGCGACCAAGAAGCTCGACAGCGAACCGGCCTTCGCCGCGAAGCTCGCACTAGAGCGCGCGCAAGGAGAGATGGAGCAGTCGGACGTGAAGATGGTGTTGCGCATCCGCTCGATGACCAACGCGGGCCTGCGCACGCTGGGGGAACAACCCGCCTTTCTGACCAGCGAGTTCAAACGCCTGGAAGCCGCGCTGGCCAATCCCAAGACGAATGACGCCACCAAGGTCGCCGCAGCGAAGGAGATCTTCGCCCGGTTGGCGATCGAGATGCGGGTGTACACCGATCTGGAAAACATGGCCGTCGAGCAGATGAAGCAAGCCTTGCAGCTCATCGAATCCGCGCCTGGCAAATGAGCTCAGCAGCACTGCCCGCCGTGGCAAGAACGACGTCATCGCCTGCAAGCCAACTTCAGAGCAGGGCGCAAATCCTGCATCTGTGGAACTGACCAACCTTCCATCGTGAACTCACAAACTCCAACCAACGACGCGTTTGCCAGTCTGGTCCCGCCGGTGTGGCGCGCCTCGACGGTCGTCTTCGATTCGCTCGACGATTTCGTGCACCGGCGCAGCCGCATGCCGGACGGCTTCAGCTACGGGACCACCGGTACGCCAACGCAGCGCGCACTCGAGGTGCGCATCGCCGAGCTGGATGGCGCCGCGCATTGCGTCGTCTTCCCTTCAGGGCAGGCGGCCATCTGCAGCACGCTTCTGGCTCTGCTCAAAAAGGGCGATCACCTTCTGATGACCGACGCCGCTTACGGCCTCGCCAAATCGTTCGCCGTTGAGCGGCTGCAAGCGCTCGGCGTCGAGGTCGAGTTCTACAGGCCGCGCATCGGCGCGGACATCGAACGGCTGATCCGACCGACAACGCGGCTCATCTGGCTGGAGTCGCCAGGGACGGTGACGATGGAGCTGGAAGACGTCCCGGCCATCACCGCCATCGCCCGTGCCCACGGTGTGGTGACGGCCATCGACAACACCTGGGCGAGTCCGCTGGGCTTCTCTGCACTGGCGCACGATGTGGACCTGTGCATCCACGCTTGCACCAAATACATGGGTGGCCATTCGGACGTGCTGATGGGTAGCGTCGCCACCAACGACGAGCGCCTGTACCGATCCCTGCGAGGTCTTCAATCGCTGATGGGACTGGCCGTCAGCGCGGAGGACTGTTTCCTCGTGTCGCGCGGATTGGACACGATGCAGGTGCGGATGGAGTGCCAGGCAGCCAGCGCGCAAATGATCGCCGCCCGGCTCTCGGCGCACCCATTGGTCCGCCAGATGCTCTTTCCTGCTTTGCCCGGCGCACCGGACCATGCCACGTGGGCCCGTGATTTCAAGTTGTCGGGATGCCTGATGTCGCTGCAGCTTGTGGACTCGCCTTATGAGGCCTACCGCACGCTATTCCGGGAGCTGAAACTATTCTCCATCGGCGCGAGCTGGGGTGGCGTGCGCAGCATCGCGGCCTTCTACCCGGCGGAAGAGCTGGCCAAACGCAATTTCAGTGACGTGCGCGGCCCGGTGATTCGCCTGTCCGTCGGCTTGCAGGATCCGCACGAGCTGCTCGACGAGCTGCTGGGCGCCCTGAACGCCTTCGAAACCAGTTTCAAACTTTAGTCCAAGACATTTGGAGCCCGCGATGACTTTCAAGCCGATGATCAAAACCCATATTGCCGCGGCCGGCCTCGCGCTGTGCGCTGGCGTGGCCGCGCAGTCGCTGGATGGCACGCTCAAGAAAATCAAGGACACCGGAACCATCACTGTGGCGACTCGCGGTGCATCCATTCCGTTCAATTACCTGGACGACAACAACAAGCAGACGGGCTTCGCCTGGGACATCTCGCAGCGCGTGGTCGAGCAGGTGAAGAAAGATCTGAAACTCGCGAGGCTGGAGGTCAAGACCCTGGAGGTCACTCCGCAGACGCGCATTCCTCTGGTGGCCAACCAGACTGTCGACCTGGAGTGTAGTTCCACCACCAACAACGTCGAGCGACAGAACCAGGTTTCGTTCTCGACCACCTTCTTCGTCGTCGGAGCGCGCCTGCTCGTGCGCAAGAACTCCGGCATCAAACACTGGTCCGATCTCGTCGGCAAGAATGTCGTCGTCAGCGCAGGAACAACCGCCGAGCGCATGCTGCGCCGCCTCAACGAGCAGAACAAGTGGGGCATCAACATCATCCTGGCCAAGGACATCAACGAGAACTTCCTGACGGTTGAAACCGGACGGGCGGTGGCGGCCACGCAGGACGACATCATTCTCTTCAGCAACATCGCTCGCGCCAGGAATCCGGCGGACTGGGAAGTGGTGGGCGTGCCCCAGCAGAAGGAGGCCTATGGCTGCATGCTGCGAAAGGGCGATGTCGCCATCAAGAAGCTCGTCGACAACGTGATCGTGGGGATGATGCGCTCGGGAGAGTTCGCGTCGCTGTACGACAAATACTTCCTCAAGCCGATCGCCGTCAAGGGAAGCGTCACCGTCAACTTCCCGATGTCGCCGGAGATGCAGCAACTCATTCGCAACCCGAACGACCAGCCGTTGTGATCGCCCGGCGACGAAATCTCATGAACTGCCTCACGCGATGCACTACGCCTGGGATTGGCTGATCTTCTTCAAGCCCTCGGTCACCGGGGAGGGCCTGTACGGCCTGATGCTTGTGCGTGGATTGTTGTGGACGGTGCTCCTGTCGTTGATGGCCTGGACGCTTGCGCTAGGTCTCGGCCTGGCCGCCGGCGTGGCGAGGACGCTGCCCAATCGTCCCGCGCGCTACCTGTCCACGGTGTACATCCACTGCTTCCGCAACACGCCACTGCTGGTCCAGCTGTTTCTCTGGTACTTCGTCGTGCCGGAAATGTTGCCCATCGAATGGGGCAATGCGGTCAAGCAGATGAATCCGACGACCAACCAGTTCCTCACGGTGCTGGTCGGACTGACGCTCTACACGGCCGCGAAGGCGGCCGAGCAGGTGCGCGCAGGCATCGAATCGGTGCCACCCAGCCAGAAGCAAGCGGCCATGGCGCTCGGGCTGGGGACCACAGCAGCCTACCGGCATGTAATCCTGCCGCAGGCACTGCGCATCGTCATCCCGCCGCTGACCTCGGACTTTCTGAACGTGTTCAAGAACTCGGCCGTGGCGCTCACCGTCGGGCTTATGGAGTTGACCGGGCAGACGCGCCAGCTCAGTGAGTTCAGCGCCCATCCTTTCGAGGCCTTCATCGCCGCGACGGTCATCTACATGGCGATCACCTACGGCGTGATCGTGCTGATGCGCCGTATCGAGATTCGGGTGCGCGTGCCGGGCCTACTGGGAGGCGCCTGATGGGTTACGACTTCGACTGGGCGTCCTTGCAACGCGCCTGGCCGTACCTGATGCAGGGCCTGCAGATGACCGCCTTCCTCGTGGTGGTCGCCATGGCAGCGGGCATCGGCCTCGGAACCCTGCTGGCAATCACCCGCATTTTCGCGCCGCGTCCGATCGCGACCGCCGTTGCCGGCTATGTGAACCTGTTCCGCTCGATTCCGCTCATTCTCACGATCCTGTGGATCTACTTCCTGATGCCCGTGGTGCTCAGAATCGCCACAGGCGATCCAAACCTTACTGTTGGACCGATCTATGCGGCGCTGGTGGCGTTCGTACTCGCGGAGTCCGCTTACTACTGCGAGATCATCCGCGCCGGCATCGGCAGCGTCCGCGCGGGGCAGATGCAGGCGGGCCAGTCGCTGGGCATGACGCCCTGGCAGACCTTGCGCCACGTCATCCTGCCCCAGGCGTTTCGCAACATGACGCCCTCGCTGATCAATCAGACCATTGCCCTGCTCAAGGACACCTCGCTCGTCTACGTGATCAGCCTGAACGACTTTCTCGGGGCGGCGACCAAGGTGGGACAGCGCGACGGGCGCGTTGTCGAGGTCTACATCCTCGTTGCCGTCGTCTACTTGGCACTGTGCACGGCAGGTGCCTGGTGGGTTACCTGGCTGCAACGGCGCAAGGCCGCGCCGGCGCTTTGAATGAACTTCATGATCGAAATCAACGACGTCTCGAAGTGGTACGGCTAGTTTCCGGTGCTGCAGGACTTCCTCTCCAAAATCTCGCAGCATTGAATTGATGGCCTAAGTTCGCTGCACTGTTTCAACCCAAGGAACCACATGAAATCGATCAAGGCATTGATGCTGGCCAGCACGCTGGCGCTCTCTGGCGTTGCATTTGCGCATGGTGATGAAGACCACAGCGAGCCGTCCGGTCCGATCAGAAAGGAGCAGAAGGATTGGGGAATCGCGGGAGACGCTCGAGCGGCGAAGCGAACTCTGACATTCAAGATGACGGACGACATGCATTTCACCCCTGACCGCATCCAGGTGAAGCAGGGCGAGACGGTCAGGATTTCCATCAAGAACGATGGGAAGTTGATGCACGAGTTCGTCATGGGTACGAAAAAG
The DNA here is from genome assembly GCF_964253805.1 of Variovorax sp. LjRoot175. Taxonomy (NCBI): domain Bacteria; kingdom Pseudomonadati; phylum Pseudomonadota; class Betaproteobacteria; order Burkholderiales; family Comamonadaceae; genus Variovorax; species Variovorax sp. LjRoot175. The sequence goes on along the minus strand of NZ_CAXURY020000002.1, from coordinate 1,113,227 downwards.
GAACTCGACGAGCACGCAGCGCTCATGGTGAAGTTTCCCAGCATGGCGCACGACGAGCCTTATATGGCACACGTTGCTCCCGGCAAGACGGGCGAGATCGTCTGGACCTTCAACCGGGCCGGCGATTTCGACTTCGCCTGCCTCGTGGCGGACCATCATGAAGCCGGCATGGTCGGTAAGGTCAAGGTTGTGGCTTCCTCCAGTGCCAAACCGAGTCCGCCCTAAGCTTTGCCCTCACGTTAGACCTCTCGAAGAAGGCGACGACGTCGCGACGAGGGCCTGGCCGACGGACGAGCTCGACTTGTTCTGCGACCGGGCATGCCCCGCTCACAGAGCGGCACGCGACTCACCGGTGTGGTCCAACGATCTCCCGGCGCTGATGCGTCCAGACGGAACGTCTTCAGAACCCGGAAGCGGGGGACGTTATCGAAGGCACTGGTGGTCTGCGCAAGCTGCGACACGGCGATGCCCGGCGGGGCAAGGGAAAGAGCGGCGGCCTGCGGGTCATCTACTACTGGTGGGATGGCGGCTCGCAATTCTGGCTGTTCACTCTCTATGACAAGGATGAGGCGACCGACTTGAGGCCCGACGAAAAGAAGGCGATCAAGAGCATGCTGAAACGCGAACTGGAGTCCAGAAAATGACGAAGCGAAACCTCTTTACCGAGATTTCTGAGGGCTTCGAGGCCCTCGCAGAGCATCGCGCCGGCAAGCGCACGCTGCGCACGCATGAAGTTCAGGACATGCCGGCGCCAGCGATCGCGGCGAGCGAGTTGATCGCCCTGCGCGAAAGCCTCCATTTGTCCCGTCCTGTATTCGCCCGCTACTTGCGCACCAATCCGAGGACGCTGGAGAACTGGGAACAGGGCCGCGCCAGGCCGAATGCGCAGGCTGCACTTTTGATCCGTCTTGTCCAGCGCTTCCCTGATATGGTGGATCGGCTCGCATCCGTTTGAGTCTTGTCGATAAACGATGGCTGATGTCCGTCGCCGGCCACAAGCCGACATTTCGCTACGTCGGCAATGCCGTCAGCCCGTCAAGCGCCCTCCTGTTCAGTGTTTGAAGCTGGCCCAGTTGTCAGCGCTTGCTTGCCTTTAACGCAAAGGGACGGCACCGTTGGCGAGGATGACGCGATCTCCGTCCGGGCTGAGCAAGAAGTCGAGGAACTTCCTCGTCGAGCCAACTGGCTCGCCCTTGACGACAAACAGAAAATCGCGGGTCAGAAAATAGCGGCCGCTCTTCACGTTTGCGATCGTCGGTGCCACGCCATTGAGTGAAAGGGCTTTGACCTTGCCCCCGCTTTGTTCCACTACGGTCATGCTGGTCATGCCCAGCGCGTGTGGAGTCTCCGCAAGTGCCTTCGCCATGTCGCCTCCGCGAGGCATCACCTTTGCTGTCGCAACCTCCTTCAGGTCCTTGAAGCAATCGATCTTTGTTCGAATCACTTCAGGGTCCACTTCTGCTGGGGGGCGCGTCAGCACTGCGACGAGACTATCGCTGCCACCCAAAGGACGCCAATTGTCGATCTTGCCGCCATAGACTTCGCAGGCTTGGATCTCGCTGACGTTGGCGATCGGGACAGTCTCGTTGACTGCGAAGACAACCGCGCCCTTTGCGGCCTCAAAGACTCTCAGATCGCCCGCGCGCACATCCTCGGGCTTGATGCCGTGGCTAGCGAGGGCAATCTGAATCTTCCCTTCTGCCAGCGCTTTGAGGCGTGCGCCTGTGCCGAGCCCTATCCCGACTTCGATCTGCGCGTCTGGGACCTGCTGGCGGTAAGCGCTCGCAAGGGCCCTCGCGAGCGGGAGCATTCCAGTCGAACCATCAAGAATGATCTTTTCCTGCGCCCGTGCCGGCAGCAGCACGAGTGCAAGCGGAACAACTATGGCCAAAGCAAGTGCCCTCGACCGCAGCACAGATCCGATGGTTGACATGATCTTCTCCGGTTCGGTGTGAACCGCATTCAACATGAATGTGAGCCCACGGCTTGACGCGAGCTGCTCGCTCGACCGAGCGGGTTCAGAGCCATTGTCACACCTTGCCCGCTCCGCAGCGAACTGCGAAGGTAGGGGGGGATCGGAGAAGGTGGTGTGGCTCTGGAGCGACCTGGCCCTTCTCCCAGCCTGAAGCCGGGTTGCAGAACTCGGCCTCGAACAGGTAGTGGCTCACGAGGGCGCTGAAACGCGCGTTGACGTCGCGCTCCTTGCCGCGACGCACACGGTCCACGGCCGTCTTCATGTTGTCGTGGATGCCGCGCCGGGGCACGCCGCCGAGCACCTCGAAGGCGCGGTTGTGCACATCGAACAGCATCTCGTGGGTCTGCAGCGGGTAGGCACGCACGACGAACGCGCGGCTGTGGCCGAGCTTGAAGTGCGCCACCCGTAGCTTGGTGCGCTCGCCGGCGATCACGGCCCAGTCCTCGCTCCAGTCGGTTTTCACGCTTCACCGCCAACTGGGCGCTGATGGTTGAGCTCGACACCACCTTGCCGAAGCCGATCCTAGAAGGAGCCTGGCGGCGCCTTTGCTTGGAGCTTGACGCCGCGCAACGGGGCGATCATCCGTGACAGCGAAGAACGGGCCATGCCAACGAACATGCCCACTGGCGCCTTGAGCGCGTCCGCGGCGGCCGATTCGCCGGGGAATGCGGGTGACATCTGCATCTTCCGCATGAGCCTGTTGACCTGATGGACACACGCCATCCTGCGCGTCACCGAGGTGTAGAAGGTAACTCCGATCGAGATCGAGACGCCGTCCCCAGACCGCGCCCAGCCAGGGCCGGAACTCGTCATGTGCGGTGAAGTGCTCGGGAAATAGACGCCGTCGCCCGGCTGGGTCTCGAACTGGTGGCTGCGCTGGCGAAACTCTTCCTTGAAGCGGACTTTTCTCAGCGAATGGCCGACGATGAAATCCTCCACGGCTTCGGCCGACACCACGACCCGATCCGTGTGGTCCCATACGTTCATGGTCTTGCGGCCATGCAACTGAAGCCAGAAATTGTTCTCGCGGTCGATGTGGAAAGGGGTCACCGAAGGCGGCGCCGAAATGAATGCGAAGCCATTGACATTGAAGATGCCAGGCTGCTCGCGCTCGACATAGGGCCGCATGGTGTCGACGATGCTGGCGAGCAAGTCCGCGTAGCGAGGAATGACCTCGATGTTGTAGAGGGCGACCCAAGAGCCAGGCTCCTCGATGTGTCGAAACACTTCGTCGATGCCACGGCCGTCAGGATGCTCGCTGTCGTGCGTGAAACTGGAAGCCTGCGAGATGCCTGGCCGGATGAACCGGCACTTTTTGAAGGGGACGAGCTCCTTTGCCAGCTGTGCGAGTTCAGCCACTTGAAAGAGCGGGTGTTCGTGGAAATTGTGACGCAACGCCGCGATCTTGTTCACAGAAAAGCGATCGGAGTCGTCCGTCCACACGCGGCAACTCTTGGTCTGCTCCCCACTCAAACTGCTGTTGCTGTTGTTCATGTCCACGAACGCTCTTACTGTTGTGTCGTACAAGTTGATGGTGCCCGCAACAGGTCCGCGATACCCTGGGTGTTTGAAGGTCGGGGCCTCGTCTTGCCCGGACACCTCGTCAATCGCGATGGCTTCATCCGTGCCGGCCCTTCCTTGCGTGGGTCAGCTTCCTTCGCTCGTGGTCGAGCACGGTACTGCCCGTCACGATTCGCCGCGACACCGTAGCGTTCAACCGCTCATCTGCAGACGTTTGCCTTTGAGTCAAGACGTAGGCGCCCCTAACTCGCAATGAGGACGCGAACAAGAACGACGAGGAACCCAACAGCAACGAGGGCGGTGACCGCCGTCGTCACGAGGTCGGGCGATCCGTCGTCCGCGTTCTGTCTTGTCGACGTGGCGTAGGCGTGAGGTGTTGACGCGGCCGTGTCAAAAGCGGTGCTGAACGGGCTGTAGAGCGCGCCGCCATGGCTTACCAAGCCAGACTCGTCGGCCTGGAGATCGACGCCGACTGATTGTTCGATCGGGACGACATCGACGGAGGACGGCTTTTGAGCTTCGGCTGCGGACAGCGGTGCACCCGCGGTTGCCGACAGGGCTGCCAGGCAAATACCTGCAAGCGCTAGGCGCGCTCCACGTTGTCTAAGCACCACGACGGCGTCCTTGCTGCAGTTGGTATCGTCACGATGTCAGTTTTTGGTTTTGGGCGCCATTCCACAAAAGGGGAACACGTGCAACCGGTGGGTAAGCGCGGCCCGTCGCCCTCGATCGCTGTGGCCCTTCGCAGCCGCATCCTCAACTCACGGTCTCGGCCACATGTCGACCCGGGACAACGTGTAGCTCTTGCGGGTTGCTTCCGCACTCTCGAGGGCCGCTACCTCGGGTCGCGCTCGAACTCGTCCCTTGATGCCTTCAATGGCGCTAGCTAGTACACAGCACCCATGCGCCTTCATGACAAAGCGCCTATGGAGCGACGGGGACTTGCGGCGTAGCCTCGTCTCCATGATATGGATCCCGCGTGTTCATCGGGGTCGAGGTCTTGCGACGAACGAAGGAACCACTGAACATTTTGAAGGACTGGCATGCTTTTACCGAGAGAGGGGCACGATGAACGGAGAGAAAGCAGCACGCCTCAGTTGCCGCGTCCAATCACGGTCATGATCGCGTCAGACCGCCAAGCGTTGCTTCTGGCAAAGATGGCGAGGCTGATGCACGAGCCGGGAATCGAATTGCACGCCGAGTCGCTCACTGACCCAGCGCGCCTGGGCTACAGCATTGAGCAGAAGTCGCCAGCTGTCCTGCTGCTCGACAAGGCCATGCTAGGCCGCCTGGATGGTGAGTCCATTCAAACGATACGCGCGCTGGCGAACGCAATTGCGGACCTGCTGTCGGCCTCCCCCTGCATCGTCGCAGCCAAGCCACTCCATTCGACACGCAGCAGCACCACGCTCACGCACCGCGAGCAACAGATCGTCGACCTGCTGCGCTGCGGGTGCACCAACAAGGAAATCGCCAACCAGCTGGGGGTCATGGAGGACACGGTCAAGAAGCACTTGCAAAGCGTGTTTCGCAAGCTCGGGGTGCGCCGACGCGCCTTGGTAGCGCTGCGTCCGCATCCCGCGGCCTCGAGCTGCAACTGAGGATGCAATGACCTGGACGCCTCGTGCGCAGATCCGTCCTGCGCACCTCTTGTTGCCATTCCTTATTCCGTCACAGTAAATGCCTTGGGCAGCACTCCACCCGGACCGACACGAACATCCCATACCGGGTTGCGGCCACCACGTTTCTTGAACGGCACCGTCACCGTGGCAGTGATCATGTCGAGCGTCGAGGTATCGCTGGCCAAGCGGACATTGCTCGCGATCGGTCGCGGACCATTGCCGCCCTCGAAGGTCACCGTCATGCCGTCGCTGAATCCATAGCCCGTGATGGTGACCTGAACGGACGTTCCGGCCTGTGCCGTGTTCGGAGTGATCGACACCGCCGTTGAACAGCTTCCGCTGCTGTCCAGCACGGTGACCGTGCTCGGCTTCTTGATATCCAAGAGAACACAGGAGACGTTGTCGTTCTCTTCGGATTCGATGATGACCTTCTTCGGATCGATCTCGATCTTCAGCTGATAGATGCCATCCGCGTTGCCCGTGAAGTCGATCTCTTGACCGGCGAGATGGCTTCCGTAGGTGTCGCCCCAGCCGACGGACATGCCTTGAATAGACCGGCCGCAGGTGTTGTACACCGCTTGCCCGGGCGCCCCGGGCAACGTCGTGTCCATCTTGGTGGTGTCCATCACGCAGAAGGTCATCTTGCTTCCGGTTCGCACTGAGCCGCCCGGAGCGTTGACGGGTTGCAGCGTGTACAGCGCATAGTCGTCGAAGTGGAAGTGGCTGTGGGCGGGGTGCCACTCGAAGTAGCCTGCGAGACGGAGAAACGATGTGCCATCGCTCAGGAAGACGCGCTGAAACACTTGCTGCTTACCCGACCCTGTGTCGACGGATCCTGCCTCGAGTTGAAGCGGCCCGGTTCCGTTGTTCCAACTCGTCGTGCTGAAGCGCAAGATGGAGCTAGCGGACGCGTCGGCTACGAGCGAGAGGCTCGAAGCGGGCAGAGGTTTCAGGTTGGGCGGCCGGTCAACCACCGTCTGAGCCATCGCACTGCTGGCAAGCGCCACAACACAAGCCGCCAGCGAGCCAAAGGCGACCGACCGAAAGTGGGAAGGGTTCGTGCTCATCGGCGCGGCTTTCCAGGTTATGAGAGACAAGTCTTCGTTGGGGCTCGGACCCGCAAGTCGAGCTATTCGTCATGCACTCGACACGCCAGTCTCCGACGCAGCGTGCGGCGCGGATGGCGGGCAACCGCGCGAATCGGAGGGAGTTCCCCCTCCCTCCGAGCGCGCGCGAGATCGAAATCGGCTACTTGCAGATCTCCTTCTTCGGGTCGCACGGGGGCGGCTCTTTGGTCTCGCAGCTGAAGTCGGACAGCACCAGCCTGCCAGGCAGGTTCGTCGAGGCACTGAGCAGTGTGCCAGCACCCGTGCAGTTGAAATGCTGGGTGCTCTGGAGCACCTTCGAGGGACTGACGCTGCAGGAATTCCCCGATGACCAGGTCGCGCTGAGCGTGCCGGCGCCGGCGCCTCCCGTCTGGTTGTTGACGAAGTGCCAGGTGCCCGTGGAGTCCCCGCAAGACTGCCCGCTCAGGTTTTCGAGTTGCGCAGCCAGTGCCGTTCCGGCGTAAACACCCAGAGCCACTACGACCGGCCTCAGCCAATACCGCTTCTTCATGCTTGTCTCCTCGTGGACTTCCGTCATGTCGGCCACCTTCGATTTGCCGCGCCTGAGCGGGACGATGACGCCATGACGGAACAATCGACAGCTGGTGCGGCTGTCACGCGTGGTCACCAAAGGTCGCCCTCACCAGATCCTGTATGCGAATCTGCAGTTGGCATCGTCACGATGTCAGCTTTTAGTACTAGGCGCCATTCCACGAAAGGGGAACAGCGTGCAACCCCGGGCGATGGCTGTCAGCATCTGAAAGTTCGTCGCTGCCAGATGAAGTTGGGGCAGGCCGCGCCGGGCGCCTCAGCCTGACTGACTCGCCAAAGCTTCCTTCGACACTGTCAGATCCGGCTGCAGCAGAGCGGACCTTCGAACCCGGACCCCGAACTGGAGCTGTCGGCCAAAGCCGAACCTCTGAGGTCGCCTTCCAGTTCACCCCATCCGACACGCCCCCAATGGCCACCGGCGCCCACCCCAAATGAATGTCGCTAGCTTGATGCCGCACTTCGGAAGCACCTTGAATTCCGTCCCTTTGCTGGAAGCGTTGCGGGAACTGAGCATCGAGCCATCCGAAGAGGTGTCATTGCCAGACGGTGACTACATTGCCTACGTGGAGCGCCCTGCCGCCGGTGTCTCATTTGTGTTTACCGACGAAGCCATGTTCTTGGGCAAGGGCGAGCAGGCCATCGGAACCGGGCCTCTCTTCTTTACCGGCATCTTCTTCTATGCGGAAGGAGTGGACGGCTATTCACAGTACGGCCATGAGCTACCTGGCGGCCTAGACTTTTCTGACCGCCCCTCATCATTGATACGTCGGCTGGGCGAGCCCGAATGGTCGCGATGGCTCGACGGGTCAGTCTTGGCAGACCGATGGCAGTTGGACGGGCGAAAGCTCCACGTTTCCTACTCGGACGACGGGCAAATTCGCGTCGTCACCTACTTCGTACCCAACATCGAAGGGTGACCGAGAGCGGCTACAGTCGGCCAGGGGCCGACATTCACCATGGGTCCTACGTGAAACGTCTCGACGTTCTCACGCCCGCCGGACACGCCGTGTGCAAACTGGCGCAAAGTCAAAGGAGCGTATGCATGGAAACACAGGAGTTGCACCGCGGGCGTCTGATCGATCACATCCAGCTCGTGGTGAGCGATCTTGCCGCGAGTCAAGCTTTCTACAAGGCTGTCTTCGAGGTGCTGAAGATTCCGATGGGTGGTGCTGGCGAGGACTATTTCTGGGTCGATGAGCTTTTCGTGTCGACCGCCGACAGCAAAGCCGCTCAGGGCCAGTTGACCGGGCGCCACCACCTGGCTTTCCAGTCCCAGGACAAAGCGATGGTCGATGCGTTCTACAAGGCCGCGCTCGCGCATGGCGGCACGGACAACGGAGCACCCGGCGAGCGGCAGTATCACCCCGGCTACTACGCCTGCTTCGTGCTCGACCCCGACGGCAACAACATCGAGGCCGTGTTCCACGGCGAGGCCCGGCGTAGCGCGCCCTCGGTCAAGGTAACGTTCTGATCCTGCGCATGGCACGCGGGCTATGCAAGTGCAAAGGCGGATCCTGCGGCGCGAACTACTGCCCTGCGACCGACCAGCCCGCTTGTTCGACCACAACATAGCTTGGGGCGGCGAACAGCCGTGACCGGCCAATAAGAGACCTTCAAGATGTCCCTCGAATCGACGCTAAAAATACTCACTGCGATGGGCGCAGTGGTTGCCTTCTGCTGGGGCGCATACCAGTTCCTCCTTACACAACGCGGCCAAGCTGAAACGCGAAGAGTCGAGGCCACAAGGCCGTTTCTTGACAGACAACTGAAGCTTTACACTGATGCCACTCAGGCTGCTTCGACGATGGCAACATCAAAATCACCGGAGGAGGTAGCCGCAGCGAGGAGCAGATTCCTCCTGCTGTTTTGGGGAGAACTTGTGATGGTGGAAGACCGCCACGTCGAATCGGCGATGGTGGAGTTCAGGGACGCGCTCAACGCAGGCAAGAAGGGACCAGAGCTCGAACAATTGTCGCTGCGACTCGCGCGCGCATGTCGTGATTCCTTGGCCGAATCATGGGGCGTCAAGCAGTGGCAAGACCCGCACAACGCGCCAGAGCCCGGAAAGTAAGTCAGAATCCGGGCCACAAGCTGCCGTTCGGGGCCGCCACAGCCGGAAGGTCCGGCCTTTGTCTGTCTAGTAACATTACAGCGCCTGACGAGTAGTGTGAATATGCAATCAGCCGGTGCCGCCACCTTCGACGAAGCCTATTACCAGCGCTACTACTTCGACAAGAAGACCAAAGTGGTGGACCCCCAGCACGTCGAGCGGTTGGGCGCGTTTGTCTGCGCCTACCTGCGATACCTGCGCGTGCCCATAAGGCGAGTGCTGGACGTGGGTTGCGGCATCGGGCTCTGGCGTGACATCGTGGCGCGGCAATTCCCCTTGGCCAGTTACCACGGAGTGGAGTTCAGCGAATACCTGTGCGGGCGCTACGGGTGGGAGCGCGGCTCGGTGGTGGATTACCAAGTCAGGAAGCCCTTTGACTTCGTCATCTGCCAGGGCGTGCTGCCTTATCTCAGCCCGCCAGATGTGAAGCGCGCTCTGCGCAACCTGAGCCTACTGAGTCAGGGCGCCCTGTATGTGGAGGCCGTGACGCGCGAGGACTACGCGCGCGACATCGTGGATGAGGACGTGACCGACCCGCACATCTTTCGCCACCGCGCCGAGGTGTACCGGCACGGGCTGTCGCGGCATTTTCAGGAGGTGGGCGGCGGCGTGTGGCTGAGCCGGCAAGCCGAGGTGCCACTGTTCTCACTGGAGTACGTAGCAGAGTGACGTCTCCCCCCGGAAAGCCCTCCAGGCAAAAGTGCGACTGTGTCGGGCTGTCCGCGCCGAATCAAATCTGAGCCATAAGTGGCTCAGTTTTCGGTCGGCGCCAACACTGAAGCCGTCCAAAATTGAAGCAGGTGCCTCGCTCGTCGGGCTCTGGATGTCCAAACGGTCTCACGCTAACCTCGGTATGGGATTTTGGATATTGCCCTTTGGTGCAACGCACCACTGGTTCGTTCGGACATTTCCGCCAGCCGCCGGGAACGACTTGCGGCTTCAGCGGGGAAGGCAGAATGCAGCCAGAAGTCGCCACCTGAGGAGCCCATGGATTTTCAGATTCGACCTGCGACGGTTGACGACGCAACCGCCGCCTGCAGTGTCATTCGAAGCTCGATCCTCGAGTGCTGCAGCGAGGACCATCGCGGCGATGCCAAGGTGCTCGAAGGGTGGCTGTGCTGTGCAATAAGACGCCTGACTTCGTGCGCATGCTTGTCCTTGCACCAACCGCGTTTTCGGTCGTCGCCATCGTCAATTCGGCGGTGGTGGGGCTCGGCTCTGCGTCGCGGACCGGTGAGCTGACGCTTTGCTATGTCACCCCGTCTGTGCGCTTTGCCGGCGTGGGCAAGGCGCTACTCGCAGCTGTCGAGGACCACTCAGCTCGGACGGGCCTGAAGGCCCTGCGTCTGGAAAGCACACGCACGGCGCGGGCGCTCTATGTCCGCAACGGATTCGTGCCGGAGGGCCTTCCAGTTTCAGCGTTTGGCATAAAGGGCCATCCCATGCGAAAGCAGCTCGGTCCGATTGGCTAGGGTGCGAGAGGTTTCCTCGGAAGGCAGAATGCGGCCCAGTTCCAGTCGCTGGCCACAGGCGGCTTCCTGGCATCTCACTAGGCCATAGTTGCCGCGATGAAGCACCTGCGTCGACTGCATGCCTCGAGAACACAAGCTCGGGGAATTTCGTCTTGGCGGGCTGCTTTCTGGTGCGCACGGGCAAAGGCACACAGCGCCTCGGATGCCCGCACTTACCGCAAATGCCGGTCGGGCCTGCAACAGCCTTGCGCCGGGACTCCGCTATCCCGCCGCCACGATCACATGCGCCTGAATCTTGCCGGCCACCGGGCCTTCGCCACGGCGGCTGGCGATCGCCTCCGTCGCGCGGTCCGTAGCGAGTTGAAGCAAGCTGGCGTCGCGCGCCTCGATTTCGTTGCGCAGCGGCGTTCCCTGGCAATAGGCGGTGGCAACGTCGCGTGCCGAGGACACGCGACTCACCTTCTCGTGCGTCTCGATCTCGATGTCGGTGAACCCTGCGCGGCTCAATTCCTCGCGGATCAGTGCGACATCGTGATAGCCGTGCGGCGTGCGGGCGAGGAATCGCGGAGGGTCGTGCGGAAACACCGCGGCGACGGCGTTGGTGACGTCGTCGGCAAAGGCGTTCTCTTCGATGCGGCCCCAGACATTGAAGACAAATCGCCCGCCTGGCCTCAGCACGCGACGCGCCTCGGCGTAGCCGGCGACCCGGTCGGGGAAAAACATCGCGCCGAACTGACAGCAAACGACGTCGAACGAGGCATCTTCGAACGGCAGGTCGAGCGCGTCCGCCTGTCGCCATTCGATACGGCTATCGGACCCCTGCCGGGTGGCGGCATAGTCGAGCATGGGTTGGTTGAGGTCGGTCACCACGTAGCGCGCGTCGGCGCTGATCTTTGGCGCAAGCGCCCGCGTGACCACGCCACTGCCGGCCGCAGTTTCAAGCACCGAACCGGGCGAGGAGGCAGCGACAAGCTCCGCCAGGTCGGCGGCATAGGCCTCGAAGATCAGGGGAACCATCAGCGTGTCGTAGAACTTCGGGATCGAGCCTGCGAACACCTTGTCGCTCTCAGCCATGGGATCTCCTTGAAAGCTCTGCACGGCGCCTTGACCCCCCATTTCAGAGCGGGTCAGGCCTCTCCAACGAGCCCGCTGCCTAGTTGGGCATTGGTGACGATGCGCTATGGTGGCCGCGCATGCCACCCTCGTCAACGTCGTCCTGCGGTCTCCTCCATCATGCTTGCCGGCTACTTTTGCCGGACATTCCCGCCCGAGTAAGGCGCCTCAGGCGCGTTCAGCCCAGGGATTCAGGGCGAATGGCTGCTGACTGGCGTCGAACGAATGCTTGCGTGGCAGCGCTGTCGCGGTGATGCTGCGAATGGCCGCTGTCGGGCGAGCAATCTCAGCCGCCGTATGGTCGAGATGGGCCCGAAGCCGTCCTTCGGCGAGTCGCACTTGGCGCCGCAAAACGGTCGTCCAACGGGGGGCTCGATGGTGTCGGCTGCCTGCTGTCCGCTGCTACACAACGTTGGAGAATGTCATTTCAATGGCGCGACGGCTACGCCATGCAGGCTGGCTCTATCGATTGCGGTCTTGACCAGGTGGACTGCTTTTGCATCCTCGACGATCTTGCCGACGTACGAAGCAGCGATGGGCTTGCGCCCCTTGGGCACGCGCATGCCGACTGGTTCGACGAGGAACCGGCCGTCGAGCACTCGCGAGCCCGGGTGACTGCCGGACCGCTCGAAGAGGGCTGACTTGGTCGCGGCGATGACGTCCGCCTGCGTCGATACGAACACAGCATCGAACAACTCATCGATACTCTTTGCGCGGACAAGCGTCGGCATTCTTCAGGGTGTTCGAATGGTACAGATCGGCGCCGGACTTTTCGAACACCGCAATTCGGACTCCGGGCTTGTCCACGTCCGCCATCGTGGAAATAGGTACGCCGGTGCGGACGAGATACCCCTGCTCGACTTCAAGGTAGGGCGCGGAAAATTCGATTGCAGCCGCGCGCTCCGCATTGATGCCCATCAGCGCGACATCCCATTCTGCGGACTCCGCTGCGCTGAGTATTGCTGCGGCGTTTGCATAGGGGACCGGCTCGAACGGCACGCCAACGCGGCGTGCCAGTTGCTTCCCGAGATCGACAGCCTGGCCTTTGAACTCGCCTGTCGCAGGGTCCTTGACCGCGTAGAGCGGGGCCGAGAGAAATGCCACCCGAAGCTTACCGGTCGGCGCCAGCGCATGTTGCGCTTCAGGGGTGGGTGTTTGCGTACTTGCACAGCCACCCAAAAGCGAAGCAAGTACGCCAATGATGGACCAGCGAGCAATACGCATAGCATCCTCCCCCGAACTCGAGTGGCTCACTAACCTGGATGTCCGGCAACAGACTCGCACCCCGCGGCTTGCACCGCCTCGGCACTCATGGGCCCCTTCACGAACTGGTCAATCAGCTCCTTGGGGATCGACGGCAACGCCGCCGCGGCGGCCGCTGCCGCCTTCGTCGTCTTCCTGCTTGGCATACATGCTCCTGGTCGTCATGCCATGCCTCGCACAAAAAATTACGGACAGGCTCGCGTTGCCGCAGCCAGTAGTCGCCCGCCCCTATTTCTTGGGGACCATGATGCCGAGCATCAGTTCCGTATTGAGCGAGGCCAATTGCTGCACCAGCCCCCACTGCTTCGTCATGAGAGCCACGAATTCAGGGTTGGCCGGTACAGCTCTGGCCGCGAGCGCCAGCTGCGACATCGACTGCGCGAGGCTCTGCTGCTCCGCATAGATTTTCTTCGCTGCTTCCGTGTACTCATCGAGCGTCATGCAATGTCTCCATGTGGTGGAGTCCAATCTTAGCCGCATGGAAGCTTGGGCGGACCGCCCCTCCGCGAATCCGTAGGCGCACGTCCGAAAGCGCACCTCCACCTCGAGCTCGAAACCCGATGGAGACGGGCTTTGTTGGTGTTGCGGCATGTCGTACCAGCTGCGCAAGACCTTCTCGCTCTCGGAAAGCGCGCCTTGATAGGTCAGAAACTGCTGGTGTCCCATTGTCTTCTCAGCGGCCTCTTCATAGAACTTGAGGGAGCGCTCTCGGAGTGAGTGAACCCCACCGGCATGCCGGGGCACTGCGGCGCCTCAACCTGAGCAGGACCAAACCGCTGACACCGAAGTGGACCGAACCCCGGCCCAGCACCGAAAGCGGGCGGACGCCGTACGGGTCCGGCTCCAGGCCCAGTGCCCATTGCATCGCGTCGATGAGCCAGATCAGCGTGACGAAACCGAAGGCGATCTTGAGGGCAAGGCGGAAGTGGGCTCGGGCCTGCTCGGAGCCTGCGTACGCCGGGTCGGGGGCCTGGAGCTGCACGAGGAACACAATAGAGGCGAGGACGCTGATATCGTGCCCGCGAATCTTTCGCCCGACTACAAGGCGGCCGAAGCCGCCTTCCGCAAGAGCCGCGACCCGTGCGACCGTATGGAGTGGTTGCGCGAGATGCTGCGCACGATTCCCAAGCACAAGGGCACCGAGCACCTGCAGGCAGATATCAAGGCCCGCATCAAGGGACTCACCGAACAGCTGGAAGGTGCTACGAAGGGCGCAGGGCACGGCGGCCCGGCGCTGGTGATCCGCCCCGAAGGCGCGGCGCAGATCGCGCTGATAGGGCCACCGAACGCAGGAAAGTCCTCGCTGCACGCGCGGCTGACGGGTTCCGCGGCGCACGTCGGTCTGTATCCGTTCACGACGCAGTACCCGGAAGCCGGGATGATGCCGCACGAGGATGTGCACTTCCAACTGATCGACCTGCCGCCGATCGCCCCGGAGCATCCTGTGCCATGGCTGGTCAACACCTTGCAGACGGCCGACGCGGCGCTGCTGGTCGTGGATCTGGGCGAGCCCTCGTGCATAGAGCAACTGCAGGCCGTGCGGTCAATGCTGGGGCAGCAGCGCGTGACGCTTACAGAGCGTCTGGAGGCGACCGCAGACGAGGACCCCTTCGCGCTGCGGCTGCCAACCCTAATGCTCGCGAACAAGGCGGATGGCATGGCCGACCTCGATGCGGAACTCCTCGCACTGCGCGAGCTGTCGGGCTCGCGCCTGCCGGTGTTCGCCGTTTCCGCGGCCACGGGTCACGGCCTGGGGGACATCGGCCCGTGGCTATTCCAGAACCTCGGCATCGTGCGCGTCTACACCAAGACTCCGGGGCATCCCGCCGACAAGCACCGGCCATTTACGCTTCGCCGCGGCCAGACTGTAGGCGACGTCGCGCGGCTGGTGCATCAGGATCTGGCGCGCTCGTTGCGCTACGCGCGCGTCTGGGGCAGGTCAGGGTTCGAAGGGCAGCAGGTCGGGCACGACCACTGCGTCGCGGATGGCGATATCGTCGAGCTGCACGCATGAGCCGTGTCAGCCCTTGATCCCGCCGTTCGCTACTCGTTTGCCATTCACTTGCTCGATATCTTCCCGAAGCCGGCTTCCGCCAGGGGCCGGTATGCCGGTAGCCACATTCCGCAGGATGGTCTGGCGAAGGTCATCCCTGCGGAGGAGCAATTCCCACCTGGCCCCTCACATCCTGGCTCTGGCTACTCAAAGCCGCCTTGCGACGAGGACGGCTCCTGGCCGGCTCCGCCCTTCGCCAAGGCGACAGATGGAGCCCAAAGCGGCTGTCTGATGGCAAGGTCAGGACGACGCGAAGCGGATGGATCGCGGGCAGGCGTGACTTGACCGACCGACCTTTTTTCCCCACGAGGGCAGAGCGCCGGAGTCTGTCAAGCCCCGCGCTGTTACTCGCATTGAGCAAGCCGAGCCCAAGAATCTTCGAGCAACCGGACGTCCACGTCGGCTTCGATGCCGTTGCGAAGTCTTCGTTATCGACGCGAAAAAGGCATAGACTGGAAGACGCTCGGGCGAACTCTTGACGCCCTAAGGAGCCGGTCATGACCAAGTCGTCGTTCGTCCTCGTTGCGATGTTTGCAACCGGCGTGTCGCTTGCCCCACCGGCCTTTGGACAAGCGGGTGACGAAAAGCTTGGCAAGGTGCATTTCGAGGCGTCGTGCACGCCGGACGCGCAGAAGCTTTTCGACCGCGGGATGCTGTATCAGCACTCGTTCTGGTACCGGGGCTCGCAAAGTGTCTTCGAGGATGTATTGAAGGCCGATCCCGCTTGCGGCATCGCCTATTGGGGCATCGCGCTGAGCATGCTTTGGAATCCCCACATCCCAGCGCCCGCGAAGAATCTCGCCGAGGGCGCCGCCGCGCTGACGAAGGGAAAGAGCATTGGCGCCGCCACTCAAAGGGAACGCGACTACCTCGATGCGCTGAGCGCCATGTACGCTGACTACGACAAGGTCGATCACCGCACGCGCATGCAGGCCTATGCCAAGGCGATGGAACAGTTGGCGCAGCGCTACCCAACTGATGACGAGGCTCAAATCTACTATGCGCTTGCCCTCAACACCTCGGCTTCGCCAGCTGACAAGACGTACGCCAACCAGCTAAAAGGTGCGGCCATCCTGGAGGAGATTGCGAAGCGACAGCCGCAGCACCCGGGAGTGGCTCACTATCTGATTCATCTTTACGACTCTCCGGAGCTCGCGGAAAGAGGACTTGGTGCCGCCAGGCGCTATTCCCAGATCGCGCCCGCGGCGGCTCACGCTCAGCACATGCCGTCGCACGTCTTCACGCGCATCGGCTACTGGAAGGACTCGATTGCCTCCAACACGGAGTCGGCACGTGTCGCGGCGCAGGGCAAGGAGGGCCATGATCAGCTGCACGCCATGGACTACCTGGTCTATGCCAATTTGCAGCTCGGGCAGGACAAGAATGCCAGCGCCGTCATCGACGAGATGAGCCGGGTCACCGGTTTCACCGAGACTTCTATCCCTGGGCCCTATGCGCTGGCCGCTTCGCCGGCGCGCTACGCGGTGGAACGCGGCGACTGGAAGGCCGCGGCTGACCTCCATATCCGTCCCAGCCCGCTGGCCAACGTACAAGCGATCACGCATTTTGCGCGGGCGCTCGGCGCTGCCCGTTCGGGTGACACTGCAGCCGCCAATGTGGACATCGCCAAGCTCGCCGAATTGCGAGACAAGTTGCGCGAAGCCAAGGATGCATATTGGTCCGAGCAGGTCGATATTCAGCGCCAGGTTGCAACCGCGTGGGTCTTGTACGCCGAAGGCAAGCATGACGACGCGCTGAAAGCGATGAGTGCAGCCGCCGATGCCGAGGACCGGACCGACAAGCATCCGGTGACGCCGGGCGTTCTCAAGCCCGCGCGCGAACTCTACGGCGTCATGCTGCTCGAGCGCGGAATGGCCAAGGAAGCGCTCGTTGCTTTCGAAGCGACACTGAAGAAGGAACCCAATCGGCTGGGCGCCTATGTTGGTGCGGCAAAAGCCGCCGAAAAGTTCGGCGATTCGGCCAGGGCTCGGGAGTATTTTGGCAAGGTCATCACGATCGCCGATGGCGCTGACAGGACCCGAACCGAGGTTAACGACGCGCGCGCGTTCTTGGCGAAGCGGCCATGAGATTTTGGTGCCCTGGGGAGAATCTGATGAGGACGTGCTTGGGTCTGATCCTACTGGTCGCTGTAGTGACGCAAGCGGAGGCCCAATCGCTGCAAGTTATCGGATATTCCGGCGAGTTCGGGCAGTGGGAGTTAAGCGCCAGCGTTACCGAACGGACCGTGAATCGAACTAAGGAATTCTCGGGGCCGTTGACGATGCGGCACGTGGGTATCTGCACGCAGGATGGACCGGAGGAAAGA
Organism: Variovorax sp. LjRoot175; assembly: GCF_964253805.1. Lineage (NCBI taxonomy): Bacteria > Pseudomonadati > Pseudomonadota > Betaproteobacteria > Burkholderiales > Comamonadaceae > Variovorax > Variovorax sp. LjRoot175. Next base: position 1,096,114 of record NZ_CAXURY020000002.1, on the reverse strand, counting down.
ATAGGTGAAATCCGTTTTCAGTTGTCGAAGTTTCGGTCTGCAATCGAGGCAACCATATTGGTTGATGGCGTCGAATGCAGGTACAGCGGACGACTATCAGATCGTTATAGCGGATCGATGAACTGCCCGGACCGGCCGGCGGTTCCGGTGATCATTTGGCTGAAATAGTTGCGCGTGAGCGATGAGCCACCTCAGTGCGTCCTCGCGGCAAGCGAAGATGCCATTCTCATTGGACGACGTGAGGAGCCACGCACCCTGGTCTTCCGGGTCGCGCGAAATTCCTTGTAGCCCCAGCTGCCGCAGGCCGCACGAAGGGCAAACCGCGTGTGAGCCCGCCGCGGGTCATGACGCCTATGAGCTACCAGATAGCTGACATTCGCGACCGTCTGTTGGCCGAATTCTGCCGCCACTAGCAACCACGTCCGAGTCAGTCGATTGCCAGGTGCGCAATCGCCCCCAACTCGTTCAATCGTGCGACCAGATGACCCGCGGCAGGCCTACTTGTAGGCGATGCCCGCGCTCACGGCGCCGGCCAGCGCGATTACCTCTGTCTTGCGAAGCCCCGCGTCGCGGCACCAGCCGAATAGGTCGCCTACCGTGAAGTTGAACGCGTCGCCGAACTCGATCATTAGGCTTTCGATCACGATCAATGCGCCGCCCGGAGCAAGGGCCGCATGGGCCGCTCGCAGCAGGTGCATCTTCTTCTCGAGATTCAGTCGTGCAGGATCATCCCCATGGTCAACACGTCTGCGTCGGGCAGCGGATCGGCGAAGAAGTCGATCGACGTCGCGCGGACCCGCTCGGCACCGCTACCGCGGGCGGCACCTGGACGCTGACGGAATGGATCGTCAAGGGAAAACCCAGTGTGCTGGGAATCTGCTCGGGCATCGTGGCGGGCCTGGTGGCGATCACGCCTGCGGCTGGCTATGTGGGTCCGGTCGGCGCGTTTGTCACTTGGGGCGTCGCGGGCATCGTTTGCTTCTTCGCTGTCACGAAGCTCAAGGCCTGGCTGAAGTATGACGACGCCCTGGACACGTTCGGCGTGCACTGCATCGGCGGCATCCTGGGGTCGCTTGGCACTGGATTTTTCGTCAACCCGGCCTTTGGCGGCACGGGCGTTTATGACTACGTGGCCGGCAAGGTGGGGGGACTTCGATGCCGGGGCGCAGATGATCGCGCAGTTGCAAGACATCGGCATCACCCTGCTCTGGTTCGCGTTCGTGGCCTTCGTGATCATGACGATCCTGAAGTACACGATCGGCATCCGTGCCAGCGACGAAGATCAGGAACAAGGACTCGACCTCGCGCGCTGATCACGGCGAAAAAGCCTACAACTTCTGATTCTTCGACCCGGGGTCGCGATCTCAGAGAGGTTCCTACAAGGTCTTCAGCCCCAGCCAAGCCGCCGCGATCACCGCATTCACCGACACGCTCAAGGCGCTCGGCACATAGAACAGCGCCGATACCGCCGGCGCGCCAATCAGGATTTCGACAATCCCCCCCAACCCGTACAACAGCACGGCGCACCACAGCCAGCGTCGCATGTAAGTGGGAAGCCAGTGAGCTTGAGATTGGTTGTGCCGCCAGGCCGCTGAGCGCTCGATGAGGCTGCCTTGTGTGGCGTCCAGGAAGAGCCACTCGAAAAAGAAGTAGCGGTACAGGAGAGTGTGGAAGGTCAGCTCATGCACGATACATTTCCTTCTGATGGCGGTGGTTCGTCGCAGTCGTTTCTGACAGCGTATCGGGAAGACTGATACCTCTTGCGGGCCGGCGACTTTGCCAAGATGGACATCATCGACTGCGGCGCTGACTCTTAGACAATCTATGCAATGCTGGGTTCCATGGCAGCGCCTTCGCACAGGACCATCAACGCGCATGCGTGGCCGAGACTCTCAAGAGGCACCGACCCGGACATCGGCTGAGTCGGTCGTCGGCCGACTTCGCTGGCTGTACCGGCCGCGTTGGTACGCTCGTGATAGCGCAGCACCGCTTCGACCTTGTCGGCGTCGTGGATGTCAGCGCCGCCACATTCCCGTGGAGGTGTAGCGTACTTTCTTTCCTTGATCATGACCACGCCTTCGACAAAGGCATAGGCTAAAACAATGGCGAACGTTCCCAGACAAACTCCGAGGCCGGGGCCGCTGTCCATGACGACTCTCAGTTCGCAACCCGCGGACCGCCCCACCAACCGCCTTGCTCGCGAGACGAGTCCCTACCTGCTGCAGCACGCGCACAACCCGGTGGACTGGTTTCCATGGGGCGAGGAGGCGTTCGCCAAGGCGCGCGCCGAGGACAAGCCCATCTTGCTATCAGTGGGCTACGCCACCTGCCACTGGTGCCATGTGATGGAGCGCGAGAGCTTCGAGGACGTGGGGCTGGCGCGCCAGTTGGCCGATGCCTTCGTTGCGATCAAGGTCGACCGCGAGGAACTGCCCGACGTCGACCACGTCTACATGAGCGCGCTGCAGGCGCTCACGGGCCGCGGCGGCTGGCCGATGAACGTGTTCCTCACGCCGCAACTTCGCGCTTTCTTCGGCGGCACGTACTTCCCGCCGCGATCGCGCCAAGGAATCCCCAGCTTTTCCGAGGTGCTCGCCGCCGTGCGCGAGGCCTGGGTCCACCGGCGGGGTGACATCGAGCGGGAGGCCCAAACGCTGCTCGATCTCGTGCGCCGCGGCACGACCCTCTCGGCCCGTACATCGGCCGATGAGATGCACCGGCGAGCCGTGGCCCAGATCGCCCTGCGCTTCGACGAAACGCGCGGGGGCTTCGGCAGCGCGCCCAAGTTCCCGCAGACTCCGCTGCTGCAGTATCTGCTGGCGCTGGCCGCCAGCGGCGACGGGAGCGCGCGCACGATGCTCGTTGCGACGCTGCACCACATGGCCGCAGGCGGAATGTATGACCACGTCAGTGGTGGCTTCGCTCGCTACTCGACCGACGAGCGCTGGCATGTGCCGCACTTCGAAAAGATGCTGTACGACAACGCCCAGCTCGCGCGCGTGTATGCCGGCGCCTTCAGGCTGACCGGCGAAGAGAGGCTGCGCCTTGTCGCCGAGGGCACATTGACGTACCTGCTGCGCGAGATGCACCCCGCGGCTGCGCCGGCAGCCTACGCTTGCGCGCAGGACGCCGACGCCGAGGGCGTCGAGGGCAAATTCCACGTCTGGACGCTGGCCGAGTTCCGCGCCGTGCTCGGCGCCGATGCACAGGCCGCGGCGCGTCTGCATGGCGTGACGGTGCAGGGCAACTGGGAGCACGGCACGAACGTGCTCGAGCGCCGCGATCCGGAAGGCGTACGCGCCGAACTCGACCAGGAACCCGAGGCCTTCGCGTCCTGGGAACGCTCGGTGCGCGAGCGCCTCTACGCCGCGCGTGCCCAGCGCGCCTGGCCGATTACCGACGACAAGGTGCTGGCCGACTGTAACGGCATGGCGCTGCGCGCATTTGCTGAAGGAGGGCGACTGCTCGGGCGAGACGACTTCGTGCAGGCTGCGCGAGAGCTCGCGCGCTTCCTGCTGGCCGCCATGGTCCGGGATGGGCGGGTCCACCACGCCTGGCGCGACGGCACGCTGCGCGATGAGGGGTACCTAGCCGACCATGCGCAACTCGGGCTCGGCCTCGTGGAACTGCATGCAGCCACCGGCGAGCTGGAGTGGCTAAACGCCGCGCTCGACCTGTGCGGCGGAATGGTCGAGCGCTTCCACGATGCGGTCGAAGGCTTCTTCGATAGCACGTCGACGCAGCTGCCGATGCGGGCGCACAGCCTCTACGACGGCGCAGTGCCCTCGGGTACTGCGGCGGCGTGCGAGCTGTTGCTGCGACTGGCGGGCCCCTATGAACGCAGCAACTGGACCGACATCGCAAGCGCGACGCTCGAGGGCCGCGGCGCGTTGATGGAGGAAGCGCCGATGGCCGCGCCAGCGTTGCTGCACGCACAGCTGCTGGCTGAGCGGGGGGCTGATCTTGCGATCCCGGCGGGACCGGGCAGCGAACGCCTGTGGGCGGCGGCGCAGCAGGCGTTTGCGCCACTGGTCACGCTCTTCCGTGGCTTTCCGGGGTCGGTCCGCTGCTCGAAGGACGGATTGCGGGCGAGGCCTACCTGTGTCGGAATGGAAGCTGTGAGCTGCCGGCGCGATCGGTCGAAGCGCTGCGAGAGCAACTGGCAAAGGGGTTCTCTGGCCCGGGCGGCAAGTTCGCAGCATCGGACGGCACTGCTTGAGGGGTTGCGGCCGAGCCATCGGCTCAAGAGAAGGCCGGCGATCGTTCAACACGCGGAAATTGGCCGACGATGCCCTTGCGCCGACGGTTGCACGCGGCTTCGACCCGCCGATGCGTGCTGGAATGCCGGAAAGCGGTCGTCGTCGACGACCGTCGGCTCTTGGCCGAGACGGTGAGTTCGTAGCTGAGCCGGGAAACTGACTTTCGACGTGAGAGCTGGGCCGACCACGCCCCCACCGCACGGCAGTCGCTCGTCCTTGATTCGTCTGCCGCCTTGCCCCAGTCCAAGCGTTTTGACTCTCTCAGAGGTGCATCTTTGATGGTCCTCAACTTGATAGGAGTCCATCATGGGAACCAATGTCAACGCTGCTTGCCGCGAGCCATGGAACAAGGGCAAGATCGTCGGCCAGAAGGCCCCGTTCAAGGGCAAGGACATCTGGGCACTTCGAGCGCGCCTCCAGATGGAAAACCGGGTGCGCGAGCTTGCTCTCTTCAATCTGGGCATCGACAGCAAGTTGCGTGGCTGTGACCTCGTCAGTCTCAAGGTCCGGGACATCTGCCACGGCGACCAGGTGGCAACGCGCGCCGTGGTGATGCAACACAAGACCCAGCGCCCTGTCCAGTTCGAGATCACGCAAGCGACACGAGAAGCTGTGCAGAAGTGGGTCAAGCAAGCAGGGCTGAAATCTGAGGATTTCGTTTTCCCAAGCCGCTTCCACGCCTCACCACATCTGGGGACACGGCAGTTCGCTCGAATCCTCGAGGGCTGGGTCGAGGATCTTGGACTTGATCCCGCAGACTACGGCACGCATTCGATGCGGCGAACCAAGGCGACGTTGATCTACCGGCGCGCTAGAACCTGCGTGCTGTGCAGTTGCTGCTTGGTCATTCCAAGCTCGACTATCTCCCGTGAGGTACCTCGGTATCGAGGTGGACGACGCGTTGGAGATCTCCGAGCAAACTGAGATCTCTGATCGAGGCGTCTATTGGGCATGCCATTCGATTGCCGAACCCAAGGCGAAGCGATCGGCCGGTGTGCCCGTCTTGCCAGCGCGTGACCGTTTGACGCACAAGCCGATGGCAGCTCCCTGGAGCGACTTCGGCATCGCGCTCCCGGCCAAGCAGACCTTCGAGGTCGACCTCGACCACGAGCTTTCCATGAAGAACATTCAAGTCATCGATCGCGCAGCGAACTGCGTGTACGACATCTTCAAGTGAAACCGGGAGATTCAAGGCGCGCCGGTTCGACCCACCCGGTGCAACCTAGGGGCCGGGCACGGCACTCATCGGGCTGAGTCCACGATGAAGAGCGTACCGAATCCGTCGCCGCTCAGGCGCGCGCCCTCTTGGTCGGCCCGAGGTCGACCGGCAGGCTCCCTTCGGACTTCACTTCCCTCAGCACGATCGCCGAACGCACGTGCGTGACGCCGGCCTGCTCGAACAAGGTGGTGTGCAGGAATTTCTCGTAGTGCTTGATGTCGGGCACCAGCACGGTGAGGATGTAGTCGGCCGGACCCGTCGCCGAGACGCAGCGCACGATCTGCGGGCTCGCCTCCACCGCCTTCTCGAAATCGCGCACCTTCGATTCGCTGTGCCGGTCGAGGTTGACCTCGGTCACGGCCGCGAGGTTGAGGCCGACCTTCTCGCGATCGACGACGACCGTGTAGCCGCGGATCACGCCGGAAGCTTCCATCTCCTTGATGCGGCGCCAGCAGGGCGTGGACGAAAGCCCGACCTTGTCCGCAATCTGCTGCACCGTCTGGCGCGCGTCGCGCTGCAGCTCGAGCAGGATCTGGAGCGAGTGGTTGTCAAGAGGAATGAAAACGTCGTTCATGGAGGGTGAGGAGAATAAAATTCTCAGAAATAGGGTCGATTCCGGTGCATTGCAGAGGATATTCCTCCGAATGGCGAAGAACAATCCTCCAATGCACTTGATCACGACGCCTCCTGCGCTGCAGCGCCAGGACTACCAACTTTCAGACAGCCTCTGGGCGCGCTCGGGCGCCGTCTTCCTGACCGGCACGCAAGCCCTGGTGCGCTTGCTCCTGATGCAGCGCTGGCGCGATGCGGCCCGAGGGCTGAACACCCAGGGCTTCGTGAGCGGCTACCGCGGCTCGCCACTGGGCATGGTCGACCAGGCGATCTGGAAGGCCGGGCCGGGCTTCAAGGACGCGGGCATCCGCTTCGTACCCGCGATCAACGAGGAATTGGCGGCCACGCAGGTGCTCGGCACGCAGCGCGTGGAGTCGGACCACGAGCGCACCGTCGAGGGCGTGTTTGCGATGTGGTACGGCAAGGGCCCGGGCGTGGACCGCGCCGGCGATGCGCTCAAGCACGGCAATGCCTATGGCTCGTCGCCGCATGGCGGCGTGCTGGTGGTCGCCGGCGACGACCACGGCTGCGTTTCCTCGTCGATGCCGCACCAGAGCGACCACGCCTTCGTGGCGTGGAGCATGCCGATCGTGCAGCCGGCCTGCGTGGCCGAGTACCTGGAGTTCGGCCTGTACGGCTACGAGCTGTCGCGTTTCTCCGGCGCGTGGGTCGGCATGGCGGCCCTGTCCGAAGTGGTCGAGAGCGCGGGCACGGTGGACCTCGACCTGGTCGAGTCCCGCGTCGCCGACTGGGCCGATGCCGACGCAGTTCGCGCGGCCACCGGTCACGTCGCGCCGCCCGACGGGCTGCACTATCGCTGGCCCGACTTGCCGTCGCTGCGCATCGAGTCGCGCCTGGCCGACAAGCTGCAGGCGGTGGCCGCCTTTGCGCGCGTGAACAGCATCGACCGCCAGGTGATCGAGAGCCCGCATGCGAAGGTCGGCATCGTGACCTGCGGCAAGGCGCACTACGACCTGATGGAGGTGCTGCGCCGTCTCGAGGTGACGCCGGAGAGCCTGACTCGCGTGGGCGTGCGCCTCTACAAGGTGGGCCTGAGCTTTCCGATCGAGCCCACGCGCATCCGGGCGTTCGCACAAGGCCTGGACGAGATCCTGATCGTCGAGGAGAAGGGCGCAATCGTCGAGAGCCAGTTGCGCGACCTGTTCTACAACGCACCGGCCGATGCGCGGCCGGCACTGGTGGGCAAGCACGATCGCGACGGCCGGCCACTGGTGTCGGCGCTCGGAGAGCTTCGGCCTTCGCGGCTGATCGAGCTGGTGGCCCATTGGCTGTCGGAGCACTTCCCGGATAACGCCGAGTTGGGCGACCACTTCCAGCATGTGCGCGACTTCACGCCGCCCGAACTGCTGAGCAACGGTGGCGACAGCGTCAAGCGCCTGCCTTACTTCTGTGCCGGTTGCCCGCACAACACCAGCACCAAGGTGCCCGAAGGCTCGACCGCACGCGCTGGCATCGGCTGCCACTTCATGGCCAACTGGATGGACCGCAGCACGGCGGGCCTGATCCAGATGGGCGGCGAAGGCGTCGACTGGGTCTCGCACTCGATGTTCACGCGCACGCCGCACGTGTTCCAGAACCTCGGCGACGGCACCTACTATCACTCGGGCTACCTCGCGATCCGGCAGGCGGTCGCGGCCAAGGCGACGCTCACCTACAAGATCCTCTTCAACGACGCGGTCGCGATGACCGGCGGGCAACCGGTCGATGGCGTCATCAGTGTCGATGCCATCGCGCGGCAGGTGGAATCGGAAGGCGTGAAGCAGGTGGTCGTCGTCAGCGACGCGATCGACAAGTACGCGCAGATCAAGGGCAAATTCCCGGCCGGCACCGAGTTCCACGACCGCAGCGAGCTCGACGCGGTACAGCGCCGACTGCGCGAGCTGCCCGGCGTCACCGTGCTGATCTACGAACAGACCTGCGCGGCCGAGAAGCGCCGCCGCCGCAAGAAGGGCGAGATGGTCGATCCTGCCAAGCGCCTCTTCATCAACGAGGCCGTCTGCGAGGGCTGCGGCGACTGCACCGTGCAGAGCAACTGCGTGGCGGTGCTGCCGCACGAAACCGACCTTGGGCGCAAGCGCAAGATCGACCAGACCAGCTGCAACAAGGACTATTCGTGCGCCAAGGGCTTCTGCCCGAGCTTCGTTGGCGTGACTGGCGGGGCGTTGCGCAAGAAGAGCGGGACGCTGGCCGCGGGCCGCGATGCCTTCCTGCGACACGTGGCCGCATTGCCACGGCCTGCGCAGCGAACCTGGGACGCGCCCTACGACCTGCTCGTCACCGGCGTCGGCGGCACCGGCGTGGTGACCGTCGGTGCGGTGGTCGCGATGGCCGCGCATCTCGAAGGCAAATCGGCCAGCGTGCTGGACTTCATGGGCTTCGCCCAGAAGGGCGGGGCGGTGCTGAGCTTCGTGCGCCTCGCCGATGTGCCCGAGCGATTGAACCAGGTGCGCATCGACACCCAACAGGCCGACGCGATCCTGGCCTGCGACATCGTGGTGGGAGCCTCGCCCGACGCACTACAGACCGTGCGCCATGGCCGCACCCGCATCCTCGCGAACACGCACGAGATCCCGGTGGCCGAATCGCTGCGCAACCCGGATGCCGACCTCAAGGTGGAGCTGCTGCTCGAGAAGATGCGCTTCGTCGCCGGCAGCGAACAGGTCGAGACCTTCGATGCGCAGACGCTCGCGGAGGAATTCCTCGGTGACACGCTGGCGTCGAACATCCTCGCGACCGGCTACGCCTGGCAGCGCGGCCTGATACCGCTGAGCCTGGAGGCGCTGACGCGCGCGATCGAGCTCAACGGTGTCGCCATCGCACCCAACCAGATGGCCTTCTCGCTGGGCCGGCTGGCCGCGGGCGCGCCGCAGGCGATCGAAGGACTGCGCAGCACCGCCTCGCCCGAGTCGCAGGATGAATCGCTGGAGGTGCTGATCGCGCGCGGCCGCAGCCATCTCACCGGCTATCAGAATGGGGCCTGGGCGGGTCGTTTCGAGGCGCGCGTGCGCGGCGTGCAGCAGCGCGAGGCGGCGCTGGCGGGGGGCGATCCATCCGTGCCTTTCAGTCGCAACGCTGCACGCAGCCTGCTCAAGCTCATGAGCTACAAGGACGAGTACGAGGTCGCGCGCCTGTACAGCGACGGCAATTTCCGCGAGAAGCTCGCGCAGCAGTTCGAAGGCGACGTCAAGCTGGAATTCCACATGGCCCCGCCGTTCCTGTCGCGGCCGAGGAACGGACAGCCGCCGGCGAAGATCCGCCTCGGCGGCTGGATGCTGCCCGCCATGAGGTGGCTGGCCCATGGCAAGCGTTTGCGCGGAACAGCCTTCGATCTGTTCGGCTACACGGCCGAACGCCGGCTCGAGCGCTCGCTGATAGAACAGTTCGATGCGCGACTCGACGAGTTGCTGGCCGAACTGTCCACGGACAACCAGAAGCTCGCGGCGCAGATCGCCGCCGTTCCCATGACGATCCGCGGTTTCGGCCACGTGAAGCTGGCCAACCTCGCGTTGGCGCGCGCCCGCGAGGCCGAGCTGATGCACCGCTTCTCGCCAGGGCGCTACCCGAGGCCGGCGGCGGGGGTGCAGGCGGGGCAGTTCCGAGGGATCGCGGTCGTTGCGAACTGAAACCCATCGAGTCCGGCCATGACTTCGTTGCGTTGCTGGGAATCTGTTCGCGCAGGTAGTCCAGGATGCTCTGCGAACGCGTCTGCACCTTGTCTGCGCGCCGGATCACGAGCTCCTGCGTGGCGCTGCGGTAGCTCACGACTTCGGCGAGTGGGCCTTTCGCATCGCCCATGAACGAGAAACGTGCCTGTCCAGGGGTCGTGAGGCTGCTGTCGAGCCAGAACGAGCACTCGGCGGTCGCGAAGGCGAGCTCAAAGAGAGCCTGTGCTTCGACTTGAGTCTCCACGCACTCCGCATGCAAGTGGCGCTGCGGCTCGCTGGTGGCCTGATCCGGCTCCCCGAAGCTTCCAAAGGTGCTTTTCAGGGGACGGCCCGCGCGCCACTCCTCGGTGAGCTCCCGAAAATTGCGCAGGAGCCTGGCGCCGAACTCCGTGCAGATCGATTCCGGGTGGAACTGTACGCGCCACCAGGGAAGAGAGACGTGACGCAGCGCCATCAAGGTGCCGTCCGAGGTCCAGGCGAGGGGTTCGAGCGATTGCGGCAGACGCGTCACAGCGAGGGAGTGGTAGCGCACCGCCTGGAAGCGATCCGGAATGCCCCGGAACAGATCGCGTTGGGCATGGGAGATGCGGTCAATGCGGCCATGCATCGGTCTCATCGCGAGATCGACCACTGCGCCGCAGTGGTGGGCGATGGCCTGGTGGCCCAGGCACACGCCGAGCACGGGCTTCGACGAGCAGCGCAGCGCGTCGGCAGATATTCCGACGTCCTCGGCCCGCTGCGGTCGGCCGGGGCCCGGCGAGATCACGATGTTGTCGAATGCGAGGCCTTCCACCTTGTCCCAGGTCATCTCGTCGTTGCGCACGACGAGGGGCGGCTCGGCGTTGCAGGCGCAGAGGTACTGAGAGAGGTTGTAGGTGAAGGAGTCGTAGTTGTCGATAAGGAGCGTTTTCATGCGCATATCCCTTCAGCGTTGGAACAGATCATGTTCAGCCGAGGCGACACGAGGGGGCAACTACCGTTCTTGGTAGTTGGGAGATACGAGAGCGGTCGACACCAAACTTGTCACCCAGTCCAGATCGAAGCAGAGCTCAAAGGCGCCTGCGGTTGAGCGCGGCAGTACCATCGTCGAATGATTCGTGGCAAGACGGCAAAGACGGCCAGCGGCGACAGCCTTGAGCAGATCAAGCGCGTAGCCATCGCAGCCATGTTCTCGGACGACGAACTCCTGGAGCAACTTGTCCTGAAGGGCGGGAACGCCATGGACGTGGTTCTTCAGGTCAACAGCCGAGCGTCGGCAGACCTCGATTTCTCGACGGCGCGCGACCTGGACTTTGTGAAGGCGCAGAAGCAAGTCGAGCGTGCGCTGCAGTCCACGTTCGAACGAGAACTCGGCTACCTGGCATTCGATATCCGCATGAATCAGCGACCGGGCAAGATGCCTGACGACCTCGCTGCCTTCTGGGGAGGCTACCTCGTCGAGTTCAAACTCATTTCGCTCGAGCGAGCCGGCGCGCTTGAACGCGATCTGGCGCAGATGCGCAGAGAGGCCGTCAAGCTCGGCGAGGGGACGAGGTTCACAGTCGACATCAGCCGGCATGAGTACACCGAAGACAAGCAGGAACACGAGCTCCTTGGCTATCGCATCTACGTCTACTCGCCGGCCATGATTGTCAGCGAGAAGATTCGGGCCATCTGCCAGCAGATGCCGGAGTACGCAGACATCATCAAACGCAAGGGGTTGGGAAACGAGCGCGCGCGAGACTTCGTCGACATCGAGGCGCTGGTCAACATGTTCAAGGTCGATCTGGCCGAAGAGAGGGTGAGGCACATGGTGCAGCAGATGTTCGAGCTGAAGCGCGTGCCGTTGCAGCTCATCCCGCGAATTGCCGAAGTCCGCGATTTTCACGCTCTCGGTTTTGCTGCAGTTGTCGATCGGCGCCCATGATGGTTCCGCCGACCGTTTGCGCATCAAGGCGTTAGGCGCCGGTTCCGCACGCTACCTTGAACCTCATGATGTCCGCTGGCGGGCTGGAATGGGCCCGATGCCGTCCGTCGCCACCGATCGACCTACGGCAGGTATGTAGTGCGATGCTGCCGTTCGCCGCTGCGCCTCAAGCCCACCATCCCGGCCAGGAGCGGACGGTCGTGATCCGCAAATTGATCTTCCCCGAAGCCGCCGTCCAGGCCCGAACTCGGACGGGGCGGCCTGTTCGAAGGCCGGAGCGGTTCGGCAAGGGTCGGTGTCGGACGCACGCCCAGCGACACTGGTCCGCCCTTGACTCCACTGTCTTGGACGATCGGTTCTCTCTAGACCGAAGTCGCAGCCGGCAGATCAGCGGGAAGCCAAGAACCACGAGGCCTCGTACAAAAGTTCGGGGCCTCTGACTTTGTGGGGATTGACTCACCGCCTGATGACGAGCAGGATCGCACCTGCCCCTAGGAGCGATGATGCACAGACGACTCGCGCTGGTTCACGTTGCGGCTCTAATGGGTTCGTTGTTCTCAACTGCTTCCGCACAGCAACCAGCCGGCATTCCTCGGGTGGGATTTCTGGGCCCTACCAATACGCCCTTGCTGGAGGTCCTTCGCAAGACACTGGCCAGCCTCGGGTATGTGGAAGGTCGCACCGTGATGATCGATGCGCGGTGGCCGGAGGGGGACCGGCTCGACCAGATGGCAGCGTCGGCTACTGAACTGTTAAAGCTCAAGGTGGACGTGTTGGTCGTGGTTGGAGCAACTGCCGCCAGGGCCGCCAAGAGCGTCACATCGGATGTGCCGATTGTGTTCGAGGTGGTGGTTGACCCTGTCGCGACGGACCTTGTCGCCACCTTGGAAAGACCCGGCGCAAATGTCACTGGCTCCACGACCTTCGACCCGCAATTTGCCGCCAAGCAGTTCGAGCTGCTCAAGTCCGCAATCCCGACCGTGAAGCGCGTTGGCATCCTAGGAGATTCGGGTGCTGCTCCAACCCTGTTCCAAGCCGTCGAGAAGGCAGCCCAGTCAGCCGGCATCGAGACATTCACGCTCAAGGTGGAGAGAGTCCCCAATCCCGACTTCGATGGTGCATTCCAGGCCGCGAAGAAGGATGGCGCCAATGCAGTCGTCGTTCTGTCCACCCCTGTGACCACACCGAATCGCAAGAGGATCGCGGAACTTGCGGTCAAACACACCCTCCCCACGCTCTCCCCGAGGGACCATGCAGATGCAGGGGGCCTGCTCAGCTACGGCACAAGCTTTGTCGAGGCGACCAAGCACTCGGCGGCAGTGGTGGACAAGATTCTGAGAGGGGCAAAGCCTGCCGACATACCTGTAGAGAGAGTGTCCCGGCATGAACTGATCGTCAATCTCGCGGCGGCACGCAACCTCGGCGTCGCCATCCCCGCTGCAACATTGGCAAGCGCCAGCCAGGTGGTGCAGTGACCCTGCTCGGCGGCGGCGTTAAGCCGGAGCCGACGTCGCAGCACCCTGGTCGAACAGCCGTTATGGGTCGAAACTGCCGGCTCGTTCGCCCGTTGAACGACCGGAGTCGGACTTGACCCGCCGCACGATCGGTGCGACCCAAGGACAGTTCTTGGCCGCATGCTGCCCTCGCTCATGACGATTGGCCACGCACGATCCGGGGCCCCAAGCGATCCAGCACTTCCTCGGTAATGAAAGTTCGCGGGTCCCCTGAAGCAACAGGCTCTGGGTGCATGCGGACGCGCAGGATCACGAGTTTTGAGGCTGTGCGCTCGTAGCGCTCTTCGGGAGTTGGGACATGTATGGGGATCCAAATCGTCGACGTCTGGACTCGGCGCACGGGCCCCACGGTGTCTGCTCCGAACGAGAACGTCGGCCCAACGCGGTCGTTGGTTGAAAAAACATCGTCGCCGTCTAGTACTGAACGATCGAACGGACCATCTTCAATCGTAAAGGCCACCATGTTGAGCGTTCTGGCTAGCTCGGCAGCACGAAAGAGTGCGAATGCCTTTGTCGTTCTCGCAGGGGTTCTATTCGAACCCCAAAACTCAACGCGAAACAGAAGATCGCCTACAGTTTCTGAGGCATAGCCGAACGGCCCCTGTCCTTCGCCCATCGGACGATACGGTGTCGATGGTTGAGTCGTGCAAGCGAACAAGACCGTCGACAGTAAGAGGAGCACTAAACAAGGGCGCATGTGATTTGGACGTACTGTGCGATCTGCATCTCTGATTCTGTCGGCGTCACTCAATTTCATGCTGGATTGGAACATCAGATATCGGCCAGCCGCAGCCAGGGCGAGAGCAATTGCAAGGCTCCACTGGAAGAAAACTGGAGCGTCGTGAGGAACTTCCGGTATTGGCCCGGATCCTGCCACATGCGCGTCATCGCCGGACCGACGCCCTCAACCGCCCTGTGGGACAGCAGCTCGAGGGGAACGGTTCTGTTCGGCGCCTCGGTCGCCTCATGAACAGCGGTGCACGTCAGCTTGCAATATAGCTACGCGGTATGTATAATATACATACCAGAGACCCATCCGCGGAGCCGCCATGCCTGCCACCACCAGCCATCAGCCACTTAAGCTGAATTTCAAAGACGACACGCTGACTACCGTGTCGAGAGACGCGCTGCGGGCGCTGGCCAAAAAATTGGGCTTTAACGAAACCCAAACCGTCCTGTACGCACTCGCTAGACTGCGAGACGAGGTTTTCGTCGAACAGGACACGGAGAAATTGATGCCACTCACCAAGATACAGCACCAAACCATCGCGAAGGCCGAACCAAAAAGGAGAGGTAAGGTCATCGACTCGCTGCTGTGAGCAGGAACTACTGGAAACCGCGGCCCAAACTCGGCGACATTGTTGAGTGCAGCTTTCCGCAGGAAATGGGCGTGCCAGGCCCCAAGAACCGCCCGGCCTTAGTGCTTCAAGTCGAAGAGGCGACCGATGACCCGGCCGGTTCTGTTGTGGTAGTCGCATACGCCACATCCCAGAACACCACAGCGGTGTGCCCGGGAGAGTTCGTCATTGAGGCCAGCGCCAAAACGGGCTTAACCAAGGCAACCAAGTTTGACCTGGTCAATCATCACCGGCTTTCCTTTGATGACGCCTGGTTCGCGCCCGCGCCCGGCAAGACGCCAAGATACCCTCGGCGCGGGCGGCTTGACCTTCAGGATGCCATAGTGAAGCGCAAGCTTCAATCAGCAATCATGGAAGCCAGGAATCAACCCAAGAGCTTCTGAGCTGTCTATCGCATCTTTCGGCCCTGCCAACTTCGGCAGGGCCTTATTTGCGAATGAAGCCCCGTCCCTGCCAGAAGTTGATCACTTGCCCCCAGAAGGCAGTCGTCGAGACGACGTACCCCACGTTGAGATTCCTGCGAATAGAGCGCGGCTGCGACCGACCGCTTCTGGCCGGCTGCGGGCCCTGCCCGTCAACTCTCGGGGTCATACCCAAACTCGCGGAGTTCCTGCGAGCAGCGGCAAGCTTTGGCGATCTTTGCAGCCCACAGGATGGCGGCTTCGCGCGACGGAAGCTGCAGGACACAGAAGCCGCCGTCGAAATCCTTCGTCTGGGGATAGGTTTCGGTTGTGACCGCGCCGTCTGAGGCGACCATGAGCGGTGCGACATCTTCGTTGATGCCACCACCGAAGACGTACACGCCTGCAGCCTTCGCCTCGCGTATGACCTCGCGCGCAGCTTCACCCACGGCGGCGAGGTCCTGTGCCGGGACATCCATCGCCCTTGCAGGAAAGGAGATAAGGAATTTCGTGATCATTCGGTCCTTCGGTTGAGTTCGGTGCGCAGCCCGCTGGACCGATTGCCATCGGGGCGCGAGGCGGGCTACGTGGTTGACCGCTTCTGGCCGACTGTAGCCGGACGCGGCGCCATCGCGAAGGGCCCAGAGCTGCGTTTCAGAGCATGCAAGGAAAGCCAGAAAGCAGTCGCTCAACGCTTGAACTCTCAAAGGACGTAGCGCCTCCGGGCGACAACCAACGCAAGCCGCGTCGTCGACCACTGCCCGATCATCTGCGCCGCGAGGACCTCTGGCTCGATGATTCGGCCGCATGACGCGATACGGTCCAAAACCCGACGTTCGCTGCCGCTCCAACTTGACGGGCAGAATGCAGCCAAGACCCAGCTGTCAGGTCTGTCGTTCGGAGGCTTCATGTTCAAGGTCGCGAGCGCAGTACTTTTATGCGTCCTGGCCGGCTGCGCAAGCACCGCGCCTGTGGGCTATTCGGTATGCTCGACGCAGCCTGGGAGCTACGCCTGTCAGATCGAGCAGTACCAACGTGTCAACGACTGAGGTCATTCCCCATGAGAGCGACAGACAGAGTTCTGCCCAAGAGCTCAACTTCCAGGGCTCCTATCAGATGAACCTGTCCATTGAACCTCTTTCGACGCAGCATTTCGAGGGACTACGTCTCGCGCTCGACACAGTGGCGCGAGAGAAGCGATTTCTCTCGTTCACGGAGGCGCCGCCAGAGGAGGATTCATGGGCGTTGTACTCGTCTATCGTCGCGAACCGGTGGCGCCAGATGATTGCCGCTCTGGAGGGTGTAGTGGTTGGCTGGTGCGACGTGCTGCCGACTCACGGCCAAACGCGGTCACACGTCGGCACGCACGGCATTGGGCTCATGCCTTCGACGCGCCATCGGGCCTGGGGCTAGTGCCATGGGCAGCGCATGGACCACTTCTCGCGCGTCGTGGCGCTCGAGGAAGCAGGGGCGCCGAACGGCGCACGCATCATCTCTCTCGCGTTTGGCGGTGATCGACACCGACATGCAGGTGCAATTGCGCGGCGCATCGGCCGAGAAGTTTCCGGACCGAACGCGCTTCGTGAGCATGAAAGAGGAGGGCCGGCTCGACAGCCCCGCCACCGCGGCGGCCAAGGTGCTTAAGTATCTGGCGCGCGAGGACTTCGGCAACAACCCCGTGGCCGACGTGCGCGACCCCGCCTGAACGCAGAAGAAGCGAGCACGCCATGGCCACCGCAAAGTCGATCGACACCGGCGACTACAAGCTCTTTCCTTCGCCCAGGAACGTGCACCGCGTCATCTTCGAGCACCAGGTCTTCGTGCCGTATCCGTACGCACTGATCGTGATGGACGAGTTCTACTTCAAGGGCCGCTACAGCCTGTTCTCCGCCTGCCGCCTCAGCGACGGGAAGATGGGGCAGGTGGCGACGTTCGAGTTGGCATCGGATGTCGACATCTTCAACAAGAAGTTCACGCCAGATTGAGCCGGCCTTACTGCAGCGCGAACCGATCGCGCTGCGCCTGAGCGCATTCGCCCATCACGTTCAATGCGCGCTCCACGGCGGGCGTGCCGATCACGAACGGGTTGGCCGCGCCGGCCGGCTGCTGGAGCAGCGCAGCCAGCTTGGCCTGCGAGCCGTCGATGCCCGAGTGGTTCGACAGCAGCACGTCGATGCGCTGCGCCTGTGCCACCGCGCCCATGCGCCGCGTTGAATCGATGTAGCTGTCCAGCCGCGGCACGTCCTTGCCGAAGTTGAAGCCCGTGCCGCCCCAGAGCATGGCGCGGTGCTTCCTGCCGCCAGACGTCACGTCGAACACTGGCGAGATCGTGCCCATGGTGTGGCCCGGCGTGATGTACAGCGAGACGGTGGTATCGCCGAGCGTGATGCGGTCACCGTCCTTCACGGAAACGTCGCGCTTCGGCGGCGCGCCCCAGATCGGCGTTGCGAATTCAAGTTTGGTTTCGGTCATGGTCCAATCGGTCTCGCTCATCACCACGCGCGCACGGTACTTCTGCGAGAGGTACGGCGCGCCGCCGTAGTGGTCGCCGTGGCCGTGCGTCGCGATCACGTACTTGATCTGCGCCGGATCGAGGCCCAGCTTGCGCATGCCTCCTTCGATCAGTGCCGCGGCCTCCGCCTGGTTGTTGAGCGCATCGATGAGGATGATGCCGTCCGAGGTCTTGATCGCCCAGGCGCTGACCCAGTCGGCGCCCACGAAATACAGGTTGTCGAAAGCCTGGCCCGGTGGCGGTGCGGGCTTGGCGATGAAGGCGGCAAGGCCCTTGTCCAGCTCGGCCTGGGGCGGCCGCGCGGCGGGAGCGGGTTTGCAGAGAGTCAACAGCGCCGTCAGATCGGATCCGGCGGCACCCGTGGCTGCTGCAACATGTGCGGCGACGGTGGCGCCCGACGGCGCCGGCCGCTGTGCCGTGGTCTGCGCGCAGCCCTGCGCCAGGGCGACAACCGCTGCGAGGGCGGTTGTCTTCAGCAGAAGGGTGTCTGTTCGATTCTTGCGCTGTGCCATTGCTGTCTCCGTGCCGTCAGTGCGGCCTATTGTGGAGACGTCATTCTGCGACACGGGCACCTATTCGATTGTCGCGCCCGAGGCTTGCACGATGCCCTTCCACTTCTCGTAGGCGTCATCGAGATGTTCACCGTCTACGTGACCGGCATCGCCACTGGCGAGGAGCTCGATGCTCTCGTGCGCTACGACACGCTCGACACCATACGCTCGATCGTGAACCGGCTGGAGACCATCGTTGCGAGCGGCATCTATTGCGCAACCCCTGCATTTGACGAGTCCGCGCCGATATGGCGCTACAACCTCACAGCGCTATCTCAGACAGAGCAAAGGCTGCTTGTTTGGACGCATCGGCGCGGCCCGCAGCGCCCCCGAAGAGCAAGAAATGACCGACAAGCGAGGAGCCGTTGCGGAGGGCGCAAACCCACTCGACAAGACCTTACAAACTACCGCTTCTATGAGGACTGGTTTGTCAAGCCTGGTTTCCTGCGCGATGTCGAGTCGGCCGCGGCGTGGCGGTCACGCATCCTGGTTCAAGGCCGGGGCGTGATGGAGCGTTCGAGCCAGTAGTGCTCGGACGAGCTTCTATCCGTGCAGGTGCGAACACCGTGCACCACATGCAGCATGCGCGCAAAGCGCACCGGCAAACCCCAGTTACCGACGTGCCCCATCTTTTGGAACGGTCACCCTGCAGTGACCCGCGGAAGTTGCGGCCACGTCGACCTTTGACCACGAATGTGCTCCTTGCCAAATTATTTGACGGACCCAGATCGCACGCAGCGCTACATAGCATCTTGTGGCCACCGAAGTCGGTAGTTTGAAACCTCAAGCTCGACGTCCGCTCCCGCCGCCGCGAAGCGGAAGTTCGGGTTGAGTGAAGCGAGGAGCTTGCTAGACTTTGGGCTGCGGTGTCGCTGCGAAGAAGTCCATGGCCGCCGCGACGCCGCTGCTGGCCAGTGGCACGCCTGCCAGCTTCAGGCCCATCTCAACCCCCGTCAGCGCGGCCATCAGCGTCAGGTCGTTGCAGTCGCCCAGGTGGCCGATGCGGAACATGCGACCCTTGAGCTTGCCGAGTCCCGCGCCAAGCGAGAGATCGAAGCGTTCGTGGATCAGCCGGCGCAGCGAATCGGCATCCACGCCTTGCGGCGTGATGACGCCGGTGAGCACCGGCGAGTGGACGCGCTCGTCCGCACATTGCGTCGGCAGGCCCCACGCACGGACCGCGGCGCGCACGCCTTCGCCCCAGCGCTGGTGGCGCGCGAACACCACCGGCAGTCCCTGTCCGAGCACCATGTCGAGCGCCTCGCTGAGGCCGTAGAGCAGGTTCGTGCTCGGCGTGTAGGGCCAGTAGCCGCCCTGGTTCATCTCGACGATCTCGTCCCAGGCCCAGAAGGCCTTGGGCAGGCGCGCCGTCCTGCTGACCTCGATGGCCTTGGGCGACAGGGCGTTGAAGCTGATGCCGGGCGGCAGCATCAGGCCCTTCTGCGAGCCGCTGACGGTCACGTCGACGCCCCATTCGTCGTGACGGAAATTGGCGCTCGCGAGGCCCGAGATGGTGTCGACCATCAGCAGCGTGGGATGCCCGGCCGCATCGATGGCGCGGCGCACCGCGGCGATGTCGGAGGTGACGCCGGTGGAGGTCTCGTTGTGCACCACGCACACGGCCTTGATCTTCTTCTCGGTGTCCTTGCGCAGGCGCGCCTCGATCAGGTCGGGCTGCACGCCGTGGCGCCAGCTGCGCGGCAAGCCGGTGTCGTCGACGCCGGGCAGGCCGATGAACTCGGGCTCCAGGCCGAGGCGCTGCGCCATCCGCTGCCACAGCGTCGCGAAGTGGCCCGTCTCGTACATCAGGACCGCATCGCCGGGGCTCATCACGTTGACGAGCGCCGCCTCCCAGGCGCCGGTGCCCGACGCGGGGTAGATGACCACCGGATGCTGCGTCCGGAACACCTGCTGCAGGCCGGCGATCACCTTCTTGCCGAGCGTCGCGAACTCGGGGCCGCGATGATCGATGGTCGGCAGGCTGATGGCGCGCAGGATGCGGTCGGGTACCGGGCTCGGGCCGGGGATCTGCAGGAAGTGGCGGCCGCTGGGATGGTTGTCGAGAGCGATCATGGGTCTCCTTTTCTGTGGCGAGTCGATGGAACTACAACTGCACGGACGCGCGTCCGATGCCCGGAAACTCGGCCGTGACGAGATCGCCCGCGGCCGCGTGAAGAATCCCCACCCAGGTGCCGGTGGTCACGACGGTGCCCGCCGGCAGGCTGCGGCCGTCCAGCGTGGCGTGACGCAGCCACGCCGTCAGCAGGAAGGCGGGGTCGCCGAGCGAATGGGTGCCGCGGCGTTCGACCGCCGGTTGTGCGCCGATCTGCACGCGGCACGTCTGCGCGCGCCAGTCACGCGCCGCGAACGGTATCCAGGGGCCGAGCACCAGCGCGCCATGCGACTGCAGGTCGGCCAGCTTGAACAGCGCCGGCGCGCCCAGTGCTTCGCGCCAGCGCGAGTCGACGAGCTCGATCGAGACGGTCATCGCATCGACCAGTGCGCTCGCGCTGCCTGCGTCCAGCGTTTCGGCGAGCGTGGCATCGACATCGCGCGCGAGCCGCAGCGCAACCTCGGCCTCGATGCCGCGCATGTGAAACGGCCAGGTGCCGCTCTGCGCCGGACTGGTCCATACGCCGGCCGGTGGCAGCCGCGCATGGGTGAGTACCGCGCCGCGGGACGGGCCGCCCGATTTCCAGTACTGCGGCGCTGCAGCTTCGAACCCGCCGAGTTCGCGCGCCACGCGCTGCTGCACTGCGTAGGCATCGGCTGTGTCGGTCAGCGCATCGGCCAGCGGCGCGGCATCCGCCAGGTTCCTGGTGCGACGCGCATGAATCAGCGCGTCGGCCACGGCATCGATTTTCGAAAGGGGCACTTCCATTCCTTTTGACTGGGGTCAGAACGACACGCTCAACGGCGCGAGACCCGCGATCTCGACGCGCACGGCAGTGCCCTGGGACGCGAACAGCATGCCGGTGCACGAGCCGCTGGTGATGACCTGGCCTGCCTTGAGCCCGACGCCGCGCGCCGAGCAATGGTTGGCCAGCCATTCGAGCAGCGTGCCGGCATCGGGGCTCGGGTGCTCGCCCACCGTATGGGCCACGATCTGCTCGCCGAAGCGAAGCACGGCCTCGACCTTCGCCAGATCGAACCACGCCGGCTCGAAGGGCTGGCGTCGCCCCAGCACCAGTGCGCCGTGGCTCAGCAGGTCTGCCAATTGCGCATCGGAGCCGGCGCCGAGCCAGTCGGCGAGGCGGGTCTCCACGACTTCGATCACCGGCAGCACCGATTCGATGGCGAACGCCAGCTCGTCCAGGGTATAGGGCGCCGCGCGGGACGGCAGGTCGACGCCGAGTTGGAAGCCGACTTCGACTTCGATGCCGCGCAGCCGCCAAGCCGGGCCTTTCAGCAGCGCACCGTCGGACCGCAGCCCTTCGGCCGGCAATGGCGCACAGGTCGGCTCCAGTCCCGGCGCACGCGCGCCGACCTTCCAGCCGCCGACGGTGCCGAGAGCGGCCAGCGTCGCGTCCTGGATCGCATAGGCCTCGTGGCGGTCCGCAGGCTGCACCAGTGCCGAGGGCACGCGCCGGCCGTCGCGACGCGCGATGTACAGGGCGCGCGCTGCGATGTCCGGCGTGACCGTGGCGGCCACCGGCGTCAGAGCTCGGGAAAGCGCTGCCACGGATGAGCTCGCTCGAACGCGCGGGCCAGCGCGAGCAACGCGTCGTCGTCGCCTTCGCGCGCGACCAGCTGCAGGCCGACCGGCAAGCCTTGGGCGAAGCCGCAGGGCAGCGCGATCGCCGGCAGGCCGACCGCATTGGCGAAGCCAGCAAAGACGGCGTGACCGCGCGCGCCGACCTCGCGGCCATCGATTCGGGGTGGATGCGTTTCGCCGGCCGGCCAGGGAAGCGCCGCCGCCGCCGGCGTCAAGAGGAAGTCGTAGCGCTCGAACAGGATGGCCAGTTCGGTGCGCAACCGCTCGGCTTCGAGCAGCAGGTCGAACAGCGCGAGGGCCGACGCGCTGCGCCCGGCTTGCGCGTTGGCCTGCATCGCGGGGGCGAACAAGGCCGGATCGAACGGACGCGTCGGCGACAGCGCCTGCGGATGCTCGACCAGCCACGCCAGCCCCACCTGCGCCAGCAGCGGCCAGCGCTGGTTGACCGCCTCTGCCAGATCGAAGCCCTCTGCTGTCGTCACTTCATGGCCCAGCATGGAAAGATTCCGGGCCGCCGCATCGGCGAGATGCGCGATCTGCGGATCGAGCGGGTGGTCGCAAAAGCGTGGGATGTACAGGATGCGCGCCGGCGTTGGTGCCACTGGCCGCATCGGGCCGAGCCCTATCACCTGCATCACCGCGGCCACGTCGTCCACGCAACGCGCGAGCGGCCCTGCGACCTCGAAGTCCAGAAAGATCGGCGGCAGTCCGCCGCTGCGCGGCACGCGGCCGCGCGAGGGCTTGAGGCCGACCAGGTTGGTGTGCGATGCGGGTCGCCGGATCGAGCCGCCGCCGTCGGTGCCAAGCGCGATGGGGCATCCGCCCGCAGCGACCAGCGCGGCCGCGCCGCCCGATGAGCCGCCGGGCGTCAGGGTCGGGTTCCACGGATTGCCGGTGGGGCCGAACACCGGGTTGTCCGTGTAGCCCTGCATCGTGAACTCGGGCACGTTGGTCTTGCCGAAGATCAGGGCGCCGGCTTCGCGCAGCTTCGCCACCGGAAGCTCGTCGCGTTCGGCCACGAAGCCGGCGAGCGCGCGGCTTCCCCAGTGAGTGGGCAGGCCTCGCACCTGCAGGTTGTCCTTGATCGTGATCGGCACGCCGTCCAACGCGCCGATCGCCCGGCCCGTGCGCCAGCGCGCGCTGCTTTGCTCGGCGGCGTGGGTCGCGCCCTCGGCGTCGAGCGCGATCAGCGCGTTGAGCCGCGGGTTGACCTCGGCACTGCGCGCCAGACAGGCCTCGAGCGCCTGGGTCGGCGTGAACGCGGCGTCGCGAAAACCGGCGGCGAGCTGCGTTGCCGTAAGTTGCCAGAGCAATTTCATTTCAGTCGATCCACAGGCCGGACGCCACCCGCGACGCAAGACGGCCGGCGCAGCCGGGCCCGTTCGGGAAACACCGCGGAACCGGCTTTGCCGGGCCGCTGGTGTTGCCCCCGGCTAGGGGGTTGGCGGCCACACGAAGCGGGCAAGCCTGGGGGTGAGCTCATTTCAGTCCCACCACCGGGCCGACGACCTGCTTCCAAGTGGCCGAGCACTTGTCGTAGGACTTGTCGCAGAGCTCGCTCCAGATCGGCAGCGACACCGTCGTCAGCGCGTCGCGAATCATCTGCTGGTCGCCCGGCTTGACCGGGACATCCTTCATCGCGAACTTCTTGACCGTCTTGCACGGTTCCTTGCCGACGTTGCAGCGCGACGCGTCCTCGAAGAGTTCCTTGGAGTAGGCCCAGACGTCGGTCTCGAACCTCTTGAACGCCTCGGTGATCTTCGCCTTCTGATCGGCCGGCAGCGCGTTCCACTTCGTGAGGTTCATCGCATACGCGTTGAGCGCGATCTGGAAGCCGATCGGCATGAAATGCGTCGTGACTTCGGGCCAGCCGGCCGAGTTGGCCGAGCTCGGGCCGGTGATGGCGCAGTCGGTCACGCCGCGTTCGAGCGCCTGCTGCGTCTCGCCGAACGGGATCGTGACCGGGATGCCGCCGAGCTTCTCGATGAACTTGGCGAGCGACTGGTCGTAGACCCGCACCTTCTTGCCCTTCAGGTCCGCGAGGCCGGTGATCGCCACCTTGCAGAACACGACCTGCGGGCCAAAGGGATAGATGCCGAGCAGCTTGCCGCCATGGCGCTCCTGCAGGCGCTTGTCGAAGGCATCCCGGTAGGCGTCGACCACCTTGCGCGCGACTTCGTAGTCGGTCGACAGGCCGACGATGTCAGGGCCGAGGAAGAAGGGTTCGTCGCGCGACACCTGCGCGAGGCGCAGCGTGACGATGTCGAACAGGCCCGACTTCAGCACGCGCAGGCCGTCAGCGTCCTTCACGCCGAGCACGTCCATCGGCTTGTAGTCTGCGTCGATGGGCAGGCCGGTGTTCTTCGCGAAGTTCTCGAAGAAGGGCTGCTCCTTCGTCTGCTGGATCAGCCCGGTGGCGACCAGGTTGCCGGCCACGCGCAGCTTGGGGTTTTCGGCATGTGCCGGCAGGGCCAGCGCGAGGACGGCGGCAAGCGAGGGGAGAACGAATTTCAGTTTCACGGCATCACTCCTTTAAGAACTTGTTCATCGAATTCCGACCAGCGGACCGATCGCCTGCTTCCAGGTGGCCGAGCATTTGTCGTAGGACTTGTCGCAAACCTCGGCCCACAGCGGCAATGAGACGGCGCCGACCGCGTCGCGCACGAGCTTCTGGTCGGCGGGCTTTACCGGCACTTCCTTCATCGCGTACTTCTTGCCGTACTTGCAGGGTTCCTGGCCGACGTTGCAACGTGACGCGTCGTCCCACAGTTCCCGCGAATAGGCCCAGGCCTCGGTCTCGAACCTGGCGAAGGCCTCGCTCATCCTTGTCTGCTGGGCGGGCGGCAGTGCGTTCCACTTCTTCAGGTTGATCGCGTAAGCGACGAGGTGAATCTGGAAGCCGATCGGCATCACGTGCGTCGCCACTTCGGGCCAGCCGGCCGAGTTGGCCGAGCTCGGGCCGGTGATGGCGCAGTCGGTCACGCCGCGCTCGAGCGCCTGCTGCGTCTCGTTGAAGGCGAGGGCGACCGGGATGCCGTCGAGCTTTTCGATGAACTTCGCGAGCGACTGGTCGCTCACGCGCACCTTCTTGCCCTTGAGGTCGGCCAGACCCGAGATCGCCGACTTGCAGAACAGGATCTGCGGCCCGAAGGGATAGGTGCCGAGCAGCTTGGCGTTGTGCCTTTCCTGCAGTCGCTTGTCGAATGCGCCGCGGTAGGCGTCGACCACCTTGCGCGCGGTGTCGTAGTCGGTCGACAGGCCGACGATGTCGGGGCCCAGCAGGAAGGGGTCGTCGCGCGACACCTGCGCGAGCCGCAAGGTCACGATGTCGAACAAGCCCGACTTGACGACGCGCAGGCCGTCGGCGTCCTTCACGCCCAGCACGTCCATCGGCTTGTAGTCGACGTCGATGGGCAGGCCGGTGTTCTTCGCGAAGTTCTCGAAGAAGGGTTGTTCCTTGTTCTGCTGGATCAGGCCGCCGGAGACCAGGCTGCCGGCGGCGCGAAGCTTGGTGTTCTGGGCGTGGACGGGCAGCGCGAACGCGAGCGCGGCCGCGATGAGGGCGAGCTTGAGCTTCATGGGTTCTTTCGTGGGAGGGACCGTCATTTGCCGAACATCAGGTTCGGCAGGTAGGTGGCGATCCAGGGGGTGTGGATCAGGATCGCGGTCATCACGATCATGGCGGCGAAGAAGGGCAGGGTGCCCTGGAACACGTCGTTGATCGAGCCTTCGCCGCGCACGCCCTGGATCACGTACAGCGTCATGCCGATGGGCGGGCTGATCAGCGAGATC
Organism: Variovorax sp. LjRoot175; assembly: GCF_964253805.1. NCBI lineage: Bacteria > Pseudomonadati > Pseudomonadota > Betaproteobacteria > Burkholderiales > Comamonadaceae > Variovorax > Variovorax sp. LjRoot175. The sequence continues at coordinate 1,070,589 of NZ_CAXURY020000002.1, read as the reverse complement.
TCGCACATCAGCACCATGAAGACGCCGAAGAACACCGGGTCGATGCCGGCCGCCTGGATGATCGGGAACACCACCGGCAGCGTGCCGACGAGCATCGGCATGGTCTCGAGCGCGATGCCGAGGATGAGATACATCACCGCCAGCATCCACAGCAGCATGATCGGCGAGACGTCGGCCGACTTGATGAGGCTGGCGAGCGCCTGCGGCACGCCGAGCATCGACAGCACGAAGTTCAGGTACAGCGCCGCGACGAGGATCAGCGCGGTCATCGCGGTGAGCCGCATGGTCGAGCGGAAGCACTCGTGCAGCATGCCGACCTTGAGCTTGCCGTAGGCCGCCGCGATCGGGAGGCACACGATCACGCCGAGCGCCGCGCTTTCGGTCACCGTAGCCCAGCCGGTGTAGATGCCGCCCATCACGACCGAGAACACGGCCAGCGGGCCCAGCAGGTGCACCGAGTGCCGCAGCTTCTCGCGCATCGCCGTGCCGGCTTCGCGAGTGCCGGCGATCGAGGGCTTCCAGACGCAGATTGCGAGGATGGTGAGCAGGAACAGCACCGTCATGATCGCGCCGGGCAGGATGCCGGCCATGTACAGCCGCGCTGCCGAGGTGTTGGTCATCGAGCCGTAGATGATGAAAGCCACGCCGGGCGGAATCAGGTTGCCCAGGCTGGCGCCAGCGGCGATGGTGCCGAGCACCATGCGCTGGTCGTACTTGCGGTTCTTGAAGGCCGGCAGCGCGACGGTCGAGATCGTCGCCGCGGTCGCGACCGACGAGCCCGACACCGCGGAGAACAGCGCCGAGGCGCCGATGTTGGTGTGCAGCAGGCCGCCGGGCATGCGGTTGAGCCACTGGCCGAGCGACTGGTACATCTTGTCGGTGGCGCCGCCGCGCATCAGGATCTCGCCGAGCAGGATGTACAGCGGGATCGACAGCAGCAGGTAGTCTTCGCCGGCGGCCCAGAGCTGCTCGCCTACCGCGTTGATCGCCGGCATGCCGAAGTGGATCAGCGACCCGAGCAGGCCGACGACCAGCATCGTCGTCGCGACATGGAAGCCGAGGAACATCAGCCCCAGCATGATGGCCAGGCCGGCCAGGATTTCGAGCGGTCCGATCATGATGTGGCTCCGGCGGGGGTCGTGTGGATGGACGCGGTTTCCGCGGGTGTCTTCACGTGGATGTCGGTCTCGGCCTCGATCTCTTCCTCGAGCGTCTGCGGGCCGAAGCGCGTGTTGAGCTCCTGCGTGCGGCGCGCCAGGAAGAGGCGCAGCGCATCGATCGCGGCCCAGCCCGCGACCAGCGCGAACATCAGATAGCCGCCGAGCCAGATCGATTGCGGGATCCACATCGGCGTGGCCAGCGGCGTGGCCGCGGTGCTGTGCAGCTCGATGCTTTCGACGACCACGTGCCAGCCGCGCCAGAGGCACAGCATCGACAGGGCAGCGAGGCTCAGCATCGCGAGCAGGTTGAGCAGCGCGCGCGTCTTCATGGGGAAGCGCGACAGCAGGAAGTCGACGCGCGTGTGGCTGCGTGTGATGAGCGTGTAGGCGAAGCCGAACGCGCCGACGATGCCGTAGGTATACGAGCCGATCTCGTCGATGCCCTGCAAGCTGAACGAGAAGACCTTGCGGCCGAGCATCTCGATGCAGGTCATCACCGATAGAGCGATGAGCCACCAGCCGCAGGCGATGACGGTCCAGTCACAGACGCGCGTCAGCCCGCGGCTCACGGGGTCCGGTGGGAGCAGTGTTTTCATGGGTTTTCGTGGCTGTGCAGTGAAGGGGAACGTGCACGCATTGAAGCGCGCGGCAGGGCGCGCCTGCAGACTTTTCCGCGGAGCGGGAGAGGCGGAAAAACTCTTTTCGAATCAAGCACTTGGCGCTGCGCGCCCGCGGAAGAAGCGCGCTACCTGATGCGCCCGCCGTAGGCTGCGGTGATGTCGTCGGCCGCGGCGCGCACGGCCGCGCCGAGCTGCGCGAAGTCGGCGCTCTTGATGCGCTGCGTCGGCCCGACGAGCGAGATCGCGCCGAAGGGTTGGCCATGCTCGTCGCGGATCGCTGCGGCGATGCAGCGCAGGCCGACCGCGTTCTGTTCGTCGTCGATCGCGAAGCCGGCGCGGCGGACCTCGCCGAGGGTCTCGTGCAGCCGCGACGCGCGCGCGATGGTGTTGGCCGTGAGCTTCGGCAGGCCGTAGGTGCGCAGGTACTGCAGCACATCGTCCTCCGCCATCGCGGCGAGGATCGCCTGTCCCATCGCCGTGCCGTGCAGCGGCGCGCGAAAGCCCGGCTTGCCCATGGCGCGCATCTGCTCGCGGCTTTCGACTTGGGTCACGAACACGATGTCGCCCAGGTCGGCGATGCCGAGGTTGATGCTCTCGCCGGAGCTGTCGCGCAGGCGTCGCATCACCGGCAGCGCGACTGGCGCGATGCGGCGCCGCCGCGCGAACGCGGCGCCGACCGAGAAGCAGCGCACGCCCACATACCAGAGGTTGGTCTCGCGGTCGAACTGGACGAACTGGCGCTGCTCCAGCGTGGTGAGCAGGCGGTGCGCGGTGGAGGAAGAGAGGCCGCTGTGCGCGGCGATGTCGACGAGGCGGTAGCCTTCGTCATCGTCGGCAAGCAGTTCCAGCAACTGCATTGCCCGCGTGAGCGACTGCACGGTGCTGTCGCTGTCGCGGTCGATGCGGGTGATCTTGGCGGTCTTGGAGGGGCGGCGGGGCGAGCTTGCTGTCATGGCGTGCCTCTTGCAAGTTGCGCGCCATCGGGTGGTGGCCGGCGCCCCCTCAGCCGTCGATGGAGACCTTGGCGTCCTTCGCCACCTTGGCCCACTTGGCGATCTCGCTGTGCGTGAAGCTGCTGTAGGCGTCGACCGGGCCGCCGCCGTCCTCGACCCCGAAGCCTTCGAACTTTTCCTGCACGTCGGCCATCGCGAGCACGGCGTTGACGTCCTGGTTGATCTTGCGCGCCAGCGCCGCGGGCAGCTTGGCCGGGCCGGAGATGCCGTACCAGTTCATGGTCTCGAACTGGGGGAAGCCCTGTTCCTGCATGGTGGGCACTCCGGGGTAGGCCTTCGAGCGCTTGGCGCGCGTCTGCGCGAGCGCGACGACGCGGCCGTTCTTCACGTGCGGCGTGGCGGCCGTCATGGTCTCGAAGGTGTACTGGATCTGGCCGCCAATCAGGTCGGTGAGCAACGGCCCGCTGCCCTTGTATGGCACGTGCAGCACGTCGACGCCGGCCTGCAGCTTGAACATCTCGATGGCGAAGTGCTGGATGGTGCCGGGCCCGGCGGAGCCGAAGCTGATCTTGCCGGGCTGCGCCTTGCACTGCGCGACGACTTCCTTCACCGACTTCACAGGGTTCGTCGCGCTCGTGATCAGCAGGTTGGGCGTGACGCCGAGCAGCACCACGGGCACGAAGTCGCGCTCGGCGTTGTAGCGCAGGTTGGAGCGCACGGCCGGCGCGAGCGCGTGGCTGTTGATGGTGGACAGGAGCAGCACGCTGCCGTCGGGCGGCTGCTGCAGCATGTAGTCGGCCGCGAGCGTGCCCGAGGCACCGGCCTTGTTCTCGACCACGACCTGCTGGTTCCACAGGCCGCCGAGCTTCTGCGCCACCACCCGTGCCAGCGCATCGGCGCCACCGCCGGGCGGAAAGCCGACGACCAGGCGGATCGGCGTAGCCGGCAAGGCCTGGGCGAACATGGAGGGCGCGGCCAGCGATGCGGCGGCCGCGCCGGCGGCCTGGAGGATGTGACGTCTTTGCATGGTTCAGGGTCTCCGCGGGTGGTGGGTGAAGAGTTCGGATCACTGGCGGCGCAGCAGCGCCTCGATGGCGGGCGGCAGCCCGCGGTTCGGCTTCTGGGGCGGCGGCGCGAAGCTGCCGCGGCGGGCCGTGCCGGACTGCAGCGCCACCAGCGTCTCGGCGTGGCGAACCGCGCTCGACACGCCATCGACCACCGGCACCGGCAGGCGGCTTTTGAGGCTGCGCGCCAGGCCCGCGAGTGGTGCGCCGGCCAGCACGATGACGTCTGCGCCGTCTTCGTCGACGGCTCGCTCGCACAGCGCTGCCAGATGCGCGGCGTGGTTGTCCTGCACGCGGCCGATGTCCGCGAGCGGCTGGTCGAGGTGGCGGATGCTGGCGAGCCGATCGGCCAGCCCGTTCGCCGCCACGCATTCGCGGTACCAGGCGGTGATGCGGCGCGAAATCGCGATGATCGAGAAGCGCTGGCCGAGCATGCAGGCGCTCATCAGCGCGCTTTCGGTGAGGCCGAGCACCGGGATGTCGAGCGCCTCGCGCAGGCCCGCCAGGCCGGGATCGCCGAAGGCGGCGACCACCACGGCGTCGTGCAGCGCGCCGTGCTCGGCCGCCAGCGTCGCCGCGGCGTAGGCGCCGATCAGCGCCTCGAAGCGGGTCTCGATGTAGGCCACGCCGAAGGGCGCGGTCAGCGTCGTGATGCGCGTTTCGGGCGAGGCCGCGCGGCGCGCCTCGCTGTCGATCAGCGCCGTGACGCTGTCGGAGATGTTGGGGTTGATCAGGAGCAGCTTCATGGTCAGGCGCGCCGCGGCAGCAGCGAAGGTGCGTCGCAGGCCAGAAAGCGCCCGCGTCCGGCGCGGCCGTGGAACTGGCCGTCCCACAGCAGCTCGCCGCCGGCGATCGTCAGTGCCGGCCAGGCGCGCAGCCGCTGGCCCTCGTAGGGCGTGTAGTCGACGTTGTGGTGCAGGTCGGTGTTGCGCAGCACGAACTCGCGCTCCTCCCAGACCACCAGGTCGGCGTCGCTGCCGACCGCGATCGTGCCCTTGCGCGGATGCAGGCCATAGGCCTTAGCGGGGTTGGTCGAGGTCAGCTCGACGAAGCGGTTCAGCGTCATGCGGCCGCCCAGCACGCCTTCGGAGTAGAGCAGCGGCAGGCGCGTCTCGAGGCCGGGGATGCCGTTCGGGATGTGGCGGAACGCGACTTCCTCGCCGCCCGGCTTCTTGCCTTCCGGCGCGTCGTAGCGAAAGGGTGCGTGGTCGGAAGAGAACACGGTGAACAAGCCGTCGTTCAGGCCGTTCCAGATCACCTCCTGGTTCGCCTTGTCGCGCGGTGGCGGGCTGCAGACGCAGCGAGCGCCCTGGTAGCTGTCGTCCAGTCCGAGGTCGGCCGCAGTCAGGAACAGGTACTGCGGGCAGGTCTCGGCGAACACCGACAGGCCGTGGGCGCGCGCCCAGCGGATCTGCTCCACCGCTTCGCGACCCGAGACGTGCACGATCAGGATCGGCACGTCGACCAGCTGCGACAGCGCGATCGCGCGATGCGTCGCCTCACGCTCGACCAGCATCGGCCGCGAATGGGCATGGAAGCGTGGTGCGGTGCGGCCGGCGGCCTCGAGCTTCCTGGTCAGCCATTCGATGCAGTCTGCGTTCTCGGCGTGGATCATCGCCATCGCGCCGTGCTCGCGCGCAACCGACAACACGTCGAGGATCTGGCCGTCGTCGAGCTTCAGGTCGTCATAGGTCATGTAGATCTTGAACGAGGTGTAGCCCTCTCGGATCAACGCCGGCAGTTCCTCGTTCAGCACCTTGGGCGTGGGGTCGCTGACGATCAGGTGAAAGGCGTAGTCCACGTGGGCGCGGCCCTCGGCACGCTGGTGGTAGTCAGCGACGGCGGCGCGCAGCGACTGGCCCTTTTCCTGTGCGGCGAAAGGGATCACGGTGGTCGTGCCGCCGCAAGCCGCGCTTCGGGTGCCGCTTTCGAAGTCGTCGGCCATGCGCAGCGGCGACGCCATCGGCTGGTCGAGGTGGCAGTGCGCGTCCACACCGCCGGGCGTCACGACGCGGCCGGCTGCGTCGATCTCGCGCGCACCGCCGGCCAGCCCGGTGCCGAGTTGGACGATGCGCCCGCCAACAACGGCGATGTCTGCGTCGAAGGTGTCGCTGGCGGTTGCCACGCGGGCGTTGCGCAGCACGAAGTCGAAGGGGTGGGGCGTGTTCATTTTGTCGACATCATCGTCGACAATTTGTTTGTCGATCTCGGTAATTACACTAATGTCGACAATATGGTTCGCGACGAAGCTTGCCCGAAAGGATTCCCATGCACCAGACCCTTCGTCTCGGCGTGCTCACGCCCTCATCCAACACCGCGCTGGAGCCGCTGACCAGTGCGCTGGCGGCGGCCGTGCCCGGCTGCAGCGCCCACTTCTCACGCTTCAAGGTAACCGAGATCTCGCTGTCGGCGCAGGGGCTCGGCCAGTTCGACGACAGCAAGATCCTCGCGGCCGCCGAGCTGCTGGCCGACGCCAAGGTGGACGTGATCGGCTGGAGCGGCACCTCCTCGGGCTGGCTGGGCTTCGACGCCGACCGGCGCTTGGTCGAACGCATCCGCGAGCGCACCGGCATCGTCGCCACCACCGCGGTGCTGGCGCTGAATGAACTGCTCGCGTTGCGAGGCGTGAAGCGGCTCGCGCTGGTGACGCCGTACACCGCAGATGTGCAACAGAAAATTGTCGACAACTACCGCAGCATCGGCATCGAAGTGGTGGCCGAGCGCCACCTCGGCATCAGCGTCAACCACGCCTTCGCATCGGTCGCGCCGCAACGGCTGATGGCCTTGATGCGCGAGGTGGCGCCGGCACGGCCGGAGGCCATCACCACCTTCTGCACCAACCTGCGGGCGGCACCGCTGGCCGAGGCGGTGGAGGCCGAACTCGACATTCCGTTGCTCGACACCGTCAGCACCACGGTATGGGGGCAACTGCGCGCCGCCGGCGCCGATCCGGCGCAGGTGAGCGGCTGGGGCCGCATGTTCGGCTGGCGATAATGGACCGCCATCCCGCCGCCTGCCGCCATGCACGCGTGCTGCTGGCGTCCGATCCGCTCGCCAAGCTCAACCCAGACATGCCAACCAAAAGCGCGCGCAAGCCTGCCTCGCAAGCCCGACTCGAACGCGAGAACACGCAGGACGAAATCTACGAAAAGATCTATGTCGCCGTCCTCGAGCACCGCCTGCCTCCCGGCACCAAGCTCGGCGAGGAGCGCCTGGCCGAGATCTTCGGCGCCAGCCGGGCGCGCATTCGCGAAGTGCTGGCGCGGCTCGCGCACGAGCAGATCGTCGAGCTCTATCCGCAGCGCGGCGCCTACGTTGCCAAGCCCTCGATCGAGCAAGCGCTCGATGTGTTCGAAGCCCGCCGGCTGATCGAGCCGGCGGTGCTGCGCCGGCTGATCGAGACACTCACGCCCGAGAAGCTGGCGCGCCTGCGCCAGCACCAGGAACTCGAGCTCGATGCCCGCCGCCGCGATGACAAGCGCGCTGTGATCCGGCTGTCCGGTGAATTCCATTCGCTGGCGGCCGAACTGGCGGGCAACACGGCGCTGGCGCGCAGCATGCGCGAGCTGTCGATATTGACCTGTCTGATGATCGTTCTATACGACGCACCGACCAGCTCGAGCTGCCGCGCCGACGAGCACTCGCAGATCATCGAGGCCATCGCCAAGCGCGATCCGGCGCGCGCCGAGCGGCTGATGCGCGAGCACCTCGACCATATCGAGAGCAGCATGAAGCTGGAGCAGACGACCGAGGAGGTGGACCTGGAAGCGATCTTCAGAGGCGAGATCTGACCGCGACACTTAGTAGTCCGTTTCGGAAATTCGCACACGTATTCTTCAAGCGGCCAGCTTCAAGGGCTGGCTCTGCGCCCGGCGATCACGCATGCGCACGGTCATGGCATTGAGATCGGTGCGGGTGAATTTCCACTCGAATGGACGCGCGTGCTCTCGAAGTAGCGCTCGAAGTTCGCCAGCCGTTGAGCGCGACCGCCTCCAAGCAAGGGAAGTCGTTCGGGGTCAGCACCTTGCGCTGCACGATCGAGAAGTCGATTTCGATCTGATTGAGCCAACTGGCGTGGACCGGTGCGTGGACCGGAACCAATCGGGGATGGGCTTGCGTGAGGTGCCGCACTGACGCCTGGCCACGATGCGAGGAGCCGTTGTCCATGACCCAGAACACGCGTCTTGCGCTGACATATGGCGGCTGGCTCATGACCTGATCGACCAAACGCTCGAAGGGCGCGATGCCTGTGGTTGCTTCGCAGCGGCCGAACACCTTGGCGCGATGCACGTCCAACGCCGCCAAGTACGCCCAGGCGCCATCGCGTGCGTACTCGTGCTCCACGCGCATTACCTGCCTGCCTCGGTGGGCACACGGCGGACGTACGCCAGGGGATCAATGCGGTGTACTACCGCAACACGAAACTGGCGGCGCGCATCGCCTGCCTTCTGGACTTCTTGGCCGCGCGAGTATGAGGGCCGGAGTCAGCGCGACCGCATAGGGCGAAAACAGGTCGTCGTAAGTTCTGCCAGGGCTTGGCCACGCCCCATTGTTGCACCCGGCGAAAAATTCGCTGCGGGTGGCGAGGGGCGCAAATCAACCCAAGTTCGATGATCAGAGGGCAAGGAATATCGATTCACCCGAATCGGCGAGACGGCCCTGTTCGTCCCAAGGGACGCTTTCATTGTTTATGGGCTGGACTGGGCTGATTGCCGAGTTTCAGCATTCTGGGGGCGAGGACGGCTTTCGCACTGCGTTCCCGATGTTCGTCGGAGTAGGGCGACGGGCAAGTTTGGGCCCGGCCGTTCGCCACACTCGAGTAGTCTGCGCCAACGCGGGCGGTCAACTACCGATCCAGAGTCACTTTCGCTGTACGAATATAGGCCCCCCAACGGTCGAACTCGCTGTTGTAGAAGTGCTGGTATGCGCCCGGGGTCATTTGTTCAATGACTATCGCCATCTTGCTCATGAATTCAGCGACCTGAGGTTCCGCCATCGTTGCGGAAATTGCTGCATTGAGCTTGTTGACGATGTCAGCAGGAGTACCAGCCGGAGCGAGGAACCCCAACCACGGGCCCATGTCGATCTCCACCCCGAACTCCTTGAGTACTGGAATGTCGGCGAAGCCATGTAGGCGCTCGCGTGCCGTAATTGCCAGGCTGCGAACACGCCCAGCACGAAGATGCTGTTCGGCGACGAGCACTGGAACGATCGTGCAGTTCACCTGATCCGCGAGCTGTGCTTGCATCAGCGGACGACCTCTCGACCCCTGAGCGACATCCTGGAAGGCGTTGCGATTCCGTACGCCTACAAGCTCGGGTACATGATCAATTCGTATCGCGAACCGTCGTTCCGGTCCATCGAAGCAAAGTACGGGTTGACGAGGCCGGAGATTCTTTCCTTGATCTTCCTGTACTTCAGAGACGGCATTTCCGCTTCAGACATCTGCGACTTTTCCGGACACCTGAAGAACAACATCAGCCGCGCCGTGACCGCGCTGGAGAAGAAGGGGTTGATCCGACGGGAGCTTGACGAGATCGATCAGCGCAGGCAGGTCATATTCATCACGGCGTCCGGCCGCAAGATGCACAACCGATTCATGCCTGGGCTGGTTGAACGCGAGAAGGCAATGATGGAATGCCTGACGACCGAAGAGCGTCAGCAGTTGCAGCAGTTGCTGCGCAAGCTCTGCGCCAACGCACCGGCGTGGAGCGGCATAGACCATGTTTGATGGCTAGCCTACGGCATGCACTCGAGGCATCTCACCAACGCCTGACTTGACGAAGTTCTGCTCGCAGTTTTCGACTGTCTTCTTCAGGTTGGAGCGGTGCATCGCTTCTGCTAGCCGCGCATCCCGGTCGAGCCAGGCCTTGGCCATTCGTAGGTGGTCCAGCGTCAGCAATCGTCAATTGTTCGCGACTCATGGCGCCCACTCGCATGCGCGCGGAGCTGAAAAGCGCTGCCGCGTGGCGCTGGCGCTAGTGCGCGATGAGCAGGATGTCAGAGGCAGCAACTCGACTTCTCGGGAACGGTCACCCGCGAAGGTCGTTGATGGCCATGGTCCAGGCCGATCTGGCCACCTCGGGAATACAGCAGTGATTTGCCAACCGCGCCGCGAGGCGCTGGCCGGCGTGGAGAGCACGCGCAGCCAGGTGATCTTCAGGGAGGAGAACCCGCCTTGAGGGATCGAAGCCTACTTGCGCCACCACCACCAGACGACGAGGCTCAGGACGATCGACACGATCAGCGAGGTCATCAGCGGAAAATGGAAGCTGAAGCTTTCACGCTCGATCGAGAAATCCCCCGGCAGGCGCCCCCACGGCAGCCGCGACAGCCAGGGCCAGGCAAGGCCCGCGACGACGAGGAGCACGCCCAGCGCAATGAGCAAGCGTTGCATGCGGCAATACTAGCGCCGGGCGGTGCCGAGCGGTAGCGGCCCGGCCGGGCCGCGGGCATGGTCAGCCCGCGGTGTCTTTCATCGGATTCAGGCTCCTCGAGGAGTGCGACATGACTCACGGCCCGCTGGTCTGGGAAGTGACGATCGCCCTGATCGTCGCCCTGCTGCTGTTCGACTACTTCTTCCACATCCGCACGGCGCACGTGCCCATGCTCGCCGAAGCCGCCCGCCGATCGGCCGCCCACATCGGCGTGGCCGTCCTGTTCGCTGTCATGGTGTGGGTGCTCGGCGGCACCGAGTCCGGCACCCAGTATTTCGCCGGCTACCTGACGGAGAAGGCGCTGTCGGTCGACAACGTGTTCGTCTTCCTGGTGATCATGTCCAGCTTCAAGGTGCCGCGCGAGGCGCAACAGAAGGCGCTGCTGATCGGCATCGTGATCGCGCTGGTGGCGCGCACCGGCTTCATCCTGCTGGGCGCGGCGCTGATCGAGCGCTCATCGAAACCTAGCTCCTGCGGCCGGCGTCGCTGACGGTACTTGCTGCCGGAGCCATTGCCATCGCTGAACAATCGCGTAGCGGCCGAATGTAAGTACGATTTCGTAACATCTGGTTCCACAAGAGTGCGAAAGTCCGCGTTTTAGTCGCCCTGGCCGTACGATCTGCGTCACGCATACCTCACTACGGCAAACCGGTCCGGGAGGCACAGATGACGGAATCGAATACGGCAGAGGCAATTCAGCCAGACATCGTCGTCGTTGGCGCCGGCATGGCCGGTCTGTACTTCGCTTGGCGGATGCTCAGGCACAAGCCTACGACGAAGATCGTCATCCTGGAAATGCTCGATCGCCCCGGCGGACGGTTGGATACCGATCTCGTCGTCATCGACGGCACCTTGGTCAAGAACGAAGAAGGCGGCATGCGCTTTGTCGATAGCATGAAGAACTTGATGTGGCTGCTCAAGACGCTGTCGCTCGACAAGGACATCATGCCGTTCAACATGGGGGACGACAACAACATCTACTACCTGCGTGGCCGCCGCTTCACCTTTGGCGACATGGCGGGCAATCCCGACCTCTGGAGCAGCCGCTACTTCCTGCGTGACCAGGAGAAACAGCGCCAGCCGAACAAGATTCTTCAAGAGGTTTTCGACACGGTGCTGACAGAGAATGGTGTCGATCCGAAGCAGTGGTATCCGCAAACCCCCGAGGACTGGCAGAAGATTCGCCTCGAATTCCGCTATCGCGGCGTGCCCTTGTATGAATGGGGCTTTTGGGCATTGCTCGTCGACTTCGGTCTTTCTCAGGAATGCTTGCAGATGATCGAGGACTCGATGGGGTTCCTCGCGTTCTATGACCAAAAGGTCAACGCCGGCGTCGGCTTCCAGACCATGGGTGACTTCGACAAGTTGCCCAACTATCTAACGCTACGGCCCGGCTACGAAACGCTGTCGGACACGCTTGCGCAGCAGATCAAGGAAATGGGAGGAAGGATTCTCCTGGGACATCACGTCGATGCCTTCGACTTCGACGTCACTGACAAGAACCTGCTCAACGTGAGAGCCCATACTGACAACGGCTGGACGACGCACTTTCTTTGTCCGCAACTCGTCCTCGGGCTGCCCAGTCGTCCGCTCGAGCTCCTTTGCTCGCAATGTCCGGCGCTGCGCGACAACGGTCAGCTCATGGCTGACATCCGCAGCGTCACCACCATGCCGCTCACGAAGATCAACCTGTACTTCAAGGAGCGGTGGTGGTTCGACCGCTACAAGATTGCCGCAGGCGGTTCTTTCACCGACCTGCCGATGGCCCAGTTTTACTGCTATTGGCCCATTGCGGCCAATGACGACAAAGGGCCGGCGTCGATGACGATCTACTGCGATTTCGATCGCACCACATATTGGGAGGAGTTGCAGAAGACGGGCAAGCCCTTCACGCCTACCGATGGATTGACGCAACCCAAGCACACGACGCCGGCCGGTACGTTCGTGGTCGAGCAGGCGATGCGGCAGCTTGCCGAGTTCTTCGGCGACAACGCCTTGCCGGATCCGCTGTTGTCGACCTATGTGCGTTGGGGCTCGCCGGAGTTCGGGGACGGCGATCACTCGTGGGTGATCGGCGCGGACGATAAGGCCATCGCAGCGCGGCTGCAGAACCCGATCAAGGGCAAGGTCTACATTTGCGGTGAAGCGTATTCGGATGAACAAGCTTGGGTGGACGGTGCATTGCGTTCCACGGAAACCGTCCTGCAAGAGTGCTTTGGCCTGCCCGCTTACGATCGTCCTGTGTGACAGTACTGCATTGTCGTTTCTCGGCTTCTTGCGCCACCAGATCACTGGGAGCCGCGAATGCAGTGTCGCCTCTGCCAATGTGAAAATCTGGCCGATGCCAACTTTTGTCAGGATTGCGGTGCCAAGCTCGAGCTGATTTGCAGCGGCTGTCATGCCGCGAATGCGGCAGTCAGCAAGTTCTGTCGTAAGTGCGGAACGCAGCTGACTCCGCAACCGGCGGTCGTTGCGGCAACGACGTTTGAACCTTCGCCGTCTGCGCGTCCTGGCGTGTCGGCCGAGGCTGTCGCGGCGGATCCGTACGTTCCCGCGTATCTGGCCGAGCGGTTCCGGCTGGGCCACGCAGTACATCTCACGCAGCACGTCGGCGAGCGCAAGATCATCACCGCGCTGTTCGCGGACATCAAGGGCTCGATGGCGCTGCTCGACGGCATGGACCCGGAACTCGCGCGGCAGGTGATCGATCCGGCACTGCGCTTGATGATGACTGCCGTGTACCGCTACGAAGGCTATGTTGCCCAGTCGCTTGGTGACGGCATCTTCGCCTTCTTCGGCGCTCCGATCGCGCGCGAGGATCACGCCCGCCGGGCTCTCTATGCGGCGCTCAGCATGCAGGAGCAGATGAAAGGGTACGGCGCCCGGCTGCTGCGGGAATACGGGCTGCCCGCCATGCAGATCAGGGTGGGGATCCATACCGGTGAAGTGGTCGTGCGTTCGATCCCGACCGACGACCAGCGTGCGGACTATGTTCCGATCGGGCACTCGACGGGACTGGCGGCTCGCATTGAGCACGTCGCGGCACCCGGCGCAGTGGTCGTCAGCGAATCCACCCATCGCCTGACGGAGGGCTACTTCGAGTTTCGCAGCCTGGGCAGCGTCCCGTTGAAAGGCGTCAGTGCGAACGTCAACCTCTTCGAAGTCACCGGCATCGGCCCATTGCGTACCCGCCTCGAAGTGTCCGCCAGCCACGGTTTGGCACGGTTCGTCGGTCGCCAGCACGAGCTCGAACGGATGCAGGCGATGCTGCAGTTGGCCAAGGCGGGCGAAGGACAAATCATCGCGGTCATCGGCGAGGCGGGCGTGGGCAAGTCGCGCCTGTGTCACGAGTTCAAGCTGCTGGCGAGAGAGGGCTGCCTGATCTTGGAATGCAGTTCGGACTCCTACGGCAAGGCGTTTCCCTACCTGCCGTTGATCGACATGCTGAAGAGCTATCTGCAGATTGCGCCGGGCGACGACGACCGCCGTAAGCTGGAGAAGGTGACGGGCCGCGTGCTGGGGCTCGATCGCAGCCTCGATGACACGATCCCCTTCTTGTTGACCCTGTTGGGCGTCAGGGATCCTGCCGCGCCGATCGACAAGATGGATCCGCAGATTCGGCGCCGCCGGACGTTCGACGCAATTCAGCGACTGGTGCTGCGCGAAGCCGTCAACCAGCCGGTCTTGATGGTGATGGAGGACTTGCACTGGCTGGACGCCGAGAGTCAGAGCTTCCTGACGATGTTCGGCCGCGCCGTGGAAGGTGCGCGCATCCTGCTGCTCGTCAACTATCGTCCCGAGTACCAACCCAGCTGGGACGCTGCCACGTCGCACAGCCAATTGCGCTTGAAAGCGTTCGGGCGTGAGGATGCCGAAGCGTTGCTGATCGCCTTGCTCGGAATAGCTCCCGCGCTCGCCGAGCTGAAATCGCTCATTGTCGAGAAGACGCAGGGAAATCCATTCTTCATGGAGGAGTACGTTCAGACCCTGTTCGATCATGGTGTTCTGATGCGACGCGGTGAAGAGATCGTGCTCACCCGCGCATTGGCGACGATCGAGATGCCCGCAACGGTGCAGGGCGTGTTGGTGGCCCGCATCGACCGCTTGGAGCCCGAGCACAAGGCGTTTCTACAGATGCTTGCGGTGCTCGGCAATGCGTCCCCGCTGCGTCTCATCGAGCGTGTGGCGCAGAGTTCCGAAATGCAGCTCCAGGAGATGCTCGACCGCCTGCAGAGTGCCGAATTCATCTTCGAGCGAACGGTGTTCCCCGATGTGGAATACGTGTTCAAGCACGCACTCACCCGGGAGGCGGCCTACGGCGAGCTGCTGGCTGACACCAGGCGCATCTTGCATTCGCGTGTGGCGCAAGCGATGGAAGCGCATTTCAGCGATCACCTGGACGATCACTGCAGCGAGCTTGCCCATCACTATGCTTGCAGCGACAACGTGCCGAAGGCGGTCGATTTCCTGATGCGCGCCGGATCGCAAGCGATGCAACGCTCCGCCTACGCCACGGCAATCGATCATCTCAGCTCGTCGCTGACCATGCTGCCGGGACTTTCCGATCCGGCGGGGCGCGGCTCGCGCGAGTTGCAGATTCAATCGATGCTCGGGTCCGCATGGATGGCGACGCGCGGCTTTGCGGTGCCGGAGGTCGCCCAAGCCTACGAGCGGGCCCGCGAACTATGCCAGGACACCACCGATAGCGCCGACCTCGTTCGGGTGCTTTCAGGATTGGGATTGCTGTACATCAATCGGGGTGAACTGCGGTTGGCGCGCGATATCGGCGAGCAACTTCTGGGCTTGGCCGAGCGCAGGCTGGAAACCGAGCTGTTTGTGGGCGGCCACGAATTGCTCGGACTCACGTTGCTTCGGGTCGGCGACCTGCTCGATTGCAGGTCGCATATGGAGCTGGCGGTTCAGCGCTACGAGGACGTGCACGATCACGCACTGCGCGACAGCCTGGGCCGGGATCCGAGGGTCTCCTGTCTTGCCTTCGGGGCGCTGGCGCTGTGGCTGTTGGGATACCCGGATCAGGCGGTTGCGGGCGTTGCGCAAGCGCAGCGGGCGGCGCATGCGGCAACGCCTCGGCACCCGTTCAGCCTCGCGTACGCGATGGCTTCATTGGCATGGGTCCATCAATTCCGCGGCGAAGCGTCGCTGGCTCTGCAAGCGGCCGAAGCGACGACCGATTTCGCCACCGAGCAGGGTTTCCCGAGCTGGCTCGTCCACGGCCTGATCGTCCAAGGATGGGCCGAGGCCGAGCTAGGCAATACCGAAAGCGGATTCACCCACATCGAGCAGGCGCTGTTAGCGTACAAGGCTACCGGTGCCAAGGTCTGGCAGCCGCTATTCCTGCTGTTGCAGGTTCAGGCGCTCTCGCGTGCCGGACAAATCGCCGAGGGACTGGAATCGGTCACCAAGGCGCTGGGCCTCGCCAGCGAGATGGGTACGTATTGGTGGGAGGCTGAGCTCTTTCGCGTCAGGGGAGAATTGCTTCTTGCCCTCTCCACGGAAAATGCCGCCGAGGCGCAGACCTGCTTCGAGCGCGCTCTTTCCATCGCCAGGAAGCAAAGCGCCAAGTCTCTTGAATTGCGCACATGCGTCAGCATGGTCCGGTTGGCGCGTCTCCATGGCGGGCACGCGCAGGCCTTGCTCGAGCTTGCCTCCGTGTATGAATGGTTTACCGAAGGCTTCGATGCGGCTGACTTGATCGAGGCGCGCGAGTTGCTTGGGAGGGCGGGGCAAGGCTGAGCCTTCACTGATACTCGTCGCTCACGTTGCGTGCGGAATGGAAAGCCACGACACCCCAGTTCCGCGCTCCGGGGGCGGTGGATTTGTGCCAAACCCCGGGCGGAACGACGTGCCATCGATTTTCCAGTACGGCTGGGTTGCCTTGCCCATAACGATCCACGCGCCAGCCGTCCGTTGTCTGGACGTGCGTTTCCATGGCGCCATCCAGGGCAAACAGAAACTGCGTGCTATTCACATGCCGCTCGATGCTTGCGCCGCCGGCGCCGCGATTCACCACGACTCTGACGCTACCAATCGCCGCGGGCACTGGGCACCCAAGACACGAGAGATCCAATGCTGCAAAGGCTTCGGCAATGTTCGGGTTCTGCCGCAATTTCTCGCGTGCATCGGCGGCCGCCTGCCGCAGGACGCACAACACGTCGGGACGGCTCGCGAAGCGGTCCAGTTCTTCGGTGACCGGTCGTACCTCCGGGGTGATGCTCTGGTTGTTGGTCGGCCGCGCCATGGGGATCTGTTTCTGACTTCGATGATATGCCCAAGTTCTTGAAGGACAGCAGGTGCGAAGCCCATATTGAGCAGATGCCTCGCACGTGCAGTCCGCCATATTCGGCAAGCTCCGTCGGTAGGCGCTCGAGCGCCGGCGACTGAGTATCAAGGTTGGGGCCGGTGAAGGAGACCTGCGTCAAATCCATTTCTACACTCATTGTTGCGCGCGGCGACGCGGATTCAGGTGGCGGCGGCGACCGTCCGCATCTGGCTGCGAGTCCGGCCCTACCGGTGGGGAAGACTGTGCCGCGGCACCAGACCCGTTGCTGCCTTTCGAGCTGTCAGTCTGAAGGTCCGCAATGTCGACGAGAGAGGTCTGCGGTTCAAGATCTTCAATGGACGATGAGGCGCCTGGGTTGTTGCGAGTGTCTTGAGAAAACGGTGCAATGTCATTTCGTTCCCCTACTAGCCCGCGCGCC
The DNA here is from genome assembly GCF_964253805.1 of Variovorax sp. LjRoot175. Classification (NCBI taxonomy): domain Bacteria; kingdom Pseudomonadati; phylum Pseudomonadota; class Betaproteobacteria; order Burkholderiales; family Comamonadaceae; genus Variovorax; species Variovorax sp. LjRoot175. The sequence goes on along the minus strand of NZ_CAXURY020000002.1, from coordinate 1,053,636 downwards.
CGGGGGCACGGTCCGCGGTCCATCGCCGGCTCAGCTACCGCCGTCTACAGGCCTCGTTCCCAGGCGCGTAGCCCCCGATTCCATGCGCGAAGGCGGTCGTCCGATGCTTCTCCGCCAGCGCCCGAGCTGGTGGCCGAGAGCTGGTCGAGCAGGATCTGCTGATCGGTGCTGAGCTGTTGCGGAAATATCGGCGCCAGCGTGACCAGATGGTCGCCACGCGTGCCGCGGCACTGCACCGGGAAGCCCTGGCCCTTCAAGCGGTAAGACAGCCGGTCGCGGCTCAGCTGCAGCGCTTGGAAGCCGGTGACGGTCGGCACCTTGACCTGCCGATTGGCGATCCACGCGAATCCATCGACCGGCATCTCGCATCGAATGGTGCCGTCGTCGTCGAGCTTGAAGAACGCGTGCTCCGACACCTCGACGCGAATCTCGACGTCGGCGGGAGGGCCTTCGGCTCGCACGCGCCGTCCGTCGACATGGAGCAGATCGCCATCGCGCACGCCGTGCGGAATGCGCACGTTCATCTTGTAGCCGCGCGGCTCCTTCTTGCCGACCCCGCCGCACGCCGCGCACGGCTGCCTCGCGATGCCGCCGCCCAAGCAAGCCTCGCACTCGGTCACACCGGCGGGCCAACCGAAAAAGGAGCGCTTCGGGATCGCGCCCGACCCCCCGCACCGAGCGCAATTCCCGCCCATCACCTGGTGCCCGGCGCCCGCGCAGGTGGCGCAGATGTCGGTGACCTTGCCCCGCAGCACCTTGATGCAACCGACGGCCGCTTCCTCCAGAGTCATCCTGACCTTGCGGTGCAGGGGGCGGCGCTGCCGTTCCGTGCCGGCCGCGCGGGATGCCGTCGTAGCTTGGTCGGCGTCGAATCCGTCGGGGGTGTTGTTGTCCGGCGCGCCGGGCGTGTCGACGTCGGCGTTCGCCCGGGCACCGAATCCGGCGCGGCGGATCTCTTCGAATGCCTGGTTGATGCGCTGCATCTTGGCAACAGCACCGGCGCTGTCATTGCGGTCCGGATGCCATTGCGAGGCGAGCCGGCGCCATGCCGCCTTCACCTCGCGCTCGGTCGCGTCAGGTGCCAATCCCAGTTCGGCGAAAGCGTTCTCGGTGCCCAAATCCAAAGACCTTGTTCAGGGAAGCCGTCCAAGATGGAAGCCCATGGAGGCGGCGGCCTGTTAGCGTGAATGTTATCCGAGGGAGCGGCACGCAAGCCGTGTGCCACGCGCGGCGAGGCCACGCTGCGCTGAACAGTCGCGGTTCAAAATACGTGCGGCGCGCCACGTTGGTTTGTGCAACGTGCGAACGCCGCCCCGGGAGGTCCGAGCGGGCCGCGGCCCGTTGGTCCCGCGCATCGACGACACCGACTTGCGTCTCCATGGGGCGGCCGACAAAGGGCCGCATAAAGCTCGGAAGCACCCTCTCGTGCCGTGCCCTTGCGGTCGAACCCGGAGCATTGGAGGCGAGGGCGCTCACACGCCCGCACCTTGGATGGTTTCCTGTGCATCCGACGGACAGGGTTTCGGATTCGATGCGTTTGCGCGGATGACGGTTGGCCTTTAAGCCGGAGTCTGAACTGAAGCTGGAACTATCGAATGACCGCCTGCATCGCAAGGGGACATTCGAGTCAGCGGGATGAAGGTCCGCAAGTGGGCCGACGTTCCAGTTCGCGGTCCAGGCTCGAAGGTCAGCTTCCGCTTGCACATCAGACTTGCAGCGACTACCGCCGAGACTGCGCGGGGCCGACGCACACGATGCCTACGCATCGCCAAGGTAACGCCGCGCTGCCGACTGGCCAACGCCCTGACGAGGAGGCGAGCGCGATTTTTCAGGCCTCAGCGTTAATGCCGTGCTCGCGCACATTCATCCTCAATCCCACCGGCGCCATGGCCAGCTGCAGCCGTTCGCGCGGCTCCTTGCCGTCGGCTGTGCTTACGTTTTGGATGTCGAAGCGACTCAACAGAACCGCCATCGCCATCTTCATTTCAACCAAGGCCAGGTAGCGCCCGGGGCAGATGCGCGGGCCAGCACCGAAGGGCATGGAGATACGCTTGGCGGCGCTGGCGTTCTGCCCGGGGTGGCCGTCGGCCAACCAGCGTTCGGGGTTGAAGCGGCCGGCATCGCGAATGTGGAATTCACTCACCGCGTCGCGCCGCATGACCGCGATCACCACCATGCCAGCCGGGATGTGCACGTCACCCAGCGTGGTGTCGCGCAGGGCTTGCATGGCGTTCTGCGGAGCCACGGGCTTCAGGCGCATGGTTTCGTGGGCGCAGGCTTCCACATAGTCCAGTTGACCAATCTGGTCGACGGTGGGCGGCTCGCCATCGGCGCACACGCGGCGCACCTCCGCGGTGGCCTCGGCCAGAGCCTGCGGGTTTTGCCATAGCAAGTGGATCATCCAAGCCAGCGTGTTTGCGGTGGTGTCTTCTCCGGCCAGTAGCATGGTGAGCACGTTGCCTGCCACTTGCTTGTCGTCCATCCCACTGTCGGGTTCGTCAGCGGCAACCAGCATGGCCTCCAGCAGGTTGGATGGGTGCTCGCGCAGGGCCGGGTTCGCCTGTAGTCGCCTGCGCCCTTGCGCAATGAAGCCGTCGACCGCCGCATTCACCTCGGCCACGCTGCGCACCAGAGCGCGATCTTCGAACGACGGGAACCAGCGCCACAGCGGAAGTGGCGCGAAGATGCGCTTGAACACGGCCGGAAAGATGCGGTTCAGGTGTTTCTGAATCACATCTTCGTCGCTTTGCAGCGTGTTGACCTCGGCGCCGAACGCCAAACCGGCAATCGCGTCCACTGTGAAGCGCATCAGATCGGCCTGCAGATCAATGGTGGTGCCATGACGCGCGGCCTGCTGCCAGCGTTGGGCCAGGCGCAGTCCAACGCGCTGCAGGGCGGGGTGATAGCGCTTCACGTGACCGGGATCGAAGGCGGCCATCACCATGCGTCGCTGGCGCCGCCAAGTGTCGCCGTTGGCACCAAACACACCACCCATAAGACCGAGTTCCGTCCAAACCTGTTCGAGCTTGGTGGTACGGCGAAAGCCGTCGGGGCGGTCACGCAGGGCTGTGGCGATCAGTTCATGGTCTCCCACCACCACCGCGCGGCGAGGGCCCAGGCGCAGTTTGAAGATCGGCCCGTGCTCCTCGCACCACTGCTCAAGTTGCAGGTGCAGCCGAGTGGAGTCGATCTGAAGCAGGTTGCCGAACACCGGCACACCGTGTGGGCCGGGCAGGTCGTCGAACTGGCGCAGCCGGCTCGCCGCGGTGGGCGTATTCATAGCGTTGCTGGCCGCCACGAGCGGCGCAAAGAGCGAAGGTCGTGCAAGATGGCCATCCTTAATCGGATTGATCAAGTATTGGGCAGTTTTGAGGTTGATGTGGATGTTGTCTCGTGTCGCCGGGCTGCGCCAGAAGCTGGGCCGTCCGGCCGGCACCAGCAGCGCGTCGCCAGGCCGCCACGGGCCGGTACCCGACTTGCGACCCGTGTCGCTGCAGCAGCGCTGTCGAGGTCGAGCGCCGCAGCAGGATGCTGTGACTGCTGAGCGGCGGGACGTACAGGTCTCCCGCGGGTCCGATCTGGTGCCAAACGAAGAGGCCGCGCCACGTGCGGCCGTCGCTCGAGCGGTGAACCTGGTGAGGAGCCGCCTGCCACGGCTCATCCACCAGCGAAGATTCGACCGCGGACCAACGCGCAGCATCGAAGCCGGGCAGATGGCGCGAACCGGCGGCAATCTCGTTCATCGACGTGTCTCCAGGTTTCGGGCAGCGCGCGTAGACCCGATTCTGGCGGATTGCGATTCGAAGCCTCGCGCTTGGCGAGTCTCACTGAAACAAGGCAGCTTGCAGCCAAGCCGGCGCGACGCTGCTATTCCGGCTTGATGTTGAGTTTGTCGAGCACGCCTTGCCAGGTCCTGCGATCGTCTTCGATGTACTTGGCAAGCTGGTCGGGCGTGCCGGGCCGCGGATAGGTCCCCAGCTCGCGCGACTTGGCGACCACATCGGGCAGCAGCAGCGCTTCGCCCATGCCCTTGTTGAGCTTGGCGAGGATGGCGGGATCCACGCCCTTCTTCGCGATCACCGCGAACCAGCCGAACGCCACGGCGCCCGGCACCGTCGAAGTGGCCAAGGGCAGCTGCTCGAGGCCGGGTTCGACGCGGTCGCTCAGCGACGCCAGAATCCGCAACTTGCCGGCCTGAACGTTGCCTGCGACAACGTTGTAGGTCTCGACCATCATCTTGGTCTGGCCACCGAGCGTGGCCTGCATGGCCTGGGCGCCGCCCGGGTAGTGCACTTCAAGGAACTGCGCGCCCGACTGCAGGCCCAGCAGCGCCGAAGCAAGGTGCGGCGCGGTGCCGCGGCCGTTGTCGGCCACCTCGATGCCCTGTGGCTTGGCCTTTGCGGCAGCAATGAACTCGCCGAGCGTCTTGTAGGGCGAGTCGCCCGGAACGGCGAGCACGAAGGGCGCCACGGCCGCCAGGGTGACCGGCACGAAGTCGCGGTTGAAGTCGTAGCTCACGCCCTTGATGGTGCTGGGCGCGACAGAGATGGCCGAGCCCTGGACGAAGCCGAAGGTGGTGCCATCGGTCGGCCCGGTCAGGAGTGTGTTCATGCCGATCACCCCGCTGCCGCCCGGCTTGTTGTCGACCACCACCGATTGGCCCCACTTCTGGGTGAGCTTGGCGCCGACGAAGCGGATCAGCACGTCGGGCGCAGAACCGGCGGGGAATGGGACCACGAAGCGCACCGGCTGACTCGGCCACTTCGCGGCAGCGGACTGCGCCTGCGCCTCGGGTATCACTGCGACCATCGACACTGCGAGTGCGAGTGCGAGAAGCGATCGGCGAAGGTTCATTCGATCCATGGAAGTCTCCTTGTTATTTCTTTGAAAAATTGCCAGCAGCTGCGGCAATGCGCGAACGGTCGAAGCCTCAACCAGCCTCACTCATGCTGGGCTGCTGGTGGATGCGCTCGTGCTCCATACCCTTCAGCAGGTCGAGCGCCACGTCGACGATCATGTCTTCCTGACCGCCCACCATGCGACGCCGTCCCAGTTCGACCAGGATGTCGACGGTCTTCAGGCCGTACTTCTTGGCGGCAACTTCCGAATGCCGCAGGAAGCTCGAGTACACGCCGGCATAGCCCAGCGCCAGGGTCTCGCGGTCCACACGCACCGGTCGGTCCTGCAGCGGGCGCACGATGTCGTCGGCCGCGTCCATCAGCTTGTACAGGTCCGTGCCGTGGTTCCACCCCAGGCGCGCGGCTGCGGCAATGAACACCTCCAGGGGCGCATTGCCCGCGCCGGCGCCCATGCCCGCCAGGCTGGCATCCACGCGGTCGCAGCCCTCTTCCACCGCGACGATGCTGTTGGCCACGCCCAGGCTCAGGTTGTGGTGCGCGTGCATGCCCGTCTGTGTCTCGGGTTTCAGCACATCCTTGAACGCGCGGAACCGGTCGCGCACATCGTTCATGTTCAGCGCGCCGCCAGAGTCCACCACGTAGCAGCAGGTCGCCCCGTAGCTCTCCATCATCTTGGCCTGCTGCGCCAGCGCCTGCGGCGTGGTCATGTGGCTCATCATCAGGAAACCCACGGCCTCCATGCCGAGGTGGCGCGCGTACTCGATGTGCTGCTTCGAGATGTCGGCCTCGGTGCAATGCGTGGCCACGCGAACGATGCGCGCGCCCGCGTCATAGGCCGCCTTGAGATCGTGCACGGTGCCGATGCCTGGCAGCAGCAGCGTTGCGATCTTGGCGTGCTTGGTCACGCTGGCCACCGCTTCGATCCACTCGAGGTCGGTGTAAGCGCCGAAGCCGTAGTTGAAACTGCCGCCTTGCAGGCCGTCGCCATGGGCAACCTCGATGGAGTCGACCTTGGCCTCGTCGAGCGCCTTGGCGATCTGCCTGGCTTGCTCCACGCTGTACTGGTGGCGAATGGCATGGCTGCCGTCGCGCAGCGTCACGTCGGAGATGTAGATCTTCTTGCTAACGTCGTGGCTCATTGCGGTCTCCTTCAGGCGACCACCGCGGCGAGCATCCGCTCCGCCATCGATTCGGCGGTGCGCAGGGCCGCGCTGGTCATGATGTCGAGGTTGCCCGCGTAGGCCGGCAGGTAGTGCGCAGCGCCTTCCACCTCCAGGAAGATGGAGGTCTTCAGGCCGTGCATGCGCACGCCAACGCCGGGGATGCGGATCGGGTGGTCGGCCTCGATGCGGTCGAACTGCACTTTCTGCTTGAGGCGGTACCCCGGCACGTAAGCCTGCACGTCGGCGGCCATGCGCTCGACCGACTCGGCGATCAGGTCCTCGTCGGCGAACTCGCTGAGCGTGTAGACCGTGTCGCGCATCATCAGCGGCGGCTCGGCCGGGTTCATCACGATGATGGCCTTGCCCCTGGCCGCGCCGCCTACCACCTCGATGGCCTTCGACGTGGTCTCGGTGAACTCGTCGATGTTGGCTCGTGTGCCGGGGCCGGCGCTCTTGCTGGAAATGCTGGCGACGATCTCGCCGTAGTGAACCTTGGCCACGCGCGAGACGGCCGCCACCATCGGAATGGTGGCCTGGCCGCCGCAGGTGACCATGTTGACGTTTGGCGCGTCCAGGTGCGCTTGGCCGTTCACCACAGGAACGCAGTACGGGCCGATCGCCGCGGGCGTGAGGTCCACCAGGCGAATCTCCGACTTGAGTTCACGCAGGAAGGCATCGTTCCTGACGTGCGCACCGGCCGAGGTCGCGTCGAAGACGATGTCGATGTCCGCGAACACCGGCAGGCGCGAGAGGCCTTCCACGCCCTCGTGGGTGGTGGCCACGCCCAGGCGCGCGGCACGCGCCAGGCCATCGGAGGCGGTGTCGATGCCGACCATGGCACCCATTTCGATGTGGCGGCCGTGGCGCAGGATCTTGATCATCAGATCCGTGCCGATGTTGCCGCTGCCGATGATGGCAGCCTTCAGCTTGCGATCAGCCACGGTGTGCCTCCTTGGCGGCAACGCCCTTGGGAACGCCGCCGACGCCCCAATGCGCGGCCGGCACTTCCTGCAGGATCACGCGAATGGATTCGCGCGGGGCTGCGGTGGCTTCGACAGCAGCATCGGTGAGCCCGCGGATGAGGGCGGTCTTCGCCTCTACACTGCGGCCCTCTATCAGGGTGACCTGGATCAATGGCATGTTCGCCTCATTCGGTGGTGTTGAATTCGACGCGGCCGAGACCTTGCATCTCGAGCGCAATATGCTGGCCGGGCTTGAGGGCTTCGGCAGCGGTGGCGCCGCCGGCCATCACCAGCCACCCCGGCTCCAGCGGCTCGTCCGCTCCTGCGCTCAGACGCGCGGCGGCAACGAGGGAGCGCAGTGGATTGCCAAGAATCCCCGCGGTGCTCCCGACCTGGCGCGGCGCACCGTCGATCGACAGGATGAGGCCCAGGTTGCTGAAGTCCTGTCGCGGGTCGCACCAGGGACCGATCACGTATCCCGACGACGACGCGTTGTCGGCAATGACGTCCTCCAGCGAGAAGCGGAAGTTCTCGAAGCGGGAGTCGATGATCTCGAGCGCCGGTGCAATCGCGACCACGGCATCAAGCGCCTGCGCGAGGCTGGCGCCCGCAGGCAGCGGCTTGCCGAGCAGGAAGGCCAATTCGGGCTCGACGCGTGGATGGACGAACCGGCTCAGTGCCACCTGGCCACCATCCTCTTCAGCCATTGCATCGGTCAGGCGTCCCCAGATCATGTCGTGCACGCCCATCTGGACCATCTTCGCGCGGCTGGTGAAGCCCATCTTCATGCCGGTGCGCCGCTCGCCGCGTGCGAGCCGCTGTGCAATTGAAGCGCGCTGAATCTCATAGGCGTCCTCGACGCTGAGCTCTTCCTCCTGCCCGAACTGCGAGATGGGTTTTGCATGGCGTGCGGCATCGTCTACCCGCTGCGCCAAAGCTGCGATTCGTTGCTGGCTCATTGCTGTTGCTCCTCGAACACTGCGCGCACCGACCCGAGGCCCTGGATGCGGGCTTCGAACACATCCCCGGGGTTGACGGGAACCATCGGCCCCAGTGCGCCGGTGAGCACCACGTCGCCGGCCTTCAGGCCGCGGCCCAGTTCGGCCATCTTGTTGGCCAGCCACAGGGCCGCATTGAGCGGATGCCCAAGGCACGCAGCGCCCGCGCCCAGGCTGACCTGCTCGCCTTTGCGCTCCATGACCATGCCAGCCAGGCGCAGGTCCAGGTCGTCCAGAGGAACCGGGGTATTGCCGAGCACGAACAAACCACTGGAGGCGTTGTCTGCCACCGTGTCGACGAACCGGATGTTCCATTCGGCAATGCGGCTCCCCACGATCTCTATCGCGGGCAGCGCGAACGCAACGCCGCGCAGCATCTGCGCCATCGAGATACCGGGTTCGAGCAAGTCGTGCTCCATGACCAGCGCAACTTCTGCCTCGACCTTGGGCTGCATCAACCTGGACCAGCGCACCGGCTCGCCATCCGCGATCGCCATGTCGGCGAACAGCATGCCGTAGTCGGGCTGGTCCACGCCGAGCTGCTTCTGCACCGCCTTCGCCGTGAGGCCGATCTTCCGGCCGACGAGCCGTCCGCCACCTTGCAGCTTGCGCTGCGTGTTGATCTCCTGGACGGCGTAGGCCTCTTGCGGGCCGAACCCGGGGAAGGTCTCCCGCAAAGGCGCGATCGCCTTGCCGCCGGAGGCGGCGCTCCACAGCGAATCTGCTGCCACTTCGATGTCATGCGTTGTCATTGCGGCGCTCCGTTGAACTTGATGCAAACATTGCTCAGCTCGGTATAGAACTCGAGCGAGTGAACGCCTCCCTCGCGGCCGATGCCGGAAGCACCGGAGCCACCGAAGGCCGTGCGCAGGTCGCGCAGGAACCATGTGTTGACCCACACGACGCCCACCTTCAAGGCGTTGGCGAAGCGATGTGCCCGGTCGACGTCCTGCGTGTAGACCGAAGCGGCCAGGCCGTACCGCGTGTCGTTCGCCATCTGAAGTGCCTCGGATTCACGATCGAACGGGATGACGCAGCAGCACGGGCCGAAGATCTCTTCGCTGGCCACACGCGAGCCGTGCGGCAAGCCCGTCCACACCGTCGGCTCGATCCAGGCGCCACCCTTGAACGCAGGCGGCACCTTCGGCACCCCGCCGCCATGGACGACCGAAGCGCCCTCATCCCTCGCCAAGGCGTAGTAGCCGAGGACCTTGGCCTGGTGCTCGGCCGAGACAAGGGGCCCGAAATTGGCTTCGGGATCGTCGGGCCGGCCCGGCTTCAGGCGCGCCGCCGCGGCAGCCAGCCGCTGCACGACGGCGTCGAAAACCGGGCGCTGCACGTACACCCGCTCGGTGCCGAGGCAGACCTGGCCCGAGTTCTCGAAGACCGAGCGGGTCAGCCCGGCGATGGTCACGTCCAGGTCCGCATCCTCGAACACCACCGCGGCGTTCTTGCCACCGAGTTCCATCGACACGGGCTTGATGCCTTCTGCAGCCGCCCGCATGATGGCGGCACCCGTGCGCGTCTCGCCCGTGAACGTGACCGCATCGATGTCCGGATGCGTGGTGAGATATTCGCCGGCAGAGTCCGGGCCGAACCCATGCACCACGTTGTAGACCCCCCTGGGGATGCCCACGGCGTTCATGACTTCACCCAACAGCGCCGCCGTGGCCGGCGTTTCCTCCGAGGGCTTGACGACGACGGTGTTGCCACACGCCAGCGCGGGCCCGACCTTCCACGTCATCAGCAGCAGCGGCAGGTTCCACGGGCACACCACGGCCACGACGCCCTTTGGCCGCCTCGATGCATAGTTCAACGCGGGCTTGCCATCCGGCGCATGGCTGGCAAAGCTCTCCGTCGGCACATTGCGCACCACATCCGCAAACACGCGGAAGTTCGCCGCGCCGCGCGGGATGTCGAGATGCGATGCCAGCGAGCGCGGCTTGCCGGTGTCTGCCACTTCAGCGGCAAGGAAGTCCTCCGCACGGCGATCGATCTCTGCGGCAAGCGCATACAGCAGGTCGCAGCGTTGTGCGAGCTTGAGGGAGCCCCAAGGGCCATGGAGCGCCTCGCGCGCTGCGCGCACCGCGTCGTCCACGTCCTCGCGCCCGGCCTCGCTGACCTTGTCGATGAGCGAGCCGTCGACGGGGTTGATGTCGTCGAAGGTCCGGCCGCCGCGCCCCTCGCGGTATTCGCCGTTGATGAAATTGAGAATCACGGTTGTGCCTCCTGGAAGTTGATCTCTGGGTCTCCTGCGCTCAGGTACTCCCACATTCGTTCGAAAATGCCGCCGGCATCGGTGGCCCGCCGTTCACGCTCTGGCGCATCGAGCACGACCGATTCGTCCTGCAAGCCGGCCGCCAACACGGCAAGCTCGATCCGCGCTGCATCCTCGAGATACCAGGTCAGCACCACCGCCTTGGCGAGCGAGTCGCTCGCGACCAGCACGCCATTGCCGCGCATCACGATCGCGTTGGCGCTTCCCATCGCGTCGATCACCGCTGCGGCCCGTTCGTCGTCCCGCACGAGTTGCGGGTCGTCCCACAAGGCCGCACCGGCACCAAAGTAGGCGCCCATCCCATGGCGAGTCCGGGGCGTGCGCCGCGCGGTGCCAAGCGCCATGAGCAAGGGCGGCATCGTGCGGGTCACGGCGTGAACGTGGGCGTGGCGTTGATAGATCTGCTGGTGCAAACGAACCTCGCCCAGCACGCCTGCCGGCAACGCCCCGGTCACAGGCACGACGGTGCCCGGCTCGCCAGGGCCAATCAGGCCCATCGGCCGCGAGGCACAGACCAGGAAGTTGCCCTCGTCGAGGCGGACGCTGCAGTGGCCATAGGCGTGTGCCAGGCCATGACGCGCCAACGCGCGGGCAGCAATGCGCAGTTCGCGCTGAACGGCTGGAGCGGCGTTCAAGGTGGTGCCCCTCAGGCGGGCTCGCGAAACTCGGGGATGTCGGGCACGGCCCCCCACATGCAGAACGATTCGTTTCCGCGAGGAAACTGCCGCGGCTGGTAGGTCAGCTCCTCTTCCGCGGTGATCAAGCGCACGCCGGTGGAGTACTCGAAGATCATTCCGTCCGGCCCGAAGAAGTAGAGGAAGCGCGCGCCGGAGGTCGGGTGGCGACCCGGTCCGAAGGCGATCTTGACCCCCTTCTTCTGGAGCATGTACCAGGCGCGCATGATGTCGTCCACGCTTTCGACCTGGTGGTTGACGTGCTGCACGCCCGAACGGGTCGTCGGGAACATGGCCACCTTGTGATGCACCTCGTCGATCCGCAGCAGTGGCGCATCGCCGATGCGGTCGCTCACGCGCGCGCCGAGCACCTGGGTCCAGAAGCGCTCGTCTCGCTGGGCGTCGGTCGTGCACAGCCCGACATGGCTGAAGCCCGTGATGCCGGCATCACGCGACGGAAAGTATCGGCGCCCGCTATGGTGGGGGCCGAGCACGAGATCGATCTTGTTGCCGGTGGGATCTTTGAAGTGGATGAAGCTGCGCACGTGGCGTTGTTCGCATTCGTCCGCGCAACCGCGGCGAACCTCGACGCCGGCGTTGCTGAGTTCCGCAGCGGCCGCGTCCAGTTCATCGGCAGTGCGCAGCTCGAAGCCCACCGTGTGGTCCGCCGGGTCGCCGTCGAAGTACACCAGCGTGTGGTCGCGACTGTCGCTGCGGAAGTACGAGGCGCCCGCCTCCTGCCTTGCGCGCTCCAAGCCGAGCATCTCGCGCGCAAAGAGGTCCGCCTGGTCACGCTGCCGGGTTCCGAGGCGCACGTAACGAATATCGAGCAGGTTGATCACGGCATGTTTCCTTTTTCTGGGGCTGCCGGCACTTTAGAAAAATCGATGACATTCCGGAAATGAAAAAATAGAATTCGTGATATGTCATCGACACATATCAAGGCAGGCCACCCCTCCCGTCTCCTGTCGCGGCAGGTCGATCTCAACCTGCTCGAACTCTTCGAGACGGTCTATCGCACGCGAAACCTGACCGCGGCCGGGTCACAGCTCGGCCTGAGCCAGCCGGCGGTCAGCCGGGGTCTTGGGCGGCTTCGGGAGATGTATGGGGATGCGTTGTTCGTCCGGCAACAGCGCGGCGTCGTGCCGACGCCCTTTGCCGACTCGCTGGTGTCTCCCGTGAGCTCGGCGCTCGAGATCCTCCGCTCCACCGTCCACCGGCCTACCTTCAGTCAAGCCGAGGAGGCACGCACGTTCAGGGTCTCCATGAGCGACATCGGCGAGCGACTGTTTCTTCCACGCCTGATGCGGCACCTGGCCGAGGTGGCCCCGCAGGTCATCATCGAGGTCGTTTCGCCGAGCCAGGGCGAGCTGTTCGACGGGTTGGGGTCGGGCCAGGTCGATCTTGCGGTGGGCTATCTCGGCGACCTGGGCAAGCAGATGCACCAGCGCCGCCTGTTTCGCGAACGGTTCGTGTACGTGGCCCGCAAGGATCACCCCGGCGTCAGGGGCAAGCTGCGCCGCGACCAGCTACGGGAACTGGCGCATGTGGTGGCGGGCCCCGAAGGAATGCAGCACGCCGCCGCCGTGGAGAAGGTGCTGTCAGGGAGCCGCGTCAAGGCAAGGGTGGCACTGAGAGTCCACAGCTTCCTGTGCGTGGGGCCCATCGTCGCGAGCACCGACATGATTGGCGTGGTGCCCAGCAACCTGGGGGCGGTGGTCGCTCCCCATATGCAGCTGCAGCTCGTGGAGCCGCCGGTACAGTTCCCGGCTTTCGATGTCTCGATGACGTGGCATCAAAGATTCCATCGCGACCCCGGCAGCGAGTGGCTGCGCAGCGTGTTCATCACCCTGTTCGACTCCCTGAGGGTGCCGTTCGAGACCGAGGCGTAGGCGGCGACGACCCGCGACTATTGGCTCTTCTTCTGCTTGGATTCGGTCGGGCGAGCTTGCTGCCCCAAACGCTCCTGAAAAAACTCAATAAAGCGCTGCGTCTTCGCCGGCAGCAAGCGAGTTTCGGTCAGGGCATAGACCGGTATCGATTTACCCTCCCAGTCAGGCAGTATCCGGCGCAGCCGACCAGTTGCCAGGTCCTCGGCGGCGATCTCCTGAGGCAGCAATATCACGCCCAGATCCAGCGTCGCCAAGCGCCGGAACATGCCGACGCTGTTGACATGAAACCGCCCCCCGACTTCGACCTCGACGGTTTCTGCTTCACGATGCAGTGTCCACTTGCCTGCCTTGGGAAAGCCCAGGCACTCGTGCTGCGCCAGGTCGGCGGGCTGCGTTGGCTCGCCCGAGAGTTCGAGGTAGCGCGGCGAGGCATAGGCCTGCACCGGCAGGCGCGCAAGCAGACGGGCGATCAGGTTCGAGTTCGCTGATTCGCCCATGCGGATGGCCACATCGAAGGGTTCGGTGACCAGGTCCACTCGCCGGGGGGTGAGGTCGAAATCGAAGGTGATGCCAGGGTAGCGGCGAGCAAACTCCGCGATCAGCGGCGCCATGTAGATCGTGGCGAAGTCCACCGGCAGCGACGCGCGCAACAGGCCGCTCGGCTGCGCCAGCATCTCGCCGAGCTGCTCGTGTGCGATCCGCGCCTCGTCGACGATGCGCCGGCAGCGCTCGTAGTAGAGCTGCCCGGCCTCGGTCAGCTCGACCTTGCGTGTCGTGCGATGCAAAAGACGCAGGCCAATGGCCTTCTCCAAGGCGCTGATTCGCCGGGACAGGGTCGAGTTCGGCACCCCCGTTGCATCGGCCGCACGACGAAAGCTCAGCGTGTGGGCGACCTCGACAAACAAGGCCATGTCGTTCAGCAGTTCCATCCAGATTGCGCCATTGTTGGATCAATGTTTGCCAGTCTACCGTCTTTATCTCTTCAGTAGATTAATTGAAGATTCGTCCATCGCGTCCCACACACCCCAGAAGGAATTCACCATGAGCCAACTGCTCACCCCCGTTCGCATCGGCCGCTACATTGCGCCGAACCGTCTCGTTATGGCGCCAATGACCCGATCGCGCGCCGATGGCGATGGCGTTCCCAGTGACTTGACGGTCACGTACTACGCGCAGCGCGCCAGCGCCGGTCTCATCGTCACCGAAGGCGTGTTCCCGTCGGCCATGGGCAAGGGCTATGTGCACACACCCGGAATCGAAACCGAGGCCCAAGTCGCCGCCTGGAAGAAGGTGACCGAGGCCGTGCACGCCCGCGGAGGCCGCATCTTCATGCAGCTGATGCATTGCGGTCGGGTCTCCCATCCGTCGTTGCTCGATGGCGAAACGCCCGTGGCACCCTCGGCCATCAAGCCCGAGGGCCAGGCGTGGACCCCTGCCGGCCAGGTCGACTTCGTCACGCCCCGCGAGCTCAGCCTGACCGAGATAGCCGGCGTCATTGACGACTACGCCCAAGCCACCCGCCGTGCCATCGCCGCGGGCTTCGACGGTGTGGAACTGCATGCGGCCTCCGGGTACTTGCCAGAACAGTTCCTCTCATCGGGCAGCAACCAGCGTCAAGACCTGTACGGCGGTTCGGTCGAGGGTCGCGCCCGCTTCGTGCTCGACGCGCTGGATGCGATGGCTGCAGAGGCTGGTGCCGACCGCGTCGGCATCAAGATTTCGCCGGAGATGAACTACAACAGCATCACGGATGCTGCGCCCCAGGAGACCTACGCCTATCTGATCGACCAATTGCGTGGCTGGGGCCTGGCTTATCTGCATGTCGCTCTATTCGGTGCGAAGTTCGACTACCACGCTCTGCTTCGTCCGCGCTTTGAAGGCGCCTACCTGATCGGTGGTGGTCTCACCCAGGACAGCGCCGAGAGTGTGCTGTCCGAGGGCAAGGCCGACGCGACCGTGTTCGGAAGCGCTTTCCTCGCGAACCCCGACCTGCCGGAGCGCTTTCATCAGGGCGCCGCTCTCAACGCGCCCGACCGCAACACCTTCTTCGCGCCGCCTACCGCCAAGGGATACATCGACTATCCGGCGTTGGCCATGGCCGAAGTCGCTTGAGGCAGGCTGTCATGACCACGACCGCCCGCATGCATCGCGCCAACCGGGGAAGCCATTTCCGGGCCTATGGCCTGCATGGCTCCAATCCGGCGCAATTCGATCCCTTCATGGGCATCGACCATGCCTGGATGAGTGCGCCCACGTTCCCGCCGCACCCGCACGCCGGGTTCTCCGCGGTGACCTATCTGTTCCTCGACTCTGAGACTGGCATTGCCAATCGCGACTCGCAAGGGAACAGGACGCTGATCCAGCCGGGCGGCCTGCATTGGACTGCGGCCGGGCGCGGTGTGGTTCACGAAGAGAACCCAGCGGTGTTTGGAAGTACCGTGCACTTGCTGCAGATCTTCGTCAATCTCCCCCGGGAACGGCAGGACGCGGCGCCGTTTGCGCTGAGCCTGGCGCCGCAGGACGTTCCGGTGGTCCAGCGCCCCGGCGCACGGGTCCGCGTTCCCTTGGGCAACTTTGGCGGCGCGCACTCCCCGCTGACGCCTCCGACCGATGTCACCTTGCTGGACATCTCGCTGGAGGCGGGCGCTGAACTGGAGCTGCCATTGGCCGCGGGACAGCGAGCCTTCGCCATGCCGATCTTCGGCAGCGCGGAGCTCAATGGCGAAAGCTTCAGCCTCGACAACCTCGTTGTCCCGATCCTTCCTGTCGTGCGCGAAGCGATGACGCACAAGCTCGTCGCCAAGCCTGGCGGGGCCAAGGTCGCCGTGTTCATCGGCGAACCGTTGCACCAACCCGTACTTTCGAACGGCCCTATGGCCTTTGCGAGCCAGAAGAGTCTGACCGCGGCAACCGCCGCTTACCACCGCGGCGACTTGGGACAGCTGTAACAGGCCGCCACACCCCGGGGCATGTGCCCCATTTACTTCCCAGGAGATCCATCATGAAGGTTGAACGATTCACTGCCGACAACGCCGCCGTGCTGCTGATCGACCATCAGGTCGGCACCATGCAACTGATCAAGAACATCGACCGCGAACTTGCAGCCAAGCAGTCGATTGCGCTGGCCAAGATGGCGAAGATCCTCGGCATGCCGGTCGTGATCACGTCCAGTCAGGAAGATCACGCCCAAGGCCCGATTCTCCCGAAGATCGCCGAGATCCTTCCCGAAGCGCACGCGGCACGGGTCAAGCGCCCCGGCGTGGTCAACGCCTGGGCCTATCCCGAGTTCCGCGACGCGGTGCTCGCCACGAAGCGCAAGAACCTGATCATGGCGGGCGTGACCACCGATGTTTGCCTGATCTTCCCGTCCATTGACGCTGCGCTCGAAGGCTTTGCCGTGCAGGCGGTGATGGATGCGTCGGGATCGCCCAGCGATCTTTCCGAAGAGTTTTCCCGCCAACGTATGCACGATGCGGGCGTCGTGCTCACCGCCACCAATACGCTCATGGCAGAGATCGCACAGGACTGGTCCACGCCCGCCGGGCAACAGCTGATCGGCTTGTTGTTCAGCGATGTGTTCCCGGCCCTGGGTGCCGGCATCGCTTGAACCACGCCTGAAGGCAGCTGCATCGTGCAGGTGCTGCGGGCCTTCGCCTGCGGCCAGCCGATACGGCTTCCTGGTGCGTGCGAGAGGCGCCCCCGGTTTTGCATCGTCAGCAGACCTTCGTGAGCCAGTGCAAACCAGCACGGCGGTCTTCACATTCCGGTGAACCACTGAAGCCGCCGTTCATGTGCTGGCGAGACGGCTGCGCGGCAACGAGAGGTCCAAGCGGCCTCTCTCTTGTTACTCGAACAGACACGAATGGTATTCATGAGAACAGCAACATCGTCGCCCAAGCGCGACATGCACCGCCCATCGCATGGTCTGCACCTGGCGGTGCTTGCCCTGGTCGGCGCCTTGGTGCTGGCCGGATGTTCATTCCGGAATATCAAAACCGTCGTCCGCCCTTGGCGATCCCGCAGGCCTGGCGGCGAAGGACGGGTTGGGCGGCATCGTGGTCTCCGACGCCCGCTGGCCACAGGAAAAGTGGTGGAAACCATTCGGTGATGACCAGTTGAACCTACTGGTTGAAGAAGCTCTGGCCGATAGCCCAGGTCTGCGCGGTGCCGCTGCACGTGTTCACCAGGCTGAAGCGCTGCAAGGTCTGGCCCAGGCACAACTGATGCCCCATGTTTGACGCCAATCTGAGCAGTACGCGCCAGAGGTTCAGTGAAAACGGCACCACGCCGCAGCCGGTCGCCGGCACGTGGCAGACGGTCAACCAGGGCACGCTCAACGTTGGCTATGAGCTGGACTTTTGGGGCAAGAACCGATCTGCCGTCGAAGCGGCATTGGGTCGTCTGAAGGCAATGGAAGTCGATCGCTACGCGACTCAGCTCATGCTGTCCTCGGCCATCGTTCAAGCCTACATCGAGCTGGAGCAAGGCTACGAACAGCTTGCGATTGAACAAAAGATGCTCAAGCAACAGGAGGAGATTCTCTCACTCACGCACCGGCGCTTCGAGGCCGAGCTGGACTCCAAGATCGACATCAAGCAGGCACAGGCATCCATTCCCGCCACTCGCGCCAGGATCGCCGCATTGGGCGAATCCATGGAACTGAGCCGGAACAAGCTTGCGGCATTGCTCGGCAAAGGGCCGGACCGAGGACGCGTGATCGGCCAAACCCCAGCTCAAGCGCCCCGACACAGTGACCATTCCCAGTGTCCTGCCAGCAGAGCTTCTAGGCCGCCGCCCTGACGTCGTCGCCCAGCGCTGGCGCGTGGAGGCAGCAAGCCACGAGATCGAAGGTGCAAAAGCGCGCTTCTATCCGAACGTCAACCTGTCTGCCTTCGTGGGCCTCCAAAGTCTCGGATTCGATGTGTTCACGGAGGGCGGCAGCCGCATCCTGGGTGTGGGACCAGCCATCAGTCTGCCCATCTTTGAAGGTGGACGACTGCGCGCCAACCTTGCTTCGCAGAACGCCGCCTACGACATCGCGGTGGAAGACTACAACCAAACATTGGTCAATGCCCTGCGCGACATCTCCGATCAACTTTCCTCGATTCGCTGGTTGCGCGAACGAATCGATCAGCAGCAAGACGCTGTCCAGACTTCGAACGAAGCCGCGGAGTTGGTCAACAAGCGCTACGCTGGGACTTTTCATGAACGCCGTCGGATGCGGTGGGGTTGGGGTCCCTGACATTTCAGCCAGATGGGATCGGTAGGCCAGACCGGATGCAACCATCAGCGAGGGGTTAGCGGCAGGGGGGCGAGCAACTTCGTGTCCGCCGGCGTCGGGAAGCTGTCGTGAACGGCTTCGAGCCGGCGGCCCTCGCGGGCGTGCGCATCCTGGACCTGTCGCGCATCCTGGCTGGGCCTGTCAAGGGTGTTGTAGAACGGAATAGTCCGACCTTGAGTCTCCCGGTCGGTGTGAAGTTCTCCTCGGGAAGTAGCACCTCGAGGCGGGCGCCCCGGTTCAACATCGGCAGAATTGAGCCATGACCGAGCCTGGTGTCCTCAGTGATGACGCGCTGATTGAGCGAGCACGCCGACTACGGCTACTTGCCCTCCGAGGGGATCGCTACGCTCATGGGCCCGCGCACGAGTTCGAAGTGGAGGTGCGACGGCGCATGCGTGAAACCTCGTCGCAGATGCCGCTTGAGCGCAAGCTCGAAAGGCGGCCGTTCTGGAAGTTCTGGTAGCTGCGACTCCGAACTTGCGGACCGTCTGGAGCGCGACCTTTGGCGCATTCCCATTCGCTTGAATGCAGCCGAGACTTCGGCTGCACTTGACCCCAAAGAACGTACATGACCCCAACCCATCCCTCCCCAACCAAGATGGCGCTACCCAGACTTCGTTTCCGCAGGGAGGGTGAGCGGCGGCCATTTCGACGTGGCGACCTGGCCATGGGCCGAAACGCGCCCCACGAATGCGCGATCGTCGTGTTGTGTGCCGGGGAGTCCGACGCACTGGATGGAAAGCTCCCTGTGAGGACGATTCGTGGGGGCGACATGGATCTGGCACCTGGTGATCTGGTCCTCCTTGCGGGAGTCGACACGCAGGAGTTCGGGCCGGGGCTCCATGATCTGCTGAGGTTCATCGACACCGCCGCTGCCGGCTCCTGAGCCTTATTGGCGAGCGGTATCCAGCCGCAACGCGGTATTCGAAGCCTTGCCCTCTAGCCCACACAGCTCGTGCAGGGGGATGGCGTCGCGGAAGCGGGAGCGGCCGGACGCCGCGGAATCCGCGCTCAGGCCGCGAACGCTTCGCCGTCGGCGGCCTGCACCGGGATGTGGGCGCGCTCTTCCTTGATGAAATTGGCTTCGTCCACGAACACCAGCTTGGGCCGGTGGCCACGCACCTGCTCCTCGGGCACCAGGCCGAAGGCGGCGATGATGACCAGGTCGCCCAGCGAGGCGCGGCGCGCGGCCGAGCCGTTGAGCGAGATGATGCCGCTGCCGCGCTGGCCGCGGATCGCGTAAGTCACGAAGCGCTCGCCGTTGTTGATGTTCCAGACATGGATCTGCTCGTTCTCCGCCAGGTTGGCCGCCTCCAGCAGGTCTTCGTCGATGGCGCAGGAGCCCTCGTAGTGAAGCTCGCAATCGGTGACGGTGGCGCGGTGGATCTTGGACTTGAGCAGGGTACGGAACATGGTGGGAGATCTTTCTCTGCGAAAAGGATGGGGTTGAACTGGCGTCACGCGGCGGGCGGCACCAGGATGGTCGGCGCTGCGTCCAGGTAAGCCGAACACGAGCGAGGCGGTGAGCAGCGCATCGCTCTTCTCCTATATTTACGTGCGTCTTTTTGTAAGACGATGGCTGATGTCACTGTCCCCAGTTCGTAACTGGGCGTTCCCCCTCTTCATCATCTTCTGCACCGAGGAGCATCGTGTCGCACAAGACATTGCGCGTGTTGTACGAGATCAGGCTGTGCTGGTCCGACAAGGTATCTCCTGATGAAACGTGACCACTTAGATGCCGCAGATGCCGCACAACAGAGACAAGCTCGATCACGCCGCGCCAACGGGAAACATGTTCTTTGGGCATGAGACGCACTGGGTCGAGAAGCGCCCGGCATGAAGCGGACATGACCGTGCCCGTCGGCGAGAAGGGCAACGAGGCCGAAAGCCGCGTGGGCTGGGTGCTTGAGGCGTCGACCTCGTCCTGTCGATGGGGCTAGGCTTTGATGAGCTCGAGGCCCTGCCGATAACGGAAACGAGCGAGGAGGAGGGCGGTTGAGCCCCAGATCAGCGCCGTGTTCGCAGTCAGGCCCAAGGAAACGATCACTGCGGCGCGATCCGCGAATCCTTGCCCGAAATCAAGGAGAAGAAGAGCCAGGGACCACGGGAGCGCACACAAGATCGCTACGAACAGCATGACGCCATGTTCGGCTGGCCTCTGCGTCGCGGCCACCAGAGCGGCCACCAGGACGACCGCCAGCGCAGTGACTGTGCCCGGCAACCACCAGGCGTGGCGATACCAGAGGGGCAAGCGAGGACTGTTCATGAGCAGAAATTGTGGGATCTGCGCAGCAGAACGCGCTGCGCAATTTCGCACATTGCAGCTCAAAGCTCTTATGTGTGGCACGCCGCCCACACTCAGCGGCGCATTGGGCTATCGGGACTGAGGAACGGCGCGGAGGACCTCGACCGGCCCGATGCCCGAATACACCGTCTCTCCAGTTTTCAGAGCGCTGACGGTCCAGCGTTCCCCGGGCGTGATCTCGTACTCGCCAGGCTCAAGCGGGAGTTCACGTTCCTCATGCGCCCCCGGGCCGAGCCAGGACGGCATGCGAAGCAGAGACGGCGAGCGGGCGAATAGATCTTGAGAGTCGGTCATGCGTCGATCCTAACGGTGCAGAAGAGCGCCGCCGGCGACGATCTGCGGCTGCCCGGGATGAACACATCGACGCGGCTTCAACCCTTGGCGGGACGACCGCACCTGAATGCCACGAAGCCAAGGGGCTGCCGTTGGGGCTGAACCCGCTACCCCTGTTGACGGCGTTGTAGGTCAAAGGGCTTAATCTGACCATTCGCGGCCGGTCGGCGGCGTTCGCAATCCCCGGGAGTTGCTGTGGACGCCGATGGTGAGTTCGAAGTGAAGCGCTTCGATCACGAGGGATGGTCCGTCCGAGTTTATTTGACCAAGCTTGGGGCGGACGGCTTCGTCGCTGGCCATGCGGACCTGTACCAAGGCCAAACCCATCAGTGCCGCATCGCCTTGGCGGGCCAGCAGCACGACCAGGCCGCAGCAATCGTCGTGCTTGAGGAAGAAGGGAGGGCGTTCATTGGGGAGTGGATGGCCGGGATCGTGCGGGGTGACGCTGGAGCCGCGGAACCGTAGGCCGAATCAGCGTTGGTTTCGCTGAATGGGTGGTGGATCTTCTCCGCATGAATTGCGACGGCGAAGGGATGTCACGCCAATATTGGGTATTGAGGGTTTGCCCGTGTGATGAGCCATCCTACGTTGGAGTCTGGCCGCGCGCTATTCCCATCTGGATAGTGGTCCGCTCAAACTGGCTTGCCTGAGGAAGCTCGTGCTCGTTGGAAAGGTGGTCTTGATCCTTCTGTCCGGACCGGTCGTGGCGATGGCGGCCATCCTGGTAGGGCAGCTATATGCCCTGATCGCTCTTCTTGCTCTTCCGTTTCTCTTGGCGTTCGAAGTCATTGACAGGAAGATCAGGGATGCCCATCTGGCTGGTCGCGAGCTCGACATGCTGCAGAGAATCTACCCAGACGTTGCAGCCACCGCCGCGTCGACCGCGTTGCCACCCTTCCACAGCATCCGCAGCCCGCCTGCGCGGCGAGCGGGTGCGAGGTCGAGACAACATTGCGCGCGAAGACGGGCAGGCGCGTGCTGGGGTAGGGATTGTGGAAGTCGAAGTGCATGACGCAGCGGCGTGGTGTCGGCCTACGACTTGAAGGCCTTCGCCATCTCCACCACCGCCTGTTTGTCGAACGCATTGATCTCGTCGATCAGTTCGTTGGTGAACAAGCGGTTGGGATCGCCCAGTTCCTCGGCCAGCTTGGGGTTCTTGCTGCTCTCGGCGGCCATCTCGATATTGGCCTTCCACTCGGCCAGCGACGACGCGCCGATGCGCTGGTCCGGGTCGTCCGGGCGACGCATCCAGCTGTTCTTGCGGTCCTTCAAAATGAACGCCAGCTCCTTGCGCGCCTCTTCCTCGCTGCGGCCCTTGGGGCGGCTCTCGGGGTACACGGCCCAATGCAGGTCGATGCCGGCGTCGAGGTTATGGTGCGCAAAGACCGTGGACTTGGCGATGCCGCGGAACAGCGCCACCAGCCCCTTGCGCTCCTCCTTTAGCAGCTTGCGCGGCACGCAGATCCAGCCGGAGCCCACCTGGGCGAATTTCGGCGTGATCGGCACATAGCGCAGCTTGGTGCCCACCAGCTCGATGCGCGCTGCCGCGGTGTCGAAGCTCACCATCGCATCGACGCGATCGTTGTCGATCGCCGCGCCGGCGGGCGCGCCGTCGCCGATGGCGATGTATTCGCACTTGTCGTCCTTCAGCCCCAGCTCGGCGAGCATGGTCTTGGTGACGACGATCCCGCTGTCGCCCTGGCTGCGCACGCCGATACGCTTGCCCGCCAGGTCAGCCGCCGACTTGATCGGGCTGCCCGGCTTCACCACGATCACGTTGGCATTGCGCGGCAACCATTTGTACACGCTCACCAGGTCCAACGAAGAGTCCTTCGCCATCGCCGGCAGGAGGATCCCGGGCACCGCAGGCCCGAAATCCACGTGGCCGGCGCGCAGGCTTTGCAGCGCCTGCGTCATGCTCGACATGTTGACGTACTCCACGTCCACGCCGCTGGGCTTGTAGAAGTTCAGCTTCGGGTGCTGGCCCGAGGTCACGAAGCACTGCTGCGGGTCGTTGACCGCCGCGGTGTTCGCCACCTTCATCACGCGCAGCTTCTGCGCCAGGGCCGGCAGCCCGCCGGCGAGTCCGAGGGCACCCAGGCCCAGCCCGAAATCACGTCGCGTCAACATGGTCCACTCCTTGCCGGCACTGCGCCGGCCGCGTTGGAAGAAAGCAGTCGTGCGGCTGGAAGCGCCCGCCGCACAAGGGCGGATTCAGACGTTCACGGTGCGTTGCGAGGTGTCGGCGGGCATCCAGTGCAGCACGCGCCGCTGCACGCGGCGCAGCAGTCCGGTCAGCAGGATGCCGATCACAGAGAGCACGACGCACACCGCGAAGCTGCCGCCGGTGTCGGCCTGCGCCTCCATCTGCAGGATCAGCACGCCCAGGCCTGCCTGGGCGCCGACGAACTCCCCCACCACGGCGCCCACCACGCTGAAAGCGGCGGCCATGTTCAAGCCGGCGAAGATGTAGGGCAGGGCGCTCGGGAACTTGGCCTTGCGAAAGATTTGCCAGCGCGTGGCGGACAACGAGCGCAGCAGGTCGATGCGGTCCGGGTCCACCGCCTTGAAGCCCGCGATGCTGGTCACCAGCACGGGGAAGAAGGTGAGCAGGCAGATGATCATCACCTTGGAGCTGATCCCGAAGCCGAGCCAGACCACGATGATCGGGGCCACCGCCACCTTGGGCACGCTCTGCAGCGCGGCCACATAGGGTTCCAGCAGCGCCTCCAGCTTCGGCATCTGCGAGACCAGGATGCCGATCGCCAGGCCGACGCCGCCGCCGATGAAGAAGCCCAGCAGGATCTCGGAGAGGGTGACGCCGCCGTGGTACCAGAAGCCGTCCTTCGCCATCGGCCCGGTGGCGAGGCCGCGCCAGAGCGCGGCCGCGATGTCGCTGACCGGCGGGACCAGGTGCCTGGGCACCTTGAACAGCCGCACGGCCGCTTCCCACGAACCGAGCAGCGTGATCAGCAGCAGGATGGATTGCACGCGGGTGGACGCCAGCGGGTTGGCGCGGCGGTGGCGCTGCGCCTTCATCGGTCTGGCGTTGGTGTCGTCGGGCTGCGCGGCGGAACTGGAGGTCAACATGGCGGTCGTCATGGCAAGCACCTTTTCAGTCGAACGAAGCGGCATGCGAGAAGCGCTCGCGGATCGAAGCGGCCGCGCACGCGAACGCCGGGTGCGACATCGCTTCCATCGTTCGCGGCCGCGGCAGGTCGATGGGCAGCACGCGCTCCAGCGTGCCCGGGCGAGGCGACATCACGAACACCTTGTCGCCGAGGAACACGGCCTCGGGGATGGAGTGCGTGATCAGCACCACCGTCTTGCCGCTTTCCATCCAAATGCGTTGCAGCTCGAGGTTCATGCGCTCGCGCGTCATCGCGTCCAAGGCGCCGAACGGCTCGTCCATCAACAGGATCTTGGGGTCGTGCAGCAGCGCCCGCGCGATCGAGGCGCGCTGCTGCATGCCGCCGCTCAACTGGCGCGGCAGCTTGTGCTCGAAGCCTTCGAGGCGGACCATGTGCAGCAGCTGCATGGCGCGCTCGCGCGCCTGCTTCCTGTCCAGCCCGAGCACTTCGGCCGGAAGCATCACGTTCTCGAGCACGCTTCGCCAGGGCAGCAGGATGGAGCTCTGGAACACGACGCCCACGTCACGCCGGGTGCCATGGATCGGCTGGCCGTCGAGCGCCACGCGGCCGACTTCGTAGTCGAGCAGCCCTGCCAGGATGCGCAGCAGCGTGCTCTTGCCGCAGCCGCTGGGGCCGACGATGGTGACGAAGCTGCCCTGCTGGATGCTGCAGTCGATCTGCTGGAGCGCGAGCACGCCGTCAGCGCCGCCGCCGAAGGTCTTGGACAGCCCTTCGATGCGGATGTAGTCGGCTCTTGCTCCCGCGGATTTCGCGGGCGCAGCCTGTGGGAAGGTCGTGTTCATGCTTTGACTCCTGCAGGATTCAGGAAGCGAACGATGTGGTGGGCGAGAACTTCCGGCGCCTGCATCGCCGCCACATGCCCGATGGCCGGCAGCAGCACGGCATCGGCCCCGCGGATGCGCCCCGCCATCGCCAGCGTCACCGTCGGCGGCACCACGCGGTCCAGCTCTCCGGCCAGCACCAGCGTCGGCGCCACGATGTCCGCCACCCCGTTTTCCAGCGTCGTCGCCGCGGTCGCGGCCCGCCGTGCCGACCGCGCCGATTCCGGCCGTGCATTCGCGAACACGTGCCGCAGGTCCGAGCGCTGGCGCAGGAAGTCTTCAGGAAAGAACCACGTCGCCAGCTCCTGTGCCGTCCCAGGCAGGCCGTGCCGCAACTCGGCCAGGCGGCGCGCGTCCGGGCACAGCTCCTCGTACGGCCGCGGCAGTGGCCAGGTGCTGGCCAGCACGAGTCGATCGATCGACCGCGGATACAGCAGCGCCAAGGCCTGCGCCACCCTTCCGCCGAACGACGACCCGAACACATGCGTTCGCTTGAGCCCCTGCGCCCTGATGAACTGGTGCGCGTCGTTCGCCAGGTCCGTCAGCGTCGCCGCGCGCTCGGGTCCCTGCGTGTCGCCGCAGTCTCGCTGGTCGTACGAGATCACGGTGAAGTGCTTCGTCAGGTGCGGCACCAGCGCGGCGAACATCTGGCGCGAAGCCTCCGCGCCGTGCATCAGCACCAGTGCCGGGCCCTGGCCCTCGCGATCGAAGGCGACGCGCAGCTCGCCGGCTTGCACGAAGTCCGTCATGCCGCACCTCCCTCTTCCTGGTCCATCCAGAACGTCATCTCGATCTTCAGCCCGCGCGGGTCGTGGAGGAACAGCTGGTGGATGGCCCACCCGGGAATCGGCGCCTCGGTGAACGGCACACCCAGCGCACCGAGGTGTTCGCGCGTCTCCTTCAGCCCGCGCGATCGGAACGAAATGTGGTCCACGTGGCCGGTGACCGGCTGCATCGGCGCGTCCGGCTTCGAGAGATGCGCATACAGGTGCACGATCGGCTGACCCTCCGCATAGAGCCATGCACCGGGCGCGGGGATCTCCGGCCGCGCCCCGAGCTGCAGACGCATCACGCGCGTGTAGAAATCGACCAGCGGCGGCAACTCGTCCGGGGTACAGCGGATCGTGTAGTGGTGAAGAGCGGTGACAGGCATGGCATCAATCCAGCAGCCTGGCGAGAACGGCGGAGAGCTCGGCGGCCGGATCCGACGGCGTCCATGGCATGCGGAATGCCACGTGCCCGTCCGGCCGCACGAGCACCGCGCCGCGCAGGCCGAGCAGCAGTCCGTCCTTCTCGTGAGAGTCCTCCAGCTGATGTGCCTGCAACACGCGCCCGTTCTTGCCCGAAACGGCATGCGCCGCCTCCATCCATCCATCGGCCTTCGGCCCCGCGACCAGCACGAACTCCCGGTCGAACCAGTCGAGCGTGGTGTGGCGCCGTGCCAGGTCCAGCCACAGGTGCGGAAAGCGCACGCCCGGTCGGTCGCCGGGCTCGTACCAGCGTGCCCGCATCACGTGCCTGCCCGTGCCGTCGGAGATGACCGCCCCGTCCTCGTAGCAGAAGCCAAGCGATTGCCCGATGCTGTGGATGTGGTTGTCGCTGTCGCGGATCCAGAAGTCGATACGGTCCGGGTTGCCGGAACGCAGCGCCTCGTCGCACTGGCTGAAGCGCGTCGCGTTGTGCAGGCTGAAGTCGGCGTTCGACTCGGCGACGGGGCGGCGTTCGCGCTCGTAGCTGTCCAGCAGCCGCGCGCCGGCGCGCCCCGTGAGCACGAAGGCCAGCTTCCACGCGAGGTTGTGCGCGTCCTGGATGCCGGAGTTCATGCCGTAGCCGCCGTTCGGCGGGAAGCGATGAGCCGAGTCGCCCACCAGCAGGACGCGGCCCTTGCGGAAGCTCGTGGCCACCTGGCGGCTCATGCGCCACACAGAGCGGTTGATCACCTTCACGTCCAGGTTGGGGGCACCTGCGACGGTGCGGGCGAGCCGCACCACTTCGTCGTCGGTGCGCTCGCCGATGCGCTCGTCCACCTCGCGCCCGACCGGCAGGAGGCTCAGCCACCGGTCCTTTCCGTTGGTGTTGAGCACGGTCGTGATTGGGTATGGCGAGTCCTTCGCGTACACGCGCCAGCCGGCGCAGGTGGCGGCGTCGCGAACGTGCGAGAGATCGGCCTGCCAGAACTCGTTGGCCATCACGGCCAGCGTGGCCGGCCCGCGCATCTCGATGTCGGCCTGCCTGCGCACCGAACTCGCGGCCCCGTCCGCGGCGATCAGGTACTGGGCCTGCCAGGTAGTGGTCTCACCCGTGTCGAGTTTGCGGCCGGTCACCGCGATGCCGCTGGCGCCTTCGTCGTAGTGCAGGAACTCGTGGCCGAACAGGAAGCGGCCGACCTCGCTCTTGCGCGCGTGGTCCAGCAGTTCCATCTCCACCGTGTCCTGCGACTGGATGATCTTCCAGCACGGCGAGTGGCCCACGTTCGGCTCGGGGTTGGTACGGCCCCATTCGTGGCCGGTCATGGATTCGCAGAAGGCGAAGAAGTCGGCGCCGTCCGGCAGCGCATGGCGCTTCATCAGGCCGTCGATGCCCCACTGGCGGAAGATCTCCATCGTGCGCGTGTAGGTACCGCGCGCCTTGGGATGGTCCGTTGTTGTCGGGCTGCGTTCGAGGAGCACGAAATCGATGCGGAAGCGCTGCAGCAGGATCGCCATCGACAGGCCCACCGGGCCGCCGCCGACGATCACGACAGGGACTTTGCTTTGCATGGTCAAGCCTCCATGGGAGCGGTGAGGGACACGCCATTGAAGCGGTACGCCAGGCCGGGCGCGGTCGGCACCCAGCGCGCCGCGGCCAGGGCCAGCAGGCGGATACCCAGGACTTCCTGCGGCAGCCACTGGGAGCGGGTGCCGAAGACGTTGAACGTGGCGTAGCAGAGGTTGCCCTGGAGCAGCGGCACGTTGATCACGCTTTGCAGGCCATGGGGGCGCATCTGCTCGAAGTCGTCGAAATGGCGTGCCAGCGCCTCCTCGCCCTCGCCGACGAACACGCGGCCCTGCAGGAAGAGGCACTCGGTCCACGGCGTGAGCGTCTTGCGCTTGGCGCCGTTCACCGGGTAGCGCTGCGCTTCGGACGAATAGAAGCGGCGCAGCCGGATCTCGTCAACCGGGTCGCGCGCGGTCGTCACGTTCTGCTGGATGCTGAACACGCTGTCGCCGGCAATCAGGCGTCGGCAAAGGTCCACCTGGCGCAGGGCGGCCTCGGCACTGCGCGCCTCGGCGAGCACGTCCAGGAGGTTGGCCGTGAGGGCCGTGAGCGTCGATGCGGTGGCTGCGGGCATGGAGAAAGTCTAGGCGCCCAAATTCACCAAAGTGCATTAAATTCTGATCACCCGATAACCCTGGAGTTATGGCCTTGCTGACCGCCCGCGACCCTGCCGCCGACTTGCAGCACGCGCTGCTCTCGCGCCTGAAGCTGCGGCAGCTTTCGCTGCTGCAGGCCATCAACCGCCATCGCACGCTCGGCCGCGTGGCCGCCGAGATGCGACTGAGCCAGCCGGCGATCACCAAGGCGCTGCGCGAGGTGGAAGACATTTTCGGCAGCAGGCTCTTCGAACGCACCAGCCGGGGTCTGCTGCCCACGCCGTCCGGAGAGGCCGTGCTGCATTACGCGCAGCGCTGGCTCGCGGAACTGGAGGCCACCACGCGCGTGCTCACGTCACTGGAGGCCGGCCGCAGCGGCCGCCTGCGTCTGGGCCTGACGCAGCAGGTGCCGCAACAGCTGCTGTCCGCCGCGCTCACCCATTTACTGGATCGCACCCCACGCATGGCGGTGATGACGCGCGAGGGCACGACGGACGAACTCGTCGCCGGCCTCGTCGCGCGCGAGCTCGACTGCGCGATCGGCCGCTCGTACGACGGGGATGCGACGGGATTGGTGCAGGAGGCGATCTACCAGCAGGAGCCCTGCCTGGTGGTGGCCGCGAAGAGCGTCAAGCGGCTGTCGCGCGGGCCGTTCGACTGGGCGCGGTTGGCGCAACTCGACTGGATCCTGCCGCCGCCGAACACGCCCATGCGCAGAACCTACAACGCGATCTTCGTGGGCGCCGGCGTGCAGCCTCCGGTGCCGATGCTGGAGACGACGTCGATCCGCAGCATGGAGATGGTGCTGAGGACGGAGCCGAACGCGATCGCCATCCTGGCCCGGGACGTCGTGGCCGAGATGGAGCGCGCTGGACACTTGGCGGCGCTGCCCTATCGGTTGAGCTGGAACTTGCCGCCGGTGAGCTTCTTCACGCTGAAGGAGCTGGAGGGGCATCCGGTGGTGCAGTCGTTGAGGGGCGTTGTGGGGGAGACTGCGCGGGAGATGCAGCGCAGCGCGGGATGAGGGGCGTCTCGCGAAGGTGCTGAGAGCCCGGGGACCAGTGACCTGTGTGCAGAGCCGCACGTCGCTGCGCCGTCTCCGACGGCCACGTCGCCGAGCGTGTGCGCTGCGTCGCCGCAGACGAAGACGCCCGGGAACCCGGGTCTCTGACAACGCGTTTCTGCGGATGAACGGGCGCCGAGCGGCTCGGGGAGGTCTCCGACAAACGCTGTTGCAGGCGTTGAAGCAACCGAGCGGGTTTACTGCGGCAGGCCGCCGGCCGAACCCGTCGACTGTTCGAGGAAATCGAGCATCGCGCGCATCGCGGCGCTATTGTGGCGGGGCTGCGAATAGGCCGCGTAGACCCAGTGGTCGCTGCGCATGTGCTCGTGCAGCACCGGAACCAGCGCGCCGCGCTCCAGATGCGACTGCGCCAGCGGCTCCGGCACGTAGGTCACGCCAGCACCGCGCAGCGCCAGCTCGATCAGCGCGATCGGATCGTTGGCTTCCATGCGGCTGTGCACCGCCACCTCATACTGCCGACCCGTGGTCTCGAAGGGGCAGGTGCGTGGTGGGCATGGCCGCGAAGCTCAGCACCTCGTACCGGCTCAGGTCTTTCGGCGTCTGCGGAATGCCGCGCTTGGCCCAGTAGGCGGGCGAGGCGCAGACCACCATGTCGAACTGCGCCAGCCGCCGAGCGATGAGGTTCATGTCATCGATGCGTCCGCCGGTCAGGTGGAGATCGATACCTTCCGCGATCTGATCGACGGTATTGTTGGTGATGACGTATACGTCGGGGTAGCGCTTGATGAATTCGGCGATCACGTTCGATAGCCATCCCGCGATCAGGCCATGCGGCCTGATGCCCAACGTGAAGTGCTTGTGGCCCGCCATCTCTGATCCTCGGTCCCAGGGCGGCAGCGGCGAGGTCGATCCGTGCACCTTTCCTTGAGTCCATATAAAGACTATATTTGGTCCTATCCGATCAAGGTAAGGACATGCGGTACTCATCTCAAGTGAAACCAATAAGCTACCTCAAGGCCAACGCTGCCGAGGTTTTGACACATCTCGCCGAGCAACGTGAGCCGCTGGTCATCACCCAGAATGGTGAAGCCAAGGCTGTCCTGCTGGACGTGGCCTCGTTTGAGGAGACCCAAGAGACGCTAGCGTTGCTGAAAGTCCTCGCCTTGGGCAATCAGGAAGTGGCGGCCGGCAAGCTGAAGCCTGTGGTTGATGTCGTTGCCCGTCTACGTGCTAAGCGAGCCCCCGACTGATGGCAGGTGCGCCGTCGAAGCTCGAAGTCCTGCTCACCAAGGGCGCCGAGCAGGACTTGGAATCGATATACGACTACATCGCAGAGTTCGATTGCGTTGCCAACGCGAACTACGTGTTGGACCAGTTGATGAAGGTTGTGGAGAGCTTGTCGCGATTGCCACAACGTGGCAGCTATCCTAAGGAACTGATCGCGCTGGGCATCAAAGAGTACCGCCAAGCCTCTTTCAAGCCCTACCGCGTGATCTACCGCGTGATCTACCGCGTCACCGGCGGTCAGGTCGTCATCTACCTGATCGCAGATGGTCGGAGGGACATGCAGTCGGTGCTTGCGCGCCGGCTGCTCGGTGCGTAGGCCCTCAGCAACTTGCGCCCCTGCTCACCAGTCGGCGCGAAATCATTCACCGGGAGAGAGGCACGAAACGCCCGGCGGGTAGACCTCACGGCGCGAAGTCGACCGGAATCGCGACCGCATCGCGTCGTGATGTCCTCAGATGCGATGGCGTCGTTCATTGATCAGCATCTCCTTGGGCATGAAGCGGTCGGCGCGCTGGCCATTCCGCACGCTCGACGTGTCTCTGACGCAGTGACGGGCTTGCAGTCAGATTGCGGCTATCGGATGCGCCGCGCTTCTGCGAAGGGAGCCTCGCGGCGAACTGGTATCTAACTGTGCTGCCGCTTTAGCCGTGATTTGCTGACCAGCCGATCACCCGGATGCACCGTGATAGTCGCCTCAACCAGATCATTGGCGTGGTCGAGGTAGCGGCGCACGATTTTGAGTGCGGGTGATCCGGCCGGGGCGTGGAGGGGAATCTCGAGTTCCGGAGGCATCGCGATCGCCTGAACGGTCTGCTCCACTTCGGCGATGCGGCGGCCGTAGTGGTTTTCGATCAGGGTGCTGATCAGCGCGCGGCGACTTTTTCAATAGCTTCGGGATGTCGGCGTACGCCCACCCACCCGATCAACTCGTCGATCACGTGGGAGCCGGCGCCGAAGTTGGTGTGGAACGCGATGTCGAGTTGCCGTTTTCGCAGCCTTTCGGTCAGCACGGTTTCAACCTCGATGCTGAGTTCGACGATCAGCTTCGGGTGACGCCGCCTGAGCTGAGTGAGGATCTCGGTGAGTCCCACCATGGCGGCGGATTCGTCCGACCCCAGGCATCGCCGGCTTCCGCCGTGACGCTGCCGGCGCAACGGAAACCGTGAACCCGTGAATGCTCGGGAGCGAGACGCCCAGCAGTATCACGCCCAGGTTTGACCGTCCTTGTTGATCCATTCGAAGTCGGGCGCCGCGGTCGTGATTGGCGAGCGCACGTCGACGCAGATCAACGGCTCGTCGCCAATCAGGTACCTCTGCGCTCGTAGGCCAGTTCCATCCGGTAGGCCAGCCCCAGGAACAGCGACTGCGCCAGGCACAGCGTGCTGGTAAGTGAACGGAAGCCGAAGGTGGCGCCGTCCTGCGCCAGCAACACCGCGCTGGCGCGCCCGGCCAGCGGACTGAGCTGGCTGTCGGTGATGGCCAGCAGCCGCGCGCCGCGCGCCAGCGCCGACTCCACCACGTCCAGCGTCTCCTGCGCGTAGGGGTCGAACGAGATGGCAATCAGCACATCCCCCGGCGTCAGCGCACGCAACTCGCCCTGCTGCATGTGGCCGAGTCCGTGCAGCCAATGCACCGGCTTGGCCGTGTGCTGCAGCGCGTAGGCCAGATAGGCGCCGACCGGAAACGCGCGGCGCGAGGCCGCCAGCCACAGGGCGGGCGCGTCCAGCATCAGTTCCACCGCCGCATCGAAGCGCTCGTCAGGCAGGCTGGCCTGCAGCGCCTGCATGCTCTCGATGCTGCCGCCGATCACTTCATGCGCAATGCGCGCAGCGGTGATCGGGGCGGCACCGGCGCCCACCAGGGAGCGGATACGCTCCTGGTAGTCGCGATGGGGGGCCAGCCGCTGGGCTGCACCGGCGCGGAACAGCGCCTGCATCTCCGAGAAGCCAGAAAAGCCAAAGTGCTTGGCAAAGCGCACCACAGCCGAGGGCTGCACGCCGCACTGGCGGGCCGTTTCCTGCACGCCGTCCAGCGCCAGCCGGTCGCGGCTGGTCTCCACGTAGCGCGCGATCAGCTTGAGCTGGCGGCTCAGGCCTTCGTAGCCGGCACGCACGGCCTGCAGGAAGTCCTCGGCGCTGGCGTGCGCGCCGGCGGCAGTGACCGGCTGCGCCGCAGGCGGAGTAGAAATTCTATTTTTCATAGATATGGAAATTTTTTTCTATTTTCGCTAAGATCGCCAGCATCGGAGAAACGAAACACGCACACCGGCCGCGCGGGGCATTCTGGGCCCGCCGCCGGCCACCACGGAGACAACGCTTCATGCGCAACCTTTCCTTTCCCACGGGCCGCCCGGTCGACATCGCCTGCCTCGGGCGCTTGGCGGTCGACCTTTACGCCGACCAGATCGGCTGCAGCCTGGAGGACGCGACCAGCTTCTCCAAGTACCTCGGCGGCTCCTCGGCCAACATCGCTTTCGGCACCGCGCGCCTGGGCCTCGCCTCGGCCATGGTCTCACGCGTGGGCGACGAGCAGAACGGCCGCTTCCTGCTCGACACGCTGCGGCGCGAGGGCTGCGACGTGAGCCAGGTACAGGTCGACCCGCAGCGCCTGACCGGCATGGTGCTGCTGGGAATCAAGGACCAGGACACCTTCCCGCTGCTGTTCGCGCGCGAGAACTGCGCCGACATGGCGCTGGACGCCGCCGCCATCAATGAGAATTTCATCGCCGGCTGCCGCAGCCTGCTGATCACTGGCACCCACCTGAGCACGCCCACCGTGCTGGCCGCCAGCCGGCGCGCGCTGGAACTGGCCGGCCGGCACGGCGTGGTGCGGGTGCTGGACATCGACTACCGCCCGGTGCTCTGGGGCCTCACGGGCCGGGGCGACGGCGAGACACGCTACGTCGGCAGCCAGGCGGTGAGCCAGCACCTGCAGGCACAGCTCGGCCAGTTCGAACTGATCATCGGCACCGAGGAAGAATGGATGATCGCCGGCGGCGTCGAGGGCGACCTGATGGCCTGCCTGCGCCGCGCCCGCCAATGCACGCAGGCCGCGTTCGTGGTCAAGCGGGGCGCGATGGGCTGCAGCATCGTCGACGGTCCGGTGCCGGCGCGCATCGACGACGCACTCACCGTGCTGGGCGAGCGCATCGAGGTGCTGAACGTGCTGGGCGCGGGCGACGCCTTCGCCTCCGGCCTGATGAGCGGGCTGCTGCGCGGCAAGGACTGGCGCGAGTCCGCCGCCATCGCCAACGCTTGCGGCGCGATCGTCGTTTCGCGCCACGGCTGCGCGCCGGCGATGCCGACGCCGGCCGAACTGGCGCACTGGTTCTCCGGTCACCGCCACCCACGCCCGGACCAGGATCCGCAGTTGGCCCACCTGCACCGCGTGAGCGTCCGGCGCAGGCAATGGCCGGAACTCTACGTGCTGGCCTACGACCACCGCTCGCAATTCGAAGACATGGCGCGCGAGACCGGCGCCGACCCGGCGCGGCTCGCGCGCCTCAAGCACCTGCTGAACGAGGTGGTGGCCGGCATCGAGCACGACGAGCCCGGCTGCCGCGGCCGGCTGGGCGTGCTGGTCGATGGCCGCCCCGGCCTGGGCGAGGCCGCGCTGCATGCCGCCACCGGCCGCGGCTGGTGGCTGGGCCGGCCGATCGAGCAGCCGGGTTCGCGCCCGCTGCGTTTCGACGGCACGCGCTCGCTGGGCTCGCAGCTCAGGCACTGGCCGCGCGAGCAGGTGGTGAAGTGCTTGGTCTTCTATCACCCTGACGATGCCGCCGCGCTGTGCACCGAGCAGGACGAATGGCTGCTGCAGGTGGCCGAGGCCACGCGCGCCAGCGGCCATGAACTGCTGCTGGAAGTGATCCCGCCGCGCGACACGCTGGCGCCCGGCGACACGGGCGAGGCGGTGGTGCACGCGATCCGCCACTTCTACGATCTGGGCATCCGGCCCGAGTGGTGGAAAGTCGGCGCGCTGTCGGCGCGCCAATGGGAGGAGTTGGACGCGCTGGTGCGGGAGCGCGACCCGTACTGCCGCGGCGCCGTGATCCTCGGGCTGTCGCAGCCGCTGGAAGAACTGGTGGCGGGCTTCGCGCAGGCGCGCGTGCCGCTGGTCAAGGGCTTCATGGTCGGCCGCTCGGTGTGGTGCGGCCCCAGCCAGGCCTGGCTGCGCGGCGAGATCGACGACACCGGCTTCAAGGCCTTGGTGGCCGCCAACTTCCTCCGCCTGGTGGACGGCTGGCGCGCCAGCCGCGTCGCCGCGCCGGTGGGCGAGGAGGCACTGCAATGAGACATCCTGGGTCAACCTTCCCCGCTGGAAGCGAGCTTGAGGGCACCGAGGTGACGCTCGGGGTCATAGGGTGTGCGATCGGTCCAGGCGCGCCAGATGATGCGCAGCCAAGCTCGCGCGAGGATGCGAATCGCGTGCGGATGATCACAGCCTCGGGCACGCGCTGCGGCGTAGATGGTGCGGGCCCAGTCGTTGGCGTGACGGGAGTTGTCGGCCAGGCAAGTGATGGCCTGTCGCAGGCGGTGGTTGCAGGCCCATCGGAAGGCCACGCTGCGGGTCTTGCCGGACTGGTAGGTCACGGGCACTGCGCCGGCTTCGGCGGCCAGTTGATCGAGCGTGGGGAAACGCTCGCGCACATCACCCAACTCGGCCAGGATCTGCGCAGCGCAGACACGGCCGGCGCGGGGGAAGGACATGATGATCTGCCCGTCGGGCAGCGACTCGATGAAACGCTCGATACGGCGCGTGAGTTGGGCGATCTGCTCGACCAGAGGCTGCAGCACCGCCACCATCGAGCGCACGAGCTGCCCTGCAGCCTCATTGGTGAGGGGGCCGGCCAGGCCCGTTGCGGCGCCGTTCAGGCGTGCCAGCAACTCGGCTGGACTGCGGCGTCCGCTGTAGTGCTGGCTGCGGCAGAACCGATTCAAGGCGGCCTCGCTGAGCCGGGCGGCCGACACGGCCGAGGGATAGCGCTTGAGGAACGCCAACGCGATGGGCGAAGTGATGTCGCAGAAGATGCAAGCCGCGCCGGGCCAGAAGGCTTCGAGCGTGCTGTGCAGCTGGTTGCCCAGTGCCACGCGGGTGGCCACCAGATCGTCGCGCGAGCGCACCAGCGCACGCAGCGCGCGGATCGAATCGGACTGCGGCGACAACTCCCTCCAGCGGTGTCCGTCGGTGCGCAGCAGGTCGGCCAGCAGGTAAGCATCGGAGGCATCACTCTTGGCGCCGTGGCTACGGTAGCGCGGACGGCTGGCCTTGACTGCGTTGGGATGGATGGGAAAGACGTGATGGCCGGCCTCGACCAGCGCGTCCACGATCAGGCCCGAAGGCCGCTCGATGGCGATGCGCACACGCGCGCCGAAGCGAGCCAGGCGTTGCATCAGTTCGCCAAGGCCAGCCCGGTCGTGGGCGATCTCGAAGCGCTCAAGCGCACCGCCTGTGATGTCGATGACACACACCGCGTGGGTGTGCACGGCCCAGTCCAGGCCGACAAACACGTTGCTGCAAGCATTGGTACTCATGGACAGACTCCAGAAAGTTGCGGTATGACTGCCCGTGTCGGAAGGCGCGGCGGGAAGCTCATAAATTGGCGCTCCAGCTGGGTAGGCCTGGCGCTACATCCTGTGGCCCGTCGTGGCCTTCCGGCACCCTGCGGGCTGCTGGTCTCATTGGGGCCTTTGAAAGGCAAGCGACGCAGGCAGTCACCGCAGGGGCACGGAAGTCGCTCGATACCTTCGATCGTTCTCCTTGGCGGCGTCAATGCCGCACCTGCCCAAGACAGCAGCACCAAACACGGGTTGCCCACCGGGTGCTTCGCAGTTGTGGACAACACGCTTCGTGGCCTGACAAAGGGCCAGCGCGTTGTCCACAACCAAGCCCGGTGGACAACCCTGCGCTGCAGCGCTTCGGGCCGCTTCAAAAACCAAGAGGTTGCCTTATGAGCTTGCTGGTCAAGGCCGCACCGACCGGCCGCGTGATTGCGGATGTCACGCCCGCTTCGGCGGGATGGAAGCATGTCGGCTTCAAGGCGCTGCGCCTCGCGGCCAGCGAGGAAGAGGCGCTGGCCACCGGCGCGCGCGAGCTGTGCATCACGGTGCTCACCGGCCAGGTCGACGTGACGGTGAACGCGCAGCGCTACAGCGCGCTGGGCAGCCGGGACTCGGTGTTCGAAGACCGCTCGCCCACGGCGGTCTACGTGCCGCCGGGGCGCGAGGTGCGCATCGCGGCGCGCGGCGCGGCCGAGGTGGCGCTGAGTTCCGCGCCGGCTCGGGGACTGCACCCGGAGCGGGTGATTGAACCCGCGCACATGGCGCGCAGCGTGCGCGGCCAGGGCAGCAACACCCGCCACGTGTGCGACATCCTGCCGCAGACCGAGCCGGCCGAAGGCCTGCTGGTGGTGGAGGTCATCACGCCTGCCGGCCACGCGTCGAGCTACCCGCCGCACAAGCACGACACCGCGGGCGACGGCGAGACGGTGCTGGAAGAAACCTACTACCACCAGCTCAACCCGGCGCAGGGCTTCGCCTTCCAGCGCGTCTACACCGACGATCGCAGCCTGGACGAGACGATGGCCGTCGAACACCGCGACACCGTGCTGGTGCCGCGCGGCTACCACCCCTGCGTGGCGCCGCACGGCTACGACCTGTACTACCTCAACACCATGGCCGGCCCGCAGCGGCACTGGGCCTTCCGCAACGACCCGGCGCACGAATGGATGCTGGCGCCGCGCTAGCGCCGGCCGCCAGCCACCTACTCACGCGAGACGAATGACGCGGCCCAACGCGGCCGGTGGTCACTGCCGCGCGCGACAGACAAGAAAAGAAGACAGATTCACAACCCTGGAGACACCATGACCAAGCGAACCACCCTCCGCCTCCTGGCGGCCATGCTGCTGGCCGGCCTCGGCGCCGCGCAGGCGCAGCCGGCCGCCTACCCGCACCAACCGCTGAAGTGGGTCGTGCCCTACGCGCCGGGCGGCACCACCGACGTGATCGCGCGCCAGCTCGCGCAGCGCATGGGGCAGACACTGGGTCAGCCGGTCATCGCCGACAACAAGCCGGGCGCGGCCAGCATCATCGGCGCCACCTTCATCGCCCGCTCGGCGCCGGACGGCTACACGGTGGGCACAGTGGACTCGGGCACGCTGGCCTTCAACCCGGCGATGTACGCCAGCCTCAGCTACAACGCCGAGAAGGACTTCAGCTTCATCGGCGGCCTGGGGCGGATGCCGCTGGTGCTGGCCGTGCACCCGTCGTTCCCGGCCAAGAATGTGCAGGAGTTCCTGGCGCTGGTTCGCAAGTCGCCGGGGTCCGTGTCCTCGGCCTCTTCGGGGCCGGGCTCGCCGTTGCACGTGGCGCTCGAGCTGTTCAAGCAGCAGACCAAGACCGACATCCTGCACGTGGCCTACAAGGGCTCGGCCCCTGCGTTGCAGGACCTGATGGCGGGCCAGGTGAATTCGATGTTCGTGGACCTGCCGCCCAGCCTGTCGATGATCAAGGCCGGCAAGCTCCGCGTGCTGGCCGTGGCCACGCCGCAGCGCCTGGCCATCCTGCCGGACGTGCCCACGATGGCCGAGGCCGGCGTGCCGGGCTACGAAGCCTACGCATGGCAGGGCTTCGTCGGCCCGGCCGGGCTGCCGGCGCCGGTGCTCGACCGGCTCAACAAGGAACTGGTGGCTGCGCTGAAGCACGCGGAGACGCGGGCCAAGCTCGAAGAGATCGGCATCCAGCCGATGCCGATGGTGCCGCAGCAGTTCGCCGATTTCGTACGCAGCGAGCAGAAGCTGTGGTCCGGCGTGATCAAGGCGGCCAACATTCGGCTCGATTGACGGCGCGCGTTTTCCAAGGAGACTTTTCATGACCATTTCGCCATTCACCCGCCGCCACGCCCTGGGCGCCCTCGCGGCGCTCGGAGGCAGCGCCTTGCTGCCCGCCGCCGCACAGCCGGGCACCTACCCGCACAAGCCGATCGAATTCATCGTGCCCTTCCCGCCGGGCGGCGGCACCGATGCGCTGGCACGCACGCTGGCCGAGGCCTCGCGCAAGTACCTGCCGCAGAGCCTGGTCATCATCAACAAGGCCGGCGCCAGCGGCGGGGTGGGCTGGGCGGAGCTCGTGAACGCGCGGCCCGACGGCTACAAGATCGGCATCATCACGGTGGAGATCACCATCATTCCGCACATGGGCGCGGTGCGCTTCACCTCCGACGACGTGACGCCGATCGCTCGGCTGAACGCCGATCCGGCGACCATCGCCGTGCGCCACGATTCGCCCATTCGCAGCATCGAGGAGCTGCTGGCGGCCAGCAAGAAGGCCGGCGCGGAAGGCTTGAAGGTCGGCAACGCCGG
Organism: Variovorax sp. LjRoot175; assembly: GCF_964253805.1. NCBI lineage: Bacteria > Pseudomonadati > Pseudomonadota > Betaproteobacteria > Burkholderiales > Comamonadaceae > Variovorax > Variovorax sp. LjRoot175. Next base: position 1,014,898 of record NZ_CAXURY020000002.1, on the reverse strand, counting down.
CCCCGGTTCGCTCGGCCACCTGGCTGCGGTGATGCTGGCCGACAAGACCGGCGTGCCCTTCACCCACGTGCCCTACCGCGGCGCCGGCCCGGCGCTGCTGGACCTGACGGGCGGCCACGTGGAGGCGCTGTCGCTGACGCCGCCGGACATGGCGGCCTTCGTGGCCGACGGCAAGGTGCGGCCGCTGGCTGTGATGGGCATGCAGCGCATCGGCTCGGGCTGGGAGCAGGTGCCGACGCTGAAGGAGCGCGGCATCGACGTTCAGGTCACGGGCTGGCGCGGCCTGGCGGCGCCCAGGAACACGCCGCCGGAGGTCATCGCCGTGCTGCGCCAGGCGTTCGCCAAGGCCATGCAGGAGCCGGCGCTGAAGGAAACCATGCACAAGCTCAACCTCCGGGAAGGCTATCTGGACCAGCCGGAGTTCCGCGCCGTGATGGCGCAGGACAACGCCATGTACCGCGCGCTGATCAATAAGCTCAACCTCAAGATCTGAGCCCAGGAACCATTCTTCATGCAATCGACATCTTCTTCCCCGCTGCAGGACAAGGTCGCCGTGGTCACCGGCGCGGCCGGCACCATGGGCCGCGCGACCGTGCAGGCCCTGCTCGACGACGGCTGCCGGGTGGCCATGATCGACCGCGCCGAGGCGCCGCTGCGCGAACTGGAAGCCGCACTCGGCGCGCGCGTGGCGGGCTTCGCCTGCGACATCGCCGACCCGGCTGCAGTCTCCGCCACGCATGCGGCCGTGCGCGAGCGCTTCGGCGAAGTCGACATCCTCGTCAACAACGCCGGCGTGCTGACCAACCAGAAGATAGAGGCCACGGCGGTCGAGGAATGGCGCCAGGTGCTGGCCGTCAACCTCGACGGCGCGTTCTTCTGGGCCCAGGCGGTGGTGCCCGCCATGAAGGCGCGCCGCTGGGGGCGCATCGTCAACACCGGCTCGCTGGCCGCCAAGACCGGTGGGCTGACGGCCGGCACGGCCTATTCGGTTTCCAAGGGTGCCATGGGAGCGCTGACCTTCTCGCTGGCGCGCGAGCTGGCCGGCCACGGCGTGACCTGCAACGCGATCGCGCCCGCCTATGTGCGCACGCCGATGGTGACGCAGCAGCTGTCTGCGCAGCAGCAGGCCGAGCTGCTGCGCCAGATCCCCGTGGGCCGCTGGTGCGAGCCCGAGGAGTTCGCGCATGCCGTGCGCTTCCTGGCGTCGCCGCTGTCCGGCTTCATCACGGGCGAGATCCTGGACATGAACGGCGGCCTGCTGATGGATTGAATGACCTGGCCGGCGTTGCCTTGGGCATCGTGCCGGCCTGAACCCTGTGACCCTGTGCACTGGAGCGAGACATGAGCGATTCCCTTCCCGGCCCGGCGGGCCGGTTCAGCGGCAAGACCGCATTCATCACCGGCGGCGCCAGCGGGCTGGGCCTGGCCAGCGCCCGCCGCCTGCTGCGCGAGGGCGCCAACGTGGCGCTGGCCGACGTCAACGCCGAGGAGCTGCGCCGCGTCGCCGACGAACTGGCGCAGCCGCCGGGCCGCGTCAGCCACCACCAACTGGACGTGACCGACGCCGCCCAGGTCGAGGCGGTCGTGGCCGCGGCCTGGCAGGCGCATGGCGCCATCGACGTGCTGGTCAACAGCGCCGGCGTGAGCTTCCAGGGCACGGTGCTGGACAACCCGCCCGAGGCCTGGAGCCGCGTGCTGGCCATCAACCTGACCGGCACCTTTCTGTGCACCCAGGCCGTGGCGCGCCGCATGGTCGAGCGGCGCCAGGGCCGCATCGTCATGATCGCCTCGATCTCGGGCCAGCAGGTCTGGTCCGGTCGCGTGGCCTATTGCGCGTCCAAGGGCGGCGTGCTGGCGCTGGCCAAGTCCTGTGCGATCGACCTGGCGCCCTACGGCATCACGGTCAACTCGGTCTCGCCCGGCCCGATCGAGACCGCGCAGACCGCCACGCTGCACGGCCCGGTGATCCGCCAGGCCATCGTGCAGGCCACGCCCATGGCCCGCTACGGCCAGGCCGACGAGGTGGCCGATGCCATCGCGTTCCTGGCCAGCGACGACGCGCGCTTCGTGAACGGGCACGACCTGGTGGTCGATGGCGGTCTCACAAGCGCCGCCATCCTCTACGACCTGAACCAGAATCCACAGCGATGAGTTCCGCGATCCGCGCGCTGATCTTCGACTGCGACGGCACGCTGGTCGACAGCGAGCCCTGGCTGGTCGAGGCCATGCTGGCCGAGGGCGCGTTGTATGGCTTGCTGTCTACGACACGCGCTGTGCTGGACGCGCAACGCGGCGCGCCGATGTCGCGCCAGATCGCCGTCGTGGCCGAGCGCTGCAGCGCGCCGCTGCCCGCCGACTTCGAGACTCGCGTGCGCGCGCGCATGGCCGATCTGTTTCGCGCGCACCTGCAGCCCATTGCCGGTGCGATGGAACTGGTGCGCGGTCTGATGCTGCCGTTCTGCGTGGCCTCCAACGGCCCGCGCCACAAGATCGAGCTGGTGTTGGGCCTCACCGGCCTGCTGCCCTGGTTCGAGGGCGCGGTCTACAGCGCCTACGAGGTCGGCGCCTGGAAGCCGGCGCCGGATCTGTTCGTGCATGCCGCGCAGCAGATGGGCTTCGCGCCGGCCGATTGCGCCGTGGTGGAAGACAGCGCCTCCGGCATCGCCGCCGGCCTGGCCGCCGGCATGCGCGTGTTCGCGCTCGGCGAGCAGCCGCCAGACCTGCCGCCCGCCGTGCAGCGCATTGCCAGTTTGTCTGACCTGTCGGCCCATCTGGCGGCGCCGCACTGAGCAACAAGAAACCTACCGATTCCATCCATCCACCCGACGAGGAGACAACCCATGCGTCACACATCCAATGCGGCCGCCACGCGCCGCACCGTTCTGCAGCACGGCCTGGCCGCCGCGGCGGCCATCGCCAGCCCGCTGAGCTTCGCCCAGAGCGCCTGGCCCCACAAACCGGTCACGCTGGTCGTGGGCTACCCGCCCGGCGGCCAGACCGACTTCGCCGGCCGCATGGTCACGGCCGGCATGCAGGCCGTGCTGGGTCCGGGCGTCGTGATCGACAACAAGGCCGGCGCCGGCGGCAACATCGGCACCGACAACGTGATGAAGGCGCCGCCCGATGGTTACCGCCTGTTGGTGGGCAACGGCAACATCACGCTCAACCCGCACACCTATCGCAACACGGCGATGGCAGACCCTCTCAAGCTCACGCCGATTGGCCTGTTGCTGCAGTCCTCGCTCATCCTGGCCGTGCCCAACAGCGTGCCGGCGAAGAACCTCAAGGAGTTCGTCGAGTGGGCCAAGGTGCAGGACAAGGAAAAGAACGGCATCGACTACGCCTCGGCCGGCCCCGGCAGCCTGACGCACGCGACGATGGAACTGTTCCGCGAGCGCATCGGCAAGCCCAGGATGAACCACGTGCCCTACAAGGGCAGCGGCCCGGCCATGACCGACCTGATCGCCGGCCGCGTGGGAGCGATGTTCGACGCCGCCTCGGTGATCGCGCCTTTCATCAAGTCAGGCCAACTGCGGCCGCTGATGGTGACCGGCACCAAGCGCGTGCCGGCCTTTCCCGAAGTGCCCACGGCCATCGAAAGCGGGCTCAAGGACTTCGAGGTGATCTCCTTCATCGGCCTGTACGGCCCGCCCGGTCTCAGCGCCGACATCGTGAAGAAGACCAACGGCGCGATGAACGCCGCGCTGAAGGACCCGAGCATCCAGAAGGGCATCGTCGAGCGCGGCGACGAACCCGGCGGCGGCACACCGGAGCAGCTGGCGGCGCTGACCCGCGACTACTACAGACTGTGGGGCGACATCGTGAAGGCCAACGACATCCGCGCGGAGTGATCGCACGGGATCGCCGATCCTCTTGCGATGCCGACCCACATCACGGTTTGAAGCCCGGCTCGAACCACCGCCGCAGCTGGAGCACGAAGGCCGTGACGGCCCCGCACTTCAAAGGCATCAGCAAGCGTGGCGATTCATAGAGGGTGCTTCGGCGCCCCGCACATGCTGGGCGGTTCCTCGATGCCGGTGACCGTCTGGATTTCCAGCGAGCGGGCAACGAAAAGCCTGCTCCAGGCGGGCTGGGGGAGGGAGCGCGGGGGCGTCAGGTCTCGCGCTCCTCTACCCAGTGCGTGCCGTCGCCGTAGGTCTCGTTGCCGGCCGCCATGACCTGCTCAAGGGCCCATCGGTTCTCCGGCGTATTGAGGTGCCAGGGCCCTTCGCCATAGTTGACCGGCACGCCATCAAGCGTTCCGGGTTGGCGGGCGTCTCTTTGATTGCCACACTGGCATGCGCCAATCTGATTTGTAGATCGCCCGCACTTTCAACCACGATCACGCATCATCCCGAGTGCTGCGCGAGCTGCGAGATTGGGCGCGGCGCCAATCTTTTTGGCAGGCCTTGTCCTCATCGCAATTGCTGAAGATGACACGAGCGTGACGGGCGATCACGCCTCGCTACCAGCCGATCGCCTGCTCGCCTTGCGATCAGTCCGCCGCCAAGGTGCGAATGATCCGGGCACGGGCGATCGCCCGTGACGCACTCACTTACCAGTGCGCTCAGCACGTTGCGCATCGCGCCCTAGCTCAGCGAGCTTGCTCTCAATAACACCCGCGCGCATCAGGTCTGCGGTGCGGGAACACAAAGCTGAAGATAGCGTTCAGCTTGCCTTCACAAGCGCCACCTAGAGTGGCGCCATGCCGACCACGCGCCTTCGCGGCTTCATGCTCGTATGAAGGCGCTGAATCTTGCCCTGCTTCAATGGATTGCGGCGGGCTACGAGCCCAGCCCGTGGCTTCTGCCCGTGGCGTCGGCCATCGCGCTCGGCGCGGCCTGGGCCGGCATGGCCCTCATGGGATGGGCCGCCTGGCGGCGGCCGTCGGAACGCGGCTACGTGATGGCGACGCTGGCCTTTGCGGCGGCCACCGCGGTGATCGCGCATGCCATCGCTGCGTCGCTGAATCTGCCGCGTCCTTTCATGCTGGGATTGAGCCCGGCCTACATCCCCCATGGCGCACGCGGGTCGCTGCCGAGCGCCCACGCTGCGGTGATGTTCACGGTCGCGCTGATGTTTCTGCTGCGTCCCCGGCTTCGTGACCTGGGCATCGGCATGGCGGCCCTGGCCGCGATCACCGGCTGGGCGCGTGTCTACGTCGGGGTTCATTTCCCGGCCGACATCGTGGCCGGGCTCTTGCTGGCCGTCGTGATGACGGGCGTCTTCGTCGGGGTCCAGCGGCTCTGGCGGCGCCATGTCGCGCCGAGGATCGCGCGCGACGATCTGCACGCGCGGGCGCCGGCCTCCAAGGCCGACCAGCCGCTCGCCTGAGAGGAGACGCGCCATGAACGGTCCCGTGCAGACGACGGGGGACATTCTCGACATCGAGCGTCCCCAGCAAGACGAGAGCACCGCGCGCGGCGAGCGCCGGGTGCGTGTGCCGACGGGTCGCAGCATCTCCTGCGTAATCCCCTGTTTCAACGAGGCAGACAATCTCAACGAACTGCTTGCGAGGCTCGAAGAGGCCTTGTGGGCCACGCATCTGGCCTGGGAAATCATCGTGGTCGACGATGGCAGCACCGACGGCACGGTCGCGGTGGCCGAGGGTTGGTGCCAGCTCTCGGGCTTCCGGTGCATCAGCCTGTCGCGCAACTTCGGCAAGGAAGCCGCGCTCACCGCCGGGCTGGAGGCGGCCTGCGGCGACGCCGTCGTCGTGCTCGATGGCGACTTGCAGCATTCGCCGTCGCTGATTGCAGACATGCTGGCCCGGTGGCAGGGCGGCGCCGACGTGGTCTACACGGTGCGGCAGGAGCGCAGCGACGAGCACAGGCTCAAGCGCTGGGGCGCAAGCCTGTTCTACAAGCTGGTGAATTCGTCCCATCGCTTCGAACTGCCCAGGGACGCCGGAGACTTCCGCCTGATGGACCGCAAGGTGGTGGACGCCTTGCTGAGCCTGCCGGAGCGCACCCGCTTCATGAAAGGCCTGTATGCCTGGGTCGGTTTCAATGCGGTCGCGTTGTCCTACACGCCCGGCCCGCGGGGGCAGGGAGAGAGCAGCTTCAACGCGATGCGCCTGTTCAATCTTGCCGTCGACGGGTTGACCTCGTTCACCACCTGGCCCCTGCGGGTGGTCAGCGTGGTCGGTCTCATGCTGGCCGTACCGGCTTTCGCCTACGGCATCTACCTGGTCGTCGAACACCTGCTGATAGGCAATGCCGTCTCGGGCTGGACGACGATCGTGGTGAGCCTGATGTTCTTCATCGGCATCCAGATGATCTCGACCGGCATCGTCGGCGAATACGTCGCGCGCATCTTCGAGGAAGTGAAGGGACGGCCGCTCTACGTGGTGAAGAAGGATCTGGGCCACGGCCTGGACGGGCAGCAGTCATGAGGCTGTCCCGTGACTCCAAGGCCATTCTGCACGCCGCTGCCGGCCTCGCGGCCTTCGTCCTGTGGTTGGCGGTCACGGCCGGGTTCCGGCCGTTGATGGCGCCCGACGAAGCGCGCTACGCCGGCGTGGCTTTCGAGATGCTGCGCAGCGGCGACTGGCTGGTGCCGCGGCTCGACGGCTTACCCTTCTTTCACAAGCCGCCGCTCTTCTACTGGATCAGCGCCGCGGCGATGGCGGTGCTGGGCCCCTCCGAATGGCCGGCACGGCTGCCTTCGATCCTCGGAGCGGCCGTCGCGGCGCTCGGCCTGCTGCTGTTCCTGCGCCGCTGGGCGGATGCGGCGAGCGCGAAGCTTTCCGTGCTGGTGCTGGTCACGACGCCCTTCTTCTATGTCGCAGCGCAGTTCGCCAACCTCGACATGCTGGTGGCCGGCTGCATCAGCGCGACCGTGCTGCTGGCGGCACATGCGAGCTTGTCCAAGGCGCAGGGCGAGGCATGGCGCGGGGCGCTGGCGGGCGCCTTCGTCTTCGCGGCGCTTGGCGTGCTCGCGAAGGGCCTGATCGGCCTGGTGCTGCCCGGCGCAATCTTCCTCGCCTGGTGCGTGGCAACGCGCCGTACCCGCGCCGTCTGGCAGATGGCCTGGCCGCCCGGGTGGGTGCTGTTGCTGGCGATCGCCGGCCCCTGGTTCGTGGTGATGCAGATGCGCTATCCAGCCTTCTTCGACTACTTCGTCGTGACGCAGCATTTCAGGCGCTTCGCCGCCTCGGGCTTCAACAACGAGCACCCGTTCTGGTTCTACCTGCCGGTGATCGCAGGGCTGACGCTGCCGTGGATCGGTTGGCTGGCGCTGGCGCGCCGCGGTGCGCGGGAGGGCAGGGCGCCGCTGTCCGACGTCGACTGGCTCATGCTGATCTGGGGCCTCTGCATCGTTCTCTTCTTTTCCATCCCGCGTTCCAAGCTGATCGGGTACGTGCTGCCCGCTTTGCCGCCGCTGGCGTACCTGATCGCGCGAGCCGTGCCGGCCGCGATGAAGGGCCCGGGCCCGCTGTCGCGGCCCTTGGGCTGGACGGCCGCGCTGTCCGGCCTTCTTTGCCTGGCATCCATCGCCTTCGTGGGTGTGTATGTCGTGCAGCCCGGCCATCGCCTGCGCCTTCCCGCAGGTGTTGCCGTGGCGCCGGGCGACCAGGTGCTGATGCTCGATGCCTACTACTACGAACTGCCCTTCAATTGGGCACTGCGACAACCCGTCATGGTCGCTACCGACTGGACGCCGGCCGTCGTCGAGCGGCGCGACGATTGGCACAAGGAGCTCCACGATGCCGCCCGCTTCGAGCCCGAACGCGGATCGACGCTGCTGGTCGACACTTTCCGTCTTCACGATGCGCTGTGCGTGCCGCGCGCCACCTGGCTGATCGGACCATCCAACGCCACGCTGGCGCACCCATGGCTGGCGCAGGCTCGCCTGGTCGCCGTGAGCAAGGAGGCGGCCGTGTGGCGATTCGCCGGAAGCGCAACGCGCGACCGCCGTTGTCTCGACGAACCCGGAGCCGCGGCGCCGCAATGACCGAACATGCGCCTCGATACCTTTGCATCTGCGCCGACGATTTCGGCATGACCGAGGGCATCAACTCGGCCGTGCTTGAACTGGCGGGGCGACATAAGATTTCCGCCATCTCCTGCATGGTTCGCCGCGATGCATGGGCCGTGGGCCTGCGCGGCCTGCGCGGCATCGAGCCGTCCTGCACCGAGGTCGGACTCCATCTCGATCTGAGCCCCCCGCCAGAAGGCCGGCAGTCCGAGCCTGGGCTGGGCGGATTGATTGTGCGAAGCCATCTGCGCCTGCTTCGCCCTTCGGCCGTGCGCGCCGAGATCAGGGACCAGCTGGCGCGCTTCGAAGACGGGCTCGGCCGACGGCCTGCCTTCGTGGACGGGCATCGGCATGTCCATCAACTGCCGGTGGTGAGCGATGTGCTGACCGAGGAGATCGCGAGGCGCTACGGCACGGAGGCGCCATGGGTCCGCAGCACAGCGCCGCCCGCACCGCGACGGCTTGCGAAGACCAAGGCCGACATCGTCTTCGCGCTCGGCGGCGCGAGGCTGCTCGAGCTCGCGGCGCGCCGAGGCATCCCGACCAGCCGCGCCTTGCTCGGCATCTACGATTTCACGGGCACTTCGGACGTCTACCGCGGGCGGCTGCGGCAGTGGATCGACTGTTGCCGCACGGGCGACGTGCTGGTGTGCCATCCCTCGCTCGGCGATGCGCCTTGGGTTCCCGCCGGCCCGGCGCGGCGCAACGAATACGCGGTGCTGAGCGCGATCGCCTTTCCGATGATGACCGCGGCCGGGGTCGTGTTCCTGCGTCCTCTTTCGCACTTGTCGCGTGCCGCCGATCCGGTCCATGCATAGGGCGCAGCTCGTCAAGGCCGCGGTTTTTCTGTGGGCGCTGGTGGTCTTCATGCCGGTCGGCGCCAACTACCTCGGGGCCGCGATGCCGAGCTCGTTGAAATTGGACTCCGCGAAGCGCGGGTGAAAGTGGTCAAATGGCGACGCTCCTGCGGAGGCGAAGTCGATATGGATGCCTTGTCCGAGGTCTTGAAGATCCTGCAGTTCAACAGCGCGATCTTCTTCAACGCCAGATTCACCGCACCATGGTGTTTTGCTTCCCCGGAAGCGGAGGCGGTGGCCAAGCAGGTCAACGCGGGATCCCAGCGTCTGCTCTTCTACCATCTCTTCGTGGACGGTTCGTGCACCGTGAAACTCGACGGCATGCCGCCGCTTCACCTGCAAGCCGGCGACATCATCCTGTTTCCGCATGGCGATGCCCACACGATGGCCTCGTCCGGGATGGACGAGCCCGGGCCGCTGCTCGATGTGCGAGCGCTGTTGCGCGAGAGGCCCGATGAACTGCAGCTGGGCGGCGGCGGCGAGCCAACCCGCTTCATCTGTGGCTATCTGTCATGCGATCCCATCCTGTGTCGGCCGGTCCTGGCAACGCTGCCCAGAGTGCTGACGGTCAGCCTCAGGAGGGACGAAAAGACCGACTGGGTGGAGCGTTCCTTCGTTTATGCGGTGGCGGAGGCCACTTCCACGCAACCCGGTGGCGAAGGCGTGCTGGCCAAGTTGTCCGAGGTGCTGGTGGTCGAGACATTGCGCCGGTACATCTCCCAGATGTCCGAGGGCCAGACCGGTTGGTTCGCGGGCTTGCGTGATCGCGTCGTCGGCAAATGCCTCGCCCTCATGCACGAGAAGCCGGCGTATCCATGGACGCTCGAAAGCCTTGCGCGCGAGGCCGGAACATCGCGCTCGGTTCTCGCCGAGAAATTTACCCACTATGTCGGACAGCCCCCTATCCAATATCTCGGCAAGTGGCGCATGGCGCTCGCGTCGAACCTGCTGCGGCGCAACGCCTTGAGCATGATGCATATCGCGCTGGAAGTCGGCTACGAAACCGATGCCGCTTTCAGCCGCGCCTTCAAGCGCGAGTTCGGCATGCCCCCGGCATCCTGGCGCCGCGAGAACAGCCTCCAGAGTCCGACTGAGGTCAACGACGGAAAACGATCAGTGCGATCAGCACGCAGAAGCTGAGGAACTGAACAAGAAAGAACGCGAAGCGCACCGACACGACTCGATCCGTCCGGGCGAAGCAGACGTGGACCAGCGACTGGGGGATCCGCGCCGCCAGGATGACGACGCACAGGGGATCCACCGTCGGATCGGCGATGCCGAAGGTGCGCAATGCATAGACCAGCACGGCGAAAACCGGCAGGTTCTCGACGCAGTTCGCATGTGCGCGCATCGAGCGCAGGTACCAGTCCTGCCCCTCGACATGGTCGGCCCTGAATTCGCTCATTCCCGCCCGACCACGAAGGACCCGGCTCAATCGGTAGGCGCCCACGGTGGCGAGCAGGAGGACCAGGGTCCAGGCGGCGAAACCCAGCAGCATCGGCTCGGGCAGCATGTTCTCGGCCTCCACTTGCATGTCCTGGTGGGCATGGCGATGCCCTACTGGCGGGGCACCGCGGGCGATCGGGCGGGCACCGCATAGAGCAGCGGCTGCAGCGCATCCGTCACCCGGGCAGCCTGCCTGTCATCGAGAACGCGGAAGAGGACCTTCTGGAAGCGCGGCTCCGTCACGCCCGACACGATGTACTGCCAGCGATACGCCTTCAGGATCCCCTCGCCGATGGCGGTGCGTTGCGCATCGGCGTAGCGCTTGCCCGCGATCGACTCGAAGTAGGTCGCATCGGCGCGCGCCTGAGCCAGGAGAATGCCGTCGACCGCCACGACCAAGTCGATCAGGTCGCCGACGGCCGCGTCGCGGTCGGCGGCGTTCAGGCGCGCGTCCTCGCGAAGGAACTCGAGCTCGTCCAGCACCGCGTGCTGCGACTCCTCTTTCCAGTGGGCCAGGAAGACGTCCTTCCACAACTCGCACAGGTCGTCCTGCGGCTCGATGCTGGCGCGATAGTGGGCCAACGTGAAGAGCTCGATGTCCAGTGTCAGCGCAAGGACCGACCAGGTGCTCTTGCTCAGCACGGCTGTCGCGACGGCGTTGGGTTCGGCCGTTGCCACGTATCCTGCAGGCATGTCGGCGGCCATCATCGTTTCCATGCGCCGGAACAGCTCCTGGTGCTTCAGCTCCTCGTCGGCCATGCGGACCAGGGCCTCCAGGGCCACCTGGTCGCCGAGCGCGTGCTGCCGGCTGATCTCGAGCACCTTGGCGCCGATGAAACGCTCCACCAGGCCGAAGATGTAGGCGTAGCTTCGACCCTGCACCTGGCTCAGCAGGCGCCGGTCATCGGACGTCATGAAATCCAGCTCGTTCACCAGTGACAGGCCGGCCGGCAGGAACGTCTTCTCGAGATCGAATCGCCGGCGACGGATGACGTCGTTGTCGATGTCCCAGCGGACGCGTTTGGAATTCGCGATGACCTTCGAGTACTGGGTCGCGGAGGGGGCGCTTTGCATGATTGCCTCTTTCAATGTTCGTTGAAGGAGCGTCAATGATCGAAGCGCGACGTGAATCAAGTCGGGCCACGCGTCCGCAAATCTTGCCCGGTGATCCGAGCATGCACGTACCGGCGCACACGCGATTCGCCGCGCAGTCCTCCCTCGGGCGGGGTTCGCCGGGAAGGAGCCGGTCCTGAAGGACTCTTTCCTGGCCGGGTCGGTGATTCGCAGACCAGAGGTGATTGACTGCTCTCGCACTGCAAAGCCGCCTTCGGTCGGCGTGACGGCGTACGGAGACGCTTGATTTGCACCAGAACCAATCTTTGCACCAGAACCGTATGAGCCGCCAAGGGCGATCGTGCGCCTACTGCAGACATGTCTCCTGTGTCATCGCGATCGGTGTGCGCCGGACGACCTGGCCGGCCTTTTCGTCTTGCACCGACCCGTCGGCAAAGGCGAGTCGCCCGTTGACCCAGACGCGATCGATGCCCGACGACAGCTCGCGCGGCTGTTCGAACGTGGCGCGATCGCCGACGGTGAGCGGGTCGAGCAGAACCAGGTCGGCTGCGTGACCGACGGCAATGCGGCCGCGGCCCGGCAAGCCCAGTTCCTCGGCGGTCAGGCCGCTCATCTTGGCGACGGCCGTCTCCAGGCTGAACAGATGTTCTTCACGCGCATAGTGGCCGAGCACCCGGGGAAAGGTGCCCCAGAGGCGCGGGTGTGGGTGCTCGTCGTGCGGCATGCCGTCGGAGCCGATCAGCGTCTTGGGGAACGCCAGGATGCGACGCACATCGGTCTCATCCATCATGAAGTAGATTGCGCCGGCCGGCATCAGTCGGGCGGCGGCCTCCTCGTCACTGCAACCCAGATCGCGAGCGATGTCGGCCAGCGTGCGTCCTGCATGCTCGGGATGGGGATCGGACCAGCTGACGAGCACGGACGAGGCGCGCGCCACGAATTCCGGCCGCAGCACGGTGGACGAAGCGTTGTATGGATAACAGTCCAGCGACACCGGTTGATGCTCCATCGCGGCGCCGATGCGCTTCAAGGTCTCGATGGAACGACCGTGGTTGGCGACACCCGCCAGCTTGTGGTGCGAGATCAGGACCCGAACGCCCAGGCGGCGGCCGATCTCGAAGGTCTCGTCCAGCGCATCGATGACCTTCTCGGCCTCGTTGCGCATGTGGGTCGCGTACAGCGCGCCGTGGGCGCGCAGTGGCTCGCCCACAGCAACGATCTCGTCGGTGCTGGCGTGTCGGGCTGGTGGGTAGAAGGTGCCGGTGGACAGGCCGAACGCTCCGGCGTCCAAGGCATCGGCCAACAGCGTTTGCATCGCCGTGCATTCGGCGGGTGTGGCGGCACGCTCCAAGTCGTCCATCACGTTGGCTCGCAGCGTCAGGTGGCCCACGAGGCAGACCGCGTTGACGGCCGTGCCTTCCGACTCGAGCGCTCGCAGATAGTTGGCGAATGCCGGAAACCTGAGCCATTCGTGGTTTGCGATCAGATCGAGCGGCGGCGGAATGACGCCGCGGATGCGGCTGGGCGCCAGGCTCAGGCCGCAGTTGCCGGTCACCACCGTCGTCACGCCCTGCGAGAGCTTGGCCGTCATCGCGCCGGGTGTCAGCAGCGCGCGGTCATCGTGGGTGTGTACATCGATGAAGCCGGGCGCCAGTACCCGCCCGGCGGCCGCAAGGCGCTCGCGTGCCGGCGTGTCCGACAGATCGCCCATCGCGACGATGCGACCGCCGGCAATGCCCACGTCCATCACGAAGCCCGGTTGGCCGCTGCCGTCGACCACGGTGGCGCCTGAAACGCAGAGTGTGAGTTCCATTCTGCGTCTTCCTTTCAAGCTGCCAGCGCGGTGTCGACGCCGCTTTGCACCGGGGGTGCGGATGTGCCGAGCCGCCGCTGCAGGCGCCCGATCAGTCTGCGCAGCTCGGCATGGTCGGTGGCATCGAGCACCGGACCGGGTTTACGGACCGCCGCACTGCGGATGGCGCCGCGCAGGCGCAGCGTCTCCTTGCGCAGCGCGAGGCCGATGCCGTACTGAAACTCGTGCCGCAGCAAGGGAAGGTAGGCGTCGAACAGATCCTCGGCCGCTTCCTGCCGGCCCTGCGCGAACAGCGCGCAGACCTGCACGAGCATTTCGGGATAGGCGAATCCGGTCATGGCACCGTCCGCGCCGCGCAGCAATTCCTGGGGCAAGAACAGCCCGCCATTGCCGACCAGGATACTGATGCGGCGGCGGCCTGCGGACTCTGCCTGCGAACGTATCTGCGTCAGCTTGCGCAGGCCGGGCAGGTCTTCGTGCTTGAACATCACCACTTGCGGAAACTCGTCGACCAGCCGGTTGACGACGTCCACCGAGGTGTAGACGCCGGTGGACTGCGGGAAATCCTGCAGGCAGATCGGCACGTCGCCGCCAAGCATGCGCGCGACGGTGGCGTAGTAGCCATGAACCTGGTCATCGATCTTCAGGTTGGGTGCGGGGGCCAGCATCACGCCGGCAGCGCCGAGGTCCATGGCCGATTTGGCCAGGCGATCCACGTGCTGGTTCGATGCGTGGCTCACGCCGACGACCACCGGAACCCGGCCCGCTACGCGCTGTAGTACGCGACGGGTGAAGGCCAGCGACTCTTCCTCGGTCAGCTTCGGGGCCTCGCCCATCATGCCGAGGATCGTCATGCCGGAGACGCCGTGGCCCAGGTAGAAATCGACGAGGGTGTCGGTGCTTTGGAGGTCGAGCGCGCCGTCGTCGCTGAAAGGCGTGGCGGAAATGATGAACACACCGGAAGAGCGTGCGTGAATGCGGGAGTCGGATGTCATGAATATGCGATGAAGGATCAGGCTTGCCGAAGAGGCGCTTGCCAAGGCTGCGGACGGGCTAGATGCTGGTGTGGCGGGCCACGTGGCCTGTTCGGGCGTTTTCCAGGTGCTGTTGCATCGCGGCACGGGCCTGGTCGGGGTCGCGATCGATGATGGCCTGCAGGATGGCCATGTGCTCCTGGCAACTCGGGGCAAAACGCTCGGGGGCGGCGTTCTGGTCGAAACACCGCGCCTTGATGCGCAGATCGTGAACCGTCTGGGCCATCAGCGGGTTGCCGCTCGCCATGGCGATCGTGTCGTGCACCAGGTTGTCGATGCGGTGGTTCTCTTCCTTGGAGGTGTTTCGCGCGACCAGGAGCGCCTGGACTTGTGCCAGGATCTGCTTTGCTTGCTGAACGTCGAGCCGTGTGGCCGCGGCGGCCGCGGTTTCACCCTCGAGCAACACGCGTATCTGGAGAATCTGGAGGTATTGGCGCAGGGTGGGTTCGCGCACCATCAATTGACCTCGAGGTGTGCGGATGGCGAAGCCCCCGCCGATCAGCCGGCTCATCGCCTCGCGCAGCGGTGTCCGCGAGATGCCGAGGGTCGCGGCCAGGGTGCGTTCCTGCAGCGGCTTGTCCATCGGCAGACGGCCGAGCTGAATCATCTCCAGCAAGATGCGGTAGGCGTCCCCCGCCAGATCGACGCCGTCGGCGGTGTCGGAGACGGCGGCGGTAAGGCTGGGTTCAAGCGCTTCGAGATCCGACTCTGCGTCCGACGCCGAGGAGGCACCGACCGTCGGGCTTGTCTTGGTGAGCGAGATCATGTTGGTTTCAGCTGAAAGAGTTGAAATGAGGAACTGGTGGAGGCGCTGCGGCCGCTCACGCAGCGGCGAACTCCATCGCATCCGTGGCCCGAAATCCCCACGCCACGGACTGGCCCGGCGTACGGTCCGCGCCGGTGACGCCGGCGGGCGCATAGGCGACCACGGTTCGGCCGAGGGACTCGATGAACACCTTCCAGTGAAGGCCGCAGAAAGTCGAGGTCAGGACCCGTCCTTCGTGCCGGATGTCATCGGCACCGAGCTGTGCGCCCAGGCGGACGTTTTCCGGTCGCACGGCGAGCGTGCGGCTGGTCTGGTCGATGAAATTGCACTCGCCAAGGAAACCCGCAACGAAAGCCGAGTCCGGGGCGCGGTAGAGCGTTTCGGGCGCGCCGGTCTGAACGATGCGCCCCTGGTCCATGATCACGATCCGGTCGGACAGGTTCATCGCCTCGTCCTGGTCGTGTGTCACGAAGACGACGGTCAGCCCCAGGTCGTGGTGGAGCTTCTTCAGTTGCAACTGAATCGCCTGGCGCAGGTTCTTGTCGAGCGCGCCGAGGGGCTCGTCCATCAGCAGGATGTCAGGCGTGAAGACCAGGGCGCGAGCCAGGGCCGCGCGCTGCTGCTGGCCGCCCGAGAGTTCGCGAGGCAGGCGGTCGCTGAGCGGGCCCATGCTGACCAGCTCCAGTGCCTCTGCGACGCGGCGGCGGATGTCGTGCGGGTTCAGGCGGCGCATGCGCAGCGCGAAGGAGACGTTGTCGAACACAGACATGTGCGGAAACAACGCATAGTTCTGGAACACCATGCCGATGTTGCGCTCGGCGATGGGCATACGGGTCACGTCACGGCCGGCAATGCGCACGCTGCCGGCGTCCGGCGCCTCGAAGCCGGCGATGATCTTCAGCAGGGTCGTCTTGCCCGAGCCGGAAGCACCGAGCAGCGTGCAGAACTCGCCGCGCTCCACGGCCAGGCTGACCTCCGGCAGGGCGGCGACATCCTTGTAGACCTTGCGGATGCCGCTGAGCGCGACGTCCTTGCCCTGGCGTTCGGGGCGGATGGAGAGTCCGAGAGGCGAGTGCCCCGATGTCTGGTGGTTGGATGGCATGTCAATCTCCTTTCTTCCTGCCGAGAAGCAGGTTGGCAATCAGGATGAGGGCGGTGGCTGCGATCAACACGCAGGAGGCGGAAATCACGGTCGGGTCGAAGTCGTGGGCCAGGCCCTCGTACATCAGCTTGGGCAGGGTCCTGTTGCGGATGGTGGTGAGGAAGAGCGCCATCACCACGTCGTCGAACGAGGTGACGAAAGCGAAGACGGCACCGCCGATGAGGCTGGGCAAGAGGGCGGGCATCATGACCAGCCGGAACATCGCGGGCCACGACGCGCCGAGGCTGAGTGCGGCCAACTCGAGGCTGGAATCGAAGCTGCGCAATGCAGCGCGCACGGTGATGTAGACATAGGGGGACGCCAGCACCGTGTGGCCGATGATGACCGCGACCGAGTTGGCGACCCAGCCCAGAGGCGCTGTCAAATAAAACAGGGCGACGGCCGTGATGATGGCGGGCACCGACATCGGGATGACGAACAGCGCGTCGAGCCAGCCTTTGCGGGCGGAGGTCATCTTGTGGACACCCAGCGCCGCCGCAGTGCCGAGCACGGTGGCCAGCACCGTCACCGTCAACCCCACCCGCACGCTCGACCACAACGCGCCGATCCACTTCGAATCCTCGAAGAAATTCGCGTACCAGCGCAGTCCGTATTGAGGCGGTGGAAACACCGGAAAGTCGGTCGTGCCGAAGCTCATGGGAATCACCACGAGGATCGGCAGGATCAGGAACGCGGCACAGGCGAGTCCGGCAACGACGGCGACGCGGCCCCCCGGCGTGCGCCCTGCCGTGGGCGCGCTGCTGCCCTTGCCGGTCGAGCCGCTGATGAGTTTGTCCAGACCGAACATGCGGTTGAACACCCACAGCGACAGCAGCACCGTTGCCAGCAAGATGGCGGCCAGTGCGGCCGCCAGTCCCCAGTTCAGCTCTTCCGAGATGTTGTGCGAAATTAGCTCCGCCACCATGCGCTGGGCGGGCCCCCCCATGAGCGACGGCGTGATGTAGTAGCCCACCGCGTTCATGAAAACGATGATGCCGCCGGCCACCACGCCCGGGCTGGTCAAGGGCAGTACCACGTGGCGGAAGATGCCCACCGAACTCGCCCCGAGGCTCTGCGCGGCCTGCACGAGCGTGGTGTCCATGGCGCGGAACGCGGCGTAGAGCGGCAGGACCACGAACGGCATCAGCACGTGCGTCATCCCGATCATCACGCCGGTGAAGTTGTAGAGGAACGCCATCGGCTCATCGAGGATGCCAACAGTCGTGAGCAATGTATTCAGCGGCCCGTTCTTGCCCAGCAGCGCGATCCATGCCGAGGTGCGCACGAGCGCACTCGACCAGAACGGCAGCAGGACGGCGAAGAACAGCAGCCGCGCGACGCCCGGTCGCACCGTGGCCATCAGGTAGGCCAACGGGTAGCTCATCACGATGCACGACAGGGTCACCGCGGCGGCGATGGTGAAGGTGTTGCCCAGCACGATCCGGTAGATCGGCGTGTCTAGCAGATGGCGGTAGTTGGCGAGCGTGAGCGCGCCGTCGCGAAGGAAACCCTCCTTGAGCAAGCCCGCGATCGGTCCGACGAAGGCCAACAGGAGGAACACCAGCAGCGGCAGCACGGCGAACACCGCAGCGCGGTTCCAGCCACGCCGCGCGGGAATCGCCGCGGGCGGCGTCGCGGCGTGGGGAAGGGGAAGGGCGGTGCTTGCCATGATGCAGGGGTCAGCGTGCGCGGATCTGGTTGTAGCGCTCGGTGATGGCCGGGCCGTTCTTGTCCCAGAACTCCGAATCCATGAAGAGCGCGGACTTCAGGCGTTCCGGCGTCGAAGGCAGGCGCTGCTTGCGCGCGTCGTCGATCAGCGGGAATGCCGCTTCGGTCGTCGGGCCGTAGGCGATGTACTTGCTGAACTCGGCCTGGTTCTTCGGCGCGGTGATGTAGTTCATCAGCTTGATGGCTTCGGCCCGGTTCGGTGCGCCCTTGACCAGCGCGAAGTAGCCGACCTGCGCCACCGCATTGCCCCAGCCCATCTGGATCGGAAGGCCCGAATCCATGCCGGCCTGGAAGCGGCCGTTCCAGCCCAGCGCCATCACCACCTCGCCGCTGCCCAGTGCGTTGACCGGCTCGGCGCCGTTCTTCCACCACATGGCCACGTGCGGCTTGATCTTCTCGATCTGCTTCATCGCGCGGTCGATGCCTGCCGGCGTGGACAGCACTTTGTAGACATCCCCGGGCGCGACGCCGTCGGCGATGAGTGCAGCCTCGATCACGGCGGACGGATCGTCCTGCAGCGTGCGCTTGCCGGGGAATTTCACGACGTCCCAGAAATCGGCGAAGCTGACCGGCTGCGGCTTGCCCGCGGGGAATGCCTTGGTCGAGAAGCCGACGTTCGTCGAGAAGATCTCCGAGGGCACTCCGTACTCGTTGCGCGCGCCGGGAATGACGTGCTTCTGGTCGACCATTTCCGGCGTGATCTTCTCGAACACACCGAGCTTGATGCCGCGCGTCAGGCGGGCGCTGTTCTCCGTGACTACGTCCCAGGCGACGGTCTTGGTGTCGATCATGGCGCGGATCTTCGCGACCTGCGGATCGGTGTCCTCGGTCACCTTGATGCCGGTTTCCTTGGCGAAGGGCTTGAGCCACGCGTCGCGGATCGCGCCTTGGTAGGCGCCACCCCAACTCGCGAAATTCAGTTCGGCGGCTTGCGCGGCGCCAGCCAGCAGGACCGCGGTCGCGATCACGATGCGGCCCATCGTCAGCAACTTACTTTTCATCTCTCTCTCCGATTGGTACAGGTTACGAATACGGCGGCAATCGTTGCGGATTGCCGGGCCTGCTCCGTGGCATGCATGTTGCATGCCAATGGCATACCAAACTTAAAAATGAACCAGAACCGAAGACCGAAATGCAGGATGCGACGCAGATGTCTATCCAAGGGAAACGCAGGAGCGCTTGCCTTCTGGACATGCGCAGGGCAGCCGCTGCGTCAGGACGACTTGAGCGCTGCCGCGCGCCAGTTTGACGACTGGCTCCTGGCATTTCGTGCACCGTCTTGCTGTGCGCGCACCAAAGTCGATCGCTAGTCCTGGTGCGTTCGAGTCGCCATTGTTTCCGTCCGGTACCATGAACTCACGCCACGAATTTCCAGGTCCGTCCGTTCACAGTCACCTGTCCGCACGCATGCTTGTGGCGAAGCCGTCGGCCACCGGCGCCATGGCCGAAGCCGCCCGCCGGCTGCTTGCTGAGGGCCGAGACGTCATCAGCCTGAGCGAAGGCGAACTGGACTTCGACACACCGCTCCATATCCAACAGGCCGCGATCGCCGGCATCCAGCAAGGGCACACCCGCTACACCAACGTGGGCGGCACGCCGCAGCTCAAGGCGGCCATCGTCCGCAAGTTCCGCCAAGACAACGGCCTGCACTACGACAGCACGCAGGTGATGGCCGCAACCGGCGCCAAGCAGCTCCTGTTCAACGCCATGCTGGCGACCATCGATGCGGGCGATGAGGCCATCATGGTTGCGCCCTATTGGGTGTCGTACTCGGAGATGGTGCGCATCGCCGGCGGCGAGCCGGTCGTGCTGACGACGGGCAGCGCCAACGGTTTCAAGTTGACGCCGAAGATGCTGTCGAGCGCGATCACGCCGCGCACCCGATGGCTCATGCTCAATTCACCGTGCAATCCATCGGGTGCGCTCTACACGGCCGATGAACTGCGCGCGCTGGCGGACGTGTTGCGCGGCCATCCACGGGTGCTGGTGATTTCCGACGACATCTACGAAGAGATCGTGTTCGATGGCGTCTTTCAGTCGTTTGCGCAGGCCTCGCCCGACATGATCGATCGGACACTGACCGTCAACGGCGTGTCCAAGGCCTTCGCGATGACGGGGTGGCGGTTGGGTTATGCGGGCGGGCCTGCATGGCTGATCAAGGCACTGGAGCTCCTCCAGTCTCAGAGCACCAGCAATCCGAGCGCGGTCAGCCAGGTCGCGGCAACGGCCGCACTCGAGGGGCCGAGGGATTTTCTGGACACATGGCGCAGCCGGTTGCGTGGGCGGCGCGATCTGGCGGTCGAGCTGCTGGCGGCCGCCAGTCCGATGCTGCGGGTCGATACACCGCCGGCGGCCTTCTACCTGTGCGCCGACTGCGCTGGCGCCATCAGAATGCGCACGCCGGAGGGTCGAACCATCGACAGCGATGCCGACCTCGCCCACTATCTGCTGCACAGCGCGGGCGTGGCGTGCGTCCCGGGCTCTGCATTCGGCCTGGCTTCTTACCTGCGTTTCGCCTATGCGGTGTCGGAGGACCGCTTGCAGACGGCTTGCGAACGCATCGTCACTGCCTGCGGCCGACTGGTTCAGGCCTGAGCGAGGGCGCTGCACAGCCACAGACATCATGAGAACTTCTTCCAAGACACCGTCGCTTTCCATCTCGGGATGGCGGATCGAACCCGTGGGCGACCGCTGCTTGCAGGTGCGCCTGGGCGACCGCGTCGGCGCCGACACCAGCCGGACCGTGCAGGCGGTGGCCGCACACCTGTCGTCGGCGCAACTGCCCGGCGTCGTCGATGTGGTGCCCGCATTCACTACCGTCGCGTTGCACTACCGGCCACTCGCGTTCGATCGCCGGCAGGGCGTGGCATCGTCTCAATTGACGCGCCTGGTGGAGCAACTCCTCGCAGGCCGCGTTCCCGAGCGGCCGGTCAACGAGGAGGTGATCGAGATTCCCGCCTGCTACGGCGGCGACTACGGTCCGGACCTGGACGACGTGGCCCGCCATTGCGGCCTGACGGCCGAAGAGGTCATCGCCCTGCATTCGGGAACGCCGCTGTCGCTCTACGCCTACTTTTTCGCGCCCGGCAACCCCTTCTTCGGCCCCCTCGACCCGCGGCTGAATGTGCCTCGCCGCAGCACGCCGCGCCTGCGCGTGGAGGCGGGGTCGGTCGCCATCGCCAATGGCATCTCCTCCATTTACCAGATGGCGCTGCCAGGGGGCTGGAACGTGATCGCACGGACGCCTTGGGACCTGTTCGACGTGACGAAGACCCCACCCACGAGGATGCCGCAGGGCGCGCGGGTGCGCTTCTATCCGATCTCGGCGTCCGAACTGGAGCGGATGCAGGAGCGGCCGCCATGACCCGGGCATCCGTGGCGCACATGCTGGTGTTGCGGCCTGGCATGTTCTCGGTTCTGCAGGATCAGGGGCGCGTCGGGCATCAGCACCTCGGCGTGCCGGTCACTGGCGCGATGGACGAGTGGTCGCATCGCACGGCGAACATGCTCGTCGGCAATGAAGACGACGCGGCAACGCTGGAGTGCACGCTGACCGGTCCCAGCGTCCAGTTTGCCTGCGACATGCTGCTGGCCATCTGCGGCGCTCGCGTCAGGATCACGGCCGCGGGCCGGCCGGTTCCCATGAATTGCGCGGTGCTACTGCGCCGTGGCGTCACGCTGGAGTTCGGTGAACGCACGCGTGGCGCACGCATGTACCTGGCGGTGCGCGGCGGCTTCGCGACGGCGCCGGTGCTCGGCAGCCGCAGCACCTATCGGCCGGGCGCTTTCGGCGGCCACGAGGGGCGGGCGTTGCGCAAGGACGACCGCGTGCCCGTGGCGCGCCCGCGCAGGGCCGACCCCACGCTGGCGCTGGAACGCACGCTGGTGCAGAGCGGCTTGCCGTTCGTGACGGCGGCATGCGTCGACGCGGAACCGCCGTCGGCGGCGCTCGAAGGCCTGCGCTTCATCCCGGGCCCGCAATGGCAGGATTTTTCGGAGGAAGCGCGCGAACGGTTCGTGCGCACGCCGTTCACGATTTCCTCGAAATCCGATCGGATGGGCTACCGGCTCGAAGGGGCCGATCTTGTCCTGTCGCGACCGCTCGAGATGATCTCCGAGGCCACGAGCTTCGGCACGGTGCAGGTGCCTCCCAACGGCCAGCCGATCGTCCTGATGGCTGACCGGCAGAGCGCGGGCGGCTACCCCAAGATCGCCTATGTCGCCAGTGCCGACCTGCCTGCCTTGGCTCAAGCGCTGCCCGGCGCCTCCATTCGCTTCACCCCGATCGATCAGCAGGCCGCCGAGCACGCCTGGCTGCTGGTCGAAGACCAACTGGCGTTGGTGCGCGAGGCGGCCGGACGGGCGTTGACCTGACCGCTGCATCTCGCTAACCGCTTCACCCACAAGGAATCCATTCATGCCATCCATCGACATCAACTGCGACATGGGCGAGAGCTTCGGCCCCTGGGTCATGGGACAGGATCTCCGGATCCTCCCGCACGTGACCTCCGCGAACATCGCCTGCGGCTTTCACGCGAGCGACCCCGACACGATGCTAAAAACGGTGCGGGCCGCCATAGCCAACGGTGTGGCGCTGGGTGCCCATCCCGGCCTGCCCGACCGCCAGGGCTTCGGTCGACGGGCGATGGAGATGTCGCCGAGCGAGGTCTATTCGCTGGTCATCTACCAGGTCGGTGCGCTC
Organism: Variovorax sp. LjRoot175; assembly: GCF_964253805.1. NCBI lineage: Bacteria > Pseudomonadati > Pseudomonadota > Betaproteobacteria > Burkholderiales > Comamonadaceae > Variovorax > Variovorax sp. LjRoot175. The sequence continues at coordinate 992,357 of NZ_CAXURY020000002.1, read as the reverse complement.
CAGGGCGTTGCCCAGTCCCAGGGTGCAACCCTGCATCACGTCAAGACGCACGGGGCCCTCTACAACATGACCGTGCAGCAGCCGGCACTCGCCGAGGCGGTGGCGCAGGCGGTGTTCGATTTCAATCCGGCGCTGCAGCTCTTCGTGGCGAACAAGAACATTGCGCAGGCGGCGCGCGACAAGGGGCTCACGGTCCGGTTCGAAGTCTTTGCGGACCGCAGCTACCAGGACGACGGCACCCTGACGCCGCGATCCAGGCCGGGCGCCATGATCGAGGACGTCGAACAGGCCATTGCGCAGGTCCGGCGCATGGTGCTGGACGGTGTCGTGCGTTCCGTGAACGGTGTGGACGTGCCGGTCGCCGCCGACACGCTCTGCATCCACGGCGACCAGCCCGGCGCCGTCGTTTTCGCAGAGCGAATCCGTGCTGCGCTACTGGCCGACGGTATCGCCATCGCGGCGACGTGAGCGCCTCGAAGCCCTTGTCCGGAATGTCGCGCGCCCGATCACCGGTACGCGCGCTTGTGTAACTCCATGCCTCTATGCCCATGAGCACGATAGAAACCAGAACCCGTCCATCGCCTTCGATCACGCACGAAATGTTCGGCGCCATGCGGGTGCCTACCTTCGAGGACGTCGAACGTGCCGGCCGCGCCATCGCGTTACATGTTCGCCGCACGCCCTTGCTGCGATCGGCTCGACTCGACGAGATCGCGGGTGCGCCAGTGTGGCTCAAGGCCGAGAACCTGCAGGTCACCGGTTCCTTCAAGGCAAGGGGCGCCTTCAATGCCCTGCTGGGCCTCTCGGAGGAGCAGCGCATGCGCGGCGTCGTCGCGTACTCGACGGGCAACCATGGCCAGGCCATCGCCTGGGCTGCTCGGCAGCTGGGGGTGATCGCGACCATCGTGATGCCGATCGACGCGCCACGCAACAAGGTGGCCCGTGCTCTGGACCAGGGTGCGCGCGTCGTGCACTACGACCGCCGTCGCGAGAGCCGTGAAACGATCGGCATGCAGTTGCTGGCCGAGACGGGCGGCACGCTCGTTCCGCCGGGCGACCATCCCGATGTGCTCGCCGCGCAGGGCACCGTCGCGCTGGAAGCGCTCCAGGATCTGCCCGACGATGCGCTGCGCCATCTGGGAACCTTCGCCGCTCCTTGCGGCGGTGGCGGCCTCTTGGCCGGGTGTGGGCTGGTCGTCGACACGATGAGCCCTGCAACGCGTCTCGTGGCCGCCGAGCCCGCGGGCTTCGACGACACCGTGCGCTCACTCGCCAGTGGTCGGCGCGAGGTGAACGAGCCCGGCGCGGCGACCTTTTGCGATGCGCTGCAGGCGGCCACGCCGGCCGAACTGCCTTTCGAGATCAACCGGCGTTTCCTGCACAAGGCCGTGGCCGTGACGGACCTTGAAGTGGCTGTCGCCGTGCGCTTCGCGCTCGAGGAACTCCATATGCTGGTCGAGCCCGGTGGCGCGGTCGCGTTGGCAGCGCTGCTGGCCGGTCACTTGTCGATGGGCGGGCGCGACAGCGTCATCGTGCTCTCGGGCGGAAACGTCGACCTGCCCATGCTCGCAAACTGTCTCAAATCCGCTGCGGCGGTGGCCGCCTGACATTCGCCACCGATCGCACCCCGCGATCAACCCTTTCACGAACCTTTTCATGCAAGCATCCCTCTCCACCTCTACTGCTGCCACCGCGTCGCAAGGCGACGCATCCGGACCACAGGAGGTCCGTGACAGGATCGCGCTGTGCTGCAGCCACACGGAAGCCACCACCTGGGAGCTCGGCCTGCGGGCCGCACTGCCCCATGCCACGATCAGCGCCTGGCCCCACACTGACGAGCAGGCCGAATGCGCCATCGTGTGGTCGCCCACGCAGGCGTTCATGGACGCCCATCCGCGCCTGCGGATCATCTTCAACATGGGTGCGGGCGTCGACGCGCTGATGAAACTCCGGCTTCCGCCGCAGGCTCGTATCGTGCGCATTGAAGACGGTGGCATGGCCGTGCAGATGGCCGAGTACGTCAGCCACGCGATACTGCGCCACTTCCGTGAGTTCGATCGGTACGAGCTCAGTGCAGCCTCCGGTGCATGGGCACCCCGCAAGCCGCCGATCCGCAGCGATTTCCCGGTCGGCGTCATGGGCCTTGGGGCGCTCGGGAAGCGGGTCGCCTGGAGCCTGGCGCAGTTCGATTTCCCGGTGTTCGGCTGGAGCCAGTCCCCCAAGACGATCGACGGCGTCACCTGCCTGTCGGGCGCCGACGAGTTCGATCGCTTCCTGTCGGAGACCCGCATCCTCGTGTGCATGCTGCCGCTGACACCCGCCACGCAGGGCATCCTGTCGCACGCATCGCTCTCGCAGCTGAAGCCGGGTGGCTATCTGATCAACGTGGCTCGTGGCGCGCATCTGGTCGAGGAGGATCTGTTGCGCCTCATCGACGAGGGGCATCTGGCGGGCGCGACGCTGGACGTCACGCAAGAGGAACCCCTGCCGCCCGGCCATGCGTTCTGGCGGCGCCCGGAGATCGTCCTGACACCTCACATTGCCGCGCAGACGGTGGTGCGAGAGGCCATCGCCCAGATCGCAACCAAGGTCAGCGCCGGACTCGAGAGCCCGACGCTGAGCGGCGTCGTCGACCTCGGCAAGGGGTACTGAGACGCGGCACTCGGCATCAAACCTGTCCTGTTCATCACACATCCACAACACCTCAACCCCATGCAATCCATCTTCCACTTCGCCTTCAACGTCACCGACCTGGACCGCGCGCGGCAGTTCTACGGCAACGTGCTCGGCTGCCAGGAAGGCCGCAGCACCGACACCTGGGTCGACTTCAACTTCGTCGGCCATCAGATCTCCCTGCACCTGGGGCAGCCCTTCGCCACCGCGGCCACCGGGCACGTGGGCGACAAGCTGGTGCCCATGCCGCACTTCGGACTGATCCTGGCGCTGGCCGACTGGAAGGCCATGGCCGAGCGCCTCGTCAATGCAGGCACGCAATTCGTGCTGGTGCCGCAGGTGCGCTTTGAAGGCCAGCCCGGCGAGCAGTGGACGATGTTCTTTCTCGACCCCTTCGGCAATCCGATCGAGATCAAGGGGTTTCGCGACCTGGAAGCGGTCTACGCCACCTGAGTCGGCCCCGAGACGACTGGAGCGCCCTGTGCCGACTGGCCCAGGGGGAGAGCGAGTGCTGGTGCGGGTCGCGACGAGTTTTTCGGGGGAGCGCCCAAGCTTGCGTGTACCAGACTGCTTTTCAGCGTCTGTCTTTTCGGGGGTACGCCATGGGATAGCCCAACGATCTCCAGGTCAAAGCGGCTGAGCCGCGCGACAAGGAGTAGGGTAGCGCGGCGCGGCCATTCTGAAACGGCGCAGACGATGCTCTAAGAAGCACGGCCTTTTCCTCTAAAGACTTTGGCGAGATCTGTCCTGGATGCGGCCGACGACCGACGACGGCGCGTTCACCCGGGCGCAGATGACGTCAAATGACAGACGCGTCGGGTCCCGGTTTCACTTGTGCATATGCCTGCAATCCCTGGCATCCTCAGCGTCAGCCGCCGTGCTGCGCCTTTCGCCAATCCCACGGTGCTACAGGTTTCGCATCGGCCCATAGCCCTAGACGCTGCGCGCGGGCTGTGTACTGCATCTTGAACAGCGCGCCGTCGTCGCGACTCGCGTATCTCTCGTAGACCCAGGCCCATCCGCCGGCCACCTGGTGCCGGCCGGCATCTTCGCCCCTGCATTTCACATCGGCGACGGTGCGGCCATATCGATCGGTGTCGCGCGGCGAGATTCGCGCTTGCTCCATGTAGCAGAGCCCGCTGAGAGCCTGCTTGCTGCGCTGGCCGAAGGGCTGGCGTGATTCAGGAGCATCGATCGCCGCAACGCGCACCTTGACCTGCTCATAGGCTCCTGGAGCACCGCAGCGAGCGCTGAGGGTGTCGCCGTCAGAGACACCTACGACGAGACAGAGGCGGGGCTGGGCTTGCGCGAAGAATGGAAGGGCGAAAAGTAGGCAGGCGATCAGTCGGATCATCCCCCGATCGTAGGCGCTGGCGGCAAGCGACAGGATCTCGCAGCGAAGGCACAAGCGCGGATCGGTCACGTTCGGCAACCAACTTCACAGAGCAGACGTGACTTCGCTCCCGTGGCGTGCGTTGTGTACGGCATGGGGCAGTTTTCGCCCCTTCAGGAGTCTCTGTGAACCTCAATCGTTCAGCCTTCTTCAAGTGGTCCGCGGCCGGTGCTGTGGCCGCTGGTGCACTCTTCGCCGCCGCGTCAGCGAATGCCCAGGTGAACTGGTCCGTCGGCATCAGTGCTCCGGGCGTGGCGATCGGCGTTGCCGAGCCTGGCCCCGTGTACTACGAGCCGGCACCTGTCTATTCGCGTCCTGCACCAACCTACTATCAGCCGGCTCCTCCCGTGTACTACCGGCCGCCGCCGCCAGCTTATTACCGCCCAGCACCGGTGTACTACGGGCCGCCGGCGCAGGTCTATGACGGGCCGGGCGAGCGTTGGCGCCATCGCCATCACCACCGTCGGGATTGGGACGATTGATCCGGGTGCGCCCCGGAGAGGACGTCAGTACCTCTGTACGCCCCACATTTGGGCCTGAGTCAAACGCTGCGTGCTCTTGATCGCTGCCGAGCCGGGAAGCGAGCACTTTTCAGCGACGCTTAAGGATCGACGAAGAGACTGATTCTCAGCAAAGGAACAGTCCCGAGCCCCACCGAAAAGGATCGAACGCCATGATGTCTTCCGCTGTCCCCGAGCCCCTCACCCCATCGCAGATCGAGCTCGTGCTCGAGTTGCTCGAGTTGCGCCAGCTGGCGCCGCAGGAGACGGCTGCGAAGTTCAACCGCTTGACCCAGGTCGGCACCTTCTCCGAAGCCCAGCAAGGGGCCATCGAGATCCTTTTCGCGCTCGAGGAGGACGATATCCCCGATGCACTCTTCGAATTCGCAGACGACGATGCTCGAAACATCGTTCGCGATGGGCTGGCGCACGAGGTGCGGCTCACCTTCGTGGGAGCCTAAAGCATCAATGTTGTCTTGCGAAGCGCCGACCTGAACGCGCACTGGAGAGCAGACGTCGCTGCGGCTGGCCGAACGCAGCAGCTAGGGTTCGGACAGCAAAGCGCCGTCGCGATTCTGGCGCAGCCAACCGCTTTCGAGAGACCCGAACTTCGGCTGGGCCCACTGCCGTCGGTCAGCAATCGAATTTGTGGCTCAAAGTGTCATTGCAATAGGCCGGCTACCGCATCGCGTTCGACGTCTCGATCGCGAAGCGAAAGCCTATCGTGCCTGGCGCGCGAGAAAAGGACTTGCCAAATGCCCACACGGTCCGTTGTCCCGGCAGCCAGCCACTGGCGATGCGGGTGGCCGCAAAGGGGAACCGAGCATGTCCAGCACCGATTGCCGAGGACAGGGTTTGGTCGCTAGACTAGGATTAACGCCAACCTTAACGGATACTGCAAAATGCCGTTGCGAGCATCAGACATCGTTCCCATCAGCGAAGCGCGCGCCAGACTCACCGAGCTCGCCGAAGACGTGGTGGGCAGCGGCTCTGAGAAAGTGCTGACCAAGAACGGTGCGAGCTACGTGGCATTGATCGACGCGCGCCGGCTGGACTACTACCATGCGCTTGAATTGGAGCATGCCAATCTGGTGCAGGCTGAAGACGCCATCACCGGTCTGCGGCAAGCCTTGGCGAGGCAGTTCGTGTCTGACGAGGAACTGGACCAGGCACTCGGCGTCGCACCGGCGTCGTGAGCATTCCTGTCAACGCAAGGGTTCGGGCGGTTCCGAACTTTCTGGCGTGCCTGCATGCCGCTCGCAGCTTCATGGAGGAGCAGGACGCCGGCTTCGCATCGGCGCGCTTCAAGAAGTTGCAGGCTGAAGTGGTGAAAGCGCGGGCACTTCTCGCGTTCGCACCCACGAGCGGCCGGCCCGCTCGCGGGCTGATGCCCTCAACGAGGGGATAGGCATGGCGATGCGATACGCGGATGGGAAGTGAAGGCATCCGCGCGAACTACCTTGCATCTGCGGAACTCGCGATTCGATCCTGCAAACGGCAACGCGCAGACGCGATCACAGAGCTCCGCGCAACCCCGGTTCGGTCCGAGCCGCAGCAGCCCTCGGCGCATTGATGCTCAGCGAGATCGAGTCACAAGGCCCGACTCACCAGTTTGAAGTCCGGATCTTCGGCAAAGGACTTGATCGAAAAACCCAACCTCTTCACGAGCTTCAGCATATCGGCGTTGTTGCTCAGCACCAGCCCATCGATCTCCGAGAGGCCCTTGTCGCGGGCCACATCGATGATCGCCTCCAACAGGCGTGATCCCAGTCCCTTGCCGCTGTAGTCGTCTGCAACCACCAACGAGAACTCGCAACTCGATTGATCTGGATTGGTGATGTAGCGCGACACGCCCACGATGCGTTCGGTCTCGCGGACCGCGCCATCGTCCGCGACGCCACGCTCCCGCACCACTGCGACCAGCGCCATCTCGCGGTCGTAGTCGATCAAGGTGAAGCGCGAAAGCATGGACGGCGGCAACTCGTGGAAGCGCGAGACAAACCGGAACCAGCGGCTTTCCGGCGAGAGCTGCTGCACCAGGGCTTGAAGCATCTGCGCGTCGTCGGGATGAACGGCTCGCACGGTGTAGGTGCCCCCACCGGGCAAAGGCCACTCGCGTTGGTAGCGCGCAGGGTAGGGCAGGATGGCCAGGTGCTGGTAGCTGTTGATGAGGCCGCTTGCGCCTTGCGGCGTGCTGTCGACGACGATGCGAGCATCGACCGCCACTGCGCCCGTTTCGTCGACGATGATCGGGTTGATGTCCATCTCCCGCAGTTCGGGAAGTTCGCACACCATCTCGGAAACCCGCAGCAGCACCTGTTCCAGCGCCTCCATGTCCACGGCTGCGGCACCGCGCCATTCGTGCAGGGTTTCGGCGACCCGCGAGCGTTCGATCAGCCGGCGCGCCAGGAACTGGTTGAGCGGCGGCAGCTCCATGGCACGGTCGTCCAGCAGCTCGATCATGGTGCCGCCTGCGCCGAACACGATGACGGGGCCGAAGGGATCGTCCGTCACCAGGCCCACATGGATTTCGCGCCCGCGCCGGGCCGTGGCCATCTTCTGAACGGTCACGCCGTTGATGCGCGCGTCGGGCGCCAGGCGCGCCACGCGTTCCATCATGTCGCTGTACGTGTCGCGTGCACCGGCGCCGTTCATGACGTTCAGCGCCACGCCCTCCACATCCGACTTGTGGCTGATGTCGGGCGAATCGATCTTGAGCGCGACGGGGAAGCCCAGCTGGGCGGCGATCATCATCGCTTCGTTGGCGCTGCGCGCCAGCAAGGTGCGGGTGATCGGGATATGGAAGGAAGACAGCAAGGTCTTCGACTCCATCTCGGTCAGTACCTTGCGCCGTTCCGCCAGCACGCTCTCGATCAGCAGCCGCGCACCCTCGATATCCGGCTTGGCGAGCGCCGACAGCGGCGGCGGGGTCTGCTGGAGCAGCGCCTGGTTCCGATAGAAAGCCGCGATGTTGCCGAACGCGCCAACCGCCGCTTCCGGCGTGCGGAAGCTCGGGATGGTGGCCTCCCCCAGCACCGCACGCGCGGGGCCGACCGAGGCGTCGCCCATCCAGCATGACAGCAGCGGTTTGCTCATCGGCCGCGGGATGTCGGCCAGCACGCGCGCCACCGCGACCGCATCGGCCCCTGTCTTGGGCGAGAAGATTGCCAGGACACCGTCGATCTGCGGGTCGGCGGCGGCCGCATCGACCGCGGCCCGGAAGTGCGCCGGCTCGGCTTCCTCCGAAAGGTCGATCAGATCGGTGAGCGAAGCCGACGCGGGCAGCCGGGGCTGCAGCGTCTTGAGCGAGTCGGGTGACAGCTTGCCGAGTTGCAGGCCGATCTCGTTGACCCAGTCCGCCGCCAGAACACCCGGGCCGCCGCCATTGGTGACGATGGCCAGGCGCCGGCCGACCGGGCGATAGCGCGAGGCCAGGCATTTGGCGGCCGAGAACAGTTCGACGAACGAGCGCACCCGCACCGCACCGGCGCGTCGCAGCGCAGCGTCGAAGACATCGTCGCTGCCGACGGTCGAGCCACTGTGCGTGTGCGCAGCTTCGTTGCCGGCGGGCTTGCGACCGGCCTTGAGCACCACCACCGGCTTGGCATGCGAGGCCGACCGCAGGGCGCTCATGAAGCGACGTGCGCTGGAGATCCCTTCGAGGTAGACGATGATGCTGTGGGTGGCGGCATCGTTGGCCAGGAAGTCCAGCACCTGGGCGATGTCCACCGCCGTATGGCGGCCGAGCGAAACGACGCTGGAGAACCCGACCGCGTTCTCGCGCGCCCAATCGAGCATCGATGCCGTCAGGGCGCCCGACTGCGACACCAGCGCGAGCGGGCCGGCCTTGGCCAGCGGGCCGGCCGTGCTGGCATTGAGCGTCAACGGGGGGCGCTGAAAGCCGAGCGAATTCGGACCGAGGAGGTGAACGCCGTCGCGGCGCGCGATCTTTCGCAGCTGCGCAGCCTGCTCGGTGGCGATGCCATTGGAGATGACGAGCGCGGCGCGGCAGCCGATGCGGCCGACAACCTCCAGTGCAGAGGCGACCTCCTGTGGCGGCAGCGCGATGATCGCGAGATCGGAGCGCGTCTGCGCCAGATCCCCCAGCGTGCCGCTGGTGCGGACGTCCAGAAACTGCAGCGTTCCGTTGAACCGGTCTGCGCGAAGCGCTTCGCGCACGGCCCGGGCGTGCGAAGTCTGGCCTACCGGGTCTTCGGCGTGGCCCGCGAAGACAACGACTGAGCCCGGCGCCAGCAGCGGCGTGAGGTAGTGCTTGTCCATGACCTTAGTCTGCACCCATCAGGACCTTGACATGCGCCGCGGCACTGCGCGCCAGCGCGCTCAGTGCATAGCCGCCTTCGAGACAGGAGATGACCCGGCCCCGGCAGTGGTGCTGCGCGACGGCCATGATCTGCTGCGTCACCCATGTGTAGTCGCCTTCCACCAGCGCCAGATTTCCCATGTCGTCCTCCTGGTGGCCATCGAAGCCGGCGGAGATGTAGATGAGCTCGGGGGCGAAGGCCTCGAGCGCCGGCAGCCATTGGTGGATGACCGCTGCGCGGAAAGCGTCGCTGCCCGAGCGCGAACGCAAGCCGACGTTGACCATGTTCGGACCCTCGTCTTCCTCGCCCGAGAAAGGATAGATCCCTTTTTCGAATATGGAACACATGAGCACACGCTCGTCGCCCTTGAAGATGTCGGCGCTGCCATTGCCATGGTGGACGTCGAAGTCGATCAGCGCCACGCGCTGCAGGCCGTGCACATCGAGCGCGTGCCGAATGCCGACGGCCACGTTGTTGAAGAAGCAGAAGCCCATGGCGGCGGCGCGCCCGGCATGATGGCCCGGGGGCCGGATGCAACAGAACGCCGCGGGCGCCTTGCCCGAAAGAACCAGGTCGCAAGCCAGAACCGAGGCGCCCGCCGCGCGCCGTGCAGCCTGCATGGTGTATCGGTTCATGCTGGTGTCGGGGTCAACCTGGTGATGCCCTTCGTCCGGCGAAGCCGCAGCAAGTTCGCGCACATGGGCGAGCGAGTGTGCCCGCCCCAGTTGATCATCGGTGGCGAGCGGAGCGTCGTACGGGACCATGTAGTCGAGCAGACTGCTGATCAGAAGCCGGTCGTGGATGGCCGAAAGCCGTTCTGGACATTCCGGATGGCCGGCGCCCATCTCATGGCGTGCGCAGTCGGGGTGAGTGATGTAAGCGGTCAGCAAATTCGGCTCCTGGGCCATCCCGCGCCGCGCGGCGGAGGTCTGCGCGCAGTCTAGGCGCGGTCGATCCGATATTTCATGAGCTGCATCAAGGCAAGGGCGCCGGCGCAGTCGCTGGCGATCGTTGTCGGGGGGCGCGACAAGTGCCCACGAGATGGCGGGCTCGTCTGCCGCAGAGGCGATGGCAGTCGAGCTGCTCACAGAGCGGCAGGGAACCGTGCCGGTGGGTCGGTCAATGCGCGAGCGGGGACCGCGGCCACTGGTGCCAGAAAATGGCGACTGAGCCACCTGACGCACGGACATGAGCTAGCGACACTTCTTCGCGTTGCCCGAGGGCTTATGGCGCGTGGACCAGCACGTAGCCACGGTTCTCCACCGTGTCGAAAGTGCGCATGCCTTTCACCAGCGTGGCCGTCGGCATCCAGACCCAGCCCGCTACAGCCGGGTTGACATCGAGCACGAGAAACGAGTCTGACGCAGCGTCATAGGCGCCGAGCGGCGAGATGTGGCCACCTCCCTTCTGGCCCACGGCCTCACGCCTGTAGTTCACGATCACGTAGTCGCCGCCGCGCGCGAGGTTGTTTGCCAGGTCAGCGCGGATGGCCTGCTCGGAAAGCGCATCGTCAACGACGACAACTCTGGTGACGAGCGCGTTTGCGCGCAGCATTGCGTCAAACTGGCGCAGCTGGTAGCCGAAATCCTTGACCTGCTTGCCGCCAATGGTGATCGGCTCGCCAAGCACCTGCGCACGTGTCTTGGGGCCCCTGTCGATCACGCTGTCCTGCGTGAACCGCGGGACGATCGGATCGGCGCCGGCTCGCATGAACTGCACATCGTCCTTGCGCAGCCGCGTGTGGTCGCGTGGCAGGTCGGCACTGCGGCTGTGCACGGCGTTGAGCACGATCGCGGCCGAGGTGGGCCCGCAGAAAGTGCCGTTGTACTGGGCTTCAAATTGGTTGGCGAGCGCCGCGAAATCAATCTTTGCGCCCGAGCGGCCAAGACGTGCCAGGCCTTCATCGGACGCAAACGGCACGAGCGCAGGAGACGCTTTCGCCTCTACGCTCGTCGTCGCTGGGCTCGTTGCCGCGCCATGCGTGGCACAGGCCGACAGGAGCGTTGCGGTGGCGAGCAGCGCGGCGCAGACGAGGCTTCTGATCGGCGACATGAGTGACTCCAGGGGTTGCGGAGAGCGGCCCATTGTCGACTACGCCGCACTGCCGTAGAAGTGGGGGCTGTCGATCGTCAGCTCGCCGCAGGATTCTGTTGAAAAACTCGAGGCGGTCCCAGAGGCGACCGTGTGGCTTTTTCGCTTTCAGCGCAGGTCGCCGCTGGACGGCGACGGGCTGATGACCATCTTCGGCGCCCCACTGCCGCTGCCCGACCACAGCGCGGCCGCGGTGCGCGCGGCGCTCGACATGATCGAGCTGCTGAACACAGAGCGCATCGCTGCGGACAAGCCTGCGATCCGAATCGGCGTGGGAATCGCCACCGGCGAAATGGTGGCGGGCTACACCGGCACGCAGCAGCGCGCGACCTACACCTGCATCGGCGGCACGGTGAACCTTGCCGCACGGCTCGAGGCGCACACCAAGCTTGCGAAGCGGATGATCCTGATCGATCCGGCAACCTGCATGGCACTCGTTGGACGCATTCCGGTCGAGCCCCTCGGGGCGGCGTCGTTCCGGGGCAAGGCGGCGCCGTCGAGGTGTACGCCGTCACTGACAGCAGCAGCGCCATGTCCGGGCAGCGTATCTTTGTGGTGTTCCCGACGGTCCGCGCGCACTTACAACCTCGTCTTGGGCTGTGCGCGGCGTGGTCCCGGACTAGGGCTGGTACGCGCAGTAGTTCGAGTCCGCATCCGCAGCCCGCCTCCTGGGCTGCCGGCGACTGGAACTACGACCTCTCGTCCTGAGCGGCGACGAGCTCGAAAGAAGCCTCGCTCCCGAGCATGCTGTTTAGGCGCGCCACCTTCGGTCCAGCCGACGGCAGCCATCGCCGCCGGCTCGAGTAGCTCGCGATCCGCTCATCACTGAAGGGTGGTCAGACCAGTCGGGGTCAGCTCTTGGGCTTTGCGTATTCCTCTGCGCTCATCATCTCGAAGCCAACGAACGGGTCGTTGCCTTCGACCCATGCGTCGTGGCCCGGAGGAATGGTGTACGACATGCCTTCCTCAATTGCGGTCTTCGAGCCGTCATTCATTTGCACGGTGATTCGACCGGAAACCGCGTACCCAACGTGAGCTACTTGGCAACTATCCGTGCCGACGACCGGCTTGATGCACTTCGACCAGCGCCACCCGGGCTGAAACTTGAAGCGTCCAAGCGTGTACCCCTCGAGGCGGACCACTTCGACCCGAGTCTTTTCCGGCTCCCGAACCTCATCCGGTTCGTCATGGGATTTCGTCTGGAGCTTGGTGACATTCATCGGACTTGCCATCACTACTCTCGAGGATGCTCAGGTTTGGCCTCGCGCCCGCGGGGGCGATCCAGCACTGAGCCCGCGGTGCGACCCCAGGCGGGGAAATCGGCAGGGCAGGGCAGAATGCGGCCGATGGCCGGATTCGGCCAGCACCAGCCCTTCGCTGCTGGCGTCAGATAGCGGCCGCTTGGCGCCGCTCGACCCGTCGCGGTCCTTCGTGGATCTCAAGGTCCCAATCCACTGGCATCCCAGAGCGGCCGATCGAATGGCTGCCTCTGGGCCTCGCAGCAGGCAGTCGCCATTGCTCACGCATGACTCAACCGCGGGCGGATGTTCTGGTTGTTGTGGAAGACGTTGTCGGGGTCGTACTTAGTCTTTACGTCCACCAGCCGGTCATAGACGAAGGCGCCGTACGCCTCGCGGACCCGGCCGGGGTCTTCGTCGCCGCCGAGGAAGTTGACGTAGACGCCTTCCCGGAACCGGCCGAGGGCGGCTAAGAACCCCCTTGCCCAAGCGGTGTCCCGCGTGGCGAAGTCCTCGCCGGGCCGCCATACCGCATCGAGCGTGATCGCGTGCGAAGCCTGCCGGTTCCCAAACGCTGTCCCGCCCTCGGCCACTCGGCTCACCGCGCCCTTCAGATGGAACATCGCCACGTACGACCGTGGCGACGCGCAGGTGAACGCGTGCTCGGCAATCACGTCAATGAGGTCATCGCTGAGATCGGGGAGGTGCGTTGACTTCCAGTAGTAGTTCCAGCCGTGGACGACGGTCGAATCGAGTGCGCTCTGGAATCCCACGTATGGTGTGGGGCCGACCAGGTCGACAAGAGGAGGCCGACACACGCGAAGCGGGCCGAGCGCCCGCTCACCGTCCTCGATCGGCCCGGCATAGCAGTTGCCGACCATCATCACCGGGCGCCAGTGCAGATCCGTGGGAATAACCGGCAGCGGTGGCGCGGTGCCAAACCTCACTACTGTGCCGAGCTCGTCGGGAGCGTCGCGGACGAAGTCGCGGTAAAAGCGGAGAACCTCGCTGGCGTCATTCGCGTCCCAGAGGATGGGCCCGGCCAGGACGGTCGGCCCGACGCAGTGAAGGCGGAACTCGAACGAGGTGACCACGCCGAAATTGCCGCCGCCGCCGCTCAGCGCCCAGAACAGGTCGGGGTGCTCGTCCTCGGACGCGCGCAGCAGCTCGCCGTCGGCTGTTACGACATCGGCGGCGAGAAGGTTGTCGACCGTAAGTCCATGCTTGCGCATCAGCCATCCGACGCCACCGCCGAGGGTGAGCCCGGCGACGCCGGTGTGGCTCACGATTCCACCGGTGGTGACCAGACCGTGCACCTGCGTCTCGTGGTCGACGTCGCCCCACAGCGCACCGCCCTGCACCCAGGCCCTGCGATGGGCGGGATCGACCCGCACGGCCCGCATGGCCGAGAGGTCGATGACGATCCCGTCGTCGCAAACGGCGGTGCCCGCCACGTTGTGGCCTCCCCCTCGTATGGCGATCTCCAGATCGTGGTCGCGGGCGAACCGCACAGCCGCGACCACGTCGGCGACTCCGATGCATCGGGCGATCAGACGCGGGTGCCGGTTGATGGCGCCGTTCCACACGGCACGCGCGATGTCGTAGTCGGCGTGGTGGGCACTGATCAGCCGGCCTCGAAACCCGTCGATTTCAACGAGGGTTGGCTGCTTGCTCCGGTGGCCCAATTCCGCGGTCGTTGGTGTCGTCATGGTGTCCTCCACTTCGAGGACCACATCGAACCACCGCGGACCGCGGCCGTAAAGTCAAAAATCTGGACTTCACAGCCGAAGGTGGGTGCGCGACACTGGGATTATGAGGACGTACGGCCAATACTGCCCCATCGCCCGTGGTGCCGAGATCTTCGCCGAGCGCTGGACGCCGCTGATCATCCGCAACTTGCACCTGGGGTGCGGAGGCTTCAGTGAGATCCTGGAGGGCGCGCCCGGACTGTCGCGTACCCTGCTCTCAGAGCGGCTCAGGCAGCTCGAACGGCGCGGTATCGTCGAGTCGGCACCCAAGCCCGACGGGCGCGGGCGCCACTACAAGCTCACGTCCGCGGGCCACGAGCTCTTCACAGTTTGCCAGGTACTCGGTGAGTGGGGTGCGCGTTGGCTCGAGATCGCCCCCGAGAACCTCGACCCGTATGTGGCCCTGTGGTCGATGTGCCACGCGCTCCGCCGAGACCGGCTCCCGGATCGACGCATCGTCATCCGCTTCGACTTCACCGGTCGGCCGCGCCCTGAGCGCTATTGGCTACTCATCGAGCTCGGAGACACCGAGATCTGCAAGACGTGCCCCGGCCGCGACGAGGACCTCTACATCACGGCGGAAGCCGAAGCCTTCGTCAAATGGCACGCCGGCCATCTCACCTGGGCCCAAGCCACCCGCGAGGGCCGCATCCGACTCCACGGCCCCATGTCGCTCGTAAGAGCCTTCCCAACCTGGAACGCCCGCAGCATGTTCGCCCAGATCACGCCGGTCGCCCGTGCCGACGGGAGCCCCGCAGGCTGACAGGCCCGACGCGGGCTCCCACTCTGGCACCGCACCGACCGCAAAGGTCCGGTCTATGGTCAAGCCGAACGGCAGGTATCGAGCGAGTTCGCCGGTGGGAGAGCGCGGCAGCTATTGGCCGCCGAATTTCGTGGCTGACCGCTTCGTCAGGGGCTGGCCGGCAGAAAAGAGCGCACACGCGCCGCATACGGTGAGGAGCCGAATGACTGCAGCCAGTCTTGAAGCAAAGTTCGGCTCGAGGCAGCTTCGCAACGGGAGCGGTCCTTGGGTCTATGCTCGCGTGCTACCGTAGTCGGCCAAGAGCCGACGGTCGCGGACAGCTTCTGCCTTCGCCACAAACCATGAACGTCCACTCTCAGCCTGAACTCGGGGCACGGCTTGTCGCCATGGTGCGCTCGTCGAGCAGCTTGATGGCGGCATTGAGGGTGGTGCGCTCACTTGGTTTGAACTCTTGGTGCATCGGCGCCGGCGCCGTGCGTTCGCTCGTGTGGGACGCGCTCCATGGCTATGAACGGCCTTCAGCGATTGAAGACGTCGACGTCGTCTACTTCGACGACGCGGCGGACAGTCCCGGGCAGGACGCGGACCTTGAACGTCGCCTCCGCGAGGCAATGCCGGCGTTGCGTTGGGAGGTCACGAACCAAGCCACGGTCCACGACTGGTTCGCCAACAATTTCGGGCAGGTGGTACCGCCGGTTCGGTCCCTCGAAGAAGGCGTGGGCACCTGGCCGGAGTTCGCCACATGTGTGGGCGTCAACCTGAATGATGAGGAATCGATTGGGGTCGTGGCTCCGCACGGGCTCGACGACCTGTTCGAACTGCTCGTTCGGCACAACCCGCTCAGAGCGAGCGCCGCTACGTACCGGCAGCGAGTGCAATCAAAGCGGTTCGGCGAGCGGTGGCCGTTGCTTTCGATAGAAGAATGCTGAAAGCAGAATTCGCCCAACAGCCGTCACCGGCCAGAACCGGTCTTTCGACTAACGAGTCGAATCCTGATCGCATGAGCGCACAGCCCTTTCCTGCAGAGCGATGATCCGCGGCGAACGAAAGGACACACACGATGACCATCACCATCACCGCCTTTGAACGGTCGCCCGACGGCGGCAAGGGTCTGGCGCGCGACACGCGGGTCCGCTGGGCGCTGGAGGAAGCCGGCCTGCCCTACGAGGTGCGCCTGGTGGCCTTCCGCGCGATGAAGGAGGCCGCGCATCTGGCGCTGCATCCCTTCGGCCAGATCCCCACCTACGAGGAAGGCGACCTCGCGCTGTTCGAGACCGGCTCCATCGTGCTGCACATCGCCGAGCGCCACTCGGGCCTGTTCCCCGCCGATGCCAACGCAAGGGCGCGCGCCATCACGTGGATGTTCGCGGCGCTCAATACGGTCGAGCCTCCCATCCTCGAACTCGTCACCGTCAAGCTGGTGGAAGGCGACAGGCCCTGGAAGGCCGAGCGCCTGCCCCTCGTCGAGGACCGGGTGCGCGCCCGACTGAACCAGCTGGCCGCCCGCCTGGGCGACGGCGACTGGCTAGACGGCGGCTTCAGCGCGGGCGACCTGCTGATGGTGTCGGTGCTGCTCCGGCTGAGACCGTCCGGCCTGCTGAACGAGTTTCCCAGCCTAGCCGCCTATGTCGCTCGCGGCGAAGCGCGGCCGGCCTACCAGCGGGCGTTCGCCGCGCAACTGGCGATCAACGCCGCCTCCTTGCCGGAGGGCTGACGGGGCCGCCGCTGCCGGCGCGGTCGAAGCGATGCACAGCCGTCGCCCTGGCCGCCGCAGGCGAGCCGTTCAAGGTGGGTTCGCCGGACGCTCGCGGACGACGAGAAGACGTGAGCGCCGAAGGTCCACTTCTTTGTAGAAAGCGGGAAGTCGCGTTTGGGCCCGAAGCTCCGAGACCGCTACTGGCTACAGTCGGCCAGGACTGGACGTTCAACCCAAGCCCCAATCGAGAAGCGACCCAGCAAGATGACGCAAGCTGCGCTGGCACGGCAGCGGCGGCGTCGGCCGCCGCACGCTCTACGTCGACAGCCTCGACGCCCGTGTACTCGGCGAGCGCGAACCGTGGAAGGGCACGGCCGCCGACCTCTTCGTGCAGGCCCAGTTCCCGATCCATTCGGGCCGCCTCCTCGGGCTGCCCGTCCGCATCCTGATCTCGGCCATGGGCCGTCGCGATGCTCAGCGTCTCCGGCGTGGTCATCTGGCGGCGCAAGCGCTGCGCGCAGGCCGAGGCGAGCCGGCTGCAGCGCGGTGCGCGGGCGATGTCGCCTCCCCTAGGCTTCGATCTGCATCGAGGGCCGCGCCTGCACCTTCTGCAGCCACGCCTGCACGTGCGGGTGCGAGGACACCGGCGCACCGATGTAGACGCTGTAGCCGATCACCGAGCCGACCACGAGGTCCACGAGCGAGTAGTCCGCGCCCAGCATCCAGGGCTGCTTCGCCAGGCGTGCGTCGAGCAGCGCAAGCAACTGGCTCAGCCCTTCGCGCGCGGCTTCCTCATGGGCCGCGCTGCGCAGCGCTTCCTCGCCATGCGCCGCGACCTGCAGGCGCACCAGCACCGCGCCGTAGGTGACGTAGGACCATGCGCACCAGGACGTCGCCTGCAGCCGCTCAGGCGTGTCCGCCTTCGGCCACAGGCCACGCGCCACGCCGTAGCGCTCGCCTAGCCACAGGTGGATCGCGAGCGCCTCGAACATCGACGCGCCGTCTACCGTGAGCGTGGGCACCTTGCCGTTGGGATTGAGCGCGAGGTAGTCGGGCTTGCGCTGCTCGCCGCTGCGGATGTCGATCTTGACGCGCTCGTGCGGCACGCCGAGCTCGGCGAGGGCGCAAGCGATGGGGGTGGCGCTGGACATGGGGTGCCAGTAGAGGACGAGGGACATGGTGGGCTCCTGGTTGGGTTGGGGTTTCGGGGGACTGTCGCGGCCGCAGCTGCGATGTCGTGAACTCTAGATGTCATTGCGGACAGATTCCGCCCTCGATGCGAGCTACAGTCCTGCTATGCTGACCGCCTCCTCGCGTCTTCTTCGCCTGCTCTCCCTGCTGCAGACCCGCCGCCACTGGGCCGGCGCCGAGCTCGCCGAGCGGCTGGAGATCCACCCGCGCACGCTGCGCCGGGACATCGACCGCCTGCGCGAACTGGGCTACCCCGTGCATGCCAGCAGCGGCGTGGCGGGCGGCTACGCGTTCCGCCCGGGCCACGCGCTGCCGCCGCTGCTGCTCGATGACGAGGAGGCGCTCGCCACTGCGATCGCGCTGCGCACCGCGACGGCCGGGGCCGTCACCGGCATCGAGGAGGCGTCGCTGCGCGCGCTCGTCAAGCTCGAGCAGGTGATGCCGTCGCGCCTGCACCGCCGGATCGACGCGCTGCGCTCCGCCATCGTCCCGCTCGATCGGGCCGGGCCGGTGGTCGACGCGGCCCAGCTCGCGCAACTAGCCCGTCTTTCTCAACTGGCAGGTGCGAAGCCGGCTAAGTGCTTGATTTGATTCAGCACGAGCTCGAAGGTCTCCACTACAGCGGGATGGGTTGGGCAGTGATGCGGGCGTGTTTGGCAGTGATCTTCGGCGGGGGTTGATCGGGCAGCTTCAGCCGCAGCAGGTCCAGCAGCATGCGGTGATCGGCCTCGGGCTGGGTATATCGCGACAGCACGAGCTCTCTGCCGTCGGTGGTGGGCAGGTGCACGTCCACCATCTGCATGGTCTTGAACTTGGCGATGACCTCCGCAGGCGTGATGCCGTGCGCCAGGCGCTTGAGTTGGGCCTTCAAGGTGACCTGCAGGCAGTAGGCGAGGAAGGCCACGAAGATGTGGGCCTCGATGCGCTTCTCGCTGGAGTGGTAGATCGGGCGTACGGCCAGGTCGTGCTTGAGCTCCTTGAACGCCTGCTCGACCTCGGTGAGCTGGATGTAGAACGTCCACAGCTGCGCGGGATCGTGCGCTGCGAGGTTGGTGCGCAGCAGATAGCGCCCTTCACGGCGGCGCACCTGGCGCAGCCGGGCGCGATCGAGTTCGAACTCGAAGGATGCTGTCTTGGAACTGCTGCTGGCCTCGGGCAGCTGAACCGTGACCAGATGGGCGGCGCGCCCGGCGTCGTGCTTGGCTGCGCCGAGCTTCATGAGCAGTTGATCGCGCGTGAGCGCCTGGCCCTGCAAGGCCTGCAGGCGCTGCACGTAGCGGCGCAGGCGGCGTTGCCGCATCGCACGCTCCTTGTCGATGCGTGCTGCACTTTGCGCCAGCACGTAGGTGTCTTCGTCACCGGCCAGGCGCTTGACATCGACGCCTTCGCGCACGCGCTGCCACGGCTGTGCGAGGAAGCCTTGCTCGAGCTTGCTCAGCCGCCCCTTGGGGGTGCCCACGAGATACGACGCTCCCATGCGGCGCATCTGTGCCAGGCTGTCTTCGGTGGGCACGCCGCGGTCCATCACCCAGATCCGGTTGGCTCGGCCGTAGCGCTGCTCGATGCGATCGAGGAAGTCGCCAAGCGTCGTTGAGTCGGCCGTGTTGCCCGAGAGCACCTCGTAGCTCAGCGGGAAGCCTTCAGGGGTGACGATCAGCGCGATCACCACCTGGCGGCAGTCGCCTCGCTTGTCGCGGCTGTAGCCGTACTGGCGCTTGTCGTGCTCGCTGCGCTGCGCATCGCTCTCGAAGTAGGTGCTGGTCAGGTCGTACAGCAGCACGTCGAACTTCGCGCCGAACAGCTCGCCCCAGCGCCGGCACAGGAACTTGAACAGTTCGTCCTTGTGCGCTGTGAGCTTGTCCAGGCAACGGTACAGCGTGTTCTTCTCGGCCAACGCGAAGTCGGCGTGCAGCAGATCGGCCATCGCGCTGGCGTCGAACCAGTGACGGTGCAAGCGCCATTCACTGCCAGGATCGATCAGCCGGTAGGCCACCAGCGTTTGCAGCACCTGCAGCCACGGGGTGCCTTCGCGCGAGGGCGGCAGCCGAGCGCTCCAGAAGGCGTCGAGTTCGAGTTGCTGCCACAACACGCATGACAGCCAGCACGCGCCCCACTGGCGCGGGCGTTCGAGGCGCAGTTCGTCCAGACGGATACCCACCGCATTCGCGTCATCGGCGGGCATCGAGCCGGCCGGGAACAGCGCCACTTGGCGCCTGGTTCCCTCGTCGTGCACTTCGATGGTCTTGCGCCAGGCTTCGCGCTGGCTCGCGTTGATCTCGCCCAGGTAGAGCACCTGCCTTTGCACCACACGACCATCGGCCAGTCGGCGGTTCTCCACCACGCTCCAGTAATCGTGCGTCTTGCCGTCCTTCAGGCGTCGGTTGCAGCGCAGAAACATGCGCCGCAGTTTAGGAACCGCTCGCCCGCACGCCAAGGACCAAGGTCTCCACCACAAGCGTTTTGCCGCGTCACCCCTATACGCATCAAGCACTTGCGTCGCTCAACACCCCCAAAATCGTCGAAATCGGGGTTGAGTTGAGAAAGATGGGCTAGCGGCCGCCTGCCGCGAGCAGTTGCGCCTGTCCTTCGACTACGCCGACAGCCAGGGCCGCGCCAGCGCCCGCACCGTGGAGCCGCAAGGCGTGGTGCACACCGGCCAGCGCTGGTACCTCGTGGCCTGGGACCCGGCGCGCCAGGACTGGCGCACCTTCCGCATCGATCGCATCGCGGGCACGCTCGCCACCGGCGCCCATTTCGCGCCGCGCCCCGCACCCGAGGGCGGCGACTTGCGCGCCTATGTGTCGCGCTCGCTCGCGGTCAACCCCTACTCCGAGCAGGCGCGCGTGGTGCTCCACGCGCCGCGCGCGGCGATGGCGCGGCGCATTCCGCCATCGGCCGGCTTGCTGGAAGAGATCGATGCGAAGCGATGCCTCCTCCAGTGCGGCGCGAACGCGCTCCATTCGCTGGTCTACTGGCTGATGGCGCTCGACGTGGACTACGAGGTGCTGGAGCCCGCCGCGCTGAAGCAGCGGCTGCGCGTCGCGAGCGAGCGTCTCGCGCGCTGCCTTGCGGCCGGCGAGAAGCCGAGGAAGAAGAACAGGAAGATGGCAGGGCCCGCCTGAGCGTCAGGCTTCTCGCAGCGGCGCCATCGCGTAGGCATCGTGGTACGGTGCCATCGACCCGGAAAGATCTGCGCTTGACGCCCTCCATCTGGAATCCCAGGCGTTCGTAGAGCGCCTTGGCATTCAGGTTGTCCGGGACGATCGATGCGCTCATGATTCCTGCCTTGGCATGCGGCCGCATGCGCCGCATGACGATTCTCCCGCGGATCAGAACGACCAGAGGCGGGTGCGCTCGCCCAGCTCCGTGCTCGCGCGCACGCCCATTCGTTCGAGACACGAACGCTGTAAGCTGCGTTCCCGAATATTGGAGATGGCATGGCCGCCTACGTTGTCTTTGACGTCGAGATTCGCGATGCTGAGCGATATCAGGATTTCATGCGCCAAGTGAAGCCAGCGCTCGAAGCCGCTGGCGCGAGGTACTTGGCCCGTGGTGGCGCCCACAAGGTATACGAGGGAGACTGGTTACCTCGAAGAATGGTCATCCTCGAATTTCCTTCGGTGTCGGCGTGGGAGACCTTCTACAACGGTCCTGTCTACCAAGGCCTGAAGACGATTCGGGACGAATGCAGTTCGGCGCGCCTCGTGAGTGTTGAGGGTCTCGACCCCTAGGCCAGCCGCAGCCGGCCATAAGCGGGCGTGCGACGGCACCTCAGAACCCGCGGGACCGGTGAGCAGCGCTGCTGACAATGCAGTGCATTGCCAAGACAATGCAATTGCATTACTATCCGGGGAAGCAAAATTTTCAGGAGGCCGAAATGGCTGCCACCCTCGAAGCTGAAAGCACCCTCACCGACCGCTACCAGACCACAGTGCCCGAGCCAATTCGGCAGGCGTTGCGGTTGGGCAAGCGCGACAAGATCCACTACGAGTTGAAGGATGGTAACGTCGTGATCAGCCGTGCCGAAGCAGCCGCCGAGGCGGATCCTGTCATGGGCCAGTTCTTGAATTTCCTGGCCAAGGACATCGCTGCCCACCCGGAGCGCGTGAAGGCCGTGGACGCGGGGTTCGTGGAGCGCCTGCGTGGCCTTACCGAAGGCGTCGATGTCGACCTGGATGCTGCGCTGTCGTGTGACGACGAATGACCGAGGCCGCTGAACCGAGGCCTCTGATCATCAACGGCTGGAACATCTTCGCGCACCCGCTCTTCCTGGACCAACTCGAGGAACTCGCGCAAAAGGTGGAGGCGCTGAAGAAGCGCGACTCGAAGGGCTGGATGAAGAAGAATGCGGCCAAGCGCCTGGCTGCGGTAACGAAGGTCGCGT
Organism: Variovorax sp. LjRoot175; assembly: GCF_964253805.1. Taxonomy (NCBI): domain Bacteria; kingdom Pseudomonadati; phylum Pseudomonadota; class Betaproteobacteria; order Burkholderiales; family Comamonadaceae; genus Variovorax; species Variovorax sp. LjRoot175. The sequence continues at coordinate 970,358 of NZ_CAXURY020000002.1, read as the reverse complement.
TTGAACTGATCCCTCAAGACCCTACGCATCCGCAGTTCCGCCAGGGCGACACCCTGGGAGACGAGTACAAGCATTGGTTCCGTGCCAAGTTCCTGCAGCAGTACCGCCTGTTCTTCCGCTACCACGCCGAGACCAAGACGATCTTGCTGGCCTGGGTGAACGACGAGGACACAAGGCGTGCCTACGAGAGTGATACAGATGCCTACAAGACCTTCCGAAAGATGCTCAAGGATGGCAACCCGCCCGACAGCTGGAATGCGCTGCTGAAGGAGGGACGGGAGCAGATCGAGCGGCTGGCCAAGGTGGCCGCGGCGACGAAGTAGGTCCCGGTGGAGGCGGACAGCGTCTCTGGGTTTGAGGCTGCCATCTCAGCCCGGCAATCGCTGGCCGAGATTGCCTCCCTGGACTGGCGAGGGCCGGGTGAAGAAACTGTCGTCGTCATGCGGGCGGCTAGCCCTGCGCAGCATTCTGTCGACCATCGCACCGAACTTCCGCTTCACAGACGTGAAGGACCGCAACGGGCCCCAACCGGCGGTTGCGACCTAACCGGCGGCGGCTCGAGATCCCCTCGCGGCCCCCGGAAAATTCAAAGATGGGTGAAAAACCCACCGGAAAATTCAAAGTGTGTTGCCCAGCGCGTTCAAAGTAGCTTGGCAGAGCTGCTCCAAAGTCCTTGATGCGCAACGCCACGGCCTTCGATCCTGGCCGCCGATCGACAGCTTGAGCCATGGAGGGTTGCGGCACCCGCCATCCTTGAGTCAGATCTGCACCCTGCTGGGCCGCTACGCCTTCGACGCGGTGACCCGGTCCGCGAGCTCCCTGATGCGGAGGTCGACCAGCGAACGCCAGCCCTTGAGGTCCGAGCTTCGCCCGTATTGCGCTTCAACCTCTTTCTCCGCCTGCGCACCAAACTGGCGTCTGGTCCAAATGGGCAAGCGAGGAGTTCGCGCGCGCGGGGTGGCCTCGCGCGGGCTCGGACGCGCCGAGAGAGCACCGAAGGCGGATGCGTGTCCCGTGTCGAACTCCGCCATCAGCTGAGCCGGATTCTCCGCGAGCAAGCTGCACTCCCGCTCGGTGAGACGGCGGACATCAGGCGTCCCATGCAGCGGCCGAGCTGAGACTTCGGTGCCGAGCATCTTTCGATAGCAGCCTGCGCCCAGGACGATGATTCCCTCGCTGTGGACGACGACGTAAAGCTGCCGAAAAACAGTGCGGCCACAGCCTGCGGCCTGACATGCAAACCGTCTGGCTTGTGCAACCTCCACAATCGCGAGCAGCTTTCCAGTTTCCATCTGCCGGCCCGATCAGGACTTGGATAGGAAAGTATGTTTCGAGCGATGGTGTTTGTCCGCTGCACTTCCGGCCTAGGTCAGTACATCCTTTGCCAGCAAGCTGGTGCGAACCGCTTGCGGAATATCTCGTTTGGAGAATGGCTGAAGGCTGGGGCAAACTACGCTCATGACGGCCACCAGTGATGAGATCGCAGCCCTGCGAGTCGAGTTCGAACGTTCCCATCGCCGGCCTGCTCGCGCGCTGGCAGAGCTGCTGTTGCTTGGAAATGTGATCCTCGAAGATCACCAGTTGCTTGAGGGAAAGACCGGCGACGCCTTTGAGCAGTTCGTGCTACAGAGCCTGAGCGATCAGGGCGTGGAAGTGGGTGAGTTCGCTGCCGCCGTGAAAGCGTTGGGCACCCTGCGAGCGACGCTCGCCGAACTCCAGCAATTGCCTGACTAAGAAGGCAGTTTCATAAATACGGCCACGTGTATTCTTGATAAGTTCGGCCGCGTATGGCGTCTTGATGCAATCCTTCGACCAGGGGTTGCATATGCCAAGGAAGAGTCCGTTCCATATCGAGTTGACGCTGGATGAGTCGGCCGAGTTGAATCGTCGTGCAACCAGATATACGTTGCCGCATTTCGAAGTTGTTCGAGCCAAGATGATCCTGATGGCCGCCAACGGCTTGGACAACGACGAGATCGCCGCGCGGCTGGACACCCGGCGCGAGGTGGTCAGTCAGTGGCGCCAGCGTTTCTTCAAGGAGCGATTGGCGGGTCTCGAAGAGAGAACCCGCCCGGGACGCCCTCGGGTCTTTCCCCCCAGAGGTCACGGTTGAGATCAAGGCGCTCGCATGCGAGTTGCCGGCCACCTTGGGCTTGCCGCTGTCGTGCCTGAGCGTCGCCGACGTGGCGCGACACGCGCAGCGCTCGGGCCTGGTGGCGCGCATCAGCGACAGCACGGTCTGGCATTGGTTGCACGAGGACGCGATTCGCCCGTGGCGGCACCGATGCTGGATCTTTGCGCGCGACCCGCACTTCCAGGCCAAGGCCGGCCGCATCCTGGACCTGTACGAGCGACGCTGGCAAGGGCAGTCGCTGCGCAAGGACGAGTTCGTCATCTCGACCGACGAGAAGACCAGTATCCAGGCTCGGCTGCGCATGCATCCGAGCCTGCCCACCGAGGCGGGAAAGTCAATGCGCGTGGAGCACGAGTACGAACGCGCCGGCGCCTGGGCGTACTTGGCGGCGTTGGGCGTGCATCGCGCCAAGGTGTTCGGCCGCTGCGAAGCAACCACAGGCATCGCGCCCTTCGAGCGTTTGGTCGATCAGGTCATGAGCAAGCCGCCATACGTAAGCGGCTGCGGCGACGACGGAGGGGTGTTGATCGGCCGCATTCTGTGCCGGATGTGCCAGCAGCGAAATCCGACGATGCGCGATTTTTAGACAAGAACGCTGCAACGCCTGGACAAGCGTCAAAGCCGAAGCCGCCCTAGTCTTCGGTCAACCTGCTGACAAGGCGGGGACAACCCCTCAGCCCTTGGGCACCACGCTCGAAATCCACCGGAGTTTTCCATCATGACAAGCAAGACCCACCCCAGGCTACGCGTCGCCGCGGTCCAGGCCGCCCCTGTGTTCCTCGACCTCGACGCGACGATCGACAAGACCATCGACTTGATGGGCCGTGCGGCGAAGGATGGCATCCAGCTGCTTGCATTCCCCGAGACCTGGTTGCCGGGCTACCCCTGGTGGATCTGGCTGGATTCGCCGGCCTGGGGCATGCAGTTCGTGCAGCGCTACCACGACAACTCGCTGGTGATCGGATCGCCCGAGTTCGAGCGCATCAGGGACGCCGCACGCAAGCATCGCATCTGGATCTCGTCGGGCTTCAGCGAGAAGGCCGGAGGCAGCCTCTACATCGCTCAGTTCCTGATCGACGACAAGGGCAACGTCGTGCAGACGCGCCGCAAGCTCAAGCCCACCCACGTCGAGCGCACCGTCTTCGGCGAGGGCGACGGCTCCGACCTCAGCGTGTGCGAAACAGAGATCGGCAACATCGGTTCACTGTGCTGCTGGGAGCATCTGCAGCCGCTTTCCAAGTACGCCATGTACTCGCAGAACGAGCAGATCCATTGTGCCGCCTGGCCGAGCTTCTCCCTCTATCGGGGCGGCGCCTACGCGCTCGGCCCGGAGGTCAACAACGGCGCCAGCCAGCTCTATGCCGCCGAGGGCCAGTGCTTCGTGATCGCGCCATGCGCCACGGTATCGAGCCCCATGGTCGACCTGCTGTGCACCGACCCGACGAAGAAGCAGCTGCTGCTCGCCGGTGGTGGCTTCGCGCGCATCTACGGGCCGGACGGCTCTCCGCTCGGCACGAACCTGGCCGAGACCGAGGAGGGTTTCGTCGTCGCGGACATCGACCTCGGGCTGATCTCACTGGCCAAGGCGGCCGCCGACCCCAGCGGCCACTACGCGCGGCCCGACGTGACGCAGCTGCTCTTGAACAAGACCCGGCGGGAAGCCGTCGTGGTCCAGACTTCTCCCGCGGCTGAGATGACGGAGGCCACCCCCGTGGCGGAACCCGCCGCGGCGCAGGCCCTGTCCGCCTGAGCGGAGAACCGCATGAGCATCTATCACGACCAACAGCGCCAGTTGCAGGACGCGTTCGACACGCGCCGGCTGGCGGATGTCATCGAGACCCACAACCTGCACGACACCTTCAACCCGCTGGACACCGCGTTCATCGCGACGAAGGATTTCTTCTTTCTCGCGACGGCCGATGGATCGGGAAAGCCAAGCTGCTCCTTCAAGGCCGGTCCGGCGGGCTTCGTCAAGGTGGTCGACGAACGGACTCTGGCCTTCCCTTGCTACGACGGGAACGGCATGTACCTGTCCATGGGCAACGTGTTGGCCAATCCAAAGGTCGGCATCCTGTTCATCGACTTCGAGAAGCCCAACCGCCTGCGGATCAGCGGAGAGGCGTCCGTGATGAGGGATGACCCGTTGATCTCCGAGTACCCGCAAGCCCAGTTCGTGGTCCGGGTTGCCGTCAGCGAGATCTTCCTGAACTGTCCTCGATACATCCCCAAGCTTCGGCGAGTCTCGAGTTCGCCGTTCGTGCCCGCGCCAGGGCGAGAAACGCCGTTTCCCAACTGGAAGCAGATCGACTTCGTGCGCGATACCTTGCCGGAGCGAGATCGTCGCAAGGCATTGGAGATGCCGGCGATTGACATCATGGACTACATCAAGGCGATCGAAGAATCGTGAATTAAGGGTGAGGATGAGAAGTCGTCCATGACGTGGCTCGCGCGGGGCAAGGTGCTGCGCGGTGGCATTTTCGATGTCTTCGGCTACACGCAGGAGCGTCGCCTGGAACGCAGCCTGATCGCCCAGTTCGAGGCGCGGCTGGAGATCGACTGTCACCTCCAAGCATGAGGCACCAGTGTTACGCCAGGATTGAGAGCCGACGCCCCATCGCCCTGGCTCGCTCAACCGTGCGCCAGCAGCATCTTCAGGAAAGTGAGCCCGTTGCGCTGGCCCTTGTCCTCGTCGCAATTGTTGAAGATCAGGTGAGTGTTGCGCACCTTGTAGGCCAGCCGCACCACCTCGATCACGATCTCGCGCAGTTCCTGGTCCGGATAGTCGTAGTCGAAGCGCTCGGCTGCTGAAGACGCCCCCTTGATGTTGTAGGTGTCCACGTTGCGGCCGTGCAGGCGCACCAGCGCGTAGTCGGGGTTCGTGGTTTCCGCCAGCAGCGGCACGCTGTTGGCGAAGCCCTGCGGCCCGTCGACGATGGTGTGCACGGCGCCGAGCGCGCGCAAGAAGTCGATCGTGCCGGCGCGGCTCGCCTCGTCGAACCAGGACTTGTGCCGGAACTCGACGCTGCAGGTGTGCCCCTCCATCTGCTCGATGCAGTGCTCGACATGCGCATGCCCTTCGCGGTTGCACATCAGCCAGGGCGGGAACTGGAAGTGGACCAGGCCGAGCTTGCCTGCCGCCTTGAGCGGCGTGATTGCATCGACGAACCGGCGCCAGAGCTCGGCGCGGATCTCCGGCGGCGTGCTGCGGTAGTACAGCGTCTGGCTCGTGCCCAGCGCCTCCTTGATGTCCTTGTGCAGCACCTTCGGGTCGGTCTGGTGGCCGGTGAACAGGCGAAAGGCCTTCACGTTGAATACGAAGCCCTCGGGCGTGCGCTCGGCCCAGTTGTGGGCGTTGGTCGGCGTGGGGATCCCGTAGTAGCTCGAATCGACTTCGACCAAAGGAAAGAGCGACGCGTAGTAGCGCAGACGCGCCTCGGGCGTCTTCGCTTCCTTCGGGTAGAAGCGCCCGCAGTCGATCAGCGTCTTGTCAGTCCAGGAGGCTGTGCCGACGAGGATGGCCATCGGCACATGCTACCGGCTCGAGCCAGTTTTGGGCAGCTTCGGCCGGCGTCATGGCGCGCAGACGGGCGTCGCGCCAAAGGTCCGCGGCAATGTCCTCCAGCTGCAGCGGGTCGACGCAGCTTGCGCTCACCAGCCCGTGCAAGATGCGGTTTCGCCTGTGTTTATTCACGCACCTCTGCAAAAGCACGGACCGGGAAGGCTGCCGCGTCCCTCGCCTTCAGCGGCATGGAGAAAAAGCGGAACGCCGCGCCGTGCAGGCGCGACAGTCCGGTGAGGTTTTCCACGATGAGGATGCCTTGCCTTAGAAACCGGGTATGTGCTGGACGTTCTGGATCCTGCGTGGAGTCGACGTTCGCGCAGTCCACCCCAAAAAGGGCAATTCCCGCATCGCAGAGCCAGGTCACCACTTCATGCGAGACGAACGGGTGCAATCGGTAGGTCTCCGTTCCCCAATGGCGATCCCAGTCGAAGTTCACCAGCACTGCCCGGCCTGCGAGATGCTCGGGAAACTGCAGGTCTGTCAACCTCAGCTGCTGCCTGGGACCCGCGTGCCGGGCGTCGATGACGACGCCGTCCAGAATCAGGCGGCCGAGTTCGATGGAAGCGACATCGTTCGCGCCTTCGAAACGGTGACGCGGGGCATCCATCTTCGTGCCGACGGAGCTTTGGAATGCCACGTCAGAGATCTCGAACGAGGCCTTGTTCTCGTAGTGGGGGAGCGACTGCGCATGCGTCATGTAGGGTCGAATGTGCGCCGTGAGTTCGACTGTTTCGCCGTTCTCAGCCTTGAAGAGGACGCCGGGCATCCCGTCGTGGAATACGTGGGAGAGGTCGACAAACATTTGTTCATCCCCCGCTTGATTTCAGCGCAGATACCTCCGACCTGCTGGTGCGGCTCGCGCTCAGTGCCGGTCGTGAGCGCACCATAGTATGCAAGGGGCGGGCGGTCAATGGCGGTCGTTTCCATCCGCATCCGACTTGCGTTTGGCGCTGAAGCATGGATGCGCATCCAGTTCTTGTCCGTTCACTGGGGCCAACTGGATACCCCATACGCCCATACTCGGTATGTTCCGCATGTGCTCGCCATCATTTGCCGCTGCCGGCGAGAGGGGCAAAAGATGCACCCCGAGGACATCGAGGCTGACCCTGTGCCAGGCGAGCTGCTGGTGTATCGGAAGGGGATGAAGCGCGTGGCCGTGCTGGTGGGACCGGATCGGGAGAGCTACCTGATACCGCTGCTCGACAAGGTGACGCTGCTCGATATCAACGCGCACGGCTTGCTGATCACCGGCACCGAAGTCCATCCGGCGCGCAGCGCCAAGGGCACGGGGCCGATGTTCCCGCAGACGTGGTGGTGCGAGATCAATCCGACGCGCAGAGCCAGGTCGCCTTCCCCTGCCGACGCGCGCCGGCGCGAGTACGAGCGCCACGCGCGCGAAATGGGCGGCGCGCTTCTTCGCCGGCCCGTGCGACGCGGCAAGTACGAACCTTGAAAGAATCCATGAATCAGCAAGATCTCCTTCGGGAATCGTCGACCCTGCTTCGAATGCCGTCGTGGCTCGGGCCGGACGTTCACGAAGAGCGCGAATTGCCGCTTGCGCCCGGAGACTACAAGGTCACGCCGGGCGAGCGCTGGACTGTGACATCCTTGAAGACGGGCGAAACCATCTATCAGGGCGTGGGGCCGGTTGAGGTTCTGCGCCGACGTGCGCCGCCCTGAAACTCACAGAACCTCCCATCGCCGCGCAGATTAGCTGCAACGAGCGGGGTGCGGCTTTGTTTTGCAGATTCGCGCAGCCCTGAGCCTTCCGGTGGGTTAGCAGCGCGGCAGCTCCGACGCTGCGAGCATGCGTTGCCACAAGCCCAGCCACGGCTTCCAGTCATGCCCACCCGATGCGGTGAAGACTCGGCCAGGCGGCAACACCTGCGCAAGCACGCGGTGACTGGGCGCGAGGCTGTCCGAGAGCCCGTAGCCAAGGTAGAGGGGAGGTCGTGCGGATGCTTCGCCCCGTAGCAAGACGCTCCGTACGCTGCGCCAGGCCTGCGGAGCGATTTCCCCGTCGAGGAGCGGGCCGGCCGGTGCCTTCCACCGCATCAGACCGCCGGCGTCGACGATCGCCTGGGTCATTTCCGGCTCACCGAGGTAGGGCGCGAGCGCCAGGATCCCGGCAACGTCTGCAGGGTGCGCCTCGGCATATCGCAGTGCGCCAAGACCACCCATCGAGATGCCCGCCAGCCAGATTGACCGGTAGCCCTTCACCTGCGCGGGCGCGATGACGTCGGTGCGCAGGCGCTCGAGGATGCTGCGGTCCTTGTAATAGCCCAGATGTGCGTCGGCGCGCATTACATCGACTGCGAGCCCGAGCGAGCGGGCCGCCGCGACGAAGCCCTCCCTCTCCAACTCGCGCAAATTCATGCCGCGCCCCGGCAGGATGACCAGGAGAGTCCGGGCATCCGCCGTGCAATTGCTCTTGTCCAGTCGCGTGGGCATGGGGACCACGGCGGCGCGCGGGAGATAGCTGCAGCCGGCCATGCCGGAAGCGGCGAGAGCTGCGCAGACCGCAGTCCACATGCCGAATCGCCGCCGAGTTGGACAAGGTCCATCCATCGCCCTCAGGCTAGCAGAAGGTGATCGGTGAGGTTGCCCGACGGCGAGCGCTTGAACGAGTGACACCCATGTACCAGGCCAAGACGGAGAACCGCTTCGAAGGCCTCAATGAAGCGCAGCTGTACGCGCGCAGCCCTGCTGGCAATTCGACCAGGTCGGACCGCATGCTCGCTGAAGCGCAGTGCGGTCGCCGCAAGCCGATGGGCGTCCTTGGCGCGGTCGGCGCCGCAGGCACGCGGGTGCCGTGTCGCGCCATTTGCACAGGGATATCAAAAGACCCCAATGCTTTTTTGGAACGCATGCCGCCGATCGAGGCGCGCGATCACGGATCTGTCGGCCTTCTTTGCGCGCGGCGGCAAGCTGATCATTCGCGAGAACGCGGCCGATCGGGCCCAGAGCGCCTTGATGGGCATCGAGTACTACAAGGCGGTGGTGGCCCGGTTGGGCCAGTCGGCCGTGGACCAGTCAAGCTATGCGTGTCGCGTGTCGCGTCTCGCAGCCATAGCGCTGACAGTACGGGGTGATGCCGGAGGCATGGCCGTTCAAGCGGCCATCGCCGCGGGGAAAGGGACGAGGCTTCGGCCAAATTGGAGATTGGCTGGGTTCGCACGAATGCGGATTTCAACAAGATCGGCGTCGGCGGCCCCGGTGCATGTTGCCAAACCGAGGCGGCTCGTTGGCGTTGCCGGTGCTTATGCTCTATAACGATCTCGGCCCGAACGTGAAGTGGGGCACATTGTCCGCTTTGATCACCGAAACGCGCGATACCTGCCCGAGAGAGGATGTGTCATCCTCGGTTTGACCTTCAGCCGCCGGATGACTTGAAATCGACCCTGATGAATTTTGATCTTTGAGAAACTGCACCTCGCGGGCCCGGACCTGTCGAACTATGAACTGGGTGAACCCGTGTTCGTCTATGACCGGGGTCGCTTTCTTGGCTCGCTCGATCCGATCGAAGTCAGCGCCGACAGGTCGGATGTTCACGTCAGTCGCTTCTTGGCTTCGCCGGCTTTGGGCAGCGAGCAACGCAACTTCGGCCCGCTCTTGCTGGTCGAGGTCACCATGTTTCTGGCGGAGCGCTTCCCTAGCATCCAGACCGTGTGCTTTACTTTGACGCGGGAGATAGAGATGTATGGCGAGGGCATGATGGTTGCCGCAGCCCGATCCGACCTGTTGCGAAGCATCGGCGCCACGGACGTCCATGTTCGACCGAAGCCGGACTCGAGCAAGCCCGGCAACTTCGTGCTCCAAGGCGTTTGGCTGTACACAGAGGACAATCTTGTCGCTCTCCGGGCAGCACTGACTACCCAGCGTGCGCTCTATCGCGAGCACCTGAGCCGCGTTCGAGCGGACAAGCGTCCGGTTCAGCTGCTGCGCCGCTTGAAGCAGTGGTGGGCGCACGATGGTCACAGATGAGGTGGCGCGCCTTCGGGCAGTCAATCCGCCTTCGTGATGTCTCGTGCGCGCCGCTCAACCGCAAGGCCCGGATCGTCGCCTGAGCACTGGCGGGACCCCTGCGGATCTGCGTCCAGGACCCTGCGGGCGGACGCGCTGCGCCTGTGCACCGGATCTGACCATGGCGGCCGCACAGGCCGCGCGCCATGGTCGCGAAGCTCATACTTGTGGGCTCAATCCCGTGGAGGTGCCTATGGCGGAGCTGGAGACCGAGTTCCACTACAACGGTCACGACGTTGCGATCACATTGGTCGAGCGAGAAGGGGCCTGGCATTGGTCGTATGTCATGGACGCCACGTCGCGCTTCGAGCTGCAACAACCAGGGTTGCCGTCGAGCGAAATGGCACACCTGGACGCGATCGGAGATGCGCGTTCGATGGAGAATCCGTCAATGGACCTCACCGACCACAGCCTCCCGAACCTGTTTCGTCAGCTTGGGTTGCCAAGCACTCAGCCCGAGATTGATTCATTCATCTCAAGGCATCGGCCCTTGCGCGGCGAGATCGAGTTGGCGGACGCTCCGTTCTGGACGCCTGGGCAAGCGCAGTTCCTGCGGGAAGAGATCGGCGAGGACGCCGATTGGGCCGAGATGGTGGATCAGCTGAACGTGTTGCTGCGCGCGTAGCCGTTCGGCCCGTCGAACGCCGCGGGGGCACCGGAGAGCGGCACCACACCGTGAGCGGACGGGGGATGCCACAGCTGCCACCATATGCAATGATGCTGCGCCGGCGCAGGTTTTGTTCCGGCCCATCACCAGGAGAGACGCTATGGCAACAGAGATCAATCCGTTTGGCGATATGAAGAAAATGCTCGAGCAGTTGAAGATGCCGGGCATCGACATGACGGCCATCGTCGAGGCGCGACGCAAGGATGTGGAAGCATTGGTTGAGGCCAACAAGGCAGCTTATGAATCCATGCAGGCCATGGTCCGCAAGCAAAGCGAAATGATGGCCGAGGCGATGCAAGTCATGCAGGAAGTTGCCAAGGGCGCTGCCAGCGGGGGCACAGACCCGGCAAAGCAAACTGAAGTGGTTCGCAGCGCATTCGAAAAGACGATCGCCGATATGAAAGAACTCGCCGAGATGGCGCGCCGCTCTCAGTCCGATGCGATGGCCCATATCACGCAGCGTGCCGCCGAGCACGTGGACGAGATCAAGAAAATGATGCAGCCCAAGTAGCGACAAGAACCCATGTATTTGTCTGTGACCCGGGAAATTCGCGATGAAGTCGATCGGGTTCCGGGTACGGAAGAGCCGTTGTCGAAGTTCGTCGAGGCGGCGGTGCGCGTGTCGGTGTGTGGGCGCAAGGATCAAGCTGCCTTCGTGGCCCGTGGAATGAGCTCGCTCATCAATGCAAGAACGAGCGGCGAATATGTTGACGCGAGCGAGGTGATGCGCCGCCTTCGAGTGAGCCTAGATTCAGCGAAACCCAACAAGCGTGCCGTCCTCGGTGAACCGACGCCGTTCGGTTGAAGCGAGAGGCACTGGACGATTTGGAGTCCTTGAGCTCCTCCTCCCAAGGCTCAGGACGACGATTGGCTCGACGCGCCGGGGGGCGCTCGATAGGGCCGAAGGGGCTCGGGGTGCGCATTTGCGCGGCACCATGGCGTCCCGCTAAAATGGCTACGCGATACAACGCGTCTAACCTCAACTCATCGCCCGATTTCACCGTGTCCAAGCACTGGTCCATGCCGATTATTCCGACCTCCTCTGCCAACGAGCACCGGGGGCGAATTACGTTGGGCGGTTAGCCCCACTTTCGACCTCGACCTCCCAAGGCAGCGACTCACCCTCGCTGCCTTTTTGCTTTTCTGGACCCGAAATCATGTACAGCCTCAATCTTTTCAAGTCGTCGTTCGAGCTCGCGCAAGTGCACTCGGACAAATCCTCCTATCTCGCCCTGTGGGGCGCGCCCGCCACCGTCGATGCGCTACATCGCAGCCCCGGGGAGCGGCCGACCTTCCTCTTGCACGACGGGCCGCCCTATGCCAACGGTGCCCTGCACCTTGGTCACTTCGTCAACAAGACACTCAAGGATGCCCTGGTGAAGTTCAAGCGCCTGGATGGCTACTTCGCGCCCTATGTGCCAGGCTTCGACTGCCACGGGCTCCCCGTGGAGCTCGAGGTGGAGAAGCTCGGGCACTCCAAAGCCGACACGCGCGACTTTGTCGAGTCGTGCCGAGCCTACGCCGAGGGCCAGGTGGCCAGCCAGACAGCCGAGTTCCGTACCTTCGGCGTCGCAGCCGATTGGGAGCAGCCGTACCTCACGCTCGACCCCGAATTCGAAGCCGGCGCGTCGCGCCTCTTCAGCGCGCTGCCGTCGGTGGTGAAGCGTCTGCGTCCGGTGCACTGGTGCCCGGACTGCGCATCGTCATTGGCCGAAGCGGAGGTCGAGTACAAGGAGCGGGCATCAGACAGCGTGGTGGTCCTCTTCGCCCTGGAGGGACGGGAAAACACGTTCTTGCAGGTGTGGACCACCACGCCCTACACCCTGCCTGCCAACAAGGCGGTCGCATTCAATCCCGCCCTCGACTACGCAGCGGTCGAGGAGGGCGGCAGGACCCTTGTCCGAGCACAGCCGCCAGGTGAAGCAATGACGGGCGTGGCCGTCGACCTGCACGGCCTTCACGCGCGCAGCCCTTACACGGGCGACCTCGTGCCCCTGCTGGCGGCGGACTATGTGACGTCGAGCGGAACCGGCCTGGTGCACTTGGCGCCAGCCTTTGGGATGGACGACTTCCGAGTCGGAGAAGCTCACGGGCTGGGCGTTGAGCACTACGTCGACGAGGGTGGCCGCTTCCTGCACGGCGATATGGCGGGCATGACGCTGCGCGAAGGGTCGGACCACGTCCTCGCGCGTGTGGGCGACCTGGTGCACTCGCGCGCGACCCTCCAGCACGAGTACCCGCACTGCTGGCGGCACAAGCGGCCCGTCTTCTTCAAGGCCTCAGAGGAATGGTTTCTTGAACTGGCGGAAGTGGGGCCACGCGCCCTCGCGGCGTTGAAGGAGGTGCAGTTCGTACCGAAGACGGCGCGCGAGCGGCTTGGGAACATGCTGCGGTCGCGGACGTCCTGGTGCTTGTCGCGCAATCGCCTGTGGGGCACGCCCCTTGCAGACACGGGCAACGCCGCGGACGCCGCGCTGCTCGCGCGGGTCGCGGAGGAGGGCGTCGAGGCATGGCAGGCGGACGGGCCACGCCGCACCCTCGATGTCTGGTTCGACAGTGGCGTGACTCACGAGCTCGTGATGCGCAAACGTTTTGGCAGGACGGCGGACGTCTACTTGGAGGGCTCTGACCAGCACCGCGGCTGGTTCCAGTCGTCCTTGCTCACAGCGGTGGCCGCAGGCGGGCCGGCGCCTTACAAGGCGCTGCTCACCCATAGCTTTGTCGTGGATGAGCACGGCCGCAAGTATTCGAAGTCGAGCAAGAACTATCTGCCGATGGACGAGATGTTCAAGCGATACAGCCCTGACGTGCTCAGGCTCTGGACCCTGCAGCAAGACTTCACCAAGGAGTTGAAGCTATCCCCGCAGTCGCTCGAACGTACCGTGGAGCGCTATCGCAAGCTGCGTAACACGCTGCGGTTCTGCCTGCAGAACCTGGTCGACTTCGAGTTCAAAGCGCCCGCCGAGCTCACGCACTCGATGCATCGGCTGCAGCTCGTCAAACTCCAAGAGCTCGTGGCCACGGTGCGGGCCGCCGCGGGACGCTACGACTTCGCAGGTGCAACGGCTGCCCTGATGCAGTACGCCGACGCGGTCTCAAGCGACTACTTCACGGCCGTCAAGGACGCGCTCTACTGTGACTCCGCGAACTCTGCCCGCCGGCGTGAAGCGCAGTTCGTGCTCGGCCGGGTGCTGGACACGCTCATGCGGCTGTTGGTGCCGGTGCTGCCATACACGGCTGAAGAAGTCTTCCAGTTGGTCCGCAAGCCCATGGGCTGTGCCGAGGCCTCGGCCTTGCTTCTGACGCTCGAGGGACTGCAAATGCCGAAGGTGGAGCGAGCTGTCGAGTTGCGGGCGGCCTACGAACAGCTGAGCGGTCTCAAACACCGGGTCCACCAACATGTGGAGGCGGGCCTGGCCAACGGTTTGAAGAGCGCAGCCCAGCTTGAGCTGGAGGTCACACTGCCTTGCTCAGAGGAGCTCTTCCTGGTGATGCCGGACGAGATGAGGGATTTCTTCGGTGTCGCGCGCGTCGGGGTGGCTGCGGGCACGTCGGTCGGGGTCCGTGTTCGCCGAACGAGCCGCGGTCTCTGCCCGCGATGCCGTCGACATGACCGGTTGTCGCTCTTGTCGGCGTTGTGCCGTCGGTGCGAGGAGGTTGGGCAGGAGCTCAAGGGCACTGCCGTCGAGCAAGGGAACTGAACGCTCGACCGTCAACCAGCCGTGTACCCGGGCTGCTATTGAGCGAGTCGCCGCGCAGGAATTAACCCGTGCACTTCTCTGCGCACACCAGCATGTTCTTGCCGAGAAATCGCTTGGAGACCAGAAGGTTACGCAGCTTGAACTTGCCGCAGCGGAAGCACGACATCATGGATTCGGCGCGGGGGGTTTCGATGATGGTCCCGACGGTCTTCTTGACATAGCGGAAGCCGTCGTTGGAAAGCTTGTTCGTGGTCACGGAGGTCGTCATCACCAACTATTTTATCTGGGTCGTTCCAGAGTACCGACTGAGGCCTGCGACCCGCCCGGACATCAGGCTGACGACTTCAGGGCCAGCTGTCCTAGGGCACCTTGCACCAGCCTACGCTGGCGAGCCGATGGATGAGCGCCACGACCCTTTCCTGGGCATCCTTGCTGACCGGCAACAACGAAGCCCGTTGGACCGCTTCATCGAACTTCACGATGCCCGACGCAAGCAGCGCACGATTGAAATTCCGGTCTTTCTCTCGGTTCGCAACGCACTTGGCCAAGAAGAGGTCAAGGGGGGCCAAGCGTCACGCCCGAGTCATCGACCACCAGCTGCAAGCGTTGCGATGGCGCGAGGGCCCGGTGGGCAGGGCTAGTCGACAGCGTTGCGGCCTGGCTCCATCCTTCGCTCGCCGCCCGGCTCGAGCGCGCCGGCGTGTTGACGCTTTTCGCTCTGGTCGAACGCATCAGGTGCCGGGTGTCGGCGAACTCAAGGCCGCCCGGATCCTGGACTGGCCAATAGGCCTTCCGCACGCCCCAAGCAGTAGTCAAACGATCGGTCGTACGCGAGCCGGTCGATCTTGTCGAACTCGTCATTCGCCAAGTCCTTGTAATCCCGCAGGCGCTGCAGGAATGCTTTCCCGTGCTTCACAAAGAACGGTCGCGCGACTTCAATCGCCTCCGGCTCCATGTCTGCGACGGCGCAGAGGTCGAAAAGGTCTCGCGCCTTGGCCAAGTTTCCGCGGTGATGCATCTTCTTGGCGACGATTTCCGCGCAGGATTCCACGCGTATGGTTCGGCCCTGGTACTGCACGGCGTCCCAGGCGTTGTCGGTCAGCGAAGTGCCCACGACGATGTCGATCTCGCCCGCCGGCAGGAACAGCTTTGTGTACTCTGCAGCCTCCTCGTACTCCGTGGTCAGGGCTTCGGCGACGTCTGTGAGGCGAGGGGAGAAGTGACCAAGGTACTGCGGGTCGGGCACAAACAGGTCGATGTCCTTGCTGAAGCGGTGATTCAGACGCAGCATGAGAACGGTGCCGCCACCGAAACTCCAGGTTGGGTTGCGCACTACATCGGCCAGGTGATCGGTAAGTTGCAGCGCTTGCGCGAGCAACTCTTGCCAGACTCCCGGGCGCGTGAAGTCTGGGGCACTCACGACCAGATTCCTCGTGTGCAACCCAGGGCAGCCGCCAACTGGCGCATTTTTTGCCACGTCGACCGGGGGCGCACACCGTCTTCTCGCTCGAGTTGCCTCGTGATGTCCGAAAGCACGCCCACCGGGGCCTCGTCCAGGAGCACCCTCAACTGCGGAATGTAATTCGGAGCAACAACCCCATGCAGGATGGCCAATCGAAGCGTTTCTGGCGGGATTGGATCGGTGTAGCTGACGCTTGCCGTCTTCGCAGCGATTTCCAATGCTTGGGAAACGTCATCCTTGGCCTTGCGCACACCGATCACACCCAACCCATAGCCAAGAACGTTGGCGAGCTGCTCTGCGTTGATAAGGCTCAGGTTGCCAATTTTTCCGGTTTCGAGTTGGTTGATGGTTACCCTGGAAAGACCGGCAAGCTCGGCCAGGCGCTCCTGCGTCAGGCCCATCTCGGCGCGCTGGCGTTTCACCAGTGTGGCGAGTTCGTTGAGGATAGGCATGGTGCAGGAAGTAAAATTTACTTTACTAAATGATAGTCAATATATTGATCATAGTGTAGTTCAGGATAGTAAACAGACCTGTCGTCGCGTCGTGTGCGTGACAATCATCTTCGCGCATCCCAACCTCGACCGGAAGGTCAAGGTCAGTCTGCTGAGACGAGGGCGCACGGACTTAACGGGACGCTTCCTGGTAGCACCGCACAGCTTTCGCGGACTTGCTACGAGAGCGAAAGAGGAACTACGCGACGCCTTGAGCGCCTACGACAGCCATCACAGACATGAATTCCCCAGCGGGAGCGACCTCTGCTATAGCCGGCTCTTTCGACCCGAGGCGTTTCGCCAAGGATGGTGCCAGCCGAGGCAGATGCCGCTTGGGCGATCTTCACCGCAATTTCTAAACCGGCGGAGCGCTCGCCCGTGTCGCTGGGCATGCAATGGGTCAGCGGTGCTGTGAGAAACGTTCGCAACAAGCGAGCTTGCTGACCCTTTCCCGACAACTCGCTTCTGGGAGGAGGCCATTTTTCCGGGTCGTTCCAGAGTACCGACTGAGGCCTGCGACCCGCACCGGACATCAGGCTGTCGACTTCAGGGCCAGATGGGCTAGGGCACCTTGACACCGGCCTCCGCTGCGAGCCGATGGATGAGCGCCACGATCCTTTCCTGGGCAACCTTGCTGACCGGCAACAACGAAGCCCGTTGGACCGCTTCATCGAACTTCACGATGCCCGACGCAAGCAGCGCACGATTGAAATTCCGGTCTTTCTCTCGGTTCGCAACGCACTTGGCCAAGAAGAGGTCAAGGGGGGCCAAGCAGAGTCCGACCTTGCCGTTCGTATTCTGATTCTGAACGCGCACGAGGCGCTCGCGCCACCCGATGGGCAGCTTCGAGGTGGTCGAATCGACACCCTGGGCGTAGTAGCCGTACGTTTCATGGAACAGGGAGCCCTCTCCGAGATTGCCATCGACAAGGTCCGATAGCCGCTTCTCATCGTTCATCGGCAGCACGTCTGCCTCGGCCGACATCGTGCAGACCTCAGGCGGGTGCGCAATCGAGCCCAGAATGGACTGGCTTCCGACGATGATGATCTCGTACTCGTTGGTGACATCAGCCGCCGCGCGGATGATGTGCTCCAAGTCAGCCTTCTGCACTGCTCAGCTCTTTGAGGCCTCGAACCTTGGAGATGATGTCAAGGCGGACTTCCTGCGGAAGCACCGTCGACAGCGGTGAGGCTTGACGCAGCTCACGGGCTTCTTCTGAAGTCGCCAACGCCAGGTCCCATCGACGTCCGGCAAGAATTTCGCGCCACTTCGTCCACAGCGGCATGGTCCGCGCATCGCCCTTGGCCATCCACTTTTCGAGCGTGGCTTCAGCGCGCCCCGCGAGCGAAGGGTCGTTGGTGATGCGCCGTACCGCTTCTTGGTGCATGAGCCAGCTCTGATAGTCCTGTGCGATGTGATTGCTGGCGGGCGATGCGGGCCTGCGGTCCGGCTCAGCGGTTGCAACCAACGCCAAATCAGCAGCCGCCCCCAGGGCAGCGAGCACTCTCAAATAGGTGCCCATCGTTGGGGATGCGGCCCCAGACTCGACTGCGTGGAGCGTCGAGCGCGAGATTCCTGCGGCTTGAGCGAGCTCAACTGCCGATATGCGCTTGGCCTTTCGCATCAGGCGCAGGCGCTCACCGAGCTGGCGCAGCAGCTGGTTTTGAAGCGAACTTTCAAGAGTTGACTGAGCAGGCATGCCGTGCATTGTAGCCAAAACTAGCCATTTTGCCTACAATGTAGGACGTTTCCTTGCCATCACGGTCGAAGGTCGAGGGCCCGACCTCGAGGGGCCAAGCTTGAATGAAGCGTTGCTCTGACTACGAGCGCAGGGAAGCTCGCGTTGAGCGGCTCGGACAGAAAGTGGAGACCAAGGTGACCGGGCGGTCAGTCCTTTGGGCACTGGAAAGGTACCGAGGCCCATCGATATGGACATTTGGGTCCTGGGGATCAGCGCCGACGCACCCCCCCATGTGCATTGCATCCTGCTTGGCGGGGCTTGCGCCTAGAGCATTCGACCCGCTCACTTCGTGGCCAGTTGGAACGCCATCGAATAGACGAAACGATCCGCCGGATGAAGGCCGGTGGTCACTTCGACCAGTTCAGCGTCGATGTAGTACCGGCGGATGATGAAGAGTTCTGCCGCGCCGTCGGACACATTCAGCGCTGCGGCGCTCGCCCCGGCGATCAGGGTTCCGTGGATGTCCTGCTGCACCTTGGTGATGCGCACCCCATAGCTGCGCTCGATCAACGAGTAGACAGGGGTCTTGGGCGACTTCGTCATGCCGACGAAGATCGCACCCGATTCCTTGTTGACTTCGTACTTGATCGGGTCGGCGTTCATCGGGATTTCGATGACGCCGTTGAAGGCTTCGGGAGCGTCTTTGCCGGGGGAGACTTTGTCGAAGGGCATGGGTTGTTGATTGATGGGTCGGCGACCTTCCACGCAGGATCGAGGTGAACGCGCGGGCATTTTGTCGAGAGGTTCATCGGTCGGGCCGAAGGCCACGTCGACCGTCTCAGTTCCTCTGGGCCAACTGCTCCAGAATCGCCGGGTTCTCTAGCGTAGACGTGTCCTGCGTGATGGTTTCGCCCTTGGCGACGGAGCGCAGCAGCCTGCGCATGATCTTGCCGCTGCGCGTCTTCGGCAGGTTGTCGCCGAAGCGGATGTCTTTGGGCTTGGCGATTGGGCCGATCTCCCTGGCGACCCAGTTGCGCAGTTCATTGGCGATTTTCTTCGCCTCCTCGCCGCTCGGGCGGGGACCCTTCAGCACGACAAAGGCACAGATCGCCTCGCCCGTGGTTTCGTCGGGGCGGCCGACCACCGCGGCTTCCGCAACCAGATCGGTGCAAGACACCAGCGCAGATTCGATCTCCATCGTGCCCATCCGATGCCCCGAGACGTTGAGCACATCGTCGATGCGGCCGGTGATCGTGAAGTAACCCGTCGTTGCATCGCGGATGGCGCCATCGCCAGCGAGGTAGTAGCCCTTGAGCTCGGGCGGGTAGTAGCTCGCCTTGAAGCGCTCCGGGTCGCCCCAGATCGTGCGAATCATGCTCGGCCAGGGCTTCTTGACCACCAGGATGCCGCCCCGGCCGTTGGGCACGTCGGCGCCCGTCTCGTCGACGATTGCCGCGGCAATGCCCGGGAAGGGCAGGGTGCAGGAGCCCGGGACCAGCGGCGTCGCGCCCGGCAGCGGCGTGATCATGTGGCCGCCGGTCTCGGTCTGCCAGAACGTGTCGACGATCGGGCAGCGGCCGCCGCCGATGTGCTGGTGGAACCACTCCCAGGCAGCGGGATTGATCGGCTCACCGACCGAGCCCAGGATGCGCAGGCTCGACAGGTCGTAGCGCTTCGGATGCACCGCCTCGTCAGCCTCAGCCGCCTTGATCAGCGAGCGGATGGCAGTGGGCGCGGTGTAGAACACGCTGACCTTGTGGTCCTGGATCATCTTCCAGAAGCGGCCTGCGTCGGGATAGGTGGGCACGCCCTCGAACACGACCTCGGTTGCGCCCAGCGCGAGCGGGCCGTAGGCGATGTAGGTGTGGCCAGTGACCCAGCCGATGTCGGCGGTGCACCAGAACACATCGTCGTCCTTCAGGTCGAAGGTCCACTTCGTGGTCAACGCCGCGTGCAGCAGGTACCCGCCGCTGGAATGCTGCACACCCTTGGGCTTGCCGGTCGAGCCTGAGGTGTACAGCACGAACAGGGGATGCTCGGCGCTCACCCATTCGGGCTCGCAGGTCTCGGCTTGGTTCTGCATCTCCTCGCGCAGCCAGCGGTCACGCGACAGATCCCAGGCGATCTTGCCGCCTGTGCGCCGGTAGACGATGACATCTTTCACCGCCTCGCAGCCGCCCAACGCGATGGCATCGTCGACGATGGCCTTGAGCGGCAGTTGTTTGCCGCCGCGCAGCTGCTCGTCGGCGGTGATGACCATCACTGCGCCGACATCCTGGATGCGGTCGCGCAGGCTCTGCGCCGAGAAGCCGCCGAAGACCACCGAATGCGTGGCCCCGATGCGCGCGCAGGCCTGCATCGCGACCACCCCCTCGATGCTCATCGACATGTAAATGACCACGCGGTCGCCCTTCTTGACGCCGCGCGCCTTCAACGCATTGGCCATGCGGCAGGTGCGCGCCAGCAGCTCGCGGTAGCTGACGCGCGTCACCTGCCCATCGTCGGCCTCGAAGATGATCGCCGTCTTGTCGCCCAGGCCGCGCTCGACCTGACGATCGAGGCAGTTGTACGAGACGTTCAGCGTGCCATCCTCGAACCATTCAAAGAACGGCGCCCGGCTGTCGTCGAGCCCCTTCGTGAACGGCGTCTTCCAGATCAGGAACTCGCGCGCGAGGCGCGACCAGTAGGCGCTGTGATCGGCATCGGCCTCGGCTACCAGCTTGTCGTAGGCCGCTATGCCGGGCACATGGGCGTCCTTCATATCTGGGACTGGAATCGGATGGGTCTTTGTTTCGTTCTCGTTCACGGTAGATCTCCTGTGCAGCCTTGAGCTAAGACATCCAATGGACGGGGTTGATTCATCGGTCCGCGTGGCTGCTCAGCCACGCTGCAATCGCTGCGGGACTGCGAAAGTCGTCGCAGGCGCGAGCCGGAACGGTGGGGCAGCGCTGATTCCACATGCGCGCCAGCGCCTGGCCCGGACCTATTTCCAGCACGCAACGCACCTGCCGGGCCATGACGTTCTCCATGCATTCGTCCCAGCGAACCGTTCGAGCGATCTGGGCGGCCAACGCAGCCCGGCCCGAACTTGCATCTCGGATGCGGTCCGCCGCATTGCTGAACAACGCGACTTGCGGCGCGTGGAACGGCACATCCGCCAGCGTGCGCGAGAAGCTCTCTGCCGCCTCGCGCATCCAGGACGTGTGGGATGCCACATTGACCCGCAATCGCGTGCACTGCGCGCCAGCGGCCACGGCCATGCGTTCGGCGTCTTCCAACGCGACCAGCGGGCCGCCGAGGATCACGTTCGGGCCGCCATTGCGGATGGCGAGTTCAACGCCGGCCTTGACGCGCAGCCGCTCGAGCTCTGGCTCGGAAATGCCGCTGATGGCGAGGAGCCCGCCGGGCACACGGGCGGCGCATCGATCCATGGCCTCGGCCCGCAGCGGCGCCAGGGCCGCGGCTGTGGCGGGCTCGATCACACCGGCCGCACTGAAGGCCGCCAGCTCGCCCACGCTATAGCCGGCCACTGCCGCTGGCGACGGGATGATGAGTGGCGCCAGTTGACCCCAGGCCGCCAAGGCGAGGCCCGTCAGCAGCGTCTGCGCGTTGTCGTTGCGCTCTGCCCAGAAAGGATCCGCGAGGGCGCGCCGCCAGTCGTCGACGCCGAGGCGCACGCACGTGTCGCGCACGCGTTCATCGTCCGCCAACCAGGGCAGCATTGCAGGATGCTGGGTTCCCTGGCCGGAAAAGAGCAGAGCAAAGCTCATCGGCTTGAACACACGCGAGTGATCCAGCAGGCCGCGGCGAGCGTGTCTGCCGCGCCACCGGGCGACAGTCGCCTCGCGACAAAGGCTTTTGCAATGGCTCTCGCCTCCTGAATGCCGTCCGGCCGCGCAATGCCCCCTCGATCCAGAAAGCCGCGCGCAGCACGCTGGGCGTGGCGCAGGCCGTCGAGGCCGCCGCGGTGCGCGAGATTGCTGTCGTCCAGGACGGCCATGATGTGGAACAAGGTGTCGAGCCGAGCCTGTTGCGACGTCAGGCCGCGGGCCAGCGCGGCCCTCAGCGCGGGTAGCGCCGTCTCGAACAGCACCGGGAACGCCAGCGCCGCCTCTTCGGACGCGCTGCGCAGGCCGTGACGGCGTGCGGCGATGCCCCCGGGCAGGGTGGGCGGGCGTCGGCTGCGCGTGGCCAGGGCATCGCCCCAGTGCCGGCGCAACGCATCACGCAGTTGAAGTGGATGCGATGCGCCGCCGTGCTCACGCAGGGCGGCGCCCGCCGCGGCGCACAGCAGGCCGAGCATGAAGATCGCGCCGCGATGCGTGTTGATGCCACCGGTGGCGGCGAGCATGCGTGCTTCCGCCGCAATACCGTACCGTTCCAGCACGACGAAATCTACGCCGCCGAAGCCGGCTTCGGCGATCTGGGCGAAGTAGCGGCGCAGCGCGAACAGGCTGCGCATGAAGGTGTGCGCGTCCATGTCCTCGTGGCTGCCGCGGTCGATCAGTGTCACCAGTCCTGGCTTGGGTGTCAGCGACAGCTCGTCATACAGCGCAAGCGTGGCCGCGCGCCCGATCGCCGTGGGCGTGAGCCGCGGGTCGGGTTGCAATGAGAGCGCAGCGGTTCTCATTCGGCCAACTCCGCCGATGCGGCATGTTCGCACCACGCGGTGTCGCGCTGCAGGGTCACGCCGTCCAGTCGCTTGACCAACACCGCCCGCGCGTGTCCGGCGCGCCACGCGGCCCATTCGCGCCACGCCACCGCCGCGCCGTCGCCGAACACGAGCTCGCCGTCCAGCCGGGGCCGTGTGGTGCCGAAGGACTGGAGCGCACGCGTCACAGCGTCCCCGTGCGCCGCTCCTTCGACCGCCAAACACATGTCGAGATCGGAGTCCGGCCGCACGTGATCGAGACCGCTGATCGCTTGCCAGCCGTAGCTTCCGAAGACGCGCGCTGCCGCATGGCACGCGTCGAGCTCGTCACCAAGATCGCTCACCGCGCGTCGCGCCGACGGCGGCAGCAGCCCTTGGATTTCGGCAAGGCGCGGGAACTCGTCAAGGCCAAGCACCGCAGCGCGCGGCACCTGCAGCGCCAGCCGACGCTTTTCCCAACGCTCAGGCGACGGCAGACCCAGTGCGATCCATCCGTTGGCGGCGGCGTCGATGGACTGACGTGTCACCACCAGCGGCAGTCGATGCGTCGCCCAATGCGTCAGGCAGTCGCGCGCATGCCTGTCCCAGGGCCGGGCGAGGACGGCGGACCACCCAGCCTCCGAGAGCCGGGCGAGTTGGTGGCGGCGCAGGAAGACCATGGCGCTTACGACGGTCAGGCGGCGTCCAGCACCCGCTGCACGACGGCGGCGGCAAGCTGGCGTCCACCGCGCTCGGCGCCGTCCTGCGCGCGCCGATCTTGCGTCGGCGTATGGGCCAGCGCATCGTGCAGCGCGGCCTGCAAGTCTCCCTCCCACAGCGCACGCACGCCCCCCATCGCCACGTAGTTCCGCACGCCCGGTGCGAACACCGGGTTGGACTTCGACAACGCCGTGAGCTTGTCCTCTGGCAGCTTGGTCACGCGCGCCATGGCGGGAATACGCATCACCCGGATCTCGGCATCCGGCAGCGCATAGCAGGCGTCGGCAATCAACCCCGAGGTGATGAAGCCGCCGGAGAGGGCTTGGTCGTACACCAGGCCGATCACGCGGTGGCCGCGGCGCCGCGCCAGGTCGATGCTCGCGCCGAGGTGCGCCATCGCACGGTTGATGCCGAGCAATTCATCGCGTCGGCGCAGTTGCTGACCCTGGGTGTCGATCAGCAGCAGGATAGGCCGACCTGCGTGCTGCGTGATGGTGTCGAGCACCACTCGGGCCTGCGCAAGCGCGAGACGGACCCCGATCGGCGCATGATTTGTAGTGCCGATCACTGTGAGCGGTTCGCCTTCGAATATCACCTCGCCCTGTAGAAAGTCGCCGTCCGCGCGCATGCCGTGGTATGAGCCGAAGAGCTGGGTGACAAGGGAATTCCATTGCATGTGATGCTCCTCGGTTAGTAAGCGCGCAGCGCGCGCACGGCTTCCACCGGAAGCTGCGGGACCCGCTGCGCGTCGGCGATGCCGAGTGCGCTCCAGAGCAGCGTCGCTTCATCGCGGCCGACCGTGTCAGAGGGCAGTGCGTGCAGGCGCGCCGTGAGCAACGCGTGCTCCTGCTCCAGCGCCGCCAGGGTCAATGGCCTGGACGCATCGATCGCCGCGACAGCCGCCGCGCGGAATTCCGCGACGTCATCTTCGACCAGCGCGTCGCAGTCGCCGGTCAGCCAGCGGTGCTTGCCGCCGGTCGTGCGCCAGACCAGCGCACGGTCGCGCGAATCGAATTCCTCCACGCCGTGGGATGCCTCGATCACCTCGGGCCCCGACATCGCCAGGCGCCCCGCATCGCTCATCACGATGTGGTCGGCACAGCGCGCCACGATGCCCATGCCGCCGAAGCAGCCGTTGGCGCCACCGATCAGCACGATCACCGGGATTCCGGCGGCACGCACGTCAAGCAGTGCGCGCATCACTTCCGACACTGCGATCAATCCGGCATTGGCCTCGTGCAATCGCACGCCGCCTGATTCGGCCAGCAACAGCACCGCCGCCGGCCGGTCGCGCAGGGCGCGCTGCAGCAGTCCGACCAGTTTGGCGCCGTGGACCTCGCCGACGCCGCCGCCCATGAACGCGCCTTCCTGCGCGGCCACGAAGACCTCGTGGCCGTCGAGCGTCGCCCGGCCGATCGCCACGCCGTCGTCGAAGGCCGATGGCACGCCGAGCTGCGCCAGGTGCGGGCTGGTGACCCGTTCGCTCGGTGGCAGCCACTCGTGAAAACTGCCGGGGTCGAGCAGCAGCGCCAGCCGCTCGCGCGCCGAGCATTCGGCATAGCTGATCATGGCTTGCCTCCGGTGATCTCGGCTACGGCCTGGTCGAGCCGCAGGCTCACCACCGCGGGCGTGGCGCCCATGTCGTTGATCGAGACGCGCACGCCTGCCAGCGGATGGCGCGCGTGGAAGTCGTTCATCACGGCCTGCCAGATCGGGCCGAAGCCACGCGCCGAGGTCTCGACGCGCACCGCGCAGTCATTGCCGGCGGCGGGCTCGAGCATCACCTCGAGGTTGCCGGAGCCGACGACGCCGACCAGCACCGTCGGGAAAGCGCCGGCCGGCCGGCCGCCGGAGAAGAAGAAGTCCAGGGTTTCGAGCCCTGCGGGAACGTCGCTCATCGTTGAATCTCCTGCTACCAGTTTCTGAAGCGCTTGGGTGGCTGGTACAGCCCGCCCGAGGCGCGCACCAGGTCGCGCATGCTGCGTGCGGCCAGCAGGTTGCGCGTGGCCTGGCGGGGGTCGATGCCCAGATCCTGCGGCCGGCGGATCACGCCGCGGTCGCGCAGGTTCTCGACTGCGCGCCGGTCGCGCGCCAGGCCCACTGCGGTGTAGCCGGCCACGCCGCGGATGGCTTGCTCGCGCTCCGCGTCGCTGCGGCACAGCAGCAGGTTGGCGATGCCTTCCTCGGTGAGGATGTGCGAGACGTCGTCGCCGTAGATCATGATCGGCGGCAGCGCCATGCCGGCCTGCTCCTGCAGTGTCCAGGCGTCGAGCTTTTCAACGAAGGCCGGCTGCATGTGCTCGCGGAAGGTCTCGACCATCTGCACGACCAGCTTCTGCCCGCGCGGCGTGCCGGCCGCGCCGCTGCGCCCGGCACGCGCCTCGCGCCCGGCCTTGAGCCAGGCGGGGCTGGCATGGCGCCGGCCGCGCGCATCGGCGCCCATGTTGGGCGCACCGCCGAAGCCGGCGATGCGACCCAGCGTGGCGGTGGAGCTGTTGCCGTCGAGGTCGATCTGCAGGGTCGAGCCGATGAACATGTCGCAGGCGTAGTGCCCGGCCGCCTGGCAGAAGGCGCGGTTGCTGCGCAGGCTGCCGTCGGGCCCGGTGAAGAACACGTCGGAGCGCGCGCGAATGTAGTCCTCCATGCCCAGCTCGGAGCCGAAGGAATGCACCGATTCGACCCAGCCCGCCTCGATCGCCGGGATCAGTGCCGGATGCGGATTCAACGCCCAGTGCTTGCCGATCTTGCCCTTGAGGCCGAGAGATTCGGCATAGGTCGGCAGCAGCAGCTCGATGGCGGCGGTGTCGAAGCCGATGCCGTGGTTCAGACGCTGCACGCCGTACTCGGCATAGATGCCCTTGATCGCCATCATCGCCATCAGCACCTGGACCTCGCTGATCTGCGCGGGGTCGCGCGTGAACAGCGGCTCGATGAAGTTGGGGCGAGGCGCCTTCACGACGAAGCTCACCCAGTCGGCCGGGATGTCGACGCGCGGCAGCGTCGTGGTCTTGCCGTCGACCCATTCGTTGACCTGCGCGATCACGATGCCGCCCGAGAACGCCGTGGCCTCGACGATGGCCGGCGTGTCCTCGGTGTTGGGGCCGGTGTAGAGATTGCCTTCGGCGTCCGCCGCCTGCGCCGCGACCAGCGCGACCTTGGGCGTCAGGTCGACGAAGTAGCGCGCAAAAAGCTCGAGGTACGTGTGGATTGCGCCGATCTCGATGCGCCCGGCCGACACCAGCTTGGCCAGGCGTGCACCCTGCGGCCCCGAGAAGCTGAAGTCCAGCCGGGCCGCCACGCCGTTCTCGAAGATGTCCAGATGCTCGGGCAGTGCCAGCACCGACTGCACCATGTGCAGGCCATGGACGCGCTGGGGATCGACCTGCACCAGCGCCTGCGCCAGGAAGTCGGCCTGTTTCTGGTTGTTGCCCTCGAGGCAGACGCGGTCGCCGGGCGAGAGCACCGCTTCGAGCAAGGTGGCGATCGCTTGCGTTTCGACGCGCTTGCCGGCGAGCCGAGTTCCGAGTGCAGAGGCCGCGCGCGCCAGCCGGGCGGCGCGGTCGTCGGCCTTGGAGGTCCAGGATCTGGAGTTCATGTCGGTCCGAAGGGTTTGCATGGAATTCAGTCGAATGGGAGGCGCCGCCTCACAGCACCACGAAGAGCAGCCACACCACCACGGGTGCGACGAGCGTGACGATGGCGCCATACACCATCAGTTGTCGGAAGAACACGTCGCGGTCGACGCCCTTGGCATTGGCCAGCACCAGCGCGCCATTGGTGGAGAACGGACTGACGTCGACGATGGTGGAGGACACGGCCATCGCCGCGATGAAGCCGACCGCGCTGACGCCGGCATCGCCTTGCAGGAACGGCACCGCCAGCGGAATCAGCGAGCCGAGCACCGCGGTCGACGAGGCGAAGGCCGAGACCACGGCGCCGACAAAGCACAACAGCAACGCGGCCACCATGGGCGAGGTGAGACCGGCCACGCTGTGGCCGACGAAATCGATCGTGCCCATCTTTTCCATCACGCCCACGTAGGTGCTGACACCCACGATCAGCATGATCTCCGGCCACGACACCTGGCCCAGGGCGCGCTTCTGCAGATTGGGCGCCATCAGCGTCAGCAAGAGGCCGATGGTGATCGAGACGAAACCGATGTCCTGTTTGAAGAACAGCGTCAGCACGGCCAGCGCCAGCAGGCCCAGCACGGTGACGATCTGGTAGAGGCGTGAACCCTGGTCGGCCGGGACCGCCGGCGCCGCGTCCATGAGCGACTCGCCAGCCGCAGTCGCGACGCGCCGCTCTTCCGCGAACGATTCGGCCTCCGCGCCGCCGAACACTTGCGCTCCGCCCTGTGCATGCGCCGTGCGGCGCGTTGCCGGCACTGCGCCGGTCACGTCGGCCTTCTGGCGCAGCAGTTTCATGCCGCCCATGAGGAAGAACAGCAGCAGCGACACGCACAGGTTGACGCCGAGGCTCGCCAGCATCGTCGCGATCTCGTTGAGCGGCAGGCCGGCCTTGGCAACGATCTTGTTGGTGATGCCGCCGTAGATGCTGATCGGCGAAAAGCCGCCGCCTTGCGCGCCGTGCACGACCATCAACCCCATCAGCAGGGGATTGATGCCGTACTTGGCGGCAAAGCCCAGCGCGATCGGCGCGATGATGGCCACCGCCGCGGGGCTGACCGCTCCCACCGCCGTGAGCAGCGCGGCGATGAAGAACATGATCCACGGAATGGCGGCGATGCGCCCGCGCACCGCGCGCACCGCCAGCTTGACCAGCCAGTCGATGGTGCCGTTGTTCTGCGCCAGCGCGAACAGGTAGGTGATGCCGACCAGGGTGAGAAACAGGTCGGCGGGAAAGCCGCCCATGATCGCCTTGGCGTTCATGCCGGCCACCAGCGTGCCGACCAGGAACGCGCCGACGAAGGCGATCACGCCCATGTTGATCGGCAGCACAGTGGCGAGCACGAACATGCCCACCAGTGCGTAGATCGAGATCCAATGAGAAGTCATCAATGCGTCTCCGGGGGTTTTGGGGTTCGACGCATCGGGCTGTGCATCTGGGTGCGTAAGGTACGCACCCCCTCCAGGACGATCAATGAAGCTGTCGCGTCGATCCTTACGCGAATTGAAACGATCGAGGGTTAACCCGAGCCCAGTCGATGGCTCCCGTTCAGCCGAGTTCCGCTTTCGCCAGGCGGCACACTGACAGCAACGCGAGCAGGTTGGGATCGCGTTCGCGCGTGCGCAGGAAGTTGAGCGCGATGGTCTGGCGCATCAGGTACCTGGGCTGCAACGGGATCAACTGCACCTTCTGGGGCATGGCGCCGCGCACACGGCCTGGCAACAGCGTGTAGCCGACGCCACCGCTGACCAGGTTCATCAGGGAGAAGATGTCGCCGGTCTTCATCACCACGTTCGGTGTGAAGCCGGCCACACGAAACGACTCCATAAAACCGCTGTAGGTGACGAAGCCTTCACTCAGGCTCACGAAGCGCTCGCCGGCGCAGGCGCTCAGGTCGATCTCCTTCTGCGATGAATAAGGAGAGTCCACTGGTGCGGCGAACTGGATGTCATCCTGGAACAGCGGCTCCGATTCGACGTCGGAAGCATCTTCGGGGATCGCCATGAGTGCGGCATCGATCGCGCCTTCCCGAAGCTTCTGCAGCAGGTCGGCATTGGACCCGAGGACGAGCTCGGTGTGCAGTTCCGGCTTGCGCAGTTTCATTCCCATGATCAGCTGCGGCACCGTGCGACTCGTCAGAGAATAAAGAGAGCCGATGCGGATCCGATCGGCCGAGTAGCCGGCGACTTCTCGCGTAGCGCGGATGCCCGCGGACATCGTGCGAAGCACCTCGCGTGCCACCTCCGCCAGCGCATGAGCGGCTTCAGTCGGGTGCAGGTTGCGGCCTTCGTGCCGGAACAGCGCGCAGCGCAGCCCAGTTTCCAGCGAATGCAAGGCGCGGTGCACGCTGACGGCGCTGATCTCGAGCTTTTCTGCCGCGCGGGCGAGATTGCCGGTCTCCATGAAGGCCAGAAGAATCTCCAGCTTGCGGAATGTGACTTCTTCGTCAATGCGGGGAAGCATGGCAGCCTGTGGATCAAAATCGAATCGTAGCCGCAGCCAGGATGGCTGCACGCCGTCCGCGTGCGCCATCAGGGCACGGCTGCTCGCTTACGCTTGGTGAACTTCCTGGCGCCCAGGTAGGCGCCGGCAGTGGCGGCCCTGGCAAACAGCTCGTCGCCCATCTCCTTCCACCACGCTTGGTGACCGCTACGGACGTCGGCGACCACTGCGACACCTGCGCGCAGATCGCTGCCACCCGCGCGCCCAGGCCGGCGTCATCCACGACCTCTTGGACCAAGCCGAGCGTCAGGGACTGTGCGGCCGGCACGATCTCGGCGAGCAGCAGCCGCCGCTTCATTGCAGCCTTGCCGCTGATCGAGCACCGCAGTGCGCTGCCGTTGCGCATTGGAACCGTCACTTAATCCCGGCGTCATACGAATGCGTCATGCTTCAGACTGACAGTCGGCCGGCGCTGGTAGAGGTCGCTTCGGCACCCGCCCAGATTGGGCGGCATCCTCGATGCCGGCGGCTGTCTCAATTTCAGCGGGCGCGATGCCGCTTTTGCAGGCAGAGCAGGGTGACGCCCGCGTGACAACAGTCTGCCGCGATGTGCACGTCGTTTTCCACAGCCTTGTCCACCGGCACGGTGGAGAACTTGTCTACTGAAGATGTGCTGCGCCAGGGCGAGGCTAACGCGTCTCAGGCTCGGCGCCTTGATCAAATCGCCCAGGAATCAAGCAAAGCCATCGGTGTTGCGACCGCGATGCAATACAAGCCCTGCGGAATCGAGCGCGGCCATAAGCACCTGAGCATGCGTCGAATCGGTGATGAAAAGAGTCGACCTTCCACTGCCGCCAAAGGCCAGATTCGTCGTCGAAGCGCCTGTCGGGCCGCGAAACACGATCACGGGTTCGCCACGCGCATTGAGCACCCAGACATAGCCAAGCCCAGGGTTCGCAACCAGCAGGCGCCCCTGTGCGTCCACGGCAAGGCCGTCCGGGCCGCTCGGACCGTACGACGTGAAGAACTGACTTACCTTCGCCACACTCCCGTCGGTCAGAAGCGGCACGCGCCACACACAGTTGCCGCGTGTTACGGCGAGGTAGAGCAGCTTGCCATCCGGTGACAGTGCCACGCCGTTCGGGCTGGGCACGTTGGTCAGCAACAGGTCGAG
Source organism: Variovorax sp. LjRoot175 (assembly GCF_964253805.1). Classification (NCBI taxonomy): domain Bacteria; kingdom Pseudomonadati; phylum Pseudomonadota; class Betaproteobacteria; order Burkholderiales; family Comamonadaceae; genus Variovorax; species Variovorax sp. LjRoot175. The sequence goes on along the minus strand of NZ_CAXURY020000002.1, from coordinate 940,041 downwards.
TTGGCCGTCCGGTCGCAACCGGTAAAGACGCCCGGTCGGGTCGTGCAACCCGGTCTGGCCCTGGTCAGTGAAGTAGATGTTCCCCTGTTCGTCGAGCACCAAGTCGTTGACGCCCTTGAAGCCTTCGCTATTGCGCCGCTGCAGATACGGTGTGACGGCGCCATCCCGCACGTCGATGCGCATAAGACCGTTCTTGTAGTCGGTGACGAGCAGGGTGTGCGCATCCAGAAACTTCATCCCATTGGGCTCGCCGTCGTACTCGGTCACCTGTGTCCATGCACCAGCGGGGTCGATGCGGAAGATGCGCCCAAAGGGAATATCGGCTACGTAAAGGTTTCCGGCGTCATCGAAAACCGGTCCTTCGAGAAACGAGTCCGTGACCTGGCCGCCACGGTTGGCGTCGGCCCACGCGCTTGTCTTGCGCCGCCGGAAGATTTCGGGCATTCGCGAGAACACCTCGAGCTCGTGAACTTGGGGGGCTTGCAGAAAGAACACCGTGGATCTCCGTCGCGGCTTCGATGCCGCCGCAGTTGTGAAGGCAGGCTTGAACGCGTGTGGTCAGGCGCCGCCGAAGCCGTAGAGTCGTGCCGGGTTGTCGATGAGGATACGGTCCATCACCCCGTCGTCGCCACACCAGCCGCGCAGCACATTGACCAGGTCTGCGTCGTCAACGGAGCCTGATGCCTCGGTGGTATGCGGCCAGTCGCTGCCCCACACCATGCGCTGCGGTGCGGCCTGCACCAATGCACACCCGAGCGCTTGGGCGTCGCGGTATGCGGGAGCGCCTTCGCGCGAGCGCATGTAGACACCGGACAGCTTCACCCATGTGTTGCCCCGGTCGAGCAGCCGACGCAACGTGGTGAAGGCGACGCTGTCCAGACCTTCGGCGGGATCGATGCGGGCCATGTGGTCAACCACGAGTGGGGTTGGCAACGCCTCGAGCACCGGCGCGAGTTCAACCAGTTGTTCGGGGTGCACGAAGACCTGGATGTGCCAGCCAAGGTGGGCGACCCTGCGCGCAAGCGTCCGCAGCATTTCCGTCGTGGTGATGCCCCAGGATTGCGGCGTCACGAAGTTCACGCGCAGTCCACATACGCGTTGCGCGTTGAGTCGCTCGAGTTCGGCGTCATCCACGTCGACGCCTACCACCGCAACACCACGCGCTTCATCACCAAGCTGCTCAAGTGCGTCGAGCATGCAGGCGTTGTCGGTGCCGTAGGTCGACGGGTTGACGACCACCGTTCGCGACGTCCCGAGCCGTTGCTGGAGCTGGCGGTAGGCGGCCACCTCTGCGCAGGGCGGCTGGCGCTTCCAGTGCGGCGACGGCGTGAACCGCGGATCGAAGATATGCATGTGGCTGTCGCACGCACCGGCGGGCAGCGCGCGCGACGGTCGTTCAAGACCAACCGAATGCGGGACGGGACGCGTGGGCGGGAGGGCAGCCATCGGCAATTCAGTCGAGCTTGATGTTGCCCTTGCGGATCACTTCGGCCCACTTCGCGTCTTCCTTCTTCAGGAAAGTGGCGAACTCGGCTGGCGTGGACCCGACGGCTTGCACGCCGACGTCGGTGAAACGCTGCTTCACCTCGTCTTCCTTCAGCACGTCGACCAGGGCCTTGTGCAACTTCGCAGCGACGGGCTCGGGCGTGCCGGCCGGCAGCAGCAAACCATTCCACTCGAATGCCTCATAGCCAGGCACCAGCGATTCGGCCACCGTTGGCACGTCGGGCAGGCGCTTCGAACGCTCGGGCGACGACACGGCCAGCGCGCGCAGCTTGCCCGATGAGACCAGCGGGTATGACGCCGCGATGGCACTGAACATGAAGTCGACCTGACCGCCGGTCACGTCGACGATGGCAGGACCCCCGCTCTTGTAGCCAACATGCACCATGTCGAGATCGAGCTTCTGGCGCAGCAGTTCTGCCGCCAGACGTTGCACCGTGCCGCTACCGCCGGAGGCGTAGTTCAGCTTGCCGGGTGTCGCCTTGGCCTTGGCCACCAGGTCCTTCACATCCTTGATCGGCGACTCGGCCTTGACGATGATGATGTTCGGCGCCAGCGAGACGAGCGACAGCGGCTGCAGGGCGTTGCTCGCGAAGGGCATGCGCGGAAACAGGTGCGGATTGATCGAATAGGGCGTGGCGTCGTAGAGCATGGTGTAGCCATCGGCCGGCGCTTTGGCGGCATAGCTTGCGCCGATGGTGCCACTCGCCCCGGGGCGGTTGTCAACAATCACGCTGGTGCCGAGCTTCGCGCCCATGCGCACCGCGAGCACGCGCGCCAGCGCATCAGCCGAGCCTCCGGGTGCGTAGGGCACGACTAGCGTGATTGGTCGGTCCGGAAACGCCGCCTGTGCGGAAGCGGCGACAAAGAGGCATGCAGCGAGCACGCGACGGATCAAGGTTTTCATGGGTTGGTTCTCGAAGAATGTCGGACGGGAATCTGGCGAACGGCGAGCGCTCATTCAGGTTTGAGGTCAAGCGCACGGGCCAGCTCACCGTAAGCCTTCACTTCGCGCGTCAGTTGCGCGCCGAAGGCTTCAGCGCAGGTACTCTGCGCTTCCATACCCAGGAGCCTGAACTTCTCTGCCGTGGCAGGCGACTGGGCGAACTCGGTCGCAACCCGACGCAGCACCGCCAAGGTCGCTGCCGGCGTGTTCGCGGGCGCGAGCAGGCCATACCACGCATCGGCGGAATACCCTTTCACGCCGGCCTCCTCGAAAGTCGGCACGTTCGGCAGCAGCGCCGAACGTTTGGGCGCGGCGACGGCCAGCGCGTTCAGCTTGCCTGCCTGCACCTGAGGCAGCACCGACCCCAGCGTGGCAAAAGAGCTGTCCACCTGCCCGCCGATCATGTCGGTCGTGGCTTGGGCCGCGCCCTTGTAGGGGATGTGATTCATCGAGGTTCCGGTCAGCCGCGTGAACTGCTCACTTGCAAAATGGCCGGAACTTCCGCTGCCCGGCGTGCCGTAGGTGCGCTTGCCGGGGGCGGCCTTGACCTCCTTCAGGAAGTCTCCAAGCGTCTTGACCGGCATCGATGGGCCGACGACCAGGACCGTCGGGCTGACGGCCAGCGAGCACACCGGCGCAAAAGAGCGCACAGCGTCGAACTTCACCCGCTGGCTGTAAAGCGCGGGAATCATCGTGTGGTTGGTTGCACCGAGCAGGAGCGTGTAGCCGTCCGCTGGCGCAGACGCCACCGCCTCGGCCGCCAGGATGGTATTGGCGCCGGCCTTGTTGTCCACCACGAAAGGCTGGCCCAGCGTGCGAGAGGCATAGTCGGCGAATGCACGCGCGACGACATCGGTCGGCCCACCCGCCGAGAAACCGACGAGGACGTGCACTGGCTTGGCTGGCCAGGTCGACTGCGCCTGGGCGGACAGCGTGACGAACAGACCAGTCGTTCCCATCAGCCATGCGATGGCGAAGTATCGTTTCACGGATGTCTCCTTCTTGTTCTGCATCACGGGGCCATCAGGTCGTGGCTGGCTGGCGTGTCAGCACCTGCAACACATTCTTGGCGGCGCCGACGCCCATGTTCACGTAGGCATCGCTGGTCACGCCACCAATGTGGGGACTCAGTACGAAGTTCTTTTCACCCTGGAACGGATGGCCGGCAGTCATCGGCTCTACCGCGAAGCTGTCGAGACCGGCCATTGCAACCTGACCGGAACGTACTGCGCTCAGCAGCGCGGCCTCGTCGATCAACCCGCCGCGCGCCGTGTTGACCAGGACGACGCCGCGCTTGCACTGGGCCAGCGTGGTGGCATTGAGCAGGCCGCGGTTGTCTTCTGTCAGAGGGCAGTGCAGCGAGATCGCATCGGACTCGCGCCAGATCGTCGGCAAGTCGACGCATTCCACGCACGCTGGCAAGTCTTTCGCAAATGGATCGAACCCGATCACGCGCATCCCGAGGGCATGGGCCATGCGCGCAAAGCGCAGTCCGATCGCGCCCAAGCCGACCAGACCGATGGTGCGGCCACCGAGCTCGAGGCTCTTGTGCGTGGCTTTGTCCCAATGACCGGCGTGCATGCGTGCATCCAGGGCCACCACCGACTTGGCGCACGCCAGCAAGAGGGCCAGTGCCTGCTCGGCCACTGCCGCGGCATTGGCACCGGCTGCCGCGACCACGTCGATGCCGCGGGCCTGCGCCGCCACCTTGTCGATGGTATCGGTGCCGCTGCCGTGCTTGGAGATCACGCGCAGCGACGGCGCTGCGTCCATCACGACGCTGCCGACCTTGCCGTAGCGCACGATGATGGCCACCGGATCATGCGCACGGCAAAGTGCCACCAGGTCATCTTCGGTCGGCGTCTTGCCGGCATAGATGACATCGTGACCCACTAGCAGCGCGAGCGCCTGCGGCGCGAGGTCAGCACCCGTGACGAGGATCGTGCTCACAGCGCCTCCCCTTCCTTGAGCACACCGGCTGTTCGGAGAGCAGCGTTCAGCCATTTCGCAGCGGTATCGCCAGTTTTGATGGCGGAGATGCGTGCGGCTTCATCCTTCACCTTTTTGGCCGCGAGCGGCAACAGCCCTTCGATCTTCTCGCGCTCGACCACCACGACGCCATCGCCATCGGCGATCACGAAGTCGCCGGCGTGCACGGTCACACCGCCGATGGAAATCGGATGGCCAATGCGGCCGCCGATGTTCTTGGTAGGACCGTTCGGGTTGGTGCCGACGCTGAACACCGGGTAGTCCATTTCGTCGATCTCGATGCTGTCGCGACAGGCGCCATCCATCACCACGCCGGCGATGCCCAGTTGCTTGCAGGCCGTCATCATGATGGTGCCCATCAGCGCCGAGGTCTGGTCACCCTTGCCGTCGACGACGAGAACGTCGCCTGGCTTGGCCATTGCAATGGCGGCGTGAATCATCAGGTTGTCACCCGGCCGCACTTCGACGGTCAAGGCGGTGCCGGCGAGCTTCATGCGCGGACGCAGCGCCTTGATGCGGCCATCCACGGCGCCGCGACGGCCGGCCACATCGGCCAGGATGGCCGGCTGCAATTCAGCGGCCTGCGCCACGATGTGCGCAGGCACGCGTTCGAAGTCGCGAATGATGTCGGGAAGATTGGAAGGCATGGGATTCTTTCGGATGTAAGAGGAGGAATGGAAGTGGGTCAGTCGGCCCTGACGTCGGCGTCCTTGATGACCTTGGCCCACTTGGCAAGGTCTGCTTTCTGGGTTTCTGCCAGTTGCTGCGGCGTGCTGCCCACCAGCGTGACGCCGAGCTTGTCCGCCATGGCGACGACCTCGGCGTCCTTGAGGATGCGCACGATCTCCTGGTTCAGCCGCTGCACCACGGCCGAAGGCGTGCCGGCCGGCGCGTAGGCTGCCTGCCACTGCTCCACCACGAAATCCTTGAAGCCGGCCTGACCCATCGTGGGCACCTCGGGCATGGATTTCAGCCGGACCGCAGAGGTCACGGCCAGCGCGTGCAGCCGGCCGCTCTGGATGTGCGGCAGCGCCGCAGCCACCGGCGCAAACATAAAGGTCGCATGGCCGGCCAGCACGTCCTGGATGGCCGGGGTATCGCCCTTGTAGGGCACATGAGTCATTCGGGTGCCGGTTTGCAAGCGCAGCAGTTCGCCCTGCATCTGGAGGATCGTGCCTTTGCCACCGGAGGCGAACGAAACCGCTTCCGGATGGGCCTTCGCCTCCGCGGCGAGTTCGGCCACCGTGCGAAAGGGCTGGGCCGCGCCGACGATGAGGACATGGGGGATCGTGCCGATCAGAACAACTGGCTCGAATGCTTTGACCGGGTCGTACTGCATCTTCGGCATGAGGCTCGGCACGATGGCCTGAGGGCCAATCGATGTGCCTAGCAAGGTGTAGCCGTCCGGTGCCGCCTTGGCGACGGACGCTGAGCCGATCGTGCCGGTGGCACCAGCCTTGTTGTCGACGATCACCGTGGCGCCGAGCGAGTTGCCCAACCGCAGTGCAATGGCGCGGCCCAGAATGTCGGTGGTGCCACCCGGGGGGTAGGGCACGACCCAGGTGATGGGTTTCCCGGTCGGCCAGGTGACCTGCGCCGTGGAGGGCATGGCAGCAAGCCCAAGAAGTGAAATGGCTATCGTCAGGGCGGTGCGCCGGTCAAGCTTGGTCATGGCTGTCCTTGTCAAGAATCAGGTTTGGTAGTCGTAGAGCGCGGCCGGGTTGTCGACCAGCACGCGCCGCAGGGCGGTCGAATCGCCAGCCCATTGCGCGAGCAGGTCCATTTGCTGCGCGTCGTCGGGCAGGGGCTGGTGACCCGCAGTGGCAGACGCATGGGGCCAGTCACTTCCCCACACCACGCGTTCGGGTGCGGCCAGCAGGTAGCCCCGCGCCAGCAGCGCGATGTCGGTGTAGGCCGGCGGGCCTTCCTCGCTCACGATGTAGCCGCCCGACAACTTGACCCAGGCGCGACCTGAGTCGATCAGGCGAAGAATCAATCGGTGGGCTGCATGTCGTTGCGCCAGCGATGGTGCGATGCGGCCCATGTGATCGAAGACCACAGGAACCGGGAGTTGCAGAAGGCGGGCCTCGAGGGCAGCGAGCGTGTCCGGAGCTGCCAGCAATTGCAGATGCCATTCGTAGGGCGCGACACGCGCGGCCAACACGTCGATCTGCTGCGCTGAGTTCGTGACACCCAGCGAGAGATTGAGGCGGATGCCACGTACGCCTTTGGCATGCAACGCTTCAAGTTCGGCATCGCATATCTGCTCGTCGACAACGGCGATTCCCCGCGCGCCCTCGCCGTAGGCAACAATCGCCTCGCACATCGGCCGGTTGTCGGTGCCGTAGGTCGATGGCGTGACGAACACCACGCGGTCGGTCCCGGTGCGCTGCTGCAGTTGCCGGTAATCGTCGACGCTCGCATCGGGCGGCAGGAGGCGCGCGTCCGGCACGGGCGCAAAGCGGGCGTCGTACACATGCACATGGCAATCGCAGGCGCCCGCCGGCACCTCGACGTTCGTGCGGCCCTGCCCCGAAGAGAAAGGCGCGACCGCCTTCTCCTTGTCCAACGTCTGCATCGCGCGCTCGTCTGCTGCTGAATGCGTCAGTCGACCTTGGCGCCGGACTCTTTGACGATCTTGCCCCAGCGGCCGATGTCGTCGTGGATCAGCTTGGCGAACTGCTCAGGAGTTCCACCGAGCGCATCGGCGCCCTGGCTGGCTAGCTTCTTCTTGACTTCCGGATCCTGTAGCGCCTTGTTGAATGCGCCGTTCAGCTTGGCGACCACGTCCTTCGACAAGCCCGCCGGCCCGGCAACGCCGAACCAGGTGACGGCTTCAAAACCCTTGAAGCCGGATTCCGCAATGGTGGGCACCGATGGCAGGTCGGCAGTGCGCTTGGGCGAGGTCACGGCGATGGCGCGCATCTTCCCGTTTTTGACGTAACCGATCAGCGTAGGCACCGACGACATATACATCTGGATCTGGCCGCCAATCAGGTCGGTCGAACCTTGCGCAGCGCCCTTGTACGGAACGTGCGTGAACTTGACTGCTGCCGTCTTCTGGAACAACTCGGTCGCGAGATGCGCCACCGTGCCGCTGCCGGAACTGGCGTAGTTCAGCGAGTCGGGCTTGGCCTTGGCAGCGGTCACGACATCGGCGAGCGTCTTGTACGGCGAGTCCGCCGCCACCACGAGGACGAGCGGCGCACTTGCAACCTCGACAATCGGAGTCAGGTCCTTCTCCGGGTTGTAAGGCAGCTTGGCGTAAAGCGTGGGGTTGATGGCCAGGTTGCTGGTCTGGCCCAGCACCAGTGTGTAGCCGTCGGCCGGAGCCTTGGCCGTGGCATCCACTCCCAAGTTGCCGCCGGAGCCGGGCTTGTTGTCGATGACGATCGACCATCCGTTGGCGACGGCCACCTTGTTGGCAACTTCACGCGCAATCAGGTCGGTGCCGCCGCCGGCCGGAAAGGGAACGATCAGCTTGATCGGGCGCGATGGATAGGCCTGTGCGGACGCCGTTGCGTGGGCCATGAGCGTCGCACCGGCAACGAGCGTGGTGGCGGCGACGCCGATGAGGCGGCGCGAAGCCGCGGCGGCGAGGGCACGATGTTGCATGAACTTGTCTCCTGTTTAGCCCACCCTGCTCGATTGCGGGCGGTGCGTTCAGTGGAGGCAAGTATTCGGCGTGGGGCTTATTCAGTCCAATCGATACTTTTTGAAGATCGATAGATTTGACTTTGGGTATTACCTCGGTGGCGAATCGGCATATTTCGCCAACAGATGGATCAGCCGTTGTGCTGCCGGGGAGATGTAGCCGCTGTCGCGATAGGTCACGACCATGCGCCGGCGCATGGTCGTGGCCGGCAGCTTCACTTCGCGCAACGCCGCGCCGGAACGCCCGGCCTGCAGGTGAAGACGCGAGATGAAGCTCAGCAGGCCGGTCTCACCGATCAGCGTCGGCAGCATCAGCAGCATCGTGCTTTCGACCTGCACCACGGGCCGGGGAACTCGATGGCGATCAAAGGTCTGGTCGAGCCAGTCCCGCGTCGGCGCCCCAGGGGGCTGAAGCACCCATCGATAGCCCGCCAGGTCCTTCAGGCCCGGCTTCGGCTTGTCGAAGATCGCGTGCGTGTCGGCGGCGGCGACCACGATCACGTCCTCGGCCAGGTTCTGCGAAGCGAACCCCGGTTCAGTAGCGCCCTCGGTGCCGACCATCAGATCGATATCACCGGCGCGCAGCAGCGGCTTCAGGATGTCAACCAGCGCCACGGTGGTCCGCAAAGTGACTTCGGGTGCCTCGCGCATCAGGTCGCGCGCGGCTGGCGGCAAAAGGAACTGCGCGGCCGTCGGCACGATGCCGATCTTGATGTTTCCAGTCAGGCCTCTGCCGATGTCGCCGATCTCGCGGCGCGCGCTTTCCACGTCGAAGCGTGTGCGCTGGGCCCACTTGAGAAGCGCCTTCCCCGCACTGGTCAGGCGGATGCCGCGGCCTGTTTTCTCGAAGAGCAGGGCGCCGCACGCCTCTTCCAGCCGCCGTACGCAGCTTGTCAACGCGGGTTGCGTCCGGTGCAGCCGTTCGGCCGCGCGCCCCATGTGCTCGAGCTCGGCAATAACTTCAAAGTACTGGAGATCGCGCAGATCCAGGGTGAACTCCACAAGTTTGTTTAAAGCACTGATCCAAGACTTTAGGGCAACAGCGTGGTGCCACTGGCGGCCTAGTAGCGGTAGTCCGCAGCTCGAAGCGGACGCTCAATGTGCTGGCGAATGCTCATACTCGTGGCTTCTATTGATGGAGGTGGGCATGGCGCTCGCAGGCATGCACGACGCGTTGGTGGATCACCTGAAGGCGAAGAGGGCGCTGCAGTTCACCTTGACACCGGCCTCTGCTGCGAGCAGATGGCGTCACTTAACATAATCGATCTTGTTGCCGACAAAAACACACACATAGTCAGTCACACAAAGTCAGGGCGGCTATCGGCGTCGCTTGTGAGGGCGAAGGAGGGTGATCGATTCTGTGGCGCGAGCGCTCAGTTTTCATTTTGGGGCGGCGTGCTGGAGATCAGGCTTTCGTGCCCGCGCTGATCTACCAGTGCTGCGGCAGGCGGCGGGATGTGTGAAACACTCGCAGAATCTCGACCGCGTCCCCGCGCACGCGATAGGGCACGATGTAACGCGTCTTTTGCACGATCAATTCGCGCGTTCCAGGCACACGCCCAGGGCGGCCAAGGCCAGGCTGATGAGCGATCTGGGCTGCAGAGTCGAGAATGCGTCCGACGACCCGCCTCGCCGCAGCCGCGTCGTCGGTCGCAATATACGCGGCCTCTTCGTCCAAGTTGTGCAGCGCATTACGCAGCCACCTAACCCGCATTCACCTTCCATTTTCGTGCGAATGCGGCGATCTCCTTGTCGCTGGCGAAGTCGCCTGCGTCGGCTTCCCTCAGCGCGGCCTGGACTTCGCCGATCTGCCATTCGTTGTTGTCAACATAGGCACGGATCGCTTCGGCTGCCAAGAACGATTTGCTGCGCTGCGTCGCTTCGGCCAGATGGTCGAGGCGATCCTTGACTTCGTCGTCAAGTCGAACAGTCATGGTGGTAGACATGGAAGATCTGGAGCGGTGGCACGAGAAGAGTGGTCGGATGTACACATCCTACTACAATATCGCATGCATGCGCCTACCATAGCTGCCTCACGAACCACTGTTGCGTGCTGCGGTCGAAGAGCACGCTCCTTGCGTACTCGGAATGCAAGATTCGTCCGCTGAGCAAGATCGCAAGTTTGACGCGGCCGAGCGTCAAGCGCTAGAGCGCTTTGACCTAGAAGCGGGGGCAGCAGGGCGCCTTGGCGCCGAGTTGTTCGGATGACGCGGGGCTTGTGCGGGGAGCGTCAGACTTCAAGCGTTGCATCAGACGATCGGATGATCCGAAAATCAACAATCAACCTTGTGCGGTCGTGATGTATGGGCCCCAAATTGCCTGGCTGGATGCTTCGGGTCGGCCAGGCCGCTTATCGGCTTGGCATGAGCCGACGACAAGTTGAATGGCTTGGCAGCGCGAGGCGCGGCGGGCCTGGTGTCGCGGAAGCGCGGACGTCCGCTATTCGGCAATGCGGCAAGTGAACGGATTCGTTTTCAGAATTCGGAACTCCGTGTGGATGGCCGCTATTGCAAGACGCGGCAGATCGAAGTCTCCGTGCTACAGAGCGGACTCGACGAGAGAGTCTTCGGGACGCAGCAGATCCTCAAGGGCCTCACGCGTGAGGGTGACGGTGTAAGTCACGAACGAGCGGTTCTACCGCGCTTCTCCTGCGCGAGCTGCGAAACGCGCGCATCGAGGCGCGCTTGCATCGCGTCGAGCGCGTCCTTGGCAGAGTATGCAATCCAGTAGGCCATTCGGGGCGCAACTCGCGCCTGCACCAGGGGCCGAGCTTTGCGCTCATGGACGTCGCTGTAGAGCTGCCAGGTCTGCTGCGGCGCGACCTGAATGACGTTTGCGCTATCGCTGAGCCTTGTCAATCCACACGACCGCTTGTCTGGTCGATGCCCGCGCGGCCGATGGTATTGACAACTATTGATAGTCGTACCAAGATTTACCCCATGAGCACTAACACTATGAGCTTCGCGCTCCCTGAGGCCTTGCGCAGCTACGTTGATCAGCGGGTGCGCTCTGGCGCATATGGGAACACGAGCGAATACCTTCGGGAGTTGATTCGCAAGGACCAGGAGGATCAGGCCAAGAAGCAGTTGCGTGAACTGATCAAAGAGGGGCTCGCGTCGGGCAGGGGGCGCTTGGTCACTCGAAAAGTCGCCGCTGAGTTGAAACAACGAGCGCTGGGAAGCTCGCGTTGAAGCGCGCGAAGCTAAGGCCGCTGGCGGAGCAAGATCTTGTCGAAATCGCTCAGTACTACGTACGCGAGGGCGATCGTGCACTTGGCGAGCGCTTCTTCGACACGGCTCTGGCTGCATTGGAGCCGATTCAGCGCATGCCGGCCTTGGGATCGCCGCGGCTCGGAAAGCTGTGTGACATACCGCGGCTGCGCGCATGGCGCGTCACGGGCTTTCCCGTGCAGTGGTTCTACTTTGAAGCGGATGATCATCTCGACGTTGTCCGCCTGGTCGGTGAGCGCCAAGACATTGCCGCCATTCTTCGTGGTGAGCTTGGCGAGCAGTGATTTACATCATTCCGAACTCGACCCGCCCTCAGTTCGGTTTCCGTCTCTACGTAGCGCCTGGAAATGTCCAAAATATTGGACAAATTGTCGAAATCTTCGGCTGATTTCGATGGCTCATCAAACCCAGTTCTCAACAGCCAGGTCGTCGACTCGGCTGAACTCACGCTCGTTGTTGGTGACCAGCACCCAGCCTTCGGCACGGGCGTGGGCGGCGATCCAAAGGTCGTTGTTGCCTATGTACTGGCCTTTGCGCTCAAGGACGCTGCGGATCTGGCCGTAGTGCTGGCCCACCGCCTGTGTGAGTGGTTCGACCTGGATGGCGCTCTGCAGTTGCCGCAGCGCAGCCAGGGCCTTGGAACGGGCCTGGCTTTTTTCCGCGCCGTGTTGCAGTTCGCCCAGCGTAATGACCGACATGGCCAGGACGTCGGCGCTGAGTTGCTCAAAGCGCGCTCGAACGGTGGCCGGATTGTGCTTGGCGATGTAGATGCAGATGTTGGTGTCGAGAAGATAGCGAATGGCCATTCAGAACGACTCCCGCTCCTGGGGAGGGCTGTCGCTGCGGCCATCGGCCATGAAGTCGGCAGGCATGCCGACGAGGGCGTCAAAGATGGCGGCTGCACTGGCGGGCCGCTCACGCAAAACGATGTCGTTGCCTTGGCGGAAGATCTCCACCTGCTCGGCTGTGAATCGAAACTCCTTCGGCAAGCGCACAGCCTGGCTGTTGCCGGACTGGAAAACACGGGCGTAAGTCATCGGGCCTCCTGTGTATATACAAACAGTATATACATTCACGCTGACCGCGTCAACGGGGCGCAGGGGATTCCCTCGGGGAAATGCACATCGGTCACGATGTCGGCCAGCGTCAGGCGGCGCCCGGCCCTCAGCAGGCGTGCGGCTTCGGGAGGACCGCGCCCTTGTCGGGCGCGAGGTTGGGAACCAACCACGTCTGCGGCCGGCAGTTCCACTCGCTGGCCTTTTGAGCGGCGACTGCCGTCGCGCCTTCCCAGGCCTTCGGCGGCTTGTTGCGACGGAGCCTGCGTGTGCGCCGCGTGCTCAGATTGAGGGCAAGCTGTTGCTGCTTCATGCCGATATTGTCTTGCCTGCAAGCGATGACACCGCACTGGCGTGGGGAGAGTCTTGAACACCATCCCGCTGTTGCTCGTCAAAGGCCAGTTGGGTGTTGACGCCTGCTGAGGGGATCCGATAACCCATGGCTTGGTAGCCGCGCTGGCGCTTGTCCCACATGCGCAGCAAGGCCGGGTGTCCGGCATCGATGAAGTCGATGATGCGAACGCGGGTCTTCTCAGCATGTTCGCGGTGTAGGCGTCCGGCGTACTGCTGCAACGTGCCTTTCCACGAGATGGGCATGGCCAGCACCAGCGTGTCCAACGGGGGATGGTCAAAGCCTTCGCCAACCAGTTTGCCGGTGGACAGCAGCACGCGCGGCGCATCAGGCGGCAGAGCATCCAGTGCACCGATCAGTGCAACGCGCTGTTTCTTTGACATGCGGCCGTGCAGCGTGAACAGCGTTGGCACGCGGCCTGCCAAGGTAGTGCCGATGGCGTCGAGGTGGTCGGTCCGTTCGGTCAGTACCAGCACCTTGTGCCCCTGCTCGAAAGCGCTCGCGATCTCATCTGCGATGGCTTCGGTACGGCTGGCGTCGTTGGCAACGTGCCGGAACACGTCCTGTATGCCGGCGTCGGCGGCAAGGTCGATGTGCGCTGACAAATAGCGGGGAATTGCCTCCAGGGTTTGCGGGGCTCCCGTCGGGCGTGCAGCTGTGTGTCGCGTGGGGCCACACTGCATGAAGATGATCGGCTGTCGCCCGTCGCGTCGGATCGGCGTAGCGGTGAGCCCGAGCACGTACCTCGCCCGCGTTCGCTTCATGATGGCTTCGAACGAAAACGCCGACAGGTGGTGGCATTCATCGGCAATGACCTGGCCGTAGTTCTCGACAATCTCGTTGGTTTCCCCCTGCCGAGACAATGACTGCATCAACGCGATGTCGATCCGGCCCGTAGGCTTGGCCTTACCGCCCCCGATGGTGCCGATCACGCCTTTGCCAACGCCCAGGAAAGCCTGAAGCCGCTCCTGCCATTGCTTGAGGAGTTCGGCACGGTGCACCAACACCAGCGTGTTCACGCCCCGCCGTGCGATCAACGCCGCCGCTGTGACCGTCTTGCCAAATGCTGTTGGCGCGCACAGGATGCCGGTGTCGTGACGAAGCATCGCCGCGACTGCTTCCTCTTGGTCCGACCGTAGCGTGCCGGCGAAGCTCACCTCCAGCGGTTCACCGCTGAATCGCTCATCCTGCAACTCGCAGAGAATGCCGTTCTCGCGCAAAAGCTCCCGGACGGCATCCAGGCAGCCTCGCGGCAGGGCGATGTGGTTCGGGAAATTCTCGGCGCAGCCGATCACGCGTGGCTCATTCCATACCGACAGGCGCATCGCCTGCGCCTTGTAGAACTCTGGGTTCTGGAACGCGGCCAAGCGGATCAGGCGGTTCGCAAGCGCTTGAGGCAGGGATGCCTTGCCGAAATACAGCAGGTTGGCCAGAGTCACGGTCAGAGATGCAGGCATGGCGCCGGGCAGGCGCTGCTTGGCAGGTACTGTTCGCTTCCATGGCGCTTGTTGTTCTTCCTCGGTGATGAAGGTGACGTCGAGCGGATGCGAGCCGCCGGTGGCGCGCAGGATCGTTGGCTCGATGTCTTGCAGTGCCATCGGCTGCACCGATGCGAGGAAGGCCCATTGGTCCACGTGGGGTTGCAGCGTATCGTCCACGAACACGCTGCCACCGCGCTCGCGAGATGCCTTCTGCAGTGGCAGGGCAATCAGGTTGCCGAATCCACCCTTCGGCATCGTGTCCTGGTTCGGGAACAGGCGGTCATAGGACGAGAGCTTCAATTGCCGGGTGCGTGCACAGGTATGGCTGATGAGGGAGGTTCCAAGCCGTCGTGCATCCCGCGCCGCGACCTTCGATGAGAAGAACACCCACGCATGGGCGCCGTTGCCGGAGCGCGAGATTTCCAGCGCGGCCGGCACGCCCAATTCACGGCAGGATTGAATGAAGGCCTGGGCATCGCTGCGCCAATCGGCATCGTCGAAGTCCACGGCAAGGAAGTGGCAGTCGTCGTCTGCCAGTAGCGGATACACGCCGACGGTATGACGACCGGCGAGGTGGTCGTAGATGGTCTGGTCGACCAAAGGCATCAGCAGTCGATGGCCGCAATCCGAGCATTTGATGCGGGGCTTCTCGCATACGCCCACACGCCATTCATTGGCGCACGCTGGCGAGTAGCCCGTCTTACCCGCCTTGCTCTCCCAGCGCACGGGATAGACATCGGTGCGTCCTCGGAACAGCCGGCGAAAGAGCGCGACTTTCTCGTCTATAGTCAGCGGCATCATCGCAGCCGGCGCGACCGCGGCTTCGGGCACGCGCCAGGCTATGCCATGGGCCTCGAGCAGCCCGGCCAGCCGAGCGTTCTCGGCGCGCAACCGCGCGAGTTCGTCGCCGCTGTGTGCAGTCATGACGAATTCATCCTGACCACAGACCTGCTTCGGTCAGACGGCGCAACAATGCGCCACGCGTTGCATGACGAATCAGAAAGCGCCGCAGCGCGCGGTCGAACTCCTTGCGGCTAGACGTGAGTGCATAGCCCTCCGCCAAGTCGACCAGTGTCCGCACCGCATGCTCGTAACCCGATGCCGAACCACGCCGAGCCTGTGCGTCGATGGCAGCCCAGCGCTTGTCCACATCGGTCATCAACAACTGAAGGGCCGCTTCGCGTTGCTGCCGGTGCTTCGTCTCCTGCTTCGCGCGTTCCTTTGTCTCGCGCTCCAAGCGAGCGCCAGAGGCCGATTGGGCGAGTGCACGCAGTTGGCCTACGCTGCGCCGCGATGCGGAAGATGCGGACGAAGGGCGTCGTGCCTTCAGCCAAGCTGCGTGGCGGGATCTGACCTGGCGCTCCGCTTCGTGCCCACGGCCCTGTGCGATCAGCTTCAACATGTTTGCCATCTCGTCATGCGACCATTCACTCAGCCACGCATCGATTCGATCGCCTTGCGCTGAATCAGCCTCAGAAGCGCATCCACTGCCTGCCATCGCCGCCGCGAGCATGTCGGGATCGACTTCCAGGAATTCGACCAAGGCCTGCTGAGGAGGTGACAACGCCGACAGGCTGGGCGGCACTTCCGGTTCCAGCGCGCCGTCCGCGAGTTCGCCGCCAGCGGCTCCGGCCAGCCACCCGAGGTAGAGCGGCCGCAGGTCGCCGCGCAATAGTTCATCGCGCAGCGGCGCCAGGCGCCGCATCCAGCCGCTTCCGTCTTCCATGCCGAAGCGATCGTAGTTTTCGCTCTCGTCGAGCGACCAGTCGATGATCCAGTGCGTGTCGCTGGTCTCGATTGTCAGCGCATGCCGAGAAGAGAAGGGCGCCAGTTCGGCTTTGCGGAACGTGGCCAGCGGCACGCGCAAGGCCAGCCGGCAACTGCACCAGTTGGCGGTGTAGACGAAGGCATCGAAGTAGCGACGCATCCATTCGGCTGGATCAGCCTTCAGGTCTCCCCACTCGTAGTGGTTGACGAAGCCCGAAGGCGTGATCTCCGCGCGTGTGGAGACGGCGCGCAGTTCGGCCATCTCGGTGCGGGTCAGCGGCCGGTCGATGGCCGCGAATTCGTAGTATTGGTACTCGCTCATATGATTGCATCAGCGTAGGCTCAGCCCGTTCGCTTGCGGGCGGACTTGCGCTTGGCGGCCGTTTCCCCGACCGCGCGGAACGCGGATTCGTCGCCGAGGTGGATGTAGAGGTGACCGTGCAACTCGCCGTCGACGATCTCAGCATGCCCGCGCCCAGTCAGTTCATCGCCCTCGTCGAAGCCGTGCCAGGTGAACTCGATGCGTTGGCCCTGCCGCTTGTCGATCTTGCAGTCCATCTGTGCTTGTACCAGTCCGAACTGGAAGCTGCCGGACCGGTCTGCGCTGAAGATGATGTGGCCGGGCACTTCTATGTCCACGTAGTTCTGGTCCCAGCCGGACATCCAGACGATGCGCCAAGGACCGGAAAAGGGGTTCTGCTTCATGATCGTCATCTTGGCACCGTCCTCACCTTGGCGACTTGAACCGCGACGACGATCCATGGGCTGCTTTCATTGGTCGACTCGGCGAAGCCGAAATGGGTCCAAGCAGTTCCGGCCTCGGGCAGCTTTCTTGGTACCCCTCCGAGGCGGCCGACAAGAAGATGTCCAGTACGGATCTGCACTATGTTTTCGCGGCAGCGACGGGAGAGGTTTCCCATTCGTGTGCGATGCCGCGCACCTGGTCCTCGACCTGCCGGCGGGCCAGCTCGCGATCCACTCCGGCACCGAGGAGCCGGTCGTAGGGCGTCTCGACATGGCGGATGTGCGCGACGACGGCGAGGAACACCGCTTTTTCGTCGAGGTCCTTGGCGGCGGCCGAGCGCCCGACCCGACCGCTGTACTTGAGGCAGGCGCGCTCCGCGATGGCGTGTTCGGCTCCGGCAGGACAGCTTGGGAAACACTCACGCACGCGCTGCGCAAAACGCTCCACATAGGTCTGGTCCTGGTCCGCGCGCCGCTGGGCCTCGCGGTTGCGCCGCCTTGCCCGCGCGTCGTCATCGGCCATGCATTGCGCCTCCGCCCGGGCGAGACCCGCTTCCTCGACCAGGACGCCCTGCCGCTCGTACTTGCGGCGGGCGCGGCTCCATCGGAGGACCACAGCGGACAGCATCGAGTACTTTCGCGCCCGGCGCGTCAGTGCAGCGACCCCGGGCGGCAGGAAGACAAGATGCTCCAGGTCGGCACAGGACAAGCAAAGCGCACCGCGTTCGCCGGCCAGGAAGATCCACGCGTGGCGACCCAGCTTCTCGCCGCAATCGCCGCAAGTCGACTCACCGGTGGAAATGAAGACCTTCAGTTCCTGCGTCTCAGGCATGGCAGACACCCGTTTGCTGCAAATGCTTGCGTGGCGTACAGACTCGGCGACACGGTCAGGTCGGTCGCTCCGATGGCGTCTTTCCGTGACATGCCCTCTCGCGTGGGGCCGAGCTCACCACCGTGTGCGACAACCTGAGGCACGCCTCGGTGTCGACCACGTCCATCTACCTGCACAGCGATGAGGTCAAGCGGGCTCGGCAGATGGATGCCGCGTTCGCCGTGCCAACCGCGCGATAGCGAAACAGCGAAGCAAGGCCCTGTCGCGCGCAATCGCAAGGGGCCGGCACTCCTCATCAAAACGGTGAAACCGTACCAATCACGAAAAGTATGATCACCCCAACTTGCCATGTTTTTCCTGTCCGCGCTAGAGGCGGAATTCGTCCACTTTCCGCGCCCGGGAACGTCGCATAGGATGCGTCACATGGAGCCCGGAAAATCGTACAGATGGTCTCAACACCGGCTGGTTGTAGGGTCCCCATGAGCGCTACCGAAACCATCCCCTTCGTCTACGCCCCCGAGGACTTCGAAGTCAACGACGCGCGGATCCTGCGCGCGGTGCGCACCCCTGGCGTCGAGGGGACGGCAGTCTTCGGGAGAACGACCGACGGCTGGACCAGGGTTGTCGTCACGATCTCTGGCGAGCCCGAGCCGATGCGAATCGCGCGCGCCAGCCTGCCGATGGAGGCCCAGGACTATGGAGGCGATAGGCCAAAGGCGATCAAGCCGCGTCCGAAGAAGTGACCGGCGTGGCCGCGCACTCGCGCATTCCGCCTGAGGTCGTACCTGGATGCTCAGGTGGGTCGCAGACGCCGGCGCGCCAGCTCGGCACTCGTGACCTTCCTCCCCCGCCGGAGCCACCAGCCTCCGAGCGCGGCGATTACCATCATCAGACCCACGCCGACCCATCCCAGGTGCCTCGTAGCGAACGGCAACCGGGCGCCCGAGGTCGCCGCTAGGACCTGTGCAGACGTAGTTCCACCGCCGCTCGCGCCTTCTGCGGCAACTGGTCCGCTGGCGGGCGCGCTCTCCGCCATGGGCGCCGGCGCCGGCGGCGGCGCAGCATCCGATGGCCTGCTTACCTCGGGTCCAACAAGGGGCGCGACGCTCAGGCTCGGCAGTTGCTGGGAGCCTTGCCGGCGTGGCCTGCTCGGCGTGGACGACGCCCTCTGCCGTTCCGTGGCCGTGGGGAGCTGCGGAAGCTCGGCGACTGCAGGCAAGTCGACCATCTCGGGGCCTCCAGCACTCTCGCTGCTCGAAGCAGCCTTCGGGCGGCCCAACGCGGTGAAGTGTTGCCATAGCGCCGAGATCGCGTGCGCGCGGCATTCCGGCCCGGCCGGCAGACCCTGCAGGCGCGTGTCGAACCCGTTGATCGATGCCTGCCCATAGCCAAGGCTTTTGAACACCAACTCTGCGTCGTTCAAGCGGCTTCGAGACGTCGGCGACGGCTGAGCCAGGTCAGCATCCGCGGGACGGGCGCTCTTGCCGCACAGCTCGGCAGCGACGTCACGCAGCAGGATCGACGCGGATGCTTCAAGCTGGCCTCGATTCACGGCTTGCGACCACGAGGGAGCAGATAAGGAAGCGAGGAGGAACAACCAAGAAGCGGTGAGAGGCGCAGACATCCAGCCTATCTTCGCCGCAGGTGCGCTCCTTACACCACGAGAGTTACTCGCCGACACGCCGAGCACCGAGAGCGCCAGCAGGCGAGCGGCCCTGCAGCAGGCGCCTAGGGCGAGGGCCCCGACGGACCGCGTCCGATGCGCGCCAGCAACTCGCCGGTCATCTCTCCAGCTTGCTCGACCTGGCGCACGCGGTCATTGATAACGCTCAGAAGCTCGTGCTCGCCGCAAACCAGCCTGTCGCCCGAACCTGGTGTTCCATCCGTCATCTCGCCAGGGAAGGAGAGCTTCCAGTACGGCCAGCCCACCGGAAGCACCTCGATGTTGTAGGCGTCGGCCAGGGCGAACGCCGGTCCGGCGACCGATTCGAGGAACTCATGGTCTGGGGAGACTAGCGGGACCGCGCGGTGGGGTGTCATCGTGAATGCGAACCTCACGGGCGCATCCATGTCGAGGGCCCCCGCTCGAACGAGAGCACCGAGGTCGGTTGGGGCGCTGCTCGACCAGGCCGCCGCCTGGTTGCCCAGGAATGCGAAGGCGTCGCCGGAGTCACAGATCGCCAACAGTCGTTCCGCTGGCCCAGGGGACTGCGCGTATGCGCGAAACAGCTGCCCCATGAGCGGACGACGATGCGCGTCGGCATAAAGCCGGTGCGGCTCGTAGCCAAACCGGTGAAGTGCTGCGTGGCAGGCATCCTCGGGAGCTACCGTGCCGGGAACCCCGGCTAGCCCCGTCAGATCCGCGATGCACTGCCCAAGCACCCTGACCACCGCGGTTAGGGGCTGTCCGGTGATGGCCGCGAGCGCCGCGGGAATGGGTTCAACCGGGCCCGCACGGTCGCGAATGATCGGGAATAGGGTTCGCGTGGACGTCGCCGTCATGCTGCAACCTTAGCAGGCAATAGCTTGTAGAAAAGCTCCCTCAGAATCTCCGACATCTTGCCGTTGCGGCAGGCTTCGCCCGTGAAGTAGTGATCGCTGACGTGCTTGCGCCAGGCGTTTTCCACAGCATTCGAGAGGGTGAATTTCGCGTCCTGGAGGGCGACGTTCCGAGTGGCGCCGTCCGCAATTCCATTGCTGATGACCACTAGGGCGGCGTCGAGCCGAGTCAAGCTCTGCGCGGCCGCGCGAAGGAGTGGAAAGTCGTTCGGGTGCATCCAAGGAATTGGAGCATCGCGGCGTCGAAACTTCGCAGATGTTTTCCTGGTCTACCGGCGGCCGCGCGCTACCGTCCGCCGACCTAGACGGCCACCGACTCCAGTCTCTATGATGGAGCGATGAACCGCGATATTGAAGTGCAACTCCTGCCCCTCGGCGCCGCGTAGGTCAAACGCTCACTGCCGACAGCATGATGAAGGCCCGCATCAAGCCCGCCTGCGGCGCTGTAACGGTCTTAGCCGGAGCAAGCATCGCCGACAACGGTTTGACGGGCGACACACAGCTGAAGCTCGGGACAGACCCAACATCCGATCGTCTTCGCGTCCCCCACATGCGCCTACATCAGCTGCACCAATGCGAGGAATGGCGGCGGCGGCCATGGGTACTTTGTCCAGGACAAGATGCCAAAGAAGATGCAGAACGTGTTCGGACGCATCCTGAGTTCGCGGCGCGATCTGGAGGCAGACGAGATCGACCGGAAGATCTATGGGATCAAGGGCGACGAAGACGGTCTGACCTGCTACTTCAACGCACCGGATCAATGAGCGCCATGATCTTGGCTTGTTTGGATGCTCAACGCGCCAAGGGCGCGCAAGGTACGAGGGGCGCGCGTTGAGCGCACACAGGCACCACGCTGCGCAGCTAGCCATCGGTCAGTCCACTAGCGTGTGTGTGTCGAGCGCCTCCCGCTACGTTCCGACCGGTGTAGTCCTCAAGCGCGGCGCTAAATACGTGATCACCGCGGACAAGAGCCACTGGCAGGACTGGAAGCTCGACTCAGATGCCGATGGGCGGGACAGACCCACTTTCGTGCAGTCGATGGCGCAGTGGGCCTTGCGCTGCAAGTCAGGAAGATGGTTCCAGCTGATCGGTGCCGTGGGACGATCCGATGAACACTTTTTCCCAGTTGGGAAGCACCTTCAGTGGACCTATGAGGGGCAGGGCGGCAGCCGCGATGAAGAGCTGAACCTATTCGCCAACGATGCCTGGTTTGCGTACTGGAACAATCGGGGCGAGATAAACGTCACTATCACGCGCGTCGCGTAGGGGACGCGAGGAAAGAACACTTTGATGGCCGCGGTCGCGATGGTCCACGGGTGGGCTCGCTGGGGCGCCCGCCTCATCCGCGACTGGAATCCCTTCGACTTGAGCTGGTCGGCTGCTCGTCCGAGCGACGCTTTGATCTGCTCGAGCGCCGCGGCGCGAGACAAGGTGTGGTCGGGCAAGACCAGGTCGAGATCGACAGACAGGCGGGGCATGTCGCGAACGAACAGATTGATGGCCGTGCCGCCCTTGAGAGCGAACGTGTCGTCGGTAAAGACTAAGGGGGCGACCTGGGTCAGCAGGCGCGCGGTCCTGAGGTAGATGTCGTTCATTTCTTGAGGACCAGCAGTCCTTCGTTGGTTTGAGAGACCCAGCGTCGAGCGCCACCGGCCGGCAGGCGTGCCGGATCCAGCTTTTTCGCCCAGGGCAGGGATAGGTCACGCCCGAGTTGTAGGGACAGGCGGACCGTCTTGACGCTCGTGCACTCCTGGAGCAGCTCGCCAAGAACAGATGCGCGAAGGCTGTAGGTGCTTTCGGCAAGCTCGCGCGCTTCGGACAGCGGCTGCCGCACGCCCACTTCGCTCAACAGCTCCAGGAACGCGCGCTCAGGGGCGGAGACATTCGGCCCGTGCGCACGGCCTTCGAAGGGGCCAACATGCTTCATGCCGAATGCGTCGCTGCTGAAGAGCTGCTTGCGGTGGTATTCAGCCGGGAAGGGGTCCGTGAACCATTCCGGCAGCTTGGCCGACTTCAGACCGTACAGGTGTAGTTTGGGCTCCTGAGAGACATAGTGACGCACGCCATGCCAATCCAACGCAGTCTTGCCGCCAACGTGGAGACCAGGTATCTGTCGCTGGAGCAGCCAAAGACTGGGGTCTCGCTGCAGCGAGGCATCGGGGCGGGCGTACACACCGCGTGCGAGTCGCTTGAGCCATCCCGCGCGAACGTAGTGGACTGCTAGGTCGGCGGAGATGCCTTCGAGGGCGAGGTCGTCACTGGTGACGGGCGTGCCGCTGGGAACCTGCGTCAGCAGGTTGTTTAGTTTTGACCTGGTTATCGTAGTCACGCTACGATTATTCCGATATTCATAAGCACGCGCAATGTTTTGTTTTGTGGTGGCTGTCGTAGCAAGACTACGATAAGTCGTGCAATTTCAAACTTACCGTCCGTTCGTAGGTCCGCGCCCACAGCAATATCTAGCCGCCGGTTGGCAGAAAAACCTAGCGTTCAAATTGGCAGAGTCAATGCGCGCGCACACCTCACTGGTTGCGTCGTCGTCGAGCATGCGGCTGGCTTTGCGGTCGAGCGGATCTTCGGCGCGGCAGTAGCCCATGAAGGTCTCGTAGTGGCGATGGCCGGTCATGGCCATGGCGTCTGCCGGGTCCATCTTGCGCCGGCCCGCCTCCGTCACGAAGCCCGATCGCAGCGAGTGTGCCGAGAAGTCGCCGGGGAGGCCGGCCTGGATGCATCGGCGCTTCACGATCTTGCGCACAGCGGTCGGATCGAGCGCCTCATCAAGAACCTTTCCGCCCTTGAGGATGCGCCGGAAGATCGGGCCTTCGGTGATCCCGCTCGCCTCGAGCCAGGCGTCCATCGCCACGGCGGCCTTTCCGGAGACAGGCTTGGCGTCGTCGGGGTTCTCCTTGTCGTCCTGGTTCGTCTTGGAGTGGCCCATAGAGGTAACCGCGCGAGTCGACTTTGCGGAGCCTCTCCATCGTCGCATCAGCGACTTCAGAGCGCCGGCGGCCGCCGCTGGCCTAGGCGAAGAGGAGGAGGGCGCGATCGCGCTTGCCGCGGGGGGAATCGTCACAGGTGGCCAGGATCGCCTCCATCGGCGCCTTCGTGAGCGCCGCCTGCTTGTGGGGCTTCACGCTGCGCTTGGCATTGCCGCTGCGCACGTTCTTGATCAGCTCGCGAACCTGCGCGTGATTGCACGGGTTGTCGCCCTTGGAAGATCCAACTATTTCTTCATGGGTTCGGACGCCGGAGGCGAGCGCGCCGCGGCGATCTACAGTCTGGGTGGCCAAGCTGAACGGGCTCGATCCGCAGGACTCGCGATGCCTGCACCCATCGCGCGAGTCATCCCGGCCTTGGCATGCTGCCGAAGGTGCTTCGTTCTCGCATGCTTCTGTGCCTCGTCGCACCGCCGGTGGTGCCCCTGGCAAGGGGCGTCACACCCGAGTCACGTTCGGTCAACAGACTCGCATGGTCGGGCGCGTCGAACCACCGAAGCTGGCGCCGGTGCTCCAGCCGATGGGCTCGGCGCCCTTCCGCAAATTCACGAGACAAGGGTCAACTTGAAGAAGCTGCCAATGTGGATTGTCCTGGCCAGCCTGATCGGCGGCCTTTCGTCTGCCGCCTCGGCGCAGGACGGTGACCGGTCCGGGCATGCGGCAAACGCCCCCGCGGCTAAGCCCGGCGCGCGGGACAATGAGACGACGCAACTGTTTCGCCTGATGGGCAAAAACACGATCTGGAAACAGGTCGCCTCCGTGCCGATGAATTGGCAGACCTTCCACACGCAGGGCATGGTCAAGATCGATCGGACCTTGTACGTCACGGCGGTCGAGATACTCCAGCCCACGCAGCGCAATACCGCCGTCACCACCGACGCGCTCTACGACTTCTCGATCGACCGCAGTGCCGGCACGGGCCGAGGCTGGCTCTTCCAGTTCACGCTCGAGGGTCAACTGATCGCGAAGACTGAGCTGACCTACGGGCTGCGCTATCACCCTGGTGGCATCGACTACGACGGCACGAACCTGTGGGTTCCGGTTGCCGAGTATCGACCCAACAGCAGTGCGACCGTCTACCGCGTCGATCCCAGAACCTTGGCGGCCGAGCGCGTGTTCGGCGAGAACGATCACATCGGCGGCCTCGTGTTCAACCGCGCCAAGGGCACGCTGCACGGCGTGAGCTGGGGCTCTCGGCGCCTCTACACCTGGGACCTGGGCAACAAGAATCAACAAGGCAAGGCCGGTGCCTCGACCTGGGTGCCCAATCCGCAGTTCTCCATCGACTACCAGGACTGCCACTACCAGGGCGTGCAATACATGCTCTGCGGCGGCGTCGGCGGCTATTCGAGCCCGCTGGGCAATATCGCATTCGGTGGACTCGAGCTTCTGGACCTGCGCAGCAACCGCCTGGAGCACCAGATTCCGGTCAACCTGTTCATCGATGAAGGCAGTGGCATGAAGGCCACACTGGCGCTGACCCACAACGCGTTCTGGCTCGAGCCGAACGCCGATGGCAAGTCGATGCGCGGTTACTTCATGGCCGAGTCCGACAATCAGGCCGAACTGCTGATCTACGACGCGATTCCTTGGGTGAACCGCTGATCCGCCGTCGTGGCGTCCAAGCGGTCCACGGCACCGCAGGCACTTCCTCTCGCCGGCGACCCCGGCGCAGGTCTCGTCGCTGCGCCCTCCACCCCTGCCATCGCGCATCGCTCCTTCACGATGTCGCGCACCGCCGCTGGCGCGAGTGGCTCCCCTAGATGACCCCCCTTGCGGATGCGGCGGAAGAGGGCGCCTTCCTTGATGCCGCTCGCGGCGAGCCACTCCTGCATGGCTTGCGCCGCGCTGCCCACCAGGGGTTTCACGTCCTCGGGGCGTTCGGTGCCGGCCTAGTTTTCAAGTTGGCGCGGCACCCGGGCGCGGACGGACGATGAGGGATATCACGAGCACAAAGGCCATCACAAGCATGAGCGACTCGACGCCGAGGGCATTGCCGATGCGATGGGCGAGCACGGTCCGCGCGTCCCCATGACCGAGCCGGCGGCAACGAAGACGAGCACCAGAATGGTGAGCCCCAGCGAGCCTCCCAGCTGATGCGCCGCATTGACGACGCCCGATGCCGCCCCCGCGTCTTCGCGCGCCACGCCCGCCACGCCCGCCACGCCCGCGATCGTGAGTCCGGCCCGAGCTCGTCGACCAGCGTGACAACGCGTCGGTGACGGAGGGGTAGATCTGGCCGCCCGCGCTGCGCCGCCCGTCGAGCACTATGACACTGGCGGCGCATTTCGAGACGAAGGCAGTCCTGGGCTTCGAACCCGTGGCCGCCAGTCGTACCTAGTCGAAACTACGGCGGATCGCGCGAGCTCAGTGCAGTGCTGGCCGATGCATGACGCCCAAGCGCACAGCAAGGGCGCCAAGTTTTTTGTCGAGCGTCCAGAGTTCGGCGGGCCGCATGAGCATCGTGGATGCGAGCAGTGAGAGATCCACCAGACCGCAACCGAGCCCGTAGAGGCGTTCCCGTTCGATGAAGTCCCTGACCTCGGTGAGAGTCGCCTGCTGAACCTTCTGCAAAAGGTCCAGATCGCCCAGTGTTCGCCGTCGCGGTTCCGGCGGCGTCCCGCATGCCAGCTCGGCAACGATCATCGGATGTGTCAGAACGAGATCCGCCTGCAACAGCGCCATCAGGGCGTTGTTCCGGTGTCGGAAGTGACTGACCCACACGGAGGTGTCGACAAGAACGGGCCCCATCAGGAGTGCGTTGCTGGGCGCCGAGGGCGCCGGCGAGGAACACTTCGCATGCTAGGCGCAGACGAACCCAGCGCGGCGAGGCGCTTAGCAGCCCGGACGCGAACAAAGGTTTCTATGGCCTCGCGAAACAGTTCGGCTTTATCCATCCCGGGATCTGCCACATCCAGGGCTTTTGCGTACAGCGCATCGTCGATTGTCACAGTCGTTCGCATGTCAGCCGCCTGAAATGATGCAATTGTGCATCAATCTGGATGCGAGTGGGTAGGCTACCGGAGCTTCTCGGCTACAGAATGCGGTAGAACGTCTTCACGGTTCATCCAGCATCCGGCTGACCTTGCTGCCCAGCGCGCTTTCGGCGCGGAAGTAGCCCATCACGGACGCGACGCTGTGATGCCCGGTCATGGCCATCGTCTCGGGCAGCGACATGTTCTGTCGGCCGGCTTCCGTCATGAACCCGGCCCTGAGCGAATGCGCAGAAAACTTCCCCTCCACCCCTGCCATCGCGCATCGCTCCTTCACGATGTCGCGCACCGCCGCTGGCGCGAGCGGCTCGCCTAAATGCCCCCCTTGCGGATGCGGCGGAAGAGGACGCCTTCCTTGATGCCGCTCGCGGCGAGCCACTCCTGCATGGCCTGCGCTGCGCTGCCCACCAGGGGTTTCACGTCCTCGGGGCGTTCGGTGCCGGCCTGGTTGGTCTTGGAGTGCGCGAGGGTGTAGAGATAGGAGCGGGCGCCATCCCCGCCAACGCGCTGAAGGCTCTCGAGTGTGGCCGAGGCGACCTCGGAGCGCCGTCGCCCGCCGGTGGCCCATGCGAACAGGAGGAGGGCGCGATCGCGTTTTCCGCGCAAGGTGTCGTCGCAGGTCGCCAGCACCGCCTGCAGCGGATCCCTGGTGAGCGCGCGCTGCTTGCGCGGCCGCGCCGCGCTTGGCGTAGGCGCGGCGCGTCTGGGCACGTCCGGCGGCAGCTCGCTCACCAGGCCGGCCTGGGAAGCCGCATCCGCCTTGCGCGCGGCGTGGTCGACTGGCGCACCGCTTCCACCGTCACATTCAGAATCTTGGCGATGTCGGGAACGCCGAGCGCGCCCCGAGTCTTGAGTGTGAACATGACACCGATGGCTGCAAACCTCTTGTTCTTCCCTTTGCGGAAGAGTTCCGTGAGAGTGGCAACCCGCAAGCTGACGCAGCTTGACGCGGCTGTCACGAACGACGACGGGCTCGCCGCCGGGCAATGACCTGAAGTTCTACGATGGCTTCTGGCACATCAGGATCAATGACCAGTGGCGGCTAGCTTGGCAGTGGATCGGCGACGGGCCCGAGAACGTGAAGATTTACGACCCACACTAGCGCAGGCCGGGCGGCGCCAAACGCCCAGCGACTTATCTTCGCAAGATGCGAATCGCCCTTTGGGCAGAAGGGCAAGAGCCATGTTTAAGAACGGAATGCGCCCGGTTCACCCCGGCGAGACGCTCCGGGAGGACTTTCTGGAGCCCCTCAAGATGAGCGCCAGCGCGCTCGCAAAGGAACTGCACGTCGCCGCGCCGACCGTGAACGACATCGTGCGCGAAAAGCGCGGCGTTTCCCCTCTGATGGCCCTGCGCCTGTCCCGCTACTTCGGCGGCTCGGCGCAATGGTGGCTCAACATGCAGAGCGTCTACGACCTCAAGATGGCCGAGAAGGAGGCCGCGAAGCAGATCGAGAAAGAGGTGCGTCCGCGCGAGCATGCAATCTCCGCCTGAGCTCTCTGTACACAGAGCGCTTTTCTCCCTTGGCGTCCACAAAGTCGACCAATCCGCTTCCGCTGTGCCCTCGATCCGTGTCAAGTCGCAAGCGAACAGATCTAACCTGCGCCCGCTTGCCCATCACACGCGTGGTCGCTTGCTCTCCTTCAAAGCGTCAACGCGGCTTTTTTTGAGGTTGTCGTCAGTGCGCGGCTTGCCGTGCTTCGGGCCAATAGCTAAGGATGGTCTGCAGAACTTGATCCCACCCAAGGCGGGCCGTTCAACTGAAGTGTCGAAGATGGCCGCCTGCTTCTTCTTAGCGGTGCATGGATATGGCAGGGAGGGCAATGCGGCGCATCCGCGTTGCCCTGGATTTCGACAATGACTCCCGATGTCATCGGTCATCTTCTGATGCGGTCGCCGATGCTCGCCCGCCGTCGGGGCCGATGACCTGGTCGCTTCTTCGACGTAACGGGCCAGTGCCTGAACCTGCGCTTCCGTGAGCTGGGGAAAAGCAGGCATCTGGCCGATGCCGTTGCGTACGGCTTTTGCAACCCTCGGTGCGTCGGGCTTCAGCTCATCCAGCGAAGGCCCCACCGCGCCAGTCGCACCGGCGTCCTTCAGGGTGTGACAGAGGGCGCATGCCGGCACGACCGAGATGAACAGTTGGCGACCTTCCTCGTCCGCATGGGCTGCCAGCGCGACACCTGCCAAATACGCGCTGAGCGTCAAGTGCCACAGTGCGGGTCGCATCACACGACGGTGATGGGCAAGGCATGTACGCGCCACCCACTGTTCAAATATCCGCCGCCGTTCGACGGCGTGGCTTCGACCTGCCAGTTGAACTGGACGTCTTGAGCACGCGACGCGAGCAGATACTGCCCCGGCTGGAGACGCACCGGCAGAACGAACTGCCTCCACGCAAATGGGCCCAGGTCGGGGCCCACCAGGCGCGCCTCCCGCCAGGTTTGCCCGCCATCCAGTGAAACATCCACCCGCCGCAACGCGCGAGTCGCGCCCATGGCCACACCATGGATCTGGACCCATCCGGCCCTGACGGGCCCCGTCTCGGGCCCCGGCCCATTGATCCAGGACTTGACGTCCATCTCCCAGACCGAAGGATGGCTGGGATCTCCCTTCGCGCCAGGTGGAGAGATGCGGTAACCGGTCTTCTGGATCGCCGCCTCGGTCTGCGCCTGAGTGAATGCGAGCCGCTTGATGTACTTGATGTTGTTCACGCCGCTGTAGCCGGGCACAACCAGGCGCAACGGTCCACCGTGGGCGTGTGGAACCGGCTCGCCGTTCATCTCCCAGGCCAGCAGCGCGTCTTCGAAGGCGCGCAGCGGCACGGAACGCTCGACGATGATGGAATTCGGATCCAGGCCCGCAGGCAGCATCTCGCCACCTGTGCCGGTCATGAACTGCGCTCCTTCCGCAATACCGCCCAGCGCGGCCACCACGTCTCGCACCGGCACCCCGCTCCAGATCACGCAGCCGGCGGCTCCAATGGTCCACTTCGTGCCGCTCGGCTTGTCGGCAAAGTAGCCGCGTCCGTTACCGGAGCATTGCAGCACCGCGGCCACGGTCTCCAACCCCACGATCTTCAGTTCCGCAACCGTCAGCGTGCGCGGCTGCCTGACTCCTTCAACCGATACCGACCAGACGTCGCGATTGGCGACGATGGAGACGTCCGGCGCCGGCAAGTTGTTCCGGATGTACAGCCGGTCCGCCGGAGTGATGATGCTCGTGCCGTAGGCGGATCGCTTCGTCTCGATCGTCGTAGCGGTATGTACGATCAGGTGGTCGGCATTCTTCCAGGCGACGTACGGCGGCAGGCTGGCGCGCGCAGATGCCGGACCAGACTGCGCTTGCGCCAGCCTTGGGAAGCCAGCTGCAGCCAAAGCGCTCGCGGTCCCGGCAAGCAAGCTGCGACGGGCGAGATCTGGATGGGACTTCATGGTCGGGCCCCTGTCGTCAAGGATGTTCAAACATAGTGCCCAGACAAGAAGCTCACATCCGGGTAGTTACTGACAGGACATCTTCGGGGCTCTGCACCGACGGAACGATTACCCCAGCTTGCAGGCATTCAATCTTCGTCAAGCATCCGGCTGACCCTGCTGCCCAGTGCGCTCTCGGCCCGGAAGTAACCCCATGACGGTCGCGACGCTCCGATGGCCCGTCATCGCCATCGTCTCGGGCAGCGGCATGTTCTGTCGGCCGGCTTCCGTCACGAAGCCCGCTCTTAGCGAGTGCGCGCTAAAACCCGCGTCCAGCTCCGCCATCGCACACCGCTCCTTGAAGATGTCGCGCACCGCCGCTGGCGCCAGCGCTTCGCCGAGGTGGCCGCCCTTGCGGATGCGGCGGAAGAGGGCGCCATCCTTGATCCCTCTTTCCGTCAGCACGGCGAGCCAGTCCTGCATGGCCGCCGCCGCGCTGCCGACCAGCGGCTTGACGTCCTCGGGTCGGTCCGCACCGGCCTGGTTGGTCTTGGCGCGAGCGTATAGAGGTAGGACTTCGCGCTCTCTCCACCAACGCGCCGCAGGTTCTCGAGCGTGGCTGCGGCGACCTCCGAGCGCCGCCGCCCGCCGGTCGCCCAGGCAAACAGGAGGAGGGCGCGATCGCGTTTTCCGCGCAGGGTGTCGTCGCAGGTCGCGAGCACGGCCTGCAGCGGATCCCTGGTGAGCGCGCGCTGCTTGTGCGGCCGCGCGCCGCGCTTGGCATAGGCGCGGCGCGTCTGGCCGAGCAGCTCGCGCACCAGCGGGTCCGCGCAAGGGTTCGGCTCCTTGGCCAGCTGATGCGCCTTGGACAGCACGGCGATGCGGTGCACCAGTGTGTTGAGCGCGGGCGCGCCGAGCCGCGTCTTGTAGCCGTTGGCAACGAGCGCCCGATCGACGTCGGGCGGCAGTTCGCTGACCAAGCCGGCTTCGCCATTCGTGTCCTTTGCGTCCGCTTTGCGATTGGTCGACGCGCGAGGAAGCCGCAGCACGAGCACCGCCCCGATCACGCCGACCGCCGCAATCATAAGCACCGCCGGGACCGTAGAACCTGTCGCGTCCTTGACGAGACCCACGACGTAAGGACTAAGGAAGCCGCCGAGACCGCCAACGGAATTGATCAGGCCGATCGCCGCCGCCATGCCCACCCCGGTGAAGAACAGGCTCGGCAGCGTCCAGAACATCAACGTCGTCGCGTAGGCGCCCAGCGGTCAACCCGCCTTCTTGACCCATGCACTGCACCAACCGTTGGCTGCCACCAGCTTGCCCGGGAACAAGGGGCAGCCACCTGTCGCTTCTTTCGGCTTGCCCTGGAATAACTGGCAGTTCGCGCAGGTTTGCGAGACCACGTGCTTGGGGTATTTCTTGGGATCCACCTTGGTAGTGTCTTGCTTGTAGCCGAGCGCCGTTGCCTGGGGATCGCTTTCTTCCAGCTTGGGCCCCGTAGATTGGGCGTAGACGCCAGTGACCGCGAGTGCTGAACCTGTGGCGACGACTTGAAGCATGAAGCTCCGACGATTGCTGCTGTTCATGGAATGACTCCGGGTGATCGAAAAATGTTCGGGCAAAAGTTTGCGTGTAAGCGGTGCGAGGTGCCGGTGTCAGAATCAGAGGCGCGGCGCACTGCGCGTTGCGACTCTTGCATTCGACGCATGACGGCCGGGAGCCGTGCGCACCCGAGCTCGATGCTCAGCATCACAATGCCCCAGTCCGGCATCCGTCCGGCTTGTCAGGTGGGAGATGCGAAATGCGTCCGTTGCGGGCCTCCCGTGTCCTTAAGGCATCCCCTGGTTATGCCATCTGCCGAACTGCTTGATCATGGAAAAGCTGGGCGCCAGTTGCGCCCATGCTTCAGGCGCCAGCGTCGATGCGCAGCGTTGCAGGTTTGCAAGCAGCGGCGGCGTGGGCGTTTCCTTGAATGCGAAGGCAATGGTGTTGCCATGATCAAAGTCATTCACGGTGACGACACGTCCAGCAAAGCTTTCTTTGATCCGCTCAAGGTAGACCGGGAAGTGCTCATGATGGGAGTGGAGGTTTGCCACCAAAACCCCGTTGGGATCCAGCATGTCAAAGCAGTTGTCGTAGAAAGAGCGCGAGCAAAGACTCGCAGGCACCCCGTTGGCATCGAAGCCGTCGGCCACGATCACGTCGTAGCGATACTGGGCAGTACGAACATAGTCAGCAGCGTCCTCCTTGCGGATCTGAAACCGGTGATCGTCTCTGGGTACCTCAAACTCATCGCGAAGCGCGATGACATAGGGATTGATTTCGATCACCTGAATCCGTGAATCTGGCAGATACCGATAGCAGAACTTCGCCAGTGACCCGCCACCCAGACCCACCATGGCGATGTGGCGGGGATTGGGCGCAAACAGCAGGAAGCCCATCATGAGGCGCGTGTACGCCAGCATGAGGTTGTTGGGCCGGTCGATCTGCATCCGGCTTTGAACGTCGCAGATCGAGAAATGCATGGTCTTTGAGTTCAGCGATTTGTCAACAAGAGGTCGCGGGTGCTGGTTGTACTCGAGGCGGTCTGACATCAATGATTGAATGAGATGAAAAAAAGGGGCGAGCGGGGCGGCGAGGCGGGCGCACGAGCTTGGAAGGACTACTTGTCGCTTGGGATCTCGGCGACAGTCAGGGCAGTCATGTTGAAGATGCCGCGCACCGTTGCCGACGGCGTCAAAACATGGATGGGCCGTGCTGTGCCGAGCAAGATGGGACCGATGGTGATTCCGCCTCCCATGGCAGTTTTCATCAGGCTGTAGGAAATGTTGGCGGCGTCGATGTTCGGGAACACCAGCAGGTTGGCGTCGCCGGCGAGCGCGCTGTGCGGCATGACGGCGACGCGCTGCATGCCATCGAGCGCCACATCGCCTTGCATCTCGCCGTCGACTTGCAGCCAAGGCGCCTGGATCAGAAGGGCGTCGAGCGTCTGGCGCATCTTGATAGCGCTCGGCTGGTTGCTGCTGCCGAAGTTGGAGTGCGACAGCAGCGCCGCCTTCGGCTTGAGGCCGAAGCGCATCATTTCCTCGGCCGCCATGGTGGTGATCTCGGCGAGCTCCTCGGGCGTCGGGTCGTAGTTGACGTGCGTATCGACCAGGAACACCTGCCGGTCGGGCAGGAGCAGGCCATTCATGCAGGCATAGGTGGAGACGCCGGCGCGCTTGCCGATCACCTGGTCGATGTAATGCAGGTGGATGGCGGTGGTACCCCAGGTGCCGCAGATCATGCCGTCCACGTCGCCCTTGTGCAGCAGCATGGCGCCGATCAGCGTCAGGCGGCGGCGCATCTCGATCTTGGCGGTCTGCACCGTCGTGCCCTTGCGCTCGGTCATGCGGTGGTAGGTCTGCCAGAAGTCGCGGTAGCGATGGTCGTGCTCGACGTTGACGATGTCGTAGTCCAGCTCTTCCTTGAGACGCAGGCCGAACTTCTCGATGCGCTGGGCGATGATCGCGGGCCGGCCGATCAGCGTGGGACGGGCGATGCCTTCGTCCACCACGATCTGCGCCGCCCGCAGCACGCGCTCTTCCTCGCCCTCGCAGTAGGCGACGCGCTTCTTCGGCGCGCGCTTGGCGGCGTCGAAGATCGGCTTCATCGCGGGGCCCGAGGCGTAGACGAAGCTCTGCAGCTTGTCGCGGTAGGCGTCCAGGTCCGCAATGGGGCGCAGCGCGACGCCGCTCTCGGCCGCGGCCTTGGCCACGGCCGGCGCGATTTTCATCATGAGCCGCGGGTCGAAGGGCTTCGGAATCAGGTACTCGGGACCGAAGCTGAGCTTTTCGCCGACATAGGCGGCAGCCACGCGCTCGCTCTGCTCGGCCTGCGCGAGTTCGGCGATGGCATGCACCGCTGCGACTTCCATCTCGTCGGTGATGGTGGTCGCGCCGCAGTCGAGCGCGCCGCGGAAGATGTAGGGGAAGCACAGGACGTTGTTGACCTGATTCGGGTAGTCGGTGCGCCCGGTGGCCATGACCACGTCGCCGCGCACGGCATGCGCGTCCTCGGGCGAAATCTCGGGGTTGGGATTGGCCAGCGCGAAGATCACCGGCTTGGCCGCCATCTTCGCCACCATCGCGGGCTTGAGCACGCCGCCGGCCGAGAGGCCGAGGAACACGTCGGCGCCTTCGATCACCTCGGCCAGCGAGCGCGCCGAGGTCTTTTGCATGTACTGGCGCTTGTCGTCGTCCATCAGCTCGGTGCGGCCTTCGTAGACCACGCCGGCGAGATCGGTCACGAACACGTGCTCGCGCTTCAGGCCGACCTTCAGCAGCAGGTTCAGGCAGGCCAGCGCCGCGGCGCCGGCGCCCGAGGTGACGAGCTTGACCTGCGAGATGTCCTTGCCCACCACCTTCAGGCCGTTGAGCATGGCGGCCGCCACCGTGATCGCCGTGCCGTGCTGGTCGTCGTGGAAGACCGGGATCTTCATGCGCTTGCGCAGCTCGCGCTCGACGTAGAAGCAGTCCGGTGCCTTGATGTCTTCGAGGTTGATGGCGCCGAAGGTCGGCTCCAGCGCGGCGATGACCTCCACCAGCTTGGCCGGGTCCTTCTCGTCGATCTCGATGTCGAACACGTCGACGCCGGCGAACTTCTTGAACAGGACGCCCTTGCCTTCCATCACCGGCTTGGCGGCCAGCGGCCCGATGTCGCCGAGGCCCAGCACGGCGGTGCCGTTGGTGATGACCGCAACGAGGTTGCCGCGCGCGGTGTACTTGAAGGCGTTGACCGGGTCCTTGACGATTTCCTCGCAAGGTGCCGCCACGCCGGGCGAGTAGGCCAGCGCCAGGTCGCGCTGGTTGAGCATCTGCTTGGTCGCCGCGATCGCGATCTTGCCCGGGACCGGATGCCCGTGATATTCAAGCGCGGCAAGGCGAAACGGATCAGCGGGGTTGGTCATAAGGATCCTGTTCTGGCGCTTCCTACGGAGCAGAGATGCGCTTCCCGATCAACTGAACGCGTTGGTCCTCGAGGTCTGCGGGGCAGCTTCATGGCTACAGTGGCGTAGCCCACACCAGCCGAACCAACCCGTTGGCGATGTGCGGAAGTCGCATCCCCGTCGCGAGCACGTTGGTTGTCAGCCGAAGAGGTAGCGCGCCCTTCAACTGAGCGAATACAAAGAACGAGACTTCCGAGTCCGAGCGCAGGCGAAAAAGCCGATCGCTCTCTGCAAGCAACTGCGGGACCACGCGACTCGGACGCGTATCGCGATCAAAGTAGAGGTGTACGAGCCGGTCGTCAGGGAGGAGAAGTCGCGCGCATTCGCTCGAACCCTCCTCGGATATCAGCTCCAATGGAAGGCCCTTGAGAACGGCATGCTCCTTGACGAGGTGCTCCAAGGTCAGGTTCACAACGGTCCGAAGCATCTCGACATCCAGCAACTGCGCTTGGTTCTCTCCTTCCAGCAGGCTGGCGAGATCCCCGCCACGATCCGGTCCTTCGTACCGAATGCAGCTCAACCCCAGGCCCGGTTCTGTCTGGCAGGCCTGTGCAACGTCCAGTAGCTCGCGCGCAGCGCTGCAAACTGACTGCAGCCAGGTGATAGCGGCAGCGAAGTGATCAAATTCGTATGTGGCTTCTGGAAACCGGTCAACGAAGAGCTTCGGGTCCAACACGTCATTGAGTCTTCGTGTGATCGGTGACGTCCAACGGACTTCGTTGCCCAGTTGCCAAACCGCACCGAAGGTGCGGCTTGCACCTCCCGATGGAGGCTGGTAACGCAGCAGCTTGATGTGTCGGCTGACGGTGCGGTTCGTTCCCGCAGCGGCTTTCACGAAACATCCCCCGTAGATCTGTCACCCATCGACCTCAAGTCTTGCCGCACCGGCGGTGCAGCCAACGTCACCAGCACGGCGGCAAAGAGCACCGCCGCAGCAGAGCCCACAACCGAGAAGGCGATGGCGCCGACAACGCCTCCGCCCACAAACAACCCGAGGATCGTCGTATAGAGAGCCACCTTCTCGGAGTCGGCCTTCACCATGCGTTGGCCATCGACTCCCCGAGGATCGTCACCGTGGATCCATCGACCCAGTCCAACGCCCAGGTCCGTGATAACGCCAGTCATGTGTGTCGTCCTGATCTCGGTCTTCGAGATCTTGCTGACGATCGCGTTCTGCCGCCCCATGATGAAACAAAGGAGCAAAACGGTGGACGGAACGAACCATTCGCCAAGCAGCTCGAGATTGGCGCCCAACAAACCAAACAGCAGCAGCAAGACCGCCTCGAGCACAAGGGGGTGCGCGAACTCGCCCTGTAACCGTCGGCGACGCGCACGAGTGACCAGCGCCGCGGTGGTTGCCACTCCGCAAATAAATGAAATGAGTAACGCGACTCCGGCAAGCGCCCAGGCGACGTGCCCGGAGATCAGGTCGCCCGCGATGGCGGACACGATCCCGGTCGTGTTCGACGTATAGCGCTGCACCGCCAGAAGCCCACCGGCGTTGATCGCGCCGGCAATGAACGCGAGCGCGCCTCCCAGCTGTCGGTTTGTTCGTTGGGTCCGAACCAACTGGATAAGTGCTTGAAGAATGTTGGCTCGCATGGACGGTGGGGGGCGTCGCGAGCTCATCGGGCTTCACGGCGGAAGCGCGAATATAGTTTTCATTGTGTATCATTGCAATTATCATTTGATTAACATATATTGCGAGCGCATCAGCGCGACAGGTACGCCCGTCGAAACACCGCATCTGCGACGCTTTCGCCTGAGGCTCAATGAAAGTGCTCGAATGGCCTGTTCGGCGCCTCGGCGTCACACTCCTCGCAGCCGAGCGCCAGCTATTCGGCAGTCCTCGAGGGAGCTGACGGAGTTTTTTCTGCGGATTTCGGTCTGCGTGGCAGGGTGAAGGGCCGGGATCTGGCCAAGAGGAGCCGGGCGACACGACCCCGGCCTCAAGGTGCTGTTCGTTACCGGCTATGCCGAGAAAACCGCGATGGGCAAGGGGTTTGTGTGAAGTTGGGCATCTACGAAATTCTGAATAGGCTTCCCCACCGCTATCCGTTCCTTTTGGTGGACCGCGTCGTGAAGCTCGAGACGGGCACGCGGATCGAGGCGCTGAAGAATGTCACGATCAACGAAGCGATATTCCAGGGGCACTTTCCTCACCGTCCCGTGATGCCCGGCGTGCTGCTGCTGGAAGCGCTGGCGCAGGCCGCTGCATTGCTCGCATTCGAGACTTTCGGTGAAACACCTGACGACACGAAGATGTACTACTTCGGTGGAATCGATGCGGCGCGATTCAAGAGGCCGGTCGAACCTGGGGATCAGTTGATGATGGACGTGCGGCTGGTGCGCAGGAAGGCGGGGGTCTTCAAGTTCAAGGGGAGCGGCTTTGTAGACGGTCACCTCGCCGTTGAGGCCGAGTTGCTGTGCACGCGTGTTGTCATCGCGTGATGCTTCGATGCCGTGCGTGCCGCCTGACCCGGTGCGTGGCCACCAATTGAAGAAGAACTCGTTCTACAGGTGGGAGGGGGACATCCTGGTCCTCAACATTCTCGGGACACCCGGCGCAGCAAAAGACGCCATCGGCAAGGTCAAGGGCAATCAGTTGAAAGTCAGCGTCACCGAGGCGCCGCGCGTGGGCCGTGCAACGGACCACATGGTGCGTTTCCTGGCCAGCGAGTTTGGCGTATCGCGCTCCGCTATCGAGGTTGTGTTCGGGCGCAAGAACGTCAACAAGCAACTGCGAATCAAGGCTCCCTCGAGGTTGCCTGCATGCATCGAGCCGCCTGCCATGGTCTCGCCAGGTTCGGTTCGACCCAAATAGGACGGTCCCGTCGATAGAGCGCGGCTTGCCAATCGGCATGGAGTATCAATGAGCGGCCGGCCGACCCCTGTCTGGCACCGGGGCTGCGACCCGTGGTGGGGCCGCCCGTCCAGATGACATAGGCTCCTGTCGACGGACGCACAAACCCGGAGCCTGCAAGGCACGCGTTGCATTGCCGACGAGGTACCAGCCCGGCGCCGGGGATTGCCCAGTTGCTTGCGCGCTCGACTATGGTCACCGGCACCCGCTGCTCGCGCAGGGCGATCGCAAGTGCCAGGCCGGCGAGACCGCCCCGACGATCAGCAGCTTCAATTCGTCTTCACCGTGGTCGAGCCGAATGACTTGCTGCCGACGCCGATCAGGCGACTCGCCGGCCGGACAAGATTCGCGGCTTCGGAAACTCGTTCTCGCGCACGAGCTTCTCGATCGTCGATTCGGACAGGGCAACGAACTCAGCCACAGCGGTCCGGTCAAGATACAGCGACCGCGCGCTCATGGTTTCTTCGCCTCCATCTGTGGCGATTGGGGGAAGCGGCGTGGTTTGTCAGGCCGTCGCGCGCGGGGTCGAAGAGTGGCTGATCCACCGCCGGCGTCGAGCCGCTTCCGGATGCTTCCGCCTTCGCAGCATAGGCGGCTTCGCGTCGTCGACGCGTAAAGTGACACGCGTCGGGAGCGCACCAGGGCCTGATCCGACGGTCGCTGAGATCGACGAAGTTGAGAACCTGGAGCGCATGGCCGCCAAGCTGGCCATGGAAATGGACAACTTCGTGAGCAATCGGATGGGCTGACGTCCCGCAAGCCTTCACCGCGCGTAGCTGCGGCCGGCATACTCCAGGCATCAAACGATGGAGATGGACATGTCGCACTACGCAATCACGCAGGTTCATTTCGGAGGTGACACCCTGGAGCACGTCATGCTTCATGCGGTCGACATGAACGCCCCGGGGGAATTCGAACTGAGCGAGGGCGTAGACACCGCCGCTTCCGACGTTGCAAACCTTTGGCACGGGGGCAACCGAATATGGACGGCTGTTGCCAACGGGCGCGGTGGTTACCTCGTAGGCGATGAGGTTCGATGCAAGGACGGATCTGACGACCTGGCCTCTGTGCACATCGTGGGCAGGGCAGCAAGCTCTTCCTTGGACGAGTTGCCTCACTACTGAAGCAGGATGATTCACGCGGCCCACCGCAGCGGCTGATCCCACAGATCGCTGTAGTTGGCGGCCGTCACGGCGCGCTGCAGCCCGGGCGGCACGGCGTTGCTGATCATTGCCACCTGCTGGGTCTTGGTGAACATTCGGCCGTCGTGGCCGCGGTCGATCACGTACTGACGTGGGAAACCCGTGGCGTTGGCCAACTCGCGCGGCACCAGCATGCGCAGGCAGATGTCGACCACCACCCACGGCTCGCCGCGGACCCAGACGGTGACCAGCGCCAGCCGGTCGTTCGTCGTGACGGTGTGCAACGGCTCGTGCAGGTTACCCCATGGCCGCCCTCGCCGTAGTAGCGGATCAGGAACGCGGCGCAGCGTAGCGCGCCGGCTTCAGCTTCGGGCGCCATGTGGTACTCGACCAGCCCATGGTGCTGGCCACCGGCGCCGACCGTGCGCAGCGACTCGTCCAGTGGCCGCGCGTCGCAGTTGCCGCGCGGGTGCGCGAGGTGGGGCGGTGACCCTCGCCTCTGTTCGTGACCTCCATCGTGATGATGAACCCAACGTATTCGAACTGATCGTGGGGAGGGCAAGGAGGCGAACCGGTCATGTTCGTGCAAACCGTCGACGGCGCCCGGCAGCGGCCGCTGCGTGAGCGTCCAGCCAACCCCCACCTTGCCGAGATGCCAGGGCATGAATAACCCCAATAACCTGAATAACCTCGCGCGCGCAGCGCAGGGCGCGCGTGGGCATAATCCTCGCGGAATTGTGGAAGAGGGAGCGATGGTTGATTGGGCTGAGAAATTTGCCGCTGAGATGCTGCGTCTTACGGAAGGGCATGCGGCGTACAACGACATGCTGGACTGGGGTTTGGGCCTGTGGCCTGCACAGAACGAGCGCGACCCTGCGGAGGTCGCAAGGGGCGAGTTTCGCAACGCAGTCGATGATGACTAAGTAGTCCGTTTCGGAAAGCGCTGCACTGCAGCCCTTCATCTGCGAGCGCAGGTCACATCGGGCTTCTGGACGTTACGTAGCCGCCCGCCTCGTCCCGCATGACAGCGACGGTGACGCCTTGTTTCTTGCACCATGCCTCGATCACCCAGAGCACCGATCCGGCCGCGGAGTGGGTCGATCCGCCTTGTTCGATGAACTCCTTGATCACATTGCGCGCGGTGCTATGAGATACCCCCCTGGGGCGGGTGCCCGGCCGCGGCGCTATGGGCTCCACCCTCGCTCGCCCGTAGCCATCGAACGGGGCGAAGTCCAAGCAGGGATCGTTTGAATTGGCAGGCGTGGGCATGGTCAAGTACGGTCCGTCCGCGTCGCCGGCGCGGTCCTCGCGTTCTGCTCACGCTCGATGGCGAAGCAGGCGCCAAGGACCCGCCGAGAGGATCATTGGCTGAGACACGCGATCGCGTGGATCCACGCCAGAAGCTGCAGCGTGATTCTGTGCATCATTTAGCGATCGCCCTGTGGTTGAGGATTTGGTTTGGGATGAAGCGACACCGCAAAGCGGCTCCCTTCGGCCGGCTGCTTTAGATCGTCCTTGCATCAAAACCAGCACGCACCCGACAGCCTGTACTGGTGCTCCTGCTGCTGGGGTGCGACTTGGGAGGCGCGAAGTACCGCAGGGCCTTGTATCCGAGAGGCGTCACCTGAAAGACGGTGGCGGGCCTTTGACTTCCGCGCTGATCGGGATCGTGCCACTGCTTGGGAATATCGGACAGGACGTGTCCGGCGGCCGCAAGAATGCGCAGTTTGTCGACGTGTGCCGAGTTGCTCAACTTGATTGGGAGCTCAGCGTTGGCGAGTTCCTCCAGCAATTTCATCGGCATGGCTGCGCTCCTCAAGATGGTGGGCATCGAATTTTCGACAAATCATCTTGCCGCCAGATGATGGTTTTCCTTGTCGGACAGATCCTGCAATGCGAACCTGGCGTCAAGTTGACGCGGGTCATGGGGCCAGCGATA
Organism: Variovorax sp. LjRoot175; assembly: GCF_964253805.1. Classification (NCBI taxonomy): domain Bacteria; kingdom Pseudomonadati; phylum Pseudomonadota; class Betaproteobacteria; order Burkholderiales; family Comamonadaceae; genus Variovorax; species Variovorax sp. LjRoot175. The sequence goes on along the minus strand of NZ_CAXURY020000002.1, from coordinate 899,593 downwards.
TTGGTATTCAACGACCTCAGGCAACTGCGTCGGCATCGAGCTGAACGACTCGTCGCTCACGCCGGGCGACCAGTCGCGCATCGGTACCGTCACCTTCGAAACCTGGATCGCGCGGTCGAAGTGAAACCACCGGGCTCGCGGTCTCCCGCTAGAACTTCGCCACGATGGGCGGCCGCTCCTCGTCGCTTGTGCTCTCCTCGTCGACAGTCGCGATTCGCAGCCATGCCTTTTCGTGCTTGAGCGCGAGCTCACTGCCTCGATCCTGTGCCGCATCCTTGGGCGGCTGGCCTGCGCAGTCGATCAGGAACTGCGACTCGTCGAATGTCAGGCCGCGCAGGACCTCCTGACCGCTTGCGTTGATGGCAAGCGTGTTCTCCGCCGACATCTGCGCGCGCGATTGGCCATCAGATCCAATGCCTGGGCAGGATGTAGGAGGGCGGCACTATCGCGCGCCCAAGACCGGTCTGCGCACGCCGAAGCGCAGCCTCCGCGACCTTGGCGTCAAGTCGCGAGGCCTTCGCTACGCACCGTCCTATCCGTCGGCGCCGAAGAAGTGCAGCGGGGACGGCGAGAGCCCAGTCGCAGCGTGCCGCCGAGCCGGTTGTCGGTGCCGACGCTCAGGAGCACCAGTTCGCCCAGCGCGCAGCGCAGGTAGCAGAAGGCGCGGTCGCTCAGCTGCTCGACGGCGATCTCGCCCGGCCCGGCCTCGCCCAGGCGCACCTGCTCGGCGCGGAAGGCCCAGTGTGGCGACGGGCCCAGGCAGGCTGCGCGGCACGCGCAACGATCGATGCGGTCGAGGCCGATGCGGGCGGCACCACACTACGCCGTGGCAGCACCACGGTGAACAGGTTGATGCGCGGCGTGCCGATGAAACCCGCGACGAATAGGTTGGCCGGCGTCTGGTAGAGCGCGAGCGGCGAGTCCACCTGCTCGATGCGGCCCTTGCGCAGCACCACGATCTGGTCGGCCAGGGTCATCGCCTCGGTCTGATCGTGCGTGACGTAGACGGCGGTCGACTTGAGCGTGCGCTGCGTGCGCGCGGTCTCCAGCCGCAGCCGTACGCGAAGCTCGAGGTCGAGGATTCGACAGCGGTTCGTCGTAGAGGAACACCTGCGGATGCCGGATCATTGCGCCTCGCGACGCACTGGGCTAGCCCCCGAGAGCTGGCGCGGGTCGTCGATCAGGGCCTCACCCGAGAAATGCTCGGACGCAACCCAGCTCATGGGATTTCGCCTATGAGATCCACTTTGGAACCTTTGGACACTGCGGATAGATTTTGCAAGGCGGTCCAGCGCGTTCGCCGCGCCTACGCCAATGTGGGCATCACCCTACAGAACTCCAACAAGCAAGAAATAAGGTGATTCATGCAAGGGGATTCGTGAGCGTGCCACCATCAGTTGGTGCTTCGTCCCTTGGACGGCAATGATGGACGCCGCAATGAAATCGATCGAACAGCATGCGCTTCGGATCGCGGCGCGCGGGGTCAAGCTCGAAGCCGACTTGGCCCTGCCTGCTGCGGCGCGCGGGATTGTGCTGTTTGCGCATGGAAGCGGGAGCAGTCGCTTCAGCCCACGCAACCGCGAGATGGCCCAGCAGCTCAACGAGGCCCGCCTGGCGACTCTGCTCGTGGACCTGCTGACCGCCGACGAAGACGCGGTCGACGAACGCACGCGCCAACTGCGCTTCGACATCGGCTTGCTCGCCGACCGGCTCGTCGATCTGACCGACTGGCTGGGCGCCGACGAGCGAACCGCGCGTCTGAACATCGGCTACTTCGGCGCAAGCACCGGCGCGGCGGCCGCGCTGGCGGCAGCAGCGCAGCGGCCCGACACGGTCCATGCCGTGGTCTCCCGCGGCGGCCGGCCGGACTTGGCTAAGCAGGCGCTGGCTCGCGTACGCGCACCCACGCTGCTGATCGTCGGCGGCAACGACGGCGCGGTGATCGATCTGAATCGGCAAGCGCTCGAGCTGCTGCGCAGCCAGAAGCGACTGACGATCGTGCCCGGCGCCACCCACTTGTTCGAAGAGTCCGACGCGCTCGGAACCGTTTCGTCGCTGGCGCGCGACTGGTTCCTTCGCCATCTCGGCAATCAACTCTAGGAGTACCGCATGAGCAAATCACCAGGCCATCAAAAATGGCCCGATCACCAGGTCCGGGAAGAGCAACTGCAGCAATTGGTCGAGGTGGAAGTCGAAGGCGTCGTCATTGCCCATTCGACCGACGTCATCAAGGTCGATGAAGACAAGTACCCCGCCCGTTACTACTTCCCACGTTCGGATGTCAGGATGGAGAAGCTGGAGCGCTCGGAGAGCACCACGGAATGCCCGTTCAAGGGCACGGCGAACTACTTCGATCTGAACCTCGGTGAAAGGCGTTTGAAAGACGCCGTCTGGACCTACGAGGACCCGTACGACGAACACCGGCAGTTGAAGAACAGGCTGGCCTTCCGAGACGACAAGTTCCCCGAGATCCGTGTTCGACCTGCGGCAGAGAAATAGACAGCCACCCAGAGCCGAAACGCGGCGCGCGATCATCAAGCCGGTGGCCTGGAAGACTGCATCGCCTGCAGATCCGCCATGGTTGCGCTGGGTATCGGCATGCACCTGCGACCGTTCCACGGAGCGTCCTACCTTGGCGGGATCTGGTCGATTTCTACATTGCCGATGACGCCGAAGCTCAAGCAGGAAACACCGGGTCCTTTACACCCGTCGGCGCCAAGGAGGCCGCCATGAAAAAGCCGTTGTTGATGTTCGCCGTTGCAGCGTCGTGCCTGGTTGCCGGCCAGACCGGCGCGCAGATCACCCCGCCGCCGAAGGCTGCGGTCGATCCGGCCGACGCCGAATACATGGCGGCCCGCGACAAGATCGCGGCCGACCACAAGGCTGCCAAGGCGCTTTGCGACGCCATGAAGGACAACGCCAAGGACATCTGCATCGAGGAAGCCAAGGGCAAAGAAAAGATCGCCAAGGCCGAGCTCGACCAGCAGCGCAAGCCCAGCGACAGCAATGCGCGCAAGGTCGCCGAGGCCAAGGTGGAGGCCGCCTACAACGTCGCCAAGGAGAAATGCGATGCTCACAAGGGCGATGCCAAGGCCGCTTGTGTGAAGCAGGCCAAGGCCGAAGAGGCTAAGGAAAGGCCGAGATCAAAGCCGCGAAGAAATGAGCGGCCGCTGCGGCCCCTCTCGGGTCACGCAAAAAGACAAAGGGTTAGCACGCTTTGACACAGGCGGCCAAGCAGCGTTGCGCCGGTCAGGCCGAAAGCACCCCGTTCCAGAAGGCAGACGCGGCATGGCCTTTGAGGTGCAACCGACGAAGGTTGAACTGTCCCTTGCGGATGCGATGCGGCAACTCGACGCCGGCGATCGTCACCGCCGCGCGGTCGAAGACCTTGAAGCCGAGCATGGGTTTGATGCGTGACCTCACGCTCGATGGTCCGATGGTCCTGCTCGATCATGTGATTGATGAATTTCGACGATCGCACCCGCGTGTCTGTCCAGCGCGGGTCCTGCGCGGACAGTTCCCGCACCGCGCGATGCGAGGTAGCCATCCAGCGTGATGCTCACCGGAGGTCGGCCTTGAGTCTGCAGCGCCTTGCGAAAGAATGCCTTGGCCGCCTTCACATCGCGGTTGGTGCTCAAGCGAAAGTCGACTGTCTGGCCTTCTCGATCGACGGCACGATAGAGAGATGTCCCACTTGCCGCGGATCTTCACGTAGGTCTCGTCGACGCGCCATGAGCGACCGGCCTTGCGGGCGAAACGGTTCCAGCGCTTGTCGAACTCGGGCACGAATCGCTGGACCCATCACAGGATGGTCGTGTGGGCCAAGGCCAGGCCGCGCTCAGCCATCATCTCCACCAAGTCACGCAGGCTCAGCTTGAAGCGCAGGTACCAGCGAACGCACAGGACGATGATCTCGCGCTCGAAGTGTCGCCCTTTGAACAGTTCGTGCATGCTCTGCATCCTCTGTGCCATCGATCCGCCTTCAGTTCAAAGCCACAAGCCTACACAAGCCTACCGGAGGCGCGATTTGCACCAGCGCCACTTTTGCTTTGTTCTACGCCACTGAAGCTTCGAGAGGACGAGGACGCGGCCTCGTCCGACAGACGAGGCGCCCGAAGCGCATCAAATGTTTCATCGGGCTCCCCAAGTGCGCCTCTTGCAGGCAATGCAGCCTCTCGTAGGCAATCGCAGCACCGGAGGGAACCCAGGCCCGGCGAGACGTCTCGCCGGGCCTCTTTGTTTCGGCTATCGCGATCGGTAGTCCAAGGTGTGCGACGCGCGAGCAGCTCCATTTCCGTGCCGTACTTTGCCTCAAACCTCGCCTTGTGCGGGTGTCGGCTGACGACGCCCTTCTCCTGCCCCGACTGGTGGTGCCCGGGATCGCACAGTGGCAGCGTGAACAGGTGCCCGATGCGACGGCCGGCGCGGAGGAACCGCCGCCCGAACTGCTCTGGCACGGCCTGGCCCCGTTTCTCTGCGATGCCACCGGCAACAGCCATCGCGCCGAGATCAACATCGAAAAGCTGTGGAATCCCTTCCTGGCCGGGCGGGGCAAGCAGGGCCTGGTGGAGTTTCGTGCCCTGCGCATGCAGCACACGCCGGAGCGGGCCACCGCCTTGGCGTGCCTACTGCGCAGCGTCGTGGCAACGCTGGCGTGCGCGGATTACGCGCTGCCCCTCATCGATTGGGGCCGCGAACTGCACGAGCGCTTTGCCTTCCCCTTCTACCTGGAGCAGGATCTGGACGAAGTGTTGAGCGCCCTGGCCCCGGCCGGCCTGGGCCTGGACGAGGCGATCCGCTCGGTGCTGCTGCGCGAGGCTTTCCGCCGCTGGGGGGATGTGGCCCTACCGGGCTGCGCGCTGGAGATCAGGCGCGCGCTGGAATTCTGGCCCCTGCTGGGCGATGCCGCCAGGCCCGAGCAGGGCGGCAGCTTCCGTCTGGTGGATGCCAGCACGGCGCGGGTGGAACTGCGGCTGCGGCCCGAGCCAGGAAGCGAATCTGACGGGCACGGCTGGCAGGTCATCACTGCGGGCGTTGCACTGCCCATGCGACACGAGCGGGACGGCCAGTGCGGGTTGCAGGTCTTCGGTTTGCGCTACCGCAGTTTCATCCCACCTGGGGTCTGCACCCGATCCTCGGTGTCCAGGCGCCGGTGCGTTTGGTGCTGTGCCATCCCGGCCACCCGGAGGACTATCTCGTCACCCTGCATGAATGGCATCCTGACGGCGTCGCCTATCCAGGGCAGCCGCTGGACCTCGCGGCGGCCAGCCAACGCCGGGCCGAGCGGGTTACCCTGGAAGTCGTGCCCCGTGATTCAACCTGCGCCCAACGGTCTGCGCCTGCTCATGGACTCAGCCCCTTCTGCCTGGATCTGCGCTGCTTGTGATGCGGAGGCAAAGAGCTGGAGGAGTGTTCGAAAAACGCTCCGCTGCGCGGTGATGATCCAACGAGGTCGGCAGGGTGTTTCACAGCTGAACAGGGGTCAGCGCGAGCATGCGTCATTGCGCGCTGCCTGCGCGCTCAACGGCCGCTTTCCGGCGTCCGATTCGGCCTTGTCGCCGTCCAGTTGGGGTCGCCTCGCGCCGGCTGGCTCGTCGATCTCTGTCGCCGAAAGCCGCCACCAGATTCGATAACGCCTGACGCGGTCGGTCCTTGCCGTCACGTTCGGTCAGAAAGAAACGTTCGCATGACGCCACGATGCAGGCGTTGGGCCTCGGGGGCCGACAAGCCCGGTTCGGACACCATCGACTCAGAACCTCCCGCCCCGGTTTGGAGCAACCCCCGGCGCGGATCCGTTTCGGCGCGTCGCCTGTTGATCAAGCCGCTGGCGCGATGGCCGACGGAATGAAGCGCCTGACGAAGGCGAGCGAGGTATCGGCGACCTCTCTCCAACCGCTGTCGATGGTCAGTGCGTGACCGCGGTTGGCCATCTCGACGATCTCAGTTGGCGCTGCGTTGCGCTGCTGCTGCTGCTGCCTGAACGACGCGTTCGCGATCGACCGTGGGACCGTGTTGTCCTTCTCGCCTGAAATGATCAGCAGCGGCCCCCGCTCGGGGTTCTCGACGTCCACCTCCGCTTCGGTCCACGGGTTCAGATTTGGCTGCCGCCGCCTGGAAGAGCGGCGCGCCGGACGCCGGCACCGCAAAGGTCTCGTAGAGTTCTTTGGCTTCCTGCTCGCTGACGGCGTTGGCGAAGCCGAATCTGAACTGATCGAACGCGATTTGCAGTAGTTGTCGGTTTTCAACTTACTTGGAATTTTTTGCAACGCCACTTTTCACGGGCAATGCGGCATTGAGTTGCTTGAACACCGGTGCGAGTCGATTCAGTGATGGCCCACCAGCGCCAGGCCGACCACAGGCGTAAGGTCGTAGTTGAGTTGCTTGACGATTAAGGGGCGCACTACAAGGTCTCCGAACACAGCGATTGCAACAGCCGGAAAAACGCACCGAACGCCTCAGGCGTTTACCCAACCACCTCGCATCGGCCTCACCCTCAGGGTGAACCACTTTCACTCTTGCGCTCACGGATTCAGGTCTAGCGCTCGAATGACGGCTATCGGGCGCGCGGCCCAGCGGAGCCACCCAAGAACGAGGCGCAGACCGATCGACCCGCGCCTGGCCTGTAGAGGCCTAGCTCCGGACGAGCGCGGCCACCTCGTTCGCAGGCGCCACCTCGTAGTGGTCGAACTGCATCGAGTACTGTGCACGGCCCGAAGACAGCGCACGCAAGCTACCGATGTAGCCGAACATCTCCTTCAGCGGCACATGGGCGTCGATGACGGCGGTATAGCCGCGCATGGTATTCCCATGAACCACCCCGCGCCGGCGATGAAGGTCGCCGATGCAGTCCCCGAGGTAGTCAAGCGGCGTGATGACCTCGACGGCCATCACGGGTTCGAGCAGCGTCGACTCGGCCTTCGCCGCCGCTTCTCGGAACGCGGCGGCCGCTGCGAGTTCGAACGCCAGCGTTGACGAGTCGCGTTCGTGATGGCTGCCGTCCACGAGCGTGGCCACGAAGTCCACGCACGGGAAGCCTGCCACCACACCCGCTTGCGCCGCGCGGCGAATGCCCTGCTCCACCGCAGGAATGAACTCCCGCGGGATGGCGCCGCCCACCAGCTGGCTTTCGAAGCGCACGCCTTCGCCTCGCGCTACGGGCGCGAGGCGCAGCTTCAGCTCTGCGAATTGACCGGGCCCGCCGGTCTGCTTCTTGTGAACATGATTCACCTCCACGCTGCGTGTGATCGTTTCGCGGTAGGCGACCTGCGGCCTGGCTACAGACACCTCGATGCCGTGCCTTGCGCGCAACTTCTCGACGGACACCTCGAGCTGCAGTTCGCCCATGCCTGAGAGAATCGTCTGCCCCGACTCGGCGTCGTGCCGAATCTGCAGGCTCGGGTCGTCGCGCAGCAGGGCCTGCAGTGCGTGGGGCAGCCCCTGCTGATCAGCTTGCGCTTTCGGCTCGATGGCCACGTGGATCACGGGTTCGGAAACGCTGATCTCCTCCAGATGAACTGGATGATTCCGCTCGCACAGTGTGTGACCGGTCAGCGTGTCCTTCAGCCCGACGATGCCCGCGATGTCGCCCGCCACGAGTTCGTCGCGTTCGATGTGATGGTCAGCTTGCACCTCGTACAGCCGCGCCGCACGTTCGTTCCTTCCGGTCGTCGCGTTGAACACCACGTTGCCGCGCCGCAAACGCCCGCGGTAGACGCGCACGAACACCATCGCCCCGTGGTCGTCGGTAACGACCTTGAACGCGAGCGCGGCGAACGGCCCCTGCGGATCAGCCGCCGGCTGCCCTTCCACGCCCGTCACTTCACTGGGTCGCGGCAAATAGTCCACAACGGCGTCGAGCAAGGGCTCCACGCCGCGGTTCTTGAAGGCCGCCCCGGCCAGCACCGGCACGAACGCGCCCGCCAGCACACCCTTTCGGATGCAGTCGCGTAGGGCGTCGACCGGGACCTCTTCGCCGCGCAGGTAGGCATTCAGCGACGCCTCCTCCTGTTCGACGACGGTCTCGACGAGCATCGCGCGATGACGCCTTGCTGCGTCAAGCAGTTCATCGGGCACCTCGATTTCTCGGAACGGCTCGCTTGCGTCGTCCTTGTCCCACACGAGCGCGCGCATCGTCAGCAGGTCCACCACGCCGCGGAAGTCACCTTCTGCGCCGATCTGCAACTGCACGGGCAGCGCCGTCACACCCAAGCGTTCTTCGATCATTGCGACCACGCGCAGGAAGTCCGCGCCCACGCGGTCGAGCTTGTTGACGAAGGCGATGCGCGGCACGCGGTACTTGTCCGCGAGCCGCCAGTTCGTTTCCGTCTGGGGCTCCACGCCGGCGACGCCGTCGAAGACGACAACCGCGCCATCAAGCACGCGCAGCGAACGGCTCACCTCGATGTTGAAGTCGATGTGGCCCGGCGTGTCGATCAAGTTGATCTGGACGCCCTTCCAGTGCACCGTGATGGCGGCGCTGTTGATGGTGATGCCGCGCTGGCGTTCCTGGGGATCGAAATCCATGCGGGTCGTGCCGTCATCCACGTCACCGATGCGATGGCTCTCACCCGTGTAGAACAGGATGCGCTCGGTGGTCGTTGTCTTGCCCGCGTCCACGTGGGCAATGACGCCGATGTTCCTGAGGTTTCTGTTGTTCGAGTTCATAGCGAATCTTTCTGTCGAGGCGCGTCCTGCGAGCTTCGTTGTCGCCTGGTTGGCAAAGGCCAGCCCCAGGCGCGATTCGCCTGAAGGCTAGCGTAAGAGATGCAGTCTGCGGCCGGAGCATGGGCGCACGTCGTCCACGCTCCGGCGGGCGGAAATCGTGGCGATCAACTTGTCGTAGGTGCGCATGTTGGAACCTCGAAAAACAAAAAACCCCGGAAGGTGCGACCTACCGGGGTTCTTGGCCGGAAGGCGCATAGCCTTCCGAAGCGATCGAAAGGCAATGTCAGGTGGCGAAAGTCGCCTTGATCACTTGGGTGGTCTTAAACATGATGTCCGAAATTGTCGTTGCTCGCGATCGTGGAAGCAAGATTGAGTCTTTTCCAACGAGGAGTGCGTCTGGAGCCTGTTGCAAGAATCCAATGAGGAATGAGCCTGAAGGGGGGCTGGAGCTGGCGGTTGGGCGGCTGAGGGGCAGCTCGCTGGCGCGCCGTGTCGATCATCGAACCGATGGTGATCGACATGAACGAGGCCCAGGTGCGCACCTTGAGCAGGTGCGGCAGGCCCTCGCACCATGCCGCCGTCCGCTGGGCGCAGCAGCGGACCGCCGGACCGCAGTTGAGGTGGTAAGCATTGAAGCGGCCCATTGAAGCGGCCTTTCATCACGGCCAGGAAGTGGCCCGGCAATTGGCGCAAGGCGAAGGTCACAGTATGTGGCCGACACACAAGCACTGATCGCGCCGATGCGAACGGCGGCGCGCTCGTTCGCCTATGCTCCGAACACGTCCTTGCAAGGGTAGACGTAGATGCGAAATACCAGATTTACCTTCCTTCTTGCGACGGTAAGTCTGGGACCAGGCGAGCAGGCGTCTGAGGAAACCGGCACGCGGGGGGTGGTATCAGATTTACTTTCCTCTACGCCACGAGAGCTTTGCGCTCGCCGGCCACGACCGCGCCGCGCGCGTCGCGCACCGGCTCGCGCTCGACTACCCGAGGCGGTGCAGAAGCTCGCGCTGATCGACATCGCGCCCACGCTGGACATGTACGGCGCGACCGACATGGCCTTCGCACCGCGTACTACCACTGGTTCCACCTGATCCAGCCTGCGCCGCTGCCCGAGCGCATGATCGCGGCGATGCGCGGTTCTACCAAGAGGTGAGGTCACGCCACGCGGGGCGAATGTTCTAAGCGCGATCCTCTAATGTGCTGCACCGCAGCAGATATCGCTTGTATCGGGGGAACCCCACACTAGACTTCATCATGTTGCAGTGCAGCAAACACCACCACCCACCCAACCCCAGAGAAAGCCCATCATGAAATCAGAGCAATTCGCCGCCGCCAGCAAGGCTTCCGTTGACACTCTCTTCGGCCTGACCGGCCAGGCCTTCCAAGGCGCGGAACAGCTTGCCAAACTCAACCTGCAGACGATCAAGACCTTGCTGGCCGAAAGCCAGGAGAGTGGTCAGAGTGCCCTGTCAGCGAAGAGCCTGCCAGAACTCATCGAACTGCAGACCGCCGCCCTGCAAGCCGCTCCCCAGAAGGCGCTGGCCTATGGCCGCCAGGTGCAGGAGATCTTCACCACCCTGACCGCCTCGCAGCGCGCCGCCTTCGAGAAGCAGATGGCCGACATGCAGGCCAGGTTCCTCGACACCGTCAACGGCGCCCTCAACAACGCCCCCGGCTCCGAGCAGATTCTGGCGCTGGCGAAGTCTGCGGTGGCTGCCGCGAACAACGCCTACGAAGGCGTGAACAAGGCATCGAAACAAGTCTCCGACGCCGTGGTTTCCAACGTCACCAAGGTCAGCGAGACCGTCGCGGACACCTCGAGCAAGGCACTCGCAAAGATCGAAGGCTGATCCTTCGGGCCTCGCGTTCCGGATGACTCGGGGCCCGACCGAAAGATTGGGCCCCTTTTTCTCGTCGGCGCTCAGCCGATCAGCTTCAAGCCCGGCGGCAAGGCCTCGCCGAACACGCCGCGTTCGCCGGCTTCGTCGAGCGGAACGACGTCGCGCACGCGGGCGATCCAGGCCAGCGGAGCCCGATGGGCCTCGAGCCGGGCGATGACGCGTTCGCGCGCCTCGAGCGATAGGTTGCGCGCGATCGCCGCTCATGCGGGCCAGATTCGCGGCAGCAAAGCTGGCAACAAGCGCGCGCGGACGTTGCTCGTGGAGCTGGCTGCGCTATCAGCCCGACAGCGATTTGAGCCAGTGGTTCAACCGCCGCTTCGGCCTCGGCGGCAAGTGTTGAGGTCAGCTAAAGGCGCTAGCCATGTCAGCAAATGCTGCGTAGGGAGCGGGCCGAGTTTGGCAACGCTGCCGAGCAGCCGTACCCGTTCTAGCCAACGCAACGTCACGACCAGACCCAACGTCTCGGCACACCATCCCGACGCTGCGTGCGACGGGGCTTGATTGCAATGCAAGCTGGAGTGCCCTTGTTCCTTGGTGCATGCACGGATCTGGCGGAGCGCTGGCCGCGGTCGCCCCGTTGGAGGCGGGAAGCGTCCATGTTAGAACTCCTCGGCGCAGATCAGCGCGAACACCAGGTAGGCGAACAGGATCACGGCGATGAGACCGCCGAACCTGTAAAGAACATCGAGGCCGATCACGGGCGCTCCCCCTTGGGTGCGTCGAGCCTGCTGCCGGAGCACGCTTCGGCCACGACCCACAGTGCCGCAAGCGCGGCAATCCACACGATGTCCATCGATTGAAGCAGCCCGCGAAAGAAAGCCGGTCAGGCAGTGCCCGACCGACCGACTGGAGGACGAATTCCGGTCGTCGCCTGTTTCTTCATCATCTCGTTGGCCATGCAACACCATAGGGAAGCGGCTAAGGTTGCTCGTGCGCTGTGCGCTGTGCGCCGTGCACGGAAATGTGAGGACGGCGATGCCCCCAACGCTACGCAATGAGAGCAGTGACCAGGCTCCTGCACCACCAGGGATTGATGCCATCAGCGCGGTGACTCTGGCGACCCACGACATGGGTCGGGCCGTGCGGTTCTATGAGGCTTTGGGCTTTCCGATCCGCCATGGCGGTGAATCGGCGTCATTTACCAGCCTGGCCGCCGGAACCGGCTATCTCAATCTCATTGCCCAAGGCTCCGATCGAGCTTGGACCTGGTGGGGTCGAGTGATCTTTTACGTCCGCGACGTGGACGCCGTTTACCGACGTGCCATCGCCCGCGGTCTGAAGCCCGACTTTGCGCCTCGCGATGCCGCGTGGCGCGAGCGCTACTTCCACATCACGGACCCGGACGGCCACGAGTTGAGCTTCGCGAGACCCCTGAAATGAAGCAAGGGCTCATGGCTTGCCAAGCGTCGGGAGTCTGAAGATGATCCATGGCGCGCGAGCCGTCGTCCAGCACGCCACGCCGCGCGCCGATCGCGCAGGCGCCTCCGAGGTGAACGGCCGGCCGCCGTCAGTGCGTCGGCCGGCGAGGGTGCTCGAAGAAGAAGAAGCGCAGCATTTCGGCGCTGGCGTCGGGCCCGCGGCCGTCGGTGTACGAGCCCTTCGCGCTGCCGCCCGACCAGGCGTGGGGCGCGCCATGCAGCAGCCAATGTTCGGCGACCACCCGACCATCGGCGGCGCGGTGCACGCGTCGCGTGCAGGCGCGACCACAACTGTCCTGCAGCTTCTGCAGTTCGACCGTCGTCGCGGTGCCAGCGCCTGGCGGCGATGACCTGCTCGCCGTTGCAAGGATGGACCGTGGCATCGGCGTCGCCGTGGAAGACGACCGTCGGCACGCCGCTGGGGACGCTTAGGACGTTGGTGCCGCCGCCCTTCATCGCCGCCAGCGCCGACGGCAGGTCCGATGCGACACCTGCCGCGAGCCCGGAGTGGGCGCCGACCGCGGCATGCAGGTCGGGGTAGGCGTCGCCGAGGATCGCGGCCATCGCGCCGCCGGCCGACAGTCCGGCGACGTGGACGCGTTCCGGGTCGATCGCGTGGCGCGCCATCACGTCGCGCGTCATGCCGGCCAGAAGTGCCGGCTCGCCGCGGCCGCGCCGCTGGTGGTTGTGCTTGAACCATTTCCAGCAGTGCTGTGGATTCGCTTGCTGTGACTGCGCGGGATACAGCACGAAGAAGCCCTGCGCCAGCGCCGCCTCGTTCATCGCGGTGCCCGCGGCGAAATCGTCGAGACCCTGGGTGCAGCCATGCAGCATCACGACCAGCGGCAGCGGCAGCGGCAGCGGATGCTCGCTGGCGCCAGGCGCGGGACGTAGAGCTTGTAGGCGCGGCGGCCCACGGCGTCGGCATAACTGCCGGCGATGAAGCGGCCGGAGGCGACATCCGGCGCGGGCATTTCGACGCCGGCTGGCGCGACGTCGGGCACCTCGCGCGCTTCGACCTCGATGACCTCGCGAGCGTCCTTTCGCTCCCATCCTTGTCCATGCGAACTATGAATTCCTGCAACCGTTCGGGCTGCAGGAAAGGACGGTCCGGCTCACGCGCCCAGTGCTCACTCATGGGCTTTCAACAACCTCCCATGGGCGTCTCGGGCTATGTGAGCCGGTCCGAAACCTGGGCTTGAAGATACAAGGCGTCTTCCGCGCGAATGTCTGCCGCGCAGTATGGTCCGTATGCGGCGCAGAGATGATCAGCGGGGTTTGGAGAGCAACGAGTGACCGCTAATGGAGCGATGGAGCAACTGCTCGGCATTCGCACGGATAGCTTGGCTGGCCACGGACTGGAGCGAGCACCCTAATTTCAAGCTTGACGATCGGTCGCGGGCGTTCAGAATGTTGCATTGCAGCATGAACACCCCGGCGTTGTATGGCAGCCTTCTTCTCGCCCTCGAGGATCTCTCGGCGGAGGTGCTGCATGCGCGCCGCGGCCTCGATCTGCCGCGTCTTGCGGCGCTGTGCTATTGTGAGATCCGTCCATGGGCTCGTTGCGCGGACGAGCGGCGCCTGGCCGAGCTGTCGTGGGCCTTGTGCACGCAGCGCTTGCCGCTGGACAAGGCTGCGTTCCTGAACCAGATCGATCTGTTGATCGAGGAACTCGAACAGATCTGCGAACGCGCGGGCATCCAGGATGTCGCCGGTGCGCTGCGACTCGTGCGAATGCGGTGAGGACGAGGGACGACCGCTGAGCAAGCTGCGCCGGCGTGTCCGGGGCGTCGTGAACGCGTGGGAGCGCCTTGGCGGCGCATCCAGGGTTCGGGGCTTGGCGCATTGCCGAGATAGGTCGACGGCCAAATTGGGACTCAAAGCGCCTGTCCGCCTGAACAATGATCCACAGAAAAAGCCAATTCTCGGCATGGGCTGTACCTGCGCATTGACGCAGCCGAGTACGAGACCATTCTGTCTGCCCGGGGCGTCCCGTGCTCCCGCTACCTGCGCGTCGAGGAGGCCATGCGCGATCTGCAGTTCGCACAGCGCGAAAACTCTGCGCCTGTCAGCAACGGCTCGTACGAGTACCTCACCACGCGCCTGCCCTTCAGCTTCGACGGCATCCGTCCGCAGCCGGGCCCAAGGGTCGCCGCGCTCGACCATGCGCGCGCCATCGTCTGCCGTCGAGATTCACACAGCAATCATCTTGAAAACCTTGAAGTCAAGCCGAGCCGAAGTCGTTGCGCCAAGGCGGCTTGGTGCGGGCGATGGCATTGAGCGTGATGAGCAGCTTGCGCATACAGGCCACGAGGGCGCCCATCTTGGGCTTGCCTGCGGCCAAGAGTCGGGAGTAGCAGTCCTTGATGGCCGGATTAAAGCACGTGGCGCCCAGGGCTGCGACGTAGAGCACGCGGCGCGCACTGGCGTGACCATCGAAGATATGGCGCTGGCCCCTGAAGGTGCCGAAGTCGCGTTCAGCGGTGCCGGGCCCACCAGGCTGGTGATCTGTTTGCGCGTGAGCAGACCGAGCTCGGGCAGTTCGTCGATCAGTGTGCTGGCGGCGGTCGAGCCCACGAACTACGCCAATGAGGTTTTCGAGCGAGAGCAGAACACGAAGACCGCACCGACGACACGGCCCGCAGCTGCGAAGAAAGCGTCCGCAAAGCGGCCTGCCAAACGGGCCGCCAAGCCGTGAGTGATCCAACCCACATCACGCCTGCATGGCTTTCGACAGCAATGCTGCGCCGGAACCCCTATGACCACGAAAAGCAGTAGCGCCACCCTGCGTCAAATTCCCGCCGGCATATGGGTGCTCGGCTTTGTCAGCATGCTGGCGGACATCTCTTCGGAAATGATCCACAGCCTGCTGCCGCTGTTCATGGTCTCGACCTTGGGCGCCAGCGCTTTGGCGGTCGGCCTGATCGAAGGGCTGGCCGAGTCCACGGCGCTGATCGTCAAGGTTTTCTCGGGCACGCTCAGCGACTATCTCGGCAAGCGAAAAGGGCTTGCCGTGTTTGGCTACGCCTTGGGCGCACTGTCCAAACCGCTGTTCGCGCTGGCCCCTACCGTCGGCATGGTGCTGACGGCCCGGCTGCTGGATCGGGTCGGCAAAGGGGTGCGCGGTGCACCCCGTGATGCGTTGGTCGCCGACATTGCGCCGCCGCACTTGCGCGGCGCCGCCTTCGGCCTGCGCCAGTCGATCGACACGGTGGGAGCCTTCCTCGGCCCGCTGCTGGCCGTGGGCTTGATGCTGCTCTGGGCCAACGATTTCCGGGCCGTGTTCTGGGTGGCGGTGGTCCCGGGCTTGATGGCGGTCACGCTGCTCCTGTTCGGCCTGCGGGAGCCGTCACATCCTCAGGTTGAGAAGCGGACCAATCCGATCCGTCGTGAAAACTTGAAGCGCCTTGGCCGGTCGTATTGGTGGGTGGTGGCTATCGGTGCGGTGTTCACCCTGGCGCGTTTCAGCGAGGCATTCCTGGTGCTGCGAGCACAGCAAGGCGGCATCGCGGTCGCCCTGGTGCCGCTCGTGATGGTGGCGATGAACCTGATCTACGCGCTGTCGGCCTATCCATTTGGCAAGCTCTCCGACCGTATGAGCCACACCAAACTGCTGGCGCTCGGCCTGATCGTGCTGATTGCGGCCGATGTCGTGCTCGTCAGCGATGACCATTGGTGGGTCGTGTTGGCGGGCGTCGCCCTGTGGGGTGTGCACATGGGCATCACGCAAGGCTTGCTGGCCACCATGGTGGCTGATACTGCGCCTGCAGACTTGCGCGGCACTGCCTACGGGTTCTTCAACCTGGTGAGCGGAGCGGCGATGCTGGTCGCCAGCGTAGTCGCCGGGCTGTTGTGGGACCGCCTCGGCGCGCCGGTCACGTTCTATGCCGGCGCGGCCTTCTGCCTGCTCGCGCTGGTGGGGTTGGCGTGGCAACACATCGCGCGGGCGGCCATGGCCTGAGGTGCGATTTTTGCTGGCTGGCGGATCGGTGCAGAACAGCCTACATTGAACCCGGAAGCAAGGAGCCACACCATGCAGACTTCGCAGCGATTCCGGCATCGGGGGCCTCGCCAAAGGCCGCGGGGCGCCATGCGTGGCATGGCCGTGTTGCTGGCGGTGGCCGGCGTTGTGGCCTTGGGCTGGGTGGCAGTACAGCTCTATGTGTTGGCGGTAACGGCCGATTGAGTTCGTTGTCCTCCCTCGGCGATGCTCGAGCGGACGGTCACTTGTGCAGAATCTGCTTCTTGATCCCAGAGAGGCCGAAGATGTGAGCCCTACTCACCTACCTGCGTTGCGCGGCGGCCTTCTGGCGTTGCTGGCGGCCATCCTGTTCGGCGTCAGCACGCCATTGCTCCAACGGGCGGGCACCGGTCTGGCCGTTCCAACGCCGTAGGTGAACCAACCCTTTTCGCGCGCGTCGTAGTTCCAGAAAGAAAACCGGCCGCCACCAAGCTCGGTCGTGTAGTTCGGGTAGATCAGTCGGGCGCCCTTGGCATCGTTCGCGGTCAGTCCCTGCAGCCAGGCGCCACCCGGCTGGATGGTGAAGTACACGGGCACCTCAAAGCCTGGGAGCGGGACCGGGGGTCGGTCCACGGGAACCGGCGTGATGTTGAGCTCGGTGACGACTTTGCCTCGGCTGTCACGAATGACCGTGCCGGGCGGGATGCGCAATTCCAGCCCTGGGATCGCAGGCGTCTTGACAACGGTCTCCACCACCGTCGGCGATGCAATCTTGACCGTTCCGCGCGGATCGAGTTTGGTGAGCCAGATGTCCATCGGGCAGGAGCGTCGTCTCCCCCGCCTTCAGGTCGACGAGCATGAAGTACTCACCGTAGTTGGCGTTGCCCGGCCCCGGATGTCTGCCGTCAATGGCGAGAGTCTGAAGGCCACTCGGCAGGCTGGAGAGCAGGAAACGGCCTACCATCCGCTCGTGCGATCGGGTCATTCAGTTGCATCCCTCCACCCGCTTGTCGGAGCGACACGACGCGGACGTGACGGCCATGGCGCCCCGCGAGAGGCGCTCGAACGAAGCGACCTCCGGCGACGTGGTGCCGGCAGCGCACTGAGCGGGGGATCGCACGATCGATCCTCGCCAGCCATCCGTGAAAGCGGGCATCACAAGGAAGAACCAAGCGAATCAGTAAATGGACAACCCGAAGTCGTCGATGGAGGCCGAATGACGGCCGCTTCGCCCAGGGCGCCGGTGGCAGGCCGCCGCGAACTCGTTTTGGTGATGCTTCGCGGCGGCCTCGTGCCGCTGCTTTTGGTCGACCTCGTGTTCTGTACCCTCCACGTCGCTCGCTGGCTGGAGGTCCTGGAAAGCGACCTGCTGCTGCTCAACGTCGATCGTGGCGCTGCGGAGTGGTGGCAATACCTGAAGGCGAGCGCTGTTGCCGTTGCGCTGGCGATCATGTCCGCGCGTTCCCGCCAGCCTGTCTACGCCGCGTGGGCGCTGGTGTTCGCGTACGCGCTACTCGACGACTCCTTGATGATTCATGAACGCGGCGGCTTCAGGCTTGCCCATTTCCTCGGCTTCGTAGGTGCCATCGGGCTGCGCGGGCAGGACTTCGGCGAACTAATGGTTTCGGCGTTTTTCGGCGTGCCGTTGATTGCGCTGTGCTGGTGGGCGCATCGCCGCAGCAAACCGCTTGCGCAATCGCATTCCCTTCAGTTGCTGTGGATGTTCGCCGTGCTGTTGTTCTTCGGTGTCGTTGTCGACATGGGTCATGTCGCGCTGGTTTCCGCTGGCATCGGATTTCGCGGCATGAACGTGATCGAAGACGGAGGAGAGCTGTTTGCAATGAGCCTCGCCACCGCGTACGGCATCGGGCTGCTGCGCCAGTGGGGTAGCTCAATGGCAGAGCGGCAAGGTCGCACAACCAGTACCGCCACTGCCAAGGGCTCAACCTCAGCGTCTACCAGGGTTATGAACTACGATCCATTTGACGGCCGCAGCCGCCGACTGTTGGACCCGATTGATCCGCCACCTGACACCCATCCAGTGGCGGTGACTCCTGCAGTTGCACGGCAAATCATTGACTCGTTTGTCAAGAGGGGCGGATCCGCTCACTCGGCCGCTGGAGCCACAGTGTGGGTTGTCCTTGCCTGGTGCAAGAAGCAAGGCGTCGCGTATCAATTGATACGGCATTCGACGGGTGAACTCAGCGGCTTCTACATCGAAAAGCTGCGATAGCGTCGTCTCCAGTGGCACTCTCAGCAATGAACAACAAGACCCGCGGCTCGATCGAGATGACCGCCGCCATGGTGATCTCGGGAACCATCGGATGGTTCGTCGTGCGCTCGGGTCAGCCGATCATCGACCTTCTTCTCTAGCGCTGCGCCTTTGGCGCGGCAACACTGCTGATCGTCTGCGCGGCCATGGGGATGCTGCGCGGCAAGCTCTCGTTTCGCCTCTTCTGCTGGGCAGCGCTGGGGGGTGCAGCCATCGTCCTCAACTGGCTGCTAGTGTCGTGAGTTAGAAGTTCGCAAGCAAAACCGTTCGACGCTTGCGAGGATGTCATCAGCTGTCTTGGACCATACGAACGGCTTCGGGTCGTCGTTGTTGATCTTGATGTAGTGCCTGATGGCCTGCTCGAGCTGACGAGTTGAGCGATGAGTCCCGCGGCGGATGCACTTCTGCGTCAGGGTGGCGAACCAGCGCTCGACCTGGTTGAGCCAAGACGCGGAGGTCGGCGTGAAATGCACGTGAAAGCAAGGATGCCGGGCGAGCCAGTTCTTGATGGCAGGTGTCTTGTGGGTGCCGTAGTTGTCCGTCACGAGGTGGACGTCGAGCACTACCGGCACGTTGGCCGTAATAGTCCGGCCAGCACCGTTCTTGTTGGAGCTGGCGAGATCTCGGAGCATGTGACCTGAACAGTGCGTGCCCGGAGATGGTGTGCACCAACAGGAGATCGTGCACACCATGAAGAGTCAAGCAGAGGGCGTCGAACCGTCACGTCGCCATCACGAGCGCGCATTCAAGGCGCGGCTGATCGAGTTGAGCATGCAGCCCGGCGCGTCGGTGTCGGCCATCGCGATGGCCAACGGCATCAACGCCAACCTGTTGTTCAAGTGGCGGCGCGATCGCCAACGCGAATTGACGTTGCTTCATACGACGCCTGCCGTACTGCTGCCCGTGCGCCTGGCATCGGTCGGCGAAGATTCGGGTGTCAACGCGATTTCGCCGCTTGCCACCATCGCACCGGCGCCGGCCAAGCCCGCGCGGACCGGCGTCATCGAACTGGAGATCGCAGGTGCGCAGTTGCGCCTGCACGGCGCCGTCGACGAAGCGAGCCTGTGCAGCGTGTTGCGCGCGCTGCGCCAATCGTCATGATCGGTCCGCGCGCGGGTACCCGGATCTGGCTGGCCGCCGGTGTCACCGACATGCGCTGTGGCATGGACACGCTCGCCGTCAAAGTGCAGACCGCGCTCACTGAAGATCCGTACGGCGGTCACGTCTTCGTCTTCCGCGGCCGCCGCGGGGATCTGGTCAAGCTGCTGTGGAGCGATGGGGACGGCATGTACCTGCTGTCCCGGCGCCTGGAGCGTGGCCGCTTCATCTGGCCGAACGCCGAGTCCGGCTCGATCGCGCTCAGTGCCGCGCAACTGTCCATGCTGCTCGAAGGCATCGACTGGCGCCGCCCCGAGCGCACCTGGCAACCGCGTGCCGCGGCGTAGACCCAAGCCGACGGGTTGACAGGACATCTCCCGTGGGGAGTGCCGGGCGCATCCGGCACAGTCATGCCATGACGCCCGAACAACTGCTTGCCAGCAACGCTTTGCTCAATGGCGAAGTGGTGCGTTCGCAGGAGGCGTTGAAGATCGCGTTGCTGACCATCGACAAGCTCAAGGTCGAGCTGGCCTACTTGCGGCGCATGAAATACGGCCGTTCCAGCGAACAGCTCGAGCATGCACAGCTTGAACTAGTGGGTGGCCAGGTCGCGCAGCCGGCCGTGGTGTTGACGGCTCATTGCGAGGGCAGCGAGGGCGCCGAAGACAGCGAGCAGCAGTCCAACGTCAGGTCGATGCAAGACGCTCGCAAGAAGCGCAAGGCCGGGCAGGAAACCGGCTCGCGCGGACTGCCCGAGCACTTGCCGCGGCGCACCGTGATGCACACGCCTGAAGGTGGCTGCACGTGCGAGGCGTGCGGCAACGGCCTGCGCGAGATCGGCCAGGACGTCTCGGAGGTCCTCGACTACGAGCCCGGCAGCTTCCACGTCGTGCGCCATGTTCGACCGAAGCTGGCCTGCGGCGGATGCAGCACGATCGTGCAGGCGCTCGCGCCGAGCCGTCCGATCGCGCGCGGCCTGGCCGGTGCCGGATTGCTCGCCCACGTACTGACGAGCAAGTTCGCGGACCACACGCCCCTGTACCGGCTGTGCCAGATCTATGCGCGCGATGGCGTGGAGTTGCCTCGCTCCACGCCGACAGACTGGGTCGGCCAGGCGGCACGCCTGATGGCGCCGCTGGCCGATGCCCTCGGGCGCCATGTGCTGCGCGCCGCAAAGGTCCACGGCGACGACACGCCTATCCGTGTGCTCGGCGGTGCCGGGAGCAAGGCGAGCACCGGGCGGCTGTGGGTCTATGTGCGAGATGATCGCCCGAGTGCCGACACGGCCGCGCCGGCGGTGTGGTTCCAGTACTCGGCCAACCGCCGGGGCGAGCATCCGGTGCGTCACCTGAAGGACTTCCGGGGAATCCTGCAAGCCGATGCGTACGCGGGGTATCACCCCCTTTACGAAGACGGCCGGGTCATCGAGGCGGCATGCTGGAGCCACGCGCGACGAAAGGTGTGGGACATCCACGAGCGGCAACACAAGCTGGCTGGCACCTTGGCGCATCAAGCGCTGCTGCGCATCGGCAAGATCTTCAAGGTAGAGGCCGAGATCAATGGCAAGCCGCCCGATGAACGCATGCGCGTTCGGCAGGCGCGCACGCGCCCCTTGCTCGAGGACCTGAAGCTCTGGCTGAACACGACCTTGGCGCAGCTCTCGGCAAAGTCGCCCTTGGCGCTGGCCATCGGATACTCGTTGGGCAACTGGACGGCGCTCACACGCTTCGTGGATGACGGGCGCATCGAGGCGCACAACAATGCGGCCGAGCGCGCGCTGCGCGGCGTTGCAATCGGAAGAAAAAACTTCTTGCATCTGGGCTCGGATGCCGGCGGCCACAGCGCTGCAGTGATCTACACGTTGATCGGAACGGCCAAGCTCAACGGGATCAACCCGCAGGCGTATCTACGCCATGTACTGGAGCGCATCGCCGACCACCCGATCAACCGAATCGACGAGCTGCTGCCCTAGGTCGTGGCGCCCCAGCTCCAACAGCTTCGGCCATCCTGGTACGAGGAGCTCGCGCAGGCCGCCTGAGCTGGCGTCGTGGGCAAAATGGGCCATGCGCATCAAGCTGATCGAAGACTTGCCCATGGCCACCAGTGCTGAGCTGTACCAGCTCAGCTGGGTGATCGAACAACTGCTGGCCGATCCGCGGCGCGTCGTACAGGCGCGCAGCCAACTGCATCTGGGTCAGCAGGTGCAGTATCTCCATTGGGGCGACGGCAAGTGGCGGACGGTGCGGGTCGTGTCAATGAAGAACGACCGTGTGACGGTGCTCGACGAGGCCAACAACAAACATCTCAGCCTGCCTTACGCCGCCATCATGACGACGGAGTCGGCCACCGCAAACACGGGCGAGCAAGCATCCGCGCCGAGCAAGCCCACTCCGCCGCCGGAGATTCCGCGCCGCGAAAACTTCCGTGTCGGCCAGCGCGTGAGCTTCGCCGATCAAGGCTTGCAGCGGCACATCGGGCAAATCACGCGCATCAACCAACGCACCGCCACCATTCATTGCGACGGCCGTGCCTGGCGAGTTGGGTTCGCCTTCCTTCAGCACATCACTGACGTCACAGCCTGACGCCCTCCTGGCCGTGACCACTGACGTCAAGAACGGGGTCGGCCGGACTATTACCGTTGGCCTCGATGGTGCGCAGGAACTGTAGGAACTCGGCGCTGCGGTGGCGCCGATGCAGATCTCCGATGACGGCTCCGGTGGCAATGTCCAGCGCTGCGAACAGGGTGGTCGTGCCATGGCGCTCGTAGTCATGGGTGCGCCGCTCGGCGATGCCGGGCGCCAGGGGAAGCAAGGGCTGCGTGCGGTCCAGTGCCTGTATCTGACTCTTCTCATCGACGCACAACACCATGGCCATCAGCGGCGGGTCCATGTACAACCCGACGATGTCGCGCACCTTCTCGACAAACAGCGGGTCGCTGGAAAGCTTGAAGGTATCTTGGCGATGGGGCTGCAGTCCGAATGCGCGCCAGATGCGCGACACCGCCGTTTGCGATAGGCCGGCTTCGCGCGCCATGGTGCGCGTGCTCCAGTGCGTCGCGGCGTCGGGCACGCTCTCCAGCGTCTTGGCGATCACGGCGTCCACGCGTGCGTCGTCGATCGTGCGCGGTGCGCCGGGTCGAGGGGGCATCGAGCAATCCGTCCAGCCGATGCTCAACGAATCGGGCACGCCACTTCGAGACGGTCTGAGGCGTCACGCGCTGCCGGCTCGCAACTGCCTTGTTATCAACGCCTTCGGCACAGCTCAGAACAATGCGTGCCCGCAGCGCCAAGGCCTGCGCGGTCTTGCGCCGCAATGTCAGTGCGGTGAGCTGCTCGTACTCGTCTTCCGTCAACACCAGTTCGGTCTTGGGTCTTCCCACGCATCGCGGCCTCGTCGTGAACATACGGTACACGATCGATCAACGCGACATTGATTAGTCTTACTGTGTTAGATATTTGGTGCTGGTTGATGCCGAAGACAACAGGGACACCGAGGCAGGTTACGAGCCAGCAGCGCGCCGATACGCAATCGCAAGCTCGTGATGGAGGATGGGACGTGGCGCTGCGCCCTCTGGGCTTCCCCGAGGTTTGTAATGCGTGGGTAGGGCAGGCTCCTGGCGTGCGGAGTTTTTTTTACCGTCGATCTCGGCGGGGTGCTGCAGCCGTTGCGCAAGCAAGAAGCCGTAGGCGGCAATGCTGAGACTGGCGTGATGATGAAAGCCGCGCCAGCCTCGGCCTTCGTACTGTCCGAGGCCCAGGTCCTGCTTGAGATCCTGGTAGTCGCGCTCGATGCGCCAGCGCATCTTGGCCTCATAGACCATGCGCTCCAGCGGTGTGTCTTCGGCAAGCGTCGACAGCCAGTACTTCAGCGGTTCGTCGTGGCCCTCGGGCCATTCGATCAGCAGCCATTGCGGCTCGCGCAGTTCGCTGCGCTCCTGGTCGCGATGCGCCGCACGTACCCTCACTCGGGCGAAGTGCGAGCGCAGCTGAGAGTTCGTGCCCTCGCGCCAGGTGACTTCTTGCCAGTCGTCGGGCTCGATGTCGAAGGCCACGTCCTTGACCGTGCGGGGCCGGTGCTTTGGGGCGGTGGCATCGCCGTGGCGCAGCCGCCGTGGCACACGGCCCCTGCCGCTGTAAGGCTTGGGCGGCAGGGGTTCGTGCCCGGGCGGCCACACCGTGACGCTGCCTGTCACCCCCACGACGTAGCGCAAGCCAAGCTCGCCCAGGCGTTCGCGAAACGCCGTGTCCACGCCGTAACCCGCGTCGGCCAACACGCAGTGCCTCGGCGCCCCCTGGGCCAGCAGGTGTTCGATCTGCTGCAGCGCGATTTGAGGCTTGGTGGCGAACTCGAGCGCTTCGGGCACGCGGGCCTTCTCGCGTCGGGCCGGGTCGTCGGCCCACTCCTGGGGAAGGTACAGCTGCCACGCCACCGGAATGCTGGCCGCCGCGCAGGCCAGCGACACGCTCACCGCCACCTGGCAGTTGTCCTGCTTGCCCAGCATCCCGCAGTATTGGCGCGCCACGCCCACCGAGTGCCGCCCCTGCTTGGGAAATCCCGTGTCGTCGATGATCCACCAACCGCCGTCGCTGAAATCCATCAACGGCACCACCCACTGGCATACCCCCAGCAGCATCTGCTCGTCCGACCAATTCGCATCGGCCACGAAGTGGTGCAGCGACTGGTGGCGCGAACGCACATTCAGCGGGTCCATATGCGCCGCCATCGGCTCCACGCTCTTGCGCTGCAGCGGCGACATCAGCCCCGTGGTGTAACCCCGCAAGCCCGCATGACGGTCGGAATGACCCAGCCCCCCGCTCAGATGGGCCATGTAGCGCTCGAATTCCTGTAAGTCTTCCATCAAGGTTCACCCTTCTCCTGAAGAAGTGCGCATAATGCCTTGATTTCGCTCAAATTACTAACACAGTAAGATTAGTTCAACGAACTTCTAACTCGCAACACTAGCGTCGCTGATCTTTCAGCACCGATGCGATCAATGCAAACCCTGCGAGCAACTGGCTGGCTGCGCCTGGGTCGAGGTTTGGCGGCCTGCGAATCGCTCCCAACCGATACGTCTCCAGGGCAGTGCCGTTGCAGGCAAACACGATGCTGTGGCTCTCCTCGCCGTCATCGACAACCAGGACCGAGCCATTGAAGCTGCGACGGATGCGAGCCAGGTGCTCGTCGGTTTCGGGGTCGCCGTACTGCAAATTGACCACCATGATTCCGTTGGGCTGGAGCGTCTCGCGGCAGTCGTCGTAGAAGCTTTGAGAAGACAACTGGGCAGGCAGTCCCTCAAGGTCATAGCCGTCGACGATCAACACGTCGAAACGGGCTGGACTACGGCGTACAAATTCCGCCCCATCGGCTTGGAAAACGATGAACCGCGCGTCATCGCGCGGGATGTGGAACTCCTCGCGCAACGCGATCACCATCGGATTGATCTCTGCGATCTGGATTCGGGCGCGGCTCAAATAGCGGTAGCAGAATTTGGCCAGCGACCCGCCGCCCAAGCCGACCATCCCAATGCTGCGCGGTTCCGGCTTGAAAAGCAGGAAGCCCATCATCGTGCGCGTGTATTCGAGAGCCAGCGCATTGGGATCATTGGTCCGCATGTAGCTTTGAACGTCACTGATACAGAAGTGGAGGGCCTTGGAGTTGGTGGTCTCGTAGATGAAGGGTTTGACGTGCTGCGCAGATGCGGAACGATCGGACATGGGCAAGGTCGGTTTTCTGTTTCTTGATTGAGGGGCTACTTGGGTTTCAGCGCTTGGCCATGTGTACCAGCGAGGCGCGAATGTGCTCAGTGTCCATGTTGGCGATCACTACGCGCGGGGTGAGGAATGTCGGTTGGCTGATCTGAAGGTTGGGTACTACGAGCAGGCATTGAACGTGAGCACTGTTCGGGTCAGTCATCCGGTGATGTGCCAATACCCCTTGCCGTACGACGTCCGTCGAGGCGATGTTCGTGAGCAAGGTGACGACCACCGGGCCATCCAGCCCCAGGTCCAGCGTCGCCACATCATCCCCCTCTTGAGAAGTCGATTCGATCTGGACTGCTGCCAACTCGGGGGCATTCTTCAGTATCTGCCTGACGATTTCCAGCAGGCAGTCGCGCATGATCAATTTCGGGAATGAGCCGGTGGTCCCGGCCGCTCGAATGAGACTTGCGAGCCCCAACAAGCTCGAATCGCTTCCGTCGTAGCGCAAGCATTGCAGCCTCCACTCAGGGTACAGCTGGCAGGCAGTGTCAACCTCGTGCGGATCGGCGGCAGCGTAGCACGCTGCATCCAGGCAGGTCATGGCTTCTTCGAAGGCATCGATCGACGCCAAGGCATCGGGAAATTGCCGCGCAAAGGACTTCGGATCCCGAACGCCGTTGCGTGCGCGCATGAGCGGCGCTGCGAGGTGGACACGGTCACCCTCGCGCCAGAGTGCTGCACCAACTCGTGGTTCCCCGCCGGGCGGCAGAAATTGCACCAGCATCAGGTTGTGATTGAGATGTGATCCGCCGGCCGCTGCGGGCCTGTTGAAATGCTGTTGGGGCATGGTGGTCGCCTCAGGCCCCTCGAACGACGTTGATCAGCCGTCGTCTCGGTGAACACCGCCGGTCAACTCGAACTGCGATCGCCGTCGCTGCCGGAACAACAACAAGAGTCGGGCGAATGCACCCCACGTCATCGAGCCTCCACGCTGCAAGTGTGGCCAGCGCCGCGATTTCTCGACGCTGGGCTAGCCAACGCGCTCAAGGAGGCATAAGCTTCAAGGCAAATGTAATGCGTTGAAGGTGTAATTGCAATGGTAATGATATTACCATGTTTGGCGGCCACGTAGGCCGGATCGCGGCAGGCATGGCCAACCGTGATGCGGCAATGCAGCAGAGAGGCGTTACCCGTCGCCGCCGCCCGTATGGCCGACAACAACGAGAAGGCGCCGGAATGTTCAAGGCCCTGGTGAATCGGCGCGATCACCACAACATCGACGTTTCGGGCATCGTCAACTAGAACCTGGGAGACCTGTCTCGTCGAGTTCATCGCAGGGTTGCGGTACTTGTGGGAGAGACAAGGTCGCTTGCAAGCCGTTGGAGGGATGCCTTTGACAGAACAGCTGTTGCTTCCTGCCTTCTGGCTCGCGGTTGGCCAGATCATCATGATTGACATCCTGCTGGGTGGCGACAACGCCGTTGTGATCGCGATGGCCTGCCGCGGGCTGCCCGATTACCAGCGCATCCAAGGGATCGTGTGGGGAACGCTTGGTGCGATCCTCATGCGAGTTGTTCTAATCTTTTTCGCGCTCCACATCCTTGCGATTCCCTACTTGAAGATCGTCGGTGCGGTGCTCCTCATATGGATCGGGGTCAGATTGGTTCTCCCGCAAGATAAAGGCAGTAGCCATGCGCACGTCGGGAGCACCGAACAACTCGGCACAGCCATACGAACTGTGATTACCGCCGACTTGGTGATGAGTATCGACAACGTGTTGGCGATTGCCGCGGCAGCTGAAAGCGCCGCCATCCAGCACAAGATGGCGATCGTGGTGTTCGGGCTGCTGGTAAGCATCCCCATCATCGTTGTCGGCAGCCGCTTGGCATTGCGGCTGATGGATCGCTACCCGATCGTCGTGACCGCAGGTGGATTACTTCTTGGCTGGATCAGCGGTGTCATGCTGGCCACCGACGCCGGGATCGCGTGGATGGTCCCGCAGAATGCCATTGCAAGGTACATCTGCGGCGCGGTCGGCGCTGTTTCAGTGGTCATGCTCGGCAGACTGGCGGCTGCGAGAGCTTCCAGGGCAGCTCACGATACCGAGCCGGGCGAATGCGGGTGAACAGCCAACGGTCGAGCGCACCACCCAGAGGCCGCGGCGGCATGCGCGGTCACTCGCAAAATAAGATTCGGCCGGCGCAGGTCAGAACGGTCGATCGTTTCAAGGACTGGAGCCACTCAAGCCGGTACCCCTGATCGCCGGTTAGAGCGCACGATGTACTTCGGAAGATTCCTCCGCGCCGATCGTCTCCACGCCAACCATTGTGAGCAGGCCGCGCCGGACGACTGCTGCGGCGGTCAAGCGACCGCGAACATCCCGAGGCCGAGCACGACGGCCACGCAAACTATCGTCACGATGTGACCGGCAGCGACCGAGCGCACCCGCTGGAGGCTGTTCTTAAACGCAAACAACCGCTCCCGCGAAAGCGCGCACTGCCGCATGTGAGATGCGAGCGCATCGACGTCGCCAGATACGAAGTCGATTTGGGAATGGGCATGGGTGTGGGGGGAAGACATGGCGAAGATTCCGGTGAACGACGCTCAAACTGCCGCCCCAGTACGAGGGGGGCGAGAACTGTAAACGGGGCAAAAAGCATACGCCTCATCCAGAACAAAGACCATCGCCCTTAATACTGTGGCTCTGGTTGTGGGGCCCCCTCTAAGCCGCGAGTCAGTGAAATATCTCAGCTCCTGATGCCGAGCAGGTCGAGCACCCCGCATACGAAAGTGAGCGGATGGGGCGGACACCCAGGCACGTAGAGCGTCGGCTTGAATCGGTCGAGGAAACTTCGCTCCAAGGCTGACGATTCCTCGAAGGGGCTGCCCGATATCGCGCAGGCCCCGACTGCGATCACCAGCTTGGGGTCGGGCATGCCGTCCCAGCACAGCTGCAGCCCCGCGGCCATGTTGCGCGTGATCGGCCCCGTCAACACCAGGCCGTCCGCATGCCGCGGGGATGCCACGATGTCGATGCCATAGCGCCCGATGTCGAAGTTGACATTGGTGAGTGCATTGACCTCGAGCTCGCAGCCGTTGCAGCCGCCTGCCGAGACCGATCTCAGCTTGAGCGAACGACCAAATCGCTTGCGCAGTGCTTCGGATACCTTGACGGGATCAGGTGCCGGCCGCGCGGCGCTGATCACCAATCCCGAGCGGCTGGTAGAGGCCAGTTGGAAGTCGTTCGTGAAGGAAAGCTTCCCGCTTGGGCATGCGGAAGCACAATCGCCGCACATGACGCAGCGGCCCAGATCGATCTGCACCGGGTCCGGCGTGATCGCCTCGGCTGGACAGGCGGTAGCGCAGGCATTGCAACCCGTTTCGCAGGGAGCGGCACCGATGACGGGCTTGCCGCGGAAGCCGACAGGGTTCGCTTGGCGAGGATCCTTGATGTATTGAGTCCCCTGCGAGACCCTGACCTTGATCGACTGGAGCACCGATGTTCCTAAAGATCGTTCCCACAATAGGAAAGATCAAAGCTCTTGTTGCAGATGGGGAAGTCCGAGATCTCGTTGTCGCGAAGGGCGAGCGCGAGGCCGAACCAGTTCAGCAGCGACGGATCCTGGACCTTGTAGTGAAGGAGGCGCCCATCGGCGCCCGTTTCCAACGCTTGGACCACGGGTCCTCGGAAGCCTTCGCGCACCGAGACGCACAGCGTGTCAGGGCTGAGCGGCCCTACCGGCGCGGGCGTCGCGGTCATCAGGTCGGGCCCCGGCGCATCGAGCACCTGCGTCAACCAGCGGATGGATTCGTCGATCTCGCGCATGCGAAGCTTCAGTCGCGCCCAGCAGTCGCCCGTCTCCTCGGTCAGAAGCCTGATGGGATGGCTGGTGTGCAGCTGCCCGGGCAGGCTGATGCGCATGTCAACGGCAACGCCGCTGGCGCGCCCCGCCAAGCCCACCAGCCCGATATCCTGCGCAGCCTCGTTGCTGACGACGCCCACTCCCTGAAACCGCGACTGAACGCTGCGCGCGTTGAGCATCAGGTCGTTGACTTCGGCAATGTCCTTCGTGAAGGCCGCGATGGTCGTGAGCAGGTCCCGTCGCAGCTCATTGGTGATCCCGAACCGCACGCCGCCCGGTCGCAACCAACCCCGGCCGAAGCGGCTGCCGCAGGCGCGCATGGATGCGTTGATGACCGCCGTGCGCAAACGCCCATAGGTGGCGCCCCCCTGCAGGAACGCGATGTCGGTGGCGAGCCCGGTGAGGCCTGCCAGATGCATGGCCACGCGCTCGAGTTCCAACGCGACGCCGCGCACGAGATCGGACTCGATGCTCACCTGAGCACCGGACAGCGCTTCCACCGCGGCGCAGTAGCCCCACGCATAAGCGATGCTGCTGTCGCCAACGATGGACTCGACCAACGACGTGAGCGCGAGCGGCGGGCGGCGCAACAGGAGTGCCTCGACGCCGCGGTGCTGGTAGCCGAGCTGGATTTCCAGGTGGTGCACTTGCTCGCCGTGGCACATGAAGCGGAAATGTCCCGGCTCGATCACGCTGGCGTGGATCGGACCGACTCCTACCTCGTGGATCTCCTGCCCGCGCACCTTGAAGAATGGATGTTCAGCCATGCGCTGCTGGCGAGGCCCCTCGTAGCGCACCGGCTTGAGCCAGGGATGCCCAACAGGGGTAAGTCCTGTTTGCTCCCACAACTCCCGTTCGAACATCTGTACGGCCGGATGCCGCGGAGTGAGCGATGGGAACGATTCGTGGCACTTCCCGCGGCCGCGCAGGGCGCTGAGCTGCCCTTCATGGCCCTGCAGAACCGCCGTGACCACCACTTCGTCGTTCGCATCGGGGCGCCCGAAAAGCGTGATCATGCGATCGCCGGCGCCGAGGGCCTGCGCGCAGCAGCCCGCCCACTCGGCCAAGCCGAAGGGTGCGATCTCGCGGGTCGGCACCATGGCAACTGGCTTGGCGGGTCCCATCATTGCCCGCCAATCGATTGCGCCACTTGCAGCAGCAGTTGGCTGATCGGGGCCGGTGTGTAGACGCCGAGCAGGACCAGGACAACAACGAATCCGAGCTTGGGCACCGCAGTCACCCAGCTTTCGGTGATCGGTGGACCTTGCCGGTCCGACGGTCCCCACAGCATCGGAAAAATGGATCGGCCGGTCGCGACGAAGATGATCGTCAGCATCGTGCACATCATCGTGAACGCGATCAGGTTGCCCGACTGCACGATGCCCGACAAGATCAGCATCTCGGCCATGAAGCTGCCGAACGGTGGGAAGCCCAGCAGGGCGAAAGTGCCCACGGCGAACAGCAGCCCTGAGAACGGTAGCACCCGGATCACACCGCTCAGTGCCTTGACTTCGTTGGTGCCGTAGACGGCCCGCAGCCGGCCTGCGGTGAGGAACAGCAGTGCCTTGACGAAGGCGTTGCTGACGACGTAGAGCAGCACGCCGTACGCCGCCGCCTTGCCCACCGACAACCCGATCGCGATCACGCCGGAGGAGCTGACGCACGCATAGGCGATCAGCCGCTTGTAGCTGCGCGCGGCCATCACCTGAATCGCCGCCACCACCAGCGACAGGCAGCCCATGATCAACAGCTGATATGCCACGAAGCCGGTGTCCTGGGCGCGAAACACCTGCAGGATGCGGAAGACTGCCACCACGCTGATGTTGAACTGCACAGCCGCCAGCAGCGCGCTCGTGCTGGTCGGCGCTGCTTCATAGGTCTCCGGCATCCAGCTGTACAGTGGCGCGAGGCCAAGCTTGCTGCCCAGGCCGAACAGCATCAACCCCAGTCCGAGGTGTTGCCAGCTGTCGCCGACGGTCGGCACGGCCGCCGCCATTTCGCCGAGGGCGAAATTGATCTCCACGCCCTGCAGGTACGCCGAGCGGGTGAGGCACATGATGCCCAGGAAAGTCAGCGCGAGGGACATGCTGGAATACAGCAGATAGCGCCAAGCGACACGATGCGGCGCCGGTGCACTGCCCTGGGCGACCAGAGGCGCTGCGCACAAGGTAGTCAGCTCGATGAACGCCCACAACAGCAGCAGGTTGTTGGCCATCACGCCCAGGTTCATGGCCGCCATGAACGCGAGCGTGAGTGAAGTCCTGGACAGGATGTTCTTGGCCAGCGCAGTCGACGTACCCACGCGCGAGGCCATGTAGACGCTGATACCCAGGAAGACGCTGTTGATCACCAGCAGGAACAGCAGCGAGGTCGCGTCGATCACGAAATAGCGCTGTGCAAAATAGAGCGGCAGTTCGGTAAGCGGCGTGAGCACGAAGAGGGTGGCTGACAGCAACAGGCTGGCCAGTGCCACCGCGACCATCGCCGGGCCAACCCATCGATGACGAACGCCCGGGTCTGGGCTTATCGAACTCGGATCCGCCAGGGTCATGAGTGCACTCTGTGTGTCGAGCGCAACCCCGCCAAGCGTGAGCGCGCCTGCCTCGCGACTGGCTGGCGGCGGGCTCATGCGCTTTCCTTCACCACGTGTGGCTCGCCGTTCGTTTGGCCCGATTCGGGTACTCCAACCAGCCAGCCGCCCACGCCGACCGTGAGCAGGTAGATGGCACTCAGCGCAGCGTGGACCGGCAGCGGCCACGGCTCGGGAAGCAGCGACTCGAACAACGCCAGTGCGTTTTCCATGAAGAGCACGGCAACCAACTGGGCTGGAGGCGAATTGTTGGTCGACAGTACCAACAAGGCCACGGCCACTGTGGCACCGACGACGCCGAGCGCGAGGGCCTGCCGATCGGACATGGCGGGAGCGCCGAATTCGAACGCCAGCACGATGAGCGCGATGGCGATCGCCCATGTAAAGAGGTTCGAAGGCATCAGGTCGAGGTTCGGCTCTGCGCGCAGGCGGATGGCCCGGCGCAACAGTAGCGGGGCGATGACACCACGCACGAGGAGGACCTCAAGCAGTGCCACGAGCGCATGGACCGATACCTCAGCGTGATGCACGATGCCGTTCCAGCCCAACGCCAGGGCCTGCAACGCGAGCCAGACCGGCGCGGAGCGGATCTTGCCGAAGAAGACCGGAATGACGGCGGCGACCAGGAAAACGACCAGCGCTAGCCTCATCAGGACCTCCCCAACCAGCCGGCGCCGCCCAGGCACAGGGCCGCCACGGCCGACGCCAGCATGAGATACCGCGGCACCAGGCTCATGCGCAGTCGCGCGACCAGCGACTCGACGCATCCCACCACCACGGCGACGCCGGCCATGATGAACAGCGAGGCGACCACACAGGCCAGCGGCGCGTTCAGGGGGTCAAAGGGATTGAGAAGTGCCGCGATCAAACCCGCATAGATGGTCATTTTCAGGGCCGCCGCGAATTGCATCGCAGCCAGTTCCGGGCCGCTGTGGTCGAGGACCATCACCTCGTGGACCATCGTCAGCTCGAGGTGTGTCAGCGGGTCGTCCACGGGCACTCGCGAGGCTTCGGCCTGCAGCAGGACGAAAAGAACTGCGACAGCGGGCGCCGCCAGCCAGCGGAACGACTCGGCTTGGTGCAGATGGCCGATCAGGCCGGCGAAGCTGCTGTGGCCGGTGACCACGCTGGCAGCCCCGACGAGCATGAACAGCGCCGGTTCGACGAAGGCGGTGAACGATGCCTCGCGGGCGGCGCCCATGCCCTCAAACGAGCTGCCGACGTCCATGGCCGACAGCATGAGAAAGATGCGGGCCAGCGCGAGCGTGTAGGCAAAGAAGATGAAGTCATGCCTGAACTCGAGCGGCGCGATGCTGCCGAGAATCGGCGCGATCATCGCGGCGAGCACGGACGCCGCCAGGACCACCCAGGCACCAGTCCGGAACAAGGGCGTGGCGACGACGCTGAAAACCGGCCGCTTGCGCAGCAGGCGCAAGAGGTCCCAGCCCAACTGCATGAGACGCGGTCCCTTGCGCCCGGCCCACAGCGCCTTGGTTCGGTTCACGAGGCCGACCATCAGCACTGGCATGCCGAGCGCAATGAGCACATGGGCGACCACGATCAACAGCTTCATCGCAGCGGCCCGCTCGCCAGCACCAGCACTCCGGCGATCACCACGATGCCGACCAGGGCGGCCGCGAAGGCGACGCGCGGATCGTCTTCGCGCAACCTCTTCGACAGGTCGCCAGCCGACGCATCTCCGTGGCCGATGACGGAGAACAGCCTTCGCTCGACCGCGTCCACACAGTCGGTGACCAGGTAGCTTTCGGTCGGAAAGTAACCCGCTGGCGCTTTCCGCCGCCGCAGCATCAGCACCACAGCGCGAAAGCGGGCGCTAAAGTCTGAAGAGAAGCTGGAGCCGGTGTACTGCATGCGCGGGGTCGGCGCACCATAGCCGCAGCCCCAGGTCACATGGCTCGCAGCCGACTGGGACGCCGATCTGGATCGCAACCAGATCAGCAGTTTGATCGACAGAGCGAGCGCACCGGAGATCATGCCAATCCACATCAGCGTGTCGGCGATCGGCTGCAGGACGTTGACGGTCGGCTTAAGCAACGCCCCGAGCGCGATGATGGTGGAGCCTTGCACCAGCTTGAAGCCCAGCACCGGTATGACGCCGAGTACGATGACGCCCACCGCATGCACGCCCATGGGCACCAGCATCCAGCGGCTCACCTCGGTGGGTGGCGTCACGTTGCGGTCTCGCGGCACGCCAAGGAAGACCACGCCGAAGGCGCGCGTGATGCTCAACGCGGAGACTGCGCCCACGAAGGCCAGTAGCGCACCGGCTGCACACAGCGCCACCTTGGCCCAGGCGCCGATGGGGGCATCGGTGAACAGACCCGAGTAGATGACGAACTCGCTGGTGAAGCCGTTGAGTGGCGGTAGCGCGGCGATCGCGACGCCGCCAAGGAGGAAGCTCAGCGCCGTCCAGGGCATCAAGCGTGACAGCCCTCCCAGCTTTTCCATGTCGACGGTATGTGTCGCCTGGTAGACCGCGCCGGCGGCGTAGAACAGTTGGCACTTGAAGAACGCGTGATTCAGCACGTGCAGCAATCCACCCGCGAATCCGATCGCTACCAGCGAGGCGTTGCCCCAGCTCAGCCCGAGGCAGCCGACACCGAAGCCGATGCCGGCGATGCCCACGTTTTCGGTCGACGAGTAGCCCAGCAGGCGCTTCAGGTCACGTTGCCCGACCGTGTACAGGGCGCCGACCACCGCCGACAGGACGGAGAAGCCGATCAGGAACCAGCCCATCCATTCGTCAGGCTTGCCGATCAGAAAAACGAAGCGCACCAGTGCGTAGAGGCCGGCCTTGTGGATGACGCCCGACATCAGCGCCGACACGTGCGCCGGCGCCGCCGCGTGGGCCCGTGGCAGCCAGGAATGAAACGGGAAGAACGCGGATTTGAGGCCGAAGCTCGTGACCAGCAGCAGGAAGACGAGGTTGCGTTCCGAGCCTGCGTTGTCGCGCAGCCATCCCCCGAAGCTGCTGAGGTCCCACGAGCGCGAGTGCGTGTACAGGATCATGAACGCCGCAACCAGGAAGATCAGACCGATGTGCGTGGACACCAGGTAGTTGAACCCGGCAAAGCGGACTTTCTGGTTCGTGTAGTCCCAGATGACGAGAAGCCATGCGGCCAGAGCGGCGGTCTCCCAGCCGAGCAGGAAGATCAGCGCATGATCCGCGGTGTAGACGAGCACGAACGACAAGGACGTCAGGTTCAGCAACGCGTAGTGCACCCCCAGATGCCGCTTCGATCCGAAGTACGGCCGCAGGTAGCCCACCGCGTAGATGCTGCCCAGCAAGGTCATCGGGAGCGACCAGGCCAGGAAGAAGGCACCCAACGCGTCCAATCGCACCCGCAGCGTGCCAACCGGATAGGCCCACGCCAGTTCGCCGACCACGGCCGCTCCACCGGCCAGAACGGGGATCACCGTGGCCCAGACCAATGCCGTTGCGACCACTTGCGAAAGCACCCCGATGCCTGCATGCGTGGCGCTGCGCAAGGGCAGCAGACAAGCTGCGGCGCCCAGCAGCAAGACGAATACGGCGGCGCTGAGAGCCGTCATTGGTGTTCCGGAGCCTGG
The DNA here is from genome assembly GCF_964253805.1 of Variovorax sp. LjRoot175. Lineage (NCBI taxonomy): Bacteria > Pseudomonadati > Pseudomonadota > Betaproteobacteria > Burkholderiales > Comamonadaceae > Variovorax > Variovorax sp. LjRoot175. Next base: position 864,533 of record NZ_CAXURY020000002.1, on the reverse strand, counting down.
GGCGCCGCGAAGCCGTCTCGAACTCGTCCGGTTACGCGCTGCAGCGAACCGGACGGCCAAGCCGCGTGCGGTGCGCAGGAATCAACGAGACAATGCAATGAACAACTCCGGCATCTCCGCCAAGCGGGCATCGGAAGCGCCTTGGCCTAGCTTGAAATTCGATTGCGCTGGATGATACTGTTATTATCATGAAACTGACATAGGGATAGCTCATGGAACTCAAGACAGCGCGCCTGACGGTGCTGGTCGATCCCTCGAAGAAAAAGGCCTTTGAGGCACTTTGCGCCCGCCAGGATGTCACCCCTTCGCAGGTCGTTCGACGTCTGATTCGCGACTACTTGGCGCACCACGGCGTCACTTTCGTCCCAAGCGGAATGGAGCAAGACGAGGAAATGGCTGCGAAGCCCTGATAGCCGCTGACGCGAGCGAGAGCATTTGAGAAAACTGTCGGACGGCGCGCAGTGGTCGGTGTCGGCAGCCCGGAAATCTTTGCCCAGTTCGGATGCTGGGTGCATGCATTTTTCTCGGGGACGGTCTGCGAAGCGCGATCTGGTCCCAATGGCTCTGGTCGCTACGTGCTGTCGGCGACGGCGACTGCGAAACTTCGTGGGCCGCGCGCGGCGGCCCTCGGTCAGCACGAGAGTCGCCGAGCCACATGGCGATCCTCAGCTTTCTGCGCAACTCGACGATTGAAGCTGCCAAGCCCAGCGACGGCCATGTCGACGTGGCGCGGTCTATTTTTGCGTAGCCACCTCATCAGGTACTGAATGTCTTCTCCCGACGAAATAGAGAAACGAACGGACGTGAGTGACCGCGTGCCGCCGCATGAGCTCGACGACGATCAATTGGCCGAGATGGCCCGGGAGTGGCGCAGTCGGGCCGCACGCGGGGATGCGCTCGCCTTTGGCCTCGCGCATGCTTTCGAGGCAGAACTTCGCCGCCGCGTGCGGGACAGCCAGGTCTCGCCTCTCGCGACGCTCGAACAACCGAGGAGCCCCAAACCGCGGCCATGGTGGAAGTTCTGGTGAAGCTGGCTTGACGCGTAAGCCGACGGTAGAGTCCAGGTTCCCGCTGACGTGTGCCAAAGTGCCGTGCGGTGCAATCGAGAAGCGCATACCGAAGGCCGCTGCGATCGCGATCGCCTGTCGCTTGCTTCCAAGCCTTGCAAGCTCCGATGAAATCTCCGGTCGTCGGCGTTAGGGCGCCTTCGGCTTGATGAACCCCGCCGCGTTCTTGTCCTTGCCAGGTGGTCAGCGCTCTTGGACTCTGGCGACTCTGCAAGCGGCGACGTGGCTTCGGCTTCGGCAGGTTCAATCTTCATGGGAGGGGCAACAATCGGATCGGGGTCCGGCTGTGGAATCGGAATTGCGTTATGTGCGCCAGTACTACTCGCGCTACTGCAAGGACCCCAAGAGCAAGGACTGGCGCGACTGGCCCTACCTGGCGGGCGACGGCGCGGTGCAAGCGGCCGACGGGTACTACCGCATCCTCGGCCGCATTGACGACGTGATCAACGTTGCCGGCCACCGCCTGGGCACCAAGGAAATCGAATCGGCTGCGCTGCTCGTGCCAGAGGTCGTCGAGGCGGCCGTGGTTCCGGTGGCCGACCCGGTCAAGGGCAAGGTGCCCGACCTGTATGTGGCATTGAAGCTGGGGTTGGCACCCTCCACGGAGATCGCCGACCGGGTCTCGGCATCGGTGGTGTCCGAGATCGGCGCCATTGCGCGTCCGCGCCGGGTGATCGTCGTTCCCGACATGCCCAAGACGCGCTCGGGAAAGATCATGCGTCGCGTGCTCGCAGCGATTTCGAACCGCCAGGATCCAGGCGACGTGTCCACCCTCGCCAATCCGGAGGTCGTCGACCGGATCAAGGAGCTGGCCAAATAGCACCGTTCTGTCGCCCGCGACCAGGCCATGGGTCGCAAAATGCGAACGAAGGTCGGCCGACGCTTCCTGGGGGAGCAACCGTGCCTCGTCCTCGTTATGGCTGCGGATCACGGTCTCGGTCGAGGGGGTGAGCCCGCCGTCTGGATCATCAAGACCCGCCGCAGCGGGTCTCCGAAAACACCGCGGCGCGAACGCTTCAGCGCCTCCGTGCCTCAGTGCATGTGCAAGCCGCCGTTGACCGAGAAATCGGCCCCGGTGGAGTAGCCGCTTTCGTCGCTCGCGAGCCAGGCGACGATCGAGGCGATCTCGCTCGGTGCGCCCAGCCGCTTGACGGGGATCGTGCCCACGATCTTGTCGAGCACTTCCTGGCGGATCGCGCGGACCATGTCGGTGCCGATGTAGCCCGGGCTCACGGTGTTCACCGTCACGCCCTTGGCCGCCAGCTCCTGCGCCAGCGCCATCGTGAAGCCGTGCATGCCGGCCTTGGCGGCCGAGTAGTTGGTCTGGCCGGCCTGACCCTTGGCGCCGTTGACCGAGCTGATGTTGATGATGCGGCCCCAGCCCTTTTCGACCATGTCCGCGACCACCTGCTTGGTGACGTTGAACATGCTGTTGAGGTTGGTTTCGATCACCGCGCTCCACTCTTCGAGCGTCATCTTGAGGAACATGCGGTCCCGCGTGATGCCGGCGTTGTTGACCAGCACGTCGACGCTGCCGTGTTCGGCCTTGGCCTTGGTGAAGGCCTCGACCGTCGACTGCCAGTCTCCGACATTGCCGACCGACGCGTGGAACTCGTAGCCCTCGGCTTTCTGCTCGCCCAGCCACTTGGCGTGGTCACGGGTGGGGCCGCAGCCGGCGATGACCGTGAAACCATCCTTGTGCAGGCGCTGGCAAATGGCGGTTCCGATGCCTCCCATGCCCCCGGTGACGTATGCGACTTTCTTGCTCATGCGCGTTCCTTGAAGTGGACGAACCTGAACCGGCGCAGTTCACTCTAGCGAAGTTTCTCATCACCCCGCTCAGGAAAACACTGAGCCCGGGTTGCAACCGGGCCAGCTCTAGTGCTCGGACGTTCCTGGGCGTTTCACTGCCAGGTTCGTCGACAACGATCTTGAACGGGCTTTCAGCCAATACGGCTCGATCGCCAGCGCCAAGGTCATGGTCGAGCGTGATGCCGACCGCTCCAAAGGCTTCGGCTTCGTCGAAACGGGCACCGACGCGGAAGCGCTGGCGACCATCGAAGGCCTGAACGGCCACTCGCTCGGCGGTCGCAACCTGACCGTCAATGAAGCCCGCCCGATGGAGCCCCGTCCTGCAGGCGGCGGCTACGGTGGTGGTCGCAGCGGCGGTGGCGGCGGTTATGGTGGTGGCGGAAATCGCAGCGGCGGAGGCCGCGGCGGTTACTGAGCGCTTTCCAGCGTCAGCCAAAGAGGTTCTTTCGGGAGCCTTGTCCATTGCGCCGGCAGAAGCCGGTACGCAGAAGTCCCGTTCAGTACTGACAAGCAAGCGATCAGGCGCGGGCGACGACCCTCGATGCGCGGTATCGAGCCCGACGAGCACCCTCATGCCCATAAAAATGGATGGCGGAATGTGCAAGCGGGGCTGCGCCAGTCAGTCCGTCATCGCCCATCCCATCGACTTCGCGCCGTACGCACTTTGATCTCCGGCGCTGTGTTTTGGGGACGTCAGTCGAATCCGCATCGACGACGCCCAGCCCGGGCAAACGCACTTCGCCTACGCTGAGAGACGTCCAATGCTCGGTATTGATTTGTCCGTGCAGACCGTTCCCATTATGGACGAGAGCTTGCAAAAGGCGTCGGGTCCATCCATGCACCGAAAGTACGACTACCCCCTCGCAAGTCCCTTTGGTCTCAACAGAATCGGTCCGCAGGCCTCGGTAGCGATGCACTCAACGCCCCGGCACCAGAAAGTCCTGGCTGATTCGCCACCCCAGTTCATTCACCCGATCGAGAAACTGCGTTAGATAGGCGTGCAGCCCGGTCGCCAGAATCTCGTCGACGCGCGCGTACTGCAGGTCGGCCAGCAGCTTGCCGGCGCGGCGCTGCGTCTCAGCGCTTTGGTCGTTCTTCACCTTGTCGAGGTTCTTGACAACCTCCTGGAGGCTGGCGTGTAGCGAGCGCGGCATGTCGGCGCGCAGGATCAGCAATTCGGCCACGCGTTCGGGCTTGATCACGTCGCGGTACACCTTGCGGTAGACCTCGAAGGCCGAAGCGCTGCGCAGGATCGCGCTCCAGTGATAGAAGTCGTACTCGAGGTCTTCCTCGGTGGCGGTGCCGAAGAACTCGCTGTTGAGGGCATGGAACTTCACGTCGATCAGCCGTGCGGTGTTGTCTGCACGCTCTAGAAAGGTGCCCAGCCGCGAGAAGTAGAAGGCCTCGTCCTGCAACATGGTGCCAAACATCACGCCGCGCGAGAGGTGCGAGCGGAACTTGACCCATTCGAAGAACTGGCCCGGGTCGCGCTCGAATTCGCCGGCGCGCAGCATGCGGTTGACCTCGAGCCAGGTCGTGTTCTGCGTCTCCCAGGCTTCGGTGGTGAGCGCGCCGCGCACGGCCCGCGCGTTCTCGCGCGCGGCTCGGAGGCACGAAAGGATCGACGAGGGATTGGACTCGTCCTTGACCATGAACTCCATCACCTCGTCGGGCACGATGTGCTCGTGCTTTTCGTTGAACAAGGGCAGCAGCTCGCTGATGGAGAGCAGGCCCTGCCAGCCGTACTTGGCAACCTCGGCCGATTGCGGCAAGAGCGAGGTCTGGTAGTTGACGTCGAGCATGCGCGCGGTGTTTTCGGCCCGCTCGGTGTAGCGCGACATCCAGTAGAGGTGATCGGCGGTGCGTGACAACATATCTGAAGCTCCCCTAATCAAACCGACTGGCTCTGAGATTGCGATTGCACCCGGGGCTTGGCGCTGCGATCCGCCTCTAGGATCCAGGTGTCCCTGGTGCCGCCGCCCTGCGACGAATTGACGACCAGCGAGCCCTCCTTGAGCGCGACGCGCGTGAGGCCGCCGGGCACCATCTGGACTTCCTTGGCCGACAGCACGAAGGGCCGGAGGTCGACGTGGCGCGGCGCGAAGCCGGCATCCACGAAGGTCGGCGAGGTGGACAGGCTCAGCGTCGGCTGTGCGATGTAGCCGTCGGGCTTGGCGAGCACGGCCTTCTTGAAATCCTCGATCTCGGCCTGCGTTGCAGCCGGGCCGATCAGCATGCCGTAGCCGCCGGCGCCGTGCACTTCCTTGACCACCAGGTCCTTCATGTTGGCCAGCGTCCCTCCTTGAACTTCGCCCCGTTCGATGGCGACGGGCGAGAGAGGGCGGAGCCCATAGCGCCACGCCCGGGTACCCGCCCCAGAGGGGTTTCTCATAACACCGCACGCAGTGTGATCAAGGAGTTCATCGAACAAGGCGGATCCACCCACTCCGAAGCCGGGTCGGTGCTCTGGGTGATCGAGGCATGGTGCAAGAAACAAGGCATCGCTGTCACTGTGATACAGCATGAGGCCGGCGGCTACGTAACGACCAAAGGCCCGACGTGACCGTCGCTCCCGGATGAAGGGGCGAGCGCGTTTGAGCATCGTAAGTTATCGGAATAGGCGCGGCAAGCGACCCCTCGCTCAGGACATGCTCCGCCGAATTCGGGCTTGGCTCGCCATCGGTCTGAATCCCTGAGTCCCGCAGGCAGCACCGGTGCGTCGCCTGCCGGCCGGCCGCTGCGGTTTGCTACATTGTCTGCGTTTGCTTCGATATCCGAATTTGCTTAGAATGTACGCATGAGCACCGATCTCAGTACCCCTGTTCTGCTGCGCCGGATTGCGCAACTCGAAGCCACCGTCGGGCGCCTCAGCGAAGATGTCGGCAGCCTTCGCTCGGCGGTCAGCAAGCAAGGGCTGCAGGTGCCGAGGACGCGAGGCGTCCGAGCGCGGGCGCCACGTGCCGAGGCCTCGACCACAGACAGCACCCCGCAAACCCGGGCCGCCGGCGGCTTGGCTGGTGCCACTGCGCGTGGCGAGGCGGTGCGTGTCCAGTGGGTCAAGGATGGCCTCGTCGTGCCCGGCGAGCAGCTTGCGCAAGCCTGGGGACTCACGCGCCAGGCCTTGGCGCCGGCCGCAGACAGGGGCGAAGTGTTCGCGATGAAAGTCGGCAACCGGCTGTACTACCCGCAGGCGTTCCTGGGCATGGAGCGCGAGACCGTGGCCACGGTTTGCCGCGCACTCGGTGACCTCGGCGCCAGCGAGAAGCTGATGTTCTGGCTGCGCGACCATGGTGCCCTGGCAGGCAAGAGCGTCGCCGCGGCATTGGAGGCGGGGGTTGCCGTGGCCAAGGTGGAACGCCTGGCTGCGGCGTGGGCGCGCGAGCGGGGAGCCGCGCGTGTCGCTGCGGCTGCCTGAGCCCGGTTCCTTCGAAGATCTGCTTCGACCGGTCAGGATCGAGGTCGCGTCGCTCGTGCGGCTGAGCCGGCATCCGGCCCAGAGCCCTACTGGTCGGCTGGCGTCTACCGCTTCGATGATCCAGATCCCGGCCGTGCCGGCGCGTTCGGCACCTGCTACACCGCCAGCACCATCGAGGTGGCCTTCGCTGAGAGCGTCATCCATGAGTCCTGGCGGTTCGTAGGCGGTACCTACGAGGTGCCAGTCGCCGAACTGACCGAGCGCTCGGTCGTACGCTTTGCCTGCGTTCGACGCAAGACGCTGGTGTTGGCCGACCTCACTGGGGCGGCACTCAAGTCCCTGGGCCTGAACAACGACATCAGTGCGTCGGCCGACTACTCGGCGAGCCAAGCCTGGGCGCAGGCCATTCACGGAGCGGGTTCCCGCTGGGACGGGATTCGCTACGTGTCGCGGCAGATGAACAAGGGGTTTGCATACGCGATCTTTGAGCGCAGCGGGCTTCGCAAGCTGCGAGGGGAGAAGCTCAAGGCGCGGCAGGTGGATGACCTCTGCGATCGGTTCAACGTCACTGCGGTCTGACGGCCCCGCGCGCACGACCTGAAGGTCTGCAACCTGGTGGGGACCGGCCGTTCGTTGGCGAGAATCGGTCGGCTCCACTCGGCCAGGAGCCGCCCGTCATGAGGATCAGCTCTCGTGATGTCTATTCAGTGCGTGCGACGGTCTCCTTGGACACCAGGGGCAGTCGCTTCAGGACCTGGCCAGCTTTTGGAAGACCTACCCCAGGCCGGCGGAAGGTCTCCTTCGTTTGATCGTGACGGGAGACACACCCGGTTCGGTGGTCAGCGGAGTTCAAACGGTCGAGCAGTACCTCCGCGTCGGAGGTGAACCTTGGGACTTCGCAGGACTACGCTTTCCCCGGTTCGAACAGGCTCAAGCTTCCGGAACGTCCCATTGGCATTCCGGGCAACCACGACCAAGGGGGCGGGTTTAACTATCCCTGGAGCGGGTTGTCGTCTGTCTTCCGCAACTCGGCACTGTCCAAGGCGATGCCATACGTCGAACCCGCGCTGCCGCTGCCTGCGTTATCAGATCCTCCGCGTTGGCGATCAAGGCGTGGCGACCGAGTGAGTCAGCCTCTGGAGCATTCCGATGTCGGATACAAGCTCTCTGGCGTCGGCAAGTGAGCTTTTAACGCGGCGCTCCACGCCAGGAATCGAGCGCAGTAGTATCTTTCTTTCCCGAATGCTCCAACGCTCTACTATTCGTGCGATTCGACCTCACCACGCTAAAGCTCTTCGTCAGCGCGATCGAGCACGGCAGCATCGCTAGAGCCGCAGAGCGCGAGCACATCGTCGCTTCGGCGGCGAGCAAACGCATCGCTGACCTCGAGGCCGGGCTCGGGGTCGCGCTACTCGTACGCCAGCACGCGGGAGTCGTCCCGACCGCCGCGGGCGAAGCGCTCGCCCGCCATGCGCGCGAGGTCATCAAGACGCTCGACCGAATACCCGGCGCGATCAGCACGCTTGCCGTAGACGATCAGCCCGATATCCGGATGTTGGGGAATCAGACCGCGGTCGTCGTCGTGGTCGCGGATCTCGCGGGCTACATCGCGCAGCGGCCCGGGGTGAAGATTCGTCTTGAAGAAGGCCGGAGTCTGCCGATCATTGAGGAAGTCGCGCAAGGGAGCGCCGACATCGGCATCATCGGCCACTTTCAGCCCACCGACCGGATGCGCGTCGTTCCTTATCGCAGCATTCCTCTCATGCTGGTCATGCCGGTTTCGCATCCGCTCGCCAGCCGCGGGGCGATCTCTTTCGCGGAAGCGCTCGAGTTCGATCTCATCACGCTGGTGCAAGGTACCGCAATCCGCGGCTGGGCGCTGGCAGCAGCAGCACGCATGGCGCGCAAGCCGAAGTTCACCATGCAGGTCCAGAGTTACGAGGCGATGCGCGCGATGGTGCAGGCGGGTCTCGGTATCGCGGTGATGCCGGCGCCAAACATTCTGCCGTACGAGGATCTCCTACAGGTGCGCGCGCTGCCGCTCACCGACGATTGGGCGTGCATGCAGCTCTACCTGGTGTGCGCCCCGCGCACGGCCGGCACCCCTGTGATCGAGGAACTCCTCGCGCATCTCGCTGCGGGTTGAGCCATCGCGGCCCGCGACGGCCGGCGTTCCGAAAGATCAGTTGCGAACGGGGCCGGGCGCGTCCAAACTTTTGACGTAGTGCCATCAACCGGGAGCGCAGCGATGCTCACCCTCATTGGTGTTGTGGCGGCCTCGACGGTCGTCGCCTTCGCTGAGCGAGAGCCTCGCGCAGCCGGGAATTGCTCGCGTTCGCCCGGTCGAGGCCGGTGAGCTGAATGTGGGGTGTGAGAGAGAAAGGAATCCCCAGTGAACAACATGGTATCCCGGCCCAAATCCGAGTACGACGCGAAGTTCCGGGCCGATCTGGACAAGTTCGTGCAAGTGACCAGCTGGACGCTGCAACAGAAGGTCGCGCTCGCGTGCCGCATCCTCGATCGCGACGGGCACGAGTCCGCGCTCGCGGGCCAGGTTTCGACGCGCGGGGAGAAGCCCGGCACCTACTGGACGCTGCGCTTCGGGCTGGGCTTCGACGAGGCGCGCGAGAGCAACATCCTGCTGATCGATGATGACTTGAACGTCCTCGCGGGCGAGGGCATGGCCAACCCCGCGAATCGATTCCATCTTTGGATCTATCGCGCCCGTCCCGAGACCAACGCGATCGTGCACACCCATCCGCCGCACGCTTCGGCGCTGTCGATGATCGCGGAGGAACTCATCGTGTCGCACATGGACACCTGCGTGCTCTACGAGAATTGCGCTTATCTCCCCGAGTGGCCGGGCGTGCCGATCGGCGACGAGGAGGGCGAGATGATCTCGACCGCGCTGGGCGACAAGCAGGCGGTGCTACTCGCGCACCACGGCCTGCTGACTGCGGCGACGACGATCGAGGACGCGGCGGTGCTCGCGTTCTACGTCGAGCGCGCGGCGAAGCTGCAACTCATCGCGCGAGCGGTGGGGCCGATCAGGCGGGTGAAGCCGGAACTTGCGCGCGAGGCCCGTAGCTATCGCGGCAGTCCCAAGTACATCGCTGCGACGTTCAATTACCTCGCGCGGCGCGTGCTGCGCGAGACGCCGGACTGCCTGAGCTGACGCCGCAGTTCATTCCAACCAAGGAACGAACATGACACACCTCTCAGTACACCGAATTTGCGCGGCACTGCTCGCGCTTGCAGCCGCGACGGCGTTGGCGCAGACCTACCCGAGCAGGGTGATTCGCATCATCGTGCCGTACCCGCCGGGCGGCGGCGCCGACATCACCGCGCGGCCGATCGCCCAGATGCTCAGCGAACGCTGGGGCCAGCCGGTCATCATCGAGAACCACGGCGGGGCGAGCGGCATGATTGGCGCGGACATTGTCGCCAAGGCGCCGCCCGACGGCTATACCCTCTTGGTCAGTGCCTCGGCGGAAGTCGCGCTCAATGTTGCGCTCTTCCCGAAGATGCCGTACGACCCGGTCAGGGATTTCGCGCCGATCACGCTGGCGACGGTGACCCCCATGGCGCTCGTCGTGCATTCGTCGGTGCCCGTAACTTCGTTGAAGGAATACATTGCGATCGCAAGGGCGAAGCCCGGATCGATGACGTTCGGTTCGGTCGGCAACGGTACCCCCCACCACTTCGCCGGTGAGTGGCTGAAGATGCTGACCAAGGTCGACATCGTGCACGTGCCGTACAAGGGCTCCGGCCCGTTGATCATCGATCTGCTCGGCGGGCATTCACCAAGCGGTTTTGCCACGCTGCTGCCGGCGATGCAGCATATGAAGAGCGGCAAGTTGCGCGCCCTGGCGGTGACGACGCAAAAGCGGGTGCCGCTGTTGCCGGACGTGCCAGCGCTCGCCGAGACGCTGCCCGGATTCGACATCAGCCAGTGGAACGCCGTGTGGGCGCCGGCCGCGACGCCGAAGGACGTGCTCGACAAGCTGAGCGCGGAAATCACGCGCATCGTGCAGTCGCCCGACTACAAGGCGCGCATGTCGGAGCAGGGCAGCGAGGCCATCGGCAATTCGCCGTCAGAGCTCGCGGCCTTTCAAAAGGCGGAAATCGACAAATATCGCAAGATCGCGCAGGAGGCGAACATCAAGGTCGACCAGTAAAGGATAGGAAAGTCCTGTAAAGGAGGTTGGCTTTTGTCAAACACAACGCAGATCGACGATCGCGGACGAGTCCATGCCGTCTGGCGCATTTCTTCGACTGACCTTGCCCCTGAAAACCGTATCCCTTGCTTAGTGATCCAATCGAAGCAAGGAGAGCATGGAAGGTGGAGGCCACGAACTCGGAAGGCGAGACCGGCTCCTGCCGCGCCTGCGTCAAGCCTGCTTGGCATGATCGGCCCGGCGATGGTGCTCGCGGCCATGCTGCTGTTCTTCGGCCAATGGTGGACCCCCGGGCTGATGTACACCGGGTTGGCCTTCATGGTCGGCATCTCACTGTGGGATCTCTTGTCGCCGATAAACAAGCGCTGCAGTGCAGAGGGCTGTGAGACCCGGCAGGCGCGCCCATGACGCGAGGGCGGAGCATGAACAGCACCGTGGTTCTCGACGCGGTGCTGACCTGCCCGTATTGCGGCCACGCGAAATGCGAGCACATGCCCGCCGACGCGTGTCAGTTCTTCTATGAGTGCGAGCACTGCAAGACACTGCTGCGCCCGAAGCCCTGCGATTGCTGCGTGTTCTGCTCCTTCGGTTCGGTGAAGTGCCCACCGGTCCAGGCGCAGAAGCCATGTTGTGGGGATGATTCGCGCGCGGACCCCGCCGCGTGCGCTTCGCCAACTTGACGGCCGTCGCGACATGGCCGTTGCTGCTCCGGACAGCGCACGCGGCAGCACAAAATGCCTGGGCGGTACCAGCGATTCAATCGAATCTTGTCCGCCCCCGCACCCGCTGGAGGGGCCGTCCCATGAGTGGCATCAACGACACCGCCTATCCGCAACTGAAGACCGAGATCAGTGATCAGGAACTGCTCTCGGTGGTCACTCCTGCAACAAGGCGCGGGTCTCTGCGACATGCTCGCGTATCGCTTCCTCGCGCTCCGTCGCACATCTGCTCTCCCAACGCCAGCTTGGCCGCCTAGCACTGATGCAACGACGGCCAAGTCCGATCACAACGTTCGATCACCCGTGAATGGTGCGGGCGCCGACAATGGAACGCTGGTGGAACCACATCTTCAAGCACTGATCGGCTATTTTTCAGAGCACCCGCAACTGGCGCTCGGTGCGGTGTTCGCGGCGGCCTTGCTCGAGGCGCTGGCGGTGATCGGTACGGTTGTTCCGGGCAGTTCGATCGTCTTCGTCGGCGGCATGCTCGTCGGCCTCCAGGCGCTCGACCCGGCGTGGACGGCAACTGCCGCGGTGAGCGGTGCGGTCGCCGGCGACAGCATCAGCTACTGGCTCGGCCACCGCCATCGCGATCGGATTCGCGCGCTGTGGCCGATCAAGGCCTATCCCGCCCTTTTCGATCGAGGGCAAGCGTACTTCTCGAAGAATGGCGGCAAGAGCGTTTTTCTCGCACGCTTTCTCGGCCCGCTGCGAGCCATCGTGCCCATCATCGCCGGCATGTCGGGTCTGCCGGCCCCGCAGTTCTACGTGTTCAACGTCCTGTCGGCGTTGGTGTGGGCGGCGGCTCACCTCGCTCCCGGTTTCCTTTTTGGTGCCTCGCTCCAACTGGCCGGTGCCGTGAGTTCACGGCTCGCCGTCCTGGTGCTCCTCGTCGTCGGCGCCCTGTGGCTCGTTGCTTGGGTCATCGCCTTCCTGCATCGCCGGGCACGGCCGCGCATCGAAGGCTGGCGAGATCGCGCCGTGGCCTGGGCCAGCACAAGATCGAACCTGCCCGCGCGCATCGTGCTGTCCCTGTTCGATCCCGCCCGAGCTGAGTCCAAGGCGCTGCTCGCCGCCGCGTTGATGCTGATCGGCAGCGCCTGGCTGTTCTTCGGCGTGCTGGAGGACGTGCTGTCCAACGACCCGCTGGTGCAGGTCGACCGCAGCATCTATTCGATACTGCAGGCGCTTCGCACGGGCTGGGGCGACAGTGTCATGGTGGCCGTCACCGAACTGGGCAGTGCCCCCGTCGTGATTTCCGTCATCGCCGCTGTCTCGTTGTGGCTGGCAGCAAAGCGCTGCTGGCGCACACTGGGCTATTGGCTGGCGGCCGCCGGTTTTGCCCAACTGCTCGTCTGGACGCTGAAGTTCACTCTCGGCCGAGCGCGACCGACCGAGATCTACAGCGGGATCGATCCTTTTTCGTTTCCGAGCGGCCACGCCGCGATGAACATCGTGGTCTACGGCTTCCTGGCCTTCCTGCTGGCGCGTGCCAAACCGATTGGAACGAAAATCGCCATCACGCTATCGGCCGCGATGGTGATTGCGCTGGTCGCGTTCTCACGGTTGTACCTGGGCGCTCACTGGTTCTCGGACGTGCTCGCCAGCTTGAGCCTGGGTCTTGCCTGGGTGGCGTTGCTGAGCATCGCCTACCCCAACCATGTGCGACCTGAGAAGGTGTCTGCCTTGCCGCTGTCGATGGTCGCCGGGATGACCTTGGCGCTCGTCGGTGGTTGGGTTGTCGGCGAATATCACCGCGCCGATCTGGCGCAGTACGCCTACCGCCCACGAAGCGACACGGTGCCGGTCGCCGATTGGCGAGCGGACGGATGGCGCGGACTTGCCTCCACCCGAACCGACCTCGGCGGGGACGCCGAAGAGCCGCTGTCGGTTCAATGGGCGGGCCCGGCGGAGGAGGTCGCGGGCGTTCTGAAGGGCGCGGGATGGCATGTCCCCCCGCCCTGGGCCGCGAAGACGGCGCTGCTGTGGCTGTTGCCGAACACGCCGATCGATCAGCTCGCCGTGCTGCCAAAGCTCGACCATGGCGAAGCGCAAGGGATGACCTTCTTGAAAGTGCTGAACGCCGACGAACGCATCGTGCTGCGTCTGTGGCCGTCGACCTATGTCGTCGACAACGTCGGAGCAGGGCCGCCGCGCCCGTTGTGGATCGGCATGGCAACCATCGAGCGCCTGCGGCATCCTGCTGGTTTGATCACGCTCGCCGCAACGCAACACGACTTCACGACGCCGTTGCGGCGGTTGGCACAGGATGTTCACGATCAGCAGCGCTCGGCGCAGCTGCAGGAACGGACCGGGCGGGTTGTGCTGCTGGTCTGGTGAGCCGCGCAGTCGAAGGCGCTGTCGAAGTGACCGCATTGATCGCAGAGAGCCCGAGCGCCAGGCATGCGAGCTCATGTGCCATGCGTTCCCGCATAGCCGAGCTGTAAGAAAGCCGCGCCGGCGTGTGCGCAGTCCAGTTCGGCTTGTCGAGCTTGATGCGCGAATTCGTCAGTGATAGTCGTCTTCTCGCTGATGTCGGATCGCCGAAACGATGACTTCTCGATCACTGATGATATGGAACAGCGCGACGTATCCCGCTGCACCAAATGGAATCACCAGTTCGCGCTCAAGGCGGTCATCGAAAGCGATTCTGCAGGTGAACGGATTGCGCTCGAGGATTCTGAACTCTGCTCGGATGGCGGCGAGTGCCCGGTCTGGCAGATCCAAGTCCCCATGCTCCAGTGCCGTGTTTAGGAGGAAGTTCTCAAGTCGCTGCAGGTCTTCGACTGCTTCGTGCGTCAGGCTAACTGTGTAGGTCACGAACTTCGCTTGGAAACGCGATCGCGTTGTCGAGGTGCTGCAAGCCGGGCATCAAGTCGCCCCTGCATCGCGCTAAGCGCGTCCGTCGCGGGGTAGTACTCTCCGGTCTCTCGCGCGCGGGCCAGCGATGCGCGGCCGCGCGCAACAAATTCCTGTTGAGTTTTGCGGCGCTGCGCGGCTTGGACTGCGGCCTGCTCGACAAATTGAGAGAGCGTTTCTCCGTCATGCAGGACGCTCTCGATCTGGTGCCGCACAGCTGGCGTGACGCGCACCGGAGGCAATTGAGCGCTTTTCATAGATGTGCATTGTAGTGCAATTGCTATGCGTGCGAAATGGGCCATATTTTGCTCTCGCCGAGGATGGATCATTTCGAAGTCAGAAGTGAGAGCGCGGTTGGGGTCGGGCCGGCAAGCCCGGCCCAGGCTGTGAGTGTGCTCTGGGCACGTGCCCTTGCTACGGCGTGACCTTCGCGCATCGGGGCTATCCGGGTCTTGGAGACGGAACGCGTCGAGCGTGAAAGCCGCCGCCTCGTCGAGGCGATGCTGGCACAGGGACGGAAGGTAGCGTTGCTGCCGGAACTGCTGCGCTGATCGGCTCGCGCTTCAGGTATCGCCAGGGGTGGACGCCGGAGTGAGGTTAGGACTCCACGCTCAAGGGTTCTCGGATTCGTCGTGCAAGAGGCTCTCGTAATCCTGTCCGCCGTAGAAGATGCCGATGATGGAAACCTGTTCGGCGGCGACATCGAAGGCGATAACCGTGCGCTTCCTGTAGTGGGTGATGCGCAGACCCGGGCGCACATCATCGCGCTTGGTACCGCGATGGGGGAACGTCTGAAGGCTCTCGCAGTAGGCGACGATCGCCTCGGCGTAGTTCGCCGCGATGTCCGGAGAAGCCGCGTGCGCGATGTAGTGGTACAGATTGGCCAGTTGCTCCTCGGCCTCGGGCGAGAAGACGACGCGGTAAGGCGTCACCCCTTGGCGCGCTCGGCCGCCAGCTTGGCGCGCACCTGACGGGCGGTGACGGCGCGCGATGGATCAGCCTTCAACGCGTCGTAGGCCGGACCGACCTGATCTCGCAGCCAGCTCTGCATGGCGCGGTCCTGCGCCATCAGGGCGCGCAGTCCAT
This sequence comes from Variovorax sp. LjRoot175, assembly GCF_964253805.1. NCBI lineage: Bacteria > Pseudomonadati > Pseudomonadota > Betaproteobacteria > Burkholderiales > Comamonadaceae > Variovorax > Variovorax sp. LjRoot175. The sequence goes on along the minus strand of NZ_CAXURY020000002.1, from coordinate 849,397 downwards.
CGCGGATGACCTCGCTCTCGGTGGCGTATTCGCCCGCCGAGACCTTCGCCTTCACGGCCTCGGCCATCTCCTTGGGCAGGGTGATGCTCAGTTGTTGCGTTGTGCGCATGAACACGCTCCCAACTCGTTCAATAGGATTAAATCCTACACAATCGACCGACGAAAGTCCAGCGAGCCAATTCGCCATCGCCGGCTCGCGCGCTTCAGGGGACGATGCGTCAGGAAATTCAGATGGAGCAACTTTACTACGCAAAAGAAGCATCTTTACTACACCTCACGACAAGTGGGGCCCGATGGCAAAAGGCGAAGCGGAGACGGTGCTGCACGACCTGTTCGTGCGCGGCCTGGACGCCGACGCCCAGGCCTACCACGCCTTCCTGCAGAAGCTCAGCGCATACCTGCGCGCGTTCTTGGGCAGGCGGCTGTTCGGCTGGCCCGACGAAGTGGAAGGCCCCCTGACGGCCTGGGTGCATGCGATCGCGCGCTACAAGATGATCGACCTGCTGCGCAGCAAGGCCAGCCGCGAGGCGCGATGGCCGGTGGCGCGGGGGCCGCGGTCTATGCGCTGCATTGCCCGGAACTGGCCGCGTCGTTCCTGGCAATCTGGTATGTGGCCGGCATGACGCTGCCGGTGCTGGCCGGCGCCGCGATTGGCCATCGGCTCCTGCGTTGGTGAATAGCAACCGGACCATCGCTGCTGACGCCGGTTCGGTCACCAAGTTGATAGTGGGTCCAACTTGAACTCCAATCAACAGGCGGTCACGCGTTTGGCAATCATGGCTTCAGACCATGCAAGTCGCGGGCCTGTTTTTGCAGACCACTAGTCTTACTGTGTTAGATATTTGGTGCTGGTTGATGCCGAAGACAACAGGGACACCGAGGCAGGTTACGAGCCAGCAGCGCGCCGATACGCAATCGCAAGCTCGTGATGGAGGATGGGACGTGGCGCTGCGCCCTCTGGGCTTCCCCGAGGTTTGTAATGCGTGGGTAGGGCAGGCTCCTGGCGTGCGGAGTTTTTTTTACCGTCGATCTCGGCGGGGTGCTGCAGCCGTTGCGCAAGCAAGAAGCCGTAGGCGGCAATGCTGAGACTGGCGTGATGATGAAAGCCGCGCCAGCCTCGGCCTTCGTACTGTCCGAGGCCCAGGTCCTGCTTGAGATCCTGGTAGTCGCGCTCGATGCGCCAGCGCATCTTGGCCTCATAGACCATGCGCTCCAGCGGTGTGTCTTCGGCAAGCGTCGACAGCCAGTACTTCAGCGGTTCGTCGTGGCCCTCGGGCCATTCGATCAGCAGCCATTGCGGCTCGCGCAGTTCGCTGCGCTCCTGGTCGCGATGCGCCGCACGTACCCTCACTCGGGCGAAGTGCGAGCGCAGCTGAGAGTTCGTGCCCTCGCGCCAGGTGACTTCTTGCCAGTCGTCGGGCTCGATGTCGAAGGCCACGTCCTTGACCGTGCGGGGCCGGTGCTTTGGGGCGGTGGCATCGCCGTGGCGCAGCCGCCGTGGCACACGGCCCCTGCCGCTGTAAGGCTTGGGCGGCAGGGGTTCGTGCCCGGGCGGCCACACCGTGACGCTGCCTGTCACCCCCACGACGTAGCGCAAGCCAAGCTCGCCCAGGCGTTCGCGAAACGCCGTGTCCACGCCGTAACCCGCGTCGGCCAACACGCAGTGCCTCGGCGCCCCCTGGGCCAGCAGGTGTTCGATCTGCTGCAGCGCGATTTGAGGCTTGGTGGCGAACTCGAGCGCTTCGGGCACGCGGGCCTTCTCGCGTCGGGCCGGGTCGTCGGCCCACTCCTGGGGAAGGTACAGCTGCCACGCCACCGGAATGCTGGCCGCCGCGCAGGCCAGCGACACGCTCACCGCCACCTGGCAGTTGTCCTGCTTGCCCAGCATCCCGCAGTATTGGCGCGCCACGCCCACCGAGTGCCGCCCCTGCTTGGGAAATCCCGTGTCGTCGATGATCCACCAACCGCCGTCGCTGAAATCCATCAACGGCACCACCCACTGGCATACCCCCAGCAGCATCTGCTCGTCCGACCAATTCGCATCGGCCACGAAGTGGTGCAGCGACTGGTGGCGCGAACGCACATTCAGCGGGTCCATATGCGCCGCCATCGGCTCCACGCTCTTGCGCTGCAGCGGCGACATCAGCCCCGTGGTGTAACCCCGCAAGCCCGCATGACGGTCGGAATGACCCAGCCCCCCGCTCAGATGGGCCATGTAGCGCTCGAATTCCTGTAAGTCTTCCATCAAGGTTCACCCTTCTCCTGAAGAAGTGCGCATAATGCCTTGATTTCGCTCAAATTACTAACACAGTAAGACTAGGAAGCTGCCCTTCAGGTACGAATTGAATCGCTCGACCTTGCCCTTGGTCTTCGCTCGGTAGGGCCGGCACAGCCGGGGCGTGAAGCCGCAAGCCTCGGCGAGATCCCTCAACTCGCTGTTCCAGCGGTGCAGGCCTTCGCCGTAGGCATCGCACTCGATCACCACGGCCTTGGTGTTGTCGAACAGGACATGCTCAGGCACCCCGCCGAAGTAGTCGAAGGCTTCGCGAAGGCCGGCACACAGGGTGCTGACGTTCTCGCCGGCACACTCGACGAACTTCACGAAGCTTGCGCGGCTTTAGCCCATGGTGGCCACCAGCGCCAGCAGCGGATGGCGGCATCGCCGGACATAGGTGAAGTCGGCCTGCATCTGGCTGCCCGGCGGCGTCTCGAAGCGCACCAATGGCTCTGGTTCGCTCTTCTTCAGAGGCGCCAGCCAGGCCTTGAGTTGGCTGATGCCGCCGGCGTAGCCGCGCTCGCGGATCTCCCGCAAGAGCACTGTGGCTGGAATCCAGCGCGGGCGCGCCTGTTCGACGCGCTCACGCAAATAGGGCTTGAACGTCGAGCTTGCACGCTCGCGGTTCGCGCGGGCCGTAGCGCCGTGCCGTCTCGTCCCTCAGATATCGACGCACCGTGTTGCGCGAGCACTCCAGCTGCTTCGCGATTGCTCTGACGCTCTCGCCCCTTCGGGCCATCACTCGCGAAGTGGGTCAGTTTTCAGCGGGAATCAACATCAGGCGCACCACGGCTACCTGTCGCCCGCAGCACGCGGATGAAGCTGCTGGTGGGGCGTCCCTCCCATTGGGGCGGTTCACTCTTGCTTAAAGCCAATCTCGGACAGCATTTTGCCTTCGCGTTCGAACTGAGCCTTGGCGTACGCCGTGTAGACCTCACCGTTCATCACATTGGGCTGCATATCGAACTGGTCTAGCTGCTTCAGGTACGTCGGGTCGGTGGTCGCTTTGCGGAAAGCGGCGCCTAGTCGCGCGGCGATCTTGGGATCGAGGTTTTTGGGTGCGACCAGACCGATGGGCGACTCGATCACGAGGTCATAACCCAGTTCCCTCACCGTCGGTACGTCGGGGTAGCTGATGAGCCGCTGTGCCGTGAAGGTGGCCAGCAGCCGCACCTTGCCGCCTTTAACCTGTGGGCCGAAGCCGGGATCCCCCATCACGTCGAGGTGATGGCCCATCAGCGCCTGGAAGCTTTCGGCGCCACCCTTGAACGGGACCATGTTGAACTTGGTCCCAGCCAGCTTCGCTAGGCGCTCGCCATAGATGCGGTTAGCGCTTGTCGCACCGACGTTTCCCCAACTGATCTGACCCGGGCGCGTCTTTGCGTCGGCCAGCAGTTCTGCCAAACTTTTCCACGGTGCGTCGACGGCAACGGTAACGCCGGTGGTCAGGCCGAACAGGCCAGCCAGGTAGGTGAAGTCGCGCAGCGGATCCCAAGCCACCTTCTGTACCAGCGGTGCGCGAATCACCGAGTTGTGCATGACGGCGATGGTGTAGCCGTCGGCCTCGTTCATCATCGCCACACTCGCGCTACGAGTGATGCCGCCGGCGCCCGGCCGGTGCATCAGCACGATGGGCTGACCCAGGTCGCGCGCCGCGGCTTCGACCAGGGGCCGAAAGATGGGGTCGATCGAGCCGCCCGGGGGAAACGGCATCACCAGTACGATGTACTTGTTAGGGTAAGGGTCGCTGGCCATGGCACTGCCCCACACCATCTGGGCGCCCGAGGCGAACAGCGCGGCCATTGCATCACGGCGGCGCAATGAAAGCGGGAACTTCGACATCGCGTGTCTCCAATCTTATGAATATTGAGGCGGTCACTTGACCGCGGCAAAAGCCGGTTGCACAACGTGTCGGACGCGCGCGACCGATGCCCTCAGTAGCGACCGCTCCGCCTGCGTCAGGCGATGCCGCTGTGGACATGTATTAGAGCAATCTCATCCCGAAGAGGCGCAGGCCCTCGCCTTGCTGCTCGGCAAGGGCACCGGGTTCATCAAGACGCCTACTGCTGGTAGCTCAGATCGATTCGGTCCAGCTTGCGAATCAGTGCCGGCCACGCGATATTGGAGCCCTGCCCCAGGGTGGCAGTCTTTCGCGCTTCCGCCAGGCCTTCCATGATGTGCGGATCGAAGAACATGAGTTCACCGCCTGCCTGTGCGTCGACCTGGATGCGGCAGGTGTTCTCGAAGGTGTACATGGCGAGGAAAGCTTCGGGCACGGTTCCGGCCGCAGTCAGCAGACCGTGATTGCGTAACACGAGGAACTTGTTGGTGCCCAGGTCGGATTGCAAGCAGGCTTTTTCGTCGTCGCGCACCGCGATACCCTCGTAATTGTGGTAGCCCAGAGACGCCAGCACAAAGGTGCTTTGCTGGCTGATGGGCAGTACGCCGCTCTTCTGCGCGCTGACGGCCACACCGGCGCGGCTATGGGTGTGCAGCACGCAGCCGACGTCGGGCCGCGCGTCGTGGATGCAGCTGTGGATCACGAAGCCTGCTGGATTCACGGGAAAGGGCGACTCGATCAGCTTGTTGCACTGCTGGTCCACCTTGACCAGCGAAGACGCTGTGATCTCATCGAACATCAGTCCATACGGATTGATCAGAAACTGATGTTCGGGACCAGGAATTCGTGCGCTGATGTGCGTGAAAACCAGATCACTCCAGCCGTATAGTGCGACGAGGCGATAGCAAGCCGCGAGGTCGACGCGCAGCTGCCATTCCTCGGCGCTGACGACTTCCTTCAAGGACGCGATTTTCATGGTGAGGATTTCCTTTCCGGTGGGAGTTCAATGGTCATGATGCAAGTGCAAAGGCCTTGCGGATCGGGGACGCGAACGAATCTTCGCAGGCGCCCGGACCGCTGACTGTCAAGGATTGAACAATGTCTCGCCGGAAAATCGATCTTTCACCACCCTTCACGAAATCCACTCTTGAGCTTTTGCCGAGTTTGTCGGCCAACCATTGGTTTGGCAGTTTGCCTTTGAGCGAGCGGAAGGCGATGCTGTCGGCATGTACGTGGTGGCGGCTCGGGCCAGGGGAGGTGCTGTTTCGGCAGGGTGACAAGTTGAAGCCGGGCACCGGGGCGCTCTATTGCCTGGTCAAGGGCCGTCTGAAGGTGTCGAGCTTGCGTGAAGACGGCAAAGAAGCCATTCTCGCGGTGCTGGAGGCGGGCAACTGGTTTGGCGAGATCGCGCTGATCGACCACCAGCCGCGGCCGCACCAGGGCACAGTGTTGGGCCCGACCGAACTGCTAGCGTTGCCACGTCCGGCCTTCGACGCACTCATGAAGACGAACGTGTTCTCGGAGGCGATGTGCCGCATGCTTGCCGCGCGCCTACGCTTGGTCTACGGCTTGATTGAAGACGCGACGCTGCGATCCACTGGTGCACGCGTGGCACGCCGGCTGCTGCTGCTGGCGCGCAATGAAGCCAGCAGCGCTCTTGATAGGCGCGTAGTGCTGACGGTGTCGCAGGAAGCTCTGAGCATGATGCTGGGCATCACACGACAAACCCTGAGTAAGGAGCTGAGGGCATTGGCCCACCATGGGGCAATCTGCCTTGGCTATGGACGTATCGAGATCGAATCCATGGTGTTGCTCGAACGACTGGGTACGGAGTAGCCGGTCGGGGAAATAGAGAAGAATGAGTTCTGCTTTGAACATTTTGCGCTACTTCAGCACCGCGGAAGCCATGACCTGGTTGGTCAGCACCAGACCCTTGTGGCCCGACCGTCATCACCTTGGCCACGTGCTGACGGACAAGCGCACCCTGTACTTCATATCGGCCGAGCGATCAGCCGAACTTGGCTGACAACAATTACCTTGGCCGGTTAACGACAACTATCTGGCCGGTTGAGGCCATCACCAACGTCCTGCTCAGCGCCCTCATCTCGCCGCACGGGTCGCCCGAGGCGATCTACCGCGCTTGGCGCGCGGCACGCTTCGAGGTCGTGACCTCGTTGTCCCAACTCGAAGAACTCAGGCGCGCCAGTCGCTACCCAAAGTTCAAGTCCGTGCTTCAGCCTCATCGCGTTGGCACGATGGTCAACAACCTGCAACGCGCGCTCGTGTTGGAGCAACTGCCAACGGACGTCGAGGCCGACGATCCGTTCGACGCGTTCCTGTTGGCCATGGCCAGAACCGGCGACGCCGACTACCTCGTGACCGGCGATCATCGCGCCGGCCTCCTGAAGCGTGGGCATCTTGGCCACTGTCGCATCGTCACCCCAGTCGCTTTCTGCGCCGAGGCACTTTGAGCTGTCGTGCCCGTCGGGAGCTGCAGGCCATGTCGGCCTGACTCAAGCCAACGGGCCTCCGCGAAACACGGGGCGATTCAATGCGCGCGCAGCTTCTCCTGTAGCCAGACCTTGATCAGCGACTGATAAGGCACATCTCGGGAATTGGCCGCAACCTTGATCGCATCCAGCAAGTGCTGGGGCAGGCGCAGCGAAATCGTCTTCGTTGTGGGCTTCAGGTTGGGCAGCGTGACTTTTCTGGCCTTCGACCAGTCAAGGTGAACCGAGGAGTCATGCTTTTCCCAGTAGGCGCGCTCTTGCGCTTCGCTGGCGAACTTCGGGATGGCTTTAGTCTGCTTGTTCATAGATTGCGCGCTCCTTGCGGTGCATGTCCCTCGCTGAGATAACACGAATCAACAGGTTCGATTGGCGCAGGGTGAATGTGATGTGCAGCGTTCGCCCGTCGTCAGTCTTTCCCAATGCGTGGAACCGAGGTTCCTGGTAGCTATGGGCCACGTCTTCCAAGAGAAGCAATGGCGCATTGAAGAAGAGTTGCTCCGCTTCCGCCTTGGAAACACCATGCTTTTCGTTCTTGCGGGCGTTGCCTTCATCCCAGTCAAACCCGATCACGGGGTTCAGGTCAATCATGGATGTATATTATCATCATGTACATGTAGCCGTGCTGTTTGACGGCGTATGCATGGCTGGTTTCGAAGCGGAGATCTGGGGGCGGTTCAATCTTCGTCGAGCATTCGGCTGGCCTTGCTGCCCAGCGAGCTCTCGGCGCGGAAGTAGCCCATCACGGTGGCCACGCTGTGGTGTCCCGTCATCGCCATGGTCTCGGGCAGCGACATGTTCTGTTTTCCGGCCTCGGTCACGAACCCCGCGCGCAACGAGTGGGCCGAGAACTTCCCTTGGACGCCGGCGAGCGTGCATCGCTCCTTCACGATGTCGCGCACGGCCGCTGGCGCGAGTGGCTCCCCGAGATGCCCGCCCTTGCGGATGCGGCGAAAGAGGGGTCGACTCGTTTTCAGTGCACTGAGTGACGGTAAGGGCACCGTCAAGAATGCGGCTTTCCACGCGTCGTCACTCCTAAGTCCTTGTCCCACCTTGAGATTCTGTTACCCCCCAATTGCCTTGCGGGACGGCCCGATCTGTGGTCGATTTCAAGCTCTGGCGCTCTTTTTCGCTGCAGTTTGTGACGGTAGGAGCTGGTCGGCATAGCGCTCGATGGGAAACCGAAACACTCCGCGAAGATTGATGCCTTCCAGTCGCGTGGGCGCAATCCGCCCGATCAGCTCGGCTGGGACGATTTGACGCCGATTGGCCCACCGATCGAGCACCGCCTGCATCTGCGCGGTGTTCCATGCCATCACGATGTTGGCGAGCAAGCTCAAGGCGTCGGCCACGGCCTGCATCTCGTCGACACGCCTGGCCTGCACTGGACTGACCCGCCCGGTGTAAATGGCGCGCTTCAAGGCGTTGACCGCCTCGCCGCGGTTGAGCACCCGATGCAATTCGCGACGGAACGCTGCGTTGACGAAGTAGTCCGCCAGGAAGGCCGTCCGCCACAGCCTGCCAAGCTGCACGCCGGCCTCATAGATCGGGTCAGACCTGGAGGCCGATCCGAAGCGCGCCAACACGGCCACCGCGCTGGCGTGCGCGGACATCACGGACGCAGTGAGGTGAACGAGCGCGTCCCAGTGCGACGCAATGAGCGAAGCATCGACGCTGGCTACGCACACCGATGCGACGTCGGCCGGTATCGGCATGCCACGGGGAACATAGAGCTGTCGTTGCTTCAGATCCTTTGTAATAGTCCGGCCAGCACCGTTCTTGTTGGAGCTGGCGAGATCTCGGAGCATGTGACCTGAACAGTGCGTGCCCGGAGATGGTGTGCACCAACAGGAGATCGTGCACACCATGAAGAGTCAAGCAGAGGGCGTCGAACCGTCACGTCGCCATCACGAGCGCGCATTCAAGGCGCGGCTGATCGAGTTGAGCATGCAGCCCGGCGCGTCGGTGTCGGCCATCGCGATGGCCAACGGCATCAACGCCAACCTGTTGTTCAAGTGGCGGCGCGATCGCCAACGCGAATTGACGTTGCTTCATACGACGCCTGCCGTACTGCTGCCCGTGCGCCTGGCATCGGTCGGCGAAGATTCGGGTGTCAACGCGATTTCGCCGCTTGCCACCATCGCACCGGCGCCGGCCAAGCCCGCGCGGACCGGCGTCATCGAACTGGAGATCGCAGGTGCGCAGTTGCGCCTGCACGGCGCCGTCGACGAAGCGAGCCTGTGCAGCGTGTTGCGCGCGCTGCGCCAATCGTCATGATCGGTCCGCGCGCGGGTACCCGGATCTGGCTGGCCGCCGGTGTCACCGACATGCGCTGTGGCATGGACACGCTCGCCGTCAAAGTGCAGACCGCGCTCACTGAAGATCCGTACGGCGGTCACGTCTTCGTCTTCCGCGGCCGCCGCGGGGATCTGGTCAAGCTGCTGTGGAGCGATGGGGACGGCATGTACCTGCTGTCCCGGCGCCTGGAGCGTGGCCGCTTCATCTGGCCGAACGCCGAGTCCGGCTCGATCGCGCTCAGTGCCGCGCAACTGTCCATGCTGCTCGAAGGCATCGACTGGCGCCGCCCCGAGCGCACCTGGCAACCGCGTGCCGCGGCGTAGACCCAAGCCGACGGGTTGACAGGACATCTCCCGTGGGGAGTGCCGGGCGCATCCGGCACAGTCATGCCATGACGCCCGAACAACTGCTTGCCAGCAACGCTTTGCTCAATGGCGAAGTGGTGCGTTCGCAGGAGGCGTTGAAGATCGCGTTGCTGACCATCGACAAGCTCAAGGTCGAGCTGGCCTACTTGCGGCGCATGAAATACGGCCGTTCCAGCGAACAGCTCGAGCATGCACAGCTTGAACTAGTGGGTGGCCAGGTCGCGCAGCCGGCCGTGGTGTTGACGGCTCATTGCGAGGGCAGCGAGGGCGCCGAAGACAGCGAGCAGCAGTCCAACGTCAGGTCGATGCAAGACGCTCGCAAGAAGCGCAAGGCCGGGCAGGAAACCGGCTCGCGCGGACTGCCCGAGCACTTGCCGCGGCGCACCGTGATGCACACGCCTGAAGGTGGCTGCACGTGCGAGGCGTGCGGCAACGGCCTGCGCGAGATCGGCCAGGACGTCTCGGAGGTCCTCGACTACGAGCCCGGCAGCTTCCACGTCGTGCGCCATGTTCGACCGAAGCTGGCCTGCGGCGGATGCAGCACGATCGTGCAGGCGCTCGCGCCGAGCCGTCCGATCGCGCGCGGCCTGGCCGGTGCCGGATTGCTCGCCCACGTACTGACGAGCAAGTTCGCGGACCACACGCCCCTGTACCGGCTGTGCCAGATCTATGCGCGCGATGGCGTGGAGTTGCCTCGCTCCACGCCGACAGACTGGGTCGGCCAGGCGGCACGCCTGATGGCGCCGCTGGCCGATGCCCTCGGGCGCCATGTGCTGCGCGCCGCAAAGGTCCACGGCGACGACACGCCTATCCGTGTGCTCGGCGGTGCCGGGAGCAAGGCGAGCACCGGGCGGCTGTGGGTCTATGTGCGAGATGATCGCCCGAGTGCCGACACGGCCGCGCCGGCGGTGTGGTTCCAGTACTCGGCCAACCGCCGGGGCGAGCATCCGGTGCGTCACCTGAAGGACTTCCGGGGAATCCTGCAAGCCGATGCGTACGCGGGGTATCACCCCCTTTACGAAGACGGCCGGGTCATCGAGGCGGCATGCTGGAGCCACGCGCGACGAAAGGTGTGGGACATCCACGAGCGGCAACACAAGCTGGCTGGCACCTTGGCGCATCAAGCGCTGCTGCGCATCGGCAAGATCTTCAAGGTAGAGGCCGAGATCAATGGCAAGCCGCCCGATGAACGCATGCGCGTTCGGCAGGCGCGCACGCGCCCCTTGCTCGAGGACCTGAAGCTCTGGCTGAACACGACCTTGGCGCAGCTCTCGGCAAAGTCGCCCTTGGCGCTGGCCATCGGATACTCGTTGGGCAACTGGACGGCGCTCACACGCTTCGTGGATGACGGGCGCATCGAGGCGCACAACAATGCGGCCGAGCGCGCGCTGCGCGGCGTTGCAATCGGAAGAAAAAACTTCTTGCATCTGGGCTCGGATGCCGGCGGCCACAGCGCTGCAGTGATCTACACGTTGATCGGAACGGCCAAGCTCAACGGGATCAACCCGCAGGCGTATCTACGCCATGTACTGGAGCGCATCGCCGACCACCCGATCAACCGAATCGACGAGCTGCTGCCCTAGGTCGTGGCGCCCCAGCTCCAACAGCTTCGGCCATCCTGGTACGAGGAGCTCGCGCAGGCCGCCTGAGCTGGCGTCGTGGGCAAAATGGGCCATGCGCATCAAGCTGATCGAAGACTTGCCCATGGCCACCAGTGCTGAGCTGTACCAGCTCAGCTGGGTGATCGAACAACTGCTGGCCGATCCGCGGCGCGTCGTACAGGCGCGCAGCCAACTGCATCTGGGTCAGCAGGTGCAGTATCTCCATTGGGGCGACGGCAAGTGGCGGACGGTGCGGGTCGTGTCAATGAAGAACGACCGTGTGACGGTGCTCGACGAGGCCAACAACAAACATCTCAGCCTGCCTTACGCCGCCATCATGACGACGGAGTCGGCCACCGCAAACACGGGCGAGCAAGCATCCGCGCCGAGCAAGCCCACTCCGCCGCCGGAGATTCCGCGCCGCGAAAACTTCCGTGTCGGCCAGCGCGTGAGCTTCGCCGATCAAGGCTTGCAGCGGCACATCGGGCAAATCACGCGCATCAACCAACGCACCGCCACCATTCATTGCGACGGCCGTGCCTGGCGAGTTGGGTTCGCCTTCCTTCAGCACATCACTGACGTCACAGCCTGACGCCCTCCTGGCCGTGACCACTGACGTCAAGAACGGGGTCGGCCGGACTATTACGATCCTTTAGCCGCGGGCATAGATCGAAGCCCAACAGGCGAGACAGACCCATCGCGAAGTCGGTGTAGCCGTGGGAATCTACGGCGAGCTGAGAAGTTACGATCCGCTCTTGCCGCACGACCCCTTCGATCGCCACGCCGGCCTGCCGTTCGTTCAGCACAAAGGGTTGTGCGTGAAAGATGCCCCATCGATCTCCCACATGGGAGTAAATGCCGATCGAGGGCGTGTTGCGCCGCGGATCCAGGCGGGCCTGCCACACACGCTTGGTGGTCTCCATGCTCATCATGTCCGAGGAGGCAAGGTCAGAGCGGCCCCACGTCGTCGCAATGGGATGGCCTTGCATGTTCAGGTCGTTCATCCTACTGGTTCACCGCGTCGACCTCGTTCGCCAATCCGGCGGCGGTGTTCGGCCGGATGTTCAGCGACAGCTTTGCCGGCATCGCGCCCGCCAGCGCGCCGGGCTTCGTGCTCGCAGAGTTGATCGGGGCGCTCATCGGCCTGGCCGTCCACAATGCCTTCGAGCCGCGCCTGCATCCTGCCGGCCACCCCAACGTGATCGAATCCTCGGGCCAGCAGCAGGAACAGACTCGCTGACTGTGCCGGCGTGACGTTGCTTGGGGTGACAGCGACTCCGGAAGTCGCGTCATGGCGCTGTCAAACGATCCTCAGAATCTCCCAGCGCGGCGTCGCCGAGACAACATGAGGCTCCATGTCCTTGCTCCACTGCCTCGCCGAGGCCGAGAAACTGGTGTGGCGATTGCCCACGTCATCGACACCCATGTCCACGCCGATCAATACTTCGCAGGCTTAGCACTGGCACGTTGCATCCAAGATGTCACCAATTGGTTCTCGAGGGTTTGCCCATGCGCCCGTGATATTCGTCGCGATGGGTGAAGTCGGATGGCGGCTTATTTCAACGTGGATTTGAAGCCGCTCTTCATGGCGCTTTCGCACGGCAGCTCTTCTATCAGCACCGGCAACACCTACTTCCGCGCCAACGGGTGGGCTCGGTTCGCAACTGAACTTCATGAAGGATCGCGAACCCGTGCAAGCGCCGACGTCCCGGCGGCCATAAGTAGCGCCGCTGCACCGAAGCCCACCACCGGCGACACAGCCGTCCACAGGAGTCCGACGGCAGAGCTCGACACGAATTTGGCCGTTCCATTGACGGTGCCAAGTGCGCCGTAGCTGATGTTCAAGGTGTCTTCACTGACCATTTCGGCTGTCACCGTCGACTCGAGCGCCTCCTGTACTGCGACGTACAAGCCGGCGATGAAGAAAATGGCCGCCAGCGGCGCAACACTGTCGACGCCGAGCCAGAACGCGAGCGCGACCAGGGCGGCTGTGATCGATCCCAGTACATAGCCGACGATCAGCACCACCTGCGAGCCGAAGCGATCGGCAAGCACGCCGACCGGGTACGACACCGCGACCTGCACGATGTTGCGACCCACATAGAGAAGCCCGGCCACCTGCGCCGCATGCACGACACCCATCGACGAAGTCAGCAGTTGGGTCGCCGCAAGGATGAGCAAACTGTGCGAGAAGTCGCCGATGCCGAACAAACCCACGGCACCCAGGTAGCGCTTGAAGCGTACGGGGAGCTCGCGCAGCGCACTGAAGAACTTCAGCGCCGGATTGGGCGAGTGCTGCGGGTCCTGCACCAGCGTCAGGAACGCCAGCACAGCGAGCACGCCTGGGATCACACTCAGCCAGAGTACCAGCCGAAACGGTCCGGCCGCATCGTCCCAGTGCCAGGTCTGCGCCCAGCCGAGCAACCCCACGCCGAGCAGCGGACCCACGACGGCGCCCACCGTGTCCATCGCGCGATGGAACCCGAAGGCGCGCCCGCGCGTCTGCGCGCTCACAGCCTGGATCACGATGGCGTCGCGCAAGGGCCCACGCAGGCCTTTGCCGAACCAGGAAACGACGCGCCCGAGCAAGAGCAGCGGCCAGCCCGCCGCCAGCGCGATCAGCACTTGTCCGAACGGCGTCAGTCCGTAGCCCACCAGCACCAACAGCTTGCGATGCCCGAGCTTGTCGGCAACGTAGCCCGAAACCATCTTGGTGGAGCTGGCCACGGCGTCGGCGACGCCTTCAACGATGCCCAGCACCGCCGCCGGGATTCCCAGGACTGCGAGGAAGCCCGGCAAGATCACGGTGGTGGTCTCGTAGCAGAAATCACCAAGCGCACTGGTCAGGCCAGCACCGGCCACCGTTCGGTTGAGCCAGCCCGTGGATTGAGCAACCGCGTCCTCCTCGGGCGAACCGCTCGAAGTCATATTTTCGGAGTCGTTAAGCATGGCCGATGTTTCGAAGAGTGCGCCTGGATCGGTCGCGCCGGGTGAGCGTCGGTATACCTTCATACCGCGTTCGTTTCATGTTCGAGCTCCACGCTTGCCGGGCTTCTTGGCCGAGGGTTTCCTTACAGTCGGGCTCTTGGCGGCAGGGCGCTTTGCGGGCTTCTCCAGAGGCGTGCCTTTTGCGTTCTGTTCGCGCTCGAACACCTCGTTGGCATAGGACTCGAGCAACTCCTCGCATTCGGCCAGCCGTTGCTCCGCCGTCGTGCGCGCCGGCGCGCCGTAGAAGTCCAGCGCCTTGATGCGATCGAGCCAGTTCTTGAGCTTCTTCAGATCCTCGTCGTTCTCCTTCACCTCCGCGAAGGTGTAGTGGTCGGCAGTGACCTCTTTCTCGATTTCCTTTCGGTAGTCCGCGCATTTGTCGAGGAATTCCTCGTAGTCCTGGTTTCGGTCGTGCTTGAAGTACGCGACGACACGTTCTTCCTGCTTCGCATCAAGTGCCACCGTCTCGAAGATCACGGCCTCGCCGCCGGCGCGATCGATGTCGCCCTGGACCATGCGGAACTGACGCTGGTGCTCGGTCGTGGCGGGCAGCACGCAGATGCTGTTCTGCAGATAGACGGCGCCCAGGCTGCGGATGCGCCGCCAGATCGCGACACGGAACTTGGAGGGCTCGGCAGGCACTTTGTAGGTCAGCAGCAGCCAGCTGGATTTCTCTTTCTGGTTCATTGATAATGTAGCGGTCGTTACATCATGAATGTATCGGCAAAGAATGAGTGACGCAAGCCTGTCTGGCTTGCACCCGACGAAGGAATCTCTGTTGTCGATCCTGCAAGACATCCGCCAATGGGCGCGGCGCGTCAAACGCGACGCCGTGACCCTGTGGTTCGCGTACCGCCATCCGGGCACCTCGTGGCTCCCGAAAGCGCTGGCTGCGTTCGTCGTCGCCTATGCGCTCAGCCCGATCGACCTGATACCCGACTTCATCCCGGTGCTCGGGTACGTCGACGATGCCCTCTTGCTGCCGGCCCTGATCTGGTTGACGATTCGGATGCTGCCGCAGGATGTCCTTGCCGATTGCCGCGTCAAGGCAGACGAGTGGATGAGCCATGGCGAGGGCAAGCCACGCAGCAAATGGGGTGCTGCACTCGTCATTGCGATTTGGGTTGGTGTGGGGGCCGTTCTTTGGGCATGGCTTCGATAAGCTTCGGGTGATCGATGCACTTCAATGACATCAAAGCCTGGTCCTGGCGTGGCGCGCGCAACATCATTGCGCTGTGGTTCAGCGGCCTACACCACCGAACGCCGCGCCTGGCAAAGGCGATCGGGCTGTTCATCGTGGTCTACGCGGCGAGCCCCATCGACCTGACCCCGGAGCTGATGCCCATTCCGAGCTACCTGGACGACCTGGTCATGCTGGCGGGCTTGTCCTGGCTGGCCCTGCACATGCTTCCGTCGAACGTATGGCAGGAATGTTGCGTCCAAAGCGACCGCTGGCTCGGGATCGCTGCCCGGTGGCTTAGCCGGGCTTGGAATGGACTCCTTCTCGTGGCTGCCTTGTTGGGGGTCGTGGTGTGGCTTTGGCTATGGTTTGGGCCGAGCTTGAACTTTCATCCGAGCGAGGCCTCAACCCGCGACAAGCACACTGCAGTGCGCATGATCGATGACGCGCTTGGCCAGCGACCCCTCGGCCAGACGACTCAGCAGCGTGCGCTTGCGATGGCCTATGACGATCAGGTCGGCGCCGAGTCGATCTGCGGCCGCGACGATCTGTTCGGAACAGTTTCCCTCCACGACTTCCAGATCGAGATCGACCTGTGCCTCCACACCCCTGTCGCGCAGCCGTTTCAGGTATTCCCAGCACTGCACGCGGGCCTTGTCGAGCGAGGCGTGCGTCTCGACCTCCGCAGACCATGCGACGGCCACGACGTGAAGGGGAGCATGGGCCTGCTGTGCGACTTCCACGGCGCGCTCGAACGCGAGGTCCGAGGGCTCGGTTCCGTCGTACGCTAGGAGAATTTTGTTGAACACAGGTGCCTCCTTTCCTGGTTTCAGAGCCCTACCGCTGCACCGTCACTGCACAGTGTGCATAGGCGATCACCTGCCGCGCCACCGAGCCGATCAGCCAACGCTCGAACAGCGTGTGGCCGCGGTGGACGACCACGATGTGATCGATCGCGTGTTCCTCGGCGTAGCGCACGATCTGTTCGGCCGGATGGCCGACCGCGACGTGAAAGGTGGTTTTGATCGTCCCTCCCGCCAGCCGCGCCTTCACTGGGCCGAGCACGCGGTCATAGTGCCAGCGCGCGTTCTCGATCACCGCCCGAGTCTCCACGTCGTCGCCAAACTCGGGCGGGCGAGCCACCGCCAGCACATGCAGCTCGGCTGCGTACTTGCGTGCCAGGTCGAGCGCGAAGTCGAGCGCTCGATCGGCGCCCGTCGATCCGTCATAGGCCAACAGGATGCGTCTGATCATGGCGTGCTCCTTGGCGACGCTGCGGCCTGCGTCGCGTGCGCTTCCTCGGTCCGGCCCAGCAGGTGCCGCGGCAGAAAGAAAGCATTGGCGATGAGTGTGGGGACCACCGCGCTGCCGATCACGGCCGCCACCAGGTACGAATACTGCGCCTGGTCGATCACCTGATGCGATAGACCGAACAATGCGGAAATAGTGCCGAAGGTCAACCCGGTGGACATCAAGAGCGTCGTGTAGGAAGCCTCCTTGCGCGGCGAGCCGTACACGGATAGACCCCGACCACCTTGGTCGCCGTCTTGGCCAGCAAGAGAACGAGGAAGGCACCGGGCGCAGCCACCAGCGCGTGCACCGAGACCAGCGAGCCGGCGCGAATGAAATAGAACGGCGTCAGCAGGCCGAAGGTCAGCGTGCGCAGCCGCCGCACCAGGGCGTGGTCTTTGCCGACGGTACCGGCCAGCACCATGCCGGTGAGGTAGGCCGGCAGCACCGCCTCGCTGTCCGCCCAGGCCGCCAGCGCGCCGAGCCCGAACAGCAGGAACATCAGGAACATCAGGAACATCAGGAACTTGGCCTCCAGCTCCGAAGGGCGGCCGCCGACGCGCTTGAAGAACCTCGGCGTGAGCCAGGGCAGAACGACTGCGGCCACACCGCAGGCCAATGGGACGGCGAAGCTCACCAGACCGATCGCTGAGGCCTCCTTCCACTTGACCCGCAGAACGCGCGGATCGAGTTCGGCCCCGGCCAGGAAAGTCAGCACGATGGCACCGGTGCCCGTAAGGAAGGTGACCCACGACTCACCGACCCCCAGGGCTGCGCCGCCGATGAACGCACCGATCATCAACTGGGCGATCGCACCGACGACGATCTCCGACAAGGCTGTGGCGACCCGAAGTCAGATCGACAGCGGCGTGGCGGCCAGCGCTAGGCCGAGTCAGAGTGCCGCCAGCGCCCAGGTCGCCGTCATGGCTCGCCTCCAACGACCCCCATTTCTAGCGGCACCTTGATGTAGAACAGCTTGAGCTTTTCGCCGGCCAAGTGGTCGAGGAAGCTCTGCGCCTCCTGCTCGCTCAGCGCGAAGCCGACCTCCACCGACAGGTCGCCGGCCAGTTCGAAGAAGTGCTCTTCGTGCAGCCTGCCGTGGCGGCCGAAGCCGGCGATGGCGCGAAAGGCCGAACCGCCATGGATGCCCACCTTCTTGGCCTCTTCGAGCAGCCATTCGTAGGCGAGGATGCCGTGGTGGCGGCGGTTCTCCTGCACGTAGAACTTGAGGTAGATGCCTTGCATGGTGGACTCCTTCGGCTCGACTGACTCGGTTCAATAGGACTGCTTGTGAGGGATGACGCCGCGTACGCCGCCTCGCGGCTGCGGCGTGTCGCCGCGGTAGCGCGGCATCAGGTGAATGTGCACGTGCGGGATGGTCTGCCCGGCCACTTCGCCGACGTTGATGCCGACGTTGAAGCCATCGGGCTGGTGCTCGCGCAGCAGCAGATCCTTCGCATGCTGCAGCAACGCAAACAACGCCTGCCGTTCGTCGGAGGTGGTCTCGAAGAAGTCCGCGACATGGCGCCGGGTGACGATGAGGAGGTGCCCCGGCGTCACCGGAAACACGTCCCAGCGCGCGACCGCCAACTCGTTGGCGAGCACGGCCTCGCTGTCGTTGCAGAAGGGGCAGGCGGCGTGTTCCATGGTGGTCTCCGTCAGGCTCTGACGAACAGCGCGTTGGCGATCAGGATGCCGATCCCGGTGAGAACCAGCGAGCCGACGAGGTGCACGCTCGCCGCGCCCAACGCCCACCAGTGCTCATGCCGGCCGATCAATGTCACGACCTCGACCGAGAAGGTCGAGAAGGTCGTCAGGCCGCCCATGAAGCCGGTAATGATCAGCAGCCGCCACTCGGGTGCCAGGCCGCCGTTGTGAGTGAAGAAGGCGCTGGCGACGCCGACCAGCAGGCCGCCGATGAGGTTGGCGGCCAGTGTGCCCAAGGGAATCGTGGGGAACACCGGGTTCAGCCAGCCACCCAGCCACCAGCGCAGCAAGGCACCGCAACCGGCACCGCCGAAGACTGCAAGAAAAGAAAAGCCGCTCATGTCGCTCCTTCGTTGAACGAACCGGAGCAAGCGGCCAGGCAAGAGGCAGCGCTTCGCGCGCCACATGCCTACCGGCCCGTCCGGGCCCTGGTAGGCATCATCAGCCCTAGCGGGCAGTTTGGGAGGAATGCCATCTCCACTGCGATTCAGTATATCGACCGAGCTCAACGCCGGCAAACAGGGCGACGCGGCCGGGCTGCACCCGACAGCCGACACGCACGGCGATGTTCGTGATGTCGCGTTCAGCGCGCGGTGATCGGCAGGCTGCAGCAGGCCGAGCGGCTTCTTTCCGAGGACGAGGTCATGAGCACAAGGACGTATTGGGGTCGGTCTACCGGGCGAAATCCCCTGAGTCGCTCGGCTGGTCTGCGCCGCACCTCCTGCAGGCCCTGCGATACGTGGAGAAAGCGGCACCCCACAAGGATGCTCCATCATCGACGTGGGGCGGTGGCGAGTCGACCTTGGTCGACGACCTGCTGGCCGATGGCTATCGCAAGGTGACGGTGCTCGATGTCTCGACAACTGCGCTTGAAGTCGCCAGGCAACGGCTCGGGGCCCGAGCCTGGGAGGTGAGCTGGTAGGGAAGCCGATGTGCTGTCTGGCGCGACCGTCGTTTTCCACTTCCTCACAACCGACGACCAGCGCGAGCGCTACGTCGCCCAGGTCCTTCATGCACTCAAGCTCGGTGGCGTTGCCGTCGTCGGCGCGTTCGGCCCTGATGGGCGGAGAAGTGCAGCGGCTTGCCGGTTTCCAGGTATGTGCCGGACGAACTCCACAGGCGGTTCGGTGCCCCCTTCGAGCTTGTCGAAAGCAGCACGGAGGTGCACACCACGCCGTGGGGTAGAGCGCAGCAGCTTGTGTATTGCTTCTGTCGACGGCATATCCAGCAGGGCGGGGTCCCACTTTCCACTTCTATTGGCTGGTAGGGTAGGCTGGGCGCCGCCGTATGGCTTCTCCGGCTGCGGCAGCAGCCCCTTGCGCTGGTAGTACCGGATGGTCTCCACATTGACGCCGGCGGTCTCGGCGAAGGCGCCAATTCTCAGCGTATCGATCTGCTCGTCCATACCGCTTGACTCCGTACTTGAGTACGGGAGTATTGTGAATCGGTAGAAGCGACGAGGAATCAATCGATGGAATGGATCATGCGCGCGGCCGACAAGGCGGGTGCCCTCGGCAGCATCGTCTCCGCGGCTTCGTGCCCGGCTTGCTTTCCGGCGCTCGCGAGCCTCGGCGCGGCCATGGGCCTGGGATTCCTGGCCGGATACGAGGGCCTGTTCATCACCACGCTGCTCCCGCTTTTCGCGGCAGTCGCACTGGTCGCCAACGCTCTCGGCTGGCTGCGTCATCGCCAGTGGCACCGCAGCGCGCTGGGCATGATCGGCCCGGCCATGGTGCTCGCGGCCATGCTGCTGTTCTTCGGCCAGTGGTGGACTGCCAGGCTGCTGTACACGGGGTTGGCCTTCATGGTCGGCGTCTCGCTGTGGGATCTCTTGTCGCCGGCGAAGCGCTGCAGCCCGGACGGCTGCGAGACCCGGCACGTGCGCCCATGACGCAAAGACGGAGCACGAACAGCGCCGTGGTTCTCGATGCGGTGCTGACCTGCCCGCACTGCGGCCATGCGAAACGCGAGCACATGCCCGTCGACGCGTGCCAGTTCTTCTATGAGTGCGAGCACTGCAAGAAACTGCTGCGCCCGAAGCCCGGCGATTGCTGCGTGTTCTGCTCCTTCGGTTCAGTGAAGTGCCCACCGATCCAGGCACAGAGGCCATGTTGTCGGGATGGCGCGCGCGCGGGCCCTGTGGCGTGCGCTTCGCCAACTTGACGGTCGTCACGACATGGCCGTTGCTGCTCCGGACAGCGCACGCGGCAGCGCGGCGGCTGCGATGGCGCTGCCGTCGGTCAGCGTCATTGCCAATTGATCGCGCCTGCGCACGATCAAGGTAGTGACGGCCTGTTCGCGGCACGGAAAACCAGTGCCAGGCCGACCCACCCGCAGCACCTGCGTTGTTGCTGGATCGCCATTCACAGGCGCCGGTTCAGCGTCCGGCGGCAGCCAGCCGGGGACCGAGCCAGCGGCCCAGCGCGACGATGAGCACCGCGGTGCCCAGATTCCAGACCAGGATCATCACGCTCGCGTCGAGGCTGTGGAAAATCGACATCGCCGTGGCGGTGATCGCGGCCACGGCCAGGCTTCCTGTCAGCGAGACCGTGCTCGCCGACAGCACCGCCCCGTGGCGCAGCATGGCGAGCATGGCCAGCGACAGCGGCAGACTGGTCATCAGCACGGTGGCGAAACATCGCGCCGTCTCGCCGACCTGAACGCCATAGGGGCCGATACTGACCCAGTTCACCAGGCATCCATAGCCGAGGGTGGCCATCCACACGAGCAGCGCCGGCACCGGCAGCAGGGCCCAGCCGCGCGATCGGTCGGGCAGGTTCAGCATGAACGATGCGACGGCCGCCAGCACGCCGGTCAGCAGCGCGGCAGCGGTGCCGACGATGAAGTCCGGCTGCTCCAATCGCTGCGCAAGGTCGGGGCGCACGCCGTGACCCACCGCCAGCAACCCGAAGATCAGCGCCGCCAGCAGCAGCCACAGCGCCGCCCGCAGCACCGGCGGCCGCAGGCGGCGCACCGGCCGCGCATCGGCCACCAGCGCTTCGATGAGATGGCTCGTCTTGATCATGATCCGCCGCCAGGTGCGTTGAATAGCTTGCGAAGGTTCTTGAGCCCGCGGTGAGTTGCCACCTTCAAGGCGGCGATCGACATCCCGCTGACCGTGGCGGCCTGGCGCAGCGACATCTCCTGCAGTTTCATCAGCTTGATCGCCTCGCGTTGCCCCGGCGGCAAGCGCTCGACCGCCTCTCGCACCGCCACCAGATCGACGCTCGTCTCAGGGTAGTTCGCTTCGGCGGCCGCCAAGGTTTCATGTTCGGGGGCCAGCGGCGTTTCGTGCTGCGTCGCGCGGCCTTGGCGGCGCAACCTGTCGATGATGCGCCGATGCGCAATCGCCACCAGCCATGGGCCGAAGGGACGTGCCGGATCATAGGTATGACGGATGGCGTGTACGGTGAGCAGGACATCTTGCACTGTGTCTTCGATGTCGCTCGGATCGCGATGCGACTTCACTGCCAGCGAGCGCACATACGGCGTGATCTCGTCGAGCAGGCGTCGATAGGCCTCTCGCTCGCCCGCCTGGGCACGCGCCATCAGGATGGACCAGTCGAACTCGCGCACCACGACGGGCGCCCCGGTCGCTCGTACCTCCTGGGCCTGGGTCGCCTCGGTCGACGACTCGGCAGGGGGGACGAGGCTCAGCGCAGGGATTCGATCACGGTTGCTGCTCACGCAACGCACGATAGCCCGCAACGCGGCTCACCGGGGCGACTATTTTTGTCTCGCGGCACGTAACCTTTCCCCGCCATCGAGCGAACTATCGGTTGTCGGTCTCGGTCCGAGGCCTTAACGCGAGAGGTGAAACCATGACTCATCAAGTGTTCGCAGGTTCCGCGCTGTCTACCGCGCTCGGACTTGTGTTGGCCGCATCGGGAATGGCTGCCCAGGCGCAAGGCATGGATATGAGCAAGGCGCCGCAGGCAGTCAAGGACAACATGGCACGCATGGAGAAGAACAAACTGGAAAAGTGCTACGGCATCAACGCCGTCGCCAAGAACGACTGCGCCGAGGGCGCGCACTCCTGTGCCGGCCAGTCCACGAAGGCACGCGACACCAAGTCCTTCGTGCTGCTGCCAGCGGGCGACTGCAGCAAGATTCAGGGCGGCAGCGTGAAGTCAAGCTGAGCGCGCGGTGGCGGCCATGCGTGACGAACGCGCCGCGGTGCCGGCCGCCGCCGGGATCGGGCTGCGCTTCCAACACCACGAGGCCATGCTCGACACACGGCCCGATGTTGCGTGGCTGGAGGCGCACACCGAGAACTACATGGGCGGCGGCCCTGCGATCCGGACACTCGAGGCGATCCGGTGCGACTATCCGGTGTCCCTGCACGGCGTCGGCCTGTCCCTTGGCAGCGCGGACGGGCTGCACGCCGCGCACCTCGAACGCATTCGGGACGTCGTGCGCCGGATCGAGCCGGGCCTCGTGTCCGAGCACCTGTCGTGGAGCATCGTCGGCGGCACCTACCTGGCCGACCTGTTGCCGCTGCCAATGACTGACGAAGCACTCGACCAGGTCTGCCGTCATGTCGACCAGACGCAGGCCTTCCTGCAGCGCCAGATCCTGATCGAGAACCCGTCCTCCTACCTGCGCTTCAAGCACTCGACGATTCCCGAGTGGGACTTCATCGCGGCTGTGGCGCAACGCACCGGCTGCGGAATTCTGTGCGACGTCAACAACATCTACGTCAGCGCGTGCAACCACGGCTGGGACGCCTCGACCTACCTGGCCGCACTGTCCGCTGATGCCATCGGCGAGATTCATCTCGCCGGCCACACGCTCAAGCAGATCGAAGGCGGGCAGGCCTTGCGCATCGACGACCATGGTTTGCGCGTCGCGCCCGAGGTGTGGGCGTTGTATGCACAGGCGCTTGCACGCTTCGGCCCGGTGCCGACCCTGGTCGAGTGGGACACCAACGTGCCGGCGTTGGAAGTGCTGCTGGGCGAGGCGGCCCACGCAGCCGCGCTGATCGAGGAGGCGCAGCATGCCGTCGCTGCGTGAGGTTCAGCAAGCAATGCGGCGCAGCCTCCTGCAGGACGAGGATGGCCATGCGGCGGACCTGATCGCCGGTGCGGGATTGGCGCCGGCGCAGCGGCTGAGCATCTACCGCAACACCATCGTCGCAACGCTCGCCAACGCATTGCAGCTGTCGTTTCCGGCCGTGCATCGGCTGGTCGGGGCCGATTTCTTCGAAGGCGCAGCGCAGATCTTCGGGCGCGATCAAACACCGCGCTGCGCCGATCTGAACGCCTACGGCGCCGAGTTTCCGGACTTCCTGCAGCGCTTCGAGCCCGCGGCGTCGCTCGCCTACCTGGCCGACGTGGCTCGCCTCGAATGGGCGGTGAACCGTGCGCTGCATGCGCCCGACGCCGACCCGCTCACGGTGGAGCGACTGGCGACCGTCGCGCCGGCCGACCACGACCAGGTGTGTTTCGTGGCGCATCCTTCGGTATCGACGCTGCGCTCGGACTTTCCGGTCGACACCATCTGGCGTGCCGTGCTGCAGCAGGACGAGGCGGCCATGGCCGCGATCGATCTCAGCAGCGGACCGGTGTGCTTGATCGTGCAGCGAACGGCAGACCGTGTCGACGTCGTGCGCCTCGACGAGTGCGCGTGGCGTTTTACAGCCGCACTGTTCGACGGCCGGCCCATCGGGGCCGCGCTCGCGTCGGCAGCGGGCGCCGACGCGCCCGCGCTTCTCGCGCAGCACCTGAGCGCGGGGCGCCTTGTCGCGTTCCGGCTCGCCAGCGAGGCGGACTAGCGTTGCGGGAGGGGAGAACCGCCGTGATCCATCTTTCCGCACGCCTGCGACGCTGGCTCGAGGCGATACCCTACACCGTCCTCGCCGTCCCGCTGCGGCTCGCGGTGGCGACCGTGTTCTGGAACTCCGGGATGACCAAGCTCGCGAACTGGGATACGGCCGTCGCGCTGTTCGCGGACGAATACCGCTTGCCACTGCTGCCGCCGGAACTTGCAGCGTACATGGCAGCTGGCATCGAATTGAGTGCACCGGTGCTGCTCGTGTTGGGGTTGTTGACCCGGCCCGCCGCCGCCGTGCTGCTGGGCATGACCGCGGTCATCGAGATTTTCGTCTATCCCCAGGCCTGGCCGACGCACATCCAGTGGGCCGCCATGTTGCTGGTTCTGCTGTGCCGAGGGCCTGGAGCCTTGTCGCTCGACCATTGGCTGTGGCAGAAGATCGGCCGGCAGTTTGACCCGATTCTCAAATGACCAGCGACACGCCGACCCAATGCCAGGAATCCGCGCGCCTGACCTCATTCGCCGAGGTTGATCTTCGGTGCCGCGATGTGTGCTACGTAGCTCATTCCCCCCCCACCGGACACCGCCATGAACATCCTGCGTTGCATCGCCATGCTTGCACTCCTCGCCTATGGTCCTCTCAGCGCTGCGGCGGACGGCTTGATGATGCTCAAGAGCCCCTACAGCGTCACAGAAACCATGAATCGGCTCGAAGAGGTAGTGAAGAAGCGCGACCTCAACGTCCTCGCGCGCATCGACCACGCGGCAGGTGCGGCGAAAGTCGGCAAGACGCTTCGCCCGACTGAGCTTCTCATCTTCGGCAATCCCCAAGGGGGCACCCCCTTGATGTAATGCGCGCAGACCACTGGCATCGATTTACCGCTGAAGGCGCTGGTCTGGCAGGACGAGTCCTCGCAAGTCTGGCTGGGTTACAACGATCCTGCGTACTTGGCGCAGCGCCACGGGGCTGTGTCATGTCCGGTCGTCGAGAACTTGCGCAAGGTGCTGGCGGGTGTGGCCGAGGCCGTTGTTGCGCGCTGATGCAATTTCACGCGCGTCGATGGTCGGGAAAAATTAAGGCTCCGAGAGCCAGCGTGTGTGATCATGAAGGCCGCCTTCAGGCTGCTAACCCGTCTTTCTCAACTGGCAGGTGCGAAGCCGGCTAAGTGCTTGATTTGATTCAGCACGAGCTCGAAGGTCTCCACTACAGCGGGATGGGTTGGGCAGTGATGCGGGCGTGTTTGGCAGTGATCTTCGGCGGGGGTTGATCGGGCAGCTTCAGCCGCAGCAGGTCCAGCAGCATGCGGTGATCGGCCTCGGGCTGGGTATATCGCGACAGCACGAGCTCTCTGCCGTCGGTGGTGGGCAGGTGCACGTCCACCATCTGCATGGTCTTGAACTTGGCGATGACCTCCGCAGGCGTGATGCCGTGCGCCAGGCGCTTGAGTTGGGCCTTCAAGGTGACCTGCAGGCAGTAGGCGAGGAAGGCCACGAAGATGTGGGCCTCGATGCGCTTCTCGCTGGAGTGGTAGATCGGGCGTACGGCCAGGTCGTGCTTGAGCTCCTTGAACGCCTGCTCGACCTCGGTGAGCTGGATGTAGAACGTCCACAGCTGCGCGGGATCGTGCGCTGCGAGGTTGGTGCGCAGCAGATAGCGCCCTTCACGGCGGCGCACCTGGCGCAGCCGGGCGCGATCGAGTTCGAACTCGAAGGATGCTGTCTTGGAACTGCTGCTGGCCTCGGGCAGCTGAACCGTGACCAGATGGGCGGCGCGCCCGGCGTCGTGCTTGGCTGCGCCGAGCTTCATGAGCAGTTGATCGCGCGTGAGCGCCTGGCCCTGCAAGGCCTGCAGGCGCTGCACGTAGCGGCGCAGGCGGCGTTGCCGCATCGCACGCTCCTTGTCGATGCGTGCTGCACTTTGCGCCAGCACGTAGGTGTCTTCGTCACCGGCCAGGCGCTTGACATCGACGCCTTCGCGCACGCGCTGCCACGGCTGTGCGAGGAAGCCTTGCTCGAGCTTGCTCAGCCGCCCCTTGGGGGTGCCCACGAGATACGACGCTCCCATGCGGCGCATCTGTGCCAGGCTGTCTTCGGTGGGCACGCCGCGGTCCATCACCCAGATCCGGTTGGCTCGGCCGTAGCGCTGCTCGATGCGATCGAGGAAGTCGCCAAGCGTCGTTGAGTCGGCCGTGTTGCCCGAGAGCACCTCGTAGCTCAGCGGGAAGCCTTCAGGGGTGACGATCAGCGCGATCACCACCTGGCGGCAGTCGCCTCGCTTGTCGCGGCTGTAGCCGTACTGGCGCTTGTCGTGCTCGCTGCGCTGCGCATCGCTCTCGAAGTAGGTGCTGGTCAGGTCGTACAGCAGCACGTCGAACTTCGCGCCGAACAGCTCGCCCCAGCGCCGGCACAGGAACTTGAACAGTTCGTCCTTGTGCGCTGTGAGCTTGTCCAGGCAACGGTACAGCGTGTTCTTCTCGGCCAACGCGAAGTCGGCGTGCAGCAGATCGGCCATCGCGCTGGCGTCGAACCAGTGACGGTGCAAGCGCCATTCACTGCCAGGATCGATCAGCCGGTAGGCCACCAGCGTTTGCAGCACCTGCAGCCACGGGGTGCCTTCGCGCGAGGGCGGCAGCCGAGCGCTCCAGAAGGCGTCGAGTTCGAGTTGCTGCCACAACACGCATGACAGCCAGCACGCGCCCCACTGGCGCGGGCGTTCGAGGCGCAGTTCGTCCAGACGGATACCCACCGCATTCGCGTCATCGGCGGGCATCGAGCCGGCCGGGAACAGCGCCACTTGGCGCCTGGTTCCCTCGTCGTGCACTTCGATGGTCTTGCGCCAGGCTTCGCGCTGGCTCGCGTTGATCTCGCCCAGGTAGAGCACCTGCCTTTGCACCACACGACCATCGGCCAGTCGGCGGTTCTCCACCACGCTCCAGTAATCGTGCGTCTTGCCGTCCTTCAGGCGTCGGTTGCAGCGCAGAAACATGCGCCGCAGTTTAGGAACCGCTCGCCCGCACGCCAAGGACCAAGGTCTCCACCACAAGCGTTTTGCCGCGTCACCCCTATACGCATCAAGCACTTGCGTCGCTCAACACCCCCAAAATCGTCGAAATCGGGGTTGAGTTGAGAAAGATGGGCTAACGAGGATAGTGCTGGCCGTGACGGCGTTCGCTGGCAACTCGCTTCTTGGATCGGCGTTGGTTATCGGCGCTTGCACTCTTCGCATTTGCGACAGCCCTTTCCCTCGCCTACGTTGAGCAGGGCACCATCGCGCGGGGCAGTGCTTTCCGGAGAGGGCACCGTGCCGTGACCTGCAACCTCATCGATCTGGCGATGGCGCGAGCACGGCTCGACGCAGGTCGTCGAAGCCATCGATGATGAAGTCGTACGCCATGTTCGGCAGCGGGTCGGGCGGACCCTCGGGGCCCCATTCCTCGGGCCGGCGCACGAAGGCCGTCCGCATGCCGGCCTGGTGGGCGGCGTTCAGGTCGAAGTTGTGGCAGGCCACCATCAGGATCTGCGCGGGCTCGAGGTTCATCCAGCGCGCCGCCGTCCGATAGGCCTCGGCGTGCGGCTTGTACACACCGATCATTTCGCAGGAAATGATCGCGTCCCAGACGATGCCGTTGCGCCGCGAGACATCGACCACCAGCGAAACCGGCAGCATGGTGAAGGACACCACTGGCAGCGCCGCCCTGAGCGCCGCCAGCGCGGCCGGGAAGTCGGGCCAGGCGTCGAGTTCGTGCCAGGCGCGCCAGAGTTCGAGGCGGTCCGCGGCGGTGAAGCGGTCGAAGCCGAATTGGGCCAGCGTGTCGTCGAGGACGCGCCGATGCACGTCGTCCATGTGGAAGTCAGGTCGCACCTGGCCGACGATGCCCTTCATGGTGCGCCGCCGCCAATCGTTGACCGGCGCGTGCCAGTCTGCGGTGATGCCATGGCGGGCGCCGACACGATGGAACGCATTCACGAGCCCGGCGTGCCAGTCGAGCACGGTGCCGCCGGTGTCGAAGGCCAGGGCCTGGATGTTCATGCGGTGTCCTCGGTGCAAGTAGGGCGGCGCGGTTCAGGCCCGCGCCGCGCCATCGCGTTGCTGCCAGGCGGTCGGGCTTTGCCCCAAGCACTGCGAGAAGACGCGCCCCAGCGCGCTGGCGTTGGCGTAGCCCACTTCCACGGCCACCTGTTTCACCGGCAGCCCCCGGCGCAGCATGGTGCGCGCCAGCCCGAGACGCCACCCGGTGAGGTATTCACCCGGCGGCACACCGACGAGCCGCGCGAAGTGCGCCGCAAAACGCGCACGCGACATGCCGGCCTCGGCAGCCATTGATTCCAGCGTCCAGGCGCGCGCGGGCTCGGCGTGCACGGCGCTGAGCGCCTTGTGCAGCCGCGGGTCGGCCAGGCCCGCCATCAGTCCGCCGTCGACCAGGCGCTGCTCGATGGCATGGCGCAACACCTGGATCACCAGCACCTCGGTCAGGCGGTTCACCACGGCGTCGTGGCCGCAGCGTTGGCGGAAGGCCTCGCCGAACAACAGCTGTTGCGTGAGGTCCAGCCCGGGCAGACGAGCCAGCGGCACGAGCAGCCGGGCGGGCAGGGCACGCAGCAAGGGGTTCTCGTCACCGACACCGAACTCGACCGAGGCGCACACCAACTCGGCGCCTTGCACCGGATCGGCGTCCAGACGGTGTGCCGCTGGCCGGGCGAAGAACAGCACGCTCGGCTCGTCGAGCACCGTGCGCTGCCCGTGGACATCGGTGACGCCAAGGGTGCCGTGTCGCAGCAGGTGCAGATGGCCCACGCCGTGCTCGGCGTCGAAGCCGCTCACGCCGCACAGCGCACCACTGTGAAAGACACGGGCGCTCAGCTCGAAGCGCTGCAGCAAGGCGGAAAGACGGTCCGACATGAGACGTATCGTATATCAATTGAGACGAACAGCGTCCAAAAGTCTCACCCAAGCCCGTAGACTGCGACTCATTCCATTCCAAGGAGACCCGTCATGCTGATGCCCCGCCAACCCGTACCCACGCTGCACGTGCCCACGCTCGCCCATGGCAACTTCAAGCTGGTCGAGGACGCTGCGCCGAACTTCACCTTGGTCGTGTTCTACCGCGGCCTGCATTGCCCGATCTGCCTGAAGTACCTGCTGGAGTTAGGCCGGCTGCAACCCGAGTTCGAAAAGCGCGGCGTGAAGGTCATCGCCCTGTCCAGCGACAGCCGCGAACGCGCGCAGGCGATGGCCGACAAGCTGAAGGCACCCGACCTGCGCATGGGGTACGACCTCGGCTTGGCGAACGCGCGCGCGTGGGGCCTGTACGTCAGCACCTCGCGCGGCGTCACGTCGATCGGCATCGAGGAGCCGGCGCTGTTCTCCGAGCCCGGTGTCTTCATCGTTCGCCCGGACGGCACGCTCTACTACGGCGCCGTGCAGACCATGCCGTTCGCGCGGCCGCATTTCGACGAGCTGCTGGCGGCAATCGACTTCGCGCTGGCGAAGGACTACCCGGCCCGTGGCGAGTACGCGGGTGCGGTGTAGCCTCGTCCGCGCGCGTTGTCCGCATCCATCGTGAAGAGGATCCTTCTCCTCATCGTTTCGCACGCGGTGGTGGCCGCCTTGGGCTTCGGCGCGGGCATCTATGCCTTGCCCATCCTCACGGCGCCGTCCGCACCCGCGCAGGCCGAGGTCACGGCACTGGCCGCCCAAGCGCAGTTCACCGGCCGGTTCAGGCGCGACCTGGCAGACAGCGATGCCCTGCACTGGGGTGAAGGCACGGTGGCGGTGAGCCGCAGCGCGGTGTGACTGCAAGGCAGGATCGCGCCCGGGCCCGACTACAAGCTCTACCTGGCGCCGGAGTTCGTGCAGACCGAGGTCGACTTCCTGCGGTTGAAGGCGAAGATGCTGCGCGTGGGCGACGTGAAGACCTTCGAGAACTTCATCGTGCCGATGCCGGCATCCGCCGATCCGACGGCCTACAACACGGTCATCGTCTGGTGCAAATCGTTCGGCCAGTTCATCACGGCGGCCCAGTACCGATGATGCGGATGCGGTAACGCGCGAGAAGCTCTGCGAAGTCCGGCTGACACGGGTGTTACGCCCATGATCCGGCGCAGGTACACCCTCGTCGCGATGGCGGGTGGGCTGATCGGGATGCCGGCGCTCGCAGTGTCGAAGCCATTGGTGCTCCAACCAGTGGCAACACCCGAGCCGATGGCACAGATCGTCGCAGGCGGGCCGACCGGTCTTCTGGGTGTGAGCGTGAACGGCGCCGACACGCATCCGAGTAGCGCTCACCTTTTGACTACGCGAAAACAATGTCGCTGATGACCCATATCAGCCTGGCTTTGACGCCTGCTGCGCCCCTGAGCGGAGTCCGAGGCTACGACGACTACCAAGCTCATGCCCGGATTCACGTAGATTCGCTGGCGCATCGTCTGCGCCGGCCATGTAGGGCGCCGGCAGTCGCGATGACGGCGCGACCCACCATGAATGCCTCTAACGGGCGTGCCTGCGTGCGGGTTCGACCGGCAGCTTTGAGGCGACGTAATCAGGACAGCGGATGTCGCTTCCGGGTCGGGAGCGGCGCTGAGCGGCCGCTATTCGGCACTGCCATCGACCGACGGGTAATGGCCGAGTCAAGTCCCCTAACGACCCGCTCCTTCGGCGCCAACGGGCTTCTTTGCGCTACTCGGAAGCATGCATCTAGTGACCTCCGTCGCTTCGCCCGCTTCGTGTTCTCCTCCTCGCATGACGCAGTCGGCTCGCGTTGTCTTTATTACGTATCGGGATATGAACCTCGTACCCCTACCGCTGGACCCTGCCGGCATCATCTCAGAGACTTGCGGTATGGAGCAGGTGGCCCTAACACAGATTTGTTCACCTTTGCATTGCATGTCGCTCATGCATGCTCCGCTTTCAGCAGCGGCACCTTGCACGAGCGCAATCAGGAGGGCGGCGACGCAGTGCTCGTAGCTGGACATTTTGGCTCCTTCGAATTTGGGCAGGCATTTGCCAAAGCATTGGCCGATCGGAAGCGGGATATCGACAATGAGCTGCTGCCGATGCATAGCATCACGCACATGAAGGTGGCGCTGATTAAGGTGCGGCGCCATCCTTCTATAGGGTAAGAAGCGAAGGCGCAGGCCATGGCGAGAATCCCCAGGGCGAGAGATCCGCCTGCAAGTATTTCTCCTTCTTGGCGCAGCTGAAGAAAGCGCCCAATTAAGAATTCGCCTTTTTCGCGTATTTGGAGGAGTTCGTCGATTAAAGTGTTCCGCTGGAGCCAGCCCAAGCGTACAAAGATGGCTTCGGCAGCCGCGTTGGTTAGTAGCCCTACAACATAAGCCAGTGATGCGATGGGCAACGCCACAACGATCGCCCAAGCCGTGGATTTAGAAACGAACTCTATTGCAAGAAAAAGATTGGTTGCGAAGACGCCCGCAAGCAACAGAAGACTGGTGAGGGCGAGGCCACCCACTGCAATCGCGCCGGAAAAGCCTTGGATGCCCTGCCAGGGTATTTGCATTGTAGGAATACCTTACTGATCTGCCACTTGGATGCCCTCCACATGCTGGATCGAACGGGAGCTCTCCGCTGCATATGGGTCGTCTGAGATGTAACCGGGCATTTCGGAGAGCCACATGATTGCCAAGAGGGACCAACACTTCATGATTGCATCAAGCGGCTCGGCGTTGCTCCAAACGTCCGGTAAGGGCGGCTTTTCTCCCGATTCCGAATGGCGGCTCCTGGCCGAACTCTGCCTTTCCGAGAAGTGCCCCAGCAGAGGTGGAGTCTCGCCTCGGATGAAGTACGCGTCTACCTGATTCCAATGAACGTTGAAATCGTTTGCGCAAGCGGCTCGGCCAAGGGCAAGTCCGGCATGTCACACGTCGTCAGGTTCTCGGTCCGGTCCATCGAAGCCTCTTTCAGAACGTGATTCAAGGCGAGACCGGGACCTGCCGCGCTTGCGTCAAGCCCTGCGAGCATCCATGAACGTCAAAACGTAATACCAATTGACTAATTCGACATCGCGGCCGTTAAATGGCCAAGGCCACCCACCTCGCCCTGGCCTGAAACCACCAATGAGACGCACATGAACTCGTCGACTGGTGTGCCAAGAACCGGCAACCTGGGCGCGTAGCAATCAGGCTTTCAAAGTTCCAATCTGAGCGGGTTCCCGCTCAAAGGAGAGACGACATGCCCAAGGTAGTAGTCACAGCGCAGATTGAAGACCCCGACAAGTGGGAGAAGGGCTTCCGAACCCACGGTGCGCTCTTCAGGAGCCAAACCGTAACCAAGCCAATTAGTTTCGCGACCATCGCAGGCAATCAAGTCGCGGTGTGCGCCGAGCCCGATGACTTGGACGCGTTCATGAAGGGCATGGATTCCCCCGCGACGGCGGAAGCCATGGCCTTCGATGGCGTCAAGAGAGAGACCGTCAAGATATTCGTCCTTGACAAAGAATTCAAGGTCTAGCGAGCGTCT
The DNA here is from genome assembly GCF_964253805.1 of Variovorax sp. LjRoot175. Lineage (NCBI taxonomy): Bacteria > Pseudomonadati > Pseudomonadota > Betaproteobacteria > Burkholderiales > Comamonadaceae > Variovorax > Variovorax sp. LjRoot175. Next base: position 817,098 of record NZ_CAXURY020000002.1, on the reverse strand, counting down.
CGCGCGAGAAATTGAACACGCGCTCGCAGTTGGGCATCGCCACCGTGCCGGGACGCTCCGCGCGGGCGGTTGTGCAAAGCGGCACCTGCGCCTCAGGTCGCGGACTGGATGCGGTGCGCGTAGTAGCCGCCTGCAATCCTCAAGTTCGAGGAGCTGTCTCGCGTGGGGTGCGCCTCGCGGTGCGCGTCGCGCATGAGATTGCGGCGTGCGCTCCGACGTTGTCCCTCCCGCTTTCAGGCATCGTCCTTCTCCGGCTCGTGACACGTCAAAGTCCATCCTCCTTGCCGTCGACGTACTGACCTTCGGAAACCACCGTGCCATTCTCATGGTACGCAACGAAGAGGCCGTGCCGAATCCATCGGGTCTTGTCGGGTGACATCACCCTCGCATAGCGGAATCTGATGGCTCCCGACTGGTAGGGAATCTCGGCGATGTTGAGGTCAGCTTCGATGGTCATGCTTTGGCGTTGAGGGGCGAATTGGCGAGCGCTCGGGAACGTCAGGTGTTGGCCGGGGGCGGTCTTAGTGAGTGACCAGCGTTCCCGATTGTCACCGAGCGAACTACCGTCCCAGGTTCGAGGCGGCTGACCTTGGCCTGGAGCTGGCCGCTGACACCGAAGTGCACTTCGATGTCTGTGGGCTCGAAGTTGTCGACGACATACTCGCCCCCCAAAGCAGGCAGCCGCTTGAATCCGAACAGCTCGCCGGCGGCCAGGGTTTGGCCGGACCTGAGCAGTTCGCCAACGAGCTGAACGTCGAAGAACTTAGCAACGAACTCCTGTTCCATGAGCAAGTCCTCGAACGCTGCTGTGGATGCCGCGACCGGAACCACGTCCGCAGAACCGACATCGAGCAGCTTGATTTCGCCACTACTTGGGCCTTGCACAAAGGCGTTTCCGACGTATAGCGGTCGAAGGGAATCGCGAACTCTGGCATATACGGGAGCGAACTCGGCGCTGCATTCAGCGAGATACGAGAAGGTCAACGTGCTCTAACAGCACCTTGAGGCTCGCCGTCATGAAAGTAGCGGCGAGTGCCGGCCGGCCCGCACAGTTCGAGCCCAGAGGCGCGCTCAATCGTCCTCGTCGTCTTCCAGCGCTATCGCCTCCTCCGGTACGCACTTCTCGTAAGTGAAGGCGTTGCCGTTCGCGTAGCGCGCGATCAGGTAGATGCGTTCGATCTTCTCTTCGCCGAACTCCAGAAGGCAGTCGCAGAACGCCATGCCCTGGCGCTGCACGGAGGCCAGCAGCTTCTGGCCCGGCTCCTTCTTCTTGCGCCGGCTGATCGTCGAATCCGCCAGCAGCGGTAGGTAGTGGTGCACGCCCGCCTGGCTCTTGAAGGTGACGGTGAGGTCCACCTCCGACACCAGGCCGCCGCCCAACTTCCTCATGTCCTTGATGAGCTGGCTGTAGGCGTTCTGAATGAGCGCCAGCAGCTCGCCCGACGGGGCCTGGAGTTTCGGGTCGAGCTTTTTCGGGGTCGCAGGCTGCTTCATGGTGATCTTTCAGTGGCGGACGGGGCTCGATGCTGCGGATCGGTTTGGGTCGCTGCTGCCGCGGGCGCTGTCCTGGGTCAATACAAGGGCCGCGTCGCATCGGGAATCACTGCTGTGGCGGCGGATTTCACCTAGCCGGGAGGGCGCCCGCTCCTCCGAGCTGGGGAGGGTGGCGTGCGGGCTCGGGGCCGTGCATCCATTATTGATGCCGGCCGGGCCGGAAAGCGCTTGGGCCTGTGGATAAGGCTGTGAACTAGCTGAGGAAAAGTGGGGCTTTTTGAGGCTGCTTTCGTCAGTTTCGAATCGCGTTGTTCGGGTGGTAACGGAGCGCTACAAGGCCTTGACGGGCGCCGAATCCAGGGGGTCCGCGCCGTTGGTAGGACCCATGCGGTTGGCATATCTGGGATGGCGAACAAGTTCTTGCGAGCTTGTGAGCGTCCGGTCATGGCCGAGTGGAGTCAAGCGCATGGCTCAGGCAACGACGCCCGACGTTCGCGTCGCATGCAAGCGCCGTGTGGTCCATGTTGGCGAGTCCTATGTTTGCCACGCTACTTCTTGCGATGCTTATTGCCCTCTTCGATGAGCGCAGCGACAAGGGCGCCACCACCGGCGCCTAAAAGGATGATGGGCAGTCCGCTTGCGGTTCCAAACGCGGCCACCCCAGCCATTGGCGAGCGCAAGCTCGCCACGCTGGCGCGAGTACCGCTGCTGATCATCGATGACTTCGGTCTCAAACCACTGCGCGCCCCCGCGGACGAAGATCTGCACGATCTCATCGCCGAGCGCTACGAGCAGGCAGCAACGATCATCCCAAGCAACTTGGATCACACCGAATGGGACCAAGCCTTCGCCACCAACCGCCTGCTCGCTTCAGCCACGCTCGATCGGCTTCGCCACAACGCCTATTGCCTCGAACTCGACGGGCCAAGCTACCGTGACCCGAAGGTGCCGCCAGCGGAGAAAAAGAGCCCTCAAAAGACCGCCGAAAAACGCAGCAAAATGGACTCTCCAAAAGGGTCGTGTGAGACGCCCTTCGGCAAGGCCCCGAGTGGCCGGTAAATGCCGATCCGAGCTGGCCATTACGCCGATCAATGACATTCGTAGAAGGAGACCCCCACCGCCATGATGAACCACGGTCTGCTCGCCCCTCAGTTCGGGCTCGTTCGTCACGTTCAGCCTGATGAGAACTTCGCTTTTGAGCAGCGTTCGCAAGCCCCTACAGTCATCGTTAAACGCCGCCGCGTTCTTGAAGTATTGACGACAGTCCAGGCTGAGGTGGAACAATCACCGCCTGTTCAGAGAGAACCCAAGGTTTATCGCCGAGAGACTGTTGAATCGAAGGTGGCTTCTAGCTCGCAAGAAGGAGGCCCCGAGGCATCCGCCTCGACTGCTGAGCCGACCGCGCCGGCGGTGGTGCGTCGGCGACGCAGCAGGGACCCGCTACGAGCACCCTCGCAGGTGCAACACGTCGTTTTCGAGACCCGGCCTGCACAGGAGGCGCTTTCTGCTTCCGAACTCCTGTCGTTCGACATGACCTCAGCAGCAGAATACCGCGAGGTGCAGGAGGCCTTGCAGCACTTAAGGGAAGAAGTCAGCAAGCTGCTCGAGGGGCGCCGCGCCATCGATAGCTTGACGCGGTTGATGAAGTCCGCGAGAAAAACTTAGAAGCTTTGCCGAGGAGGTCGGCAAGAGGTCCGGGGCATGGTTGTACGTTGCCGGAGCTCCCGGAGCTTGGGGTGGCCTTGCAGCTGGACAGCTTGCTCAACCTGGGCGGCGCTGGGTCGTCACAGTTCCGCCTTGCGGAAGGACCAGGGTTGGGTGCGAAACTGTCGAGCAGGAAGATGCTCAGCGCGTGCTTGGCAACGTCATCGTGCTGTTTGACGCGTCGTTGAGCGACTGTGCGCCCGATTAGACGAGCCAGTTGAGGCGCCGTAAGCCCAAATGTCCCGGTTCAACGGGACGCTCGAGCAGGTTCGCGCCTGCTTAGGCATACCGCGGTGAAGTCGCCTTGACGCCGGTCTTCAGCGGCATGCATCTTCGCGACGGTCGCAGTCAGCACGACAAACCTCGGTGCCGAATGCACCACCCGTACTGGTCCTCCTGCCAAACCCAAACAGGAGTCCGAGGACGCCGAACGCGACGAAGAAGAGGGCTGCAATCAGGCCCCGCCGCGCCTTCCGAGCGGGCGCCTTTTCGAGGTTGCCGGGGTTGGTCATACGGCCATGTTACGGCCTGGACTAAAGAAACCCATCGGACTGCCGATAGTTCTGGATAGAGCGCCCCCCAAGGGAGGCTGTGGCCAGGTCCGTCGCGCGCAGAGGGCCGAGTTTCCAAGGAGGACCGATGCCCTATTCGCTGCTACGAAGCCTGTCTGAGGCCCAGTTGCCCGTGGCCGTCACCGCAGATGAGGACCTGGAAAAGCTGCAGTTCCTCAGGGACGCAGGCTACATCAGGGTGAGCTTTACAGCAGAAGCCGAGAGCAACCAACCGCCGGCGGCGACGGTAACGAAGGTGACCGCGTTGGGACGGATGGCCCTGCGGCACCCACGCTAGGGAAATCGCATGAGCGCAACTAGTTGGCGTTCCGAGTCCATTCCTGAGAGGCCGGTCCGATGCGGGCGTCGCGATCGACGACGGGGCGCGCAGCTAGTTTGAGCATTTATTAGCAGTGCATGCCTTCCGAACCTGCGCGGGCAAGTGTCGTTCGAGCATTTGCGTCGCCTACCTTAGATTCAAAGAGCCTGGCGAGCCGCAAGCCGCCTGGGTCGCTGTTTGGGGATTTATTAGCCCGGAACAGCTGTTGTTCTAGGGTAATAGTCCGACGAGTACCGTCATTGCGGCTGGCTTCGCTGCCCGGCAGTATCTGATCTGATGGAGTGCGCACCCGCTTGATGGTGTGCACCAACGGAGATGCGCAATGCGAATCTCAATCCAGGCCTGCATTGAAGAGGAGGGGAGCCAGCCTCGAAAGTCATCACGGTCGGTGTCGTCGAACGCCAAGACAGTTTCGCGCCGGCAGCCGGCTTGGGGCTGTTCATGCGCGAAACTCACGCACTCTTGATAAGGCTTCAGGCGGTCGTCCTGGACGAACAGGTCGATCGGTTTGTCGCCCGATCTGCGCGCTGTCTGGCCTGCGGTGCGCCGCTTGGGATAAAGGACACAAAGCGCTTGGTCTACCGCACGACATTTGGCAAGGCGAGCCTGCGCAGTCCGCGCTTCTACTCGCATTGCAGTGGGTGTGGCTTCTGCTCAGATGACAAGGCAACGGTCTCGCCGCTCGCGCACGCGCTGCCGCAGCGCGTGCATCCCCAGTGGATCTGGCTCCAGTGTCGATACGCCAGCGTCATGTCGTACCGCCTCGCGCAAGTCTTTCTGCGAGATGCGTTCCCGGGCGGAAGCCAGCTTCCCAGTTCGAGCGTCAAAGTTAATGTGCGTGAGATCGGGAACCGACTCGAGCAGGAAGCCCGCCGGGCGACGATGGTCACCAAGGCCGCCACCGCGCCCGCTCGGAACCACCGTTGAGCGGCCCTCCTGTCGCTCTACAGATCGATGCGGGCTACATCAAGGCGCCGCGCCAGCTCGATGGAACTCGGTGGATTTCGGTCATCGCGTCGAAGATCTTTTTCCCCGCGACGCCACATACGCACGCTCATGCCTACGCATGCGGGCATGATCCCCGGCAAGGTTTGCGTCAACAAGCATTCCTGCAATCGATCGGGATCGGTCCGGAGGTACCCGTGACCGTCTTGTGCGACGGCGGCGACGACATCAGCTTCGCCTGCTGCGCCTTCCGCGACCGACCGCGTATTGGACTGGTTTCACATCGGGATGCGCTTTCAGCATCTATTGATGTCGCTGCCGGGTTTGCGAGGGGCAGACGCCGACACAAAGTATGAAATGCACTGGCGCGCGATCAAGGCAAAGTGGTTGTTGTGGCACGGGCAACAAGCGCGCTGCTTGGAGCGACTCGAATCATTGCGGCGAGACACCGGCTGGGCCGGCGCTCGCAATCCGCTGGGGCGGCTGATCCGCTATCTGCGCGGTTGCTCGCGCTACCTCGTGAACTATCGACAGCGAAGAGCGCAAGGCCTGCCGATCTCAAGCGCAGGGGCAGAGTCCGTGGTCGACTATGTCATTGGGCAGCGCATGAAGCGCAACGGGCACATGCGCTGGCCCAGGCGGCCAGCGCTCTTCGACAGTCATCTGCGGGGCCATACGCACGATGCGCTCGAGGTTCAGCATGTACGGATGAGCGGCGATTGCTTCAGCGGGTTCATTCATATCGGATCATTGTGCCGAACCGACGCCTGGCCGCGATAGGTCGCAAAGGGGCGGGCGGTTCAAGAGCGCGAACGAACGCGCGCGATTGGCGCGTCAGCCGATCGGACGGCGGGAATCCGGATCTTCCTCCTCGTCCTCCCCAGATTCCGGCTGCTCTTGAGCGAAGGCGTCAGCGACAGCGGCCGCGACCTTCGCCCAGGTAGCGTCGTTTTGCAACGCAGGGAAGCGCTTCGCCAACTTGCCCGATCGCACGCCGCCGTTCTCGCGCGCCGAACGGATGATCGCGTCCACATCAGAGTCCGGCCCCTCGATGATTTCCTTCACAGCCGCGCGTGCCTGGCCGAGGCTGCGGAAGAACGCGGCCTGAGCATGCATCTCCTGCTGGATCGTGCGCTGGAGCAGGCCGGCCGTGTAGTCGACGTGGCTTGTCAGATCGAGAAAGCGCCAGGCCGGCCGAGCCTCTGCGTATGCGTCGAAGCGAAAGTTCGACATGACCCCGTCAGCTTGCTTCACGGGCTCCCTTGTGAAGCTGTATCGCTCAGCATACCGGCTCATCAGCGGTCGCGAGAACGCTTCGAGGGCCTCGTCGTAGCGCGCCCGCTCAATGGAGTGCTCCGTGATCAATGCGGAGATGGGGAGGATAAAAGGCGCATGAATCGCGCCATCGCGCCGGAGTACGTCGTTGACCAGGAAGCGGTGCACCCGGCCGTTGCCGTCGGCCAAAGGATGGATGTACACGAACGCGAACGAGGCTACCGCGGCACGCGCAGTAGGCGACGCTCCTTTGGTTCGCTCGGCAAAGGTCCTCAGCCCTTCCAGCATAGGAGCCACGTCGGGCCAGTCGGGCGCGACATAGTGAACAACGTTTTCGTAGCGGACCGTCTGCCCGACGAAGACCGGGGAGCGCCGCAGGCCGAATGAAGCAAGCGTCGTCACGTCGCCAAGGATGTCTTTCTGGAGCGTGGCAAGAGCATCAGGCGTCAGAGGGACGTCGCCTGCGCCCGTGCGCGTCTCCATTACGGCGGCGAATCGCTGCACCCGCGTGACCTGGTCTTGTTCGCCTTCGATCTGAAAGCTGGAGCGGCTCTCCCGAAGCGTCATCCACACGGCGCTTCTGCGGAGGACCTCCGCCCCGAACTCAGCTTCCTCTCGGCCCAGCGCGCCGGCCAGGTCAAACTGAAGGGCCTCGCGAACGGCAGGCGTCAGGCGGACCGTCGGGCAGAAATCGCTGGTGCCCGGCATGTTGTCGCGCACTCTCCAACGGCCGACCGGCACGCTCGTCGAAGCGACCATTTGCTCGTCGGGATCCAGCGCTTCGACGTACTTGCCGGCCATCAATTCGCTCTCGACATCGAGTTCGCGCCGTGTGATCCACTCGTAGAGGAACCCCGCGCGGCGCGCATATTGCCCAGTCGGTTCTGAGCGCACCCATGCGGCGAGTTGCTGCGGATCCACACGGTCAAATAGGCGCGCCAGGAGCTCCAAATGCGCACCCTCGTGCTTGAGCATGAAAGTCAGGTGAGCCGGCAAGGTGGAATCCGGCCGCATGTGTTCCTGGTGCACTTCTCGGCGGTGATCAGGATGGTGTACCGTGTGCCTGCGAGGCCCGATCTCACTGCGCACGTGGAGAGGCTGGACCAGTTCGAGATCGAACTCGCGAGCGAGCCACGCGCCGCCGATCGGATCGCCGCCGGCCCCCCGCGACTGTGGGCGCGATGTTTTCTGTTCCATTTCCCCATCCTAGCCAGAAATCGTTCATAGCGGCATAAAAACGATTCCAAGGCCATTGGTTTGCATAAAAACGGATTGGCGGCACGCAACTCGACCAACTCGAAAGGCGGAGAATACTGGGTTTATATCCAGTATTGTTCGAGCCGCCCCCATACGCCGAGCTCCATTGCCGGTCGAACTTCACCTTCCTCGTTGGAGCCTCGCAGCCTGAGGAACTGGTTGAGCGCGCAGCCGCCAAGCTGTACTCGGCCCTGGCGCTGACCGACGAATACTCGGTCTCCGGCGTCGTGCGAGCCCACTTGGCGGCGCGAGAGGCCAGCCTGCACTTCATCTGCGGCAGCGAGATCCTGCTGACAATCCAGAGCGGCCATCCGCACGCCAGGATCGTTTTTCTGGCGCAAAACAAGCTCGGATGGGGCAATCTCTGCGAATGCATCACGCTCGCGCGCCCACGGGCCGCCAAGGGTAGCTACAGCGCCCTCGTCACAGACGTCGATGGCAAGAACATCCAGGCGCCGTACCTGGCCGGCTTGCGGGGATGCTTGGCGCTGCTGTTGCCTGAGCCCGACGCCACCGTGGAATCGCTCTTCGCGCAGGCGATGTGGCTCAAGACTTGGTTTCCGGACCGCGCCTGGCTCGTGGCGCCGCGGCCGCTTCTGATGGACGACGAGCTGCGCCTGTGGATCGTCGAGCAGGTCGCCCAGCGAACGGGGATCCGGATCGTGGCCAGCTCGAGCCCGGTCATGCATACCAGCAAGCGCAAGAAGGTCCAGGACGTGCTCACCGCGGTGCGCATCGGAAAGACGGTCGCGACCGCTGGCTTCGCGCTGCAGATCAACGCTGAGGCATACCTGCGTGGCCGCGCGGCGCTGATGGCCCAGGTGCCGGGCGAATGGATGGAGGAAACCGTCAGGGTCGCCAGCATGTGCACGTTCTCACTGGAAGAGCTCAAGTACGAATACCCCCGCGAGGTCGTACCCGACGGCGAGACACCCGCATCTCACCTGCGCAAGCTCACCTACGAGGGCGCCGCACGCCGGTACCCGAACGGCCTGCCGGACAAGGTGCGCACGCAGATCGAGCACGAGCTCACGATCATTGCCCAGCTCGAATACGAGAGCTACTTCCTGACAGTTGCTGACATCGTGCACTGGGCTCGCGACCGAAACATCCTCTGCCAGGGACGCGGGTCCGCCGCCAACAGCGCGGTTTGCTACTGCCTCGAAGTCACGAACGTGGACCCCGATCGCATGAGCGTTCTCTTCGAGCGCTTCATCTCCGTCGAGCGCAGAGAGCCGCCGGATATTGACGTCGATTTCGAACACCAGCGCCGCGAAGAGGCGATGCAGTACATCTACGACAAGTACGGCCGCGACCGCGCCGCGATCACAGCCGTCGCGATCACCTACCGGACCAAATCGGCGTTGCGTGACGTGGGCAAGGCGATGGGCATTCCGATCGACAAGGTCGAGGCTCTTGCCAAGACCGCCTACGGCACCGACGAGAAGTGGATCAGCGAGGCATGCCTCGTTGAGAACGAGATCGACTCGAAAGATCCCGCCGTGATCCAGTGGCTGACGCTGGCCGACACTATCCGCGGCTTCCCGCGCCACCTGAGCCAACACCCGGGTGGCTTCGTGATCGGCCGCGACAAGGTAAGCCGCCTGGTGCCAGTCGAGAACGCCGCGATGGAGAACCGCAGCATCATCCAGTGGGACAAGGACGACCTCGATTCGACGGGCCTCATCAAGGTCGACATCCTCGCGCTCGGCATGCTGAGCGCTATCCATCGCGCGCTCGACCTGGCCGGTGAGAAGGCCGGCGGCCCGCCGATGCGCATGCAGGACGTACCGCCCGAGGATCCTGCCACCTACGAAATGATTTGCAAGGCTGACACCGTCGGCGTATTTCAGATCGAGAGTCGGGCGCAGATGAGCATGCTGCCGCGCATGCAACCGCGCACCTTCTATGACCTGGTGATCCAGGTCGCGATCGTCCGGCCGGGTCCCATTCAAGGCGGCATGGTGCACCCGTACTTGCGGCGGCGCATGGGCGAGGAAGCGATCGAGTACCCGAGCGACGAGATCCGCCAGGCCACCGAACGATTGTCTTTGGGTCGCGTGGAAGCGAAGTAGGTCACGTCTTCAACGTGGTGAACCAAGGTGGGGTAGTGCGATTTCTAGATGGCCAGACCGGGCGGCAAGGCCTCCTGGCCGACGAAACGCAGGGCGAAGGCGGGCATGGCATTGGGCAAGGCAGGTGGACGGTCAATGTACCGTCACGGCTGCCGTTGACTCAGTGCGCCGAGCATCCCGAGGGGGAGGCGTCAGCCGGAAACCCGCATGGATGCTGGGTTTCAGGCGAAAGCGCACCAATCTGCACGAAAAGTACGATTAGTCCAGGCTGCCGCTTTCCATGTCCGAGATCGAGGAAGCCTGCCCCAGCGAACGATGCATCGTGAATGCGTTGCGCCGGTCAGACCGACAGCACTGCGTTCCAGATCGCGGGCGCAGCTCGGCCGCTCTGGCGCAGACGGCCGAGATTGAACCGGCCTTTGCGGATGCGATGCACTGCGGATGCGGGTATGCGTTCCCAACGTGAAGATCAAGCTCGGTCCCATTCGTCTGCCATCGAACGGTTCGATTGATCAATCGTCAGGAACGCCAAAAAAAGTTGAAGCTGCCCATTCGCTGAGCACCCCGTCGGCCCGCGAGGCGCGGTGCGGCTCCGAGGCGCCGCTCGATCGGTTATCCACAGAGTCATGCACTGGCAGCGGGGACAACCGATTCTTGACTTTTCAAAAATGGTGCACTGCACAAACAGACCTGCTCACTGGTGAAGCGCCCTTTCGGTGCCAACTCGCTTCTCGAAATGCGATTCACGCCTGAGCGAGGTGCGCCGCTTGTCCACAGCGCGTCCGCTCCCGCTGCGTCTTTGAGCCATGACCGGGGCCGCAAGCGAGCAGATCGACCTTGCGCCCGCGCGGCTGCACATCGATAGGGGCGCGGGCCGGCCTGGTCCGGCGATCTGCCCGAAGCGGGGGCTGAGGGTGTTGTCGAAGGGAGTCATCAGCGCACAAAGCACGAGCACACCGATTAACAGCCCGGCGCTCACAGACGTTCAGTCCTCATCGAGAGAGCCGAGCAACTCGATCTGCTGGGCGTCACGTGCTTCGCGCGCAGGCCCGGTACATCGATGCGATAGCGGGGGGGTGGCTTCCAAGTGGCGCTCTTTTTTTCAATGGTCGCCCGAAGGCCGCAGCCAGTTCTCGATCACGAGGCCCGGGACACGCGCGAAGTGCCGGGTGTTGTCCGTGACCACCACGGCGCCGAGCGCGAGCGCATGCGCTGCGATCATTTCGTCGAAGTCGCCGATGGGTGTGCCGCGCGCCTTCAGGTCGGCGCGCAGCGCGCCGTGCCGGTGTGCCGCCTTGGCGTCCCAGGGCAGAATCGGCACGATGCGCAGGAACTCGTCCACCAGGCGGTGCAGACGCACCGCCTCGGGCCGCCTGGCCACGCCGTAGCGGATTTCGGAACAGGTCACGGCTGAGATGCACCACTGGCCGGGCGGCACTGCCTGCAGGCGGGCATCGAAGGCGGGATGCCCGCGCAGCGCCTCGCTCGCCGCGTTGGTGTCGAGCATGTAGAGGGTCATTCCTTCCAGTCCGCGAAGGGGTCGCGCTGTTGCTCGCCTTGCTCGCGATCGGCCAGGAACTCCTCCGGTACCGGGCCGAGTTGCTCGCGCAGCTGCATGAACGCCTGCCAGTCCACGGGCGAGCGCTTGGACAGAATGATGTCGCCGGTGTTCTCGTCGCGGCGGATATAGACCTCGCTGGTGCCTTCGAAGCGGAACTCGGCGGGCAGGCGCACGGCCTGGCTGCCGCCGGTGGCGAAGAGTTTGGCGGTGGGTTGCTGCATGGTGGGCTCCCAGGTGGTTTTCAGCGGAGGGCGCATGTAGATATTAATGTATCTACGTCACCATATCCTGTCAAGCGACCGATCTGCGACGGACTTCACTGCGTTTGGGAGGCACGGCGGGAGGCGGTCATAGGCACGCCGGCGATCTTTATGGTTTCGCGGGCCGTTCATCCTCGTCGAGCATCCGGCTGACCTTGCTCCCGAGCGCGCTCTCCGCTCGGAAATACCCCACGACCGTCGCCACGCTCTGATGCCCCGTCATGGCCATGGTCTCGGGCAGCGGCATGTTTTGTTTGCCCGCCTCGGTGACGAAGCCGGCGCGCAGCGAGTGCGCGCTGAAGCGGCCTTCGATGCCCGCCAGCGCGCAGCGCTCCTTGACGATGTCGCGCACGGCCGCGGGGGCGAGGGGCTCGCCCAGGTGACCGCCCTTGCGGATGCGCCGGAAGATCTGTCCCTCCTGGACGCCGTGCGCCTTCAGCACCGCGAGCCATTCGGTCATGGCCGCTGCGGCGCTGCCCACCAGCGGCTTCACATCCTCGGGCCGCAGCTCCCCGCGCTGGTTGGTCTTGGAGTGGGCGAGGGTGTAGACGAAGGCTTCGGCGTTCACCCGCTGCAGGTTTTCCAGAGTGGCGGCGGCCACCTCGGAGCGGCGGCGCCCGCCGGTGGCCCAGGCAAAGAGGAGCAGGGCGCGGTCGCGCTTTCCTCGCAGGGACTCGTCACAGGTCGCCAACAAGAGCTGCAGCGGATCCTTGGTGAGCGCGCGCTGGCGCTTGGGCCGCGCGCCGCGCTGGGCGTAGGCGCGGCGGGTGCGCGCGAGGAGCTCGCGCACCAGGGGGTCTGCACAGGGGTTCGCGAGCTTCTGGCCGCTGGGCACGCCAGGTGTGGCGCGGCCTGGGCCGCCGGGGCCGGAGGAGGGCGCCGAGGCGCGCGTCGCCCGGGTGGTCCCGGCGTAGGCCATCTGATGCGCCTTGGACAGCACCGCAATGCGGTGGATGAGGGTGTTCAAGGCCGGCGGTCCGAGGCGCGCCTTGTAGCCGTTCTTCACCAGCGCCTGGTCGACGTCCGGCGGCAGCTCGCTGACCAGCGCGCTGGCCTTGCGCCGCGGGCCGACGGCGGGTGGCTCGCGATGGCGCGCCTGGCCGCCTTCGTCGGGCATGCCGTTGTCCTGCGCGCCGCCATTCGCGTCACCCTCCGCATCGCGATCCGCATCGCCATCCTCGTGCCGGCGCGCCGCGTGGTCGACGATGAACTGGATGACCACCGGCACGGGCACCGGCAATGACAGCGCGTGGCCGTAGCGCGCGGCGTACCAGGCACACCAGTAGCGCATCGCCGAGCCGTAGGACATGCGCGTGTTGACCGATTCGCCCTGGCGCAGCAGCGCGCGCGCGGCGTCTTCGGCGGTGGAGGCCAGCCGTGCGGGATCGAGCACGGCCTGGCGCTCGGCCAGGGTGGCCAGCGGGTGCTGCGCCGGGAGCGGGGGCTGGGCGGGCGCGCTCGGCCCGTCATCGGCGGGTTTGGACGGCGGTGCGTTCATGGCCATTTCGATACATATCACGTATGATTTGCTACATCATACATCGATAAGTCCCGATAACCATCCCTTATCGAGGGTAAATGTTGGGCGGGGCAGGGCGGTCGTTTACGGAAAGTACGAGGGTCAAATGGCTGAAATTCGACAAACACTCTCCCGAGGCATCCAGGAAGACGACGTCTGGGGCGCGGCGGACGTCCTGCTGTCCGAGGGCCTGCGGCCCACGATCGAGCGCGTGCGCCAGAAGATCGGCCGGGGTTCGCCCAACACCGTGAGCCCGATGCTCGAGCGCTGGTTCGCTTCGCTCGGCGAACGGCTGGTGGGGTCGACGGCAGGCTCGGCTTCGGGGCGTCCCGCCGGCAACGATCCGGACGGCATGCCGATGGGCGTGCGCAACGCCGCGAAGCTGCTCTGGGAGACGGCGCGGCGCGAGGCCGAGGAAGTCCAGCGCGGCGAGCTCGAATCGACGCGCGCGGGGCTTCAGGCGCGCGAGGACGCGCTGGTCGAGGCGCAGGCAGTGCTGACACAGCGCGAAGAAGCCTTCGCCCAGGCGCGGGCGAGCCTCGATGCGGCGCTGGCCTCCTCGCAGCAGGCTCGCGAGGCGCTGGAGCGCCAACTGAAAGAGCATGCCATCGAGGCGCACCGGGTGAGGATGGGCCTGGACGATGACATCAAGCGGCTGACCACCCTCCTCTCTCAGGCGGGCGAAACCCAGGAACGGATGCGTCGGGAGCACGCCGAGGCGATGGCCGCGCGCGATCAGGATCTGCGTCAGGCCGAGGAGCGGCACGCTGTACAGGAGCGGCGGATGCTGGCGGAGGTGGATCGGGCCAGGCAAACGGCCAAGGCGCTGGAATCCGAGTTGGCCAGGGAGCAGCAACGGCGCGCCAAGAGCGAGGAAGCGGCGGCCAAGCGACTGGAATCCGAACTCGAGAAACTCCACCAGGCTCGGGAAGCGGCGCGGCAAGCCGAGGCCATACTGCGCGAGCAGCTCGCCGCCCAAGGCATCGACCTGGCGCAGGCGCGGACCCAGGCAGAAGCGCTCGCGGCGCGCGTCGAAGCGCTCCAGGTCCGGATCGACGATGAAAAAGCCTCGCATGAGAAAACGCGGCGGATGTTGGCCGAGACCTTGGTCAGCCAGTCAGCCGCGAAGAGCGACCCCTCCGCACGTCGACGGCGGAAGCCTTGAGCCGAGGGTGCTGGAGAGGTTTCATCGTTGGTCACTTGGCGCAACCACGTTTTGACTGACGGACTGTTAATCCGTAGGTCCCTGGTTCGAGCCCAGGTCGAGGAGCCACTACAAAGCCGCATAGGCATTGAAGGCCTCGCTATCAGATCGGTAGCGAGGCCTTCTTCTTTTGGTCTCGATATTGGACAGTTTTTGGACGCGTCCAATATCCAGTGTCAGCCGCCGCTCCCGCCGGATGCAGCTCTTGAACGCGGTACGCGCGGCCGCTTCTCTCGAGCAATGATCTGAGGCTTGTCCGCCTGCAGGCCGACCTTAATGGCGCGCTGTCTAGCTGAGAAAATCGGGAGTGCCCCCCTGCCAGATCTGGTAGTGACGCGGCGGTGCCTGCACCAGCGCGCAGCGTGCCTGAGCCTTTAGAGCCATAGTCGCCGGCAGACGTAGTGCACAGACCACACTCGCCTCCATTTCGCAAATTGCGACACGTTGCGACCGTCAGCGCATCAATTCGTAACTTAGAGTCATCTCGTGCAGATGACTTGACGCTCACTTGCGACGTCATGTCGAACTGCACATGAGGTCTGGGGTGCCGCGTTGTCGAGCACATACCCAGCAAGAAGCCGACGGGTGACATCGCGGTAAAAAAATGGTCGGCTTACGAGGGGGAAGCATGAATAAGGTCCACAGGACAGTCTGGAACGCGCGCACCGGAACTTGGGTCGTCGCTTCCGAGCACGCGGTGGCGCGGGGCAAACGCAGCGGCTCGCTGATTCAGCGGGCCATGGCGGCCGTGCTGCTGGGAGGCGCTGTCGGTTCAATGCTGGCCCCGTCGGCCGCACTGGCCCAGTCCATCTGGAACGTTTCCACCGGGGACTGGGCCACCGCTGCCAATTGGTCGGGTGGGGTGCCGGCCGCCGGCACGCTCACCATCATCGGCAACGGTACCGGCATCGCCACGCTCGGCACCTCTTCCGCGGCCACCGGTGCGACCGGCGCCTTGATCGTCGGGCACACGGCCAACGGCGCGTTGGTCGTGCGCAATGGCAGCACACTCACGAGCAACAGCAATGTCCAGATCGGCAACGTGGCGGGCACGACCGGCACTTTCACGGTCGATGGCAGCGGGTCCACGTTCACCGGCAGCGGCACGATCACCGTAGGTGATTCGGGGACCGGAACGCTGTCGATCATCGGAGGGGGCGCTGTCAGCGGCGCCACCTTCATCATCGGCAACACCAGCACGGGCACGGGCACGGTGACCGTGGACGGTGTCGGCTCGAGCGTGAACGGCACCGGCGTGCTGGTCGTCGGGAGCGCCGGCACCGGCACCCTCTCCATTGCCAACGGGGCCGATGTGGCGACCAGCAGCAACATCGTGGTGGGCAATGTCTCCGGCTCCGCCGGAACCGTCACGGTCGATGGCTCGGGTTCGACCTTGACCGGTGCCAGCGGCCTCACCGTGGGCAATGCGGGAGCCGGCAACCTGGCGATCAGCAATGGCGCCGCGGTCGTCAGCGGCGGGACCAGCGCCACCACCTTCGGCAACATATCCGGCTCGACGGGCATCGTCACGGTGGCGGGCAGCGGGTCGACGCTGACGATCAGCAATGGCTGGCTCGTCGTAGGCGATTCCGGGAGCAGCACGCTCTCGGTCACGGATGGCGGCGCGGTGAACGGCACCACGGTGATCCTGGGGGCTTCCAACAGCGGCAGCGGCACGGTCGCCGTGGACGGGGCCGGCTCGAGCCTCAGCGGTACGGGCACGCTGGTGGTGGGTCTCTCGGGAACCGGCAGTCTCGCTGTGACCAACGGTGCGGACGTGTCCTTCGGCACCGGGATGTTTATCAGCAACCGGGCGGGCTCGACCGGCGCGGTCACGGTGGACGGGGCTGGCTCGACCTTGGCCATGGGCACTGGCGGGCTCTGGGTTGGCGTGGCCGCACCCGGCACATTGACGCTCAGCAATGGCGCAGCGCTGACATCCGCAGGGACGGACATCGCATCCAGCGCGGCATCGGGAGGCTCCAGTGTGACCGTCCAGAGCGGCGCCACCTGGACCGACACGGCGGGCATCGCGATCGGCTCCGATTCGGCCGGTCATGTCGCGATCCTGACCGGCGGCCAGGCCAGCACCACCAGCCTTTTGGCGGGCATCCGAAGCGGCGGTGGCGGCAGCAGCGTCACCGTCGACGGCACCAACTCCTCCTTGAACATTTCCGGCGGCATGCTCATCGGCGCGGGTGGTGACGCCTCGCTGCTCGTGTCGGACGGTGCGACCGCGAGGACAGCCAGCCTCTCCGTCGGCAACGCCGCGATCGGAACGGCCACGGTGAGTGCCGCCGGCACACTGATCAGCGGCAGCACCGTGCTCGGCCAGACCAGCGCCGGCACCGGCACGGTCACCGTGACGGGCCCGGGATCGAACTGGACCAACGGCGGCACGCTTCTCGTGGGCGACGCAGGCAACGGCGCGCTCCTCGTCGAAGATGGCGCCACGCTCACCAGCGGCGCAGCCACGATCGGCAACGCCAGCACCAGCGTCGGTTCGGCTACCGTGACTGGCTCGGGCTCGACCTGGACGGCCAACGGCACGATCACGGCGGGCGGATCCGGTACGGGCTCCCTCACTGTCGACAACGGCGGCAAGGTGATCGCCACCGGCGGCGCGGTAGTGGCAGCTTCGGGCGCTGCCACCGTCAATCTCAATGCCACCTCGGGCAATCAGGGCGTGCTGGAAACGCCGGCGCTCAAGCGCGGTACGGGCACGGCGCAGGTCAACTTCGACGGCGGCATCCTGCGCGCGAGGAGCAACAACGCGAGCTTCATCTCCGGCTTCGATGCGGGCGAGCTCAACATCGAGAGCGGCGGCGCCTTCATCGACGACGCAGCCTTCGCGATCGCAACCGACAACGCGCTGAGTGGCGTGGGCGCCCTCGTCAAGCTGGGCAGCGGCACCTTGACCCTCAACGGTGTCAGCACCTATGCAGGCGGCACCACGGTCACGGCCGGCACGCTCGTGGTCGGCGATGCATCGCACGCCGGCGCGGCACTCTCCGACGGCGGCGCGAGCACCGTGGCCGCGGGCGCCACCCTCGGCGGTTATGGCAGGGTCGCCGGCACGATTACCAACAACGGCACCATCGCGGTGGCGGATGCCCTCGCGGCCGCCGGAACGGCCAAAGGCAACTTTGGCATCGGCACGCTCGTCAACAACAGCCTCGCGCAAGTGGGCGGCAGGGGCATCGGCAACACGCTGACGGTGAGCAACTATGTGGGCAACAGCGGCAGCACCCTCGCGCTCAACGCCTACCTGGGCACCGATGGCTCGCCCTCGGACCGGCTGATCGTCAACGGCGGCACGGCTACCGGCAATTCGAGCCTGAAAGTCACCAACATCGGCGGCGGCGGCGCGCTCACCGCCGGCAACGGCATCCTCGTCGTCGATGCGACCAACGGCGCGACCACGGCTGCCGGCGCCTTCACCCTGAGCGCCCCCGCCCTGGCAGGCGCGTACGAGTACACCCTCTACCGCGGCAGCGCCGATGGCAGCGATGCTCAGGACTGGTACCTGCGCTCGAACCTGCCGCTCAGCCCATCCGGATCGAGCACGCCCAACTACCGCCAGGAGGTCTCGCTCTACACCGCCGTGCCCTCGATGGTCCAGATCTACGGGCGCATGCTGCTCGACTCGATGCACGAGCGGGTCGGGGAGCAGGAGCAGCTGCGCGGCAATGAAGCGCTCGATGCGAAGCGCACCCTGGTCAACGGCGGCTGGGGCCGCGTCCTCGGCACGCATGGCCGGCAAGGCAACGGCTCCATCTACAGCAACGGCCCGAGGTTCGATTACGACATCTCCGCAGCGCAGGTCGGCCTGGAGGTCTACCGCCAGGCCCGGGAAGATGGCCGGCGCGATCATGCGGGCATCTATGGCGCGAGCGGTCATATGTCGGGCGACGTGACACACGCGAACGGCACGCGCGCCGGCACCAACAGCTTCGACGCCCACACGCTGGGTCTCTACGGAACCCGCTTCGGTGCTTCGGGTTGGTACGTCGACGGCATCGCACAGGTCACCTGGTATGAGGACGTGAAGGCGCAGTCGTCGCGCGTGGCCGGCCCCGCGAGCCCGATCTCACTTTCCACCAAGGGACGCGGCTGGGCCTCCTCGCTCGAAGGCGGCTATCCAATCCAGATCGGAGGCGGTTGGATCGCCGAGCCACAGGCGCAGCTGACGTACCAGCGAATCAATCTGGACGACTCGGCCGATGTCGCGGCGATCGTGCGCTTCCAGACCACCGAGTCGCTGGCCGGGCGGGTGGGTGCGCGCTTCGCCAGGACGTGGGCGCTGGACGAGGGCGACAAGCCACGGCTCCTGACCACCTGGCTGCGCGCCAACCTGTGGCACGAGTTCATGGGCGACAACAAGACGGAGTTCTCGTCGGCCACGGGCTTCCTGCCCTTCGGCTCGGACCTGGGCGGCACCTGGGTGGAGCTGGCGGCGGGCTTCAGCGCACAGCTCACGCGCCGCGCCACCGCCTATGCCCAGGTCGGCTACATGCGCGGCGCGAGCGACCGCCATGCCGTCAACGGCAGGCTCGGAGTGCGGCTCAATTGGTAGGCAGCAACTAGCGACGGTCGAGGCGGGTCTGCGAAGACCACCGTATCGGCCCTCAGCCCTCGATCGCCTTGACATAGCTTGCGCCAGCTTATCAATCGGCCAGAGCCACAGTCCGCGATGGGTGAGACAGCTTGACCTTGGAGAGTTGCAGTTGAGCCCGATGCTCGAGCGCTGGTTTGCAACGCTTGGCGAGCGGCTGGTGGGCTCGACGGCGGGTTCCGCTTCGGGACGTCCTGCCGGCAACGGTCCGGACGGCATGCCGATGGGCGTGCGCAACGCCGCGCGGCTGCTCTGGGAGACGGCGCGGCGCGAGGCCGAGGAAGTTCAGCGCGGCGAGCTGGAATCAGTTCGTGCGGAGCTCCAGGCGCGCGAAGACGCCCTGGCCGAGGCGCAGACAGTGCTGACACAGCGCGAAGAAGCCTTTGCGCAGGCGCGGGCGAGCCTGATGCGGCGCTGGCCTCCTCGCAACAGGCTCGTGAAGCCCTGGAACTGCAGCTCAAGGAGCACGCGATCGAGGCACACCGGGTGCGCATCGGGCTGGACGACGACATCAAGCGGCTGACCGCCCTCCTCTCTCTCAGGCGGGGGAAACCCAGGAACGCATGCGTCGGGAGCATGCCGAGGCGGTGGCAGCGCGCGATCAGGACCTGCGCCAGGCCGAAGAGCGGCATGCCGGCCAGGAGAAGCGGATGCTGGCCGAGGTGGACCGGGCCCGGCAAACGGCCAAGGCGCTGGAGGCCGAGTTGACCAGGGAGCAGCAGCGGCGGGCGAAAAGCGAGGAAGCGGCGGCAAGGCGGCTGGAGGCGGAGCTCCAGAAGCTGCACCAAGTGCGCGAGTCCGCGCGCGCGGTTGAAGCTGAGTTGCGCGACCGGTTGGCGGTGAAGGGCATGGAGCTGGCGCAGGCGGGTGCCGAAGGCACAGCCGTCAAGGAGAGTGATTCAACTGGTGGGGTGTGCGGCCACTAACATGTGAAGGCGAACCTCGAACCCGGTGGCCGGAGAATGGACTTCCTGTGCGCCTCTGGAGCTTGGCCATGCAGATCCGAGTCACTCTCGCCATCTCCGATGGCTCCGGCACGTCCGAGTTGTCACTGCTGACGCTGGAGGTTGACGCGCAGCCAAGCATTGAAACTCTGGGACTGGGTTTGGCCGATTCCAAGGCGCTGCTCGCGCGGCTGCAAGACCAGATCGTGACGCGTCAAGTCCAGTCGCTTTCAACCGCCGAGCGCCGGTGCGAAGTCTGCGGATCGAGTCGTTCGATCAAGGACTTCCACAACGTCCATTACCGCAGCCTGTTTGGCAGCGTTGTCGTGAAGGTGCCGCGCTGGCGGAGATGCGAGTGTTCTTGCAACTGCAGCACTGCGCCCAGCCAACGAAGAAGCAGGCGCTGGATTTCGGCGGAGCTGGAGTACGTTCAAAGCCGCCTGGCCGCAACAATTCCCTATGCCAGATCGTCGGAGCTGCTTGAGATGTTGTTGCCGGTGGTTGCGGCGAATTCGCCGAGCGCGGTGCGACGACACACGCTGCATGTCGGCCGGCGACTTGATGCACAGGGTCGTGAGGTGCAGCCAGCGACAGTCGGCACGAACAGCGACTCGAACGTCACCACGGTCGGGCTGGACGGCGGCTACCTGCGGCTTTGCCACCCGGACGAGGCGAAATCGTTTGAGGTCGTGGCCGGGCGGGCTATGCGAGCGGGCGCCGGTCAGCGCAGCGTGGCGTTCGTTCGATCCGTTGACCCACATTCGCACGAGCGGGTGCGAGGTGTCCTGTCCGCTTTCGGGCGACAGGACAGCTCGATCGAGGTCTTCACCGACGGGGAAATTCAACTTCGCCAGTGGCAGCTGTCGACGCTGCCGCGTGCGAGGCATATCCTGGACTGGTACCACCTTCGACGAAGGATCGCAGCGCTCAACGCCGTCGTACACAGCCAGGCGACGGCCAGTCAGCTGCGGCCCGCCGACCATGATTGGTTGTCGAGACTAGCCGGCGGATTGAAGTGGAGGCTTTGGCATGGTCGAGCGAAGGAAGCGATGCGGAAGATGTCCGCGATGCTGTACGTCCTGGGGAAATCGACGGTGTGCCGCAAGCCGCTCGCGCGTCGACTTCGCAAGATCACCCTCGAACTGCTGGGTTACCTGGGCAACAACGCAGACTCGCTGCCCAACTATGGACGGCGCTATCGATCGGGCCAACGCGTCTCGAGCGCCTTCGTCGAGTCGGCGGTGAACCAGCTCATCGACAAACGGATGTCGAAGTCGCAGCAGATGCGCTGGGATCCGCGCAGCGCGCACCTGCTGCTGCAGGTACGGGTGCGCGTGATCGATGGCCAGCTGCGCGATGACTTTGCCCACTGGTATCCGGGCTTTCCATCAAACGCTTCTCCAATGTCCTCAGCGGCGTGACCCCACCAGTTGAATCGCTCTCATAGGCGATTCTTGATTGATCGCGCTCCTCCACTGCTGTCCGGTTAAAAGTTGAACAAATTCAACTGGTTAGCGGTGTTGGGTAGCTCGGTTTGGGACAGATCGGCCTGCAGGGCGCATGAAAGCTCGGTTTTCTCGAAGACGGAGACCGACAAGATCTGTAGACAAGTGTAGAGAGAGGCGTCGAGTTGAAGCTCCTTCTTGACAATGGCGATGAGCACGTAGGTGGCCACGGCGCACCAGACCTGCGTCTTGACCGCGTTCTCGCTGTTGCCCATGAAGTGTTTGATGCGCAGGTGCTGCTTGATCCACTTGAAGAACAGTTCGACCTGCCAGCGGCTCTTGTACAGCGCGGCGATCGTCAACGCCGGCAAGGCCATGTGGTTGGTCAGGAAGATCAGCGTCTTGCCCGATTCGGGGTCCTTGAATCGAATGCGCCGCAGGTGCTGGGGATACTTCTTGGCCGAGTAGTGCCCATTGAGCATGACCTGCTGGTCGCTGATGATGCCAGTGCTGCGATCGGTCGGCGCCGAATAGACTCGCCTGGCATCCATTGGCGACTTCGCACGCGTGACGAAGAAGGCGCCGGCCTGAGTCAGTGTATGCAGCCTCTCGAAATCGACGTAGCCGCGATCCATCACGTAGAACGCGCCGGGCTCGAAGACCAGCATGTCCAGCACGTTCACGTCGTGCAGCTTGCCGTCGCTGATGTGGATGAATGCGGGGATGGCCCCGCGCAGGTCCAGCAGCGTGTGCAGCTTGATCGCCGCCTTGGTGGAGCGGAACGGCGCCCAGGAGAACAAGCTCAAGCACAGATCGATGGTGCTGGAATCCAGGGCATAGACCGTGTTGTCCAATTCCACGCCGAGCACGGAGTCGCCCAAGTAGAGCCTGCGCGCACGCCGAATGAGCACAGCCGCAAGATCGGACCAGATGCGCCAATCGCGCGATTCGTTGGCATCGGCCAAGGTCGAGCGTCTGACGGCCGAGCGAAAGCCCATGGCATAGAGCTTGTTGGCGTTGGCCGAGAGGCTGGCCTCGATATCGCGCAGGCTCTCTCGCCACGTCAGCTGAGCAAACGCCATGGTGCGGAACTGCTCGGCGCAAGACAGCGTGCGCACGCCCGAGTTGCCGCCGTAGCGTTGCACGATGCGAGCGAAGCTGGTCCATGGCACGAACTCCATGACTTGAGCGAACAAAGTCTTGCCGATGTGCACACGCTCTCCCCGGGGCTGCCAAACCGGGGAAAGTACGCGGTTCTTCGTGATCGAAGTTCAAATCGGCACCAAACAAAATCGGCCTGCAGCCCGCGCCAATGCTTGATCTCAGCCCCGCAGCGGATCATTTAACCGGACAGCAGTGGCGCTCCTCATCCAGGAGATCCGCGCTCGCGATGACGCGAACCTTGAGTTCCTGCGCGCTCGATGCCTTGTCGAGCGACCTGAGGAGCGCGGCGGTGAAAGTCACCCAGGGCGCTGCCTGCGAGGTGCCGCTCAGCCTTGTGAGTTCATGCGTGTTCGCGATCCAGGACTCGATCTCGCATCCTGGCGCCGCGATGTCGACGGCGCGCGCTCCGTAGTTCGAGAACGGCGCAAGACCCCCGTCTCCGTCGAGTGCTGCCACGGTGATCACGTTCTCCGCAGTGGGTCCGCCGTACGCGGCGGGATAGACCAGCGTGTTTGAAACATCTTCGCCGCTGTTGCCGGCAGCTACCACGAATAGGTTCGGTTCCTCGCCAGCACGGAACAAGCGCGCAAAAGCTGAAGCAATGTCCTTGTTTGTCTTGCCGTCGTAGGCGACACTCAGGTTCACGATCCAGCTCACGTTGACTAAGCTAAGCACGCTTTGCAACACGGTCTGAGATCCTCGCGTGAGCTGGTCCGAGCCCTTAGCGACGTTGAATTCGCTCACAAGAGCCCACGGATTTGCATCGGAAGCAGATCGAAACTCCGCGAACGCGGGGCCACCGAGTATGACACCGGTGACATGCGTGCCATGGCCGCTGATGGCCGTCGGTTCGATGTCGTTCGAGAAGTTGATTGGCCAGACATCCCCGAGCTGAAACTCCATCTTGCGCGCGATCGTCGACCGATCATCCAGCGCGAAGTATTTCTGAGAGAAAGGGCTGTCCTTGAAGGGCTGCGCCGGATTGGTTCGCGGGTTCGCGCCGAAGAAGCCGTTGTCCACCACGGCGACGTCCGCCCGGGTCGCCGAGAGCGACGGGTGCGATGCGTCCCGTCGTTGCGAAGCAAAGCGGTAGGCGGCCGCCGTGGCCGCTGCATCGAAGGGCGGGTCGGATCTCGCACGACAGCGCACAGTGGCGGATGCCACGGAGCCGGGAGTGTCCGCGGCAATGCCGACAACGATACGCCCATGGAATGGTTCGATCTCGCGCAGCACGGCGGCCTGCAGTTCCGCACCCTGGGTCCGTCCGGCGCGCGCCAATCCATCAACAAAGGAAGCAGCGTCGCCTCGTTTCGGCGCGAATGTCACGGGTGCCGTCACGTGCGCGGCGCTCAGCACCTGATCGGGCCGTACCAGTTTGAGGTTGCTGGCGCTCTTGTTGAAAAAGCGGCTCACTGCCGCGGGGCTGCCTCCGCCCCCCGTCAGACGCGAGTAGATTTCGCTCGCAGTCTCGCCGGACTTGACGGTGGTCGGAAGGCCACCGGCAGCGGTCTTCACATACAGGCACGCTGGCCAAACCAACGTCTGGGCCTTGTCTCCCAGCGGTTCATTGGGCGCCAGGGCGGTCAGGTTGTTGGCCTCAAGGAATGCCGTGTAGTAAGCCGAGCGAACGGAGCCGCACAAGGTCGTGATCACCTGTTCCGGCGTTCGCTGCGCCAGCCGGCCGGTCACCGATTCGTCAAGCCGCGTGGGCTTCGCGTTGAAGGCGATGTATCGGATCTTGGCGTCCGCAAGGTGCGGACCAACTGCGCGCAATGTGATGAGGTTGCCCGTGGAATCTGCCGCTGCGCAGACGGCCGCCGAAAAAACTGCGAACACAATGCCTGCGCGCAGCATTGGGTGCGCAAGGTGCGCGAGGCGATTCAGTTCAAGCATGGAAGTACTCCTGCGCGACGATTGATGCCACAGATGACGGGGCCGTTCCTCAGGGGCTCAGCTGCCCAGCTTGTCGCCCACTTGGAGAAGGTCTGGCCCCCGGTCACGGCGACGGAGGACACGATGTCGAAGCCGCCGTCGAGGCGGCGCCGCAGATCCACCATGGAGTTGATGGCACGGACGCGGCGCACGGCGCCTGGATCGCCAGTCGTCGATCCGGAGTAGAGCGGGCCGCCGGAATCGCCCGGGCACAGTGCTGGCTCTAGTCCTTTGGCCGAGTTGATGATGGCGTAGGTTGGGGCCGATCCGGCGCCCGTTGCGCCGGACTCGATGCGCTCGTCGCCGATCCTCAGCAGCTTGTCCGTCGGAGTCCACGCCAGTTCGTCCACCACGACATGCAGGTCCGAGCAGCCGTAGCCGACCATGAGGACCGGCTCACCCGGCTGCAGCGCATTGTCAACGTCGACCACGTCAAAGCGAAGGGCCCCCAATGTCGCGGGCAAGACATTCTCCGTATCGATCAGACACAGGGCGTAGTCTTCGCTCCCGCGCGGCGAAAAGATGCGGGGATCACGAAGCAGATAGGCGGGATGGATTTCGCATTTGATCGTCAACTTTCTGCCGTCGACTCTGAGAAATGCACTGCGCACCGTCCCGGTCAAAGGATCATCGACGCAATGGGCCGCCATGAGCAGGACGGTAGGCCCGACCAGTGTCGCCGTGCAGGTGTTCGCCTTCTGCTTGGATCCGACCAGCGGACCAGTTGGTATCTCCGCCATCACCAACGTTGGCCAGTCGCTGGCCTTGACTTCGATTCCGTTGGTCAACTGGACTTTGCCCGCCGGCAGGATGTCAGTGCCGAGCTTGAACTCGAGTGGTGCGGGGCCTGAGGCAGAGGCGAGAGCACCTCGAGCCACCGGAGCCGCCTGAGCTGCCGCTTCATCACTCCGCGCCAATCCCGGGCACATAAAGCAACCTGTTGCGCAGGCTAGGAGAATCGCGCGCCATTGGCGCGATATCGGACCCATCGCGCAAGTTCGGGTCAGGTCCGTCATGGCGGGAAACCTTGCGACTGAAACCATGGGCTGCCTTTCAACGGGAGGTAGAAGCCGCATTGCACGAGAAGCCGGCGTCAATGCATTCACCTTCGCGATGTGACCGACCGACACTACGCGGCCGGGCCCGTTCACTGGCAAATGCCGGTGGGTCTTCCCTTTGCCGCGATCACAGCCTGCTGCGCTGCTAGACAGGCGGCCACGGCCTGGTTCGTGTCCGTTACTTTCTTCGCAGCTGTAGCGGTTTGGCTCGACGCGGCGCTCCTTGCGGCCTCATTGGCCTTGTCCCTGGCGTCCTGCGCCGCCTTGATCGCGTCGAGGTTCGCGTTCAGGTTCTCGAGACCAGCCGCCGCACTTGCGGTGGACGTGACGCCAACTTTCTGAAGCGTCCCTTCGGCGGAAAGACTGACGGCGAGCGTCTGTTTTTCGAACAAGCGATTCTTGAGCGGTAGCAGCACGTATTCGCCCATCTGCGGCAGGATCTGCTGAGACACGCTCACCACACCCTCGAGGCTCGCGCTGTCTTTCGGACAGAGGCCTTCGCAAAGGCGCACCGATCCAGAGCTGGGGCTCCGAAGGACATAGCCTGGCAAAGGCTCGACGAGGGTTGGATCTTCCTGCAGCGGCCTGTCCAGATCAATCACGACCTGGGCGTGCAGCCGTTCGAACTTCGATTGCGCGCGCGTGTCGGCAGCGATTTGCTTCTTGATTGCGTCATACGCCTCCGAATTGATCCACCGCCCAGATTTAAGCCACTCGTCGGGGCCGACCGTGAAGCTCAATTGGCGCGCGCCCGAGGGCTGAACCGCCTTGCTCGGCGTCCATTTATGCGCCTGCCGGAAACGCAGCGCGGTTCGCAACTCCTCCAGCCTGGTTGACGGATCGGGCACGCCGCCTGCGGCAGCCACAGGCGCCTCTGGTGGCGCCTTCAACTTCTTGCCAGCGCCTCCGTTCTTCACCTCCTGCTGCTTGAGCTTGGCTTCCAGCGATGCGATCTCATCCAAGGCTTCGCGCACGTCCTTGGCGCACCAGAAGTTGCGAACCTCCGCGTCGGACTTGCGCTCAGTGGCGGTAGCAATTGGCGGTGCCCCACTGCCCAGCGCCCCAAGGCGAAGGACAGTGCCAATCGATGCCGTGATAGCTGGGCCGGTCTTGTCCGTGATGGTGGCGGACACCGACTTTACGGTGCCGTTGTCGTAGCCCTCGACAGTGACGTCGGTGTCCTTCAACAGGTTGTGAACGGATGCGTAAGGTATGTAGAACCGCTCGCCGGGTTCCGTGAACGCCGTGAGGGCTGCAGTGGTGCGCACCTCTAGCAAGAGCCTGCCAGCTGTCACGTCACACCGCCTGACTTCGTAATCAACAGTGAGCAGGAAGCTTTTTTGCGGCAACGCATACGGGATTCCCTCGATCAGCCCCCCCGTGTTGCGTCTTACTTCGAGCTGTGTGCATGAGCTGACCAGTGCGATCAGGCCGAAGCACGCGCAGATTGTGAGCAAACGCCAGCGCATTTCGTTCTCCTCGCCCCATGGGGGTTTCGTTCTGGTGTCGATGTGCCCCTCTCCCGAGTGGATTGCAAGTCCGGGGTGTGGCCTCTTCTTTTCAACTCGAAACCGATCTAGCGTAAGGCGCGGTGCTTGGCCGCGCATCCATCGAATGGGGGACCAGATATAGCGTGCGCGATTCTGAGATGTGATGGTCTAGTTGAGGCACGCCACGAGCCGCGCGCGAGCAAGGCGGCAAGCTCGAACGCATTTGAACAAGAAGGCCGACTGCTACCAGCGGCCCGGCGAAGCTCGCGGCGAGCACGCCCGCCATGATCGCGATCTGCTGAGCGATCTCTCCCATTACGGCGATCCGGGGAACTGCACCGCCATCATCACTTGGCCAGGGTCCAGCGCAACGTTGATCCGCCGGGGCAACATCGACACCAAGCCAATCATGCCCTCCAGTGGGCTGCACTTCATGCATCGCAACATGCGTTTTCCTCGTCGTCGTTTGATCGGCAATATCGACCGTGAAGCCGGCACTCTATCCAAGGAGGAGCTATAGATGCGATTTGGTTGCTGGGTCATAGGCGATTTCGTGACTATTGGCACATGGCATGCTCGAAGCACGCTGTCAGGCACATGCGGTGAGGCTGGCAGCGCTTCCAAACGGAAATGGGTCCGGCGACCGTCGAGTCCAGGCCCTTGAGCTTGCCGAGCGAACTGCGGCTTGCCTGTGCCAAGCCGTCTGCAGCCGTCCTGTGCACAGATCTGGCGGCTGCAGACTTGGATGCGATCGCTCAGCGCCGCGAGCCGGTACGACGGCTCCAGACTGGTTGCGGTCATTGGCGCGCCGGCGTTCGAACTGCCGTTCAAGACTGGAACCTGTCGTTCGTCACGGTCGTGTGATCTGGTGAACTCGACCCTGAAACGCCGGTCGAGATTTTGGAGAGCAGTCGATCAAACTTGCTTGTCGAGGAGCGATAGGACGGCTGCGCCAGCAGTCGTCAGTGCTGTGGCGCTCCTGGTGGCGCCGCCGGCACCAGCCCGAAGCTCTGCATCGTGGCCATTAGCTTGGCCCGGTCGGGCGGTCCACCGGCATTGATTATCGATCCCACTTCGCGGAAGTACTGCGCTCCGATGTCCGGAGTGTTGATCACGAGCGCCCGCGCCACGACGTCGTGCGGGTTACTGAAGCCGTGGACCACACCGCGCGGCGTTGTCATGGTGTCGCCGGGCTGCAGTTCGCGCGTTTCGCTGCCCACGGTGTAGCGCAGTGTTCCTTCGATCACATACACCAGTTCTTCATTCGCGGAATGGCTATGCGGCGGCGGCACATTGGACCCCGGCGGCACGCGCATCTCGAAGCAGCCCATCTGGCAGCCATTGCCTGCCTCTTGCAAGTACCGGATTTCCAGTTGCCCTACGCGGATGACCTCCTGTGCGGCTGGCGAATGGACTTCATTCATGGCAGACTCCTTTCGTAAAAAAACTTTCGCATTGACAGACTACTTTGGCGTGCCGCGCTCGACCGTCAGGTCTTGGCTCGAGCCCAGCCGTTCGGCCATCGGCCCGAACCAATCCATTCGGGCACTGGAGGACTGACGCGCGCTCCAAGGAGCGTTGACTGGACAATCGCCATACCGGACTCATTGCGCCAGCCTGGCCTTGCGCAGACCCTCCACGAACTGTTCGAGGGGCGCGGGGTTTCTGTAGGGCAGGACTCGCAGCGTGTGTTCGATCGTGTACTGGGGGTTTATGGCCATCAGTTCTCGCCAGACTCGACGGGCCTCGTCTTGACGGTCGGTATGACCGTAAAGTGAGGCGAGGTAGGCGCGCGTGACGTCCGACGCGGGCATATAAATCAGGCGCCGCTTGAACGTCGCTTCGGCCTCGTTGTAGCGTCCGAGGGCCAATAGGACCCGCCCAAGAGCATGCATCCACAGGTTGAATTCCGGGTCGAGCCGAAGCGCCCGTTCCAATGACTCGAGCGCTTGCTCGTGCCGTCCGGTGAAATGCAGCACGTTGCCCAGGGTCCCATGGGACTGGGAAGAGTTCGGGTCGAGCTCTATCGCCCGCCGCGCCGCGCTCTCGGCTTCGTCCAGGCTTCGCAGCCACATCAGGACGACGGCCAGCGCGTGGTGCGAAACCGCTTCGAACGCGTCGACCTCGCACGCCTTGCGCGCCAGCGCCAGGGCCTGTTTCAAATCGCTCGCCGCGCGACCATTCCATGCGTTGACATACTCGACGCTGCAGCAGATCGCCAAGTACGCATTGGCCTGCGCCAGCCCCGGGTCGATCGCCAGTGCGCGCTCCAGCATGGCACGGCTCTCGACGAGCGCTGCGGCATTGAAATCCAGGATGCAGCGTTTCGCGCGAATGAGGTAGTCGTAGGCCTCGACATTGACTTTGCCGCGATCCTGCCGGCGCGCCCTTTCGCTGCCGGTGAGGGTCACTTCGAGCGTATGGACGATCTTCCGCGTCACTTCGTCCTGGACTAAGAAGATGTCCTCGAGGTCCCGGTCATAACGCTCGGCCCAGACGTGGCCGCCGGATTCGGCATCGATGAGTTGCACATTGATGCGCACCCTCTCGCCAGCCTTTCGCACGCTGCCTTCGAGCACATGTCGCACGCCCAGCTTCCTTCCGACGTCCTTTATGTCGACGCTTTGCTTCTTGAAGGTGAAGGACGAGTGGCGGGCGATCACGAACAGGCCGGATATCTTGGAGACGTCGGTGATGATGTCTTCCGTGATGCCATCGGCGAAGTACTCTTGCTCGGGGTCTCCGCTCATGTTGGTGAACGGCAGCACCGCGAGCGAGGGCTTGTCAGGCAAACGCAGCTCCGGCGCAGACGATGGCGATGCCGCCGCGGCGACATTCACCGATGGCCTCGCGGGCGCCACCTTGAAGGCCCGCACTGGATGGCCAATGTTCTTCACCTGCTGTTCGCCCTGATCGACAAACTCCGCGCTGACTTTGCTCCTCACGGCCCCGTGCACTGCGTCCGAGACGGTGATGCCGCCCGGTTCGGCTAGTGCCTGCAGCCGCGCTGCAATGTTCACCCCGTCGCCGTACACCGTGCCGTCCGCCTTCTCGATCACGTCGCCCATGTGAACGCCGATCCGAAAGCGCATTTGCCGATCCTGAGGCGCCGCGTCGCAGGACATGCTTAACTCATGCTGAACAGCAACGGCCGCGGTGACCGCTCCGGCCGCGGTGTCGAACACGGCGAGCACCGAGTCGCCAGCCATGTCGATCACACGGCCATGGTTTGACTCGATCTGAGCACGAAATACCGTGCGCGCCGCATCCAGCGCGGCCACGGTCGCGCGGTCGTCGATCGCCATCAGGCGCGAATAGCCCGCCGCATCCGCGGCGAGGATCGCTGCCAGGCGCTGCTTGAGACCAGACCCGTTCACACCCGTCGACTCCTATGCAAGTTGCCGATGAATGTTACGCTCCGCGTGGCCAATCGCATGCGAGCGTGTCGGATCGCGCGGCAGACTCACCCTGCCGTTGGGGCTGGGAAATGTTTGCTCAGGCCCGCAATTGCCTAGCTGCGATCGAACAGGAGTGGACTGCACATCTGGGCGGGCAGCGATTCAAGGCCTTGCGCGATTCGCTGCACGACCTGTCGCTGTGGTTCGGAAAGCTCACTTGAGGATGTGCGCGTTCCGAATCCAGACGATTCATTCGCGTTGACAAACTAATTTGGAGTGCCACGCTCGACCGTCAGGTCTTGGGCCGTCCGCCGACGTCTGGTGCTCCGACACTCAAGGGCCGCTTTCGCTGCGAAGCAGGCTGTCGCGCGCCATCATTTCACGGGCAACTGCCCTCCCCACATACTGCATTGCCAACCCCTCACGCTGGTGAGCCGCAGACCCGCACCACCGGTCATCTCACAATGGGCGGGCATGCTCACGATGCCCGCGGGCGGTGGTGGCGGTGGTGGCGGTGGTGGCGGTGGCAGCGGGGCCTAGCCGAGCTCCCGCGCCCATGCCCCAACGTCCAGCCCGGCTTAGAACGCGTTAAACACCGCCGAGTTGGCCGCACCCTGCCCCTGAGCGTTTTCGAGGGCGCGGATCACGCCGCGCAGGCGCTCGCACTCGCGCTCGAGCGAGGCGACCCAGGCGCGGGCGTGCTGGGCTTCGTTGAACGCCTGCGCGTGCAGGGCGGCCATGCCCCAGCGGCTCTCGAACCAGAGCGCCAGATAGATGGCGCGGGGTGCGTTCCCGCTGGCCTGGTAGCGCTGCAGGGTACGCAGGCTCACGCCCAGGTACCGGGCGATCTTCTTGCGCGATTCCATCTGGTCGGCCAGCAGAGAGGCCAGGGGCGGCAGCCGTGCGAACGAGGGCGCGAGGAATGGCATGGCAAAGCTCCTGCGAGCGGCGAGACGGCGGTGTGCCGGCTCTGCCAGGCCATGTCAGTTTGTCGCGATGCAGTGGCCCCCTCTTCTGCTCTGCGCGGGCAGCCTTTCAGGGCGGGAGAGAATGAAATAAACATAACAAGGCGTTGACACAACAACAACAACAACAACAGATCCCCGCAATCTGCAAGGGTGCTATCGGTCTACCTGTGCAACGCACACACGAACTCATTCGGCATTTCAGTTTCTTGGCGGCGTGTCTTGCTTGCAGGGTATGGACATTTGCGCCTGTGAGCATAGGATTGCGCGGCGCGCAAGCAAAGTAGCTGGTGCAATGCCCGGCCGCCGTCTTTGTCCGCGGTATGTCCCCGTTGGAAGGATCCGATGGTGAGGAAGAACTCTGCTTCAAGTCTCGTTGCCGTCCTGGTGGTCGGCTTCGCGCTTGGAGCCAATGCTTGGGCGCAAGTCCTGCGCTGGGCAACTCAGGGCGACCTGCAAACGGTCGACCCCCACTCGCAGAATGAGCTACTGACGAACGCAATCAATGGGCAGGTGTACGAGACGCTCGTGGGCCGCGATAGGCAACTCCGGCTCATTCCGGTGTTGGCGCTAGGTTGGCAGCAGCTCACTCCCACGCTATGGCGGATGCAATTGCGCCCCAACGTCAAGTTCCACGACGGGCAATACTTCTCGGCAGACGATGTCGTTTTCTCTGTCGAGCGGGCCCAGGACCCGGCCTCCGGTCTGCGCGCCTACGCCTCCGCACTTGGAGGGGTGCGTAAGATGGACTCGTTCACGGTGGAGTTCTCGTTGGGGCAAGTGAATCCGATCTTCCTGGAGCACGTGGCCCTGGTCCCGATGATGAGCAAGAGCTGGTGCGAAGATCACGATGCCGTGAAGCCGCAGGATTTCAAGACCAGGGAGATCCGGTTTACGACGCTGCATGCGAACGGTACCGGGCCCTTCGTTCTCGTCTCGCGGCAACCCGACGTCAAAACGGTCTTCAGGCGAAACCCCGGCTGGTGGGGCCACTTCAGCGGCAACGTGCAGGAGGTGGTCTACACGCCAATCAAGAGCGATCCCGCTCGTACGGCCGCATTGCTGTCAGGGCAGGTCGAACTGGTGCTCGACCCTGCGCCGCAGGATCTGGACAGACTTCGCGCTGCCAGGGACATCAAGGTAGTTGAGGGCGTTGAGAATCGCGTGATCTTTATCGGCATGGACCAGGGCCGAGACGAACTGCTATACAGCTCCGTCAAGGGCCGCAATCCGTTTAAGGATCTGCGCGTGCGAACGGCCCTCTATCAAGCTGTCGACATTGAGACGCTGCGCAAGTCGGTCATGCATGGGCAGGCGCGCCCGACCGGCACCCTCTCGCCCTCGCCGCTGGGAATCTTCAACGACGCGGCACTTGAGAAGCGTCTGCCCTTCGATCTGCCACGGGCACGCATGCTGATGGCGCAGGCCGGATTTCCAAACGGCTTCGACGTCACGTTGGACTGCCCGAGCAACCGTTATGTCAATGACGAGAAGATCTGCATCGCGCTTGCCGCGATGTGGGCCCGGATCGGCGTCAACGTCAGCGTCAACGCGCAACCTCGAGCGCTGTATTTTGCGAAGACCGAAAAGCTCGACGTCTCGATGTATATGCTTGGCTGGGGAGGATCGATCACTGATCAGGAGGTCACGTTGACGCCGGTGCTGCGTTCGCGCGGCCCGAACGGCGTGGGCTACTACAACTGGGGCAACTACAGGAACCCGAAGCTCGATGAGCTTGCCTCGGCATCGTCCGTGGAGCCGGATCCCGGCAAACGGGAGCAACTGATCAAGGATGCGATGCGCGAACACGGCGAGCAGGTCCACCATATTCCGCTGCACCGCCAGATGATCCCGTGGGCCATGCGCAGTAACGTGGACGTGGTCCATCGGCCTGACAACCGACTGGAATGGCAGTGGGTGACGATACGCTGAGTCGGGCTGGGCATTGCGTCGGCTGAGGCAAGCCCATGCATCATGGGCGATCTTTCCATACACGCCCGTAGGGCGGTTTCAAGGGCACCAAACCATCGCCGGCGACCAGGGGCCGATCGGCGGACGGCACGCGGGTCGAAACCGGAAATAGCAGCGGCGGGACCGGGCCAGACACGGTGCCAGTCCACGTTTCGGCGAAAAAGCGCGTCAACTGCGGGGCGGCCGCGCTTGTCCCGTTCATGGCAACACGCGCGCCACTGCGTGTGCCAGCGCCGAGCGCGCCCGGACAACTGAAGGCATCTTCACTGGGCGCGAGCCAGTTGGGGGCCTTCATGGTCCGCCCGGGAATCGGGGATGCCGGGCCTTCCGAGGAGTAAGCAGCCGGCATCTGGTCAGTCGGCTTGGAGCCACGCCGGTAAGCGCCGATGACGTAGGTGCTGGATCCGGTCGCGATGCCGCTCAGCGTGCCTTGTCGCTGGACGTAGCTATAGCTGCCCGCTGGCGGGATGTCGAACTCCTTGGGCTGTCCGTAAAGCTCGTGGCGGACGTACGCGCGATCGTCGAAGTACGATTGCCGCCCCCTGGCGCGTCGCCCACCGAGCGTGTCGCCGCGCTTGATCCAGGCATCGACGGGGACGCTGGCGCCCGACCCGTTCGTCAACTTGACCTCCCAGATTCCGGATGGAACCACCATGTGCGGGATGGTTGCCCAAGGATCTTCGGCCGTCGGCGGTGTAGTCAGCAGGAAGCAGCTCAGTGCCGTGCCGGGCGCCACATATGAGATCGAGAATCCGGACGGGTCGACGCCGGGGTTCGGGATGCTCGTGGGCGAGTGCACCAGCTTTGCACCGGATGGCGAGGTCAGCGTCACGGTGACATTCGTTCCCGCCTGGAACCAGATTTCCATGAAGCTCGGCGTCAGTCCGCAAGGCTGGAGCCGCCACGCGAGCACCTGCGTGGCACCGGCCGGCAAATCGAAACGGGCATGGGCACGCGACTGCCGGAAGTTGCCGGCAGCCAGCACGACGCGGATGGGGGTATGCCTCGACCGCGACAACGCAATCACCGCGTCCATGAAACGTTCAAACACCGAGCTTCCGTCATGCGGTCCTTCATGAGTCCCGTAGCTGATGTTCACCACCACGAGCAGGGTCTCGTTGGGGCGGCGCATTGACATGGCACGCAGCCAGACGTAGAGCAGCCCCATGGCCGCATGAACGATCAGCGTGGAGCCTGCCGGGTCTCCCACAGCGTCTTCCGGCATGTCGACCCCAATGATCAGCGGCCGGGTGAGTGACGGGCTCATGTCGTACCCGCTTGCCAGGTCGAGCACATGGGTTCCATGCGAGTGCCGGCGTGCCAGCGGCTTGTAGCCTTCGACGCTCATGTCCAGCCCGCCGATGGCGCGGTACACCTTGTCCTCGTTTTCTCCGGCCGCTTTGGCAGCGGCCACCGCTGCGTCGATCTGCGCCGCGGTGATCTCGATGCCCGCGTCCTGCCGCCACACAAACTCGACGCGGGTTTGGTTGCTCGTCTTTCTGAATCGTGGGTGGGCGAAACTGATCCCTTCGTCGATCACGGCGACCACCAGGCGAAGCATCCATTCGCAATCGGCGTCCTCGGCTTCGATCGATGCAATGGGAAGCTGGGCCAATTCGACAAGATCGCCCGGCGGCCCCATTTCCGCTCGCAGGATGGTCCCCCTCCACGATGCGTTTCGCACCACGTCGTCCGCCTTGCTCTTGCGAATGAAGAGCACGCAGAAGTTAAGTTGGGCCGGCAACTGCTTGAACAGTTCGGGGATCCAGACGTCGTTCTTCAGACGGGCGTCGAGCCACGTGAGGGCTATGAATCGTGTTCGAGGCATCTGCTGCAGGTCGAACTCCACCAGCAAGGGCAGCCAGTCGCCTGGCCGCAGATGGGCGAAATTGGTCGCGATTGCCCAGTCCAGATAGGGATGCGCCGGCGTCCCGCTTGGTCCATGGGTGGCCATCATCGGTCCTTGTTACGGCCACTCGGCCACCGCCGCGCGCCACAACCAATTCAGACCAGGAGCGGAGCGGACCTGGAAGGAAGGAACTGCAGCCACCGGCTGATGAAAGGCAGTCGGCACGCGTACGCCTGTGGCGCGGCTAAAGATTTCGGTGCCGCTGAAGTCCTGCGACCTCGGATACTGCGTGCCATCGAACTCCCAGGCCTGGACTGTCAGGGCAGCGGCCGCGGCAGCAGGAGATGCACCCGGAAGGATCGGGCGTGCCCGCGCAATGAAGTACTCCCCGATGGAAAGGCCGAGGAACTGGCCCGCCATGCTGTCAACCGGGTAGTGCAGACCTGCCACGGTTCGGTTGATCGCGATGCGCGCGGCCTGCACCGTCAGTTGCTCGCGCAATTGCTGGCTCGCCAGCGGTGGCGGCGCTGGCGAAGGCGGGGCTAGTTGTATGAGTTCGAACAGAACACGGGCCACCGCATGCGCCTCCGTTGAATGGCCGCTGGGCAGCGAGCCGTGGATTGGCGTCTGGATCATGGGCTGGATCTGCGGCGAGTACTCGTTGGGTCGCCGTACGGACATCGCGTTCTTGAAATTCATCTCCGCATACTTGGCCAGACGCAGCACGATGCCCAGAAGCTCCAGCGTGCGCTTGTGACGCGCAGGGTACAGCGGCACGACAGAGCCCCAGAAGGCGTACTGCGGTGACAGCTGGGCAAGAATCTCACGAGCGCGATCGGTTCGGAGATCGGCATAGCCGGCCACGAGAGAGAGCTGGTCAGGCAGGGGCGCCGAGCTGCCGTCCAGGATGGAGGTCAGCGGAGGCTTCATCGATACGAACCGATGCCACGAGCCGCTGGGACTCGCCGTGCCCGACGCGGTGCCGGCCTCCGTCAGGCTCCACAGCGTGGCCCAGCCGGCGGGCAGCGTCGTGTCGGTCGCGAAGTACAACGATGACAGGAGTTCGGATTCGAACAGGAAGCGTCGTATGCGTGGGTCCCAGCGATCGAGCGGTCCTGGCGAGTTGCCGGAAATGCCCGGACTGTTCCA
Source organism: Variovorax sp. LjRoot175 (assembly GCF_964253805.1). Classification (NCBI taxonomy): domain Bacteria; kingdom Pseudomonadati; phylum Pseudomonadota; class Betaproteobacteria; order Burkholderiales; family Comamonadaceae; genus Variovorax; species Variovorax sp. LjRoot175. Next base: position 780,933 of record NZ_CAXURY020000002.1, on the reverse strand, counting down.
GGCCGTGCCCACACTGTTCCAGCTTCCCGCGATGCCCTCGCGCTGGGCGATCAGCGCGGAAACGGGCATGCGGGCGGCTCGTCCGACCCCTTCAACGCCCTCCACGCCCTCCACGCCTTCGACGCCTTCGACTCCCTCGACTCCTTCAACGCCTTCGACAACGCTCATGGCGACTCTCCTTTGATGTTGCGTTTACTGCGGAATGCCGGCGCCGCGCAGGGCATGAGCAACGGCTCTGCCCAGCTGGAAAGGCGCCGATGGAGATCTCTCGAGAAAGGTTGACACTTTGAAATTCGGATCGATTCTCAGAAGATCGCGCGCCATCGCCCGCGCCTCTTCTTCGCGACCCAATCCCCACAACGCAGTGATCAACGCCCGCAGGGTCGACATGTGCGTCTTGTTGAGCCGCAGCGATGCCTGCGCCAGCTCCACGGCCCTGGCGTACTGGCCGGCCGCCAAGGCCGCGGTGGCCGCCAGCGAGTCGAAGTAGTACTTGAGCGGATCCAGGGGCGAAAGCCGCAGCGCCTGCCGCGTGTGGCGTACAGCCTCCTTCCCTTCGTCCCGAAATGCGTGCAGCGTCCCCTTGAGCAACCAAGCCAGGGCGTCGTTGGGATTTTCTTGAAGCGCCGCCTCGTAGCGTTCCTGCGCGACGTCGAGGTTCTTCAGGATGTAGGTGTTCACCTGTCCTTCCACCGTCATCGCCAGCGAGAGAGTCGCATCTCGGTCCAGCGCGCGACGGGTGTTGTCCAGGGCCTGGCGTCCGTCCGCCTGCGCGTCATCCGACCAGCCTTGGGTAACCCTCAGCACATGCCATTTCGCCAACCACGCGTAGGGCGCGGCAAGACGGGGCGCACGATCGATCAGGGCTTGCAGCATTAGTTGCGCCCTTTGGGAGGCGAGCGGCGATATACGGTGCATCAACGTGATGCTGGCCAAGAGAAGCGTGCGGCTCTCAAGCGTGGGCAATGACTTGCCGACGGTGCGCTCCAACTCCCGCGCCATCATGGCCACGCAGATCTCGCTCACTACCTTGTCGGCCAACTCATCCTTGCCCGCGATGACGCCCTTGGCGTCGCCCCTGAACGTCTTCGACCAGACCACTTGCCCCAAGCGCCCGTCGGCCAGTTCGGCGTGCAAGATCAATCGGTTGCCGCTAATGGCCACGGAACCGGAGACCACATAGTCGGCATTAAGGTAGTTGGCCATCGCTCCGAGAGAGGCCTCGCGTCCTAGAAACGCAGTTGTCGAGAGCCGCGAAAGCACGTCGATCTCGGACGAGCGGGACAAGGCCCCGATGATGTCGTCGGCCAGTGCTTGCCCAACGATCTCGTGCTCCGCCGGTACGCCCCGCGCGACGAACGGAATTACAGCCACGGTGGCCTTGAGCGGATCTCGTTCGTCGACTAGTTCGAAGCTGGGGCGCTCGCCCGGTGCGCCCACGCGAAATGCACGCACCGGCTGATGGACGTGCTTGAGATAGCACTCGCCCAAATCCTCGACGTCCGCGTCGAGCGACGGAATAAGCTGATCGCGCACGTCCGCTGACACCACGATCTCATCCGGTCCGGCCAGTGTGGCGAGGCGGGCGGTCAGGTTGACGCCGTGTCCATAGACATCTCGCGCATCGGCGATCAGCGGGCTGACATGCACTCCGATGCGAACCCGCATCTTCCGAGCTTCTGGCAGCCCTTCGTTTGACAGCCTGCTGAGTTGCTGAAGCGCCAATGCCGCCTGCACCGCAGCCGGCGCCGCCGGGAACTCAATCATCAGCCCATCGCCTAGGCTCTTGATGAGCCTGCCGCCGTGCGCTGGCACGATGTGGTCCGCGACTTCGGCCACGTATGCACGCCAGCGTCGAACCGCCCCCGTCTCGTCCTCCTGGATGAGGCGAACAGATTCCACCACGTCCACGACCAGCACGGTACGTACGACGCGCTCGAGCTCGCCCTCGATGTCCGGTGTAAGCATTTCGACCTCACCCGGATTGTGGATGCGACGCACAGGCGGGGCAAGCCGGCCTTCACGACGCGTGCCTGCACAGTACGGCCATCGGCACCATGGATGTGCACCAGGCTTGCCCATGCACCTGGATGAGGCTCGATCGGAACCGATCGGTGCGATGCCACCGTGCGCGGGCGCGACATCTGCCGATGCCAGAGATTCAACGAGGACGACGGAGCCGGTCATTGAATGGCTTTCAGCGTGCTGTGGTCGGAGAGGCACCTTCGCACGCTAGAGCATTCAGGTCTTCCGGGCATCCCTCCTATGAATGAGTCACACCAATGTGACAACGCGCGCTTCGTCGGGGGGTGTGGCTTTCCATCGGCGGCGGATCCTCACGCAGGTAGCTGCTGCTGGTTGCGCTGACATCCGCATTGAAGTTGATGACGCTTTGGACGTTGCTGAGCAGATTGACGTCTAGCATCAAAGGGGGTGCGGCGCCGCCCTGTTGTCAGCCATTGAGTTGACTCTTGCCCCGTAGCAGAGGCCCAAATGGGTCTCGTTTCGACTGTCTGTACCTTGCGGATTCGCGGATTCAACCGGTCGATGCAACGTATGCGGTCGATGAACCACGTCCTTGAATGTCGTGAAGGATGCTCCCGAGCAGCAGTTGCTCGCATACGTCTTCGGCAAGTTCGGGGAGCACGGCCTTCTGGGCATCGAATCCGAGACGGAAAAGATGCCTATGCTGGCGGCGCTGAACTTGGTTGAGTGCATCGCGGAGACAGCGCCGAAATCAACCCAGTGAGGCTGCATCTCTACAGAAGGGTGCCAACCGGCCCACGTTGCGGATCACGGAACATGTCCAATTACCAACTCCACCGTATGGTGCTGATCAATGCCGGTTCCAACCAGCACGTTCCCAGCGGGCGGATCACTTCCGTGGACCCGTGCGGCGCGCTGCGGTGCTGGGCGAGAACGGCGTAGGCAAAACAACAACGCTGCGCATCCTTCCGCTGTTCTTCGGCCATCTGTCCAGCCAGATCGTCGCCAGTGGCCACGGCCAGGAGCCCTGGATTCGCTTTGTGGTCCCCACGGACGCCAGCGCGATAGCCTTTGAATACCAGCGCGGCACCGACGCGGAGGAGGACCGACGCCTGGCGGTTATCCGCCGCCGCACAGACGACCACGACTCGCCTTTCTACCGGATCTACCGCTGCGGCTTTCGCAAGGAGCTGTTCGTCCAGGACAGTCGCTTCCTGAGCGATGAGGACACGCAGCTCAAGGCCAACGAGCTGGGAATCGTCACGACCAGCAAGTTGACCACTTCAGAGTACCGCTCGGTGATCCTGCGCACGCCGGCGGCATCCAAGGACAAAGCGCGCCTTCGTGCCTACAGCCTGGACTGTTCCTTCGGCTCAAGGGCACTCGACAATCTGGACCGCATCGTCGCGGCCATGGTCAAAGCGAGGTTGCTTTTAGTCCACAGCTCGTGATGCGCCGCCCACAGTACAAGCATTGCCGCGTCACTGCATGCGGCGTATGGTCCACCAATGGCTCGCGAAGAAGCACGAAAGGTGAGCAAGGCAGATGCGAAACATCATTTCGCTTTGGTGCAGCGTGCCCTCGCCGCAGCGGACGACGCACAACGCGACGCGGCGCTTGGCGAAGGCTTCGCGCGCTTCGGCATGGGCTTCGCCTACTCCCTGGGCGAACTCGCCAGGCTCGAGAACACGCCCGGGCCCTACACGGCGCTGAGCGAAGAATCCGGAGCTTTCTTGCTGCGCTGGATCGGCGGCGCTCGCCTCACCAAGCGCGCCGACGACGACGAGCGCCGCGTCGCGGTGGGCGAGGAGATGCTCCTGATGGCGCAGGGCCATGTACGCATCGGCGGCATCGTTGCGCGAGCGATCCTGTCGCTGCCCGAGTCGCACCCTCAGCGCGACCTGCAACGAGCCGAGACTCTCGTGCGCCAACGGCTTGGCGCAGCGCTGAACGAAGACGATCCCTCATCGTTCGTCTCGTCGGTGATCGACTTGCTCGATCATGGCCTTGCTGCCGAGGATGAAGCCGTGTCGCTCTATGAGCAGGCCCGGCAGCGGCTGCCCATCGAAGGCGAGCCGCAGCTGCCGCGCCGCCTGGACGTTGTGTCGCTCAAGTTTCACGCCAAGCTGGCGATCAAGGCGCGCGACGCCGGCGAAGCTACGCGCCTCAAGGAACAGTCCGCTCTCGCGCGTCAACGCGCCGACGCGATCGGTGCCGAGCGTTCGAGCGACCGTGAGTTGCGCCAGAGCCGTATGCTGCTCGCGATGCTGATTGACGTCGACGAGAGCAACGCGGCAGTCGCGGCGACGGCCTGGGCTGCAGCGCGCAGCGGCGAGTCGGTGCCGGACGACATTGACCGCATCGTCGCGTACCACGAGGGACGCCGGCGCCTCGAACTCGGCGAGCACGAGACCGCGGCGCGGCTCTTCGCACCGCTGATCGATGCGGCGCGCGACGACTATCTCGACGCGCTGCGCGACGCCGATGTACAGGACCGAGGTGAGCATTTCAGCAACCTGGCCACGTATCACGCCTTCGCGCTCGGTGCGCTTGGGCGCTGGGACGAGGCCCTGCGTGCGCTGGATGCCGCGCGCAGCCTGCGCCTGCGCCAGCGCGCGTGGTTGCGCACGATCCCGCGCGGGCGAACGCTGCTGCGCCTCGAGCGCGAGCTGCATGCGCACGAGCGCGGCGCGCCGCTTGGTTCGACGGCGACGGCCGCCACTCCCGATCGCGCTGACGCCGGTGACCGCATGCACGGTCAGGTGTCGCGCCACGCACGGGTGTACGAGCGCTACCGCAGGCTGCGGCCGCAGTTCGATGCGTCGGCGCTGGTATCGCCCGGCCTCGCTGAAGTGGCAGCGGCGCTCGTCGAACACGAGGCGGTGCTTTCGATCTGCAGCGGTTTCAGCGGCACGCTTGCGGTGCTGGTGCGCCACGGCGACCGCGAGCAGCCGAGCCGCGCGCAATGGATCAGCGAGTGGACCCACGGCTATTGGATGCGTGTGATGGCAGGCGACGAGGCGCGCCCGGGTTGGCTCTTCGCGATGGGCGCGCCGGAGCTCGGCCTCGAACACGCCGCGGTGCTTGATGGCCTGCTCGCCGCGGTCGACGCCGACCTCGGGCGCTGGATTGCGAAGGCCGCGCGCGAGTTCGGCGTGCGCCGGCTGACGATTGTCGCGCACCGCTATCTGCACCTGCTGCCGTTCTGGGCGCTCCCCTCGCTGTCCGAGATCGAGATCGCGAGTGCGCCCAGCCTCGCGCACCTGCTGGCCTCACGTGCGCCGCGTCCGCCGAGCTCACGCCGCGCGGTGATCGTCGAGAACCCGACCGGCGATCTGCCGCTCGCCGCCGCCGAAAGCGCAGCTGTGCAGAGCGCCTTGTGCGGCGCCGGCTTTGCCGTCGAACGCTTCGCGCACGAGCGCGCCACCGAAGCGCTCGTGGCACCCGCATTGCGCCGTGCGGGCGTGTTGCACTTCTGTGGACACGGGCGATCGGAACCCGACCGCGACCGAGCATCGGCTTTGCTGATGCACGCGGGCGCCGGCGCGCTGGGATTGCCCGGCGGCGACCCGCTCGGCGTGCTGGCCGCGGCCGCCGAGGCATGGGAGGAGCAAGGGGACGGCCGGCGTCACACCCACATCGACGGGCGCGGCCGCCTTCATGAGATCCTGCGCGACGATGGCACGCCGCTCGAGCGCAGGCTCGAATTCAGCGTTACCGGCACGTTGTGGACGTCGTACCGCGACGGCGCGCCGCTGCGCAGTGCCGAGCTCTGGTCGGCGGGCGACATCGGCGTCGGCACGCGCTTGAATCGGCTCGGTGTGGCCTTTCTCTCCGCCTGTGAAACCGGCTCCGGCGGCTTCGAGCCGGTGATCGACGAATACGGCGGCTTGCCCGCGGCCCTTTTGCTGGCCGGTGTGGGCGCGGTGGTGTGCAGTTTGTGGCCGGTGCCCGAGTCGCTCACGCTGCTCGCCGCCGACCTGTTCTACCGCCGGCTCGCGGCGTCGGGCGACGCGTTCGACGTCGTGACCGCATTGCGCGAGAGCGCCGGCGCTTTGCGCGAGATGCCGCGCGACGAGGCACGCGCGCGGTTCTTGGCAATGCACGAACAGCGCCTGCAGCCGGCAGCGCGCTTCATGCTCGAGGCGGCCGCGACCCGCTTGCAAGGCGGGCCCGAGCGCCCTTACGCTCACCCGGTGCACTGGGCCGCCTTTTTCGCGGTCGGCAAGCCGCAAATCCGTTTCGCGAAAGGAAGACACCATGGGACTGCTCGATAAGCTCATCGTGGCGAAAGTGGCGGCGCGCGACGCCGGCGCGGCCATGGCCGTGGTCGTGGACGTGAGCGGCGCCAGCGATGCGCAGGTGCTCGGCACACTGGTCAGTACCTTCGGCGCCGACGATTCGTGTACCGAGATTCAGGTGCGCCGCGGCGCAGTGCTGCTCGGCACCGTGAACCGCGAAGCGACGATCACGTTCGTCGGCGACGGCCTGAAGGGCGTCGGCGCATCCGACGCCATGCTGCTGCCGGGCGTGGGGAACTACAGCACCACGCACTGGGTGTGCCCGCGGCGCGACTGCGGCTACTCGCTCGTGACCATCGTGTTTGACGATGCGCCGAACTGCGCGCGCCACCCCGACCAGCCGCTTGTCCTGCAAGGCTGAAGGTCGCACCGATGAAACTCGACGGCCTGATCGACAGCGGCTTGAGAGAGGTCGGCCCGCGCTTGTCCCTTGTCGGCCTGCTGCCAAACCTGGCGCTGTTCGGATTGATCGCCTCGCTGCTCGCGAGCGGCGCGCCGCAGGCCGCACCTGACGTCGCCAAACTGTGGGCCGCTGCCAAGGACCCGGGCGGCGGCGAGGCACTGCTGCTGGTGGCCGCGCTGCTCGCATTGGCGCTCGTGCTGCACCCCCTGCAGCTTTCGCTGGTGCGCCTGCTGGAGGGTTACTGGGGCAATGCACCGGGTGCACGCGATCTGGCGCGCCTCGCCACCGCGCGCCAAGCGCGCCGACGCGATGCACTGGTGAAGGCGCTGGGCTACGAAGGTGGCGGCCAGCCCGACGCGCCGACCCTCCAGCGCATGCAGGCGAGCGCAGCGGCGCTGATGCAACGCTATCCGTCGGCGGACCGGTTGATGCCCACCGCGCTCGGAAATGTACTGCGCGCCGCCGAGGACCGACCGCAGCGTGCCTACGGTCTGGACGGCGTGGTGATCTGGCCGCGACTGTTCCCGCTGTTGCCCGAGTCAATGCGCAGCCTTCTGGGCGATGCGCGCAACCAGATGGACGTGACGCTGCGCTTTGCCGCAGTGTTCTTTCTGGCCGCTCTGGTGTGCGGCGCGCTGTTGTGGCGCCACCCGCCATGGCTGGGGCTGGCGTTGATCTCGCTCGTGCTGGCGTGGCTGTCGTACCGTGCCGGTGTGCAGGCAGCGATCGCGTACGGGAACGTGGTGGAGGTAGCGTTCGACCTGTACCGTTTCAGCCTGTACCCGGCGCTTCACTTGGCGCTGCCGAATGACCTGGACAGCGAACGCAAGCTCAATGCGGAAGTGTCGGCATTCCTGCGCCAGCGGGTGATGCCCAGCTACGCGTACACCCATCCGCCGCCACCCAAGGCGGGGTAGGCGGTTCTCACGCAAGCGCGGGCGTGCCAGCAACAATCAGCTGGCGCCAGGCATTGCCGCGCGTGCGATCTCGATGATCTGCGAACGCTGCGAGACTTCGGCCCGACGCTTGCGGCAGAGAAGCTTTGTGAATGCCACGGGGGTCATCCTCAGACCCTGGCGTAAGAGCGCCACGACCGGCAGCCGCAAGTCGATATGGGGCCGGTCGTGGAGAACTAGCGCCTGAGCCATGTGCTGCGGACGGCGCTGATGATCCAGGCTCAGCGGGATGATCGTCACGCGTCAAACATGCCACATCGCACGAACTCTGGCCGGGTACCGTACGCCAAGATACCCTGCCCGGCACCCAACGCTCGCGCCAGTTCACAGTCACAGGCGCAGACCGAGGCCGCGATCCGCACAGCGAGGGGCTCCGCGAAGCGGCGGCTCTCGCTCCACCTCTGGTTTTGAAACGCTCCGGGTTCGGCGGGAGACGTCAAACTTCTGACTCTCGTCACTAGTTCGTTTGGCAGATGCGCGTTCTGCCCTGTGGACGGATGATGGGCGCGCTTCGTTGCGCTTCGTTGGTTTCGCGGCGAGTCGTGTCGGTAGGTCTCGAGCCGCAATGCGGCGCACTCTCTGGTCCACCGAAGCGGCGCTGCATTTCGATCGGAGCGAACACGTTGCTGCGCGTTGCCAGCCAGCGCCGGGTTGTCCACGCCGCGGTATTCGGTTACCGGGCGTTTGGCGTGTTCACGGCTGGGTCGGCTGGACTAAATAACTCGGGGAGATGGGTCGCCGCGCGGGAGCTGGATCTCGCGCGACGTGGGCATTGCCATTGCAAAAAACAAGGGCGTGTGTTCTCCAAAGTCATGCGATGGAAGTCGACCGCTCTCTTCTGTGACGACGCGAACGTAACGCAGGCGCGACGTGGTCCGCGAAGCGTTTCGCCAGGCAGTAAGAGTGAGCGAATCCGGGGATTGCCCACATCGGCGGGTTGAGGACGGACGAAGAATGCGCACAAACAGCTCTTCATGCACGCAGACCGCAGGCTGTCCAGAGGCCGATGGTGACGGCCACGCCTGCACGGCGCTGGCGCAGAATCTTGTCGGCCGCAGCCCGCCCTTTCGCGAAGCGATGGAGCTGGTGAAGCTCTACGCCGCGTGGTCCGCGCCGCTGCTGATCGCCGGCGAAACCGGCACCGGCAAGGAGTTGGTCGCGCGCGCGGTGCACTACCAGAGCCAGCGCCGGCACTGCCCCTTCATCCCGGTCAACTGCGCGACGCTGCCCGACACACTGGTCGAGAGCGAGTTGTTCGGCCACACCCGCGGCGCTTTCACCGACGCCAGCCAGGCGCGCCAGGGCCTGGTGCGCCTGGCCGAGGGCGGGACGCTGTTCCTGGATGAAGTGGAAGCGCTGTCGCCTCGTGGCCAAGGCGTGCTGCTGCGCTTTCTGCAGGACTCCAGCTATCGGGCGCTAGGGGGCAACCAGTTGCATCATGCGGACGTGCGCATCGTCGCGGCCTCCAACGTTGACCTTCACGAGAAGGCGGCGGCGCGCATGTTCCGTGACGACCTGCTGTACCGGCTGGACGCCTTTCGCGTCACCCTCCCGCCGCTTCGCGAGCGTCTTGACGATCTGAACCTGCTGGTGCCGCACCTGCTGGCCAAGGCGGCGCGACAGACCGACGGCTTGGCGCGCCGCATCGGCGAGCCCGGCCTGGCGCTGCTTCGTGCCTACGACTGGCCTGGCAACGTGCGCCAGCTGGAGCACGTGCTGCTCAAGGCCCACGTGGTCTGCCAGGGATCCGAGGTCGGCGTCGACGATCTGCGCCGATGCGCGCCCGAGCTGGCCCAGGTTGGCGTCCCCGGTGTGTCAGCCGCCGCGCCTCCGCATTCGTTGCGCGCGGCCAAGCGCGCAGCCGCCGACCAAGCCGAGCGCCGCTTCATCGAGGACTGGTTGTCGCGCACGGCTGGCAACATCAGCGAGGCCGCACGGTTGACCGGCATCGAACGGGCCTCGCTGAGCCGACTTGTCAAGAAATACGGCGTCAAGGCACGCGCGCTCGGCAGCGTTTAGCGCCACCTCCTCCCTTTCTCCGCCCCGCCCCCGCATTTCTCCACTGTTAGGTGGATGAGATTCTTGCGCCGCTCGCGCGGCCCCATGTCGACGCAAACACACCCGTGTCCGCCACGACACGCACCGCATTCGCAACAGCGGCTCTCCCGGAAACCGCCAACGCAGCGTCTGCGGATTGCAATGGAGGGGCTGTGTATCCGACCGCACAACACTCCCAAGCATCTGTCAAAAAACCCAATCGAATCAAGCACTTGCCATTGAAAAATGGATGGCACGCTTGCTGCAAGCTGATGCGTTCGTGACTTCGTGGGGTGGACTTGAATGCCCGGCGCGACGATTGCGGTGACGGAAGTGGTAGCGGCCCTGGGCCGCTACGTGCGTGCGAATCCGCAGGCCTGCGACACCGTCGCGGGCATCGCCGCCTGGTGGCTGCAGCCGCCGACGGCGAGGAGTTCGCCAGACGTTGTCAGTGCGGCGCTGGCCGCGCTGGTGGCCAGCGGCGAAATGGAGTGCGCATTCGGTCCGGACGGCCAGACGGTGTACCGCGCCGCCAAGTCCGCAGGCCACGAGGGATCGCAGGCGGAGCCGCCAGGCTCTTGATCATCAATTGATGGAGGGGAATGTATGCCCAGTGCCCTGAGTTACCCAGGCGTCTACGTGGAAGAAGTGCCCAGTGGCGTGCGCACCCTGACCGGTGTGGCCACCTCGATCACGGCCTTCGTCGGCCGGGCCGCCTCCGGCGCTATCAACGACCCGTTGATGCTGACCAGCTTCGCAGACTACGAGCGCAGGTTCGGTGGCCTGGCCGTGGACTGCCCCATGTCCTATGCGGTGCGCGACTTCTACCTGAACGGCGGCGCGCTGGCGCTGGTCGTGCGGCTGGTCGGCACCGCCGCCGATCCGGATGCGGCCGACGCGCCGGCTGCGGCCTCGGCCGCCACGCTCACGCTGCCGGCTGGCGGCGACAATCTCGTGCTGACGGCGGCCAGCCTGGGCGCCTGGGGCGGCCGGCTGTCAGCCGCAGTGGACCATGGCACCGACAGCGGCCTGCCGGCCGCCGACACCACGCGCTTCAACCTGCGCCTGCGCTACCGCGTGCGGCCGGGCCGCGACGATTTTGTGTTCGAGACCATCGGTGCGGTGTCCACCACCGCCGGCGACCCGCGCTACCTGCCGCTGGTGCTGGAGCGCGAATCCACGCTGGTGCGGGCGCTGGGCGCGGTGCCGGCGGCGCGGCCCGCCTCCACCGTCACCGCCACCACCATCACATGGATCGACGCCGCCGGCGGCAACGACGGCCCCCCGCTGCGCGCCGAGGACCTGCTGGGCAATGCCGCCGGCCGCACCGGCATCCATGCACTGGCCCATGCCGACCTGTTCAACCTGCTTGTGATCCCGCCGCTGGCGCGCAACACCACCACCCTGCCTTCCACCTACACCCCGGTGCCGGCCAACGTCTGGCAGGCCGCGCTGGCGCTGTGCGTGGAGCGCCGCGCCATGCTGGTCGTCGACCCCGATCCCGGCTGGGCCGTGCCGGCGGCCAGTGCCGTCAGCAATGCGCAGACCGGCCGCACCGGGCTCAACCTCAGCGGCCCCGGTGCGCGCAACGCCGCGCTGTACTTCCCGTGCCTGCGCATGGTCGACCCGCTGCGTGACAGCCGTGTCGACACCTTCATGCCTGGTGGCGCGGTGGCCGGCATCATGGCGCGTACCGACGTGGCGCGCGGCGTCTGGAAGGCGCCGGCCGGGCTCGACGCGGCGCTCAACGGCGTGCAGGACCTGCAGATCAATCTGAACGACCTGCAGAACGGCCAACTCAATCCGCTGGGCATCAACTGCTTGCGCTCGATGGGTGTGAACGGCCGCGTGGTCTGGGGCGCGCGCACCCTGCGCGGCGCCGACGTCAGCGCCGACGAATACAAGTACGTGCCGGTGCGCCGACTCGCGCTGTTCCTCGAAGAAAGCCTGTACCGCGGCACGCAATGGGTGGTGTTCGAGCCCAACGACGAGCCGCTGTGGGCGCAGGTGCGCCTGAACCTCGGCGCCTTCATGCAGGGGCTGTTCCGCCAGGGTGCGTTCCAGGGCGCCTCGGCGCGCGACGCCTACTTCGTCAAGTGCGACAGCCAGACCACCACGCAGGCCGACATCAACCTGGGCGTGCTGAACGTGGTTGTCGGCTTTGCGCCGCTGAAACCGGCCGAGTTCGTGGTCATCAAGATCCAGCAGATGGCCGGCCAGATCCCAACCTGATCGAGGAAGAACGACATGGCACAGTTCAGCGTCAACGCCACCCGCTTCGACCCCTACAAGAACTTCAAATTCCGCGTCAAGTGGGACGGCCGCTACGTGGCCGGCATCTCCAAGGTCGGCGCGCTCAAGCGCAGCACCGAACCGGTGGAGCACCGCGAGGGGGGCGATCCGTCTTCCACGCGCAAGTCCCCGGGCCGCACCAAGTTCGAGGCCATCACGCTCGAGCGCGGTGTCACGCACGACGTCGAGTTCGAGCGCTGGGCCAACAAGGTCTGGAACTTCGGCTCCGGGCTGGGCGCCGAGGTGTCGCTGGCGAACTTTCGCAAGGACCTGATCATCGAGGTCTACAACGAGGCTGGCCAGCTGGCCATCGCCTACAAGGTGTTCCGCTGCTGGGTGTCGGAGTACCAAGCGCTGCCGGACCTGGACGCCAACGCCAACGCGGTCGCGATCCAGACCCTGAAGCTCGAGAACGAGGGCTGGGAGCGCGACTACGACGTGGTCGAACCGGCCGAGCCCACCTTCAACGAACCCGCCTGAACGACCCGTGCGGAGGGTGGCGATGCGTGCGCTGGCCGGCTCTGAACTGCTGTCGCTGTGGGAGCGTGGCGCCAGCCGCCACGCGCTCGACCGCAGCGCGCTGCTGGCCGCCGCGGCCCGCCCCGACTGGCCGGCCGAGGCCATCGCCGACCTGCCGCTGGGTGCGGTCAACGCCAGCCTGCTGCAACTGCGCGCGGCCTGCTTCGGCCCGCGTATCGACGGCCATGCCGACTGCCCGCGATGCGGCCAGCGCCTGGCCTTCGCGCTGGACGCGCGGGACTTGCTCGCCCCTGCCCATGACGATGACCCGACCCCGCGCGAGGCCGAGGTCGCCGGCCTGCGCGTGCGCGCGCCCAGCCTGCGCGACTTGGCGGCCGTGGCGGCCGACGCGGACGCCGAACGCGCTGCGCGCCAGCTACTCGTACGCTGCACCCTGACCGGCGATGCCGCGCGGCTGGATGAGGCGGCGCTGCGGGCCGTCGAAGAAGGGCTGGACGCGCTGGACCCGCAGGCCGACTTGGCGCTGGCCCTGCAGTGCGTGGCCTGCGGCCATGCGGACCTGGTGCAGTTGGACGCCGGCCAGCTGCTGTGGGAAGAGATCGAGGCACGCGCGCTGGTGCTGCTGCGCGAGGTGCACCAGCTGGCCAGCGCCTACGGCTGGAGCGAGGCGCAGATCCTGGCGCTGACGCGGGCGCGGCGGGCCAGCTACCTGGCCATGGTGGGGGCGGCATGACGGGCCTGCTGCATCGCCTGGCCCAGCGCGCCACCGGCAACGCTTGGACAGTGCGCTCGGATGTGCGCTTGCCCTTCGGCGCGGATGGCCTCGACCGGCCGCAGGACGACACGGCGCCGCCGCTGATGGAAGCGGCTGTGCCCGAGACCCACGCGCCCGCGCGGCCCCGGCCGCCCGAGCCAGCTTCGCTCGTCACGGCCGCGCAAGAGCAAGCCGTGCCACCACTTGTGCAATCGCCCGCCGTCGCCGCTCAGGCCGGGCGCGCGCACCCCGTGGAGGCCGAGGCTGCGGCAACGCGCACGCCGGTGGCCACGACGACGCCCGCCCAGCCACATGGCGCACCCGGCACGGCCGCTGTTCCGGCCGCTGCCATGCCCACCATGGCGTCCCTGCACACACTCTCCCGGCCGCAGTCAACGCCCCCGCCCCGCCGCGAGGAACCTGCGCCGCTGCTGCCGCCGCAGCCCAGCACTGCAGGCTACGCGGCGCCCCAGACCCAGACCCAGACGGTGCGGGGCCCGGCGGCGTTCGCCCTCTGGCCGGCGCCGCAGGCCGCCGCCAGCCAGGAGACCGAGGTCCACATCCACATCGGCCGCATCGACGTGACGGCCTTGCACGAAGCGCCGCGCCCCAAGGCCCGCCCGCGCGAGCGCACGCAACCCGTATCGCTGGACGCCTTCCTCGCCGCGAGGAGCAAGCCATGAGCACGGCCCTGGCCATCGCCGGCGTCAGCGCCGTGCTGCGCGACCTGCTCAACGACGGGCTGGTCAACGGCAACGTCAGCGGCGTGCTGGGCTCCAGCGTGACGGTCAGCCTGCTGGCGCCCGACCGTGTGGTGCCCACCGGTGGCACCGAGGCCTCGCAGCTCAACCTGTTCCTCTACGGTGTGACGCCCAACGCCGGCTGGCGCAACGAGGCCCTGCCCTCGCGCGACGGCGCCGGCCGTGCGCGGCTCACGAACCCGCCGCTGGCGCTCGACCTGCACTACCTGCTGTCGGCCTACAGCGCCGGGGACCTGCATGCCGAAATCCTGCTGGGCTACGCCATGCAGTTGCTGCACGAGATGCCGGTGCTCACGCGCGAGGCCATCCGCACGGCGCTCAACCCCTCGCCCGCCACCGGCGCCACCTTGCCGCCGGCACTGCGCGCGCTGTCCGAAGCGGGACTGGCCGAGCAGGTGGAGCTGATCAAGATCACGCCACAGCACCTGAACAACGAGGAGATGTCCAAGCTCTGGACCGCCACGCAAAGCCACTTGCGCCCCAGCATGGCCTACAGCGCCTCGGTGGTGCTGATCGAGGCCCGGCGCCCGGCCCGCACGCCGCTGCCGGTGCTCACGCGCGGCCGCATCGACGAAGACACGGGCCGCGAGACCGGCATCGCCGTGCAGCCCAGCCTGCTGCCCAGCGTGCCGGTGCTGGTGCACGCCGTGCCGCCGCTGCGCCAGCCGGTGGCAGCCATCGGTGACACCGTGGCCCTGCAGGGCACCCTGCTCGACGGCGAGAACCGCGAAGCCTGGCTGCGCAACGACCGCTTCGACATCGCGCAGATGCTGCCGGTGCTCGCCCCCGCGCCGGATCGCCCCGCCGCCACCGTGGCCGCCTTCTCGCTGGCCGGCCAGCAGGCCGCGCTACCGGCCGGCGTGTACCGCGTGAGCGTGCGCCTGACGCGGCCCGATGCGCAGGGCGAGGACCGGCTGCACGAGTCCAACCCGCTGCTGCTGACGCTGGCGCCGCGCATCACCAACCTGCCGCAGACCGTGGCGCGCGCGGGCAACGGCTCGGCCAGCGTCTCGATCCAGTTCACGCCCGACCTGCACGAAGGCCAGCGCGCCGTGCTGGTGCTGGGCGCGGCGGAGGTGCTGCCGCAGACGGCAGGCGCCACGCCGAATTCGCTGGTCTTCGTGATCCCCGACGCGCTGGTCGGCGTGCATCTGGCGCGCCTGCGCATCGACGACATCGACAGCCCGATCATCGACATGGACTTCGAGCCGCCGGAGCTGCCGCGCTTCCTGGACCGGACGGTGGAGATCACGTGAACGCGCCCGACCGCCTGCTCGCCTGGAGCGACGCCAACCAGCGCCTGCTGGTGGCGGAGTTCGCGCGGCTGGCGGCCCTTTTGGGCGACGGTGCGGGCGACGGTGCGCGCGACGCAGCCGCGGCCGAAACCGATGCCGCCGCGCTGCGCGCCGCCATGCCGGCACCGGCCGCCATCGACACGCTGGCGGCGCTGTTCGCGCTCAGCGCCTTCGAGCGCGACCTGCTGCTTTTGGTGGCCGGCGTCGAGATGGACGCGCGCATCGCCACTCTGTGCGCCCAGGGCGGCGGCCCGCCGCTTCGGCCGTGGGCCAGCTTCGGCCTCGCGCTGGCGGTACTGCCGCAGCCACACTGGAGCGCCATCGCGCCGAACGAGCCGCTGCGCCGCTGGCGCCTGCTGGAGGTCGACGAGAGCACCGGCATCGCCGGCGCCAGGCTGCGTCTGGAAGAGCGCGTGCTGCACTTCATCGCCGGGCTGAACGCGCTGGACCACCGCCTGCAGCCGCTGCTGCAGCCGCAGCCGCCGGCCGGCGCCATGGGCCGGGACCAGCAGGCCGCGGTCGCGCAACTGCTGGCCCGGCTGCGCGGCGCCACCAGTCGCCTGCCCGCCATCGTGCTCGACGGTGACGATGCCCCCGGCCAGCACGACGTGGCTGCGGCCGTCGCGGCCGGGCTGGGCGCCGGCCTTTATCGATTGCGTGCGACCGACGTACCGACGGCCGCCGTTGAGCAGGCCGCTTTCGCAGCGCTGTGGCTGCGCGAGGCTGCGCTGCTGGGCTGCGGGCTGTTGATCCATTGCGAGGAGCGCGAGGCGCAAGCAACCGTGGCGCGCCTGCTGGAACGCCTGAGCGGCCTCGTCTTCGTCAGCGGCCACGAATTGGCGCTGGGCGACACGCCGCAACTGCGCCAGAACATCGCGCGACCCGAGGCGCCCGAACGGCTGCAGCTGTGGCAGGCCGCGCTGGCCGACAAGGCCGCGGCGCTGGGGCCGGTGGTCGACACGCTGGCCACGCAGTACCGCCTGGGCGCGCGCCGCATCGCGCAGATCGCCGCCCAGGCATGCGGCGACGACGCAGCCGCCAACGCCGCAGCGCTGCACGAGGCCAGCCGCGGCCCGGCCCATGGCATGCCCGGCCTGGCCCAGCGCATCGACAGGCGCGCGCGGTGGTCCGACCTGGTGCTGCCCGAGGCCCAGCAGGCCGTGCTGCGCCAAATCGCGGCCCACGCGCGCCACCGGCTCACGGTGCACCACCAGTGGGGCTTCGCCGCCCAGAGCGCGCGCGGGATGGGCATCGCGACACTGTTCTGGGGTGACAGCGGCACCGGCAAGACCCTGGGCGCCGAAGTCATCGCCTCGGAACTCGGCCTGGCGCTCTACCGCATCGACCTGTCGGCCGTGGTCAGCAAGTACATCGGCGAGACCGAGAAGAACCTTCGCAAGGTCTTCGACGCGGCCGAGGAAGCCGGCGCCATCCTGCTGTTCGACGAGGCCGACGCGCTGTTCGGCAAGCGCAGCGAGGTCAAGGACAGCCACGACCGCTACGCCAACATCGAAGTCAGCTACCTGCTGCAGCGCATGGAGGCCTACGCCGGCCTGGCGATCCTGACGACCAACCACAAGGCCGCGCTGGACGCCGCGTTCCAGCGCCGCCTGCGCTTCGTCGTGCACTTCCCGTTCCCGGACCAGGCGCAGCGCGAAGGCATCTGGCGCGCGGTGTTCCCGGCCGGCGCGCCGCTCCATGCAGACACCGACTATCCAAAGCTGGCGCGGCTGAACGTGGCCGGCGGCACCATCCGAAACATCGCGCTGGCGGCCGCCTTTCTGGCCGCCGAGGCCGGCACGCCCATCGGCATGGCCACGCTGCTGCAGGCTGCGCAGCTGGACGCGGCCAAGCGCGACAAGCCCTATTCGGACGCGGAAACGCGGGGGTGGGTCTGAGGGCCCGCAACGCTTGACGGAATAAGCGAGCACGCCATGCCACGCATCGTCCTCCATATCGACCGGCTGGTGCTGCGCGGGGTGGAGCGCGCCGATGCCGCGGCCGTCTCCGACGCGCTGCAGGCCGAGCTGCGCACGCTGCTGGCCGTCGGCGGCAGCCCGCTGGCCACGCAAGGCAGCGCGCACGCGCTGCAGGCCGGGAAGGTCCGGCTGCCTCACGACGCCGGCACCGCGGACCTGGGCCGCGCCGTGGCCATGCGCATCGCGGGCGGCCCCGCGAGCCCGGCTGGCAGCAAGGCAGGTGCGCCATGACCGCCGCCCTCGCCGCACGCACATCCGGCGCCGAACGCACGCAAGGCGGCGGCGCGCACCGCTGGCTGCAGCGCAAGTGCGCCTGCGGCGGCTCGGCGGGACTCGGGGGCCATTGCAGCGAGTGCGAGCGCAAGAAGGCACTCGGCCTGCAGACAAAGCTCGCCGTGGGCGCCGCCCACGATCCCCTGGAGGAGGAAGCCGACCGCGTGGCCGAACAGGTCACGCGCCCGCAGCTCGCCAGTTCACCCCGCGTGCAGCGCGCCAGCGCGCCCGCCGCGAGCGCACAGCCATCGGGCGCCGCGCCCGACAGCGTGGACCAGGTGCTGGCCAGCAGCGGCCACGCGCTCGACGCGCCACTGCGGCAGGACTTCGAGCAGCGCTTCGGCCACGACTTCTCGCGCGTGCGCATCCATGCCGACGAGGCGGCCGCGCGCTCGGCCCAGGCGCTGGGCGCCAACGCCTGGACCGTGGGCGAGCACATCGCCTTCGCGCCGGGCCGCTTCGCGCCCGGCAGCCGCGGCGGCCGGCAACTGCTGGCGCACGAGCTGACCCACGTGGTGCAGCAGTCGGCCACAACGCCGCTGGTGCAGTGCGACCTGGCGATCGAGCCCCAGGCGGCCGCACCGACGGAGCGCCCGATGAGCGAGCGCGACATCGAGGACGCGATCCGCTTCAACCAGCGCCAGTTCGGCGATCCATACTCGCTGGCGGTGATCCGCGACGTGATCGGCGTGTCGCGCTTCCCGGCCGTGTCGGACCGTGACCTCGCGCTCGGCGTGGCCCGCTGGCAGGCCTCGCACGGCGTGGCGCAAGACGGCCGGCTCGGCGCCGTCACCGTGACCTTCGTGGTGGAAGAGCTGCAGGCCGAGGGCAACCCTGGCGATGCAGCGCTTGTCATCGCCGACTTCCCCGACCGCGCGCTGCTGGACATCACCACCGCCTTCTGCAGTTGCATCCCGCGGCTGCAGTCCGAGATCGCAGACGCCAACTTCTTCGTCGGCGAATACACCGCCTGCGGCGCTGACCCGGCCAACACCACTGGAGCGCAGGTGGAGGCCTGCATCGAGGCCCGTGCTGCCGCCGCTGGGAGCACCCTCGTGACGGCGGGCACGACGGACTCGAGCGGGACGGTGCGGGTGGCGCCGGTGGCCGGGCCCTGCGGTCCGCTGGAAGAGCGGCTGACGCTGGCGCACGAGCAGATCCACTCGGTCCACACGCGCGAACTGCAGCAGCGGCACGGCCGCGGCACGCGGGCCTTTCGCACCGCTTTCAACGAGGCCGGCGACTGGGTGGCCGACGAGATCAACTCGCGCCGCACTGACATCGCCGTGGCCAACTGGATGATCGACGTGCTGAGCAGGGCCTGCCCATGAGCCGATCACGCGCCCCCCGCGGTCCCGCACCTGTCGCGTCGACGACCGCGCCGGCCTCTGCCTGGCTACAACCCAAGCTGTCCATCGGCGCACCGGGCGACCGCCACGAGCAGGAAGCCGACCAGGCCGCCGACCGCGTGATGCAGGGCGGCACCCAACCCGCGCTGACGCCGCTGCGCGCGCCGACGGTGCAGCGCGAGGACGAGGAGCGCAAGAAGGAAGCGCCGGACCCGGCCGGCGAAGGCCTGGGCGTGGTGGCCGCCAACCTGGGCGAGAACAACCCGGCCTTCGGCGTCTTCACCGAGAAGCTGGCGGCCGACTTCATGCGCCAGCCGGCGGAACTGAGCGTGGGCGTGCCGGTGTTCCTGGGCGCCAACTACGCCTTCCTCTGGAGCATGGCGATGGTGAACCCGGCCATGCGCCGCAACTTCGACGACTTCAACCTCGCGATGCTGCCCGGGCTCGTGCCGCAGTTCCCGGTCAAGACCTTCACCTACCGCATCCTGGACAGCGCGCAGACGCGCTTCGAATTCGACTTCGGCCTGGACGCCACCTCGCTGCTGGAGGCCTTCAACGACGGCGTGCTGAACACGCATCTCTCCAGCCTCAAGTTCGACAGCAGCGGCCGGATCGATACCAAGGGTTCGGCGCTGCCTTCCTTGTCGGCGATGCAGGTCCAGCTGGGCCTCTTCAGCGACGGCATCAACCTGTCAGGTGGCTTCAGGAACGGCATCTCGCCCTACCCGCTGATCGAGCCCGGCGGCAGCGTGATGGCGCAGACCCCCGCCATGCCCGACCTGCAGGCGGGCAGGCAGGACGTGCGCTTCACGCTGAACCTCGACCTGGTGCGGCTCTACCAGCACTTCAACCCGGGCAAACCCAACCCGCTGGGCCCGCAGATCGACGTCGCGCGCGAAGCGCAGCAACCCGCGCAGGCGCCCGGCGCGCGCGAGAGCGGCCCGGCCGCGACCGCCGCGGTGCAATCCACCCTGGCCGAAGGCGGCGCGCCGCTGGAGCCGGCGACGCGGCAATTCATGGAGTCGCGCTTCGGCCACGACTTCGGCAGCGTGCGCATCCACGCCGACGCGCAAGCCGCCGCCTCGGCGCAATCCGTGGGCGCGCGCGCCTACGCCGTGGGCGAGGACCTGGTGTTCAATCGCGGCCAGTACCAGCCGGCCACGCTGTCCGGCCGCCACCTGCTGGCGCACGAGCTGGCCCACGTGGTGCAGCAGGGCGGCGGCAACGGACTCATGCAGCGCGAGCTCCTCAGCGCGAAGGATCTCGACGATTTCGAGACCGACGACTTCCCCGTGAAGACGCTGGAGACCTACCTCGCGACCCACGGGCCGGGCAAGATCGAGGACAACAACGACAGCGACGACAAGGCCCGCCGCATCGTGCGGCTGTGGAAGAACAAGCAGGCGCCCTTCACGCAGCTCAGCGCGCAGCAGAAGATCCTGCTCATCCAGGAGATGCAGTCCGGCTACACCGGCAACGACGACGAGCGCGGCATCCTGGCGCTGCTGCTGGACGCGCCGCCGGCCGACCTCACCGCGATCTTCGCGGCGATCAACCCGAACGAACTCGACAGCGACTTCCACGGCGACGAAGAGGACACGCTGCGCGACTTCTTCGACCAGAAGTTCGTCGGCGGGCGCAAGTCGGCGCTGGCCGGCGAGCGCAGCCTGCGCAAGGCCAAGGCCGACGAGCCGGAGGTGAAGGCGCCGGCGGCGGCGGCCTTCGAGCCGCCGAAGGCCCCCGGTCCGCCGCGCCAGGACTACGTGTTCATCATGGGCGTCGACACGCGCGACACCTTCTATCGCGACGCCGAGGGCTTCTTCCGAGCGCACCGGCCGAAGGCGATCATCGTGACCGGCAAGCGCAACCTGGCCGACGTGCTGCGCCATGTCGCCGACAAGATCAGCGCGCCCATCGGCAACCTGTACATCGTCTCGCACGCCAACGAGGACGGCACGCTGATGTTCGGCCTCAAGCCCCGCGACCCGGACAGCAAGCTGAACGCCACCGAACTGCGCGCGGCCCTGCACCCCACGAACGGCAGCTCCGCGCTGGCGCAGGTCGGCCCGCCCCAGGTCGACCAGTACACCGTGGTGCGCATCAAGGGCTGCGACCTCGGGCGCAACGGCGAGATGCTGGACCTGCTGGACGAGGCCTTCGGCGGCCACGGCACGGTGATCGCGCCCACGCACGAGCAGACCTACGGCACCGATCCGCAGCTCGGCGACCAGGCCGCCGCCGAATTCGCGCGCGGCGATGCCGCCTTCAAGAAGAAGCTGGACGCCCAGTTTCCCGAGCCGCCCGCCGTCGACAAGAACCTCAAGGGCAAAGAGCTGGCGGCGGCCCAGAAGGCCCGGGCCCTGGCCCTGGCCAAGCGCAAGGCCGACATCGCGGGCGCGCAGAAGCAGCACGAGGCGGAACGCCGCGCCGCCACAGCCAGGGGGCTGCACTTCGAAGGCTTCTCGGGGCCGCTGTTCCAGCATCCCGGCGAGGCGAAGTTCGGCGCCGACGAGCTCAAGCCGAAGCTGCTGGCCCTGTATCCCCACCTGTCCGATGCGCAGCGCCAGTCGCTGGCCGACCGGCTGGTGAAGGACGACCCGCGGCCCGAGGCCGTGGCCAGGGCCAACACCACCTTCGAGCAGCAGGGCCAGCGCGTGTACCGCCACGACTTCACGGAGGAAGGCTTCGAGCCGGCCAATGCGAGCGAATTCATGGCCTCGCAGCGCGGCGTGCCGCAAGGCTTCGTTCCCGGCGAGCTCACCTCGACCGCCGTCGAAATCAAGGGCGTGCCCCACCGCAAATACGAGGTCAAAGGCAGCATGCCCGACGGCGGCACCCAGAGCTTCAACTTCACGACGCGGGTCCTGCTGACCCTCGACCAGTTGGCCGCGAAGGCCCGCGCCACGCTCAACAACCCGGACAAGTACGAGTGGAAAGAGGACCGCCAGCACGACGTGGCCGGCAACACCAAGCTGCGGGTCACCGCCAAGCGCGTGGTCGCCTACCTGCACCACGCCAGCCTGGACGCGTCGTTGCACGACCACTTCACGCGGCCCGAGAACGACCCGACCTTCCACGCGAAGTCGAGCTTCGCGCCACCCCCCGAGAAGCCCGCCCCATGAGCACGACGCCCAACTCCCCCAAGCTCATCAAGGGCGGCCTGGTGCTGGTCGACCCGGAATCGGCCCAGGTGCAGCGCGTGATCTCGCTGCAATACAACGCCGACTCGCTGACGCGCAAGCTGCAGGCCCAGTCCGTCGGCGGCGAAGGCACCGACCGCACCGAGCCCACGCGCTTCAAGGGCCCTGCCGTGGAGACCATCAGCTTCGAGGCCGACATCGACGCCACTGACCAGCTCGAGTTTCCCGAGCAGAACGCGAGCGCCACCGCGCATGGCATTGCGCCGCAACTGGCGGTGCTGGAGTCGCTGTCGCATCCCAGCGCGGCGCAGTTGCAGCGGGTGGACAGCCAGGCCAGCTCGGGCACCTTGGAGATCGCGCCCATGCTGGCGCCGCTGCTTCTTTTCGTCTGGGGCAAGAGCCGCATCGTCCCGGTGAAGCTGGCCGACTTCTCGATCACGGAGGAGGCCTTCGACCCGGCGCTGAACCCGATCCGCGCCAAGGTCTCGTTCAGCCTGCGCGTGCTGTCGGTGGACGACCTGGGCTTCTCGTCCAAGGGCGGAGCCTTGTTCATGACCTATCTGCAGGGCAAGGAGAGGCTGGCCGCCAAGGTGCAGCCCGTCAGCTTCTCCACGCTCGGCATCGGGGGGATTTCGTGATGGTCGATCCGATCCAGGCCTTCATGCAGGCCAACGGCCTGGCGCAGCCGGCCTTCGCCCCGGACAGCCGCTACCACGGCCTGCCGACCGCGAAGGCCACCTTGCCGGACGGCCGACAGGTGGTGTTCGTCACGCGGCGCTTCCTGCCGCCGCCGGAGAACTTCGCGCGGATGGCCACCGCCACCGTCGTGGCCGGCGACCGGCTCGACAACCTCTCCGCGCAGCACCTGGGCGCAGCCGAGCAGAACTGGCGCCTGGCCGACGCCAACGGCGCGATGCTGCCCGAGGCGCTGGTGGCCGAAGTCGGCCGCCAACTGGCCATCACGCTGCCAGAGGGCGTGCCCGCACCTGGAGCCGGAGATGTTCGCTAAGGGCATCCAGCTCAGCCTGATGATCGGCCCCATCGTGCCGATCCCGGTGCCGCGGGTGGTGACGGACGCACTCGAGAGCGTCGAGGTGCGCACCGCCACCGGCAGCGCGAGCGGCTTCCAGCTCAAGTTCTCGATCACCGCGCGCTCGGAACTCAACACCATCTTCCTGTTGGCCGGCGTCAACTCGACGCCCTTCACGCCGGCGCTGCGCGTGCTGCTGGTGATGACGCTCAACGGCCAGCCGCAGCCGCTGTTCGACGGTGTGATGACCAACGTGCAGGTTCAGCCCGGCAGCCAGGGTCAACCGGGCAGCCTGGTCGTGACCGGCGAGGACGTGACCAAGGCCATGGACAAGCAGGACTGGAGCGGCCTGCCCTTCCCAGCCGTGCCGGTGGAGGGGCGCGTGGCGCTGCTGTGCGCCAAGTACGCGCCCTTCGGCCTCATCCCCATGATCATCCCGGTGCTCTTCCCCGATGTGCAGATCCCGATCGACAAGATCCCGGCGCAGCAGGGCACCGACCTGACCTACATCCAGGAGCTGGCGCGCCAGGTGGGTTATGTGTTCTACGTCGAGCCGGGGCCGACGCCGGGCACCAACATCGCCTACTTCGGGCCCGAACTGAAGATCGGCGTGCCGCAGCCGGCGCTGAACGTGGACATGGACGCGCTGACCAACGTGGAGTCGCTCAGCTTCACCTTCGATCCCGAGAAGGGCGTGCTGCCCGTCGTGTTCATCCAGAACCAGCTCACGCGCGTCCCGATCCCGATTCCGATCCCCAACCTGAACCCGCTGCAGCCGCCGCTGGGCGCGCTGCCCACGCCGCTGTCCAACATCAAGTTCATGAAGGACACGGCCAAGATGAGCCCGATGCGGGCGATCTCGGCCGGCCTCGCGGAAGCTGCCAAGTCGCAGGACGCGGTGAGCGGCAGCGGCACGCTGGACGTGCTGCGCTACGGCCGGCCGCTCAAGGCGCGCGGGTTGGTCGGCGTGCGTGGCGTGGGCATTGCCTACGACGGGCTGTACTACGTCAGCAGCGTGACCAGCAACCTCAAGCGCGGCGAGTTCAAGCAGAGCTTCGAACTCACGCGCAACGGGCTCGTGTCGATCACGCCCAAGGTCCCCGTCTGAAGGAGCCCATCCAGTGCCCGAGAAGTTCTACGGCAAGTACCGCGGCATGGTGCTCAACAACATCGATCCGATGCAGATGGGCCGGTTGATGGTGCAGGTGCCCGACGTCGGCGGGCTGATGCCCTCGACCTGGGCCATGCCCTGCGTGCCGGTGGCCGGGATCCAGAACGGCATGTTCGCGCTGCCGATGATCGGCTCGGGCGTGTGGATCGAGTACGAGCAGGGCGACATCGACCACCCGATCTGGGTCGGTTGCTTCTGGGGCAGCGCGGCCGAGGTGCCGGCGCTGGCGCGGCTGACGCCGCCGGCGGTGCAGGCCATCACCATGCAGACACCGCTGCAGAACGGGCTGACCATCAGCGACCTGCCCGGGCCCAGCGGCGGGATCATGCTCAAGAGCGCGACCGGTGCCACCTTGATCGTCAACGACACCGGCATCTACATCCAGAACGGCAAGGGCGCGTCCATCGTGATGACCGGCCCCACGGTCACCATCAACGCCGGCGCCCTCACCATCGTCTAGGCGCAGCAGCATGTCCGGCCCCCTCCTCCACCTCGGCGCCACCGTCTTGTGCGCGCACGGCGGCCAGGCCACGCCCAGCGCCCCCGTGCCGCGCGTGCTGGTCTCGGGCCAGCCGGTGGCGACGCAGGCGGCGCCCTACCTGGTGGCCGGTTGCGCCTTCTCGCCGCCGCAGGGCAACGGGCCCTGCGTGACGGCGCAATGGATCGTGGCGGCCACGCGCGTGTTCGCCGCCGGCCAGCCGGTGCTGCTGATGAGCAGCCAGGCCATCTGCGCGCCCACCGGCACGCCGCTGGTGGCGGTGGCGGCGCAGACCCGCGTCATAGGGATGTGAACACCATGGACACCGACATCGGATTCCCCTTCCGCATCGACGGGCGCGGCCGCAGCGCGACGGTGTCGCGCGAGGCGCACCTGCGCGACCTGATCGAGCAGCTGCTGTTCACCGTGCCGGGCGAACGGGTGAACCGGCCCGACTTCGGCTGCGGCCTGATGCAGCTCGTCTTCGCACCCAACAGCCCCGAGCTGGCGGCCACGGTGCAGGCCCTGGTGCACGGCTCGCTGCAGCAGTGGCTGGGGCACCTGATGCGCATCGACGAGGTCAGCGCCGAGAGCGAGGACGCGACCCTCTCGGTGACGGTGCGCTACACGGTGCTGGAAACGCAGCAGACCGGCCAGGCGCAGTTCAGGCGGGAGATCACATGAACAGCCAATACCTCTGCAGCAACCCGGGACGCATCGCCGCCGTGCGCCAGGCCGCGCAGGCCGATCCGCCGCGGGCCTTCAACGGCATCGAATACCTGGAGGTGGTGCACGGCCAGCCGCGGCTGCTGCTGCATTTCGTGCACGACCTGTCCTTCGCGCCGCCCGCGCCGCTGACCGCGGCCAACGTCGAGATCCGCGGCGGTGTGCGCGTGCGCGACCCGCAGGCCATCGGCGTGGCGGCCAGTGGCGACGTGCTGACGGTGGAGCTGGATAGCATCGGCGACTTCTCGCGCTACCAGTTGCGGCTGGTGGCTTCGGCCGGCTCCGATGCGCCGCCCGACGGCATCGACCCGGCGCTGGCGCAGATCGCCTTCGGCTTCAAGGTCGACTGCCCCAGCGACTTCGACTGCCGCGTGGAGGACGACTGCGCGCTGCTGCCGCAACGCGCGCCCGACATCGACTACCTGGCGCGCGACTACCAAAGCTTCCGCCGATTGGTGCTGGACCGGCTGTCGGTGCTGATGCCGAACTGGAAGGAGCGCAGCCCGGCCGACCTGATGGTCACGCTGTCCGAGGCACTGGCCTTCCGCGCCGACGAGATCGCCTACTTTCAGGACGCAGTCGCGACCGAGGCCTACCTGGGCACGGCGCGCCAGCGCGTGTCGGTGCGCCGGCATGCGCGTCTTTTGGACTACGCGGTGCACGAGGGCTGCAACGCGCGCACCTGGGTGGCCTTCGAGATCGCTGCCGCGGCCGACGGCCAAATGCTCGCCGCCTGCGACGGCGCGACCGGCCTGGACGGCACGCTGCTGCTGACGCGCGCACACGGCTCGCCCACGCGGCTCGGCTCGCCCGACAGCGCGCAGGCGCTGGTCGCTGCCGGCGCGCAGCCCTTCGAACTGCTGACGCCCCTGCAGCTCTACAGCGCGCACAACGACCTGCGCTTCTACACCTGGAGCGACGAGGCCTGCTGCCTGCCGCGCGGCGCCACGCGCGCCTTCCTGCGCGACGACGAGGCGAACCGCCTGCGCCTGCGCGTGGGTGACCTGCTGCTGCTGGAGGCGCGCGCCGGCACCACCAACGGCCTCGCGCAGGATGCCGACGCCCAGCAGCGCCACGTGGTCCGCCTCACGCACGTGGACCCCGAGGCCAGCCCCGGCCGCGCGCCTTCGCCCGTGCCGCGGCGCGACCCGGTCACCGAGCAGCCGCTGGTCGAAGTGCAATGGCAGGCCGAGGACGCGCTGCCCTTCGACCTGTGCCTGTCCAAGGTCATCGCCGGCGTGCTGGTGCAGGACATGGCCGGCGCCTGCGCCAACATCGCGCTGGCCGACCACGGCTTCAGCGCGCCGCGCTTCGAGTCCCTGGTGCCGGTGCCCGGCGGCCGCGTGCCGCGCTTTCGCCTGGCCCAGCCCACGCTGCTGCCGTGGACGCGCCAGGCCCTGGTGCGCGATGCGGCCGGCCAGCCGCTGCTGGTGGATTCGGCCGCCAGTGCCACCGCCGCGTTGCGGCGCGACCTGGCCGACACGCGCGAAGCGGTGCTGGTGACCAGCGACGGCGATCGCCGCCGCTGGAGTGCCCGGCGCGACCTGCTGCAAAGCGGCGCCGCTGCCGCCGAGTTCGTGGCCGAGACCGAGGCCGACGGCCAGGTGCTGCTGCGCTTCGGCGACGGCGTGAACGGCCTGCGCCCCGGCGCGGCCGAGGCCTTGTCGGCGCGCCTGCGCGTGGGCAACGGCAGCGCCGGCAACGTGGGTGCCGACGCGATCTCCCATGTGCTGTGCAACTTCGATGGCATCACGCGGGTGCGCAACCCGCTGCCGGCCGCTGGCGGCGTGGACCCTGTCACGCTGGCGCGCGCGCGCATGGACGCGCCGCAGGCCTTCCGGCGCCAGGAGCGCGCGGTGACGGTGGAGGACTATGCCGAGGTCGCGATGCGCGACGCCCGCGTGCAGCGCGCCGTGGCCACGCGGCGCTGGACCGGAAGCTGGCACACCATGTTCATCACGGTGGACCGGCGCGGCGCCGAGGGCATGGACCCGGCCTTCGAGGACAGCCTGACGGCCTTCATCGACCGCTACCGGCTGGCCGGGCACGACGTCGAGATCGACGCGCCGGCCTACGTAGCGCTGGACATCGCGCTGCACGTCTGCACCCGGCCGGGCTATTTCGCGGCCGACGTGCAGCGCCGGCTGCTGCGCGTGTTCGCCACCACCCCGGGGGGCTTCTTCCACCCGGACCGCTTCAGCTTCGGCGAGCCGGTCTACCTGAGCGCCGTGGTCGCCGCGGCGATGGCGGTGCAAGGGGTCTCGCATGTGGAGCCGCTGCGCTTCCAGCGCCTGGGCCGGCAACCGGATGGCGAGATCGACGCCGGCCGCATTGCGATGGCGCGGCTGGAGATCGTGCGGCTGGACAACGACCCGAACGCGCCCGAGCACGGCCGCATCCAGTTCGAGGTGCATGCCTCCGAGGAGACACGATGAGCAGCGACGACACCCCCCTGGACGGCTGCCACTGCTGCGAAGGCCAGGCCGAACCCGGCGTCGTCTACAACGCGCCCGGCCTGTCGGCGCTGTCCTGGCGCATCGACACCCAGCCCGGCTTCTACCAACGCATGCTGGCCCGGCTGCCGCTGTGGCATGTGCCCGGCGTGCCGGCGGATGCGCCGCGCCCGCTCGCCGCGCTGCGCACCCGCGAACCCGATGACGCGGCCATCGCACTGGTGGACGCGTCGGCCTGCGTGGCCGACGTGCTGACCTTCTACCAGGAGCGCATCGCCAACGAGGGGTTCCTGCGCACCGCCACCGAACGTCGCTCGGTGCTGGAGCTGGCGCGCGCCGTCGGCTACGAGCTGCGGCCCGGTGTCGCCGCCAGCGTGCACCTGGTCTTCACCGTGGAGGACGCAACCGGCGCCCCGGGCATCTGCACCATCGCGGCCGGCGCGCCGGTGCAAAGCGTGCCGCCGCAGGGCAAGCTGCCGCAGGTCTTCGAGACCAGCGAGTCCATCGTCGCGCGCGCCGAGTGGAATGCGCTGCAAGCGCGCCAGACCCGGCCGGCCGACATGGCCGTGCTCGAGGTCGACGGCAAGCCGCGCCTGGCCATGCTCTATCCCGAAGGCAGCCTGGCCAGCGAGACCGCCGGCCTGCACCCGGGTGTGAGCAGCGGCAACCTGTTCCGGCTCGACCCCGGCCTGGCCGTCGAGCCCACGGTCGATGCGCTCGACGTCGCGCGCGTGTACCTCTCCGACCAGGCCAGCGGCATCCAGGCCGGCGAGCTGCTGCTCTTCGTCGGCAAGAACGGCAGCCAGCTGCGCCACCTGGTGCTGCGCGCGCTGGAGGTGGAGGACGAGCCCGCCCTGCGCCGCGTGCGCATCGAGCTGGAGCAATTGCCCGACCCGGTGACACCGGCCGCGCCCCCGCTGCTGCACTGGGCGGTGCCGATCCTGTCCTTCTCCTTCGGCGGCTACGCGCAGGCGCAGGTCGAGAGCGTACCGTTCACCAGCAGCGCGCTGGGCAGCACCATCGCCAGCAAGAGCTGGAAGGAGAACGAGCTGCAGGCCATGATCGCGATTCAGGGCTGGAGCAGCCTGCAGCTGGTGCAGGCCATCACGGGCAGCCTCAAGCCGCCGGTCAAGCCGGTGGCGCCCGAGGCCGGCGCCTTCAGCTTCTCGCAGCGGCTGGGCTTCTTCGGGCACAACGCGCCCAAGTGGGGCTCGCTGCCGGCCACCAACACCAAGGAGCCGGTCTACACGAGCGGCTGGGACGACGGCGACCCGCTCTCCGCCGGTGGGTCCTTGAGCGCGAGCCGCCGCATCTGGACCGACTCGCAGGGCACCAGCAACCTGGCCAGCACGGTGCTGCCGCCCTGCCATGCGCTGCTGGAGCGCCCGGTGCCCAAGCTCGCGCCCGGCAGCTGGATGGTTTTCGACGCGCCCAGCGAGAACGCCACCGCCTATCCCTTGTTCGACGCCCGCGAAATCTCGCGCGCCGACTATGGCCTGTCGGCGCGTGCCACGGCGCTGCGGCTGGCCGACGGCAGCGGCCAGCCGCGCAGCACCACGCCGTCGGAGGACTTCCTGTTCCGCGACACGACGGCCCATGTCGCCAGCCGGCGCCAGCCGCTGGCCGAGCTGCCGATCGAGTCGCCCGTGGAAGCGGGCAGCAAGCGCATCGAGCTCACGACCATGGTGCTGGGCCTGGCGCACGGCCAGCCGCTGGCTTTCGTCGGCCCGCGGTACGACCTGCCCGGCGTGGATGCGGCCGAGATCGCGCTGCTCGACGAGGTGGTGCACGGCGCCGGCCGCAGCGTGCTGGTGCTGCAGCAGCCGTTGACGTACAGCTACGTGCGCGAGGACCTGCTGATCCACGCCAACGTGGTCCGCGCCACGCATGGCGAGAGCGTGCAGGAGATGCTGGGCAACGGCGACGCGAAGGAGCCCTTCCAGCGCTTCACCTTGCGCAAGCCGCCGACCACGCACCTGACGGCGGCCTCGGCCAGCGGCGTGAAGAGCACGCTGGAGCTGCGCGTGAACGGGCTCTTGTGGACCGAGCAGCCCTCGCTCTACGGCGCGGCGCCCGACGATCATGTCTACACCACGCGCATCGACAACGAGGCACGCATGGAGGTCCTGTTCGGCGACGGCCGCAGCGGCGCCCGCCTGCCCAGCGGCCAGATGAACGTGCAGGCGCGCTACCGCAGCGGCATCGGCCCCGACGGCGAAGTCGCGGCGCGCACCCTGACCATGCTGCGCGCCATGCCGCTGGGCCTGCGCGGCGTGAGCAACCCGCTGCCGGCCAGCGGCGCCCAGGGGCCCGAGCAACTGGACGACGCAAGGCGAAACGCGCCGCTTACCTTGCTGGCCTTCGAGCGCGTGGTCTCGCTGTCCGACTACCAGGACTTCGCCCGCGCCTTTCCCGGCATTGGCAAGGCGCGCGCCGACCTGGCATGGGTTGACGGCAGCTCCCGCGTGTTGCTGTCGGTGGCCGGCGCCACTGGCGGCGCACCGGGCGACGAGGTCATGGACAACCTGCGCCAAGCCATCGCCGACCTGTCCGACCCGTCGCAGCCCTTCGTGCTGGGCGCCTCGGTGCTGCGCTACTTCCGCTGCACGGCCCGCATCGCGATCGACCCGGTGTACGAGGCCGACGTGGTGCTGGCGGCCTGCGCGGCGAAGCTGCAGTGGGCCTTCGGTTTCGATGCGCGCGACCTGGCGCAGTCGGTCACGGCGGCCGAACTGCTCGCGCTGCTGCACCAGGTGCCGGGCGTGGTGGCGGTCGACCTGGACGTGCTGCAGCCCTACGGCGAAAGCACGGCGGCCGACAGCGACCTGCAGGTCGTGCCGGCCTTCGGCGGGCGCTGGGACAGCGCGGCCAAGGCGATGAGACCGGCTGAATTGATGCTGCTGAACCCCGCGGCACTCGAACTGTCGGAGGCCGCGCTATGAGTCTGCTCACCCCTGAACGGCTCTACCAGCTGCTGCCGGTCATCCACCGACTGCGCGATGGCGAGCAGGGGGCGCCGCTGCGCGCGCTGCTGGCCGTGATCGAAAGCGAACTCGAGGCGGTGGAAGCCGACACCGCGCGCCTGTACGACAACTGGTTCATCGAAACCTGCGACGAATGGACCGTGCCCTACATCGGCGACCTGCTGGGCGCGCGGCCGATCCGGCCGGTGCCCTCGGCCGGCGTCAGCACGCGCGCCTGGGTCGCCAACACCATCGCCTACCGCCGCCGCAAGGGGACGGCGCTGGTGCTGGAGCAACTGGCGCGCGACGTCACCGGCTGGCCCGCCGCGGCGGTGGAGTTCTTCCAGCGCCTGGGCACGACGCAGCACATGAACCATGTGCGCCTCAAGCCAACCGCGACGGCCTGCGTGCGCGATGCCGCGGCGGCCGAGCTGGCGCAGGCCTCGGCGGGCGCGTTCGATCCCTTCGCCCACACGCTGGAGGTGCGCAATGCCGCCACGCGCGGCGGGCGCTTCAACATCCCCAACGTCGGCATCTACCTGTGGCGGCTGCGTTCGCAGTTCCTGGGCACCGGCGCGCCGGGTGCGCCGGCCGACATGACGACGGCCGACTTCATCAGCGCACGCCTCAACGCCGAAGGTTTCTGGCACATGCATCCGGCCGGCGTGGACGCGCCCCTGTTCAACCGCCCGCGCACCGAGACCGGCATCGGCGCCATCACCCAGGCCGCGCGCGAGGAGAACGCCAGCGCACCCCTGCGCGAACTGGCGCTGCATGCCGAGCTGGAACGGCTGCGGGCAGGACAGGCCGAGCCGGCGCCGCGCTTCATGACCGAGCGCGATCCCGTGCTGCGCTGCTTCGTGCAACTGGCCGGCGAGACGCTGCCGGTGGAGGTGCCGCGCGAAGACATCTGCATCTGCGAGATCCCCGACACGGTTGAACTGGCGATTCCCACGCCACGCGTGGCGGCGCTGGACCTGCGGCGCGGGCGCATCGGCTTTCCCGCCGCGCTCGAGGTGGAGCGCGTGTGGCTGCATGCGGCCCACGGCAGCGTGGCCGACATCGGTGGCGGCCCCTACGAGCGCAGCGCGGCCCTTCGCGCGGCCAACCGCGCGGCCGACGGCAGCACGGCCGAAGAAGACCCGGGAGGCTTCTTCGACCCCGAGGTCTGGCAGGTGGGCGTGTCGCACCTGCTGCCCGACGACGGAAGCGGCATCTTGTTCCCCACCCTGCGCGAGGCCGTCGACGCCTGGAACACGCAGCCGGCCGGGCGCACCGGCGTCATCGTGGTGATGGACAGCCTGTCGGAGATCGACACCGCGGCCGCGCTGGAGATCGAGATTCCCGAGGCCTCGCAACTGCTGTTGGTGGCCGGCCAGTGGCCGCTGCAGCCCATCCCCGGCGCACCGCCCGGCAGCGTGCAGCGCGTGCCCGGCCGCTTCGAGGCCCGGCAGGTGCGCGCGCATTGGGAAGGCCGGCTGCAGGTGCGCGGCACGGCCGATACCGATGCAGCGAACCCCGGCGCGCTGTTCCTGCATGGCCTGCTCTTGCAAGGGCCGCTGCTGGCATCCGGCAACCTGGGGCAACTGGAGCTCGCGCACTGCACGCTGCTGCCCGACACCGTGCTGGGCGCGCAACACCTGACGGTGGGCGCCGACAGCCCGCGCCTGCAATTGCGGCTGCTGCAAAGCCTTTGCGCGCCGGTCGCCGTGGCCGGCCCGGTGCGTGGCGTGGAGGTGGCCGACAGCATCGTCGGCCTCGACCTCGCCGGTGGCGCCGCAACGGCCGCGCTGGACGCGCCCGAGGCCGCGCTGGACCTGCAACGCGCCAGCTTCTTCGGCGCCGTCAACGCGCTGTCGCTCAATGCCAGCGACTGCATCTTCGACGCGCCGGTGCTGGCCGAGCGGCGCCAGATCGGCTGCGTGCGCTTTTGCTATGTGCCGCCGGCCTCGCAGGTGCCGCGGCGCTACCGCTGCCAACCGCAACTCGAGACCGAAGTCCGCCTCGCCGCCCTGCCCGCCACCGCCACGGCGGCCGACAAGGACGCCGTGCGCGCCGAGGTCGAGGCCACGGTGCGGCCGCTGTTTGTCTCGCGCCGCTACGGCGACCCGGCATTGGGCCAGCTGGAGCTGCGCTGCGCCGTGCAGATCCGCGCCGGTGCGGCCAGCGGCGCCGAGATGGGCGCCTACGAACACCTGCAGCAGCCGCAGCGCGAGGCCAACCTGCGCGACGCGCTGACCGAATACCTGCGCCTGGGCCTGGCCGCCAGCGTGCATTTCGCCAATTGAGGAGGACACCATGAAAGCCGATCTCTCGCGCGAGACCTTCGCGCCCGGCGCGCACTACACCGCCGTGCGCATGCAGCAAGGCCGCGTGATCACCGATGCTGATTTCAACGAGCAGGGCGACATCACGCGCCACCGCGCAGAGCGGCTGGCCGAGGATGTGATCGGCGTCAGCGGCGCGCCGGCCGAGAACGCCGGCTTCGCGCTGTCGGCCGGCATGGGCGCGCTGGCTGTGCACGCGGCCGACGCCAACAGCGTCTGGATCGCCGGCGAGGATGGCGCGCTGCTGGTCAGCACCAACGGTGGCGCGGCCTGGACCCTCGCCAGCACCGGCAGCACGCGGCACCTGCGCGCCATCGGACGCGCCGCCAACACCGGCTGGGCCGTGGGCGACGGCGGCACCGTGCTGCGCACCAACAACGCGGGCAGCAGTTGGACCGTGCAGAACGCCGGCAGCCTGCAGACGCTGCGCGGCGCGGCGGTGTTCGATGCACAGCACGCGTGGGCCGTGGGCGACGGCGGCCTGGTGCTGCGCACCGTGGACGGCGGCGCCAACTGGACGCGTCACGCCGGCGGCGTGGACCGGCTGTACGCCGTGGCCTTCGCCAGCGCGCAGGACGGCCTGGCCGTGGGGCCGGGCGGTGCCATCGTGCGTACGACCGACGGCGGCGCGGCCTGGAGCCGCGTGGACAGCGGCAGCACCGCCACGCTGCGCGCGGTGTCGCTGACCGGCGGCCAGGCCTGGGCGGTGGGCGATGGCGGCACCGTGCTGCGCAGCATCGACGGCGGCGCCACCTGGACGGCCACCACCAGCGGCAGCACCGCCAGGCTGCGCGCCGTGTGTTTTCGCGACGCCAACAACGGCTGGGTCGCCGGTGACGGCGGCACGCTGCTGGCCACAACCAACGGCGGCAACACCTGGAGCGCGCAGCCCGTGGCCGCAAGCCCGGCGTTGGCCGGGCTTGCAGTGGCCGGCACCGAGGCGCCCTGGCTGGTCGGCGGCGGCCAGGCCTGGCGCGTGGCCGCCACCGGCGCCGGCGCGCCCGCGGCACTACCGGCGGCCAGCCTGCGCATCGGCGCGGGCCGCTACTACGCGCAGGGCCAGCTGTGCGAATGGGAGCAGGCCGCCTCGCTGGCCAACCAGCCCGACGGCGGCGTGCCGTTTCGGCTCGCGGCTGGCACGCACCTCGTCTACCTGCGCGCCTGGCAACGCCATGTGAGCGCGCTGGAGGCCCCCGGCATTCGCGAGGTGGCGCTGGGCGGGCCCGACACGGCCACGCGCGCACAGCAGGTGGCCCAGGTGCGCGCGCTCGCCCTGCCGGCTGCGCCCAACAACGCCGCCTGGCACTGTGGCGCCGACGTGGCCGCCTGGACCGCTCTGACCGCGCCGCCGGCCGCCCGCCTGGCCGCCCGCGCCGAACCCGAGCTGGCCGCGACCGGCGTCTGCGAGATCGCCGCCAGCGCAGGCTACCGCCGGCTGGAGAACCAGCTCTACCGCGTGGAAATCCACGCCGTGGACACGACCGGCGCAGCCAGGTTCAAGTGGTCGCGCGAGAACGGTTCGGTCGCCTACGCGGTGCAGGAAGTCAGCATCGACACCGCCGCCAACCGCACCACGGTGCGTCTGGCCGCACGCGGCCGCGACGCCCACCTGGACCTGGCCCTGCACGACCGCGTGGAACTGGTCGACGACGAGGCCGAGCTGCAGGGCCGCGCCGGCCAGCTCTTCGAGTACCTGCACGATGGCAACGATGCGCTGGAACTGGTGCTGGCCGGCGTGCCCGCCGGCACGCTGGGCCAGGACCCGGCGCGCCATCCGGTGCTGCGGCGCTGGGACCACACGCCGACCGCGGTCGGCGAGAACGCGCTGGCGGTGGAGGAAGGCGACTGGACCACGTTGGAGGACGGCGTGCAGATCCGCTTTGCGCCCGGCAGCAGCTACCGCCCGGGCGACTACTGGCAGATCCCGGCGCGCACCGTCACGGCCGACGTGGAATGGCCGCGCGACGGCGACGGCGAACCCGTCGCCGAGCCTCCGGCCGGGGTGCGCGACGGCTGGGCCCGCCTGGGCCTGGTGACGGTGGATGCCAACGGCCTGGTCACGGCCATCTCCGACTGCCGCGACCTGTTCCCGCCGCTCACCAGGATGACGCAACTGCTTTATGTGGGTGGCGACGGCCAGGACACCACGCCCGGCGGCGCGTTGCCCGAGCCGCTGCGCGTGCGCGTGATGCGCGGCGCACTGCCGGTGCCCGGCGCGCGCGTGCGCTTCACCGTGGAGGTCGGCGCCGGCAGCGTGGGCAGTCCGCCGGCCAACGCCTTCGACGCGAGCTGCAACGCCCAGGGGCTGGCCGAATGCCCATGGCAGCTGGGCACGCCGCAGCACCAGCGCGTGCGCGCGCATCTGCTGACCAGCGGCGGCAGCCCCGTGTCCGAGCAGGTGCTGGTGTTCGCGGCCACGGCCACGACACCGACCACCAGCGATGGGGGTGGCGGCTGCGAGATCACGATCGGCGAGGGGGGCAACTTCCCTGAACTGAATAGCGAACTGCTGGAGAAGCTTCTGGCTGCGCGCCCCTCGCTGTGCATCTGCTTCTTGCCAGGCCAGCACCGCCTGGAGGCCGGCCTGCAGCTGGACGCGGCGAACACGCGACCCGCGCGGCGCCTGTCGCTGCACGGCTGCGGGCCCACGGCGGTGATCGCGGCTACCGGCCCGATCGCCCTGGCCGGCCTGGCCGCGCTGGAACTGCGCGACCTGCAGCTGACGCTGAGCGGCCGCGCGCTGATCGCGCTGAACAACAACGCCCAGGTTGAACTCGACGGCGTGCACGTGGCCGGCAGGAACGACAGCCAGCTGCCCTGGCTGGCCGTGGGCAACGCGCGCGTGCTGCGCATGCGCGGTTGCACGCTGCCGGCGGCGATACGAGCAGCGGCTGTGTTCCAGGAGATCACCAGCGTCTGCGAAATCACGCACTGCCAGTTCGCGGGCGACGTGGCGTTCTACGGCATCCCCGACCCCGAAGTGCCGCGCGAAGCGTTGCTGCGCGCGCTGCAGCCCGGCGATTTTGAGGTCCAACCCGGCACCGGCCAACTGGTCTTCGCGCACAACCTGGTGACGCGGCTGGCGCTAGGCGCGGAAACCATCAAGCTGCTGACCGTCAGACAGGCACGGGGCCTGTTCCAGACCGTGGTGCTGACGGGCAACACCTTCACGGCCGACATGGTGGTTTGTGCCGGCATCTTCATGAGCGTCATCGGCAATCACTTCACCGCCGCTGAAACGCGCGCCAACACCTACGGCATGATGGTCGCGCGCCGCGCCGCCGCGAGCGGCAACGTTGGCGAGCTGTTCGGCGACCACGCGACGCTGTGGTTCCTTGTGACGAAGGGCGAATTCCGCGGCGCGGCAAACATGGTGTTCACGATTCCGCAGTCGGTGTCGTAGCGGGGCCGAGCAGCCGCGCCTTTCAAGGAGCGTCAGATGCGCTGCGCACCGTCTTTTGAACGTTTGACAACCGGTCTCACAGAGGACAGTGCAGAACGCACTCGAACCCGTCGAGTTTCGTCTAGACCCTGCACCTTACCGACTACCCAACTGTCTGCAAATCAAGTTGGTTCGCCCCGATCGTCCAGGCTGACGCTAGATAAGCAGCGGAACGAAGCGAAGACGTAGTGGGTGTCCCAGGAGAATAGGTCCAGTTGTCCGAAATTTATATATAAAGTTCGGACACGCTGTGGTTCTGATGGCTTGCCATCTGTCCGAAGTTTATATATAAACTTCGGACAAAGGGTTCAAATGTCCCACACCGTAGATCGCATCACAGCCATGCTCGACGCCGCCGCGCCTGGCTATGTTTGGGTCCCCACTGACTTCGCCGCGTTGGGAACGCGCGCCGCCATCGACAAGACGCTGCAACGCATGGTCGCGCGTGGCGCGTTGCGCCGGATCGACCGCGGCTTGTATGACCGCCCCGCCCTCAACAGTCTCACCAAGCGTCCCGCTTCACCTGACTACCGTGCAGTGGTCGATGCGCTCGCGCGGCGCGACCAGGCCCGCATCCTCGTCGATGGAATGACAGCAGCCAACGACCTCGGGCTGACCGATGCCGTTCCGGCGCGCGTCACGATCTACACAGATACGCAGCCCCGCTCCATCCACCTCGACAAGCTCACCATCGAGTTCAAGCCGACTGCGCCGAGCCGCCTCTATTGGGCGGGTAGACCGGCCATGCGGGTCGTCCAGGCGTTGCACTGGCTCAGGGACACGCTCCCCGGAGACGGTGACCGCATCAGAAAGATGCTTGCGCGCCTTCTCAGCGATCCGAAACACGGTGACAACATCCGGAGTGATTTGACGCAAGGCTTCAGCGTTTTGCCCGCGTGGATGCAAAGCTTCCTGAGGA
Organism: Variovorax sp. LjRoot175; assembly: GCF_964253805.1. Classification (NCBI taxonomy): domain Bacteria; kingdom Pseudomonadati; phylum Pseudomonadota; class Betaproteobacteria; order Burkholderiales; family Comamonadaceae; genus Variovorax; species Variovorax sp. LjRoot175. Next base: position 743,418 of record NZ_CAXURY020000002.1, on the reverse strand, counting down.
CCATCCCGGCCTTCGACCCGATGCCAGCCACTGATCCACCTGATCCGGCAAGGGCCGCCTCACGGCGCAAGCCTTCGCCCGCCCGCACCCCGGCGGAGCCGCGATGAACACAGCCTATGAAGAAGTGATTGCATCGAGCGATGCTGACAGAGGTGCGCTCTTCGTAGAAACCGCCGCGCGCCTCGGCACCGCCGTGCAGAACGTCGAGAAGGACTTTTGGGTGTGCTGGACGCTCGACGCGTTGTTCAACGGTCTTGAGGCCGGAAGTCCCCGCCTGCTCTTCAAGGGCGGGACATCGCTCTCGAAGGCCTTCGACCTCATCCCCCGCTTCTCTGAGGACATCGATATCACGATGTTCCGCGAAGACATCGGCCAAGCCATCGATGCCGCAGAGCTTGATGGGCTCAGCGGCAAGCAGCAACGCAAAAGACTCGATGCAATTCGCGAGGCCTGTCAGGCCTTCATCAACGGTTCGCTGACAAGCCAGCTTGCGCAGCGTATCGATGCTATTGGCAAAGGCCGCATGAAACTGGAGTGCGACCCTGACGATGCCGATGAACAGACTTTGCTGCTCTGGTCCCCGGCGGCGACGGCACGCACGGATGACTACATCCGGTCCGCCGTCAAGATCGAAGCGGGCGCGAAGTCGGCCCTCGATCCGCATACGTCCGCTTCGGTCACGCCGTATATCGCGGCTGATCTTCCTGATCTTGATCTTCGCGTTGGCAACGTCATCACCGTCGAGGCTGAGCGCACGTTCTGGGACAAGATCATCATCCTCCACGGCCTGCGACAGTGGCATGACCGGCGCGGTGTCCTGCGCCATGGCGGCCAAAGGGGTTCGCGCCACTACTACGACGCGCACCAGCTCATGCGCAATGAACGGGCAACGCAGTGGCTTGGCAATCGTGATCTCGCCGCGAACTGCGCGACACATGCGCGACTCTTCTTCGGCAGTGCCGACCTCGGCCTGACGACGGCTGCGCATGGCCAATTCACGCTGACACCAACGCCCGCCATGCGCGACGCGCTGAGCGCCGACTATGTCGCCATGGCGGGAATGATCTTCGGCGACGTGCCGCCACTCAATGGCGTGCTTGCAAGCATCGAAGAGCTCGAGCGCCGGGTGAACAGGTGAGCTTTCCCCCTCTTGTCACCGCCTGACTCGAGCGCTCGTTCTCCTTAGATGTTGGCGGGTGGAACCCACGCCCCGCGACCCGCGGCGTGGCAGGCCTGGCGTTGGAGAATGGATTTGACATTCGGCGGTCGATACTGAATTCTGCAAAGCGGTCGTCCAACGCTCGCTTTGATGAGCGATCGGCCTTCTCACACGCGCCGGCAGGCCACTAGCCGATACCTCCGGCAAGGCGAGCCGATTCCGGCAAAGATTTAAGCTGGAGCATCGCCAGCACGCCGAGAGCGGGACCTGGGGCCAGAAACGCGAACACCCACCGCCATCCAAAGGCATCTGCGATCAAAGGAATCAGCCAGATCGTCACGATCGTGAGGACGAACCCAAGAGCAAGCTGCAGTGTCAAAGCTGTTCCTACATAAGATTGATCGGCAAGCTCGGTGACCATCGCCGAAAACTGCGCCGAGTCGGCCACGACGGTAAAACCCCACACCAAGCCGACGATGAGCAGCAGCCATGGGGATGAGCCGAACAGCAAGCCGATCAGAATGCAGCAGCTCCCGGAAATAGCCATCATTAGCGCGGTCGTTCTGGTCCTGCCCCAGCGATCACCTAGGATGCCGCCTACCCAACAGCCCAATGCCCCAACGGCAATGACCGCGAATGTCGCGAAGGCGGCAGCCGAGCCCACAGTCGTCCCTCGGGCTACCAGCGCCTCGGAGAAGAACAGCATGAACCACGCATACATTGCAAACAGCTCCCACATGTGGCCGAAGTAACCGAAGGAAGCCAGACGGACGCCGCGGTTGGCAAATACGCGCCACACCTGCTTGGGATCGAATGTCGCCGTTGGGAAAGGAGAGGGACCTTCCTTCACCGCGAACTCTGCAATCAAACCACCAATCAGCGTCAAAGCGGAGGTCATGTAGATCACCAAGCGCCAATCCAGCCCGCCGAGTCCGTTGATGAGATGAGGCGCCGCCTGTCCCAAGACAATCGCTCCAACGAGGATGCCGAGCGCGACTCCGCGACCTCTCCGGAACCATGTGGCCATCAGCTTGAGGGCTGGGGGATACACGCCCGCCAGGAAAAAACCTGTTGCGAAGCGAAGCGCAATTCCGATGTCGCCTGCGCCAGCGAGTTCCAAGAGCCCGTTCGCCGTGGAAGCACCAATCGTTCCGCCCAGGATCACATGCTTCGCCGAGACGATGTCGGAGAGATTCAGGAAGCTCGAGACTAGCGCGCCGAACACGAAGCCGAGTTGAACGGCGATGGTCAGCCATGCAGTGGCGCTGGTGGAAAGCGCCCACTCTTGCCGCAGTTGGGGGATCACCGCGGAGGCCGAGAACCAAGTTGTCATCGACAAAACCAGGGTGAGTGCGAGCAGCGCCAACATTTGCCAGCGACCGGGACTCTCTCCTTCTTGTGCGATCGGATTCATCGTCGTGTTCCAACGCAGAAGTTCACGACTTGGCCGATCTGTATTGGAGTTGTCAGATGCATGGGTGAGCAGGCCGATGTTTGATATGGGAGATGGACGCCGGCGATGGCTGTCCCCGCTCGAAGGAGTCCGAGATGAATCCTACGACCGTTGCCGCCGATTTGGCAAAGTCCGTGTTTCAGCTGGCGGTGGCCCATGAACACCGTGGCCTGGTCGAGACTCCAGCGCCTCACGGACAAGCCCTAAATCGAGCGGCCGAAAGCACGCATCCGCCCAACTGGAGCGAGCTCACTGTCGGCGCTGTCCCCAAGAGGAAGCCGCAGGTGTAATCCTCGGCTACACCGCTGTGATCGTCCGGGAAAGAGTAGGTCTTCACGTCGCGGCGGTCGCCGAGGTGGATCAAATCCGAGGCGGCCTTTCCAATCGGACAGGTCGCATCACCCTCGGCAAAGTCGCGACGAGGCCGCCGTCGGCATGGCGCACCACAACCCCGGCAGCCAGTGAGGCGACTGCCTCAGCGCGCCCTGATGTGCCGGTGCTCCAGCCGGCTCAGCCAGCGCACCAGCGGCCACAGCACCGCGAGATACATCAGCGCCGCCAGCACGATCGGCGACGGGTTGTAGATCAGCGACTGGGCGTCACGCGCCACCCGCAGGAGTTCGGGGATGGCGACCACGCTGGCGATGGTCGTGAGCTTCACCACCTCGATGCTGTTGCCGACCAGGTCGGGCAGCACGTTGCGCGCGGCCTGCGGAACAATCACATGCCGCAGCGCCTGCGTGCGCGTGAGGCCCGTGGAGCGCGCGGCCTCCATCTGGCCGACCGGCACGCTCTCGATGCCGGCACGAAACACCTCCGCGTAGTAGCTCGAGTTGTTGAGCATGAAACCGATCGCCACGGCCATCAGCTTCGGCAAGTCGATGCCGAGGAAGGGCACGCCGAAATAGATGAAGATCAACAGAACCAGCGGCGGAAAAGCGCGAAAGAAATCGACATAGGCTGCGAGCAGAATTCGCAATGAGCGCCTGCGCGTCTGCGTGGCCAGCAGCGCGATCGCGAGGCCCGATGCCGCGCCGACCGGGATCACCAGCAGTGACAGCCACACCGTCGTCCACAGCCCGGCGAGCAGGAAGCCGAAGACTTCTCGGTACACCGCGAGGTTGAAGAAGTTCTGGAGGATGGCGTCCATGGAGTGTGAGTTTCATCTTTTCCAACGCCAGCGCGTCTCGAGCCAGCGTGCGCTCAAAACCACCGGCAGGAAGATTGCGAGGTATGCGACCGCGCCGAGCGTCAGGGGCGTTGGATTGCCCGCGTTGCTGCTGGCCGACTGCGCGTTGTTCAGCACCTCGTTCAGCGCGACCACCGAGCCCAACGCCGTGTTCTTGGTGGTCGAGATCACGCGGTTGGTCAGGGCCGGCACCGCGATGCGCAGGGCCTGTGGCAGCAGCACGCGGCGCATCGACTGCCACCACGTGAGGCCGGTCGAGCGCGCAGCCTCCAGCTGGCCGCGCGGCAACGCGAGCAGGCCGGCCCAGATGCTCTCTTCGGCGTAGGCAGCGAGCACCAGCGACAGAGCGATCCAGGTCGCGGTGAACGAGGACATTGCCAGCTCGATGTACGGGAACGCGAAGAACAGCACGATGATCACGACCAGCGGCGGCAGCGCGCGAAGGATATCGACAAAGGCCACGATGGGCAAAGACAACCACGGCCTGTGCAGGGTGCGCAGAACGGCCAGCAGCAGGCCCAGCGCCAACCCGGTCGCGGCCACGCAGAGGCCGAGCGTCACCGTCACGCCCATGCCCTTGACGATGTCGGGCAAATAGCGCGCCGCGACTTCGGTGTTGAAGAAGGTGAAGACCAGGCGGTCGAACCAGTTCATGCGGTTCAGCTGCGCGCGTGATGGTGCCGCGACACGAAGGCGCGCGTACGCTCATGCACCGGCGCCTCGAAGACCTGTGCGGGTGTTCCCTCCTCGAGGACCACGCCGCCATCCATAAACACCACGCGGTCGGCGGCGGCACGCGCGAAGGCCATCTCGTGCGTGACGACCAGCATCGACATGCCGGCTTCTCGCAGCTCGCGCATCACGGTCAGCACGCTTCCGACCAGCTCGGGGTCGAGGGCACTGGTTGGCTCGTCGAAGAGCATCACGCCCGGCTCCAGCGCGATCGCGCGCGCGATGCCGACGCGCTGCTGCTGCCCGCCCGACAACTCCCCCGGACGCGAGGCCGCCTTGTCCGCGAGGCCCACGCGCTCCAGTGCCGCGAGCGCGCGCCGGCGCGCTTCGTCCTTCGAATGGCCCTGCACCAGGCGCAGGGCCAGCATCACGTTGCCGAGCGCGTCCAGATGCGGATACAGGTTGAACTGCTGGAACACCATGCCGATGCGCTGCCGGATGCGGTTGAGGTTCGCATCGGCGCGCGTGATGTCGTGGCCCTCGACCACGATCTGTCCGGCACTCGGCTCCTCGAGCCGGTTGCAGCAGCGCAGCATCGTGCTCTTGCCCGAGCCCGAAGGCCCGATCACGCAGACGAGTTCGCCCTCGCGCACGCGCAGGTCGATGCCGCGCAGCACAGGGGTGGCGCCGTAGGCCTTGTGCAGGCCGACGACTTCGAGGACCGCAGTGCTCACGAACAGCTGGGCGTGACGGGCGTGGCGTCGTAGCCCTCGAGCCCCGGCACGCCGTGGCCGGGCGCGAGCTTGACGGCGGTGGCCGATGCATCGGGCCTGGCGCCGAACCACTTCTCCGCGAGCCTAGCGACGGTGCCGTCCTGCTTCATGCACTTGAGCGCCATCGAGGCCGCGTTGCGGCCAGCCTTGTCATCGGCCCGGAAGGCCAGCGCCCAGACCAGGCCGGTCTTCACCGTGTAGCTGGTCTGCACCGCCGGGTTCTGCTTGGCGGCCCAGCCGGCCACCGTGTTGCCCGCGAGGTTGGCGAAGGCGCGGCCCGACTGCACCGCCTGCACCGCATCGGCGTTGGTGCCGTACACGTCGAAGCTGAAGCCGTACTTCTGCGCGTTGTCCTTGGCCCAGTTCTCGTAGGCCGAGCCCTTGTTGACGGCGATGGTCTTGCCCTTGAGCTCCTCCAGCGCGGCGATGGGCGCCGTGCCCTTCTTGATGACGAAGGTGTAGTCGGTATCCAGGTAACCTTCAGTGAAGAGCATGGCCTTGGCGCGCTCGGGCGTGACGGTAACGGGCGCGAGGATGAAGTCGTACTTCTTCGCGTTCAGTCCGGGCACGAGGCCCGAGAACTCGGTGCCCTCGATCTCGAGCTTGCGGCCTTCGCGCCTGGCGAGTTCTTCGCCGAGCTCGATGTTGAAGCCCTGCAGGCCGCCGCCGAGCTTGACCATCGCGTGCGGCGCGAAGGTCGCGTCCACGCCGGTCTTGAGCGGCGCGCCTGTTTGCGCCGTGGCGGAAAACACGGCGGCGCCGGCAAGCGCTGCCCCCAGCACGCGGATCGCGACAACGCGGTTCAGTTCGCTCATGGTGGCTACTCCTGGAGAGATGAAGTTGAAGTGGAAAGGGGTGGCCCGCCCAGCGACTCGCCGGCGCCGGTGCGCTCGACGATCAGCCCGTAGTGCTCGGGCCGCCGGTGCTTGGCGAAGTTGAAGACGTGCTCGCGGAAGTTGTCGCCCAGCGCGAGGTCGGCGTTGACGACAAGCACCTCGTCTTCCTCCCCCTGCGCCTGCGCGACGATCTCCCCGCTGGGCGCGACGATGGCGGAGCCGCCGATCATGTGGAAGCCGTCCTCGGCCCCGCACTTGGCCGAAGCCGCGACCCACATCGCGTTCTGGTAGGCCGCGGCCTGCAGCGACAACAGGTGGCTGGACATGCGCAGGTGCGGCGGCTCGCTCCAGTGGATGTTCCAGCTCGGCGTGTTGTAGCCCAGCACGGCGAGCTCGGCGCTTTGCAGGCCCATCACGCGGAAGGTCTCGGGCCAGCGCCGGTCGTTGCAGATGCACATGCCGATCCGCGTGCCGAGCGTCGTCCAGACCTTGAAGCCCTCATTGCCGACCTCGAAGTACTTCTTCTCCAGGTGCTGGAACGGCGCTTCGGGCTTGTGGTCCGAGTGGCCGGGCAGATGGATCTTGCGGTAGCGACCGACGATGTTCGCTTGGTCGTCCACCAGCACCGCGGTGTTGAAGCGCCGGCCGTCCTCCGTGAGCTCTGCGTAGCCCAGATAGAAGCCGATGCGCAGCTCGCGCGCGAGGTCGAAGAGCGGCTGCGTCTCGGCGCTCGGCATGGAGGGCTCGAAGAAGCGCTCGGTGACCTCCGCGTCGGGCAGCCAGTAGCGCGGAAAGAAGGTGGTAAGCGCGAGCTCGGGAAACACCACCATGCGCGCGCCGCGGCTGCGCGCCTCGCGCATCATGGCGACAAGGCGGGCGACGACGCCAGCGCGGCTGTCCGCGAGATGAACCGGCCCGAGCTGGGCGACGGCGAGGCCGAAGCGGCGCGATGTGGAACTCATTCAGGGTCTTTCTGCATGCCTTTGAGGCGCTTGAAAAATGGGCTGGAGGCGCCATCGGCGGCGCGGCGCGCGTGCGCGGCCAGCGGCTCGGGTATGCCGCGCGGGAGGTACTGGCCCGATCCGCGTTCGGCGTGCATCCGGCCGTCCTCGACGATCACGCGGCCTCGGCTCACGACCACCTCGGGCCAGCCGCGCACGGTACGGCCTTTATAGGGCGTGTAGCCCACGTTGTCGTGCAGCATCGCGGTGCTCACCTGCACCTCGCGCCCGGGGTTCCACAGCGCGATGTCGGCATCGGCGCCGATCGCGATGGTTCCCTTGCGCGGCAGCAGGCCGTAGAGGCGGGCGTGGTTGGTGGCAGTGAGCGCGACGAATTCCTCGATCGTGATGCGGCCGCCCATCACCCCCTCGGAGAACAGCAGCGGCATGCGCAGCTCGATGCCGGGCACGCCGTTGGCCATGTCCTTGAAGGTGGTCGCATCGCCATACGGCAGCTTGCCGCTCTGGTCGTAACGGTAGGGCGCGTGGTCGGACGAATACACGGACAGCGTGCCGTCCTTGAAGCCGTCCCACACCGCCTGCTGCGAAGCCGCGTCGCGCGGCGGCGGCGAGCAGCAGAACTTGGCGCCCTCAAGCCCGGGCTTGTCGAGGTCGTCGGCCGTGAGAAAGAGATACTGCGGGCAGCTCTCCGCATGCACGCTGGCGCCCAGCGCGCGCGCGTCGCGCAGCACCTGCACCGTTTCGGCGCCGGCCACGTGCACGATCAGCGCGGGCACGTCGATGAGCCGCGACAGCGCGATCGCACGCTGCGTGGCCTCGGTCTCGGCCAGCGGATCGTGCGCCACGCGGTGATACTTGGGCGCGACACGGCCGGCATCGAGAAGGCGGCGCGCGATCCAGCGGATCATGTCGTGGTTCTCGGCATGGATCATCACCAGCGCGCCCTCCTCGCCCGCGAGCTCCAGCACGTCCAGCAGCTGGTAGTCGTCGAGCTTCAGGCGGTCGTAGGTCATGTAGACCTTGAGCGATGTGATGCCGTCGCGGATGGCCTGCGGCAGGTCCTGCTTCAGCGCCTGATCGTCGGGGTTCGCGAGGATCAGGTGAAAGCCGTAGTCGATGACGGCCTTCTCGCGCGCGAGTGCCGCGTAGTCGGCCACGACCTTCGGAATCGCCATGCCGCGGTGCTGCGCCGCGAAGGGAATGATGGTGGTGGTGCCGCCGAACGCGGCCGACACGGTGGCCGAGTGGAAGTTGTCCGCGCACATCACGCCCATGCCCGAGAGCTGTTCAACGTGGCAGTGGCTGTCGATGCCGCCGGGAAGCACCCAGCGGCCGGTGGCGTTGATGTCGCGCAGTCCCGCCGGCAGACCGGGCGCGATGGCGGCGATGACGCCGCCGCGCACGCCGATGTCGGCGGTGAAGGTCTCGGTGGCGGTGGAGATGCGGCCGCCCCGCACGGTGAGGTCGAAGGGCGCGGCGGGATCAGCGACGGAAGTGTTCATCGTCGTCACCCACTATGCGATCGCCTGCGCGCCGGTCGCTTGGAGCGACAGGCCGACGCGCGCCACGACAGCTTCGATCTCGGCCTCGGTCAGAGCATCGATGCGCATGCCGGGCGAGCGAATGGCTGCCGAGCCGATCGCCCCGCGCCGCATGTAGATGTATTTGCGCAGCGCCAGCCCCACCTTGGGCTGGAATTCGTAGCGGATGAGCGGGCAGTACTTGTCGAACACGGCCGCCGCGCCCGCCACGTCGCCGGCCGCGTAGAGCGCGTGGATGCGCACCAGGATTTCGGGGAACGCGAAGCCCGTCATGGTGCCGATGGCCCCGCGCTGCAGCTCTTCGAGAAAATGCACGCCACCGAGACCGCCGAAGATGCGCATGGCGTCGCCGGCCAGTTCGCGGATGCGCGTGATCTTCGGGCCGACGGGCGGCTCTTCCATCTTGATGATGTTCACGCCGCCTTCTTTCGCGAGGCGTGCCACCAGCTCAGGCCTGATCTCGGTACCGAAGGAATCGGGGAAGTCGTGGATGGCGACGGCGATGCCGACCGATTGCGCGACCGTGCGGTAGTAGTCGAAGAGCACCGTGTCTGACGCGTTGTCCAGCGGCGCGACGAACACAGCCGCCGCGCCCAGCGCCTCGGCCTCGACCGCCTGCTCTACCGCGCCCGCGATGCCGAGCGCGCGCACGCCGACCCACACCGGCAGGCGCCCTGCCGACGCCTTGATGAAGGCGCCGATCACGTCCCTGCGTTCCTGCGCCGAGAGCTTGTGCGCTTCACCGAGGAAGCCCAGTACTGCGAGGCCCGCGGCGCCGGCATCGACCTGAAATTCGACCAGCGTGGCGATGCTTTCGAGATCGATCTCGCGGTTGGCGAGGAAGGGCGTCGGGCAGATCGTGTAGACGCCGGTGGCGCTCATGGCGCCGCTTGGAGAGAGTGTCTTTGTCATTCGAATGTCGACCGGATCAGGGAAGGCGTTTCAGTGGGTGTGCTGGCACGCGCCGTAGCGATGCACGTGAAAGGGCTCCGCCGCCAAGCCGGGACAGAAGCTGCCGACCACCGGCTCCAGTTCGCAATAGAGCGCGTGGTTCGAGTGGTTCAGGCGCTCGAGCCGCTCGACGGCGTTCTCCGCGTCGCGCGCGAGCTTGTGCATGTCGACATGCAGCAGCTTGCGTTGCGCGACGACCATGCGCCCGCCCACCATCACCGAGTCGACCGCGCCGCCGTCCTCGGCATGCACCAGCGAGTTGGTGATGTTGATGAGCGGGATCATGTTGATGTTGCGACCGTCGAGGAACACCACGTCCGCCTTGTAGCCTGGTGCGATGCGGCCCAGCGTGTCGCCGAAGCCCAGCGCCCGCGCGCTGCCCACCGTGGCGGCGTGCAGCACTTCGCCGGTGGTGATCCAGTTCTGCCAGTCCGGGCCCTGCACCTTCGACACCATCGAAGCGAGGCGCATGGCTTCGAACATGTTCTGGTTGTCCGAGCAGTTGGAGCCGTCGGTGCCGATGCCCACGTTCACTCCGCTCGACAGCATCCTGCGCATGTTCGCGAGGCCGCTGCCCAGGCGCATGTTGCTGCCCGGGTTGTGCGCGACCGAGGCACCCCTGTCGCCGAGCAGCTTCATGTCGTCGTCATCCAGCCATACGCCGTGGGCCACGGTGAGGCCGGGACCGACGAGGCCGAGCTTGTCCATGTGCGCCGTGAGCGTGGTGCCGTAGGTGCGCATGCCGGCGATGGCCTGGACCTTCGATTCGGACACGTGCGAATGCATCGGCAGGCCGTGTTCGTGCGCGAGGTTGCGGCAGCCGATCAGGAACTCGTCGGTGCAGTGGTGCGGAATGGTCGGCGCGATGGCGAGCCGGACCTGGCCGGTGTCGCCCTGCCAGTGCTTCACCGTGTCGGCCATGGCTTTCAGGATCGAATCGGTGGGCGCCATGCGCATTCGCTCCACCGCCTTGCGCAGCTTGGGCGGAAGCGCATCGAGCAGCCCCGGAATCGCCTCGAAGAAGCTCAGGTTCGCCACCATCGGCGCGAGCACGGCGCGCATGCCCGCCTGCGTGTAGGCCGCGGCGGCGGCCTGCATGCCCTCCACGGTCGGGCTCGGAAACTCGAAGGTCAAGTCGTAGCAGGCGGTGCAGCCCTTTAGCAGCATCTCCGACGCGCCGATGAGCGTGGCGAGGTGCTTGTCCTCGGAGGAGCGGTTGCCGCTGATCCACGGGCCGGCGGTGAGTAGCAGCTCCAGCGTCCAGCGGTCGCCCATGCCACGCGCGAGATTGCCGTGGCCGTGCGTGTGGGCGTTGACAAGCCCGGGGTGCAGCAGCATGCCGGCGGCGTCGACTCCCTGCGTGCCTTCGGGCACGACCATGCCGGGCGCGCCGAGTTCGTGGATGGTGTCGTCCTTGATGAGGATGTCGACCGTGCGGGGCATCGGCACGCCGGGCTCGACCAGCCGGCCGCCGCGGATCACTGTCCAGTCGGGCGTCGTACGGGCAGCTTCGTTGAGCATGGGCGGGGTCCTGGGAAAGTGAGTTGACGCAACGCGAGGCGTCGGACGCAATGGTGTGGCGCGCGGCGGCGCTTGTCGTATGCTGATTTGTGGTGCGTCCTTAACAGGACGTTATGGCGTGGTCCGGCGTGCCGCTGCCTCAGGCGGCGTGACGCAGCAGCTCGGAAGCTCCGTCATTCGCCGGCACATCCGCATCCGGCGAAGCAAAGCCCTGCTGCGCCAGCAACGCACGCAAGGTACCGACGAAAGCCTGCGCCGGCTGCGACAGAGGCTCGTAGCACGGATACACGAGGTTCGCGATCAGCGAAGGTGCACCCGCCAACGGCCGAACGACAAAGTGATTCGCGGGCCAGCTGCGCACCGAGAACTCGTCCACGATGGCGATGCCCGCCCCCATCTCGACCAGCGCGCAGGCGTTCTGCGGCGAGCCGACTTCGATCGCCGCCTTCAACGGCTCGTCCACCGCCTCGTACATGTCGGCGATGCGCATGCCCAGCGGGGTGTCGCGCCCATAGCTCACCAGCGCAAACGGTCGCAGGTCCACGAGGTTCAGCGTCGACCGGCGGGCCAACGGATGGTTGTACGGGCAGATGCAGACCATCGTGCCACGCGCGATCGGCGTCACCTGCAGGTTCGGATGGTCCATCGGAAGGATGACCACGCCGAGATCCGCCTGGCGATTCAGCAACCGATCCTTCAGATGCGCATAGCTCAGGAACTGGAAGGTCACCCGCACATCCGCGTTGCTCTGCCTGAAGCGCGCGATGACCTGCGGAATCAGCGTCTGGCCGATGCTCGGGCTCGACACCACGTGCAGCAGACCATGTCGCCGATCGGCCAGATCGTGCGCCAGCTCGCTCACGCGCTGCACGCCGAGGTACACGTTCTCCACCTCGCGAATCAACTGCTTGGCCTCCGGCGTGGCATAGAGCCGGCCCTTGATGCGCTCGAACAACGCGAAGCCGAGACGGCTCTCGGTATAGGACAGCAGGCGGCTCACCGCGGGCTGCGACACGTGCAGCACACGGGATGCGCCGCTGATGGAACCCGTCGTCATCACCGCCCGGAACACTTCGATCTGACGCAGGTTCATGGACATGGAGACTTCCTTGCACTGAATTGAGGCCCTTAACTTCGCGTTAAGGGAGACCCACAAAACAGCAAGGAACGTGCCGTTCACGCGCGGCAGGCCGCACCTAGACTTTGAGCGACCACCACTCTGGAGGACCGCGATGCGATCCACCGTCTTCGTCATCAACCCGAACTCGACCGAGGCCGTGACCGCAGGCATCGACGCCGCCATGGCGCCATTGCGCATGGCCGGCGGCCCCGACATCCGTTGCCTCACGCTCGCCGAAGGCCCGCCAGGCATCCAGACGCAGCGCGACGTGGAATCGGTCATCCCGCCACTCGCGCGCCTCGCGCAGTCGCTCGAAGAAGAAGCCGGCGCCTTCGTCATCGCCTGCTTCAGCGACCCGGGCCTTCATCTGGTGCGCGAAGCGGTGCGCCGCCCGGTCCTGGGCATCAGCGAATGCGGCGTGCTGACAGCCCTGACGCTGGGCCACACCTTCGGCGTGATCGCGATCCTGCAAGGCTCCATTCCACGCCATCTGCGCACCTGGGGCGCGATGGGCGTGCTGGACCGCTTCGTCGGCGAGATGGCAATCGACATACCGGTGACCGAACTGATCGACGCCGAGCGCACGCTGGCGCGCATGATCGAAGTGGGGCGGCGCCTGCGCGACGAGCGCCAGGCGCAGGTGATCGTGATGGGCTGCGCCGGCATGGCCGCATACCGGGCGCCGCTGCAACGCGCTCTAGGCATTCCGGTCGTCGAGCCGAGCCAGGCGGCGGCGGTCATGGCGCTGGGACGCGTGCGGCTCGACTGGGAAATGGTGGCCGGAAGCGCCGCATGAGCGAGGCCTCCATGAGCGACTCCGACGCGCGGGTGTGCTCGGTGGTCCTGAAAGCCGCGTCGAGCACCGGCATGTCCACCGCGTAGGCGATGCGCAGGTAGTTGGCGAGGTCGAGGTCGGTTTCGAGCCGCCGGCCCTCGGGCGTGGAATGGCCCAGCAGTTCCTTGCAATTCGCGAAGACGTAGAACGCGCCTTCAGGTGTGCCGCTCGCGAGGCTGTCGATGCGTGCGACGGTCTGCAGCACGCGGTCGCGGCGTTCGGCGAGCATCGCCGGCCAATCGTCGATGAAGCCGGTTCCCCCGTCGAGTGCCCCAACGGCGGCGGCCTGCGAGATCGAGCAGGCGTTCGAGGTGCTTTGCGACCGCAGCACCTGCAGGGCGTCGACCAGCCAGCGCGGCCCCGCCGCGTAGCCGATGCGCCAGCCCGTCATCCAATGATGGAGCAGCACGAGCTCGACTGCGCGCTGATCGTCAAGCCCGCTTACCCGCTCGGGGGCTTGCTGCGCTGGCGCTCTCTGCGGCAGGAGCCCTTCGTGCTGATCGTGCCGCCAGGCGAGGCGTCGAGCGACGTGACATGGCTGCTTTCGAACTACCCCTTCGTCCGCTACGAACGCCGTTCGCACGGCTGCAGCCTCGTCGAACGTTTCCTGCAACGCAAGAAGTACGCACCGAAGGAGTCGGTGGAGACCGATCCGATCGAAGCGATCGGCCTGCTGGTGGCGCGCGGCCTTGGCATCTCGGTTCTTCCACGCACACCTGCGCTCTCGGTCATCGGTTCGGGGGTGCGTGAGATCAACCTGGGGGCCGACACCTTCTATCGCGAGATCGGATTGATCGAACGCATCGACAATCCGCGCGCGCCACTCAACGGCGACTTCTGGGACGCGCTTGTGGCGGGCGGCACATGAGATCGAGCAGGTCGTCTCACTCGTGGGAGGGGCCGGCCTCGTCGGTCAGGCGTACCACGCGCCCGCTGCGCACGCCGAGCGATTGGCCGCCGCGCCACACAGGCCGCCCATTGACGATGACGGCATCGATGCCCTCCGCGCGCAGCGTAGGGGCCTCCCAGGTCGCCCGGTCGGCGATCCGGCCGGCATCGAATACGGTGATGTCGGCAAAGGCGCCTTCGCGCAGCACGCCGCGGCCGGGCAAGCGGAAATGCCGGGCAGTCAGTCCCGTCATCTTGTGCACCGCCTGTTCGAGCGAGAACAGGCCGACGTCGCGGCAGTAGTGGCCCAGCACGCGCGGAAACGTGCCCCATAGGCGCGGATGCGGTGCCGTGTCGTGGGGCATGCCATCGGAGCCGATCATGCTCTGGGGAAAGGCGAGCACGCGCTGCACGTCAGCCTCGTCCATCAGGAAGTAGATGGCCCCGGCCGGCTGCAGCAGGTCGACCGCGTCTTCCATCGACACACCGAGGCGCCGCGCGATCGCGTCGAGGTCCATGCCCGAGAACTCGGGGTGCGACTGGGACTGGGTAACGATGATGCGGCTCGACACCGGAATGCGGTCCTTGCGCAGGATGGTAGAGCCCGCGCAGTAGGGATAGCAATCGAGCGCGATGGACTGCTGCGCCATGGCCTGGCGCACATGGGCCAGCGTCTGTACCGAACGGCCATGGTTGCGCGGGCCGATGAGCTTGTGGTGCGACACCACCACCGGTGCCTGCGCTGCACGGCCGATCGCGAAGGCCTCGTCCAACGCGGCGAAGACATGGTCGCCCTCGTCGCGGATGTGGCTCGCGTACACGCCGCCGTAGGGGCCGATCACTTCGGCCACCTGCGCCATCTCTTCGGTCGTGGCCGGCATGGCCGTGGGATAGGCCGCGCCGGTGGACAGCCCGATGGCGCCGCTGGCCATGGCCTCGCCTAGCAGCGCCCGCATGCGTGCGATCTCTTCCGGTGTGGCGGCCCGGTCGAGACGTTCCATCGTCGCCGCGCGCAAGGTGGTGTGGCCCACCAGGCAGGCTGCGTTCACCGCCGCAGGCGCAGCCTCCAGGCGCGCGAGGTAGGCCGCGAAGGTGGCATCGCCGAACAGGGCCGAATCGTGGCCCAGCAGGTTCAGCGGCGGCGGTACGGTGGCCCCGACCGGCGCGCCCCAGGGCGCGAGGCTGATGCCGCAGTTGCCGGTGACGACCGTCGTCACGCCCTGGCTCAGCTTGGCTGGCATGTCCGGGTCGAGCATGAGGTAGCGGTCGTCGTGCGTGTGCGAGTCGATGAAACCCGGCGCCACGATGCGGCCGGTGGCGTCGATCTCGACCGCGCCACGCAGTCCCGCCAGGTCGCCGATGGCAGCCACGTGCGCGCCGCGGATGCCGACATCGGCCTGGCGCCGGGCGCTGCCCGTGCCGTCGATCAGCGTGCCGTGGCGCACCACCAGGTCGAATTCGGCCATGTGCGCCCGCCTCAGTCGATCTTGGCGCCCGAGTGCTTGACCACATCGGCCCAGACAGGACGTTCCTTTTTGGCGAGGTCGAACAGGTCCTGACGCGGGCCGGTGTGGATCTCGTAGGCCTGGGCGGCCAGCTGCTGCTTCACCGCAGGCGAATTCAATGCCTTGTTGAAAGCGGCGTTGAGGGCGTCGAGGATCTTCGGATCGACGCCAGCCGGTGCGACATAGCCGGTCCAGGCGACGGCCTGGTATTTCTTCAAGCCGGTTTCGGCGATGGTGGGCAGCTCGGGCAGGCGGCTGTCGCGCGTGGCGCCGGTCACCGCCAGCGGCGTGATCTTGCCGCCCTTGAGGTGGGGAGCGATGGAGGTGATGTTCTCGAACACCAGGTCCACCTCGCCACGCATCAGCGCCAGATCGGCCTCCAGTCCGCCCTTGTACGGAATGTGCACGATGGACACGCCAGCCATGGACTTGAACATCTCGGCGCTCAGGTGGCCGGTGGTGCCGTTGCCGCCTGAGGCCACGGTGAGCTTGCCGGGCTGCTTTTTGGCCATCTCGATGAGGCCGGCCACATCCTTCACGCCGAGGTCGCTGCGCACGGCCAGCACGTTCTGGACGAATCCGGTCAGCGCCACCGGGGCGAGTTGGGTGTCGGCGTCGTAGGGCAGCTTCTTGTAGAGCGACTGGTTGATCGCCAGCGTCGCCACGTTGGCATAGGCGATGGTGTAGCCGTCCGCAGGGGCTGCGATGGTGGCTTGCGTGCCGATGATGCCGGAGGCGCCGACACGGTTCATCACTACCACCGACTGGCCAAGGTCGCGGCCCACCGCATCGGCGAGCAGCCGCGAGACGATGTCGGGCGTGGTGCCGGCGTTGAAGGGCACGATCAAGGTGATCGGCTTGTCGGGATACGCGGCCTGCGCGTAGCCGCACAGGGCCAGCGCGGCCAGCGGCGCAGCCAGCACCTTGAGGAGCCAGCGGCGGCAGGAAAAAGAACGGGCGTTGAAGAACGACATGGTCAAGACTTTCTGAAGATCGATTGAGGGGCTTGCGGTCTCCTGGGCGACGCTGCACCGGGGCACGGCGGCGTCGGCCTCGTTGCTATGGGGAATGGGTGCAATGGCGGTCAGCCCTCGGTCCGCGCCATCACGGATTGCAAAACCGGCAGGTCGACGTTGCCACCGGAGAGCACGAGCACGGCGCTCTGCCCGCGCAGCGAAAGATGGCCGGCCAGCATCGCCGCGAGTGCCACGCTGCCGCCAGGCTCAACGACGAGGTGCAGTTCCTCCAGCGCGAATCGCATCGCGCGGGCCACCTCCTCGTCCGTCACGGCCACGGCCTCGTGCAGCAGCGGCTGGTTAATGGCGAACGGTAACTCTGCGGGCGTGACGGCCTGCAAGGCATCGCACAGCGTGCGGGCGCCAGGGGCATTGGTCTCGCGCCGACCGCTGCGCAGCGAGCGCACGGTGTCGTCGAAGCCCGCGGGCTCGGCGGCTACGCGCCGCGCGCCGGGGCTCAGCGCATCGAGGACCAGGCAGCAGCCGGCCATGAGGCCGCCGCCACCGCAGGGTGCGGCAAACAGGCCCAGGGTTTCCTGCGCACCGGCCGGCAGGTCTTGCAGCGCCTCCAGGGCCACGGTGCCCTGCGCCGCCAGCACCTCGGGGTGGTCGCCCGGCGGGATCAGCGTCCCACCGGTCTCGGCCAGCAGGCGCATGCCGATGTCTTCGCGGCTTTCCCTCTCGCGGTCGTAGTGGATGACCTTCGCGCCCTGCGCGAGCGCGCGCGCCACCTTGGTCTTCGGGGCATCGATCGGCATCACGATGGTGGCCGACACGCCCAGTTGCTGGGCCGCCCAGGCGATCGCCTGGCCGTGGTTGCCCGTCGAATAGGCCACGACGCCACGCTCCCGCTCCTGCGGCGTGAGTGCCAGCAGGGCATTGAAGGCGCCGCGGGCCTTGAAGGAGCCGGTGACCTGCAGGCTCTCCGGCTTGATCCAGACGGTGCCGCCCAACAGCGCGTCCAGCGCGGGCGAGCGCAGCAGCGGCGTGCGCCGCACGTGCGGCGCGATGGCGTGTGCGGCGCGCAGCACGTCTTCGAAACGGGGCACGCGCATCGTGCCGAGCATCGCGTGCTCGATGTGGTCCGGCAGCGCCGCGGCAGAAGGGGTGGAGGTGCTCGTCATCGCGGAGTCCTCCTTCACGCCGATTGCCACACCGGGGGCTCGGTGCTGCCGGTCTGGCTGGTGAGCCGGGTGTAGGCCTCCAGGCGGCGGTGCTGGGTGAAGTTGAAGATGGTGTTGCGGCCCAGCAGGCACGTGTCCAGGTTGCAGTCGGCCACCACCAGTTCGTCGTCCCAGCTGGTGGCCATGGCCATGATCTCGCCCTGGGGGTTCACGATGATGGAGTGGCCCATCAGCTCGAAGCCGTCCTCGTTGCCGGCCTTGGCAACGCCCACGCCGAAGGTGGCGTTCTGGTAGCACCCGGCCTGGATGGAAAGCTGGGAGTGGAAGTTGCGCAGGTGGTGCGCCTCGAAGCCGCGGTTTTCCTGGTTCACCGCCGGCGTGTTGTAGCCCAGCATGACCAGCTCGACCTGCTGCAGGCCGAGCTCGCGCCACGATTCGGGCCAGCGGCGGTCGTTGCAGATCAGCATGCCCAGGTTCACGCCGTCCACCTTGCCCACCGGGGCGCGCACGACCGGGAAGCCCAGGTTGCCCACCTCGAAGTAGCGCTTCTCCAGGTGCTGCACCTTGCGGATGGTGGAGAACTCCTTGTGCCCGGGCAGGTGGACCTTGCGGTACTTGAGCACGATCTCGCCCGAGGGGGCAATCACCACCGACGTGTTGAAGCGACGCTTGCGCACCAGGCCGGTCTCGTCAGCCTCGTGGGCGATCTCGGCGTAGCCCAGGTAGCAGGTGAGCCCATGGCGGCGGATGGCATCGAAGAGCGGCTGCGTGGCGGGCGACGGCAGCATCTCCTCGTACCAGGGGTCGGCCTCGTCGAGGTTCTCGACGTACCAGCGCGGAAAGAAAGTGGTGAGCGCCAGTTCGGGAAACACCACGACATTGGCGCCGCGCTGATGCGCGCGCTCGAGCAGGCGGACCATGCGGGCCACGACGACATCGCGGCCTTCGGCTTTCTGGATGGGCCCGAGCTGGGCGGCGGCGACGGTGATCGAGCGGTTCATGGCGGCAGAAGAGTTGGTCTGAGCAGGATGATCTGGCCCGCCGTCTCTACGACCAACTGCGCCTGAACCGTCCTGGCAGGCCACAAGGGCACGCTTCGAATCTGCCGCAAGTGATTGATCTCAAAGAAAAAACCCGTGGTGCACAAAGCGTCTCAACCAACCCGTCGATAACCGCGCGTTATGGCCTGGGGACAAAAGGTGATGGACATCCGAACCGGACTGTCGATGGTGCGCAACGACACCTGCGCCGCCTCGACTTGCGGCCCAAGCGGCGACTGGCTCGGCTCAGGGGCGAGGCGTGCGTACGGGCACATCCTCGCCCGGGTGCTCGGGCAGCGTGGGGGGCAGCGTGTTGTCGCGCCCCTCTTGTTTCAGCAGGCGCCTGAAGATGGCCAGAAACTCCTTGGCCATGGCCGACAGCGGGCTGACGTTGGTGTGGATCAGGTAGATGCGGTGCGCGAGCCTGGGCACGAGCGGTTTGAGCACCACGCCATCAGTCACCGGGCGCCGCGCACCAAAGGCTTCGATCAATGCCACGCCTACGCCTTCACGCACCAGCCCCATCGCCTCGGGCGTGGAGCGGATCTCGATGTCGGCGCGCAAAGGCAAGCCCGATGCGGCGAAGAAATCGGCGGTGAGTCGGCCGAAAGGCGTGTCGCGCCCATAGCCAATGAAGGTTTGGCCCACCAGGTCGGCCGCGCTCACTGCCTCGGCCTGCGCCAGCGGATGGCGCTCGGGCATTGCGCACTCGATGAAGCTGTGCCCGATCGCCCGCGCTGCCGCGTTGGCACTGGGCGGCGGCGGCATCGAAGAGATCGCCAGGTCCGCGTGTCCCAACAACACATGCGGCAATAACGAGTCGAACGGCAATGGCCGGTACTTGATCCGCACATCCGGATAGCGGGCCCGGAAACGCTTGATCGCCACCGGTATCAGCCACTCGCTGAAACTGGGGCTGGAAACCAGCGACAGCTCGCCCTGGGAGCCTCCGACCAAGTCAACAGCCAGCGCGTTAAAGCGGCGCACACCCTCCAGGATGCTTTCCACCTCGGAGAACAGACGGTGCGCTTCAGGCGTGGGCTGAAGGCGCCCGCGCACACGCTCAAACATCAGTATGCGCAGCCGGCTTTCGGCCGTGGCCAGCACGCGGCTGACGGCCGGCTGGGAAACACACAGCATGCGTGCCGCCCCGCTGAGGGAACCGGCGATCATGATGGCATGGAAGACTTCGATCTGCCGCAGATTCAGCGGTACCGGCGGGGTCAGGAGCGTGGCAGGCATGGAGCAGGAAAACGGCACATGTCCGAGCTCCTTGCAAGTAGCACGCCACCGCGCACAGGGGCTCAGCGCGCACGGGCTGCGCGGCCTGCAGTCATTGCGCAACTTGCTCGCGCTGCGCCGGCGTGCAGCGCCAGCCCAGCTTGGGGTGATCGTATCTTTTTTGACAAATTGACACGGTCGTAGTTGTCGCCGACGCCCGCACGCTTTCGACGGGATGATCCGGAACCCGCAGCCACAACGCGCGCCGAAGGACCTCCCGGCCTAGTCTCACGCAAGCGTGGGCCGTGTAGCAACAATCAGGTGGCGCCAAGCAGAGCGTGCGAATCTCAGATCATCCGATCATCCGCGAACGCTACGCCGATTTCGGCCCGACGCTGGCCGCTGAGAAGCTGCAGGAATGTCATGGGGTCGTCCTCTGCAAGGAAACCGCTCGCGTTCTGATGATTGCCGCCGGCCTGTGGACACCGCGCAGGCAGCGCGCTCCCAAGATCGACCAGCCACGCGACCGTTGGGCATGCCTGGTCGAGAATCCAGATCGATGGCAGCGACCGTACCTGGTTCGAGGATCGGGCGCTGGCATGCACGCTGCTGGTGTTCATCGACGACGCCACCAGTCGGCTGAGGCAACTGCACTTCGTGCCCGCCGAATCGGCCTTCGGGTACTTCGAAGCCACGCGCTCATACCTCGAGCAGCACGCAAGCCCTATCCATACACACTGAGCGATGCGAGGATGCGCGTGAAGTAGTCGTCCGCCAGTCTCGTTGCCGCCTTCGCGTCACGGGCTTCGAGCGCATCGACGATGGTGGTGAGTTCGCGCAGCGTCTGCTCGCGCACGATCGCACCCACCGGGCCGTTGAGGCTCGAGCGGCCGTCATACTGCACCGCACGCCGATCGGCCACCACGGCATCGAACACCTGCATCAGAAAGCGGTTCTTGGTGGCACGGAAGATCGCGTGGTGCACGCCGTAGATGCCCTCCTTGAAGTCGATCCACTGGTCGGCGTCGCGCACCACGCCGAGGTGATGGCGCATGAGCGCGAAGTCATCGGCATCGGCACGTTGGGCCGATAGCGCCATCATGGCCGGCTCGAACAACAGCCGGCCTTCGAGAATCTCGGCATAGGTCGGCACATCCTGATGGTGGGCTGCGACCGGCAGATCGGATTCGCTCAGCAACTGCATCGAAGATTCGGCGAGAAAGGTGCCGCTACCGACCTTGCGCTCCAGCAAACCCTGAGCGCTCATCATCGCCAGCGCATGGCGCACGGTGCTGCGGGAGGTGTTGAACTGCGCTGAAAGGTCGCGCTCGTTGGGCAGCTTGTTGCCAGGCTTGAGCACCCCGTCGCGGATCGATTGGAGGATGGCGCGGTAGACCTTCGAAGCGGTTGCCTTGTCCTGGGCGGCAATGCGAGCCGAGAGGTCGGCCACCGTGATCGGGTGCGACGACGCCTGGCTCGGGACGGACTTTGCGTCCATGGTTCGATAGTTCGCCAAAATGGTTGACCAATCCCAAAGTCAAATCTTAGAATGAATTCATAGCGGCGACACACAAGTCGGCGCAAGCCGTGTGGAATTGGTTGACCAATTCTGCCGGCTCTCTTGATTTTCGTCGAAGCAAAGCGTTTTCCATGACCCTGGATTCCAACACGGCTCCGGCCCTGAGTCCCGAGGAGCGGCTGGCCGCGATCGGGCTGACATTGCCGCCGTCTCCGACCCCAGTGGCGAATTTCGTCGCCTGGCGGCGCATCGGTCCCCTGCTCTACTTGTCGGGCCAAGGGCCGCTGGAGGCCAATGGCTATTTGCATATTGGCCGTGTGGGCGAGGAGGTCAGCGTCGAGGCGGCCTATGCCCATGCGCGGCTCACCGGGCTCAACCTGCTGGCCGTGGCCAAGGAGGCGCTCGGCCACCTGAGCCGAGTGCGCAACGTCGTCAAGCTGCTGGCCTTCGTCAATGCAGTACCGGGCTTCGCGCAGCATCCGAAGGTTGTCAACGGCTGCTCGGACCTGTTCGTCGAGGTGTTCGGCGATGCGGTCGGCCGCGGCGCACGCTCGGCCATCGGCGCGGGCTCGCTGCCCGGCCACCAGACCGTCGAGGTCGAGGCGATTCTGGAAGTGGATTGAGGCTGTTCACAATGGCCTACCAGTTCCAGTTCGAAGCGCTTGCGCCCTACGCCGGCCAGCTCGCACAAGGCCTGCTGCACACGCTGGGTTATGCAGCCTCGAGCATCGTGCTGGGCATGGCCATCGGCGTCGCCGGCTCGCTCGCGCTGATCTACGGCGCCACGCCGCTGCGCGGCGCGACCCGTGTCTATGTCGAGTTCTTCCGAAACACGCCGGCGCTGGTGCAACTGTTCCTGATCTATTTCGGCCTGCCCAACCTGGGCCTGCGGCTGGAAGCGCCGGTGGCCGGCGTGATCTCGCTGTCGCTCTACTGCGGCGCCTACATGGTCGAGGTGTTCCGCGCCGGGCTGCTGGCGGTACCCGGCGGTCTCTCCGAGGCCGGCGCGGCGCTCGGCCTGCGCCGGCGGCAGGTGCTGCTGCACGTGCTCTTCGTGCCGGCCCTGCGTAACGTCTTTCCGGCGCTCGCGAGCCAGATGGTGCTCACGCTGATCGGCACCAGCCTGATTTCGCAGATCGGCGTGGAGGACATCTTCCACGCCGGCAGCTTCATCGACTCGCGCACCTTCCGCAGCTTCGAGGTCTACCTGGTGATCTGCGCGATGTACTTCGCCGCAGTGCAAGCCCTGCGCGTCATCCTCGGCTTCGTGCAGCGCCGGCTCTACGGAAAGGCGCCCTGAATGCGCGGCCTCTCCATCGCCGACCTGTGGCTCATCCTCGGCGCGATCCGCTGGACGGTCGCCCTTGCGCTGACGGCGTTCGCCATCGGCAGCGGGATCGCGCTGGCCGTCGCGGTCGCGCGCACTTCGCGCCTTCCGTGGCTGCGCGTGCCGGCTCGCATCTATGTGGAGCTGGTGCAGGGCACGCCGCTGCTGGGCGTGCTCTTTCTACTGTACTTCGGCGTGCCGATGCTGCTGGGCATCGAGATCAATGCCTTCGTGGCCGCGGCCGCCGCGTTCTCGCTGTCCGCGGGCGCCTTTCTCGGCGAGATCTGGCGCGGCAGCATCGAATCGGTGCCGAAGGGCCAATGGGAAGCCGCCGCCTGCGTGGGCCTGCGCCGCTGGCAGGTCATGCGCCACGCGGTGTGGCCGCAGGCCTTCCGCGTGGCCCTAGGTCCAACCGTGAGCTACCTCGTGCAACTGATCAAGAACACCTCGCTGGCCGCGCTGGTCGGGCTGGTCGAACTCACGCGCTCGGGCCAGATCGTGGCCGGCTCGACGCTCGCGCACCTCCCGGTCTTCTGCGGCATCGCGCTCTGCTACTTCGCCATCTGCTACCCGCTGGCCCGCCTGGCCCTCTTCCTGGAAGGACGCATGCATGTCGCTCGTGCTCATTGATTCGGTCGAAAAGCACTTCGGCGACAACCATGTGCTGCGCGGCGTGTCGACAGAGGTCGCCAAGGGCGACATCGTGGCGCTGGTCGGCCGCAGCGGGTCCGGCAAGAGCACGCTGCTGCGCTGCGTGAACGGGCTGGAGACGATCGGCGCTGGGCGCATTGTGGTCGACGGCGTCGATGTGCACGCGCCGTCCACCGACCTCGCCTTGCTGCGCCAGCGCGTGGGCATGGTGTTCCAGAGCTTCAACCTGTTTCCGCATCTCTCGGCCGCGGACAACGTGACCCTCGCCCCGGTGCTGACGAAGAAGATCCGCCGCGACGAGGCCCGCGCACTCGCCAAGGGAATGCTGGAGCGCGTCGGGCTGGGCCAGAAGCTCGACGCCCTCCCCTCGCAGCTCTCCGGCGGCCAGCAGCAGCGCGTGGCGATCGCCCGCGCGCTCGCGATGTCGCCGCAGCTCATGCTGTTCGACGAAGCGACCTCGGCGCTCGACCCGGAACTCGTCGGCGAAGTGCTGCGCGTGATGGAAGACCTGGCGCGCGACGGCATGACCATGATGGTCGTCACGCACGAGATGGCGTTCGCGCGACGCGTCGCCTCCGAAGTGATCTTCATGAACCAGGGGCGCATCTGGGAACGCGGCACGCCAGAGCAGATGTTCGGCCAACCGCGCACGCCCGAGTTCCAGCAGTTTGTCCAGTCCGTCGTCTGATCCTTCCACCATCTGTCAAGGAGCTTCCATGTTCAAAACGAAATCTCTGCTGGCCGCCGCACTCTTCTGTGCGGCCCCGCTGCTGGCACATGCCGACAAGCTCGCCGACATCAAGTCCAAGGGCGTGGTGCGGGTGGCCACGACCATCGATGCCGCGCCGTGGGGCTTCACCGACGCAGCCGGCAAGCCCACGGGCCTGGACGTCGAGCTGGCCGAGAACGTCGCCAAGGCCCTGGGCGTGAAGCTCGAGCTGCAACAGGTGACCGGCGCCAACCGCATTCCCTACCTGCTTTCGAACAAGGTGGATGTGGTCATCGCCGCGCTGGGCAGTTCGCCCGAGCGCGCCAAACAGGTCGCGTTCTCCAAGCCCTATGCTGCGGTGTACCTCGGCGTATACGGTGGCAAGGGCGTGCCGAAGATGGCCAAGGTCGCCGACCTCGCGGGCCAGACCATCGCGGTGCCGAAGGGTTCAACGCCCGACCTCTCGCTGAGCGAGATGGCGCCCGGCGCCAAGCTGATCCGGCTGGAGGACACGGCCTCGACCATTTCCGCCTTCCTGTCGGGCCAGGCGCCGCTGTTCGCCGAGAACAACTTCATCGCGCAGAAGGTGGCCGACGAGAATCCCGGCAAGGGCATCGAAATGAAATCGCTGATTCGCGTCAGCCCGGCCTACATGGCGGTGCAGCCGGGCGAGACGGCGCTGCTGGCCGAAGTGAACAGGATCATCGACGTCAAGGCGGCCGACGGCAGTCTGGCGGCGCTGCGCCTGAAGTGGTTCAAGGACGAGCAGAAAGAAGTCAAGTAAGGAGCGACGAGTGAGCGAGCGCGGATCCACCGTTTTCACGGACATCGACTGGGCGCGACCCGGCAAGCAGGTCGGCCATGCATGGCTGCCCCATTCGGGACACGACGATGCATGGGGCGCGGTCGCGCTTCCGCTTGCCGCGATCGGCGACGGCAACGGACCCACCGTGCTCGTGACTGGCGCCATTCACGGCGACGAGTACGAAGGGCCGATCGTCATCAACGAACTGATCCGCACGCTCGAGCCGGCGCAGGTGAAGGGCCGGCTGATCCTGATGCCGGCCGCCAACGCGCCGGCCCTGCGCGCGGCCTCGCGCGTGAGCCCGCTCGACGGCAAGAACCTGGCGCGCGTCTTCCCCGGCAACCCCTTCGGAACGCCGACCGAACAGATCGCCGCCTTCATTCACGACGTGCTGTTCCCGCGCTGCGACGCCTATATCGACCTGCATGCCGGGGGCAGCTCGCTGTTCATCGAAGAGAGCGCCCAAGTGGTCGTCACGCCAGCGCTGGCGCCCGCTGTGCGCGAACGTGCCGAAGACATGGCGCGCTGGTTCGGCGCGAAGTTCACGGTCATCACCGACAACATGGGCGATCCGCGCACCAGCTGCGGCGCAGCGGCCCACCTCGGCCTCGCGGCCATTGCGGCCGAGATGGGCGCCAACGGCAGCGTGTCGCCCAAGGGTGTCGCGCGCACGAGGGAATGCCTTTCGCGCGTTCTGGCGCGCCTCGGCGTCGTGCCTGGGGCCCAGCCCGAAGTGCCGCCGTCGAGCCGGCGCGTGCGCATCGTGCCGCGCGGTGGCAACCTGCTGTCGCCGGGCGACGGCTACTTCGAGCCCCTGCATGGGCTCGGCGATGCGGTGAAGGTCGGCGAGCTCGCGGGCCGTCTGCACCTGCTTACCGAGCCGCAACAGGTGCCGCGCGAACTGCACTTCGCCGCCGGCGGCACGATCTACTCGCAACGCACCTTCGGGATCGCACGGCAGGGCAACAGCCTGTGCGTGCTGGTCGCAGACGAGGAAGGCGCTGTCGCATGAACGCGCTCATCACGCTGGACGACTACCGCGCGGCTCACGAGCAGATCAGGCCCTACATACGGCAGACATCGCTGGTGAATGCGCATCCGTGGCTGCCGGGCGGCGCGGCACAGGTCCGCTTCAAGGCGGAGTGTCAGCAGGTCACGGGCTCGTTCAAGGCACGTGGCGCCTTCAACCGGGTGCTGAACCTGCCGCAGGCCGTGCGCCGCCAAGGGCTGGCGACCGCATCCGGCGGCAACTTCGGTGCCGCGGTTGCCTACGTCGCCAGGACGCTCGACCTGCCCGCCAATGTGTTCGTGATGAACACCAGCACGCCGATCACGCGGGCGCGCATCGAAAGTCACGGCGCCAGGCTCACCGTCCATGGCGACTTCTGGGACCAGAGCTGGGATGCCGCGGGCGCCAATGTTGCCGAGCACGGCGGCGCGCTGTTGCACCCCTACGCCGACCGCGACGTGGTGATCGGCCAGGGAACGACGGCGCTCGAGATCATCGACGAATGGCCCGAGGTCGAGACGGTGGTGGTTTCGATCGGCGGCGGCGGCCTGCTGGCCGGCGTCGCGCAGGCGGCCAAGTTGCGCAAGCCCGCGATTCGCATCATCGGCGTCGAGGCTGCAGGCTGTCCGACGCTCCATACCTGCCGCAAGCAGGGCCGGATCGTGAAACTCGAGAACGTCAAGACCCGCGTGCCCATCCTGGCCGCGCGCTCGACCGAGCCGCTGAATTTCGAGCTGATCGAGCGCTATGTCGACGACATTGTGCTGGTCGACGAGTCGGTGATCGAGGACGCGGCGCGCGCCGCGTGGCGCCATGCGGGGCTCGCGATCGAGCTGGGAGCGGCCACTGCGCTCGCGGCCGTCAGCGAACGTTGCTTCGAACGGCGCGAGAACGAGAAGATCGCCGTCGTCCTGTGCGGCAGCGGCAACGACGGGATCCCTACGGCCTAGAGCGGCGGCAAAGGTGGGAACGCGCGGCTCATCGACAACCTGGAAATCGCATGGTGACGCCGGAGTGTCCTGGGATTCTCGAATCAAAACCGCGTCGCTTATTTCCCAGAACGAACGGGCACTGAGCGGTCGAGCGCCCCTCGTCGTCAGCGAGATGGTTGAGCCCTAGACTGAGCCCTGACGGCAGTCTGCAGGATGGGGTAATCGTATTCTTTCGACAAATTGACACGGTCGTAGTTGTCGCCGACGCCTGCACGCTTTCGACGGGGTGATCCGGAACCCGCAGCCACAACGCGCGCCGAAGGAGTAGATTGGCGGCCCCATCCCGGTGGAGGAACCCGCCGTGTCGTTCGCCCAGCGCTTCATTGGCGCGGAGACCCTTCCCTCCAGGATGTCCGAGCTTGATGTCCAACAGTTCTTCAGCCTGAGCAAGGACGACATTTCCGCGGTCTGCGAGCGGTTCCGCGACGACCGCCGCGTCGCTGCAGCCATCCAGTTGCTCTTTCTGCGGGCAAGCGGCCGCCCGATGGACCGATTTGCCACGGTACCGAAGGTCCTGCTGCGTTCAGTGTGCGAAGCGTTGGGAGCACCAGGCCTGGGCCCGCACGTATCTTGGCCTGGGCGACTTGGATGAGGTCCAGCTGCAGAAGATCGGAGGAGCAACTTTCGGCGTCGCCGGCTGCCGCATCCATTTCGGTCTGTGCGTCGTCGCCGGAACTCGTCACGGCATACCCCGGGCCCAAGCGCCTTCGCCCTTCGTCGCGCAGGAGATTGACTGCAATCTGGTAGATGTAGGGGCCTTGCCTTGCTTGTCCGGCGATGGCGCCGTGGACGCGGCCGCCAGTCGGGTGAAGGATTCTTGCGCCACGTCTTCCGCATCACTGCTGTTGCCCAGACGCCGCTGCAGAAAGCGCAGCAAGGGAGCACGCCATCGGGCATAGGCGCGTGCGAGGGAGGTCTCTGGGTCTTCGTCTGGACTGCCGCAATTCATGGCGCGAACGCAGCGCCCATGCGCGATGCCCGCGACCGTGCCGACCACGCGTTTTTGGCGGCGGTCAACGCAAGAGGATGGGCAGGGACAGTCATCGAATCTCCGGGGCAGTCTGGTGGGTGCGCTGCGTGAAGCGGACCAGTCGTCAGTGCCCGCGCGCAAGCGGTTGCGGTGACATTATATTAAGAATGATTCTCATTGCTCAGGCAACGCGATGAAGCCACCAGGACCTATATCAAAGGGCGCAGTTCGCGAACTGGCCGTACGGGAGATTGCCAACTTTTACACGGCGCGCCACAGTTGCAAGCGCTTACCGCAGCCGGCGACAAGTCACAAGAACCAGCGCCGATCACATGGGGGAGCCTGCGCACCTGCGTCTGCGCGCGTGTGCTGTTGCTAGTGGAGGCAAGGGTCATGCTTACTGTGTCGATGCTGGGCCGCATGTCGGTCGCGCTGGAAAATCGCCGGGTCGCGCTCGACCTGGGGCCGAGTGGCCGCCTGATGGCGGGCTACCTGTTCCAGTTTCCGGGGCGCGTGGTCCGGCGCGAGTACCTCGCCGAGATGTTCTGGAACGACCGCTCTCTCGCGCAGTCGCGCGCGGCCATGAACACCGCCGTGTGGCGCCTGCGCACCCTGCTCGCGCGCGCCCCCGGTCGGCCGGGCGACGGCGGCCTCGTGAGCACCGGCGACGAAATCGTCTTCGAGCGCCCGGCGTGGATGGAGATCGACACGCACGACTTCAACTCCGCCGTGTGCGACGCCCTGTCCGGCCACGCCAGCGACCCGTACGACGAGCGCATGCGCCGGCTCGAACGCGCGGCGGCGCGCTATACCGGGTCTTTCCTCGAGGGCGACGACGGCGATTGGGTCATCACCGAGCGCGAGCGGCTGCACTCCTTGTATGTGCGCTGCCTGTGCCAGTTGACGCAACTCTTCGCGGCGCACGGCGAGTACGAACCCGCCATCGACGCGGCGCGGCGCGTGCTCGTGGCCGACCCCTTTCGCGAAACCGTGATGCGCAGCCTGTGCATCCTGCTGTTCCTCAACGGCCAGCGGGCGCAGGCGATCGGTGACCTCACGCGCTGGCAGGTGGCGCTGCGCGCACAGGTCGGTGTCGACGCGATGCCGGAGACACTGGCCTTGCGCGGCGCGCTGATCACCGGCGCGATCTGCAACGAGATCGGCGACTGGCGGCGCAGCCATCTCGAAGGCGCGGCGTCTCGCCAGCCCTTGCAATAAACCTCCCCGTGATGGTGCCGTGATGGCACCGTGATGCGGCCGCCATGCCGGCCGGATGCCGTCGTGCGCGCGCGCACATCGACGCGTTATTGCGCCGCCATCGGCCTGCGAGCCCGGCGTGACAGGTCATCAAGACGGCATCGACGCCACACGAAGCCGCCAACGCAGCAGCCCGTGAGGCGTGCTGCCTATCGTTGCGGGCATGACGGCCAGGAACCTGCGTTCGAACGACGGCGATCCCACCCAGGACCGTGTCTTCGTCCTTCGCTTCTGGCTTGAACGTGCCCCGGGCCCCGGCGCCGGGGCCTTGTGGCGGGCCAAGGTCACCGAGCCGGATGGCGGCGAGACCCGGCATGCCAACAGCGTGGACGAAGCGCTTGCGCTGGTGCGCGGCCGGATGTGCCAGGCCTCGGAGGACAGCGCCGCGGCGCCGCCCTGAATCACGGTCTCTCTCAGGAGAACAGCAAATGCCAGCATTGGTTGTGCCCGGTGTCCGGGTCGAAGCCCGGTTCGATGTGTTGCCCCCCTTGCCCGCCACCTCGGGCATCGTGGGGATCGTCGGCATCGTCGACCGCCAGCCGCAAGCCGGCGGGTTGATCGGCGTCACAAAAACCTCGGAGCTGCGGGAGTTGCTCGGCCCCGGCACGCTCACCAGCATGCCCGAGGCGGTGCATGCCTTGTCCAACGGCGCCGGCGAGGTCGTGATCGCGCCGGTCGCGGGCGGCGCGCCGGCCACCGCGCGGCTGCTCAACGGCGCGGCCGAAGAGGTCGTGCGCCTGCGCTGCCGCTCCAACGGCGCGGCCGGCAACGCGCTGCGTGCCGAGGTGCGCACCGTGCTGAACGCGGCCAACGAGCCGGTGCGCGCCAGCGTGCGGCTGTTCCGCGGCGGCGTGATGCTCGAGAGCTTTGCCGACCTGCAAGTGGCGCCCGGCCAGCCGGACGACCTGTTCGAGGCGATCAATTCGCAGTCGAGCCTGGTGGTCGCCGTCGACCCCGGCTTTGCGACGGTCGGGCCGAGGCTTGGCACCTACGCCTTTGCCGATCCACCGGTCGCGCTGAACATTCCCGAACCGCTGCCGGGCACGCGCAACGTCCTGTCGCTGGCCCCAGCCGCCAATGTGGATCCGGCCGGCCTGAGCGTGCGCATCGCCGCCGGTGCCGCCGCTGGCACCTTCGACGTCGCGGTGTTCCAGCAGGGGCTGCAGGAAGAGTTCGTCGGCCTGGTGATGGACCCGGACAACACACGCCATCTGCCCGCGGTGCTCGCCACCGAAAGCCGGCTGATTCGCTTCACGGCGCTCAGCTCGCGCGACACCAACCGGCTGCCGGTCGCGACCGCCGAGCCCGTCGCGTTTGCGGATGGCGAATCGCCCACCGTCGCGCAATATTTGGCCGCCATCGATTTGCTGGCCGACGACACGCGCATCGACCTCGTGCTCGCCTCCGTCGAAGCCGGCCGTGCCAGCGCAGAGGTGCGGCAGATCCACCAGGCGCTGTCGGCGCACGCGGTGACGATGGCGGACAACGCCGCGCCGCGCATCGCGTTCGGCTCCATCACCGCGGCCGAACGCAGCGACCTGGCGCAGATCCGCGAGCATTCCGCGCTGTCGCGCAACCGGCGCTTCGTGCTGGTCGCACCGCCCGGTGCCGAAGGCGCGGTGGCAGGGCTTGTGGGTCGTTTGAATCCGCAAGACTCGCCCACCTTCAAGAACGTGCCGCTCTTTGGCATCGCGCCCTCGAAATTTCGCGACAGCGAACTCAACCGCCTGCTCGGCAGCACCACCAACCTGCTCGTGGTGCAGGAGCGCGCGGGGCGCGGCGTCGTGGTGCTGCGCGGCCTGGACACCTCGGGCGACCAGATCTCGGTGACGCGCGTGGCCGACATCTGCATTCGCGAGACCAAGGCCATTTCAGAGAACTTCATCGGGCAGCTCAATTCGAGCGAGGCACGGCTGGCGCTCAAGCAACAGATCGTCGCGACCTTCACGCGCATGGAACGCGCCGGTGCGCTGGTGCCCTCCACCGACGGCACCGACCCGGCCTTCCTCGTCGACGTGTATTCGACGCAGCTGGACTTTGCGCAGGGCACGGTGCGGGTGGACATCGCGGTGCGGCCGGTGCGCAGCATCGACTTCATCTACGCCACCTTGCGCGTGAAGAACTGATCTCAAACCACAACGCATTCCGGAGGTTCCCGTGCCCACCCTCTTCGCAGCCAACGAAAGCCAGGTCCTCGTCGCTGGCACCGCGGTCGAAGGCGTACGTTCGATCGACTACCGCCGCGTGCAGGCGCGCGAAAACGTCTTCGGCCTCGGCAGCAACGAGCGCATCGGCCTCGTGAGCGGTGCGCAGGTCATCGAAGGCGTGTTGCGCGTCGCCTCCACCGCACCCGCGCTGGACGCGCTCACCGTCGATCAGAGCGTGCAGATCAGCGCGGTGCTGGTGCACGGCGCCACGCGCATGAGCGTGACCTTCGACGAGTGCTTCTTGCTGGACAAGAGCTTCGAGATGGCCAGCGGCGGCCACGGGCTCGCGGTCTACGCGTTCACTGCCACCCGCATGCGCGAGGAGATGGCCGCGGCTGCGCCTGCGGCCTGACCCCCGACCGTAGACAGGCATCGCCCAGCGTGGTCCCCATGGCTTCCTCCTCAGCGGTCGGCCTGCCGGAACGCGTGGCGTCAGGCGGCGTCGAGATCGAACTGACGCGTGGCCGGGTGGCGATGGCTGGGCAGGAGACGCGTTTGCTGGCCTTGTCGCACGCCGGCCATTACGTGACGGACGACGGCAGCATCGTGCGGCTGCCGGCCTTCGAGGAAAGAAACCGCGGCGTGGCGGCTGCCTTGGGCTCGCCAAGCCCCGCTGCGAGTCTGATGGAGGCGTTGCGTGGATTGATGCTGGTGTCGGGTGCATCGACCTCAAGCATGTCGCCCGTGGCGATGGACGCGCTGCTGCTGGCGCTGGCCGGCGGTGCCCTGGAGGCGCCGCCGTTTCGCGATTGCAAGCCGTCGGAAGCAGGCGATGAATGCGCCATCGCCATCGACCTTGCCGCGATGGAGCGGGACGGTGTTGCATCGCCTGCGGGCGGTTGGCAGCGACTGGTGTTCGCGCCGCCAGACCTTCAAGCGTTGATCGATGAGATGCTGGAGCGGCTGTTGGGGCGCGGGGCTGTGGCTGAAGCGATGGCGGATGAAGTGGATAGCGCTGACGAGCCTGTGTCGCTGCCTGCCCCATCGATGGCGCCTGTATTCGCGCGCCGCGAAACTGCAGCAGCTTCCTCCGAGGCCGTGCATTGGCCGGACCCGAACAAAGCGCAAGACCCGGGAAGCGCCGCGATGCCGCGTGCCATGCACGCATCGTTGCCGCACCACGTAGCGCCATCGGCCGCAGCGCTGCGCATCGCCAGCACGCCGCTGGGCGCTGCGAGGGCGCCACGGACCGTCAAACCGGCTGATAGCCGCGTCGACGCCGAACAGCCCCAAAGGCCAGAGGCGCCTCGCGATCCGGCCACGGCCGAAGCGCATCCCTTCCGCCTTCAAGGCCACGCGACGAAGACGGGCGCGATAACGCGAGCCGCTTCAACGGCCAACCCGCTG
The DNA here is from genome assembly GCF_964253805.1 of Variovorax sp. LjRoot175. NCBI lineage: Bacteria > Pseudomonadati > Pseudomonadota > Betaproteobacteria > Burkholderiales > Comamonadaceae > Variovorax > Variovorax sp. LjRoot175. The sequence goes on along the minus strand of NZ_CAXURY020000002.1, from coordinate 710,819 downwards.
CGCGCACGCTGGCAACTTCACAGAACGCCGTCGACACCGTCGGCCGCCCCCGCGCCCGCAACACCCATCGCGCGCGAATCCGAAGCGCCAACGCGTGCCTTCACCCATCACGGCGAACGCGCAACCCAAGCGGCTTCGCCGACACCCGCATGGTCCGACCAAGCCGAACAGCCTGCGAAAAGCGCCATCGCACAAGCTCACACGCCCGCGCCCCTCGCCCACCCCGATCCCCTCGCCGAGATCGCCCGGGCCATGGCCAGCGAATGCGACCTCCGGGGCCTTGCACCATGACGCGCCCGATTCCGCTCCTGGGCGACACGCCGCTCGACTACGTGCAGCGTATCGAGCATTCGCTCGACGCCGGCTTCGCGCCAACCCGCATCGCTGGCCTGGCGGGCGAACTCCAGCAACGCTCCGGCCGCCCCTCGCACCGCGTGCACATCTCGGGCCTCCTCATTGGCGAAGGCGCACGCGACGCGCTCGGCACGCTACAGACCGCCACGCAAACCGGTGAGGAGCTGACCTTCTCCGCCGACATCACCGCCGCGCTCGACCTGCAGAAGGTCGTGATCCGCAGCTTCCATGCCCACGAGGCCGCTGGCGCGCCGCAGCGCATCGAGTACCAACTGGAACTCGTCGAGAGCCCGCCGCTGCCGCCGCCGGCCGAAGTCTCCGGCTTCGGCGGACTCGATGGCTTGGGCCTGGGCGACTTGGGCCTCGACCTGGGCGTTCTCGATGACATCGCCGACCTCGCCAGCGACGTGGCCGGGGCGGTCGACCAGGCCTTGGGCGCGGTCGAAGCACTCGGCGCACTGGCCACCCTCGCCGCGGCCGGCGGCCTCGACTTCGCCGGCATCCTGCAACCGCTGGACGACGCCGGTGCCGGCGTCGGCTCCATCGCCAACGACTTCCAGCAAGCCACGCGCTCGCTGGGCGGGATGTTCTCGTCATGAGCCTCTCTCCCGCCATCTCCGCCACGCTGGGCAACCTGCGCTATGACACGCAAGCCATCGTCTGCAGCGCCTGCCTCGACCTGTTGCCGCGCGGCGGTTCAGCCCGCCTGTCGCTGCCGGCGAGCGTGCGCTTCGAGGCTGCCGCCGGCGACGAGGCCAGCCTGGACCTGGACGGCGGTGAAGGCGTGGCCACAGTGCTCAAGGGCAGCATGCGCAGCGTGCGGCGCAACGTGGACAGCATCGAGGTCGAACTCATCGACGCCGGTGCCGCGCTCGCGGCCTACCGGCCCGCGTGCAGCTTCGAAAAGCAATCGGCAGCGCAGATCATCCGCAAGCTCGTCGGTGACATGGCGCTGAGCGCCGGCACGATGGATGTGGACCTCGACTTGCCCGCCTACATCGCCCACCCCGGACGGAATGCGGCCGAGCATGTGGCCGAACTGGCGAAGTTGGGCGGCGCCTTTGCGTGCGCGGGCAGCGACGGCAAGCTCGAAGTGCGCGCCTTGCCCGAAGGCCCGGCCGACGCCGCGCTGCGTTTCGGCCGCGAGATCACGCATTACGACGTGCTGGGTGAAGCCGTGGCGCAGGGCCAGAGTTTCGCGATCGGCGCGGGGCCGGCCGGCTCGTCCAGTGCGCCGGATGCGATGCGGCCGACTGTGGGCTTTCTGCCGTCTTCCGCTGCCGCGGGTGGGCCCGGGGTGATCAGATTGGCCACGCCCTTGCTGCGCACGCCCAAGGCCGCGAGCGATGCGTCGGATGCATTGAGCCGTATCGCCGCCGCGCGTGCCTCGCGCCTCATCGCGCATTGCTTTCTGCTCCCCGCCTTGCGACCCGGACAAGTCATCGAAGTGCAGGACTTGCCGGACGACCTCTCCGGCGGCCCGTGGTTGATCACCCGCGTGGAACACCGCGTCGCCCACGGTGCGGGCAGCACGCGATTCGAAGCGCGCAGCGCGAGCGCCCCGTCTCTGCTTGGCGCTCTGTTGGGCGCCATCGGGAGTTTGCTATGAGCGCCGCCCTGCTCTACGACAGCATGGCGCGCATCGCCCGCCACGAAGCCACGGCGCGGCCGGTCGCCAGCGTCGGCGTCGTCACCAGTCAGTTCGCCCACAGCGGCACGGCGGACCATGCCGTCAGCGTGCAATTGCGCGACTCCGGCGTGGTGTTGCCGCGCGTGCCGGTGGCCGTGGGCGCGATGGGCTTCGCCGCCATTCCCGCCATCGACGACCTGGTGCTCGTCGCCTTCCTCGAAGGCGACTGGCAAGCCCCGGTCGTCGTGGGCCGCCTCTACCACCCCGACCAGCAACCGCCCAAGCACAAGGACGGCGAGTTGGTGCTGCACCTGCCCAGCGGCGCGGCCGAGCCGGAGCTGGCCTGCAAGATCAACGTCGACCCCGTCAAGTTCAGCCTGAGCCTGCCGGGCGACGTGCTGATCGAGGTGGAAAAAGACAAGCTGAGCCTGGCCGTCGGCAAGCTGAGCGTGCTGCTCGAAGGCGCCGGCGGCGGAAGGCTGACGGCGGCAGCCGGCGAAACATCCATGACGATGAAAGCCGACGGCGACATGACTTTCAAGTCGGCCGGCAAGATCAAACTCGACGGCAGCGAGATCGAGATCGCGGGCAGCGCCAAGGTCAAGATCAGCGCCGGCATGGTGGAGATCAACTGACATGGGCCAACCCGCAGCCACCCTCGGCAGCCAGATCGTCGCGGTGGACATTCACATCGTGATGATTCCCTCGCCGGGCGGGCCGATTCCCACGCCGCTGCCCTCGCCCTTTGCGGGCCAGATCACCGGCGGCACCATCGCGACCGTCAAGATCATGGGCCAGCCGGCCGCCGTCGTGGGCTCCACCGCCGACAACGTGCCGCCGCACATGCCCGCGGGCGGCCCCTTCCAGAACCCGCCGGGCAACAGCGCGACCGTGTTCAGCGGCAGCGCGACGGTGATGATTGGCGGCAAGCAGGCCGCGCGCAACCTCGACACCGCCACCACCTGCGACGACATCGCGCCAACCGCCCCCAAGGGCCAGTTGATCGCGGTCGGCACGGTGCTCATCGGCTGATGAACGGAAGCACCATGGCCACCGCACCCGACGCCCTCTTTGGCACCGACCTGCTGGTCGTGCCCCAGATGGTGGCGCACGATTCCGCTGCGCTCGACCTGCGCCAAAAGACCCGCGTGGTGCGCCGGCCGCGCCCCGGCCAGCCGGACACGCTGGCCGACCTCGACACCATCGCCGGCCGCGAGAACCTGGCGCAAGCACTGCTGCTGCGCCTGCTGACCGCACGCGGCGCGCTCGCCACGCTGGGCCACGCGGATTACGGCTCGCGCCTGGTCGAGTTGATCGGCCGCGGCAAGAACGAGGAACTGCGCCACCTGTGCCGCGCTTTCGTGCTGGAGGCCGTGGCGCAAGAGCCGCGTGTGCAGCCCAAGGCCGTGGAACTGCGCTTCGAGCGCGACCAGGAGCAGATCGACAACTTCGTCTTCACCTTGGCCGTCAAGCCCATCGTGCCGGCGGATGCGGCGACGATCACATTGCAACTGGAGGTGGGACTGTGAGCTATGTTCCGCGCCTCTACGACGAGATCGTGCGCGACCTGCTCACGACGCTCACGGGCGGCACAGTGGCCGAATCGCTGGTCGCGCCCGCCACCGACGTCGCGCTCGTGCCCACCAAGCTGCGCGACCGGCCCGTGCGCCGCATCTCGCACCTCGAAGGTTTTGTCGGCACGCCGGAACGGCAGGTGCGCTACCGCTTCACCGCGGCCGATTTCGAACTGGTGTCCACCAGCGGCGACGACAACAACAAGGACGCACTGCGCTATCGCGATGGCGGCCGCCGCCCGATTCCGGGCACCGTGCTGACGGTCAACTACTACCCGGTGGCCACGCGTCCGGTGCCGGTGAACGACCTCAACACCGGCAGCGTGGTGCGCACGCTGATGGAGACCGTCGCCTTCGAACAGGCGATGACCTACCAGCACCTCGACCAGATCTATCGCTCGGCCTTTCTTGAAACCGCCGAAGGCCGTTCGCTCGACAAGGTGGTTGCCTTGGTCGGCCTGCGCCGCCTGCCGGCCGGCCACCCCGTCGCGACCATGCGCTTCACCCGCAGCAGCGCCGGTGCCGGCCGCATCGCCGTGCCGGCTGGCACCGCAGTGACCGACGACGAAGGCAACCGCTACCTCACGCAGGAAGAGTTGGTGCTGGAACCCGGAGAGTCGTCGCGCGACGTGCTGGCCGCTGGCGAAGAACCCGGCACCGCCGAAGTGCAAGCCGGCGCGCTCGACCGGCTCGAAGTGGTCATCGCCGGCATCGATCGCTTGTCCAACCCCGCGGCCTCGCGCCGCCTCGGCCAGGCCGAATCCGACGAGGAACTGCGCCGCCGTTCACGCGGCGCCTTCCACGGCGCGGTGCGCGGCACGCTCGATGCGCTGCGCTTTCATCTGCTGTCGCTCGAAGAAGTGAAAGACGTGAGCCTCGTCGAAGAGCCCAACGGCGTGCCCGGCGAGTTGCGCATCGACGTGGCTTACTTCACGGAGACCGACGAAGCCCGCGCCCGCGTGGCCGAGCGCATTCGCCAGGTCAAGCCCGCCGGCATCCGCGTGCTGAGCGGCGCCGCCGCGCGCAAGCGCGTGCAGGTGCGCGTGGCGCCCACACTGGCCGGCACTGGCCTGGCCGGCCCGGAACTCTCCACGCTGCGCGGCACCGTCGAGCAGCAACTGGTCGCGATGCTCAACGCCGTGCCGCCCGGCGGCACCGTGCGCCGCGCACCGCTCACCGCCGCGGTGATGGAAGACCCACGCCTCGTCGACGCCCGCATCTACCTCACGCCCGATGGCGGAGAAGAAAGCGAAACGCTCACGCTGGCTTCCGGCGAAGTGCTGGATGTCGCCACGCCGATCCAGTTCGACACGCCGCAGACCGAAACCGCCTCGACCGGCCAACTCGACGTGCAAGTCTCCGCACTGCTGGTGCTGCACCTCACGGCCGGCACCACGCAGGCGCAGGCGCAGCAGGCGCTGGACAACGCGATGGCCAGCCACCTCAGCACCCGCGCGCCCGATGCGCCGCTGAGCTTCGACAGCCTCGCCGCTGCGCTGCGCGACGACACGCGCTACGCCATCGTGCGCGACGAATCCACCGTCACCGTCGAAAGCGGCGACCGCTTCTTCCAGTTGAGCGACGGTGTCGGCAGCTACGCGCCGGCCCCGAACGAAACGCTGCGCAAGCAGTCGCTGGACCTGCAGATCCGCGAGGGGGGCCTGTGAAGCGCGCAATCGACATGGCCGCACGGCTGCCGCTGCTCTACCACGAGGGTGAACTCGTCACCGGCTTGCTGGAGCAGTGCGGCCAGCAAATAGAGATTGCCGTGGACGACGCCCTCGAAGTGCAGCGCGCCCACTGGTTCGACAACGCGCTGGAGCTGGATGAAACCGCCAAGCTCGCCGCCCTGCTCGACATCGCGCCCGAGCCTTGGCAGGACGTCCACCTGTTTCGCGCTTGGGTGCATGCCCAGCGTGACGCCCTGCTCAAGCGCGGCGGCGTCACGGCCGACGCCATCACCGGCTTTGCACGCGACTATTCGCAGGCATGGCAGCAGGCAACCGGCTTGCGCCTCGGCGCAGGCGAGCCGGTGCTGATCGACAACCCGCCCATCGCCCGCGTCGCGCGCCCACCGATTACCGCCGACGATGCCGTGCCGCTCACGCAGTTCAGCGTGCAGATGGCGGGGCTGGATGAGACGGTGGCGTCCTTCCTGCTGACCGGGTTGGCGGCCGGCCCCGAATACTCGCCGCTGGTCGCGAATCTGACGACCGGCGAGGCGCTGCTCTACCGCGGCCGCATCGCCACCGGGCAACGCCTGTGGCTGCGCGGCGGCGCGGACCGGACGCTGGAGGCGCGTCTTGAAAACCGCGACGTGTCCGAGCGCATGGTGTCCATCAGCGGCCTGGTGCCCGGCGTGCCGTGGTCCACCGAACAGGTGACGACACCGGCGCAGGCGATTCGCCTCGTGCATGGCGAGAACAAGCTGTGGTTCCTGCCCGTCGCGCACTTCGACGACGAAGGCCTCGACCGCGTGCTGCTGGCACTGGCCGACCTCGCCCTCGCCCAAGGCCGGTGGGACAGCGCCACCTTCGACCACGCCCTCTTCTACCAGGACGCCGCGGTCATGCTGAAGGTGCGCTGGATCGAGGCGCAACCGGCCACCTTCGAGCTGCGCCTGCCCGCCACCTCGCTGCGCCAGCGCGTTCCCGCGGCCGCCAACCCCGAAGACGCGCGCCGCCAGATCGGCCAGGCGCTGGAAACCGGCGTCGCCAAGCTCAAGGCCGCCGGCGTGCGCGCCCAGGTGCGACTGCTCGAATTCGCCGAGCAGCAGCGCTCCTTCGACCACATCACCCAAGTGCTGCCGATGCGCGTGAAGGAGGCCGGTGCCACCGGCGCCGACCGCCTTGCCGAGCGCGGCGGCCTGTGGGGCGTTACCGAATACGGCGAATCCACTTTCCGATGAGGCCACGATGCGCGCGCGACTGCACCTCCAACTCAAGGACGCCGACGGGCGACTGCTGGCCGAACGGCACGTGCGAAACGCCGTGCTGCAAAGCGGCGCGACCCTGCTCGCACGGCTTTTCGCGGCACAGGCCACCGGCATCAGCCACATGGCCGTCGGCAGCAGCGATGCGCCGGAGACCGAAGCCTTCGCCACCACCGCGTTGCAGGACGCGACCGAAGTGCCGATCGGCGCCGACGCCTTCACCATCGACGCGCCCGACCCGGTGCGCCGCGTGGTGCGCGTGCGGGTGCGCGCCACGGTGCCGGCGCCCGACGCGGTCGGCACGCTGCGCGAAGCCGCGTTGCTGTCGCGCAGCGGCGAGACCGCGACACTCTACAACCGCGTGGTCTTCAGCCCCATCGAAAAGGGCAACGACCACGAGTTGACGCTGTTCTGGGAGATCGCCTTTCCTTATGGCGATCTGCAGGGGCTGCTCTAGTCGATCCAGACGAGGAAGACCATCATGGCCACCAAAGCCGCATTCAACTTCCAGCTCACCGGCTTCCCGGCCGCGAACCGGGACGCCGAGGTCACGCTGACCAACACCGCCACCGGCCAGACGCTCAAGCGCAGTCCCTTCCTCGATGGCTCGCTGGTCGTGCGCGACCTCGATCCGGGGCTGTGGGAGGCGAAGGTCACGCACCCGAACCTGATCCAGCCGCTGTTCACGCAGAAGCTGCGCCTGTTCCCGCAGATCACGCCGACGCTGGTGCCGGTGCGCATCCCTGACGTGCTGTTCCAGGACCGGCCGATCCGCGACGTGCCCGATGCCAACCTCGGCCCGGTGCAGCAGGCCGTGACGGCCGCACGCGACTCGCTCACGCCGGTGCTCGGCAAGGCGCCCGGCGAAGCCATCCGCGCCGGCGACTGGAACACGCTCGCCTCCGCCGTGCGCGACATCGCCGACAACGTGCTGCAACTGACCAACCTCGTGTCCCCGCGCGGCCACGACCATCCCGAGATCGCCGACAAGATCGCCGAGGTGCAGCAGAACATGCGCAACTTCAGCGAGGCCTTCGGCAAGAGCCTGCTGGAACTGCGCCGCGAACTGGAAGCCGAGCACTTCCGCCGCGTGCTCACCGGCGTGCTCGACGAAGCGCAGGCCCCGCAGGCCACGCGCGACGACCTGCTCGGACGCGTGGGGCGCCTGAGCGAAACGCTGCAGGCCGACACCGCCGTGTTCACCAGCCAGCTCAACAACACCGGCTCGCGGGTGCTTGGCGCGGTGGCCGACATGGTTGCCGCCAACCCCGCCCTGGGCGCGAGTGCGCAGGTGCAGAAGATGCAGGCCATCGCGCAGCAATACACCGTGTCGGGCACCACGACCACGGCGGACAACGAGCTGAAGATATACAACCGCACTAACACCGCGTCGGGCGGAAAGCTCGGCACGGTGCTGCGCAACACCTGAGCCGCGCGCAACGGAGCTTCGCACCATGGCCACCCCGCAAGACCTCGACCGCCTGCGCGCCCTGCTCGCCCAGCTCACGCAGATCGGCGCCGCGCGCCGCGGCGAGCTGATCCGCGCCGAAGACTGGAACATGCTCGTCGCTGCGCTGGCCGACGTGGCGCGCGCCGTGCTCGCCGCCGAGGGGAGGGACGCGGTGCCCACGCACGAGCACCCCGACCAGGTGGACGCCGACTGGCTCTCGCCCTCGCTGCGCGAACTGCTCGAACGCGGCCCGCTCGCCGACCCGGCCATGCAGCAGCGCCTGACGACCATCGAGCAGACCGTGAAGCGCCTTGCCGACACGCAGGACGGCAGCAACAGCAAGATCGACGAGTTCCGCGGCCGGCTCACCGACGTCGCGAGCCGCGACCTGGAGCGCCAGTCCGCCATCACCGCGGTGCGCCGCCAACTCGACACGGTGGTCGATCCGCGCGCCGACCTGCAGGCCATGCGCAATTCGCTAGGCGCGGTGCAGCGCGACCTCTCGACGGTGCAGGAAGCGGCCTCGCGCCTGTCGGTCAATGGGCAGGTGGTCGACATCGGCTCGGTGCTGACGCGCGTGAAGGACCTTGAACAACTGCGCGAGCGCTTTCGCCTGGCCAACGGCGAACTGCTCGACGCCGCCACCGTGGAGCGGCGCTTGGCCGAAGTCGACCAGCGCACCGTGACGCCCGAGCGTCTGACCGACGCGCTCGACAGCCACCAGTTCCAGTTGTCCGAAGCACAGACCGCCGCGCTGGAAGATCGCATCGGCACGCGGCAACGCGAGCAGACCAATGGCGTGCTCGAAACCTTCCGAGGCGAAGTCGACACGCGCGTCAACACGCGGCTCGAAGGCCTCGGCACGCTGGTGGAAGCGCGCGTGGCCGATGCCTTGCCCGGCCTGCAAGCCAGCCTCACGACCTCGCTCGGCACGCGCATTGACGCTGCGCAGCAAGCGGCCATCACGGCAGCGCAGCAAGCGGCGCAACGCGCCATCGACAGCAGCACGGCCGGCTTGCGCACCGAGTTGGGCGCGCGCATCGAGGCGGTCAACGCGGGGCTGGGCCAGCAGGTGGAGACGCAACTCACGGCGCGTTTGTCGAGCAGCCTCGCCGCGCTCACGAGCCGCATCGACGGCGCCAGCGCGCGGCTCGATGCGCTCGGCAGCCAGGCCGGCCAGCTCGCCGAAACGCAGAAGTCGCACGCCACGCAACTGGCCGGCATTCCGCAGGCCTTCACGGCCCTGCGCACCGAGCTGCGCCAGAACCTGCAAGACGAGATCGGCCTGCAGGTGGCGGCGGTGAACCGTTCGCTCAGCGAGCAACTCGCCACCTTCTCGCGCAACAACGACCAGAAGCTCAACGCCATGCGCAGCGAGATCTCGACGCAGGCGGTGGACGCTGCGCGCCGGGCCGCCATCGAGATCTCGCAAGCCAGCAGCGCCACGCTGCGCACGCAGTTGCTGGCCGAGATGCGCGGCATCGCACGTGACGAACTCAACGTGGCCGTGAACGACTCGGTGCGCACCACCGTCAACAGCGCGGTCGCCGCGCAGTTCGCGACAGTGCCCAACCTCGTGACCGAGGAAGTGCGGCGCCAGCGCCAGGTCGTCACGCGCGACGACGTCGTGGTGAGCCCGGTCACCCCCATCTCGCCCGTTGTGGGCCCCGGCCGCATCGGCTGAACCGGACAGAAGGCCATGCTCCGCGAGTTCGAACTCGGACTGGCCGATGCCCTCGGCAGCCGCTTGCCGCCGCCCCTGCAAGGGGCCGTGGATGCGGCGCCTGCGCGCGCGGAAGCACTGGTCGTGGTGGCGGTGCGCACCGCAGAGGCGGTCGACGAAGAATTGCTGTCACGCAAACCGGAGCGGGTGCCCGGTGCCACTGACCCACGCCGCGTGCTGCGCTTGCGCTGCGAAACGGGGTTGGAGATCCGCGCACCCGCCGGCGGCACGCGGGCCGACCAGATGCTGGCCATCGACCGCACGATCTACCTGCTCGGCGATGCGAGCCTGCTTGATGGCCGCGCGCTGCTGCCCGAGGACGAAGACGCCGATCCCGGCTTTCTGGTGCAGCGCTTGGCGCTGGTGCGCGTCGAGGCGCCGTCGCTCATCGTGCTGTCGGCCGAGGGCTACTTCTGGCCGGTGGGCCAGGCGGGTGCCACCGGCATCGCCATCCGCGAAGTGCGGATCCGCCAGAGCGTGCTGCCGCTGCTGCTGTCGCCCCCGGCGCCGCTGCTCATCGCGGGCGGTGCGGCTGTCGACCTCACGGTGCAGTTCGGCACTGTCGGCATGCGGCTCGAGGCCGACACACCCGAGCCCGAAGCGCTGGCCTTCGGTGACGCCATGCTGTCGGTGGTCGACTCCGGTGGGCGACCCGGCGCCGGCGTGCTGGCCGGCGGCGATGCGGGCCCGGATGGCACGCGCGTGGTGCCCGTCAACGCCGGTCAGGTGACGGTGCAGTACACACCGCCTGCAGCACCCGCAACGGACTTCCTCGTGGTACGGCTGGGCAATGGCGAAGGCGGCGCCGGGCAGTCGCTGGGCAAGCTCAAGCTGGTGGTGCGGAGCGCGTGATGGCCGTCGCCGTGCAACTCTACGAACACGCGTCCGCCATGTCGATGGGCGTGGCGTCGGGCGTCGCCACGGCGGTGATCCCGGTGCAGGCCTACCTCTTCGCCGAGCCGGTGGACATCGCCGGCGAGGGCCACGCCATCGACTTCGCGTGGAACGGCGTGGCCGGCGCCACCTCGGCCGAGATGACCGATGCGAGCGTGACCCTCTACCCCGCGATGGCCGAGACCGTGATGGCCGACAAGCCTGCGACCGCGGACGATGGTGGCTGGCGCGTTGACGTGCCGGCCGGTGCGCGCGTGCGGGCCATCGGCTTGAAAGGCTTCAAGTTCGGGGACTTCGAGGTCGTCGACACGCCGCCGCCCGACCAACGCATCGCCATCGCCTTTCCGCTGCCGCGTGGTGGGGGCTTCGACAGCCCGCGCTTCTCGGTGCCGCCCGTAGCGAGACAAAACGCCGTGCCGCAGACGCTGACGGGCGCGGCACTTTCCAGCCGCACGATCACGCTCAACCCCTCGGTGGCCGCCAGCCGCGTGCGCGTCACGCTGGTCACCGGACCGAATCCGCCCGAGTTCGCGGCGCAGCCAAGCACGCTGGACGCGCTGCAACTCATCACGCACACGCCAGCCCGCAACGCCAAGCTCACCGGTCCCGATGGACAGGCGCTGTGGTCCGTGCCGGACTTTGACCCCGACGCGGGCAGCACGACAGTGGACCTGCGCCAGGCGCTGCAAACCGAGTTCACCAAGCTGCTCAAGGCCGGCGAGCCATTGCAAGCGCGCGTGACGCTGCGCGCCGACGCGCCTGCCCGCTGCACCGTCTTCAGCGCCCGTGCCCATGGTGCCCTGCTGCGCGTGCACGAGGGCATCGCGACGACGGCCCTCGAAGCGAATGCGCTGCCGCTCGCCACCTTCGACGGAGCCGCGCTCGCAGACGAGCAGCCGGCCACCGCCATCGGCGACTTGACCATCCATTACGACGGGCTGCGCGTGCTGGAGGAAGTCTCCGATGCACCGCCCGACCCGACGAGCCCCGTACTGGGCCGCATCGTCGGCGCTTCCGGCGCCACGCGCGCGTGGCCGCCCGAGGCACTGCTGGGCCGCGACCCCGCACGCATCGGGGTCTACGGACGTGCGCCCGAAGCCTGCGAGCTGGCGCTCGAGTTGGTGGAGTTGAACGGCGAGACCATCGGCGCCACGCTGGCCGGCCCCGCCCTTCTGCAACTCGATGCGGGTGCGGGTCTGCGCACGCATTGGGCCGAACTGCCGCCTTCCGCCGCGCTGCCGCGCAACGTTGGCCTGCGCCTTCGCTGCAACGTCGGCCGCTTCTTCTGGGCCGAGCGGCCGGATGGGCTCGCCATCGTGCGCGTCGCGATCCGCGACCCCGATCCGGGCGGCCGGCCCTTGACGCTCGGCGGCGTGAAGATCGCCGACGTGACCGGGGCCGAGTCGCACCAGCCGGCTTTTGCCTTTCCGGCAGCGGCCTTCCGCGGCCACGTGCCCTTGCTGCAGTCCTCGCTCTTCCTGCACGTGGATTGCTCCGACCTGACATTGAGGTACGCGCGATGAGCCTCCTGGGCGACCTCCAAAGCATCGACCTCGGCGCCATCGTGCAGGCGCGCGGCTCGATCAGCGTCTCGGTCTCGACGCCGCAGATGCAGGCGCTGATGGACGCAGGCGCTGCATCGAGCGCGCTCGGCAGCCTGGGCGGCGGCATCGACGGCTTGCGCACCGCCTTCCCCGCGCCCGACGCGCTGCTGAAACCACTCGTTGCGGCGCTCGAGCAGCTCGGCGGGCGCTTCGATGTGGGCGACCTGCCCTTGGCGGACTACGCCAAGGCGGTCGGCGAAGGGCTGAGCTTCGTCACGCATCTGGCCAAGTCCGTCAGCGGCGAGCCCGCCAACTTCGGCGACATCTTCGGAACACCGCTGGCCGAGGCGGTGCGCGTGGCGGGCGGTGCGTCGGGCGAACTGGGCAAGCTCTTTGGCAGCGGCGCCGACAGCTTCGTGGCGCTTAGCCGCATGGCGAACCAGGACATTCGCGACCCCTCTGCCCTGGTCGACCTCGCGGCCCAGGTGCTGCTGCCCTTCCCGCAGGCGCAGTTGGGGAACATCCGCACCAGCATCGCGACCGTGCTGGACGCGAGCGGCACCTTGCACCTGCCGGCCGACCGGCATCTGGGCCTCGTGGCTGCCTTCGATGCGGTTGCTGTGGCCGCGGCCGGTGGCAACGCGGCCACGCTGGACGCCGCGCTGCGCAACCTGCAGCAGGTGCGCGGCCACACGCTGGGCGTGCTGCGCGACGACTTGCTGTTCGCCATGCAGCAGGTGCAGCGCCTGAAGGTGCCACAGTTCATGCAGCCGCTGGTCGAACTGAACAAGACACTCAAGCTCGGCGAGCGCGGCGTCATCGAGTTCCTCGACGACTTCCGCGACCAGATCCGTGCCGTGCGTGCCTTGATGGACAACCCCGACCTCGGGCAAGTGCGCACCTTCATCCAGGGCCTGGCGCCGATGATCGAGGAACGCGCGCGCGTGGTGGTCGAACAGCCCATCGACGCCGCCGTGGTGCGCGCCAAGGACTTTGTGCGCCGCAGCCTGCGCAGCCTGCCGGTGCGCGACCTGCGCCAGCAGATCACCATCTTCTTGCACGACGCGGTGGAGGCGGTGGAATCGGCAGGGCTCGACGGCCCGGCGCGCACTGCCCGCGAGGCCTTGGCCAGCGTCGCGAACCAACTCGACGCCGGGGCGCTGACCGACCAGATCCAGGGTGCGCTGCAGGAAGTCGACCAGGTGATGCACCAGGCGTTGGACGGCGTGATCGCTGCGCTCGACACCATCGCGCAGCGCATCGACGAAGTGGCGGACCAGGCCGTGGCCATCCTCGGCAAGCTGGCCGAAGGGCTGGCGGCCTTCAAGGCCACCATCGACGGCATTGCGCAGGCCATCCACGGGCTGGGCATCGAGCAGGTCGAGGAGCAACTGGTGAGCGCGTTGTCGACGCTGCGCGAATCGGCCAGCGAACTGCTCGCCAACGTGCCGCTGCCCGAACCGCTGCGCCCGCAAGTGGAGCAGTTGATCGAACTGCTCGAAGGCGTTGACTTCGACGCCGTCTTCGAGCCGGTGCGCAATGCAGTGGCCGAACTGCGCATTCCCGACGACGTGGCCGCCACGGTGGAAAGCGGTCTGGCAGAGGCGCAGCGCGTGGTCTCCAACCTGATTCCCGCATCGTTGATTGCCGACATTGAAGCCGAGGTCAACAGCGCGCTCGACACCATCCGCAACTTCAACCCGGCCTCGCTGCTGCCGGATGTTTCGCAGTACCTCGACCAGGCCGCCGACCTGATCGAGAGCCTGGACCCGCGCGCCATCGCCGAGACGATTCGCGCGCCGTTTCAGCTGGTGCTCGATGCCATTGACAAGGTGCATCCCAATCGCCTGCTGGCGCCGGTGATCTCGGGCTACGATGCGCTGCTCGCGCAGATTCCGGTGCCCGATGCGCAAGCCTCCGTCAGGGGCCTGCGCGCCTCCTTCGACAGCGTCGGGCGCACCGCTTCGCGTGCCGCGCTGGAACCGGCACGGCGCATGGCGGGCGACAGCGACGCTACGCTCGCCGACCCCGACACGCGCACCACCAATTCCGAACTGCCACCTGCGACCAACACGGTGCACGCGGGCGATGCGATTCGCTTACTGGGCTTCATTCCGGCGCGGCTTCGCACGCTGCTGTCGCAGCTGGAGGCCGGTCCCGCTGGCGAGGTGATGGCGGCGCTCGACGGCTTGTGCGCCGGGCTCGCGCGGCAACTGCGGGGGTTCGAGGCGGCCTTGCATGCGGCGGCGCGGCGGCTGGAAGATGGCGTCGAGGCGATGTTCACACCCCTTGCGCCCGCGCAGATGCGCGCGCACCTGGCGCTGCAAGCCAACCTGTCGACGCCCGGCGGTGAAGTTCGGCTCCACGCCTCGCTCGCCGCCGTCGGGCAAGCGGGGCCGGCGGCCCTGCGCCGCGAACTGGCGGACACGCTGGGCCTGCTTCGCGCCAGCGCCGCGCAACTCACGGGTGGCACGGGCGGGGCACTTGGCCCCTCCGTCGAACGCACGGCGCAAGTGCTGGAATCGTGTCCGCTGGCGCGCTTCTCGGGCAACCTAGACGACTTGCTGGAAGCGCTGGACCCTGAACCGATCGCATTGGAAGTCGACGCGCTGGTCGACCGCATGGTGTCGCTCACGCCGCAACTCGTGGCCGAACTGCTCCCTGATCTGCGCACCTTCGTTCAGCGCATGCAGGCGCTCATCAACCACTACAACCCGGGCGCGCAGGCACGCAAGTTCCTGCAGGTGCTGGAGGTGGTGCGCGAGGAACTGGACGTGCTGGACCCGCGCCGCCTGGCTGCCGAATTGGCCGAATTGCACGCCGCATTGCGCGCCAGCGTCGCGGCCTATGACCCGCGCGTGTTTGCCGAGGAACTCGCCGCCATCACGCGCGCCATGGCCGCGCAGATTCGCGCGCTGGACCCCGCCGCCCTGCTCGGCGACCTGACGTTCCTGCAGGACGCGGTGGACCGCGTGGCCTCCGCCAATCCGGCGGAGCGCCTGGCCGAGGTGGGCACGGCGCTGGCCGAAGTCGGCACGCAATTGGGCGCGATCGACCTCAACGCGCTGATCGATTCGGTGAGCCGTGTCGGCCCGCGGCTGGTGGAAAGTTTCGAAGCCCTGATCGCCGCCGTGCGCAACGAAATCGTCGCGCTGCTGGAGTCGCTGCGCTTCGCCATGGTGAGCGGCTCTGCCTCTGTCTCTGCCGATGTGAGCATTGGATGATGATGAACGCCCTGCTCCAGTCGATCGCGCCCCACGGCGCGCCACCGCTCGATGCAGCGGGCTTCACGGCTGCCGCGGGCGGCATGCCCTTTGGCAAACGGCGCGCGGCCAACGAGAACGCCGGCAAGCCTCGCGAGCCGATCCACCACGTGATCCATGTACCGGGCGCTGCCTTGCCGCTGGTCGTCGAGCGTGACCCCGATGGCCGGCTGCTGACCATCGGCGCTGGCGAGCGCCTCTATGTCGATGCGCGCCAACCCGGGCAACTGTTGTTCGATGGCGGCTTCGTCAAGGTGCAGGCCATCGAACTGCCCGGCGGCCTGCTGCGCCGTGTGCAGCTTCGCACCGAAGAGAGCGGCCGCGTCGAGCAGTGGAGTGAACGCTACGGCTGGGATGCCAAAGGCCGGCTGGTCGATGTCGATGGCGTCTCGGTCGCGCATGACGAGCAGGGCCGCATCACCGCCTGCATCGACCGCGACGGCGGTCCGACCTGGCACTACGGCTACACCGGAGAGCACCTGACCGTCATCCAGACGCCGCATGTGCTGCGCCACATCCTGCGCGACGCCAGCGGCCGTCCGGTCGCATGGCGCGAATCGGCGCACGGCACGCAGCGCGAAGGCCGCATCCGCTACGACGATGCCGGCGCGCGCCTGCCCACCCGCAGCACGCCGCTGGGTTGGGAGATGGATGCCTGCGGCCGCCTGCTCGCCATCTGCGACGACGAAGGCCGCGTGCGCCGCACCTTTTTGTGGGATGGCTGGCTGTGCCTTGGCGCGATCGACGGCGAGCCCGGCGAACCGCTGGGCGAGGTCTACAGCCTCGACCCGGGCGGCACGCCGGTGCGGGTGTGCACACGGCACGGCATGCGGCGCCTGCCGCGCGATGGCTTCGGCGAGTCTTTGCTGAACCTGCAAGACGATGACGCGGCACGACCAGGCCTCTACGGCGGCGCCATCGCCAGCGATGGTCTCGTGCACCTGCCCTATCGCCGGCTCGACCCGCGCCTGGCCAGCTTCGACTGTCCGGACCCGCTGCACGGCGAAGCCGGCGACCCGCGGCGCGCCGGTGGCTGGCAAGGGCCCCTGCAGATCGAATTGCCCGCGGCCGGCCCCTACACCGTCTGCCGCCACAACCCGGTGTCGCTGGCCGACCCCACCGGCGCGGTGTCGGACCTGTGGTGGCTGATCCCGAGCGCGCTGACGTGGTCGATGCAGAACACCATCGCCAGCCTGCTGGGCATGTGGCTGAACCTGCAGTTCTCGCCGCTGGGCTGGATCGTGAGCGCAGTCGCTGGGGCAGACCCCTTCGATGCCGAATGGATCAGTGCGAACAACCACGATGCCTTCGGCCTGCGCGCCGATGGCTGGATGTCGCGCATCCAGCCAGTCGCATGGACCTACCAGTTCCTCGTCAACGAAGAGAAGGCGAGCTTCACCGCACTCGAAGACGCGCGGCTTTTTTCGCCTGGCGCCGAGTTCCGGCCCACGCTGTACGCGAGCCTGCTGCGCTGTGCGCCGGCCAGCGGCACCAGCTTCGTGCTGCGCGGCACGCGCGCTTCGCCGAACGCGACGGTGCTCACCGACTGGTCGCGTTGCGGCGGCACCGCGGAGGCGGCCATTCCCGGATCATTGCTTCCGGTGTTCCCCAGCGGCGGCATGCACTTCGACACGGTGCAGCGCGGCGTGCACGCGCAGACCGCCGACATGATCGAACTGACGATGGCCGCCAGCCCGCTCACCGGCCTGGCCGGCAACTTTGCCGCGCTCGTCGTGCCCGGCACGACGCTGGGCGTTGCGGCCGGCGCGGACGTGGTGCTGGCCGATGCGCCCGGCCTGCTCGAAGTCGTGCGCGTGCTCGATGTGGACGAGGTCGGCCCCAGCACGCTGCTGAAGGTCGAACCGACGCTGACGCACTTGGGCGGCGGTGCGCTGCGCCTGCAAGGCCTCATCGCGCCCGCAGCGCCCGCCGGTCCCGAAGCGCTGACGCCCGTGGTGAGCGATCAACTGTTGCTTGGCGTGGCGGGCAGTTCACTGGACTACGCGCCGTCGCTCAGCATCCTGCGGCTGGCGCGTGCCGGTGCCACGGTGCACGTGGCGCGTGTCGACGGGTTGCGTGCGCAACTCGCGATCGACTCGCCGGTGCCGGCGGCCGTGGGAAACGACTTCAGCGTGCGTTCGGCCATGGCCAGCGGCAACTTCAATGGCCGCATCGGGCCGACGCCCATCCAATACGAAGTGCAGAGCGGCGCCGCGCCCCCCCCCGGCAGCGGCATCCTGATCGGCAGCGGCGCCACCGCGCTGCCGGCCATCGTCGTCTCCGCAGCGGGCGCCGTGCTGACGGTGGACCGCGATCTCTCCGCGCTCGGCGTGGCTGGCACCACGCAGCCGTGGCAGCAACTCGCGGCCGCCGGCGATCTGGGCCAGCACGCGGGCGCACCCGAGGCCACGGCGGTCTTGACCTATGCGCCCATCTCGCCCGGCGTCGCGCCCACCAGCGGCTTCGTCTGGCTGCAAGGTGCGCAGGCGGCGGTGCGGCAAGTCACCGCACTCAACCACGACGCCCTCGTGCTGAGCCACCCGTTGCCGGACAACACGCCCGACCCCTTCGACACCACGCGCTGGCGCCTCGCCGCTCCGGACATTTCGGGCGTCAGCGCCGGCACCGTGCAAACGATCGCGCTGAACGCCGCCATGCCCGCAGGCACCACGGCCCTGCACCTGCTGCCCTTTGGCGCAGCCACGGTGACGGCCGGCGCCGACCTGTTCGACGCGGCCGCCGTGCTGACCTATGCCGATGGCACGCCGCCCGTGGCGACCACCCCCATCGACAACGGCGCGATCGCCAACCCCATACGCGCTGGCGACGTGGTGGTGGTCACGCCCGCCACGGGCCAGCCAGTCGCGGGTGCGATCCGGCGACTGCGCCTGCAGGTCACGCTGGACCGCAATTTGACGCTCAGTGGCGGCACGGTCGAAGCGGCGCTCATCGCAGCCGACGCGCCGGTCTACACCGCCGCGGTCGGCAGCGGCACGCGGGAACTGGACCTGACCATGCCGAGCGCCGGCACGCCGCAAGCCTTCGACGTCAATGATTCGGCGCAGGTGAGTTTCGTGGACGGCGGTGCGGCGCAACTGCGCACCTACGTCATCAGCGCCGTCGTCGACGCAACGCTGACCTACGCCGCCGACCCCGCCAATCCGGACGTGCCCGCGGGGGCCACGGACATCATCGTGCAGCGCCTGCCCTTGACCACGGCGATCCGCATCGCCGACCTCGTGCTGCAGTTGCAGGTGTCCGTCGCCGGCGGACAGCGCCTGGACATGCCGCGCTTCGTGCCGGGTGAACTGGTGCTGGTGAACTTCCGCGACGGCACGGCTTCGCGCGTGCGTCACTGCCTCGTCGACTCGGTGGCCGGCATGACGCTGACGCTGAGCGACGATGCCATCATCCCCGCCACGGCCACCGAGATCAGCGTGCACCGGCTGCAGGTGCAAGACCCGGGCAACGGCAGCGCGCGCTGGGGCATCGAAGGCACGGTCGACACGCCGAACCAGATCACCTTCAGCGTGTGGGACGCAGCGGACGGCCTGGGGCAGCCCCGGCTCGCCATCATCGATGGCGGCGCGGTGCATGCAGTGCAACTCGTGGCCGCGCCGCAGCCGCTCACCATCGAACTGGGCGTGGCCGGCAACTCGGCTGCGCTGGTGGGCACCGTGCGGCTGGCGCGACCGCCCGCCGCCGGCACGCCCACCGTCGTCACCGATTTCACCGTCGACAACCTCACGCTGCAGTTGCCCCTGACCGCCGCGCTGATCGCAGCGGGCGGCATGACAGCCATCGTGCCCTACACCGACAGCACCCGGCGCGTGGCGGGCAACCTGCATGCCGGCTCGGTGCGCATGCCCGACGACCACGAAAACGCTGGCATCGAGCTGACGCGCCGCCAGGCGCTGGAAGACCACGAGCTGATGCACACGGTGCAGTCGGCGCGGCTCGGTCCCATCATGCTGGTGGCCTTCCCGCTGTGGGCACTGGAACTGGCCAACGACCTCACGGCCGCCGGCGGCCCCGCCTTCTCGCCCTACCTCGCGGGCACGCTCAACAACGGCGTGCTCACGCCGTCGAATGCGACCGGCTTCGAGGAAGGCGGCAAGGTGCAGGTCGCGCAGAACCGGCGCGTGCAAACCGTGACGCTGGCCTCTGCCGCCACCGGCGGCGGCTTCAACCTGAGTGACGGCGACCGGCGCGCGCTGGGCACCGCGGGCTTCGGCAACGGCGCGGTGCAGCTGCGCCGGCCGTTGGTGAGCACCGGCAACGACGTGCTGGAGTGGATCACCAACATCGGCCAACTGTTGACTGTGGGCGGCCTGATGAACGTGCTGTCGCTCGCCGGCTGGGGGGGGCTGGCGGCCATCATCGTGCAGATCGTGCAGGCCATCCGCTATGCGGCGCGCTCCAACGTCAACGTGCCGATCGCGGACGACAAGATCACGCTGACGCTGGAGGCCGGCCAGAAGCTCGAAGGACTGGAGGCCGGCGTGCTGGTGGCACTCAAGTCGGGCGACCAGATCTTCATTCGCGCGGTCGACACGATTGTCGACCGCGTCGTCACGCTCGGTGCGCAGGTGCCGCTGAGCGGACAGGTCGAGCTGTCGGTGTACTCGCCAGGCGCATCGGTGTTCGGCTTGCGCAGCTTCTATCCGGCCACGGTGGCGGACGAGAACCAGCCCGCGCGCCTGACCATCGCCGCCGTGGGCAACAGCACGCTGAGCCTGGCAGTGCATGACCGCGTCGAAGTGCGTGCCTCTGCCGGCAGCGCGCACCGCACGCTGGTCACGCGCGTAGACGGCACGTCTGTCGAGCTCGAAGAAGCGGTGCTGCTGCGCGCCGACCAGCCCAACGAGTTCCTCATCGGAAAGATCGCCGAGGAAGATCCCTCCGGCTGGCTCGATGGCTGGCTGCTCAACGAACTGCATCTGGGCTGGATGCAATATTTGCACGACCCCTGGGGCCAGATCCTCTACCGCGGGCAGCCGGCCGCCGACAACGGCGCCGGCCAGTTCTTCGCGCGCTCGGCACGCTACCTGTTCGGCACGCAGTCGTGGATGTGCTGCTTCCTCGGCTTTTTCTGGAACGACAACGCCTACCAACGCGCCAACCCGCACCGCTCGCGCATGGAGCAGGAAGCCTCGCACCGCAGCGGCGACACCTACTGCCCCCTGGGCAGCATGCACGGCAGCGTCGCGGTGATCGGCGACGTGGCGCGCTACTGGCTCACGGTCAGCGGCGGCACGCGCGATGGCAACGGCAACACGCCGACCGACATGATCGCCTTCGGCCAGCAGGACGCACCGACGTTGAACTTTGTGCAGGCGCCCACGGTCACCCTGCCTGCCGGCAGCAGCTTTGCCATGCCGGGAGCGCTCTACGCACAGAACGCGACGGGCACGCTGGCCGGTGTCGGCGCACGCGGCTTCATTCCGACGAACAACGTCCTCGAACGCTCCTGCGGCATGCACGTCGCCTTCTCGCGGCCGGCGCCGACCGGCAACTCCTACCGCATCACCGCCCAGGGGCTGGCCGGCCTG
The DNA here is from genome assembly GCF_964253805.1 of Variovorax sp. LjRoot175. NCBI lineage: Bacteria > Pseudomonadati > Pseudomonadota > Betaproteobacteria > Burkholderiales > Comamonadaceae > Variovorax > Variovorax sp. LjRoot175. The sequence goes on along the minus strand of NZ_CAXURY020000002.1, from coordinate 689,903 downwards.
AACAACTCGCTCGACGCGCAGAGCGCTGGCCGTGCGACCATCTTCTACGACCAGACGCCGCGCGACGTCGACGTGACTGCGGCAGGCGTGCCGATTGCCGAGGCGGGCGCCACGCCGTTGCAGGTCCTGCCCTTCCAGCGCGTGCGCTTCGATGTGGACCCCATCGCCAGCCGCGTCTACCGCGTGACGGTGGGCGGCGAGGGGCGCAGTTTCGACACCGACGAACTCAGCGTGACGGCACGCGGCGTGCTGGGTGCGGATGACGTGGAGATCAGCCGCTTCCACCATTTCAACGGCACGAACTACGACTCGGGCATCGGCCCGATCCACCTGCCGGCGGACTTGCACATCGCGGTGCGGCGCTTCCGGATGGAGGTCATCGACACGCTGCCGCTGCGCGCCACCGCGGACCATCTGGCCGCGGCCATCGCGAGCATGCAACCGGGCGGCGATGGCTTCGTGCTCGTGCCCTCGCCCATCGCGCCATTTCCGACGACGGTGGTGGTGGGCGGCACGCTCGCCGTGAATGCGCAACTGGTGCCGGCCACCGCCACGCTGTCTGCGCAAACCACTGCGTTCCTGGGCGACGGCGGCGCGATGCAGGTGCAGGCGCCGGTCGGCGAACCGCCGGAAGACACCGTGCCGCTCACCATCACGATCCAGGTCGGTGCCGACGCGGCGAGCGCAGTGCCGGTGCGCTGCACATTCGATCTGGTGCCCGCGTTCACGCTGACCAGCGCCGGCGGCTTCAACGTCGCGCCCGGCACAACGATCACGCTGACGAGCAGCGATGGCACGGCGATTCAGGCTGTGTCACCGCCCGCCGGGCTGACGATCGTAGCGACGGGTGCGGATCTGGCGGTGACGGTGGATGCGGGTCATGCGGTGGGGCCGGTGACGGTGCAGGCGGTGGACGAGGGCAATGCGCAGCGGCAGGCGCGGCGCGTGATCACGGTGGCTTGAGCGAAAGCCTGCGCTATTGGGTTCAGCCTGAGTGCCTCCCGACAGTATCTCTACTGGCGATCAAGCCTTTGCTGGTTCATTGCTGTCGCCGTTCTTGCGCAGCATCTTGATCAGCAGGACAGCGACGATCACCAAGGCAAAGCCGACGGCCCTCGCGGCGGTGTGCACCCAGGTGCCGTGCGCTTCGATGGCGTGGACCGCATTGGGCAGCAAGGGGTAACATGGCTGCGCGGCATCGGACTGGGCTTTCCGATCGGCGCACTTCCCGCAGGCGGCGCCGAAGTGCCGACTCTCTTGTCGTACACGGTCGAGCGCAAGCTGGCCGTGAAGCCCGAGGAGTTCGGCAAAGGCGCGATCGAGGGCGTGGCGGGACCTGAGGCCGCGAACACCGCGGCCGCGACCGGCACGCTGGTCCCGCTGCTCGCACTCGGACTGCCGACCTCGGCCACCGCCGCGATGATGCTCGCGGGCTTCCAGCAGTACGGACTGGTGCCAGGCCCCCTGCTCTTCGTCACCAACGCCGATCTGGTCTGGGGCCTGATTGCCAGCTTCTTCATCGGAAACCTGATGCTGCTGGTGCTCAACCTGCCGCTCGTAGGCCTTTGGGTGCGTCTTCTGAAAGTGCCGCAACCATGGCTGTACGCAGGCATCCTGGTGTTCGCGGTGATGGGCACACTCGCTGCGAACCCGTCCACGGTCGAATTGGTGATGCTGGTGACCTTCGGGATCTGCGGCTATCTGATGCGCTGTTGGGACTACCCGGTGGCACCGATGATCGTCGGGCTCATCCTCGGCCCGATGGCGGAGAGCCAGTTCCGGCGCGCGCTGCAGATCAGCCTGGGCGATGGACTCGTGTTCTTCAAGCACGCGGGCTCCGCCACGCTGCTGGCGCTGGCGCTGTTTGCGCTGGTCGCACCGTTGATCTTCAAGGGCCTGAAGCGGTTCAAGGGCGACGACGCCTGAGACGAAGTTGCCCGTTTCCCCATGAGCTTCCGAGCCGCGCCTCGGCTATGCTGCTTCGATGCGCCTTGAAGATTTGGATGTCTTTCGAGCCGTTCACGAGACCGGCAACTTTCAGCGGGCCGCACTTCGCTGCGGACTGAGCCAGTCGGCCGTCACGAAGGTCGTGCGCAAGCTCGAGGACGAGTTCGGCGTCCAGTTGATGGAGCGCGGTGGGGGGGCGCTCGCGCTGACCCCTGCTGGCCGCACCTTGTACCTGCGAGCCATGGAACTCAGCGTGCTTACGACCGCGACGCGGCGCGACATGGCCGGCGAGGTCGCCGCGCTCCGAGGGGCGATACGGCTCGGCATCGTACCGGCGCTGCTCGGTAGCGTCGCCGCGCCGGTGCTGGCCGACATGCTGCCGGGACCTCACTCCGTCCAGTTGCTGGTAAGCGTGAAGCATTCGGCAGAGCTGGTGCGCATGCTGGAAGAAGGCAAGCTCGACCTGGCGGTGTGCTTCGGCGTGCAGCACCTCCCGCCCGACGTTTTGCGCACGCGGGTCGGACCTCAGCGCTACAGGCTTGTGGTTCGCGCCGGGCATCCGCTGGCTGGAAGCGTCCCAAGCATGGAACAACTGTCGAAGTCGCGTTGGCTTCTTCCGACTTCCGACGTGACGCTTAGGACGGAGGCGGAGCGGATGTTCGCCGATGCGGGCTTCGGTGCACTGGACGTGCGCGTCGAGACCGATACCTCGGCCACGCTTCTGATTCCACTGCTGCGGCGAAGCGACCTGATCACGGTGCTTCCTGAGCAAGCGTTCCAGCCACTCGCGGGCGAAGGGTTGGCAGCGCTGGACGTCGACCTGCATGCGCTAACAGGCGAAGTCACGGTCTATCACCGGCGCAAGACGCCCTCCGTGGGACTGCTGATGGAGTTGAAGCGTCGACTAGAGGCACAGGCCCGCAGCAACGCCCTGTCCGGCTAGCGCGGGCAGCATTCCGCCAAGGAATCGATGTAAGAAAAAAAGTCGTCGGAGCGTCCCTACAGTTCCCGAACGGCTCCGGGGCATTCGTTCGCAACTTCCCGGATCAATCTGGTGCATCGCGCCACCTGGCTTTGGGTCTCGAGTGGATCTGGCCCGGGTAAGCGTTGCTGTGCTCGTTTGACGGACTCACGTTCGTGCCGCGCAATCGCGGTCCGCGGCCAACGACCAGACCGCGGCCCTTCCCTATCAACGAAGCCGAAGAGCGGCTTTGCAAAAGAGAAAGCGACCGATGGACCTCCGGGACAGCTTGTACGATCGTTTCCGCCAATCGGCACAAGTGTTTGAAAAAACCCCGTTCCTGGCCGTTCCCGGTCGGCTGGCCGAAGCATGGGAGGTGCAAAGGGAACTCCAGTTCGGCGAAGTTCTCGATCGGGTCGATGCGCTGAAGGCGAAGTATGCGGAACAGGGTGTGAGCGAGGGAGACCGGGTGGCGCTGGCCTTCGAGTCGAGGCCGGAGTTCGTCTTCCAGTACCTGGCACTCAACGCGCTGGGTGCCTGCGTGGTCCCGCTGAATACCGATCTGACGGTTGCCGAGCTGTCTTACCAGCTCGGACACTCCGGGTGCGGCGCCGTCGTCGGTCTGCCTGCGCTGCGGCCGCTGCTCGCGAGCTCCATCGAAGCCTCCGGTCACGCGATTGTGTTGAGCACCCAGGGCCCGGAGGGACTACCCCGCTTGCAGCGCCGCGCGAACACGGCCGCCGAGCCAGCTGTTCCATCGGACCGCGTGGCCGCCATCCTCTACACCTCCGGCACGACTGGCAGGCCCAAGGGCTGCGTGCTGACCAACACCTACCTGCAAACGGCGGCGGACTACGCCTGTCAGCTGCCGCCGCATCTGGCCTTCGCGACTGGCGCCGAGCGGCAGATGAATCCGTTGCCGCTCTATCACATGAACGCGATCAACACGCTGGGCACTGCCATCGTGACAGGCTCCTGCTATGTGATGCCGGGGCGGTTCAGCGCGACGCACTGGTGGAACGACATCGTCGACACCCGGACCACGCGCTTCAAGTACCTCGGGATCATGATTCCGGCATTGCTGGGCAAGCCCGAGACCGAGCACGACCGGCACTCGGGTGTGAGTGTGGCGTTCGGCGCCGGCGTCGATCCCGTGCTTCACGAGCGCTTCGAAACGCGTTTCGGCATCCCGCTCATCGAGGTCTGGGGGATGACGGAAACCGGTCGGTTCATGTGCGTCGACCGGGAGCCGCGCCAGATCCATACGCGGGCCTGCGGCAGACCGCTGCCGGGCCTGCAGGCCCGCATCGTCGACGACGCGGGCCAGGAAGTGACCGACGGCGCGGTGGGCGAACTGGTGGTGCGCCACATCGCGGAAAACCCGCGCCATGGCTTCTTCAGCGGCTACCTCGACGACGCAGAGGCGACCGAGGCCGCATGGACCGGCGGCTGGTTCCACAGCGGCGACCTGTGCACCCGCTCGACCGACGGGCTGTTCACCTTCGTCGACCGCAAGAAGAACATCGTGCGCCGCAGTGGCGAGAACATCTCCAGCGCGGAAGTCGAAGCGGTGCTCGCCGCCAGCCCGCTCGTCAAGCAGGTAGCCGTGATGGCAGTGCCCGACGAACTGCGCGACGAGGAAGTTCTTGCCTGCGTGATTCCCGCCGCGGAGGGCGCCCGCGACCATTCCCTGGCCATGGCGCTGCTTCAGTTTGCCGCGGAACGACTGGCTTACTACAAGCCGCCCGGCTGGATCTACTTCGTCGATGAGCTGCCGATCACCGGCACGCAGAAGGTGCAGAAGCACCGCGTCTTTCCTGACGGCTTCCACGCCGAGCTGCCCGGCCTGCACGACGTGCGCGACCAGAAGCGTTGGAAGAAGTGAAGCAGACACATTGCCCCAACCCACGTCAATAGAGAGAGAGACAGCATGACAGAAGCCGCTCCCAGTTCCAGCCACAGCCGCAGTCGGCCCTATGGTCTCGACGATCGCTATCACCTCCAGCACGTCCACCTGTTCGCGTCGAACATCGACGAGACCATCGCGTTCTACAGAACGTGGTTCGATGCCCGCGTCACCTGGGATGGCGACTACGGCGGCGCACGCAATGTGTTCATGAAGATCGGCATCGGTGCCATGCACTTGTACGAGCAATCGCCGCGCGACCTGGGTCGCAATGCAGTGCATCACCTGGGAATGCAAGTGGTCGGCCTGCATGACGTCTACGAGCGCATGAAGGCAGCGGGCCTGCATCTGCCCAACCCCGTACGGGAGCATTCCGGCGGCGGCTACTTCATGGTCAAGGCGCCGGACGACGTGCTGCTCGAAGTGTTCGAACCCGGCAAGAGCCGCGATCCGCGCGTCCGGGAGTACTACGGACTGGGCACTGGCGAATAAGGCAGCCGCACTTCCGTTCATATTCACAAAAAGACTGCTGCCCGCTTCCATTCAGATTGGCGCAGCAACCGAAGGAGACATACATGCGATTCATCAAGATCACGATCGCGGCCGCAGCGCTCGCCTGCAGCGGCCTGTCATTGGCCCAGAATTACCCCAGCAAGCCGGTGACTCTTGTGGTGCCCGCTGCGCCTGGAGGGGGAACGGACATTCTGGGAAGAGTGTTTGCCGAACAGTTGAAGAAGCGGCTTGATCAGCCGGTCATTGTGGACAACAAGGCTGGAGCTTCAGGAATGATCGGGACCCAGGCGGTCACCAAGGCCGCGCCAGATGGCTATACCTTGTTGTTCACCTATTCGTCTCCGATCTATTACGCGCAGCACACCTTCAGCAACGTTCCATACGACGTCAAGCGTGATCTGGCGGTGATCTCAGAGGTCGCAACCAACACAATGATCCTTGTGGTGAACAAGGATGTGCCGGCAAGGAACATGAAGGAGTTCGTTGCATGGGCCAGGAAGGAAAAGGGGCATCTCAGTTACGGATCTCTCGGGACGGGCTCGGGCGGGCATCTCACAGCAGCGTATTTGAGCAAGATTCAAGGCCTCGAAATGGTTCATGTGCCCTACAAGAGCGAGGCGCCTTTTGCCCAGGATCTCGCAGCCGGGGTGGTGCCGTGGGGAATGGGAACGCTTGCGCCCATGCTCCCACTGATTCAAAGCGGCAGGGTACGACCGATTGCCGTTCTTTCCGAAAAGCGCCTGCAGGGTTTGCCGAATGTGCCAACCATGAAAGAGGAAGGTTTCCCTGACCCCGAACTGGTCACCATGTCCTGGTTCGTGCTGGCAGCTCCTGCAGGAACGCCAAAGCCGATTCTCGAGCGCCTTGAGAAACACGCACGTGAAATAGCGCACAGCCCCGCGATGAAAGCGAGGCTCGAGGAGCTTGGGATGGACGCTGTTGGCGGGAGTGCAGCAGACTTTCGTCGGAACTTTGATGCAACGGGGCCTCTCATCGTGAAACTCGTGAAGATCTCAGGCGCACGAAACGAATAGGTCATTTGGGACAACGCCCATGGTCTCGCCCTGCCTCGCGGAAGAGATTCAGCGCGCGGTCGCCTCCAGCAGCATGGCTTTCAGCTCCAACTGCACATCGTCCAGCGCGCGCGTGCTGCGCGCGGCTCGGCACATCGCCACGGTGCCTTCGATGGCGGCTACGGTGAGCGCCCCCAGCCGCTGCGCGCGGCTTGCGGCCACGCCCTCACGGCGCAGCGCGGCGGCCAGGATGGCTTCCCAGCGCTCAAAGGCGTCGTGGGCGAGTTCGCGAAGGTGCTCCCCCGACGCGGCGTCCTCCTCGTCCGCCATGGGTTCCACCGCCACTGCCAGCACGGGGCAGCCGGCCTCGAAGCCGGAGCTCTCGAGGATGCGGCGCCACCAGCCGACGAAGGCCTGCAGGCCTTCGACCGCGCCGCGCTCCTGCATCAGCGTTTCGAGCGGCACCGCCACGCTCTCGGTGGCGTGGCGCACCGCCTCTTCCAGCAGCTGTTGCTTGCCGCCGGGAAAATGATGGCCCAGCGAGCCGCGCGGTGTGCCGGTGTGCTGCACCACGGTTCGCAGGCTTGTCGCGTGCACGCCGCGCCTGCTCAACAGGTCGGCGGCGCCGGCGATCATCTTGTCTCTGGTGAGGGAGGACATGCGGGTTCTTCTCTATGTCGGATGTCATAGGGAGTGTATGATGAAACCTCTATGACAAGTGACATAGTCGCCTCAGCCGCCGATGCGCACCGAAACCCAGCCCAAGGAGAACTCGCCATGGCAGATGAAACCGTCGCGCCTCAGGTGCGAATGTCGGTCCAGGACCACGTATGCATGATCTCGCTGGACAACGCGGCGAAGAAGAACGCCATCACGCCGGAAATGATGCAGCAGCTGTCCCAGCACCTCACGACTTTCGACGATGATGACGAGCTGTGGGTGGCCGTGCTGGATCCAGCGGGCGAGCACACCACCGCGGGGTTGGACATGCCGAAGTTCTTCGGCCCCGCCGCGACCGCGAAGCCGATCCCGCCGCAGCAGGTGGATCCGCTCGGACTGGCCCGACGCTGCCGCAAGCCGGTGATCTCGGTCGTTCACGGCATCACCTACACAGTGGGCATCGAGATGATGCTCGCGGCCGACATCGTCATTGCGGCTGACACGGCGCGCTTCCATCAACTGGAGGCGAAACGGGGCATCGCCCCTCTGGGCGGAGCGCACTTCCGCTATCTGCAGCGCATGGGCTGGGGCAACGCGATGCATCTGCTGCTCCTGTGCGAGGAGTTTTCGGCGCAGCGCGCGCTGGAGGTCGGCCTGGTGCAGGAGGTTCACTCCTACGGCGCCCACCGCGAACGCGCGCTCGACATTGCTCGCCGCATATGCACCTGTGCACCCATCGGGCTGCGTGCCACCAAGGCGGCGGCGCTGACCTACGTGCAGCAGGGCGAGGCCGCGGCGATCACCGCCATTCCCGAAATCCGCAAGCAGGTCTTCGCCAGCGCTGACTTCAAGGAAGGCCTGCAGTCGTTCATGGAACGGCGTGAGGCCCGCTTCCAGGGCCGTTGAGATTCGGACCAACGCATTCTTCTACCAACTGCAACTCATCCCATCATGACCATCGTCACCGTGACCACTCCCGAAGGCCGTTTGTCGCCCGAGCAACGGCGAGAACTCGCCCTGTCCCTGACCGACGCGGTGCTCGTCCCCGAGGTTGGCCAGCTCGCGCCGCCGGCCCGCATTGGATTCCAAGTGCATTTTGTCGAGCGCACACCCGACTGCATGGCGATCGGCGGCCAGCTTCTATGCGATCAGTCGCCCGCGCCCGACGTCGCCACCTTCGACATCTGCGTGATGGATGCGGCCTGGCCGCTGCCGGTGCGCAAGCAGGTCACCGAAAACGTGCTCGCCGCGATGGCCAAGGCGTGCGCCATGGAGCAGCCCTCGCCGGCCTGGTGGACCACGTTCCGCACGATCGACGAAGGCAGCTGGGGCTCGCGCGGCAGCGTGCTGTCGATCCTGGACCTGCTGCCCAGCGGCGTGTTCACGCCCGAACGTGTGGTCGAGATTCGCAAGGCGCTGAACTGAAGGATTCTCAGAAGATCAGCACGCCCCTGCCCGAAGCGCGCAGACGGCTCTCCACCGCTGCAATGGTGGACACGACCTTGGAGGACTGGATTTCCAAGCCAACCATCGGCTTCAGAAAACCTTGAGCCGCGATCTCGGCGAGGTCCGCTAGTTGCTTGGTCGGCATTCCACAGATACTCACCGCAAGTGTCCGGATCCTGGCCGGCACCAATTGCTGCAACGGATCTGGCGTGACGCGAACGCCTCGCCTTCTGATCTGCTCACCAAGAACACGTTCAGAAAATCTGCTCACCCTCACGGTCGACATTCAACAGGCGCTTCGGATGCATGCCGTTCACCATACCGAAGAATGGCGGCAGCACGCTGTAGCCGATCATGCGCAGCAGATCCTCTGAAAGAGTTTCGGCGATGGCGAGGGATATTTCACTCATGAAGTTTTCCTGCTGTCTCAGCCAAGGCTCGCAATATTGGCAAGTTACAGCCAAGCGCGACCGAGGAGAAAGATTGCGCCCTCCTCCATGCCACAAAGTACCAAGGAACACCACAACGGAACCGGCCGGCATAACGCAAGGGATGAGCTCATCAGCCGTCGGCTTTCGATGATCGTCCCAGGTATGGCTGCCAGGAACGACCACTGTAGAACCATTCTCCGCGGTGAAGTCGTCAATGGCCCAGATCGTGGCTGCCCCGAGCGCCTTGCGCGGACGCGGAAGGGATAGGCCCCGTCATCGTGATGGAGAAGTTGAGGCTCAGACCCAGGCATGATGTTGATGATCTGCGCCTGCGAGAGCAGGTAGTTGGGAAGAAAGATCCGATCCAGAAGACCCAGTACGCGGGGGTGCTCCGCCAATGCATCCACGGCCCGGGTTTTGCTGAAAACGTCGTACACCCGCTGCGTGAGTTTGCCCTCAAAGCTATTGCGGCTCGTGGGGCCCAAGCATTCGTCTGCAGCTGCGCGAATTTGCTGCAATTGATCCGGTGCGAGCAGCGATTCGATGATGACATACCCATCTCGGATGAGCCGAGCGTAGTCCGCGTCTATCAACTCGACCTGAACACCCTCGTAGTTGGTTCGAGTTGTCCTGTGGGTACGCGCAAGATCACGCTTGAGTTCATCGAGATGATGAATGTCTTCAGGCTTCGAAGCGGGGGCATGGAAATTCATCCGACAAATCCTCTCGGCTCGCGCACACGAGCCTTCATCAAATCATGTGCTCAGCGCCGTCGCGCACGCCGACGAGATCGCGTTTCACGACAACACTCACCGTCAACCCACACGCGGGCGAGTACGCGCCGAAGGCATGTCTTCGCCAAGCGCCGTTCCTTATATGACAATTGTCATGGAAGACATCATCTGCTTGGTATGAGTTTCGGCACAAAATAGCTGTCGGTAAGAGGTGCAAAGTCGGCGACGTGTCAGCTCTATGTCACTTGGCATATTTCACTATCATTCATAGAGACATATCGGCAGATCCATCTCTACTCTTCAGACGAAACACCGCATCTTCGCGTTCTTTGGTGCACCCGTCGCGCTGTTCTGCAGCGTTCATCGCGGTATGGGTCCGCCGCAGTGGTCCGATCTAGGGAAATGCTGATCAATAGGTCGCTTCGGGCACGGCCCGTGCATGCGTGAACGTACCGCAAATCACAGCACCACCGAGATGAACCAACGCAGCTTTGCCAGTGCCGAGTACGCGATGAAGAAGAAGCGCACGCGGCGCGAGAGGTTTCTGGCCGACATGGAACGCGTCGTGCCGTGGGCGCGACTGATTGCTGTGATCGAGCCGCTGTACCCCACGAGCGGGCGCGTCGGGCGACAGCCGATCGGCGTTCCCAGGATGCTGCGCATGTACTGCCTTCAACAGTGGTACGGCCTGGCCGATGAGGCGCTGGAGGACGCGCTGTACGACAGCCAGGCGCTGCGCGACTTCGTGGGCATCGACCTGTCGCGCGAGTCGGTGCCCGATGCCACCACCCTGTTGAAGTTCAGACGACTGCTGTTGGACAACGACCTCACCAAGGCCCTGTTCGAGGAGATCAACGCCCATCTTGCCGAGCAAGGTCTTCTGATGCGCGCGGGCACCATCGTGGACGCGACCATCATCGCTGCGCTCAGCTCGACCAAGAACGCGGGCAAACGCGCGATCCCGAGATTTGCTCTTGTCAACCCACTGCCCCGATGCATTCTGACCTCGGTATTCAACCAATGCCAAGCACGCGGCTGATCAAGTCTGGCCTAGTAGCGCGGCTCATTTGAATCCAATAGAAATGCATCTGATCTCGAGCCCGCTTGTTTCGGAGGAACCACTCCTTTGCTTGAACTAGATCTCTTGGCTCCAAGGAGTCTTGCTCTTCCATCGAAGCCAACAATAGCAAGGCGAGCGCGCTACGACATTCATCGTTCAAGTTGCCGAGCACCAAAAGATTCAACATCTCGTGAATCCTTTTTGGATCTGCAAGTTCAAACTCCCAGTCCTGCTCTCGTCCTGTCGCAGGCAGCTTCAGCAATCGATTGATCTCAGCCACTGCACGCGCAGTGGCCCCATAGAATTCATGTGACATTTTTAGAGCTCCGGATACGCCGTTTTGACGCCGCCTCTGCCTGGAACTATCCTGACCGAGGAGGCTGGTGCATAGGTTCCGTCGGGCATGATCACGCGTGCAGGAAACCCGCTGGGCAATGGGATGGAGATAGCGCCGTTTGACAAGTTGCTGAGATTCTCTTGGATGAGACGAGCCGCTGCTTGATCGTCTAAAAACTGACCTGTAGGTGTTCCTGAACCGGCAGCTCGTTTTGTCAGGAATTCAGTTTGCCCTTGGCCATGAGTATCGAAGGTGTGGCCGAATTTAGCTCGCGTCAGAGCAATCGGCCCCGTGCTTTCTCCTGGTTTTTTGCCCCCAATGCTCATCCCCACCACCCCGGCCGCCTGCAGCGATCCGGTGATCGCCGCGCCCACCAAGTCGCGGATGCTGGCTGCTTCCTGCCGCGTGCCCAGCGTGTTGTACAGCCTCGTCATGTCCTCGATCTGCCGGCCCAGCAGATCGCCCACCAGCGCCTTCTTGTCGGCGGTGTCGGCGTACTCGTAGGCGACTATGAGATTGGTCAAGCTCAAGTTCGCGCTGTTGGCCAGCGCCATGCATTGACTCAGGTCTCCCCCACTGCCGCAGGCACTGTCCATGCGCTGTGCCTGCTTGTCGGCGTCACGTGCCATCTCCTCGCGCAACTGTGCGATGTCGCAGGTCCCGCCCGTGCCGCTGGAGCAGGCTCGCAAGTCGCTCATCAGCTTGGCCGAGCCGCGCAAGCTCAACGCATTGTTTGCAGCAGCGTTGGCGCCTGCAGCAGCAGCAATGTTGATCTCGGCAGCGTCCAGTCCGGCGAGCGCGCCGGCAATGCCGGCGAACATCTGAGCCATTTCGACAGCACCAGGTCTGAGATTGCCGAACTCGTCGCGCCCGTACGCGTTGCCGCTGATTTCTCCAATCACCGCGCCGATCGCGCCGGCGCCGCAACCGGACGAGTTGTCCGCTTTGCCGGCGCCAACAGCGCAACCGGCAATGGCATGAGCAATCTTGTTGGTGAAGTCATCCAGCGTGCCAATGGCGGTGAGGGTTCCGATCGCATTGGCAGTTTGGGCCGCCACCGTGTCGAGCAGCGCGTTCTTTAAGCCCTGCTTCAGGTTCTCCTCGAAGCTGCCGCCATTGATGGCCGTGCCGATCACGGCTCTCGCCGCGCCGGCGGTGAGGTTCTGGCCCAATTGCGTCATGAACTGCTGAGCACCACCGCCGACCGTTGGCAAGCCGGTGGGGTTGAGGTTCAGTCCACCCAGCACGCCGCCCGTGACGACGGCAGTCAGCAGGTTCTTGACGCTGGCGCTCGATCCCAGATCGTTCAGCGCGCCGCCTAGATCGCCTTGGTTGTTGACGAGCGCCACCGCCGCCTGGCCGGCCAGCGCCGTGATGCCCGCGGTGACTGCACCACCTACTGCGCTGGAGATCGTGGCACCGGTCGTAGCGCTCACGAAGGTGCTTCCCGTGGTCAGCACAACACCCTCACCCGCACCCACCGCTGCCGCCTCGCCCACGGCGGTGCCCGCGCCGGACGCTGCCCCGGCGGTCACAAACGCCGCTACCAGCGTCACGATGGCCGCCCCCTCGGGCGTGAGCCCCTGCTGCTCATGGCTCCAGTTCTTGTGCGCCTCCTCGACCTTGACCCAATCGATCTTGCCTTGCAGCTTCGGATCGTTGTTGAGTTGCTCCACCCAGCCCATGCCCGGCTGCTTGGCGAGCTGTTCGACGCTGTCCCTTGCCCCGATTCCCGCCTGCACGTGGTTGGCATTGACCGCCAGGTTGACAGCGTTGAACTGGTTGTAGTTGGTGGTCTGGTCCTGGGTCCCCTTGTCCTTCGTCTTCTGGTAGCCGAGGTCGCGCCCCTGGCTGGTTTCGCTCTGGCTGTGCTCGGTGGTCTGCGTGCCCAGGAGCAGGGTGTCGGCGTTGAGCGTGAGGGCGCCCGACGCATTCATCGTGGTGCCGAACATGGCGAGCGTGTCGGCAGCGCTGATGGTCACGTTGGTGCCATTGAGCGTGGTGCGCGTGAGCGTGCTGTCCTGGATCTCGGTGGTGATGGTCCGCTTCGCGTTGATGCCGGTGCTCGGGTCGTGCCAGATGAACTGGTTGGCGGTCAGGCCTTGCCGCTGGTGCTGCTGGTGCCGGTGACCGAGCTGGTGTTGGTGGCAGCCTGGATGGTGACCTGACCGCCGTTGATGACGATGTCCTTGGCGGCGTCGACCTGCACGCCCACCATGTTCACGGTGCCGCCCTGCAGCAGCACGCCACCCTGGCTGCTGGTGATGGTGCTGGCCGACGCGGTGTCGGATTGCAGCTCGACGCCTGTGGTGCTCCCCTTGGAGAAGGGCAAGACGGGGGTGATCGGCGCGCCCACCGCCATCCCCAGCAGGCCGCTCACGCCGCTGGTCTTGCGGTCCTGTTCGGCCGAGGAATAAGTCGTGTTGCGCCCCTCGACGATGGTGAGGTTCCGGCCGGCAATGGCTCCCGCCACGCCGCTGAGCGCACCTGCCGCCGTGTGCAGCGCCACGCGGTACTCGCCGCCTTCGGCCCATTTCGCAGCTTCGGCCTTGTCTTCGCGGGCAAGGGCTTCCCGCTCCTTCTTGCCGGCATAGTCGCCGATCTCCCTCGCCGCGTTCTGATTGAACTGCTGCGTGATCTGCGCCTGCGCCTGCACGTCCTTGACGATGGTCTGGGTGTTCCAGTCCTTGACCAGCGTCCCGGCGCTGGCGTTGTCGCCGGCCCTGACCGATTGGTCTCCGGCGATGCCGCTTATGCCGCATCGCGTCGTGCTGTTTTGGTTGTTGCCCGAGTCGCTGCCTACGCCGGCGCTGCCGCTGGGCGGCACGGCCCGCTGCCCCTCCTTGGGATCCCATGATGGATTCCCGTCCGCCTGCGTGGTGTAGCCCAGGCTGACCCCACCGCTGACCCCGTAGCTGCTGCCGCTGGAGCTGCTGACGTTCTGAAGATCGCTCATCGTCAGGCTGCCTCCAGTCGCGAAGCTGTTCTTGCCTGCGTCGATGGCCGCCTGGGTGCTCTCGATGACCGCGCCCGTCAGCGTCGTGTTGCCCCGAACGTTCACGTCGAAGCCGCCGTCGCCGGCCTTGATGCCGGCCTGGGTGTTCGGGCTCACGAACACACCATTGCTCTTGGCGCCGGCAGCGCTGCCGCTCACGGTGGCAACTGCCCCGTAGCAGATGGGCGGGATGCACAGGCTCACGTTCAAGCCGCTGCTCGATTGCCGGCTCTGGCCCACGCTCACGTCCTGCAGCGAGGCGATGCTCAGATCGCCGCCGACGTCGGCCGTGACACGGTTGGCCTCGACCACCGCACCGTTGAGGGTGAGATCGCCGCCGCTGGCGATGTTGACGGCCTTGCCGCCGCTCACCTGCCTGGCGTTGTAGCGGGTGTCGTCCTGGTTGTTGCTGCCCTTGCCTTGGCTCACACCCAGTTGGATGCTGAAGCCGTTCTGCGCCCCGGCGCCGAAGGTCACGCCGACGTTGGCGCCGCTGCTGCTGTTCTGGCCTACCATCACGCTGGTGTCTTTGCTGGCCTGCAGCGTGATGTCATTGTCCGCGGCGAGGTTGACGGTGTTGCCGGCGGCGATGGTGGAGCCGCTCGCGAGGATGTTGGAATCCTTGCCCCCGCCGGTGGCGACGATGTTGACTTTGTTGCTGCCCACAACGCTGGAGCCCACCGCCTGTTTGCTGGTGGTGACGCTGGTGCTCTGGCTCTCGTTGCGGCTCAGGTTGACGCTGACGCCGTAGCTCAATTGGCCGCCGCTGGCCAAGGCCTGAGCGCTGTCATACGCCTGCTTGCCGCTCATGGCGAGGTTGACCGCGCCCCCAATCAGCGCAGGCGTCGGCCTTCAGAACATCCGCTTGTCGAACCGGAACGGGTTGCGCTCGACCGTGATCGTGACCGCCGCGTACTGCGGATGGTCCGGGTTCAGCAAGATGTTGGACTCGTCCGGCTCGACGGCTGACGGCACCCACAGGCCCAGCGAGGCGCCCGAGGCGCGCCACGTGATCCCGGCGCTCTGTGTCCACAGCTCATCGGCGCGCCAGTTGTCCGGCAGTCCCGCCTCGCGGATGTCCATCAGCACCGCATCGTCAGGCAGGTCGAGCCGCAGGAGCGCCTGATTGAGCGGCTGCACGCCGTTGCAATGCACACGCTTTTCAAGCTGGCACAGCGCGCGGCTACCGCCCGCGTAGACCACCGGCTGGCCCTCGGGCGGCGTGCGGTGCCAGCGCCCGGACTCGAAGGTCGAGCCGAGCCACAGCGTCGAGAGCGTCAGGCCCTTGGTGCTGCCGATGCGCCAGACGGCGATGCTCAAACGACACCGCCGTACTCGATGGCGTTCAGCATCGCGCGCACCTTGGCACCGCCGAATTCGTTGCCAGCGAACTCCATCGGCGTTTTTCCCCCGAGCAGATCGTGTGGTTTGGTGAGCCAAG
This sequence comes from Variovorax sp. LjRoot175, assembly GCF_964253805.1. Classification (NCBI taxonomy): domain Bacteria; kingdom Pseudomonadati; phylum Pseudomonadota; class Betaproteobacteria; order Burkholderiales; family Comamonadaceae; genus Variovorax; species Variovorax sp. LjRoot175. The sequence goes on along the minus strand of NZ_CAXURY020000002.1, from coordinate 674,459 downwards.
TCTTACCATCCTCGCCGAACACCTCGGCGGCGCGCACCAGCAGGTCGCTGTGGCGCAACATCCGCTCGGTCACCGAGGCGTCCATCTCGGTCTCCGGCCCGGCGCGAGAGAGCGTCGATGGATGCACGTGCAGGGCGAGGAACAGGTCCTTGCGCCGCTCCATGCCGGTCGCTTCGAACCATTGCCGGACCGCTGCTGCGGTGACTGGCTTCGCGGCGAGCGTCGCCGCAAGGTCGATATTGAAGTTCATGCGATGGTGGCCGGCCTCGTGCATCTCAACGAAGACCTTCGCTCGGGTCAGCGCGGCAGCGCCCTTGCGCTTGGCGGCGCGCAGATCGCTGAGCGAAGTGAAGACGCTCTCAAGTCGCGCGGTCAGCTCATGCACCGCCTTCGACTGCTCGACGGCGTCCTGAGCTGCTTCCTCGATGAACCCCGTGATGACGCCTGCGGCCGGCACGCCCTGCGGCGCGGGGATCAGCCGCTTGGCGACCGGGCTGGGTTGATGCTGGGGGGTTTGTCGTGTCATGGGGGAACATTACCATGAATTGCAAACGCAACGCTAGTACATTGCAATTGCACGCACGGCTGCCGAGGATTCCGGCCACCGTTGCGGATACCTGGGCGAACCACCGCGCCCACCGGCCGATGGGCGCCTCGACAGCGCCGCCGCGTCGCCGCCCACTGCAATCGCCGCGCGCGGATCGTCTTGTTCGATGAAGTCGAAAATCCGCTCCCGGTCATCCATCGCCAACGGCGACCACTCCAGCCTCACGCCTCACCTTTACCCGCTTTGAGCAGCGCAGTTGCTCGGCGCTTGGCGAAATGCGCTTCAACCTTCTCGTACGGGACGGCGGGGCGCGGATCATCCAAGGCCTCCTGCACCTTGGCTCGGAACCAGGCGTCATGGGCCGCAGCGTCAACGGTAAAACCCGCCGGCAATGCGCCCTCCTTGGCCACACGTGTCAGAACGATCCTCATCACGTCCGAGACGGTGAGGCCGATGTTGTCGAGCACCGCGGTGGCGCGCTCCTTCACGTCAGCGTCGATGCGGGTCTGTACCAATGCGTTTGCGACCATGGCGGGCCTCCAAGTCAGAGAACAACGGATTTATTGTAATTCAATTGAATGACATCGCAAAGTGCAACGGTGCAGCGCCTGGTTGGGCTGGACGCAGCAGCAGGTGGGCTCAGCTCGCTGCTTGGCCTCTTCCTGCTGGCCCACAAGCCCCGACGCGGGCGCTTCAGGCTCACGAACCGACTCGTTGACAAAGCCGGGGGAAGCCGCTCCGCCCTGGCCTCGACCTTGTCGCGTCCACTTCCCGCGCTCCTATGGGCGCGCCCCGAACAAGGGATTCCGCAGCGCAAGCAGATGACGGATACGGTGCAACCCCCCGGCTGCCTGGTACCCCTTTTCACTGGCGTCAGACCGCGGATTCCGGCTTGCGGAGGTGCGTCACCCGCTCGAGGTAGATGGTCCCTTGATGCAGGGGAAACTTGTCCATGTGCGCCAGCTTGCCGTTCCCCTTCATGAAGCGCATGCCCCAAGACACGATGACCGCAATACCCCGCGCACCGAGTTCGTCAAGCAGTTCCTGGATGTCGCGCGCCAAGCTCGCCTCGTCCATCGCATGTCGACGCGACCATCAAAACCGTCGTGCAGCGTGCGAGCGTGCAATGCGCCGCCCCTTCACCAAGACGTCCTGATCATGCTGGAATTTGGTTCGGCGCAAGTTCACATATCCAATGCGGGCGCCGTTATCGCTGCCAATCATCGCGCAGCACCTACTACTACCGTGCAGCCTGAGCAGATTGCCGATGGACGTCTGGTCGAACTCATCGGTGACATCCAGGACGAGCTGCCTGGGTACGGCTATCGACGCGCGTGACGCGTGAACTGCACGCGGGCGCCCGGTGAACCAATAAACGGGTTGCTCGCGTGATGAGGGCCAACGGACAGGGAATCGGAGTGATCGTACTTTTTGCGCAAACTGATACGGCCAGCGGCGATATTCCGTTGGAGATCAAGGCTTTGCGGCGACCGGTGGTCACGACATGACCCGAGCTCGCAAGTCGTTGCCGCGCAAAGTGTTTTTGCCCCAAGCGCCCCAATTCCCGTGAAAAGTACGATCATTCCAAGTGGGGCTCCGGTGCAAACCTTTAGCGTGGCCGAGTAACTTGCCAAAGCGCCGCGCAGGTCGGGCCGAAGCACGGCGTTCCAGATTGTGGGCGCACCTTGGCCTCGAACGGCAGCCGGGCGAGATCGAACTGGCCCTTGCGGATGCGATGCAACAACTCCACGCCAGCGATCGTCACCGCCGCGTGGTTGAAGACCTTGAAGTCGAGCATGGGGTTGATGCGCGACTTCACGCCCCGATGGCTTTCTTGCCGGGGCCGTCGAGAACGGCGCAGGATGGTCTCGCCGATGGAAAGAACCTTGATGGCACCTCCACCAGAGGGGCCCCAAATGCAGCAACGGTAATCAGCCAATGAACGTAGACTCGCCTCCTCGCGCAGTGTCGGACGAGGCTGTACTGCGGATCGTGCGGGAGGTCTTGACCGAACTCCACCCAGGTCGCGCGGACATGGGCCCGGTGACGCTGGACAGCGCGCTCGAGGAAGACCTTGGCTTGGACAGCCTGGCGCGCGTGGAGCTGTTGATGCGCCTCGAGCGCGCGTTCGGCGTACGCCCGCCGGAGCATATGCTGAGCACGGCCGAAGCGCCACGGGACCTGCTGCGCGCGCTGCTGGCCGCACGTGGTCCACACCAGACGAAAGTGCTTCAGACACAGCGGCTGCCGGTGCCCGAACGCGTCTCACAAGCGCCGTACGCGGCGGCGACCCTGCAGGAGGTGCTCGACTGGCACGTGCGGGCTCATCCGCAGCGCGAGCACGTTGTGATCGACAACGGCGACGACGGACTGACGCGCCTGCGCTATGCCGACTTGCAGCAGGGCGCCACCTGCGTCGCCGCGGGGCTGCTGGATCGCGGCTTTCTGCCGGGTCAGCCGGTGGCGCTCATGCTGCCGACCGGCCGTGAGTACTTCTTCAGCTTCGCCGGCATTCTGCTCGCCGGAGGCATCCCGGTACCGATCTACCCGCCGGCGCGGGCGGCGCAGATCGAGGAGCACCTGCGGCGTCACGTCGGCATCCTCACCAACGCGCTGGCCACGGTGTTGATCACCGTACTGCAGGCCAAGGCGCTGGCGACGCTGCTCAAGTCGCAGGTGCCGTCGCTGCGCGTTGTCTGCACCGTTGAAGAGCTGTCCTCGTGTACTGCCTCCTTGGAACACTTCACTGCCGATGCAAGCAATATCGCCTTGCTGCAGTACACCTCCGGCAGTACCAGCAGTCCCAAGGGAGTGGTCCTGACGCACGCCAACCTGCTCGCCAACTTGCGGGCCATGGGGCAGGTCCTGCAAGTCAGCTCCGAAGACGTCTTCGTCTCGTGGCTGCCGCTGTACCACGACATGGGGCTGATCGGGGCGTGGCTGGGCAGCCTGTACTACGCGTATCCGCTGGTGGTGATGTCGCCGCTGAGGTTTCTCGCGCGACCGGAACGCTGGCTGTGGGCAGTGCACCGGCACTCCGGCACGCTTTCGGGCGGGCCCAACTTCGGCTACGAGCTGTGCCTGCGCAAGCTGGACGAGGCCGCGCTGGACGGGCTCGACCTTTCCAGTTGGCGATTTGCGTTCAACGGCGCCGAACCGGTCAGCGCGACGACCATGCTGGAATTTCAGCAACGCTTCGCCCGCTACGGGCTGCGGCCGCAAGCCCTGGCACCAGTGTACGGACTGGCGGAGACTTCGCTGGGCCTGACCTTCCCGCCGCCAGGGCGGGGTCTGATAGTCGACCGCATCGACCGACAAGCGTTCTCGCGCTCGGGCCGCGCGCTGTCCGCGGCGACCGGCGCGTCTGACGTGCAACTGGTCGTGGCATGCGGCCAGCCGCTGCCGGGCCATGAGGTCCGCCTAGTCGACTCGACGGGACGTGAGGTGGCGGAACGCCAGGAAGGGCGTCTGCTGTTCAAGGGACCATCGGCCACCAGTGGCTACTTCCGCAACTCGAAAGAGACGCGCCGACTGTTCGATGGCGAGTGGCTGGACTCGGGCGACTACGCCTACATGGCACAAGGCGACGTCTACATCACCGGGCGGGCGAAGGACGTAATCATTCGGGGCGGCCGTCAGGTGTACCCGTATGACCTGGAGGAGGTCGTCGGCGCGATTCCCTCTATCCGCAAGGGCTGCGTCGCCGTGTTCGGCAGCCCGGACCCCGGGACCCGCAGCGAACGGGTCATTGTCATGGCGGAAACCCGCAGTATGCCCCCCGAGGCGCAGGCGCAACTGCGCCGCCAGATCAACACCGCCGCGGTCAGCGTCCTCGGTGCGCCGCCGGACGACGTGGTCCTGGTGCCGCCGCACACGGTCTTGAAGACATCGAGCGGCAAGATTCGTCGCGCGGCCAGCCGCGAACTGTACGAGAACGGTGGCGCTTCGGCCGCGCAGCCGGCGCCGTGGCGGCAGATCGCGCGGTTTGCATGGCAGGCGATACTGCCGCAACTACGGCGCGCTTGGCGCGTCGGTGCGACGGTGGCCTACGCTGGATATGTCTGGCTGGTGTTCTGGATGCTCGCGCCCATCACGTGGGCGCTGGCCGCATTGCTGCCCAAGTCGTCCTGGAGTTGGGCGCTGAGTCACCATGCGGCCCGGCTCTTCTTACGGTTGTCCGGGCTCCCGTTTGTGGTCGAGGGGCTCGAGAATTTGCCGCGTGAAGCGACCTGTGTGGTCGTGGCGAATCACGCGAGCTATCTGGATGGAATCACTCTGGTCGCCGCACTGCCGCGCCATTTCCGCTTTGTCGCCAAGCGAGCGCTCCAGGAACAGTTCATCCCACGGGTGTACTTGCGAGGTCTCGGCGCCATTTTTGTAGACCGCGACGACGCGCAGCGCGGGGCGGAGGACGTCGCGCGGGTGACGCGCAGCGTTTGCGCCGGCACAGCCATGTTGTTCTTTCCGGAAGGCACGTTCCGGCGCGTGCCAGGCTTGCTGCCGTTCCGTGCGGGCGCGTTCTCTACGGCAGCGCAGGCCGGAGTGCCCGTGGTGCCGGTGACGATCCGCGGCACGCGCTCCGTGCTGCGCGAGGGCCAGTGGTTCCCACGCCGCGTGCCGATCAGCGTGAGGGTCAGTGCCCCGATCCGTGCGGATGGTGACGACTGGTCAGCGTCAATCCGGCTGCGCGACGCCGTGCGCACGGAGATCCTGAACCGGTGCGCAGAGCCGGATGCCGATGATAAAGGCTGCCTGCATTCGTAAAGTCGCGTATCAATCTACATGGAAAGCACGATCACCCAGGCCGCGCTGCTATGGCTTGTTGGGACGGGCCTTGATGGGCTGTGTCGCACGGCGCGTCGTCGCCGACTCAATATTCCGTCTTGAAGTGAAGTAGTGGGGGGAGCTTGGCGCTCAGCGGGCAGCTTGGCTCACCAAGCCGACGAGCAGACCAGCGGCATTCATCCGCGCGTGGAACCGTGCGGGCGCAGCCACTGCTCGCCGTGCCCACAGCAGAGTCGTCTCTTCTTGTGCGCCGGTCAAGGAGATGCGCGACTTGTCCCCTGAATCGAGGTGCACCCCAAAGGGAGCCCGGGTCGACTGTCTGCAGGAGCAGCTTTTCGACGTCGGCCTCCGACATCGGCGCGCGTTCAACATAACAAGGCTTGTTCTCTCAAGTTCTGTAGCGGCTCCACCGTCTGCATGCGCCCTCCTCCAGGACCGGCGACCAGTACCGCTAGACGGCGATAGCGAGCACGCCAGCAATTGACGCCTGCTCCAATCGCATCCCTTCTCGTCGGGGGATCGTCAACATGCCCGGCGTCCCTGCGCTGCCGACGACATGGGCCCAATCCGCGCCATCGAGTCCCAGCCTATGCCAAACGGCAAAGAGACAGCCGGCGCAGATTTTCCCTATCCTCGGCCACCCTCATTTCTTCCTCCCAGGGTCCTCGCATGCACTCGACGCTTCAGAACGCCGACATTCCTCACCGCGCCCACGCGCGGTCGCGCCTTCCGCGCTGTGGGGCCGACGATGTGCCGTCGGACGATCCTGTCCAGCCAGCCGTACGGAAACGGTCGATGTGATCCCACCTCAAGCTCGACAATCATGGCCGACGACCTGCGTCTCGAATATATCGGCAGCGTCGACAATGACAATCTGCGTTTCAGCGCTCGCAGCAACTACACGGCGGTGACGCCGACTCTCGCGACCCGGCGCACCAAGGGCGTGCTCAAGGACGTCTACCTGCACTGCAACAGCGACGTGCTGGTCAAACGCGGCGCGGTCAGCGTCAGCAAGCACTACGCGGTGCGCCGCAAATGGCGCAACTGGCTGGCACACCTCGATCCGGCCGACCGCGAGACGCGCATCGATGGCTATGCGATCGACCAGGGCGCGCTGCAGCTCGACTCCGGCGACAAGCCGATCGGGGAATGGTTTGACGCGCCGGGCATCGCGACCGGCTACCGCCAGACAAAGTTCGAGCGCATCCTGTCCGAGTGGGTGGTCGGCGCAGTGACGTCCTACGACGCCACACTGGTCGATGGGCTTGGCGGTCTTTACTTCTTCGTGATCCTCGACCTCACGCCGACGCACTACCGCTTCATGATGTCGCGCGCCGAAGCACTGACGACGACCCACGTCGAGGAGACGCTCGGTGCCGGTAGCGGCCTCGGTCCCCTGCCCGCAGCCACGCCGTACAGGACCGAGGTCGACGTGGGTGCCACGCAATGGCTGGCCCGCCATCCGACTTGGCAGGACTACGCGGCGCTGAACGCGGCCTTGCCCCTGCCCACGCCATGACCGCTCCGCTGACCGAGCGCTACTTCCTGCCGATCGCCGCCCCGATCAGTTGGAACATGCTCGGCGAGACGGTCACCGTGCCCGGCCTCGGCGGTACCGCCGGCTTCACGCTGGTCAGCTTCCTGACGGCGCCGCTGCCCGTGGACAGCCGCCTCGACTACGTGCTGTTGTGCCATGAAGACGCGGACGAGTTCATCTGGCGCTTCGCCGATCCGGCGACCAAGCTCGTCTCGAAGACCGACAGCGGCGACACGGCAAGCTGGGTGACGCTGCCCGCTGCCGGCACGCTCGAGACCACGGTCTTCGTCCGCAAGACCGGCACGACCCTGGCCACCGTCAGCCTGACCCAGCAGGTGGTGGAACCAGCCAATTCGGCACCTCTAGCGTGTCGCGGTTGATGATCACCACCAGCAACTTCGACTGCAGCAGGGCACGTCTTAGGGTGTCGGACAGCGGTTCGCCGGGTGGCGCCTCGTCCTCACTGAAGAACACGCTCAGGTCTCGCTCGCGCAGCCTTCTGGCAAGGTCCGACGCGTAGCTCTGCGATCCACGCGGCGGGCCGCCTAGCGCGAAGGAGATGAACACGTCGTAACCGAAAAGTCGCGAGGCAAATGAGACCTTCGGCGCTCGCGGGGAAGGCGGTGTGGTTGGCGTGTCCTTCACGGGTCGATTCTGGCTGATGCCGCCAGTGGCGCAGGCAGCCCCATTCATACCGATGGGTGATGACGTTATATTGCGTCACCGTCACCCCCGCCGCACCGCCACCGCCCGCATGGACAACGACGAGGTCAATCAGCTGCTCGTACGCATCGGCCGCGAAGACCAGGCAGCGTTTCGTCAGCTGTACAAGGCGTTCAGCCGAAAGGTATACGCCTACGTGCTCAACATGCTGAACGACCACGCGCGGGCCGAGGAGGTCCTGGTGGACACGCTTTATGAGGTCTGGCGCCACCCCCAGCGCTTTCGCGGCGATTCGCAGTTTTCCACGTGGCTCATCGGGATCGCACGCAGAAAGGCGCTGATGGTCTATCGGGCGCGCCGGCCCGACGAGGTGCATGGAGATCTCGAGGACATCGCCGAGATCACCGCCTCGGACACGCCTGACGGCTACGCGGAGTTGGCGGGCAAGCAACGGCGCGAAGGCGTACAGCACTGCATGGGCAAGCTGTCGGACGAGCACCGCGAATGCCTGCACCTGGTGTTTTACGAGGGCATGGGCCTGGCTGAAGTGGCAGAGGTACAGAATTGTCCCGAGGGCACCGTCAAGACGCGCCTGTTCCACGCCCGCCAGAAGATCAAGAAATGCCTGGAGTCTCTGCTGCGAAGCGAGGGCGGCGCCCCCGACGCCAAAGGCGCGCTCGCATCCTGAAGCTTGCGGTGTACGTGACAAGCGCGCAAAAATAAACTGAACCTTCGGCCGACCTCGCGCAACCCAGAGGCGACACGGGCATGTCCCGTGCAGGTAGATCGGGGTCTCGGTGCGGTCGGTCGCGCGCGCTATATTGCGTGATCTCACCACAGTCGCCGCTTGCATGGACAACGATCGGGTCAGTCACGGGCTCGTACGAGCCGAAGAATTCTGGGTGGTCACCATGGTCGAGATCTTTTCATCGTTGCCGCACCGCAAGGGTGCGACCGTTGCCACGAGAGCACAGGCATCATGAACAAACGCTTCGAAGAACTGCTCCCCTGGTACGCCAACGGCACGCTGGGAGCCGAAGAGCGCGCCTGGGTCGACGCCTACCTGGAACAGAATCCCGAGGCCCGGAGCGAGTTGGACTGGTATCGCTCGCTGCAGCAGCGCGTACAGGAAAGCGCCCCGGCCGTACCGGCAACGATCGGCCTGGCGCGCGCCATGCGCCTGATCCAGGGCGACCGTCCGACCTTGGGCGAGCGCATCGGCGCCTTCTTCGGCAACTTCGGCATGCGCCCGAGCTATGCGATGGCCGGGCTGGCGCTCGTGGCAGTGCAAGGCGGCGTGATCCTGAACCTGCTCGGTGACGTACGCGAGAACGAGAACGAAATCCGCGCACTGCACGCGGTTCGCGTCGAAGAGGCTCCGATGCTGAAGATCAGCTTCGCACCCGACGCCAAGGAGGCCGACATCCGCATGCTGGTGGTCCAGGTTCACGGCGAGCTGGCCGGCGGTCCGGGCCAGCTGGGCGACTACTACCTGCGCGTGCCGGCTGGCACCGAGGCCGCGGCGCTCGCCCGGGTGCAGGCTGCCCCGATCGTTCAGGCCGCCTCGCTGGCGCCCGGCGTGCCGCCTCGGGAGTAGCCGCCATGGCCACGCTGCTGACCCGCCGTATGTTGCTGCGCTGCACATTGGGCGCCGCAGCGCTGCCCTTCGGTCCCGCCATGAGCGGCCCTGCCGACGCCAACGTCGCCGAGTCGCGCATCGCCCTGGTGATCGGCAACGGCGCGTATCGCACTGCACCGTTGAAGAACCCGCCCGGCGACGCCAGCGCCGTCGCGGCGGCGCTGCGCGGCCTCGGCTATGACGTGACCCTGCGTCAGAACACGCGGCTGCCGGAACTGATCGAGTCGCTGCGCGAGTTTTCGGTGCGCGCTCCGAAGGCCTCGGTTCGCATGCTGTTCTATGCCGGCCACGGCGTTCAGGTGAAGGGCCGCAACTACCTGGTGCCGATCGACGCCGACCCGCAATCGGAAGCGGACATCCAGCGTCAAAGTGCGGACGTCGGCGAGTTCGTCGACCGACTCAGCGCGATTCCCACCGGCGTCAACATCGTGGTGCTCGACGCCTGCCGTGTGAACCCGTTCGCCGGCGGCGTCATTGTCGGCCCCGATGGACGGCGACTGCGATTCCGCGGCGCGACGCCGGGTGGCCTGGCGACGCTCGATGCGCCCGTGGGCACCCTGGTGGCCTTCTCGACCGCGCCGAACGGCGTGGCGCTCGACGGCGCCAGCGGCAAGCACAGCGTCTACGCGCGCCACCTGCTGGCCAACCTGCCGACGCCGGGCCTGCAGATCGAGCAGCTCTTCAAGCGGGTGCGCATCGGCGTTGCCGAAGATACCGGCCGCGCGCAGGTGCCCTGGGAGTCGTCGAGCCTGACCACCGACTTCTGCTTCAAATCGGACGACAAGGGGCGCTGCGGGTAGGCAAACCGCGCTCACGCGTGGTCGTCCAAGAAGCGCTCGAGTTCGCGCGCGAAGCGCAGCGGCTCACTGACATGCGGCGAATGGCCGGCACGCGGGTAAACCGAGATCTGCGCGTGCTTCACCGTGTCGCGATACCAGGCATCGAGCGGCAGACCGGCGTAGTGCGGGCTGCGCGCCCCGAGCACGACGAGCAGCGGGGCATCGAGGCGCGACAGCGAAGCGCGGAAGTCGGCATGCGCCATCGACTCGGCGAGGTCGAGCAATGGCCGGACATCGATGCGTCCCAGGCGCCGGCGCAGCATCCGTCCGAGCGATGCTTCGACACCCAGCTGGCGCTTCAGCCAAGCGCCGCCGAACGTGCCGACCTCGTTCAACAGCGTCTCGGCCAGATCCTGGCGCGCACCCGCGATCAGCCCCGACAGCATCGTCGCGCTGCAGCCGCCGAACAGCCCGAGACGCCAGCTGTCGTCCGTCACGATGCGCGGCGACTGGTCGACCAGCGCAACCGCCGCGACGCGCTGCGTGCCATACAAATGCAGATACTGCATCAGCGTCAGCGCGCCCATGGAGTGCCCGACCAACGCCGAACGCTGCAGCCCGAAGTGATCGAGCATCTCGGCCAGGTCGCAAGCCAGTCGCGCCAGCGTGATGCTGCCGCGCACCGGCCGGCAGCTGCCATGGCCGCGCGCGTCCCAGGCGAGCACGCAATGACGCCGCGCCAGCCTTCGCGCCACCGGCATCCAGTCGCGATGCGAGCACCCGACCCCGTGCACCAGCACCAGCGGCGGGCCTTTGCCGAGCACGTAAACGGGAACCACCTGACCATCGCTGGCCGTGAAGCTGTCGTACTCGCCGGCACCAGGCGTGCCGAGGCCCACCAGCCCGAAATTGCGCAGCGCGTTCAAGGCGCCGCGCAGGCCCGTCAGGCGTGGCGGGTGTGGAGGCGGTTCAGGCGGAGCCCTGTCGAGCATGGCGGGCAATCCTACGCTGGCGCGCAGCCCGCCCGACATCCGCTTGAACCCTTCTCAGCCTGCCTGCTGCCAAATCGTTTGAACCGTTTCCGAACCGGCCGCAACCCATGGAGCGGGAAGGCAGGCAAATCGGCAAGCCCCACCATCAACCTCGTCACCACTCTCAGGAGATCATCATGCAACTCGTTCGCAAAGCTTCCGCCCTCGTCGTTCTCGGTCTCGCCTTCGGTGGCGCGATCGCCGGCGAGATCACCGGCTCCACGGTGCTGTCCACCGGCGCCGTCAACACCTCGGCAGGCTTCCTGGCCACGGCGCGCCAGAACATCGGCGTGGCCGAACAGAACGGCAAGATCACCAACAGCACCGTGATCGTCAACGGCGCCAACAACACGGCCGCGGGCTTCCTGTCGACGGCGACGCAGAACGTCGGCCGCGCGACGCAGGACGGCAAGATCACCAACAGCACGATCATCGGCAACGGCCTGAACAACGTGGCTGCCGGCTTCCTCAGCACCGCCACGCAGGAGGTGGGCTTCGCCAAGGACAGCGGCGTGGTCGAGAACTCGACGGTCATCGCCAACGGCGCCAGCAACACGGCCGCCGGCTTCCTGTCCACCGCCCGCCAGCAGATCGGCGGCGCCCAAGGCAACGGCAAGCTGTCGAACTCGACGGTCATCGCCACCGGCTCGGTCAACACCGCCGGCGGCTTCCTGTCGACCGCCGACCAGAGCATCGGCGTCGCCAAGTAAGCCGCTGCCGCTACTCCCGCGGCCTGTCGCCGCCCGGCCCGCCCGCGCATCCGCGCCGGCGGGTCTTTTCATTCCTGCAGCTCGCCTTGTCCGCCGCGAATGCCAATTCGCTTGAACCGTTTGCGGACCCGCCGCAACCCATGGAGCGGAAGGCAAGCAAGCGCATGCCGCCACCCCCAACCCGCCAACCCTTCAGGAGATCCACCATGAAAGCCGCTCCCAAACTTTCCGTCCTCGCCGCGCTCGGCCTCGTCTTCGGTGCCGCCATGGCCGGCGAGATCACCGACTCCGGCGTGTTCTCGACCGGCACCGTCAACACCTCGGCCGGCTTCCTGTCCACCGCGCGGCAGAACGTCGGCGTGGCCGAGCAGAACGGCAAGGTCCGCAACACGGCTGTGATCGTCAACGGCGCGGTCAACACCTCGGCGGGCTTCCTGTCGACGGCCAACCAGAGCATCGCCCGCGCTACCCAGAACGGCCAGATCAGCCAGACCGCCGTGGTCGCGCAAGGCGTGAACAACACCGCCGCCGGCTTCCTGAGCACCGCAAACCAGGAAGTGGGCTTCGCCAAGGACGACGGCAAGGTCCAGGGCAGCTTCGTCGGCGCCACCGGCGTGAGCAACGTGGCCGGCGGCTTCCTGGCCTCGGCGCACCAGCAGATCGGCGGCGCGCAAGGCAGCGGCAAGCTGACGAACTCGACGGTGCTCGCCACGGGCCAGGTCAACACCGCCGCGGGCTTCCTGTCAACCGCCGACCAGAGCGTCGGCGTCGCGAAGTAAGACCTCGTCCTTCTTCTTTCCCTGCGCCGGCGTCTCCCCCCGCCGGCGCTTCCCCACCCAGGAGACCACCATGAACGCAAGCCTCGCCCTCACCGCCCGCATCGTCCTCGCCGCCGCCACGCTGGGCGCCGGCGCCCACGCAATGGCGGGGCAGGAGCTGATGGGCGTCGATACGCGCTTCCGCGCGAAGATCGCGAAGGAAAAGATCCGTATCGCAGCCCAGGAGCGCAAGGCCGACGAACAAGGCAAGTCACAGGGAAACTCCCTGGACTCCACCAGCTGCGGGAGTCAGAGCATCGGCAACATCGACACCGGCGGGCGCATCGGCGCCGGCCCGCGCGAGGTTTTCGTGTTCGCACCCAACGCGATCAACATCGTCGGCCGCGGCGGGTGCCGCTGAGCGGACGTCCCGCAGAAGGGAGATCTCACATGAAACCGCCCAAAGTCGCGCGCCTCCTCGCGCTTGCCGCCGCCCTCGCCGCACTCGCCGGCTGCCAGACGCTCGAGGTCAAGCAGCCCACCATCGAGCAGACCAACGAGATCCGCAAGGGGCCCGAGGACCGGCCCCAGCGCTCGATCACCGGCTTCTCGCATGCGCTGCGCTGCATGGACACGCTCTTGCTCGACTACGGCGTGCGTGACATCACGATGCTGACCGAGGAAATTGCCGACGAAACGAAGAAGCTGAACGCCGGCACGCGCGACATGCTGATCTCGTCGGTGTCGGACATGTCGCGGCGCAGCCGGGCGGTGCGCCTGGTCGCGTTCGGCAAGGACACGGCGAACGTGATCAGCTACCTCGCCTCGGCGCAAAGCGCGTCGGCCTACCAGGCCATCCCGCTGTACGACATCAAGGGCTCGGTGTCGCAGTTCGACGAGAACCTGGTCAAGAACCAGAAGGACATCGGCATCGGCTTCGCGCCCTTCATCAACCTCGGCGCGGCAAAGGATGCGGGCTCCAGCATGCTGGCGCTCGACCTGAGCGTGCTGACGACCAGCGATATGGCGGTGCTCGCGGGCGTCACTTCGCGCAACTCGGTGATGATCCTGAAGCAGGGCAGCGGCATCGACGGCGATGCTGCGTACCACAAGTTCGGCATCAACTACAGCATGAACCTGGCGAAGGCCGAAGGCCAGACGCAGGCGCTGCGCGGGCTGGTCGAGCTCGCGGCGGTCGAACTCATCGGCAAGCTCACCAAGACTCCGTACTGGACCTGCCTGGGCGTGACCGATCCGAAGAAGAACGACGAAACGCGCCTCGAGATGTTCGACTGGTATCACGCGATGGCGTCGACGCGTATCGAGCTGATCGCCTACTTCCAGAACCAGCTGCGCCGGCGCGCGTTCTACGACGGCCCGATCGACGGCGAATTCAACCCGGCCATCGACGAGGCGATCGCGAACTACCGCGCTGCGCTGGGCCTCAGCCGCGAGGCGGTGCTCAACGAGGAGTTCTTCTACGCCTTCCTCGCCGCCGACCACACCAAGATCAAGCGGCCGGACCAGCCTGCACGCTACGTCGCGCCGGCCTCGGTGGCCGGAGCCCCCGCATCGATCCCGGTGGCCGCAGCCGCAACGACCGCAGCAGCCGCAAGGGCCGCAGCCACCCCGGCAGCCGAGGCGGCCCACGCACAGGCGGCGGCGCTCAAGCTCTCGCTGACGACCCCGAAGCAGCAGACCCGTTTCGCCCGCGGGGAGGCGATCAACCTGGCCCTCGCGCCCTCGCAGGATGCGCATGTCTACTGCTACCTGCAGGACGAGGAGGCCAAGGTCATCCGCTTCTTCCCCAACCGCTTCGCCCGCGACTCGCGCGTCGCCGCGGCCCAACCGCTCGCGCTGCCCGGCGCGATGCGCTTCCAGCTCACGATGAACACGAAGGGCGTGCCCGAGACCATTTCCTGCTTCGCGACGCAGCGTGACGTGATGGCTTCGCTGCCGCAGGCGCTGGTCGGCGCCGACTTCGAACCCCTCCCCGGCGCCACGCTCGAACTGATCCGCAGCGCCTTCGTCAAAGCCAGCGGCGGCACGCTCGCCCAGGAGAACTTCCGTGTCCAAGCCAAATGAGTCCCGTCCTGGCCGTGCGAAGCAGCTCGGCATCCGCCTGGCCGCTGTGGGCGCGGTCGCCCTGGTCGCCGCCGTCGGCGTCCTGCAACTGCCCCTCGGCGCGACGGCAGGCGTCGCCACCGCGGCCGCCCCCACCGACGATCGCGTCGGGTCCGGGCTCCCGCCCGCACCCCCGGCCTCGACGCCGGTGCCGAGACAGAAGGCGCAGGGCACCTATCGGCTGCGCTGCTGGCAGTACGGCCGCCTGCTGTTCGACGAGGGGCCGGTCACCCTGGGCCCCGACGCACGGCAGGGTGCGAAGCTGGTGGCGATCGACCGCGACGGCGGGGCGGTGATCGTCACCGATGCCGGCTGGACCACCTGCCAGGCGCGCCCCTACCCCGCGCCACCCAACCTCGCGCTGCCGCGCTGAGGCCACGGCTCATCGCAACCCAGGAGCCGCACCATGAACTGGTTCACCCGTGTGTTCCCCGTGCGGGGAACGCTTCGGGCCGCGGCTTCGGCCGCGGTTCTTGCCGCCATCCTTGCCGAGCCGGCACAGGCGGCCACCGAGACCCGCAGCGTCGCCGACTTCGACCAGGTCGTGTTCGCCGTCGCCGGCGAGGTCAGCATCGAGCAGGGCCCGCGCGAGACGCTGACCCTGGAAGCCGAGCCGGCGGTGCTGCGCAAGATCACGACCGAGGTTCAGGGCCGGCGCCTGCTCATCGGCCTGGCGCCCGGCCGGATCGAGACACAGCAGCCGATCCGGATGAAGCTCGGCGTCCGGACGCTGCGCGTGTTCGAGTCGCGCACGGCCGGTGCGATCAGCATCGGACCGCTGCGCAGCGACGCGCTCGCGCTGGTGCTGGCGGGCGGCGGCTCGATCCGCCTCGATCGCCTGGAAAACGCGCGCAGCCTCGACGTGCGGATCACCGGCGCCGGCGAAGTCGCTGTCGGGGGCGGCAAGGTGATGGCGCAGCAACTTGCCATCACCGGCATGGGCAGCTATTTGGCACCCAAGCTCGCCAGCGAGCGCGCCGAAGTCACGATCGATGGCAATGGCGAAGTGCGACTTGCTGCCAGCACCACGCTGGCGGTGCGCATCGGGGGTGTCGGCCACGTGCGCTATCACGGCGACCCGGTGGTGACACGTTCCATCCGCGGCATCGGGTCGATCGAGAAAGATTGAACCGACCAGGCGGCGCGCGCAACCCATGGGCATCGACGAATCCAACGCCCAAGGAGCCCGAAATGACCCGCTACTTCAGCACCCTCGCCCTCGCCCTCGCCGCCGCCCTGATCAGCCCCCAGGTGAAGGCCGAGAAGGTGATCGTCTATCGTGAGGGCCAGCTCGTGAACCCGCTGGACGTGGCGGCGGTGCTCGGCAAGACCCGTTCGATCCGCCTGCTCGATGATGCACCTGCCGCCCCGACGAAGTTCGTCGCGGCGGCGGCGGTTGCACTGGCGAAGACCTCGGCGCGTACCTCGGCCTCTGCGCCCATTGCGCGTGATGACTCGAACGCGGACGCCTCGGCGCTGTCCCTGCCGGTACGCTTCGCCTTCGACTCCGCTGACATCCTTCCGGCCGCACGGGCCCAGCTCGACGCGCTGGCCGAAGGCATCAAGCTGCTTGCGCCCAAGAGCATCGTCACGGTCGAAGGCCACACCGACGCCGTCGGCAGCGATGCCTACAACCTCGAGCTGTCGCGAGGCCGCGCCCGCGCAGTGCGTGACTATCTGGTGCAGCGCCACGGCATCGACACCGCACGCCTGAAGACGGTTGGTTATGGCGAAGACCGCCCGATCGCAGACTCCGATCCGTACGCCGCCGTGAACCGTCGCGTGCAGTTCCACGGCTCCTGAACGGACGATCGCGCGCACCCAGGGCCCGCACCACGGCCGCGTCGCGGCGGCCGCGCGCTCCCCTTGTGCCGCCGCTGCGCAGCGCCGAGAATGGGATGCGATCGCCAGTGGAGGGCTTCACACATGAGACGCCAGGCCGCTCCCAAGTCGAATAGCACCGCAGCCGAAGGCGAAGGTACTCCAATGCGTCGCCGTCGCCTTCTTGCCTGCCTCGGCCTCGTCCCTGTGCTGTGGAGTGGGGTCTGCCACGCTCAGTCGCAGGCCAAGGTCGAAGCCCCCAGGCAACGCCGAGTCGCACTCGTGATCGGCAACGGTCGATACCCTGAAATTCCGCTGAACAATCCCGAGCACGACGCTCGCCTGGTTGCGCAGACCTTGCGTTCCCTCGACTTCGAAGTGGGCGAATATCTCAATCTCAATGCCCGCGACTTCAAGCGCGTGCTGCGGGAATTCGCGCGCCGCATGGACGACGATCAGGTCGCATCGGTTTTCTACTACGCCGGCCACGGCGTACAGATCGGCGGGCGCAACTACCTGCTGCCGGTCGATATCGCGCTGCGCGACGAGGCCGAAGTGCGCGACGAGGCCATCGACATGCACGAAGCGCTGCTCGCGCATGTCGACCGGGTGCGTCCACGCGCCCGCATCTTCATCATCGACGCCTGCCGCAACGACCCCTTCGCGGCGCGCAGGCGATCGCGCAACGCCAACGGCCTGGCCGAGATGGCGGCGCCGGGTGCCCTCATTGCTTTCTCTGCAGCCCCCGGCGGGGTCGCCGAGGACGGCCCGATCGGGGGCAACAGCATCTATACGCGCCACCTCGCCACCGAGCTGCGCTCCACGGGCGTCGAGGTCGAAGAAATGATGAAGGCGGTACGCATCAAGGTGCTGCGCGACACCGCTCAGCGCCAGATCCCCTGGGTGAACACCTCGATGGTCGTGAATTTCATGTTCAATCCCGGTGCCGCACCGGTACTGGCCGGGCCCAAACGCAACCTGCAGTTGCTCGTGCAGGCGCAGCGCAGCTTGAACACCGATGCACGCAACGCGTCGGCCTCGCTGGCGCTGCGGATTTATGTATTGCGCGATGCGAGCGGATTCGAGAAGGCGAGTTTCGACAGCCTCTACGACGATGACGAGGCGACCCTCGGGTCGAATGTGCTCGTGCGCCAGAGTCTGCACCTGCGCCCTGGCGAAGCGCGCGAGCTGGCCCTCGAGCTGAGCGGCGACGCGCGTGCCGTCGCGGTGTTCGGTGCGTTCCGGGAAATCGAGCACTCGCAGTGGCGTGCCATCCTGCCCTTGCCCGTCGGGACGCTGGCGCCGCGCGCGCGCGTCGACGCGCAGGCGCGCCAACTGCTCATGGGGTGGGCGAAGTGAAGCGGCCCGGCGCCGCGCCCGCATCGCCGGCTTTCGGCGGGCCGGACGGCGTCGACGAGCCGGCCGCTGCGCGTGCGTTGCGCGCCCAGGCGCTCCCCCTCGTGGCATTGATGGCCGGCTTGCGAGACGCGACGCCCGCCGACCCGGCCGCGCTGCGCAGCACGCTGGCTGCAGCGGTGAACCGTTTCGAAGCGGATGCACGCGCGGCAGGCGTCGACGAGGCCGGCATCGCGGCCGCGAGCTACGTGCTCTGTGCCTGGGGCGACGAGCAGTTCGGCTCGGCGCCCTGGGGTGCGCAAGGCGCCGGACTGCTGCAGCGCTTTCACGGCGAAGCCGACGGCGGCGACAAGCTGTTGCGCCTGCTGACGCGGCTCGCCGAAAAGCCGCGCGAGTACCGCGCGCTGCTCGAACTCTTCCACACCTGCCTGAGTCTCGGGCTGCGCGCGCGCATGGTCCTCGACAACCGCGAACACGAATCCCTGCGCACACGCGTGCACCTCGCGCTGCAGCAGGTGGCGCCGGCTCCGGCGTTGGTCGCCCCCTGGCACTGCGCGGCAGCGGCCGCCAGCCCGCCGCGGGCGCCACGCGTCGCGTTGCCGGCGGTCCTGCTGCTCGGCGTGCTGGCCTTGGGCGTCTACAGCGCCGGCCAGCTGCAGCTTGCGGCGCGCGTCGACGGCGTGCTGGCATCCTTGCAGCAACTCGTGCCGGCAAGCACCGCCACGGCGGTGCCAGTGGCGGGCACGCCGACGGCGCCGCCGCGGCTGGCCCCGAACCTGCGTGACGACATCGACGCCGGCCGGTTGTCGGTCCGCGACGAGGCGCTGCGCAGCGTGGTCGTGGTCAGTGCCGACGCGCTGGGCGACGCCACCGGCCCGTTGACGCGCCTCGGCGCAGCGCTCGCGAAGCTGCCGGGCAAGGTACTTGTCGTCGGCTACACCGATGGCAGCGATCCTCCGACGGCCCGCACGCCCTCGGCCTGGCATCAGGCGATGGAATGGGCGCGCGGCGCCGCCGACGTCTTGCGGCCGCAACTCGGCGATGCGCGGCTCGCGGTCGAGGCCCGCGTCGACGCCACGGCCGGCAAGCCGCTGCGCCGGGTCGAGATCGTCCTGTTCCCGGAATGAAGGCGTCGACCCGCTTCGTGCAAAGCGCCGTGAACCTCGGCGCGGCAGGCGCCCTGCTGTGGTTCGCGGCACCGCTGCTCGCCTTCGGCAACTGGCATCCCTTCGACGACATGCGCACACGCGTCGCCTTGCTGGCGCTGGTCGCGCTCCTGCTGCTCGGTCTGGGCGGGCTGCGGGTGCTGCTGGCCCGGCGGCGCAACGAGCGCCTGCTGAAGGGCCTCGAATCCGGCGATGCCAGCCCCGAACTGAGCCAGCGCTTCCGCCAGGCGCTCGCGATGCTGCGGCAGGGCATCGAGGCGAAGGGTACCCAACGCTGGTGGCAGAGCCGGCGACAGGTGCAGCAGCTGCCCTGGTACCTGATCATCGGTGCGCCCGGGGGCGGCAAGACCACGGCGCTGTTGCATTCGGGTCTGCGCTTTCCGCTCGCCGAACGGCTCGGGCGCGACCCGCTCGCGGGTACCGGCGGCACGCGTCAATGCGACTGGTGGTTCAGCCAGGACGCCGTGTTCATCGATACTGCGGGACGCTACACGACACAGGACAGTGACGCCGCGGCCGACGCCCGGGAATGGCAGCAATTCCTCGCGCTGCTGCGCCGGCACCGGCCGGTGCAGCCGATCAATGGCGTGATCATCAGCGTCAGCGTGCCCGACCTGCTGCACGGCGGCGCGGAACTCGCGCGCCAGGCGGCTGCGGTCGCGGCGCGCCTGGACGAACTGCGCCGCGAGCTCGATCTCGCCTTTCCGCTCTATCTGCTGGTGACCAAGGCCGACCTGCTCGCCGGCTTTGTCGAAACCTTCGGCGATCTCGACGCCGCGCAACGCGAGCACCTCTGGGGCCTGGTGTTCGACGCCGATGTCGCCGGCATCCCGGTCGATCTCGCGCCGCGCCTGGCCGACCTCGCGCAGCGCTTGGCACGGCGCGGCCCCGAGGCGCTGCAGCATGAACGCACGCCGCAGCGCCGCCTGCCGATCTACGCCTTCGCGGCACAGTTCGAAGCCCTGCTCGCACCTCTCGAAGGATTTGTGCGCAAGGCCTTCGCCGGCATTGTCGCCGAACCGGCGCAGCGCCTGCGCTCGATCGCGCTGACGAGCGGCACCCAGGAGGGCAATCCGATCGACCGGGTGATCGGCGAACTCGCACGCAGCCACGGCCTGGCGCTGAAGCCGCTGCCGCGACCCGACGCCGGCGGCAAGTCGTTCTTCCTGAACTCGCTGCTGAAGCGCCTGGTGATCGCCGAAGCGCCGCTGGCAGGTCAGCGGCTGGAGCGGCTGCGTTTGCGTCGGCGAGCCGCCGTGTTCGGCGCCGGCTTTGCCGGCGCCGCTCTGCTCGCCGCATCTGCCCTGTGGTGGCAGAGCTACCGGCGCAACCTCGACTATGTCGACACGGTGCGCACGCGCGTCGAGCAATTGACCGAGCGCATCGGCTCGCTGGAGTCGGCAAGCCTCGAGCAGGTGTTGCCGCTCTATTCGCTGCTCGAGCGCCTGGCCGCGAACGATGGCATCGATCCGAACGAACCGCCCGCCGGCTTCGGCTTTGGGCTGTTCCAGGGGCCGCGGCTGGGGCGCTCGGCGGAGCAGGCCTACCGCGAGATGCTCGATCGCAGTCTGGCGCCGCTGCTTATCGAGCGCTTGCGCCGCGACCTGCGCGAGGCCGAGGACAGCGCGACGCGTTACGAGGCGCTGCGCGCTTCATTGATGCTCGCCAGCCCGGCGCGGCTGGTCCGCGGCGAGTTGCGACCCTGGGTCGAGCAGGCGCTGGTACAGGCGAGCGGCGCCGGCGAACGCGTCGAATGGGCGCGCCATGTCGAGACCCTGCTCGAGCGCAGCGGGCTGCCCGAGGCGATGCGCTCCGACGATGCCGGGGTGCGCGCGGCGCGCAGCGCCCTCGCGGCGCTGCCGCTGGCGCAGCGCGTGCACGAGCGCTTGCTGCGACGCGTTTCCGACCCCGAACCGGCGCAGGATCTGCCGACGCGCCTCGGCGCGGCCGGCGCCCTCATGTTCGCAGCGTCGAGCGCCGGGCCGATGCCCGAGCATTCAAGTGCCGGCGACTGGCGGCGCAAGCTCGTGCCGGCGCTCGAGGCGACCTTCGATGAGCTCGCGAACGAGGCGGACTGGGTGCTCGGCGACACCGGCAGCGAAGTACGGCGTCTGCAGAAGGACCGCGTCTGGCGCGACGAAATCGCCGCGCAGGTCGGCAAGCGCCAGGCTCAGCGCGTGATCGCCGCCTGGTCGCGCCAACTCGATGCCCTTGCGTTGGCGCCCGGCACCGATGCGGATGGCGCCGCGCGCCAGGCCACAGAACTCACGGCGCCCGATTCGCCACTGCGCCGCCTCTTGACGCGCCTGGCCGACGAGTTCAGCGCGACCTCCCAGGGCGGCAGCACGGCCGAGGCCGCCTTCGATGGCCTGCTTCGGGCCCGCTTCGCCGCGCTCGGCGACTACGCGGCAGGTGCCGGGCCGCAAGCGCTCGACCGCCTTCACGCCCTGGCTACGGCCAAGCGCGACGAGGCTGCCAATGCCGAGCTCGACGCGACCTTGCGCGCCGAGGCCGCCCGCGCGCCGGTCGCGCTGCGCAAGGTCTACATCGGCCTCGGGACCTTGATTCGCTCGCGCGGCGGCGCCAAGGCAAGTTTCGACGCCGCGCTGGCCGAACTCGCGCAGACCTGCAGCGCGTTGACGCGCGAGCGCTTTCCGTTTGGCGCCGCCGCGTCGCGCGACATGGCACCGTCCGATTTCGCGCGCCTGTTCGGACCCGGCGGCCTGTTCGACGAATTCCGGCGCAACCAGTTGAGCGAACGCGTCGACACGTCGAGCCGGCCTTGGAAAGCGCGCAGCTCACCCGTCGATGCGAGCATGCCGGGTGCATTCGAGCAGGCGGCGGCGATCGGTACCCTGTTCTTCCCCGGGGGTGCTCCGCTGCCCGAGCTCAAGCTGCGCCTCACGCCGCAGCGCATGGATGCCGAGCTGCTGCAGTTCAGCATCGATGTCGATGGTCAGCTGCTGCGCTTCGAAAACGGCCCGACACGTTCCAAGGAACTGGTCTGGCCGGGACCGGCGTCGACGCAGAAAGTGCTGATGCGCATCTTGCCGCCCGGCCCCGCCGGGGTCGGCGCCGAAGTCCATGAAGGTCCGTTCGCCTGGCTTCGGGTGCTGTTGCGCGGCGACTGGAAGGGCGAGCGGGGCGCGCCAGCGCGGCTGGCCTTTGTCGTCGACACACGCACCCTCGACGTCGAGGCGAGCGCATCCGGCGCGCCCGACGCCGATATCTGGACCCTCCGGGAGCTGGCACGTTTTCGCTGCCCGCAAGCGACATGGTGAAGTTGCCGTCGCGTCGCGTGTCCTGGTACGGCAAGCTGCCCGCGCGCGGAGACTTCGTCGGCCGTGGCCTGCCGCCACGCTGGCGCGGCGACTGGGACGGTTGGCTACAGCGCGGCCTCGCCCTCGCCGCGACGATGGTGGACGGCGCCGCGCTGCGCGAACGCCTTCGCGCCTTCGCGCCGTGGCGCTATCTGGCGCTGCCGGCGCCCGGCGAGATCTGGTGCGGCATCATCGTGGCTTCGCACGATCGTGTCGGACGCGCTTTTCCGTTGACGCTGGCCGAACGCTTTGCCGCGCCGGCCTCACCCGACCAAAGCGCTGCACGGCTCGCGTCGCTGCTTGGCGCGGCAGCAGAAGGACCCGAAGCGCTCGAGGCGGCTATAGCCGCGTTGCCGCCGCGCTCCGAGCAGGAATTCAAGCCAGCCGAGGCCTGGCCGTCGCAGCCGGCCAGCCTCTGGTGGCCGCTCGCCGCTGCGCACGATGTCATTCCCCGGGCTGCGGCCTGGCCACCGGAGCCGGCGCTACTGCTCGAACTGCTCGAAATTCAACCCGCCGCGCACCAGATCGCGAGCGCCGAATAGTTGTCCTGGTCGCTGCGGTCGGCTTGCTGCACGCCCGCTTCGAGGCGATCGAGCCAGGCCTGGGCGCCACTGCAGCCGACCACGCTGCGCGCCATCGCCACATCGTCGAAGGCCGACCACAGGCCGTCGCTGCACAGCAGCAGCGCATCGCCGGAAGCGAGCACCTGCGGCGTTTCCAGGACCTCGAAGTCGAACCCTTCCGGCGAGCCGAGCGCCGAAGTCAGCTGCCCCGAGGCGTCGGCGGTCGCACTCAGGCCGGCGTCGCGCAAGCGCTGTTCGAGGCTTTGATCACGCGTGCGCCCGAGCAATCGGGCGTCATGCCAGCGGTACAGGCGCGAGTCGCCGGCATGGGCCCAGAGCGCCGCCCCGCTGTGAAGATCGAGCAGTAGCACCACGATGGTGGTGCGCATGTCGGCAGTCAGGGTACCGGCAACCTGTTGCGCGACGACTGCGCCGTTGGCCCCCTGGACAAGCCACTGCAGCGCGTTCAAGCTGAACTCGGGATGGAGCGCGAAGGCTTCCAGCACGTGCGTCACGGCGGCGCGCGATGCCGTCTGGCCGCCGCCATGCCCACCAGCGCCGTCGCACAGAACGGCGACAAGCGAACCGGCGCCTTCCCAATAGCCGAAGGCATCTTCGTTGCACTCGCGCCGCCCGGTTTGCGACAGCGCAGCGAGCGAGACGGTCAACGCGCGCTCGGCCATGGATCCTCCGGCGGCGCGGGATCGACGTCGGCATTGACGCGCGACTGGGCTTCATAGGCGCGCAGGAATTCGCGTCCAAAGATGGTCTCGAAGTCGTCATCCAGGTGCTCGAGCAACTGGGCGTGCTGCATGCGGTGGCGATGCCAGAGGGCCGCGGCGCGGAGCAAGGGCAGGCGTGAAATACCGTGCGCCGGCCCCTCCCCGTTCTCGGCGGCCTCGGGACCCAGCCGGGAGAAGAGCTCGAACACGGCCGCGCGCATGCCGGCCACCATCGCCACCTGGTGCACCAGCAGGTCGTGATGCGCGTCGTGCAACGCCGCCACCGGGTCGAGGAAGCCGGGGCTCGCGTCACGCTGCAGCATTCGAGTCAACGCTTCGGTCGCGTCCGGCGAGAACTTCAGCGGGTTGTTCTGGCGCGGGGTGATGTGCGTACCCTCGGCGCGCATCTGGCGTTTCGCGACCGCGCGGCTTTGCAGCAGCGCAAGCGTGCCTTCGGCCGTGGCCCGCAGCAGCGCGCCGAGGTGTTCCATCCAGTCCGGCGTGAGCGGCGCTACCTCGGCGCCAAGGCCGGCGCCGCGACCGAAAGCCGCCGCAAGCTCACGCAGTTCCGGCGACATGTCTGCCGAACGCGAATGGGCCGCCGCGGCGGGCGGTGGCCGTGGTGTCACTGCCGGCAGAGAGGCCTGCAGGGGCGGCGGTGCCGGTGGCATCGAGGGCGCACTCGGCGCTATCGATGTGATGGTGCGCACGACATGCCGGCTCGTCTGCCACGACACCACCGCGCTGATTGCCGCAGCTTCGGCCGAAGGTGCAAGGGCCGGCAGCGGAGATTCGGCAGCGAGTGGATCGAGCGCTGCGTCCAGATCGAACCAGCGATCCAGGCGCGAGCGCTGCGCAGCCGCCGCCGCCACGGGCTCGACGGCGAGCTCGAACCCGCCGATGCGCAAGCGGTCGCCCACCAAGAGGGCCCGTTCGCCGCCCGGGTCGAGCTGCATGCCGTTCACCCACAAGGGTGCGGTGCTGCTGATGCAGCGCACGCGCGCGGCCTGGTCGGCCACGATCACTTGTGCATGCTGGCGCGACACAAGGCGCAGCGGGTCAGCCAGCACCAGGCCGCAATCGACGGCGCGGCCGATCGTGAGGCCCTCGGGCGGCAGCGGAAGCGCCGTCGCATCGGGTTCGGTGGCGCCGGGTCGGCGCGTGACACGCAGCTCGATCACGGCGCGCTCGAGTTCAGCCGAGGGCACGCCACAAGTCGGCCTGCACACGGCGGGCATCGACGTTCGGCATGAGCTGTTCGACCACGCTGGCGACGAACTGCTCGCGGGTATGCGACTTCGCAGCGCAGCGCTTGGCGACGACCCGCGCAATCGGTCCCAGTGAGGAAAGGAGTGCGGCGGCCGCCTTCTCGACATCCCCCTCAAGCATCGGCACGCCGCTCGGCGCTTCGCCCCCGACCTGCGTGGACTGGAAGCTGGCGGCCGCTGCCGAGACCGCGGTATCGCTGCGCGGCGCACCGGCCTTGGCCAGGAAGCGCTCGCGCGCTTCAAAATCGACGATCGCACTGGCGACGGCATGGCGCACTGCCGCCAGCGAGGTCAACCCGCGCGCTGCGCGGCGCACCAGCACGCGAGCCACCGGTCCAACATGCTGGGCCAGTTCGCGTTCGACCTCGGCCAGCGCCGCGGTGTCCCATCCGGTGGGCACCGGGACCGAAGGCGGGCCGGTGACGGGCAGCGGCTTCGAGGGCGTCAGGGGAGTCGTCGCCGGGTCGGGTACCGACGGCACCGATGTCGAGCTCGGCCTGCAGGGCGCGGACGGGTCGCGCACCTTCCCAACGGCCGGCTTCGCCTCGGGGCCTTTGAGCCGAGGAGCGAGCAGGATGTCGGCCGCAAGCACATCCGGCACCGCCTCCGTCGCGAGCGCCAGCAGCGCGGTTCGCATTTCCATGGCGGTCGCGTAGCGCTGCGCCGGATCCTTCGCCAGCGCGCGGTCGAGCACCGCGTCGAAGGGCTCGAGCGCGGCGTCCTTCATCACCTCGCTCAGCGGCTTGTGCGGCTCGTAGACGATCTTGTACATGATCGCGTCGTCCGTGCCGACGAATGGCGTCGTCCCGCTGAGCATCTGGTAGAGCAGCACGCCCGCCGAGAACACATCGACGCGCCGGTCGACGTCGCTATTGGTGTACTGCTCGGGCGCGATGTAGCCGGGCGACCCGATGACGGAAGTGCCGCGAGTCAGATTCGACGATTCGGTTCGCGCGATACCAAAATCGGTGATCTTCAAGCGCCCGTCATCGGCAATCAGCAGATTCGCCGGCTTGATATCGCGGTGCACGATGCCGCGCTCGTGGGCGTAGTGCAAGCCGTCGAGCAGTTGCAGCATCAGGCACAGCACCTGCGACACCTCGAGCTTGCGCGGAGCCTGGATGTAATCGCGCAGGTTTCGCCCGGCGACGTACTCCATGACGATGTAGGCGCAGTCGTTGTCTTCGCCGAACTGGTAGACCGAGACGATGTTGCGGTGCGTCAGCCGCCCTGCCGCCTTGGCTTCCACGCGAAAGCGCGCCGCCACGCTCGGGTCGTCGTCGCTCGAGTCGAGCAGGCGACGGTGGATCGTCTTGATCGCCACCGGACGGTCGATGGCCGGGTCATGCGCCAGGTACACCATGCCCATCGCACCCGAGCCGACCACGCCGCGGATCGGGTACGGACCGACATGGGATGGGATGGGTGCGGACATACGCGCGGTGAACCTCAGGTGTCGAGCATCTTGATGGCGTGATCGAGGCTGTGACGCATGCGCGCGAACGATTGCGCCAGCGTCCCGATTTCGTCACGCCCATGCGTCGCGAATTCCGGGACATCGAGCTCGCCCAGGCTGACGCGGTTGGCCAGCTTCGACAGCGCCGTCACCGGTCGGATCACGAGCAGGTAGAGCATCAGGTTCAACACGATGCCGATGGCCACGAAAATGCCGATGAGCGAAGCCATGAAGACCTTGAAGGCCTGCTCGGCGCGCGCCAGCGGCACCGCCATGGGCACCGACACCACCTGTGCGCCGATCACTTCATTCAACTGCCAGCCGAACCCGTTGGCCTGACCGTACTTGTCGATCAGCGTGCGCGGCGCTGCCTCGACCGTGCTGTGGCATACCAGGCAGGCGGCGTTCGTGATGCGCAACGGGCGCGCGATGTAGAGCGAGCGCCCGGTACCCGACTCGCGCTCGCCAACGAACTCCTTCTTGTCGGCCTGGGTGCGAAAACGATTCACGATGTCGGCTTCCCAGTCGGCCGCCCGATCGCGCGGGTTGGTCGGATTCAGGGTCGCTTCCTTGTAGGTGTAGTCGGGGAAGCTCTTGGCCAGCGTCGCCAGCACTTCGGTGGCGGAGTAGGCCGGCACCGTCTGGGGCAGGAAGGTGTACTTCATCTGCGTTTCGAGCAGCGGGCGGATCTGGTCGTTGGTGTAGGTGCGTATCGCCACCGCCTTTTCCATCGTCAGGCGCGCGTGGTTGAGCACTTCCTCCTTGGCGTTGCTTTGCAGCAGGTCGTAGGAAACCTTGCCGGCGCCGACCACGCCGGCGACGAAGACGACCAGGAAGATCAGGTTGAACTTGAATAAGAGGCGCATGTGGTTCTCCAGTCCTGGCTGTCTGTAGTCGCTGAGTTGCGGCTGGACACGCGGCGGTTCACTATGGTTTACCCGAGCCGGCGCCGGTGCCCGCCGCTGCGGCCGCAGCGGCGGCGGCGGCCCGGGCGGCTTGGCGCGCGGCCTCCCGCGCGCGCCGACGCTCGGCCTCTTCGGCCAGGCGGCGCGCATAACCCTCGGGGTCTGCATAGGGTTCCCATTCGGGATGCCGCGCCAGCTCGGCCTTGGCCGCCGCGCGGAAGCTCAGGTCGGCGGCTGCACGCGAGCGCCACAGCGGCAGCAGCGGCAGGCGCAGCGCCGGTTCGGTGCGCAGCCAGGCGGCCACATCGGTGTAGGCGATCTCGCCGAGCGCCTTGGGCGCGACATTGCGCTTGGCGAACTGCTCGCCGCGCGCCGGCAGCCGGTCGCGGAACTGGCGCGGCACCTTGGCCAGGAACTCGGGCGCGGCGCGCCGCGCGACCGTCGGTGTGGCACCTTCACGCCGTTGTGCGAAGTCGCCGCCGGCCAGTTGGGCGATCGTCTGGGCGCCATCGCGCAGCGTCAGCTTGGCGGCGCCGCTTTCGACGAACACCTCGTACTGCGCGCCGGTCGTGTAGACAACGGTGTTGGCGGCTTGCGTCGCGATCTCGAAGGTGGGGCTTGCGTAGCCGAAGGTCCCGCTGCTGCTGGTCTTGAGCCAGCCCTGGAGCAGATACAGCGGCGGCGCCGCGAGCCCCTTGCCAACGCGAGGCCGCATCATCAGCCGCGTCGATTCACCGATACCGACAAGGACGCCCCCGGGAAGTTCGATCTGGGCGAAAGCGCCGGGCGCTGTCTCGATGATGTCCTGCTCATTCAACGCCACGCCCTCGGCCAGCGTGTAGCGTGTGGTCTGGCGGATCAGCGTGGCGGCGCCTTCGACGATGCCGACGACGCTGGCAGATTGCGCCCAGGCCAGCGACGACGCGAGCAGGCTCGCGATGCACAGCAGGAAAGCCCCGAACGATATCTTGGTGAGCCGCAAGACGTAACTCCCTTGGCATCATTGAATCTGGTTGTCAACCAATGTGACAGCACCATGTTACCCAAGTCCCCCCGCGCTGCGTTCGTATTTTTCCGAACTGAAGTACTACATCAGAGGGGGTAGTCCGACGTCGATTGCGGCGCTACTCGAGTCGCTTGCCATCGCGTCCGCCGGCTCGGAGAATTCCTTCCTGCACCTAGTCTTACTGTGTTAGATATTTGGTGCTGGTTGATGCCGAAGACAACAGGGACACCGAGGCAGGTTACGAGCCAGCAGCGCGCCGATACGCAATCGCAAGCTCGTGATGGAGGATGGGACGTGGCGCTGCGCCCTCTGGGCTTCCCCGAGGTTTGTAATGCGTGGGTAGGGCAGGCTCCTGGCGTGCGGAGTTTTTTTTACCGTCGATCTCGGCGGGGTGCTGCAGCCGTTGCGCAAGCAAGAAGCCGTAGGCGGCAATGCTGAGACTGGCGTGATGATGAAAGCCGCGCCAGCCTCGGCCTTCGTACTGTCCGAGGCCCAGGTCCTGCTTGAGATCCTGGTAGTCGCGCTCGATGCGCCAGCGCATCTTGGCCTCATAGACCATGCGCTCCAGCGGTGTGTCTTCGGCAAGCGTCGACAGCCAGTACTTCAGCGGTTCGTCGTGGCCCTCGGGCCATTCGATCAGCAGCCATTGCGGCTCGCGCAGTTCGCTGCGCTCCTGGTCGCGATGCGCCGCACGTACCCTCACTCGGGCGAAGTGCGAGCGCAGCTGAGAGTTCGTGCCCTCGCGCCAGGTGACTTCTTGCCAGTCGTCGGGCTCGATGTCGAAGGCCACGTCCTTGACCGTGCGGGGCCGGTGCTTTGGGGCGGTGGCATCGCCGTGGCGCAGCCGCCGTGGCACACGGCCCCTGCCGCTGTAAGGCTTGGGCGGCAGGGGTTCGTGCCCGGGCGGCCACACCGTGACGCTGCCTGTCACCCCCACGACGTAGCGCAAGCCAAGCTCGCCCAGGCGTTCGCGAAACGCCGTGTCCACGCCGTAACCCGCGTCGGCCAACACGCAGTGCCTCGGCGCCCCCTGGGCCAGCAGGTGTTCGATCTGCTGCAGCGCGATTTGAGGCTTGGTGGCGAACTCGAGCGCTTCGGGCACGCGGGCCTTCTCGCGTCGGGCCGGGTCGTCGGCCCACTCCTGGGGAAGGTACAGCTGCCACGCCACCGGAATGCTGGCCGCCGCGCAGGCCAGCGACACGCTCACCGCCACCTGGCAGTTGTCCTGCTTGCCCAGCATCCCGCAGTATTGGCGCGCCACGCCCACCGAGTGCCGCCCCTGCTTGGGAAATCCCGTGTCGTCGATGATCCACCAACCGCCGTCGCTGAAATCCATCAACGGCACCACCCACTGGCATACCCCCAGCAGCATCTGCTCGTCCGACCAATTCGCATCGGCCACGAAGTGGTGCAGCGACTGGTGGCGCGAACGCACATTCAGCGGGTCCATATGCGCCGCCATCGGCTCCACGCTCTTGCGCTGCAGCGGCGACATCAGCCCCGTGGTGTAACCCCGCAAGCCCGCATGACGGTCGGAATGACCCAGCCCCCCGCTCAGATGGGCCATGTAGCGCTCGAATTCCTGTAAGTCTTCCATCAAGGTTCACCCTTCTCCTGAAGAAGTGCGCATAATGCCTTGATTTCGCTCAAATTACTAACACAGTAAGACTAGGAGTCCGCGCGGCAGAAGTTTTTCTGCGCGGAGGTGAACCCCGCGTTGAGTTCGTGCACGGCGAGGAAGCGTTGGCGCTGCGCCTTGGCTGATGCTGAACGTCCCGGACAGGGTCTACTTGGCCTGCCAGAGGCGAGAGGCACACGTGCCCCCACTATGGGGGCCTCATCTGACCATCTCCACCGCGCCACCGTCACCGATTGCGAGCTTCACTACGAGGGCTCCTGCGCCATCGACGAAGACCTGCTGGAGGCGGCCAACCTGGCGGAGAACGAGCAGATCCATGTCTGGAACATCAACAACGGCGAGCGCTTCGTGACTTACGCGATCCGCGGCCAGCGCGGCAGCGGCATCATCTCACTCAACGGCTCGGCCGCGCGCCGGGCCTCGCTGGGCGACCTGGTCATCATCGCCGCCTTCGGCCTGGTGCCCGAGGAGCAGGTGCGTGGCCACCGGCCCAAGCTGGTGTTCGTGGACGAAGCCAATTTCATCAAGGAAGAGCGCGCCCACATCCCGGTGCAGGCCGCCGACGGCGAAGCGTTCGCGGCCTGAGCGCGGATTCCGCGGCGTCCGGCCGCTCCCGCTTCCGCGACGCCATCCCCCTGCACGAGCTGTGTGGGCTAGAGGGCAAGGCTTCGAATACCGCGTTGCGGCTGGATACCGCTCGCCAATAAGGCTCAGGAGCCGGCAGCGGCGGTGTCGATGAACCTCAGCAGATCATGGAGCCCCGGCCCGAACTCCTGCGTGTCGACTCCCGCAAGGAGGACCAGATCACCAGGTGCCAGATCCATGTCGCCCCCACGAATCGTCCTCACAGGGAGCTTTCCATCCAGTGCGTCGGACTCCCCGGCACACAACACGACGATCGCGCATTCGTGGGGCGCGTTTCGGCCCATGGCCAGGTCGCCACGTCGAAATGGCCGCCGCTCACCCTCCCTGCGGAAACGAAGTCTGGGTAGCGCCATCTTGGTTGGGGAGGGATGGGTTGGGGTCATGTACGTTCTTTGGGGTCAAGTGCAGCCGAAGTCTCGGCTGCATTCAAGCGAATGGGAATGCGCCAAAGGTCGCGCTCCAGACGGTCCGCAAGTTCGGAGTCGCAGCTACCAGAACCTCCAGAACGGCCGCCCCGCGCATGAGACACGCATGCTCGCCGATGTCGACCGCGCGCGCCAGGCGACGAAGCAGCTCGAGGGCGACCTTTCAAAGGAGCAGCAGCGCCGCGTGCGCGGCGAGGAAGCCGCGGCCGAACTGCTCGACGCTGAGCGTCAGGCGCTGCGCGATGTACAGCAGTCTGCCCAGCAGACCGAACGCGCCCTGCGTGATCAACTCGCCGCCCAGGGCATCGCACTGGCGCAGGCCCAGTCGCAAGGTTCGGCGCTGCAGCAGCGCCTGGACGACCTCCAAGGCGCTGCATGCGCAGCCGACAGTTGCCCGTCCATCGCATGCTCGACGATGGTTCGTACCTCAGTGCCATCTATCCCACAGGCGTGAGCCGCAGCGAGGCGATGAGCCAAGCCATCGTCGTGCGTGTCATCGAATACGCCTTGCCGGGACTGGCCGATGCGCAGCCGCGCTACCGGCTGTTGACCACGATGCTGGACCCGGAAATCGCACCGGCGCTGGACCTGGCAGCGGTGTACCACCAGCGCTGGGAAATCGAGGGCGTGTTCGACGAGCTCAAGACGCACCTGCGGCAGAGCCGGCGCGTGCTGCGCAGCAAGACCGCGGAGCTCGTACGCCAGGAGTTCTATGGCTGGGTGCTGGCGCACTACTCGGTGCGCTGGCTGCTGCATCAGGGCGCCACGCGGCATCGAATACCGCATGCCGAGCTGTCCTTCACAGGGCATGTGCAGCTGCTTCGCCGCGCACAGCCCCGCTCCGGGGCATTTCCCCCAGCGCGCCCGAGGCGTCGACGACGATGGTTCAATGAACTGCTCGAAGCTTGCGCCCGGATCCGCGCCACGCGCACGCTGAACAAGCGCTCGCCGCGGATGCTCAAGCGGCGCCACTCGCCTTACGTGTCATACGATCGCCACGCACCGACGCGCGTGCCTATGGATTGCACTCCCAAGATCATCGGCCCGCCTGGGACACGACCCAAACCAGCCGATTCCCACATACCGCGTCAATTCAGAAGCTTTATGCCCTAATAGAATAGTATTGGCTCTTGATGATGAACTGGAGGTCAGCCAAGGCCATGCTTTTTGTGCCGGGGTCGAATTAAGGCGAATTGGGAGGTGCGGCTTTGCATGGTCGCCTTAGGTCGGCCTGCTGCCCCTGCGCAAGTTGCTTCAAATCCACAAACGATAAAACATCATCACGTGAATAGAACACTCTTGCCTGGGCTCAACGCCTTGAGCGCGTCATCCAGCTTGTCTAGCGGGAATCGCATGGCATTCGCTGGGTCGAATGCCACGCGCTTGACTTGTCCTTTAGCTTGCACCGGCTTGATCATCAAGTAGCCGTTTGGGTTGCGCGCAGCTGTGAGGAAGCTCAACAGCGCTCGGCGCAGCCTGTCGCCATCGCGACCTAGCGAGTCATTCGTGAAGCGAAAGAAACGATCCGAGGCGACTCCGTCGGTCAAAGCAATCGCAACGAGCTCATCGCCCTCGCCTACCAATTGAGCCTTGACGGGAAATGCATGCATCGCGTTGGGAACGGGAGTTCGTTCAATGCCACCGCCAGTACAAAATGCAATAAGTATCAGGCTCATGCATATCCTAGTTCGGATAGAAGATGTGCGAGGCATTCGCGTGCTGCGCCGGATGATAGTGCGGCAAGAATTGTGGCGGCGGTCCATGGGGGCCGTGTCTCATCGGCTTGCCCACCAGCGCTCGTTTCGCAAGACTGGCCGCTTCGCTTGCCGAGTCCGCAATCACGTCCAGCCCGCGGCGAATTCGACCCAATGCCTGTTTTTGGGAGAGTCGGCGCCCTCGAACCACGCCTCGCGTCGGATCTCGGACCGCAACGTAGCATTTTAGTCCGGTGGGGTCTATCCAGGCTAGGCTGTTCGGCCCCATCGAATAGACGTTCGGGCCACCGTCCAACCGAAATGGATCGACGGAGGCAAACATTCCCGCCAGAGGGTCAAAGTATCTGTTGCGGTTGTAGTGCAGGCCGGTTTCCGAATCGAAATACTGACCTTGCAATCGGGTCAACGCAGCGAAGGCGCTCACACCAGAGTCGTCGACATATCCCCAAGTGCCGGGATTGGCAGTCCACCGAATTCCCCCTTGATCGTCCAACAGGCGAGTTGGACAACCGTTGATTGTTACGCCATAGTGAAGTGGACCCAAATTGATCGCCTCGATGCAAAGATATATGGGTTCGAAGCTTTCGGGACGATACATGGTTTCCGTTCTTCTGATCGCATCACAATCAAATGCCATTGCATCCGCATCCCATCCAAACCACCTCCGATCGCCATTCGTCTCTTTGAACAGTCGGCGCCCCAATGGATCGTATCCATAGAAAGTCACATTCGCGCGCTGATCCGTCGTGCGCCTGCTCGCGATCAGGCGCTGATTGGCATCCCAAGCCAGGTCCAGCCGAACATCCCCGTCCACCTTCTTCGTCAAATTCCCCGCGCGGTCGAGTCGATACTGAACCCCCATGTATTGCCCTTCGCGACGCCAACCGTCTCCCACTCCCCAGACCTGCCTTAAAGGCTGTTCCGATTCGACGATTTGCGTCAATAGTCGGTCGCCCGCCGGATCGTTGAAGAATCGATTTAGCTGTCCGTGGGGATCGAAGTGCGCCAGGATGCGTCCCATAGGGTCGTATATGTATCGATTCACACCCAAATGGCTATCACTCGAAAGTGTCAAGTTGCCGGCGGCGTCGTATTCGTAGCGGGTCACAAACACTGCATTGCCGTCTTTTTCCACGGTCTGTTCGGTAATCAGGCCGTCGGCGTTATAGCGATAGGTGCGCGTCAGTCCCGGCGCGAGTTCTTCGGTGGAGATCTGGCCCAGTGGGTCGCGCTGCACGCTCGTTGGCGACGCACCATCGATGTAAACGCCGCATGCCTGATCGAGCAGGTCGTAGGAATACTCGGTCACATGGCCTTGCCCGGCGCTGCTGGTTGTGCTGCGCTTAACGCGGTTGCCAGCTTCATCGTAGGTGTTTTCAATTGTGAAGTTCTGCCCCGTCGTATGTGCCTGCACCTCTTTCAGCAGCCGGCCTTCTCCGTCGAGCTCACGCCTTACCGCGACATGCGCGTTGGCTGTTTCTATTAGGTTGCCGTTGGCGTCGTAGGCAAAGGTTTCGTCCCACGGCTCTTCGGCTCCCAAGGGATCAGTCATCGTCTTCCTCACGATGCGCCCAAGCGGGTCGCAGTCGTAGGCAACCCGCCGCCGCAGCGGGTCCTGGCTCCACAAGAGATATCCGCTGTGGTCGTAGCCGTAGTCACGTGGCTGGCCCCAGTAGTCAACTTCTTGGACGATCCGTCCGAGCGGGTCGCGCTTAAGGTGATAGACCTCGCCACGCTGGTTGCGCACGCCGATCAGCCGCTCTTCGGTGTCGTAGAGGTACTCCACCTGGTGGCCGTCGGGCTGAATACGGCGAGCGACCTCTCCTTGGCCGAAATACTCCAGCCGGGTGATGGCGCCGTTCTCGTCGATGTACTCGGTGAGGTTGTCTTCGGCGTCATAACCGCACTGCACCACCGATCCCGATGGCAGCTTCACCGCGATCAGCCGGCCTTTGGCGTCGTAGCGAAACTGGGTGCGACGGTCGAGCGCGTCGCCCTTGGCCACGAGGTTGCCCAGCACGTCGTGAGCGAACAGCGTGGCATGGCCCAGGGCATCGTTGATCTGCGCCAGTTGCCCCTCCGCGTCGTAGCGCAGTTCGGTGCGTGCGCCGCGCGGATTGACGAAGGCCAGCAACTGGCCGTGGTGGCCGTATTCATAACGGCTGACATATCCGAGTGGCGATACCTGTTGCAGCAGCAGACCTCGGGCGTCGAAGCGCTGCTGCCACGCGGCGCCGTTGGGGTCGGTCACCGTCACGGGCTTGTCGGCCTCGTCGAACACGGTAGCGATGACCGCGCCATCGGGGCGCACCAGCTTCAGCAAGTTGCCGCGTTCGTCGTAGGCATACTCGGTGCGGCGTCCGGCCGGGTCCACCACCGCGGTGGTGCGTCCGACGTCGTCGTATTCATAGACCGTCATGCCGCCGAGCGGATCGATCTCGGAGATCGGCAATCCACTCTCGTCCAGCTTGACGATCGAAACATGGCCCAGCGAATCGGTGATGCGGCGCTCGTTCAGCGCATCCAGGTATTCGAATCGGTAGTCGTACAAGCCGCCGTCACCCCAGGCGTGCGCCACGCGCCAGTCGACTTCGACAGGCCGGTCGAAATCGTAGTAGAACGACAGGCCGTTGCGATCCGTATGGCGCACCATGTGATGCGCGTCGTAAGCGAAGGTGTATGCGTTGTCCAGCGCATCGCGGACCACCACCAGATCACCTTCGACGTCATGCTCCAAGCGGATGAATGTGTGACGCCTTTCTGTCTCTGGCAGGTACAGCGCAACCTCACGGATGAGGTTGTTTTCCAGGACGATGTCGATGCGCCGGCCCGCCGATTCATTGATGCCAATGAGGCAGCCCTGTCGACGCTCGAACTCGAGCCAGTTGCCGCAGAGATCGGAGATGCGCCCGAGCGCGAGCTCCGGCCTCCCCTCGGCGTTGGCAGCGACCAGCTCCTTGGGAAAATGGTAGATGCGGTCTTCCTTGGTCCGCACCCGGAATTCGGTGCCGTGGTCGGTCAGCAGTGCGCCGTCCATTAGCTCGAGCTCGGCCCCAGCCTCGCCTTGCGCGATGGGCAATTGCGCAAAGTGGAGCGGGCCCACGCCCGGATAGTGCATCGACACGCCGTCTGCATCGATCTCGATGCGGCCGTCGGCGGGGCTCTCCCAGCCGTGCCCGCAAAGGCCCCTGCGGCGATTGCCCGATGCGTAGCTGCGCGTCCACTGGATCGGAATACGCCCGGGAAGGGTGAAGTCCTCTTGCTCAATCGAGACCTCTCCCGTCAGGATGTTCACGGGCTCGGCGCGCAAGATCAGGCACTTGAGGAAGCCGGGCTTCATGTGCCCGAAAAGCTTCTGCCGGATGCGCTTGAAGAACTTGGACTTCAGGAACTTGCCGAAGGCCGCAAAGCCGAGCTTCGACGCCATGCCCATCAGCGAGATCGTCGGCGGACCACCGACGAAAACGGTGGTCGGGATCGCGAGATTGAAGGTCGTCGGAAGAAGCATCAGCTTCTTCCCCTTCTTCTTGAGCCGCGGCGGGCTGATCATGCCTGCCACCTGGCAGCCCAGCACCGGCACCCCGATGAACGAGAACGGATCGCCATCCGCGACCACGGTCGCGCTGCCCATAAAAAGTTCGTCATCCTTGTCGGGCAGCTTGGGCGCGAATGGGAAGCCGGGCGGGATATGCACCACTATCGCATTGGTGCCTGCGGTCGCCCGCTTCATCCCGCAGACGGTGACCGTAGCGCCAAGATACGGCACGTAGTCGAACGGGTCGAACACGATCGACATGTGCGGCGTCGGCAACGGCACGGGTGACGGCGAGGGCGGCACGACGCACAGATGGATGTCCACGCCAAGCTGCGGATCGCCGTGTTTGGCTGCGGGCATCATGATGCAGCGATTCCGTCGATGCACGCCGACGCGCCTGCCCGCGGAGCGGCCGGCAAGGCCAAGGCGGTCCCCAGCGGCCACTGAGGTCCAATCAGCTCGCGCGCATAAGAAAAGATGTCGACGAACTGCTCATTGCCACCTGCCGCCACTGCGTCGAGTTCTTGCGCGGCCTCTCGCCCGCCATGCTCAATTTCGCGTGCCAGATCCTTCTCCACCGCACGAAACTGTTCGGCGTCGCTGCTGTTCTCGAGGTCCGCCGCCCGGGCTTCGGCGGCTGCGCCCGACGCCTCGACACGCGCATCGAGCCGCTGCTTGATGCCTTCCATCAGGCCGACGCGCTCGGGGTCGATGACACGAAGCAAATCCATCGCGGCAAGCGGCAACGTGGTGATCGCGCGCGCATCCGGCTTGAGTCGCTCGCCGACGCTCAGCGCCTGGAATCCACGCTCCGTCGCAAGCTCGCTTTCGCGCACGCGCGCGTGACAAAATGCACCCATGCGAAGCGCTTCGATCGCGAGAACGAGGTTGGGGATCTGCTGGGCGATGGCGGCCGCCTGGTCATAGCATTTCGCGGCCTCGGGCACGGCGCCCGCGGCCAAGTGGACGCCGGCCTCGCCGAACCAGGTCTGCAGCACAAGTTGCCGGCCGACCGGGTGGCCGACAGCCGCCGCTTGCAGCGCTAGTTGGCGGGCATGCCGATACACCTCGGCTGATTCATCGAATCGTTTTTCCTTGAGCAGCGCGCCCGCGAACAGCATCGAGACCGCCACCTCCTGGTCGGCCCACTTCTGCTTGCGGGCGAACACGACGGCATCCGCTGCCTTCGCCTTGACCTGGTCGGCCGATCCTTTTTCGACCAGCGTGACCAGGCCGATCAGGTAGTTGCGAAATACGCCAACCGGGCCTGGCACCGCTTCTTGCGCAAAGGTTTCCTGTGCCGTGGCCAATGCGTCGATCTTCGGCGCATCGACATACGTGAGTTCGCGCGCCTTGGCACTCAATCCTGCGAGACGCGGCGCCTCAATGGAATCGATCACGGCCAGCCTCAAGCGTTCCGGTGGACCGGCATCGAGCGCGCGCGACAGCCACGATGCCCAGGCACGATCGTCAGCAACGCTCTCGGGCATCAACACGGCGACTAGATGGCCGATGTGCGCATGGTGTCCCGAGCCGAATGAACGGAGGCCACCCAGGAATCCGCTCGCGGAATCGGGGTAGTCCTGCGGATCGAACTGCCAGTCGGCGGTGATGCCCTGCGCGTCGAGCGCTTCGCGGCTGGCCTCGTACTGGCCCGCGAGCGCTTGCTTCAACGCCCGGGCATACTGGATCGAATTGGCGAAAGGTGCATCGAACACAACGAAGAGATCCCCCGTTGCATATTCCGATTCGTGCTTCTGCGCCTCGAAGAAGCACTGGAGCATGCGCGTGGCGCTGTCTGGCACCTCCCAGACCAGGAGGCGCTTCGACTGGTCGGCGCGGAACGCCTCCCAGTGCTGGCGAAGGTCGACAAGACGACGCTCAACGGGATTGAGTGCCATGACTGCACTAGCCGTTGAGCGAGATCTTCGGCCCGCTGATCGCGACTCCTGCGGCATCTACCTTGATGGTCGAGCCGGCCGAGCTGATGGTGATGGCGCTTGGCGTGATTTCGATGACGGATCCCGCCACCGCGAACTTGAGCGATGCTTCGGAGGTGTAGGTACCTGCCGCGCTCGCGTGAATGTCGAGCGTGGCGCTGGCGCTTTGCTTGATGGGCCCGGTAACGGTCATCTTGCGTTCGCCAGTTACTGTTTCGTCGAAGCCAGCCGTCACGGTCAGCTTCTTGCCGGCCGTGATCGTGGTGTCCGACTTGCCGTTCACCGTGCTGGTCAGGCCGCCGCTGATCGTGCTTGTGGCGCCGCCCGTGATCGTTTCCTTGTAGCCTGCGCTGACCGTGATCTCTTGCCCGGTGTCGATCGTCTCGGACAGCTTGCCCTTGACGTGCATGGTGCGGTTCGCATCGACGTTCAAGGCATCGTCGACAATTACATGGTCCGTGCGATTGTTCTTGACTGTGGTCGTCTGGTCATGCTGAACCGTCGTATTCATGTCGTACTGACCATGAATGGTGATCTTCTCCTTGCCTGCCGTGTCGTTCATCGACATCTCGTTGTAACCCTTGCCCTTGTGCGTGTTGGTCTTCAACCCACTCACGACACAGTCGCCCGGCAATGAATAGGGCGGCATGTTGTCGCCGTTGTAGACCTTTCCGACAATGATCGGCCGGTCCGGATCGCCTTCCAGAAAATCGACAATGACCTCTTGCCCGATGCGCGGGATGCTGACCGAGCCCCAGCCTTTACCTGCCCACGGCTGGGACACCCGGATCCAGCAGGAGCTGTTCTCGTCGTGCTTGCCATACCGGTCCCAGTGAAACTGGACCTTCACGCGGCCGTGCTTCTCAGTCCAGATTTCCTCGCCCTGCTTTCCGACCACGATCGCCGTCTGGGGACCGGGCATGGTCCTGCGCGCCGTCAACCGTGGCGGTCGCCACGGCATGTCCGACGGCATGACGGTCAGCAGAAACGCGCTTGTCCCACGCGGTCCAAGGCGCAGCGTCGGGGTGCCGGCGATCAGATCCTCCAGCACCGTGCGCGAATCGGCATTGACGGGATCATCATTCAATGCTTCCTGCAGCACGCTGCCCACCGAGCGCTCGGGCTCGACCATGTCCAGGCTCTCATAGCCGGGGTGGCTGACCACGAATGTGCAAGCCGCGATGATGTAGTCGCCGTCGCGCGTTCCGTCGGGGTCGCCTTCGAATTTGAAGCTTCGTCCGGCCGCGACGTCAGGCCAGCCGGTCAGGGCCCAGTGACGATGGCGACGGCCGACCAGTTCGTCCAGCCGCACCTGTGCGATGTTGTCGGTGTCGTCGCCGTCGTAGTAGCCGCCCGGAAATTCGAAGGTCTCGAGGTCTGCGAGCTCATGCGTGTCGGGATCGCCCTTGTCGGCGCTGAGTTGCTTGGTGATGGCCTTGAAATCGCTGTCGCGCGAGGCGAACTTGCCGGTATCGAACTGATGCATGCTGACCCAGCGCGCGATCTCGTTGAAGCGCGCCTCGCCCCCGGACTCGGCAGCGAAGGTCAAAGTGTCGGTCACCGGCAGCTTCTCATGTGCCATGTCGCTCGTGTCCGACAGGTGCATGGTGCCGGGGCTCTCGTGGGCGTCGAACCAGTAGTAGATGCCCTCCTCCTCCATCAGGCGCGAGAGGAAGCAGTAGTCGCTCTCCTGGTACTGCACGCAGTAGCGGTGTGGCGCATGCGTCCCGATCACGTTGTCCGATTTGGTCTTCTTGAAGCGCTTGATCGGACTGTCCTCGAACACCGCATCAAGGACCTCGAGCACAGGCATTTCCTGCAGGATGCGGGAGTTGCTGCGCTTGGTCAGCAGCCAGAACCACGACCGCAGAACGATGCGGTACTCGAAGAAGCGACCGACCTGCGTCGCGCGCGTGAAGCGCACCGCATGCCCGTGGCAATGCCGTTCGTGCTTGCCGCCGTCCGCATCCTCGAACTCCATGGTGACGTCGAACGCCCGGCCTAGGATGTCCCCCGCGGCGATCGCCCTGTTCTTGGAGAGAACCGTGAGTTCGTACATCGAAGGCCGGGCCAGCGCCTCATGCCCGATGACGCGCCAGAACATCAAATCGGCGCTGGCCGGCGAATCGCTCTTGATGAGGAACTGGAGGTCAGCCATGGCTGTGGCGTCAGAAATCCGCGCAGCCGTTGCGCTTCTCCATATCGACGCAGCTCGTCAAATTCGGCCGCGAGCGCACGCGTGACCACTCGCGCGCGAGCACGTCGGCGCCCTGCTGTGCGCGGTCGCCTTCCAGCGGGCCGGTCGCCAGGCAGATCGGCGCCCGGCCGATATTCCGGTCATAGAGCCAGGTGGTGGGCGTGTCGCGCACCACGTCAGGCAGCTTGAACAGCGGGAAGTCTTCCACGACGAAGCGGCCCGGCACCACGTCAATGGCGTAGCCCTCGGCAGAGGCGAAGCGGCCGCCGACGTTGTACGTGCCGGACAGACTCGAGGTGTTCGGGAGCGGGTCGACCGCGCCGGTGATGCCGATGCCCGTATCGCCGAGGATCAGTCCGTCGACGATCCTGAAGCCGACCGTCGGATTGGGGAAGGCCGCGCGACGAGTCGCGCTGCCGATCGCCACTGTGAGCGTGGGTTGCCGCACGTAGATGAAGTGATTGCCGGGCAGGACGGTGACGCCGCACGGACCGCCATAGCTGCAGTTGTAGTAGTTGGGAAAGGGACCTGAGCCGACCAGCCCGCCACGGTTCTCGCCCACCCAGGTGTCGGCCCAGATTCGCCAGGTGCCGCTGCCCGGAGCACCCGCACGCGCTGGATTCTGGAACCGCGCGCCGGCGATCAGGTCGGCCTCGGTGGACGTCACTCCGGCCGCCAGCGTGAGGTCCTCGGTGAAGGTGCGCACGCGCACTGTGTTCGCCGTGATGCCGGTGGCGGACAGCGTCTGCTGCCGGTCGGAGACCGTCACGGTGCCCACGGTCAGCGCATCGGCGTCGGCATAGTCGAAGCGGCCGGGTGCGCTGCCCGCGATGGTGCCGACGCGGTTGTTCGGATTGACCAGCGACACGTCGCCCGTGCTCGAGACCGCCAGCAGACTGGAGGCGGTCAGCGGCGACGTGTCGCCCGGCGCCTGGAGCTGGGCAGTGCCGGGCTTGGGCGCGCCGCCGACCCCGACGATCTGCGTGATGCTGCCGGCGGCGCCGAGCACGAGGTTGTTCGCGCTCAGCGCGCCCGCAAGCTGTAGATTGCCGGCGCCCAGCGTTTGCAGGATCGCGTTGCCGGTTGCGATGACGGGCGCCTCGACCGTGAGGTCGGCGCCCTGCGTCTCGACGCGCACGTTGGGGCCGCTGATGCCGCTGCCGGTCACCGGCTGCAAGGCATCGGTGCCGGCGAAGTTGCCGATCTTCAGCGCGCCGGCCTGCGCGTAGTCGAAGCCGTTGCCGGCGCTTCCCGCGATGGTGTCCACTAGGTTGCCCGCGTTGAGCAGCGTCACGTTGCCACCTTGTCCGCTCGCGAACAGCTGGGTCGCCGCGACCGCGCCCGGCCCCGACTGCAGCACGCTGCCCCCGGCCAGCAGTGCCATGTCCTTGGCCTGCACGCCGGCGTGCAGGACCAGGCTGCCGGCCCCGCCGGCTTGCAGCAGGGCGCCCTGGCCGGCGGCGATGCCGGACGCGATGGTCAGGTCGCCGTTCACGCTCCGCACGCGCGCTGCGTTGGCCGTGACGCCGTTCGCGCCGATCACCTGTTGCAGGGCAGAAGCGAGCGTGGGA
The DNA here is from genome assembly GCF_964253805.1 of Variovorax sp. LjRoot175. Classification (NCBI taxonomy): domain Bacteria; kingdom Pseudomonadati; phylum Pseudomonadota; class Betaproteobacteria; order Burkholderiales; family Comamonadaceae; genus Variovorax; species Variovorax sp. LjRoot175. The sequence continues at coordinate 632,636 of NZ_CAXURY020000002.1, read as the reverse complement.
GCAGGTGGGAAGGTGCCGAAGACGGGAAGTTCGTCCTGCGGCGGCGGCGGAACGACAGGAATGTTGCCGACGATCAGGCCGTCGGCGTCGAGGAAGTCGAAACGCCCCGCGGCTCGCCCTGCGAGCGTGCCGACCTTGTTCTCGGCCGAAGTGAGGCTCACATCGCCTCCCGGTGCGATCGCGACCAGACTCGTCGCGCCGATGCCGCCGGAACTCTGCGCGATTCCGTTGACGCCGGCCAGCCGCACGTCGGCGCCGCCGATGTCCGCACCGATCGCAATGCTGCCGGCGCTCAGCAGGCCGAGGCTTTCGGCCGCGAACACGTTGTTCGCAATCGTGAGATTGCCCGAGGACGCCAGGCCGACGTCGACGGCCTGGACCCCGATGCCGAAGGCCGGCGTCCCCGCGGCAGACTGGAACGGGACCGTTCCGACGGTCAGCGCGCCGGTGTTGAGGAATTCAAAGGCACCCTTACTCGCGAAACCGGCCAGCGTGCCGACCTGGTTGTTCGCATTCAGTAGCCGCACGCTGCCGTTGGCGCTGCTGGCCATGACGCTGTCGGCGGTGATGGCCGCCGTCTGCGTGATGCTGCCGCCCGCGAGCAGCGCGAGCGAGCCCGCCACGACAGGTGCGCCGAGGAAGATCGACCCGCCTTGGGTCTCGAGCGTGACGCGGTCCGGCAAATTGACCTGCCCGGCCAGAGCGATGTTGCCGGTGAAGCCGCTGAAGGCGCCAGCGCCGACACTCACCACCGGAGCAGACAGAAGATCGAACTCGATTGCATCGACGACGAAGCCGTTGCCCGCGCCGCCCAGCGTGATCGCTTGCGCGTTGGCGTCCGAGGTGCCGCCGCCCGTGGTGACCGAACCCGCACGCAAATTGATCATTCCGCTCTTGCTGCTGACGGACCCGCCGATGTCGATGGCATCGACCGTTGCCGGCGCAAGCGCGCGCAGCGTCACGTTGCCGGACCCGGTGCTGATGCCGGACTCTGGCCCCTCTACGGCGGCGACCGTGATGATCAGGCCGCTCTGCGCGTTGACGGCATTGGTCGAGCCCGACACCTCGATGTTGCCGCTGGCGGTGACGAGCTGCGCGCCATTGCGCAGGATCACGCCGCCGGTTGTCGGTTCGCCGGTGGGAAAGGCACCCTCGGCCGCCAAGCCCTGTCCGCGCACCGAGATGTTCCCGCTGCCGGCATCGATGCTGTAGTTATTGAGCTCGACGCCGAAACGCGTGCCGGCGGGGGGATTGGGGTCGACGACGAATGCAGCGACCCCGACCACCACGCCCGGGTCAAACTCCCGCGCCCGGGCCTGGCCGACGATGCTGACGTTGCCGCCATGGGTCGCGACGTTTCCGCCCGTCAGGTTGGCACCGGTGGTCGTGGTGGCCGCCACCTTGCTGTTGAAGGCAGCGGTGGCAGCCGGCGCGTTGATGGAAACATTGCCGCCCTTGGTGTCGATGCTGCCGTAGAACAGGATCGAGCCGCCCAGGCCCGAGCCCACGCCGGCGTTCAGGTTGACGCTGAGCGGCCCGTTGAGCGCCTGGATCTGCGGCGGGGCCGCGGGCGATGAGGTGATGTCGCGCGCTGCGTTGAAGGTGAGCGTGCGCGCTTCGGTACCCGTGTAGTTGATGGCAACGTTGTCGAAGAAGCTGATCTGGCCGTCCGTGGCCGTGCCGGCGGCCTGCTTGCCGGTGTCGATGGTCACGCTGGCGCCCTGGAGGGCGGTGTTGATGGTCGAGTCGTAGACGGCCGATTGCAGGGGCCCGGGGGCCGAGAAGGGAAACTCCAGCTCCGATGCCGGCGGCCCGCCATCGGGCGTGTGGAGGACCACGATGTCGAACGGGTCGATCAGCCACCGGCCCGCGATTCCCGAGGCTGCGCCGGCGTCGATGCTCACGTTGGCCAGGTCCAACGCTCCACCCGAGGTTTCGATGAATCCACCCGCGCCCGAAGCGCCCGCGCCGCGCGCCGAGAACTGGCCCCATGCCCGCAGGCCGACGTCGCCGAACGCGACGATGCGTCCTCCATCGCCTTCCTGCGTCGCATCGCTGCGCAGCACCGAAGCGCCGACGACGGCGCCCATGTCGGTCGCGTGGATCTTGATGTCGCCGCCGCCCGCGGCGCCGCTGGCGTCGAGCGTGGCGCCATCAAGCAGCACGCGCTGCGCGGCAATGTCGATGCCGCCACCACGCTGCCCGGCCGACGGGCCGGTGGCGTCGAGCACACCCGTGACATGCACGTCGTTGGCCGATCCGCCCCCCAGCACGATCTCGCCGTTGCGCTGCGACAGCGAACGCGCGCGCACCGTGCCCTGCTGATTGACCACGCGCGCGCCGATCGACGCCGCATCGGCCACCATCACCACGCGCCCGCCGTCGGCGGTGAGTTGGCCCGTCGCCGCGTTCTCGACCGAGGCCGCGCTGCCGAGCGCATCGGCCGCGACGCGGAAGGTGGTCAGCCCGTCGCCATCGAAATCCATCGTGACCTTGCGGCCCGACAGCAGGCCGATCGAGCCGCGCGCGACATCGATCGAGCCCTCGTTGCGAACCTGCGCGCCGACCAGCGCCACGGTGCCCCCCTCGCTCGCGGTGATGCTGCCCGCATTCACGACCGTGGCCTGGTTGGCGTCCATGCGCTCGAACACGAGCTGTTTGCCCGCCATGAAGTTGGCGTTCGAGATGTCCAGCGTCGACGCCACCAAGCCGCCGACGGTGACCGACGATCCCTTGCTGAAAAGCACGCCGTTCGGATTGACGAGGAACACCTGCCCATTGGCCCGCAGGCTGCCCGCGATGGTCGACAGCTCGTTGCCCACCACGCGATTGAGCAGGACGCTGCTCACCCCCGGCTGCACGACGTTGACCGTCGCGCCGGCGCCGATGGAAAAGGTGCTCCATTGCGCGATGCCTCGGGCAGTGCTTTGGTGAATGTTCATCGTGGCAGCGTTCGGCTGGGCGACGCTCAAGCCGCCCGCGATGGCGCTGAAGCCGGTTGGCAGCGTCTGCGCCACGGTCGGCGTGAGACCCAGGTACAGCAGTGCCACGGCCAGCGGCCGCAGCGACAGGCTGTGCGGCGCATCGTCGACACCATCGGAAGAGTTGCGAACTTTCATGTTAGTTCTGCACCGCGTCGAGCCCTCTGCATAAGGAGGTGGCCGGCCACACCGAAATGGCCTAACCTGGGGACGTGCCTCATCCCCAGTCGACGCAGTCTAGGAAGGGCACTATCCGCCGACCATTCTCAAGACGGTCTAGCACGAACGATCTACCCAAATCGAGGGGCGATCTCGAAGCAAATTCGAGGCGAGAAGGGACGAGAGGGATGCGACTTCGGATTGCCCACTCGTGCTGCAGCGTGAGCGACAGTGACACCTTGCGCTGCAGCCGCCAGGTGAAGATCAGATCCAGATTTTCATCAGCGCGCACCGCTCGATGGGCATCAAAGTCCCGCTTGAGTGGCTTCGCAAAGGTGTTGAAGTCGGCGATGAAATGCGGCGCAAAGGCGTTGGCCGCCTCGCGCGTGTTGAACTCGCGCAGGCGCAGCTCCTTCACCAGGCGATCCTGCAAGGTCAGGTTGGTGCGCTCCGCACGGCCCTTGGCCTGGCTCGAGTTGGCGCACCAGATGTCGATGTTCAGCTCGAACAGCGCGCGGCCGTATTGCGTGGTGCCGCGGCCGAAGTCGGTAGAGACTTGCGTCGAACGGAAGATGCTGGCCTTGTCGCTGTGGAACGCCCCTCGGGGAGCTCTTCTGATCTGGCCGTACCTGACGAGAAGAAGGCCCGAACTCAATGGAGCCGCGACCCCTTCGGCAGCCGCCTCGCCAGCCACTCGTGCACATCCGCCCGGATGTTCCTGCCCTCGAGCAGAAAGTCTTCGAAGCGGCTCGGCACGTAGGGCAGATAGACCAGCGGCATATCCGCCTCCTCCGGCGTGCGCGCAGCCTTGCGGTTGTTGCACACTCCGCAGGCGGCCACCAGGTTGGTCCATGACCAGAGCCCGCCGCGCGATTGCGGCATGACATGCTCGCACTGCAGATCCCGCTCCCGGAAGACACCGGCGCAATAGGCGCAGGTGTGCCGGTCGCGGCGCAACAGCTTGCTCTTGCTCAGGCCCGGTACGACGTCGAACAGGTTGATCTTCGACGCGCCGCGCAGCGCGATGATCGGCGCCACCTCGATCCGCGACTGAACGCCGCGCGCAACGTTGAAGCCGCCGCGCAGCGTTGCCAGCGGCAGCCCGCCGTCCTCCCATGCCACAGACGCACTGGCGTAGTGCAGCGCGGCCTGCTCCAGCGAGATCCAAGCCTGCGGTGTTCCCTGGATGTCGAGTTGCAGAACGTGTGCATTCATGTCGCCTCCTTTCGCGGCGATGGTTCCGTTGAGTCGAGACCGCCGCGGAGTGCGGCGGTCAGCCCTTGACGCAGAGCACCTGCTTCAGGGTGTGCTCGATGCCCGGGGATCTCGTCGATCACCCCTTCGTCCTTCCGACATTCGCCCCCTTTGGGCGGCCAGCGCCGCGAGGTCGAGGAAGTCTTCGGTGGTGCGCCCGGGAGAAGTCGAATCTCCGACCTCTGCCTTCGGAGGGCAGCGCTCTGTCCGCTGAGCTACGGGCACGCTGAGGTGAGTGGTGCGGGCAGAGAGTTTCGAAATCTCGACCTGCCGGTTAAAAGCCGGCTGCTCTGCCGCTGAGCTATGCCCGCATGAAATGGTTGTCATGGGCGGACTCGAACCGCCGTCCTCTCGCTTATGAGGCGAGCGCTCGGGCCGACTGAGCTACGCGACGGTGTTGGTCTCTCCAGTCCGATTCGAACGGACAGTGCCCGAAGGCTCCAGGGTTTGAGGCTGGCGTCTGCCGATTCCGCCATGGAGAGGTCGGATATGGGGTGCACGAACGGAATCGAACCGTCGTCAGCGGGACCACAACCCGCAGCTCTGCCATTGAGCTACGCGCACCACGAGACTGGTAGCCCCTGACGATTTCGAAACGTCGACCTGTCGGTTATCGACCGACTGTTATCCGCACCGCGAAGCGTTACCACCTCTCAAGCCCTCTGGTAGCATCCCCGGTTTTTTGAATTACGCCTTGTCAAAGGCGAGTAGCAGGAGGGGGTCCGGGGGAGGATGGCTGCTGTGGATAACTCTTCGCTCGAGCGATGGCGATCACTTGATGCCGTGCTCGTGCTGCGAGCCTTCGCGGACTACGCGAAGCAAGACCCTACGTTCGTCCCTATCAAGACGCCGAACACGGCGCGATGGCACGCGACGGTTCTTGGTCAGGATCTGGAGTTGCTGGTGACCGGTCCAAGGTTCTGGAATACACGTAAGAACGTCGGCGGCGGCGGCGCCATCGATCTGGTGATGCACTTGGCAGGCGTCGACTTCAAGGCTGCTGTCTCCATGCTCAGAGAACGGCAGCTATGAGGTTCCTCCTCGCGACGGACGACCTCGTTCTGCAGGGGCGCAGCTTCGCTGGGTTCCCGCTGCTGTTGGACGACGATGGCGACGCAATGGAGCCGGCACAGACCTACCTATGGCATCTGCTCGGAAGGGCTGGCCGAATCGCCTCCAAGAAGACCTGGGAAAAATACGGCCGAGACATCTACGACTATTTCGCGTTCATCTACGCCAACAACATCGACTGGAAGGTCCGTCCGTCAAGCGGTCTACCTGGTCCCCTGGAGCGTTACATCGAGTGGTCGAAGGGCACGCTCGACCTCGATACCAAGACGATTAACGGCCGCGTTCGCCTGGCGCTACGGTTCTACCGTTGGGCACTCAAGAACCAACTCGTCGACGCAGTGCCGTTCGATGAGGTCGTTGTTCACACGTCCCACGATGCCACCTTCTTCGCGCATCTCGACGCAGGCGCCAGCGAGACCATCTCCGCTGATGTGCTGCTACGTGAACAAAAACCCGTCATCAAGCTCATCACCAAGGAACAGATCAAGGTATGCCTCGGCGCTCTCACGAATCCGACGCACCGCCTGATGTTCGAGGTGATGACGCGGTCGGGCCTTCGGCAAGAGGAGGTGCGCACCTTCCCCGAGAGCTACGTGTTCGATCCGGCCCGCCGCCGTGACTTGGTCGCTGGCCAGATGGTCATGATTGATCTCGACCCCGCAGGCATGAAGATCAAGGGAGACAAGCCGCGGACCATCGAGATCCCGTACTCCCTCATGGAGGACTTGTGGTGGTGGAGCGTCCGACAGCGGCCTGCCCGGGAGGCAAACCATGCCGGCGGCATCAAGTTCAAGACGCTCTTCCTGACCGAGGCTGGGTGCCCCTACGGAGACTCGGCCCTTACCTCTATCTTCGACCGGCTCAAGCGAAACGTCGGCTTCCACGTCACTCCGCACATGTGCCGGCACACATATGCGACCTACAGGCTTCGCAGTCTGAAGAACAGCAAGACATTCGAGGGCGAGCCGCTCCTCTACATCATGGATCGTCTGGGTCACAGCTCGGTACTGACGACGAAGGTGTACCTCAAGCTGATCAACCAGCTCGACGGGCAGTTGGTCCTGCAACACGAAGACGAACTCGACGATCTCTTCTACCGGCGAGCGGCATAGCGATGGCGTCCAAGCAGAAGAACTTCGCGGCGCCGCCGGCGATCGTGGTGGCAACAAAGCCGACGCACGATGATGAGTCCCGCGCCATCGTGTACGTTGGTGAGAATCCATACAACGGCAAAGATGTTCAACTTGACGAGTGGCTTGGCCGAGGCATCGATGAGTGGGTCTGGGCATCTGCTGGTCAGCTCAGAGCCTTCATTATCAGTGGCTTGCAAACGCCGGCATCGATCGTTGCCTATGGCCGCCAGGGCCTGCCAACGTTCTTCGAGTTCCTGACGTCAACGCAAAGCGCCGCCACACCGGCGACCTTGAGCCAGCGCCATATCGATCAGTTCGTCGAATGGCTGAAGGGGCGTACTGGGTGGTCTGACGTGACCAGGCGGAATCGATACACCTTCGTCAAGTCTGTGCTCGTAGGCATGCGCCACCGCGGCGTGATCACGCGCGACGCAAGCGTCTTCCGCCGCAATCCCTTCCCACAGTCGAAAACCGGAGAGCAAGGGGAACGCGCCCTATCGCCAGGAGAACGATCACGTCTCGCGGAAGCACTTCGAAAGGACATCATCTCCCTTCACCAAGGGCACTTCACCGGATCAGAGCGCGACGGCCTGACGGTGTACGTGTTGGCCCTTGGTCTGCGAACCGGAATGAACACGACTCCCATGTTGGAACTGCGCCGCGACGCCCTGGGCCCCCACCCGTTCATGCCGAACATGCGACTTCTTCGAAGCGTCAAGCGCCGAGGTAACTCCACAGCCAAGAAGGCACTCAACGCCACCCGCGTGGACGAGGCTCCGATGTCTGTGCCCATGGACGGCGTGGCACTCTTCGAAAAGGTCCTGGCACAAACGCAACCCCTGCTGGCGGAAGCATCGCCTCAGCACAGGGATCGAGTGTGGCTCTTCCGGATCGACCGCAATGCGCCACATCACGCCGGCCAAGTCCGCGCGCTCCATGGCGCATCTTTAGCGGTTGGAATTGCAAATCTCGTCGCCCGGCACAGCCTGCACGACGACGAAGGCCGTCGATTGCGACTGAACTTGTCTCGTCTGCGCAAGACGATGGAAAACCGGTTATGGCGCCTGAGCAATGGCGATCTGTTCACCGTGTCGCTGATCATGGGCCACGATCCGCGGGTCGCCGAGCAGAGCTACCTGCAAGTCACGCCGGACATGCGGCAGAACGCCACCATCGTCGGCGAGGCCTTGCCGGACATGTACCGCTCGGGCGCTACCTCCCAAAAGCGCCGAAAGGCGATTCCAATCGGCCTTGAGAAGACTCCCGTGGGTGCCTGCAAGGACAGCTTGTTCGGCGACATGGCGCCAAAGGACGGCAGCAACCATTGCGCAGACTTCATCAGCTGTTTCGGTTGTAGGTCGTACGCGCTGGTCGGATCAGTGGAAGATCTGCACCGGCTGTTCAGCTTCTACTGGTTCCTTGCCGCAGAGCGAACGCGCATTGCATCGCGCGAGTGGGCTGACCACTTCGCCTGGATCATGGCGCAGATCGACGCCTTCACCCTCAGCAACTTCGACAAACGCCTCGTCGAAGACGCGAAGCAACAAGCCAGGTCGCGCCCACACAAGTTCTGGAAGAACTACCAAATGCAGGCTCATGGAGGGCTCATGGCGAATGGCCACTAAGGACTACTCTCTCCTCGCTGAGCAGCCACTGAGCGCCGCCGATCTCAAGCAACGCGAGCAGGCGGAGATCGTGATCAGCGCGATCACGACCGACACCGGCGAGCGCTTGGTTGTGAGTCGCTACGGTGACGATACGTGGCATCTTTGGCCGTTCCTTGATCAATCCAACCGCGCCCAATCGGAGGAATTCATCGACTGGACGCGCATGCACACTGAGTTCCGTGACGTCGCCAAAGCCGTTCTATACCGGTACTGGATGGTCGGGCGACCTGGTTCCACGAGGCCGAACGCAATCACGCTCCGCGGTGCGTTCTTCGAACTGGCTGCATTCTTTCGATACCTGCACGACAGCGGCATCAGGTCTCTGGGAGAGGTCAGACCTCTGCACGTCGCCAACTACGTGCACAGCAGAAAGCGGTCGGGAGGCGTTGGAAAGAGCGCGCTGACGCGGAATCTGCTCTGCGTCGAGCTCTTGTACGTCTTTGGCGATCAGCATCCCGATGGCTTGCGCTTCGAACCATGGGGCGACTCCGCAGCCCAGGAAACGGCGGGGTACGTTGGCGCCGCAAGGGCCAAGGCTGTTCGCGACGCCAGGACGCCGCTCATCCCGCCGCCGGTCGTCGCAACGCTGTTCACGTCTGCCGAGGCCATCCTGGAAGGCGCCAACAGGCTGCTCGACGAGCGCGATGCCGGCATGCGCTCTCCGCTACGGGACCCGTCGCTGATGCTCGTCCGTGATGCGTGCTTCTTCCTGCTTGGCATCCTTACCGGCATGCGCTGCGAGGAGCTTGTCGGGATAGACGTGGGCGCCGGTCGGACTGAGGTGAAGGACGGCTTCGTCTACAACTGGATCAAGTCCGTCGAGCACAAGACAAAGAAGGGCCAAGTCGAGTACCTGGTTGCTTCGATGGGCCTCGAAGTGCTGCGCATCCTGGAGCGCTGGTCAGAACCCCATCGACGCCGCTTGGCCATCGAGTTGGCCGCCCTGGAGTCCGACACGCGTGCGAAGGGACTTGCCCAGCGGGCTCGACGCATCCACGCGCTGCGGAAGAACCGGAATCGTCTGTTCCTCTCTGGGGCCGGAGTGCAAACCATCTCGGGTCGCACCTGGGGTACGTACCTCAAGCGCTTCTCTGCGCGTGCCGGAGTCAGATGGAACTTGGCACCCCACCAGCTACGGCGCACGTATGCGTGGACGTTCGTGCGTCACAAGCTCGGCAACCTCTTGCTCCTCAGAGAGCAGTTCAAGCACTCCAGCATCGAGATGAGCCAGCTCTACGCTGCCAACCCGATGCAGGACGAGACGCTGTACGACGAGTGCCTCAACGAGTTTTATGAATACAAGGTGGAGGTCGTGCAGACTTGGCTTCACGACGGGGAGCCTCTCTCCGGTGGCGCCGGCAAGAAAATCGTCGTCATGCGCGCGCATGCCTTCCCCAACCGCGCGGCGCTCATCAAGGAAACAGCCGACAAGGTCTCCATACGGAGCACCGGGCATTCATGGTGCCTGTCGCAGCACGCCACGGGATGCGGCGGCCAGGGTCTGTACGAACGCAGTCAGTGCGGCCCATGCGGCAGCAGCGTGATCGACAGGAGCTTCGCTCCGATCTGGCAAGAGATGTTCGATCATCAACGCGAGCTCAAGAGCATCGCTAGCGAGATGGGCCCTGGCGCCGTTCAGCGTGTGGAGCGCGACCTGGCAAGGGCGAGGAGCGTCCTCACGGACCTGGGTGCGATGCTCGTGGAGGGCCGCGTGTGAAAGGCGCTTCGATTTCTGCGGTTGCACCGCGTGCCCGCAGCCGCGAGAACACGAGCAAGGAGCTGCGATCGGCTATGCGACGGGTCGTTGCAGCCGATAAGAGGGTCAGCATCGCCGCAGTGGCCAAGGAAGCAGGAGTCTCGCCGGCTCTCATTCACAACAAGTACCCGGACATCGCGGAGGAGATCAGGAAGCAGAGCGGAAAGGCAAGCAGAGATCAACGTGACACAAAGCATCGCCAGCTCGTAGAGGCCCGCGACGCAATACGTGATCTGCGCAAGCAGAACGACGAACTGCTTGATGAGAACAGAAAGCTCGCGTCGGTGAACGAGTCGCTGCGTCGACGGCTCGCGGAAGCACTGGCGGTAGCCAACGCCAAGAACGTCGTGCCCCTGAAACGGCCAGCGAGGTAGCCGCCGGTAGTCCTGGAGTCCTTTGCTGACCTGTCCAAGCTGTGGTCATGCCAAGCGCGAGACCATGCCGACAGACACGTGTCAGTTCGAGAATGCCTTCTACCGCCGCTTTGGGGCTGAAGCGGGCATACGCTGCGCTCTGAAGCGGCCGTTCGAGATGCCGAAACTCAGGGGCAACGGCGAACGAAAGGCGCTCGGTTCCCACGCTGTTTCCGAAGCCCGTTTACCTCGCTTAGGTACCAGGCTGGAATCTGCTTCAGTTTGTCCCGAGGGATGGCGACTCATACCTCCTGTGTGCAAGTGCTCCGATAGTGGTAACTACTCGATAAGACTGGTCAATCTCTGTCGCCCGTCTTGCTTTCGATCTCTTGGAGGATTGCCGCTTTTGTCCGGAGCCCAACCCCATCGACATAGTCGAACGCCCCGTCCTCCAAAGTTGCCAAGACCTCTTTGGCACGAGCTGGACGGTCGAGCCTCACCATCAAATCCGCTAGCCTGATACTGGCAGAGCCCAAGTAATAGTTAGTACCCGTTCTTGCCGCAATAGAAATTTCACGCTCAAAGCACTGAGCAGCCGATTCGGGGTTCGCCATTTGCATTTGGAGAGAACCAAGCATGTAGTAGTCGCCAGGCTCCATCTGACCACACTGTTCGATTTTCAACCAACAAGCCTCGGCGCGATCAAGACGTTCGCATCGGCGATTGACCTGAGCTGCTAGTCGTAAGTCGCTTGAGCTGAGTTGCCGCCCTGTTAGCTTGGCGAGCACATGTTGGGCCTCTTCGAACTTGCTCTTTCTTGCAAGGTCAAGTGCGAATCCCAACCAGCCTTGAGTCGAACTAAATCTCTTTGACATTGATCACCACCGTACTCTAGTGCCACCGCATGCTTGAGAAACTTGGCCCATCTTGCACGCGCCCATAGATCCGCCGGTCAAGCGCTCAAGCTCCTTTCGCCGCCGTACATTGCTCGTTCCCCTCAATTCTTGCATCCACTCGAAGCAAATGTTCTCGGCTTCACGCCATTCCTTTTGGCAATCTGCATCACTCGGCTGACTGCTGCTCATGCACCAATCCACAGCTCTCGACAGCGCCGGCTCGATGCGAGGATAGATCAGCGTCCCCCCCGCATAACCACCTGCGCCAGCAAGGCCCACAGCACAGGCGGCAGGATTTGCCAGGCACGCGGCCGTGAGGGATGGAATCCCCATCTGCAAAGGCAAGGTCTCTTCAACTAGCCCGGTCGGGTCGATCGCACTGAGCGGATTGCTGTCGACATACCCGAATCTGTTCCAACCACCAACTAGCCCGATAGGATCCGCCTGACTGTACCGCCCAGTCCTGCTGTCATAGCTCCGAAAGTAGTTGTAGAACAGCCCGCTTTCCTTGTCGGCGGTCTGACCGGGGTAGCGCAGATTGAATTCCAGATCCCCTGGCGCAGGCGCGACGTTGGCGAATTTCCTGCTCGCCACGGTCGGCTGCGCATCCCCGAATGCCGAGTACGTCCACTGCCAGGCAAGTGGCCCATCCCAGGCGGTCAGCTGCCGAGGCGTGTTCAGGTGGTCGGCATGCACCGCATACCGCGCGGTCTCCGTGAGCATCATGACCGGGATGGGCCCGTTGGCAGTGGGCATCCAGATGTAGAACGCCACCCCTGAGCTGTTGGCTCCGCCCATGCCCTGCTCGCCCAGCAGCGTCCCATCCTCGTCGTACGCGTATGCGAAGCCCAGGTTCTCCGCGGGCACCACCGTCGGGCTCCACATGCTGGTGAAGAACGCGATCAATGAAGCCATGAAGCCCTGGTCGCTCTCGTCGCCTTCCGCCGGCGGGTACAGCGGCTCGGTCTTGAAGACGCGCTGGCCCAGCGCGTTATGCGCATAGCGCGTCGTCGGCGACTCGTCGCTGGCACCGGTGGTCACCGCGCTCAGGCGGCCTTCGGCGTCGTAGGTGAAGGTGCGCAGCCCATCGTTGGTCAGGTCGCCATTGGCGTTGTAGCCGTAGCTCACGCTGGTGCTCGCGCCGCCGCTGGTCTGCGCGAAGCCCAACAGGCGGTTGCCCCCGGTCTGCACGGTATAGGTTCGGCTGGTGGTCTGTCCGCCTGCGGTCTGCGAGCTGCTCAGGCGGTTGCCGTTCGCGTCGTAGGTGAAGCTCGCGGTGTTGTCGGGTGCGTCGAAGCTGACGACGCGACCAACGGCGTCATAGCCGACGCTCCAGGTCACCGGTGCAATGCTCACCGTCGTATCCGGATCGGCCGGGTTGTCGGGCTTCGCAACCTGCTGCGTAAGCGCCTGCACGCGGCCGGCCGCGTCGTATGTGTACTGCAGGATCGCTTGGCCACCTGCAGTCACTTGCGTCAACCGCCCGGCAGTGTCATACGTCCTAGTCGTGGCGACGTTCGACGCTACCTGGCCGAGGAAGTTGTTGCCGAAGGCCCAGGTCCAGCCGGTGGGCTGGCCCATCGGGTTCCAGGTGATGTTGGTGATCTGCGGCACGCCCCGGAAGTCGATTCGCACCAGCCGCCCGGTGGCGTCGTAGAAGTACTGGGTGGGGTAGCCACCCGGATTGATCATGCTCTCTCGCAAGCCGGCGGCGTTGTAGCTGTAGTGGATGCTGCCGGTGAGCCCGTTGGGAAACGACTGGCTCTTCTGGACCACGCGGCCGAACACATCGCGCCTGAAGCTCGTGATGCCCGAGCGATCCTCGATCTCCGACAGGTAGCCCTTGCTCGCGTTCGAGGCTCCGGCGTTGTAGGTGCTTCCGGTGAGGTCGTAGCGCAGGATCGTGGTCTTGCCGTCGGCGAAGCCCAGGCTGGTGGGCCGGCCCAGGGCATCGCGCTGGATCGTGGTGGCCTGGCTAAGGGCATCGACGATCTGGCTCGGCAAGCCCAGTGCGTCGTACTGCGTGCTGCGTGCCCCGGCATCCGCGCTGCTCTCGGAGACGGCGTTGCCCAGCGAATCTCGCGCATAGCTCGTGGTGGAGCCCTTGAAGTCGCTCGCGGCAGTGACGGCATCCAGCGCGTTCCAGCTCAGGCTGGTGGTCGCGTTCGCGGCGTTGGTGATGCTCTTGACCCGGCGCAGAGGATCGAGGCCGTACTGCGTGCTCTGGCTCAGGCCGTTGGTCTCGGTGATGAGTTCACCGTTGGCGTCGTAGCCGAAGCCCATCGTCTGGTTGGAGCCTTCGGTCCGTGCGGCGACGCGATTGATGTTGTTGATGGTGCGCGCGGTCGTCCAGGCCACTGCGCCGGATGAATCCTTGATCTGCTCGGCCGTCCGGTTGCCCATCGCGTCCAGTGTGAAGCTGCCCTGCTCCCCTCGGTTGTTGCTCCAGCCAGTCAGGCGGTGGGCGGCGTCGTAGGTGTAGCTGAGCACCAGGCCTGTAGGCAGCGCGAGCGTGGCGATCGTGCCCGTGGGGTTGTAGGTGAGCGTGGTGGTCTGCTGGCCGCCCACGGTCTGGCTGAGCAGGCGGTCTCGGGCGTCGTACGTGTAGGTGGTGACCAGGCCGTTGGGCGCCGTGCTGCTCGTGACGCGGTTGGCCGTGTCGTAGCTGTAGAGGGTCTCGTGACCGAGTGCATTCACGGCCTTGGTCAGATTGCCCAGCGTGTCATAGGTGTAGCTGGTGCCTGCGCCGTTGGGCTCGGTCTGCGTGGCGGGCAGGCCCTGGGGGTTGTAGGTCCACTGCCAGAGCCGGTCTTGGCCGGTAGCCGTGTCAGTGATCGTTCGCGAGAGGGGGTTGCCTTGGGTGTCGTAGGTGTAGGCAAGCGTGCGACCGGTCTCAGTCACCAGTACGGGCAAGGCGAAGGTGCTGTGCCACTGCGTGGCGACAGTCTGTTCCTCTGGTGTACCCACCGCGCGCGTGACGGAAAGAGGCAGGCGGCGCGCCACATCCCAAGGGACTTGATCAAGCCTTCGCACAGAAGATCGAGGTGTCGCCCAGCATGTGGAGCCAGATCAAGAGTTCACGCCCCATCGGCGACACGCTCGCCAGGCAGATCGAGCGGCACTGCGAGGTCGAGATCGGATGGCTTGACAGGGAGGATCTGGCCGCCGACATACCCGACCCCGCGGAAGAGCGATTCATTGCTGCGGCGAGGCAGGCGTGGCGCGGCGCCAATGCCAGAGGGAAGAGGGATCTGAGTCGGTTGCTGCAAGGGATGGCGAGAAGCGAGTGATTCGCGCCTGCGTCCGGTTCGTTGTGGAGCAGCAACCTGGGCTTGGTGAAGTGCCCCAGCTTTTCCTCGCGCCTGCCTTCAGCAGGCGCACGAGGCGGGTTGCGTCATCAGTTCGCAGGCCTGCACGAACAACGCGGGGGCAGCCACGCCGAGCGGCGTGGCGTCGAAGACGATCCAACCCTCGCGCCCTGCGGAAAGGGAGCCGGCGTTGACCTGCGGCCCTGGTTCGGGTATCCCGTCGCGCAAGGTCAGTGCCTCGCCCGCTTGCAAGTCGATCTCGCTCTGCCTAGTCAGACCGGCAGCGCAACGTACCTGGCCCGGGATTTTTTCTCCTGATGGTTCGCCACCAGCATTCGGCGCTGTTGCGCATTGGTCCGGAACTGATGTTGCCAGCGGGGCCTGCTGCCCTCTTCCCCACCTGACTCGTCTTATTCCGATGTTTCGCACCCTGCTCAAGTCCAAGATGCACCGCGTCACTGTCACCGAGCGAACTGCACTACGAAGGCTCCTGCGCCCGAGTCATATTCGAGATGCGATAGAGGCTCGCAATCGAAACTTGGACGGTTTCGAGATTGATCCCGTGTAGGTCCGATGGTGGTGGCCGGAGGGGCGCGCTCATCCGATTCGGAGAGCCGTGGTTGCGTTCGGCACTCATGGCCTAAATACCCACAGATAGGCCAACACGACGGCAGCAAGCCACAAAGTGGCGACGATCATCAGCGCCATGGGACGCCAGCCCAGCTTCACCAGTTCCCCCAATGAGGTTTTGATGCCCAGTGCCGAAATGGCGACCACCAGACAGGTGCGCGAGACCTGACCTAACACGTCAGTGACCTCTGGCGTAACGAAGCCTGTACTGTTGACCAGCACCAGGGCGACGAAGCCCACTAAAAAAAATGGCAGTAGCGGCGCCCGCCGGCCCGCGCCTGCTGCTGTGTACCCACTGCTGCGCCGCCAGTAGAAGGCCAGTGCGGCCACGACTGGCACCAGCAGCGTGACGCGGACCAGCTTGACGATCAATGCGACGTCTCCGGTGGGATGCGACAGCATCAGCCCCGCGCCCACCACTTGGGCAACGTCATGGATGGTGCCGCCCAGAAAAATGCCAGCGCTGGTGTCGCTGAACCCGAGCTGCTGGGCCAGCAGCGGATAAACAACCATGGCGAGGGTGGACAGCCCTGTGACGCCCACCACGGCCACCAAGGTGTGGCGCTCGCCATCTTGCGACTTTGGCATCACCGCCGACACGGCAAGCGCGGCCGACGCGCCGCAGATGGACACGGCCGCGCCACACAGCAGGCCGAAGTCTGTCCGCAAGCCCAGCCGTCTCGCCAGCCACGCGCCCAGCACGATCGTGCTGGCAATGCTTAAAACGGCCAGTGCCAGCGGTCCGGCGCCCAGCTGTCCGATCTGGGACAGCGTGATGCGCGCGCCCAGCAGGGCCACGCCGATGCGCAACAGCGATTTGGCGCAGAACTCGATGCCGGGGCGGCAGCGTTCGTCCTCATGCAGGAAGTGGAAGGCCAGTCCGAGCAGCAACGCGTAGAGCAGTTGCGGCCCACCGTAATGCTCGGAGAGGAACGTCGCGCCCAGCATGATCAGCAGCGGCGCGGCTAGGCCGGGCCACAGGCTTCGGGTCCCGGCAATCCAGGGGTGCGTGAGGGCGCGGACGCCAGACATGCGCATCACTGCTGTCGAAGCTTCAGGAGGCCAGTGCGGCAAATCCCTGCGCCAGGTCGGCAATCAGGTCAGCCGGATCTTCCAGCCCGACATGGAGCCGGATCACCTGTCCGCAGCCAGACCAGTCAGCCACACTGCGGGCGCGATTCATGTCTGCGAGCGCGACCAGGCTTTCATAGCCGCCCCAGGACGCGCCAATGCCGAACAACACGAGACTGTCGATAAGTCGTTCGGCCGCATCACGACGGTAGTCCGGCTGAAGTTCGAAAGAAACCAGGCCGTTGCTTCCCTTGCAATCCCGCTGCCACAGAGCGTGGCCCGGATCGCCGGCAAGGGCCGGGCAGAACACCCTGCCCACTTCGCTACGCGATTGCAGCCAGTGCGCCACCTGAAGACCGTGGCTCTCATGCATGGCCAGGCGGGCGGCCAGACTACGCGCGCCTCGCAGCACCAGCCAGGCATCGTCAGGACTCACGGTCATTCCAAACGCATCACAGCGTTCCGCCACTGGCTGCCAGGCCTGGCGCGTGGTAGCCACCGTGCCCATCATCACGTCAGAGTGGCCCGACAGGTATTTTGTGGCAGCCATGATGGACACGTCCGCGCCCAAGGCCAGCGGCCGGTATTGGCAGCCCGAGCCCCAGGTGTTGTCTGCCACCAGCAACGCGCCGCGTGCCTTCGCCAGCGCGGCCAGGCGAGGCAGGTCACACATTTCGTAGACCAGCGATCCCGGGCATTCGACGTAGATCATTCGCGTACCAGCCTCGAACTTCTCTTCGACGTCGCTGCCGTCGGCCGCGAAAAAAGTGCAGCGGATGTTGTACCGCGCGAGAAAGGAGTCGGCCAGATTGCGAGCCGGCTCGTAGACGCTGTCCGACATGAGGACATGATCACCGGGCTTGAGGTAGGACAGCAGCGTCATGGCGATGGCCGCCAGACCGGTAGGCAACAGGCGCGCGCGCCAGCCGCCTTCCAACTCGCAGACCAGGTCTTCGAGCGCGAACACCGTAGGCGTGCCGCGGGCCCCATAGGTGAACAAGCGCTCGCCGTCGCGCCTGATGCGCAACTCCTGTTGCTGCGCCACGCTTTCAAACAGCACGGTGCTGGCCCGCACCAGCGGTGGGTTCACAGGACGCCCACCGTCGTACTGCGGTTGCTTGCCGGCGTGGACCAGCCGGGTCAACGTAGAGCTTGCGCTCCCTGGGTTTGAGAGAAAGGGCTTGCTCATGCAGGGGCTAGTCCAGACGGGCGCCCGAGAGCTTCACGACGCGCGACCAGCGGGCAATGTCATCCTTCAGCTGTGCAGCAAAGGCGGCGGAACCGTTGGCAACCACGGCGCTGCCGCCGTCGGTGATCAGCTTGGTGACTTCGGGCGTGTTGAGTGCGCGAACGATGCTCCTGTTCAGATAGGCAACGCGATCGGGCGGCGTGCCGGCCGGAGCAAAGAAGCCGTACCAGTCTTCAAAGGTCGTGTTGCGGTAGCCCAGCTCTTCCAGCGTGGGCACCTTCTCGAACACACCGATGCGGCGCGGACTGGTCACCGCCAAGGCGCGCATCTTGCCGCTTTGGATGGAGCCGGCCACCGATGCGGTGGAGGTAATGAGCAGGTCCACCTGGCCACCCAACAGGTCGGTCATCGCCGGGGCCGCGCCCTTGTACGGAACATGGGTCATGGTCATCCCGCTGTCCTTTTCCAGCACCACGCCCACCAGGTGCGAGAGCGTGCCATTGCCAGGCGTGGCATAGGTGACGCGACCAGGTTGCGCCTTTATTTTTTCGACCAGATCGGCAATGGTTTTGAGCGGTGAGTTGCTGGCCACGACCAGCACCAACGGCGCGGCATTGATCTGGGTGATGGGCACAAAGTTCTTCAACGGATCGAAGCCCGGCGCGGCATAGAGCGAGGGATTCACGGCCATCAGCGACACCTGTCCCGTAAGAACCGTGTAGCCGTCGGGTTTGGCCTCGGCTACCGCCTTCGCGCCGATGTTGCCGCCGGCGCCCGCGCGGTTGTCCACCACAGCGGACTGGCCAATGATCTCCGGGAGGCGACTGGTCACGAAACGCGTGCTGGCGTCATTGCCGCCGCCAGGCGGAAACGGGGAGACGAACTTGATCGGCTGGTTCGGAAACTCGCCCACCTGCGGCATGGGCTGGGCTGATGCACCCTGCAGGACACACAGGCTCCAGCAGAGCGAGGCGGCGGTGAGTTTGATCTTGGCAAGCATGGCGGTCTCCCGTGAAGTGAAGGGCAGTTGACTCAGGCGATCAAGCGGAAGGTGAGGACGGGTGCGGCGGCAGAGCGGGCAGCAAACGGAACGCGCCCAGTTCCAGCGCGTCCAGTTGGCCAACCAGGTTGACCTCCCAGGCGAGGTACTGGCGCGCCGCCTCCTTGTTGCCGTCGTGCCGGTCGTGGACGAAGAACAAGAAATCGATGCAATCGCTGTCGGGAAGCGCGCCGTCACCGGCGCGCAGTGGCAGCCCCGCAGCTTGCCAATTCGCCGTGCCGCCTTCGAGCAGGCTGGCGTGCAGGCCGAGCTCCGCAAGGTCAATGGCCGCGCAGCCCGCTACCGCGGGATCGTCCGCAATCAGCACCACCGGCCGCTGCTCGCCAGCCAAGGCGGCGGTCAGGCGCGGACGGATCGACCAACGCGTGCCTGCAATGTGCCCCTTGCGAAACTGCATGCTGGGCCGCAAGTCGATGGCGGCCACGCCGCGCCCGGCCAGACCCGCAGCCAATGCCTTCGGGCTGATGGACGGCAGCGGCGGCAACGGCGCAATCTCGGCCGGAGGGAGCGCGAGTCCGCTGTCCAGGCCCTGGTCCAGCACGCTGGCGTCATGGCCCATCTGGCGCAACCAGCTCGCCACCGTACGAGCACGAATACCGTCCGAATCGAACACCACCAGTCGGGCATGGCGCACACCCAGGTACTGGTCGTTGGCCTGCATCAGTTGGCCGCCCGGCGTGTGCTGGGCGCCGGGCAGGCTGCCCTTGGCGAATTCTTCGGGAGTGCGCACGTCGCACAAAAACAAGGTGCGCTGCGGATCGACCGCCCACGTGCGCACGGTGTCCGCGGTGACTGTAGGCACTTCGAAGCGCCGGGCCAATGCGCTGGCCGCTGCCTGCATGGCGCTTTTTGCGGCGGGTTCGTCCGCATTGCCGTAGCGGCGGCTTCCCCCATGCTCCAACGCCAGGTCGGCCAAGTGCCAACCTTGCGTGCCGTTCTCCAGCGCGAACACCGGGTTGGGCAAACCCAGATTGATCAGCGTCTGCGCGCCGATGATGCTGCGCGTGCGCCCTGCGCAGTTGATCACGATGCGGGTCTTCTCGCTCGGAACGAGGCTGCGGATGCGCAGGGCCAGCTCGCCGTTGGGGCAATTGATGGCCGTCGGGATGTTCATCTTCTGGAACTCGGTGAACGGCCGTCCGTCGAGCACCACGACGTCTTCCTTGCGCTCCAGCATCGCCGCCAGATCATTCGCGCCGACATGTGGCGTGCGATAGACCTGCTCGGCCAATTCACCAAAGGTCTTGGATGGAACATTGACGCCGGCAAACAGCGGAAATCCCGCAGCCTGCCAGCCCGCCGTGCCGCCACGGAGCACATGGACATCGGTGTAACCCAGCGCTACCAGGCGCTGCGCAGCTGTCAACGCAACGCCATCTCCGCCATCGTGAACGACAAGGCGCACACTTTTGCGCGGCGCCAGGCGAGGAGCCTCGATCTCCAGCCGGCTATAAGGCAGGGAGATGCCGTAGAACAGGTGAGCTTGGCCATACTGGCCGTGCTCGCGCACATCGAACAGCGCTATCTCGCGCCCGTCGTGCAGCCAGGCCTTGAGCGTGGCCGCTTCTACCCAGGATGTCATTGCAACTGCGAGGGTTGGCGCGTGGTCGGGCGCGTTCATGAGCGTCGGGTCGGCACGCCGATGGACATGGTCTCGCAGGTGCCTTTTTCCATGTCGTAGGCGGTCCGCGCGTTCAGCGTCTCCAGCGCGCGGCCATACATGTGCAGGTGGCGGATGACCTGGCCGACCGGGATCTCCACGGAGTGGATGTCATCGGGCATCAACGCGATGCCGGTGCCGGGTTCTACCGTCATGGAGCCGGTCTGCTTGAGTTGAGCCTTGCCCGGCGCCGAGCCATCGTCTTGGCGCTCATAGAGGCGGTTGACCTCGATCCCTTCCACCGCGCTGATACAGGCCCAGGTGGTGTGGTTGTGGGGCACGATCCGCTTGCCTGGGCGCATGACATTCAGGTAGAGCGCGAAGCTCTGATCAGCGTCTTCGGCAATCAGGTAGCGAGCCTGCAGTTCGTCGCCTTGGGGCGCGGCGAACTCACTGGCGCTCCACCACTCTTTGCACGCCGCGAGCTGGTTGAGGGCAACCAGCACCGCGGCCAGAGACTCGCGCGTGGGTTCGCCATTACCAACAGAATCTTTAATGTTTCGAATGCTTTCCGCAACCGCTTGTTTGCGCTGCTCTGCTACGCTCATGAAGGTTTCCTAAGTGAAATAAGGCCTGACTGGACTTACTTTAGGCAAACCAGTTACGCCCAACAAGCGAGAAGCCAAAGCAAATACATTAGACTTATTAATATATGGACACCCTGGATCTGGAATTGCTCAGGGCCTTGGTGGCCATTGACGAGCAAGACAGCTTCGCCGCCGCCGCTGTGCGCCTGTCCAAAACGCAATCCGCGGTGACGCAGCAAATGCAGCGGCTGGAGGACCAGATCGGCCGCCCCCTGTTTGAAAAGCACGGACGCCACAAACGCCTGACGCCACATGGACAAAAGCTGCTGGAATATGCGCGGCACCTATTGACGATCAATGACGAGGCTCTGCGCAGCTTGCAGCAGGGCCACCTCGAAGGCGTGCTGCGCATAGGTGCACCGCACGACGTGGCCGACACCATGCTGCCACCGCTGCTGGCGCAGGTGGCGCGCGCTTCACCGCTGCTGCAGTTGGACATCCAAGTGGGCCGAAGCCCCTTCCTCATGGAGTCGCTCAAGCGCGGAGAGATCGACATGACGATCTCCAACCGCCACGACGCCACGCTGGAGGGCGTGGTGTTGCGCACATCGCCAACCGTGTGGCTGTGTTCGGCCAACTATATGCATGACCGCGTCAAGCCGCTGCCGCTGATCCTGGTGGAAGGACCCAGCGTGTTCCACAAGATGGCACGTGAGGCGCTGGACGCCGCCGGGATCCGCTGGACGGCCAGCTACACCGCCTCGAGCTTGATAGGTATCAAGGCTGCTCTGCGTGCCGGCTTAGGCGTGACTGCGCGCGGTGTCGAGCTGGTGGGTGCGGACCTACGCGTGCTGGGCGAAAATGACGGTCTACCCCGCCTTCCCGACTTGGCCTACCACTTATTCATCCGCAGGAACGTCATCAGTCCGCGTACCCGCAAGGTGTTTGACATGCTCAAGGCGAACTTGGGGTTGATCGGCAGTGCGGCACTTTGAGAAGGTTGCGAATTCTTCTCCAACACCGCAGGAACAATGACTCGCTGGTGCTAGCCGATGGCAAGAACGGCGAATGGACGCCGCATGACCTGCGTCGAACCGCCTCCACGATGAAGCAGGCGCTGCGCGTCAGCCCGGACGTGATTGATCGCTGCCAGAACCACGTGTTGCCAGGCAGCAAAGTGCGCAGGCACTATCTGCATCATGACTACGCCGAAGAAAAGCGTGAGGCATGGCAGCGACTCGGTCAGCGCATTGACGCCATCTTGACGGCCAACAACGTTGTGCCGCTGCAGCGGACGGCTTAGGGCAACGCTGAAAAAGCCGCCGATTTGATTGGTTCATCGGCGAGGGGTTTGCGCATTGCGGGATTGAGGGCCGGAGAGGAGCGATTTCGAGGCGATTGGGCGCCATGGGTGCTCGCGCAGGGGCGCTGGGCGCCCATTGTGGACGCACTCATGCCATGAGGCGCTGACGCGCCAAGTAGATGTTGGCCAAGCTCAGGGCCACGAACGAGCGCGTGGCGTTCTTGGCCAGGCCGCGGTAGCGCACCTTGGTGAAACCCCACAGCCGCTTGACCACCGCGAAGACGTGCTCCACCCGAGCCCGCACCCTGGACTTGTTGCGGTTCTTCGAGCGCTCGGCCTCGTCGATCTCGCCGCCCTTGCGCACGCGCTGGTTGGTGAAGTCACGCGCCCGCGGCGCCTTGGACTCGACCAGCGACTTCTGGCTGGCGTAGGCGCTGTCACCATAGACACGCTGCTCGTTGCCATGCAGCAGATCCGGTAGCGGGTGCTTGTCATGCACGTTGGCCGCCGTGACCACGGCGCTGTGCGCCAACCCCGTGCGGCCGTCCACGCCGATGTGCATCTTCATGCCTAATGTGGCGTTGGTCCATATGTGGCGCCAAGCGGCGTCGCCCTCGGGAGGCCGTTTGCTGAGCGCCACATAAATTTCCAATCACAACGGTCGCCGGAACTACATGATGTGCGGCCGGGTATGCCACGGCTTGCTTGACGGGTGGAACCGAATCGCTGGTGGCACCCGACGCAGCGAAGTGCGCGACAAAGCGGCCTCGCTCCTTGGCCGCCGGTCCAACGAGATGCCGGGCCACGACGGGCGGATACCGATACAGAGTCTCGAACATGATCGGATCTCCCTTGTGAACTGAGGGAATCCGAGACTACGTCGCCGTGAAACTTATGTGGCGCTCATCGACCAATCTCCAGACGGCGGACTCGCTGGGCGCCACGTATGGACCAACGCCACATTAGGGATGAGATGTGGTCGACCACATTTCAGCCCGAAGAACCATTGCTGGCCCTTGCGCGTCTGGTGCATCTCGGGGTCGCGCGCCTCGTCGGCGTTCTTCGTCGAGCTGGGCGCACCGATGATGGTGGCGTCCACGATGGTGCCCGTGCCCACCTTCAGGCCCCGGGCCTGCAGCACCTGGCCGACCGTGGCAAACAGCCGCTCGCCCAGTTGATGCTTCTCCAGCAGACGACGAAGCTTCAGCAACGTCGTGCCGTCGGGCACGCGCTCTCGGCCCAGATCAATGCCCACGAAGCCGCGCAGTGCCGTGCTGTCCAGCAGCGCCTCTTCACAAGCCTCATCGGCCAGGTTGAACCAGTGCTGCACGAAGTACATCCGCAGCATGCGCTCCAGGCCCACTGGCGGGCGGCCGTTGCCGGACTTCGGGTAGTGCGGTTCGATCACCTCGCACAGTGCGTGCCAGGGAACGATCTCGTTCATCGTCGCAAGGAACACATCGCGCTTGGTTGCTCGGCGGTACTGTTCGAATCCGGCGCCTTGATCGGCTGCTGCGGCAAGGGTTTGTTGCTCATCCAACTACAACGCAACGACGCAAGGGTGGTGGACTTTTTTTAATTCCGAAGCTACGGGCCTGGGGATCGCCGAGTCGATTGAATCTGCATCAAGATGGGGTCGATTTGGGGGAAGGCGGCCGGCAGCGCAGCGCGCGCTCGGCCTCCCCTTGCATGCCGCCAATCCGTGTGTATACTGAACTGCATGGTTCAGTATAGCCGGGCCCGCTTCGATGCCTCGTTCGCCGCGTTCTCGGACGCCACCCGACGCGGCGTTCTGGAGCAGCTCGGAGGTGCAGACGCTTCAATCACGGACCTTGCCGAGAAGTTCCACATGACCCTCACGGGCATGAAGAAGCATGTCGGCGTCTTGGAGCAGGCGGGGCTCGTCACCACGGAGAAGGTCGGGCGCGTGCGGACCTGCAAGCTCGGCCTGCGCCGACTTGAGGAAGAGGCGGCATGGATCGAGAGGTACCACCAGCTCTGGGACGCCCGCTTCGACGAGCTGGACAAGGTTGTCGAGGAACTGAAACGGAAGGAGAAGGTCGATGGACGCAAGAAGAGAGAGTGAGCCTACCCTCATGAAGAACCGCACGACAGTGGAACGGAAATCCGAGCGTGAGCTAGTCGTTACGCGAACCTTCAACGGCTCGGCGCGCATCGTGTTCGAGGCGTGGACCAAGCCCGAGCTGCTCAAGCGGTGGTGGGCACCGAAGTCGACAGGCGTGTCCCTGCTTTCCTGCGAGGCGGATGTTCGTGTCGGGGGCAGGTACCGTTTCGAGTTCGGCCACGAAGCCTCAAAGCCTATGGCGTTCTTCGGTAGGTATATCGAAGTGGCACCGCACTCGCGCCTCGTCTGGACCAATGACGAAACTGACGACGGTGCCGTCACCACGGTGACCTTCGAGGAAAAAGGTGGCAAGACGCTGCTGGTCTTGCACGAACTCTATCCCTCGAAGGAAGCTCTCGACGGTGCCATCGTCGGGATGGAAGGCGGGATGCCCGAGCAGTTCGAGCAATTGGACGAGCTTCTCGTCACCCTGAGCGCGAGCGCGGGACGGTCATGAAGTCGTCGATCTCGCGGTGGGCCGCCTGGCTCACCGCCGGCGGTGGGACGGTGTTTGACGGTCCGCGCGAAGTGCCGGGCGGCGGGTTCAGCCATCGCAAGCTGGTGCATGACAGCTATCAACCCAAGTGGTTGGAATATGAGTGCGTCCACAATGGGCGCCCAGCGCCCCTGCGCGGGCACCCATGGCGCCCAATCGCCTCGAAATCGCTCCTCTCCGGCCCTCAATCCCGCAATGCGCAAACCCCTCGTCGATGAACCAATCAAATCGGCGGCTTTTTCAGCGTTGCCTTTAGACAGGAGCCGCGGAGCCGCGGCAATTGGGCCGCAGCGACGCCACCACGAGTATATCTGGCAGCGTGAAGCCCACTCGGCCGCGGCGCAGTCGCTGCGTGTCGTCAGCCTGGTGCGCGCAGTGCGCGTTTTCAGACTCAATGCGGGGGGGGCCGAGCCGTTGCAGCATAGCTACGTCAATAGCATTCGTTTCGGCCAAGGGCGTACGCGAGATCGGGGCGAAGACGCAATCGAATACCGCCCCCCAAGTCCTTCTGCCGCCAACGCGTGTTCACAACCGGTCCACGGGAATCTTCAGATAGGCGGTGCCGTTGGCATCCGAAGGCGGCATGCGGCCGCCGCGCATGTTGACCTGCACCGACGGCAGCATCAGCGTCGGCAAAGCCAGCGTGGCGTCGCGAGCCTGGCGGCGCGCAACGAATACCGCCTCGAGTACGCCGTCGCGCACATGGATGTTGTCAGCGCGCTGTTGTGCGACAGAGGTGATGCAGGTTGCCTCGCGGTGCGCGGGCGGGTAGTCGTGGCAAAGGTAGAGCACTGTCTTCAGCGGCAGCGTCAATAGGCGGCGGATCGAACGGAACAAGGTGGGCGCGTCGCCGCCTGGAAAATCGCAGCGGGCCGTGCCCACGTCGGGCATGAACAAGGTGTCGCCCACAAAGACGGCATCCGGGCCGCCCCCCGGATCCGCGATGCGATACGCCACGTCAGCTGGCGTATGACCAGGCACATGCATCGCCTGAGCCTGCAGTCGGCCGATGGAGAAGACCTCGCCATCGGCGAACAGCCGGTTGAACTGCGAGCCGTCCACAGCCATGTCGTCGGCGTTGAAGACACCACGGAATTCACGCTGCACCTCGGTGATGCCCGCGCCGATCGCCAGCGCGCCGCCGAAGCGCCGCTGCAGCCAGGGCGCGCCGGACAGGTGATCCGCATGGGCATGTGTCTCAAGGAGCCACTGCACCCGCAGGCCGTGCGCATCGATGTGCGCGGCAACGGTCTCGACCGGACGCGAATGGGTGCGGCCGGAATTCTGGTCGAAGCCCAGCACCGGGTCGACGACGGCACAGACGCCAGCGCCGTCGTCGACCACATGGGAAAACGTGGCGGTGGACGTATCGAAGAAGGATTGAATGGAGAGGCTCATGGAAGTCTCAGCAAGAGGCAGTATTTTATATAATGATATATATTTCATTCAATAAAACATGGTGATCGCCGTGACCACAGCTTCCGCCAACGCGGCCCTGCCCGAATCCACTCTGGTGGCGCACCTGTTCGATCAGGCGGCGCAGCCGTTGCGGGCAGTTACGCGCGCGCGACTGGCGCAGGCACTGCTGGACTGGTTCACCGCCGGCTGGTCGGCTCGGGACTTGCCGGCCGCCGCGACCCTGCGCGGCCTGGGACAGACGCTGATGCCCGGCGCGGGCCAGGCGGCGCTGTTCGGAACCAACGCCGCGTGCGCGACACCGCTGGCTGCTGGCTTCGTCAACGCCGGCATCACGCACCTTCGCGAAATCGACGACGCCCACCGTGCGGCGATGCTGCATCCGGGCGTGGTCGCCATCACGCCTGTGCTGGCGCTGGCGTCTTCCCTCAGGCTGACGCGCGAACGCGCCGCACGGGCCATCGTGGCCGGTTACGAAGTCGCACTGCGTTTGGGCGAGGCCTTGGGCGCGCGCCACGCAGGCCAGTTTCACGCGACCGCCACGGCCGGCACCGTCGGCGCAGCCGCTGCGGCCGGCATGGCGATGGGACTGGATGCACCACGGCTGCACCATGCGCTGGGCATCGCCGCCACGCAGGCGGCCGGCCTCTGGCAACTGGTGGACGACGATGCGCACGAGTCCAAGTCGCTGCACCCCGCGTTCGCCGTGCGTAACGGCATGACGGCAGCATACGCCGCTCAGGTCGGCCTGCCGGGCGCGCGAGCCTTCTTTACCGGGCGGCGCGGCATGTACGCCGCGCTCGCGGGCGAAGGTCCATTGACCTCAGTGGATGGGGGGCTGGACGCGCCCGAGCGGCTGCATACAGCCAGCATCAAGGCCTGGCCGGCATGCGCGATGCTTTTCACGCCGCTCGACGCCACGCGCGCGCTCATCGAGGAGCACGCCATCAGCGCCGCCGACGTGCAGTCGATGAAGATCGAGATCTTCCCGCACGCGCTCAAGATCGCTGGTGTGCAGTGGCCCGTCAAGCCGGCCGAGGCTAGCTTCTGCCTGCGCTACGTGCTGGCGGTGCTGCTGCAAAAAGGCGCGCTCGGCATCGCCGACACCGAGGCGCCCGACATTGACAACCCGACGCTGCGTGCGCTAGCCGCGCGCATGTGGGTGCTGCCGAAGAACGAGTTCCAAGAGGCCTTCCCACAGCGCCGCCCAAGCCGGGTGACCATCACGCTGCACGATGGAAGGCAGCTCGCGGCCTACCGTGAACTGCGCCGCGGCGATCCCGAAGACCCCTACACGTGGGCCGGCCTGCAGCAACGCATGCGCACCTTCGTGCCCGCGATGAACGATGCGCAGGCCGCCGCGCTGGGGGCTTGGTGCGAGAGGTTCACGGATGCAACGCAGGACGCAGCGCCCTTCGCGCCGGCCAGCGCGCTGTTCGGCGCAACCTAGCGTCTGCCGCTTCATGCCTGGAAGGCGAAACCGGCACAACGGCTGACCCGTCGGGGCATGCGCGCCGCGCCCGCTGCGGCTACCGGTGCCAGTCCCGGGGCGGACGGCTGCTGAAGCCCTGCTGCACCAAGGCTTGTTGCGCGACCTGCACGGCCTTGCGCTGGGCCGCCGCGCTCTGCCGTTGCGCGATACCGATCACGACCAGCGCGCCCTGGAAGACTCCATCGCTGTCGAACACCGGCACGGCCACCGACGCGATCTGCGGCACGCGTTCCTCGCGAGTGATGGCAAAGCCATCGCGCGCTATGGCCGCCGCCTGGGGCGTGCTGCCACCCGTGAAATAGCGCAGCACATGCGACGACGAGCCGCCAGCCGAAAGCTTGAGCCGCGCGCCCACTTCCACATGGTGGCGCACCTCGTTGCTGCTGTTCTCGCGGTAGAGGCAGACGCGTTCATCGCCATCGCGCACGTAGAAGGCCACCGTCTCGCCTGTCTGCCGCATCACCTCCTGCAGGACCGGCTGCAGCCGTGTCCCGATATCGAAGGTGCGCCGGTAAAGCATGCCCATGTGCAGCAGCGCCGGGCCGGGCGCGTAGGCGCCGTCGTCGAAGCGGTGGACCATGCGGGCTCGCACCAGCACACCGAGCAGCCGCAGCAGCGTGGCCTTGTCCAGGCCCGTGCATTCGGCCAGCTCGCGCAGTTTCAGGCGCAACCGGTCCTCGGTGAAGCATTCGAGGATCGACAGGCCGCGCTCGAGCACGCCGGAGGGCGGCTGCGGCGCACTGGCCTCCACTTCCGATGCCGGCGCTTTCGCGAGCGAGGCAACGTTCGATGCGCGCCGTGCCGTCTTGCGAGCCGGGCTCAGGTCCGATGTCTTTTTCGAAGGTGGGGTGGATCTCATGGGTGCAGATTGTGTTCGATCGTCGCACCGGGGCGAGCACGGTTGACAGTGCCTGGCACGCTCATTAGAATTTTGTTTACTGAACTGTATTTCAATCAATGAAATACTTCAAATCATAGATGAGCCATCCCTGCACGATGGAGCAGGGCCGCCCTGCTCCATCGTGCAGGGTTGCCGAGAAGCGTTTTTAGAGACGGAGACATCGGGGTTTTTTCTCGCGCTGGGACGATCGGCGCGTAGAGGCACCCGCCTTCTGCATGACCGCGACCATCGCCATTCCCGCCGCCCCTGTCACCGACACGCTGGCCGAGACGCTGTCCGGCATCGTGGGCGCCGCCCACGTGTTGACGGCCGCCACCGACATGGCCCGCTACGAGGCCGAGTGGCGCCGCACCTACCCCGGCGCCGCGCGCGCCGTGGTGCGGCCGGCCAGCACCGACGAGGTGTCGCGCGTGGTCGCGGCCTGCGCGGTCGCGGGCGTGTCCATCGTGCCGCAGGGCGGCAACACCGGCCTCGTCGGTGGCTCTACGCCCGACGATTCGAGGACCGAGGTGGTGCTGAGCCTCGAGCGCATGCGCGCCGTTCGCCGCGCGGATCCGCTGGACAACACGCTCACGGTCGAGGCCGGCTGCACCGTGCTCGAGGCGCAGGCGGCGGCCGAGGCGGCGGGCCGCCTGTTCCCGCTCTCTCTGGCATCCGAAGGCAGTGCCACGGTGGGCGGCGTGGTCTCCACCAACGCGGGCGGCGAGCAGGTCTTGCGCTACGGCAACACGCGCGAGTTGGTGCTGGGCCTGGAAGTGGTGCTGGGCGATGGCCGCGTGCTCGATCTGCTGGGTGCGCTGCGCAAGGACAACACGGGCTACGACCTGAAGCAGCTCTTCATCGGCGGCGAAGGCACGCTGGGCATCGTGACCGCCGTCACCTTCAAGCTCTTTTCGCGGCCGCGCCAGGTGGTCACGGCCTGGGTCGCGGTGCGCGACCCGCAGGCCGCGGTGGTGCTGCTGTCGCGACTGACCGATGCGGTGGGCGAGCGCGTGACCGCGTTCGAGCTGATCGGCGAAGGCCCGCTGGGCCTGGTGCTCCGGCACGCCACGGCAGGCATGCGCGCACCGCTTGGCGGCGTGACGCCGTGGTCGGTCCTGCTCGACGTGTCCGAAGTCTCCGCGAGCCTGGACCTGCAGCCAGCGGTGGAGGACGTGCTGGGTGCCGCAATGCATGATGGGCTGGTGCTGGATGCCGCGCTCGCCGCCTCCGACAGCCAGGCCCATGCCTTCTGGGCGCTGCGCGAGCACGTCCCCGAGGCCCAGCGGCTGGAAGGCCCGTCGATCAAGCACGACATCTCGGTGGCCATCTCGCGCATTCCCGATTTCATCGCCGAGGCCGGCGCGGCGCTGCAGCAGCTGATGCCCGGCATTCGCATCGTCTGCTTCGGCCACGTGGGCGACGGCAACCTGCACTACAACCAGAGCAAGCCTGCCGGCATGGCCGATGCCGATTTCCGTTCGCACGAGGAGGCGGTGCACGGTGTCGTGCATGCCACCGCTGCGCGGCTGGGCGGCTCCATCTCCGCGGAGCACGGCATCGGGCGGCAAAAGCAAGCGGCCTTCATGCACTACAAGAGCCCGGTCGCGCTGGCCGCGATGGCGCAAATCAAACGTGCGCTGGACCCGGCCAACACCTTCAACCCAGGCCGTATGCTGCCGCGCGCGTTGCTGGACTCCCTCACCTCTCGCTAATACCCACAGGACCTCCATGCCCGTTTCCGTCTTCGACATGCAATCGCTTCAGCACCTTTGGGGCACCGATGAACTGCGCGCCATCTTCGGCGAGGAGAACCGCATCCAGAAGTGGCTCGACTTCGAAGCCGCGCTGGCGTCCGCACAGGCCGAGCTGGGCATCATCCCGGCAGCCGCCGCGAAGGAGATCGCGAGCAAGGCCAAGGTCGAGAACATCGACATCGTCGCGATGTCGGCCGAGATCCGCCGCATCAAGCATTCACTGGTACCAGCACTCAAGCAATTGCAGGCCGCCTGCTCCAGGGAGAACGGCGAATGGGTGCACTACGGCGCCACCACACAGGACGTGGTCGATACCGGCGTGGCACTGCAGCTCAAGGAATTCCACGCCGTGGCGATGCGCGACCTGCAGGCCGTGGGCAAGGAACTCAGCCGCCTGGCCGTGGCCCACCGCGACACGCCCATGGCGGGCCGCACGCACGGCGTGCAGGCGCTGCCGATCACCTTTGGCCACAAATGTGCGCTGTGGCTCGACGAGCTCGGCCGCCACCACGAGCGCCTGGTGCAGGCCGCACCGCGCGTCCTGGTCGGCATGCTCGCCGGTGCGGTGGGCAGCCAGGCTTCGCTGGGCCCGAAGGCGATCGAGCTCGAGGCCCTGATGCTGCAGAAGCTCGGCCTGGGCGTGCCCACGATCAGCTGGGCACCGGCGCGCGACCGCTTCACCGAATACACGAGCCTGCTCGCCATGGTGGGCAGCACGCTGTCGAAGATCGGCAACGAGCTCTTCAACATGCAGCGCAACGAGTTCGGCGAAGTCGAGGAAGGTTTCTCTGAAGGGAAGCTCGGCTCGTCCACCATGCCGCACAAGCGCAACCCGACCTCCGCCGAGAACCTGGCGGGCCTGTCCAGGCCGCTGCGCTACAACGCCGCAATGATGGTCGAGGGCATGGTGCAGGAGGGCGAGCGCGACGGCATCGCCTGGAAGATGGAATGGAAGGCCTTGCCCGAGTGCTGCATGATCGCCGGCGCCATGCTGTTCCAGGCCAGGAACCTGCTGGCGGGCCTGAAGGTGAATGCCGACGTGATGGCCATCAACCTCGACAGGATGCGCGGCTACCTGCTGTCGGAACGCGTGATGCTGGAACTGTCGGAGCGCGTCGGCAAGCAGACCGCGCACGAATGGATCTACGAGGCCTCGATGCACGGCATCACGCAGAAGCTGACGTTCGCCGACGCGATGCGCGAGCACGCGGGCCTCGGCAAGCTGCTGACCGACGACGAGATCCGCGACATGACGGATCCCGCGGCCTATCTGGGCCAGTGCGGCGCCTCGGTGGACCGTGTCGTGGCCGCGCAGGCGGCCTGGCTCCGGTGAATTGCACCCCGGGAAGTGCGCACGGCGCCTCCCTCGCTCACGAACCAATAAAGGAGACATGACATGCACACCCTCGTCCCGAGTCGCCGCCGTCTGTGCGTCCTCGCGTTGGCCGGCGCCGGCATGCTGGCCCTGGCCGCGCCCGCCGCCCAGGCGGCCTACCCCGAACAGCCCCTCAAGCTCGTGGTGGGTTTTCCGCCCGGCGGCGGCGGCGACCTGTACGGCCGGTTGATCGCCAACGCCATGGGCAAGACGCTCGGGCAGGCCGTGGTCGTCGACAACCGCGCCGGCGCCGGCGGCAACATCGCCGCCGACATCGTTGCCAAGGCCAGGCCCGATGGCTACACCATCCTGCTGGCCATGAGCGGCAACCTGGCGGTCTCGCCCGCCATGAAGGCGCAGAGCCTTCCCTACAAGGTGCCCGACGACTTCACGGCGATCGGGTTGATCCTGGAGGCGCCGCACGGCCTGTTCGTCAGCCAAGGTTCGCGCTTCAAGACGGCGCGCGACCTGCTCGATGCCGCGAAGACGCAGAAGCTGAGCTTCGCCTCCACCGGCACTGGCGGCGCCGCACACATCGGCATGGAAATGGTCAAGCAGAAGGCCGGCGTGGAGATGCTGCACGTGCCCTACAAGGGGTCGGGCCCGGCCATCACCGACATGATGGGCGGCCAGGTCGACAGCTTCTTCGCCACCGCATCCCCGCTGGTCGGCCAGGTGCGCCAGGGCCAGCTGCGGCTGCTGGCGATCACCGGAGAAAAGCGCAACCCGGCGATCCCCGAGGTGCCGACCTTCAGGGAGCTTGGGGTGAACGTGGCGGTGACGCAGTGGTACGGCCTGGTGGCGCCCGCCGGCACGCCGCAGGCGGTGGTGAAGCTGCTGTCCGATCACCTCGGCCGCGCACTGGCGACGCCGGAGGTACGCGATGCCATTCGCAAGGACGCCGCCATCGAGCGCGACCTGCCGATGGATGGCTTTCGAAACTTCATCGTGGAGGACATCGCGCGCTACAAGGCGGCGATCACGCCTGCGCTGATGAAGGAAGTCTCCCAATGAACCATCGCCAGCCGCACCCCTGTTCGCTGCGCGCCATGGACGCCCTCGCCGATTCCAGGAAATGAACCACATGACCTACGACGCCCTCATCTCCGCCGAGCAACTGGCCGACGCGCAACGCAGTGCGCATCCCCCGCTGGTGCTGGACTGCAGCTTCGAACTGACCAAGCTCGACGCCGGCCAGCAGGCCTACGACGCGGGGCACATCCCCGGAGCGGTCTACCTCCATCTGGAACATGCCCTCTCGGCCGAGAAGACCGGCCGCAACGGCCGCCATCCGCTGCCCACCCGCGAAGCCTTCGCCCGCACCATGGCCGCGATCGGCGTGGCCGGCGACACCCAGGTCGTGGCGTACGACAACGCGGGCGGCATGTATGCAGCGCGCCTCTGGTGGATGCTGCGCTGGGCCGGGCACCGCGCCGTGGTCGTGCTCGACGGAGGCATCGCGGCCTGGAAGGCCGCGGGCCTTGCGGTGTCAACCGAGGCGACATCCGCGCGGGCGCCCGGCAACTTCGCGTTGCGCGAACCGCTGGTCACGACCCTTTCCTACGACCAGGTGAAAGCCAACATCGACAGTCGGCGCAAGCTTGTGCTCGACGCCCGCGCACCCGACCGCTTCCGAGGCGAGAACGAAACGATCGATCCGGTCGGCGGCCACATTCCCGGCGCGAAGAACCGCCTGTTCAAGGACAACCTGGACGCCGACGGCCGCTTCAAGCCCGCCCACCAGCTGCGCGCCGAGTTCGACGCCATCACCGGCGGCAGGCCCGCCACGGACCTGGTAAACCAGTGCGGCTCGGGTGTCACCGCCTGCCACAACCTGCTGGCCATGGAAGTGGCGGGCCTGAAGGGCGCGGCGCTGTACCCCGGATCGTGGAGCGAATGGAGCGCACAGCCCGGCGCGCCGATCGCAACAGGACCGGCAGCCTGACGAGGCCGGCTGCATCCCCTGATCGCCCATTCGGAGACACCCTCGTGCCAACACCAAGACGCCATTTCCTGCGCCGCTCGGCGGCCCTGCTCGCCGTGGCGGGCTTCACGGCCCTGACGGGCATCGCCCACGCTGCCTACCCCGAGCAGCCGATCAAGCTGGTCGTGGGGTTTCCGCCCGGCGGCGGCGGCGACCTCTACGGCCGCGTCATCGCCAATGCGCTCGGCAAACACATCGGCCAGGCGGTGATCGTGGACAACAGGGCGGGCGCCGGCGGGAACATCGCGGCCGAGACCGTGGCGCGCGCCCGGCCCGACGGCTATACGCTGATCCTCGCCATGAGCGGCAATCTGGGCAGCGCGCCCGCGATTCGCGGCAACCTGCCCTACAAGGTGCCTCAAGACTTCGTGCCCATTGCCCAGCTGGTCGAGACGCCCTTCGGCCTGATGGTGAGCGGCAACTCGAAGATCGAGACCATGAAGGACTACGTGGCCGAGGCCAAGTCGGGCAAGCTCACCTACGCTTCGACCGGCACCGGCGGCGCGGCGCAGATCGTGATGGAGATGGTCAAGCAGCAGGCCAGCCTGGACATCCTGCACATCCCCTACAAGGGCTCGGGTCCCGCGCTCAACGACCTGTTCGGCGGCCAGGTGGCAAGCTTCTTCGCGCCCTACACGCCGCTGATGGGGCAGATCACCGGCGGCAAGCTCAGGCTGCTGGCCGTGAGCAGCCCGCGCCGCGTGCCCTCGCTGCCGGACGTGCCCACGCTCAAGGAGTCGGGCATCGACGTCGTGATGACGCAGTGGTATGGCCTGGCCGCTCCGGCCGGCACGCCCAGGGAGGTAGTCGACACCATCGGCCGCGCCGTCAAGGAAGCCATGAAGGATCCCGAAGTGCTCAAGGTCTACCGCGCCGATGGTGCGCGGGAAGCCACGCTGACCGGCGACCTGTTCCGCGATTTCATCGTCAAGGACGTTGCGAACTACAAGCGCGCCGTCGAGCGCGGTGGATTGAAGGCCGAGTAGCAAGCATCCGCACCATGCCGACCGACACGCCCGTTTTCCATCCGCACAGCGCCCACTGGGGCGTTTTTTCCGCCGCCTGGGACGGCCATACGCTCGCGGTGAAGCCGCATCCGGACGATCCGGACCCGAACCCGTTGATCGACAATTTTCCCGATGCGCTGCGCCACAGGGCGCGCGTAACCACCCCGATGGTGCGCAAGGGCTGGCTGGAGCGCGGCCCGGGACCCGATCCGATGCGCGGCCAGGACGCGTATGTGGCCATGCCATGGAGCGAGGTGCTGGACCTGCTGGCCGGGGAACTGCGGCGCGTGAAGGAACAGCACGGCGCCGGCGCGGTCTTCGGCGGCTCCTACGGCTGGTCGAGCGCGGGGCGCTTCCATCATGCGCAGAGCCAGGTCCACCGCTTCCTCAACACGACGCTCGGCGGCTACGTGCGCTCGGTCAACAGCTACAGTGCCGGCGCCTCGGGCCCGATGCTGCCGCACATCCTCGGCTCGATGGAAGAGGTGGCGCGCCGCAACGTGACGTGGGAGCAGATCGTCGAGCACACCGAGGTGGTACTGGCCTTCGGCGGCATGGCGCTGAAGAATTCGCGCGTGGCCTCGGGCGGCATCAGCCGCCACATCGAGCGCGGTTCCATGCGCGAAGCGGCGGCGCGTGTCTGCCGCTTCGTCTCCATCAGCCCGCTCAGGAGCGACCTGCCCGAGGAGGCGCAGTTCGAATGGCTGCCCGCGAGGCCCAACACCGATACGGCGCTGATGCTGGCCCTGGTGCACCAGATCGTCAGCGACGGCGCGCATGATCGCGACTTTATTGCCCGCTGCTGCGCCGGCTGGGCCACGTTCGAGGACTACCTGATGGGCCGCAGCGACGGCGTGGCCAAGAGCTGCGCCTGGGCCGCACCGATCTGCGACCTGCCTGCGCAGCAGCTCGTCGAGCTGGCCCGCTCGCTCGTCGGCAAGCGCACGCTGGTGGTCGTGTCGCACTCCCTGCAGCGCGCCGAGCACGGCGAGCAGCCGGTCTGGATGGGCGCGGTGCTGGCCGCGGCGCTGGGCCAGCTGGGCCTGCCCGGTGGCGGCTACAACTACGCGCTGGGCACGCTGGCGCACTACGGCAAGCGCAACAACGCCGTGCCGGCGGCCGCGCTGCCCCAGGGCACCAACGGCGTGAAAGCGTTCATTCCGGTCGCGCGCATCAGCGACATGCTGCTCAATCCCGGCCAGCCTTTCGACTACAACGGCCAGCGCCGAACCTACCCGTATATCCGCCTCGCCTATTGGGCGGGCGGCAACCCGTTTCACCACCACCAGAACCTAGCGCGCCTGGCCGAGGCTTTCCGCACCCTCGACACCTTCGTCGTGCACGAGATCGCCTGGACCGCGACCGCGCGCCATGCCGACATCGTGCTGCCCAGCACCATGACGCTGGAGCGCGAGGACATCGGCGCTACGCCCACCGATCCGATGGTGGTGGCGATGCACCGCATCGCCGAGCCATGCGGCCTGGCGCGCGACGACTACGACATCTTCTGTGAGCTGGCCGGGCGCCTCGGCGCGCTCGAGGCCTTCAGCGAGGGCCGCACGACGCGCGAATGGCTGGCCCACCTGTACGAACGCACCCGCACCGGGCTCGAGGATCTGGGCCTGGAAGCGCCGGATTTCGAGACCTTCTGGCAGCGCGGCGAACTCATGCTGCCGCAGCGGGACGACGATGGCGGCATGCTGCGCGCCTTCCGGAACGACCCCGTCAGCGCGCCGCTGCCCACACCGAGCGGCAAGGTGCAGGTCAGCTCGCCGGCCGTTGCCGCCTTCGGCTACGCCGACTGTCCGGGCCATCCGGCGTGGCTTGCGCCGAAGTTCGCGCCGACCGCCGAGCATCCGCTGTGGCTGGTCGCCAACCAACCGCACACCAGGCTGCACAGCCAGCTCGACTTCGGTGCGCACAGCCAGGCCAGCAAGCGCCGCGGACGCGAGGTCTGCACGCTGCACCCGACGGCCGCTGCGGCGCGCGGCGTCAGGGAGGGCGACATCGTGCGGCTCTTCAACGAGATCGGCGCCTGCCTGGCCAGCGCCCACCTGTGTGCCGACATGCGCGAAGACGTCGTGCAACTGCCCACCGGCGCCTGGTACGACCCTGCGATGGACGACCAGGGCCGCCCGATGTGCGTGCATGGCAACCCCAACGTGCTGACGCGCGACATCGGCACCTCGTCGCTGGCGCAAGGCTGCGCGGGACAGCTCAGCACAGTGCAAATCGAACGCTACGACGGCGCGCTGGCGCCGATCCGCGCCTTCGAGCCTCCGGCGGCCGTCTTTAGTTGAGGCGGAGCAAGAAGATATCGAGACAAGGCACGCACAGCGAGGCCCAATCGCAAACTGCGGCGAGCCATTCCTTCGCATGCTGTCACGGCCTTTAAGTCAAGGCTGCTACGGCGCTAACGACAATCGTCGGAAGCTTGGCTTCGACGAAGCCATACACCACCTGACCGTCGCAGGTATATCGCCCACCGCGGCGCAAATGCAGTGCCACGGAACTCGCGTGCTTCTCACCGTGAAATGCTTTTCGGCGCCAGACGTGCGCAGAGGCCGCCAGTTGTTCGTCGGTTAAGTCTTCCGTTTCCATCGGCCATTCATGCCGAGGATCATGCGTCTTCGCTTCCGCCATTTGGTGGAGCAGCACACCCGGTTGCCTCCCTCAGTGGACGTTGCCAGAAACCATTTGTATGCACGTGGCCTCAGCCCTGACGTCATTGGATAAGGCTGTGGATAGGCCCTTGGATAACAGTGCAGTGAACGGGCGATTTCGTCTTGAAAGCCGCGTGGTTGAGCCATCGACCTAGAAACAGGTCATCTGGGTCAGGAACCGGTGAGCATCCAGCCCAGCGGCTTCGCTCTTTGTCACGACATCTGGAGTTGACCCCCCATGGCGGCATCAGGAAACTGACCTCCGGGTTGTCGATCAATCTGTCTTTACCGACTCGGACTGGTCGGGCTGATCAGGCCAGCGCGACCTTCGATTCGAGCCGGCAGCTGTTGCCCCGGATCGTGACCACGTGGCTGGGTGCGCCAATGCAGCAGAACTCTCAACTTGGCTGGCGCCTGGCCGATTCCGCCACCGCGATCCAGCCAGCAATCGGCGGCGGCAATGCGGCGGCGCTGGCCTTGCCGGCGGCGCTCGGTGCACAGGGCCTGTGGGTGCCTGGTTTGCGTCGCTGGGGCAACGGCTGGCCGGCGGCGCTGCTCCGCCGGTGACCCCAACTGTCAGCAAACCGAGCCCTTGCGCAAGGGGCTTCGCCCCGGATCGTCCAGTCTAGAGCTAGACAAGTGGCGGAACGGCGACGAAGACGCTAGGCCCCTGGCATGGCCCCTCGTGCTGGCCATCAGTGACACTCGTGTGTTCAGAGGCTCCTGGCGTGCTCGACGGCGCTGCGCCTGGCTTCGTCCCTTGCGCCGGCGTCGATCTCCGGGCCCAGCAGCGTCTTTTCCACGACGATCGAGCGCACGTCGCGCACGCCGATGAACCGCAGCCATGTCTCGATGTAGGGGCGCTGGAAATCGAGATCGTGCGCGGAGCCGTCTTCTCCCAGCGGATAGTCCAGCCCTCTTGCGCAGATCACCGTTGCCGCCTGCGTCTGGAGCATGCCGATCAGGCCCGCGGCATCGAACCGGAACAGCACGTCCTTGTGCGACACCACGTCGATCAGGTGCTTCAGCTTGTAGGGCACGCCGAAGTTCCACAAGGGCGCGGCCAGCACGATGTGGTCCGCGACGTGGAAAGGTGCGGCGGTCTGCTTGACCTGATCCCAGGCGAATTGCTGCGGCGCGGTCAAGGGCACGCCGTTGATGCCGGCGTATTTCGCGTCGAGCATGTCCTGCGACAGCTCCGGAAGATCCATGGTCCACGGGTTCAGCGTCGTCACGCGGCAACCGGGGTGGTTGCGCAGCACCTCGCCGATGAACGCCTGGGCGACCTCCGTGCTGGCGGAACGCGTCTTCCTGGGCGAGGTCTCGATGTAGAGAAGTTCTTTCATGATCGTGCGCAGCAGCAGCAAATGGTTGGTTCGGACTTGAAGGCTAGGCCCGGCGAAGCGTGCACACAAGCAACATAATCTGCAGTCATTCAGAAGAATTCTCACTGAAACAGCCGGATGTTCGACTCCCAACTGCTGCGCGCCTTCGTGGCTGTCGCCGACCAGGGCAGCGTGACTCGCGCGGCCGACATCCTTCACCTGACGCAGTCGGCCGTCAGCGCGCAGATCCGGAGGCTGGAAGAGCAGCTGGGCTGCCGCGTCTTCGACCGCACGACACGTTCGCTGCAGCTTACGCACCAGGGCAGCGTTCTCCTGAGCTATGCCAGGAGCATCCTGAGCCTCCAGCAGCAGGTGGTTTCCAGGCTCGCGGCGCCCCGGCATGCGGCGACGACGCTGCGCCTGGGGTGCTCGGAGGGGTTTGCCAGCGAATGGCTGTTTGCTGCGCTGGCGAACTTCCGCCAGCGCAGGCCGGACGTGCATGTCGAGGTCACCTGCGGCATCAGCACCCTTCTGGCGAAGCAGGTCCGCCATCGATCGCTGGACCTCATGGTGGGCACCGTCTGCGATGCCGGCGAAGGCAGCGAGACGCTCTGGATGGAGCCCCTCGTCTGGGCGTTTTCCGCAAGAGCGCTGCTGAACCCGGACTCGCCCGCCCCGCTCGCCTTTCTCTCGGAGCCCTGCCCGTTTCGCGAAGCCGCGCTCGCTTCACTGGCCGGCCACGGATCGACGAACTGGCAGATCGTGCTGACCGCGCAGAGCGCCGGCGCACTGGTGGCGGCGGCCTCCACCGGATTGGCCATCACCGTGCTGACGCCTTCCGGCATGCCGCCCAGCCTGCGCTCCATTCCGCCAGGAAGCTTTCTGCCGCATCTGCCGCCCGCCCGCTTCGTGATCCAGCGCGCCGAACGGAGCACGGCGCCGGAGCCCTTGTCGGAGCTGGTCAACGAAGTTCGGGAGGCCTGCTTTCGATGGCGGGGCGCACATGCGGGCGCGTTCGAGCACCGCCAAGCATCACAAATTCCTTCGACATCCAGCGGCGGCTGATAGCGGCGATCGAGCGCCTGGCGGTTCTCTACGGGAGCAATGACGGCAAGGCA
Organism: Variovorax sp. LjRoot175; assembly: GCF_964253805.1. Taxonomy (NCBI): domain Bacteria; kingdom Pseudomonadati; phylum Pseudomonadota; class Betaproteobacteria; order Burkholderiales; family Comamonadaceae; genus Variovorax; species Variovorax sp. LjRoot175. Next base: position 592,980 of record NZ_CAXURY020000002.1, on the reverse strand, counting down.
ATCGGCAAAGAAAAACCCGCCACGCTGGAGAGCGTGCACGACGTCGCGCGGACCGCGGCGCAGTCGCGCCGTCACATGATTGCCAAGGCGGTCGAGCCGATCATTCCTGCACCAGCAACGATGAACAGCAGGCAAGCCATGCCCTCGACGATAGCCGACGAAAACAGCGATGGCCGGCCGGCCGCGAACGATGGTGGTCGACAAAGTGCTCGAGGCGCTGGACGCCTGAACCATCGAGGGCTTCGTGGATACGTCTTCCTGTACTGGCTCCACATCGACGTGCTTTGGGTCGACGAGGCGGCTAGGACTGCGGGGCTTGGCAGCGAACTACTCGAGCAGGCCGAGACGAAGGCGAAGAGCCTGGGCGCGCATAGCGCGAAGCTCGATACCTTCGAGTGGCGGGCCCCCGATTTCTATGCGAAGCGCGGCTACCAGGAGTTCGGCCGCATCGACAACCGCACCAATTGGCTCTACCTAGCGTTCATGATGAAGAAGCTATGAGGACCAAGGGCAGAATGCGGGCCAATACTGGAAGTTCGTCTGTGCCAGTCAGTTGAAACACGAAAGATTCCATGCTTATCGTTCTGGCGGAATGCCCCATCTGCCGCAACGGCCTCATCGGCATTCGTAGATGCTCTGACGGCTCAACCCTTGTACTCATGTGCGACGAGTGCGAATCGGTTTGGGCGGACCCCGCACCGGCCGGCGGGGGCGCCGAGTTCACCCACTACCGCAATGCGGAAGTCACGTTGCGGGAGCCGGCCACCGAGGTCTTCCAGATCATGGATCTCAGCCTTTTCTATGCCGACATGGGCTGGCTTCCAGCTGTCATCGATGGCAAGTACGCGCCAGCTTGTGGCGTTTGGGATGTTGAGTAGGATCTCCGGCTCAGATTCGGAGGTATGGCCCTCTGGCAGGGATCGGCCAGAAGCAGGTATTGGCAACAGTCCGTTCTCCGGCAGCAGAAATTCACTGCCGCAAGGGCGAAGCCACACAAATCGATTGGCAGGACGCGGCGGGCTGGCCTACATTGGTCTTCTACCCACCATGAGGATCGCAACATGCCCATTCGCATCGCATCGCTGACCCACCGCATCGCGAAGAACGGCGCGATGCTTCACCAGGCGACGATGGACCGCGTCCACTCGCTGGGGGCGGACCATGAGCCGTCCGAAGCCGAACAGGCGCTGGCCGAGGAGCGCCGCCTGCTCAAGGAGGAGCGTGCGAAGCGCCAAGCGCAAGCGCAGCAGCCGAGGGCGAAGGCCGTCGACAAGCTGGTGAGGACGCACCACCCGCAGGCCAAGGAGAAGCCCAAGGAAAAAAAGGAGCCCAAGGAGGCCAAGAAGGCCAAGGCTGGCAAGGCCCACAGGCCCTCGCGTGCCGAGAAGCACGCTGCGCAGGCGGCGGCCCTGCAGGCCGCGAGTAGAGCGCCGAAGAAGTCGGCGAAGACCTGAGAAGGCTCTCAGGCACCGCGCGGAGCGCGGACGCGCTCTTCCGAGTACAGGCGGAGTACGAATCGCCCTGCTTCGGTGTCGCGCAGGCCCCGAACCTCCTCGCGCATGGCAGGCGGCACTTCGTCGAGCACACGGTAAGCGGCACCGCATCCTGCAGGAAGCAGCATCGGTGACGCGAGCGCAGCAAACGTGAGATCCGCAGCCCTGAACCGATCGCCGACCAAGTACCGTCGCCCCTCGCGTTCGTCGACTTCCTCGAAGATCTCGCGCACGCGCAGCCTGGAACGTTCCGCGCTGTCTGGGGTGATCCGGAGTGTCCGCCTGCAGCAGACCCGCAGCTTAGCTGTGTGCGCCGAACAGCCGCATCGCGGCGCCTGACGTTCGATCTTGGGTCGGCAGTATGCCTAGTTCGTAAGGCGCAAGCCGGCCATGACCAGCCAATCAATGTGGATGCCAGAAAGCAGCCGCTCGGCGCCGCTCTCAACCCGTTCCAGCCTTTCGCACACCCGAATTCGCCGCTCCAAAGATGTCGTTGGTGGTTAACTCATGACATAAGCGGTGTACGCGGCAGCACCATCCGATGTGCCGGTCCGCGCGCGTCCAGGTCGAGCAGCTCATCGAGCAACGAGCTCAGGCGCGGTCAGTGGTGGCGGTCCGGGAGCCTCATTGGTTTTGCCAGGCGCCTCAGTGCTCTACCGCGAACAGCCGCCACTCGCCAGGGATACCCTTGAGGCTTTGCACTCCTCGATCCTGAAACACGAGCCCGGAACCTGCGACAAGATCCTTGACCGTGCCGGAGACCAGCACTTCGCCGGCGCGCGCCTGTGCAGCAACGCGTGCGCCGGTGTGCACAGCGATGCCGCCGACCTTGCCTCCCATCCATTCGCACTCGCCGGTGTGTAGCCCGGCGCGGATCTCGAGCCCGAGCGCACGCACCTCCTCGGAGATCGCACAGGCGCAACGCACGGCGCGCGCCGGCCCATCGAAGGCGGCGAGGAAGCCGTCGCCGGCGGTGTCGATCTCGCGGCCGCGAAAGTGCTCCAGCTCGTGGCGAATCAATGCGTGGTGGCTGTCGAGCAAATCGTGCCAGCGGCGGTCGCCGAGGCTGGCGGCGCGCTCGGTGGCGCCGACGATGTCGGTGAATAGGACGGTGGCCAGGAGCCGGTCAGGTTCCGCGTCGTGCCGAGCGCCGGTGAGGAATTCTTCGATCTCGTCGACGATAGCGTCGCAGTCGCAGCCCCAGGGAACGTGATCGATGCCGTGCAGTTCGACCAGCTTGGCTCCGGGGATGTGATCGGCCATGTAGCGGCTTGCGCCGAATTCGATCGTGCGGTCGTTGCTGCTGTGCAGCAGCAGCGTGGGCACGCGCACGGCCGGCAGGACATGCCGGATATCGATCTCCATGTTCATGCGCACCAGCGTTGCCGCGGCCGCCGGGCTGGCGCTGGCGCGCAACCAGCGGGCCCACCACCGTCGGTAGCGCTCGTCTTGGGCCAGACTAGGGCACCGGGCATCGATGCCTACCGGTCCGCCCCAGTCTCGTTCGATCTGGTCGGCAAATGCCAGGTGCTGCTCGACCGTCGGCCCCAAGGGGTAGTCGGGCGCCCGTGTGCGTCGCGCGAAAGCGCCGCCCATGATGAGCGCCGAAGACCGTTCCGGATACGTGGCGGCGAACAGAGCGCACATCGCGCCCCCCTCGGAATAGCCGAACAAGGCCGCACGCTGCGAGCCGACCGCATCCATCACCGCGCGCACGTCGTCCATGCGAACCTCGAGGCTTGGCATGTCGTTGACACGATCGGACAGGCCGGTGCCCCGCTTGTCGAACAGGATCAGGCGGGAGAACGAGGCCAGCCGCGTCAGCAGCCGCGCCAGCGTCGGCTCCTCCCAGAAGACGTCGATATTCGACACCCAGCCGGGAACCAGCACCAGATCACGCGGACCGTTGCCGATCGCCTGGTAGGCGATGTTGACGCCACCGCTCCTCGCATATCGAGTTTCGGGAACCATAGAAGGTTGAGCCTCCGCACGCCGGTCCACTGGCACTTGTCCACGAGCGGGAGCTTGCCACAAAACGCACCGTCGCACCTTCGTGTTCAGCTCCCTGGCTCAAATGCGAACTCACAGTGTCGGCCAACACCAGACCTTCGCCAATGACCTTGCGTAAAAATTTCCGAAGCCAGGTTGCCAAGATTCGAGCGCCATGCGTCGCCCGAGGCTTGACCGCGCCACCCGCATAAGCGAAGAATCGCGCCGAAGAACAGGGCGAAGGCGAAGCCGGCCAGTGGCGCGGATCGCATTTTCAAGGCCCGGCTTGTTTGATAGCCTGTCGGCTGGTGGCCTCATAGGGTTGAAGGTCAAGATGGGACACTCGCCGGGGGCTAGCGAAGTTCGACTTCTCGAAGGTCATCCGCGCAGATTCTGTAGGGGGAAAAGATGAAATCGATCGTGCATCTCGCGTTCGGCGTTCTGCTGCTTTCTGCTGTGGCGTTCCACGCCGGCGCAACGGGGACGAACAAGCTATGCAACGGACGACAGACGGACATCGTCTTTGCTGTAATCCATGAGAATTCGGACGATTCGGGTTCGAGATGCGAGCTTCAGGGATCGCGGTGCTACGTGACGCTCCAAGGCTGGTACACCATGAGGCCGGGAGTCTGCATGGACGTCGACGTGGGAAATCAATGGGAATCCTATCTGTCGATCTTCGTCAAGGATACGGCGGCCGGCCAGTACAGGCCAGAAACCTTCCCAGTCAACGACAGGTTCTACAAGGACAGAAACGAGAAGAACTCCGGAGTCGTTAACGTCACCGCGTGCATGCCTGTCGGGCCGTTCAAGAAAAAGCTGCCTGGAGCGCTCGCGCCCATGCTGAATTCAGCAGTCGCATGCGATCCCGGCGAGGCGCTGCATCCGGTCAATTACGTCATGCGCGGCGGACCGCAAACCCACGTCGTGGTCACGTTGAACTAGTGGGCTGTAAAGATTGGATCGTTCGCCGTGTCGCCACGGTCGGTCCTTCGCCCGAAACGGGCTACGTCTCAGATCGGCCACTTTCCGTCGTTTGCGAAGGGCGGCTTTCTGGCGTCCCGCTTGGCAACAAATCGAGCGATGGCTGCTGCTCGCAAAGCAAGGCTTAGCCGAGGAAGAGGTTGGCCCCATGCCTGTCTCGGAAACGCAAGCCCTACGTCTCCAAGCAATGTGATGGCGCCATGCTCACTGCTCCCCCGCCACTTCGATTTCCACCCGCCGGTTGGGTTGCAGGCAGCTCACCAACGCTGCAGTCTTAACCGTGCCGGGGCACTGCACCACCGGTTGGCGCTCGCCCATGCCGGCGGCGCGAATCGCCTTGCTGTCGATGCCCTGCTGCGCCAGGAGCTTGTGCACGGTGTCGGCGCGCGTCAGTGATAACGCTGCGTTGTATGCATCGGAGCCGAGCCGACGCGACGTAGCGCAGCTGCTTGAAGTTGCGCTTGATGTCCGCTGCCAGCGCTTCGATCTTCGTACGGCCCTCGGGCGACAGGTCGTCCAGCGACCCGCCATCGAAACGGAACAGCCCATCCGCACCCAGCATCACCTTCTGCGCCGGCAGCGGCGCAGCCACCACCGGAAGGGGCTTGACCTCGGCCGGATTGACCAGCATCGCGCAGTCAGGTCCCTTCCAGTACATGCCGTGAGTCAACACCAATCGGTGAAGAGCTGGGAATCAGCGAGCACACGGTCAAGACGCATCTGGCACGTCTGTTCCGTCTTCTGGGGGTCAAGAGCCGCACTCAAGCCCTCCACGCCGCCCGACAGAACGGCATGATTCCGCCATGAGCGCAATGGCCATGAGCGCTCAACTTGTATCGCTACGCAGACTGTGTTTTGGACAGCCGGCAAGTCCGGCAAACTTCTGTCATGCCGGCCGCCAATGACGAGATCAACGCTCTACGTGCGAGCTTCGAGCAGTCGCATCGCCGGCCAGTGCGTAAGGCCAGGCATCTCGTCGACACCTTGCTCGCCAAACAGGGGGGCGCGGCCCCTCCAGCGCCAAATGGATCCACCGCGGCTACGGCATGTCGGCACCGCCTGGACGGACAAACGCTGATCGTTGCGGGCGCCTCTACCCGAAGGAAGTGAAGACAACCGAGGAGCGCGCGCCTGCGCTTGTGGACTTCTGAGACTGGCGAACCATACTTCAGGCAGACAGTCGTCCGGCGCTGGTAGAGGTGGCTTCGGCAACCGCCCAGTCCGGGCAGTTCCTCGATGCCGGCGGCTGTCTCGACCGAGGAACTCGGCCTGTCCTTGCCACGCGCCAATACCGTGACAAACGTGTGGTGTGGCGCGAGAGGGGTCCGCAGCGGCCTGCCGCTCACTTCTTTACGGCCTTGATCTCGGCCTTTTCCTTCGCCTCTTCGGCCTTGGCCTGCTTCACACAAGCGGCCTTGGCATCGCCCTTGTGAGCATCGCATTTCTCCTTGGCGACGTTGTAGACAGCCTCCACCCTGGCCTCGGCGACCTTGCGCGCATTGCTGTCGCTCGGCTTGCGCTGCTGGTCGAGCTCGGCCTTGGCCATCTTGTCCTTGCCCTTGGCTTCCTCGATGCAGACGTCCTTGGCATTGTCTTTCATGGCGTCGCACTGAGCCTTGGCAGCCTTGGAGTCGGCCGCGATCCTGTCGCGGGCGGCCTTGTATTCGGCGTCGGCCGGACCGAGCGTTGCCGGAGTTGGAGGTGCGCTGACCTGCGCGCTGGTCTGGACGGCAACCAGGCACGATGACGCAATGGTGAACATCAACAATAGCTTTTTCATGATGGTCTCCTCGACGCCGACAGGGTGTAAGGAGTCCGGTGTTCCTGCTTGAACTTCGGCGTCATCGTCAATGTAGAAATCGGCCGAATCCTGCGAAGGTAGGACGCCCCGTGGAGCAGTCGTAGGTACATGCCCATACCTGCCGCCATACCGTTTTGGCGGACCTGCAGGTTGCAGTCTTCAGGCCATCGGGATGCACGTGCGCGTGTGCCGATCACGTAACGACGGGCTTGATGATGTGCGCCACGTTTCGGCGGCGGTCATGCAAACGCCTTCTCGGCTTCGGCTACGGGCGGCGCCGCATCGTTTTCGCGGCGCGCATCAGCGATGCGCATGCGCAGTTGCTGCACCAACGTGCGAGGGTCAGGCCGCATTCCAGGCAACAGTCGGCAGCATGCCAATGCCGGGGCGGGCAAATAGGAAGCCTTGAAACAGCCTCACGCCGAGCCCACGAAGCACCTGGACCTCCTCCGGAGTTTCCACGCCTTCTGCGAGCACCTTGATCCGAAGCTCGTCGCATATCGCAACGAGCCCCTTCACGAGGGTGAACCGCACGGCGCTGAGATGGATGTCTCGAACGAAGCTCCTATCAAGCTTGACGATGTCCGGTTGAAAAGCGGCCAGCAGTTCAAAGCTTGCATAAGCAGCACCGAAGTCATCGATGGCTGAGGCGAATCCGAAGCTTTGGAAAGCTCGGAAAGTCGCGGCCAGCGCGGGCAGATCGGCAACGGGTTCGCCTTCAGTGAGTTCGAGTATCAGGCGATCGATGGGAAAGCGGACCCGCTCGGCCGTGCGAATGGCGGTATGAAAACACTCCGTGGGCCCCGCAACGTCGTTGGGAGAAACGTTGAGGCTCAGCCTGGATTGCATGCCGAGCATCGACGCCATTTCGATCGATTTCACGCGACATGCCTCGTGGAAGGCAAACCGATGACGCGCTTCTACTCTGCCGAGCACCTGGAGCGCTCCTTCGCCGTGAACACCTCGCACGAGCGCCTCATGCGCGAATACTTCCCGCCGCTCAACATCCACGATCGGCTGGAATGCGATCGTGAACGCCGGGCCGACGCCGTCAACGGCAACGTCGTTGATGCTTTCGGACTTCACCGGGCATCGGACTCCTGCCGCGGCGACGAAGAGCGGCGCGGAGCTTCGGATTTCGGGGCAACCCTCATTAAAGCTGATTCTTCCATCTTTCATGGCCGCGTACAGAAGTTGTAGCTGGCACAGGCGAATACGAAGGGACTTCCCACGTCCGACAGCGACAGAACGATCTTCCGCGGGCACTTGTTTTCGTGGGCTTTCCCGTCTTCAGGTCGGCATAGACTATGTGCGGCTAGGGGGCGCAGCACCTTGACCTCCGGGGCCCTCATTCGCACTAGGATCTGAAAGAACGAGCGCCGCGCGGTAGGCGGTGCGGCCTGCCATCTTGGCATCGGAGGCCAGCTTCTTCCACCGCCGTTCGCGTTCGCGCGGCGACTGGGTCGGTGGTTGCTCAATCAGTGACTGGCAAATGGCAAGCATTGCCATGGATGATGTCAGGCAGAAATGGATGGCCGACAGCGTGGGCCGTGTCCGATAGCTTGCCTCCTCCTTGCTGCGGATGCGCTCTTGTTCATTCGGGCTAAGAGCAAGCAGATCGGTCGATGCAGTGAACGGTACATCGGGCTCGCTGTCCAGCATATCGCGGGCCGCCTGCTCGATAGCATTTACCGCCTTTTCCAACAAATTGAGCGAGCTCGAGGATGTGGCCATGAGTTCCTACCCGTCAAGGAATGGCCTCCGGTGCAGGCAGGGCCGTGGCGCCCATCGACTCGGGAGTGTCCGCGCCGCCGTTCCTGCGGAAGAAGTTGGCCACGGTGTTCGCGAACGTCCTCGCGTCCGTTTGGACTCTAGGCCCCAAGGAGTAGGCATCCAAGTCGTGGGGCACCGTCTCCAGTTCTTCCCTGCGTTTGCTCATGCTTCAATCCCTCCGCGTTCTCGTTCGAACTTGGGTCTTATCGTACGGCTGTGATGGGCGGCGCGTCTGTATTTTGGGGTTCGGTCCTACAGCGAAAACGTGCGTTTCTGGCGAAGCCGGCCATGGTCAGCGCGCATGCTGGGAGCGCTGCATGCCGGCATGAAGTCCAAAGTCTTCAGATCAACCGGCTCCAGCCGAAGCGGGCCATCGGGTGGCTCAAGCCGTAGGTTGCGTTGAGTAGGTGCAGGTGTTCGATCATCCTGATCGCAGCCAGCGGGGCCGGGTGATCACGCATGCACACTACTTCACCCTGGGGGGCCGTCGCGGCATCTGACAGGCTCGTTCACCGTGCTGCTCAAAGGCAGTCCGGCCACTCGAATGACGAGTCTTTCGGTTCAGAACCGCAGCAACGCCATGGGCATGCGCATCGTGCCCAGCCAATTCAAGGTGTTTATGCTGGCGCCCTAGCGGCGCCGCGGCCTTCCTTCAGTCCTCTCGCCAGCTCAAATCCGCCGATCGCGGCATTGGCTCGCAGCGCCAACTCTCACTCTGAGCCGGGCGGCCTGAATGAGGTCGGGCAGGAGCTCCTCTGCGGGGCCCCGCAGCACCACGGCCGCCACGTCATCAACATCAATCGTCTCCATGTTGAGCGTGATGATCTTGGCACCGTTCGTCGCCGCGATCGTCGGCAGGTCCGCCGCCGGGTAAACCGCTGCAGAGGTCCCCACGACCAGGAACAGGTCGCTGTGCGCCGCGACCTCTTGCGTCCGGGTGAGGAGTTCCTCGTTGAGCATTTCCCCGAACATCACGACGTCGGGTCTTGCTTGCGAGCCGCAGCGCGGGCAGAGTTGCGACAACCAGGGCCCTTCCCGGTTTCCGCAGCTGTCGCATCGCCAGCGCCGCAGGTTGCCGTGCAGCTCGAAGACCTCCTGAGCCCCGGCCTCGGCAAGCAACCCGTCGACGTTCTGCGTGATGAGCGCCGTGCCCGGTCTGCGCATCTGCAGCTCGACGAGCGCGCGGTGGCCCGGATTGGGCCTGGCCTCCGACAACACCGCCATCCGCGCCGCCCAGAAGTTGTGGAAGCCTTCGGGATCGCGTTTCAGATCGTCGACGTGGGAAAACTTGACCGCGTTCTCGTCCCTCCAGAGGCCGTCGGCATCGCGGTACGTCGGGATCCCTGACGCCTTCGAAAGACCGGCTCCCGAGAGTACCGAGATGCGCGAGGCGGCGTGCAGGAGCGCCGCTGCTGAATCGATCGAGGTCATCCAGCAATCATCCGCGTTTTCCGCGGCGATCGGACCGCCGGAGTCGGATACCGCGCCCAACTCGGCTCTGAACCTCGGCATCGGACGCAAGCGACAGATCGATCGGTTGCCGTTGCGAGATGCGGCAACCTTGCCTTATTCGGTGTCGCGGCCAGGTTACCGAAAGCTCCCGACTATCGACGGCAGCGTGGCTCCTCATATCGAGGGTTGACTACCCTAATACCAAAGCGCTCAATCGATCTTTCCCCGACATCGACTGGAGCCAGATATGAAGGCATCTTCAGTCGTGGCATGTGTCGCCACTTGCACATTCGTTCTCGGCTGCGACACGCAGCCCACCGTCTTATTCGTGGCGCACGGAAGCGTGTTCCACATGCTGCAGTTGACCGATGCCGAGGAAGAATGCATCACGCCCGATCGGCTTTGCTACCTGACGTCGTGGGATGGCACGATTTCCCGCGGATGTTGGGTCCGCGAAGAAGCCAACATTCGCGCCCGCTTTCCGGATTCGGGTGACATGCTGGTACCAGTGATCGAATTCCGCCGCACGACGTTGGCTGAGTACCGGAACGCCGCGTTGGAGTAGACCGATGACGCCCACCAGACGGCTGCCAGTACCGAACCAGTGCTCCCCAGGATTCCGAGCTCGGCCGCCGGAACGCCCAAACGAAAGCCGCACCGCAGTCGGCGACCTCGATTCGAACTGTCCAAAGCCGCAAACCGCGGACGAACAGGACGGGCAAGCGAAGGTCTTGCCACATTGAGTCATTTGCTCCGGCGCGGCCAGCAAGATCGAATGGACGCGTCGGCAAGAAGGCTGCCAGCCTCTTTGGTCGTGTCTGGAACGGAATGCCGTCGTGAAGTCATCCGCCTGGAAACATGAACACCGTGTCGCAGTGCGAGCACCGGGCCTGGCCGACATCCCCGCAACTGGGTCGTGGCTGAAGCTTGGACACGACTTGCCCGTCGGGTATCGAATCGGTAGCACCACAAAAAAAGGTCCCCGTTTTACAGGCTCTCAGCCTTGCGGCGCGCCGCGCGTGCCATGTCAGCAGCGCCGGGCTCGCCGCGCAGCGCCGCCTGGCCGTACCAGAAGGCGGCGCGTTCGGGGTCCTGCTGCACGCCGTAGCCCTTGTCATACATGCTGGCGATGATGTAGCAGGCGCCTGCGTCACCCTGCCCGGCGGCGCGCTGATACCAGAGCGCTGCCTGCGCGTCGTCTTGCGCCACGCCTCGTCCCAGCAAGTACTGGGTGGCAAGGTTGACGCGCGCGTCGCGCGAGCCCTGCTCGGCCGCGCGGCGCCACCAGTGGGTCGCTTCGGGCAGCGACCGCGGGACGTGCTCGCCGCGCTCCAACAGGGCGGCCAGCGCATTCTGGGCCTGGACGAAGCCGTTCTCGGCCGCCTTGCGCAGCCAGCCGATCGCTTCCGCAGGCCGCGGCGCAGTGCCCTGCCCCTCCATCAGCATCACCGCCAGATTGAACTGCGCTACGGCATGCCCGGCTCCTGCCGCCTGCCGAAAGTGCGCCAGTGCGCTCTCGTGATGGCCTTGGCGAAACGCCGCGGCGCCGGCCGCGGCGCGCGCCTGGGCGGCCTCAGTGCCAGCTGACGCGGCCGGCGTCTGGCCGCTCCAGGTGACGGCCGCCAATGCGAGGGTGATCAGGAACTTGTTCATGGCCTTGCTCCAGCGACAAATGGTGGGCCAGTCTGCCGGGCGCCTTGCCGCAGGTCTTGAAAGACGCCTGAAATCAGGACGAAAGAAGTACGATGAAACTTCATGCCGGGGGGCTTCCGCTCAATGGAACAGGCCGCGACGCTCGACGACACCGCGCAAACCCGCCTTCATCTGGGCGGCTTCGTGCTGGACCTGGCTGATGGCGAGTTGCGCCGCGCCGACGGCCAGCTTGCCGGCTTGCGTCGCCAGGCGCTGGCGGTGCTGCTGGTGCTGGGGTCGCAGGCCGGCCGCGTGGTCGGCAAGGACGAACTGATGCGCCGCGTCTGGCCCGGTGTGGTTGTGGGCGACGATTCGCTGGCGCAGGCCATCGCCGAGATCCGCCGCGTGCTGGGGGACAGCGAACACCGGCGCGTGCGCACCGTGGCGCGGCGTGGCTACCTGTTGATACCCGACGAGGCAGCGCTAGGCCCAGCGCCAGACCCAGTGGACAGCGCCGCAGCGCCATCTCCAGCTTCAGCCTCGGCTTCCGCCTCGCCACCCGCGCGCCAGCGCATCGTCTTCGCGGCCGCCCTGCTGGTGCTGGCGGCGGCCATCGCCGGCTTTGTTGCGCTGGGCCCATGGCGCGGCACGGCACCGCCTGCAGTGCCGCTGCGCTCGTTGGTGGTCCTGCCGCTCGACAGCGAAGCCGACGCCGCCGAGCAGGCCTGGTTCGCCGATGCGTTGACCGGCGACCTGACGCGAGCGCTGACAGTGTGGCGCACAGTCAGCGTGATCGGCCGTGGCACTGCGGCGCGCTACAAGGGCCGGTCTGACGATCCGCGTGCCGTGGCGCGCGAACTGGGTGTGCGCTACGTGGTGCACGGCCGCGTGCGGCGCGACGGCGAGCAGGTCCGGCTCGAGATGAACCTGATCGACGGCGACACCGGCGTTGCGCAATGGGCCGAGCAATACCAGATCGAGCGCGCCCAGCTGGCGCAGTCGGTCGACGACATCCGCGGCGGCATCTCGCGCACCCTGCTGGTCGAGATCGGCAGGTCGGTTGGCCAGCGTGCTGCCCGCATGAAGCCGGAGGCGGTGGAGGCCGACGACCTGGCGATGCAGGGCACGTCCGTGATGCTTCGCGCCGTCGGGCCCGACAACTTCACCGAGGCGCTGCGCCTGTTCGAGCAGGCGCTGGCCAAGGACCCGGATTCGGTGCGCGGGCTGGGGGGTGTGGTCAACGTCCAGGCCATGAGGGCGATCTTCCGCTGGACCGACGATCCCGAAGCGGCCGTGCGGCGCGCCGAGCAAGCTCAGACGCGCTTGGAGACCCTCGACCCGACCAGCTTTGCCGCGCTCGACGGCCGCGCCACGCTGACCAACTGGCGCGGCGATTGGCCGGGCCTGCTCAAGTTGTCGGAGGTGATGATCGCCCATTTTCCGAGCGACCATACCTCGCACCACCACCGCTGTTCGGCACTGCTGCGCCTGGGACGCTTCGAGGAATCGGTGCCGTCCTGCGAGCGCGCCTTGCGGATCAGCCCGCGCGACTCGCGCGTGCCGATCTGGCACGGCTTGATCGGCATGAACCGCTTCATGCAGGGGCGCTACGCCGAGGCGGCCGAGCGGGCGCGCCTCACCGTCGGTGGCCTGCCTCACCTGCCGTTTTACTGGCTGCTGCTGGCCGCGTCGCTGGAGCGTGACGGGCAGTCGGAGGAGGCGCGCCGCGTGTGGGCTGATTTCCGCGCACGGCATCCGACGTTCGCGTTGACCCAGGCGACATCGATGTGGCCGGCGACGCAGCCGGATTTCGTGGCTGGGCGCGACGCGATTGTCGCGACGGTGCGGCCCTTCGATAGCAGATAGCGCTTCAGCGGCCGATCAAGCAGCGGTTTGACGGTCAAAGTTGAGCGTGGGCAGCCTGTTCGGGCTTGGCCGGGTCAGTGGGTAGCAGACGTTCCAACAGATGTGTCGGAGGATGCCTTCGGGGTCCACTCTAAAAAATATGTTCGCGCGAACGGTCATGGAGTGATTCCCGCCTCCTTGATCAGCCCGCCCATTTGATCTGCCCTCGGTCGCGCTTGCGGACGCCAGCTTTTCGCGGAACAATGCCTGCCCCACTTGGGCGCACTTCACAAGCGGGACCGGGGCCAGCGCCTTGACGATCCGCGCTGGTGCATTGCAACGCGGCGCGGGCAGCCATGCCCGGGGGAGGTTGTGATGGCGACGTTATTTCGGGCACTGGGTGCCCTCGCGCTGGCCCTCATCGCATGTCTCACCAGCGCCGGCATTCTGGCGCCCAACACAGCGCTTTCACCTGGACAATCCATCAGTTCCGACAACGGCCGCTACGTCCTTGTGATGCAGGGCGATGGAAACCTTGTCTACTACCGGACATCTGACTGGACCCCGCGCTGGAACAGCCAGACGCAGAGTCCCGGCGCGTTCGCCCCAATGCAGGGCGATGGCAATCTCGTGGTGTATACCAGCAGCGGAGCGGCGCTCTGGAACTCGCAAACGAGCGGCAACCCGGGTGCGTACCTGGCAGCACAGGATGACGGCAACCTGGTCATCTATGGCAACGGCAGAGCGCTCTGGCACATCGGCGCTGACCTCGTCGCCGGCGATCCCCAATGGGCCGGCGACGTTGTTGGGCGCGACCTGTCGATCTCCGGCCTGGGTTCGCTGGGACACACCGGCATGTTCGACGGCAGTGTCGTCGTCGAGGTGCTGAATGAGGGCAGCAATGCCATCCAGTACGAATCCCTGGCCAGCTTCAAGGCGCGTTCGGCATATTGGGGCACGGCCTCTCCCAACAATCCCAACCATCTGCTGAACAAATGCTTCAGGACGGCGTGCCTGCAAGCGGGTGACTTCGAGGATGTGCGGGCCAGGATGGCGTTGGTCAAGCGTGCCTTTCAGGCGTACCTCATCGGCGCCGACTACACCTACGGTCAACACTACACGAGCGCCAAGCCGCTGATGTGGGGCCGTCCGGCCGAACGGGGCCTGTACCGCTGCGACACATTCATCGTGAATCTGTATGAAAAGACGGCCGATGACGAAGGCATTCCGTCGATCTACCCGGTTCCGCAAATCTGGCTGGACCGCAATCGCGATCTCAAGAGCGGCGTCATGCTGCCGTCGAGGCTCTTCAACACCATGAAGGGCTGGTTTTGAGGCGCGGCAGGCATGAAAAAGGCCGGTCTCCTTGCAGTCGCGGGTATCGCCTTGGCCGGGATCATCTGGGGGTGGTTCAAGACGCCACCTGTTGCGTCGACGGCGTCGTATCCAAGTACATCCGCGCCCGCACTCCACCGGGACGATCGAGGCGGCCCGTCCACAGCCGCCGCAAGGTACGCGGCGGCGATCGGGGCCGCCAGGGGCAAAGAGGATTCGCAAAATTCCCTGGCCTCGTATGTCCCGAAGCCCGGCATCGAGGGACGCAATGAGCTCGACCGAATCTTCGCGCAGGGCGTGCCGCTCACCTCTCGATCGGCTCTGGCTGCGCGCGCGCTGCTGAAGGCGGGGATCAGCGACGAAGAGAAGATTGCGCTGGCCCGCATCCTGGGCCGCCTGTACTCGTCGGACAATGCGACCGGCTACAACGCCGACATCCTGCTGGATCTGCGCAGCCTGATCGGCGACAAGAACAAGGAGGTCGCGCGATCGGCCGCATTGAGCTTCTCGCGCATCGGCTATCTGCCGGGATCGGATGCGCTGCTCAAGAGCGCGTTCGAAACCCACGTCCTGAGTGCGGACGACTACTACGGCGAACTGGCCCACATGGCACGGCTGGCTCCTGTGGGCGTGCAGGATGAACTTTTATCGGCGATCCGCAGTTCGGCGAATTCCTATGCCGCCGACATTCTGGCCGGCTCGATCCATGACGATCCGAAGATCCTGAAGGGCTACTCCACCCGCTCGGTGAATGAGATCGGGCAATTGCTCGTCAAGAGCGAGCCCCGATTTGCCAGCGCCACTGGAGACTTCGGCCTCACCGACGCCGTGAGATACGCCCACTGGCTGCGCGCCAGCGCCCAAATCGAAAGCCTCGCCCAGGGGACCGACGTGGATGCCGTGATCGTTGCGAGACTGAGCCTGCCCGGAACCGATCCTCGCAAGATCACGGCCTATCTGTTGATGCCCGAGGCATCCTCGATTCTGTCCTCCGCGCGCCTCGGCTCGCCGGCCGCGGGATTGGTCTCGGCCTCCAACCAGTACGCAGCACAGTATCCGCGCAACATGATCCTTCAATCGGCCGGCCAGGAAATCAGCCAGAGAGTGGGAAGGCCCAAAGGAAAACCTTGACGCGACATCACCAGGTAGTGCCTTGGGAAGCGCTGATGATTTCCATGCAATCCTGACCCAGCGTTGGAGTCCCGCAATCGAAAAACTGACA
Source organism: Variovorax sp. LjRoot175 (assembly GCF_964253805.1). Lineage (NCBI taxonomy): Bacteria > Pseudomonadati > Pseudomonadota > Betaproteobacteria > Burkholderiales > Comamonadaceae > Variovorax > Variovorax sp. LjRoot175. The sequence goes on along the minus strand of NZ_CAXURY020000002.1, from coordinate 577,454 downwards.
TCGGGGTGTGCACCAAGAGAAAAGAACTTTGCGACGCGGGGCAGGTGCGTACCGAATGTCATCAGTCCCTCGAGCATCGGCATCTGAGGTCCAGCATTTGCTGCTCCGATCCTGCGGTGTCAGGAGGGGCTGAGTCCCGGGGCCGTCGGCCTCGCGTTGGTGCTTTTCTTCGCGAGGTCGGCTCCCATGGAGCTCCGGGGAACTAGACCGAGTTCGGCCATCCCCAGTCATTCGGTCTATCGACCTGGACGCGCGATTTGCACAAGAGCGGTCGTCGAATCGCGATCCGTTTGGTAAAATGCTTCGGGGGGTAGCCGAACAACCGAGGCAAGCCTTCACACAGGGGTCGTGAAATGAAGTCGGATGACCTCGACAGTGCAATTGAACAGAGCCACGCTGCTCTGAGCGCGATCCTAAAAGGCGACCCTAGCCTTTACAAGGCGCTGTATTCCCATACGGAAGACGTGACTCTGGGCAATCCATTCGGCCCGTACGCGCGCGGTCGGAAGCAGGTTGAGGCAACCCTGGAGGGCGCCGCGTCGCACTACCGCGACGGAGAGGGCACCGGCGTCGAACTCGTAGCGAAATATGTTTCGGACGGACTCGCGTGCGTTGTCGAGGTAGAGCGCGGCCGAACCAAGGTTGGAGGTGCCGAGGAACTCGTCGCGGTCGCAGTACGCGTTACCAGCTTATTTCGGTTGGAGCAGGGTGCGTGGAAGCTCGTTCATCGGCACGCTGACCCGATCACGACCCCGAGGCCGGCATCGTCGGTCATCAGCCGATAACCCCATGTAGGCGGGTCTGAGCGTCCTGTTAAGCCGGGAGTCCGTGAATCTGGGGCAAACGCAAAGTAGGGCTGCAATGAATTCACGCACTTGTGACCTGACTGGAGCAGCGGATACTCAGGCCGAATGCCTCTGGGCAATGGCTCGCAAGAACTTGCCAGGGGTTGCTCTGGTCAGATCGCAGAATGCGTCGCGATCGCCCTCGGTAGGAAATCCGTACACGGTGCAGCGTCCAGCTGCGGCAGGCGAGCTTCCCTGCGCTTGGTAGACAGTGCGGATGTACCGGACGAACTGCCCTCCCCAACTCTGGTGATCGGAGGCCTGCAGCATCGCGGTGTGAACGCCGGCGATCTTTCGCTCAGTGATCGCCACGTGGGGAAACACAAGCGACGCGTCATCCTCGGTTGGGCAATCAGCCCGGGTGAAGCCGTCCAGAGATACGAACTGTAGCGTGAGGTCCATGGGTCAAAGTTACCAGCGAGTCGCGGCGCAGATTGTCGCGCACGATTGTCAGTTCGACCCCGCGCGCCAAGGCGCGCGTCGCATGGGTATGGCGCATTCAGTAAGCACTGGCGCGCCGGCTGAAGACTTCCATGAGGCATCACCGACGCGCCCTGAAAGGACTCATGCCTATTGCTGTGTCGACCGCCTCCAGGTTCAGGATGCGCGGACGCTGCGCCTGGCGGCCGGGCGCCTTCCTCACGCTGCGCCCGAGTGCCCCGCAAGGGCGGCGTGATCCTCGCGCGTTCAGGCGACCGCAAGGAGCTCGAGGCTGACCGTTTCGTGCAGAACGCAGGTGCTCGGAAGGATGTGACCGAGTTCAAACCCAGCATGACGGCGCCGGGCGCAGAGGTCTTGAAGGAAATCTAGCCCATCTTTCTCAACTCAACCCCGATTTCGACGATTTTGGGGGTGTTGAGCGACGCAAGTGCTTGATGCGTATAGGGGTGACGCGGCAAAACGCTTGTGGTGGAGACCTTGGTCCTTGGCGTGCGGGCGAGCGGTTCCTAAACTGCGGCGCATGTTTCTGCGCTGCAACCGACGCCTGAAGGACGGCAAGACGCACGATTACTGGAGCGTGGTGGAGAACCGCCGACTGGCCGATGGTCGTGTGGTGCAAAGGCAGGTGCTCTACCTGGGCGAGATCAACGCGAGCCAGCGCGAAGCCTGGCGCAAGACCATCGAAGTGCACGACGAGGGAACCAGGCGCCAAGTGGCGCTGTTCCCGGCCGGCTCGATGCCCGCCGATGACGCGAATGCGGTGGGTATCCGTCTGGACGAACTGCGCCTCGAACGCCCGCGCCAGTGGGGCGCGTGCTGGCTGTCATGCGTGTTGTGGCAGCAACTCGAACTCGACGCCTTCTGGAGCGCTCGGCTGCCGCCCTCGCGCGAAGGCACCCCGTGGCTGCAGGTGCTGCAAACGCTGGTGGCCTACCGGCTGATCGATCCTGGCAGTGAATGGCGCTTGCACCGTCACTGGTTCGACGCCAGCGCGATGGCCGATCTGCTGCACGCCGACTTCGCGTTGGCCGAGAAGAACACGCTGTACCGTTGCCTGGACAAGCTCACAGCGCACAAGGACGAACTGTTCAAGTTCCTGTGCCGGCGCTGGGGCGAGCTGTTCGGCGCGAAGTTCGACGTGCTGCTGTACGACCTGACCAGCACCTACTTCGAGAGCGATGCGCAGCGCAGCGAGCACGACAAGCGCCAGTACGGCTACAGCCGCGACAAGCGAGGCGACTGCCGCCAGGTGGTGATCGCGCTGATCGTCACCCCTGAAGGCTTCCCGCTGAGCTACGAGGTGCTCTCGGGCAACACGGCCGACTCAACGACGCTTGGCGACTTCCTCGATCGCATCGAGCAGCGCTACGGCCGAGCCAACCGGATCTGGGTGATGGACCGCGGCGTGCCCACCGAAGACAGCCTGGCACAGATGCGCCGCATGGGAGCGTCGTATCTCGTGGGCACCCCCAAGGGGCGGCTGAGCAAGCTCGAGCAAGGCTTCCTCGCACAGCCGTGGCAGCGCGTGCGCGAAGGCGTCGATGTCAAGCGCCTGGCCGGTGACGAAGACACCTACGTGCTGGCGCAAAGTGCAGCACGCATCGACAAGGAGCGTGCGATGCGGCAACGCCGCCTGCGCCGCTACGTGCAGCGCCTGCAGGCCTTGCAGGGCCAGGCGCTCACGCGCGATCAACTGCTCATGAAGCTCGGCGCAGCCAAGCACGACGCCGGGCGCGCCGCCCATCTGGTCACGGTTCAGCTGCCCGAGGCCAGCAGCAGTTCCAAGACAGCATCCTTCGAGTTCGAACTCGATCGCGCCCGGCTGCGCCAGGTGCGCCGCCGTGAAGGGCGCTATCTGCTGCGCACCAACCTCGCAGCGCACGATCCCGCGCAGCTGTGGACGTTCTACATCCAGCTCACCGAGGTCGAGCAGGCGTTCAAGGAGCTCAAGCACGACCTGGCCGTACGCCCGATCTACCACTCCAGCGAGAAGCGCATCGAGGCCCACATCTTCGTGGCCTTCCTCGCCTACTGCCTGCAGGTCACCTTGAAGGCCCAACTCAAGCGCCTGGCGCACGGCATCACGCCTGCGGAGGTCATCGCCAAGTTCAAGACCATGCAGATGGTGGACGTGCACCTGCCCACCACCGACGGCAGAGAGCTCGTGCTGTCGCGATATACCCAGCCCGAGGCCGATCACCGCATGCTGCTGGACCTGCTGCGGCTGAAGCTGCCCGATCAACCCCCGCCGAAGATCACTGCCAAACACGCCCGCATCACTGCCCAACCCATCCCGCTGTAGTGGAGACCTTCGAGCTCGTGCTGAATCAAATCAAGCACTTAGCCGGCTTCGCACCTGCCAGTTGAGAAAGACGGGCTAGGGTCCTCAGACTTTGCGAAGTTCCCGCCACGGGGCGAGCTCGCTGCCGTCATTCAGCCAAGGCGGTTTTGCTGCTCGCCGTGACCCCCCCCGGGACGCGCCAAGGGGAGGAAGCTTGACCCCCCATCATGTGCGGTAGCGCAACCGGCTCGGGCGTGATGACTCGAATGGCTGCGCCCATGGTCGGCGGCATGCCCATGACACCTTGAGGACCGGCCTTCGTTCACGCACTTCGACGAGGACGAAGAGCGGATGCGAGGCTGCGTGGCAGTGCACTTGCTTGCCGCTCAGCATGCGCTGGAACGGGGTTCGGAAGCTTTTTGATGTCGCGCGGTCTCGCGGGCAATGACCTGCGCGTCGGCAGACAGATCGCCGGATTCAGCTGGTTTCGACAGGGGCGAGCATCGTGCCACGGCAATTCGAAGAGCCGCAACGGCAGGGATAGTCTGAGGGCGGCGAGCCGTCATCCGCTGTCAGGCAATAGTCGATGAACAACTCGTCCCCTGCCTCTACAGGGACGATTGTCTGGAACTTCAGCAGTAGCTGGCCTGCGTCGTCGTACTCCTCGACCGCCTCGCAGTTCGGGTCGCAGGCGTGGTTCAGGTGACGAGTGCCATTGCCGCCTTTGGCACCATCGATGGTTTCCTGATTGGACAAGGTGAACAGGTAAGTGAGCTGATCATCCCAGGTTCTGGCGGCGACTTCCTGCGGTGAGTAGCGCCGGCCTTCGTAGAGGCCCAGCAATGCGAAGGCGGGCAACGCGCGCGTTGCAAAGGCGCCCAGGCCGTGGACGCCACTGGGCGCCACCCTGACACAAGGGGTGGGAGATGTGTGTTTGCGAAGCTTTGCCATGCGGATGGAAATTGTAGGTGGAGCCCAGACTTGCCGAGGCCGCGAACGAGCGCCGAGCAGATTTTCACAAGCTGAGGTCCAAGAAAAAAGGCGTCTCGATCGAGACGCCCTTTTGAGGCGAACTTCCCGGCACCGCTCATGACCCCAACTCAATTGAGCAGAGACCCCTTCGGCAGCCGCCTCGCCAGCCAATCATGCACATCCATTCGGATGCTCCTGCCCTCAAGCACAAAGTCTTCGTAGCGGCTCGCTGGCGGCGCGCACCCGACGATCTGATGTCAAGCGGCTGATGACGATCGTTGGCGCGTCCCCTTCTGCCGTCCTTCTCGAGGCAGCCCCGCGCTGATGCCGGCTGCCACATCCGAACGCGATCGCGGCGCCGCTGCCTGTGCGTCAGTGGCTTGCAATCGCGCCCGCCGGCTCGGAGAATTCTTTCTTGCACGGCACACTCGCTGCTAGGGGATGTGATGAACCTCGACCCTGTCCCTCCCGTCGCGCTGGTGGTAGACGACGAGCCGGTGGCCCGACTGATGGTGAAGCTGGCTTTGGAAAGCTTCGGCTGCGCTCCGGTCCTGGAGGCTGCCGACGGAATCGCGGCGCAGGAGGTCCTGCGGGAGCACCCGGACGTCGCCCTGGTGCTGACGGACATCATGATGCCCCGGATGGACGGCCTGGAATTGCTGCGCTGGGGACGCGAGGCAGTGCCGGACACCATGTGGATCGTCCTTTCGGGGCTGGAGACCTTCGACTCGGCGGTGGCCGCGATCCGGCTGGGGGCGTTCGACTTCCTGCCGAAGTCGCCGCGCTCGGAAGAGATGGGGGTTGCGGTGCGCAACGCGCTGGAGCGGCGGCAACTGCTGGCTGAACGCGAGCGGTTGCACCGGGAGCTACAGCGCAAGGTCTGCGAACTTCAGGAGACCTCCGCGGTGCTGCGCCGCGACCTCGAGCGGGCGGAGGTGATCCAGCGCGCCTTGCTGCCGCGCAGCCCGCCCCCCATGGAGGGCTATTGCATCCAGGCGGTCTACCGCCCGGGGCAGCATGTGGGCGGCGACCTCTACGACGTGGTCCGGCTGGGCGAGCGGCACCTCGCCTTCTACCTGGCCGACGCCACCGGCCACGGGGTCACCTCGGCAATGCTCTCGGTGCTGTTCAAGCAGCGGCTGGTCCTGGTGGACCCGGCGACGGGCCTCGCGCTGCCGCCGGCGGAGGTATTGGCCGCGGTGAACCGCTCGATCTGCGAGACGCACGCCGCGCCGGGACTGTTCCTGACGGCCGTCTTCGGCCTGCTGGATACGTCGGACGCGAGCCTCACGCTGGCATCCGCGGGCCATCCGCCCGTGCTGCACGCGCGCGAGGGCCGGGAAACGCGCCTGATCCGCCGCATGGGGCCCGCGCTCGGGCTGGCGCCGGACGCGCACTTCGCGCAGGAGCGTCTCCAGCTCCTGGCGGGCGACCGGATCCTCTTCTACACCGACGGGCTCCTGCCCTCCGGGTCGGAGCGCGAGCTGGAACTGCTGCAGCAGGTGCTCGCCAAGCCGCTCTCCAGTGCGCAGGAGGCGATGGCGCAGCTTCACGGTGACGCGCCGGCGGGAGCGGACCGGGATGACGTGACCATCCTGCTCATCGACGCGCACGCGGGCGCCTCCTCGTTCGACAATGGCGCCGAGCTCCCCGCGGCTGCCGCTTCCGGCGCCCCGCGGCCCGAGGGCGAGGCGGTGTTCTACGGCGAAACAGTCGATGCCGCCTACCTTGCGCTGCGCGGCCGGGCCAGCTGGATGCATTGCGATGCCTTCCATGAAACGGCCCTGGCCGTGCTGGACGGGGGACGCCCCCTGGTGCTGGACTTCTCCGGCTGCGAGTACATGGACAGCACCTGCCTCGGCACGGTGCACGAGCTGGTCGCCCGGGGCGGCGTGGTGCTCGCGGGGGTGACACCGGCCGTGCACGCCCTGTTCGAGGAACTGAGCATGCAGCAGGTGCTGGCCGCGATGCGCGAGGACATTCCCGCCGCGCCCGAGCTCTACGCGCTGGGTACGGGGGGCGACCAGGCCGTGGTGCAGAAGCGGATCCTGCAGGCGCACGAGGCCCTCTCCGCGCTGAGCGAGCGCAACCGCGAGGAGTTCAGGGACGTCGTCGAGTCGCTGCGTGGCGAACAGGACGGGCCGAGATGACCGCTGCCATTCGATTGCTGCATCTCGAGGACGACCCGGCCGATGCGGAGCGCATCCGGGGCAGGCTGCAGGACGAGAACCTTGGCTGTGACACCGTGTGGGTGCAAACCAGGGAGGACTTCGTCTCCGCCCTGCAGCGGCAAACTTTCGACCTGGTGCTGTCCGACTACGAAGTCGGCGGCCTGGAGCTGCTGCGCCAGGTGCAGCAGCAGCCGGAGCTTCCGCTGATCGTGATTGCCACTGCGTTGACCGAGGACGAGGCGGTGGATTGCATGAAGGCCGGCGCCACGGACTACGTCCTCAAGCAGCGCTTGCGGCGCCTGGGTTTCTCGATTCGGCGCGCGCTCGCCGAACAAAGGCAAAGAGCGGCGCTGCGCCGGGTGGAAGATGACCTGCGTGCCCTGAACGCCGACCTGGAGGCGCGCGTGCGCCTGCGCACCGCCGAACTGGAAACAGCCAACGCGTTCCTGAACTCGGTGATCCATCACATTCCCTATCAGGTCATGGTCAAGGACGCCACCGACTTGAAGGTCGTCCGCGTCAACCGCAGCATGGAGGAGATGACGGGGCGCAGCCAGCAGGAGTTGCTGGGCAAGACGGCTTACGAGTTCGTCAGTTCCAAGGAGGAGGCCGACTTCTTCACGGCCAAGGACAAGGAGGCGCTGGCGCTCGGCCGGGAAGTGGACATCCCCGAGGGGACCCTGCATACGCGCGATGGCAGCGTGCACGTCCTCCACGCGAAGAAGATCCCGATCCTCGACGAGGCCGGCCAGCCGCGCTACGTGCTGACCATGACGGAAGACGTGACGGAGAGGAAGAAGAAGGAGCGTGAAATCGAGCGGCTGAATGCGGCCCTGGCGCAGCGCAGCTCGGAGGTGGAAGCCGCCAACCGCGCCAAGGGCACCTTCCTGGCCACCATGAGTCACGAGATCAGGACACCCATGAACGGCATGCTGGGCATGCTGGAACTCCTGAGCCTGACCGAGCTGGACGCCGAGCAGCGCGAGACGCTCGGGCTGGTGCGGGAATCGAGCCGGTCGCTGCTGCGCATCATCGACGACATCCTCGATTTCTCGAAGATCGAGGCCGGCAAGCTGGAGGTCCGCCCCGAAGTCGTCTCGATCAAGCGCTTGATCGAGGAGGTGCAGAGCATCTATCTGGGCAATGCCAGCAGCAAGGGCCTGATCGTCCGGCGGATGGTCGACCCGCGCATCAGTGCGGCGCTGCGGGTCGATCCGGTGCGCCTGCGCCAGATCCTCAACAACTTCGTCAGCAACGCGATCAAGTTCACCTCCGAGGGCTGGATCGACATCAACGTGCAATGGCTGGGGCGCTCAGACGGACAGGACAACCTGCGCTTCGAGGTGAAGGACACCGGCATCGGCATCTCGCCCGAAGACCAGCAGCGCCTGTTTCAGCCGTTCAGCCAGGCGGACGGTGACGAGGCGCGGCGGCGGCCGGGTGGCACCGGCCTGGGGCTGGTCATCTCCCGGCAGCTGGCGCAGATGATGGGCGGCTCGATCAGCCTGGAAAGCGCGCCGGGCAAGGGCACGACGATCACCCTGGAACTGTCGCTGCCGGTCGCCGAGCCCCCGCCAGGCAGCGACGCCGACAGCGCACGCCCTCTTCCGGCGGCCACGGCCATGCGCCGCATGGCTCCCGGCACCGCGCAGGCCGAGACGGAAGGAACGTTGGTGCTGCTGGTGGATGACCACCCCGTCAACCGCATGTTGCTGCTGCGCCAGGTGCGAACGCTGGGCTATGCCGCCCAGACCGCCGATGACGGCGTCCAGGCCCTGGAGATGTGGAAGTCGGGTCGCTTCGGGCTGGTCATCACCGACTGCCACATGCCCCACATCGACGGCTACGAACTGGCGCGCAGCATCCGCGCTCTGGAATCCGACGCAGGGCGCGAGCGCGTGCCGATCGTCGCCTGCACCGCCAACGCGCTGCAGGGGGAGGCCGAGGCCTGCTTCGCCGCCGGCATGGACGACTTCCTGGTCAAGCCGGTGGAACTGGCGCAGCTGATCGAAAAGCTCGATCGATGGCTGCCGCTTCCCCAGGCCCCCTCGCCGCCCGCCGCTCCCGCCGGCTCAAGCCCGGAGGCCGCCCCCTGCGTCAGCCCGATCGACGAGGCGCTCCTCACGGCGACATGCGGTGGCGACGCGTCGATGGTGGGCGAGGTTCTTGCGGCCTTCCGGCGAACCTGCGAGGACGACTCGGCCGGACTCAGGCAGGCGGTGGCCGTCGACGACGTTGCCCAGGTCACCCAGTTCGCCCACCGCATGGCGGGCGCCAGCAAGATGGTCGGGGCGCTCGCGTTCGCGGCCGCATGCGAGAACATCGAGCGCGCCAGCCGCATAGGCGACTGGAAGGCGGTCCTCGCCGGCATGTCGGCGTTCGAGCAGGAACGGATGCGCTTGGCCGCTTATTTCGAGGGGCGCAAGGGAACGTCTTGACGGGCAAGTCCCTTCCGTTCAAAAACGTTTGCCGCATTCGCCAGTCACGCTGTCTCCGGACGACGATCCGGGTTGTGAAGGAATGGCGCGGTCGTGCCTCCACGGGAAACCGAAATTGACAAGCGCCGCCTCATGGATGCGCTCGCAATACGGACCTTCACCGCGGTAGAGCGCCATTTTCCGATCTCGAGCTTGTAGACACGTTCTGTGCGCACGCGGCTGCCCAGCCTGCCGATGCTGCTGATGTTCGGCTATTCGAGCGGACTGCTCGACGAGCCGCTGGGCTGGGACCTGCCGCGCAAGCCCTACACGCGCAGCGAACTCGAGCGTGCGCGGGTCCTGAGCGCTGCTCAGTGAAGCGCCACGACGCTCGGCGGCGCGACGGCGCGCATGAAGCCCGTCAGCGCCTCCACCTGCGGGATATGGATGTCGCGCCGACCCTTCTCGGTGAAGCGGATCACGTCGCCACGCGCCAGTCGCGACAGCGCACGGCTCACGCTCTCCAGCGTCATGCCGAGGTAGTTGCCGATCTCGGCGCGCGTCATGCGCAGCGTGATCTGGTCGGTGCGCAGGCCGCGCTGTGCGAGCGCGTCGGCCCAGTAGCGCAGGAAACCGGCCACGCGGGCGTCGGCGGGCAGCGTGCACAAGGACAGCATCGAATCGTGATCGCGCGTGAGTTCGCGGCTCATGGCCTCATGCAGCGCGGTCAGCAGCGCGGGCGTGCGAAGGGCTGCCTGCAGCAGCGCGTCGTAGCGGATGGCCCAGACCTCGCCGGTGTCCATCGCGACCGCGTCGCAGCCATACCGTGACATGGCGATCCCGTCGAGGCCCAGCCAGTCGCCCTTGAAATGAAGACCGACCACCTGCTCGCGCCCTTCGCTCGACAGGTTGACCATCTTGAAGAAGCCCGAGTTCACGACGTAGAGGCAGCCGAACTTCTGTCCCACCTGGTAGACCGTGTCGCCTGCGCGGACGATGCGCCGCTGGATCGGCAGGCTGTCCTGCAGCAGTTGCAGCATGTCGGAGATGCGCCGGACGGCACGCCGGTTGTCTTGGGGAGCGCATGTCGCTTCGGTCATCACTTGTTCCTCGCAGATCGATGGCTTGAAGCTTAGAAGGCCACTGCAACAGCAGCGCCAATGCGGTCGCCCCTCGGTAACAGTGGGTGAATGCTTGGTATCCGGCCGGTATCGACGGCTGCAGGATGACGGATTGTTGACGGCGATCAAGGCCTCGATCGCAGCAGGCAATACCTTCGCTGATGTGGAATCCGTTCTCTCCATTCCTTCTCACCGCGGGTGCGCCGGCGAGCCGCCGGCCGCGGAAGACATCCTGGCGATCTTTGCGGCCGCCCGGCGCCTGCGTGAGGACGCCCGAGCTGGCACGATCGGCAAGCCGCTGCACGGCAAGAACCTGGCGCTGCTGCTGGACACCCCGCCCGGCGAGGAGACGTCGGCCCTCAATCGCGCCGCGCAGGAACTGGGCGCGCGGGTTTCCGAAGTCCGGTTCACCGATCCGGCCGGCTCGGCGTCGGCAAAGGACGATCTTCGCGGCCTGGCCCGGATGCTGGGGCGCATGTACGACGCCATCGACTGCGGAACGCTGGCTCCGGCCTCCGTGCGCCAGATCGAGCAGGAGGCGGGCGTCCCGGTCTACGAGGGACTGGGCCTGGACCATCATCCGGTAAGGGCGCTGGCGGATCTCATGACGCTCTGCGAGCATCGGCCGGCGCCAGGCGCATCGATCCGGTTCCTCGGCGACCCGACGACGGCGCGGGCACGCGCCTTCCTGCCGGCTGCGCGGGCGATGGGCTTCGAGATGCGCACCGAAGAACGCCCGCAAGCGGGATCGGAGGACGCGACCTTCGTGGTCGATGCGACCCATGGTCCCCACTGGTCGCTATGCGGGCCGGCCGGCCCGCTGGACGTGCTTCGGTGTTCGGAAAACCATCGCTGCATGATGCAAACCGAACTGCTCGAGACGATCGTCAAAGTCAATTCGGGCGCGCTCGCGGCGGCCCGGACTCAGGGGTCCTCCCGCGCCGGTTCTTGCGCCATATCAAGGCACGAATCCTCGCTCCTTCGATACTGATGGCTCCTTCACCTCGCTCAAGAGGAACTCGCCATGCACAAACGGATTCTGGTTCTCATCGACGGGAGTCCGGCTTCCAAAAGAAGCTTGGACGAGGCCATCGATATCGCAAGGACCACCAGGGGCCTGCTGCGGCTGGTTCACGTGGTGGACGATCTTTCGCTCGCACGCAGATCCACCGATACGGACACCTGGCTGGGTACGCTGCACAATTGGGGGCGGGAGATCCTTGAAGCAGCGAAAAAAGCTGCCGAGGCTCGCGGCGTGCATGCGGATGTGATGCTGTACAGCGACTTCGCCACACCCCTCGCCGACGCTGTCGCATACGAAGCAAGAATGTGGCCGGCAGACCTCATTGTTCTGAGCACGCCTGGGCGTTGCGGGCGGTGGGCGATGGGCAGCGATGCAGAGCGCTTCCTGCGAACGTCAACCGTGCCCGTGATGCTGGTTCCCGAGCCGGTCGAAGAAACTGTCGACAAGCGCTCCTCGACAAGGCAACAGACAGCTCTCGCGCCAGCGCTTGCATTCGAGTGACGAGACCGATGGCTGGCTCGACTGTCTCAGCCCCCGGCGTACCGTTTCACCTTCACTGCCGTCTGGTTGCAATTCCCGTCGGGGCGACACCGCGCGTTGCGACCGCTCGGAACCTTCTGACCTTCGGCTGCAGGCCCAACACCGGATGTTCCCGCCTCCTTGCCGATGCGACGTGACAACATGGATGAACTGCCGAGCGCGTGCACGCGGACATCGAGAAGATACGTACAACAAGGCCTGGAGGTTGGTGCCGGCCCCGCAGACAGATTGGGAGGCAAGTACCTGGGTCCTCGCCGTCCATAGGCGACGCCTGCTATGCGGCGTCGCTGTGCACCCGCCGGGTGAGTTCGCTCACCTGCATGAAGCAGCTCGGGTGTCCAGCGGTGCGCTCGTAGCGTGCGCCGGAGGCTCTGCCGTCGCGCTGCACGCGCACGTCAGCCACCGCGTTGGCTCATCAGCGACTGCAGCGGCCCGCCCTTGACGCTTTTGGCTGGCGCCAGCTCCTGGTGCGCTTGAGCCGGTGTCAACCAGGTGCATGAAACCGCATCTGGTGACGCCGGCCGATCTCCGGGATCTTGCTGTGGTCTGACGGAGATTTGACCTCCCGATCGACCTCCCTGAAAAATCCCTCGGCCGTGGCCGGCGCATCCAGCACGAGGACACGAGCTGGCTCGGGCAGCGCACCCTTGAACGCATGCAGCGTGCCGCCGGGTGCATAGATGAAATCGCCCTTGCGGGCCTTGAAGGTCGGCCCAAGGCCGAATTTCATCCCTTTCCGCAGCGAACGCTAGGCCATGAGCAGTGCAGCCTTGCGACTCTTCGATCGTTCGATCGTTCTGATGTAGTCCGTGATGTCGATCGCCGGCATCTCCAATGCCTTGCGACGGTCTCGCTCGGGCAAGGTATCGCGCACGAAGTCGATCTGCTTCCAGTTGGGAAACGGCGTTTCCCGCCCTGGCACGGGCACGAACGGCGAACGCGAGACTCGCTGAAGCTTGGGGATGTACCGAGGACAGTTCAGGAAGAGCTCGCTGACGGCAACCCGGACCACGAACTGGGCTTGCGGGTATTCGGAGATCAGGGTCATCCCTCATCACGGACGCCTCACCGCTGATCCGCAGACGGTTGGGCTTCTCGAAGTCGATGAACAAGATGCCGACCTTCGGATTGGCCAACACGTTGCCCATGGACAGGTACATGCCGTTCCCCAAGCCCGCATTGACGTACATCAATCGTTGCCGTCGGCAGACCGCGCCACCGCTGCGGCCAACGCGTTCACGGCTCGGGTCGTTTCCACAGCCAGATCGCAATCACCGCCATGAGGAGCGGCGCTGCGACCTTCACAACGATCGGCGCGTTGGTGACGAGCAGCACGGCCGTACTGAAGAACATCATCCAACTCGCAGCCCACTTCGCGCGGCGTGACACCGCACCCTCCTGTCGCCAGCGCCGGATGGACTCGCCGTAGCGCGGGTGGTCGAGTAGCCAATGCTCCAGCGCAGGCCAGCCGCGTCCGCCCGCCCAGGCGGCCGCAAGCAGAAATGGCACCGTCGGCAGAACGGGTAGAAAGACGCCGAGCAGGCCCAGAGCGACAAGTACCAAGGCCAACACCCGCCAGAGCAGCCTTGCGATGGCACCTTCGAGCCACTTCAACGAGCGAGCCCTCTGGAGCGATCTGCCGGGAACTGCGAAGGAGGCATCTGCGAATGGTAGGTCAATCGCCCGTCGATATTGGCTGCTTGCCCGCCTCGGCATGCAGCTGAGCGTGATCTGCGGCGGCGCGATCCACCCATGGCCGATTCGATCCGCACAGCGGATGCCCGGCAGAAAGCTTGCTTCAAATCAAAGACGCGACGGCTTGGCCGCGCTAGGCTTGCTTGCCGGTGCTGAACAGCCCGCCAGGATTCAAGGAGGTGTGAGATGTGCATGGAAATATGGCTGAGGATTGCGAACGCGCAGCTTCCATTCACGACAGCCAGCCCGTCCCAGATCGACAAGGTCCGACTGCTGGAAGCGGCGGGCTACGTCAAGGCTTTCATTCCGCCAGTGCACATCGACCCTGACGACTGCACAAGGCAGGACCCGACCAAGGTCTTCGAGGTCACCGCCCGCGGCCGGCAAGCGCTGAACCAGGGTTCCATCGCGCACGATCTCCCATTCGAACGCGGCGAGTTCCATCATGCCGCATCCTGACCTTTGTACCGAAGAGGAGGTCGTCCGCCTGGTCCATACCTTCTATTCGAAGCTGCGCAACGACGCGATGCTCGCTCCGATCTTCGAATCGCGTATCGTCGACTGGGACCAGCACCTGGCGAAGATGGTGGACTTCTGGTCGTCTGCCCTGAGAGGCACCGCCCGCTACAGGGGCGCGCCAATGCCCAAGCATGTTGCATTGCCGGGGCTCACGACGCAGCTGTTTCACCGCTGGCTCGCACTGTTTCGCGATACCACGCAGGCATTGGGCAACGCAGATCTCCAGGAACGGGCCGACGACCTCGCACACCGCATTGCCGGGAGCCTCTGGTATGGATATCAGGCGCGGCATGGCGCCGACCATCCGGCCGTGGGTTGCGAGCTCGCGGCAGATCGCCACAGTCGGAACACTAGGGAGACCGCGCCATGACGCACACCAGCCTGACCATCATCTGTCGCGAACATCGGGCGCTGTCGGCCATGCTGCGCTCGATCACCCTGCTACTCGGCCAACACCGGCGGCGGGGCACCCTGCCCGACTTCGATGCGCTGCAGGCCATGCTGTTCTACGTCGACGAGTTCCCGGAGAAGCTGCACCACCCCAAGGAGAGCCGCCTGCTCTTCCCCAAGCTGCGCGGGCGCAACGCGCAGACCGACGCCGTGCTCGACCGCCTTGACCGCGACCATGCGCATGGCGAGCAGGCGATCCGCGAACTCGAACACGCGCTGCTCGGATTTCGGATGATGAGTGGGACCGATCAGTGCGAAGCCCGCCGGGATAAGTTCGAGACCTTGATGAAGCAGTACGCCGACTTCTATCTCGACCACATGCACGTCGAGGAAGCCGAGATCCTGCCGCTGGCCGAGACCGTGCTCAGTGCCGACGAATGGGCCGAACTCGACGCGGCGTTCCTGATGAACCGCGACCCGCTCGCAGGCTACGAGGCCGACGAGGCCTACGGGCCGCTTTTCAAGAAGATCGTCGGCGCGCTACAGAATTCGGGCGGTGTCGGCTCGGTGCTCGAAGCCTTCGCGGGCGCCGCGCTGCCGACGTTCTCGCCGCGCCAATGACAATACACCGTGCGCCCTTGAGAAGATTCCATGGCCCTTGCGCATGCCCGAGCCCTCGACGTGATCGACATCAGCCCGCTGGGCGACCAATTGCCCATGGCCGTCACGACCAGCCTGATCAAGACGCCCGCCTTGCAGCTCATGCGCATGGTCTTGCGCGCTGACGTGGACGTACCGCAGCACAGTGTGTCCGGCGCGGTCACCGTGCAGTGCCTGGAAGGCGAAGCGACAGTCAGGACGATCGCGCGCTTGTCATCTCGCCGCCGGCCGCCTGATGGTGCTGGAGGGAGGCGAACCGCACGCGGTGCACGCGTTGACAGACGTTTCGCTGCTGGTCACGATCCTCCTGCACACGAGGCAACCGACCGTCCCAGGCCAGCGCCTCACCCATTTCCCCGACACCGAAAGCCCGCCATGATTTCAAGCTTCGACGACCTGCTTCGCTCTGCGCGCGAACAGGCGCAGCCACAGCGCCTGCTGTTCGTCTTCGCAGCCGCAGGCCTGCCGGACGACGCGACGCCCGAGCAGCGCGAGCGTTACCAGTCCGGCCAGGGCGGCACGCTCACGCCGCTGATGTGCGTGGACAAGACGCCTGACGAGCTGGACTCTTTCGAGGCGCTGCGCGAAGAGTCGCAACAGTTCGGCCAGACCTGGGACCTCGTATTCGCCGCCGCGATGTCAGGCAGCGCGGGCCGCGGGCCGACCAGCGCCCAGGCCGAAGCGCCATTGCAGCGCATGGTCGAGTCGATCAAGTCCGGCGGTATCGCCGGCTTCATCGCCTTTGACGGCGCAGGCCAGCCCGTGAAGCTCGAATGAGAGCGCGCTGTCGCGCTCCGTCGGTTCAGGACGCGTTGATGCCGAGCGAGGGCGCGGCCTCGTGCGGCGTCAACAGCCGAGCCAGCAGCTCGCGCACGCTGCGGATCTGGTCGCCGAACGGCAGCGCGCCCACGCCGCGGAAGAACAAGCCCTTCTTCACGTCGCCGCGCAGGGCGGCAGCCAACTGAGTGTCGATGCAGAACTGGCCCCAGCCGGCCAGCCCGTCGCGCAACCCGCATTGCGCCAGGCAGTCGAAGGCGAGCGTGCAGCGCGGCTTGACGTGCGCCACGCTCTGCAGCTTCGCCTCAGCCTTCAGGTAGCCTTTCAGCCACTGGGTTGCCACGGCACGCGCGGGCAGGCCGGCCACGCTCGTGAACTCGACCATGTCCTCCTCGCGCGCCTGCGCCAGCACGCGCTTGAATTCGGGGTGCGCGTCGCACTCCTGCGTGACGGCAAAGGGCGTGCCGAGCTGCACTGCGGCGGCGCCCAGCGCCTGCACGCGCGCGATATCTTCGAAGCGGCGAATGCCTCCGGCCGCGATCAACGGGATCTCCTTCTCGATTCCCGCCGCGCGCAGGAATGCGAGCGATTGCGGGATGACGTTCTCGAAGTCGAAGCGCGGGTCGGCCAGGTCGGCGATCTTCGCGGCGCCGAGGTGGCCGCCAGCGAGCCGCGGGTGTTCGATCACGATCGCGTCGGGCAGGCGCTTCCTGCGCTCCCACTTGCGAACCAGCAGCTGCACGCCGCGCGCATCCGACAGGATGGGCACGAGCAACGCGCGGGGGTGGTCCTGCGCGAGCTCGGGCAGGTCGAGCGGCAAGCCGGCGCCGACCACCACGGCATCGATCCCGCATTCGAGCGCGCGCGTCACCGAGGGAGCGTACTCGCCCACCGCGCGCATCACGTTGATGGCGAGCAGACCGCGCCCGCCCGAGCGCTCGCGCGCGGCACGGATCTCGCGCGCCAGCGCTTCCAGATTGGCCGCGTTGATATCTTCCTTGGCACGGCGCGTGGCGGCCTCTCCCGGCTGCAGGTCGCGCGTGCGCTCCATCAGGTCCGGATGATGGCGGCGCAGGTCGACGGACGAGATCGTGCCCATCGCGCCGAGCGCAGCGACGCTGCCGGCGAGGCGATGCGCCGAGATGCCGACGCCCATGCCGCCCTGGACGATTGGCAGCAGGGTTCGCTCGCCCAGGCGCAGCGGTCTCAGGCCGCATTCGCGCAGCAACGAGATCAGTTGAGCGGCGGTGTCGGCAGTGTCGCCGGTGTCAGGGATGGGGTCGAGGTTGATGGCAGTGGTCATTGCGGCCGCGGCAAAGCGCGTGCGCGCCGCGTGTGTGTTGAAACCCCTGCACGGTAGTGCTTCGCTGAGAACGTGGTGTTGACGAAGGTCAACCTTGCGCCGCGCCGCGCCGCGCCGGCCCCAGTGCTTCGTCAATCTCGTTGAAGATGCTGGTGGCGCTGCCATCGTCGACCGGTGCATGATCGAAAGGCCCGGTGCCGCTGTGGTCGGCGTCGGACGCCGGCACGAAGCTTCCGCTGCGCAGGTCGAAGACATGGACTTCGCCCTCCTCGATCACATAGTGCCAACCGTGCAGCGCGAGCCGGCCGGACTCGACGCGTTCGCGCACCATCGGGTAGCCCATCAGTCGTTCCAGTTGCAGCACGACGCAGCGCTGCTCGGTGCGACGCAGCGCTCCGGGCGTCACCCGGACCGGCAGCACGGCCTCGCGCGCGAGGTCGAGCCAGGCCGCGAGGTTGGTCGCCTGCGGCACGTTCTCCTCGTACAGCGCCCGGATGCCGCCGCAGTGGCTATGGCCACAGACGACGATGCGCTCGACGCCGAGCCGGAGCACGGCGAACTCGATCGAGGCAGCCGTTCCGTGGTAGCCGGCGGAGCCATCGTGCGGCGGCACCAGCGCGCCGACGTTGCGGACGATGAACAGCTCGCCGGGCCCGGTGCCGGTCAGCAGATAGGGCACGAGGCGCGAATCGGAGCAACCAATGAACAGGATGTTCGGATGCTGGCCGTCCCGCACCAGGCTCTGGAACCGGTCCTGCACACCGGGAAAGCAGTCGTCGTGGAAGCGCCGCAGCCGCTGCAGCAGGTCATCGGACATCGCGCACCTACGGCGACTACTGGACCAGTGGCGTCTCGGCCGCATCGAGGTCCACGCCCTCGACCGTGGCCTGGCCGGCCAGCAGCTGAAGGCATTGGCGCAGCGCCGTCACGTAGGTCTGCTGACGCAGCGCCATGGCGACCGCGCCGCGTACCGACTCGAAGGACTGGGGCTCGCCGCCCTCGCGCTCCAGCACCTCCACCACGTGCAGGCCGAAGCGACTGTGCACCAGGCGTGGCAGAACGCCGACCTCGACATGACCGAAGATCTCACGAGCGAACTCCGGGGCGCAGTCGGCCGGGGTCAGCCATCCCAGCTCACCGCCCTGTTCGCCGCTCGGGCAGTTGGACAGCTCGCGTGCGGCCCGCTCGAAGCCAGCGCTCGCGCCGCCATTCGATTTGCCGTCGTGGCAGCGCACATCCAGCAGGCAGGCCTCTGCGCGATTGCGCAGTGCCACCACGTCCATGCCCGGCGTCACGGCGAACAGGACATGCCGCACCTGCACGCGCTGGCCCGTTCGGTAACGCGCCGGGTGTGCAGCATGGTGGCGCCGGCAGGCCTCCTCGGAGGGCTCCGGCATCTGCAGCTCGCGCTCCAGCCAGGCGTCGATGGCCTGCGACGCAGCCTCGCTGAGCAAGCCGTCGCCAGCCACGACGTCCGTGGGTGCCAGCAGTCCGCCCTGGATGGCGGCCTGACGCAGCAACTCGGAACACGCACGCTGGCGCAGTTCCTCGATCGACAGCACTTCGGCCTCGCTGTGGAGAGCCACGCCATTGATCCGCGCCACCTTGGGCGACGCAGCCTGGGCCACCGCGCCGGAATTGAAAGTTTCAACATTCATGAAGGTTTTCTCCTGGAGCTCAGACGCCCGCCCGGGGCTCGCGTGGCTCGTTGTGGCCAGCCGGCACATTCAGCCGGCGGCTGCGGACGACCTGGGGTGACCGGAACAGGAAGCGGACCGTCCCGAAGCCACTCCACACATGCACCAGCCGGCTGAACGGGAACAGCAGAAAGATCGTCATGCCGAACACGATGTGGAACTGGTAGGGCCATGGCAAGGCGGCCAGCGCGGTAGCATCCACCGGCCGCAGCGTGACAATGCGTTGCGCCCAGTCCGCCAGGATCAGCATCACGCTGCCATCGGCATGCGCCCACGAGAACGGTAGCGTGATCAGCCCCACGACGAGCTGTATCCACAGCACTACCAGCACCGCGATGTCGGTGGGATGGCTGGTGAGGCGGATGCGCGGATCGAACACGCGCCGATACAGCAGCAGCGACAGGCCGACGAAGCACAGTGCGCCCGCGATGCCGCCGGCCACGACGGCCAGCATCTGCTTGGTCGCCGCACTCATGAAAATGCCGTAGACGCTGTGCGGCGTGAACAGCCCGACCATGTGCCCGAAGAAGAGGAACAGGACGCCGAAGTGGAACAGATTGCTGCCCCAGCGCAGGGTGCCGGCCCGCAGCATCTGTGAAGAGTCGCTCTTCCAGCTGTACTGGTTCTGGTCGAAGCGGATCAGGCTGCCGGCCACGAACACCATGAAGCAGACATACGGATAGACTTGAAAAAGAAAGCCATACATGCCTTTCATGACGATGCTCCTTGTGTCACGTTGCTCTTGCGCACGATGTGAATGGGTTGCGCCTGCCCTGGCTTGGCCTGGCCCTTCGTCGAGCAGCCATCGAACACCACGGGTTCGGCCCAGCTCTCGTCGAGCGCCTCCTCGGCCGGCGGCTTGACCGGCTGCGCTTTCTCGCCGGCCAGTTCGAGCAGCGCGCCGAGCACGCTGGCGTACGGGCTGTTGCGATGCTGCAGTGCACCGAAGATGGCATTGAAGATGTGCGCCATCTCACCGAGAAAGGCGCGCGCCTCGCGCACCGGCTGCGTGGAGACAAACTCCAGCACGGCCGGCAGGTAGTCGGGCAGTTCGCCCTCGGCCAGAATCAGGCCGGCCTTCTCGTAGGTCTGCCCGAGGTCGATCATTGCCGGTCCGCGTTCGCGCGAATCGCCGTGCACATGCTCGAACAGGTGCAGGGAGGTGCCGCGCCCCCGGTCGAACAGGTCGACGTAGTCGGATTCAGCCTCCAGGGCATCGGCACGCCACAGCATGTCCATCAGCGCATCGAGTTCTGCAAGGCGCGATTGCGACAGGGCGCGTTCGTCCTGCAGCAGATCGCGCATTTCCGGCAGGTCGCTGCGCAGTTGCGCATCCGGGTAGCCGAGCACCGCCGCAAGCACGCGCAGGCTCTTCGTCATCGGACGCTGGGAGTTCAGTGCAAACATGGTCAGACCTCCGCCCGGATGGGAATCGTGCGCTTCTTCTCGCTGCCGAACAGGCTGACTTCGCTGGTGCCTTCCGAACATCCGTTGCCGAACGTGAAGCCACAACCGCCGCGCACATTGAAGGTGTTCTCCGCGTACTCGCGATGCGTCGTGGGGATCACAAAGCGGTCTTCGTAGTTGGCGATCGCCATCACCTGGTACATCTCCTCGACCTCCGCCTGGCTGAGGCCGACCTGCGCGAGTACCGCATGGTTGATGCGCCCGTCAACATGCTTCTCGCGCTGGTAGGCGCGCATGGCCAGCATGCGTTCGAGCGCCTTCACGATCGGCACGGTATCGCCGGCGGTCAGCAGATTGGCCAGGTACTTGACCGGAATGCGAAGCTGGTTGACGTCGGGGATCTCGCCGTTGCTGCCCACATGCCCCGCGTTGGCCGCGGCGCTGATCGGCGACAGCGGCGGCACGTACCACACCATCGGCAACGTGCGGTATTCAGGGTGCAGCGGCAACGCCACCTTCCATTGCACCGCCATCTTGTAGACCGGGCTGTTGCGCGCCGCCTCCATCCACTTGTCGGGAATGCCGTCGAGGCGTGCCTGCGCGATCACCTTCGGGTCGCTCGGGTCGAGGAAGATGTCGAGTTGCGCCTGGTACAGGTCGCGGTCGTGCTCTACGCTCGCGGCCTCCTGGATGCGGTCTGCGTCATACAGCAGCACGCCCAGATAGCGGATGCGGCCGACGCAGGTCTCACTGCATACGGTCGGCTGCCCGGCCTCGATGCGCGGGTAGCAGAAGATGCACTTCTCAGCCTTGCCGCTCTTCCAGTTGTAGTAGATCTTCTTGTACGGGCAGCCGCTCACGCACATGCGCCAGCCGCGGCACTTGTCCTGGTCGATCAGCACGATGCCGTCTTCCTCGCGCTTGTAGATCGAGCCCGAGGGGCACGACGCCACGCACGCCGGGTTCAGGCAGTGCTCGCACAGCCGCGGCAGGTACATCATGAAGGTGTTCTCGAACTGGCCGAGCATGTCCTTCTGCATCTGCTCGAATCCGTCCAGGTTCTTGTCCTTGCTGCGCCCGGAGAACTCGCCGCCGAGGATCTCCTCCCAGTTCGGGCCCCACACGATCTTGTCCATCTGCTTGCCGGTGATCAGGCTGCGCGGACGGGCGGTGGGCGTCGCCTTCATCTCCGGCGCCGACTGCAGGTGGCCGTAGTCGAAGGTGAAGGGCTCGTAGTAATCGTCGATCTCGGGCAGGCTCGGGTTGGCGAAGATGCGCATCAGCAGCTTCCACTTCGCACCCTGCCGCGGCTCGATCGCGCCGTTGGCCTTACGCACCCAGCCGCCGTTCCACTTGTCCTGGTTCTCCCACTCCTTCGGGTAGCCGATGCCGGGCTTGGTCTCGACGTTGTTGAACCAGGCGTACTCCATGCCGGGGCGGCTGGTCCAGACGTTCTTGCAGGTGACGGAACAGGTGTGGCAGCCGATGCACTTGTCCAGATTGAGCACCATGGCGATTTGGGCGCGGATCTTCATGCGACTTCTCCTTCGGCCTGCACGGGGCGGATCAGTTCGTCGGCGACCGGCGTGTCGAGCCAGTCGATCTTGTTCATCTTGCGCACCACCACGAACTCGTCCCGGTTGGTGCCGATGGTTCCGTAGTAGTTGAAGCCGTAGCTGAACTGCGCGTAGCCGCCGATCATGTGGGTGGGCTTGAGCACGATCCGGGTGACCGAGTTGTGGATGCCGCCGCGCGTGCCGGTGATCTCTGAGCCGGGCGTGTTCACGATCTTCTCCTGTGCGTGGTACATCATCACCATGCCCGGCTTGACGCGCTGGCTCACCACCGCGCGCGCCGCGATGGCACCGTTGATGTTGAACAGCTCGATCCAGTCGTTGTCGACGATGCCGACGCGCTTCGCATCGTCCTCGCTGATCCACACACAGGGACCGCCACGACTCAGCGTGAGCATCAGCAGGTTGTCGGTGTAGGTCGAGTGGATGCCCCACTTCTGGTGCGGCGTGATGAAGTTCAGCGCGATCTCGGGGTTGCCGTTCGGCTTGACGCCCTGGATCCCTGCGGTGGTCTTCAGATCCACCGGCGGGCGGTAGCTGGCGAAGCCCTCGCCGAACGCGATCATCCAGGGATGGTCCATGTAGAACTGCTGCCGTCCGGTCAGCGTGCGCCATGGAATCAGCTCGTGCACGTTGGTGTAGCCGGCGTTGTACGACACGGTCTCGCTTTCGATGCCGCTCCAGGTCGGTGAACTGATGATCTTGCGCGGCTGCGCCTGGATGTCCCGAAAGCGGATCTTCTCGTCCTCGCGGTGGATTGCCAGGTGCGTGTGATCGCGACCGGTCTGCTTGCCCAGCGCCTCCCAGGCCTTCACCGCCACGTGGCCGTTGGTCTCGGGCGCCAGCATCAGCACCACCTCGGCGGCGTCGATGTCGCTCTCGATCTTCGGCATCCCGCAGGTCACGCCGGGCTCGGTGACGAGGCCGGAGAGTTCGCCGAGCTGCTTCACTTCGGTCTGCGTGTTCCAGCTGATGCCCTTGCCGCCGTTGCCGGCCTTGTTCATCAGCGGCCCCAGCGCCGTGAAGCGCTTGAAGACGTTCGGGTAGTCGCGCTCGACCACCTGCAGGTTGGGAGCGGTCTTGCCCGGCACCAGCTCGCACTCCCCGCGCTTCCAGTCGCGCACCTCGAAGGGCTGGGCCAATTCCGAGGGGGTGTCATGCATCAGCGGGGTCAGCACCAGCTCGCGCTCGACACCGAGATGGCCGACGCAGACCTCGCTGAACTTTTTGGCGAAGCCCTTGTAGATGTCCCAGTCGCTGCGCGATTGCCAGGCCGGATCCACTGCCGTGGAAAGCGGGTGGATGAAGGGATGCATGTCGCTGGTGTTGAGATCGTTCTTCTCGTACCAGGTGGCCGTCGGCAGCACGATGTCGCTGTAGAGGCAGGTGGTGCTCATGCGGAAGTCGAGCGTCACCAGCAGATCGAGCTTGCCTTCGGGCGCCTTGTCGTGCCACACGACTTCTTCAGGCTTCGCCTCCTCTGCGCCGAGATCCTTGCCCTGCACGCCGTTGGTGGTGCCGAGCAGGTGCTTGAGGAAGTACTCATGGCCCTTGCCGCTGGAGCCCAGGATGTTGGAGCGCCACACGAACATGTTGCGTGGCCAGTTGTCCGGGTGATCGGGGTCGGTGCAGCTCATCTTCAGCGAGCCGTCCTTCAGCGCCCCGACGGCGTAGTCCTTCGGATCGACGCCGGCGGCCTGCGCGTCGCGCACCACCTGCAGCGGATTGGTCTGCAGCTGCGGGGCGCTCGGCAGCCAGCCCATGCGCTCGGCGCGCACGTTGTAGTCGATCATGCTGCCCGCATAGGTCTTCTTGTCGGCCAGCGGCGAGAGCACTTCTTCCATGCCCAGTTTCTCGTAACGCCACTGGTCGGTGTGTGCGTAGAAGAAGCTGGTGCTGTTCATCTGGCGCGGCGGGCGGATCCAGTCGAGCGCGAAGGCCAGCGCGGTCCAGCCGGTCTGCGGGCGCAGCTTTTCCTGGCCCACGTAGTGCGCCCAGCCGCCGCCGCTTTTGCCAATGCAGCCGCACATCATCAGCATGTTGATGACACCGCGGTAGTTCATGTCGCTGTGATACCAGTGGTTCATCGCTGCGCCGATGATCACCATCGACTTGCCCTGCGTCTTGTGCGCGTTCTCGGCGAACTGGCGTGCCACCGTGATCAACTGCGCGCGCGGCGTGCCCGTGATGCGCTCCTGCCAAGCCGGCGTGTAAGGGGTGTCGTCATCGAAGCTGCTGGCCGCCATCTCACCGCTGAGTCCGCGCGCCACGCCGTAGTTCGCCACCTGCAGGTCGAACACAGTCGCCACCAGCGCGTCGCGTTGGTCGCCTGCCTTGCCGAGCGCAATGCGCCTGACAGGCA
Organism: Variovorax sp. LjRoot175; assembly: GCF_964253805.1. NCBI lineage: Bacteria > Pseudomonadati > Pseudomonadota > Betaproteobacteria > Burkholderiales > Comamonadaceae > Variovorax > Variovorax sp. LjRoot175. The sequence goes on along the minus strand of NZ_CAXURY020000002.1, from coordinate 553,258 downwards.
CGGTACGCACCAGCACGTCGGTCTGCTCGTTGTTGGGGAAGTGCTCGCTGACGATGCCGCCGAAATAGGGGAAGCCGACCCGCGCAGTTTCGGTGCTCGGCTGCTCACCCTCCAGCACCGACAGCCGAAGCTTCACCTCGTTGCCGTGGCGCGCCTCCCTGGCTTCGAGGTTCCATTGTCCTTCGTCGGCCCGTCCGTCGGCCCCCCAACGGAAGCCGATCGCGCCGTGCGGCAGCACCACCTTGCCCTCGTCGTCGAACGCGACGGTCTTCCATTCGGGATTATTGGCCTGACCGAGCTTGCCGTTGAAGTCCGACGCGCGCACATAGCGGTCGGGCACCATGACGACTTCGCCGCCAGGCAGCTTGTGCTCCTTGAGCATCACCAGCATCGGCATGTCGGTGTAGCGGCGCACATAGTCGTCGAAGTAGGCGCTGCGCTCACGGCCGCCATCGGGAAAGTAGAACTCCTTCAGGATCACATGGCCCATCGCCATTGCGACCGCCGCGTCGGTGCCCTGCTTCGGGTGCATCCAGATGTCCGCCAGCTTGGCGACCTCGGAATAGTCCGGCGTCACCGCCACCGTCTTCGCGCCCTTGTAGCGCACCTCGGTGAAAAAGTGCGCGTCCGGCGTGCGCGTCTGCGGCACGTTGGAGCCCCAGGCGATGATGAAGCTCGAGTTGTACCAGTCGGCCGACTCCGGCACGTCCGTCTGCTCGCCCCAGACCTGCGGGCTTGCCGGCGGCAGGTCGCAGTACCAGTCGTAGAAGCTCATGCAGACGCCGCCGATCAAGCTGAGATAGCGGCTGCCCGCGGCGTAGCTGACCATCGACATAGCCGGGATTGGCGAGAAGCCGATGATCCGGTCGGGGCCGTGCTTCTTGATGGTGTAGACATTGGCCGCGGCGACGATCTCGTTGACCTCGTCCCAGGTCGAGCGCACGAAGCCGCCGAGGCCTCGCACCTGCTGGTAGTCGCGGCGCTTGGCATCGTCTTCGACGATTGAAGCCCATGCGGCAACCGGGTCGTGCGCAATGCGCGCTTCACGCCAGCTCTTCAGGAGCCTGCCGCGCACCATCGGGTACTTGACGCGGTTCGCGCTGTACAGGTACCAGCTGTAGCTCGCGCCGCGGGCGCAGCCACGCGGCTCGTGATTGGGCATGTCCCAGCGCGTGCGCGGGTAGTCGGTCTGCTGGGTTTCCCAGGTGACGATGCCGCCCTTGACGTAGATCTTCCACGAGCACGAGCCGGTGCAGTTCACGCCGTGGGTCGAGCGCACGATCTTGTCGTGGGCCCAGCGGTTGCGGTAGGCGTCTTCCCAGGTACGGTCTTCGCCGGTGGTGACGCCGTGGTCGCCGGAGAAGGACTCCCTGGGCTGGCTGAAATAGCTGAGACGGTCTAGGAAATGGCTCATAGGATGATCTCCGGAAAATTCGGGCTCAGGGGTTCTTCACGTACGCGTTGGCGCGCAGGTAGAACCACCAGTTGAGGATGAGGCACAGGGCGTAGAACGCGGCGAAGCCGTACATGGCGAGCTCGGGCGTGGCGGCCTTGATCTGGGCGCCGATCACCACCGGTGCGATGAAGGCCCCGTAGGCCGCCACGGCCGAGGTCCAGCCGAGCACGGGACCGGCTTGCTGTCGGTCGAAGATCACACCGATGGTGCGGAAGGTCGAGCCGTTGCCGATGCCGCTGGCGGTGAACAGCACCACGAACAGCACCATGAAGATCAGGAAGTACTGCTCGGGCGCGGCCGAGCGGTAGGCCAGCAGCATCACGTAGCCCACCGCCGTCGATGCGAGCACCATCACCGCCGAGATGATCTGGGTGACGATCGAGCCGCCGATCTTGTCCGAGATCCAGCCGCCCAGCGGCCGCATTGCCGCGCCGACGAAGGGCCCGATCCAGGCGTAGGTGAGGGCCGAAGGCGCATTGGGGTTCTTCAGCACATGCTGCATCACGCCGGCCGCATCGGGCACATGGCTGACACCGAAGATCACCGTGATGGCCAGCGGCAGCGCCATCGAGAACCCGATGAACGAGCCGAAGGTCACGATGTACAGCAGCGTCAACGCCCAGGTGTGCCGGTTGCGGAAGATCTCGAACTGCTTGGCAATGCTCTCCTTCATCGGGCCGAAGGCGGTGAGCTTGAGCACCAGCAGCGTGCTGACGATGATCAGCGGCATCGCGACCCACATGTTCAGCACCCCGAGCCCGGTGGGCGGCGGCAGGTACAGGTACAGACCGAGGCCGGCCGGAACGAACGACAGCGTGTAGAGCCAGATGATCTTCAGGAAAGCGACGATCGGGCCGCCCGTGTTCGGCGAGACGGTCTTCAGGTTGTTCATGCCGAACCAGCACAAGGCTGCCAGCGGCACCAGCGACAACAGCCAGGCGAAGCCCGCGTTCTGGATCCAGGTGGGCGTGCCGGCCGCGATCTTTCCGAAGATCCAGCCGCTGTCCTTGACGAGCGTCATCGGTTCGCCACCCAGCGCGCCGAACAGGCCGGCCGTCATCACGAGCGGAATGACGATCTGCATGCTCGTCACGCCGAAGTTGCCCAGACCGGCGTTCAGCCCCAATGCCGTTCCCTGCAGCCGCTTGGGAAAGAAAGTGCTGATGTTCGACATCGAGCTCGCGAAGTTGCCGCCACCCACGCCCGACCACAGGGCCATCAGCTGGAAGGACCACAGAGGCCAGTCCTTGTGCTGCAGCACAATGCCGGTGCCGATGGCCGGCGCCAGCAGCATCGCGGTGGTCAGGAAGATGGTGTTGCGGCCGCCCGCAAGGCGAATCAGGAACGAGGCCGGAATGCGCATCGTCGCGCCGGCCAGCCCCGAGATCGCGGTGAGCGAGAACAGCTCGGCCTGGCTGAACGGAAAGCCCAGGTTCAGCATCTGGACCGTGATGATTCCCCACATGCCCCAGATCGCGAAGCCGCACAAAAGGCTGGGCACGGAAATCCACAGGTTGCGGTAGGCGATGCGCCGGCCTGTGGACGACCAGAAGACGTCGTCCTCGGGGCGCCAGTCGGCGATGTCGGCGCCGCTTGTGGGCCGCACTGGAGCCGTGGTGTCGATGGTGGGATTCATGCGGGTTCCTGCATTGAGGGAAGAGTGCTTCGGCCGCCGAGGCTGAAGGCGTGGGCGCGCCGACCCATGACCTCGGTGCCGCGCACCTCGGTCCAGTACATCCAGATCAGCGACACCCAGACCACGCCGTACATCAGCATGAAGGCGCTGGAGCGAATGCCGGTGAGGTCCACCAGCGCGCCGAACATGATCGGCAGCACGAAGCCGCCCAGTCCGCCGGCCAGGCCTACGATGCCGCTGATGGTTCCGATGTTCTCGGGGTAGTCGTCCGCGATGTACTTGAACACCGAGGCCTTGCCGAAGGCGAATGCGATGCCGAGCAGGAACATCAGGGCGGTGAAGGCGTAGACGTTCAGGCCGAGGTGAAAGGTCTTCGGGCCGTTGATGGTGAGAATGGTGAAGTCGGTCTGCGGGTAGCTCAGCAGGAACAGGCAGATCCAGCTGACCCACATGACCCACCAGGTGACTGAATGCGCGCCGTACTTGTCGCTCAGCCAGCCGCCGACCGCGCGCAGCACGCCGCCCGGCAGCGAGAAGCACGCGGCCAGCAGCGCCGCAGCGCGGATGTCGAGGCCGAACTCTCCGATGTAGTACTGCACCATCCACAGACTCAGCGCCACGTAGCCGCCGAACACGATGCTGTAGTACTGGCAATACTTGATGACCTTCGGGTCCTTCAGCGCGCGCACCTGGTCCGAGAAGCGGGTGTGGCTTGGCACACGGTGCGCGGGGTCGCTCGCGCTGAAGATCCAGAACAGCAACAGGGAACCGAGCATGACCGCGGCATAGACTTGCGGCACCATGGCCCAGCCGAAGGCAACGACCAGCGCCGGCGCGATGAACTTGTTGACCGCCGCGCCGGAGTTGCCGGCACCGTAGACGCCCATTGCGAAACCCTGGCGGTTCTTCGGGAACCAACGCGCCACGTAGGGCGTGCCGACCGAGAACGAGCCGCCGGCCAGGCCGACGAACAGGCCGATGACCAGGAAGTGCCAGTACGCCGTCGCGTAGCTCATCAGCCAGATGGCGGGCACGGTGAGCGCCATCAGCAGCGCCATCACGATCCGGCCGCCGTACTTGTCGGTCCAGATCCCCAGGGGCACGCGAATGAGCGAACCGGTCAGCACCGGCATGGCGGTCAGCAGGCCGAACTCGGTGGCGTTGAGCCCCAGCGTCTTCTTGATCGGGATGCCGATCACGCCGAACATCATCCACACCATGAAGCACACCGTGAATGCCAAGGTGCTGACCATCAGCACCGCCAGTGCCTGGCTCTTCTTGCTCATGACGAAGTCCACTCGTTGCTCATGAGCCGACTTTAGGAAGCACTGGCGCTTTGCGGCATCCTTCGGTGGGAGGGCCGTGCGGCGGCACAAGAACGATGCGGCCGGACGCCGGCATCCTCATGAAGAACTAGCGGTGTGGGAAAACGGCGCGCGCTTGCGCTGGATCAACCCAGGCCGTGCTCGACTGCGATAACGGCAGCCTGCACGCGCGAGCTCACGTCGAGCTTGCGCAGGATGTGCTGCACATGGATTTTCACGGTGGTTTCGGCAATGCCCAGCGAGCGCGCGATCTCCTTGTTGCCCTGGCCGTGCGCGATGCCGCGCAGGATATCCTGCTCGCGCGGCGACAGTGCGCGCAACGGCGCCGCGGGCTCCACCAACTGCGCGGGCTGCGGCGCGGCGGCGTCACAGTAGGCCGCCACCAGCTTGCCGGTCATCTCCTCGGCCACGATGCTCTCGCCGCGCATGGCACGACGGATCGCCGCGGCCAGCGCATCGCCCTCGATGGTCTTGAGCAGGTAGCCGCTCGCGCCTGCGCGCAGCGCGCCCGCGAGGTCGCGTTCGTCTTCGCTCACCGTCAGCATCAGCACCCGTGCTGCGGGCACGGCCTCGCGCAGTGCCGGCAAGGCATCGACGCCCATGACGCCGGGCAGGTGGTTGTCCAGGAGGATCACGTCGGGCTTCAACTCCTGGGCGCGGCGCTGCGCCTCGCCCGCGTCGCCGGCATCGCCGACAACCTCGAACTGCGGATCGCGATGTAGCAGTGCCGTCAGGCCACGCCGGAACAGCGTATGGTCGTCGACAACCAGGATGCGGATCTTTGGGGGCAGCTCGGTCATGAGGATTCAGGCGACCTGGTATTGCGGTGCCGCCACCGCGCCACCGGTACTGGACGTCATTGGCAGGGTCAGGACGACCGAGGTGCCGCGGCCGGGCGAGGACATCACGTCGAGCTGCGCACCCAGGCGTTCGGCGCGCTCCGCCATGATGCGCAGGCCCACGTGGGTCTCGTCGGGCGCGCCGTAGCCGTCGGGAAACCCGAGGCCATCGTCGCGCACCTCGAGCCGCCACTGCGGCGCCTGCTGCACGTCCAGCCACACCTGGCCGGCACGGGCGTGCTTGCGAACATTCGACAGCGCTTCCTGCACGATGTGCAGCACCTGGATCTGAGTGTCCGGGAGCAAGGGCATGCCCTGGCCGAGCATCTGCAGGCTTGCCTTCAGGCCGCTCTGGTGCTCGAATTTTCGCAGCGTCGTGAGAAGCGCGGGTTCGATGTCTTCGCTGTTGGCCCGGGTGCGGAAGTGCATCAGCAGCTCCCGCACGTCGCCGTAGCTCTCACGCACGCCGACGTCGATCTCGCCCAATACGTGCTGGACCTTCAGCGGATCGCCGGCAGCGATCGCGTCGCGCATGAGCTGGACCTGGATCTTCAGGAACGCGAGCGACTGGGCAATCGAGTCGTGCAGCTCGCGCGCGAGGAAGCCGCGCTCCTGCGAGATCGCGGCCTCCAGCCCGAGCGAGTTGAGGCGCAGGTTTTCCATCGCACCCGCGAGGTGGACCGTGAGCGATTCGAGCAGGGAGCGCTCGGCTTCGGAGATCGTGATCTGGGCGTGGAAGAAGAGGTCGACCTCACCCATCAGCCGCTCATGCAGCCGGATCGGTATGGACACCACGGTCTCGAAGCCGGCCTGGGCGCAATGTCGCATCCGGAGGGGCTGCATGGTACGGATCGGAATCACGCGCGCGCCCGACGACGCCAGCGGTGAGCCGCAATGGCAATCGCCGGCCGCCAAGCAAAGCTCGGCATCGGTCATCGCCTGCGGCAAGCCCTGCGAGGCGAGCATCAGATACCGGCGGTTCGCCTCGTCCGACCAGCGCAAGGCGACGCCGTCGGCATGTGCGATCCGGGCGATGCTCTGCGTGAACCCATGGGCCAGTTTGTCGAGCGTCGAGGCCTTGGCGACCAGCGTCGTCACCTCATAGAGGCATTCCAACCGGCCGCGCTCTTCCTCCAACTGCGCTGTCTTCTCCTGGACCCGGCCTTCCAGATTCCGGTACATGGCCTGAAGCTGCTCGGCCATGCTGTTGAATCCCTCTGCCAGGGTGCCGAACTCGTCCGTACTGGTGCGCACGACGCGGGCACCGAGATCGCCATCCTGGAGGCGATGAATGGCTCGCTTGAGCAATCCCAGCGGCTCCAGGACGAAGCGGTATCCGGTATGGACCAGCACTGCCGCGCCGATGAGCGCCACGCCCATCATCGCGACCTGCAGCAAGTGCATCAGCGCAGTCCACCGTGACAAGTGGGCTTCGATACCGGCGACGAATGCATCGATGTTCAACGTGAACGCGACGGCGTCGTCGCCAAGGCGGGTCGCGGCGCCAGGCAGCGTCGAATCGGCGAGGCGCCTGCGAAAGGCGGCCCAGTCGCGTTCGACCACAGCGAAGCGTTGGCGCACGGTGTCGTCCCAGGGTACGAACAACGGCCGTTCGGTGTCGCCGCGGCGCAGTCCCTGGAGGCTGCGCTCGAACTCTGCCACCTGCTGTGACAGCGCCCGCACATCGCCCGCGCCAGCCGACAGCACCATCCGATAGGTTTGCATGCGCATGCGCCCAGCTTCGTTGACCGCAGCGGCACCCCCCTCGATCTGCCATGACATGTAGACCAAGGTCGCGATGGCGCCAAGGGCTGCCAACAGGAACGGCATGGCGACCAGCGCCAGCTTGGCGCCCAGTGTCCATTGCCGAGATCTGTTCATCGAGCGCATGTCAGCGTTGCGGCAGCGGCCGCACAAGTGGAGCGCGTTCGATGCAGCAGATCCGGCCGGCCGACGAGTCGACGCGCGTAGGCGTTCGAGACAGCAAGGCCCAAGTGGGACATGCTGCACATCGCATGCGCCCCACTGCTGACGCACCGATCCCGGCCTTGTTGCTGGGATCCATAGGCCCAGGCAGGCTCACGAGTTCGGTCAGTCATCGGGATCGGTTCCTCGTTCGGATACAGCTGCATTCCTATGTTGCGCGCGCGCTCGACGCGCGCTCACCATTCCTCTCAGTCGTCGCCTTCTCTGGTGCGTCGGCAGGTCCATGTGCTCGTTCGCTTGCCGCATTCTGCATTTGAAACCGTGTGCATGCTTGATCTGGATCAAGCTCCAAAGCCCCCGCGGGGCTACGCTGCAGAAACTCAACCTCCGAGGAGACAGTTCATGTTCAAGCGCATTCTTGTTGCCACTGACGGCTCCGTGCTGGCGGAAAAGGCCGTCTCGAAAGCCATCGACCTGGCTGCGGAGCACAAGGCCGAGCTCAGGGCCGTGACCGTGGTACGACGGCAAGCCAAGAGCTACATGGACGGCACCATCGAATTCGAAGCCGAGGAGATCGACCGCATCGGGTGCCGGCGCGCTGAGCAGGCCAAGACCATGCTCGAGGCGCTCGAGAAGCGCGCCGAAGCATGCGGCGTACGGGTCAGCACGGCGTCTGTCAAATCGAATCGAGTGGCCGATTCAATCATTGGTGCCGCCAGCAAGCACGGCAGCGATCTCATCGTGATGGCCTCGCACGGACGAAAAGGGCTGGCACGCGCTTTCCTGGGTAGCGAAACCGCGCATGTGCTTGCGAACTCCGACGTGCCCGTGCTTGTACTGCGCTGACCTTGGCCCGTGCGCTTTCCTGATAAGCACCAAGGCGCGCTGCGCGCTGATCCATTTGCTGCCGACCGCGGCTCGAACCCCATGTGGATGCCCTTTCGAACGAGCGCTGAAGCTGAGGTCTCCGGGACCGTATTGATCTGGACCACCTGCTGTTCGTAGGCATCACGCAGCGCGGGCGCTTCAGCTTGCAAGCTCCGCGCACAGCTCAACGCCGCCCCCTGACCGCCGCAGCAGTCATCGCCTCGACGCCGCATCCGACCGCTCTCCTGCCAGCGTCTGGCCGGGGCCGAGTCGCTCGGCGTCATCGTCGTCATCGTCGTCATCGGCGCTCGTCCAGATCGTTGTTCAGATGCCTCCTGCCGAGCGGTCCGGCTGCTTATGTTGACAAGCATCAACCAACGACCGGCGCGACGAAGGCACAGTGAAGACCTGCCTTTCCTTGGTTGAACGCAATGATGTCCACTGTCCTGGCTCCGCCCCACGAAACCTCCCCGTCTTCGGTCTCGGCCGACGTGCTGGCCCGCTTCGATGTGGCCGGGCCTCGCTACACGTCCTATCCGACGGCGGACCGCTTTGTCGAGGCCTTCGGCCCTGACGACTACGGTGCCGCGGCGCGGCAGCGAAGGCTGGGCATCAGCGCAGTCATGACTCCCATCTCCCTCTACGTCCACATTCCGTTCTGTGCATCGCTGTGCTACTACTGCGCGTGCAACAAGATCATCACGCGGCATGCCTCCCGTGCGCGTGAGTACCTGGGATACCTGGAGAAGGAGATCGCCCTGCACGCGGCGCAATTGAGCGCACGGACGGCGGTGAGCCAGCTTCACCTTGGCGGCGGGACGCCGACCTTCCTGAGCGATGACGGCCTGACCGACCTGATGCGGATGCTGCGCGAAGCTTTTTCGTTCGCGCCGGGCGCCGAATGCTCCATCGAGATCGATCCACGCACGGTCGACGCCGACCGCCTTGCCCACCTGGCCCGACTGGGCTTCAATCGTTTGAGCTTCGGCGTCCAGGACTTCGACCCGGACGTCCAGCAAGCGGTACATCGCATCCAGCCCGCACAACAAGTATTCGATCTGGTCGCCTCGGCGCGCGAGCTGAAATTCCAGTCCATCAACGTCGACCTGATCTATGGACTGCCGCGTCAAAGCGCCGCCTCGTTCGACCGCACGTTGGCGCAGATCTGCGAGCTGCGTCCGGACCGCATCGCCCTCTATGCCTACGCGCACTTGCCCGAGAGGTTCAAGCCGCAGCGCCGGATCGCCGCCGACGAATTGCCCTACGCGGCCACGAAGATCGAGATGCTGTCGCGCTCCATCGCCGCCCTCACCTGCGCTGGCTATGTCTACATCGGCATGGACCACTTCGCGTTGCCGGACGACAGCCTGGCTGTCGCCAAACGCCAAGGTCGGCTGCACCGCAATTTCCAGGGCTACAGCACGCAGCCGGACTGCGACCTTGTCGCGCTTGGCGTATCGGCGATCGGAAGGGTTGGCGGCACCTACAGCCAGAACGCAAAGACCCTGGAGGACTACTACGACCATCTCAACCAGGGACGGCTGCCGGTGGTGCGCGGGCTCGCGCTGTCGCGCGACGACGTGCTGCGTCGCGCGGTGATCATGGCCATCATGTGCCAGGGCCATGTCGACTTCGAGTCGATCGACATCGCCCACCTGATCACCTTTCGTGACTACTTCGCGTCCGAACTGGCCGCTCTCGGCCAGCTGGAGGCGGACGGCCTCGTTTGCCTCACGGACCGCGATCTCACGGTCACCGACAAAGGCTGGTTCTTCGTACGGGCCGTGGCGATGGTCTTCGACCGCTATCTGCAAACGGATCGCAAGCGCGCTCGCTTCTCCCGGATCATCTAGCCACTGCGTCGCACCCCGCCCTGCCAAATGCACCTCGCCTGCAGCTCGCCAATCGTCGACGGCCCAACTGGCTCTTGCCGGACGTGGGTCACGGACGGCTCGAGCGTCTGATCGCCGAGCTCAAGCACCCTTCAGGAGACCCATCGTGCATCAGCACACAGTCATATCCAGCCCAACCCGTTCGCAGCGGCCCGCCGCGCGCGGCGATGCCCGCTCAAGCGCTCGCGAAGAGCACCGCTTGTTCGACCCGGGCGCCGGCTCGTGCCGTTCGGGCGCCGCGACCAAGAAGACCGTCGTATGAAGCGCGACGACCTTGGTTTGGGCTCGTTGCTGCCCGTGCAGCCCATCAGCCGCGACGTGCTGCTGGAAAAGTACCTCAAGCCCGGCGAGCAGGAGGCCGAGGACCTGTTTGCGCGCGTCGCGCGCGCGCTGGCGTCGGTGGAGGCCGAAGGCGAACGCGCCCAGTGGCAGGCGCGCTTCCTCGCCAACCTTCGCGCAGGGGCCATCGGGGCCGGGCGCATCATGAGTGCCGCCGGCACCGAGCTCGATGCCACGTTGATCAATTGTTTCGTGCAGCCGGTAGGTGACTGCATTCAAGGCCAGGACGAGGCCGGCTATGCCGGCATCTACGAGGCACTGCGCGAGGCCGCGGAGACCATGCGCCGTGGCGGCGGCGTGGGCTATGACTTTTCCCGTATCCGCCCGCGCGGCGCCCAGGTGCGCGCCACCGCTTCGCTGGCCTCGGGCCCGTGCAGCTACATCGACGTGTTCGACCGGTCCTGCGCGACCGTCGAGAGCGCAGGGGCGCGCCGCGGCGCGCAGATGGGTGTGCTGCGCATCGACCACCCCGACGTGCAGGAGTTCATCACCGCCAAGCGGACGCCGGGGCGCTGGAACAACTTCAACGTGTCCGTCGCGGTCAGCGACCAGTTCATGCGCGCGCTGGCGGCCGACGAGGAATGGGCGCTCGTGCACAGCGCCAAGCCGGGGTCCGAATTGATCGCGCGAGGCGCCACGCAGGCCCCGGACGGCCACTGGATCTACCGGCGCCTGCCGGCGCGAGACCTCTGGGACACGATCATGCGTTCGGCCTACGACTTCGCCGAGCCGGGGATCCTGTTCACGGACGCCATCAACAACGACAACAACCTGCGCTACTGCGAGCACATCGAGGCGACCAATCCCTGCGGCGAGCAGCCGTTGCCGCCTTACGGCTGCTGCGACCTCGGGCCGATCATCCTGCCGCGCTTCGTCGACCACCCGTTCGGGATCGGCGGGGCGGCGCAGTTCGATTTCCAGCGCTTCAACGAAGCCGTCGCACTGCAGGTTCGGGCGCTCGACAACGTGCTGGACCTCACTTTCTGGCCGTTGCCGCAGCAGCGCGCCGAAGCCATGGCCAAGCGCCGCATCGGCGTGGGCTTCACGGGGCTGGGCGACACGTTGGCCATGCTGTGCCAGCGCTATGACCAGCCCGAGGGCCGGGCCATGGCCATGCGCATTGCACGCAGCCTGCGCGACGCCGCCTACGCCGCGTCGGTGGCGCTGGCGCGCGAGAAGGGTCCGTTCCCACGTTTCGATGCGCAGCGCTACCTCGCGCGCGGCACCTTCGCCAGTCGCCTGGACCAGGCATTGCAGGAGCAGATCCGCATGCATGGCATCCGCAACAGCCATCTGGTGTCGATCGCACCCACCGGCACCGTGAGCCTGGCGTTCGCCGACAACGCCTCGAACGGCATCGAGCCGGCGTTCTCCTGGACCTATCGGCGCAAGAAGCGCGAAGCCGACGGCAGCATCTCCGAGTACGAAGTTGAAGATCACGCCTGGCGCCTGTACCGTTCCCTGGGTGGGGACACCGACGCGCTACCCGCCTACTTCGTCTCGGCACTGTCGATGCCCGCGGCCGGCCATCTGGCGATGATGGAAGCGGTGCAGCCCTTCGTCGACACTGCCATCTCGAAGACGGTCAACGTGGCCGCCGACTACCCCTATGAGGACTTCAAGGGACTCTACCTGCACGCCTGGACCGCCAACCTGAAGGGACTGGCCACCTACCGGCCCAACAGCATCCTGGGGTCGGTGCTGGAGGTCGCGCCGACGGCGCAAGAGGGCGCGCCCTCGCGCGCTGACAACGCCGCGGCCGACCCGATGCGCGCGATGATCGAGAGCCGTCCGACGGGTGCCTTGAATGCCAGCGCCGAGAAGATCGAGTACTGGACGCAGCAGGGCCGGCAGACGCTCTATCTGGTGGTGTCCTTCCTGCCCCTGGCCGACGGGCGGGAACGGGCCATCGAGTTCTTCATGCCCGTGGGCCAGAGCGGCGAATCGCAGCAGTGGATCACCGCGAGCATGCGGCTGCTGTCGCTGGCCGCACGCGGGGGCTTCCTCGAACGCGCGCTCGCCGACATGCGCAAGGTGGCATGGGACCGCGGTCCCGTGCGTCTGGGCCATCACGTGAAGGCCGATGGCAGCCAGGTGCCCATGTGGCACGACTCCGAAGTCGGCGCCATTGCGTACGCGATTCAGCAACTGATCGCGAAGCGAAGCGGCTCGGCGCCAACGGCGCCGGACGTTTCGACGCCGACGGCTGCTGCACCCTCCCCCTTGATAGGCGCCAAGTGCCCGGAATGCGGCGCCCACGCCATGATCCGAAAGGACGGCTGCGACTACTGCACGCAGTGCGGGCACCTCGGAAGTTGCGGATGAACGCGGCCCGGGCGGCCGCGACGCTGCTGCGTGTTTCCGCCACCTTGACCTTCCGGCTCGGCCGGACCATGCTGACGCTCGTTGCCCTTTTGCGAGCCGCTCTCATGCTCATCCGGGGAATTCGACATGCCTCCTGATACGGACGCCCGCGCTGCGACGGCCGTCCTGGCTGATCCGCCTGTCACTGAACGGCAACTGGCAGCACTCCTGCACACGCGCCGCACGGTACTGCCCAAGCGGCTCGGCACGCCCGGACCTGAGCGGTCCGAACTCGAGCAGATCCTCGGCGCCGCGGCCGCGGCCCCGGATCACGGCGGCCTGGTCCCGTGGCGCTTTGTCATCGTGCCGCCGCCGCAACGCGGGCGCCTCGCTGATGTATTCGCGCAGGCCCTGCAGCAAGCCACGCCTGACGAACGGGGCAAGGCGCGCGAGAAGGCCTTTCGCGCTCCGGTCCTGATGCTGGCGATCGTGCGGCTGGGCCCCGACAACGAGGAGATTCCGGCCGCCGAGAGGATCGTGTCGGCCGGATGCGCCATCCAGAACATGCTTCTGACCGCGACAGTCCTGGGCTACGGTTCGGCACTGACCTCCGGCAAGGCGCTGCAATCCACCGGACTGCGCGCGCTGTTCGCTCTGGACCCACAAGAGGAACCGCTCTGCTTCATCAGCGTGGGCACCGTGCTGGCGCACGCGGCCGGTCCGGCGCGGCCGGACCTCGGGCGCTATGTCTCCGAACTGGTCCCCGCGCCATGAACCGCTCTTCGCGCCTGGCCTCTCTCATCGCATCGCCAGCGGTCGGATTCGAACAACCCTTCGAGATGATGGAAGCCTGCCATGAGCGCCTGCAGCGCACCCTCGGGCTGCTCGAGCGGCTGCGCGCCCATGTCGCGCGTCACGGCGCCGATCAACAGGCGCGGCAGGCCGCCCGCGACGTCATGCGCTACTTCGATATGGCCGCGCCGCAGCACCATCTCGACGAGGAGATGCATGTGTTCCCGACCCTGGTCGCGCGCGGCGATCCTTCCATGCTCGCGCTGGTCGCTCGCCTGCAGCAGGACCATCTTCAGATGGAGGCGCGCTGGCGCACGGTGCGCGCGATCCTCGAACGGCTCGAGCGCGCAGAGATCCAAGCAATCTCGGCGGCCAGTGCAGCGGAGATCGATGCATTCACGCGCCTGTATGGAGCTCACATCGAAGCCGAAGAGCAGCTCGCCTATCCGGCTGCGGCCGCGCTGCTCGACGATGACGCGCGCGACGCGATGGGCGCGGAGATGCGGCGTCGCCGCGGTGCGGCCTCCTGACGGCACCGACGGTGGGGTCGATCGCCCTGCTGTGCGAGGCAGCCATCGATGCCCGGCAAGCCATGGAAGGTTGAGCGGGATCAACAAGTCAAAGGTGCAGCCCACGCAGAATGACTCAAGGTCTGCGCAAACGCAGGCGCCCTGCTCCTCCTTCTGCACGCCATTCCTTGTCTGCCCTCCAACTGATGCTCGCCCTGCTGCGCGGTGCCCTCAGCGCTGCACTGCTCGGCTTGAACACGCTGGTCGCGTTCACCCTGATGGTGCCACCGGCGCTGGTCAAGTTGATCGTGCCCGCCGGCAGCGTGCGCACCGGCTGTGACCGGATCCTGAACACCCTGGCCACCGGATGGGTGGCCGTCAACAACGCGTGGATCGCGCCCGCGTGCCCGGCGCCATGGCGGATCCGGGGCCTCGAGGGCCTGAATCGCCGCGGCTGGTATCTGGTGTCGAGCAATCACCAGAGCTGGGTCGACATCCTGGTGCTGCAGCGTGCCTTCCATGGACGCATCCCGTTTCTCAAATTCTTTCTGAAGCGCGAGCTCATCTGGGTGCCGGTGATCGGGCTGGCCTGGTGGGCGCTCGACTTTCCGTTCATGAAACGCGGCCGAGGCCGGAATGCGCATCGAGGGGATCTGGCAGCGACCCGACGATCCTGCGAGAAGTTCAAGCGCGTTCCGACGGCAGTCATCAATTTCGCCGAGGGCACCCGCTTCACGGCGGCCAAGCATGCCGCGCAGAACAGCAGCTACCGCCATCTGCTCGAACCCAGGACGGGTGGCCTCGGCGTGGCGCTGGCCACGATGGGCGAGCGCTTCGAGGCCATGCTCGACGTGACCATCGTCTACCCCGAGGGGACGCCCAGCTTCTGGGCGCTGCTGTGCGGCAAGGTGAAGGCCGTCACCGTCGACGTCCGTCAATGTGCCATTCCGCCCAGACTGTTGGGCGGGGATTCATCGGGCGACAGGGCGCACCGCCAGCGGATTCGCGAATGGGTCGAGGCCCAATGGGCAGAGAAGGACCGCCTGATCCAGCGCTTGCTGGGCGAGCGCCGCAGCGCTCGCGAATAAGCATTGCAAGGCATGTACCGCGGCGAACGTTTCAACAGCATCAGCCATCTCGCCGGCACCGGGTTCGCATCGGCGGGCACCGCCTGGTTGATCACGCAGGCCAGTCGCGCGGGCGACCCTTGGAAGATCACGGGCTTCAGCATCTACGGCGCGATGCTGGTCGCGCTCTACCTGTTCTCGACCCTGTACCACAGCTTCAAGGGACGCGCGAAAGATGTCCTGCGCAAATTCGATCACTGCACCATCTACCTGCTGATCGCCGGCAGCTACACGCCGTTCGCGCTGGTGTCGCTGCGTGGCGCATGGGGCTGGTCGCTGCTGGGTGTCGTGTGGGGGCTGGCGCTGGCCGGCATCGTCCAGGAAATCTGGCTCGCCCGAGGCGCGCGCGCCGTGTCGCTGGCAATCTACATGCTCATGGGGTGGCTCGCGTTGGTAGCGGCGTGGCCACTCTGGCGGGCGCTCACGCCGGCGGGCTTCGGCTGGCTGCTGGCCGGCGGCGCCTGCTACACGGTCGGCCTGCTTTTCTACGCCACCGACCATAAGGTCCGTCACGGCCACGGGCTGTGGCATCTGTTCGTGCTGGCCGGAAGCGGCTGTCACTTCTACACGGTGTTGCGTTACGTGGCCTGACCATGATGGATAGGCCGCTTGAACGATCCCGCCGCAAGCCCCTTGGTCTGGTCGTGCTCCGGCTGCTCCAGCGCCGCGCTGCTGGCGAGCCACGCTGCACTGCAACTGGACCGTCGAGACATCGGCGAGATGTCCTGCATCTGCGCTCAAGCCGGTGACGCAGCGCAGCGCTCCGATGGCGCTCGCAGGCGACCTCGATTTCGATGCGGACCTTGATGCAGATCAACATCTCACGGCAGGCTCTTTCCTAGCATAGATGCATCTTGAATACACCTTCTAGCCCCTTCGCTATCCACAAGGAATCCCCGTGAAATCTGCAGCCTTCTCCTCCACCGTCGATGTCCGAGTTCTGGAACCACGCTTTCGTCATTCGCACATCTTTTCGACCTTCGCCGCCCTCGACGACGGCCACGCCATCGAACTCGTGAACGACCACGATCCCAGGCCGCTTTGCGCGCAGTTGCAAGCGCAGTGGCCCAACCGCTTCGCATGGAACTACCTCGAGGAAGGTCCCTCGGTGTGGCGCGTTGCCATCACCAAGATCCCGGCCTTCACCGCCAATGCGAGCGGGGGCTGCTGCGGTGGATGCGGCGGCGCCTGAACGCCGGGCCCCTCTTCGATGACCCAAGGAAATGTCATGAGAAACAACAACAGGCTGTGGCGCTGGCTCGCCTTCATCTTCGTACTTTCGTTCGGTGCACTCGGCTACCTGGGCGTGCAGATCTACCTGACGGCCCCACCGATTCCCGCATCCGTCACCGCCTCCAACGGCGAGGTGATCTTCACCGGCGAGCAGGTCCAGCGGGGCCAACAGGTCTGGCTGTCGGCCGGCGGACAGCAGCTGGGCTCCGTGTGGGGCCATGGCGGCTACGTCGCACCCGACTGGTCCGCGGACTGGCTGCACCGTGAGGCCGTTGCGCTCAAGAATCGCCACGCACAGGCCTACCGCAAGGAGCCCTCCGCGCTGAGCGCATCGGAACGCGGTGCGCTCGACGCCACGGTGATCGACGAGATGCGGCGCAACACCTACGACAGCACGAGTGGTGTGGTCAGTGTTTCGTTGGAACGCGCGCAGGCGATCCGAGAAACGGCCGCGCACTATGAGGCCCTGTTTGGCCACGACGGCTCGGTCGCCACGCTGCGCGAGCAATATGCCATGACGCTGGACACGCTGCCCGATCGCGCCGACCGCCAGGCACTGACCGCCTTCTTCTTCTGGACAGCGTGGGCTGCGGCCACCGACCGACCCGGTGAGACGGGACTGAGCTACACCAGCAACTGGCCGCACGAGCCGCTGGTCGGTAACACCATGACCAGTTCCGCGGCCGTCTGGTCGATGGTCAGCATCGTCCTGCTGCTGGCAGCCATCGCCGCCATGCTGTGGCTGCACGGCAGCCAGAGGCACGAAGCCGAGGCGCAGCCGCCCAAGGCGGACCCGCTGCTCGGTGCCACCGCGACGCCCTCCATGAAGGCCACGCGCAAGTACTTCTTCGCGGTGATCGGGCTGATGCTGCTGCAGATCGCGATGGGGGTCATCACGGCCCACTATGCGGTCGAGGGGCAGTCGTTCTTCGGGCTTCCGCTGGCCGAGCTGCTTCCCTACGTGGTCAGCCGTACGGTGCACACGCAGATCGGCATCTTCTGGATCGCGACCGCGTGGCTGGCCACCGGCCTGTACATCGCCCCGCTGCTGTCCGGCCGCGAGCCCAAGCTGCAGAAGCTCGGCGTGAATGTGCTCTTCTGGGCCCTGATCGCCATCGTCGTCGGCTCCACGCTGACCGGCTGGCTCGGCACCTTGCAGCACCGTGGCGTTGACTTCAGCTTCTGGCTGGGCAACCAGGGCCTGGAATACACGAGCATGGGCCGCGTCTGGCAAGTGCTGCTGTTCGTCGGCCTGCTCTTCTGGGTCTTCCTGCTGGGTCGCGCGCTGTGGCCGGCATTGACCAAGCCCTCGGCATCGCGAGGCCTGATCGCGATGGTGTTCCTGTCGGCGACCTGCATCGGCGGCTTCTATTCCACCTCGCTGGTTTGGGGACAGCACACCCACTACTCGATGATCGAGTACTGGCGCTGGTGGCTGGTGCACCTGTGGGTGGAAGGCTTCTTCGAGGTGTTCGCCACCGCCGTCGTCGCGCTCATCTTCACGCGTCTGGGCCTGGTGCGCACCGAAAGCGCCAACCGAGCGATCATCGCCGAAACCATCGTGTTCCTGTTCGGCGGCATCCTCGGAACGCTGCACCACCTCTACTTCACCGGCACGCCGACGTCGGTGATCGCCGTGGGCGCCGTGTTCTCCGCGCTCGAGGTCGTGCCGCTGACCCTGATCGGCCTCGAGGCACTGCAGACCTACCGGCGGTCGCAGGCCATGCCCTGGCTCGCCGCCTACAAGTGGACCATCATGTGCTTCGTGGCCGTCGGCTTCTGGAACACCATCGGTGCCGGCGTGCTCGGCTTCGCGATCAACCCGCCCGCCTCGCTCTACTACGTGCAGGGGCTCAACATGACCGCCGCCCACGGCCACGCCGCGCTCTTCGGCGTCTACGGGATGCTGGGCATCGGGCTGATGCTGTTCTGCCTGCGCGGTCTGTACGAGCGCGAGCTGCACGCCGACGGCTTGCTCAAGCCCGCGTTCTGGGCGCTCAACATCGGTCTTGCCATGATGGTGTTCCTGTCGCTGCTGCCCGCCGGCATCTACCAGGCCTGGGCCAGCGTCACGCAAGGCTTGTGGTACGCCCGCTCTGCCGAGATCGTGCATTCCCGCGTGATGGAGATCCTGGTCTGGATGCGTGTTCCGGGCGACATCGTCTTCGCCCTGGGCGCGGTGCTGCTCGCCGGGTACGCGCTGCGTCTGCTGCGCCGCCCAGCGTCGCAATCTGCGCCGCAAACATCGCCGCGCTTGAAGGGCCGCAAAGGTCTGGCCGTCCAGGCGGGCCACGTGGCCGAACGGTGAGGCGGCTTGCCCGTGAGAGATCATGAAGCTCACCGCCTTCACCGACTACAGCCTGCGGGTGCTGATCTACCTAGCCGCGCAGCCGGAGCGACGCGCCACCATCGCCGAGATCGCCTCCTCTTTCGCGGTGTCGGAGCATCACTTGACCAAGGTGGTCCATTTCCTGGGCAAGCACGGGTGGCTCGCCAACGTCCGCGGCAAGGGAGGCGGTCTGTCGCTCGCGAAGGCGCCCGACTCGATCAATATCGGCGACGTTGTGCGTCACACCGAAGGCAACGCGATCGTGGAATGTTTCGGGGAAGGCGGTGGCGAATGTCGGATCACCGGCCTGTGCCGTCTGCGCGGCGTGCTGGATGAGGCCGTGGCGGCGTTTCATGCGGTGCTGCATCGCTACACGCTGGCGGACCTGGTTCACAACCGGGAGGCGCTTTCCGCAATATTCTTTGTCGATCAAGCCCCAGTGCGTCGCGCTGCCAAGGGGGCGGCATGACCTCCTCCTCTCGTCGCGCTCGTACGCCAGAGCAGGCAACTCTCGAGGCGGCTTCCATTCCCTACGACGGACCGGAAGCCTTGCGCCAGCCGATCGCCGCAGCGCTGTCACGCGTCGTCGATCCGGAAGTCTCGATGAACATCGTCGATGTCGGCCTCATCTACGGCGTCACGGTCGACACCACAACCGCGCACGTGCTGATCACGATGACTTCAGCCGCCTGCCCGGTCATCGACCTCATCATCGAGGATGCAGAGCTCGAGCTGGACAAGGTCCTCCCGGCCGATCTCAAGATCTGCATCGAACTGGTGTGGGAGCCGCCCTGGACCCCAGACCGGATGAGCGCCAACGCCAGACGGTTCATGGGATGGTGAACGCCGAACGTCCTGCCGTCCGAGCCCGCCGTCGGGCATCGACATCCCGCCTATGGATCTTCGCGCGCGTGGTGTTCGGTGCGCTGGTGACCGTCTCCTTGGTGGCAGGTGTCGCGGGCGGACTTTGGCGGCTCGGCGTCGCGGTGCCGGATCCGCTTTCCTTCGCCTGGACCGGCCAGGTGCTGCTGGTGCATGCGGCCCTCATGATCTGCGGCTTTCTGGGCACGGTCATCGGCATCGAACGCGCAGTGGCCGTCAAGCATCGTGCGGCTTTCCTCGCGCCGCTCGCGTCGGGCTCCGGCGCGCTGTGCCTGGTCCTTGGGCAGCAGGCCGCCGGCGCGTGGCTCGGCGTGGCGGCGGCGGTGTCCTTCCTTGCGGTCAACGCGGTCGTCGTGCGGCGCCAACACGCGGCCCACACCCTTCTGTTGCTGGTCGGCGCGGCCGCATGGGTGACAGGCAACGTTCTGTTCGCGCTGGGACATGGCGGCAATGCAGTTTTTCCCTGGTGGTTCGCCTTTCTCGTCATGACGATCGCCGCCGAGCGCCTGGAGATGACGCGACTCATGCGCCGACGCCCGAGCGCCAGCGTCACGCTGCATGTCGTGCTGTCGCTGCTGCTGGCGGGCGCCGCATGGTCGGGCGTGGCGCCGCGCGCCGGTGGGCTGGTCTACGGCACGGCGCTCGTGCTGCTCGCCGCGTGGCTGGTGACCTTCGATGTCGCGCGACGCACGGTGTTCGCGCACGGCATCAGCCGCTACATGGCGGTCTGTCTCCTGGGCGGCTACGCCTGGCTCGGGATCGCCGGCGTGGCGTGGGCCACGACGGCGCTCGGATGGGCCACCCGCGACGCAGCGCTGCACGCGTTGGGAATCGGCTTCGTCGTCAGCATGATGATGGGGCACGCGCCGGTCGTGCTGCCGGCGATCGCACGGGTCAAACTGCAGTTCGGCGCCTTCTTCTATCTGCCGCTGGCTGCCCTGCATCTGTCGCTCCTGATGCGGCTCGTCCTGGGGACCTTCAGCGAACCGCTGCGCGCCGCCGGCGCCTCATTCAACGCAGCGACGATCGGCTTCTTTGCCGCCACCGTGGCCGGCGCGGCCGTGGCGTGGCGACTCCAACACGGCGCCGCCGGCGCCAGAAAGACCCAGTAATGGCGCCCTTCACCGTCGTCAAACGCGCGCAACCACCCGCGGCCCAAGAAGGGCCCGGCTTTGCCCTGTGGCAACTCGGCTTCCGACCGTTCTATCTGCTCGCGAGCGCCTTCGCCGCGCTGTCCATCGGCCTGTGGGCGATGCAGTTCGCCGGCTGGCTGCCGGGGGCCTACCTCCAGGGCCCGCTGTGGCATGCACACGAAATGCTGTTCGGCTTCGCCCTCGCCGTGATCGTCGGCTTCCTCTTCACCGCGGGGCGCAACTGGTCGGGCCAGCCGACGCCCGTGGGACTGCCGCTGGCCGCCCTGGCGGCGCTGTGGGTGGCAGGGCGCGTCCTCGTTCTCACGCCCTTCGCCTGGACGGCCGCCGTCGTCAACGCGGCGTTTCCGCTGGCGTGCGCGGTGGCGCTGGCCATCCCTCTCGTGACTGCACGCAACCGCCGCAACTACTTCTTCATTGGATTGCTGCTGGTGCTGTCGGGCGCTGCATTCGCCTTCCATCTCTCGGCCCTCGGCGTGATCCAGACGCCGACATGGATCGGCATCCAGTTGGCCCTGGATGTCCTGCTGTTCATCATGGCGGTCATGGGCGGCCGGGTGATCCCGATGTTCACCAACAACGGCATTTCCGGCGCCAATGCGACGCGACACCCCCTGATCGAGAAGGTGGCGCTGGGCTCTCTGATCGCGCTGCCGATCAGCGACGCAATGGGTCTGCCGTCGCTTGTCGTGGCAGCCATCGCCGTGCCGGCGGCGCTCGTGCATCTCGTGCGTTGGCTGCTCTGGCAGCCCTGGAAAACGCTGAACAACACACTCGTTCTCGTGCTGCACCTGGCCTACGCATGGATTCCCGTGCACCTCGCGTTGCGGGTGTTGGCATTGCATGGCTGGGTGTCGCCGTCGCTGGCGACCCACGCGCTGACCGTCGGCGCGGCCGGGGGGCTCATCATCGGGATGATGGTCCGCACGGCGCGAGGTCACACCGCTCGAATCCTGCGCGCCGACCAGGTCGATACCGCCTGCTTCGTGCTGGTGCTGCTCGCCGCGCTCGTGCGGATTTTCGTGCCGCTCGTCGCACCGTCCCAAACCCTCGCCGCCGTGCTTGTTTCCGGCGCCTTCTGGACATTGGGCTTCGGCTTGTATGCCGTGCGCTACTGGGCCGTGCTGACCCGCCCCCGCCTGGACGGCAAGCCTGGCTGAGCTCGCCGACCTCCATACGCATTCGCGCCACCCAACGTCTGCATCATGTCAAAGCTTCGCATATTCATGGCCGAGGACAGCGCAGCGGCCCGTGTCCGCCTCACGGAAGACCTCAGCCACTGCGCTGACCTCGCCATCGTGGGATGCGCCGACACCGAGCTCCGAGGCCTGACCTGGCTGGTCGAGCACCCGCACGGCTGGGACCTGGCGATCGTCGATCTGGCCTCGCCAGTGTCGTTCTGCACCTGTCGATCGGCGCCGAGGACGCAAACCCCGAGGCGTTGCGCATCAAGGACTTGGGAGCAGATCTGCCAAGCTACTTTGAACCCGCTGCGCAACACAGGTTGAACTTTCGGGCGGGTTTTTACCCATCTTTGAATCTTCCGTGTCGCGCGAGCCGGTCACGAACTGCCGGCGGCCGGGCGCGAACAGCCGGTTGGGGCTGTTGCGGTCCTTCAACATCAAGAGAAGCTGATCTTCGTCAAAGTTTCTGAACGGCCAAAAAGATCATCCGTGTGCTCCAAAGGCGCCGCAGGCAACGACCGTTGCCCGAGTACAGCAGTCATACGTCGACGTAGGGCGTGGGAATTTCTCCAGGGCGGACCTTCATCGTGGGCCGTGGGCGACAACACGAAAGCTGGTCGATCGTCAGCTCTGCAGCCCTGCAACGGATGCCATCCGCGCGCTCAACGCAGAGGCCCTCATCGACACCCAGCTCGGCCTGTTCAGCGCCGCGAAGGGCCCGTGCGTGCAAATCGTCCACCTCGACCGCGCCGCGATGCATGCGCCCGATCCACGACTCGGGTCCGCCGCCGCGACGCCCAATCTCAAGCACCGCCCGACCCGTTCGCACACGGCCATCGTCAAGGCTGCCGGACGAAAACGACGCTCTGGCGGTCGTGGCTGTCGACGAACACGCCGTTGTTGTTCTGCGGGAAGACGACCGGCAGGCCTAGGTTGTTGGCAACGGTGAAGGCGGCGACGAAATCGGTGCCGACGGTCGAAAGCCCGACGTAGTCGCCGGGGAAGAAGCCGCGCGGACCGGTGATGACCATCTGCCGCATGTCGAACGATTGCGGCGTGAGCCGGCGCTCGCCGAGGTAGTTCAGGTCGGCGTCGAACAGCGACAACCACACGTCGGTGCTCAACCCCGGGTCGCCGAGCACGTCATTGCGCCAGTCGTAGAAGAGCACGCCGACCCGCCCTTGCGCATCGACCGCAACGACCGGCAGGAACGCCTGCACGCCGGCGGCCGTCCCCTGGTTGACGCGCACCGGCGTCGACCACGTGGCGCCGCCGTCGTTCGAGCGCGCGACGACGATGCCGGCGCGGCCGCCGCTGTTGGCGTTGCCGTCCTGCCAGGTCATGTAGAGCTGACCGGTCGCCCGGTTGACGGCGATGATCGGCAGCTCCTGCGCGTCGCGCACCGGAATGCCCAGTTCGGGGTCAACCGCTGTGACGCTTGCGAATGAAGCGACCCGCGTGTCGACACGTGTCCAATGCCGGCCCTGGTCCGTCGAGCGAAGAATCGCCTGCTCGTACGTGACGCGACCCGTGGTCTCGTCGAGAAGGAGGCGGAAGAACGCGTTCACGAGCGTGCGGTCCGGCAGCACGACGATCTGCGCGCCCTGGCGGAACACGGCCTGCTCGGCAGGCGCTGCATTACCCATCGTGGCGATCGGGATCGCCGGCGACCACGTCTGCCCGCCGTCGGCCGAGCGCGCGAAGACGAGCGAGGTGATCCCGGTTCTGAACAGCGTCCACGTCGCGTACACGAGTTGGGAATTGAAGGGATCGGCGGTGAGCGTGTTCTTGTCGTGGAACAGCGAGCGCAACACCGGATCCCGGGCCGGATTGCGCGCGATGACGACGGGTGGAGACCACGTCACGCCACCGTTGGTCGAACGGGCGACGATCATCGCGTTCTCATTGACCGACGTATCCTCGACCAGTGCCATGTAGTGCGCGGTGCCGTTCGGGCTGAAGCTGATCCACGGATCGCTGCCGCGCTCGTAATCGCCTGCCGAGCCGCGCGCCGCTCCGGAGCAGCGCGTGAACGGGATGCTCACCTGTTGCCAGGTCGCCCCGCCGTTGAACGTGTACGCGGCGCCGAGGCTTTGTGCACCGCCCGTGCTCCAGCGGTCCTGGTGCCAGCCGGCGATCATGTTGCTCGGATTGTGCGGGTTGACCGCCAGGTAGGGTTCGGTCTCGCTGTTGCGATAGACGACGCCGAGCTGCGGCGCGCCGTTGCACGCGGTGACTGCGAGCGGGTCGTTCGGGTTGCCGCCGTCGGGGTTGAGACTCAACCCGCTGATCGCCACCTGCGCGCGCGCCGCATCGGGCGCGCCGGCGAGCATCAGGCCGAGCACCGCCGCGCCGAGGAATGCCGATCCGCGCGTAAGCCATGGAAGCTGTGACATGCCTTCCTCCTGCTGTATCGAAGGAGGCCACATCGTGCGCTCGCCTCGAAAGCCATGTCAAGGCATCGTGCTGCGTGGGCGCGCGTGGAGTCAACGGCGTGCCCCCTGCGGAAACCGGGTGGCAATGGCCGGTCTCGAAAATGTCAAGCGGACGTTCGACTCGAAATTTGCTAACAGCAGCAATGGGTCGAGAGCGGCGTTGAGCGACTGCTTTTTGGCACCAACATTGAATGGCTGGTGATGGCCAGGTGATGGCCGCATTCTGCCGAAGAGCTTTCTGCCAGCCAGCCAGCCATGCGCGCTGCCGGCATGTGCATCTATCGCAGTCTGGAGCCGCCCGGGTTTACTGCTTCCTCATCTCGCCTACTTGGGTAATTCGGCTTCTTCTCGTCCAATTGGTAGAACAGCAAGCCATGAATTCCCATGGCTTGTGCTTTGACTACACGCCGTGTCCATAGCGCTTTGAACGCGCTGTTGAGCGTTGCTTCATCAAGCCCGCGTTCGTAGACCTCATCGATGAACGCGACGTCCTGTCCAGCCGGGAAAATGAGCGAGAACTCCTCGTCAGTCGCGGCAAGGATGTCGTAGACGCAATTCACGGCGCCGTCGATGACCTGGATATTCTTCATTGCAAGCTCATGGTGAAGGTTGCCGGCGGAGGTCCGCTTGATGCGCACGCCTCGGGGTTGCGTCCTCGGCGCCGATCGACAGCGACCCACGACGCTTCAGGTTAGCAGGCGAGCGGGTCTTGTTCGGCGTACTCCCGGTCGAGCAGGCAGCCGGTCGCCTTGAACCAGCAGATCGAGTCGTGCGCGGCGACGATCGCCAGCTTAATCTGCTCGGACGCACCCGGGTCGGCCAAAGCCGCCCACTTGGCGCTATCGGCCGCCTGCTCAAGCTCGAATACGGCCTCGCGTTGGCCGGGGGCAGGGGCGCCTTCCACCGCGGGCCGCGTTTTCGCGAACTTCCGCCGAAACTCCGCAACGACCGCCACGAGAACTGGGCATGCTATGCCGTCAGCCGCCAGCGCGGCTTCAGCCGCGGTCAATCGGCTGTCGAGCTGGAAGCAGACCTGTTTCGAAATCGTTGTCGTCATGATGCTCTCCCAGTCAGGCCGGCCGCCCCCTGAAAAACACCCCTACGGCCTTCCTGCGCGGTTCTCCCGCCGCCACGTGCTCTCGGCCGGGCGCTGTGCCGGGAACGGTGCGTGCCTTTTGGCTGTAGGCTTATAAATTGAAGTCAGGCAGCTCGACCCCGCAAGGAGCAGGCCGCCGCGCTGCTGGTCTGCATCACCCCACCGCCGGCCGAGGCCAGGCCCGCAACCACCCGGTGCAAATCGCCCCTGCGGTGGCGAGTCGATGGCGCAGCGGTTGCAGAGCATGGACGAACTGTTCAAAGGCCAGCCCTGGTACCTGTGGTTCAAGCTGAGCTTTCGCGACTTGGTGGAGGTGATGGCCGCCGACCCGCACGAGCGGCGGACGTCGCGTGCTCTTCATGTCGGGCGACGATGCGCCGGCTGCGGGTCTTCCCATATTCGCAGTGCGTAGCTCATTCGGCTCCGAAGGGTAAATCTTCGACAACAGGGCGTCGTCGAGGGACGGAGGTTGGAGCCCGAGACGAGGGTCCGCTTAGGGCCCCAAAGGCGAAGGTCGGCAGGGTCAAGCGCTGCCAGAATCGTGCAGGATACGTATCCGAGACGGCAACATGGGCGCAGCACTTTACGAGCCGATCAATGTGTACAAGCCTGTGGCGGCAAACATCGGAGTTGTCGACGGGCCCTTTGAATACCTGACCGTGGCTGGCGTCAGGCTGCCGCTACCGTTCACCACCCGCATGACGGTGGTGCGCCTCTCGAACGGCGATCTTTTCCTTCACTCGCCGACGAAGTTCGATCGCAAGCTTGCAGACGAGCTTGAGCACCTCGGGACTGTCCGGCATCTGATCTCCCCCAACCAGTTCCACTATGCCCACATTGGGGAGTGGTTGAACGCCTTTCCGGATGCCGTCGCATGGGCGTCGCCGGGCGTACGCAGAAGGAGCAGAGCGCGGCGCGTGGAGATCCGTTTCGGGAGAGACCTCGATCTGGACCCGCCGGGCGAATGGCGGAACGAACTGGACCAAACGCTGTTTCCGGGTGGCTACTTCAAGGAATTCATCTTCTTCCACCGGGAATCAGAATCTCTCATCGTGACGGACGCCATCATCAACATCGAGTTGGACAAGATGGACGAGCCTTGGCGAACGTTCACGAGGATGAGCGGGATGTACTACCCACGCGGGCAGGTGTTCTTCGGGATGCGCCTGCCGCTGTCGTTGCAGCGGAAAAAGGCAGCTGCGGCCATCGCGAAACTTCACGCATGGCGGCCTCGCCGCATCTTGCTCAGTCATGGGCGCTGCTTCAACGCGGATGCAGACGCGGTTATCCGCCGGATTTTCGGAAAGCTTGGGAGGTGAGAATCCGAGGGCTGCTCCTGGGCCGACGGCTGTCACACGCCGTCAGGCCAGATACGGACAAGGTCGCCCGCTGGCAGCTGCGCGGAGTTTTGGGGCGAGCGGAATTTGACGCGGATCAAATCCCGGGCGAATGGACATCCGGATACTGGCGGCCAGTCAACCTCATCCCGAGCCACCAGCATGAACCACATGAAGCCGGAAGATCTGCAGTCCTTCATCGAGCGTCTGGACATCCTGAAGCGGTGGGCGCTCAGCGAACGCGCCAAGCTGCACGACGGCCGCGCCGAGCATGCGCCCGACGCGCAGGCTTCCGAGCCCTGCCCTTCGTCGGCTGGGGAAGTCGGCAATGTCACGGCCTTCGCTGCCGTCAAGGTTCGTCGGCCGACGCTGCAGGATATCGAACAGGCACTCCAACGCATCTCCCTGGGCCTCTACGCGCTTTGCCTCGATTGCGAGCGTGTCATCGCACGCGAACGTATGCTGATCGAACCGGCGGCCATCCGGTGCCACGCCTGTCAGTTCAGGCTGGCCCGCTGAACGCTGGAGCATTGCAGCCAAACTCGCCCTCGCCCACGGCGCTCGACCTGAAGCGCCGCGTGTTGAACTTACGGGCGCCAAGGCCCGTTTCGCCAACCCTTGACCTCCGTCAAGGTGAGCGCTGCTGTGCCGCCCACAATCCGGCTCCTCATCCACGGAGGAAACTGAATGCAGCAGGATCGTGACGTCCTCATCGTCGGTGCCGGTCCGACCGGGCTGGCTTTGGCCATTGCCCTGGCCGACGCCGGCTTCACCGCTACCGTGCTGGACGCACAGCCGCGCGAGGCCCTGGCCGCCCCGGCCGAGGACGGACGCCACATCGCGCTGACCCACCAGCGTGGCCACGTTGCGCGCACTGGGACTTTGGCAGCGCCTCTTGCCCGAAGAAATCGGGCGCATCCGGGAAGCGCGCGTCATGGATGGCGATCGGCAGCACTCGGCGCTGTCCTTCAACGCGCACGGCCACGGCGCCGACGCTCTGGGCTGGATCGTGCCGAACCATGCACTGCGCCGCGTCAGTTTTGCAGCTGCGGCACAGCGCCCGGGACTGCGTCTGATGGATGGCGCGCAGGCGCTGCGCATCGGCACCTTGCCCACGCACGCGGAACTTGAGTTCGGCACCTCACCGGGCGCGCCGCACCATCTGCGCGGCCGCCTGCTCGTCGCGGCGGACAGCCGATTCTCCTGGTCCCGCCGGCAGCTCGGCATCGCGGCCGACATGCATGACTTCGGCCGCACCATGATCGTGTGCCGGATGCGGCACGACCTGCCACATGACGACGTCGCGTACGAGTGCTTCGGCTACGAACGCACGCTCGCGGTGTTGCCCGCTGCGGGCCATGTCTCGTCGGTCGTGGTGACCACCGAGGCCGCCGCCGCGGCGCAGCTGTTGGCATTGCCCGAACGTGCGTTCGCGACCCTGGTGGAGCGCCAGTTCCACGGCCGGCTGGGCCGCATGCAGCTGCTCGGGCAGCGCTTCGCCTACCCGCTCGTTGCCGCATATGCCCACCGCTTTGCGGCCCTGCGCAGCGCGCTGGTCGGCGACGCGGCCGTCGGCATGCATCCGGTCACGGCCCACGGCTACAACCTCGGATTGCAAAGCATCGCCTCTCTCACACACGCACTCTGCGCAGCCCGCGCCGCCAACCAGGACATCGGCGCCGCCACGGTACTGGCGGGCTACGAACGCAGGCACCGTCGCGACTCGGCCCTGATCTACCACGGCACCAACGCCGTGGCGAAGCTCTATGCCAGCACCGGCGCACCGCAGCGCTTCGCGCGGCAGCTGATCCTTCGCGGTGCCCAGCATCTGCCACCGCTGAAGGCGGCGATCACCGCGCGCCTCACAGGCCAGGGCGGCCTGCAGCTGCCCGGAGACGCTCTCTAGCGCTCAATGCGTCGCACCGTGCTCCACGGCGGCACGCAGCGCGGACCACACGGGAAGCGAGGCCTGCGCCGGCACGTCGGCGGGCGCAGGTTCGAATTGTGCGCTGCGCAAGTGGAGGGCCAGCGCGGCGTCCATTGTCTGCACATGCTTGACATACCAGTCTCTCAACTGATGCGCCATCTCCCGCACCTGCAGCAGCCTTCCTTCCTCGGCCTGCAACGCACCTTCGCGCATGACCCCCAGCACCACGCGGTGCTGGATCGCGTGCTCCTTGCGCGATGCGTAACCGGTCGTTCGCATCCAGATGTCTTCGCGCGCAAAATTCTCGGCGGCGCACTCCACCAGGTCGCGCCAGGCCGACGGCAGCAGCGCGTTGTCAGCCTTGTCAACCAGCGCCAAGAGCCCGAAGAATTCCTTGCAAGCCTGGTCCATGAAGGGCAAGTCGAGCGAGAGTGCGTCGGATCGATCCAGGGCAGCCATGTGATCTCCTTTGATACTGAAGACACAAGGCTACCGGCGCCTGGCGAGTGGCCCCTTGATGTGGCTCAACGACTGATCAATCGATTCGCCCACATTACCTGCAGCACCTGCAGCACCTCTCAGCGACCTTCGTGCTCGTGGGCTGGCGGCTTGGTAGGGCCGGTTGCCCGAGCCGGGCCGCGAGTCCTGCGCCAGGTGATGGCGTATGCTGGTCTCGGACGCCTCACCGACGGCGTGAGCCTTGTCCGCATGAGCCTGGCCGAACGGCGCTTCGTGTGGCGCGGGTGAGCTCCGTGGCGGCAGACCTTGTTCGCCCGGTCGATGATTCCACACCAAAACCAGATTCACCATCACGGCCGACACGATGGAATAGACGACACGGCTCGGTTCAACGAGTGCGAATGCCGCCGCAACGATCGCGGCATCACACACCATTTGCACCGTGCCCGCGCGCCATCCACGCCGCCGCTGCAGAAACAGTGCCAGCACGCCAAATCCACCCAGGCTGGCACCATGACGGAACAGCACCAGCAAACCGACACCGATCAGCAAACCACCGACGATCGCTGCGAACAGTGGGTGCGCCGAGTGCACGCTGAGAGCCCTGCCCATTCCTTCGACGCCGAGCGACAAACCGGCGACGACGATGATGGTTTTCCAGGTGAAGCGCGGACCGAATACGCGCCAGGCGAATGCGATGAACGGCAGGTTCACGATGAGCAAGGTCCAGCCGAGAGGCCAGCTTGTCGCATAGCTCATCAGGAAGGCCAGACCAGGGATGCCGCCGGTCAACAATTGGGCGCTGCGAAGCATGGCTAGCCCCAGGGCGACCAACAGTATCGCGGTCCCGAAACCTTGTGCGTCGTTCAGCAGCGGGTATGGCCTTGCGATATTCACGCGCGAGCTTTGATCCATGGATCAGTGTCCCCCGTGCAGCGAATACGGACCTTGCGCCAGGACAAGGTTGCAAGCTATTCGTCGCGGCATCTTCCGTCGAAGGGATGCCGGCCAAAGTTTGCCGTGCGGCCACGCTCCTGATGGAGTTGCACTTGACCGAGTTCGCCGAACAGGGGAGCTTGACAAGGCACTTGGGAAAGCTGCATCACCACGCGTACATTGCAGGACATGACTTCGCTCAGCTCCATCACATTCAGTGCACAGGTTTTCAAGCGCTCCGAGGTCGTCGACAAGTTCCTGAGCCGTGTCCACGACGAGCGACGCAGGGCCGGTTGGCTCGAACTGCCCAGATCCACGTTCTCCGTTCCTGTACTCGCCCGACGGACCAGAAGTGCCGAAAACTTTCGACCACTTTCACCCTGTACCACCCGACGGGGCCGGCCGCTGAGGCATCTGCCGCCGCTGCACCGGCCCGGAGCGCCGCCGATTCCCATCAACCGTCTGGGGCGCAGAGTCCTCGACACCGCTATTCCTCGAAAACATCGGTGCCGAAAACCTCGTAGTGCAGCCGCGCCTGGGCAACGCCGAGCGCCTTGAGCGTTTCGACTTGCATCCGCATGAAGGGGATCGGGCCGCAGATGTAGTAGTCGGCGTCCGGCTTGAGCACCGACTGCGCAACGCGGCGCAGTTCCACCAGACCCACGTAGTCATGGTCGTAGCCTTGCACGTCGCTCTCCAGCGGCGCGTCGTAGAACACGATGCTCGTCAGCCGCCGGTTGGTGTCGGCGACCGCTTTCACCCGTTCCTTCATCGCATGCACGCTGCTGTTGCGTGCGCCGTGCACGAACACGACCTCCCGGTCCGTGTTCTTCAGCACCGACTTGAGCATGCTGACGAGCGGCGTCAGGCCGACGCCACCACTGATGAGCACCACCGGGGTGCTGGCCTCCATGTCGATGTGGAAATCGCCGAACGGCGGCGTGATCCGCACCACATCGCCCTGGTTCACGTAGTCATGCAGCAAGTTTGAGACGTAGCCGGCCCCGGGCTGTGAGCGTTCGCCCTCGCGCTTCACCGAGATCCGGTAGCTCTTGCCATTCGGCGCATCCGACAGGCTGTACTGGCGCACCTGTTGCAGGCCGAGCCGCGGCACATCCACCACCGCGCTGATGTACTGGCCGGGCTTGAAGTCCGAAAGCGGCTGGCCGTCTTCAGGTTCCAGGAAGAACGACGTGATCACATCGCTTTCCTGCCGTTTGCGGCGAACCACGAAATTGCGCCAGCCTCGCCATCCGCCGGGGCGCGCGGCGGCCTCTTCGTAGAGCGCGGCTTCGGCCCCGATCAGGATGTCCGCGAGCGCTTGGTACGCCTCGGCCCACGCGCCAAGGATGTCGGCGGTCGCCGCCTCGCCGAGCACCTCCTTGATCGCCGCCAGCAGATGCTCTCCGACGACCGGGTACTGGGCGGGCTGGACATTCAGGCTGGCATGCTTGTGCGTCATCCGCGCCACCGCCGGCCCCAGCGCCGGCAAGTTGTCGATATGCGTCGCATAGGCCAGCACCGCACCGGCGAGCGCTCGTTGCTGTTCGCCGCTCTCCTGGTGGCGCATATTGAACAGGTTCTTCAGATCGGGATGAGCCGTGAACAGTCGATCGTAGAACCGCTGGATGATCGAGAAGCCGTGTACGGCGAGGACGGGCGCGGTGGCCTTTACGGTGGCGATGGTCGTCTGTGTGAGCATCTTCGATCTCCACAACACTGATGCGGAATCGGGCAGCATAGGAAACACGCATTGGTGCGTCAATCCAAAGCACCTGGGTCAGCGCGAGGAGTTTCAATGTGGGTGGCTTCGGTCTTGTCACGAATGGAAACAGCTGACCACGAAGTCCTACTCCGAGGCGCGCGTGATCTCCTCGGTCCCGCGAGGAGCTTGTCGACGAACATCCGCCAGCGCACCAAGCTCGGTAGTCGTGTGTCAGCAGGCGCGCAGCTTGGCGCTCGGAATGCGGCGCGATGTCGCGGTAGGCCGCCCTTGGTCAGCCACTGTAGCGTGACACGGTGGCTGTCGGGGTCGTGGGCCTCTCCGTGGCCGCCGAGGATCCATGGCGCTTGGGCGAGCAGACCAAGCCACGCCGTATGCTGGCGAAAGGCGACATTCCATGACAGCATGCGAACGCACTGCAGTGGGCCGATGACGTTCAATGGAGCCATGCGGTCGGCCGGCGCTCAAAAAAGGCCTGCGAGTAGAACTTGCATGCTGCTGACGAGACGGGGCTTTCGGGGCAGCAGAGCAACCTCTTCCTGATCATGTGCGCTGTCTCGATCCCAGCAATGAGAATTCGTGCAGCGAAAGGACATGAATCCGAGCATCGGCCGAACGATACGGCCCGATGGTCCTGCTCGCGACGTCGGAGGACAAGTGACGCCGCGGCGCACGTGCTGAATCGCCGATCAAATTGGGTCTTGGCATCTAAAAAAGAGCTGAGGCAGCTTGATGGATGGTGCAGTGCAGCAAAAAACGCCTAGCATGCCCATGCCATGGCCCTTTCTCTTTTTGCAGCACGCGCCCTTCTCGTCGACTATCTGAACGGTCGCACCCTGCCGGATCGACTTCAAGACTCAGTTGTCCGTGCTGTCGAAAGCAGGCTGATTGGCGGAGAAGTTCCCGTGCTCAATAGGGACCTGTGTGAGCAAATCGACAGCCAGGCCGGCGAACTTCGCACGGAGCAGGGAACCTTTCCCTCCGTGTAGTTCGCATCGGCGATTGCTGGAGGGACCCTTCCGTACTCTTGGCTAGATGCGTACTGCGTGCCTGCGGACGTCCAAAATGCCAACGGGCTTCACTAGACATGGTCGCTCGATAGACGAAGGAAGGCCCGTCTCCGGTATCGTGGATTGTGCATCTGAGTGTGCCGAGCGCTTGCCGGAGTCGCATTGCTCATTTCATTTATTTGCGGGGCGGCAACCACCGGAGCGCTGGTCACTCGTGCGCACCGCCGACGGCTGCATGGGGAGTTCGCGCACTCTCTTGTGCTCGAAGCGGTCTTGCTGCTGCTGTTTGATTTGTTGGGCGCCAATCTCGAGCTGCTTGGCGAATGGTTCGTACCGATGAGCAAGGTCCAGCCGAGAGGCCAGCTTGTCGCATAGCTCATCAGGAAGGCCAGACCAGGGATGCCGCCGGTCAACAATTGGGCGCTGCGAAGCATGGCTAGCCCCAGGGCGACCAACAGTATCGCGGTCCCGAAACCTTGTGCGTCGTTCAGCAGCGGGTATGGCCTTGCGATATTCACGCGCGAGCTTTGATCCATGGATCAGTGTCCCCCGTGCAGCGAATACGGACCTTGCGCCAGGACGAGGTCTTGGGCTGCTGCCGTTCCGGGAGTCGCCGCCGATCGCCACCTGTGCTCGAAGACTGAGGCTTCGGGCTTTGCGAGCGACGCTGTTCGGGTGTCCGAGGGAGGGTCGCCGCCGGATCGAAGCGCCGGTTATCTTGCCGCCAGCAACTCGCGCAGCCTCCCATAGGTCTGACTCGGCGCTTCTCCGAGCAATGGATCCGAACCGGATGGAACCGCCCCCGCGACGATCTCCCAGTCCTGCGCTGTGAGCAAAAGCGCCGCGCGCGGCAAGATGTCCCTTTCTTCGGTGGCAAGGTGGTGTCGGTAGTAAACCAAATAAAGTGCTGCCGCCGCTTCTACGGTCTCGCGCGGGATCAGGGCATCGGCGACGACCTCCTGCAGTCGCGTCACAAGCTCTTCGCCAGCAGCGGCGATTGCGCGATGCTCCTGCAGCAGGCGATTGATTGGGAGCCGCAGTGACGGATCGCGCATGACAAGGCTCGCGAACGCGGCGTCCTCGCGAGGATGGTGAAAGCGGTCCCCAAACTCCCGCAGATACGAGACGATCTCGAGCATGAGGTCGACATCTGGATCTTCGCCTTCGTGAAACCTGGTGATCTGCTCTTCAAACACATCGAGGAGCCGAGAGAAGTTGACATGCTCGGCATGCCATCGCGCGATCGGGTTAGCCATATTGAACCTCCGAAATCCGGTGGAACCCAGGGGCAGTCTAGCCAGCCAAGCGCCGAGCTCCATGATCTGTGTCAGGCAAACTGCTTGACTTGTGAGATTTGGCCTTTTCGCCGTCCCCTTGCGGCCTGTCCTGAGGCGGCGGCACGCGCCCGTCGGGATTCAATCAGACTGTCGCGAAGCCGACGTGAATCGTGGCAACAGCGCCTGCGCATCGCGTTGCGCTGGAACGCGAAACGCGCCCGGCATTGATGTGCCCGAAGTACGCCTGTTGGTCTCGGCTTTCACCTACTTCTGAATTCTTTGCAGCTTAGTTTGAACTCGCGCCCCGGTGGGGGCGGCGCCGGGCCAGCTCGTCTCCTGCTGCTGCATGCTGTGCGACGCCGGGGGAGGGAGAGCGCGGGGACGACGCGAGGCTCCGCGCCTACTGCAGGGAAAGAATCGACCACAAGCAGTCCTCCGTGGAGGGCTGCTTCTTGAACGATAGGTCATCGGGCCGACGTTGGGCAGATACTTCCGTCCCGTTTCGTCGCGCTGGCACCAGTCAGCATGCGAAGCCGGCGCCGATAGTCCGGGTGCTCGGTACCCCCGAGGCGGTCCCAGCAAGTGAAGTACAGGCCATAGTTGTAGCGCCCCCCCGCGTGGTGCATGTCGTGATGCAGCGTGGTGGTCAGCCACCGTCCCCACCGACCGGCCAGCCACCGCCGCGGCATCATTTCGATGCCAGCATGGCCCAGCACGTTGCGCACGATCATGTGCAGCAGGAAGACGAAGATCACCAATGGGTGCAGCGGCAGGACCAGCAGCGTGAGCGTCAGAAAGACTGCCTGCACAACGGCTTCCGCCGGCGCAAAGCTATACGCCGCCCAGGGAGTGGGAGCCACTGACCGGTGATGCGTCCGATGCAGCAACCTGAAGACGACGGGATGGTGCATCCATCGATGCGTCCAGTAGAACCAGGTGTCGTGCGCCAACACGAGCGCGACGAAGCTCACCAGCAGGTAGAGCGGCCCGAAGCGCGTGATGTCGGTGTACAGGCAGAGCCGCCCGGCTTGGGCCGCGCCGTAGATGAGCGCGCCGTTGGCTGAAAAGATCAGCACTGTCACCATCGAGATGCGGAACTCGCGCCACCGCTGTCCGGGCCCCGGCCGGTGCGCCTGGACGGAGCGTGCCTGACGCCACCAAGCCGGCAACCACCCGATCACCGCGCTGGCCAGTGCGGTCGGGATCAAGTACCTCAACCAGTCGCCCAGCCAGATGGTGGGCCAGGCATTGAGCGCAAGTTCGAACGGTGTTGGCGTCATTGCGATCCTCCGCATTGGATGTGCAGAGAACGATAGGCCGTCCCCATCGAAGCGTCGCGCCGATACCTGCGAGCCATCGCCGATTGTTCGAATCGGCGCTGTTTTGCATCATTCAGCAAGACGGCTGGCACCTAGTCCGCCATGCTCCTGCCTCATGACGCCATCCATCCTCCCGTTCCTGCGCGGCATCGACCTCGGGCTCTCAACAGTGCTTCTGAGTCTGGCTCTGGTCCTGAAGCCTCGCGCACGGGCGGCCATGGTCCCGCTTGTCGGCTGCCTGATGGCCTACCTGCTGCGGTCTGCCCCGGAAGCGTCAGCAGCGCCGGTCCCGGTGCTCCTGCCGTTGACCGTTGGAGCACTGCTTTTTCCAGTGGCGTTCTGGTGGCTCCTGCACAACGTCTTCGATGACCGGCGGGATATGCCGCTGCCCGCTTGGGTGGTGGCAGCCGCCTTGGTACTTGCAGGATTGATGTCGCGGGACGTCGGCGGAGGTCTTTGGGCAGGCGGCTATGCGCACCTGCTGCAGAAGCTGTTGGCGGCTGGCTTTGTCGCCACCGCGCTCTGGCGGCTTGCCATATCAACGGCTGACGACCTAGTGCCGGCACGCCGGAGCCTGCGGGTATGGCTCTTAGGGTACGTCGGCGGGCATGGGCTCGTGGTGCTGGCTGCAGAGGCTTGGCTGGGCGGCCGACCGGCGCCGCCCTGGCTCGACGCCGTCAACCTCGCGGCGATCGGCTTCGTCCTCGCAGTGGCCCTGGCATTCCTGCTTCAGCCGAACTCCGCAACGCTCCAGACCTTGTTCGGCACATCTCTGCCGCCAGAGCCGCTAGCAGCACCCGAAACGGTCCCACAGCCGTCAACCGCCGCAGAGGTTCCCTGGCTGGAGCGGCTGGAGTGCCTCATGACGGTCGAGTGCGTCTATCACGATCCCGAGGTTTCCCTCAAGACCTTGGCCGACCGTCTGGGGCTGCCGGAGTACCGGCTGCGCGAGCTGATCAATCGGCAGCTGGGGTATCGCAACTTTCCTGCCTTCGTGAACGAGCACCGCCTGCGGGAGGTGGAGCAAAGATTGGCCGATCCATCGTTCGACGGCCGGCCGATCCTGACCCTTGCCCTGGAAGCCGGTTTCGGCTCGATCGGCCCGTTCAATCGCGCCTTCCGGGAGCGTCATGGGGTGACGCCGAGCGCCTTCCGCAGCGCCAGGCGCGAGGGCCAGCCCGCGCACTTGCCCGTGCCCGAAACTACCTCGTCAGGCGCTCAACCGCGCGCCGAATGACGGCGAGCGCATCGACGGTGCCGTCCGCTTCCCCCTTCTCAGCTTGCCTTGGACAAGGTTTCGTTCATCCGCATTGCGGCGACCACGCCGGACAAGAACGTGAGTCCCGCGACCAGCCAGATTGCAGCGGACAGTCCGAAGCGATCCGCCACCAGACCTGCCAGCAGCGCACCGACCGCGTAGCCGAGATCGCGCCAGAACCGATATACGCCGACAGCCGAGGCACGCCACGACGGATGCGCGACATCCCCGATCGCTGCCAGCAGCGTCGGATACACCATGGCTGTGCCGAGCCCGAGCAGCACCGCGCCCAGCGCAAAACCGCCAAAGCCGTCGGCGAGCGCAGTGAGGCCGATCCCTGCAGCCTGCACCCACATGCCCGATGCAATGAACCACTTGCGCCCCAGGCGATCGGACAACGCGCCTGTGAAGATCTGCGCAACGCCCCACACCGCGGGATACACGGCGGCCAGCACACCGATGTGTTCGAGGCTCAATCCGGCCGCGGCGAACACCAGCGGGAACAAACCCCACGCCATCCCGTCATTCAGGTTGTTGACCAGGCCCGCCTGGCTAACGCTGGACAGGTTAGGGTCGCTCACGGAGGTGCGCTTGAAGATCTCTGCCTGACTCGGCTCCTGAGTGGCAATCTGTGGTTGCAGCCGGGCCTCGTACTGCACGTGGTGTCGGGTCTCGCGCACCACCAGCCACGACAGCAACCCGCCGGCCGCGACGTACGCCACTCCGAGGTAGAACGGCTGTGGCCGCAGCCCGTAGCGCGCCGCGATCCAGCCCGTCGCCAGCGCGCTGCCGGCCACTGCCAGGTAGCCCGAGAACTCGTTGAGTCCCATCGCAAGGCCTCGCTCCTTCGGCCCCACCAGGTCGATTTTCATGATGACCGTGGTGGACCAGGTGAGGCCCTGGCTGACGCCGAGGAGCACGTTGGCCGCCACGATCCATTCCCAGCTGCCGGCCCACATCAGCACGAAGGGCACCGGCACGGCGACGCACCAGCCGGCGACCAGCACCTGTTTGCGCCCGAAGCGGTCGGAGAGACGCCCGGCGACATAGTTAGTCAGTGCCTTCGTGATGCCGAAGACCACGATGAAGGAAAGAATGGCCGCGCGCGCGGCGATGTGGAACTCCTGTTCCGCCACCGCTGGCAGGATGCTGCGCTCGAGGCCGACCATCGCGCCGACGAACGCGTTGACGAGCACGAGCAGCGAGAACTGGCCCAGGTTCTCGCGCAGGCCGAGTCGGAGTGTCGCGGCGTGCATCGAAGGTCAGCGAGCGTAGCCGAGGTTGTCGCGCACGATGGCCTGCATCTCGGCGGGCGGTGCTGGGATGTCGGCCACTAGGGCCTCGATGAACGCATCTCGCTGCATCGACAGCATGGGGTTGAAGCGACGCTCGAAGCCTATCGTCGATGCCGGCTTGCCGGACAGGCCGGCGCCGCACGCACTGCCGGCCTGGTGGCCGGGGTAGATCTCCAACTCAGGCGGCAGCTGCAACAGCTTCTCGTGCAGCGTGACGTGCAGCTGCGCGGCCATCTCGCGCTCGCGTCCGGCCAGATCCGGCCGGCCGACCGCGCCGACGAAGAGCGTGTCGCCCGTCACCACGAACCAGGGCTGGTCACCGCGCCGCAGATCGCGCACAAGCAGGCAAACACTGTCCGGCGTATGCCCCGGTGTGTGCATCACCTCCACCATCACGTTGCCGGCTTCCAGCCGCTGGCCATCGCTCAGCGGGAAAAAGTCGTAGGTGGTGCGCCCGCGGTTGCTCTCGTGCAGGCAGTACGGCGCGCCGATCCGGCGCGCGAGCGCCAGGCCACCGGAGCGGTGGTCCGCATGCACGTGGGTGTCGATGACGTAGGCAAACGACACGCCCTGTTGCGCCGCCTGATCGATGAACCAGCCTTCGTCGCCGGCGACCACGTCGACGGCGACTGCCTTGCCCAGGCCGCCGCAGCCGAAGAAGTAGGACAGCGTCGCGTGGTCTGCTGCGTGTTGACGGAAGAACATCGCCGTCTCCTTTCGTTCAGAACACGATCACCTTGTCCGCCCAGGCGGACCACTCGGCCAGTTGGTCCATCGAGCCGCGATGAGCGCCTTCCATCAGGTCGTCACTAGCGATCCCGCGAGCGTCCATGCAACTGCCGCAGACGCCAATCGAGCCCGAATGACGCGCGATTGCGGACAGCAGCGACTCCAGGTTGTAGTGGCCGGACGGCACCTTCTGCAGCCGATGGACCGCGGCCGTCGCGTCGCCCATCAGGAACAGCTGCACTTCATGCCCGTCCTGGCGCGAAAGCGCACCGGCAAGGCGGATCCCGTTGTAAGTGCGTTCGCTGCCATACGGGGCATCGTTCAGGATGAAGAGGGTCTTCACGGATTCACTCCTCGATCGGTAGTCCGTGAGCGCGCCACTCGGCCACGCCGTCGCTCAGGTGCATGGCCCTGTAGCCCTTCTTGCGCAGCAGCTCGACGGCATCCTTGGCCATCAGGCAGAAGGGGCCACGGCAGTAGGCAACCACCGGCACGTCCTTGGGCACCTCGGACAGCCGCTTCTTCAGCTCGTCCACTGGCAGCGAGCGCGCGTGCGGCAGATGCGCAGTGGCGTATTCCTCTGCGGGTCGCACGTCGAGCACCAGCACTTCACCTCTGGCCGCCTTCTTCAGAATCGCTTGGCGGTCCATGCCCTGCAGTTCGTCGCCGTGGGCCACGATGTTTGCCAGCGCCACCTGCAGCTCGACCAGGCGTTCCTCGGCTTGTGTGCGCAACGCCACCCACAGGTCGGCAACTCCCCGATCGGCCAGGCGGTACACGACGTATTTGCCTTCCTTGCGTGTCTCGACCAGCCGGGCAAGGCGCAGCTCCTTCAGGTGCGCGCTGGCCAGCTTGACGCTGATCTCGGCCTGCGCCGCGAGCGCCTCGACGGTCTTCTCTCCCTGGCACAGCAGCTCGATGAGCTCCAGCCGCTTCGGGCTGGCCACCGCGTGGCCAATGCGGGCGACCTGCTCGTACAGGTGGTTCTTCAGTTGCCTCATGCGATCATTCTAATGAGCGTTGGATTAATATGTCCACCCCCCCCACGAACCGGAAGCGCCGGCGATGCGTGACGCGGCTGCTCTGCGAGAGGGACGGCCAGGGTCGCACGGAGGACCGCTTCGAGGATCCAAACCGGCGGTACACGTGACGGCCGCCCGGCGGCGGTGGCCCCGCTCGCGCCGCCCGAAAACTCAAAGATGGGTGAAAAAACCACCGGAAGAATCAAACTGTGTTGCGCAGCAGGTTCAAAGTAGCCTGGTGAATCTTCCCCCTAAGACCTTGATGCGAAACGCCGCGCGAGTCCGTCCTGGGCGCCGATCGACATGTGGGCGCAGGCGCGGCCAACGCTGCTTCGCATGGAGCACCCGTTCGCTTTCGCACGTATCGCGCCCGAGATTAGTGATGGACGGGTAAGGCGTTCAACGGGATGCGCAGATAGGCAACTCCGTTGTCCTCCGCAGGCGGCAATTGGCCAGCGCGCACGTTGACCTGGATGGACGGAAGGATGAGCGTTGGCACATCAAGCGTCGCGTCACGGGCCAGGCGCATCGACACGAACTCCTCCTCGCTGATGCCATCGCGCGCATGGATGTTGTGGGCGCGCTGCTCAGCGACAGTGGTCTGCCAATGCGGCTGACGCGACGCCGGTGGATAGTCGTGACAGACATACATCCTCGTCTCAAGCGGTAGGTCCAACAGGCGCCGCATCGACGCGTAGAGCTGGTGCGCATCCCCACCGGGAAAGTCAGCGCGCGCACTACCGACATCCGGCATGAACAAGGTGTCGCCGACGAACACCGAGCCGTCCACCAGGTAGGCCATGTCGGCCGGCGTATGGCCAGGTACCAGTAGCGCTGTGGCCTCGACCTCACCAATCTTGAACGATTCGCCGTCTTTGAATAGGTGGTCGAACTGACTGCCATCCGGCAGAAAGCTGCGTTCGAGGTTGAAGAGCTTCTTGAACGTTGCCTGCACGGTGCGGATGTTCTCGCCGATGGCGATGCGTCCACCTACCTGATCCTGCAGGTATCGCGCACCAGACAAATGGTCCGCATGCGCATGAGTCTCCAGAGTCCATTCGACCTGAAGCCCCTTGTCTCGGACATAGGCAAGAAGCCGATCGGCCGCGGCGGTGCTCGTGTGCCCAGATTTGAAGTCATAGTCCAGCACCGCGTCAATGAGCGCGGCACGCCTGGTCGCGTGGTCCCAAACGACATAGGAGACCGTCCACGTGTTGGGATCGAAGAAGCCTTGGGTCGTCGTGCGGGTCGTCATCGGGTGCTCCGTTAATGCGCCAATCAATCGATTGACATATATTATATCGCATAATATAATATGTCAACCGAAACCAATCCACTCTGCCCGTGATGCGCACTTCCCTCGTCATCGATCCCGAAGCCCTGCGTGGTGCCGCTGCAAAGGCGGTCGCCGCTCTCAAGGTGCTTGCCAATGAAGACCGCTTGCTCCTGCTGTGCCAGCTCTCGCAAGGCGAGATGTGTGTGAGCGCCCTGGAACAGGAACTGGGCATTCACCAGCCGACCTTGTCACAGCAGCTCGGCGTGCTGCGCGGCGAAGGTGTGGTTCAAACGCGCCGCGAGGGCAAGAGCATCTTCTACAGCGTGGCCGACCCGGCGATGCTGGAGATCCTCGCGGTTCTCTATCGTCTTTACTGTCCGAAGGAAAAATGATGTCCATCGACTGGAACCACTTCACGCCGCTCGCCGCGCTGGCCGGGGGCGCGCTTATCGGCATCGCCGCGGCGATGTTCGCGCTGCTCAACGGGCGCGTCGCGGGCATCAGCGGGGTGCTCGGGGGTCTGCTCAGACCTGCCAAGGGCGACATCGCCTGGCGTGCCGCCTTTGTCCTGGGGCTGGTCGGAGCACCGTTGGTCTACCTGCTGTTTGCGGCTTTGCCTAAGCCACAGATTGACGCAGGGTACGGCGCGCTGATCCTGGCGGGGCTGCTCGTGGGCCTCGGCACGCGCTATGGCTCCGGTTGTACCAGCGGCCACGGTGTCTGCGGCCTGTCTCGCCTATCGCCACGCTCGCTCGTGGCCACGGCCGCCTTCATGGGCGCCGGCTTTGTCACGGTGTTCGTGACGCGTCACCTGCTCGGTGTCTGAGGAGATCGTCATGACTGTTTTCACTTCGCTGCTCGCAGGACTGGTCTTCGGACTCGGCCTCATCGTGTCCGGCATGGCCAATCCGGCCAAGGTGCTGGGCTTCCTGGACCTCGCAGGCGCATGGGACCCCTCCCTGGGCTTCGTGATGGCGGGCGCCATCGCCGTGGGCATGGTCGCCTTCTTCGTGGCCAAGCGGCGCATGGTGTCGCTCATCGGCGCAGAGATGCGTCTGCCTACATCACGCCATATCGACCGCCGCCTGGTCGGAGGAAGTGTTCTGTTCGGCATCGGCTGGGGGGTCGCGGGGTTCTGCCCCGGCCCGGGTCTCGTGTCGCTCGGGATGGGCGAAATCAAGGCGCTCGTGTTCGTGGCAGCGATGCTGGCGGGCATGGGTGTGTTCGAGCTTTTGGAGCGTCGCGGGCGCGCGCCGGCGCCGCGCGCTGCGTGAGGTCGACCGATGACGAGCAATGCGGCTTGTCTTGCAGCGCTGGCCACGGTGGCCATTCTCGTGTTCTACGAGGTCGCCCTTGCCATCGGGCACCGTCGAAGGCCCGAGCGCCTGTCCCGTACAGCGCATGCGGCGCTACGCCAGGAATGGTTTGCAGCAGTCTCGGCGCAGAAGGGCTCGGAGATCCTGGCGGTGCAGACGCTGCGCAACTCGTTGATGGCGGCTACGATGACCGCCTCGACAGCCGCGCTGGCATTGATGGGAGCTGCTACTCTGGCCGCGCCATCGCTTCTTTCGATGATCGGCAAGGGACCCGATTCACCAGGTTTCACAGCGCGTCTGGCGTTGGAACTGGTGCTCATGACACTGCTCTTCGCCTCGCTCGTGTCGTCGGCGATGGCGGTGCGCTACTACAACCATGCGGGATTTATCAGCGCGATGCCTGTCGACTCCGAGGCACGCCGTCGCTGGAGCGATGCCGGCAAGGCCTATGTACGGCAAGCTGGAATCCTCTATAGCTGGGGGCTCAGGCATCTCGTCCTCATTGCCCCTATCCTTGCCTCCATCGTTCACCCGGCGGCAGGTCCTTTTGCAGCGCTCTGTGTTGTTGCGGTGCTGATCAGCTTCGACCGTTCTGGCAGCAGCAAGGACGGCCTGAGCACCCCTCGGCTTGATGGCTAGGCTGCAACTGGCGCGGCCAGCCGTTCATGAGCAAGGTCGCCCCAGTTCGCTCTCTTCGTCATCGGTCGCTCTTTCCGGCTCGCAGTCTCAGCGAGTTGGCGATGACGCTGACCGACGACAGTGCCATCGCCGCCGCCGCCACGACCGGCGACAACAGAAGACCGAAGAACGGATACAGAACACCGGCGGCGATCGGGATGCCGGCAACGTTGTAGGCGAATGACAAGAAGAGGTTTTGGCGGATGTTTCTCATCGTCGCCTTCGAAAGCAGGCGAGCACGAACGATGCCCATCAAGTCGCCTCTCAGCAGCGTGACGCCGGCACTCTCCATTGCCACGTCGGTGCCGGTCCCCATCGCGATGCCTACGTCCGCTGCGGCCAGGGCGGGTGCGTCGTTGACCCCGTCCCCCGCCATCGCGACCACCCTGCCCTGCGCCTTCAGCCGCTGGACAACGGATGCCTTGTCCTCGGGGAACACTTCCGAGATGACCTCGTCGATACCCAGCTCCCGCCCCACAGCCTCCGCCGTCGTCTTGCCATCGCCGGTCAGCATGACGATACGGACGCCGGCATCGCGCAGGGACTTGAGAGCCTGAGGGGTTGTGGCCTTGATGGGGTCGGCGATGGCGACGAAACCGGCAAGACGATCATCGAGTCCCACGAAGATGACCGTCGCCGACCTCGAACGCTGGGACTCTGCCTGCGCGGCCAGCGGGGCCACATCGATGCCCTGCTCCGCGAGGAACTTGGCACTGCCGCAAACCACGCGTGAACCGTCCGCGACACCGACCACACCCTTGCCGACGGGCGAGTCGAAGTCGCTGACGGACGACAGC
This sequence comes from Variovorax sp. LjRoot175, assembly GCF_964253805.1. Lineage (NCBI taxonomy): Bacteria > Pseudomonadati > Pseudomonadota > Betaproteobacteria > Burkholderiales > Comamonadaceae > Variovorax > Variovorax sp. LjRoot175. The sequence continues at coordinate 509,577 of NZ_CAXURY020000002.1, read as the reverse complement.
GTCAGCTTGCGGTCCCGAGCTTCGGCCACGATGGCAGCGGCCAGCGGATGCTCGCTCGCACGCTCGACGCTGGCGAGCTTCTGCATCACCGCAGCCGCATCGAACCCGGCAGCCGGCGCGACGTGGACTACCTTCGGACTACCTTCGGTCAGGGTACCGGTCTTGTCGACCACCAGCGTGTCGACCTTCTCCATGCGCTCCAGCGCCTCGGCATCGCGGATAAGCACGCCCTGTTGCGCGCCGCGGCCCACGCCCACCATGATGGACATTGGCGTCGCCAGCCCCAGCGCACACGGACAGGCAATGATGAGTACCGCAACCGCCGCGATGAGCGCGTAGGAGAAGGCGGGGCTAGGACCCCAGACGAGCCAGGCGACAAACGTCAGTACAGCGACCGCCATCACTGCCGGCACGAACGCCCCTGCCACCTGGTCGGCCATGCGCTGAATCGGCGCGCGGCTTCTTTGCGCGGCAGCCACCATATGGACGATCTGCGAGAGCAACGTATCGGCGCCCACCTTCTGCGCGCGCATGACGAAGCCGCCGGTCTGGTTGAGCGTTCCCGCGGTGACCTTGGAGCCAGGCGCTTTTGCGACCGGCATCGGCTCTCCGGTGATCATCGACTCGTCGACCGTGCCCCGGCCCTGCGTCAACTCGCCGTCGACCGGCACCTTCTCGCCCGGGCGAACGCGCAGCAGCTCACCGACCTGGACGATGTCGAGCTGAACCGTCTCGTCGGACCCATCCGGCTTCACCCGAATGGCCGTCTTGGGTGTGAGTTCGAGCAGGGCGCGAATGGCGCCCGAGGTCTTCTCGCGAGCGCGCAGCTCCAGGACCTGCCCCAGCAACACCAGCACCGTAATCACCGCCGCGGCCTCAAAGTAGATGGCCACCGCACCATCTGGCAGGCGGAACTGCGAAGGAAACAGTTGGGGCGCGAGCGTGCCAGCGATGCTGTAGACCCAGGCCACGCCGGTCCCGAGCGCGATCAGGGTGAACATGTTCAGACTCCGGTTCTTAACAGAGAGCCACGCTCGCACGAAGAACGGCCAACCGGCCCATAGCACCACGGGCGTTCCGAACACAAGCTGCGCCCAGTTCGAGGCCTGCTGTCCGATCAAGTGATGGATATCGACCAAGTGCGCGCCCATCTCCAGCACAAACACCGGAAGGGTGAGCACCAGGCCACCCCAGAAGCGACGCGTCATGTCCCTCAACTCGGGGCTATCGCCCGTCTGGGACGTGGCCATCACCGGCTCGAGCGCCATGCCGCAGATGGGACAGTTCCCCGGCCCCATCTGGCGCACCTGCGGATGCATGGGACACGTGTACTCGACGTCCTTGGCATTCGCCTTTGGCGTCATCGTCGACGGAGAAGACGCTCGGCCTGGCTGCACCCCGTGGTCGCGATGGCCCTGATGCGTCGCGTGGTGGTGCGCGTGGTGCGCGTGAAGGTCGGCCGAGGTGTCGGAGGTCGATGGCATGTTCTTTCCCGCAAAATTGATGCAGTCTGTGCCTTCCCACGGCGGGAAGGTCAAGCCGCCCCTCGGTGCTTGCTTCAGCCCGAAGACGGGGCAATGATCAGGTAAGCCACCGATCCGAGAGTTGCCAGCAAGCCGGCCCAGCATGCCCAGAACACGGCAAGCTCCCACCACTGCGGTTCGCGCTCGCCGATCTCCATCTCCAGCCGATGCTTGAGCGTCATACCCGCGCCATGCAGCAGCACGCCGGCGCCGAACAAGGGCAGCGCGAATCGCTGCATTGGCATCGGCGCGAGCAACCCCAGACCCAGTCCGAGCACGATGGCGCCGATGCCAGACAGCAGCTCGGCGCTCTTGATGCGAGCCAAAACGCTAGGCATGCCGATGGCGAGCACGCCCCCATGAGGGAAGAAAGCGCGGTGTCACCGCTGCGTATGCCCGCCATGGGTCTCCGAACTCGCGCTCCGAATCGCGCTCTTCGGACATCGCCAGCCGAACGTACATCACGACCAGGACCGGGAACATAGCGAGCGTCAGCACCGTCGGCCACTGAAGCAGAAAGCCGAACATGATGAGAACGAACGCAACGTACTGCGGATGCCGGATGAAGCAATATGGGCCGGCTGTCGCGAGTTCGTGTCGCCGCTGCGCGTAATACAACACCTGCCACGCCTTGGACAAGAGCGCGAAGCCGGCGAAGATGGCAACGAAGCTCAGGATATGCAACACGCCGCTGTGCGGATTGCCGTGCTGGCCAGTGAACAGCCACCACAGGTGTCCTGCCTCGTGCCCGAACAGGTTGACATTGGGGAACTTGGCGCCGAGCCAGCCGGACAACAGGAAAATCGTCAGCGGGAAGCCGTACATCTCCGCAAAGAGCGCCACGATGAAGGCCGAGTACGCACCGAAGCTCCTCCAGTCCCGAAGCGTGGTCGGCTTGAAGAAGCTGTAGGCGAACCCCACGAAGATGAAGGAGTTCAGCAATACCAGGCCCCAGAGGCCGTAGTCATTGTTGGCGCTGTTCATTGTCCGGCTCCCGTGGGTTGTGGCCTCGAGAATGCCCGCCATGGCGGTGCCCGTGATGCATGAAGACATGCATCAACGGACAGGCAAGCACGAGAATCAATGGGAGCACTCCGAGCAAATGCGCCCGGTGCTCGGTGTACAGGAAGAAGCCGCCGACGAGCGCGACGACAAGCAGGGCGACGCCGCCGGGCGAGCGCCAGAATGTCGGCGATTCGTTGTTTCGCGTATCCATCTCAATGCCTCCATGACCGAGGACGCTACCTGGCTGCCGGAGGCTTCGCCGCTTCCCGGTCCATCATCATCTGCATCATCATTTCCATCATGTCCATGCGGCGCTCCATCATGTCTTTCTGCATGGGCGGCTCCACCGGCATCGAGGACTTGCCACCGTCTTGCCTCGGCATGCCGCTCCTCATCTGGCTCATCATGGTCATGCCGCCCTGCATCGCACTCATGTGCTCCTTCATCAGCGCCGCACGCTCTGCCGGCGTCTTGGCGGCCTTCATCTTCTGATGCATGTCCTGCATCAGCTTCATTTGCTCGTCGACCTTGGCGGTGTCGGCCTTCGCTGCGGTGTTCGCGGGGTGATGCGCGGCGTGTTCATCCGCCTTTTTGGCTCCCGCCCCTGGGAACGATGAACAACCGGCAAGCGACATCAGCGCTGCGGTGATCAGGACCATCTTCTTCATTTCAGTTCCTTTCGATGCGAATGCAAAATTGGTGGCAATCGCCAAGAGCATGCTCGCTGAAGTTGCTTGCTTCCTTGACGAATATCAATCGCGCGGCCTGATACAACATCTGTGCGGAGCTTCCATTCGCTACCACCAGGATCTATTGCCGGACGCGTAACATCTGGATTTCTCCATCGAAATGCCCATCAACTACGCTCATATGGTCGCCACTGTCAATAGCGCTACTGCATGGTTATGGGGTGTAGGTGTGTGTTGGGATCGATCGGGTGATGCGACACGAGAGTTGCAGCGACGATGAATCAGACTCATATCCGCGGATTGGTTACCAGCACTTCATCGATTCGTCGCGGGCCTGCCTCGCTCTAGCGTCGGGGATCTGCCTTGCGGTGCCCTTATAGGAGTGCCGAGGGTTGCCCTATCGTGGCTCGTATCGCATCGCCAGATCGATCCGGGTTTCTGCGTTTCTTCAGGTTGCCTCGACTTTCTCGCGCTGCGCCTGCATGCCGATGGCCCAGACGAAGCCGGCCAGCTCTCTGGCGACCGCGACGCAGGCCTTGTTGGCTTGCAAGCCACGCGCATTCAAAGCGGCAAACCGCTGGGTCAGCCGCAGCTGCGCCGTCCAGGCCATCCTTCGTATCGGTTCGGACAAATCTTGTTGTCGAATCTGCGCCTGTCTGCAGATGCGCGCCTTGAAGCGATAGTTCCAGGCGGCCTCGGTCAGTAGCCGGCGTGCATGCGCGTTACCCGTCTTGGTGATGCTGCCGCGGCTCGTGCGCTCGCCGCTGGAATGCTCAGATGGAACCAGCCCGAGATAGCCCATGAGCTTGCGCGGATGTGCAAAGCGCCCGAGGTCGCCGATCTCGGCCACCAGGCCAATCGCCGTGATCGCGGCGACACCCCGCAGTGCCTGCAGCGCACCGACCACCGGCTCGAAGCGCCAGCCAGCGATCGAGGCCTGCAGCGCCTTCGTCAGCCGATCGACGCGATCGTCTGCCGCCGTCACGGCTTGCCAGTATTCGGTGAACGCGGTCTGGGCGGCGCCGGCGCCGAAGTTCAGCGTCCCCAGCCAGCGGTAGTAGGCACCGCACCACGAGGTCTTGCCCTTGTAGCGCACGTCGTGGCGCAGCAAGAAGCCCTTGAGCTGATGGCGGGCCTGGACGCGACTGTGGACCGCGTCTTCGCGCGCCCGCGACAGGTCACGGATCGCTTCATCGTCTGGATCGGGGATCCACACGGCGCTCAACTGGCCGGCGCGCGAGCACTCGGCCAGTTGAACGCTGTCGCGTGTGTCGGTCTTGACTCGGTCGCCTGGACGCCGCGGAATCTGCGATGGGGCAATGATCTCGCAGACGTAGCCCTTGGCCTTTAGCGCTCGCTGCAAACCGAAGCCCGTCGGGCCGGCCTCGTACACGATGTGCAGTTGCTCGGCGGTGCCGACCTTGGCCAGCACCTTCAGCAGCTTGTTCACGTCGTGCGGGACCTTGCCGATCAAGCGCCCGGGCGCTCGATCTGGCTCGGCCGCCGCCACGCTGATGCTGTCCTTGTGGACATCCAAACCCACGTGAATCTTGCTACGCTCTTCCATGGTCGGTCTCCTTTGTTGCTGACGACGCAAGTCACAGCATGTAGCTCTACGTCTTTGGACGCAATCTACGATGTTGGAGACCGGCCGCCTGCTATGGGACGGCGACCATGATGTCTAGGCGCCTTACAGGTCGAAAACGAACCGCGAATGCGAATCGCCACCTGGGATTCGCATTGGCGTTCGTGGCCGGGGCCATCAATGCCGGTGGGTTCCTGGCCGTCCAGCAGTACACCTCTCACATGACGGGCATCGTCTCTTCGATGGCCGACAACCTTGTCCTGCGCGTATACGACGTGGTGCTCAGCGGCGCGGGCGGGCTGTTGTCGTTCCTCGCAGGCGCTGCAAGCTCGGCGGTCCTGGTCAACTACGCACGGCGCCGCCGAATGCACAGCGAGTACGCGCTGCCGCTGTTGACGGAGGCCTCCTTGCTGATCTGCTTCGGCGTCCTTGGCGCCCGACTGTCCGATATGCGAGGCCTTTTTGTTCCAGTGACGGTGATGCTTCTCTGTTTCATCATGGGACTGCAGAACGCGGTGATCACCAAGCTGTCGCACGCCGAAATTCGAACCACCCACCTCACCGGCATCGTGACCGACATCGGCATCGAGTTTGGGAAGTTGTTCTATCGAAATGCCGCCGGCCCGCCTTCACATCTGCGCGTCATGGCCAACCGGGACCGCCTGCGCGTTCTCACGCTTCTCGTTGTTTTCTTCTTTGCCGGCGGTGTGCTTGGCGCTATCGGCTTCAAGTACGTCGGCTACGTCTCGACCGTGCCTCTCGCCCTGGTACTGCTGGGGCTTGCAATGGTTCCGGCGGCCGACGATCTGACGACTCTTGCGCGCCGCTGGGGCCGCGCGGCCAGGCAATCGCGAAAGGGGGGTTGACGCCCTCCTCTCGCGAGCGCCGGTGACTGCGACGTCCTGGGACGCATCGAACTCCCTACAACTCCCTACTGCACCAGCACCCCGTCCGGCAATACTACCTGAGGGTCAGGGCAACCAGGGGCACGATCGCCTACCGCCGACACAACGTCCGCGATGTAAATGCCCTCTCCGCCCGAGGCGGTCCAGCCGCATCGCACCCGGCGACGGATGTCCTCCGGGCGCATTGGCCGTTGGACGCCATCAACTGGATGCGCCCAACCCGATCGGTGCAGGCACTGCGTTGACAATGCGCGTGAAGAGCGCGCGGTAGTCCGCTTCAGGTTCGCATCCGGTCAATGGATCGCGGTTGGTGCTGAATGCCTCGTCGAGGTCTGCCCAATCGTCTTCGGTGAGCACCCGTTCGGCCAACGGCAGGATCTCCCTTTCTTCCATCGCCATGTGAGCAAGATAGAAATCAACATAGCGCTCTGCCGCCTCCTCGAAAGCCTGCCGGCGCGGCTCGCCGATCATCTCGAAGCCGAGCAAGGCGTGTTCGACCTCGCGGATTCTTCGCTCGCCACGCGCATGGTCGTCGTCCAGGCGATCGAGCAGTTCGCGCGAAAGCGGTGTCCGCGCACGCAGCTTCGGAAACAGCAACTCCGACTCCTTGCGGTGGTGCCGCTTCTCGGGAAACTCGTCGACGTAGAACAGCATCGCCCGCAGCGCGCCGAAGTCAGGCAGCGTGCCTTGCCGTCGATGCTGCGCCAAGAGCAGCAGGACGGAACGCAGCATGGCCGACAGGGCGGAGTGCTCGTCGCGGATGATTCTGGTGGTGGTGTGAGTCATACAAATCCTTGGAAGGCTCTAGAGTCCCATGGAGTTCGGGACGCGGCCTTGCTGCAGATCAAATGAACGTCGCTTCGACCTGCGCAAGGTCCCAGCGCATGGTCCAATGCGCGCAGATGGCGAAGCGAAGTGCTGGACTGCTCATGTACCGTCGCAATGACGGCGTGCTCGAGGTGCTGCTGGTGCATCCCGGTGGGCCATTCTGGGCGCGGCGCAACGAGGGTGCATGGTCCTTTCCGAAGGGCGAATACGACAGTGGCGTCGAGACTGCCCTTGACGCCGCCAAACGGGAATTCACCGAGGAGACCGGCTTTGCGCCCGGCACGCGCCACGCGAGCCTGGGAGAGGCTCGCCAGCGCAGCGGCAAGCTCGTATCGGCCTGGGCCTTCGAAGGCGATTGCGATCCGCAGGCGCTCGAATCCAACACCTTCGAGCTCGAATGGCCGCCGCGATCAGGCAACTTCAAGAACTTCGCGGAAGCAGACCGGGCTGCCTGGTTCACGATGGCTGCAGCACGCAAAAGCATCCTTCCGGGGCTGGTCGTTTTCATCGACCGGCTCGAAGCGCTCAGCGCGTGAGCCCGACGGGCGGCGTCACCGGCACGAAGGTGGTGATAGAACCGCGCCGGATCAGCAGGGCCACGGTCTCGCCCTGCCGGACCGATTCGAGCGCTCTGTCCAGATCGCTGATCCTGGAGACGCCGACATCGTTGACAGCCAGGATCACGTCACCGAAGCGAAGACCTGCCCGCTGGGCGGATCCCGAAGTGGATCTCACATAGAGTCCTGGTTCGAGCAGCCCGCCCGTCTGCTTGGCTGTGCGCTCGACCAGGTCGAGTCCCAGTCGCGGCTCGCGTCCGTCCCGGGAGGCGACGCGCTGCGGAAGATCGGGTGCGCTTTGCGCAACGGTGAGTTTCACCGTTAGCGGCGCCTTGCGACGCCAGATATTCAGCGTGATCGAAGCGCCGGGGCGGGCAGCCGCAACGCGCTGCTGGATTTCCGGGTAGGCCGTCGCCGTGTTGGTGTCGACGCCCAGCACGACGTCACCGCTGCGAAGGCCCGCATTCGCCGCCGGTCCGCCGGCATCGACACGCACGATCAGCGCCCCCAACGCAGCGTCGAGCCCGAACGCGAGCGCAAGATCCGAGGTGAGCGCCTGAGTCCGGGCACCAATCTGCCCGCGCGTCACGCGCCCCGTCGACCGGAGCTCGGCGGCGACCCGCATGGCCGTGTCAATCGGCAGGCTGAACGACACCCCTAGATACCCGCCGCTCGCGGAATAGATCATCGAGTTCATCGCGACGACTTCGCCGCGCTTGTTAAAAAGAGGCCCCCCCGAATTGCCGGGATTGAGCGCGACGTCGGTCTGGATCAGGGGCTCGCCGGTGCCGCCGGGCAGGAAGCGCGGATTGGCGCTCACCAAGCCGGCGGTCACGCTTTGCTCGAATCCGAATGGCGCCCCCAGCGCTGCCACCCATTCTCCGGCGCAGAGGCGCGCGCTGCTGCCGATGGCAGCGACCGGCAGGTTTGTCGCGGCGATCTTCAGGAGCGCTACATCGGTGCGTCGGTCGAGCCCGACGACATCGGCCGGCCAACGACGCTGCCCGCCGACGAGGACCGCTGTCTCCTGGGCCCCGAGCACCACGTGCGCGCTGGTCAGCACGTACCCGTCGGCGCTGACGACAATGCCCGACGCAGATGCGCGCTCCGATCCCGGTCGGGATCGGGCCAGCATCCCGTTGTCATCGTTGTCGCCCCATTCTGTGCCTTGCCCGATCGCCAGCACGCTCACCACAGCCGGTGCCTGGCGTGCCACCGCTGCCACGAAGTCGACGCCCTGCCTCGGCGCGTCGGACGGGTCAAGACAGGGCCCGTCGCGAGGCCATGCATGCGTGGTGCCCAGTAACGCCAGTGCGCCGAGCGTCGCCGCCAGGACGCCGCGCGCGAACGGCTTGCTCAGCATCTCAGCGCACCAGCAAGACCGGCACCGTGCATTGCGCCAACACCTTCGTGGCGACGGAGCCGAGCACGAGATTCTTCAACGCGCCGGCACCGTGCGATCCCATGACCAGCAGATCGAACTTTCCCGCTTCTGCGTACGCAGCGATCTCGTCGGCCGGATGGCCCACTTTGTGAACCAAGGCCGCCTCGATACCGTGCTCCGAAAGGAACGCTCGAATCGGCTCAAGCACCAGCCGCGCGTCATCTTCGTAGTAGCCATGAACGAGTTCGGGCCCCGCGAAGGCAGCAGCCCGGTGTGGTACCGGGAGAACCGCATAGAAAACCGTATAGGTGTGAGCCGCGCCCAGCCCGTCCTTGTGCGCTGTCAGGTAGGAGAGCATGCGCTTCGTGTAGTCGCTGCCATCCACTGCGAGAAGAATTTTCATGATGTTCCTTCGAATCGAAAGTCCCGGATGGCCTGATGTTCGTCGCGCGCTCATCGATTTCCTTTGCGCCAAATCAATATGCAGCGCGCCATCATTCCGATACTGACCGTCTCAACCTGCACCGAAGGAGCGCGTCATGTACCAGCAGATCCTTGTTCCCATCGACGGCAGTCCGACATCGCGGCACGGCCTGGACGAGGCCATCCGCGTCGCCAAACTCACGCAAGGAAGGCTGCGGCTGCTCCATGTGATCGACGAACTGTCCTTCGCCCTCGCCATGGACGCCTACGCGGGATACGCCGATGACTGGCTGAACGTGCTGCGCGAGAACGGCAGGCGCCTTCTCGATGAGGCCGCAGCCACCGCCCAGGCCGCCGGCATCGAAGCCGACAAGGTGTTGTGCGACAGTTTTGCGGGCTCGGTCCACCAGGTGGTCAATGCCGAAGCCGCCAAGTGGCCCGCAGACTTGATCGTCCTGGGCACCCACGGCCGCCGCGGGGTCGGCCGCGTCGTCATGGGCAGCAGCGCGGAGCACATCCTGCGCTATGCCTCGGTGCCGGTTCTGCTGGTTCGTGCGCCGGAGGGCGAATCGAAGGGCGAACCGGTCCAGGCGCCGACGAGTGTCAGCTTGCCGACCGGCGCGCTGGCCTTCGAGTGATTGGATGCGCGTCGTCGCCTCACCAACACACGAAGGATGGGTCGCGTATCAGCGCATTCTGTTCCCGTCGATGGCAGCCCGACATCGAATCGCGGACTCGAAGAGGCCAACCGCGTCGCCAAGCTGACCCGCGGACGGACTTCGGCCACCATGATGCGCCGGGCCTCCTGCAGCCGCGGCATCGTTGTCCGCACGACGGACTGAGGCGCCCCCTCGGTTCATTTCCGCGAAGACTTGGCCTTGACCTCCAGAGACCCTTCGGCCTGCGGCCGGCCTGCCCAAAGCGCCGGACGTCGGGCGGCCCAGGGCATCGACTGCTCGAGCTGACCGGCCAGTCGTAGCAGCAGGTCTTCACGCGCAAAGCCGGCGGCGAACTGGATGCCGATGGGCAAGCCGTCGCCCGGCGCCACCGCCAGCGGCACGGACATCGCCGGTGTTCCCGCCACGTTGGCCGGCGGCGTGAAGGAGGCATGCCGGAAGACGCGTGCCGTCCACTCCAGGCCGCTCATGCGATCGGCGCCCTCGCTGTAGGTCGCAAGCAGCCCCGGCAGCTGCGGGAGCGTGGGCGTCATCAACACGTCCATCTTCGCGAACCATTCACCGACGGCGCGCGCGACGGTATTGCGCACTTCGAGCGCAGCGGCGAAGTCGACGGCGCTCGCGCTGCGGCCATAGCGATAGTTCGCGAGCGTGGAAGGCTCGAGAGTCGTCGCATCGATGGGGCGGCCGGTTGCGGCGGCAAGTCCGTCGATCCAGCGCACCAGCGTGGCGCACCAGATCTGCGCGTTGGCATGGACGAAGGCCTCCCACGACACGCCAAGTTCCGGCGTGGCCTCTTCGACATGATGGCCGAGCGACTGGAGGTGGCGCGCCGCGTCGCGCGTGGCCTGCGCAATAGGCTGCGACGTGGGCACGCCGTTCCACGAGTGGACCATCAGCCCGATGCGCAGCCTGCCAGGGTCGCGCCCCACCTCTGACAGGAAGCTGCCCGCGGGCGGTGCGGTGTAGTAGGGGTCGCCGGCCGAGTATCCCTGCACCGCGTCCATCAGGGCGGCGCTGTCGCGAACCGTGCGACTGACGCCAAGTTGCACGCCGAGGCCCGCGAACACTTCATCGAGGGCCGGGCCGTTGGACGTGCGGCCCCTCGTGGGCTTGAGGCCGAACAAGCCGTTGTAGGCAGCGGGCACGCGGATCGAGCCTGCTGCATCCGTTGCATGCGCCATCGGTACCACGCCCGCCGCGACGGCTGCGCCGGAGCCACCACTGGAGCCGCCCGCGCTGAGGCGGGTGTCCCAAGGGTTGCCGGTTGCCCCTTGCAATGCGGACTCTGTTTCCGTGCTGAAGGCCATTTCGGGCGTTGTCGTGCGCCCGATGGTGACCAGGCCGGCTTTCCTGAAATGGCGCATGAGACTCGAGTCGCCAGATGCGACCACACCCTTGGCCAGCCGGCTGCCGAGTTCGTTCTTCCTGCCTGCCATCTGGATGGCGAGATCCTTGATCAGAAACGGCACGCCCGCGAGCGGGCTGCCGGTCGCCGGCGTAGCCAGATCCGATTCTTCAGGCGCCCAGTGCTCGACCACGGCATTGATTCGGGGGTTCACGGCATCCGCCGCGGCCCTTGCGAGCGCAGCAAGTTCTGCCGGCTGGATTTCGCCGGCAGCGACGAGCTGTCCCAGGCCGACGGCGTCATAGGTCGTGTATTCGCTCAGGTTCATGGTGTTTCTCCAGAAGGTGGAGCACCAAAGATAGGGAAAGCGAGCCGTTTTGATTAGCCCACTCGGACGGCAAGAGCTGGACCATAGATGGGACAATGCCGGACGTGCGAACCGTCGAGGGGACGTTGATCATGGCAAGAGATATGAACGACACGCTCGTGTTCGTCCGCGTCGTACAGGAAGGCAGCTTCACTGCCGCGGCGCGCGCACTGCAGATCCCCAAGACCACGGTCAGTCGACGCGTCTACGAACTGGAGAAGTACATGGGCGCGCAGTTGCTTCGGCGCACAACGCGCAAGCTGAGCCTGACCGAAGCGGGGGCGATCTATTTCGAGCAATGTCGATCCATCGCCAGCACACTCGAGGCCGCCGAGGGTGCCGTACACCAACTGCGCGACGGCCCGCGGGGGTGGCTGCGCGTGACCATGCCCTACTCGTTCGGCGTGAGCTGGTTCGCCCCGCTGCTCCCCGGTTTCCGCGCGAGCTACCCCGACGTGAGGCTGGAGATCCTGGCCTCGCACGCGACACTCGACCTGGTCGAGGATGAGATCGACATTGCATTGCGCCTCGGCGAGTTGCCGGACTCCAGCCTCGTGGCACGGCGACTCGCGAGCTTCCCTTCGGGCATGTTTGCAAGTCCTGCCTACCTTCGGCGCGCGGGAGCACCCGAAACGCCCGAAGCCCTGCGCGATCATCCGACACTGGCGCTGCATCAGGCGCGCCGCGACGTCGGCTACGTGTGGCCACTGCGAAAGGGCAGCGGCAAGGCTCGCGGCTACCTGATCGACCCGGTCGTTGTGGCAAGCGATCCGGCTCTGCTCTATGACGCTTTGTGCCAAGGGGAAGGCATCTCACTGGCTATGGAACAGAGCATGGCGATGGATGTCAAGGCGCGCCGCTTGGTGCGCGTTCTGCCACAGTGGATCGGCCCGCCCCAGGATCTCAATGCGCTTTCTTCACGGGAGCGGATGCCGTCTCCGAAGGTGCAGGCATTCATCTCCTATCTCAAGGAAAGGCTCAGGTTCGACGGGGTCTGAGTGCGCGCATGCAGAGAGGCGATCTTTATTGATTCGCGCGGCGGTCTTTATTCTTGTCGACGAACCTTATTGGGATCAGGAGCGGAGCGCATTCTGCGTACTCGCCGGCACCCGTACTGCTGGTCCGTGCTCAGTAGATCGAATCGGAGGCGCGGCGGGCCCGTCTCGGAGATCCGCGAGCCTCGCGCCCGCCCTGGCGTTCGAATGATGAGACAGACGGTTCACGCAATATTTCCTACGGATGCGCCGCATTGACGGTACGGTTAAGCGGGCGATCTAGATTGAGGCCGTGCCTCACCGCTTTCCTACCCTCTTCCAGAAGCGAGGCGCGCCAAGGAGACTGTGATGAACGCCTCGCATGCATCCAGCGGCTACGAACTGCGCTTCCGCCCGCTCTTCGCCGACCGACGCGCCTACGCCTTCCCGTGCGACGCGGCAGGCCATGTCGACATGGATTCGCTCGGTGAACGTGCGCTCAACAACTATCTCTATGCGCGCGCCATGATGGGACACGAGCTTTCGTGGCCGGACGTGACTCCGAGCCTTCCACATTGAGCGTCGCCGCCGACGGGCGCTGGCGACCCATCCTCCACGTCGAATGAGGATCCGGTGCGCCCGACTTCGGTGCGCCGCCAGCTCAAGTCACGGGGACAGCGCAAGCCAACGCGCGCTCAGCGCAGCCGTATCCACCGGCTCGTCCGTGACGACTTCAAGCGCGAGGGCGCACTCGTCCGGATCCAGCGGCTCGTGGGTGGCAAGCTGCCGCTCCAGCACGGCCAAGGTCGCCTCGGACGCGTCGCCTCCCTCGGCGTCGCGCGCCACCACTCGCCGACGCAACTGCGTTTCGGCCGCACGGCAACGAAGAATCGAGAACGGCACACGCAGCTCGGCCGCCAGGGCCCGGAATGCCAGCCGCTCGTCGCGGCGCAGGAAGGCCGCGTCGACGATCACCGGGTAGCCGGCCTGCAGAGCCGTCCGCGCGCACTCGGCCAACCGGGCCAAAGTGCGCTGCGTCGCGTCCTGCGTGTAGATCCCGGCATGCTGATCGGCTGAACGTTGCTGCGCTCCCAGTCCGAAGAGGCGTTTGCGCTCGACGTCTGACCGGATGCGGATCGCGCCCGCAGCCGCCAGCAGCGCCGCGGCCATGGTCGACTTCCCCGAGCCGGACAACCCGTGCGTGATCATCAGGCGCGACGCGTCGCCCGGGGTCTGCGCAAGCTGTCCCGCACAGGCCAGGTAGTCCGGCTCGACGGGCGGCGCAACATCAGCGCCTGCGCGCGCGCGCAGTCGGCAGACCAGCGCGCGCACCAGGGCCCGGTACACCTCGTAGAAGCGCAACACCGGCACACCGGTGTAGTCGCCGCTGTACTGCAGGTACGCGTCGAGAAAGCGGAATGCGAGATCCTTGCGACCATGCACCTTCAGGTCCATCGTGAGAAAGGCGACGTCGCTCATTACGTCGATCCAGCGCAGAGCAGGATCGAATTCGATGCAGTCGAAGGCGGTCAGATGGCCATCGATCAGCACCACGTTGGCCAGATGAAGGTCGCCATGGCATTCACGCACCGCACCGCTGCGCTGCCGCGCAAACCAGGCCGTGCGCAGTGCCCTCCTTTGCTCGAAAACCCAAGCCTGCAGATCTCTTGTGCGCTTCGCGCCACCATCGGCGCGCAGACGTGCCAATGCATCGACTGCCGGGCGACCCACCTGGGCCGGAGCACCGAACTCGGACGCCGGCGCGGCAACCTGTGCCTGCGCGTGGAAAGCAGCCAGCCGCTGCGCGAACTGTTCAAGACAGCCATCCTCCAGCCGTCCGGCCGGCAGCAGGCGTTGCAGCAATGCATCCTCGGGAAAACGCCGCATGCAGACGACGAAGTCGATGGGATCGCCGGCACCCAGGCGCGGAGCCTGCGTGGTGCCGGTCACCGGCACCACGCCGAGGTACAGCGAAGGCGCAAGCCGCCGGTTGAGGCGCACTTCCTCCTCGCAGAAGTGCTTGCGTGCCACGAGCGTGCTGAAGTCAACGAAACCCAGGGAGACGGGCTTCTTCAGCTTGTAGGCCATCTGCGCGGTCAGCAGCACCCAGGAGATATGGGTTTCCACCAGCGAGACCGCTTGGCCGGTGTCCGACTGCAGGCGCTCGCGCAGCGCCGTCACCAGCGTACGGTCTGCTGCGACGGCCGCGGAATCCGGCGACTTCATGCCAACAGTGTCCATGGCCTGGCTCCACCCGTTCCGAACGTGGGATCGGCCGAGACTACTTCGCCTTGCGCTTCTTGCCGCGTCTGACCTTCTCCTTGACCTGTTGCTGGTCGGCCTTGTGCAACAACTGCTTCTTGAACTCCCCGATCGCCGATCTGTCATGCGCGTAGCTGATGACACGGTAGGCATGGCGGGCGACGTTGCCGCTTCCCACGTTGCAGATGACCGTGTCATTCTCGCCGTCGAAATCGGGGGCCTCTTGGCCGAGCCAGTCGTGGTTCTCGATGGTGGTTTCGATGCGGCAATCTGCCGGCAGCCCGATGCCCATCCTCCTGAGAAACTCCCGCGGCTTCCCGAGATAGGCCTTGAATTCCAGGGGCGTGCACTCCCAGAAATGGGCGTTGAAAGGTTCAGCCCGAATGATTTTGGACCGGGCGGAGAGATCGACGATTTTTGTGGGCATGCTCAGGCTCCTGGACAGCTTGAAGGAACAAGAAGGAGGCGGTCACCCCCGATGGCAAGCTGTTGCTCAACGGTGGGCACGCGGAAGTCTCATTTCCCAGTTTCTTCGCAGGACCGGATGGCAGCCTTGACGCGCATCAAGGGCCACATCGATCACGAAGCAGCCGCGTCCCGATGCGGCTGCCACGGTCCTGCAAGCCGCGACCGTGTGCCGATCGCCGACGCAGCCGCCAGCGCAGCCGGTGTCGGTTTTCACCTCACCTTGAATTTTTTGCAGCTTGGTTTGAACTCGCGCGCGCGGCCTGGTGCGGAACGCTACTTGACTTGCGCCAGCGCGCCGCCTAACCCTCGTGTTCGGCTGGCGTATGCGCACCGCCCTATCAGGCCCGGCGCCGGAATCGCCGCTGCCCATGGGGAAGGGCAGAATGCGTTGTTTCAGGGCCAAGATGCAGACGTTGATCCAACCTTCACACCAATGACTTGGTCCAACATTTCGCTCTTTCTCGTTCCGTTTGTGATTGCAGCGGCACTGCCCGGCCCCGCCCAGGGGACACTTGTGGCAACGGTGCTATCGCAGGGGAAGTCATCCGCATTGCCTTTTGCGACGGGTATGGTCTTCGGGAATGCTGTGTGGCTGGTAGCAACGATCTTGGGCCTTGCCGCAATGGCATTGCGCTATGAGTCGCTGTTCGTCGCAGTGAAGTGGCTGGGCGTTGCATACCTGCTTTACGTCGCGTGGCGGCTTTGGTCCGCCCCTGCCGTGATCCAAGCCTCGGACGAGGGGAAGTCCAGCGGGCTTTTTGCCGGCATGCTGCTCACGCTTGGGAACCCGAAAGCAGTGGTGTTCTTCGGGGCAATCCTCCCGCAAGCGTTTGACCTGAGCGCAGTCACGCTCGCGCAAGCTACGCTGATCGTGGCTCTCGGCGTGGCCGTAGACTTCGCAGTCCAGTGCGTCTACCTGACCGCAGCAAGCAAAGCTCGCAGGCTGGTCTCCACGCCGGCCCATCTTCGGTTGGTCAATAGGGGCGCTGCAACCATGATTTGTGGTTGCGCACTGCTGGTTGCACGTAGATCCTAGTAGCCGTGCAGCGCCCGCTAGGGGCGCCTTCGGCACTCCGTCAGTGGACGGCAGCGGCCCCAAGCGGACCTGCCAAAGGTCCGCTCTGTGGCTTGGCGAACTTCTGCTCGGGGCTGCGGATTCAACCGGCTGTTCGCGGCCTGGCCGTCGGTGCCTCGTGACCCTTCTCGAGATCCGGAAAATTCAAAGAGGGGCGAGAAAGCCGCCCGAAAATTCAGACCGTGTTGCGCAGCGGGTTCAAAGTGACCTGGTAGATCTGCTCCAAGTCCTTGATGCGCGACGCCTCGGGGGTTGCGTCCTCGGCGCCGATCGACAGCCGGGATCAATACCAGTACCCCAAGATCGCGAAACCGATCGCGGACACGCCGCATCGGGCTGTGCGGGTCACCTCGGTCAGCCGATTCTTGCCGGGATGGCCCTGTCGCCGCGCCGCCCGTTCAGCCGGCAGGCCAATCTGCGGATCCACCTCCGGGTGCAAGCCCGGGGTTTCCGCAGAATGCAGGCGCGCGTTGACAATCGCGAGACCTAGGGCCCGCCCCCAATGCCACTGGCTGGCGCATCCCGTCTCACACCTCGGCCGTTTCGTGCGGCGCCGCTGCGCGGCTTGCTTCGCCGTCTGCCTGGTGGACATTGACCAGCAGCACCGGGATCGGTGAGATGCGCAGTACCTGTTCCGCATCGCTGCCCAGCAGCACACGCCCGACGCCGTGGCGGCCGTGCGTGCCGATCACGATGAGTTCGGCGTTCCAGGCCCTCGCCTGGTCGGCGACGAGTTCCGATACGCGACCCGCAAGCGAGGTAAAGAGCACTGTTTCCGCCTTGATTCCGGCGCGCTGCGCACGCTCCCTCCCCTGCCGGAGAATCTGCTCGCCCGCTGCTTCCATCAGCGGGACCACGTCCGAACTGTAGGCGGCGAAGGTCTCGAAGCCGGTCACATACTTCAGCTCGTCCACGACGTGGACGAGCCTCAGCGTCGCGCCCGTGAGCTTGGCCAGACGAAGGGCCTCATCCAGGCCACGCAGGGAGGTCGGGCTGCCATCGATGGGAACCAGAATGCGTTGGTACATGACTATCCCTCGAGTGGGGCGGTAAGAGTTCGCTATCAGTTTCAGCGCCAGGCGGCCCCTCGACCTTGATGCACGTCAACTCAAGGCCGCGCTGTCGCACGCGCCCGCTCAATGCGCAATCAGGATTGGAAAGGTCATATGCGCGAGGATCTGCTGCGTGACGCCGCCGAGCACCATCTCGCGCAGGCGCGAGTGGCCATAGCCGCCCATCACCATCAGGTCGGCGCCGAGATCGCAGGCCCGCGAAAGCAGCGCGGCGGCGATGTCGATCTCGATCACGTCCTCCTCAGCCGTCGCCTTGATGCCGTGCCTCTGGAGCCACTGGAGCGTTTCGGCAACAAGCAGTCGCGCCGGCTCATGAGGCTCGCCGAGCCTGCGACAAAAAACGAGCTTCACCTGGCGCGCCTTGGCCAGCAGCGGCAACGCAGCGCGCATTGCCACCGCCGACGCGCGGGATCCATCCCACGCGACGAACACGTTCTTCACTTTCGGCTCGGCGCTTCCCGCGTAGGGCACGACCAGCACAGGACGACCGGCCTGCAGCATCACGCGCGGCACGAGGCCGTGC
This sequence comes from Variovorax sp. LjRoot175, assembly GCF_964253805.1. Taxonomy (NCBI): domain Bacteria; kingdom Pseudomonadati; phylum Pseudomonadota; class Betaproteobacteria; order Burkholderiales; family Comamonadaceae; genus Variovorax; species Variovorax sp. LjRoot175. The sequence goes on along the minus strand of NZ_CAXURY020000002.1, from coordinate 491,911 downwards.
GCCGGCGCGTCCGACCTCGCCGAGCGATCCTCCTGGCCTAGCACGATCAGGTCGCTCGAGCGACCATGCTGCACGATGGCATCGACTGCCGTCCCATCGGTCAGTCGAATCTCGTGCGACACGGGAATCGGCCCGGACACCCGGACCTTGAAACTTTCGCTGATCGCCTCCGCGCGCCGGCGCAAATGGTCCGCCGATTCGGCAATGAAGTCGGTGACACCCGTTGGGATCGCATCCGCGGGAATGACGCCGTCATACAAACCAGTCGGCACGAGGCCGATCAGGTGGCTGCCGTGCGCCCTGGCGAGCCCGGCCGCGAACGCGACGCGGGCGGAACACCTGTCCGTGTGGTCCAGGTGAACCAGGATGGTCTTGAAGTCCATGGGTCATCCTTTCGAAGATGTTCGCATCCTCGATCACTTCTCGCGCACCCACCTTGACGGCGATCAAAGCGCAGCACGCCCGAGTCGACGGCTCGAACACTGGAAGCTTGATCCAGCGCAACAACCTGCACGCCACAACGATGGAATATGTCAAGCGTTCGGGGCGAAACAGGAAAGGCGCCCAGGTCGCGCAGCCGACATGGCAACCGAGCACTTCCGTTGTTCGCTCCTTGGCTTCAAGACTGAAGGAGACCCGGCGATGTGCACGAATCTCTTGGGAATGCTCGCTGACGCGAAGCTCCCCCTCACCATTGCCGACAAGGCCCTCATTGACCGGTTGCGGATGCTTGACGCCATGGGATACGTCAAGGCATTCATTCCAGCCGTCCACGTCGATTGCGACAACTGTGCGCGTCAGGAACCCGCCATCGCCCTAGAGGTGACGCCACGCGGTCGAAAGGCGTTGAGCGACGAGCAGAGCCTAGAGGCCGCGCAGGTGCAGCGGCCGGCACAGATGCTGCCGCAGGGGGAGCCTTCGCGCGGCGCCCATCTAGCTTGGTGGCACGGCGGCAGGAGACTTCGATCTGGCACTTGAGCGGAGAAAGAGGCAATGGCCGGCGGCTGCATCGCGCTTGTCCCTTGATCGAGCGCAAAGCGCTTCCAGCACTCGAGATCGATACTAACTACGCATCAAGCAGCGGAGACAGCATGACCAAAGTTCTCGTCGTCAGCTATTCCTATACGGGCACTTCCCGCCGGGTGGCGCAACTTCTGCGCGATCAGCAAGGCTGGGAGGTGGCCGAGATCGCGGAGGTCCGGCCGCGCAGCGGCGCGTTCGGGAACTTGCGCTGTCTTCTCGATTCCCTGTTCCGACGCTGTCCGGAGATTCGGTATGGCGGCCCGCCGCCCAGGCACTTCGACACGGTGGTGCTGGTGTCCCCCATCTGGGGACAGCAACTTGCCGGACCCATGCGCAGCTTCGTCACGAGGCGGCGCGATCACCTGCCCGATGTGGCCGTGGTGTCAGTCATGGGCGGCAGCGGTGCGCCCAACGCCGTTGCCGAGATCGGCCGCATCATCGGTCGCGCTCCCATCCTGAGCACCGCGCTCACCATGCAAGAGGTCAACGACGGCAGCTGCGCGGATCGCCTGCAGAGGTTCGGCACGGCGGTATGGCACGCCAGTGTGCAACGCAGAGGACACACAACCGGTCATGCGGACGATCAACATGTCACCTCAGGCGCTCCGATGGGCGCGATCGAAACCGGTCCAACGTCCCCAACTCCTCGAGATATTCCATGTACGGCTTCACCGTCACGCTGAGCCACACTCCCTTCGACGAGGTCGTGGCCAAGGTCATTGATGCGCTCAGGGGTGAAGGCTTCGGCGTCCTTAGCGACATCGACATGCAGCGCACGATGAAGGACAAGCTCGACATCAACACGCGTCCGTATCGCATCCTTGGCGCCTGCCACCCGCGGCTCGCGCACCGGGCCTTGCAAGCCGAACCCGACATCGGTCTGCTGCTGCCGTGCAATGTGGTGGTGCGCGAAGAGGGACCTGAACGTGTGATCGTCGGTTTTCTGAATCCGCAGACCATGGTCGGGCTGACGAGCGCCAAGGAGATCCAGGCGATCGCCGACGATGCGGAGCAGCGCCTGCGTCGCGCAGGCGCACGCCTGTGCGCCTAGAAAATTGATCTGGCGCAAAGGTCCACGCGAGCTACAGGCCAAGAATGGTTTGCCCGCCCGCATGGCCGGTGGCGAGCACCCTCCTGATGCGGCCGGCAAGGAACACCCATGTACCAACACATTCTGGTCCCCCTGGACGGCAGTGCAACTGCAGAGCGTGGCTTGCGCGAAGCGATGCGGCTCGCCGCCGAGCAGAAGGGGAGACTGCGTCTGCTGCATGTCATCGACAACCTTCCGATGCTGATGGACATGGCGGCAGCCTCCAGCTTCGAGACGACGATGCGCGAAGTTCGTGCATATGGCGAGGCGCTGCTGGCCAAGAGCCGCAAGACTGCCACCGAGGCAGGCGTGGAGACCGAGACCGTCTTGCGCGAAGTCATGCAGGGCCGCGTCGCAGATGTCGTGGTGGACGAGGCCGGGAAATCCGGTTGCGACCTGATCGTCATGGGCACGCACGGCCGCCGCGGCTTCAGCCGACTGGCGCTGGGCAGCGACGCCGACCTGGTGGTACGCGGCAGCCCCGTGCCGGTCCTGCTGGTGCGCAACGAGCCGGTCGACGCCTGAGCCGGCGGCCCCGTGCTTCGGATCACCGCCCTTCTTCCCGCCATCGGACTCGCGTGTCTTCTCGGCGCGTGTGCCGCGAGCCTTGGGCCAACGCCTGAGGCAAGCGCCGGGGGCGAAGTCGCCGCACCGGCCGCGCCGGCCGCGCCTGTCTTCTCGTCGCTCGTGGCGAGCCGCAACGCCACCGTGGTGGACATCAGTACCCTGCGCATCGGGCGCGACGAAGGTCGCGAAGATATCGAGCAGGAATTCGCTCCCGAGAACGATTTCGCCGACCGGCTGGCCTGGCCGCTGCCAGCGAGCGTGCGGCTCAGCGAGGTCCGCGACCTCGCCTCGGGCGTGATTCTCACGAGCGACGGGCTGATTCTCACCAGCGCGCACGTGATCGCCAACGTCGACGAGGCGCAGGTCCGCCTCGACGACGGCCGCCGCTTCTCGGCCCGCGTGGTCGGTGTCGACAGACGCACCGACGTCGGGCTGCTGAAGATCGACGCAGCCGGCCTGCCCGTCGCCGTCATCGGCGACTCCTCGCACCTGGCGCCGGGCGACTGGGTGGCCGCCATCGGTGCGCCGTTCGGATTCCATAGCAGCGTGACGACGGGCGTGGTCAGCGCCACGAACCGCTTCATCGGCGGCGGCGGCGAGATTCCCTTCATCCAGACCGACGTCGCCATCAATCCCGGCAGTTCAGGCAGCCCCTTGTTCAACGGCCGCGGTGAGGTCGTCGCCATCAACTCGATGATCTACAGCGGCAGCGGCGGCTACATGGGCCTGTCCTTTGCCGTACCGATCAACCTGGCGATGAGGATCGTCACCCAGCTGCGCACGGTCGGCGTGGTTCAGCGCGCGCAACTCGGCGCCGAGTTCCAGGAGATGACGCCCGCGCTGGCGCAGTCTTTCGCGCTGCCCGACGTGGCCGGCGCCCTGGTGGTGCGGGTGGATGCGGACAGCCCTGCCGAGGCGGCTGGCCTGCTCCGAGGCGACATCGTCAGGGCGTTCGACGGTGTCCGGATCGTGCATTTCTCCGAGTTGCTGCAGCAGGTATCGAACCGGCCAGCCGGCGCCCAAACCAGACTGGATGTGTGGCGCCATGGAGCAAAGCGCACGCTCTGGGCCATCCTCGGCCACCAGCCCCCGATCCGGACTTTCGCGCGCAACGACGTTGAGCGTGAACGCAGCGGCGCCCTGGGGCTGAGCCTGAGCGAAGTCCCGGCAGCACTGCGCCACCAGCTGCGCGTCGACGGCGGCCTGCTGGTCCGCGAAGCTACCGGCGCTGCACGTAGCGAAGGCATCCGCTCAGGCGACCTCATCGTCGCCATCAACGACACCCGGCTCGAGCGCGTCGACGATTTCGCCCGTACGCTGGCGCAACTGCCGCCCGGCCAGACGATCGCGCTGCTGGTGATGCGCGACAGAAGGCTGGCCTACGTGCCGGTCAAGCTCCCCGCGCAGCGCCAGCGCAGCCAGCCGTTGCGTTGAGAGACCTCAGGCGGCCCGGCGCCCCAGATCGTGCGGCCGTTCCATCCATTGCGCGCGGCGGCCGGCGTCCATCGATTCGACCGCGCCGATCAGGGTGTCGCGCACCGGCGCGACCCCGTCCAAGCCGAGGATGCTGCGCTTCAGTGCCTTGAGCTGTGGGCACGGAAGTACCAGCGGTAGAGGATGGCCGGCATCCCCATCGTGATCACGATTCGCGCGCTGCGGCCGCTCAGCGGCCTGCCGGGCCTGGTCCCCCCGTCGACAAACAACCCGACAGCCGGCCGCATGACTTGCTCCATGAATCCCTTCAGCAAGGCCGACATGCCACCGAGCCAGAGCGGGAAGAAGAAGACCAGATGCTCGGCATCCTTGATGGCCAGCTGGGAGGCCATCAGGCTCTGCGGCAGCGTGCCCTTGTCCCAGTCGCTCTTGCTGCGCAACAGCGGAAAGTCGAGCTGGCCGACATCGATCGTCTCGACCACATGCCCCGCGCTGCGAGCCCCTTGCGCATACGCCTCGCTCAGGGCATGGCATAGATGGGGCGTGGAGCCATCGGGATGGCCCTGAATGATGAGGATGCGCTTCGCCATGTGCAACGCCTCGCGCCGCCGACTCAGTTCACGGCCGCGCCCCCGCGGCTCGGTCGCGGCTCCTGTGTGCCGCCGGTACCAGCACGCCCACCGTATTGGATGCCGGCGTGAAGCCATAGAAGCTGTCGTTCAGGTGCCGCGTGACCTCAAGCACATCCTCTTCGCTCCAATCGAGCGCCGCCACCGCTTGCCAGCGCCGCACCTGCAGCTTGAGGCTGTTCCAGTCGGTGGCCAGCTTCCTGTCGCGCCAGTGCACCTGCGTGGTGTGGCAGGCAATGCAGTGGGTCGCGTAGAGCAACTCGCCGCGCGATTGAGCGCTTGCCGTGGGCGCGCAGGCCAGCGCGCTGGCCAGCACGCATGCTGCCAGCAGCGCCGATGCGGGGCTTCCCATTCCGGTCATGGCATGCCGCTCAATGCGCCTCCGACAACTGGTCCAAGATGGCCGGGTTCTCCAGCGTGGAGATGTCCTGGGTGATGGCCTCGCCCTTCGCCACCGAACGCAGCAGGCGGCGCATGATCTTGCCGCTGCGCGTCTTCGGCAGGTTGTCGGCGAAGCGGATGTCCTTGGGCTTGGCGATCGGCCCGATCTCCTTGCCGACCCAGTTGCGCAATTCGATCGCCAGCTTCCTCGCCTCTTCGCCCGTCGGCCTCGGGCGCTTGAGCACGATGAAAGCACAGATGGCCTCGCCGCTCGTGTCGTCCGGCCGGCCAACCACCGCCGCCTCGGCAACGAGATCGGTGCACGACACCAGCGCCGACTCGATTTCCATCGTGCCCATGCGATGGCCGCTGACGTTCAGCACGTCGTCGATGCGACCTCCGATCGTGAAGTAGCCCGTTTCCGGATCGCGCGCCGCGCCGTCGCCCGCGAGATAGTAGCCGCGCAGTTCGGGCGGGTAGTAGCTCGATCGGTAGCGGGCATCGTCGCCCCAGATCGTGCGGATCATGCCGGGCCAGGGCTTCTGGATGACCAGGAGGCCGCTCTGCCCGTTGGGCAGGTCGCCGCCGGTCTCGTCGACGATCGCGGCCATGATGCCGGGGAACGGCAGCGTGCAGGAGCCCGGCACCAGCGCCGTGGCGCCGGGCAGCGGGGTGATCATCTGACCACCAGTTTCGGTCTGCCACCAGGTGTCGACGATCGGACAGCGGCCGCCCCCCACGTGCTTGTGATACCACTCCCAGGCCGCCGGGTTGATCGGCTCGCCGACCGAGCCGAGGATGCGCAGGCTCGTCAGGTCGTGCCTGTCCGGGTGCACGGCGGCGTTTGCCTCCGCCGCCTTGATCAGCGAACGGATGGCGGTCGGCGCGGTATAGAACACCGTCACCTTGTGCCTTTCGATCATCTTCCAGAAGCGGCCCGCATCGGGATAGGTCGGTACGCCTTCGAACACCACCTCGGTCGCGCCGATGGCCAGTGGCCCATAAGTGATGTAGGTGTGGCCGGTGACCCAGCCGATGTCGGCCGTGCACCAGAACACATCGTCGTCGTGCATGTCGAAGGTCCACTTCATCGTCGCCGCGGCCTGCACCAGGTAGCCGCCGCTGCTGTGTTGCACGCCCTTGGGCTTGCCGGTGGAGCCCGAGGTGTAGAGCAGGAACAGCGGATGCTCGGCACCCACCCATTCGGGTTCGCAGGTGTCGGACTGCGCATCCATGATCTCGTGCATCCACAGGTCGCGCGCCTGCCAGTCGATCGCGCCGCCGGTGCGGCGGTAGACGATCACCTCGCGCACCGTTTCGCAGCCGCCGAGCGCCAGGGCTTCATCGGCCAGCGCCTTCAACGGCAGTGCCTTGCCGCCGCGCATCTGCTCATCGGCGGTGACGAGGACCACCGCTCCGGTATCGGCAATGCGGTCGCGCAGCGAATGCGCCGAAAAGCCGCCGAAGACCACGGAATGCACCGCCCCCAGGCGCGCGCAGGCCTGCATGGCCACCACGGCTTCGACCGACATCGGCATGTAAATGACCACGCGGTCACCCTTCTTCACGCCTAGGCTCTTCAGCGCATTGGCCATGCGGCAGGTCCGCGCCAGCATTTCGGCGTAGCTCGTGCGCGTGACCTTGCCGTCGTCGGCTTCAAAGATGATCGCGGTCTTCTCGCCGAGGCCGGCGGCGACCTGCCGGTCCAGGCAGTTGTAAGAGACGTTCAAGGTGCCGTCACCGAACCATTCGTAATGCGGCGCCTTCGCGCTGTCGAGCACCGTCGTGAAGGGCGTCTTCCACTCCACAAACTCGCGCGCCAGGCGCGCCCAATAGCCTTCATAGTCGGCTTGCGCCTCGGCCACGAGCGCGTCATAGGCCGCGCGGCCCGCGACGTGGGCCGCGCGCGCCAGGGCCTCTGGCGGCGGATAATGCTTGGAATGCGGGGCGTTGTCCTGCGTGCTCATGCGTAGCTCCTGTTGGGTTCGGGCGGGTTCCGCATCGTCGACGACATGGCGGTTGCAAACCTTGCGCTAGCGCAACTGCGTGCGCCGTCGCACCGCGTCCAATCGCCGAAGCCAATCCACCCTTCGAGGAGACCTCCATGGAAGACGACCTAGTTGCACGCATCGCCGGCCATCCCCAATATCAGGAGTTGAGGGCCAAGCGCACGCGCTTCGGCTGGACACTGACGGCACTGATGCTGATCGCGTATTACGGCTTCGTGCTGCTCGTGGCTTTCAACAAGCCTTTCCTCGCCCAGCGCCTGGGCGAAGGCGTCATGACCTTGGGCATCCCGATCGGCTTCGGCGTCATCGTGTTCACCATTGCGATCACCGCCTATTACGTCAGACGCGCCAATGCCGAGTTCGACACCCTGTCGGACGCCGTCGCGAAGGCGGTGCTCAAATGAAGGCCTTCTCCCTGGTCGCACGCCGGGCACTGGCGCTCGCCGCCCTGGTTGCCGCGTCCGCGACCGTCTATGCGGCCGGCGCCGATCTCGGCCAGGCGCAAAAGCAGGCGACGAACTGGACGGCCATCGGCATGTTCGGGCTGTTCGTCCTCGGTACGCTGTTCATCACCAAGTGGGCCGCGTCCAAGACCAAGTCGGCGGCGGACTTCTACACCGCCGGCGGTGGCATCACCGGCTTCCAGAACGGCCTGGCGATCGCCGGCGACTACATGTCGGCGGCATCGTTCCTCGGCATCTCGGCGGCCGTGATGGCGGCCGGCTACGACGGCCTGATCTACTCGATCGGCTTTCTCGTCGGCTGGCCGGTGATCACATTCCTGATGGCGGAGCGGCTGCGCAACCTGGGCAAGTTCACCTTTGCCGACGTGGCGGCGTTCCGCTTCAAGCAGGCACCGGTGCGCATCTTCGCGGCCTCGGGCACGCTGGTCGTCGTGGCCTTCTACCTGATCGCCCAGATGGTCGGTGCGGGCCAACTGATCAAACTGCTGTTCGGCCTCGAATACTGGATCGCCGTTGCCATCGTCGGCTCGCTGATGATGGTCTACGTGCTCTTCGGCGGCATGACCGCCACGACCTGGGTCCAGATCATCAAGGCCTGCCTGCTGCTGGGCGGCGCCAGCTTCATGGCGCTGTCGGTGCTGTGGCACTTCGGCTTCAGCCCCGAAGCGATGTTCGCCGGTGCCGTGAAGGTCAAGACCGACCTGGCGCTCAAGGACGGCAAGACTGCGGAGGCGGCCGCGGCCATCGGCCAGTCGATCATGGGTCCCGGCAATTTCGTCAAGGACCCGATCTCGGCCATCTCCTTCGGCATGGCGCTGATGTTCGGCACGGCCGGTCTGCCGCACATCCTGATGCGCTTCTTCACCGTGCCCAGCGCCAAGGAAGCGCGCAAGTCGGTCATGTGGGCCACCGGCTGGATCGGCTACTTCTACCTGCTGACCTTCATCATCGGCTTCGGCGCCATCACCTTCGTGCTCACCAACCCCCAGTTCGTCGACGCCCAGGGCGTGCTGATCGGCGGCGGCAACATGGCGGCGATTCATCTCGCCAATGCGGTGGGCGGCAACGTGTTCCTCGGCTTCATCTCGGCGGTGGCCTTCGCAACCATCCTCGCGGTCGTTGCCGGCCTGACGCTGTCGGGCGCCTCGGCGGTGTCGCACGACCTGTATGCGACGGTGGTCAAGAGCGGCAAGGCCGACAGCGCCTCGGAATTGCGCGTCTCGCGCATCACCACCGTCGCGCTCGGCGTGCTGGCGGTGCTGCTCGGCATCGTGTTCGAGAAGCAGAACATCGCCTTCATGGTGTCGCTGGCGTTCGCCATCGCCGCGTCGGCCAATTTCCCGGTGCTGTTCATGTCGGTGCTGTGGAAGGGCTGCACCACGCGCGGCGCGGTGATCGGCGGCTTCCTCGGGCTGGTCTCGTCGGTTGCGCTGACGATCGTCTCGCCCTCCGTGTGGGAGGCGACGCTGGGCTATCCGAAGGGCTCCGCATTCTTCCCGTACGCCTCGCCGTGCCTGTTCTCGATGACCATCGGCTTCCTCGGCATCTGGATCTTTTCGCTGCTGGATTCCAGCGCGCGCGGCGACGTTGACAAGCGCGGCTTCCTGGCCCAGCAGGTGCGATCGGAAACCGGCATCGGGGCGTCCGGCGCCAGCGGGCATTGAGCGGGTAGTGGACGGGCCGGTAGGCAGGCACACTGTCTACCGGCCCGTTCATTTTTTGTGCCCCGCACCATGACGGAACTGCGCGCAGTCGAAACCCAGCGCGAGATGCTCTCGCTCCTCACTGCGCGCGTGGGCGACGCCCACGTGCGCAAGGCCTGCTACGTCGATGGCGGGCTCGACCTGGTGTCGGTGTGCCGGGTGCTGTCGCAGCAGGGGCTGCGCGACGCGCTGGTGCGGGACGGCCATCGCCTGGGCATCTTCACCACCGCCGACCTGCGCGATGCGCTGCTGCGTCCCGAGGCCCCGGCCGAGCTGGCGGTCCGCGAGGTGGCCCGCTTCGGCCTGGTCGAGATCCACCCCGACGCGGACCTCTTCGAGGCGCTGTGGCTGATGGCGCGCCACCGGGTGCACCGCCTGCTGGTGCGCGACGGCGACACCGTGCTCGGCCTGCTGGACCAGCTCGACCTGGTGAGCTTCGTCGCCAACCATTCGCAGATCGCCGCGCTGCAGATCGACGAAGCCGCCAATGTGGCCGAACTGGCGGCCGCAGCCGCGCGCATCGACACCATGGTCTCGCTGCTGCACGAGGGCGGCATCAAGATCGAGCGCATCGCGCGGCTCGTGGGGGAGCTCAACGCGCGCCTCTTCGCGCGCTTGTGGTCGTTGCTGGCGCCATCCGATCTGGTGGCCAACAGCTGCCTGGTGGTCATGGGCAGCGAGGGCCGCGACGAGCAGATCGTCAAGACCGATCAGGACAACGCGCTGCTGCTGCGCGACGGCTTCGCGTGTCCCGATCTCGAGGCCATCGCCATGCAGTTCAATGCCGCGCTGGCCGAGCTGGGCTATCCCCCCTGCGCCGGGCAGATCATGCTGACCAACCCGCTCTGGCGGCAGCCGCTGGCCGGCTTCAAGGAGTCGCTGCGCGACTGGGTACACGGATCCGACCCCGAGGGCCCGATGCGACTCGCCATCTTCATGGACAGCAAGTCAGTGGCCGGCGACGCGGGGCTTCTGCAGGAGGCACGCCGGCATCTGGAGCGCGTCCTCGACAGCGCAGACGTCTTCCTCGCGCGCTTTGCCAGCGCGATCGATCTGTTCGACCACCCGACGGGATGGTGGCGCAGGCTCACCGCGCGTCACGACGACGAGACAATGGATCTGAAAAAGCTCGGCACCTTCCCGATCGTGCACGGCGTGCGGGCGCTGGCGCTGCAGCGGCGCCTGCGCGTCAACGGCACGGCCGCGCGGCTGCGCTTGCTGGTCGAGCAACAGCAGATCGAATCCGGCCTGGCGCGCGACGTGCTGGACGCGCTGCACTACTTGATGGCGCTCAGGCTGACGCATCAGCTGCGTCAGAAGCAGGCCGGACAAGTGCCAGGCAATGATGTTCGGCTGTCCGAGCTGGGTGCGCTGGAACGTGATGCCCTGCGTGATGCGCTGGGCATCGTGCGCCGCTTTCGCGGCGTGCTGCGGCAACGCTTCCACCTCGACGCCTTGTAGTTCAGGCGAGCCACCATGTTCCAAGGCTTGAGATCGCAACGCCTGCTCGGCCTCTTCGCACTGGGCTGGCTGCTGCTGAACGTGCCGCTGCTCACGCTGTGGGACCGCCCGGTCATGCTCTGGGGGCTGCCGCTGATGCCGCTCGCGCTCTTCGGCGGCTGGGGCATCCTCATCGCGCTGGCGGCGTGGGTGGCCGAGGCACCGGGGGAGCACTGACATGCTGCCCGCTTCCACGGTCATCATCGCCTCCTTCGCCTACCTGGCGTTGCTGTTCCTGGTGGCGCACGTGGGCGACAAGCGCGCACGCGAAGGCCGTTCGCTGATCGGCAACGCGTGGGTCTACACGCTGTCGCTGGGCGTGTACTGCACGGCCTGGACCTACTTCGGTAGCGTGGGCCGGTCCGCGTCGTCGGGCCTGTGGTTCCTGCCGATCTACCTCGGCCCGACGCTCGCGATGCTGATGGCCTGGATGGTGCTGCGCAAGATGATCCGCATCGCGCGCAGCTACCGCATCACCTCCATCGCCGATTTCATCGCCAGCCGCCACGGCAAGAGCACGCTGCTGGCCATGCTGGTCACACTGATCGCGGTGGTGGGCATCCTGCCCTACGTGGCGCTGCAGCTCAAGGCCATCGCCAGCGGCTATGCGCTGCTCACCGCCGCGCCCGGCGCTGCGCTGCAGCAACCCTTGGCCTGGTGGCGCGACAGCACGCTGTACATCGCGCTGGCGCTGGCCGGCTTCACGATCGCCTTCGGCACGCGCCACCTCGATACCACCGAGCGGCACGAGGGCATGGTGGCGGCGATCGCCGTCGAGTCGGTGGTGAAGCTGCTGGCCTTCCTGGCCGTCGGCGTTTTCGTCACCTGGCACCTGTTCGACGGACCGGCCGACCTGTTCGGCCGCGCCGCGGCGCGGCCCGAACTGGGCCGCCTGCTGAGCCTTGGGAACACCGGTGGCGCCACAGCGGCCACCGGCTTTGCGGGCGGCCAGTGGTTCGCGCTGACGCTGCTTGCCATGCTCTCGGTGATCTTCCTGCCACGGCAGTTCCAGATGATGGTGGTCGAAAACGTCGATGAGCGCCATCTGCGGCGCGCCACCTGGGCGTTTCCGCTGTACCTGCTGCTGATCAATCTCTTCGTGCTGCCAATCGCACTGGGCGGCCTGCTGTACTTCGGTGTCGGCCGGCAGAATCCCGAGGCCTTTGTGCTTTCGCTGCCGCTGGCCGACGGCCAGCCGGGGCTGGCGCTGGCGGCATTCATCGGCGGCCTCTCGGCCGCCACGGGCATGGTCATCGTCGAGGCCATCGCGGTCTCGACCATGGTCTGCAACGACCTCGTGATGCCGCTGCTGCTGCGCGCCGGCCTGCGCACAGCGCGCGACCTGAGCGGCGTGCTGCTGGGCATCCGCCGGACGGTGATCGTGGCGATCCTGCTGCTGGGCTATCTCTACTACCGCGTCGCCGGCGAGGACTATGCGCTGGTCAGCATCGGGCTCATCAGTTTCGCCGCCGTCGCCCAATTCGCGCCGCCGATGCTGGCGGGCATGTACTGGAAGGGCGGCACGCGGCACGGCGCGCTCGCCGGCCTTGGCGCCGGCTTCGTGCTGTGGGCCTGGACGCTGATGCTGCCGTCGATCGCCAAGTCGGGTTGGATCCCCGCCGGATACATCGACCAAGGGCCGTTCGGCATCGCCTGGCTGCGGCCCGAGCAGCTGCTGGGCCTCTCGGGCCTGGACAACCTGACCCATGCGCTGTTCTGGAGCCTGCTGGTCAACACCGCCTTGTACTTCGGCGTGTCGCTGCTGAGCCGCCCTTCCGCACGCGAAGCGAGCCAGGCCTTGATGTTCGTCGACGTCTTCCAGCGTACGGAACGCGGGGCCGCCGAGGCTGGGCCGGTGTTCTGGCGCGGCCGCGCCAGGCTGGCCGATCTGCGCCAACTGGCCACGCGATTCCTGGGCGCCGCGGCTGCCGACCGGCTGCTGAACGACTACGCACGACGCAACGGCCTCGCCGGGCCGGAGCAGCTCGCCGCCGACGCGCGGCTGGTGCAGTTCATCGAAACGCAGCTCGCGGGCGCCATCGGCAGCGCCTCGGCCCGGCTGGTGGTGGCCTCGGTCGTCGAAGAAGAAGCGCTGGAGCTGGATGACGTCATGCGCATCCTGGACGAAGCCTCGCGCGAGACGGCGGCGCTGCGCGCCCATTCGCAGGCGCTGGAGGAGAAATCGCTCTCCCTGGAGCGCGCCACCGCAGATCTCAGCAAGGCCAACGAACAGCTCAAGAGTCTCGATCGGCTGAAGGACGACTTCATGTCCTCGGTGACGCACGAGCTGCGCACGCCGCTGACCTCGATCCGCGCGCTGGCCGAACTGATGCTTGACGACCCGGCGATGGACACCGGACAGCGCCAGCATTTTCTCGGCCTGGTGGTGACCGAGACCGAGCGCCTGACGCGCCTGGTCAACCAGGTGCTGGACATGGCGAAGATCGAATCGGGCGTCGCCGAATGGCGCAGCACCGAGGTCGACCTGCGCGCGCTGGTTCAGCAAGCCGTTCAGACTACGCAGGAGCTGTTCCGTGAGCGTGGCGCGGTCGTGGCGCTGAGGCTCCCCGATGCGGTGCCGCCGCTGCAGGTCGACCCCGACCGCCTCACGCAGGTGCTGATCAATCTGCTGTCGAACGCGGCCAAGTTCGTGCCGCAGGGGCAGGGCCGGGTCGAGGTCAGCCTGCACTGCGATGTCGATCGCGTCACCATCACTGTGCAGGACAACGGCCCCGGTGTGCCGCCGGAGCAGAAGGAGCTGGTGTTCGATAAGTTTCGCCAGGGTGGCGATGCCGCGCATCGTCCGCAGGGTACCGGCCTGGGCCTGCCCATCAGCCGTCGCATCGTCGAACACTTCGGCGGCCGGATGTGGCTCGACTCCAGGCCGGGTCACGGCGCATGCTTCGGCTTCGAACTGCCGCTGCACCCCGAGACGCAAGAACTGGAGACATGACCATGGCCTACAAGGTGCTGATTGCAGACGATGAGCCCAACATCGTGATTTCGCTCGAATTCCTCATGAAGCGCGAAGGGCACGCGGTGAGCATCGCGCGCGACGGCCAGCAGGCGCTCGAACTGATCCGCAGCCTACAGCCTGACCTGGTGCTGCTGGACGTCATGATGCCTTTCAAGTCCGGCCTCGAGGTCCTGCAGGCCGTGCGTGCCGACGAGGAGATCGCCGCCACGAAGATCCTCCTGCTCACCGCCAAGGGCCGGGAGACCGACGTCGCGAAGGGCATGGCCCTGGGAGCCGATGCCTACATGACCAAGCCCTTCTCCACCCGGGAGCTTGCCGCGCGCGTGCGGCAGTTGCTCAGCAGCTCCGCATGAAGATCGATGCCCACCAATTCGCCGTGGCGCTCGCGCCGGGAGCTCTCCTGGCGCTCCTCGGCTTGGGGCTCGGCGCCATCTTCGCTGCCACGCTTGCGCCAGACGAGCGCGCCGTGCTGGGCGAGATGATCGCGCCGCGCGTGCCCCTGCTGGTGCTGGGCTGGGCGGTGTTGGCGATCGCGCTGGGTGCGCTGGCGCGTCGCGCCCATGCGATCTGGGTGACCGAGCCGGCCCGGCTGGCTGAAGCCGCGCAGGCCACGGCGGCCGGCGGCGCGCCCCACCGCAGCGCGCCCCCCGCGGAGGCGGCATGCGGAGCGGGTGCCCGGGCGCTGGCCGGCGTCGTCGATGAGCTCGCGCGCCAGTGCGACGGCCTGCGCGCCGACATCGACGCCCGGGTGCAGGAGGCCGCGCGCGGCATCGAGCAGGAACGCAGCCGCCTGGCTGCGCTGATGTCGGAGCTCACGCAGAGCGTGGTCGTGTGCAACCTGGACGGCCGCATCCTGCTCTACAACAATCGGGCGCGGCTGCAGTCTCGCGCGCTGTCGTCTGTGCCGGCATTGGCCGACGGGGCGGAGTTGATCGGACTGGGCCGCTCGATCTACGCCCTGTTCGACCGCGAGCTCATCGCCCACGCGCTCGAAAGCGTCCAACGGCGGCTGTTGCGCGGAGCACCCCAGCCCTCGGCGCAGTTCGTCACCAGTTCGCAGGCCGGTCAACTGCTGCGGGTGCAGCTGGCGCCGGTGCGCGATCCCTCGGCCGTGCCCGGAGATGCCGCGCAGCTGTCGGGCTTCGTTCTGATGCTGCAGAACATCACCCGCGAGTTCGAGGAGGATGCCGAGCAGGACCGCCTGCTGCACGGACTGACCGAAGGCAGCCGCTCGTCATTGGGCAGCCTGCAGGCGGCAGTGGACATGCTCGAGCTGCCCGACCTGGACGCGCCGACGCGCGAGCGCTTCCTGCGCGTCGTGCACGACGAAGTTCGCGCCATGACGGCGCGCCTCCAGTCGCTCGCAGCGAGCGCCAGCCAGGGCCTGAAGACGCGCTGGCCGCTCGAGGACATGCTCGGCGCCGACCTGGTACAGGCCGCCCTGCGCCTGATCGAGGCGCGCTCGGGCGCGCGCGCCTCCGCGCCGGAAGTCGACGCTGGCCTGTGGCTCAGGGTCGACAGCTACGCCTTGCTCCAGGCACTGGCCTCGCTGGCGACCCGGCTGGTGGACGAGTTCGCGGTCAAGCGCGTTCAATTGCGACTGCGCCGCGCGGGCGAACGCGCCCATCTCGACCTGGTCTGGGCCGGCACGGCCATCAGCACCGAAACGGTGACGAGCTGGGAGTCGAGCCCGATGACGGTGGGCGATCGGGCCAGCCCGCTGTCGGTTCGCGACGTGGTCGAGCGCCATGGTGGCGAGTTCTGGTTTCAGCGCGAGCGCGCGTTGCAAACGACTTTCTTTCGCTTCCTGCTCCCGCTCGCTCCACCCCAGGAACAACTGGAGGCAGCCGCGGTGCTGCGCAGCGAAAGCCGCCCCGAGTACTACGACTTCGACCTGTTCCAGCCCGGCATTCAGGCGCGCGAGCTCGACGAGCGTCGCCTGGTGGACCTGGCCTACACGGTGTTCGACACCGAGACCACCGGGCTCGATCCGTCGCAGGGCGACGAGATCATCCAGATCGGCGCGGCGCGCATCGTCAACGGCAAGCTGCTGCGGCAGGAGAGCTTCGAGCAGCTCATCGACCCCGGTCGAAGTATCCCGGCCGCCGGCATTCCCATACACGGCATCACGCCGGCGATGGTCGCCGGCCAGCCGGGCATCGCCGAGATCCTGCCGATCTTCCACGCCTTCGCCAACGACACCGTCCTGGTGGCACACAACGCCGCGTTCGACATGCGCTTCCTGCAGCTGAAGGAAGCATCTACCGGCGTGCGTTTCGATCAGCCGGTGCTCGACACGCTGCTGTTGTCCGCGGTGGCAAGCCCGCACCAGGCGTCGCACGAGCTGGAAGCCATTGCCGAGCGCTTCGGCATCGCGGTGCTGGGCCGCCACACCGCCCTGGGCGATGCGATCCTGACGGCGGAGGTGTTCCTTCGCCTGATCCCTTTGCTGGCGGACAAGGGAGTCCACACGCTGGGCCAGGCGCGCGAGGCGGCGCAGCGCACCTGGTACGCGCGTTTGAAGTACTGAGGCTGGACATGCGGGACCCGGTTCCAGCGCACGGCGCGAAGCCTGTTTGACGCAGCGCAACTCATGACCGCCGCCGCGGCGATAAAACCGTTGTCGCCGCTACCACCCGGAGACCCCGATGCGCCAAACCAAGGATGTCGTATTCCTCAGCGCCGTGAGAAACACCAGGCCAGCGGCTGAGTGTCACGATGCGCCGTCAGAGATCGCGACGGCCCCGGGGCCGAGCCGGCCCGGGCGTTCGCGCAAGCACGCGCAGGTGCTGGACGCCATCTACCAGGCGGCCATCGAGGAGTTCGCGAGCGAGGGCCTGGCCGGCGCGACGACCCAGGCGATCGCCGACAAGGCCGGGCTGTCCAAAGCGCAGCTGTACTACTACATCGAGAGCAAGGAAGCCCTCTACCGCCAGGTACTCAAGGACATCGTCAACGACATGATCGGCGTCTTCATCTTCAGCGGCGAGGACTTCGGACCGCGCGAGATGCTGACCGGACTCATCCGTCGCAAGATGCTGTTCTCCTTCGAGCACCCGCTGCGCTCGCGGATTCTCGCCGCCGAGGTGATGCGCGGCGCGCCGGTGCTCAAGACGATGACGGACACAAGCAGGCAGTGCATCCACCGAGCCACGCTGATGATCCAGGACTGGATCAACCGGGGCTTTATGGACCAGGCCGACCCGATGCTGTTCCTGTTCCACCTCTGCGCCGTGACCCAGTTCTACGCCGACCACGCGGCGCAGGTGGCGCACTTCAGGAGCGTGCCGCAGCGCGACGAGGAGGACCGGCGCTATCTGGTCGAGCAGGTGACGCAGTTCTTGCTGAAGGCCGCTGGCGTGCGTTAGTCACCATTCGCGCGGCTGGCACGCCGCGTGCGGGCGGCCTGCAAGCCGTAGGCGTTCATTTGAGTACAGGCCTGAAAAAGCTGCGTTCATAGCTGAGGATGCAGCGAGTGTCCTGCGCATACTTGAACGCAGCTTGGCACTCTGGGTCTGTGGCAGACAACGCGCGATATTCCTCGTACGCCGCAAGACTTGGGAACGTGAACATGGCCAGCGCAATGTTGTTCGCGCCTTCCGATGGCAAGAAGTAGCCATGGTGCTGCCCTCCAAACCTTTCGACGAGAGGAATCCAGATCTTTCCTTAGTGCTCGAACTCCTTGAGCTTGAACGGATCGATGACATAGCGCAGGTAGCAGGTGACCATGGTAGTTCCGAGATGCTTAACGTTTGACATGAGGGCTGGCCAGGCCAGTCCGTTCTGTCTGCTTGCGGGCAAACTTTAGCCGACCGCGAGCGGCTGCTCCTGGCCGAGGGCCGTCCTACCGTGCGCCCGGCCAGAAGGGCCAGAGGCTACCAAGGAATACGGGCGGTCGGCCGGACTCTGGCGATGTCGCGAAGGGCAATTGCCCTTGGCCATTCGTGCCGAGCCGGGCCGAGGGCGAAGCCGGGATTAGCAGTTGCCCTTTTTTGCCTGTCCCGGCGGGCATTGCTTCCCGTATCCGCCACCGGGATATCCCGGACCGTCGGGGTAGACAACGCAGCCCCCGAGCATGGCTGTTGCGAGAAGTGCAGCGACTAGCTTCTTCATGGCGTGGTCCTTCTATCGTTGGCATTCGAGCATAGCCGCCGTGCTTCATGGTCTCGCGCCGTCATCGATGGGATCGCCGTGTAGGACTTGGCGACGCGCCCGGACTTCATTTGGCTTGATTGGGGTAGAGGGTCCGAACGTCCGTGGTTGGGCCGGATTCTGCCGCAGCTATGGCTGCTCCAGCGCCGCCCCGCTGGTCCCGAAGTGTTTGGCCGCGAGCTCCTTGGCGCGGCGCAGGCCCTCGTCAGTCAGGTAGACCGACTCTTGCCTGCCGTGGGGCTCCGTGATGAGCCCCTTGTCGTGTAGACCGTCCATGACTGCAAAGTCATACCGCTTCCACACGCGTCCGTTCTCGAACTCGAAGACGCCAAGCAACGCCAGAAGCGCCTCTTCGACCTTGACCATGTCGTATTTCATGTGCTCGCCCCTCAACGTTCAGCACGACGGTGACCCTGTGAAAGGGCCCAACCTCTGATTGGCTGCGCCCACTGCACGACTGCAGTTCGACTTTACGATAGTACTTTGGTCATTCGGCCTTAGCCCATCCAATATGGCCTGCCTTCAATTCCGGAAACCGCACAGAGATGAAAGCAAGCAAGAGTAAGGAAGCCGCGTCCTGGAGTGACGTCAAGGCCAGACTGACCCACTTCGACCACGACGGCCTGGTCGGCTTGGTGCATGACCTGTACACGGCCAACAAGGACAATCAAGTGTTCCTTCACGCCCGTTTCGGGCTGGGCGAAGATGTCCTGGAGCCGTACAAGACCACCATCAACCGTTGGCTCTGGCCCGACATGTTCCGGAACCAGAACGCGTCCGTCGCCGAGGCCAAGAAGCCCATCGCGAATTTCAAGAAGGCCATTGGCCAACCGGCGGGTCTGGCAGAGCTGATGGTCTTCTACTGCGAGCGCGCGTCAGGCTTCAGCGTCGAAGTCGGCCTGCAGGACGAGGGCTACTTCAGTGCGCTGGTGCGAATGTTCGAGCAGGCGTTGCAGACCATTGCGAGACTGCCGGATGCGCAGCGGCCCTTGTTCATGGAACGACTGGATGCTGTGTGTCGCATCAGTCAGAACATCGGCTACGGAGTCGGCGAGGCCATGAGCGACCTGCTGGCCGAATACGACAACATCTCACGACGACGTTGAAGGTCGGCGTCTGGCCGAATTCTGCCGAGGCGACGAGGCTGGCGACTTAGAGCGTCGGTCTCACCTCTCATGTCCCGCATGATGGTTGTCGTCGATAACAAGCCCTCACGCGCGAATCAGCTGCGCTGCCAGGCCACGGCGCGGCGCAGGACCGACCGGCGGCGCATAACCCACACGCGCCCACATCTGCACGGTCCGCTCGGGTAGCGGCACGGCCAGCAGGCGCCGAATGTCGGCGTGGGGTCCGGCCTGCTCGGGATACTCCTGCAGGGCCTGCTGCAGCGGCTGCATCGCCAGGCCCTGCCCGGTCGCGGCGAGCTGCACCCGCGCGTAGGCGCGCCCCGCGTTGACCTGGGTCACCCGGTCGTTGCTCTCGGTCAACATCCAGAGGAAGCCGGGCGTGGACGCGAGCTTCTTGCCGAAGTCCTTGATCTGGCTGGTGGTGGCGAAGGCATCGGACGCCGGCGCCTTGCTGCGATCGAACAGGCCGATGCGCTCGAGCAGCACCACCGTCGGGTCCAGCATCGACAAGCCGTCACGGTGCTTCTCGATCTCGGCGGCGCCGACGCGCAGCACCTTGTACGACTCCAGGATCGTGCGCGGCGTGCTCAGCTCGATGCGCCAGGCCTCGGCCGCGATGGCGCGATGCTGTTCCAGCGCGTCGGCCCGGTCCGCGCCGACGAAGCCGAAATGCAAGGGGTGCGGCCCCACTGCTTCGGCCATCGCCTTCCAGGCCTCGGCGGGCACCGGCCGCTGCAGGTCGTACACGCTGCGGTTGGTGCGGCGCGCGAGGATCTGCGCGAACAGCGGGTCCTTGCGCGTGGCCGCATCGGGCATCAGGCGGACGCGCGCCACCGGTCGCTGATCGAGCTTCTCCGGGCCGAACGCACCCTCGGGAAACAGGGTGATGTCGGCACGCAGCCCGCGCTCGCGCGCCGCGATGTCGAGCAGCTCCAGGAAGGTGCCGTGGCTCATCATGATCTGGCGCGAGAACGGGTCGGTCTCGGGCAGCAGCCGGCCAAGGTCGCAGCGCAGCACGATCTCGTCCGGTGTGCGCAGATCCACCAGCCAGGACTGCAGGTTGTGCGAGTGCGGCGCCAGGATCGCGTAGCCGAGGATCCAGCGGCGCGGGTCGGCCTCCGGCCCCGGCCCTTGCCACGGCTCGATGGCCGCAGCGGGCATCTGCTGGCTGCAGCCGGCGAGTGCCGCCGTCGCCGCAGCGAAGACGAAGCCGCCTCCCGCAACCCGAATGAACTTGCGACGATCCATTGCGACTCCTGAGGCCACCTGCCGGGTGACTGTGCATGGGATGCTGCGAATCTTGATGTCCAAGTACGCAGGTGGCAAGCGCACCGCGCGGCGCGCTTGAGCAAGCTCAAGGTAGGGCACCTCGGCGCCGGGTGGAGGAGCTCGGAGCTGAAGGCCGCTGGCGTGCGCCAAGTCGGTACTGCGCGGCTGCACGTGCAACGTGATCCGTTTTGCAGCAGTTGCTCCTCTACGGCACAGCCGCCCGCTGGAGCAACGACGACGCGCCGCGCGAGGCTGGCGGAAAAACTCCATGCCTGACAACGGCTTGCGTCGTCCGCGATGACGCCGCCGCGGCGTGGCCCGCGCTTTGCACTGAGTCGCTCCGCGGGCCGCGTCGCGTCCCGCCATCCGTTTTTTCAACCACCCGACAGGAGACGACTCATGGACATGGCAGAAATGACCCACCTCGACATTGCGAACCCGTACAAGAAGCAATACGGCAACTACATCGGCGGCGAGTGGGTTGCACCGATCGACGGCCAGTACTTCGACAACCTGACACCGATCACCGGCCAGGCCTTCACCAGCATCCCGCGCTCGAACGCGAAGGACATCGAAGCCGCGCTCGATGCTGCGCACAAGGCGAAGGCGGCCTGGGGCTGCACGTCGCC
Source organism: Variovorax sp. LjRoot175 (assembly GCF_964253805.1). Taxonomy (NCBI): domain Bacteria; kingdom Pseudomonadati; phylum Pseudomonadota; class Betaproteobacteria; order Burkholderiales; family Comamonadaceae; genus Variovorax; species Variovorax sp. LjRoot175. The sequence continues at coordinate 470,957 of NZ_CAXURY020000002.1, read as the reverse complement.
CACCGAACGGGCCAACGTCCTGCTCAAGATCGCCGATCGCATGGAGCAGAACCTGAAGACGCTTGCCGTGGCCGAGACGATCGACAACGGCAAGCCGCTGCGCGAGACGATGGCGGCCGACATGCCGCTGGCCATCGACCACTTCCGCTATTTCGCCAGCTGCATCCGCGCGCAGGAAGGCGGCATCAGCGAGATCGATCACGACACCTATGCCTACCACTTCCATGAGCCGCTGGGCGTGGTCGGGCAGATCATTCCGTGGAACTTCCCGATCCTCATGGCGGTGTGGAAGCTGGCCCCCGCGCTGGCCGCAGGCAACTGCGTGGTGCTCAAGCCGGCCGAACAGACGCCCGCCTCGATCCTGGTGCTGATGGAGCTGATCGGCGACCTGCTGCCGCCCGGCGTGCTCAACGTGGTCAACGGCTTCGGGCTGGAGGCGGGCAAGCCGCTGGCGTCGAGCAAGCGCATCGCGAAGATCGCCTTCACGGGCGAAACCACCACCGGCCGGCTGATCATGCAGTACGCGAGCCAGAACATCATCCCCGTGACCCTGGAGCTGGGGGGCAAGTCGCCCAACATCTTCTTCGAGGACGTCATGGCGGCGGACGACGCCTTCTTCGACAAGGCGCTCGAGGGCTTCGCGATGTTCGCGCTGAACCAGGGCGAGGTCTGCACCTGCCCGAGCCGGGCGCTGGTGCAGGAGTCGATCTACGAGCGCTTCATCGAGCGCGCGATCAAGCGGGTCGAGGCCATCAAGCAGGGCCATCCGCTGGACCCGTCCACCATGATCGGCGCGCAGGCCTCGCAGGAGCAGATGGAGAAGATCCTGTCGTACATCGATCTGGGCAAGCAGGAAGGCGCGCAATGCCTGATCGGTGGCGAACGCAATACGCAGGTCGGTGAACTCGGCGCTGGCTACTACGTCAAGCCCACGGTCTTCAAGGGCCACAACAAGATGCGCATCTTCCAGGAAGAAATCTTCGGCCCGGTGCTGTCGGTGACGACCTTCAAGACGGAAGAAGAGGCGCTGGAGATCGCCAACGACACGCTCTACGGACTGGGCGCCGGCGTGTGGACCCGCGATGGCGCGCGTGCCTTCCGCATGGGCCGCGGCATCCAGGCGGGACGCGTGTGGACCAATTGCTATCACGCCTATCCGGCCCATGCGGCCTTCGGCGGCTACAAGCAGTCGGGCATCGGCCGCGAGAACCACAAGATGATGCTGGACCACTATCAGCAGACCAAGAACCTGCTGGTGAGCTACAGCCAGAACAAGCTGGGATTCTTCTGAAGATGCCCGAAGACGGCGTCAGCCGCGTGTCCGCCACGCCGGCCGCGCAGGCGCTCATCGAGCGCCTGCGCGCCGTGCACGGCCCGCTGATGTTCCACCAGTCCGGCGGCTGCTGCGACGGCAGCGCACCGATGTGCTTCGCCGCCGGCGAGTTCGTCACGGGCGATTCGGACGTCTGCCTGGGCGAGATCGCGGGCACGCCGTTCTACACGAGCCGGGCCCAGTTCGCGTATTGGGAGCATACGCATCTCATCATCGATGCGGTGGCGGGCAACGGCGGCATGTTCTCGCTCGAGCGGCCGACCGGCCTGCGCTTTCTCACGCGTTCGCGCCTGTACGACGACGCGGAATGGAAGGTGCTCGAAGCGCGCGGAAGGCTCTAGCCGCGGCGCGGCTCACGCGAACCCGGCAGCAACCTGCCGGGTTTTTCGCGCGTCATGCGGCTTGCCACGCGAGGTTGCCGTGCTGGAAGATCTGACGCAGCCGGCCGCTGGCCGCGATTTCGTTCACCGTGCGCTGCAGCGCCTGCGCCAGCTCGGTGGCATCACGCTTGACGGCCATGCCGACGGCCCATCCGTCGCGCGGCGCCCGCGGCGAAGGCATCGGCGCGATGGCGAAGCGCGGGTCGCCGCGCAGCACCGACTCCATCTCCGACGCCAGTCCTGCGGCCACCGCCACCTCGCCGCGCAACAGCGCGTGCGCCGTCTCTGCGCCGTCCTTCCATTGCGTGATCAACTGGTTGCGGTAGGCGCCGCCATCGGCGCCGATCAGCAACCAGCCCGCGAGCGACTGGCCAGGCACCGCCACCTTGTCGGCGCCCAACTGGGACAGCGTCTCGAGCCGCGGCACGCGCTCGAGCTGGCGTGCCATCACGACCCGATCGCGGTAGTACGGCGCGAAGATGCTGACCTGCGGGTTGCCTTCCATCAGCGGCCGGTCGACCGGCACGTGCAGCAACACGTCGGCTGGGCCGTAGCCGAGGTAGTGGCCGCGCCACACCATGTTGCGCAAGTCGTCGTTCATGTTCTCGTCGGCATGGAACGGCAGCAGCGAGAGCCTGACGCCCAGCGATTCGGCCAGGGCGCGCGCCAGCTCCACGTCGATGCCCTGGCCGCCGACGTGGAACGGCGGCATGTCGTGGTAGAGGCCGACCGTCAGCGTGCCGCGCTCGCGCACGCGCTCCAGTGGCGTCGCCCGCAGGTGCAGCGGCGCACATGCCAGGGCTGCGGCGCCGGACGCGCCCAGCCAGCGCAGGCAATCGCGACGGCTCGGTGTCTTGGGTGTCATGGACCCTCCCCGCCTAGAACGGCTTGTCACGGCGCGTTTCGAGGTAGGCCTTGATCGCCCAGATGGCTTCCTGGTTCATGACCCCTTCGAACGGCGGCATGTACACCGCGCCGTTGCGGGAACGTCCCTGGCGAACGGTCGTGAGATAGAACTCGTCGATCTCCTTCACGCAGGCGGCCTTCTTGGCGCTGTCCTTGAGCGCTGCGCATTCGTTGTCGATCTTGCGCAGGTCGGGCGCGATGCCGCCGGAGATCGCTTCCAGCCCATGGCAGCGGGCGCAGTTCTGGTTGTAGGCCGACGTGCCGATCTTGACGGCGGCGTCGTTGGCCCGGAACGGGTTCTCGGGACGCCATTCCTGGCCGAGCTTCGGAAGCGCCGAAGTGTCGACCGCCTGCGGCGTCACGTCGCCGTGCGCCCATACGGCGGGGCTTGCGGCGCAGGCGGCGATGGCCAGCAGCCAGGCGCCGTGGCGCATGGCCATGCGCCCGCGCCGGCGGCTGGGTGGGGTGGGTGCGGCCGGCAGATTTCCGTTTCGCTTCATGTCAGGTCTCCGTCATGGTCGTGTTGAAAGATGAGCTCGGTCTGCAAACGCCGTGCCACGCGCCGGTGTTGCAGGCGGGAACACAAATTGCCTGTGATCGATCGCCCAGTTGCTCCAGATCAAGCCGCACGTGCGGCACTGCGGCATCCTTGCCACTTTGGCCGGCCTGCTTTGCAACAGACCCGGAGAGCTGTGCCAAAACGCAGCAGTGCCACGCAGCTGGTGATAACGGCCCGGCGCGCGGTGATTCGACGGAGACAACCTGCCTCGGCAGGCGCAGAGGAGACACAAGGATGTCCGCAACTCATCGTGCCTTGGTCACGAACGCCAAGACCTGGACGACTCCGTCGGCATTGCCCTTCGTGCGGCAGGCCGCGCGCACGGAGCTGATCGAGCAGTCGCATCAGCGCTGCGCCGCACTAGGGTTGACCCGCATCGAGCGCCCCGACTTCGAACCCCTGATGCGCAGCGACCTCAGCGTGGCGCGAGAGCGCAACCAGCGCCTGTTCACGCACGCGGCGCCGGTGATGGAGATGCTGTTCGAGCAGATCGTCAACACCGAGAGCATGATCGTGCTGGCCGATGCCCAGGGAACGATCCTGCACTCGGTCGGGGACGACAAGTTTCTCGAACGCGCCGGCAAAGTGGCACTGTCGCCGGGCGTCAGCTGGGCCGAGCATTCGAAAGGCACCAACGCCATCGGCACGGCGCTGTTCGAGGAGTCGCCCACGGTCGTTCACGGCGGCGAGCACTTCATCCATGCGAACAGCTTCCTCACCTGTTCAGCGGCCCCGATCTTCGATCCGCGCGGCAACATGCTCGGCGTGCTCGACGTCACCGGCGACCAGCGTTCATATCACCAGCACACCATGGGGCTGGTGCGCATGTCGGCGCGCATGATCGAGAACCAGTGGTTGTCGGACGACTTCGGCAACCGGCTTCGGCTGCACCTGCACAGCCGCGTCGAATTCATCGGCACCTTGCTCGAAGGCATCATCGTCGTCGGCGCCGATGGCAAGATCCTCGGCGCAAATCGCAGCGCGCTGGACCAGCTCGACATGAGCAGCGCGGCGCTGCGAATGCAGAGCCTGACCAGCCTGTTCGGCACCACCGTCCCGGCCATGTTCGACCATCTCCGGGCACCGCTGTCGACGCCGATGTGCCTGAGCCTTTCGAACGGCCGGCAGTTCTATGTCAAGGCCCGCTTCAATGGCACGCCGCGCTCGATGATGGCCGGCCTGGGCGGCGACGAACCGGCATCGCAGGCCGTCACGGCCCGCGAAGCCGTGCCGGTCGACGCGAACCCGCCGCCCCATCCGGCCAACGCCGCGGCCGCGCCACCGAGCGCTTTCTCGGGCCTGCACTACCTGAAGACCGGCGATATGCAGATCGAGGCGATGGTGCAGAAGGTGCAGCGCGTCCTGAACCGCGACATCCCGCTCCTGATCCTCGGGGAAACCGGCACCGGCAAGGAGTTGCTCGCGCGCGCGGTGCACCAGGACTCGAACCGTTCCAGGCAGGCCTTCGTGGCCGTGAACTGCGCCTCCATTCCCGAGTCCCTGATCGAGGCCGAGCTGTTCGGCTATGAAGACGGCGCGTTCACCGGCGCGCGCCGCAAGGGCGCATGCGGGCGCATCGTGCAAGCCAACGGCGGCACACTGTTCCTCGATGAGATCGGCGACATGCCGCTCGCCCTGCAGGCGCGGCTGCTGCGCGTTCTCCAGGAGCGCTGCGTGATGCCGCTGGGCAGCCAGAAGTCGATTCCGGTGGACATCGCCGTGATCGGGGCGACCCACCGCAACTTGCGCGAGATGATCGAGGCCGGCACGTTCCGCGAAGACCTGTACTACCGCTTGAACGGGCTGGTCGTGCGCCTGCCGGCGCTGCGCGAGCGCAGCGATCTCGGCGTCGTGGCACGCCGCATCCTGCTGACCGAGTGCCCACATGGCACGCCGGAGATCAGCTCGCACGTGTCGGCGCTGTTCAGCCGCTACGCATGGCCCGGCAACATCCGTCAGCTCGCGAACGTGCTGCGCACGGCCGCCGTGATGGCGGCCGGCGCGCCGCAGATCACCGAGCATCATCTGTCGGACGACTTCCTCGAGGACGTGCAGCGGGTTCGCTCGTCCATTCCCGCAGCCGCCCCGGCCATCACAGCCCCGGCGGCGAGCATGCCGCTTGACATGCCCGCGCCGGCGTCCGTGGACCGACCCGCCGAGCCGACCGTCGTCGCCCCGCCGGCCGAGACCGCCTACGACGGCACGTCGTCACTCACGCTCGGAGAAGCCGAGATCGAGATGATTCGCGCGGCCCTTGCGGCGGCGAACGGCAACATCTCCATTGCGTCGAAGCGACTGGGCATCAGCCGCAACACCATCTACCGCAAGCTGCGCTGGGGCAAGGGCGGCTGAACACCCGGGCACGGGAAATCCCTGTGCCATCGCTGCGCGCCACTGTCCCCGGATGGAGCAGTCGCAACACAGCATTCCCCTTGCTTGCCCTTCGATGTCGCGCAGAGCCGGCCGCGCACGCCTGCGCCTAGGGGCAAGCACCAGTTTTTTGGGCCAGCGTGCCACAGGCATGCGTCTTGCGGCACGGCGTGTGTCCTCACGGCAATCCTGCCCGGACTTTGGATGGCAACCCCAAGGAGACTCTCATGCAATGGTCGCAACCCGCATTCGAAGACATGCGCTTCGGTTTCGAAATCACGATGTACATCTCGAACCGCTGACCCGCTCGACTCAGGCGGCGGCGCATCGCATGCGATGCGCCGCCGCCGGTCACACCAGACACCCTCCCATGAAAATTCTCGTGCTCGGCTCGGGCGCCGGCGGCGGCTTCCCGCAATGGAACTGCAACTGCCGCTTGTGCGCCGGCCAGCGGCAAGGCGAGCTGAGCGCGCGTGCGCGAACGCAGAGCTCAATCGCCGTGTCGGCCGACGGCGAGTCGTGGGTACTGCTCAACGCGTCACCCGACATCGGCCAGCAGATTCGCAGCCATCCGCAGCTCCACCCGCGGCAGGGGCTGCGCGACACGCCGATCAAGGCGGTGGTGCTGATGGACGCCCAGATCGACCACGTCACCGGTCTGCTGGGTCTGCGCGAAGGCCCTTGCATCGACCTCTATGCCACGCCCTGCGTGTTCGAAGACCTCACCACCGGCCTGCCGCTGTTGAACGTGCTCCAGCACTATTGCGGCACGCGCTGGCACATGCTGCCGGTGGCGGGCGACCAGGTGAGCGCCGAGTTCGAGATCGAGGGCTTCGCCTCGCTGCGCTTCACTGCGCTGGCCATCCCGGGCAAGGCGCCGCCGTATTCGCCGCACCGTCGCGAGCAGATGGTGGGCGACAACATCGCACTGCTGATCGAAGACCTGCGCGATGGCAAGCGCCTGTTCTACTCGCCGGGCCTCGCCGAGGTGGGCAACCAGGAGCTGCGCTGGATGAGCAACGCCGACTGCCTTCTGGTCGACGGCACCTTCTGGGAAGAAGACGAAATGCAGCGTGCCGGCCTGAGCGGCAAGACCGCCACCGAGATGGGCCACCTGCCGCAGAGCGCCAGCGCCGTGCGCACCGGCATGGTCGACGTGATGCGGGCCACGCCCGCACGACGCAAGGTGCTCATCCACATCAACAACAGCAACCCGATCCTCGACGAAGGCAGCCCGCAGCGCCGCGTGCTGGAGACGCACGGCATCGAGGTGTCCTACGACGGAATGGAGATCACGCTGTGAATACCGAACTGTTCCAGAGCGCCCCACCGGCGGCCGATCAGGGCGACGCGCACGAACCGTGGAGCGCTTCGGCCTTCGAGGCCAGGCTTCGCGACTGCGAGAAGGACTATCACATCCACCACCCGTTCAACCAGCGCCTGAACCGGGGCGAGCTGCAGCCGTTCCAGATTCGGGGATGGGTGGCGAATCGCTTCTACTACCAGGTCAACATTCCGCAGAAGGATGCGGCGGTGCTGGCCAACTGCGCCGACCGTGCGGAGCGCCGACGCTGGATCGAACGCATCCTCGACCACGACGGCCGCGGCGACTTCGCCGGCAGCAATGCGGGCGGCATCGAGGCCTGGAGCCGGCTCGGCGAGGCCGTCGGCCTGCGCCGCGAGGACCTCTGGTCGCATCGCCATGTGCAGGCAGGTGTGCGCTTCGCCGTCGACGCCTATGTGAACTTCGCGCGCAGCAGGCCATGGGAAGAGGCGGCGATCTCGTCGTTGACCGAGATGTTCGCGCCGAGGATCCACGCCGACCGGCTGGCGGGCTGGCCGACGCTGTACCCATGGATCGAAGCGGACGGCCTCGCCTACTTTCGCCATCGCATCCCGCTCGCCACGCGCGATGTCGAGCACGGGCTCGAAGTGGCGCGGCGCTGGTGCAGCACGCGTGCGCGCCAGGAGCGCGCGATTGCCATCCTGCAGTTCAAGCTGGACATCCTGTGGTCGATGCTCGATGCCATCGAGCGCGCCTACCCCGACGACCTGTCGCTGGAGTCGCAGCCATGAACGCCAGGCCCAACGTGGCAACAATGTTCCGGCTGCAGTTCGAGCCGGCGCAGGACAGCTGGGTGCTGCTCTATCCGGAAGGCATGGTCAGGCTCAACACGCCAGCCGCCGAGATCCTGCGGCGCTGCGACGGTTGCCGCTCGGTGGACCAGATCGTGGCGGAGCTCGAACTCGCGTTCGGACAGCCCGGGCTCGCCGGCGACGTCTGCACGTTTCTCAGCCAGGCCAGGCAGCGCGGATGGCTGCAATAGGGGAGACGATGCAAGCCGCCGCCAACAGCATGACGATCCGGCCTCCCATGTGGCTGCTGGCGGAGCTGACCTACCGCTGCCCGCTGCATTGCGTGTTCTGTTCCAACCCGGTCGACTACGCCCGGCATGACAGCGAGATGGACACCGCGACCTGGAAGCGCGTGCTCGGCGAGGCGCGTGCGCTCGGCGCCGTGCAGCTCGGCTTCTCGGGCGGCGAGCCCCTGCTGCGCGACGACCTCGAAGCGCTGGTCGCACATGCGCGCCAGCTCGGCTTCTATACCAACCTCATCACCTCGGGCGTCGGCCTCACCGAGGCACGCGCGAAGGCACTGAAGTCGGCCGGGCTCGACCACATCCAGCTCTCGTTCCAGGATTCGACGCGCGAACTCAACGACTTCATCAGCTCGACCCGCACCTTCGATCTGAAGTCGAAGGTCGCCGCGATCATCAAGGCGCAGGGATACCCGATGGTGCTGAACTGTGTGATGCACCGTTTCAACCTGCCGCATGTGGGCCGAATCATCGACATGGCCGAGCGCATGGGCGCCGACTACCTCGAACTCGCCAACACCCAGTACTACGGCTGGGCCTGGCAGAACCGCGCGGCCCTGATGCCAACCGTCGACGAGCTGCGCGACGCCGAGGCGGTCGTCATGGTGCACCGCGAGCGCCTCGACGGCCGCATGAAGGTGCTGTGGGTCTCGCCCGACTATGCCGACGCCAAGCCCAAGCCCTGCATGGCCGGCTGGGGCTCGCTGTTCATGGTGGTGGCGCCCGACGGCAGCGCACTGCCATGCCACAGCGCGCGCATGCTGCCCGGCATCGCGTTCCCCGACCTGCGCCATGCCTCGGTGCGCGAGGCCTGGTACGAGAGCGACGCGTTCAACCGCTACCGCGGCCAGGCGTGGATGAGCAGCACCTGCGGCGACTGCGACGAAAAGGACCACGACTTCGGAGGCTGCCGCTGCCAGGCTTTCCTGGTGACGGGCGATGCCGCGGCCACCGACCCGGTGTGCCCGAAGAGCGAACACCGCGGGCGCATCGACGCCATGCTCGCCGATGCGGACACCGAACGCGCGCACGCCGGGCAATGCGGCATGCCGGTGCAGCCCTTGCGCTTCGTTCCGGGCGCGGCGAAGCAGGCCGGGCTGATCTACCGCAGCGACGAGAATTCGCGCGCGCTCTCAGCTTCGCAGGCCGGGCCATGCTGAAAGTCCACCAGCTCACCCAGCGCTACGGCGCGCGGGTGGCGCTCAACGCGCTCAGCATCTCGATCGCACGCGGCAGCTTCGCCGTCCTGCTCGGGCCCAACGGGGCCGGCAAGTCGACGCTGTTCCAGGTGCTCACAGGCCTGTTCGCGGCCGATGCGGGCGATGTGGAAGTGGCAGGCCTGTCGATGCGCAGCGACGCGCGACGCGCGCTGGCGCACATCGGCGTGGTGTTCCAGCAGCAGTCACTCGACCTCGACCTGAGCGTCGCGCGCAACCTGCAGTTCCACGCCGACCTGCAGGGCCTGCCGCGCGCAGCGGCCGCCGAGCGCATCGCCTTCGAAGCGGCGCGCTTCGGCCTCGTGGCCGACCTGGGCCGGCGCGTGCGAGAACTCTCGGGCGGCAGCCGGCGCAAGGTCGAACTGGTGCGCGCGCTGCTGCACCGGCCGGAACTCCTGTTGATGGACGAGGCCACCGTCGGGCTCGATCCGAAGTCCCGCCACGACCTCATCGGCGGCCTGCACCAGGAGGCGCGCGAGCGCGGCGTGACGGTCCTGTGGGCCACCCACTTGGTGTCCGAGGCCGAAGGCGCCGACCGCGTGCTGGTGCTGCACCGTGGCGAGTTGCTGGCCGAGGGAACACCTGCCGCAGTCACCGCGGCTCTCGGCGGGCCGACGCTCGAGGCAGCCTTCCTCAATGCCACCCGCTGAGCCGCCAGCGCATGAAGCCCATGAAACCCCTCTTCCTGCTCCCGATGCTGCTGGCGGCCACGCTGAGCGCCCCCACCGTCCATGCCAAGGACAGCGGGCTTGCCTACATCTCCAGCGAGAAGGACCATGCGATCACGATGGTCGACCTGAAGATGCTCGCCGTGGTGGGCACCATCCCGACCTGCAAGCGCCCGCGCCACATGCAGCGGCTTCGCGCCGACACGCAGCTGATGGTCGCATGCAGCGATTCCGGCCGCGCCGACATCATCGACCTGGCGAGCCGCCGCTTGGTCGGCAGCGTGCCGCTCGGCGACGACCCCGAGGTCTTCGACCTGTCGCCCGACGGCCGCACCGCCTATGTGTCGGCCGAGGATGGCGGCGCGCTCAACGTCTTCGACCTCGTCGCGAAGAAGCAGGTCAAGAGCGTGCCGCTCGGCAAGGAGCCCGAGGGCGTGAAGGTCGCCGCCGACGGCAAGCGCGTCTACGTGAGCTCGGAAGTCGCGAACCTGGTCCACGTGCTCGACACCGCCACTCTGAAGATCGTCAAGAACATCGCGGTGGGCAAGCGCCCGCGGCGCTTCGCGTTCTCGGCCGACGGCAGCGAGCTGTGGGTCAGCAACGAGCTCGGCAGCAGTGTCAGCGTCATCTCGGTCCGCGACCTGGCGGTGGTGGCTACCATCTCCTTCGAGGTGAAAGGCATGCGCGCCGACGACATCACGCCGGTCGGGCTCACGCTGTCGCGCGACGGCAGGACGATGTACGTGGGGCTCGGCCGCGCCAACCACGTGGCCTTCGTCGACGTGGCCTCACGCAAGACGAACCAGCTGGTGCTTGTCGGCAAGCGTGCCTGGGGTCTCGGACTGAACCGCGACGGCTCGCGCCTGTTCGTGGTCAATGGCCTGTCGGACGACATGACGGTGGTCGACACCGCCAGCGCCAAGGCGCTGAAGACGCTGCCCGTCGGCCGCGTGCCGCACACGGTGGTCGTCGATGACTGAGTCGCGCGCGGCACGCGCTTGCGCCGCGCATGCGCTGCAAGCCATGCGCGCCATCGTGCTGCGCGAGCTGATCAGGTTCGCGCGGCAGAGGGCGCGGCTCGTCTCGGCGCTGGTGCGCCCGGTGCTGTGGCTGGCGGTGTTTGCAGCCGGCTTTCGCAACGTGTTCGGAGTCGCCATCGTCGAGCCGTACGACACCTACATTCCCTACGACCTGTATATCGCTCCGGGGCTTGTCGGCATGGTGCTGCTGTTCAATGGCATGCAGTCGTCGCTGGCGATGGTCTACGACCGCGAGATGGGCCTGATGCGACTGTTGCTCACGGCGCCCCTGCCCCGCTGGTGGCTGCTGCTGTGCAAGCTGGTCGCGGCCGCGCTGCTGAGCCTGGTGCAGGTGCTGGCCTTCGTGGCTGTGGCAGCCTTGCTGGGCACGACGCTGCCGATGGAGACGCTATCGCTGCTGCACGCGTTCGGTGCCACGCTCGCCGCCGCGCTGATGCTTGCGTCGCTGGGGCTGCTGCTGTCGGTGTACGTGCAGCAGCTCGAGAACTTCGCCGGCGCGATGAACTTCGTCATCTTCCCGATGTACTTCCTGTCGACTGCGCTGTACCCGCTGTGGAAGCTGGAAGAGTCGGGCGCGACGTGGGTGTGGCGCGTCGCGCAATTCAATCCCTTCACGCACGCCGTCGAGTGGATCCGCTTCGCGCTCTATGGCAAGGATCCCGGGATCGCGCCGCTGATCGTCCTGGCCACGTTGCTGCTGTGCTTCACGCTGGCGTGCCGGGGCTACGAGCCGCAGCGCGGCTTCGGCACCCTGGCGCAGCGGGGGGCGGCATGATCTCGCGACGTCGCGTCCTGTTCTGTGCAGCGGCCACAGCGGCAGCGAGCGCCGCGCCCTGGGTTTATGCCCAGCCCGGCGGCGATACCTCGTTTCCGCAGCGCCCCATCTCGCTGTGGGTGCCATGGCCGGCGGGCGGTGCCACCGACATCACGCTGCGCCTGCTGGCCGACTTGGCCGGCCGACAGCTGGGTCAGAGGATCCTGATCGAAAACCGCGGCGGCGCCGGCGGCACGCTGGCGATGCCGGTGCTGCAGCAGGCGCCGCCGGATGGCTACACCCTGGCGCAGATGCCGCAGCCGGTGTTCCGCGCGCCGCACACGCAGAAGGTCGCCTGGGATCCTATCCGCGACACCACGCCCATCCTGCAGATCAGCGGCGTGACCTTCGGACTGGTCGTGCCTGCGGCGAGCGCCTTGCGCAGCGTCGACGACCTGCTGGGCCATGCCGCCGCGCACCCCGGCGAACTGAGCATCGCCACCAACGGCATCGGCACGACACCGCATGTCGTGCTGGACGGCTTGTTCGCGCGACACGGTCTGAGCTACATCCATGTTCCCTACAAGGGAACCGCCGAGCAGATGGTGGCGGTGGCCTCGGACCAGGTGATGGCGGGCGTCAACTCCAACGGTTTCGCTCCCTATGTTGACTCGGGCCGGCTGCGTTTACTGGCGACCTTCGGCGCGGCGCGCACCCGGCGCTGGCCGGACGTGCCGACCCTGGACGAGCTGGGTCACGGCATCGTCGCGATGTCGCCCTATGGCCTGGCCGGTCCGCGCGGCCTGCCGGCCTCCGTGCTGCGCACGCTGCACGATGCGTTCAGGACGGCATTGTTCGACCCCCGGCACATTGCAGAGCTGGCCCGGTACGACCAAGAGATCGCCTACCTGGGCAGCGCGGACTATGGCCGCAGCATGCGCGAATCCTTCGCGGTGCAGCAGCGCATCGTCGAACAGCTGGGGCTGAGGTCCGGCCAGGGCTGATGCGCGGCGAGGGCCCCTGGTGCTGGCGACCGTCGCGAGCCGCTGCACTTCCGCCGCCGGTGATCCTCGGCGAACTGAATGCGCAGCTTCGCGGGTGGCCAATCCTCCGGCAGATTCGCGCGGGCTGGCGTCGCATTGCCGCGTTCTGCGCTGGCCCAATGGCTCAGCGCCTGGGCGACGTCTGCTGCAGCCGCTGGCCCTTGCCTGCTTGGGGCCCTACCGTGCCTGACGCTTATCAGCGTCAACGACCTTCGCGCGCTATTGGTGCTGTAGCGGGCTGCGCAGACGCTGCGCCTTGTTTCTCGGCGCGCCACCGTGCCAGTAGCCGATCGAAGTTGTCGTCGAACGCGCGCCTTTGCAAACGCTTCGGCGACGGACGAGCAATACGCCGCCGATGCCATGTCCAGCAGCTGGCGCGATGCCGTGCGGTCACACGCCAGGTAGACCTGCTTGAGTTCATCGATGGGCACCGAAGCGAGTTTGTTCGTACCCGCCTGCGCGAATGCCACCTCCGTCCTTAGGGCGGTGGCATCGATCCTGGAAGCCACGGAAGAGTCTGGCCAGTGGCGCGAACGCCGACTGCGCCGCCGCCCACAGGCGTTCGCTCCCCGGTCTCGCCGGCGCGCAAGATTGACCCACTGTTCCGCCCAGCAGCTGTGCGTGCAGCGACGCCGGCGCGGCCATCGGCGCTTCCTCCATCAACGCCGTGGTCCTCGAAGGTCGCGCGGACAATGTCGGTCCAATCGGTGCGTTCATATGGGGCCCATCAGCGGGTCGAGTCAACCTGGCACCGCATGCACGGGCCGTGCCTGGTTTGCCAACCGGGCCTCCACTGCGGTTGTGATGGAGGCATGCGGTGGTGCGCGACAGCTGGTGCGGCTGTCACGCGTGGTCACCAAAGGTCGCCCTCACCAGATCCTGTATGCGAATCTGCAGTTGGCATTCTGTACGGCGGCAAGTTCTACGATTAGCCAGCCAATCGAAGGGACCGCTTCGATGCCCGCACGCCGACGGGTGCTCATTGCGGTCCGAACGAGAAACAGGAATGCGCGGCAAGTTTCAGCCGGGCTTGGGCGCCCACGCGCTGCACCAGCCCGGGCCTGCGATCTGCTTGCGCCCGAACATCGCGCAGCCGCCCCATTCGTCGGAGGTACTGCCCTGGAAGAAGGAGCAGTTCGTGCAACGCTGCGTGGCGCTGTGCTTGGGAAAGCGCTTCTTGTCCACCTTGGCGGTGTCGTGCTTGTAGCCGAGGGCCTGGGCCGTCTCGTCGGCCTCGTCGACGCGCGCCGGTGCGGCTTGCGTGACGGCTGAGGATGCAAGCATGGCGCAGCCGCTTGCAAGGGTTCGAGTGATGAAGATGCGCCGCGTCGTGTCTTTCATCTCAGTCTCCGACAACGTTGGTCTTCGCCGCGATCGCAGCACTGGTGGTCTTGGGAATCTTGAACACCCATACCATCCCGCCCTGTTCGAGCAGGTTCACCTTCTTGGCCACCTCACCGCCCCACAGGGGCACGGCGCCGCCCCAGCCGGAGACCACGCTCACGTACTGCTCGCCGCCCTGCTGCCAGGTGACCGGCGGCGCTACCACGCCGGAGCCGGTCTGGAACTGCCACACCACCTTGCCGGTCTTGGCATCGGCCGCCTTCAGATAGCCTTCGGGCGTGCCCCAGAACACGAGGTTGCCGCCGGTGGTCAGCACACCGCCCCACAGCGGCGCGCCGTTCTTCACTTCCCACACGATCCTGCCGGTCTTCGGATCGACCGCGCGCAGCGCGCCGATGTAGTCGTCGTTGAGCGGCTTGATCGTGAAGCCGGCGCCAAGGTAGGCTGCGCCCTTCTTGTAGGCAACGGGTTCGTTCCAGATGTCCATGCCCCATTCGTTGGCGGGCACGTAGAACATCTTCGTGTCGGGGCTGTATGCCATCGGCATCTGGTTCTTGCCGCCGAGAAAGCCCGGCGCGGCGAAGACCGGGCTGCCCTTCTTGCCTTCCGCGCTCGCGGTCGGGTCGCCGGGCCGGTTGTCGGCGATGAAGTTGGGACGGCCGGTCTTCAAGTCGATGCTGCTCGCCCAGGTGATCTTCCTGACGAACGGAAATGCGTTGATCAGCTTGCCGGTGGTCGCGTCGTTCACGTAGAAGAAGCCGTTGCGATCCGCCTTGCCGCCGACGCGCTTTCCGTCCAGGTCGAAGGTCACGAACTCGTTCACGCCGTCGAAGTCCCAGCTGTCGTTGGGCGTGGCCTGGTAGTGCCACTTGATCTGGCCGGTCTTCACGTCGATGGCCACGGTGGCGCAGGAGAACAGGTTGTCGCCCTGGCGCAGGTGGCTGTTCCACGGCGCGGGGTTGCCGGTGCCGAAATAGGCGAGGCCGGTCTTGCTGTCGTAGGTGCCGCCAAGCCAGGTGGCTGCGCCACCGGTCTTCCACAGGTCGCCCGGCCAGCTCTGGTTGGTGGTGCCGGAGATGCCGTTCTCCTTGGCGTTGCCATCGGAGTCGTAGATGTAGCCCATGTGACCCTCGACGGTGGGGCGCGTCCAGACCAGCTGTCCGGTCTTGGCGTTGCGGGCCTCGACGCGGCCGACCACGCCGAACTCGCCGCCGGACACGCCGGTGAGGATCAAGCCGTTGGCGATGATCGGCGCGGCGGTAGCCGAATAGCCGGCCTTGTAGTCGTCGATCTTTTCCTTCCAGACCACGTTGCCCGTGTCCTGGTCGAGCGCCACGAGTTGCGCGTCGAGCGTGGCGAAGATCACCAGGTTGCCGTACAGCGCGGCACCGCGGTTGACGACATCGCAGCAGGGCATGATGCCTTCGGGCAACCGGTGCTCGTACTTCCACAGCTTCTGGCCGGTGGTTGCATCGAGCGCGAAAAGGCGAGAGTACGACGCGGTGACGAACATCTTGCCGTTGTGCAGGACCGGCTGGGACTCCTGCCCGCGCTGCTTCTCGCCGCCGAAGGAGAACGCCCACACCGGCGCGAGCTTGCCGACAGTGGCGACATTCACCTGCTTGAGCGGTGAATAGCGCTGGCCCTGGGTGTTCAAGCCCCAGGTCAGGACATTGCCGGTGGCGGTGGCTTCGTTATCGATCATCTTGTCTGTCACGACGGCGTGGGACGCCGTGGCAGCCAGAGCGGCGGACACGAGAACGGTCAAGAGTTTCAGTTGCATGGGGTGGTCTCCTCAAGGGTTGATCGCGGGTCGAACACGGCCTGTTGGCCGCGTCCTCCACGTTGATCGAGGGCAATGTCCATGCCATGTCGCAAACGGCTCGGTGAGCCTGCCGATGTGCCGGATGGGGTCGGCGAGCTGCGGGTTTTCCCGCGGCATTGCTACATGCTTGAGCAGTCGGGGCGCCCGTGACCGTGGCATCACGGCACACCAGCGGCCCCAGCCCCGCTGGCTTCAATGCGCCATCAGGACCGGCACGTTCATGCGTGCAAGGATCTCGCGGGTGACACCACCGAGCACGAGTTCCCGCAGGCGGGTGTGCCCATAGGCGCCCATCACCATCAGATCCACGCCCATGCTCACCGCGCACGAGAGCAAGGTGTCCGCGAAGCCGATGGTGGTCATGTACTGCTCGGCCTTTGCCTCAACGCCGTGCCGCCAAAGCCAGGCGATGGTCTCTGAAATGCAGCGCTTGGCGGCCGTTTCCGCATCACCTTCCTTGCGCAACGACACCAGCGTGACCCGCGCCGATTCGGCGAACAGCGGTAGCGCGTCGCGCAATGCCATGGCCGCCTCCCGCGTGCCGTCCCAGGCGACCAGGACGTTCTTGCCCACCTCCGGAAAATGACCGGCGCAAGGAACGATGAGCACGGGCCGCCCCGAGTGCAAGACGACCTGCTCGGGCAGATCACGCGCCACCATGTCTGCGGTCTTGTCGTGGTCTACCTTGGCGTAGTCGACCTGCCCCACGATGAGCAGATCGCTGGCGTGACCGTGATGGACAATCGCATTCACGGGCTCGCCGTCGACCAGCCGCACGTCGTACGACAACGACCCTGGCCCACGCACCAGGTCCCTGAAGACATGGGCGGTCGCCTCCGCACGCAGGCGCAGGCCGTCAGCGGCAGCCGCGATGAATTCGGTGCTGCGCATCGGATCCGCATCCATCGGCGCGGTGCCATCGAGAAGGCCCGTCGGCACGAGCCCGACCAGATGGCTGCCGTGCGCGCGGCCCAAGCGCGCGGCGAGCTCGACGCGCGCGGCACACCGCTCCGTGTGGTCCAGGTGGACGAGGATGGTTCCGATATTCATGGATCTTCCGTTCCAACGAAATGCGACCATCTTCGATTGATCGATGTTGCGGCACCTTGACATCGATCAAACGCCGCACTCGTTCTCGCACCCAGACTTCGACGCGATCGGTAATCACTTCAAGGATTCAGATGGACGACAGAGTCGACGCGCTGGACCGGACGCTGCACGCCGGACTGGCCCAACTGACGAAGGGACTTTCGCCCGCAGCGCTGATGCTGGCCTGGTCGGACTGGGCCATCCACCTCGCGGCGCAGCCGGCGCGCAGCGCGCAAGTGCTCATGATCCGCCCGCTGACGCAGGCGGTTGCGGCCGCGACCCAGGCCTTCCAACCCATGCCCGCCCATGGACCACCGACGCCGGATTCGCACGAGGACGACCGCCGCCTCGCAGATCCTTCGTGGGGTGCATGGCCTTTCAACCTGTACCGGCAGGCGTTCCACGCAGGCGGCCAGTGGCTGCGGCAGCTGACCGAAGGCGTACCCGGCGTCGAGCGTCACCACGAACAGGTCGTCGCCTTCGCGGCGCGGCAGTTGCACGAGATCTGCTCGCCGGCAAACTGGCCCGCCACCCATCCGCTGGTGCTGCAAAGAACCGCTGCGACAGGCGGGCTGAACCTGATGCAGGGCGCCCGCAACTGGGCAGAAGATCTGCAGCGGAGCCTCCAGCGCCTCCCGCCAAAGGGGGCCGAGCACTTCGTGCCGGGGCGCGACGTCGCGATCACCCCCGGCAAGGTCGTCTTGCGCAACCGCCTGATGGAACTGATCCAGTACGCGCCCACGACGGCCACGGTCCATGCCGGGCCGGTGCTGATCATGAGCGCGTGGATCATGAAGTACTACATCCTCGACCTGTCGCCGCACAACTCGCTGATCCGCTACCTGGTCGACCAGGGCCACACCGTATTCGTGATCTCGTGGAAGAACCCGGATGCGAAAGATCAGGACCTCGGCATCAATGACTACCTGGCGCAGGGCCTGATGGCGGGCCTCGATGCCATCAACGCCATCGTGCCCCGCCAGCGCGTGCATGCGGTGGGCTACTGCCTGGGCGGCACGCTGCTGGCCATCGGCGCGGCGGCCATGGCGCGCGATCAAGACGATCGCCTGGCCACCGTGACGTTGCTGGCGGCGCAGACTGACTTCACCGAGCCGGGAGAACTCGGCCTTTTCATCGACGAGAGCCAGCTCAGCTTCATGGAAGACCTGATGGCGCGCCAGGGCTATCTGGATTCGAGCCAGATGGCCGGCGCCTTCCACTTGCTGCGCGCCGTCGACCTCATCTGGTCGCCCATGGTGCAGAACTACCTCCTCGGCGAGCGAGCGCCGATGACCGATCTCATGGCCTGGAACGCCGACGGCACGCGCATGCCCTACCGGATGCACGCCGACTACCTGCGCAGCCTGTTCCTCGAGAATGCGCTCGCGCGTGGCCAGTACCTGGTGAACGGACATCCGGTCTCGCTGGGCGACATCGAGGTACCGATCTTCGCCGTCGGCACACGAACCGACCATGTCGCGCCATGGCGCTCCGTCTACAAGCTGAACCTGCTGTGCGATACCGAGATCAGCTTCGTCCTCACGGACGGCGGCCACAACGCCGGCATCCTGAGCGAGCCCGGCCACGCGCACCGCCACTATCGGATCCTCCACCGCGCCAGGAATGCACCCTATGTGCCGCCGGATGGGTACACGGCTCGCGCCGAGCAGATCGAAGGCTCCTGGTGGCCGGCGTTGCAAGTATGGCTGGCGGATCGCTCCGGACCGCGGCGCAAGCCGCCGCGCATGGGCCATGCGCAGCTCGGCTACGCCCCCATTTGCGATGCACCGGGCACCTATGTCATGGCGCGTTGACCGCGCCGTGCTGATCCCTTGATCCAGCGCAACGCTCAACCTCCATGCGCTTCCTAAAGTGATGTCACAGGCATTGCGAGCCTGAATCCAGAGCGCCACACGGCTGCCCTCCATCCACCAACGAAAGGAATCTTATGAGATCCGATGCACAACTCAGAAGCGATATCGTCGCCGAACTGAGCTGGGACCCGGCGATCACCGCCACCAACGTCGGCGTGATCGTCAAGGACGGCGTGGTCACATTGACAGGCCATCCCTCCAGCCACGCCGAGAAGTACGCCATCGAGCGCGCTGCGCAGCGCGTCAAGGGCGTGAAGGCGCTGGCGATCGAAATGCCGGTCAAACTCGCGTCCGACTACGAGCGCACCGACGCCGACATCGCCATGGCGGTGGAGCGCGCCATCGAGTGGAACGTGCTCGTGCCCGACGACAAGATCCATCCGATGGTGGAAAACGGCTGGGTCACGCTCAATGGTGAGGTCGAGTGGGAATACCAGCGCAGGGCCGCGGAAGGTGCCGTGCGCAGCCTGCTGGGCGTCACCGGCGTCACGAACCGGGTCGTCGTGAAGCCGAAGTTCACGCCGGCCGACGTCGAAAAGAAGATCCGCGAAGCTTTGGAGCGCCAGGCCGATCGCGAGGCCGAGCAGATCAAGATCGAGGTCAACGGTGCCCACGTCACGCTCAGCGGCAAGGTCCACTCTTGGGCCGAACGCAAGGCCGCCCAGGGAGCCGCATGGTCGGCGCCGGGCGTCGCCAACGTGATCAACAACCTGCTCGTCGAAGCCTGAGGATGCGCGTCGCACTGGTCACCGGCGGAACCGCTGGCATCGGAGCCGCCGCGGCCGAAGCTCTGCTGGCCGCAGGCTACCGCGTCGCCTCGAACTACGGCGCCAACACGCAGGCGGCGGAGGCGTTCACCGCACGAACCGGCATTCCCGCATTCGCGTGGAATGTGGCCGATCCGGCGGCTTGCAAGGCGGGCGTGGCCCGCGTGGAGGCCGCCCTGGGACCGATCGAGGTGCTGATCAACAATGCCGGCATCACGCGCGACGCGATGCTGCACAAGATGACGTTCGAGCAGTGGCGCGAGGTGCTCGACGTGAATCTTGGCGGGTGCTTCAACATGTGCCGGGCGGTGATCGAGGGCATGCGGGAACGCCGCTTCGGCCGCATCGTCAACATGAGCTCGGTCAACGGGCTGTCGGGCCAGGCGGGGCAGACCAACTATGCCGCGACCAAGGCGGGCCTCGTCGGCTTCACGAAGTCGCTCGCGCTCGAGGGCGCGTCCCGCAACATCACGGCCAATGTCGTCGCGCCGGGTTACACCGACACCGCCATGGTCGGTGCCGTGCCGCCCGACGCGCTGGCGCAGATCCTGAAGGCTGTCCCGATGGGGCGGCTGGCGACACCGGCGGAGATCGCGCGCGGCGTCGTCTTTCTAGCCGCCGACGAAGCCGGTTTCATCAGCGGCATCACGCTGTCGATCAACGGCGGCAAGTACATGCCCTGAGCGGCCGCATAGCGACCAAACAAACATCCCCCTTTTTCTGCTCCTGGAGCTTGCCATGCGAACGATGAAAGCCGCGGTTGTCCACGCGTTCGGACAACCCCTGAAGATCGAAGAAGTGCCCGTGCCCGAGGTGCCCCCGGGGCAGGTGCTGGTCAAGGTGGCCGCCTCCGGCGTCTGCCATACCGACCTGCATGCAGCCGAAGGCGACTGGCCGGTCAAGCCCGCCCTGCCCTTCATCCCCGGCCACGAGGGCGTGGGCCACGTCGCGGCCGTCGGCGCGGGCGTGAAGCACGTCAAGGAAGGCGACCGCGTGGGCGTGCCGTGGCTGCATACCGCCTGCGGCCATTGCGAACACTGCATCACCGGCTGGGAGACGCTGTGCGACCACCAGCAGATGACCGGCTACACCGTCAACGGCGGCTACGCGGAATACGTGCTCGCCGACCCGGGCTACGTGGGCCACCTGCCGGCGAATGTCGGCTTCACCGAGATCGCGCCCGTGCTCTGCGCGGGCGTCACGGTCTACAAGGGACTCAAGGTCCTGGATTGCAAACCGGGCGACTGGGTGGCAATCTCCGGTGTCGGCGGCCTGGGTCACCTGGCGGTGCAGTACGCCAAGGCGATGGGCTTCCACGTCGCCGCCGTCGACATCGACGACGAGAAGCTGCAACTGGCCAAGGAGGTCGGGGCCGACATGCTGATCAATGCTGCGAAACAGGATCCCGCGCAGGAGATGCAGAAAGCCCTGCGCGGCGCGCACGGCGTGCTGGTGACCGCCGTCTCGCGCAGCGCCTTCGCCCAGGCGCTGGGCATGCTGCACAAGCGCGGCACCATGTCGATGGTGGGCCTGCCGCCGGGCGATTTCGCGCTGCCGATCTTCGACATGGTGCTCAATGCCAAGACCGTGCGCGGTTCGATCGTCGGCACCCGCAAGGACCTCCAGGAGGCGCTGGAGTTTGCCGGCGAAGGCAAGGTGCGCACGGTGTGCAGCGAAGACCGGCTTGACAATATCAACCACGTGTTCGATCGCATGCGCCAAGGCCAGATCGAGGGCCGAGTCGTCATGCGCTTGACGGACGAGGTCTAGCTGCGATGCAGGCGATGGCGCTCTGCGCTGCGGGCCAGCCGCTGCGGATGGAACAGCGCCCGCTGCCGGAGCCGGCCGCCGGCGAGATTCGCCTGCGCGTGCTGGCCTGCGCGGTCTGCCGCACCGACCTGCACGTGGTCGATGGCGACCTGCCACTGCCGGTGATGCCGATCGTGCCAGGCCATGAAATCGTCGGCGAGGTGGAAGCGCTCGGTGCGGGCGTCCACGCGCACCGCATCGGCGACCGCGTCGGCGTGCCCTGGCTGGGCCACAGCTGCGGCCACTGCGCTTTCTGCGCCAGCGGCAGCGAAAACCTGTGCGATGCGCCGCGCTTCACGGGCTACCACCGTGACGGCGGCTTTGCGAGCCATGTGATCGCCGAGGCCGATTTCTGCCTGCCGCTCGACATGTTGACGCAGGAGCCGGCCCGGATCGCACCTCTCATGTGCGCCGGCCTCATCGGCTGGCGCAGCCTGAAAGCGGCCGGTGAAGGCGCACGGCGCTTGGGCCTCTACGGGTTCGGCGCGGCCGCGCACCTGATCACGCAGGTCGCCGTCGGCCAGGGCCGGCAGGTCCATGCCTTCACCCGGCCGGGTGATGCCACGGGCCAGGCCTTTGCGCGCTCGTTGGGAGCCACCTGGGCCGGGGGTTCGGACGAAACGCCCGCCGTCCCGCTGGACGCCGCGATCATCTTTGCGCCGGCGGGCGAGCTCGTGCCGATCGCGCTGAGCGCGGTGCGCAAAGGCGGCCGCGTCGTCTGCGCTTGCATCCACATGAGCGACATTCCCGCCTTTGCCTACCGATTGCTCTGGGAAGAACGGCAGCTCGTCTCCGTGGCCAATCTCACGCGCCTCGACGCCCGCGAATTCCTGGATCAGGTGCAAGCGCACCCGCCGCAGATCCACATTACGACCTATGGCCTGGCACAGGCCAACGAAGCGCTCGCCGACCTGCGCGCCGGCCGACTTCAGGGCGCCGCGGTGTTGTTGCCCTGAGCGCGGACAGACCTCTGACGATGCATGCTGCAGGCGATGAGCGTTACACGGCCGACACCAGTCGTTCACTCATCGTTGCCCATCCGTTCGGTGGAATCACAGGACGTTCTCAAACAAGGCCTAAGCTGAAATCAAACGGATCGCTCAGCAGCGGTCAAGGAAGCGGTGAAGTCAATGTCACAGGCAATCGAAATTGAACAGGTGAAATGCCATGAACGCTCTGCGATCCATCCTCGTGCATCTTGACGGCACGGCGCGCGCCGAGGTCCGGCTACGCGTTGCGCACCAACTCGCCGGCGCCCATCGGGCCGAGCTGAACGCGCTCTTCGCAGTTGCGCCGCGCCACCTGCCGCAGCTTCCGCTGGCTGGCGGCGTGCCTTCGATGCCGATGCCAGCCGAGATCAATCCGGATCATCTCGCCCATGCCATGGCGCTGTTCGAGCGGACCCGCGACGCCGGTGCGCCCGCCATCAACTGGCAAGCATTGAACGGCGAGCCCGTGATCGAGAGCTTCGTGCAGCGCGCGTTGCTCTGCGACCTGCTGGTGCTGGGCCAACGCGCTCCGACGGATGCAACCGGCCACGATGTACCCGGCGACTTCATCGAGTCGGTGCTCATCGACAGCGGCAGGCCGGCGCTCATCGTGCCCTATGCGGGCGAAGCGAGCGCCACGCCGCAAACCGTGCTGATTGCGTGGAAGCCTACGCGCGAATCCGCCCATGCGCTCACCGCAGCCTTGCCCTTCCTGCAGCAGGCGAAGCGTGTGCATGCGGTCTGCGCCGCCGATGCCAGCGGTGACACGCGGCAGGCGCTGCCACGGCTCGCACGCTACCTTCGCGTGCACGGTGTGGAGTCGATGCGCGAACACAGCGCGCTGGCCGCCGGTGATGCGGGCGACAGATTGCTGTCCCTCGCGGCGGACGTTGGCGCCGAGATGATCGTGATGGGCTGCTATGGGCACACCCGCGCGCGCGAATTCGTGCTTGGTGGCGTGTCCCGTACGGTGCTGGAGACGATGACCGTACCGGTGTTGATGGCGCACTGACGAAACCTGCCGCGTCAAATCTTGATGGAGCGCAAGCCGGAAACTGGAGCGGCTCCTGGACTGAACCTCGGAGCCGACCACGAGGTCCGCGGCTCGCGCTCGCTGTCGAACCGCGACTTCACACGGATGCCTTGGGTGCTCTCGACGCCGACCTGCCACTCGAAGGGTGTTTGGAGTCACGACGCTGCCGTCGCCGGCACGTTGCGTGCCCTCGCCCGAGCACCATCGCGCAGCGCCGCCGCAGGATAGACGACCACCTCCGCGCCTTCCGCGATGCCGCTGCGTACCCAGGCCTGGCTGCCGTTTCGCCCGCCCAACTCCACCGGCGTCAGCCGTGCACGCCCGCGTTCGAGTACAAACACCGCCACGCCGCCGTCGGCATGCGGGAACACTGCACTCACCGGCACGCGCAGTGCCGACGCCTGGGCTTGGGTGACGATGCGCACGCCGACGCGGTAGCCGTCACCCAGCGCTTGCCATGAAGCCGCCGGGCTCGTGAGTTCGATCAGGACGTTGACGCGCTGCTCCTCGACACCGAGCGCGGATACCTTGGTGAAGGCAGCCGGCTCGACGAGCCGCACGCGGCCCTCCAAGGTGTCGAGGCCACCCCAGCGCTCGATACGCACCAGCGCGCCAGGCATCGCCTGCAGCGCATCCGTGGTCAGCAACTCGGCCACGATCTCGAGCTGTGCGGTATCGCCGATCTCCAGCAACGGCGCGCCCAATGCCACCGTGGCTTCGCTGCCTTGCGCCACGCGCAGCACACGCCCGGCCACGGGTGCGCGCACGAGAAAGCCAGTCGCAGCCCCTGCCGGGGTACGAACGGCCAGCAAGGCGGCGCGGGCGACCTCCGCCTCGTGTTCGGCAATATGGCGGGCCTCGAACGCGGTGTCGACATCCTTTTGCGCGGCCTGCAGGGCCAACCTATCGGCGTCGAGCTTGGCAGGCGAGATGAAGTTTTGCCGCGCCAACTGTTCGTTGCGTCGAAGTTCGACACGCGCCTGCTCGAGCGCCACTCGGGTCCGCTCCAGGGCGGCTCCGGAACGCCGCACCGCGGCTTGCGCAGCCTCGGCCCGTGATGCCTGCTCGCGCTGAGTGCGCTCGTCCAGCAGCGGCGAGAACACGGGCGTCAGTGTCGCCACGATCGCGCCGGCCTCAATCGCGTCGCCTTCGCGCAGCGTGATGCGCGCCAGTCGACCGGCCAGCGGCGCCGTGACGACGTAGCGATCGCGCAGCCGTGTCTTGCCGTCTTCGGCGATGGCTTGTTCGTAGGGCCCGCTCGTCGCCCGCGCCACCTCGACAGCCAAAGGCCGTGGAATGAAGGCCCAAGCGAGCAGCGCCACCAGCGCCAGGCCAGCCGCTGCGGAGATCAGTTGCGTCTTGCGATACATGTCTTGCTCATTCCCTGGTCTTCAGCGCCGACACTATGTCGAGCCGATCGATGCGACGTCGCACCACCAGCGCGCTCGCAGCAGCAGCAGCCAGCACTGCCAACGCCGCCAGCGCATAGGTACGCGGACGGATCACCACCGGAAAGAAGAACTGGTCGGACTTCAGCAGTCCGGTCACGCCGTGCACGAGGGCATAGCCTGCCAACATGCCCAGCGGCAGCGCAACGGCAATGCCGATTGCCATCTCGCCCAGCAGCAAACCGGACACTTCGGCGCGCGTGAAGCCCAGCACGCGCAAGCTGGCAAGTTCCCAGGCTCGCTCGGCCAACGCGATGCGCGCGTTGTTGTAGACCACGCCGACGGCGATGACGCAGGCGAACAGCGTGAGCACTGTGCTCATGATCAGAATGTTGCGCGCAGTCAGTTCCTGCATGTTGCGCAGCATGGCCGCCTTGCTGAAGGCACCGGCCGCGCGCGGAAGGCTTTGCGTGGCCTGCAGGAATCGCGTTTCGCTGCCGCGCTCGAGCGCCAACACGAAACCGGTGGCCACATCGCCCTCGCGCAGAGCGCGGTTCAACGCAGCGCGATTCATGTAGGCGTTCAGTCCCATCATCTCGCGCACCGTGCCGTCCACGGGCAACGTGAAACTCAGCATGCGGCCCTCCTGCACCTCTACCCGAACGCGATCGCCGACCCGAAGAGCCAGCTTGTCGGCCAGGCGGTCAGTGAGCAGCAGGCCATCGCCATGCGGCATCGCCTGCCGCCCGTCGACATCGATGATGCGAAACAGCTCGCTTCTCACCGGCTCGCCCCGGACCATGACGCGCTGGCGCAGGTGCCCGTTGACCAGGGTGACCGGCACGTCCCGCAACGATTCCAGCGCCAGCACGCCGGGCAAGCGCGCCAGTTGCAGCGCAACGCCGTTGTCGGCCGGTTCGGTCAACCACACCGAAACGTCGCTGCGCATGGACAGCACGAACGTGGTATCGACGACAACTTCGATGGCGTCGCGGAAGAAATTGCCCATCACCACGATGGCCACTGCCGCCGCGACCCCGCCGATCGACAGGCCGCTGCGCAGCGGACGCCGCTCCATGTTTCGCAGGATCATCCGCAGCGCCGGGCTCAGCCCGGCGACCCCCAGCCGCTCGGCAAGCGTGCGGCGGTAGCGCCCCGGCGCCGAAGGCCGCATCGCCTCGGCAGGAGAGAGCCGCACGATCGCGAGGATGGCTGACAGCGTGCCTGCGACCGCGGTGGTCAACGTGACGCCGCCGGCGAGCAGCACCAGGCCCGCATCCATCCTTTGCTCGAAGTGCGCGAAATGGAACAACTCGGCATAGAGGCCGACGAGCTGGGCACCGAGCCAGTCGCCCAGAGCGACGCCGAGCGTCAGTCCGACCGCGACGATGACCAGCACCAGCATTAGGTAGTGGGCAGCGATGGTCCCATTGGCATAGCCCAGCGCCTTCAGCGCAGCGACCTGCTCGCGCTGCGTGGCGACCAGTCGCGAAACGACCATGTTCAGCAGGAAGGCCGCCACACCGAGAAAGATCGACGGCAGCACCGTGCCGATGACGCGCTGCTCCTTGATTTCGTTCTCCAGCATCGCGTGCGAGGTCTGGTCCACCCTTGCACGGGGTGTCGCGCCACCATAGCGCGCCAGCGGCTGCGCGAGCGCGTCGATGACCTCGGCGTCGGAAACCCGCCGCGCCGCGGCAGGTGCCAGGCGCACCGCCAAGGTGTTGAAGGCGCCCTCCATGTCGTAGGCAGCGGCGAGCACCGCCTGATCGACCCAGAAGATTCCAAAGCCACGCTGATCCGGCATGCCCCAGAGGCCGGCGAAGACGAACTCGGGCGACAGGGCGATGCCCACGACCCGCAAGCGCCGATGACGACCGTTGATCAGCGCACCCACCGTGTCGCCGGGCTTGAGCCCGCGTGCAACGGCGAAGCCCTTGGAGACCAGGGCGTCGACCGTATCCCGGCTGGCACCGGTGCCGTCGGCCGCGTCGAACAGGCCGGCACCGGCCGCGACGCTCACCTGGTTCAATCGCGGCGGTTGCAGGCGGTCGACGCCGATCAGCTGCCCCAGCACGGGGTCGCTGCTGCCATCGAGCTGGATTCGGACCACCTGCTCGATCGTCGGTTGCACGTCGGCCACGCCGGGCAGGTTGCGCAACTGGTCGGCCAATGCGGCCGGTGCGCGCTTGACGGTGGCGAAGATGTCGGCGAAGCGCCCCTCGGCGTAGAAGGTGTCACGCGCCGCGGCCAGCGAATCCACCGCCGACAGGCTGGTCAGGAAGCCAGCGGCGCCGCTGGCCACGACCAGCGCGATGGTCAACGCCTGGCTCCACATCGCGCGCAGATCGCGAAGCAGCTTGCGGTCGAGCGCCTTCATGGGGCAGCTACCAGGACAGCTCTGCCGACGCCATGCGCCGCGCATTGCGCTCGATCTTCTGGATGCGGCCATCGGCCAGATATGCCACGCGGTCAGCCATGCTCGCGATCGCCGCGTTGTGCGTGATCACCAGCACCGTGGTGCCGAGTTCCTGGTTGATCCGGGCGATCACGTCGAGCACCAACTTGCCGGTGGCGTAGTCGAGCGCGCCGGTGGGTTCGTCGCACAGCAACACCTCGGGCCGCTTGACGATGGCGCGCGCGATTGCCACGCGCTGCTGCTCGCCGCCCGAGAGCTGCGAGGGAAAGTGATCGCGGCGCGCGGACAGTGCCACACGCGCCAGCGCATCGTCGATCGGCATCGGGTTGGCGGCGATGTCCGTGACCAGCGCGACGTTCTCGTAGGCGGTCAGGCTGGGGATGAGGTTGTAGAACTGGAACACGAATCCGACATGGTCGCGCCGATAGCGGGTCAGCTGATCGTCGTTCGCCTCAACCAGGTCGTGGTCCAGGTAGTTCAGGCTGCCGGTGCTCGCGACCTCGAGCCCTCCAAGGATGTTGAGCAGTGTCGACTTGCCGCTTCCCGACGGCCCGAGCAGCACCATGAACTCGCCGGAGACGATATCCAGATCGACATCCCGCAGGGCCACAACGGCCACATCTCCAGCACGGTACGTCTTGCCCAGGCCGCGGGCGTGAAAAACAGTCAGCGGTGGATCTGCAGTCATGTCTCGATCCTGCACTGCAGTCGGCTGGCGCGATTTGACGCCGGTCAACCCTTGAACGTCACGTTGCAGGAGAACTGCGCGGCGAACTGTGCCCGCTCTCCAGTCCATGGCGCCCAGCGCATCGAGCCGGGCGACCAATGCACCACGCCCGATCTCATGAGCAACTTATATGGAACGTCGCGCGGCCCTCGGGGCCGGAGGGAGGTTGCGATTGCGCAGGACGACGAGCGGAACTGCAACGCCGCTGAAAAGCAAGAGCCAGTCTTGCGCTACGCCCAGCAGAATGGCGGCACTGCCGCCGACCAGTGACCAGAGGATGGGAATGACAAACAGCCAGCGCGAGACCGGTGTTGTCGTGAGCAACAGCAGGCCCAAAGTGAAGATCGTGACCGGGCAAGGGCTAATGCCGAACATCGGCATCTCGGGATAGCGATGGCCCATCCACATTCCAAGCAGCGGGTAGATGGCCGCGGCATAGACGACAAAGGCCCATCCCAGCCATGCGCCCGAAACACGCCCGACGCCAAAGGCCATGCGTCCTTTCCAGACTGCCGCGTAGAACAGCAACCCGCCCTGCACGACGAAAAGAACGCCGAAAAGCAGCGCCGCCTTGTTGATGCTCGAGAAGAATAGCCCGTGATATGCGATGCCGGTCCAGACCCACATCAGAGCCAAGGCCAAGCCAATGACGCGGCCGCCCGCGCGTGACGGCCGAACGACCAGAACGACCATGGCCACACCGAGGACGTAGCTCAAAACCTGTACCGGCCAGACGGCTTCGTTGTACGCACCAAAGAGGGCGAAGAACTGATCGCGAGTGAACGGAAGCATGAGGCCGACAATGGAACAGGCGCTCGAAACAGCGTTTGATCCACATCAAAAATGCTGAGCAGACTGAGCGCGATCTCGAACTACCGGTCAAGGCGGCAAACGTCGGTGCAGTAGAACGACCACGCTCCGGTGACGAGGCCTTCGAGAGCAGCTTCCCGGACCAACTTCGGTTTCCTCAGTAATGCCTATGGCTTCGTCCCGAGATCTTCCGCTTCCTTGAGGGAGGGCAAAGAACCGCTTCGGCCGCTGATGCACGGGTTCCGACGCGGGAACTGCGGTGCGGGGTCAGAGTCTTGGCTTGACGTAGCCCACCGCATTCTCGACTTAGCCAGGCGCGCATTCGTCCGAGTGAAGATTGGCCCGCGTGTCATCCGTTGGGAAATCCGGTGCGATCGCTAGCCGGCTGCGTTCGCTCGATGTCGCCCCCGCGTTCACCTCCACCGCGTTGGCTCTAGTTGAGCCGGCATGGCCGCACGTCGGGTCTCTCGACTTCCAAGTCCCGGACTGCGCGCGCGTAGAGATAGTTGAGGCGCGCGCGTTCGCTGAGTGAATCCATGTCGACCTGGCCTAGCGCGTCGCAGGGAAACCTGTAGTCGCGGCCTCCAGCCGTCAGAGGACGAAAGCGGAGTTCGTAACCGGCGAATGCATGGGATGCGTTCATCACTGTCTCCTTGATGCGCATCCCGGACTCCGCGGAGGATTTGGAAGCAGAGGCGACTGCACGATTCCAATGTGGGCGCGCCGCGCCACTGGACCGTGAACGTGGTGCATCGATCTGAAACGCAGTGTGAACTTTCCGTAATCGCCATACGTCGCGGCGCCTCACTCGAGCGCGCGCCCCTAGGCTGGAAGGCCCGACCGAGGCCACGGCGATCGTGCTGGAACTCGACCAGGAACGCCGCGTCATGTCGAATGCGGCCTTCACGACGGCAGGCCCCGCCGGCGAGATTTCCGCCGACGGCACCTTCATCGAAAGCGGCCGACGTGCCCTGGTGCAGCCCGACGCGGGATCGATCGCTCACCTCTGGCGTACATACCTGATCGTATGGAAGGAAGCGCGCGAGGCCGCAGGCGCGGTATCTGTCGGACTTGCTCGGCTGAAGGATGCATGTTGACAAGAACTACCGTCCTCTTCCGTCGCGTTCAGAAGGAGGACCCGCAGCCGATGAAGGCCACATTTGCGAGCTGGCGGAATTTCGGCAACTGCACCTTCTGCTGTCGAGGTGGTCGCTGTGCCGGTTGATCTAGCTCAAGTTCGGCGAGCGCGCCACCGCACAGACTCCTTGGAGTTCTAGGTCGATCCAGGGAATCGGAGTCATTCATGCGCCAAGACCACTGCTGTCCGGTTAAATGATCCGCTGCGGGGCTGAGATCAAGCATTGGCGCGGGCTGCAGGCCGATTTTGTTTGGTGCCGATTTGAACTTCGATCACGAAGAACCGCGTACTTTCCCCGGTTTGGCAGCCCCGGGGAGAGCGTGTGCACATCGGCAAGACTTTGTTCGCTCAAGTCATGGAGTTCGTGCCATGGACCAGCTTCGCTCGCATCGTGCAACGCTACGGCGGCAACTCGGGCGTGCGCACGCTGTCTTGCGCCGAGCAGTTCCGCACCATGGCGTTTGCTCAGCTGACGTGGCGAGAGAGCCTGCGCGATATCGAGGCCAGCCTCTCGGCCAACGCCAACAAGCTCTATGCCATGGGCTTTCGCTCGGCCGTCAGACGCTCGACCTTGGCCGATGCCAACGAATCGCGCGATTGGCGCATCTGGTCCGATCTTGCGGCTGTGCTCATTCGGCGTGCGCGCAGGCTCTACTTGGGCGACTCCGTGCTCGGCGTGGAATTGGACAACACGGTCTATGCCCTGGATTCCAGCACCATCGATCTGTGCTTGAGCTTGTTCTCCTGGGCGCCGTTCCGCTCCACCAAGGCGGCGATCAAGCTGCACACGCTGCTGGACCTGCGCGGGGCCATCCCCGCATTCATCCACATCAGCGACGGCAAGCTGCACGACGTGAACGTGCTGGACATGCTGGTCTTCGAGCCCGGCGCGTTCTACGTGATGGATCGCGGCTACGTCGATTTCGAGAGGCTGCATACACTGACTCAGGCCGGCGCCTTCTTCGTCACGCGTGCGAAGTCGCCAATGGATGCCAGGCGAGTCTATTCGGCGCCGACCGATCGCAGCACTGGCATCATCAGCGACCAGCAGGTCATGCTCAATGGGCACTACTCGGCCAAGAAGTATCCCCAGCACCTGCGGCGCATTCGATTCAAGGACCCCGAATCGGGCAAGACGCTGATCTTCCTGACCAACCACATGGCCTTGCCGGCGTTGACGATCGCCGCGCTGTACAAGAGCCGCTGGCAGGTCGAACTGTTCTTCAAGTGGATCAAGCAGCACCTGCGCATCAAACACTTCATGGGCAACAGCGAGAACGCGGTCAAGACGCAGGTCTGGTGCGCCGTGGCCACCTACGTGCTCATCGCCATTGTCAAGAAGGAGCTTCAACTCGACGCCTCTCTCTACACTTGTCTACAGATCTTGTCGGTCTCCGTCTTCGAGAAAACCGAGCTTTCATGCGCCCTGCAGGCCGATCTGTCCCAAACCGAGCTACCCAACACCGCTAACCAGTTGAATTTGTTCAACTTTTAACCGGACAGCAGTGCGCCAAGACAAACTCACAACCAAATTCCAGGAAGCCCTCGCCGACGCGCAATCGCTCGCTCTCGGCAACGACAACCCCTATATCGAACCGGTCCACCTGCTGGTGGCCATGCTGCGCCAGGACGACGGCCCGCGCGCCTTGCTCGAGCGCGCCGGCGCCAACGTGCCGGGCCTCTTGCAGGCCGCCGAAGCGGCGATCAAGAAGCTGCCGCAGGTGCAGGGCCATGACCAGGTTCAGGTCGGCCCCGAGCTGGGCAAGCTGCTGCAGGCGACCGAGAAGGAAGCCATCAAGCGCAACGACCAGTTCATCGCCGGAGAGCTCTTCCTGCTCGCGCTGGCCGACAGCAAGGCCGAGATCGGCAACCTGGCGCGCAGCCACGGCGTGACGCGCAAATCGGTCGAAGCCGCTATCGATGCTGTTCGGGGCGGGCAGGGCGTGAACAGCGCCGATGCCGAGGGCCAGCGCGAAGCGCTCAAGAAATACTGCCTGGACCTCACCGAGCGCGCTCGCCTCGGCAAGCTCGATCCGGTGATCGGCCGCGACGAGGAAATCCGCCGCGCCATCCAGGTACTGCAACGCCGCACCAAGAACAACCCCGTGCTGATCGGCGAGCCCGGTGTCGGCAAGACCGCCATCGTCGAAGGCCTGGCGCAGCGCATCGTCGCCGGCGAGGTGCCCGAGTCGCTCAAGGGCAAGCGCGTGCTCTCGCTCGACATGGCGGCGCTGCTCGCCGGCGCCAAGTACCGCGGCGAATTCGAGGAGCGCCTGAAGACCGTGCTCAACGAGCTCGCGAAGGACGAGGGCCAGACCATCGTCTTCATCGACGAGCTGCACACCATGGTCGGCGCCGGCAAGGCCGAGGGCGCGATGGACGCCGGCAACATGCTCAAGCCCGCGCTCGCGCGCGGCGAGCTGCATTGCGTGGGCGCCACCACGCTCGACGAATACCGCAAGTACATCGAGAAGGATGCCGCGCTGGAGCGCCGCTTCCAGAAGATCCTGGTGGGCGAGCCCAGCGTGGAGGCGACGGTTGCGATCCTGCGCGGCCTGAAGGAAAAGTACGAGGTGCACCACGGCGTCGACATCACCGACCCGGCGATCGTCGCCGCGGCGGAGCTGTCCGACCGCTATGTCACCGATCGCTTCCTGCCCGACAAGGCCATCGACCTGATCGACGAGGCCGCGGCCAAGATCAAGATCGAGATGGACTCCAAGCCCGAGGTGATGGACCGGCTCGATCGCCGCCTGATCCAGCTGCAGATCGAGCGCGAGGCCGTGCGGCGCGAAAAGGACGAGGCCTCGCAGAAGCGCCTGGCGCTGATCGAAGGCGAGATCGAGCGCCTGCAGAAGGAAATCGCGGATCTCGACGAGATCTGGCAGGCCGAGAAGGCGCAGGCCCAGGGCAGCGCACAGATCCGCGAGGAGATCGACAAGATCAAGTTCCAGATCGCCGAGTTCACCAGCAAGGGCGACTTCAACAAGGTCGCCGAGCTGCAGTACGGCAAGCTGCCGGGCCTGGAGAAACGCCTGAAGGAAGCGCAGGACACCGAGGCCAACAAGGGCAAGTCCAGCGCGCCCACGCTGCTGCGCACGCAGGTCGGCGCCGAGGAGATCGCCGAAGTCGTGGCGCGCGCCACCGGCATTCCGGTGGCCAAGCTCATGCAAGGCGAGCGCGACAAGCTGCTCATGATGGAAGAGAAGCTGCACCAGCGCGTGGTCGGCCAGGACGAGGCCATCGGCGCGGTCGCCAACGCGATTCGCCGCTCGCGCTCGGGCCTCGCGGACCCGAACCGCCCGACCGGCTCCTTCCTGTTCCTCGGCCCCACGGGCGTGGGCAAGACCGAGCTGTGCAAGGCGCTCGCGGGCTTCCTGTTCGACAGCGAAGACCACCTGATCCGCGTCGACATGAGCGAGTTCATGGAGAAGCATTCGGTCGCGCGCCTGATCGGCGCGCCGCCCGGCTACGTGGGCTACGAGGAGGGCGGCCACCTGACCGAAGCGGTGCGCCGCAAGCCTTACAGCGTGCTCCTGCTCGACGAGGTCGAGAAGGCGCATCCTGACGTCTTCAACATCCTGCTGCAGGTGCTTGACGACGGCCGCCTGACCGACGGCCAGGGCCGCACCGTGAACTTCAAGAACACGGTGATCGTGATGACCAGCAACATCGGCTCGCCGATCATCCAGGCGATGGTGGGCCGGCCGAACGAAGAGATCAAGGACGCGGTCTGGGACGAGCTGAAGAACTACTTCCGCCCCGAGTTCCTGAACCGCATCGACGAGACCGTGGTGTTCCATGCGCTCGACGCCAAGAATATTGAGGCGATCGCGGCCATCCAGCTCAAGGTGCTGCAGGAGCGCCTGGTCAAGATGGACCTCGGGCTCGAGGTGTCGCCGGCGGCGCTGGCGGAGATCGCCAAGGTCGGCTTCGACCCGGTGTTCGGCGCCCGGCCGCTCAAGCGCGCCATCCAGCAGCGCATCGAGAACCCGCTCTCGAAGCTGCTGCTCGACGGCAGCTTCGGGCCGAAGGATACGATCGTCGTCACCACCGACCCGATCCGGGCGCCGGGCAAGTTCATTTTCTCCAATGCCGAAGCAGAGCTAGCTATTGACATTGCATGAGCGCAAATGCTCACTCGGCGCCCCGCTCATTTTCGCCTGCACGATGAACGAGCTTCGACGTCTCACGCACTCGCGCAGCCGTGAGGCGCCCATCGCCGATAGCCATCCGCCGCGCGGCATCGAGGATTTCCTTGATCGAGCGCAAATCGAATCAGCGGGAGATTCCTAGACTGAATCGCACCTGTTGATGCACGCGTGTACAGCCGAGGCACTAGGAGACACTCATGAACCCGCAATCGACCTATATCCGCTGGTTCTCTGAACTCGGCGCGGATGACGTCGCGACCGTGGGCGGCAAGAACGCGTCACTCGGCGAGATGTACCGCGCACTGAGCCAACTCGGTGTCCACGTGCCCAACGGGTTCGCGATCACAGCCGATGCCTATCGCCTTACCTTGGAACTCGCCGGCGCGTTGCCGCGCCTGAGAGCGGCGTTGGCCGGTCTGGACGTCAAGGACGTCGATGACCTCGCGCGGCGCGCGCGGGACGCACGCGAAATCATCTATGCCGCCGCCCTCCCCGAAGAGTTGACGGCCGAGATTCGCGCAGCGTATGCGCGACTGCGAACAGAATACGGCGCCGATATGACGGTAGCGGTACGCAGCTCAGCTACGGCGGAAGACCTCCCGACTGCGAGCTTCGCCGGGCAGCATGAGACCTTTCTGAACATCTCCGGCGAGGCCCGGCTGTTGGACTCCGTACGCCTTTGCTTTGCCAGTCTCTTCAAGGACCGCGCCATCGCCTACCGTGTCGACAATGGATTCGACCACTTCCAGATCCTCCAGTCGGTGTGCGTCATGCAGATGGTGCGCTCTGACCGCGCAGCCAGCGGCGTCATGTTCACGCTCGATACCGACAGCGGATTCCGCGACGTCGTCTTCATCACCGGCGCCCACGGGCTCGGGGAGAACGTCGTGCAAGGCACCGTGGATCCCGACGAGTTCTACGTCTTCAAGCCGACCCTGAAACTGGGCCACCGCGCCGTACTCAGGCGCAAGCTGGGCAGCAAGGATGTTCGGCTGGTGTATTCGAAGGGCGCTGGTCGGGAAACGACCTGCAACCTGCCGACGGCGCCGGAAGACCGGGCTCGATACTGCATCGACGACGCCGACGTTCTGGCGCTGGCCGACGCAGCCGTGGCAATTGAAGACCACTACAGCCGCCATGTGGGCCGACCGACGCCAATGGACATCGA
The DNA here is from genome assembly GCF_964253805.1 of Variovorax sp. LjRoot175. Classification (NCBI taxonomy): domain Bacteria; kingdom Pseudomonadati; phylum Pseudomonadota; class Betaproteobacteria; order Burkholderiales; family Comamonadaceae; genus Variovorax; species Variovorax sp. LjRoot175. The sequence continues at coordinate 435,775 of NZ_CAXURY020000002.1, read as the reverse complement.
ATGGGCCAAGGATGGCGTCGATGGGCGCATCTACATCGTGCAGGCCCGGCCCGAGACGGTCGCCTCCTGCAAGCCGCTGCACCGCGTCGACGAGTATCGCCTCGATGCGCCTGCCCCTCCCCTGCTTACCGGCCGGGCCGTAGGCTCGACGATCGCGGTAGGCAAAGCCCGCGTGATCTCCGATGTCATGGCGCTCGGCCAGTTCCGACCTGGCGAGGTGTTGGTGGCCGACACCACAATGCCCGACTGGGGCACGGTGATGAAGATCGCGGCTGCGGTCGTCACCAACCGAGGCGGGCGCACCTGCCATGCGGCCATCGTGGCCCGCGAGCTGGGCATTCCCGCGGTCGTCGGCTGCGACGATGCCACCGTGAGGATCCGTAGCGGCGACGAAGTCACCGTGTCTTGCGCCGAGGGGGCCGAGGGCCGTGTCTACGCAGGCGCGCTGCCATTCGAGAAAACCGGCGTCGATCTGTCGACGCTCGCGCGACCGCAGACTCACCTGATGGTCAACCTGGGCAATCCCGACAGCGCATTCCAGACGGCGCTGCTGCCCAACGACGGCGTAGGCCTGGTGCGCATGGAGTTCATCGTCGCCGAACACATCAAGATCCACCCGATGGCACTGGTCCATCCTGAGAAGGTGGACGACCCCGCGGTGCGCGCCGAGATCGCGCGCTTGACGCAGTCGTTCGAGCGGCCGGCCGACTACTTCGTGCGCGAGTTGTCGGAAGGCGTCGGCATGATCGCCGCGGCCTTCTATCCGAAACCGGTGATCGTTCGCATGTCCGACTTCAAGACCAACGAGTACGCCAGTCTGGTCGGCGGCTCCTGGTTCGAACCGAAAGAGGAGAACCCGATGATCGGCTTTCGTGGTGCCTCGCGCTACACGCATCCGGCCTATGCGGAAGGCTTTTCGCTCGAATGCGCCGCCATGAAGCGGGTGCGAGAAGAGATGGGACTCGCGAACGTGAAGCTGATGATCCCGTTCTGCCGCCGCATTCACGAAGCTGAGCGCGTGCTCGAGGCGATGGCCACCCATGGTTTGCAACGCGGTCTGGACGGCCTCGAGATCTACGTCATGTGCGAGATTCCGAACAACGTGATCCAGATCGACGCCTTCGCCAGACTGTTCGATGGCTTCTCGATCGGTTCCAACGACCTGACACAACTCGTGCTGCGCGTCGACCGCGACTCACGCATGGTGGCCTTCGACTTCGACGAACGCGACGAAGGCGTCAAGGCGATGATCCGGCAGACCATCGAAGGGGCGCGACGCAACAGTCGCCATGTCGGTATCTGCGGCCAGGCGCCTTCGGACTACCCGGAAGTGGCCGCGTACCTGGTGGAACTCGGCATCGACGCCATCAGCGTGACGCCAGACACGCTGCTCAAGATCACGCGCGACGTCCTTGCCGTCGAACAACGTCTCGGGCGTTCGCCGCGTCAGCAATCAGAAGGAGCAACATCATGAGTCGACCCATCACTTCCCTGATGCAGCGTCCGGTGTGCAGTGTCAGCATGGAAGACAGCGTGGCACAGGTGGAAGCCCTGCTTGCCAGCAAGCACCTGTCGTGGGTGCCGGTCCTGGAGCCGGCACGAGGTGAAATCGTCGGTGTCATCAGCGCCTCGGATCTTGTCGGATTCCATGCGCAAGGACGAGACGCTGCCGCGACGCGCGCCTGGCAGATGTGTTCCTACAAGCCGATCGTCGTCGACTCGGAAACCCCGGTCGCCACGGTGGCGGCGCTCATGGTGGAACGCGGGATTCATCATGTCATCGTGATCGACGGCAATGGAATCGCCGGCGTGGTGTCGTCCTTGGACTTCGTGCGGGCCTTTGGTTGCGGCGACAACGCTTGACAGCCCACCGCCGGCAGCGCTCAAAGCAGTTCCTCCGGGGCGAACCGTCCCAACAAGCCGGCGACGAACCGTCGCCAGCCGCCGGCCAGCGGCTCGCTGCGGTAGTGCACCGGCTTGTCGTCCAAGATGCCATGCCAGATGAGCTGCGCGGCGCCGTTGTCCTCGGGCTCTGCAAGCTCGACCCGGTAAGCGAGGCCGGGTGCGGTCGCCTCCGCAAACAGGGCTTCGAGTTGTCCGCCCAACGTGTCGCTCTCGATCAAGGCCGCGATTTCGGTGTTGGCAGACCGCGAACGGGGATCCAGGTTCATGGACCCGATCAGCACCCACCGTTGATCGACAACGACGGCCTTGGCATGCAGGCTGGCGCCGGACGACAAGCCGGGGCGCGCATTGCCGGACGAGGCCAGGGCCGGACGAAACTCGTGCAATTCGACCCCGCATTCGAGCAATCGAGGCCTGTAGCGCGCGTAGCCTGCGTGCACCAACGGAACATCGGTCGACGCCAGGGAATTGGTGAGCACCCTGACCCGCACGGCCTTGCGCGCGAGCGCGCAAAGAACCGCAACACCTCGATCGCTCGGTACGAAATACGGGGTAATCAGGAGCACCTCTCGACGCGCCGCCTCGATGATCGGACGCATGCCAACGGCAATTTGTCCGCCGCCCGTGGAGCCAACCTTCGACTTGGCCGGCGTATCGTAGAGGGCGGTCCCGGGTGCCGCGACCAGCGCCAGCTTGCCGCCTCGCAACTCGCGCCAGAAGTCCATGGCGCGCAAGCGTCGCGCATAGTCCGTCTCGCGAAAGCGCTCTGCTTGCACCGCCATCTCGGCGAAGTGCCGCTGCGCCTGCCCGGCCTCAGGCAGACCGCCCAGGAACGTGGCGATCGGTACGGCCGATGCGCTATTCCAGTAGTCGTCGAAGCTGTGCGAAACCTGCGCGACGATGGGCCCTGCCGCGAGCACATCGAGATCCGCGAAATCGCTCGTCCCGCGCAGGTTGAAGTAAACGTCGCCCAGGTTCCGCCCGCCGAGCACCACGGCCGCATTGTCGGCGATCCATAGCTTGTTGTGCATGCGGCGGTTCAGCCGCGCGCCGTCGCCGAGGAAGTCCAGCCACTGCAGCACGCCAGGAGGACCGCGGCGTGGGAAGGGATTGAACACGCGCACCTGTACATTGGGGTGGGTCGCCAACGTGGCAAGGTCGAGATCGCGACCGGCCGCATACAAGTCATCCAGTAGCAGGCGCACGCGCACGCCACGTTGGGCTGCGCGCAGCGTCCGGTAAATCAGCATCGTGGCTGTGGCATCCTGCTCGATAACGTAGTACTGCAGATCCAGCGACTGCTGCGCCGCGTCCGCCAGCGCCGCACGCGCCGCAAAGGCCTCCTCGCCGGACACGAGCAATCGAAAGCCCGAATCCCCGGGCGTCGCCGAGAGCTGGCCGGCAAAAGCGCGACCCAGAAATGTCTGTTCCGGATGGTCAATCGCATGGGATTCGGGCCGCGGCACCTCGATCGGCACCGTCGCGCAGCCGCTCAGTAGCGCGGCAGCCGCGAGGGCGATCATCAGGCCTGCGTGCAGGCGCTTCATTGCAGCATCCATCGCCGATTGTCTCCACGGGGGCCCGCGTCGCGTCTTGCGCAACCTCAAGGCAAATTGAAGCGCACACCAACTTGTCGAGCCTGACGAGTTCAAGCGCTACCAACTGATCCGCTAGCTCGAACTCGCCAGTCGCGACACCCGTGCCTCGCCTGGCCCGCGAGCGGTGAAGGGTGGCGCCGAGACAGCCAGGCATCAGTTTTGCGCGTGTTCGGCTGTGCGCCTTGAAGCGCATCACGCACCATAAGACGAACGCGGCCTCACCATTGCGGATGCGACGTCGGAACTTCTTGCACCGGCGCAACACATCGACGCTCTTCGGGCCGCATCCCCGGCACCTTTATCAACTTCGGGGAGAGATCTCATGAGTTCGAAGAAGCTGCTGGCCCTGCTGGCGATCGCAGTCAGCGCAGCGTCTTTCGCCGTCGACAACACGCCACCAGGCCGGCTGAGCCCACCGCAAACCACCGCTCAGAAGACCAGAGACGCCGCCGCCAAAGATGCGGCCAGCAGGACGCGCGAAGCCACCAGTCCCAAGGGTCGCCCGCCGGCGGGCACGGACAAGAAGTGAGCCCTGTGGTCCCCGATGTCGGTCGCGTCCTGCTCGGCCACTGCCTGGATGCCGTGCTGCTGAAGCCATCGGATCATCTCGGAACGAGCGGCCAGGCCTCGTCTTGCGGCTCGTCGCAGCGTCGGAAGAACACGAGCTTCGCGCCAGCCGCCCTGGTCAGCAGCAGCGGCAGTGCCGCGCGCATCGCCACCGCCGATTCGCGCGATCCGTCCCACGACCAACACGCGACGACCGGCCTGCAGCAATCACCTGCGGTACGACCATCACCTGGCACCGTTCGATCTGAGCGGGCACGAGGTCCGCATCAGTTCGGGCATGGATTCAACACACGTGTGCGTCCACATCCGGGAAGGCGGTCAACGCGCCAGACAGCCGGAGAACCCGCGCACGGACGGCGTTTTGCTGGACGTGCTGCAGGAGATCGATATATTCCTGCAAGCGCACGTCGAATGGGTCCGGCACCTCAATGGGGCAGTCCTCAATCCCTGAACGGCGAATTCGAGGAGTTTCACTGCGAACCGGGCCAGTCGGCGCGTGACGCGGCGCAGACGCCGCCGATCAGCAAGGGCGGAAAAGCAGGTCCATCCTCGCGAAAGGCAGGGCTCGGTGAAGTTCCCCGCCCGGCGCATGGACGCTCGGGCGATCAGAAGTTGCCTTCATTTCCACGGCGCCCCACGTCGTCGGAGTCGAAGTCATGAACTCCCCTCCGATAAGGAGTCCTCACCGGCACTTTCGTCCACTGGCTGTCCTTCGCTCATTGGCGCGTCCATCATTTCCGTCGGGTCCCCATGCGCATTCTGTTCCTGATCCGCCGCAGATCCGCGCGCCCAGGAGGTTCCAACGACGCAGGAGCTGCATGGCTTGATACATCGCAAACACGCCGCCCCGAACAGCGCCTAGAGTGACGAATCCGCCAAGACTCGAAAGGGCCGCCATGAACCCCGATATGGAACTGAGACACGAAGTCTTCGCGGTATTGAACTGGGACCCGGCAGTCAGCGGTGCCGATGTCGACGTGCGTGTCGAGAACGGCGTGGTCACGTTGACCGGCCAGGTCACCGGTCTTGCGATGCGCCATGCCGTCGAATGCGCAGTGCGACGAGTGCAGAGCGTTAAGTCCCTAGTGAACGAACTGACCGTGCGTTCCGTACCCGAGAAGTCCTGAGGCGACGCAGGCCGACATTGATGCAGGCCCATGAACTCTCGCGACGGCGCCTTTTCTTCCTTGAACGCGGTTGCATGCCGGTCTTCCACCAAGCACGGTCGACGATCGATCTAACGTTCGCATCGGCGCCGGCCGCATCGCACCGGCAACCGCACCGGCAACTTCGACCGACGCCTCGTGCCATCAATTGCGCCGCGCAACGCAATGTATTCGTCTCTGTCGAACACCCGGCTGATGGTCAACTCATGGCCCGACATCTCGAGCTCGATGCGCACCACACGATCGTCGCGATGCTTGCGCCCGATCAAACCGGCACCGCATCGAGCGCCTTACTGTTCGGAACGGCATACGCCTCTTGATGACGGATCACTTGACATGACAGCCAAACAGCTTCTCTTCCGCGAAGATGCACGCGACAAGATCCGGCGCGGTGTGGACACGCTCGCCGATGCGGTAAAGGTGCGCGAGCTGAAGACGATCTCCCAGCCGTGTGCGACCTCGCAGGAGATTGCCCACGTAGCGAGCATTTCGGCCAACAATGACCGCTCGACCGGCGACCTCATCGCCCATGCGATGGACAAGGTGGGCCGAGGGGGCGCCGTGTCGATCGAGGACGGTTCGGGGCTTGTCAGCGAGCTGGAGATCGTCGAAGGCCTGCAGTTCGACCGCGGCTACCTGTCGCCCTACTTCATTAACGGGACACCGAGAAACAGGCCGCGGTTCTGGAGAACGCGCTGGTCGTGCTGTGCGACCAGAGGCTCTCGGCCATCAACGATCTGGTGCCGTTGCTGGAAGCCGCGGCGAAGTCGGGCGCCCCGCTGCTGGTGATCGCCGAGGACGTGGAGGCCGACGCATTGGCCGCGCTGGTCATCAACAGCGTGCGCGGTGTCGTGAAAACCTGTGCCGTGAAGGCGCCCGGCTTCGGCGACCGCCGCAAGGCGATGCTGCAGGACATCGGCATTCTGACCGGTGGGCAGGTCATCTCGAGCGAACTCGGGCTGACCCTCGCCAAGGCGACGCTTGACAATCTGGGCCGTGCACGCCGCGTGGTGATCGACAAGGACAGCACGACGATCATCGGCGGGGCGGGCGACGCCCAAGTCATACGCGACCGTGTTTCCGCGATTCGCAAGGAACGCGAGACGCAGACCAGCGACTACGAGAGAAAGCAGCTGGACGAGCGCCTCGCCAAGCTGTCGGGCGGCGTGGCACTCATCAAGGTAGGCGCAGCCACGGAGACCGAGCTGAAGGAGCGCAAGCTGCGCGTGGAGGACGCGCTGCATGCCACCCGCGCCGCGGTCGAGGAAGGCATCGTTCCCGGTGGCGGCGTCGCGCTGCTGCGCGCGCGGCGCGCGCTGGCAGATCTTCCAGCGCCCAATCTGGACCAGGCCTCGGGCATCAAGATCGTGCAGCGTGCGCTCGAGGAGCCACTGCGCCGCATCGTCGGCAACGCGGCTGACGAGCCCTCCATCGTGCTGGCCAAGGTCGACGAATCCGCCCAACGCAGTTTCGGCTACAACGCGGCGACACGCGAGTACGGTGACATGCTGGAGATGGGGGTCATCGACCCCTCCAAAGTGACGCGCCTCGCGCTACAGAACGCTGCCTCGATCGCCAGCCTGGTGCTGACCACCGACTGCATGGTCGCCAACGCGCCGAAAAAGGCAACGGGCGGATTGCGCGCGGACGCCGAGCCCGGCATGTACTGAAACCGAGTTACTCCCTCCCCGGTCGTCGACGCAGCAGTAGAGCATGCCCTGGACTTTCGACAACTGCCCAGCGGCCATGCACGGGCTTCCACCGTCCGTGCGGCAGAAGGCGGTCGAGATCGCGAACGCCTCGTTGGACGAAGGTTGCGACGACGGCAAGGCCATCCGCATCGGGATCGCCAAGGCCAAGGAGTGGGCTCGTCGTCATGAGGTCGCGGATCGGCAATGCGTGCGCTGCTGACCGATCTCCATCAGTCGACCACGCATCGTTCCTCTTGATGGCACACTTCGCGCCGAAGCCCGGCTGCACCTTGCGCACAACTCGCCGGCATTCATGGAACGACGTTGGCCGCGCTTTTTGCGCACGCGCCGCCCCATCTGCCGCTGCCATGGCACATTGTTGATCCAGCACAAGCACATGCGGCGCTGACCTTTCCAGAATGACAGCACATACAGCTACTCGGAACAGGTACACCCATGAACACGCGCACATCCGCCCGCCTCGGCGCCGCGATGCTCGTCGCTCTGCAGGGCGTTTCGGGACCGGCCATCGCCGTATCGCCCGTACTGGTGCCTGGCGCGCATGCCAGCGGAGGCATCAGCTACGAAGGCCAGCAGGAGATGCAGGCGACGCAGGACCTGTACAACCTGCGGCTGACCTTTGCCGAGGCCCAGACCGGCGCCTACGTTGCAGGCGTCACCGTCTCGGTCGAGGCGGCCGACCGGAGTGCTTCATACGGTCCGTTTGCGGACTGCGGTCCGTTGTTCTATGTGGCGCTGAGTCCCGGCGTCTACCGCGTCAGTGCAAGCTACGCCGGCCTCACGCGCACTAAGACCATTCGCGTCGGCAGAGCAGTGACGCAGGCGACCCTCTATTGGCCCGTCGCGAACGAGCTGTGAACAGGCACCCCGCCGGCACGCCACCTCCCAACATTGCATCAAGGAGACACACATGAGCATCGGCTCCATTTGCACGCGGCGCATGATCGCCGTGGACTGCAGCAGTACCCTCGCCCAAGCCGCCAGCCTGATGCGCGAACATCACGTCGGCGCGCTGATCGTCACCGGCCAGACGGCAGCGGGACCCTGCGTGACCGGCATCGTCACCGACCGTGACCTGGTGATCGACGTCCTTGCCGGTGGCCTCGAGCCTGCAGGAATCAAGATCGGTGACCTGGCAAGCGACAAGATCGCGAGCGTCCCTGAAGCGGCCGACATTACTGACGCGCTGGCCGTCATGGAGGCCCATGGCGTACGGCGAGTGCTGGTGACCGACGGCGAGAATCGCGTCACCGGCATCGTCTCGCTTGACGATCTGCTGGACGCATGCGCCAAGGAGCTGACCGGCCTTGCCACGGTGATTCGCAGCGGCATCGAACGCGAGGTCGCTGAGTCCAAGGGCACGCCGCCGCCGAAGCCGTTGCCGCTACGCGGTCCCGCCATCGGGACCGCGGGCTGGAACACCGTGATGGCCTGATGGCCAGATCCTGCTCGGCAGGCTGGAAGTCCTCATGAAGATCACCATCCATACCTCTGCGAAGAGAACCTACGAGGTGCAGGTCGGCACGACGCACCACCCATACGCGGGGCCCTTTCCCAAAGTCGGACAGACCATCGTGATCCCCGAGGACGCCAAGGTCGAGCAAGAGGCCAAGGGCAAGGCGAAGATCACCAAGATCCTCTGGCACTACAACCCGGGATCCAGCGCGCTCTGGCCCGAGATCGTGTGCAAGATATCGTAGTCAACGCTGACGTGGCTGCGGTCTTCGACGAGATCGCCGATCTCCTCAAGGTGCAGAGCGCCAACAGTTTTCGTGCGCCGTGCTCTGCGCCAGATCAAATCATGCCTCGGTGTCCGATGACAGATATGAATGAAAGGCGAATGTCGGACATTCAGAGACGACGGCGGGGGTTCCCCTTCGGGGGAGTTCATGGCGCCGCCCCGGCGCCGTGGGGATGAACGCAACCTCAGACTGCCCGGGCGCGAACGCGCCCGGGAGGGGTCCTTCACCAGGGCCTGCCATTCGCAAGGGATGGTGGGCCTTCTTTCTTCAGCTGCATGAATGCGGGTCGCACCCGGCTAGGGCAAAGCCACATCGAAGATGTCAACTTGCAGCCGCCAAACTGGAACATGTCGCTGTCTTGCGCCAGCGCAATGGAACCGGCCGCTGACCACCTATGGTCTTCAGGATGGAAGAACGGTCGGACACTACCGTCACGTCAGCGGCGCCTGGCAGGCCCGATGTGACACCGGCGCGCCTGACGTCGGTGATTCAAACGCTGTTGCATGAACTGCGCGGCGGCGAGGCAGCGCCCCCGAACCTGGACGACGACCTGCAGCGCATGCTTGGGATCGACAGCCTCGCGCGGATGGAGCTGATGCTGCGCCTCGAGCAGGCGTTCGACGTGCGCATGCCCGAAGCCGCAATGCAGGCCGCGCAGACGCCGCGCGACCTGTTGCGCGCACTGGCCGCGGCCCCACTGCGCAGCAGCATCCGTCCCGCCACGCCCGCCGCGGTTGGTTTAGCGCCGCTCGGACCGGGCGCAGCCGACTTCCCATACCAGGCGCAGACGCTGCTCGACGTTCTGCAGTGGCATGCCGACAGGGCCGGCACGCGGCGCCATGCCGCACTGTTGCGCGATGGCCAGGAGCCACAGGAGCTCGACCACAGCGCATTGCTCGAGCACGCGCGTACGATAGCCGTGGCGCTACAGCGCCTTGGCGTCGCGCCTGGCAACGCCGGCCTGCGCCTCGAGCGGTCCCACGGCGAACGCAGACGCCCCCAGCGCGCAGATGAAACGGCGTCGGGAAAGGCTGTTCACAAGTTCCATCAACAAGCAGATGTCATGCAGGAAGCCGGTTAAATGCGGTGTCCAAGCTGACATTATGGGTTCGATCGGTGCCGCGCAACACGCGGCCATCAAGGCGGTTCCACCGTGCAAGCTCGGCATACCACTTGATCCCCATCAACCGCGAATCGAGCGTCGATACCTAGCATCGGGACAGCGAACGCGGCCAACCGACGTTCGCCACATGACCGGACCGATCCTCAATGTGAGGATCGCGGAGAGGGACGGGCCAGTACGCTCAACGAGATTCGCTGCCCGCGCCTCTCGACCCGTGCAGGCGGCTGCGCTCACGCAATGGGCCCCGGTCCGGAAAGGTACGCCATGTCTGAAGTCTTCGGTTTCGACGCCTTCTCACCGAAGGAAATCGCGGCGCGGGTCGACACGGTCGGCGCGGCCAAGGCGCACTTGCCGTTGCTTTCCGCGCTCATGCTGAGCGTTCTCGCCGGAGCCTTCATCGGCTTGGGTGCGCTCTATTTCCTGTTGATCAGATCCGACCCAACTCTGGGGTTTGCCGCCAAGCAGGCGCTCGGTGGCGTGGCCTTTTCCTTGGGGTTGGTCCTCGTGATCGTGGCGGGTGCCGAGTTGTTCACCGGAAACAATCTGCTGGCGATGGCCTGGGCCGACGGGAAGATTTCCACGCGCGATCTCTTGCGGAACTGGACGATTGTCTGCGCAGGTAACTTCATCGGCGCCGCGGGGCTGGCGCTGATCGTCTTTCTTTCGGGCCACCATGAATCTGGCGGCGGCGCGGTTGCGCAGGAGTATCTCCGGGTTGCCGCAGCCAAGGTGGCCCTGCCGTTCTGGACGGCCTTCTTCAGAGGAATTCTCTGCAACGTGCTGGTCTGCATGGCGGTTTGGATGGCGCTTGCAGGACGAAGCGTCGTCGATAAGGTCGTGGCGATCGTCTTTCCGATCTCCGCCTTCGTTGCTGCCGGCTTCGAACACAGCATCGCCAACATGTACATCATTCCTCTGGCCATGTTGCTACAGGCCTTCGATGGTGTGGCGGCCAGCACCATTCCCATCACGCTGGGAGGAATGTTGCGCAACCTCGTTCCGGTATTGCTCGGAAACATCGTCGGCGGCAGCGTGCTCGTGGGCCTGGTGTATCACGTCATCTATCGGCGGACGGCGGAACTGAGATAGGCCGTCCTGTTGCGCCGAACCGATTCAGCGCCGTTTGATGTACGTCAATCTTCTTCTGGCGACCGCACGTACGATGACCTCCAGCCATCGACCGATGCAAGTCTGAGCACTGATCCCGGCAGCCGCTGATGGACGACAACCACTCTCGCAGGAGAACTGCAATGGCCGATGATGCCCCGCCCGTATCGCCGCTTCGCGATGGCTACCTCCTGTCGGACCTTGCCTGGCAGAGCGTGCTCGTCGGCTTCCTGATGCAGGCTCAGCGCAATCAGTGCCAGGTACTGGCTACGTGGGAAAAGTCGCTTGGCGCCGTCAACCAGGACTTGTGGGATCAATGGGTGTGCCGTTTCGGCGGCGGTGTACCGCTCGACGGCTGACCCTTCGTGTGGTCAAACCACCATCGTGGCGGACCCTGAGCGCCGATTGACCACCGCAAGGACGCACCGCCGACGTTCGGGCCCGCGTCGCCGCGACGCAGGCACGCTGCCGGCACGAAGCCCTGCCTCCCTGGACCAGTCGGCGTTTTGGAGCCGCGAAGCCTGCGGTTTGCTGGCCGAATTGAGCAGCGGCATCGAAGGCCTGTCGTCAGCAGAGGCGGCCCAACGCCTGAAGACGGCTGGGATCAACGCCATCGACGAAGAGGCGGACAGAGGGGTCGTGCGGCTCCTCCTCGGGCAATTCAAGAGTCCGCTGGTGCTGATCCTCGTTTTCGGCGGCGCCGTGTCGGCGATCCTTCGCGACTGGCTCGACGCCACGATCATCCTCGCCGTGGTCCTGGGCAGCTGCGGCCTTGGCTTCCTGCAGGAATACCGCGCCTCGAAGGCGGTCGCCCGGTTGCGCAACAGACTCGCCCTGACAGTGACCGCGCTGCGCGACGGGGTGCAGCACGCGGTACCGACACGCAAGCTGGTGCCGGGCGACATGGTCATGCTTTCGGCTGGAAACCTGGTTCCGGCCGACGGGATCGTGCTCGAGGCCCGCGACTTCCTGGTGACCGAAGCCAGCCTCACCGGCGAGTCATTTCCAGTGGAAAAGCAACCTGGGGTACTGGCAGAGGGAACGCCCCTCGCTCATCGCACGAATTGCGTCTATCTGGGCACGTCGGTACGCAGCGGCACCGCCACGGTGCTGGTTGTCCACACCGGCGAGCACACTGCCTTCGGGGCCGTGGCGCAGCGGCTACGCGCCACGCCGCCCGAGACGGAGTTCGCGCGCGGCGTCCAGCAGTTCGGCGTGCTGCTCGTCCGGGTGATGGTGGTGATGGTGCTGTTCGTGCTCATCATCAACCAGTGGCTGGGACGTCCATGGATCGAGTCGATGCTTTTCGCCGTCGCACTGGCCGTCGGGCTGTCGCCAGAACTGCTGCCCGCCATCGTGAGCGTGACACTGTCGACGGGCGCGCGCAGGATGGCACTTCGAGGCGTCATCGTGCGCCACCTCGAGGCCATCGAGAACCTCGGCAGCATGGATTTCTTGTGCACGGACAAGACCGGCACACTCACCGAAGGCGTGATGACGCTCGAGGCCGCTGTCGCTCCCGATGGCACAGCCTCGCCTGAAGTGCTGCGCCTGGCCTATCTCAACGCCGCGTTCGAGACGGGCATCGTCAACCCGCTGGATGCTGCCCTCGTGGCCGCCGGTGTCAAGGCGGAGCTGAGCGCGGCCGGCCTGCGCAAGGTCGACGAGATCCCCTACGATTTCCTGCGCAGACGCCTGACCATTGTGATCGCACCAGAGACCGAGGGTGCGCATCTGATCGTCACCAAGGGCGCCTTCGCCAACGTGCTCGCGACGTGCACGCGGATCGCGCGCGGGGGTGCTTCGGTGCCGCTGGACGACGAGGAGCGTGAGCGACTGGACGCATGGTTTCGCGAGCAGGGCACCCGCGGCTTCCGGGTGCTGGCGCTGGCCACGCGCGAGATCGGGCCGCGCAGGAGCTACACGCATGACGATGAAGCCGACATGTCCTTCGCAGGCTTCCTGCTCTTCCTCGACCCACCGAAAGCTACGGCCAGCAGTACGCTGAAGACGCTCGCCGGGTACGGCATCGGTATCAAGATCGTCACCGGCGACAACCGCTACGTCGCCGCCCACGTGGCCGAGAGCGTCGGCCTCGACGCCCGGGCCATGCTCACCGGTGAGCAGATCGACGTTATGAAGGACGAGGCGCTGTGGCATCGCGCCGAGAAGACCGTGCTGTTCGTCGAAGTCGATCCTCAGCAGAAGGAACGCATCGTGCGCGCGCTGCAGCATCGCGGCCATGCGGTGGGCTATCTGGGCGACGGTATCAACGACGCGCCGGCGCTGCATGCCGCCGACGTGGGCATCTCGGTCGATGATGCCGCGGACGTGGCCCGCGAAAGCGCCGACGTGGTGCTCCTTCGACCTGACCTCGACGTGCTGTGCCAGGGCGTGCAGGAAGGTCGCCGTACCTTCGCGAACACGCTCAAGTACGTCAGCATCACTACGAGTGCCAACTTCGGCAACATGATCAGCATGGCGCTGGCCGCTCCGCTGCTGCCCTTTCTGCCGCTGTCCGCCAAGCAAATCCTGCTCAACAATTTCCTCTCGGACCTACCTTCCATCGCGATCTCGTCCGACCGGGTCGACGAGGACCGGCTCGTCAGCGCGCAGCATTGGGACGTCCACGAATTGCGGCGCTACATGCTGGTGTTCGGTCTGACAAGTTCCCTGTTCGATCTGCTGACCTTCTGGCTGCTGCTGAAGGTATTCCATGCCTCCGAATCGCTGTTCCAGACATCCTGGTTCATCGTCTCCCTACTGACAGAGCTCGCGGTCCTCCTCGTGCTACGCACTCACCGGCCGGCTTGGAACAGTCGGCCCGGCACGTTGTTGTGGACGACGACGATGCTCGTGGCCGTGATCGCTGTTGCACTGCCCTTCATTCCGCCGGTGGCCGCCCTCTTTGGCTTGGTCCCGCTCCCACCGGGGCTGCTGGGCGGCATGATTCTCGTCGTCCTCGGTTACGTGGCCGCGACCGAGTTCGTCAAGCATCGCTTCAATGCACCGTCGAGCCGGCGCAAGCGCGCGCGAGCGTCAAGACGACGATCTCAGCGCTGACACGAAGGTTCGCTGGCTGAGGGATTCTTGTCCTTGAGGATTCGCTGGGGCGGCCGCGCCGAGGCCCTTGACGCCCCGTCAGCAGTCCCCCGCGCGCTTCGACAATCCCGCCCCCACGGCCGCAGCCATCAGAAATAGTGCTCCTGCTCGGCGTTCAGTTGACGGATGTCAAGGTCATCCAGCCATTCGGCAGCGACGATCCACGCCATTCCTCCCTACTTCTTGTGAGTCCCCATGAAACACTTGACTGATGCCGACCGCAACATGCTGGCCGATCAGCTGCAGGCCATGAAGCGCAGAGCTCTCGATGAAATCCGCGGCACTGCCGCCGACGTCAAGACCAGTCTTCAGCCTCAGGATCATGAGGTCCAAAGCCACGCCGACGAAGCCGAAGCCGAACGCCTCGGCGACGTTCGCTTCGCCGAGATCGAGATTGATCGGGCCAGGCTGCTCGACATCGAGCAGGCAGAGCAGCGCATGGCCGACGGGCGCTATGGAGTCTGCGCGGACTGCGGCGACGCCATCCCGCGCGAGCGCCTGCTGGCGCAACCCACCGCTATCCGTTGCGCCGCATGCCAGACCGCGGCCGAGAACAAGCTCCGCCGCCCCTAGACAGAATGGCTTGAGCCGTCGAGCGGCACGCCGCCGGCGAAGCGGCATACCCATCGATCCCACAAGTCCTGGTTGACGGCGCCCAGCGACGTCTGCCACGCGGACATCATCTGCAACTGACTGCGCTGCACCTGCATCGGGATCTCAATCAACGCGGCCTGCCAGTCGAGGGCTGATCGAATATGGCCATCGGGAAGCGAAGAGAGGGGGAAATTTCATTGGGCATGCAGCTCTCCACGACCAGGGTTGATTCATTCCGTCGCAGTAGCCTTCTCATGCACGTCGGTGCCGCGAACGCCGCACCGCATCCTCAATCTGTCTTCTCATGCCGTTGAAAGCATCGCGCACGGCGATGTACGGGTCCTCGTCGTGCACGCGACTGATGGTCAACTCGTGCCCCGACAGGGTGAGGTTGATACGCACTGCGAACGGACGCCCCTGATGCTGGTGTTTGTGCGTCAGGTCGATACAGACCCTGCAGGATTCGATATCGGCACAGAACTCATCCAGCTTCAGCGCCTTTTCGCGCGCCACGGACTCGATGGCTGGCGACGGATTGAGGCCAAGAAACTGGATCTCTGGAGGTAGCTTCATCAGAAGAGGTGTTATCGGATTGCTGGATCTGGTAGTCAGGATCGCGCAGAGGCGTATCGGACACCTTGATGTAGCTCAATAGTCACGAACATCGCTCGAATGCGGCCGAGGGCACGGCAGCCGCGCAGACAGCGCAACCTGCCAATTCTTGCGCTGGCGCAAGCCCTTGGAGCCGCGCGCCACGCAAGATCGCTGAATCTGTCGCCTGGGTGATCGCAATGAACTCCATCAAGTCCCTTCTCGTTCACCTGGACGGCACGGTGCGCGCCGAGGCGCGGTTGCGCCTTGCGCATCAGCTGGCGGGCGTCCATCAAGCAAAGGTGACCGCGCTGTTCGCAGTCGCCCCGCGTTACCTGCCCCTGCTGCCCTTGGCGGGAGGCGTCCCGCCGTCGCCCACGCCGTCGCCCACAGACATCGATCTGGCTCACCGTGTCCATGCCTTGGCCATGTTCGAAAGAGCGAGGGATGCCGCAGCGCCGGAGAGCGAATGGCTGGAGTTGAGCGGCGAGCCGGTGATCAGCACTTTCGCACGGCGGGCGCTGGCGTCGGACCTGTTGGTACTTGGGCAGCGCGATCCGGCCGATGCAACTGGTTTCGACGTGCCTGGTGATTTCGTCGAGAGTGTCATCATCGACAGTGGCAAGCCCGCGCTCGTCATTCCCTACGCTGGCGAGGCAACCGCCGCGCCGCAGGTCGTGCTGGTGGCCTGGAAGCCCACGCGAGAATCCGCCCGCGCGCTTACCGCCGCGCTACCCTTCCTGCGAGGAGCCAAGCAGGTTTACTTGGTCTGCGCCGAGGAAAACGCCGACTACATGGAATCGGCACCATTGGAGGTCCCGGAGTACCTCCGCCTGCACGGCATTGAGCACGTGCGCGAGCACCGGTGGCTCTCCGAACGCGATGCCGGCAATGAACTGCTGGCCCTGGCCGCTGACACCGGCGCCGAAATGATCGTGATGGGCTGCTATGGACACAGCCGCGCACGGGAGTTGGTGCTGGGCGGAGCGACCCGCACGGTACTGGAGTCGATGACCGCACCGGTACTGATGGCGCATTGAGCGCTCCGTCGTCGCGACAAGGCGCATCCCCCTCGTGCGCCTTCCGCTCCCTTCCCAGCATGCGTTCAGAACGCGCAGATCAGGCCTGTTGTCTGAGCACGGCATGCGCTCGCTGCGGCTCGGCATTGGCCGGAGACGTCGCCGACATCTGCATGCACGCGTTCGAAGAGCGTGATCCAGCGTTCCAAGCCGATCGGCGGCACCGCGGGGGGGGGGCGGCTCGTGCAGCCGCCCGTTCACCGCTGCGCGCAGGGTGTGGGCATCGCCGCTGCACACATCGAATCGCCGCGTCATCCCTCTGCCAGTTCGTGGGCGCGAGGCAAGTCGAGTCCGCGAAAGACTTCTGCACCCCCTGGACCGAACTTTTCGCCGACGGCAGATTCCCGAGCGCGTTCTTTCCTTTGTCATTCTTGATCGAGCGCAAATCGTGAAATGAAGCGACTCCTAGACTGGATGCGTCGACGACTCGGCATCTGCCCCGCCGATCGATGCAACGTTCCACCCAACCTGGAGATTCACATGAATGCTTTGACACGCCTCGAACGAATCGACAACCTGTTCCCGGAAATGCTGCGCCGCTGGGCCCGACCGCTCCAACTGTTGGATGACGTTGCCTTGCCGTCGGACATCCGGGTCGACATCAGCGAAAACGACAAGGAGTACCTGGTCAGTGCCGAGATTCCAGGCGCGAAGAAGGCCGATATTCGCGTCTCCATCGAAGGCAACTACGTGTCCATCGCCGCCGAGATCAAGAAGGAGCAGGAGGACACGCACGGGCGCACGCTGGTGAAGGAGACCTATCACGGCAGCGTGTCGCGCGGCTTTACGCTGGGCAGCGATGTTGACGAGAAAACGGCCGTCGCCAAGTTCGAGGACGGCGTGCTGCGCCTGACATTGCCCAAGCGGGAGAGTAGCGCCAGCCGCAATCTGAAGATCGAGTAACTCCCAACCGCCGGGTCCTGCCCGGCAGCTTAAGGCGGCGTTCATCGACAGCGCCGAACATCCATCCGGATCTGCCCGCGGGCTCGCGGGCATCTCTAGACATCATGGTCGCCGTCCCATAGCAGGCGGCCGGTCTCCAACATCGTAGATTGCGTCCAAAGACGTAGAGCTACATGCTGTGACTTGCGTCGTCAGCAACAAAGGAGACCGACCATGGAAGAGCGTAGCAAGATTCACGTGGGTTTGGATGTCCACAAGGACAGCATCAGCGTGGCGGCGGCCGAGCCAGATCGAGCGCCCGGGCGCTTGATCGGCAAGGTCCCGCACGACGTGAACAAGCTGCTGAAGGTGCTGGCCAAGGTCGGCACCGCCGAGCAACTGCACATCGTGTACGAGGCCGGCCCGACGGGCTTCGGTTTGCAGCGAGCGCTAAAGGCCAAGGGCTACGTCTGCGAGATCATTGCCCCATCGCAGATTCCGCGGCGTCCAGGCGACCGAGTCAAGACCGACACACGCGACAGCGTTCAACTGGCCGAGTGCTCGCGCGCCGGCCAGTTGAGCGCCGTGTGGATCCCCGATCCAGACGATGAAGCGATCCGTGACCTGTCGCGGGCGCGCGAAGACGCGGTCCACAGTCGCGTCCAGGCCCGCCATCAGCTCAAGGGCTTCTTGCTGCGCCACGACGTGCGCTACAAGGGCAAGACCTCGTGGTGCGGTGCCTACTACCGCTGGCTGGGGACGCTGAACTTCGGCGCCGGCGCCGCCCAGACCGCGTTCACCGAATACTGGCAAGCCGTGACGGCGGCAGACGATCGCGTCGATCGGCTGACGAAGGCGCTGCAGGCCTCGATCGCTGGCTGGCGCTTCGAGCCGGTGGTCGGTGCGCTGCAGGCACTGCGGGGTGTCGCCGCGATCACGGCGATTGGCCTGGTGGCCGAGATCGGCGACCTCGGGCGCTTTGCACATCCGCGCAAGCTCATGGGCTATCTCGGGCTGGTTCCATCTGAGCATTCCAGCGGCGAGCGCACGAGCCGCGGCAGCATCACCAAGACGGGTAACGCGCATGCACGCCGGCTACTGACCGAGGCCGCCTGGAACTATCGCTTCAAGGCGCGCATCTGCAGACAGGCGCAGATTCGACAACAAGATTTGTCCGAACCGATACGAAGGATGGCCTGGACGGCGCAGCTGCGGCTGACCCAGCGGTTTGCCGCTTTGAATGCGCGTGGCTTGCAAGCCAACAAGGCCTGCGTCGCGGTCGCCAGAGAGCTGGCCGGCTTCGTCTGGGCCATCGGCATGCAGGCGCAGCGCGAGAAAGTCGAGGCAACCTGAAGAAACGCAGAAACCCGGATCGATCTGGCGATGCGATACGAGCCACGATAGGGCAACCCTCGGCACTCCTATAAGGGCACCGCAAGGCAGATCCCCGACGCTAGAGCGAGGCAGGCCCGCGACGAATCGATGAAGTGCTGGTAACCAATCCGCGGATATGAGTCTGATTCATCGTCGCTGCAACTCTCGTGTCGCATCACCCGATCGATCCCAACACACACCTACACCCCATAACCATGCAGTAGCGCTATTGACAGTGGCGACCATATGAGGAGTGTGCATGTTCATGGCCCCGTCCCCCGTATTTGACGCCGACCCGGCACCTGGCGCAGGCCTGGTGGCGGGTCGCTCGGAGTTTGCCATTCATCCGCCGGACGATCCCCGCCGCCGCGAGGTCGAGGCATTCGTGCGGCGCATCTATGCCCGGCGCTATGGTGCGCGCGTCTCGGATTTCGCGCCGGTTCTGGTGAGCCTGCGCGACCATGGCGGAAGCATCGTCGCCGCGGCAGGCTACCGGCACGCGGCGCAAGCGCCGCTCTTTCTCGAACGCTACCTCGATGCGCCGGTGGAGTCGCTGCTGGCCGCGCACGGCGATGCACAGCCCCAGCGCGAACGCATCGTCGAGGTCGGCCACCTTGCCGCGGCACGCGCGGGCGAAGGCCGGCGCCTCATCTTCCTGCTGGGCCCGCATCTGGCCGCACAGCGCTTCCAGTGGGTGGTGGGCACGCTCACCGAGGAACTTCGCCATCTGTTCGTTCGCATCGGCGTCACGCCGTTGGTGCTGGGAACGGCCGACCCGGCCGCGCTCGGCGAAGAGGCCGGGCACTGGGGCAGCTACTACGATCATCGCCCCTTGGTACTCGCGGGCCATCTTCAGCAGGCGCTGCGGCACCTGGTGCGCCGCTCAGGCGGCACGAAGGGCCGCGCATGATGGCGAATGACGGTGCCTTGGACGATGGACAGCGCACGTGGAGCAGCGCCGAGCTCGGCCAGGAGGTGGACTGGCTGGTCGACCACCTCAGAGCGCAGCGCACGCACGTTCTCGCCACCTTGATGGACAACTCCCCCGCCTGGGTGGTGGCCGATCTCGCAGCCGCGCAGACGGGTGTGGTGCACGTGCCGCTGCCGCTCTTCTTCACCGGGGAGCAGATCGCCCATGTCCTGCGCGCCGCGGGCGTCGACACCGTGCTCGCGCTCCCGGCGCTGGCCGCCCGATGGCCTCAGGCGCCCTCGGCGCCGTGCGAGGTGGCAAGTCAGGCGCTCGCCTGTGTGCGCCTGCCCTGCGAGCCCGTCCCGATGCCGCCGCATACGGCGAAGATCACGTTCACCTCCGGCACCACGGGCGCGCCGAAAGGCGTGTGCCTCGCCGCGGATGGCATGCGGCGGGTATCCGACGCACTGGTGGAAGCGATGGCGCCGCTGGATATCCGGCGCCACCTGTGCGCGCTGCCGTTCGCCGTACTGCTCGAGAACATCGCCGGTGTCATGGCGCCGCTGTCGCGCGGCGCCACCTGCATCGTCCTGCCGCTGCAGGAGCTGGGATTGACCGGGTCGTCCAGCTTCGATGCCGCTCGCTTTCAGGCTGCCGTTGCATGGCACCAGCCGCACAGCATCATCCTGCTGCCGCAAATGCTGCGCGCCTGGGCCGCTCATCTCATGACAAGCGGGCAGCGCGCGCCCGCCTCACTCCGGATGGTGGCCGTGGGCGGCGCGGCCGTCGGCGCCAAGCTGCTCCACGGCGCACGCGCGCTGGGGATTCCGGCCTACGAAGGCTACGGCCTGTCCGAGGGCGCCTCGGTCCAGACACTCAACCTTCCCGGTGCCGACCGCATCGGCACCGCCGGACGCGCCCTGCCGCATGCCCGCTTGCGCGTGGCGGCCGACGGCGAGATCGAGATTGCGGGCAGCCTGTTCGCAGGCTATCTCGGGAGCACCGAACCGACGCCACCGTGGTGGCCCACCGGCGACCTCGGCACGATCGACGCCGATGGCTTCGTCCACGTCCAGGGGCGAAAGAAGCTGGTGCTCATCACCGCATTCGGCCGCAACGTTTCGCCGGAATGGGTAGAAACTGCCCTGCGTGATGAGAACGCCATCGGCCAGGCCGTGGTGTTCGGCGACGCGCAGGCGGCGCTGAGCGCCGTGCTGTGGCCGGTGCAGCCGAGCGTGCCCGACGCGGCGCTACAGGCTGCGGTGGAAACCGCCAACGCAGCGCTGCCCGACTACGCGCGCGTGCAGCGCTGGACACGCGCCCGCGCAGCCTTCAGTCCGGAATCCGGGATGGCCACCCCCAACGGGCGCCCGCAGCGCGCGGCGATCCTGCAAGAACACGCCGATGCCTTGGGCATCGCCCCCTCTGACCACCCCACCTCCCAGGATTGCTCATGAGCTTCCATGCCCGATTGCTCGAACAAACCGCCGACGCCCGCATGGGGCTGCTCGGCACACCCATCATCCAGGGTTGCCTGCGCGGCGAGGTGTCGCGGCCCAGCTACCTGGCCTTCCTGCGCGAGGCCTACCACCATGTGCGCCACACCGTGCCGTTGCTGCGAGCCTGCAAGGCCGCGCTGCCCGCGCGCAACGACTGGCTGCGCGAGCCACTGGACGAGTACATCGATGAGGAGCAGGGTCATGACCAGTGGATCCTCGACGACATCCGCGCTGCCGGCGGCGATGCCGAGGCCGTGCGCGAAGGCCTCCCGGGCCACGCCACCGAGGTCATGGTGGCCTATGCGTACGACACCATCGCGCGCCGAAATCCACTGGGCTTCTTCGGCATGGTGCACGTACTCGAAGGCACCAGCGTGTCGCTGGCGCTGCTCGCAGCCGAGCAGATTCAGCAGCCGCTGCAGCTGCCGGATGCGGCCTTCAGCTACCTGCGTTCGCATGGCACGCTCGACCAGGAGCACGCCGCACACTTCGCGCTGCTGATGGACCGGATCGAGGATCCACAGGATCAGGCCGACATCGTGCATGCCGCACGTGCTTTCTACCGCCTGTACGGCGATGTGTTCCGCAGCTTGCCCCTGCCGCAGGTCCGGCCGGGCCTGGCGGCGGCCGGTTCCATCGGGGCCACGGCATGAAGGCTACCGAGGCCCGCATCATGCTCACCGGCGCCACCGGCGGCATCGGAACGGCGGCGGCCGTGACCTTCTTGAAGGCCGGCGCATCGGTGATGCTCGTCGGCCGATCGCCGGCGCGGCTGTCGACCCAGGCACGCGCGCTCTCGCGCGACTGCGACGTCCGGACGCCGCGCGTGGCGTGGCACGCCGCCGACCTGAACAAGGTGTCCGGCCTCGCGGAACTGAGCGAGGCCGGTTCCACCTGGGGATGCAACGTGCTCGTGCACGGCGCGGGGGTCCCGAGCTTTGGTCGGCTGGAATCGCTGAGCCCGGACGACATCGTCCAGGTGCTGCACACCAACCTGCTCGCCCCGATGCTGCTGACCCGGGCGCTGTTGCCTCACCTGAGCGACCTGCCGCGCGCCCAGGTGATCTGCGTGGGTTCGGTACTGGGACGCATCGGCCTGCCGGGCTACAGCGTCTACAGCGCAAGCAAGTTCGGCTTGCGCGGTTTTGCCGAGGCGCTGCGCCGCGAGCTGGGCGGCACCAGCGTGCGCGTGCAATACCTCGGCCCGCGCAGCACACGCACCGCCTTCAACTCGGCCGACGCGGAGGCCTACAACCGCGCCACTGGCACCGCGATGGACAGCCCCGAAGTGGTGGCGCACGCCATGCTGCAGCTGATGGAGAGCGAGGCTGCCGAGCGTTTCCTCGGCTTTCCGGAAAAGCTGGCCGTGCGCCTAAACGGGCTCGCGCCCATCCCGATGGACGCCGCCTTCGTCAAGCACCGCAACAGCCTGCCCGCCGCCTCGCATGCGGGCCCCAAGGCCGACTCGCCCCCGCTCAATACTGTTCTATGAGGACCACCGAATGACCCGTACGCCCAAGACCGCCGCCGCGGCGCTGTCCCGCCGCGGCATGACCGCCATGCTGGCTGCTGCCGTCTTCGCCCAGCTGCTGCCGCTGGCAGCCGGCGCCGCGGGCGTCGAAGAATCCGTCGCCACGTTGCAGCGCGAGTGGGAAGTCATTCGCTACCAGACGCCGCCCACCGAGCGCGAGAAGCGCTTCGAGGCGCTGGCCGCCCAGGCGCGCAAGGTGAGCGAAGCCAATCCGGGCCGCAGCGAGCCGCTGGTCTGGGAGGGCATCATCGTCAGCTCCTGGGCCGGCGAGCGCGGCGGTCTTGGCGCGCTCGGCCTGGTCAAGCAGGCCAAGGCGCTGTACGAAGAGGCCATCCGCATCGATGGCGACGTGCTGGACGGCTCGGCCTACAACAGCCTCGGCGTCCTCTACTACAAGGTACCCGGCTGGCCGATGGGCTTCGGCGACAAGGCCAAGGCCAAGGAGTTGCTGCAGAAGGCCCTGGCCCTCAATCCCAAGGGCATCGACCCCAACTATTTCTATGGCGAGTACCTGCTCGAAATCAAGCAACCCGACCAGGCCGTGACATATCTCGAGCGCGCGATAGAGGCACCTGCCCGCCCCGGGCGCCAGGTGGCCGATGCGGGGCGGCGCGAAGAGGCGCGCGCATTGCTCGAAAAAGCGAAGAACAAGTAGACACTCAACGGTGCGCCGCGTCGAAGCGCAGCACGACGCGCACGCCCTTGCCGTTCGCGCCCGCACCGAACATCACTTCCAGTCCGTGCAGCTCGGCGATGCGCCGCGCGATCGAAACACCCAGGCCGCTGCCGCCTTCCTGCTGTCCGGCGGGCCGGTAGAAACGCTCCCCCAGTCGAAGCAGTTGTTCGGGTGACAAAGATTCCCCCTCGTTCTCCATCTCGAGTTGCTCCTCTGCGACGCGCAGCGTCACGGCCGTACCTCGCGGCGCGTAGCGCACGGCGTTGTCCAGCAGATTGCGCAGCAGCACGGTCAGCAGGTGTTCGTCACCCAGCAACGGCATCGGATGTCGGCCCCGCGGGGGCCATTCGCAGGCCAGATCGATCCGGCGGCGTTCGGCCAGGACCAGGCAATCGTTCACCGCGTGCTCGACGATGGTCGGCCATTGCACTTCCGTCGTCAGCGATGCCGCGTGGGTCGCCTCCAGGCGCGACAGGGCCAGCATCTGGCTGACGAGGCGGCTCATGCGTTCCATCCCTGCGGTGAACTTGGCTTCGGCCTGCGCGCGCTCGAGCCCGCTCGCCGCACGGCGCACCACGTCCCATTGAACGCGCAGCACGGCCAGGGGCGTGCGAAGCTCGTGCGCAGCATCGGCCGTGAAGCGGCGCTCGCGCGCCAGCATCGCCTCGATGCGCGCGAACAGGCCGTTCATCGCGTCCACCAATGGCTTGAGTTCGGCCGGCGCCTGGCCCTTGGGCACGGGTTGGAGATCGTCCGCGCGGCGACTCCGCAGTTCTGCCGTGAGCTGGTGCACGGGCGCCAGCGCCCGTCGGACGGCCCAGGCCATGATCACCAGCAGCAGCGGCAGCACCAGCAGCCAGGGCACCACCTGGCTCGCCGTCAGGCTGAAAACGAGTTCGTCACGCTCATAGGCTTTTTGCCCCGCTGCGACCATCCCTTCCCCGGCGAGCGACCGGAGGTAGTAGACACGCCAGAGATTCCCATTGATGCGCTCGTCCACGAAACCGGCGCCGTCGACCCGCGGAAACTGAGCACCCTCCCCGTCGGCCAGCATCAGGCGCCCGTCGGCGTCCCACACCGCGATCGCAAGGTCGCGCACGTCGGCTTCGCCCGATCCCACGCTCCCCGGCGCCGGCGCAGGCGGCAGCACAGCGGCCGTCCCTGGCAGCCTTGCGTGGACCTGCCGGGCCAAACGGATCAACTCGGTATCGAAAAGTTCGTTGACTTCGTGTCGCGCGCGGTCGACGGACACGAACAACGCGACGGCCCATACCAGTGGGGCACACACCACCAGGTACGTCAGCAAGCGGCGCTGAAGGCTCATGGGGCGGCCTCCCCGGAGCCAAGCGCGTAACCGACTCCGCGCACCGTGCGCACGATGCCGGGATCGATCTTGCGCCGCAGGCGATGAATGTGGACCTCCAGCGTGTTGCTTTCGGGTTCCCCGCCGCTCCAGTCGTAGAGCTTTTGCTGCAGATAGGCCTTGGACAGGACGCGCTGAGAATCCGTCAGCAGCGCCTCCAGCAGGGTCAGCTCGCGACCGGTAAGATCGACCGGCACTCCCTTCCAACGCACCAGCTTGGCCGCCGGATCGTATTCCAGCGCGCCGTGCTGCCACACCGATTGGGCATGACCGGAGGCGCGGCGCACCAGCGCACGCAAGCGCGCGGCAAGTTCGTCGATGGTGATCGGCTTGACCAGGTAGTCGTCCGCCCCCCCGTCCAGTCCGGCGATGCGCTGGTCGACGGCGTCGCGCGCGGTCAGGATGAGCACCGGAAGCTTCAGGCCGCGGCCACGCCAGCGGCCCAGCCAATGCATGCCGTCGCCGCCGGGCAGGCCGAGATCCAACACCACCGCATCGAAGGGCGCATCGGCCAGCGCCGCGTCAGCCTGGGCGCCGCTGCCGAACCAATCGACCACCTGGCCCAGTTGACGCAGTCCGGACGCCAGGGCGTCGCCGAGCAGGATGTCGTCTTCGACGATGAGAATGCGCATGGGTGGCCTGGCGTCGTGCGATCGAGGGCGTGCGATGGATCATTATGCAAACGAGTCCGCCCGGCCCAGCCCCTGTTGATGGTCCGTGGCCACCCGACTAACATCACCCGGGTGACCACCTCCATCCATCTCGCAGTTCTCGACGACGAAGCAGACATCACCATGCTGCTCGCCAACTACCTTGCAGGCCATGGCTTTCGCGTCAGCCAGCTGCATTCCGGTACAGCGCTCATGGACCTGATGGCACGCGACGCGCCCATGCTCGTGCTGCTCGACCTGGGCCTGCCCGGCGAGGACGGCTTCGCCATCGCGCGCCAGTTGCGAGAGCACTGGCGCTGCGGGCTGGTGATCGTCACCGGCCGCGGCGATGCGGTCGACAAGGTGGTCGGCCTCGAGGTCGGGGCCGACGACTACGTCACCAAGCCTTTCGATCTGCGCGAATTGCTGGCGCGCATCAAAGCGGTGCTGCGCCGCCTTACACCTGGTGAACAAGGCCAGGGAAAAGCGAACGCCGAAGCCGCGACGACGCTGCTGCGCTTCGCGCAGTGGGAGCTCGACACCGCGGCACGGCGCCTGCTGGATCCCGACCGAATTGAGGTGCCCCTGACCACGGGCGAATTCGATCTGCTGAACACGCTGGCGACGCACCCGGGCCGCGTGCTGTCGCGGGACTTCCTTCTCGAACACACCCGGGGCCGCGACGGCGGCCCCTTCGACCGCACCATCGACGTCCAGATCGGGCGGCTGCGCAAAAAGCTGGAAGCCGACCCGAACAATCCACAGATCATCAAGTCGGTGCGTGGCGCCGGCTACATTCTGGTCCCCAAGGTCGAGGCGGGTTGATGAAGCAGAAATCCCTCGTTCCCGGATTCGACGACGGGGCGGTATTCCGCTCGCTCTTCGCTGCCTATCCCGACGCGCTTCTGCTGGTCGATCTTCAGGGCGTGATCGGACTCGCCAATCCGGCGGCGCTCGATCTGCTGGGCTATTCGGCAGACGAACTCGTCGGACTTTCGGTCGACGAACTGGTGCCCGAAGCGATCCGGCCGCGCCATGCGGCCTATCGCAACGCCTATGCCGACCACCCGCGCACGCGCCCGATGGGCATGCAGATGGACCTGGTCGCCAAACGGCGCGACGGCAGCACGGTGATGGTCGAGATCGCGCTGAGTCCGTTGCAGGACCACGGCCTGCCGTATGTCGTGGCTGCGATTCGCGGCGTGAGCGCTTATCCGCGCGTCAAGCAGGCCTTGCAAAGAGCCCGGTATGCCGAGCATCTCGCCCAGTTCGGCCGCTTCGCGGTCGATGCGCGCGAGTCGCAGGAACTTCTGGAGCGCGTGCCGGCAATCGCGGCCGAAGCACTCCAGGTCGAGACGGCCGAGATCCTCCTGCTGGAGCCAAACGGCCTCGAATTCAGGGTCGCTGCCATCACCGGCGTCTTGCAGGATCTCGCCGTCGGGGATCGAGTTCCCAATTCGCCCACCTCGCCTGCCGGCAGCGTTGCGGCCGACGGCAAGGCGGTTCTGGTGGCCGACCACGCGCGGGACACCCGCTTCGAACCGGCCTCGCGTGACATGGAAGGCCTGCCGAGCGAGCTTGCCGTGCCGCTGTCGGATCGCGGCCGCACCATCGGTGTCCTAGCCGTGCGCTCGAGCACGCCCAGCCGCTTCGGCGACGACGAAGTTCGATTTCTCGATTCGCTATCGAGCCTGTTGGGGACCGTCCTGCAGCGCGCGCAGAGCGAGGAGGCGCTCAACCATGCCCAGCGGCTGGAGACCGTCGGTCAGCTGACCGGCGGCATCGCGCACGACTTCAACAACCTGCTGACCATCATCTCGGGCAACCTGCAGGTGCTCGAGGACGCTCCTGCGTGCGCCGGCGATCCGTTCATCCAGCAACTCGTCGGCGCCGCCGCGCGTGCCACACGCCGAGGCGCCGAGCTGACGGGCAAGCTGCTCGCGTTTTCGCGGCGCCAGGTGCTTCAACCCACGGTCGTCGACGCCACTGCGCTGCTGCACTCCCTGACCGACATGCTGCGCCGCGCGCTCGATCAGCGCATCGTCATCACGCTCGATGCCGAAGAGGCACTGTGCCTGGCGGACCCGGGGCAGCTCGAATCCGCGCTGTTGAACGTCGCCATCAACGCGCGCGACGCCATGCCGCAGGGCGGCACACTGGCCTTTGTCTGCCGCGCCGCTCCCTCGCTGCCGGCCAGTCTCGATGCCGAGCGCGGGCAGGCCAACGAGGCCGGCTACGTGGCAATCTCCATCTCGGACACGGGCTCGGGCATGCCCGAGGCCGTCAAGGAGCGCGCCTTCGAACCCTTCTTCACCACGAAGGAAAGCGGCCGCGGCACCGGCCTTGGCCTTTCGACCGTCTACGGCTTCGCCAAGCAATCACGCGGCGCCGTCGGTCTCAGCAGCGCGCCCGGCGCTGGCACCACGGTGACGCTCTATCTCCCGCGCGTGGACGAGGATGGCTCTGCCGACGAGGATTTCGACGCTACGGCGTCGGGCAGCGTGCCCGCGAACCTGCGTGTCCTGCTGGTCGAGGACGATCCCGAGGTCCTGAGCGTGGTGGAGAAGTTCCTTGCTTCGATGGCCTGCGAGGTCGTCGCCTGCGCGAACGCCGAAGAAGCATTGCGCTTGCTCGCATCGGAACCCGGCATCGGGCTGCTGCTCACCGACATCCTGCTCGGCACCGGCATGCGCGGCACCGAGCTGGCCGATGCGGTGCGCACGCAGTTTCCCGGCCTGCCGGTGCTGCTGATGTCGGGCTATTCCAGCAAACTGCTCGATGAGCCCCAGGGCTGGGAGCTGCTGCGCAAACCCTACACGCGCACCGAGCTCGAGCATGCCATCGTGAGGGTCCTCAACGCAGCTCAGTGAAGGGCGGCGGCGCTCATCGGTGTGGCGAGGCCCTGCATGAAGCTCGTGAGCGCCTCCACCTGCGGGATGTGGATGTCGCGCCGACCCTTCTCGGTGAAACGGATCACGTCGCCACGCGCCAGTCGCGACAGCGCACGGCTCACGCTCTCCAGCGTCATGCCGAGGTAGTTGCCGATCTCGGCGCGCGTCATGCGCAGCGTGAATTGGTCGGTACGCAGGCCGCGCTGCGAGAGCGCGTCGGCCCAGTAGCGCAGGAAACCGGCCACGCGGGCGTCGGCAGGCAGCGTGCACAAGGACAGCATCGAATCGTGATCGCGCGTGAGCTCGCGGCTCATGGCCTCATGCAGCGCAGTCAGCAGCGCAGGGGTGCGGACCGCCGCCTGGAGCAGGGCGTCATAGCGGATGGCCCAGACCTCGCCGGTGTCCATCGCGACCGCGTCGCAGCCATACCGTGACATGGCGATCCCGTCGAGGCCCAGCCAGTCGCCCTTGAAATGAAGACCGACCACCTGCTCGCGCCCTTCGCTGGACAGGTTGACCATCTTGAAGAAGCCTGAATTCACGATGTAAAGGCACCCGAACTGCTGGCCCGCCTGATAGATCGTGTCCCCCGTGCGCACGATGCGCCGCTGGATCGGCAGGCTGTCCTGCAGCAGTTGCAGCATGTCCGCAATGCGTTGGACGGTGGACCGGGTGCACCTGGGAACGCTCGTCGTTTTCACTTTCTTGCTCCTTGCGAATCGATGGTTGAAGCTTAGAAAGCCAGTGCAACAGCGACGCCAACGTGACGGCTGTCTCGGTAACAGTGGGTGAATGCTTTGTGTCTCGTTGGTAGCGACGCCCACAGAACGCCTGATCGTTGACGGCGATCAAGGTCGAGATGGCGACAGGCTATACCTTCGCTGTGTGCAATCTCGCCTCTCAATCCCTTCGCACTGCTTGTCGCCTCGCGAGCCACTGCGCGCCGGCCGTATCCTCGCGGTCTTCGCCGCCGCCCGGCGACTGAGGACCGCGGCGAAAGCGGGTACGGTCGGCAAGCCCCTGCGCGGCAAGAACATCGCCCTGCTGATCGGCACGTCGTCCGAGGGAGAAAGGTCGGCGCTCCATGGCGCGGCGTTGGAGCTTGGGGCGCACGTCGCCGAGGTGAGGTTCGCCGAGCCTGCAGAATCAGCGCATTCCAACGGCGACATTCGCACGCTGGCACGGATGCTGGGCCGCATGTACGACGCGATTGACTGCGGAACGATGCCTTCGGCAGCCGCCCGTCAGTTGGAAAGGGAAGCCGGGGTGCCCGTCTACCAGGGACTGGGGATGGACGACCACCCAGCCCGGGCGCTGGCGGATCTCATGGCGCTGTGCGAGCATCGGCCACCGACAACGACCCGCGCGTCGATCCTCTTCCTCGGCGATCCGCTGACCATGCGGGGCAGCGCTTTCCTGTCCGCCGCCCGTGAGATAGGTTTCGAGGTGGAGATGGGAGGCCAATGCCAGGCGGCTTCGAACGATGCGACTTGTGTGGTCGATGCGACGAACGCCGGGCACTGGTCGCTGCTTTCGCCGAACGGCCCGCTGGACGAAGCTTGGCGTTGCGAGAATCACCGCTTCGTGATGCAGACGGTACTGCTCGATACCGTCGCGCACGGTTGACCGATCGCCCGGGCGTCACGGCGGCGACACGCTGAACCGCCCCTCTGCGCGCGGCATGGCCGGCTTCGACGCTACGGCAATGAGCGCATACCTCCACCGTGCCCTGCCCCTTGGGGAAAGGCGCCGAACACCCAGGGCTGCGCACCCAACGCGCGCTCGGCTCAGCGCGGCCGTTGGCAACGCCCAGCAGCTGGGTCCGAACGGTGCAGGAGCTGACCGGTCGACGGCAGCCTGTCCGCGCCGCCGCCGCTCGCGCTCATGGCGGCGCCTCGATCTGAACGACAGGCAGCTGCGAACGCAGGAAGCGCAAAGCGTACTGGAGCGCCCCAGGGCTGCCGGCATGCAACGTGAAGAGCGGCTGACCCAACTCGACAGGATCCCGTACACGCACATGCATTCTTGCCCCGGCCGCCGGATCGCGCGGAGCGCCAGCCAGTTTGGCCGCGCGCGAGATGAGCCGTGTGTCGATCGCAGACACTGTGCCACAGGCATGCGCAATCACATCCTCGGTGTGCGCCGCCCTGGGCGGCACGCGCAAGCCGCCCTGCGCTTCGCAGATCGCGAGGAACTTGGCCAGCGCGCGCCCATCGTCCAGCACCTCGCGCGCCAGCGCCTGCCCGCTACCGAGGGCAGTCTTTCCGGCCATTTCCAGCAGCAAGCCAGCAAGCAGCAATGCACGCTCGCGCAGGTCCTCCGGCGCATCAGCGCTGCGTTGCAGCACTGCCATCACGTCCATGGCCTCCAGCGCGGGCCCGATGCCGCGACCCACAGGCTGCGTGCCGTCAGTGAACACCGTGCGCACCTGCAGCCCCAATGCGGCGCCTACCGTTACCAGGCTGTGCGACAGAAGTTCTGCTGCGGCTGTGCCGCGTACCTTGGTCAACGGGCCGACCGGCAGATCGATCAGCACGCGCTGCGAGCCGGTCGCCGCCTTCTTGGAGAGAATGGAGGCCACCAGCAAGCCTTCGCTCTCCAGACTCAGCGGTCGCTCCACGCGAATCAGCATGTCGTCGGCGGGACTGATGCGAGTGGCGCCGCCCCATGCGATGCACCCCCCTTCCCTTGCGACGACGCGGCGCAGCGCCACCAGGTCCAGCTCGACGGGCGCCAGTGTCTCCATCGCATCGGCAGTTCCGGCCGCGGAGGTGATGGCGCGCGAGGAGGTCTTGGGCATGAGCACGCCGCACGCAGCGACGATCGGCACCACCAGCAGCGTCGTGCGGTTGCCTGGGAGGCCACCGATGCAGTGCTTGTCCATCACTGGCGAGGTTCCCCAGTCGATGCGTTCGCCGACGTCGACCATGGCCCGCGTCAACGCGACCGTCTCGTCGAGATCGAGCCCGCCGCCAGCGCAGACCGTCACCAGGCACGCGAGGTGAATGTCGGAAAGCCGGCCACGGCTCACGTCTTCCATGAGCTCGCGCAGGGCG
Source organism: Variovorax sp. LjRoot175 (assembly GCF_964253805.1). NCBI lineage: Bacteria > Pseudomonadati > Pseudomonadota > Betaproteobacteria > Burkholderiales > Comamonadaceae > Variovorax > Variovorax sp. LjRoot175. Next base: position 404,657 of record NZ_CAXURY020000002.1, on the reverse strand, counting down.
GAATAGCCAAGCCTGCCGCCGTGAACCTTGGCGCGAAGGTGCGCAAGCGAGGCGAGCACCGGCGGATGGCGCACCTCCACTTCATCGCCTGCTGCCGCGCCCAGCAAGGTCCAGGCGACTTCCGACAACGCGATCTCGTCGCTGCCAAGCCAGTCGCTGCTCACGTGGTTCAGGATTGCGAGCAGATGGTGTCCGTTGGCGATCGCCTCGACCTGCGCCTGCGCTTCGAAGCCTTCCGCCCGGCAGACAGGGCAGTCGCCGCGCATGTACACCACGGGCTGCTGATAGGTGTCGATGCCGGCCCGGCGTGCCCGCAGGTGTTCGAAGGACATGGCGAGGATCGTTCTTCAGAGCTTGCGGGATTCGAGGTACTCCGGCACCGTGACCGGCCAGCCGTGACGCTCCTCGATGGCCAGCCGCAGCGCATCGGCGGCCACCGGCTCGCCGTGGGTCACGAAAACCCGCTTCGGCGCACGCAGCGCGCCGAGCCAGACCAGCAGCTGTTCGCGGTCCGCATGGGCCGACAAGGTGTCCAGATTCGCCACTTCGGCACGCACCGGCACATAGACGCCGTGGATCTTGACCGATTCCGCACCACCCACCAAGGCGGCACCGCGCGTTGCGGCAGCCTGGAAGCCGGCGAACAGGATCGTGTTGCGCGCATCCGGCGCATAGGCCTTCAGGTGATGTAGCACGCGTCCGCCGGTCGCCATGCCGCTGGCGGAAACGATGATCGAAGGCAACGTCAATGTGTTCAGCCGCTTTGATTCCTCTACCGTGTTGACGATGGTGGCCTCCTTGCTCATGGCTGCGCACTGCTCGGCGCTCAGCCGGTGCTCGTCGAGGTGATGCCGAAAGATGCGCGTGGCATCGGCCGCCATGGGGCTGTTCAGATACACCGGCATGTCGGGAATGCGGTGCGCCTTCTTGAGCAGGTGGATGCAGTGCAGGATGGTCTGCGCGCGCCCGACGGCGAAGGAAGGGATGACGACAACGCCGCCGCGCGCCGCGGTGCGGTTGACCACGTCGGCCAGCGCCATGAGCGTGTCGACGTCGCGATGCCGGCGATCGCCATAGGTGGACTCCACGACGACATAGTCCGCCGGCTCGGGAGATTCGGGTGGGCGCATCACCAGGTCGTCGCTGCGGCCAAGGTCGCCGGAAAACAGGATGCTGCCGCCGGTCCAGGTGAGGTGCACGCTGGCCGCGCCGAGAATGTGTCCCGCGCGCTTCAGACGCCACGACCAGCCTGGCCATGGCGAGTGTTCCTTGTCGAAGGAGATCGCCTCGAAGCGCTTCAACGCAGCGCGGGCATCCTCCTCGGTATAGAGTGGTAACGCCGGCTTGTGCTTGGAATGCCCATGCCGGTTCGCGAAGTCGGCTTCCTCCTCCTGCAGCCGGCCCGAATCGGGCAGAAGCAGTTCGCAGAGGTCGCGCGTTGCCCCGGTGCAGTAGATGGGGCCCTTGAAGCCGAGCTTGACAAGCCGCGGCACGAAGCCGCTATGGTCCATGTGCGCATGCGTGAGCAGCACCGCGTCGATCTCGGAGGCCTTGACCGGCAAGGCCTCCCAGTTGCGCAGACGCAGTTGCTTCAGGCCCTGAAACAGGCCGCAGTCCACCAAGAGCCGGCGGCCCTCGTGTTCCAGCAGGTATTTCGATCCGGTGACGGTGCCCGTGCCACCGAGGAATTCGATGCGCATTGTTTCTCCTTGTTGAGTCGGAGCTTGGCAGCAGACGCACGCTTCGGCTTGATGTTCGTCAAGGTAGGAGCATGCTCGGCTGCGCATGATCGGCTTTTCGCCGGAGGCCCCCTTGACCATTCGCCATCTCGACCGCTTGCTGTCTCCGAACTCGGTCGCCGTGTTCGGCGCTTCGAACCGCCAAGGCAGTGTCGGCGCCACCGTCTGGCGCAATCTGCGCGCCGGCCATTTCGCGGGTCCGATCTATGCCGTCAATCCCAAGCACGCTGTGCTGGATGGCGCGCCCGTGTTCGCGAAGGCTGCCCATCTGCCCGGCGCACCGGATCTCGCCCTCCTGTGTACGCCGGCGCACACGGTGGCGCAACTGATCGCCGAACTCGGCGCGCTGGGCACCCGCGCGGCCATCATCGTGACCGCCGGTCTGAGTGCAGCGCAGAAGCAGGCAGCGCTCGATGCGGCAAAGCCCTATCTGATGCGCCTGCTGGGTCCCAATTGCATAGGCCTCCTGAGCCCGCACATCGGGCTGAATGCCAGCTTCGCCCATACCGACGCGCTGCCGGGGGAGCTGGCCTTCGTGTCGCAGTCCGGCGCGCTGGTCACCGCGGTACTTGACTGGGCCAAGAGCCGCGGCATCGGCCTGTCGCACCTCGTCTCCCTCGGCGACCACTGCGACGTCGATTTCGGCGATCTGCTCGACCATCTGGCGAGCGACGCGCGCACGCGATCCATCCTGCTCTACGTCGAATCGGTGGAGTCGCCGCGCAAGTTCATGTCCGCCGCGCGGGCGGCGGCGCGCAACAAGCCGGTGATCGTCGTGAAGGCCGGGCGCGCCGGTAACGGCGTGCGCGCCGCCGCCTCGCACACCGGTGCGCTGGCAGGTTCGGACGCCGTCTACGACGCCGCCATCCGCCGAGCCGGCATGTTGCGTGTCAACACGCTGCAGGACCTGTTCATCGCGGCGGAGACCCTGGCGCGTTTTCGCGGCAACCGCAGTGAATCGCTGACCATCATGACCAACGGCGGCGGCGCCGGCGTGATGGCAGCCGACGCGGCCGCGCGGGCCGGCATCACGCTCGCCGAGCCGAACGAGGCGCTGCTGGAACGCTTGAATGCGGTGCTGCCAGCCAACTGGTCGCACGCCAACCCGATCGACATCATCGGCGATGCACCGATCGAGCGCTACACCGACACGCTGTCGGCCCTGCTGGCCGACGAGGCGGCCGGCGCGGTGCTGTTCGTCCACGCGCCGACCGCGATCGTTCGCAGCGACGACATCGCGCGCGCCTGTCTGCCCTTGCTGCGTACAACCGGGCCGCGCGTCATGAGCGCCTGGCTCGGCGACGCCGCCGTCGCCCAGGCGCGTCAACTGTTCGAACAGGCCGGCATACCCGACTACCCGACGCCGGAGGAAGCCGTTCGCGCCTTCGCGATGCTGCAAACCTACAGACGCAACCAGGACACCCTGATCGAGGCACCGAGCGCCAGCGAGAACCCGGTGCCCGATGTCGCCTCGGCACACCGCCAGCTGGACGCCGTGCTCGCCGAAGGTCGCGAATGGCTTGGCGAGCAGGAGGCCAAGGCCGTGCTCAAGGCCTATGGCGTGCCGGTGGTGCCCACGCTCGCGGTTCCCGCCTCGGCCGAGGCCATTTTTTCAGCGGCGCGAGAAGTCGGCTACCCGGTGGCGCTCAAGATCGTCTCGCGCGACATCACGCACAAATCCGACGTCGGTGGCGTCCGGCTCGACCTGCGCGACCGGGCATCGCTGGACCATGCGGTCAGCGAGATGCTGCAGGCCGTGCGGACCGCCCGGCCCGATGCGCGCATCGACGGGTTCACTGTGCAGCCGATGGTGCGTCGGCCTCATGCCCAGGAAGTCATTGTCGGGGCCAGCATCGACAGCGTGTTCGGCCCTGTGATCCTCTGTGGCCAGGGCGGCACCGCGGTGGAGGTCACCGCCGACAGCGCCGTCGCCCTGCCCCCTCTCAACCGCAGCCTGGCGCGCGAGCTGGTCTCGCGCACGCGCGTGTCGCGCCTGCTGGCCGGCTACCGCGACCATCCGCCGGCCCAGCTGGACGCGCTCTACGACGTGCTGATCGCCGTGTCGCAGATGCTCGCGGACCTGCCGCAGTTGGCGGAACTCGACATCAATCCGCTGCATGTCGACGAATCGGGCGCCATCGCTCTCGATGCCCGCATTCGCGTCGCCGCGCGGCCGGTCGCCGGGGCGGAGCGCTTTGCGATCCTTCCGTATCCTTCGCAATGGGTCCGCACCCTGACCTGGAACGGCCGCGAGATCACGCTGCGGCCGATCCGCCCCGAGGACGAGGCGCAGCACCGGCGCTTTCTGGAGCAACTCGACCCGGAAGACATCCGCATGCGAATCTTCCAGACAAGGCGTGAGCTGCCGCGCAGCGAGCTCGCCCGCCTCACCCAGATCGACTACGACCGTGAGATGGCCTTCATTGCCGAAGGCTCCGACGCGCAGTGCGCACCCGAGACGCTGGGCGTGGCCCGTACCGTGAGCGATCCCGACCGGGTGGAGGCCGAGTTCGCCATTATCGTGCGCTCCGATCTCAAGGGCGCCGGGCTCGGCAAGCTGCTGTTCGCGCAATTGATCGAGCACGCCAGGAGCCGCGAAATCGGCCGTCTCGTGGGCATCATCCTGCGCGAGAACACCCGGATGCTGAACCTGGCGCGCGCCATGGGCTTCGAGGCCGATCTGGCGGAACCGGCCGATTCGGGCGTGCGGCGCGTGGTCAGGACATTGAACAGTCCGATCATCACCCCTTGATCCATCGCAAGGACGCCCGCCCATGTCTGGCGCACGATGGATGCATTGAAGCCACAAGGAGCGTGCGCAATGAAGCGGAATGTTGGAGCTGCCGATCGCCTGCTGCGCATCATGGTGGGTGCCGCGCTCATCGGCCTGTCGGCTGCCGGGACGATCGGGCCATGGGGATATCTGGGCATCGTGCCCCTGCTGACAGGCCTCTTCGGCGCCTGCCCCGCCTACGCGCTGCTCGGCGTCAGCACCTGTGCCAGCGACAGCCCTCGGGGCCGGCCAGGACGACCGTGAATGTCGGCCCATCGAGGCGCCTTGGGAGATCTTCCATGTGGATGATCGTCGCGGTCTTGGTGCTGCTCGGCGCGGCGCTGCTGTGGCTCGCCCTCCAGGCGCTGATTGCTTGGATCACCCTGGATTGATGCTTCGCGATATCCCTGGCGCGCCGGCGGCTCGGCGAACGCGCAGCTTCAAGCGACAGTGAAGGTTTGAGCAACTCGCCCGGCCAGGCGCGGTCGTCGGCCTGGCCGTGGCGTTGGGCATCGGGCTCCTGCTCGGCTTCGAGCGCGAACGTCGCAAGGGGTCGCAAGGGCGACGGTGATCGTCGCGCCGCCGCAGACCTGCGCACCTTCGCCGTCGCAGTATAGGCGGGCGCTTGCCGACCATCACTTCGTGCGCGGCGCCTTGGTCGCGGTCAGCGCCAACACGGTGACCCGATGTACCCTGGCCGCCATCGCGGGGGTTGCAGCTTCGCGCTGCGTATCGCCGCCGCCCTGTTTGCCAACCTCGCATGCACATGGGCCGCTGCCGTCTGGTTTGTGCTCCATTGAAGGCGCTAACCCGGCGCTAAGGTGCGGCCGAAGCTGTCTCTCCGCTCAGCGCCCGCCTTTTCGCCCGCCATGATTCCTCAGCGGCCTCGTGGCTCGCCTTTGCTGCCATGCGCAAGGCATCGCGCGCTGTCCGGAGATCTTCGTAGACAGCGCTCGCGGCGCTCTTGGCTTGCGCCGTGCTCGCCCCAGCGAACTGGTCGGACGCCGCCTCGATCTGCTCGAGCGCCCGATTCCAGGCGACAGAGGCTTGTTCGCTCGCCTGCGCCGCATGCTCGGCCGCTGTCTTGCTTTGGCTTGTCGCGCGATCGGCTGCAACAAGCGCCCTTTGCCAAGCGCGATGGGCGGACAGCCCGGTCTTTCGTGCCGCTTCGCCGGCCGCCTTCACGCAGCGATCAGAGGGCCGAGCTGCATACCTTCTTGCCTTGAGCAACGCCGCAGCGGCGTCCTTGGACGCGTTTCGCGTGGCCGAGGCTGCGTCGAGAGCCGCCTGATATGCAACGTCATGGGCGGCCATGCCCTGCATCTGAAGGTCTGGCTGCGCGGGGCGCTGCTGGGCAGCGCAAGGGCTCATGAGCGCGGCGCAGACGGCCGAAAGTCCGATCAGCGCGATCATGTTGCGTCTCATGGTGTCTCCCTTCAGCGGCACCATATGTCGATCTGATGACTCAGGTCGATCCACAGCGCCTGAATTGCCACTGCCGCAAGCAGGCCGCCGGCAAGCCGGGTTCCCCATTCCTTGCGCGCAATGCTGGCACCTGAACGCAAGCGCTGCCACAGCCAAGGGGCCAGAACCAGCGACACGCCGCTGCCCACGGCAAAGAGGGCCATCGTCAGTGCGCCTTGCGCCGGTCCGTTGGCCAGCCCGGCAAGCATCAGCGCGGAATACAACAGACCGCAAGGCATGGAGACCCAGAGCGCACCCGTCGCGAGCACGCCGGCCATCGAACCGGTGAGCGGCCGCAGGCGCGTCGCGAGCGCGCGCCCGATACGGTGCGCCCAGAGTGGCTGTCGCCCGAGTGCGGCGAGCACCAGGCCCCAGGCGAGCACAAACACATGAAGCAGCACCCACAGAGGACGCAACGCCGCGACCTGTTCGCTTGCGAACCCGAGGCTCTGCATCGCCGCTGCGGCGGCCGCCCCGGCAGCCGTATAGCCCGCGATACGGGCCGCATGGAAGGCGACGGATGCGGAAACAGCCGGAGGGCTCGCCGAAAGCGGCGCCACACCACCATCCACCGGCACGCGCACGATGCGGATCACGCCGGCACAGGCAGCACCGCACATCGCGACGCAATGGGGCCCGCCGACCAATCCCATCAGGAGCGCAGTGCTGGCGAGCGCAGTCTGCATGATCAGACGATGCGCGAGAAGCGCGTGCGGTTGTGCTCGGCCGGGACGCGAGATGAATCGGCAGGGGCGAGGGCGAGAGATGTGTTCATTGCGGCGGTGGGTCTGGCAAGCAATGACCCACTATGCGGGCAGGTCGACCCGTCATCCTTGATGTGCATCAAGCCTGGGCGGCGCACCGCGTCACAGAATCACTGCAACCCTCGACGCCCTCCATGAAAGCCGAACACATCAAGGTCGCCTGCTCCAGTTGCACCCTGCGCGAGCTGTGCATGCCCGCGGGGCTGGAGCCGAGCGAGTTGAAACGCATCGACGAGATCGTGGCCACGCGGCGCAAGGTCCGACGCCGCGAGACGCTCTTTCGCAACGGCGAGCCCTTCACCTCGCTCTATGCGATCCGCACCGGTGTCTTCAAGACCCGCGTGGCGACCGAGGATGGGCGCGACCAGGTCACCGGTTTCCAGATGGCCGGCGAAATCATCGGCCTCGATGGCATCGTCAACAACCAGCACACCTGCGACGCGGTCGCGCTCGAGGATGCCGAGGTCTGCGTGATGCCCTTTCACCGAATCGAGGAACTGTCGCGCGAGGTCGCGGCGCTGCAGCGCCACGTGCATCAGATCATGAGCCGCGAGATCGTGCGCGAGCACGGGGTGATGCTGCTGCTGGGAAGCATGCGGGCCGAGGAACGCCTCGCGGCTTTTCTGCTCAACCTCGTGCAGCGCCTGCATGCGCGCGGTTTCTCGCGTTCCGAGTTCGTGCTGCGCATGACGCGCGAAGAGATCGGCAGCTACCTCGGGCTCACCCTCGAAACGGTGAGCCGGACGCTCTCCAAGTTCATGGAGGATGGCATCGTCGAGGTGGAGAAGCGCAATCTTCGCATCGTCGACGCCGAGGCGCTCCGGCGCATCGTCAATCCTCCCGGCTGTTGATCTCGGAGGCCGACCTGGTCAGAAGCAGCGTCAGCGCGCTCGACCCTATCGCCAGCAGCCAGAAGACGAAGAAGCCGGCCGCATAGACCGCCTGGCGCGACAGGCCGACGGCCTCGCCGCGCCAGTGGAGGTCGCCGGGGTCGACCAGCGCAAAAACCAGCAGTTCGGCCGCGCTCGCCAGCAGAAAGGCGGGCCAGAGAATCGACATCCAGTTGCGCGTCTTCATGGCCATCAGCGCCTGGGTGCGGGCAGGTCGGCATCAGGCGTTGCCGCATGATTGCGGCCCGCCAGCGCGGGCATCAGCTTCTTTTCGACCAGTTGCTTGTTGATCTCGATGCCCTGGCGATAGTAGTCCGGCGCCACCACCGGATCGGGCGTGCGCAGGGCGAGCCAGAGCGTCACGAAGCTGGCGACGATGACCACAGCGGGCCCGGCCATCACCATCCACAGCAGCGGGAACTGCCACCAGGGTTCGCTCTTGGGGGAAGTCATCGCATGATCGTCCATCTTGTCTCCTCTTTGCGAACTCAACGAGGCACCAGGAAGGTCGCCTTCTCCGACACCTGCGCGCTGCCGTCGGCCGAGCGCACGTCGAAGTGCACGACGTGGGAACCCGCGGTGGCGCTGCCGTAGGGGAGCTGCAGGCGCACCGCGACCCAGCGCGACTGCGCAGAACCGACCTCGACCGGATCAGGCGGAGACACGCTCAAGCCTTCCAGCCCCCTGGCTTCGATGCGGTAGCGCTGCACCTGCTCGGTCGCGTTCATGATCTGCAGGCGATAGACGTTCTCGAGTTGACCGCCCTCGACGATGCGCGCGAGCGAAGCCCGGTCGCGCACCACGTCGACCTTCAGCGGCATGCGCACGACCAGGCTCGCCAGCACGCCCATCGTCAGCGCAGCGAGCAAGCCCGTGTAGATCAGCACCCGTGGGCGCAGCACGCGGCGCAGCACCTGCCTCGGCGTCCAATGGCCGGCCATGCCGGCCTGGGTCGCGTAGCGGATCAGACCTCGCGGTGTGGCCATCTTGTCCATCACGGTGTTGCAGGCGTCCACACAGAGCCCGCAGCCGATGCACTCGTACTGCAGCCCCTTGCGGATGTCGATGCCGGTCGGGCAGACCTGCACGCACAACGAACAGTCGATGCAGTCGCCAAGCCCCTGCGCGCGGGCGTTGTTGTTCTTGGAACGCACGCCGCGGGGTTCGCCGCGCTCGCTGTCGTAGCTCACGATCAGCGTGTCGCGATCGAACATGGCGCTCTGGAAGCGCGCATAGGGACACATGTACATGCAGACCTGCTCGCGCATGAAACCCGCATTGCCGTAGGTCGCAAAGCCATAGAAGAAGACCCAGAACACCTCCCACGAACTCATGCGCGTCTGCAGGAACTCCAGGCCCAGTTCGCGAATCGGGGTGAAGTAGCCGACGAAGGTGAAGCCGGTCCACAGCGCGATGCCGAGCCACACGATGTGCTTGAACCACTTCTTGACCAGTTTCTCGAGCGAGAAGTCGCCTTCGTCCAGGCGCATGCGCGCGATGCGGTTGCCTTCGATCTTGTGCTCGACCCACATGAAGATCTCGGTGTAGACCGTTTGCGGACAGGCATAGCCGCACCACAACCGCCCCGCCACCGCGGTGAAGAGGAAGAGCGACAGTGCCGAGATCACCAGCAGCCCGGTCAGGTAGATCAGATCCTGCGGGTACAGCACGAGGCCGAGGATGTAGAAGCGCCGCGCGCCCAGGTCGAACAGCACCGCCTGGCGCTGCCCCCACTCGAGCCAAGGCAGGCCGTAGAACACGAGCTGCGTCAGGAACACCATCGCCCAGCGCCAGCGCGCGAAGACGCCGCGCACCGTGCGGGGGTAGACCTTCTGGTGCGCAGCGAACAGGCCGGCGCCAGACTGGGCGGCAGCGATCGGGATCACCCGGCGCCTCACCGGGGTCGACGCGGAAGCGGCATCCTTCATGACAGCCCTAGGGCGCAGCGGCAGGCTTGTTCGACAAGCCCCAGACATAGGAGGCCAGCACATGGATCTGGGCCTCGGTCAGGCGGTCCTGCTGGGCCGGCATCTGATTGGTCCTGCCGGTGTTGATGATCGAGATGATCGCCTCCTGCCCATAGCCGTGCAGCCAGACCTTGTCTGCCAGGTTGGGCGCGCCCATCGCCGGGTTGCCGACGCCGCCGATGCCGTGGCACGCCGCGCAGGCGCTGAACTTGCTCTTGCCCAGGCCGGCGCGGACCGAATCGTGCGGGCTGCCCGACAGGCTCAGCACATAGTTGGCGACGTTCTTGACATCCTCCGGGGTGCCGACCGCCGCGGCCATCGGCGGCATCACCCCGGTGCGACCCATCGCGATGGATTCCTTGATCTTCTCCGGTGCGCCGCCGTGCAGCCAGTCGCGGTCGGCCAGGTTCGGGAAGCCCTTGCTGCCGCGCGCGTCCGAGCCGTGGCACTGCGCGCAGTTGTTGAGGAACAGACGCTCGCCGATCGCCGCCGCCGCGGGTTCGCCCGCCACGCGCTCCACCGGCATGGCCGCGTAGGAGGCGTAGACGGGTTCGAGTTCGCGCTTGGCCTTGGCAAGGTCCTTCGCATACTCGTTCTCGGTACTCCAGGCGAGCTCGCCCTGGTAACTGCCCAGCCCAGGGTAGGCGACCAGGTAGGCCAGGCCGAAGATGATCGTGAGCACGAAGAGGCCGACCCACCAGCGCGGCATCGGATTGTTGGCCTCGCGCAGGTCTTCGTCCCAGACATGTCCGGTCGTTTCATCGGTCCCGCCCGGAACCTTCGCGCGGGCAACGAGCCACAGCAGCAATGCACACAGCAGGATGCTGCCCAGCGAGGCAATGGCGACATAGTTCGACCAGGAGTCACTGAAGAAATCGCTCATGTTGCTCTCTCAGTCCTGTTCGAACGGCAATTGGGCTGCACCCTCGAAAGCCTTCGCGTTGCGGCGCGAGTAGGCCCATACGAGGATGCCGATGAAGGTGGCGAAGGAAATCAAGGTGGCGACGATCCGCAAGGTGGTGATGTCCATGGCGTGCTCCTTACTTGACCGCGAGCCCGAGCGACTGGAGATAGGCCACCAGCGCATCCATCTCGGTCTTCCCTTTCACCTCGGCCGCCGCGGCGGCGACCTGCTCATCGGTGAAAGGCACGCCGACGCGGCGCAGGGCACGCATGTGCGCCGCAGCCTCGGCTCCGTCGAGCGGCGCCTTCTCGAGCCAGGCGTAGCCCGGCATGTTCGATTCGGGCACCACATCGCGCGGATTGTTCAGGTGGATGCGGTGCCACTCGTCGCTGTACTTGCCGCCGACGCGCTGCAGATCAGGGCCGGTGCGCTTGCTGCCCCACTGAAACGGGTGGTCGTAGACGAACTCGCCGGCGACCGAGTAGTGGCCGTAGCGCAGCGTCTCGGCACGGAAGGGGCGGATCATCTGCGAGTGGCAGTTGTAGCAGCCCTCGCGCACGTAGACGTCGCGGCCCAGCACCTGCAGCGAACTCGGCGGCTGCATGCCCGCCACGGCCTGCGTGGTCGACTTCTGGAAGAAAAGCGGCACGATCTCGACCAGGCCGCCGACGGCGACGACCAGCAGGATCAGCACGATCATCAGGAAGTTGTTGGTCTCGATCTTCTCGTGCGAGAAGCCGGTCTTGGGAGGGTTCGAGCTCATGCTTTTCTTTCTCAGGCGTGGGCGGCTGCCGGCAGCGGAATGGATGCGCGCACCGAGCGTCCCGAGATGACGGTCATGACGACGTTCCATGCCATGACCAGCATCCCGCCCAGGTAGAGCAGACCGCCGATCAGGCGAACCACGTAGTAGGGATAGGTGGCCTTCACGCTCTCCACGAAGGTGTAGGTGAGCGTGCCGTCCGGGTTGATGGAGCGCCACATCAGGCCCTGCATGACGCCGGCGATCCACATGGCGGCGATGTAGAGCACGATGCCGATGGTGGACATCCAGAAATGCAGCTCGATCGCCTTGACGCTGTGCATCTCGCTACGGCTGTACATCCTCGGGATCAGGTAGTAAAGCGAGCCCATCGAGATCAGTCCCACCCAGCCGAGCGCGCCGGCATGCACGTGGCCGACGGTCCAGTCGGTGTAGTGGGAGAGCGCGTTGACCGTCTTGATCGACATCATCGGCCCCTCGAAGGTCGCCATGCCGTAGAACGAGAGCGCCACGATCAGGAAGCGCAGGATCGGGTCGGTGCGCAGCTTGTGCCAGGCGCCCGAGAGGGTCATGACGCCGTTGATCATTCCGCCCCAGCTCGGCGCCAGCAGGATCAGCGAGAACACCATGCCGATCGATTGGGTCCAGTCGGGCAGCGCCGTGTAGTGCAGGTGGTGCGGCCCCGCCCACATGTAGGTGAAGATCAGCGCCCAGAAGTGCACGATCGAGAGCCGGTACGAATACACCGGCCGGCCGGCCTGCTTGGGGATGTAGTAGTACATCATCCCGAGGAAGCCGGCCGTGAGGAAGAAGCCGACCGCGTTGTGGCCGTACCACCACTGCACCATCGCGTCCTGCACGCCGGCATAGGCCGAGTAGCTCTTCATCAAGCCGGCGGGGATCGCCACGCTGTTGACGATGTGCAGCAGGGCGACCGCGATGATGAAGGCGCCGTAGAACCAGTTGGCCACGTAGATGTGCCGGACCTTGCGCGTGCCGATGGTCCCGAAGAACACGACCGCGTAGGCCACCCACACGAGGGCGATCAGGATGTCGATCGGCCATTCGAGCTCCGCATATTCCTTGCCGCTCGTGTAGCCCATCGGCAGGCTGATGGCGGCAGCCACGATCACGGCCTGCCAGCCCCAGAAGACGAAGGACGCGAGCGCCGGCGCGAACAGGCGTACCTGGCAGGTGCGCTGCACCACGTGAAAGCTGGTGGCCATCAGCGCGCAGCCGCCGAAGGCGAAGATCACCGCGTTGGTGTGCAGCGGCCGCAGCCGCCCGTAGCTGAGCCAGGGAATGCCGAGATTGAGCTCGGGCCAGGCCAGCTGCGAGGCGATGATGACGCCGACGAGCATGCCGACCACCCCCCACACGACCGACATCAGGGCGAGTTGCCGCACGACGGTGTCGCTGTAGACCGCTGCGGGAGGATTGGATACTTGCATCTTCTGGCCTTCTCGTGGATTGCGGTCAGTGTCCCGGCGCGGCATGCGAGACGGTTTGATGCAGATCAATCGTTGCGCAGAATGCGCTCGCCCTCGCCTTCGACGTCGTCGAATTGGCCACGCTCGACGGCCCACCAGAGCCCGCCCAGGATCACCAGCACGAGCACGACCGAGAAGGGGATCAGGAGAAACAGGATGTCCATCAGCGCCCTTCCTCAACGGGCCTGGCCAGGCGCGCCGCATTGAGCACCACGAGCAGCGAACTCGCCGCCATCCCGAGCCCGGCGAGCCAGGCCGGCAGCCAGCCTGCGACGGCCAGCGGCACGCACAGCGCGTTGTAGCCGGCGGCCCACCAGAGGTTCTGCCGCACCACCCGCAGCGTGCGGCGTGCCTGCGCGACCGCTTGCGCAATGACGGCAAGCGAACCGCCCAGCACGACGAAGTCGGCTCGCGCCTGGGCCAGCGGAATGGCGTTGCCAAAGGCGAAAGAGACATGCGCGTGCGCCAGGATGGGGCCGTCATTGAGGCCATCGCCGACCATTGCGACGCGCCGACCGCTCGCCTGGAGCGCCTGCAGGACGCGCAGCTTCTCCTCGGGCGCACAGTCGCCACTGGCTTGCTCGATGCCGGCGCGGGCGGCGACCTCGCGCGCGGCTGCGTCGCGGTCGCCGGAGAGAAGCTGCACCGACACGCCCTGCCCTTGCAGCGCAGCCACCGCGACGCCCGCATCGGGGCGAAGATCCTCGGCCAGCACGAAGCTCGCCAGCCAGCCCTGCGCATCGCTCAGATGCACCTGCACCGCCTCGACCTCCAGCGGGGGTACCCCGCAAAAGGCTGCCGAGCCGAGGCGCACGCAACGCGCGGTGTCGTCCATCGCCGCTTTTCGGCGAACACGTGCTTCGACTCCGAGCCCACCGTACTCCGTCAGTTGAAGGATCTCCCACGCCGGCGCGGTGCGGAACTGGGCACTCCACGCCGTGACAAGGGCACGGCCTGCGGGATGCAGCGACTGCGCGGCGATCGCCGCGGCGAGTTCCACCGCGTCGCCCGGGCGCAGGCCTTGCCGGCAATAGGCGCGCTCGAGTCGGGGCACATCGCGCGTGAGCGTGCCGGTCTTGTCGAAGACCGCGGTGTCGACCGAGGCGAGCGCCTCGAGCGCCTGCAGATTGCGCACCACAACGCCACGACGGGCCAGGAAGCCCGCACTCGCGAGCATCGCCGCCGGCGTGGCGAGCGACAATGCGCAGGGGCAGGTCACGATCAGCACCGCCACCGCGACCATCAACGCCCTGCCCGAATCGACCGGCCACCAGAACGCTGCGGCAAGGACGGCGGCAGTCAGAACCGCCACCAGGAAGGGCCGCGCCGCGCGATCCGCGAGCCGAGCGAGCCGCGGCTTCTGCAGCGACGCGCTCTCCATCAGCGCCATGATCTGCGCGAAGCGCGTGTTCTGGCCCAGCGATTCGACCTGCATCTGCACCGCCGACGACAGGTTGTGACTGCCGGCCAACACGCGAGCGCCGCAGGGGCGCGGCACCGGGCGCGATTCGCCTGTCAACAAGGCCTCATCCGCCGTGGTGTCGCCGGCCGTCAGGATGCCGTCCGCCGGAAAGGCCTCGCCCGGCAGCACGCGCACGATGTCTCCAAGCGCAAGCCGGCGCACGGCCACGCGAGTGAACATGCCGTCGGCACCGAGCCGCTCGACGCTGTCGGGCAGCCGGTTCATCAAGGCTTCGAGCGCGCCCGCCGTGCGGTCGCGCAGGCGCGTCTCGAGCCAGCGGCCGGTGAGCAGGAAGAACACGAACATCGTGAGGGAGTCGAAGTACACCTCGCCGCCCAGCGGGCCAGAGGCATCGAAGGTGGCCGCCGTGCTGACAACGAAGGTGATTGCGATGCCGAGCGCAACAGGCAGATCCATGCCGATGCGCTTTCGGCGCAGATCAAGAAGCGCGCTGCGAAAGAACGGGCCGCACGAGAACAGGATCACTGGCAGGGTGAGCACCCAGGAGGCCCAGCGCAGCAGCTGCGCGGCATCGGGCGTCATGTCTCCGGGCTCGGCGATGTACGCTGGGTAGGCATACATCATCACCTGCATCATGCAGAAGCCCGCGACCAGCCAGCGCCAGAGCGCGAGCCGCGCCTCGCGCGCACGCCGTGCACGCACGAACATGTCGCCGGCCGGCACGAGCCGGTAGCCGGCGGCCGAGCAGGCCGCGAACCAGCGCGAAGGCTTCACGGCCGCGGCCGACCACACAATACGGGCGCGCCGGGTTGCGGCATTGACTTCCGCCTTCTCGACGCCCGGCACCTGTGCCAGCGCCGCCTCGACCGTGAAGGCGCAGGCTGCGCAATGCATGCCCTCGACCACAACCTGCGATTCCCAGCGGCCCGCCGCAGGCTGGTCGTCGAGCGAACGCCCGAATGCCGGCCACTCGGCCGGATCGTCCAGCAGCGAGCGGTCCGCCTGTGCCGCGAGATCGGCGGACATGGGGTCGTGGCGGGCGGGCGGGCTGGACGCAGCTGCGGCTTGCATTGTGCAAGGCTATTGGCACGCATGCAGGGCGGCCTTGATCTGCATCAAACCCCAAACACACTGCGTTCCGTACGCTTGCGACGTTCATCCTCATAGGGGAAAGATCATGTTCAAACGCATCCTCGTCGCCACTGACGGCTCCGCGCTCTCGAAGAAGGCCGTGAAAAGCGCCGTCGCCCTTGCGGCTCAGAACAATGCCGACCTCGTGGCAGTCACGGTAGTGCCTCGCTATCCGAAGGCCTATTTCGACGGCGCGATGGTCTTCTCGCACGACGAGGTCGCGCGCATTGAGCGGCAGTGGGCCGAGACCGCGCAGGGCACGTTGGACGAAGCCACTACGCTGGCAGAGGCAGCGGGTGTCAGGAGCAAGACGGCAACCATCAACTCGGACCTCATGGGGGACGCAGTGATCGCCGCCGCAAAGAAGCACAAGAGCGACTTGATCGTCATGGCATCGCACGGCCGCAAGGGCATCAAGCGGCTGTTGCTCGGGAGCGAGACACAGCATGTGCTGACCCATTCGGCGTTGCCGGTATTGGTGCTTCGTTGAATGAGGAGTGGACCCCATGATCTCGAGGCACACCCGAACGCTGAAGGCGCTGGCCTTCGTTCTTGCAACCCTTGGAGCGACAGCCCTGTTGGTGGCCGCAGGTCTTGCTGAAGAGCCGCAGCCGGCGGCCGCGATGAGCGCTTGCATCATCTGTCTGCCGGTCAATGCCCGTTGAGGGGCGATCCACACGAGCCATCTGGCTGCCGACGAATGGGTGTTGTTGGCCTCTTCAAGCACCGTCAGAAGCCCGATCTATCTCTCGCAGCCGGATCCGCGAGAGGCAAGCCCATGGAAGGGGCGTCGGATCGATCCGAGGCTGACATCTGATCCGCTTATTCAAGCTCATTGACCTGGCGCACCATCCAGCAGGTTCTCGATGAATCCAAAGTGTTGGGATGCCCAGCGCTTGAGCTCGTCGATGGAAGGACCATGAAAGTTTCCAGAACGCGGCCTCCATGGCGCCGCGCGTGAGACAACGAGCGCCCACGGCGCCATTGAATGAGAGTTCCCCCTCAAGGGGCTCGCAGTCGCCCGGGGGTCTTGCCGGCGCTTGAGCCGGGCCGCTTGCGCCGAGTTGATCTTTCTTTCGTTTGAGCCGTGATGGCGTCGTCATCGCGCGATCGTCCGCCGGCGTCAAACGACGAGACCTCGCGCTCACCGTCTCGAAGCGCTTGCAGCAGTGAAGCCGCAGCCAATCTGAATTTCAATGATGCTCGTGTCATGACTTCTCCGTGGACAATGGCCGAGACTAGCGAGCAGCCGGGACATGGCACTTGCGCTCGATCAAGCTTTGCCACGCCGGCCGAAAACGCTGCGTTGATTCAGCGCAAGCCACAGCGCAAGCTCGAAACCTAGGCTACGTGGGTTCTGGTCCGCTCTCACCCGTACCAGCCATCAGGTCGATTGCAAAGGAGATCCTCATTCAAGCCCTCGTGTACAACGGCCCAGGTCGCCAGACGCTGGAAGTCCGCTCCAAGCCGATCATCAGCAGGCCCACCGACGCGATCATCAGGAATCACGAAGATGACCATCTGCGGCACCGACCTGCACATCCTCAAGGGTGACGCGCCGAGCTGCCAACCCGCAACCGTACCGCGCCATGAAGGCGTGGGCATCGGCGACGCCGTGGGTCCGGGTGTTTCCGCGTTCAAGCCTGGAGACAGGGTCCAGATCTCCGGCATGACCATGCTGCTGCAGTTCGTGGTGAGCTTCGGCTTCATCCTGCCGGTGAATGCGCCGCAGAACATGCTGGCGGCGACCGTTCTGCTGGGGATCTTCGCGCTGACGTACTGGTCATGGATGGGATACATGACCCAGGCGGCCTGACGCCATGGCAAAGGCAGCCCGCCTCGACGAGCCGGCCACGAAGGACATCGACGAAGTCGCGCGTGCGCTCGGGGCGGACGTCGACAAAGGGCTCACTTCGCAGGAGGCGTCACGCCGACTTTCGGAAAGCGGTCCGAACGAACTTCGCGCCAGCCCGCAGACGCCGACCTGGCGCCGCATCCTGTCGCAGTTCCAGGATCCGCTGATCTACCTGCTGCTGGTCGCCATCGCCATCGCGCTCATTGCCTGGGCGATCGAAGGCCGGGAAGGCTGGCCCGTGGATGCGATCGTCATCGCGACGATCGTCCTGCTCAACGCCGTGTTGGGCTATCTGCAGCAGGCCAAGGCGGCGAACGCCGTGGCCGCGCTGGCCCGGATGACCGCCGCGACTTCGGCCGTCGTGCGCGACGGGCAGTCGCTGCGCGTTCCCAGCGCCGAACTGGTGTGCGGGGACCTGCTTGTCCTCGGCGAGGGTGACGCCGTTGGGGCGGACGCGCGCCTGATTCAGGCCACATCGCTGCGCGTGCAGGAAGCCTCTCTCACCGGCGAGAGCGAAGCGGTGCTCAAGGACGCCGCCACGCTTCAGGATTGCGCTGCACTCGGCGACCGCCTCGACATGGTCTTCAAGGGAACGGCCGTCGCGCAGGGAACCGGCCGCGCCGTCGTCACGGCGACCGGGATGGACACCGAGATGGGCGTGATTGCCGAAATGCTCGAGGCCACCGCCCAGGAGCCGACGCCGCTCGAGAAGGAGGTCGGGCGCATCGGGCGCATGCTGGGCATCGCGGTCGTCATCATCGCCGTCGTGGTGGTGGGGACCATCCTGCTGATCTCCGACATCCGCAGCGCCGCAGATGTCATCACCGTCCTGTTGCTCGGCGTCTCGCTGGCGGTGGCGGCCGTGCCCGAAGGGCTGCCGGCGATCCTGTCGGTGGTGCTCGCCCTGGGAGTGCAGCGGATGGCAAAGCACAACGCGATTGTCAAGAACCTGTCGTCCGTGGAGACGCTCGGGTCGGCGTCGGTCATCTGCTCGGACAAGACAGGAACGTTGACCCGGGCGGAGATGACCATTGAGAGGGTGATCACCGCCTCGGGCAGTTCCCGCGTCACCGGGGTGGGGTACGCGCCGCAGGGACGGGTCGAGCACAAAGGCGTCGAACTTGAGCCCGGGGCGCTGCGCGAGGAGCACATCGTGGTGCTCAGCGGCGGCAGCCTGGCCGGCAATGCCGACCTGCGCCAAGGACCGGATGGCCAATGGGAGATCCAGGGCGATCCCACGGAGGCGGCCTTTCTGGTAGCCGAGCGCAAGCTGGGCGTCACCGGGCGGCGCGAGCGGCGTTTCGAGCGCATCGGGGAAATCCCGTTCACGTCCGAGCGCAAGATGATGTCGACGATCGAGCGCGACCACGAGCACGGCGACGAAGTCGTGCTGATCACCAAGGGAGCCCCGGACGTCCTGCTCGATCGGTGCACCCGGGCGCGGGTGGGAATGGACGCGGTCGTTCTCGACGGCTCGCTTCGGGCGCGGATCCTCGCCGACGTCGAAACGCTGTCCGACGCGGCGCTGCGGACGCTGGCCGTGGCCTACCGCCCGCTCGGGCCCGAGGAAGATCCGCTGATCACGGAAGCGCTCGAACGCGATCTCGTGTTCGTCGGCACCGTGGGCATCATCGACCCGCCGCGCGAGGAAGCGGCCGTGGCCATTCGCGAGGCCCGGCGCGCAGGAATCCGCGTGATCATGATCACCGGTGACCATCCCCGCACGGCTGTGCGCATCGCCACGGATCTCGGGATTGTGGAATCCGGCGTGACCGCGCTGACCGGCATCGAGATCGATGGGCTGGACGATGCGGCCTTCGCCGAGGCAGTGCGCAAGACCTCGGTCTACGCCCGGGTGGCGCCCGCGCACAAGCTGCGCATCGTCGATGCGCTGCAGGCCGATGGCAACGTCGTCGCGATGACCGGCGACGGCGTCAACGACGCTCCGGCATTGAGATCGGCAGACATCGGTATTGCAATGGGTGTGACCGGGACCGAGGTCACGAAGGAGGCCGCCAAGATGATCCTCGTCGACGACAACTTCGCCACGATCGTCGCGGCCGTGCGCGAAGGGCGCGCCATCTTCGACGACATCCGCAAATTCCTGCGCTACCTGCTGTCCTCGAACATGGGCGAAGTACTGACCGTCTTCCTGGGTGTCGTGGGAGCCGGCGTGATCGGGCTCACGGGTTCCGGCGAGGCGCTGGTGCTGCCGCTGCTGGCGACGCAGATTCTCTGGATCAATCTGATCACCGACTCGGGGCCCGCACTAGCGATGGGTGTCGACCCGCCCACCGACGATGTCATGGCCCGAAGGCCGAGGCGGCTCACCGAACGGGTGATCGACGCGCGAATGTGGGCAGGGGTGATCCAGATCGGCGCCGTGATGGCCGCGATGACGCTGCTGACAATCGACATCTACCTGCCCGGCGGGCTGATCGAGGGCACGCACGACCTCGCCACTGCGCGCACTGCGGGCTTCACGGTGCTCGTCTTCGCCCAGTTGTTCAACTGCTTCAATGCGCGCTCCGAAACCACGAGTGCCTTCTCGCATCTGTTCGTCAATCCTTGGCTCTGGGGGGCGATTGCGCTTTCGGTTCTGCTGCAGGTGGCGGTTGTCCATCTCGACTTCCTCAACCTCGCCTTTGGCACGGTGCCGCTGGCTGTCGATCAATGGCTGGTGTGCGCTGCGATGGCCAGCGTGGTGCTGTGGTTCAGCGAGCTTCGCAAGCTGGTAAAACGCGCACAGGACCGATGAGAACCGGATCGCCACTCGCTCGTACAAGACGGCTTCGGACAGGGTCGCGGAAGTGGCGATCAATCTGTACTCTGCCGAAACATTTCTCTTCGACATGAGGCTGCGGCCGCATGACGCGTCCGGCCGGGTTTGCAGTGCGGATTCAACCGGTCGATGCGACTGCCGCTAACTTCGGCAGTCGGGCCAGACCGGACATCGCAAATACCAAAGACCCCTAGCCCATGAATTCACCGGCGTGCGATAGTGAACCCCCTTGCACTCATGCGAACCGGAATGCGCTTGCAACGGAAGACGGCAATCGCCATCGCCCTCGCCGCGTTGGCGACAGGGGCGGTCACCATCGTCTGGTGGCAGTGGCCCGCGCGCGTGGAAACCGCGCTGCCTACGCGCGGTCCGGCGATCGAGGCGGTGTACGCCACGGGCACGGTCGAACCCACGGTGATGGTGCCGGTGGCGCCGCGCGCCGGCGGACGGCTGGTGGCGATCGAGGCCGAGGAAGGCGCGCCGGTAAAGCGCGGCCAGGTGCTCGCGCGCATCGAGTCGATCGACCTCGATCAGACCGTGCTGGAGATGCGCGCGCGCGAACAGCTGGCGCGCGCCCAGTTCGAGCGCACCCGCAACCTGGTGGAGAAGCGCTTCGTCGCGCCGGCCGAGCTCGACCGCACGCGCAGCGAGCTGCAGGTCGCGCAGGCTGCTGCGAAGCGGGCCCAAGCCCAACGCGACTACAACCAACTCGTGGCCCCGGCCGACGGCATGGTGCTGCGCCGCGATGGCGAAGCCGGCCAGTTCGTGCCTGCCGGCCAGGCGGTGTTCACGCTGGCCTGCTGCGCGCCGCTGCGCGTGACGGCTGAGGTCGACGAAGAGGACATCGCCCGTGTCGCGGTCGGCCAGAAGGTCACGATGCGCAGCGATGCCTTGCCCAAGCGCCTGTTCGACGGCGAGGTGGCCGAGATCACGCCCAAGGGCGATCCGGTGTCGCGCAGCTACCGAGTGCGCGTCCGCCTCGCCGACGCGCCTGCCGTCGATGCCGGTCCGCTGCGCAGCGGCATGACGATGGACGCCAACCTGATCGTGTCGCGCCGCGAAGGGGCGCTACTGATACCGAACCGCGCGCTGAAGGGCGACGCCGTGTGGGTGATGGCGCAGGGTCGAGTGAAGCGGCGCACGGTGAACAAGGGCGTGGTCGGCGGCGAGCGCACCGAGATCGTCACCGGACTCGCGGATGGCGAAGAAGTGGTGCTGTCGCCGCCCGACGCGTTGCGCGACGGGCAGCGCGCGCGCAGCGCGCCCGCCTCGGCTGCCTCGGCCCCATCGACCCAAAGGTGACGCCATGGCGATCGCACTCGACGTCGCGCTGGCTCACCTGACTAGTCGCAAGCGGCAGACGCTGGTCTCGCTCACCGGCGTCGTGCTCGGCGTGGCCTTCTTCCTCGCCGTGTCGGGGCTGATGCGCGGCTCGGAGGCAGACTTTCTCAAGCGCCTGGTCGACAACAGCCCGCACATCACCGTCTACGACGAGATGCGCCACGGCCGCGCGCAGCCGGCGGCGATGCGCTGGCCCGATGGCGCAGTCAGCGTGCACAACGTGCGGCCGCCGCGTGAGACGCGCGGCATACGCGGCTGGTCGCAGCGGCTGGCCGTCATCGAGGCTTTGCCGGGTGTGCGCGCCGCGCCGGTGCTCGCCGACGCAGCCGTGCTCACCTTCGCTGGGCGCCAGCAGGGCGTCACCTTGTCCGGTGTGGTGCCAGAGAAGATGAAGCATGTGACGACCATCGAAGAGAAGATGCTCGAGGGCTCGCTCGAAGCGCTTGCCGCCGACCCCAACGGGGTTGTCGTCGGCCGCGGCCTGGTCGACAAGTTCAGCCTGCGCCTGGGAAGTACGCTGATCGTGCTGGCCGCCGACGGCACCAGCCGATCCTTGCGCGTGGTCGGCATCTTTCGCACCGGCAACGCCACGTACGACGAGGCCCAGGCCTTTGTGCTGCTCAAGCGCGCGCAGTCGCTGCTGGGGCGCGAGAACCGCGTCAACCGCTTTGTCATCCAAGTCGCCGACCCGTATGCGGCGCAGAGCGTGGCGCAGACCATCGAGGCCGCCACGGGCTACAAGTCGGTGTCGTGGATCGAGGCCTCGGAAGACCTGCTGAGCCTGCTTCTGGTGCGCAACATCATCATGTACAGCGTGGTCTCGGCGATCCTGGTGGTGGCCGCGTTCGGCATCTACAACACGATCTCGACCATCGTGATGGAAAAGACGCGCGACATCGCGATCATGAAGTCGATGGGCTTCCACGCGCGCGACCTGCGCCGCATTTTCCTACTCGAAGGGCTGATCGTCGGACTCATCGGCAGCGCCTTGGGCGAACTGCTCGGCCTGTCTCTGATGCGGCTGCTGGAGCAGATCGAGATCCGTCCGCCCGGCGTGACCGAGGTCGTGCACCTGCCGATGTTCTGGGGCGCCGAACAGTACGCGCTGGCGGCGGCGTTTGCGATGCTTTCGTGCCTGGCGGCCTCGTATCTTCCGGCGCGGCGTGCCGGACGCGTAAATCCGGTGGACATCCTGCGGGGTGCGGCATGAGTGGCGGTGAATCGGCGTCTGGCCCGGCGATTCGCGTCGAACACGTGACCCGCACGCTCCAAGGCGAGGTGCCGGTTACGCTGGTGAGCGACGTGAGCCTGCAGATCGAGCGCGGCGAGTTTGTCTGCGTGATGGGGCCTTCGGGCTCGGGCAAGTCCTCCCTGCTATACCTGCTGGGGCTGATCGACGTGCCCACGCGTGGACGCGTCTGGATCGACGGCGAAGATACGAGCAGCTTCGACGACGATCGGCTCACGGATTTTCGGCTGCTGCGGCTGGGCTATGTGTTCCAGTTCCATTTCTTGCTAGCCGAGTTCAGCGCGCTCGACAACGTGTCGCTGCCCATGCGAAAGCTGGGCCGCGTGTCCGACGAAGCGGCCCGGGCGCGCGCCGCCGAGCTATTGGATCGATTCGGCCTAGCGGGCCAGCACCACAAGCGGCCGAGCCAGTTGTCGGGTGGCCAGCGCCAGCGCGTCGCGATCGCCCGTGCGCTGGCGAACGACCCGCTCGTGATCCTCGCCGACGAGCCGACCGGCAACCTCGATTCGGTCGCCAGCACCAACGTGCGCGACATCCTGCGCAACCTGACCCACGAGTTCGATAAGACCGTGGTTGCCGTCACGCACGACGCCAACTTTGCCTCTGTGGCAGACCGGCGCATCGGCATCGTCGATGGCCGCATCGACATGGCATGGCGGCCGGATTGACGCCAGCCGCTTGGCCGCTGTTCCACGGTTCGCGCGCACATGTTGAGTTTGCTTCCATGGCGCGCCTTGTCCCTGCGCGCGAGGCTCGACACCGTGCGCACGACGAACCGGACGCCATCGCTGTCGAGGAGGATGGTCTGAGTCTCGATCGGCTTCAGTGCACCGTCTGCCAGGGCGCGCCGCATTGCGTTTTGGACGATGACGCTTCCTAGATGAGCAATCGGCCTCGCCCTCGTTGTGGCTGCGGATCATGGTCTCGATCGAAGGGTTGAGCGCGCCGTCTGGATCGCTGGCCCCACACCGCGATGAATGGAAACTCTGCCCCATAAACGCACCTGCGAAGCGGGTGTACGAGGCGTAGAGACCAAGAGCCAAAGACCACGCCGCGATCACTCACCAGCGTTCTTGAGCCTTGGCGGCGTTGGGGGCCGTCCGTGGTGACACGACGCTGGCCGCGTTGGCCCAGCAGCACGACGTGCCTCCCAACCAGATCACCGACAGGAAGGCGCAATTGCTCGAGCGGCCGCCATACGGGGCATGCCGCTGGTGTGAGTGAGCGAATCGCGGCTGCCATGGGGGTCGCGCTTGCACGCCGGCACGTTTCCCAAGAAACAGGCCGATAGCGACGATGGTGCAAGAATAGGGTGTGCAGCAGTCCGTGGCCGGCACGCAAAGCCCGCGTGGCAGGCAGCCCTGACTAGCGCAGTACCAGAACGGGCGTGTGCGAGTGGGTCAGGACGTGCAGCGTCTCGCTACCCATCAGCAGCCGCGTGAGGCCCCGGCGCCCGTGCGAAGCCATCACGATCAAGTCGCACTCGTGGGTTTTGGCGACGTCGACGATGGACTCGGCCACCAGGTTCGACTTCATGACCACGGCCTCCGCACTGCGAACCCCCTTGGCGTGCGCGGCGCTTTTGACTGCGTCGACCAACTTCTGGGCGGCAGCGACCGAACGATGACGCGACTCTTCGATCTCCCGGTCGTTCAACAACACGGTCGAGCCGTCAAAGTAGCTGTGCGGTTCGAGGTGAGCCACAGTGACTGCAAACAGCTCAGCCCCGGTCAGCACGCTCAGGTCGATCGCCTTGGCGACGGCCTGTTCGGACAGCGCGGAACCATCGGTAGCGACAAGAATGCGTTTGAACATGGCGATTCTCCAAGAATAGCGAAGATTACTCCCGATTGACCCAGATCTTGCGTGCCGGCTGGCGCCGGGCAAATCCCCTCCGCAGTGGAGTGTGAGGATTGGGTTCGACGCGGACGCGAAGCGGACAAAGTAGGTCGTGTCGCTCCAGAATGCTGGGATGCTGGCCGAAAGCCCTTATCGCTTGTGACCCTTCCACCATGGACCATGTCAAATTCGCCCTGAGGCTGCTGGTCGCCCTGTTTTTTATCACGCTGAGCTTCTTCTGGCTGGAAGCCGCATGGGATTTGTCGCACGCGATTGACCCAGCCACCGGGGAGGCCGTGCGGCTGTCGCAACTTCGAGCGACGCCGGCGATGGTGCGTTCGCTCTCTTCGTCTTTCGCCGGCGCCTACAACACGCTGATCGCCCTGCTGTTGACCTTCATCTCCCTGGCCATCCCGATCACAGCCAATCTCTACACCCCGAAGCTGATCGAAATCTTCATCCGCGACCGCATCAACCTGTTTGTGCTCTGCACCTGCGCGATTCTCGCCTCCCACAACCTGTTCGCCTTCAGCCTTTCGTTCGACCAATGGACCGGACAACTGCCGTTCGCGCTTGCGGTTGCCGGTGCGATCTTCGGCTGGCTCTTGCTGCTGCCGTACTACTTCTATGTCGTCAGCTTCATTGACCCGCTGACGATCATCAAGCGGGTGCGCAACAGCCTGATGCACGAACTCGACGACGCTGCCGCCGGCAAGCATTCGGTGGCTGTGTCCCAGCATCGCGTCAACCAGAAGATCGCCAACCTCGGCAGCGTGCTGCTGCGCGCGGCGGATCGAGCTGATCGCGACGTGACCTTCGACGCAATCCAGACACACATGCTGGAACTGGCTCGCTTACGCGATGTGAAGGCGCGGCTGCCCGAGAAGTTCTTTCAGGTCGGCAACGACCTGCTCGTCGGCCTGTCCGGCGACGCCACCGACATTCTCAGCGAGGCCCGCATCTGGATGGAGCACCGCATTGCCATTCAGTTGGTCCTGGCCTTCAAGAGCGTGCTGGGGAAGATGCCGGACGGCGTGAGCGCCATGGCCCAGGCGGTCAAGAACGCCGCGCACGAAGAGGCGTGCCGGCGCAACGATGCTGTCTTCGACCTGCTCGTGCGCGTGCTGAATTGTTTCACGCGCGAGGCGATCAAGAAGAAAGAGAATGCCTCCGTCTTCAATGTCGTCTACTCGTACAAGGCCCTGATCCGTCGCTTGCTCAGCGACCGTCCCGAGCAGGTTCCTCGACTGGTACGCTACCTGCGCTTTTACGCCGAGTACGCGCGCATGCAGGGGCTGCCTTTCATCTATGAACTGGTCAGTTACGAGTTGAGCGAACTGACCGAGCGCGCCTACGAGCGCAAGGCTGCGCCAGCGCGAGAGCTGCTCGATGCCGTGCTCGCCTTCGACGGCGCCGCGCAGAGCGTAGGCTTGGTCAAGTCGCGTGCAATTCTCGCGGCCTATTTCCTCGAGTGCGGGTTGACGCAGGAGTTGGAACTCGTGGAGGCCTCGTTGCGGGGCGTGACGCCGGCTGTCATCGAGAAAGCGAAGCTCGGCATCCTTTCCGTGCAGGACCGAGTGTTCTGGGAACTGAATGACCGCGGCCTCAACTTCGACTTCGTCGAACCGCAGCGCCGGACACGGGTGACCGAAGTCTTCGAGCGGCTGAAGGCCAACACAAGCTGACTGCCGGGACCGCGTCATCGAACAAGCGATTCCCCGCCATTGCGACCAAGAGCCGATGACCGGCAACGCCGCCTGCTCCCAGGCTGGCGCGCTACAGCAAGCGCTTGGCGTCGCGCGGGGTGTGGCATTCCATGCGGTGGCCGACGTTGGCGAGGTACTCCCCGTATTTCACCTTCTTGCTGGTGGCCGGTGCCTGCACGCTCTTGACGACCGGGCCGTAACTGGTCGGCAGACGGATGTTGAATTTCGACTTGGGTACTTCATTCCTGACGGCGGGCTGCACCCTCAGGTAGGCGATGATGGCGGCAAGGTTGGCGAACGACCGAATTTCAGGCCGACAGAACCGCGTTCAGATTGCAGGCGCAGTTTGGCCCCGAAGCGCAGTCGCCCGAGTACGGTTCTATTTGGCCAGCTCCCTGATCCGGTCGACGACCTCCGGATTGGCGAGGGTGGACACGTCGCCTGGATCCTGACGGTTCGAAATCGCTGCGAGCACGCGGCGCATGATCTTTCCCGAGCGCGTCTTGGGCATGTCGGGAACGACGATCACCCGGCGCGGGCGCGCAATGGCGCCGATCTCGGACACCACCGATGCCGTGACCCGGTCGGCGATCTCCGTGGAGGGTGCCAGCCCCAGCTTCAATGCCACATACAGGTCGGGCACCTTGCCCTTGACCGGGTCGGCCACCGGAACCACGGCCGCCTCGACGACCTCTGGCACGAGCAGCGCTGCCGATTCGATTTCCTTGGTGCCCAGGCGGTGGCCGGCGACGTTGATCACGTCGTCGATGCGGCCGAGGATGCGGTAGTACCCGTCGGCCGCTTGCACCGCGCCGTCGCCCGCCAGGTAGGGCCAGTCGCGCCAGTCCTTGCTCTTGGGGTCCTTGCAGTAGCGCGAGTAGTACTGGCGCACATAACGCTCGGGATCCTTCCAGATCGTCTGGAAGCCGCCCGGCCAGGGATTGCGGATGCAGATGTTGCCGGCCTTGCCCGAACCGCTGGCGAGCTCCTTGCCCTGATCGTCGTAGATCACCGGATGAATGCCGGGAATCGCGGGCCCGGCGCTGCCGGGTTTCATCTGGTGGATGCCCGGCACCGTGCTGCAGAGGAAGCCGCCGGTTTCGGTCTGCCACCAGGTGTCCACGATGACGGCTTCGCCCTTGCCGACCATGCGGTGGTACCACTTCCACACCTCGGGCTCGATCGGCTCGCCAACGGTCGTCATGTGCTTGAATTGGTGGCGGTATTTCGCTGGCTCGTCGGGTCCGTCGCGCCGCAGCGCGCGGATTGCCGTGGGCGAGGTATGGAAGATGTTGACATCGAGTTGTTCGGCGATGCGCCATGGCCGGCCGGCGTCCGGATGGGTCGGAACGCCTTCATACACGACCGTTGAAGCGGCAAGCG
The DNA here is from genome assembly GCF_964253805.1 of Variovorax sp. LjRoot175. Lineage (NCBI taxonomy): Bacteria > Pseudomonadati > Pseudomonadota > Betaproteobacteria > Burkholderiales > Comamonadaceae > Variovorax > Variovorax sp. LjRoot175. The sequence continues at coordinate 377,194 of NZ_CAXURY020000002.1, read as the reverse complement.
CCAACGGGCCGTAGACGATGTAGGAATGGCCCGTGATCCAGCCGATGTCGGCCATGCACCAATACACGTCCTCGGGGTGGATGTCCTGGATGTATTTGGATGTCCAGGTGACGTAGGCGAGGTAGCCGCCGATCGAATGTTGGCAACCTTTCGGCCGCCCGGTGGTGCCGCTCGTGTACATCAGGAACAGCGGCGCCTCGGCCGGCATCGGCACGGGCTCGACACGCTGGCCGCGAAACTTACCGAGCAGGTCGTTGACGATGACGTCGCGCCCCTCGACCAGCTGCTTGGCGCTCGAGGTTTTGCCCGGGTAGCGCTGCCAGACCAGGATCTTGTCGACCTGCTGGCCGAGGCTGGCGGCCTCCTTCACCGCGATGTCAGCCTTTTCCTTGTGATCGAGCAGATGGCCGGCGCGGTAGTACGCGTCCATCGTGATCAGCACGCGGCTCTCGGAATCCCAGATGCGGTCGGCACAAGCCTTGCCGCTGAAGCCGCTGAACACCTGCGAGTGGATCACGCCGAGCCGCGCGCAGGCGAGCATGGTGATCGGTAGTTCCGCCACCATCGGCATATGCAAGGTCACGCGGTCGCCTGCCTTGAGTCCGCAGAAGTCGCGCAACAGCGCCGCGAACTCGTTGACGCGGACGAACAGCTCTTGATAGGTCAGGTGCTGTACCGGCTCGTTCTCCGGCTCGGGCACGAAATGGATCGCGGTCTTGTTCTTGTGTTTGACGAGGTGGCGATCGACGCAGTTGTGGCAGGCGTTGATCCTGCCGCCGACGAACCAGCGCCAGAACGGCGGGTTGCTGGCGTCGAACGTCGTCTGCCAGTGCTGGTTCCAGTCGAGAAGGTCCGCGAATTCCTTGAAGCACTCGGGGAATTTGTCGAGGGCAAAGCGCTGGAAGATGCCGGCGTCGGTCAAGTTGGCCTGCGCGACAAACCGGCTGGACGGCGCGACATAGTCCTCTTCCGGCCAATGCACCGCGATCTGTGCCTCGGAGACATCAACAGTCTGCTGCTCCGCGGCATGGCGAGACGACCTGTGCTCAGTCATGACGGTCACTCCTTTTTTCGGGCAGATCGAATTTCCAAGCAGAAACAACTACACCACTCTGCCCATGCTTGTCAACCCGGAGATTTTGGCCTAGCCTCTGGTTGGACACGTCACCAGCAGAAAAGGAGGATCAATCATGGATCTTCTCGTCGAACGTACGGATGTATGGGCAGCGGACATCCAGGACCGGCCCGGCGGCCTTGCCGAGGTGCTGGATGCGCTGCGCGAAGCGGGGGCAGACCTGCAATTCATCGTTGCGAGGCGTAGGCCGGACAAGCCCGCGACGGGGGTCGTCTACGTCACGCCGCTGCAGAACGACCGTGAAATCCGTGCGGCGGCACAGGTGGGCTTCAACGTGACGCAAAGCCTTCACTCGGTTCGGATCATGGGCCCGGATCGCCCGGGCATCGCTGCGGAGTTGACGCAAAAGCTTGCCGCCGGGGAAATCAATCTTCGCGGCTTCTCGGCCTCCGTGATCGGCAAACAGTTCGTGGCCTATATCGCGGTCGACTCGCTGGGCGACGCCAACAAGGCGATGGAAATCCTGTCGAAGGTCTGAGATCGCGACGACGGGTTCCGGCGCACGAAATGCGGTGGTTGCGTGCGGGCACGGTTGCACAGCTGCCGCGCGCTTGCTCCCGCCTGGTTCGGCATTGAGCCGGTTGAGGTCAAGCTGTAAGTCGAGCCTGCGACGCGAAACGCGTGCCGGAAAAAGGCAGGCTCGGGGTGTTTTACAGAAATGAGGCGGGACAGAGCGGGTGGATAGCGATTCGGTACTGTCGGACTACGCATCAAGCTGATGCTTCACCAGAACTTCCACCATGGCCGCGGTTCGGGGCTACTCGGTTGCTCGGGCGCCGCGAGAGGCGAGACCTGGCTGTCCCGCACGCGGCGACGAAGTTCGGCCTCGAAAGCATGCGCGAGGCCAAAGGCGAGCTCATCCCCGCGTGCGGCCCGACTGCGCCATTCCCGGGCCAACTCGGCCAATTGATCGTCGTCGAGTTCATGCGGCGGCACGCGGTCACTCACGTCCGCTCGTTTCTCAATTTCGTTGGGAGAAGACATTCAGTGCCTGATGAGGCGGCTACGCAAAATACCGCGCGCCGCGTTGTCATGGCCGCCGCTGGGCTTGACACTTTCAATCGTCGAGTTGCGCACAAGGCCGAGGATCGCCATGTGGCTCGGCGACTCTCGTGCTGACCGAGGGCCGCCGCGCGCGGCCCACGAAGTTTCGCAGTCGCCGTCGCCGACAGCACGTAGCGACCAGAGCCATTGGGACCAGATCGCGCTTCGCAGACCGTCCCCGAGAAAAATGCATGCACCCAGCATCCGAACTGGGCAAAGATTTCCGGGCTGCCGACACCAACCACTGTACCGTCCGACAGTTTTCTCAAATGTTCTCGCACGCGTCAGCGGCTATCAGGGCTTCGCAGGCATTTCCTCGTCTTGCTCCATTCCGCTTGGGACGAAGGTGACGCCGTGGTGCGCCAAGTAGTCGCGAATCAGACGTCGAACGACCTGCGAAGGGGTGACATCCTGGCGGGCGCAAAGTGCCTCAAAGGCCTTTTTCTTCGAGGGATCGACCAGCACCGTCAGGCGCGCTGTCTTGAGTTCCATGAGCTATCCCTATGTCAGTTTCATGATAATAACAGTATCATCCAGCGCAATCGAATTGCAAGCTAGGCCAAGGCGTTTCTGATGCCCGCTTGGCCGAGATGCCAGAGCTGTTCATTGCATTGTCTCGTTGATTCCTGCGCACCGCACGCGGCTTGGCCGTCCGGTTCGCTGAAGCACGTAACCGGACGAGTTCGAGACGGCTTCGCGGCGCCCAAGGCTCTGGAACACCAATGACGGCTCTCAGCGCCGCCGTACGGTTGGACGCGCTCGGCGCCTTCTTCCTGGCCTGGTCACTCCCGATGACCTTGCTGGGCAGCGTCTATGCGGTCGGCTACCTGCGGCCGCACTTCGGATCGAAGCGGCATCTGGGGGTGCACCACGCACTGCTGAACCTGACGGCCCTGTCGTTCGTGCTCGTCTACACCGCGGATCTGAGGATCTGATCTTCCTGCTCGGCTGGGAGACCGCCGCTCTGGCCGCATGGCTCCTCGTCATCTGGGATTACACGAACCAGAAAGTCCGCTTCGCCGGGTTCAACTACCTGGTGTCCACGCACATCGGTCTGATCTTCCTGGGTGCGGCGTTCATGATCCTGTACACGCACTCGGACTCGTGGGACCTCAGCAGCTTCGGACGATGACTGCGCGACAACGCGAGCTCGGAACGCAACCTCGTCTTCCTGCTGCAGGTCACGAGCTTCGGCCTTAAATCCGCGTTCTTTCCGTTTCCTTCCTGGCTGCCACGGGCCCACGCAGCGGCGCCAGCCCATGTGTCGGCGCCGATGTCGAGTGTCATCCACAAGGCCAGCCTCTACGCACTGGTGCGCTTCGCTTTTTCTGATCGGCAAGCCTGACGAATGGATGGGCTGGTTCCTGATCGGCTTCTCCGTGCTATCGGCGGTGGTCGGCGCCCTGTACACGGTCGGGCAACGCGACCCGAAGCGCCTGCTGGGCTACTCGTCGACCGAAAACGTGAACATCGCCAGCATCGGCTTCGGTGTCGGCTGCCTCGGACTGAGCTGGGGCAACGCCTCGCTGGTAGCGATCGGATCCGCAGGTGGATTGCCCTCCAACGGACGACGGATAGCGCGTCGGCTCCATCGCCGCATCACGGTGGCCGCACCTGCAGCGATCCGGCATCCGCATCCGCATCCGCATCCGCATCCGCATCCGCATCCGCATCCGCATCCGCATCCGCATCCGCATCCGCATCCGCATCCGCCAAACATGTTAATATCATTACCATTGCAATTACACTTTCAACGCATTACATTTGCCTTGAAGCTTATGCCTCCTTGAGCGCGTTGGCTAGTCCAGCGTCGAGAAATCGCGTCGCTGGCCACACTTGCAGTGCGGAGGCTCGATTACGTGGGGTTCATTCGCCCGACTCTTGCTATCGTTCCGGCAGCGACGGCGATCGCAGTTCGAGTTGGCCGGCGGTGTTCACCGAGACGACGGTTGATCAACGTCGTTCGAGGGGCCTGAGGCGACGCCATGCCCCAACAGCATTTCAACAAGCCCGCGGCGGCCTGCGGATCACAGCTCAACCACAACCTGATGCTGGTGCAATTCCTGCCACCCAGCGGGAAACCACGAGTTTGTGCAGCACTCTGGCGCGAGGGTGACCGTGTACGCCTCGCGGCGCCGCTCATGCGCGCGCGCAACGGTGTTCGGGATCCGAAGTCCTATTCACGGCAGTTTCCCGATGCCTTGGCGTCGATCGATGCCTTCGAAGAAGTCATGACCTGGCTGGATGCAGCGTGCTACGCCGCTGCCGATCCGCACGAGGTTGATACCGCATGTCAGCAACACCCCGAGTGGCGATTGCGATGCGTGCGGTACGACGGAGGCGACGCCAGCCTGTTAGGGCTGGCAGGCCTGATTCGGGCGACCGAGACCGCTGGCGCCTTCCCCGAGACGATCATGCGCGATTGCCTGCTGGAAATGATCAGGCAGATCCTGAAGAACGACCCTGATTTGGTGGCAGGACAAATCGAATCGACCTCTCAAAAGGGGGACGACGTCGCAACGCTGGACCTGGGGCTGGATCGAGCGGTGGTTGTCACCTTGCTCGCGAACATCACCTCGACGGACGTCGTACATCAAGGGGTGCTGGCACACCACAGGATGACTGCCCCGAACAATGCTCGGACCCAATGCCTGCTCGTAGTGCCCAATCTCCAAATCAACCAGCCGACGTTCCTCACTCCGCGCGTGGTGATCACCAACATGGACACTGAGCACATTCGCGCCTCGCTGGTACACATGGCCAAGCGCTGAAACCCAAGTAGCCCCTCAATCAAGAAACAGAAAATCGACCTTGCTCATGTCCGATAGTTCCGCATCTGCGCAGCACGTCAAACCCTTCATCTACGAGACCGTCAGCTCCAAGGCCCTCCACTTCTGTATCAGTGACGTTCAAAGCTACATGCGGACCAATGATCCCAATGCGCTGGCTCTCGAATACACGCGCACGATGATGGGCTTCCTGCTTTTCAAGCCGGAACCGCGCAGCATTGGGATGGTCGGCTTGGGCGGCGGGTCGCTGGCCAAATTCTGCTACCGCTATTTGAGCCGCGCCCGAATCCAGATCGCCGAGATCAATCCGATGGTGATCGCGTTGCGCGAGGAGTTCCACATCCCGCGCGATGACGCGCGGTTCATCGTTTTCCAAGCCGATGGGGCGGAATTTGTACGCCGTAGTCCAGCCCGTTTCGACGTGTTGATCGTCGACGGCTATGACCTTGAGGGACTGCCTGCCCAGTTGTCTTCTCAAAGCTTCTACGACGACTGCCGCGAGACGCTCCAGCCCAACGGAATCATGGTGGTCAATTTGCAGTACGGCGACCCTGAAACCGACGAGCACCTGGCTCGCATCCGTCGCAGCTTCAATGGCTCGGTCCTGGTGGTCGATGACGGCGAGGAGAGCCACAGCATCGTGTTTGCCTGCAACGGCACTGCCCTGGAGACGTATCGGTTGGGAGCGATTCGCAGGCCGCCAGACCTCGACCCAGGCGCCGCCAGCCAGTTGCTCGCAGGGTTTGCGTTAATCGCATCGGTGCTGAAAGATCAGCGAAGCTAGGGCTTCTTGAATCGCATGGCGTTCATATACTATGTGTCACGGGTACCTGTTGCATTGTCATGCTGAGGATCCATGGAGCTCAAAACTGCACGCCTGACTCTGCTCATTGATCCTCATGAGAAGGAAGCCTTCGAGCGACTTTGTGCGCTGCAGGATCGGACGGCGTCGCAGGTGGTGCGACAGCTGGCCCGTGACTACTTCACACAGCACGGTGTCCAGTACATGGCGCGCGGCGTGAGCGCGAGAGAGTTCGCCGCCCGATTCGACATACCGGCGCTGCGGCCGAGGTCGGATTCGCTGGGCGCCGCTCTTTCGGCCGTGAGGCGTCGAGCCGTGCGCCCCAGGGCCTGAGGAGCAGCATGCCCCCCGTCGCGCAATGGCTCCATCTCGATTGGATACTCGTTGTGACGATGGCCTGGTTGCTCGTGGGGGCCGCCGGGATCTTCGCCCTGCATCGCTTCAGCCTGGTGTCCCAGGTGCTCTTCCCCGTCGGGGCGCTGTTTGGCTTGGTGCTCTTCGGGCTTGCCATCGATGCCCTGCTTGGCGCCCCCGAGGTCGCCGTGCTGCCCATCGGGTTGCCGGCATTGCCGTTCCATCTCCGCCTGGACAGTCTGTCGGCCTACTTCCTGATGGTGATCGGTGGAGCATCAGCCGGCATCTCCACATTTGCGGCCGGATACTTCCGCAAGGGCGAAGGCACGCCGCCCGGCCTGCTGTGCCTGGAGTACCACGTTTTTCTGGTCAGCATGGTGGGGGTGGTCCTCGCCGACGACGCGTATTCGTTCATGGTGATGTGGGAGACGATGGCGCTGTCGTCGTTCTTCCTGGTGACCGCGAACCACCGCATGGCTGAAGTGCGCAGCGCCGGCTATCTCTACATCACGATGGCGAGAATCGGCGCGATCGCTGTCCTGCTGTGCTTCGGTGTGCTGCAGGCCAACACGGGCGACTACACCTTCGCCAACATGCGCGCCCAGGCACTGTCGCCGTTCTGGGCCTCGGCCGGCTTCCTGCTCGCCGTGTTGGGGTTCGGCGCCAAGGCCGGCATCCTGCCCCTGCATGTGTGGCTGCCCGAAGCTCACCCCGCCGCACCCTCCCCCGTCTCGGCCATGATGAGTGGCGTCATGCTCAACACGGCCATCTACGGCCTGTTGCGCGTGTCTTTAGACTTGCTGCACACGCACCTGTGGTGGTGGGGCGGGCTGCTGCTGGCGCTCGGTTTGGCGACGGCCCTGTTCGGCGTGATCTTCGCGGCGGTGCAGACCGACATGAAGCGGCTGCTGGCCTATTCGTCGATCGAGAACATGGGCCTGCTGTTCGTCGGCATGGGCCTGACCTTGATTTTCTCGGCCTACAACATGAAGCCGATGGCCGCACTCGCGTTGACCGCGACCCTCTATCACGTCGCGAGCCACGCCTTTTTCAAGAGCCTGCTCTTCCTCGGCACCGGCAGCGTGCTTCATGCCACTTCCGAGAGAAGCCTCGGCAAGCTGGGGGGCCTGATCCGGACCATGCCCTGGGTCGCCTGGCTCACGCTGTTGGGTGTGCTGACCAGCGCGGGTCTGCCGCCGCTGGGGGGCTTCGTATCGGAATGGCTGCTGCTCCAGAGCTTCCTCTTCACGCCGGGGCTGCCGGTGCCGTTGCTGACCATGCTCATCCCGGTGGTCGCTGCACTCATCGCTCTGGTCGCAGCGCTGGCCGGCTACACAATGGTCAAGTTCTTCGGCGTGATCTTCCTCGGGCAGCCGCGCGAGGACAAGCTCACCCACGCCCACGATGCCGGCCGCTGGGAGCGCATGGGTATGGTATGGCTGGCGCTCGGCTGCATCGCGCTCGGACTGCTGCCGACACAATTCATTCAGCTGATGGACCCTGTGACGCAGCAGCTTGTCGAGTCGGGTCTCGGCGCCAAGGTGGCAGCCAATGGCTGGCTGTTGGCGCCGAACAGTCTCGCGCAGGCCAGCTACGGCCCCGTGATCTTCCTGCTCGGCATCCTGGGGAGCTTTGCGTTCGCCTTCCTGCTCGTGCGGAAGCTCTACCACGGCCGCGTGCGTCGCGGCCTGCCCTGGGCCTGCGGCTTCCCGTGGGGCACAGCACGCATGCAGGACACCGCCGAAGGATTCGGCCAGCCGATCCGCCAGATCTTCGAACCCTTCTTCCTGATGCGACGTGATCTGCCCACGCCCTTCGACGCGAAACCGCGCTACCGCGTGACGGTGGAGGATCACTTCTGGCGCTGGCTCTATGTGCCCATCGCCGACCTGGCGGCGTACCTCGCGCGGCTGATCGGCCTGATGCAGCAAGGGCGGATCTCGGTCTACCTGCTGTACAGCTTCCTGACGCTGGTGGCCACGTTGCTCGTGGTGATGCGATGAGGTCGCCATGAGCTTCGCCGGCTTCATGTCGCAGTTGCTGGAGATCGTCATCGCGATCGGGCTGGCGCCCCTGCTCACCGGCTGGGTCAACCTGTGGCGCGCGTGGCTCCAGAACAAGTCCGCGCCCAGCCTCTGGCAGCCCTACCGGATGCTGCATAAGCTGTTCAACAAGGAGTCGATGGTCGCCGACCATGCATCGCGACTGTTTCGCGTCGCGCCCTATGTGATGTTCGGATGCATGGTGCTGGCTTGCGCCATCATCCCCACGCTGTCGACCGATCTACCGCTGGCGCCAGCGGCTGATGCGATCGCACTCGTCGGCCTGTTCGCCCTGGCGCGAGTGTTCATCTCGTTGGCCGCCATGGACATCGGCACCGCGTTCGGCACCATGGGTGCGCGGCGCGAGATGCTGGTTGGTTTTCTTGCCGAACCTGCCCTGTTGATGGTGCTGTTCTCGGCTTCGCTGATTTCCCAGTCGACCTCGCTCACCACGATAGTCGAGACGCTGGCGCACCGCGAACTGGCGATCTATCCCGGTATGGCCTTTGCCGGGGTTGCATTCACGATGGTGTCGCTGGCCGAGAACGCGCGCGTCCCGGTCGACAACCCGGCCACGCACCTTGAGCTGACGATGATCCACGAGGCGCTCATCCTCGAGTACTCGGGCCGCCACCTGGCGCTGATCGAATGGGCGGCCAGCCTGAAGCTGTTCGCCTATTCGTGCATCGGCCTGGCCCTATTCTTCCCTTGGGGCGTTGCCGAGGCCCAGGCGCCGCTGGAGATGTTGCTGGCGCTGCCCGTGTTGGTGATCAAACTCGCCGTGGGCGGCTTTCTGCTTGCCGCGCTGGAGACGGCAAGCGCCAAGATGCGCATCTTCCGCGTGCCCGAGTTCCTGGCCACCGCCTTTCTGCTTGCGGTGATCGGCATGCTGGTGCACCTGCTGCTCAACCAGTGACATGAGCAGCAGCATCCTGACCCAACTCGTCAACCTGCTCGGTGCGGTGCTGCTGATGCTCGCATTCGCGATGATCTCGCAGCGGCGCATCCTCACCCTGATTCACCTGTTCACGATGCAGGGTGCTGCGCTGGCGCTCGCGACCGCCGTGGTCGGCTATGCGACCGACCAGCACCACCTGTACCTGTCGGCCGGGCTGACCTTGGTGCTCAAGGTGCTGTTGATCCCGTACCTGCTGCACCGGGTCATCGACCGTCTCAACATCCGCTGGGACGTCGAGACGCTGATCAATATCCCGACGACGATGCTGATCGGCATCGGGGTCGTGATCTTCGCGTTCAATCTGGCGATACCGATCTCCCAGCTGTCGTCGGCGCTGGCCAGCGGCACACTGGGCATCGCGCTGGCCTGCGTGCTGCTGTCGTTTCTGATGATGATCACGCGTGCGAAGGCGGTTCCGCAGGTGATCGGCTTCCTCGCGATGGAGAACGGCCTGTTCTTTGCCGCCACATCGGCCACCTACGGCATGCCGATGGTGGTCGAGTTCGGCATCGCGCTGGACGTGCTGATCGGCGTGCTGATCCTGGGCGTATTCATGTTCCAGATTCGCGAGCAATTCGACAGCCTGGACATCCGCCACCTCGAAAAGCTGAAGGACGACTGAGTTGCTCGCATTGGCCTTCCTCCTCGCAACTCCGCTGGCCGGCGGACTGGTGCTGGCGCTGGTCGGCCATCGCGACAACGCGCGCGACGTCAACGTCGCCTTCAGCCTGGGCACCTTCGTCGCCGCCTGCGTGCTCACGGCGCAGATCGTCAAGAGCGGGCCGATGCTGGTGTGGGACCGCGAGTTCTACATCGACCCGCTGAACGTCTTTCTCGTCACGCTGACCGCATTCGTCGGCCTGACCACTTCCATCTTCTCGCGCCCCTACATGCGCGTGGAGCGCGACCACGGCAAGATGACGCCGCCGCGCCTGCGCCTGTACCACAGCATGTACCAGCTGTTCAGCTTCACGATGCTGCTGGCACTGACGACCAACAACATGGGCATCATCTGGGTCGCGATGGAAGCCGCCACGCTGACCACCGTGCTGCTGGTCAGCGTCTATCGCACCGCGGCCAGTCTCGAGGCCGCATGGAAATACTTCATCCTGTGCGGCGTGGGCATCGCCCAGGCGTTGTTCGGAACGGTGTTGCTCTACATGGCGGCCGAAAAGGTGATCGGCCCCGAGGGCGGCGCCTTGCTCTGGACCAACCTCGATGCAGTGAAGGACCAGCTCGACCCGAACATCATCACGCTGGCGTTCGCGTTCCTGTTCATCGGCTACGGTACCAAGGTCGGGCTGGTGCCGGTCCACAACTGGCTGCCGGACGCGCATGCCGAGGGTCCGACGCCGGTGTCGGCCGTGCTGTCGGGCCTGCTGCTGAACGTCGCACTCTACGCAATCCTGCGCTGCAAGGTGCTGACCGATGGTGCGCTGCACTATCCTCTGGCCGGCCGGTTGATGATGGGCTTCGGCCTGCTGTCGGTGGTGGCGGCAGTGTTCTTCCTGATCCGGCAGAAGGATGTGAAGCGCATGTTCGCCTACTCGTCGATCGAGCACATGGGGATGATGACCTTCGCTTTCGGCGTGGGCGGCCCGATCGCCAACTACGCCGGGCTGCTGCACATGACGGTGCATTCGCTGATCAAGTCCGCGATCTTCTTTGCCGTCGGCCATGCCACGCAAAAGGCGGGCACCCAGATCATGGAAGACATCCGCGGGCTCATCAAGGTCAGCCCGACGGTCGCCTGGGGGCTGATGCTCGGATCGCTCGCCATCCTCGGCATGCCGCCGTTCGGGGTCTTCGCCAGCGAGTTCCTGATCGTCACGACCGCAATGCGCGAGCAGCCCTGGGCGACGCCGTTCCTGCTGATCGCCCTGGGCCTGGCGTTTGCATCCGTCTTCAGCCGGGTGCAGCCGATGGTCTTCGGCGAGACCAACGTCAAGCCCCTGGCGCATCCGCCGGCCCTGGTTCCGGTGTTCGTGCATCTGGCGCTTGGCCTGATGCTCGGCGTCTACATCCCACCCTATCTCAACGCCTGGTACGTCCAGGCGGCGGCGATGCTGGGGAACTGAGCAAATGGCACGGCCGGAACTCGGACTCGATCTGCGGCGCCTGTCGGCGCCGACGCCCATTTGGCATGGGCGCGTGGGTCGGGACGCCTGGAGCGCCATGGCGCGCAGCATCGTGGACACGGGTGGACGCCTGATCTCAGTCTGGGGCGTCGATCGCAGCGCATCGGGCGAGGCCATGGCGGCGTGTGCAGCCTATGCCGTTTCCGAGGGGCTAGTCTGGCTCGAACTGAAGCTGGACGATGCAGCGCAAGAGTTCCCCGATCTGGCAATCGCATTCCCGTGCGCGGCGCGCATGCAACGCGCCGTGGCCGACCTGTCAGGCATCCGGGCCGAGGGTAGCCGTGACGATCGCCCCTGGCTCGACCACGGGGTGTGGCCACCCGGATCATTGCCACTGCAGCACAAACCCCAGCCCGAAGCATCTGCTACCGCCGGCGCGCTACCTGCCGACTACCCCTTCGTGCGCGTCGACGGCGACGGGGTGCACGAGATCGCCGTCGGGCCCGTGCATGCCGGCATCATCGAGCCTGGCCACTTTCGGTTCTCCGTCGTGGGCGAGAAGGTGCTCAGGCTCGAACAGCACCTCGGGTACACGCACAAGGGCATCGAGCGCCGGTTCACGGAACTGATGCCGCTCGAGGGACACCGCCTCGCGGGACGCATCTCGGGCGACACGACGGTGGCCTACGCCTGGGCCTACAGCATGGCGCTGGAGTCAGCCTGGGGCAGCGAGGTCCCGGATCGCGCCAACTGGCTGCGTGCGCTGATGCTGGAGCGCGAACGCGTGGCCAATCATCTGGGCGACCTCGGCGCTCTTGGGAACGATGCGGCCCTGGCCTTCGGCCTGGCGCAGTTCTCGCGCCTGCGCGAAGACTGGCTGCGCCTGTCCAAGGAGATCTTCGGCCACCGCCTGATGATGGACGCCATCGTGCCCGGCGGCGTGGCGATTGATTTGACGCCAATGAAGCGGGATCGCCTTTGCATGCAGTGCGATGTGATCGAGCGAGAGGTGCGCGCGCTGCGACGTGTGTACGACGAACATGCGGGCCTGCAGGACCGCTTTGTCGGCACCGGGCGGGTGACGCCCCAGCTGGCCGCGCAACTCGGCCTCACAGGTCTTGCGGGACGCGCCAGCGGGCAGACGGCCGATCTGCGCTGCAGCTTCCCATGGCCGCCCTACGATAGGCTCAAGGTTGCGATGGCCACCTCTAGCGACGGCGATGTCGCTGCGCGCGTGACGGCGCGGTTCGAAGAGGCATTCGAATCATTGCGGCTTATCCGCGCCATCTGCTCCGGTTTGCCGGACGGCGCCGCTCACACCGAGCTGCGGCCTCTGGCGACGGCATCGCTGGGGGCGGGCTGGGTCGAAGGCTGGCGGGGCGAGGTTTTCGTCGCACTGGAGATCGGGAGCGATGGTCGCATCGTGCGATGCCATTGCCATGATCCGTCCTGGCAGAACTGGCCAGTGCTCGAGCACGCCATCATCGGCAACATCGTTCCGGACTTCCCGCTGATCAACAAGTCCTTCAACCTCAGTTATTCGGGGCACGACCTCTGATGTGGCACATCCTCAAGCAGATCGTGCGCACCGGCATCGTCACTGAGCCGGCGCCGCAGGTTGACGATGCCGAACACGCCGCGGTCGATCGCATTCAGCGCGACCTACTGGCCATCCTTGGCCAGGCGCTGACGATCCGCGAGGTCGATGCCGGCTCATGCAACGGCTGTGAACTCGAGATCCACGCACTCAACAACCCCTACTACAACATCGAGGGACTCGGCATCAAGTTCGTCGCCAGTCCGCGCCACGCCGATATGCTGCTGGTGACTGGGCCGGTGTCGCGCAACATGGAAGAGGCATTGCGGCGCACCTACGACGCTACGCCGGAACCGAAGCTGGTGGTCGCCGTTGGCGATTGCGGCTGCACCGGCGGCATCTTCGGTGAGAGCTATGCCAGCTGTGGCAAGGTAGCGAACGTGATTCCTGTCGATGTGGCGATACCCGGCTGTCCCCCACCGCCGATCGACATCTTGCGCGGGATCCTCAGCGCCGTTCGACAACGTAAGGCACAGCCCGGCACGCGTTAGCCATGAAGATTGCCGACGGGTTCCTGCTTGAGGCGAAAGGCACCGAGATCGGCGCTACGCCTGCGCCCGCCCCCCACCCACTCCTCTTCAAACCCTGGATTTCGGCGCCCGCGAACATCGTGGTCTACGAGTTCAGTGCTCGCCTCGACGAGAACTGCGAAGCTGCGGCAGCCGAGCAGATCCTCAAGGCCCGGTGCCTCTACAACGCTGTGATCCGGTGCGTTCGCGCTGTGCACGGGGAAATGAACGCCTGGGTGCTGGAGCGCGCAGGCCCCCGTGCCAAGGCCTAGCAGGATCAGCTGTCGGCCTGCGAACTCGAGATCTCGGCTGCGAAGGCCGCGGCGGATGTCGAGCGGCTGCGCATCCTCGCGCCCCAACGGATCGCGCTGGGCATGGAGCTGACCGGACTGCTGCGACCGACACGCGAGAAGTACCGCGCAGAAATCCGGTCGCTGTTCTTTGCCCGGGTCGGCAATACCACGACGACCGAGACCTACCAACTGCGCTGCCAGGCAGTCAACGACGGCTTGGGCTGGGCGACCGCAACAGCCGTTCTCGACAGCGCGTTGCTTGCGTGGAAAAAGTCTCTCGCTCTCGGCCTGGAACAACGCTTCATTGATCGTGACATTCTTCAGCGCCTCGATCCGCTTGCCCGCCTCGAGCTTCACGACGCGGTCCACCAACAGGAACGGATAGCGGTGGGGAAGCCTTTTCAGAATTTCGTGGATGTCCAACTTCACGCAAGCCCCTTATCGTCGTATCGACGGCTTCTCACGGGCAGATCCCGGCCGTTCATCCCGCCACGCCGTGGGGCCTGTCCTGCTTCCGCGGCGGCGCATAGGTCCGGCTTTCTGTCCCGCGGACCGATCAGCGGGCGTGCAATGCCTTGCTGGCCGTGGTGTTGGGCTCTGACAGTGCGACCACGCTGCCCGAAGCCGATGTCCGAGACCTACGAAGCCTCTGAGCCCGCAGCGAGGGTGGGCCAGGACTGCGCCCTGACGGCCTCGCCCATCTCGGTCCTCCGGTGACGACCCTCGCCAACGGCACGGCGACGTCGACACCAGTCACCGGTGACATGGGCAATCGACAGCAGGCCATAGCGCGCGCCCGTCTGCTGGCGCCGACGGGCATCGCGCAGCGCTAAGCTCAGGCCGCATCCCAGGCAACATTCGGCAGCATGGCTATGCCAGGACGTGCAAATAGGTAGCCCTGGAACAACTTCACGCCGAGGCTTCGGAGCGAATCGACCTCTTGCCGGGTCTCCACCCCTTCCGCGATCACCTTGATCTGGAGTTCGTCGCACGTCGCGACGAACCCCTTCACGATCGTGAAGCGCACGGCGCTGAGGTGGATGTCCCGAATGAAGCTCATGTCAATCTTGACGATATCCGGCTGAAAAGCGGCCAGCAGTTCGAAGCCTGCATAGGCCGCACCGAAATCGTCGATGGCCGAGATGAACCCGAAGCGCTCGAAGGTTTCGAACGTCGCGGCCAGTTCGCGCAGGTCCTTGAACGGCTCGCCCTCCGTGATCTCGAACATCAGGCGATCGACGGGAAAGCCCACTCGCTCGGCCGTGCGGATGGCAGTATGGAAACATTCCGCTGGCCTTGCAATGTCGTTGGGCACGACATTGAGACTGAGCCTCGATCGCATGCCGAGCATCGATGCCATCTCGATCGACCTCACGCGGCACGCCTCGTGGAAAGCAAAGCGATGACGCGCCTGCACCTTGCCGAGCACCTCGAAGGCCCCTTCCCCGTGAATGCCTCGAACAAGCGCATCATGCGCGAAGATGTCTCGCTGCTCGAGGTCCACGATGGGCTGGAACGCGATGGTGAAGTCCGGCCCGATGCGAGAACCGGCGGCCTCGGTGATGTTTTCGGTTTTCATTGGACCAGCTGCTCCCGCCTCGCAAATGAGGATCCGTACCGGGCTTCCTGGGTTTCGGACCTCGACGCGGCCATTATGAATCGGTTTCTTCCCTCTTTCTTGGCCGCGTACAGCGCCGAGTCGGCGCATGCCAGCAGCGCGGGAAAGTCCTCATCCCCCTCCGAGATCGCGACACCGATGCTGGTCGTCACCTGCAAGGTGCGGCTCGGAAGGTGGAATACCGGCTGCATCGCACTGATCACCTTGCCGGCAACCAGCCGCGCTTCGTCGGCATCGGTGACACCTTCGAGCAGGACCACGAATTCGTCGCCGGCGTAGCGCGCCGCCATGTCCGTCTCACGCACGCTCTCCTTGAGCCGACGGCCGAATTCCTTGAGCACCGCGTCGCCCGCTGCATGGCCCAGCGAATCGTTGATTGACTTGAAGTAGTCGATGTCCAGGAACATGAGACAGACCGGAAGGTGGGACCGCCGGGATCTGGCGAATGCCTCGCGCACGTGCTCTTCGAAGGACCGGCGGTTCGGCAGGCCCGTGAGCGCGTCTTCACGCGCGAGGGTGTCCAGCTGCATCTGCTTCTGCTTCAAGTCGCTGACGTCGTTCGCCAGGATGTACAGGCCGACGACCTCGCCCTCTGCATTTCTCTGCGGCAGGTAGGTCGTCTGCAGAGTTCGCTCGCCGACCAGCAGCTTGGCCGTCTGCTCGAAGGAGACCTCCTCGCCGGCAAACGCGCGCGCCAGCAGCGGCTTGCGCATCTCGTAGTGCGCGTCACCAACGGCCTCCCGAATGGGCCGGTTCATCATCGAAGATGGCGGGATGCCGAGCCAGGTCAGGTACCTGCCGTTGCAGAATACCACCCGCTCATCGCGATCCAGCTCGGTTAGGAGCGCCGGCACGTTATCGGTGAGCCCGCGCAGGCGTTTCTCGCTCTCGGCACTGCGGATCTCGGCTCGCTTGCGCTCGGTCACGTCGAAGGTCATCGCATAAAAGCCTCGCACGATGCCTTCCTGATCGCGATCCGGAATGTAGTGAGACTGGTACCAGTTCTGACTGAGCCCGCGCGTACGGTATCCAGTCATCTCGAAGGTCACCGCTTCCCCGGCGAGCACACGCTGCACATAGGGCTCGACCATCTTGAAGTCTTCGATTCCACGCACATCGGCCATGCTCTGGCCCACCAGCTCCGCGTTGTCGTGCAGCGCCCGCACATGTGCGTTAACAAAGGTGTAGCGCAACGATGCATCCACGTGCGAGACCAGTGCCGGGAGGTTATCGGTGATGGTGCGAATGCGAGCCTCGCCCGCAGCCCGCTCGCGTTCGGCCACCTTCTGGCGCGTGACGTCGAAGGTCATCACGTAGTAGCCGAACACCTCGCCGGCATGGCGTATGTCGGGCACCAGATGGCACTCGAAGAAACCCTCCTTGCCATTGCGATCGTAGGTGCCCACGTAGCGCGTCGCCGTCCCCGCCAGCACTTTGGCAATCTCCGGCTCCAGTTGCTTGTAGACCGCCTCCGGCAGCGACTCCTTCATCGTCAGGGTGCCGATGTCGGCCTTCGTCTTGCCGCGCATGGCGAGTCCCGCCTTGTTGCCGAAGAGGCAGACCTGGTGGCGATCGAAGTAGGCGACGACGGCCGGCAGGTTGTCGGTCACATCGCGCAAGAACCGTTCGCTCGACCGCAGCCGCTCGTGGGCGATCTGGCGCTCCAGCATGAGCGAATCGAAGGTGCGCGAAAGATCGCCGATCTCGTCCTTGGGGCCGACCTGCTCCAAGGGGGCGTAGTTCGAGACGGCGCGCGAAACCTGCATGTGTTCATGCAGCTGTGACAAGGGCATGAGCTGGGAGCGCATGACCACGAAGGCGAGCCCCCCGACCAGCGCGGTCAGGAGCAGCGCGCCCGCCCAGGTGTACCGCTCGATCTCTTCGATGCGGGCAAAGGCCTCGCTTCGCGGATAAATGCCCCCGAGCACCCAGTTGGTCTGGCTGCTGCGCTTGAATGCGTAGAGCCCGTACACGCCAACGCGATTCATGGCTTCGGCCGTACCCTCAAATCCGGCGATGGCGCGGTCCAGCGCAGGATTGCGGCCTCCCTCAGCATTCACACTCTGCAGAATCAGGTCCTTGCGAGGGTGGTCGATAACAATGCCATCCGTATTGGCGATGAACATGTATCCGCTCTTGCCAAATTTGATGTTGGCAAGTTCACCCAGGAAGTTCTGCTCCTTGAGGCTGATGGCGCCGGAGATGACATAGACCACTTCACCCTGGCTGTTCAATACCGGCTCCGTCATCGCGATCTGCGCCAGACCGTTGAGTCGATTCCGGTAGGGCTGCGAGATGACGCCCGCCTTGGCAGCGACCGTCCGCAGGAAGTATTCGCGGTCTTTGATATTGACCTTGCCGATTTTGTCCGCGCCGTTGAGGTTGGCCACAAGGTCGCCGTTCCTGTCGACAAAGGCGACGTTGTCAAAGGCCTCCTTCAGCGACTTGTGCTGCATAACAAAGTCCTGCAGCAGCTTGCTGTCGGCAATGTGTTGTGCCTCGACGCTGTTGCCGAAGGTCTTGAGCAAGGTGCGCCGGCTTAAGAACTTCTGATCCACTGCATCGGCGATGGCCGAAATCCGATCGAACTGTTCGTTGGCGATGTCCTCCTGCATGTGGCGCTTGACGACGAACAACGCGGCGGTGGCGACGCCCAGCGTCGTCAGCAGGACAACGGCGACCATGCCCAGGGACAACCGGGCGCGCAGGCCGAGGCGAGAGAGGCGAAGGACTGGGAGGCGCATCATGTGAGTTCAGGTCGGAACAGCCGCAGCTCGATGCCGCAGACCCGGAAGCGTCGCTTCGCTCTGGTCATCGGGTCAACGCCTCGGCCAGCATACTCATAAAAGCCCGCCCGGCACGCGCGCGTGAGCGACCAGAGATCGCACGAGCGTGAATGAAGTTGCGTTGTCACGACGCAATTGCTTCGAGGGGCGGCGTTTTGTCGGTCAGTGCCGTTCAACCCCCGGCTGCACTTCTCGGCCAGCCAATCCTTCAGTGTTTACTAAAGCATTCATTGCAAGATCGAAAGCGCTGCATGAATCCACCGGAAGGAGGGGAGCAGGCTGGTCCCTACGGTTAGCAGAGGGGAACACCTTTTCAGAGCCTATGGCGCGGGAAGCTTTCCTACCCATTGTTCGGCTGAATAGACTGCGGTGATGGACCACCCAATTTAGATCTATGTACGTCATAGCGGCGGCCGTGCACTGCTGAACTTCCGCTTCCCGCTGCGATGCGTGACCGGTTCCTAGAAGGGGTGTCCAAGGCACGCTTCGACTCGGAAGACTCCCGGGTCACTCGGAGCTGGTTGTACTTCCCGAGTGGAACGCCGGCTCCGGCGAGCCGGGACACGCCAGAATTCCGATCGCGGCCATCAACGTGAACTACTCGAGCGGCGACGAAGAGAGTCATGCTGTCGCGCCCAGCCGCCGCTCCCATGGCGGCTCCCTTCCAAGCTCAGGTCTGCGAAGTAGTCTTCCTTCGATGCAAGGACCACCCGAGGGTCATTCCGGCAGCGGCGATCAGGATGGCAACCGAGCCGACGAACTGCAACAGCTTGAGCCTATGGTCGAAGGCGACGAAGTCCACGACCATGGCGAAGATGGGATAGAGGAAGGACAGTGCACCTACGGAGTGCGTCGGCAGCTTCTGGATCGCGCCGTACAGAAGCGCGAAGACCAGACCTGTGTATACGGCGCCCATCACCACGAAATCGCGCCAGGCCCGATAGTCGGTCGGAAGATTCGTGAGGTCCGCGAAGGGCGCGATCATGATGGTGCCGACGCAGACGTGGATCAACGCGATGAGGTGCGGTGGCGTGTCGCCCAGCTTCTTGGTCGCGATCGCCGCGATGGCGTAGAAGAATGCGGCGCCGAGCGCCATCAGAACGCCGGCGATGTAGGCGCTTGCGGGCCCTGCGTAGGCCGCCGCTGAAGGTCTCGTATAGACAATGAGCAGCACGCCCGCGAATGCGATGCCAAGCCACGTCAGCTTGGTGGCGGTGATGCGCTCCGAGAAGAAGATCGCGCCCAGGCCGACCAGCATGAACGGCTGCGTGTTGTAGACGGCGATCGCAACGGAGATCGATGCCCGCGAGAACGAGCCGAAGATCAGCAGCCAGTTGAGGACGATGGCCACGCCGCCGAGGGCCGCCCAACCGACCTGCTTGAGCGTCAGCCTGCCGACCAGCGCTCCTGTGAGGAAGCATACGACCAGCAGCGTCGCGGCTCCGAAGACGCAGCGCCAAAACAGCAGTTGGATGATAGGCTGCCCGGAAAAAACGACGAACCACCCGATCGTCCCCGAAATCAGCATGGCGGCAACCATCTCGACGGTGCCGCGAATCCTTTTGCTCTTGTTGCTCTTGTAGCTCTTGTTGCTCTTGTTGCTCATTGCTCAGACTTGCACTCGGGCCGGGGGTGCCGTCTTGCGAGAGCGGCAGGAACGACCAACACCTGCCGCTGGTCGCCCGCAATGTTAATGTGCTTTGTCCCGCGCGGCCCTAGACTTGGCCGTGCGCCAGGTGATGGCCTTGTTGGGTGTGTCAATTGCGTGATCCGCGACGATGGCGGACCATCACCAAAAGGACACCTGTGAGGACGTGGGAGTAAGCCACCCTATTGGACTGACGTTCGAGCGCTGCTCAGGAACCTGCTGCTCGACGGGTTGCCATCGCACTTGGTTCCCATTTCGGACGATGGGGGCGACTTCAAGTTCCATCTTTCATGTGCCGCCGGGCCGCACCTAGGAAGCGTTCGCGTCTACGGCCCCGGTGCTGATGGTAAGCGGGTGTCGCGGGGGTTCTTCGAATTCGTCGAGCGAACTGCGCGCGGCAGCATTTCCGAGCTGGTACCAGCTCAGCAATTCGACAATGTGCGACTGCGCGTGGAGGTAGCCGTGAATGACCAAACCGGACTGTCTGCGGGACAGCAGGCGCATGCCATTGGCAGAAAAGACCTGCACGACTTTCGAGTGGCAGCAGCGCCGCGGCTTCGATCCAGGAATCTAGGATGTTGGCCGCAGCAGAAACTACTGCCACTTTCATTGCGTCAATGCGAGCACGACGATGGAAACTGAATGCCAGGTCGCCAAGCGACTCGCAAGGATGATTGAGGCGTGTGCGCGCGTTGAGCACGGGGCCGTCGAACGCTTCGGCGAGCGAGCGCATCAGCGCGACAGGTCTGGAGCGCGTTGCTCTGCAGTGTCGGCCCGCATCTCCGCTGTCGCATCGCGCTCCAACTGCCGCGCGTCTACTTCATGTCCGCCCTCCTGCATGAGAGTTCCCCGCCTGGCTTGCTGCAGCATGTGCCGCGGAACGTCTGGGTAGGTCATCTGCAGCAGATCCAGTTCACGCTCGGCCAAGGCGGCTTCTTCGGCCTTCCGCTGGATCAGTTCGTACGCCAACAGGAACGGCAGCGACAGCAGCGCCAGCACGGCGTAGATCTGGCCCATGGCCAAACCCGCAATCGCGACCAAAGGTGTCAGCACGATGATCACGATCACCCTGGCCATTAACCAAAGATGTCTCATGATTCATCTTGCTGCAGCGCGACCGGCCGAGGGTGTCGGGAGTTGCCAGTGCTGGCGTAGGACTGTCGCACACTCGGGGAAGTCCCGAAGTCGAAAGACTGACATCTCCCCCGTCCTGCGGGGCAGCGCCGGGTCCGCTCCTCAGGCGCGCCCGCTGACCTTTCGCGCCAGCAGCCAGACCACAGGCGGCGTCAGCATGCGGGCCAGCGCCTTGACGCGGTCGACGCGGTGCGTCTTCATGAAGACCGAGGCCGATTCGTCCCCGTGCTGCTTGCCGGCGAGCGGGCTGGTGTAGTAGTAGGCGGCGACCGAACGGCGCGGCCGTCCGTCCGGCGCCTGCAGCGGCTTGGTGTGGCCGTGGTAGCTCGCGGGGCCGTGCGGCAGCACGATGGTGCGGCCGAACTCGGGCTGCACGGTGGTCACGCAGCGGTCCTGCTTCTTGTCCCAGAGTTCGAGCCCGGAACCCCAGGCCGGGCCCATCCCTTGCTCCGCAATTAATACACTAACGGCATACCAACTTAGCAGCCACCAACCACGCCCAACTCCAGTCCATCGTGACAAAACCAACCCAGCTACGCAAAATCAACTCCCTCGCCGTTAGCGTAATTTCGATGCCTTCTCTCTCCCTTTTCGAAGAGTCGCCCCTCGCCGTTCATCGCCTGGCGTTTGAGCGATGGTTGCGGGACCAGCGCGCCGTTGGATCCCTGCGCCAGGCGTCGTCCATCGAGGTCTACCGAGACATGTGGGGCAGCTTCACGGCCTGGTGCCTCGGGCAATCCCCGGCCGTGTCGCTGGCGTCTCTCGATGTCCGCGATCTGCAGGCGTTCCAGGCGGCGCGCTTCGGCATGAAAAGCGCCGACCTGTCGCTCACCCCGCGTCACGCGCTTCGCCTGCTGCGCCTGATCGACCGGGTGCTGCGTCACCATGCCGCTGAGACCGGCGAGCCCGTGAACACGGCGGCGAGCGACTGGATCGATGCGCACCCGGAGATCCGCTACGCCGAAGCCGCGCAGGCCGATCCCTTGCCTGAGTTTTTGTCGGTGGCCGAGGCGCGGCACCTGATCACGTTCTTGTCGGATGCGCGACCTCGCCCGGGTCTGTCGGGCTCACGCCGCGACAGTCATCTGGCTTTCACCTGGCAGCAGCTGCGCAATCGAGTGGCTGTTGCGCTGCAATTGGGCGGGGGCCTGGCACCGGGCGATGTTCGCGCGCTGACCCTCGATGCGCCGACATCGCGCGGTGGCCGCGTGCGCGAACGCCCATGGAAAGTCGCGGTGCCGGGCAACGGCAATTCGCCTGCACGCGAAACGCCGATCGCCCCCTGGGCGGGCGAGTTGCTGCAGCACTGGCTCCAAGTCCGCACGGAAGCTCGCATTCTGGGCAATTTCCTTTTTCCGTCGACCCGCAGCGGCAAGCCCTGGAGCAAGGACGCGCAGTACAAGGCCGCCAGGCAGGTCTTGGAGGAAGCAGGTCTGGATGCCAGCGATGGCGGCTCGTTCCGGTTGCGGCATACCTTTGCATTGCGGCAGCTGCGCCGCGGGACAGATTCCGATCAGGTCGCACGGTGGCTTGGTGTCGAGCCAGAGGCCATGGGCAAATACCGCAGAGTCGTGAGCAGTCCCGAAGATGTGGTCTAGCATCTGATTCACACCGTCGAACGGGCACCCATCAATCAGACGCATTGGTGGACTGGCGAATGGAGTTAATCAGCTTCCAATTGGCAACCGAGTAAAGTCGGCCCTCTATTCATTCAATGGAAGTATCCATGGCGCAAACGTACAAACAGATCCAGAAGCAGATCGAACAGCTTCAACGACAGGCAGAAGCTCTGCGCAACAGTGAGGTCAAAGGTGTCATCGACCGCATCAAGGTGGCGATTGCGCACTACGGCCTGACGGCTGCACAACTGGGACTTGGCACGAACAAGACAGTGGCTCAGCCGAAGAAGGCCACGAACGCGTCGGGCAAGTCCGGTGCGAAGTTCAGTGACGCCAACGGCAACGTCTGGTCAGGCCGTGGACCGCGTCCTCAATGGCTTCGTGACGCGCTGACGGCGGGTCGGTCGATCGACGAATTCCGAGTGGGATCGCGCAAGAAGTCGAAGCCTGTCTCCGTGGAGACCGTGTCCGGCGAGACTGTTGCGCCAGCTGCCCGCCCTGCCCGCAAGAAGGCGAAGCGCGCCGCGTCGAAGATCTACAAGGATGATGCCGGCAATTCCTGGAGCGGGATGGGGCCCAAGCCCGGATGGCTGAAGGCCGCACTGGCCGCCGGAAAGACTCTGGAAGACCTCCGGGGTTAACCACGCGACCAGGACGCTGGCACTCCATGGGCAGCGCAGGGGCGTCAACAGTCGATCTCGCGACTACCGATGCCCTCGCGGTCGCCGATCCATCGACTACTTGTTCGCTTCCGCTGCCAGCTCGGTCATCTGCTCACGCCGTACTCGGCCGATAACTTCTTGACCGGTTCCTTCTCGATGAAAAGCCGCCAGGCAATCTCCAATGTCCGCGGATCGAAGCGCCGCTCGCGCGCGACGCGTTCGAGCAGGTGGCTGTCAATGACGGCCATGGCTGGGCGGCAAGGTCATGAAGAGGCTCATCAGGCCCAGGAATAGCCAGTAGAGCATCAGCGCCCCCACCGAGAACGCAAGCATGCCCCAGCGCGGAAATCGGGGGTCGCCGATCAGGAAGCCGAAGACCCAGGGTTACCAGGAACCCCAGGAATGCGATCGGCACGAACGTCGCGCGCAGAAACGGCTCCATCAGCACGAGCAAGGCGCAGCATGCGAGGCGCACCACCTGCCAACCGACGAAAAGCGAGATCTCCAGCAACCGAAGCGCGATGGGAATGCGGTGCGCGGGCACGGTCACAGATCGAGATCGGCCGATATTGAAGTGGTCCATGGTTCATTCCTCCGTCGCCCAGCAGACGAGCCGGAGCTCTTTCAAATTGATGAGGTCGCGAGAGCCATCGCCGAAGCGAATCTCTGCCAGGTCGTTGTCGTGCGCCTTGAGTCGCAACGAACCGCGGCGGGCGCCGCAGTCGCTGCTGCGCCCGACTCAGCTGGCGGTGGTCGACCAAGAATCGCATCGACGCTGCCACGCGTGATGGCTGCGCTGCCCTCCAGCAACGCCACGGTCTGGGCCGGTCGTTTCTTCATCGCCGCTGCGAGCTGGTAGAGCACCCGGGTATCGCCACCCACACGTCCTGTCTCGAATGCAGACCTCACCTGCGCCGGCGCGTCGATCAGGCCCGCGGCTTCGGTGATGAATGATCGAGGCTTGTTGAGCCTGCGGGCAATCTCCGCGCGCGAATACCCCTCCCTCTCGCGCTCCGCGATGAACAGCGCCAGGTCGAACGGCGACATGTTTTCGCGGTGGAGGTTTTCTGCGGCCTGGGCGAACGGATCCACCCGGTCGTCCAGGAAGGCCGGCACAGTTTCGAGTCCCGCGCGCCTGGCCGCGCGAACGCGACGTTCCCCCCGGTTCACGATGTAGCGTCCCGCTGCCTCCGAATGCCGGCGCAGCGACACGGGCTCCAGCACCCCGTGCGTCTGAATCGACTCCGCCAGTTCCGCGATGGTCCTTTCATCGACCGAACGCCGCGGCTGCGATGGATCGAAGTCGATCAACGACAACGCCACCTGCATGGGCACGCCATCGGCGATCGATGCGTCGGTCCTGTTCAGCAGATCGCTCGCCCTGAATTGCGCTCGCCGACCTCGTTCGATCTCTCCTTCGTGAAGGGCTACGAGTCTAGAGAGACAACTCCGCGAGCTACTGGACCCGCCCGATCATCGATGCTTGTGGCCGTAAGCAGGGCGAGTCTATGAGCACGCCATTCTGCCGCCAGATCCATTTGGCTCACGGCTGCCACAAGCGCCCGCGTGAGAAGAACAAGATCGCGGTAGCCGCCAATGCCATGGGCACGAGCGCGATGGCATGCCGGCAAACGCCACGCGTTGCCAAGACCGCAGAGGTGCTCTGAAAATTCGGCACACCTGTGCGTAGGCGGTGCTCCCTACCAACCCCGGCCCGCCGGGCGTGGACACATGCAGGATCTCGTACTTCTCGATGACAACCTCGTCAATCGCAACTGCGTGCCCCCACGCTACAAACTTCACCCATTGCCAATTGCGGGCATCGATTGCGAGTGCGGCGGTGTGCACCCCCTCACGCTGCGCGAGACCAGAGAGCTGTTCGATCTCTTTCTCAATACGGGCGGCACACGACGTCCAGTTCGAGCGATCGGTCTTCAGAAGTCGGTACCGGCCGTTGCCGCGTGGGGGCGTTGTGCCTGTCCCTACTGGCCTTTTCAGCGATCCGCCCAAAGAAGCATTGACAACGAACGCAAGCAAAGTACATTTAACACTGTTTATTTAACGATGTAAATTAAATGCGACCTGTACTGACCGACGAAGAGGTAGCTCAGTTCCGTGCCGATGTCTGCCGCGTTGCCGAGGTGCTGTTCGCGCGTCATGGCGTCGAGGGCGTCACGATGCGGCAGATTGCCGCGGAGCTTGCCTGGAGTCCTACCACCGCCTACCGCTACTTCAAGAACAAGGAAGAAATCCTTGCGGCTGTGCGAGCCGCTGCATTCAACCGGTTCTGCGAAGTCATCGAAGAAGCGACGCGCTCGAGCCCGGACCCGCGCAAGAGCGCACGCAACGTCGGCCAGGCCTACCTGGGTTTTGCCCTGGAGAACCCGGACGCCTACCGAATGATGTTCGACGTCAGTCAAGCCGCCGTGACCGGCAATGCGGAGCTGACAGAAGCTTTGGCGCGGGCGCGCCGCAGCATGGTGGCATACGTGGCCCCACTGATCGACAAGGGCATCCTGCGCGGCGAAACGCAAGCCCTGGGGCAGATGCTGTGGGCGTCCGCACACGGCCTCGTGATGCTGAGGCTCTCGGGCATCGTGGCCGACGACACCGAACTGCGGCAACTCCATGAAAGGACCATGTCAGCCCTGGTTCGCGGCGCCCATCAGGGGACGGCCAGCAGCCGCGGCACAAGCGCCCTGGAACGCATCAGCCCCGCCCCCGCTCGCAAAGCGGCAAGAAAAATCCCCTGAACCCCAACCCCAATCCCACCTCGCAAGGACCATCATGCAGAACCCATCGAAACCGCATCGCGCCGTTGCCGTCGCGGTTGCTCTCATCCTCAATGCCTCGGCCTCCCTGGCGCAGGCTCCGCAGCCTCCGCCGCCAGAGGCCACCGATCCCGTGAAGCTGGAACTCATGAAAGGATTCCCGCCGGCGCCCGACAAAACCGTCAGGCTGTCCACGGTCCTGAAATTCCCCAATGGCCGCTGGGCGTTCCACCACATGCGAGAACTCGGTCCGACGGTGCAGGTCTGGCGTGGCGACGAGAAGCCGTCCATCGTGCGCGAGGCCCAACAGGATATCGGCGCGCTGAAGTTCGAGGACGACAAGGGCGGCAAGACCACCCTGGCCGACTGGCAGCGCAGCACCTACACCGATGGCCTTCTCGTGCTGCACAAGGGCGCGATCGTCTACCAGAAGCACTACTCCGGCATGGCCGCCCACCAGCCGCATTCGCTCTGGTCCATGAGCAAGTCGTTTACCGGCTTGCTCTCAACGATGCTGATCAAGGAGGGGGTGATCGATCCCAACGCCCTGGTCACGAAGTACCTGCCCGAGCTGAAAGACAGCGCGTGGGCGGATGCCACCGTACAGCAGACGCTCGACATGACCACTGGCGTTGCGTACCAGGAAAACTTCCGCGACCCGAGCTCCGGCATCTTCCAGTACCTGCACGCCGCCGGGCTGTTGCCTGCGCCTCCCGCTTACAGCGGGCCCCGCGCCATCCCCGACCTGCTGGTGACCCTCAAGAAGGATGGCGAGCATGGCGCGGGATTCAAATACAAGACCGTCGACACCGAGGTCATGGGCTGGCTCCTGCAGCGCGTCACGGGCAAGAGCTATTCCGCGCTCCTGTCCGAGCGCCTCTGGTCGCGCATCGGCGCCCAGGATGACGCGTACGTCTGGGTCGACCCGATCGGCACGCAGATCACCAGCGTGGGCTTCAGCGCAACGCTGCGAGACCTTGGGCGGGTGGGCGAGACGCTGCGCACGGCGGGCCGTTCCAACGGGCAGCAGGTCATCGCGGAAAGCGTCATCGCGGAAATCCGCAAGGGCGCCGACATCGAGAAGTTCAAGGCCAGCGGCCAGGCGACGCGCTTCGGCTACTCGTATCACAACCAGTGGTGGATTCCCCACGACCGCGACGGCACCTTCGAGATGAAGGGATTGAACGGGCAGCACATGCACATCAACCCGGCGGCCGAGCTGGTCATCGTCAAGCTCTCTTCCCACCCCAATGGCGATACCGGCTTCACGCACAACCTCGACCGGCGGGCGTTCGCCGCCATCGCTGCCGCGCTGCGCGCGCATTGAGAGGAACGCCATGAGCATCCACCACACCTTCCAACCCGGCCTCCTGCGCAACAAGGCCGTGTTCATCACGGGCGGCGGCAGCGGCATCAACCGCCAGATCGCGATCACCTACGCGCTTGCCGGGGCGTCAGTGACGATCGTTGGCCGCAGCGAGGAAAAGGCGCGCGATGCCGCTGCCGAGATCGGGGCTGTCGGCGGGCATGCGATCGGGCTGTCCGCGGATGTGCGCAGCTATGAGGCGTTACGAAACGCCGTCGAGCAGGCGCACGCGGCGTTTGGCCCGATCGACATCGTGGTCGCCGGCGCCGCCGGAAATTTCGTCGCGCCGGCGACGGGGATGAGTTCCAACGGCTTTCGTGCCGTCATCGACACCGATCTGGTCGGGACTTTCAATGCGCTACGCGCCGCCTACGATTTCCTTCGCAAGCCATCCGCCCTGGTGCTGGCCATTTCCGCCGTCCAGTCCAGCATGCCCACCTACGCCCAGGCCCATGTGTGCGCCGCCAAGGCCGGCATCGACATGTTGATTCGCACACTGGCGGTGGAGTGGGCCGAGGATGGAATCCGATGCGTGGGCATAGCGCCGGGCCCGGTGGCCGATACCGAAGGCATGGTCCGGCTCGCGCCGCAGGGCCAGGAAAGCTGGGCCAGGCTGCTGCAGTCCATTCCGTCCGGACGTGGCGCATTCAAGCAGGAGATCGCCGACCTGGCGCTGTACCTGGCCAGCGAATCCGGGCGCTATATCAATGGCGTGGTGATTCCGATCGATGGCGGCTTCTCCGCCGTCGGCTCCCTGGAGTTCGGACGGATGCTGAAGGATTCTGTCGCGCAGGCCGCCAGCGCTGCCGCCTGAAATCTGCACAAGAAAGGAGACCAGCATGAACAGCACCCCCGGCGTCGCCTTGCCGACCATCGATACACCCGGCTCCGGAACGCGCTTCGAAGACTGGATTCAGGCTACGAACGCGTTCGATGCCATCGAGCGCACGCAAAGGCGCTGCTGCGTCGACAAGACAGCCATCACCTTCCTCGGCACGGAACCTGAAGCCCTGCCGCGAAAGGTCAGTTATACGGAACTGGTGGAGGGGATCGCGCGGACGGCGAATGCCTTCCGGTCTCTCGGCTTGCGGCGGGGCGACGTGGTGGCCTATATGCTGCCGTCGCTGGTCGAAACGCAGTTCGTGCTGTGGGGCGCGGCGACGGCTGCGTCGGCCTTGCCGCTCAACCCGCTGCTGAAGGCCGAGGAGATCGCCAGCCTTTGCCGGGCAGCCGGTGTCAAGGCGCTGGTGGCACTGGGACCTCTGCCGGGCACCGAGATCTGGGACAAGGCCGAGCGGGTAAGAGCGCTGGTGCCGGCGATCGGCGCCCTGATCCAGGTGGGAGGTGAGAAAGCCGCCAGCGGCGCCAAGGTTCATCTGCTGGCGGATCTGCTGCGGTCGAACTCGCGGCAACTGGCATTTTCTGACCTGCCCGAGCCAGACGATGTCGCCGCCTATTTCCACACGGGCGGAACGACCGGTGCGCCGAAGCTGGTCATTCATACCCATCGCAACCAGCTGGCCGCTGCCTACGGAGGCGCCTGGGCGGTAGGCGCTTGCACCGACGATGTGATCGTCAACGGTTTGCCGATGTTCCACGTGGCATCCGCAATCTTTTGCAGCCTGGCCATGTTCGTTGCCGGCGCGGAAGTGGTGATCCTCTCGCCAGCCGGATTTCGCAACCCCCAGATCGTCGCCAACTTCTGGCGCATCGTGGAGCGCACCGGAACGACCATCGTCGGCGGCGTACCCACGGCGCTCTCGGCCGTGGTGAAGGTCGATCCGAAAGGCGCGGACTTGAGCCGCGTGCGCATCAACATCTGCGGTGCCTCCTTGCTTCCTCGCAGTGTCGCCGAGCAGATGGAGCTGCTCACGGGCAAGCCCATGCGTGAGGTCTATGGCATGACCGAAGCCGGTGGCGTGATCTGCGTCGACCCGGTGTCCCGCGCGCGGGTCATGGGGTCCGCGGGGTGCCCCATACCGTTCTGCGAAGTCGAGGCGCGTGCGCTGGCCGGAACAAGCGCCTCGAGCCGCTCCTGCATGCCGGGTGAGGCGGGCATGCTCGTGGTTCGCGGGCCCAACGTGACGCCCGGCTACAAGGACGCCGGGCAATCCGCCAGCCTCTTTACCGAGGACGGCTGGCTCATCACCGGAGACGTGGGGTACGTCGACGCCACCGGTCGTGTGTTCATCACGGGTCGCGCCAAGGACCTGATCATCCGCGGCGGCCACAACATCGACCCGGCTGTCATCGAAGAGTGCCTGATGCGGCACCCGTCAGTGGCCGATGCGGGCGCGGTGGGCATGCTGGACGCCTACGCGGGCGAAGTGCCGGTGGCCTATGTCACGTTGCGGCAAGGCGCTAGCGTCACGGAGGACGAATTGCTGGCTTTCGCCAAGGTCACCATCAATGAACCGCCCGCGCTCCCGCGGCGGCTCTTCGTCCTGGAGCAACTGCCCATGACCGCCGTGGGAAAGATCTACAAGCCCGCACTGCGGCAGGACTGCACACGGCAGCACTTGCTGGAGGTGCTCCAGGATGAATCGATCGCAGCCCTGACGGTGCGCGAGGAACCCGGCCGCGGCTTGGTCGTGTGCATCGAGTTGGCAGCCGCCGAGGAGGACTCCTCCCACGAAACCCGTCAGCGCATCGCTGCCGACTTGAAGGGCTATCTGCTCACCCTCGAGTGGGCAAGCTCCCAGGCAAGCCCGTCCTGATCGCAACCAGGAGATCACCTTGAAAACCGTCAACAGGCGGACCGCCGCAGCGGCCGTCGCAGCTACGCTTTTGCCTTTCGGAAGCGTTCGGGCCCAGAGCCCGCCGTTTCCCTCGCGCACCATTTCCGTCGTGGTCGGCTTTCCCGCCGGCGGCGCGACGGACGTCACCGCCCGGGTCGCGATACCGCACCTTCAGAAGTCGTGGGGACAGACCGTCATCGTCGAGAACGTGCCAGGTGCCGGTGGTTCCATCGGCGTGCAGAAGATGCTGAATGCGGCGCCTGAAGGGCACGTCCTGTTTCTCGGTACCGCGAGCGACACGGTGCTGGCACCGCTTGCCATCCAGTCGGCGCGATACAAGCCTGAAGATCTGCGCCTGCTGGGCTACATGGGCCAAGCCGAATTCGTCATCGTGGGGCGCCCGGGGCCGGCCTTGAACAGCCTGGATGACCTCGTGGCGCACATGCGCGCCGCATCCAGCACGGAATTGAGCTACGCCTCCTTCGGGGACGGGTCGATCTACCACCTGATCGGAGAGGACCTGAAGAATCGCAGCGGCGGGAAACTGCTGCACGTCCCCTACCGGGGTATGGGACCCGTCGTCACCGATCTGATCGGCAATCAGGTCGACCTCGCCTTTTTGCCCGTGGCCGGACAGACTGTGGGCCTCATCAATTCAGGCCGGGTGAAGCCCATCGCGCTGACGGGCCCCAAGCGAAATCCCCAGCTCCCACAAGTCGCGTCGGTGGACGAGTCCCGGCAGATGAAGGGCTTGCACCACACCGTCTGGTTGGGCCTGTTCGGCCCTGCCACGTTGCCCGCCGAGGCGGCAAAGAAGGTGAACGCCGCCGTCAATGATGCGATTCGCACCCCGGAGTACCTCAAGTTCTCGGCTGAGAACGGCACCAGCGTTCCCGACCCCGGCCTGACGCTGCAGCAAGCAGCGAAGTTCTATGGCGACGGCACCGAGAAGCTCCGGCGGCTCGCCAGATCGATCAAGCTGGAAGCTAAATGACGGCGCAAACCGCAACGCCGATCCAGTTCTACTTCGACTTCATTTCCCCCTTCGGCTACTTCGCAAGCCTTCGAATCGACGAGCTGGCCCGACGTTATGGCCGCGAGGTGGAGTGGACATCGATGCTGGTGGGCGTCAGTGTGCTCAAGGTGATGGGTCTGCCGCCCATCGTCGAGCTTCCGCTGAAGGGTCCATATGTCATCAACGATGCCAAACGCTATGCCAGGCAGCATCAAGTTGCATTCGAACGCCCCAGCACGTCTCCAACGTCCCGCCCTGTGGAGGCTGGACGCGCCTTCGCCTGGGCAAAGGGGATCGATCCGGCAGCTGCCAAACGGCTCGCCGGATTCATCTTTACCAGCTACTTCGTGCGCTGTCTCGACATCTCGGAGGACAGCGTGCTGAGCGCGTGTGTAAGAAAGGCCGGGCTGTCGTGGCCCGCCTTCGAGGCGGCTCGCGCCGAGGGAACTCCGGCTGAGCTCCTTCGGCGCAATGTCGATGACTCGATCCAGCGCGGCGTGTTTGGTTCGCCCTACTTCATCGTGGATGGAGAGCCGTTCTTCGGTTTGGAGAAATTGCCGGTTGTCGAAGAGTGGCTCGCCGCTGGCGGATGGTGATCAAGCAGACTCACGGTCGCGGGACGGGCGGCGTTCGCAAACCTGACCCGCTGGCCTGTTGTCGACGAGCAGCGCAGAATCTAGCTCCTCTAGGAGGGCGCCATGGGCAATCAGCAAACCACCGAGTCTGTGAAGACCGAACTCGACCGTCTGACTTCCGAGTTCTTCGGCGCTGTGTCGTTTGAACCCGCCAGCAGCCCACCAGCCTATGAGCGCATCCGGTCGCTCTTCATCAAGTCCGGTTTGCTCATCAAGAACGTGGGAGCCACGCCTGCAATCTCTACTGTTCAGGAATTCATCGAGCCAAGGGAGACCATGGTCCGCAAGGGCGAACTGACGAGGTTCCTAGAAGAAGAGCTTTCCGAGGTAACGCAAATCTTCGGCAATATCGCGCACCGCTTCAGCGCGTACTCGAAGTCTGGAACCATGAATGGACGCTCTTTCACGGCGCGTGGGATGATTTCGACCCAGTTCATTCTGACGCCCACAGGGTGGAAGATGAGCGCAATGGCCTGGGACGATGAGAGGCCCGGCCTGTCATTGGCAATTACCTGAGTTTCTCTGTACGGGGTTGACCGGTAAGCTCACAGAACCTCTGTATCGCCTGCTCGGGATGCATCAACCGGGCTCGGTCGCTGGCCCGCGTGAGCCGACTTACCGACTCACCCGTTTGCGGTTTATGAATATATTCGTTAAACCCCCTACTTCGCCTACAGCCGAGTTCCCAGACCGAAAAGGAGCATCCGTGAAGAAAGATGTCGCATTTTCGCTTTTGGCCGCGGGCGCCGTGCTTGCAGGATGCGCCTTAAATCCACCGGGTTCCACATCTACGCGAACCGAAGTCTGCAAGGCAACCAGCGAGCGGGAAGTTGCCGCGCTGTTTGACCGCTGGAACCAGTCTTTGCAAACTGGCGACGCGCACAAGGTGGTTGCAAATTATGCGGAGAAATCGGTCCTGCTTCCCACCGTTTCCAACACACCGCGTCTCAATGCGGCGCAAAAGGAAGACTACTTTGAACACTTTCTTGAAAACAAGCCGTTCGGCCGCATTGACTTCAGAACAATAGAGATAGGTTGCACCACGGCAGTGGATGCTGGCCTATATACCTTCACGTTCGCCAAGACGGGAGCTGTCGTCAAGGCGCGGTACACGTACACCTACAAGTGGGACGGTAGTCAATGGCTAATCACCAGCCACCATTCTTCGGCCATGCCGGAGAAGTAAATTACCGGTGGGGTCTATCCATCGAGCGGACATGCCCTGGCCAAGCCGGCGTTGAATCGCGAAGCGATTGACCCCGGAAGGTCCTGCCTGTCCTCATCACCGGATTTGGTTCCAGCCACTTCGCTTTGGGCGCATGCCGTCATGGAGAGTAGTCCTCGCGTCTGACCGCTTAGGGCCCGCTGGCGACCGTCCGAATTTGGCACATTTCGTGTGACAACTCGGTTCCGCACCTGTTGACCGACGACGACCTGCTACTTGCGTTTCGGCAGTTCGTCGCGTGTTTGCGCCCTGGCGGCGGATGCATCATCAGTGTCAGGGACTATGACGAGGAAGCGCGCGGCACGAACCTAGTCAAGCACTACGGAGCGCGGGTCGAAGACGGCAAGCGCTACGTGCTGTTCCAAGTCTGGGATTTCGATGGCGACCACTACGACCTGTCCTTCTTCAGATGAATTGGCCACCGGCCAGGTGAAGACCCACGTGATGCGTTCAAGGTACTACGCAGTTTCGGTCGCACGGCTTTGCGAGTTGATGCGCAAGGCTGGCTTCGAGAGTAAGCGTGCGGCCGAGGCCCTCTTGAACGCGACGTACTGTATGAGCACGATCGAGTGATCGTGCTCGCCGAAGGATGGTGTGCACTTCACGCAACAGGTGCACACCATGTCTTCGCAAGACCCACACTCCAAGTCCACGCGTCGCAAGTACACGACCACCTTCAAGCGCGAACTCGTCGAGCGCTGCATGCGGCCTGGCGCTTCGGTATCGGGAATCGCGCTTGAGAACGGGATCAACACGCGGGACACCGCGCGCGACAGGGGTCATGACCTTTCGCAGGCCGTGCTGGTGCCGGTGAATGTGGCAGCTGAGGTGACGGCGGCCGTGCCGGAAGCGACGCCTTCAACCATGTCGAAGCCCGTGGGCATCATCGAGATTGACATCGGCGGCGCGCGCGTGCGCCTGCACGGCCAGGTTGACGAGTCCAACGTGCGCTGTGTGCTGCACACGCTGCGGGGGCTGTCATGATCGGGCAGCCGGCCAACACGCGCGTGTGGCTTGCGGGGGGCCATACCGACATGCGCCGCGGCTTCGATGGCCTGGCGGCGATGGTGCAGACAGCGCTGGCGGCCAACCCATTCTGCGGTCACGTGTTCGTCTTCCGTGGCCGCCGCGGCGACATCATCAAGTGCCTGTGGTTCGATGGCCAGGGCCTATGCCTGTTCACGAAGCGATTAGAGAGGGGCCGCTTCGTCTGGCCGCAGGCCGACAGCGGCGCGGTGTCGCTGACGCCTGCGCAGCTGTCGATGCTGCTGGAGGGCATTGATTGGCGTATGCCGCAACGCACCTGGCAGCCCGACGCGCTGCGCGTGGCGCAGATCGCCCTTTCAAGGTTTTCATGGCCGTTCTAGCCGGACTCGTCGCGTACGGGGCCGTTCGCTATTTCACAAAATAGTGCAGGCCGCTTGTCGTCGCAGTCGGAAGCTTCATCGGGTACATGTGGTTCGTGTCCGAGCCGACGGGCAGAATGCGGCCATCAGCGGTCGGTCACCACCGGCAACTACCTGGCCGGCTAACCATTCATGATCCCCACGGAATCACCGCCCGGGGCGGATCCTCACCCCGCTAACAGCCAGTCAAGACCACGCGACGCGCCAAACGGCGGAGCTTGGATTGCCAAGGCTGAGCTAGAGGTCGGCGCCAGTGGCGCACCGTGGACCCTGATCAGCTCGACGACGCAGCGGCGGAACTGTGGCTCGACGAGCGCTTGCGGGCGATGCCACCCGTGAAGGCGGTCTCTGAGTGGCTGAAGCCCTTGAGCAGTTTGAAGTCCCTGGCGGATATGCGAGTGGGGCCGCA
Organism: Variovorax sp. LjRoot175; assembly: GCF_964253805.1. Lineage (NCBI taxonomy): Bacteria > Pseudomonadati > Pseudomonadota > Betaproteobacteria > Burkholderiales > Comamonadaceae > Variovorax > Variovorax sp. LjRoot175. Next base: position 342,561 of record NZ_CAXURY020000002.1, on the reverse strand, counting down.
TCGCGCGCCGAGCGACGAACGTCCCTAGAGCGCGCACACTGGTCGCTCTCGGCCTTGCCGGGAATGGAACGTCGGATGACGGAACTGAACATGGCGCGGCGGCGCGGGATCGTGATGTGGGAGGCCGCTTGCGAGCGCCTTAAGAACGCACTGCACGCGGCCCCGCACATGCCGCCGGCGACGCCCGAACAGGTCGTGGAAGCGCTGCGCCTCGCCCGCAAGGCCCTCGACGAGCTTGAGCTGGCGTTTGCACCGGAAGACGCCGATTGATCACAGACACCGGCCCCGTCGGGGGATCTGGCTCAGGGACCAGCGAAGGCGCTCTCCGCTGAGGGCTTGGTCGCCGACTATCTAAGCGGACGTAGCGTGGTGGAGGTTGTTCACAAGGCCGCAGTGCAAGCGGCCCGAACGCGGCTACTCGATGGGCAGGTGCCCATCCTTGATGAGACGCTGTGCAGCGATATTGACAGCTGACAGCGAGGCGAGTGAACCGGTCCGCGATGAGCTACAAAGATCCGAGGGGCGTCTGAATAGCCCAAGGTCGCTCAATTCCCCCGTACCCCTTTGCGGCCGCCACAGGCGTAGGCTGGACCAGGTCAATCCGGACTGCGCACATGACCCTCAATCTCGTCACGGGCGTCCCCAAGCGTCTGGTAGGCGCGAATCAGCGCCACTCGAATGACGTCTTGGTGAGTGGGCGCATCAAAGCTCCGATCGCTGCTCAGCGAATTGGCGGACACGGCTGCGGCAACGAGCTGCACGGCTTGCGAAAAGCGTGCTTCGTCGATTGCGGATCTTTCGCTCATGGGCACACTCCGGTGAAAGCATTGGTGCATACCGCGATGGGCGGGGTAACGCCGCCATCAGTAGCCAAGACACGCACCGAATCGACATGCTTATACGCGACTGTACGCCTGCGCGACGCGCTTCCCTGCATCCGGCTGAGTTCGTTCATAGTTAGACCGAGATCCCATCAAGATTAAGGCTCAACTTTGACGGCGGCGCGCGCAAGTGGTTGATTCGATGAGAAAAACGGGCATCGTGATCGCGCCCTGTTGGGAGACCACCACCAAGGTTGGGCAGGGCGCGTCCCGCAATCGAAACGGACGATGGTCGCCAGGATCGGGCATCGGCACGCTATCCAACCGCTTGCCCTAGGCTGAGAGGCGGACGCGACACTCGACGTTGAGCGTTGTGCCTTCCTTCGACAAGTGATACGGTCGAAATGCGTCGTTCAACTCGACGACAACAACACCCAAAGGAGGTATTCCATGGGAGACCAGAGACGCCCGCTGCGACCGGGAGAACTTGCGCCGGCGTTCGCGCTTCCGGCGGCCAACCTCGAAGGAATGGTCTCCCTCGACAGCTTGCGTGGTCGCCCGTTCCTGATTGGCTTCTATCGCGGGCTGCATTGCCCGTTCTGCCGGCGCCAGGTGCTTCAGCTTGCAGGCGTACAGCCGGCCTTGCATGCGGCCGGCGTAGAGACCGTGGCAGTGATCAACACGCCCCTGGGCAACGCCCGCCTGTATTTCCGCCACCGGCCGACGCCGGTCACGCTTCTGTGCGACCCGGAATGCGTCACGCACCAGGCCTTCGGCGTGCCGCGTGGCGAGTTCCTGCCCGATGGCAGCCTTGAGCAGCCCGAATGGCCCTATCAGGCAAGCATGGCGGAATTCGTCGCGTCGCGCATCAACCCTACCGGTGAGCTGCCGGAACCGTTACAGCCGTTGGAAGCCCTCGCCGCACTCAACGCCAAGGACGGCTTCGAGCTTGAAGAAGCCGACAAGGCGATCGTCGCGAACCACGGCACTCAGCTCGTCGGACACTTCCTGGTCGATGCGGCCGGCATCGTCGGCTGGGTGCAGATCGAGGCGCCCGACGGGCCGAACAGCCTCTCCATCTTCCCGAATGCGGCGGAGATCATTGCCGCCGCTGGCAGCCTTGGACGTTGACCTACGGCGGATCACCCGCCACTGTTTTGCTGCCAGGAAGCAGCCTCTGGCCATATGCAGCAACCGTTGCTTGCTCCATATGCCGTTGAGCGATCGAGGGCGATGGACCGCAAGGGAGCCCGGTGCTGTACGTGACATGCGAGCGCCGAATACCGCTGTCGGCCACAACCGGCCCTTCGTTAGGCCAGTTGCGGCGCCAAGACATTCACGAGGTGCTGGAGGAAGTTCGCCTGAGGCTGGGTGGATTCGTTATCGCGGCTGAAGGCACCGACATCTACGCCAGCAAGGCGTGTATCCCCGCAAGCCCGAGGAGCATGGCCGTGCCAAGGAAGGCGAGCGCTGCCGGCGTTCGCGACGCGGGCTGTAAGGCCAGCGTTCCCAGGCAGCCCAGGAAGAGGAATGGCAGCGGGACAATGACTGGAAGTGAAAACACCAGGGCGTCCGCGAAGGAAGACCATGTCGCCATACCCTCCGGCGTGGTCCAGCGAGTGCCTATCAACGGCAGAGCGGTTACCGCCATGCACAGGAAGAAGCTCGGAAAGACCCAATCACCGGGCGTTTGCCGCTCGCTTTTGCTAGCCGACGCGCAGCCCCAGTCCACTTCATCGAACTCGTCCAGCGCCTCCACCCTGCTGGCAGCACCACGACGGCGGTAACTGCGACCGCGCAGAACAGGGGCTGCGAGCACGTGGAACCCGAGCACCAAGAGCTTGAACCAGGCAGGCGGTCGTCGCGAGCTGCGGTGATGACGGTCCTCGTCAATGCCGTCGGCGCGTTGGAAGGCCTTTTCCTCGGTAGCTCGTGGGGTATGCGATGTCATGCCGCGCAATGTACTGAGGGCGGGCTAGCCTGCCATCGTCCGAGTTGTGCAGTATCGGCTGGCGCTACTGGGCGTTGCAACGCATGGGTCCTCTCGGGAGGCCGCCTACTCCCCCTTGGGTTCAGCGGGAAGGGCAGAATGCAGCCAATACCGGCCCTTCGTCACGGTCCTCTGATTTAGCCACAAGGCGGCGCTCCAGCCGACGGCGCGGCGGCTAAAGTTGAGGCCTCCCTTCCAGCATTTCTGGCTGGTTCCCGCAAGCACGCCAAACCATCATGACGACGCATCGGAGGAGGCGCCGCCGAGGACCGTGCCGGCGATTACAACAACGCTTCGTACACAGCGAGGTCCTTGTCCGAGAAGCAGCAGAAAACTACTTCCTCGAGCTCACCGTTTTCTGAGACGTACGCCCGCACCTGGGCGACTGCAATGCGCGCCGCTTGGTTGACGGGATAGCCATAGACGCCAGTGCTGATGCACGGAAACGCCATGGTCTTGGCGTCGACCAGCGACGCAAGCTCGAGCGCACGGCGATAGCACGAGGCGAGCAGCTCGGGCTCATTCTGCTTGCCGCCTTGCCACACCGGTCCTACCGCGTGCACGACATGCTTCGCTGGCAGCAGAAACCCCTTCGTCAGCTTCGCGTTGCCGGCGGCGCAGCCCCCCAGTGCACGGCACGCCTCGAGTAGTTCGGGACCCGCAGCACTGTGAATGGCGCCGTCGACGCCGCCACCGCCGAGCAATTTCGAGTTCGCAGCGTTGACGATAACGTCAACCTGCAACTTCGTGATGTCCGCCTTGATTGCACGCAGCTTTGCTGCCATTGCACTGCTCCTCCAGTCCTTTTCCGTGGCGCGCTCTGTACGCCATTTGAGGACTATGATGGCCAAGCGCGTCCGCCGCAATCGGGCGTTTGCACCACCTGCGGGTGAGCCAACAATCAGGCGTGAGGCATGTACCGGCGTGCAGTCGTCTGTAGGCACTCAAACGGCGCTCATTGGCGCCGTTTGTTTTGCGGTGCAGTATTGAGCGGGCTTGCGCGCCCGTTGACTCGAGCAGCGGGTGCTGTGCACGAGAACTCGAGGGTGCGTCGCTGCACACTGCCGCACCGGGATACTTTGATACATGACACTGCGGCCCTCAGTTCTCGGGCGACGACATCGCCTCGAAGCCGGGCAGCGTCCGCAGCAGTGCGGTCATCGACTTGGCAGCAAAAGCCGGTACATCGGCGATGTCCACCCACTTGAACTGGTCGACTTCGGGGATCATCACACCTGAAGCGTGGTGATGGAAGAAGCTCGTGCACTTGCATGCCGCGATGTCGCAGTCACGCGTGTGCAGGACGGCACGGAACAGGTGCAGGTCCTTTCGGGAGAGGTACGGCATGCGCCCGAGCGCCAGCGGAATCGAACGGCAAAATCCGGCCAATATCAGACCTTCGAGACGTGCGCGCACCCCCTGACTAGATGCGGTCAAACCCATGCTCCTGCTACTCCTCATATGGTCGCCACTGTCAATAGCGCTACTGCATGGTTATGGGGTGTAGGTGTGTGTTGGGATCGATCGGGTGATGCGACACGAGAGTTGCAGCGACGATGAATCAGACTCATATCCGCGGATTGGTTACCAGCACTTCATCGATTCGTCGCGGGCCTGCCTCGCTCTAGCGTCGGGGATCTGCCTTGCGGTGCCCTTATAGGAGTGCCGAGGGTTGCCCTATCGTGGCTCGTATCGCATCGCCAGATCGATCCGGGTTTCTGCGTTTCTTCAGGTTGCCTCGACTTTCTCGCGCTGCGCCTGCATGCCGATGGCCCAGACGAAGCCGGCCAGCTCTCTGGCGACCGCGACGCAGGCCTTGTTGGCTTGCAAGCCACGCGCATTCAAAGCGGCAAACCGCTGGGTCAGCCGCAGCTGCGCCGTCCAGGCCATCCTTCGTATCGGTTCGGACAAATCTTGTTGTCGAATCTGCGCCTGTCTGCAGATGCGCGCCTTGAAGCGATAGTTCCAGGCGGCCTCGGTCAGTAGCCGGCGTGCATGCGCGTTACCCGTCTTGGTGATGCTGCCGCGGCTCGTGCGCTCGCCGCTGGAATGCTCAGATGGAACCAGCCCGAGATAGCCCATGAGCTTGCGCGGATGTGCAAAGCGCCCGAGGTCGCCGATCTCGGCCACCAGGCCAATCGCCGTGATCGCGGCGACACCCCGCAGTGCCTGCAGCGCACCGACCACCGGCTCGAAGCGCCAGCCAGCGATCGAGGCCTGCAGCGCCTTCGTCAGCCGATCGACGCGATCGTCTGCCGCCGTCACGGCTTGCCAGTATTCGGTGAACGCGGTCTGGGCGGCGCCGGCGCCGAAGTTCAGCGTCCCCAGCCAGCGGTAGTAGGCACCGCACCACGAGGTCTTGCCCTTGTAGCGCACGTCGTGGCGCAGCAAGAAGCCCTTGAGCTGATGGCGGGCCTGGACGCGACTGTGGACCGCGTCTTCGCGCGCCCGCGACAGGTCACGGATCGCTTCATCGTCTGGATCGGGGATCCACACGGCGCTCAACTGGCCGGCGCGCGAGCACTCGGCCAGTTGAACGCTGTCGCGTGTGTCGGTCTTGACTCGGTCGCCTGGACGCCGCGGAATCTGCGATGGGGCAATGATCTCGCAGACGTAGCCCTTGGCCTTTAGCGCTCGCTGCAAACCGAAGCCCGTCGGGCCGGCCTCGTACACGATGTGCAGTTGCTCGGCGGTGCCGACCTTGGCCAGCACCTTCAGCAGCTTGTTCACGTCGTGCGGGACCTTGCCGATCAAGCGCCCGGGCGCTCGATCTGGCTCGGCCGCCGCCACGCTGATGCTGTCCTTGTGGACATCCAAACCCACGTGAATCTTGCTACGCTCTTCCATGGTCGGTCTCCTTTGTTGCTGACGACGCAAGTCACAGCATGTAGCTCTACGTCTTTGGACGCAATCTACGATGTTGGAGACCGGCCGCCTGCTATGGGACGGCGACCATGATGTCTAGATTTGCTGCCGTTCTTTGCCCCCTTCCTGGCGCTCCTTGCTTTCATGGTTTGGGACAGGAAGCGAATGGGGAGGCCGAAGGAGGGCTCACCTTCGACGCTCCAAGCCAGAGGTGGATGGGAAGGCCGCCAGAAGTGGCAGCTCTGGGCTGGTATGGGGTGCGTTGCTGCGGCGATGGGAGCGGTCGAATGGATGAATCCAAAGCGCCCTCCCTTTTCCGGACGTTGGGGATGGCTGGAGACGCTGGCGCACTCTCAGTTTGGCCAAGGCGGCATCGCGTGGATTTGGTTCGCGGCAGGTGCGATGCTTTTTGCCGCAGCATTCATCAGTCGCGACTGAGGACTGCTGAGCCGGGCGCGTCGCTGCCTCGGCGGCCTAGGTCAGAATGCGGCCATCAACAGCATTCAACGTGGATGCCAGAAAGCAGCCGCTCGACGCCGCTTTCGAACCATTGCAGCCCGTGGCGGTCTCCGAGCGACCGGTCGGTCCACCCTGGGCCTGGGCGTCCGCGGAACTTGCGGGGCGACTCAGAGCCCACCGGAAGCGGTCATTGGTAGGGGTCAATCGACGACTGGGAAAACACGGCAACCGAACGGCCACACTCGAAAGTTGCGAACTCGCACTCTCGACCCCAGAGCCGAAACACGGCGCTTCCGAAACAGAACATTCGCGACTTCGTCGAGCGCGGTTTCCGCTTCGAGGATGCGCGCTCGACGCTTGGTGTTCCCCTGATTCGGACGTCGAATCGCTCGCAACGGCCATGCGCCGCTGACCTGGCAGGCTCCTGTGCGAAGATGTGCCCTGACGCGGCTACCGCGCGGTGGTCTCGATCGAGGGACCCCTGCATGCCCACTCCCGCACCCGGCCCATCCTCCCCCGCGATCCGCGCGCTGCTGTTGTGCGACCTGGTCGCCAGCACCCACCTCGTCGAGCGCCTGGGCGACGCCGCTGCGGCCGAGTTGATGGCACGCCACGACCGCATCGCGCGTGACCTGCTTGCTGCCCACGGCGGCCGCGAGATCGACAAGAGCGACGGGTTCCTGCTGCTGTTCGAGCGGCCGGTCGAGGCGGTGCGCTTCGCGCTTGCCTACCAGGCGCAGCTGCTCGAACTCGGCGCCCAGTCGAGGACTTCCCTCGCCTCGCGCGTGGGCATTCATCTCGGCGAGGTGGTGCTGCGCGAGAACGCGGCCGCCGACGTCGCGCGAGGCGCCAAGCCGTTGGAGGTCGAGGGCCTGGCCAAGGCCATCGCCGCGCGCGTCATGTCGCTCGCCGGCCAGGGGCGCATTCTGATGACACGCACGGCCTACGACTTCGCGCGCCGGGGTGCGGTGGGCCATGCCGACGAGGCCGCGCTGCGCTGGGCCGTGCACGGGCCGTACCGGATGGCCGGCGTTGACGATCCGGTGGAGGTCTGCGAAGTGGCCACCGCCGGCGCTGACGCGCTGACGCCGCCTCCAAGCGCGGAAAAGGCGCAGCGCGTGGCCCAGGCCGCCACATCGTTGACGTCCGCCGCGCCGGCCGCCGGACCGCTGCTCGCCGTGCTGGCATTCGACAACCTGTCCAACGACCCCGAGATGCAGTTCTTCTCCGACGGCGTCAGCGAGGAAATCATTCAGCGCGTATCGCGTGGCAGCCAGCTCAAGGTGATCGGACGCACGTCGAGCTTCCAGTTCCGCGGCGATCGCAAGGCCGAGGCGGCGAACGCCTTGCATTGCACCCACGTGCTCGACGGCTCGATCCGCCGCGCAGCGGCCCGGTTGCGGGTCAGCGCGCATCTGATGGAGGCCGCCTCGCAGACCACGCTGTGGTCGGAACGCTTCGAGCGCGGGGTGGAAGACATCTTCGCCGTGCAGGACGAGATCTCCGAGAACATCGCCCGCGCGCTCGATCAGGCCTTCGCCAGCGCGCCGGCCCCGACGGTGGAGCCGGCGGTGTACGACCTCTACCTCCGATCGAGGCCCAAGGGCTACGCGCCCGACGAACTGCGCACCCACGTCGGCGTGCTGGAGCTGGTGACCACGCGCGCACCGCAGTTCGCCGCGGCATGGGGGCGGCTGGCCTATCTGCGTGCCTTCTTGCGCTTCTACCAGCCGTTCGCCGAGCGCGCGGCCAGCGCCGCGCAGGTGAACCGCGAAGCCGAGCGCGCGCTGTCGCTCGATGCACAGAACCTCGACGCGATGGCAGGGCAGTACTTCGTGATCGCGCCGTTCGGGCGTTTCGTCGAGGCCGATGCCGCGCTCGTTCGTCTGCGCCGCGCACCCGGCACGGGCGACGGGCAGCGCTACATCGGCTGGGGCCTGCGCCACTTCGGCTGGATGCGCGAGGCGCTGACGGCCACCGAGCAGGCCTTTCAGCTCGATGTGCTGGATCCGATGTCGGCCAACCTCCTCGCCCTCGCACGCATGGCGGCAGGCCATATCGCCGACGCCATTCCCGTGTTCGAGGAACTGGTGGAGCGCATGCCCACGATGAGCTTTCCGGTGTCCAGCCTGCTGCGTGCCCACGCATTCCAGCAGGACTGGGCCGCGGTGGACCGGCTGCTCGCGCTGGCCGAGCAACGCCAGCTGCGCGAGTTCCAGGACGGGCTGCCCTTCATCCGCGCCAAGCGCGACCCCTCGCCCGAGCACATCGGTGCGTGGCGCGAGGAGCTCGCGGCGCATGTTCGCAAGACGGGCCGGGTCGACGTGTCACGCCTCGTGTACGCGGCCCACCTGGGCCTGGTGGACGAGGCTTACGTCGCCGCCGACGCCGCACGCCTGGGGCCGGCCGGCCATGCCGACGACATCATGGGGCCCGACGGCTGCCGCACCGCGCTGCTGTTCCAGGCCAGCATGCCCGAGCTGCGCAACGATCGGCGTTTCGCGCCTTTGTGCGCCCGGCTCGGACTCGTCGAGTTCTGGCTGGCCAGCGGCAAGTGGCCCGACTGCGCGAGCGAAGTGCCCTACGACTTCCAGCGCACATGCGAGCAGGCACGGGCCGTGCCGAAAGAAGACTTCGGCTTCTGAGCGCCCGCGCCCCGGCGCTTCACACGGTCACGAACGACTCGCCCTTGTGCGCGGCGGTGACCCCGTCGAGCGTGGCGTTCACCGACTTCCAGCTCTTCAGCGCCTTGATGCGCGCCAGCCAGCCCTGCACGTACGGATAGGCCGTGAAATCGCAACCGATCACCTCGCCCAAGGTGAGCAGTCCGGCGCCGAAATGGTCCGCGATGCTGATCGCATCGCCGCACACGTAGTTGTGCCCGGGGCCGAGGATGTGGTCGTTGAGGACTTGCAGCCACACCTTCGAGCGCTCCTGGCCCCACTGCACCGTGCCGGCCTGCGCCTCGTCGCTGCGCCGCTTGTGGTGCGGCAGCAGCTGGGCGAACACCAGGCCGAAGCAGTAGTCGCGGCTCAGTTGGGTGTTGAACCAGTCCATGCGCTCGTTGACGCGGGCCCGCTGCTGCAGGCCCTTGGGGTACAGCGGCGAGTCGATCTTGTCGGCCAGGTATTTCAGGATCGCCGAGCTCTCGGTGAGGCGGAAATCACCGTCCTCCAGCATCGGCACCAGCGCATTCGGGTTGAGCGCACGATAGGCCGGCTGCAGGTGCTCGCCCTTGAAGATGTCGACCACATTCAGGTCGAGATCGATACCGCTCTCCGCAGCGAAGAGCAGTACGGGCCTGCTCGCGGTGGAAGCGGGGTGGTAGTAGAGCTTCATCTCAGGTCTCCTAGCTCATTGCGCGCTCTGCACGCGCTCGTTGGGATCGATCACGCCGAGGTTCTCGATGACCTTCATCCGCCCGGCCTGCACCTGGCCGACGTACATGGTAAGCCGCAGGTGATGCTGGCCGGGCACCATTTCGGCGGCCCCGCCCGGTCCTTCGGCGATGCGCGCGTGGTCGAGTGCGCGGATCACCGCCGCCTGATCAAGCGTGCCGGCCTCCCGCACGGCCGCCTCCCAGAGCTTCAGCCCGCGATACAGCCCCGTGCTGGCGCTGCCGGCGGTGAACTTGGCGCTGCCCGGAAATCGCTCGTCGTAGCGGCGCAGCAGCGCCGTGCTGAATGGGTCGCTGACGGCCTGGTAGTAGTCGAGGCAGCTGTAGAGCCCCTCGACATGCTCGGCCGGCAGCAGGCTTGCAAGATTCTCCTCGAAGTAGGGGCAGACGATCCGGCCGCCGCGCTTCGTAAAGCCGGCCTCGTACAGCTGCTGCAGGAACGGCGCCACGCCGGGCGGCACCGTGGTGTTGAAGACCACCTGCGCGTCGCTGGACATGATCTTGTCGACCGTGCTGCGGTAGTCCGCGTGATCGACGGGGAAATACTCCTCGCCGACGATCGAGCCGCCGTGCGCGGTGACCGCGGCACGCACCCGCTTGTTGATCACGTGCGGCCAGATGTAGTCAGCCGACGGGAGGTAGAACCGGCGAGCATCGGTGTGCTTCATCAACCAGGGGATCAGCGAATCGACCTGTTGTGCCGGCACGGGGCCGGTGCAGAAGATGAGCGGGTCGCTCTCCTCGCCTTCGTACTGCTCCGGGTAGATGTAGAGCTTCTTGCCCTGCACGACGGCCGGGCCCTTGATCGCCTGCCGGGTGGAGCTGTAGATGCCGCCGAAGATCACGTCCACGCGATCGCCCTGAACCAGCTTGGCGGCCTTGGCGGCGGCCACCTTGTCGTCGGTGGCGCTGTCTTCGATGATCAGCTCGATGCGCCGCCCGAGCAGACCGCCGCCGGCGTTGATCTCGTCGACCACCAGGCGGGCGAGGTTGGCGTTGGCAATGCCGAGGAAGGACAGTGGGCCGGTCTGGTCGGTGACGAGGCCGATCTTGATGGATGCTTGGCTCACGATGGGATCTCCTTGCGGATGGTGGATGGGTACGGCCCTGTCGCGGGGTGTAGGCACTGTGCGCGCCGGGGGGCGGCCGCGTCTTTAAGCGATGTGAAACGTTGCTAAAGCCCGCCGCGTGGCCCGACAATCGGGGCCGACAAGCAAGAGAGGCGCTCAGGTCTTGGTCTTCAAGGCGAAGGAGTTCGAAGTGCGGCCGGCCGAGCGCCGCCTGCTGGCCCATGGCCAGCCGGTCTCGCTCGGTGGACGCGCGTTCGACTTGCTGCTGGCGCTGATCGAGCTGCGCGACCGCGTGGTCGCCAAGGACGAGCTGCTTTCGCGGGTCTGGCCTGGCACGGTGGTCGAGGAGAACAACCTCACCGTGCAGATCTCGTCGCTGCGCAAGGTTCTCGGGCCGGACGCCATCGCCACCGTGGCGGGGCGCGGCTACCGGTTCACGCTGCCCTTGCTGGACGACGACGCTCCCGCCTCACCGGCCGAGCCGTCATCCCCGCGCGAGCGCCCCGTGATCGCCGTGCTCGCCTTCGACAACCTGTCGAACGAGCCCGAGATGCAGTTCTTCTCCGACGGCGTCAGCGAGGAGATCATCCAGCGCCTCGCGCGTGGCACCCAGCTGCGGGTGATCAGCCGCACCACGAGCTTCCAGTTCCGTGGCGAACGAAAGGCCGAGGCGGCGCAACGCCTGAACTGCGCCTACGTGCTCGACGGCTCGATCCGCCGCGCGGCCGGCCAGGTACGCATCAGCGCCCACCTGATAGAGGCCGCGTCCGGCACGACGCTGTGGTCCGACCACTATGACCGTGCGCTGGAAGGCATCTTCGAGGTCCAGGACGACATCGCCGAAAGCATCGCGCGCGCGCTCGACCACGGTTTCTTCGGTGTTGCGACGCGCGCAGTCGATCCTGCGGTCTATGACCTCTACTTGCGATCCAGCCCCAAGTCCTATGCCCCGGACGAGCTGCGCACCAGCGTCGGCGTGCTCGAGGTGGTGACGCAGCGCGCACCGCATTTCGCCGAGGCCTGGGGGAGGCTCGCCTACGTGCGCAGCTTCCTGCACATGTACCTGCCATTTGCCGAGCGTGCAGCCAGCGCCGGGCACGTGGTTCGCGAGGCCTCGCACGCGCTGGCGCTCGACGCGCAGAACAACGACGCCCTCGTCGCGCGATGCTTCGTGATGCCGCCCTTCGGCCGGTTCGTCGAAGCCGAGGAGTTCCTCGAGCGTCTGCGCCAGGCGCCCGGCTCGGGCGCCGGCCGGCGCTACATCAGCTGGCTGCTGCGCCTGACCGGCCGCCTGCGTGCGAGCCTCGACGAGGCCGAACGCATCTACCGCCTGGACATGCTCGATCCGATGTCGGCCAACCTGGTGGCGCTGGCCCGCATGGCCACGGGGCAGGTCGCCGAGGCGGTGCCCGTGTACGAAGACCTCGTGGCGCGCATCCCCGACATGAGCTTTCCGATCTCGAGCTTGCTGCGGGCCCATGCCTTCCTGCAGGATTGGGCGGCGGTCGATCGCCTGCTCGCGCTCGCGGCCACGCGCCCGCTGCGCGAATTCCAGGACACCATCCCTTTCGTCCGCGCCAAGCGCGACCCGACGCCTGAGCACATCGGCGCCTGGCGCAGCGAGTTCGAGGCGCACGTGATGATCACCGGCGGTGTGGACGTGGCCCGCCTGGTCTATGCCGCGCACCTGGGCCTGGTCGACGAGGCCTTCCGTGCTGCCGAGGGCGCCCGCCTGGGCCCTGTAGGGGCCAGCACCGACATCATGGGCCCCGACGGCTACCGCACCGCGCTGCTGTTCCAGGCCAGCATGCCCGAGCTGCGCAACGACCCACGCTTCCCGCGGCTGTGCGCGCGACTGGGACTGGTGGAGTTTTGGCTCGCCAGCGGTCAGTGGCCCGATTGCGCGGACGAGGTGCCCTACGATTTTCGGCAAGAGTGTGAATGGGCGAAGGGTGTGCCTAGGGAGATCTTCGGGTTTTGACGGCGCAACGACGTGGTTCCGGCGCGCTCTTCTGCTCATTCGCACTGCACTTGTCATGCCGGGCTGAGCATCCCATCCACTTGCAGCGTGTTCAGATTTGCGCGGCCGGCCCTCTCTGGGGCTGCAGCCCAATCCAATGTCGGCTTGATGCCTGCCGCAAGGCATGGCGATGGAGCGGCAGTCTTGTGGCGTCAGCTGACCAGGTCCAACCTTCGGTAGTACGCGCCCACGAATGGCAGGAACCAGGGTGGCCCGAGATGGCCGGGAATGGGAGGCCACTGCAGTCTGCGCAGTGGATTGGCCTCCGGCTCGCCGTTGATGGCCCGAGCCATGTTCTGCCCCATGTACACCGACATCTGGGTTCCGCTGCCGCTGTAGCCCATTGCGTAGTGCAGCCCCTTCACCTCACCTGCCCGCGGCAGGCGGTCGGCGGTCATGTCGACGACGCCGCCCCAGCAATAGTCGATGCGCGTGTCGCGCAACTGGGGAAACAGGACTTTCATGTTGCGTTCGAGCACGGCACCGCTCTTGGCGTCGGATGCCGGGCTTGACAGCGCGAAGCGGGCCCGACCGCCGAAGACCAGCCGGTTGTCGGGCGTCAGCCGGAAATAGTGGCCGACATTCTTCGTTGTCGTCGCATTCCGGCCGCCCGGCATGATTGACGCCACCAGCGTTTCGGACAGCGGCTCGGTTGTCACGACGAAGCTGCCGACCGGGACGATGCGGCGGCGGAAATAACCGAATGGCCCATGTCGCGACGGACCCGTCGCCACGAGCACTTGGTCAGCCTCAACGGTGTCGTGAGCGGTCTGCACCCGGAATGCATTGCCCGACAGGCGTGCCAGTCCGATGACCGCGGTGTTCTGGAAGATGCGCGCGCCGCTGCGCTGCGCCGCTGCGGCGAGTCCCGCGCCGAAACGGCCCATGTGCATCTGGGCACTCTTGTGCATCACCAGCCCGCCGGAGAAGAAGAGGTCGCGGTAGGGACGGGGATTACTCCCCGCCCCCCGCACAGATCCGTACGTGCGGCACTACCGCATACGGCTCCTGCCTTGAGTCATGACGCAAAGCGTTGATGCGGATATGGGTGGAGCACCCGAGCCCGCGGTAGGTAGCGCTCGACCAGACGCCCGAACCGGGCCCAGGGCATTCGTCCACGCTGCCCTCGCCGTCGTAGCGCATGTAGCCACGCCCGAGACACGTCCTTGCGGAACGCATCCAAGCGGTCAACGTTGCCCGGTACGGCGTGGTAGTTGAAGTAGCCCTGGACCACGCGCCGCAGCCAGCGACCGACCACGGGGATCGGTTCGTGCATACGGCGCATCAGCGCCTCTCGAATTGCCTTGAGGCGGGCACGCATTCGCTTCGCCGAGGTCAGCCGCTTCAGTTGGAACCAGCCGTTCGACCGGGACTTCCCACAGATGTGGGTGAACCCGAGGAAGTCGAACGTCGGCGGCTTTGCAAGCCCTTGCTTGGCGCGCGCCTGAGCCGCGAAGCGGCCGAACTGCAGCACACGCGTCTTGTCCTCGTTCAGCGTCAGCCCGAACTGGGCGAACCGCACCTTCATGTCCTCAATGAATCGGTCAACGTCGCTCTTGCTCTCAAACCCGAGTACGCTGTCGTCGGCGTACCGAACGATCATCACGTCCCCTCTTGCATGGCGGCCTCGCCAGCGATGTGCCCACAGGTCGAAGACGTAGTGCAGGTAAATGTTCGCCAATAGCGGCGAGATCACTGCCCCTTGCGGGGTACCCACCCGCACGTCGGTCCTGTTCCCGTTTTCGACAACGCCGGCCGTCAGCCACTTGCGGATCAATCGCAAGACTCTCGTGTCGCCGATCCGGTGCTCGAGGAATCGCATCATCCAGGCGTGATCGACGGTGTCGAAGAATGCCTTGATGTCAGCGTCGAGCACCCAGTTCACGCGCTTCGTCTGCATGCCCACCACCACGGCGTCCAGCGCTTGATGCTGGTTGCGCCCTGGCCGGAAGCCATACGAGAAGCCGAGGAAGTTCGCTTCATAGATCGGCGTGAGCACCGTCACCACAGCCTGCTGGACGATCTTGTCCCCCAGCGCCGCGATGCCCAGCGGGCGCTGCTTGCCGTCCGCCTTGGGGATGTACACCCTGCGGGAGGGCAACGCCCGGTAGCGGCCAGAATGCACCGCATCCCACAATTTGCCGATCCGCTCGTCGAGTCCTTCCTCGTACTCGCGCCACCTCACCCCATCGACGCCGGCTGCCGCATTGCGCTTCAATTGCATGAAGCTGTCGTGCAGCAGCTGGGGCGTGATGTGGTGCAGCAGCGCCGTGAACCGTACCTCCTTGCCCGCGGCCTTGGCGGCCCGGGCTGCTTCACGTACACCGTCGAGCCCCATCGATGCGCGGGTCCGGCTCTGTGTCCGGGGCGCAGGGAGCGCTTCGGTGTTCCTCTTGGCTGCTCGCCTTCCCTCCGGACCCTCCGCCCGCGCCGGTTTTGAGGCGGCGCCCTTGTTCGGGTCGTTCATCGGTACTACGCAAGCATCCGACTTCTCGCCAGCGTGGATGTCGGGCGTACGGCCAAGGGCCTTCCCCGACCCGCCCGCCGCCAACTTCACGGCGGGCACTGGCGAGATCTCACAGTTCCTGTTCGGAGAGCTTCTGCGCATGCTCAGGGTCTTCGACCGCGTGGGGCTCGTCGAGGGCTCGCGTGTAACGCCCTCGCCGATGTGGCCTTCCGCTTCGCTTAACAGCGTCGGCGCCCCAGACTGCCTGATTTCGCGGCTCAATGGCTGGCCTGCGCTCTCCCCTGTCAACGCTTCGACGGCGCCCTCGCGGGCGCCACCGCATGACTCGGGGCCAGGGTGGTTCGCTAATCCTTTCCTGTGTCGAACTTTCATCAACTACTCTCCGACAGTCTCCTGTCGCACTAAGCGTCCAGCCATCCCATCCTTCAGCTTGCTAGGCCCCAGGCACACCCGAGCGACCTATTGGGTGGATAGCCACCATCCTTGCCCGACGTACCAGGCAGAGCCATCTGGAACAGAGTCCCTGTGCAGGGATCGAATCTGCCTGAACGCATCATTCCCCATCGCGGCGGCCAGCGACTCCGACCCACAGCCTCCGACGGCGAGAAAGCCGCAGTGCGCCGGCAGCAGCGACATAGCGAGCCACCAGCAGCAGCGAGCAGGTCACGAGGGTGGCCAGCGTGGCCCGGAGTTCTTCTTCTGGACGGCGTCGCGAGAGTGGTCTATCCGCCATCACGCCGATTGCGTTCGCGGTCGACCTGAGCGCGCCAATCCTTGACCATCTGGCGGCGATTTCCGGAATAGCGCTCCTGCAGGAACTCGATTTTTGCGATTCGGTCGCCACGGAACAGACGAAAATCCTTGCGCAGTTCGCACCATCCCGCGATGAACCGCCGCGACTCGACGAAGCCCAGCATGATTGGCCAGATGATCCGCTCCGAAGCTGCCCCGGCCTGATCGGTGTAGCCGATGCGCATCTTGCACTGTTCGCGCATCGCCTGTCGGACCCGTGCCAGGTCGAGCCCTGAGGTGTCTTCTCTCTTTCGGGCGATGTAGAGCGCGTCGTCGTCCAGCATCCTTCGCATATCGGAGGGAAGCACGCCGCCAATCTTGGCGAGCGCATTCTGAGCGGCTAGGGCGAGCGCATCATCCGTCTGGCGGCTGACCCACTGTGCGCCCGCGACCAGAGCCTGAAGCTCTTCCTCAGTGAATGACAGCGGGGGTAGAAGGAATCCCGGTCTCAGGATGTAGCCGACGCCTGGGGCACCGTCGATATCCGCTCCGAGCGTCTGCAGCGTGGCTATGTCGCGCCGTATCGTGCGCAGCGATACGCCCGCCTCGCCGGCGAGCACTTCGCCGGACACCGTTCCACGGTGTCGGCGTAGCACCTGCATGAGGTCGAACAATCGCTGGCTGCGGGACACGTCAATCCATCACAACGAGGCCTTTCCCGGCCAGCTTGTGTCCCTGTTCAAGCTCAGTGATAAGTCGCATGGCGTCGCTCAGCGGCACGGCCTTGGCAACTGGGAGCCGGAGTTTCCCTTCCGCGGCAGCACGCGCCAGGCCATCGAGAATGTCCGCTCTCGCCTTGCAGATGATTGCTTTCAGCCTGTGATCGAACATGGAACGCATGAACTTGCCCAGCGTCGGATTGATGTCGAGGAACACACCTCCGTCGCGAAGCATCCCGAGGCCGACAGCCGTCGTCATCGTGGCCGCGGTATCGTAAACAACATCGAAGCGCTCGCTGATACTTGCCAAGTCGGTTGTCCGATAGTCGTAGACGCTCGCGACACCTAGCGCATGGGCGCGTGGCATTGCTTCAGCACTGCAGCTGCCTGAGACCCTGGCCCCCGTCATTCGTGCAAGCTGAACGGCTGTTTCTCCAACTGCCCCGGTGCAGCCGTTGACAAAGACGTGTGCACCGGGCTTCGGTCCAGCCTTGTCAAACAGACCATTCCAGGCGGTGACGCCAGGCGTGCCGAGGCAGGCGGCTTCCTCGAAGGAAACGCTGTCAGGCTTCTTCGCCAGGAAATTCGCATCGGTGAGCACCGCATGGCCGCACGCGCCGCTTTCCTTGAGCCGTGCAAGGCCGAACACGGCATCTCCAGGCTTGAAGCGAGTGACGCCCGGTCCGACGTCCATCACGGTTCCGGAGAAGTCAGACCCCATCGCGCGCGGGAAGGACTTTCCCGTGACCATCTTGAGATCGCCGTTGCGCACTTTCCAGTCGATCGGATTGAGGGCCGCAAACTTGACCCTGACGGCCGCCTCACCCTCGCCGGGAATTCCCAGGTCGAACTCCGCTAGGCGCATCACCTCGGGGCCGCCATACCTGTCGTATTGAACTCGCTTCATGGCAGGACCGTTCGCTCAGTGAGGCTGAACCGTTTTCATGAAGGCAGCGAACGGCGTGGCGTCGTAGATCACATCAGTCGAGGCAAGTTGGCCGTCCTTGACCTTGACGAGCTCCGCCACAAGCGAGCGCGGAACCGGTTGCGTCTCGGCGAGGTAAACCACGACGGCCTGTTTGTCGTCGCCGTAGACGGCGAGGACGGTCAGCTTCGTGAGCATCTTGGTAAAGCCTTCCTGGAAGGCGCGGAAGCGCTCGAGGCCGGTGGTCTGACCGATGGGCGAGGTACAGACGACGTCCTCGGCCGAGATGGAGACGATGGTCTCGACGTCCTTGTTGGCGAGCGCTTTGGCGTAGATCTGAGCGATCTCGAGTGCCTTGTTGGTGTTCATGGTGCTTTCCTTCAGTTGAGTTGGGGAAAGCCCAATGTAGGACGGCATAGGGACAGATTTTGTCACCATTCTGCTCGCGCGGTCGTCACTCGGAAGACGCCCGTCGCAGTAGACCGGGAAATTCAAACTAGGGTGAAAAGGCTGCTCGAGAATTCAAACTGCGATGCCCAGCGGGTTCAAAGTAACTTGGTAGATCTCGGCGTAAGCCCTTGAAGGGCAAGTTCCTTGGAGGGACGATACGGTGCCAATCCACACGGGCGCTACGGACGATGAAGTCGGCGTAAAACCTTCGAGCGGATTCGATGGGCGCCATAGTCTTCGAGTCTCTTCCGGTAGAACCGAGCGCTATGGTGCCATGCCATAGCCGCCAGGCCCTGCCGCAAGGCCGCTTCGATGTCAGGCACAGCGAGATCCGACTCACCGACGAGACCGCCGATGACGTAGCTCCAGCCCCAGCACCCTGGGACAGGCGGTAAGGGTCGTCCTTCGCGTAGCTGAGCTCGGCCGGATCACGAGGCGCCTGCGGGGCGTGCCGGTTGCTGCGGGTCTGCTAGTTCGGCAGGCGCACGTGCTCGTCCGTGTGGTCGCCTGCAGCTGGACTTGGGATCGCGGTGAGTGCTCGCCGCTGCAGGAGGTAGAGCCGGCCGCCGGCGAACGCCCACTCGATGTCGTGGCTCCCGCCAAACACCTCGTCGCAGCGGAGCGCGAGCGCATGAAGCGCGGCGAGCTGTGCATCGTCGAGGCAGAGCACGCGGGCGAGCCCCTCGGGAACGAGTGTGCGGCTTGTGCCGCCTTCCGGGTCGGTGCGTATGGCGACGTCCTTCAGTCCCGCGATTCGCTCGGCGACGGCACCGTCACGCCTCAAGCGGAACCGATCTGGGATGACGAGACCGGCAACGACCGACTCCCCGAGCCCCCAGGCCGCCTCGATCACGATCTCGTCCGACCCGTTGACGGGGTTACGGCTGAAGAGCACGCCGGCGGAGTCCGCATCGACGAGTTCCTGTACGACGACGGCCATTCTCGGCTCGCGGGGCAGCCGGAGGCGCTCGCGGTACGCGAACGCTGAAGGCGAGCGCGCCGAGCGCCAGATGGCGGACACGGCGTCAACGAGTTCGGGCTCGGAGCGCAGGTTCAGCTGCGTCAGGTGCTGTCCTGCGAAGCTCGCCTGCTCGGAGTCCTCGCCCACTGCGGACGAGCGCGCCACGAGCGGGGCGCCGAGCGTGCGAAAGACTGCAGCCAGCCGCTGCCTCGCGTCGCGTTCGTCGGCAGCGAGTGCATCCACGAACCCGTACGGAAGCGCGACACCCGCGGGAACGGGCAGGCCCGCACGCGTGGCCGCGGCTAGCTGCGCGGCCTTGCCGCCAAACAGGCTTTCCTCGAGCTCCTCGGTAAGTGCTGCCGGTTTCATCGTCGTCTGCTTCCGTCATGCGACGAGCTCGACCTCGCCCGCGGTGCCATCGACGATGATCCTCGCACCGTCCAGGAGCACGGAGGTCGCATCGGTGCACCCGACGACTGCCGGCAGCCCGTACTCGCGCGCGACGATCGCGGCATGCGAGAGCAGCCCGCCCCGGTCGGTCACGATCGCGCCGAGGAGCGGCAGCACGATGTTGAATGCCGTCGTCGTGGAGTTCGTGACGAGGATGTCGCCCCGCTCGATGCGACCAAACTCCTCGGTGCCGCGAATCACCCGTGCGGTGCCCTCGTACACGCCCGGGCTGACGCCGAGACCGTGAACCTTTCGCTCCTCGGTGCGTGGCTTCGGCGCGGCGAAGATCGCCTGCACGGCTGCACCGATCGCGCGCTCCAGCCTTGCCGCCGAGGGCGGCAGCCACTCGGGCGGCAGCGGATCGCCCGGCTCGCCGCCGAGAAACGCCGGCGCATCCGCGTAGCGCGCCTTGAGCCGGTAGCGCGCACGCTCGGCCAGTTCCTCGCCCGATGGGCCGTCGCCGGACTCGACGAGGCTTCGAAGCTCCGCGTAGCCAGCCTCGACGAGATGGCCCGGATCGGCGAGCCGCCCCGCCGCCGTAAGCCGGCGGCCGGCCGCCAGGATCGCGCGCCGCATAATCCCGATCGCCCAGAGGTCGGCGTAGATGCCCCGCTCGTCGCGTAGCCGGTAGGTCGCCCGAGCCTCCTCGAGCAGCGCGTCGAAGGCATCGCGATGCCGAGCGGGCACTGCGTCGCGCAACTCAGAGGTCTTCCGGTCCAGGTCGTTCGCCGGTGGAGTCTCGAGGCGATCGAATGCTGTGCGGATCGCTCCGACGATCAGCTCGGGAAGCTCGTGCACCGACGGGTCGCCCACGTCCTCGCCGTTTACCGGCCGGTAGGCGACACGATCGACGTATGCCGAAGCGAGCCGGCCCGTGTCGCCGGACAGCGAGCGAAGCGCGGCGACCACCTCGCCCGGCTCTCCGGCCGACGTGAGCAAGGCCGTCGCCGTCGTATCCAGTCGGAGCGCGCCGACCAGTCGCTCGAGCTCCTCGTCTGCACCGAGCGGGTCGGGGTTCGCGCCCTGGAGGAGACCGAGTAACTGGGCCGGCGAGCGGCCTGTCCACTCTTGCGCGTGCACGAGGAAGTCGCCCACAGACAGGAGCGCCGGCACGTTGAAGCGGTGATGGATGTACGCGCCATGGATCTGGTTCTCGCGGCAGCGATCGATGTATGCGAGGAGCGCAGGCGTGTCGAGCGCCGCCGGGTCAACCGCGAGCAGCGCGAGGTGAGCTCGGATCGCCGCGGGCTTCACCTCCCGGTCCCAGCGCTCGAGGTCCTCACGCCAGAGCTTGCGCTCGAACACGGTCGCGCTCGTCTCGAGCCGGCGCCGAATCATTGGGTGACTGCGCGCGAGCTCGTCCCACACCTCTTTCGGAGGGTGACCGACCGCCTCCCTCGGCGCGCCGACGGGACGTGCGCAGTAGTACGGGAACCCGTTGACGAAGCCCGCCTCCAGGTACTCGAGCAACGATCCGTAGCGGCGGAGGCTCTCGCCGAAGCCGCGCTGGAACGCGTCGGGAAAGATCTCCACTTGGAAGCGGGTCACCGGCCGCGTCCAGTGAGTCGGGTCAAGGAACCACGATCCCGGACCGGGTGGGGCGAAGGTCTGCTCAGCGACGAGTGTCATCATTACCAACCTCCTTCATGCTTGCCGGATTGCGGCGAAGTTCGTCCGTCAGCACGCGTACGGCCCAGGCGGCGGCCTTGCCGGCCTCCTGGCCCTCGAGGTCCCACTGGTCGCGCATCGCCTGCCAAGCGGGCGCGCTCACGAGCAGGTAGATCACCGCAAGGGCGCGTCGGCGCTCGGCCGGCCCGAGCCCGCCGGTGACCTCCCGCATCGCCTTCTCGAACGTCGCCAGTCGCCGGCGCCGCGTGCGGGCCCGGATCTCCTGTCCGCGCTTCGATAGGAGGGCGCGGATCAGCGGCGCTCGCTCGTCGTACATGCGATAGAGCGCAGGCGCCATCTCGCGGACGCCCTCGAGCGTGTCCGGGTAGGAAAGGAGGACGACCCGGAGGTGCTCCTCCGCCCACTCACCGAACTCGTCGAAGAGAGCCTCCTTGGTCGGGAAGTGCCGGTAGACGGTACGGACCGACACGCGGGCGCGCATGGCGACAAGCGGAACCGTGACCTCGTTGACCTCCTCGTCCGCCAGCACATCTGCCGTCGCCTCCAGTATCCGAAGGCGCGTCTGCTCCATCTGTTCTGCGCGGAGCGGGCTTTCGTACGTGGTCGTGCTCATGACAGCAGAATAATCATGTCACGCGGTCGTGTCAAGAAGGCATGCTGGCATGTCGTCAATTGCCGCACCCCATGATGCCGTGGCAAAGCCGATTGAAAATCGTGAATCTCTACGCTGCGTCGCGACTAATCCCGCGGCCCTGCGCCGCGCGCGTGCCAACCCGTCGGCCGCGACACGACGCACACATCGCGGCGGCGGTGCGGGAGTGCGAGCCCGTGATACTCGCCTGGGGCGTCCATGCCAAGCACCTCGATCGCCCTTGCATCCGGCCGACCTGCTCCTCGAAGGCCTGCACCGCCTGCTCAACGGCTTCGGTGGCCGTTTTGCCAAGGCACTCGCGGCGCTGGGTACCTGCCTCCGGCGGCCTATGGATGCTGTCGGAGTGATGCGACAGCAGCGCGACGCTCATCGGAGGCCCGTACCGGCCGGCAGTGACGCAATCTTCGCCATCAACGATGCAGAGCTCAGGTGCCCTTGCATCAGGGTGTCAGGCGCCGAGATCAATGAGGGAGATCGAGCTCTGGCGCTGGCGGCTGCGCGCTCAACGCGGCAAGCTGATCACCACGCGCTATGCGATGACCGAGGCCGACGCGCTGAAGCGCGAACCCCGCCGCCTGGGTGCCGGAGACGACGGCCGAGCAAGGACGGTTGATGGCGGGGCACGTCATACACGGGCGGCCTGGCGGGAGCGCGGAGCGCCGGCCGCGACAAGGGGGGTTGGGTTTCTCAGCTACCCAACGCACCGCCGCCCGCGTCAGCTCGCAAAGGTCGCCGGGTTCAATCAGCCCGGGATGGCCGCCCTGTGGGCTCGGCGCATTTGGTCGACCTGGCAGCGCATGGCGATTCAAAGCCCCGACGGTGCCAGCGAGTTGCCTCGCCAAGGCAGGGTCAGCCTCGACGCGACGCACGCCGGTTGGTTTTCGGCCACCACGCATCAAGCCGAAGGGGCCCAGGGAAGCGCCGGTGGGCCGTACAAACAGATCATCAGCCTCGGTTCTCCCACGTGCTCACCCGTGAAAGCAGCCACCAGCGGGCCCAACTTTTCGGCCAGTGCGACCCGATCACGCATCAAGCCAGGATGATCCTCAGGCTTACACACAAGGATCAGATCCACGTCGCTGAACGCGTCCATCGCGTTCTCGGCGTAGGAGCCGGCTGCGGCAACGCCGACGATTCTGCGCTCGCTCGGCCAAGGTCAGCGCCAAGCGGGAACGGTGACGCTCCTGGGGCGGTCGTATCCCGCCCGTCTCAGCCAGGATCCGTTGAATCGACGAATGCGATCGATCGAACAGCTGGGCAATCTGGTGAAGCGTCTCACCTTGCTTCCAGCGCTCCCACATCAAAGCCTTCTGACTGTCTGTGTAGTAGGTCCGCGTTCGATACTTCATCTGCAACACTCCTTCTGCTCACGCAGTTTTTAAGTGGGCGGTTTCAAGTCTGAAGCGCAACAGGGTTGAGTCAGTGGATTGACGCTGGCGGTTGATGGGACGATGCGAGTGTTCGTGCGAACACTTCCAGGGGCGAGTGCCACGCATGCGTGGCGCGTGGCCGGTTGTTCATGCTGTCGGCGATCGCGTCGAGTTCGTCCTGGCTGAACACGCTCAGGTCGGTGCCCTTGGGCAGGTACTGGCGCAGCAGCCCGTTGGTGTTCTCGCAAGTGCCACGCTGCCACGGACTGTGCGGGTCGCAAAAGTAGACCTTCACACCGGTCTGTGCCGTCAGCTCCTTGTGCCGAGTCAGCTCCTTGCCCTGGTCGTAGGTCAGGCTCTGGCGCAGCGGCTCGGCAATCGAATTGAGCTTGGCAGAGAAGCCCGCCAGCGCCGAGGCGGCCGTGGCGTCGTCCATCTTGGCCAGCAGCACCAGACGACTCGTGCGCTCGACCAGCACGCCCACCGAGGACTGGTTGCCTGCGCCCTTGATGAAGTCGCCTTCCCAGTGACCCGGCATGACGCGGTCGTCCACCTCGGGCGGGCGCACGTGGATGCTCACCATCTCGGGGATCTGGCCACGGCGATCGTCGCCTCGGGTACGCGGCATGCGGGTGCTGCGCCCGCGGCGCAGGCAGGCGATGAGCTGGCGTCGAAGCTCGCCGCGCGGCTGGGCGTAGATGGCGTTGTAGATGGTCTCGTGGGACACGTGGCGCTCGGGCTCTTTGGGGAACACGCGCTTGAGGGTACCCGCGATCTGCTGCGGCGACCACTTCCAGTCCAGCAGGGTGAGCACCACGCCCCAGCCCACGCCCTGCATGTCGAGCTTGCGCGTCGGCCGTGCGGCCTGGCGCCGCCCCTGGCTGCTCACCTGCGCCGAGTGCGAGGCGTAGGGCAACTCGGCCAGCGTGTTGCGCCCCAACTCCCGGCTGATGGTGGACGCCGAGCGCCCGAGCATGCGGGCCATGGCCCGCATGCTCGAACCCTGCTGACGCATGCTTGCCATCGTCATCCGGTCCTCGGGTTGAAGCTGCTGGTACCTTGTTCGTTCATTCATGTGCACACCTTAGGCGATGAGGTGTTGCACTTCAGAGTTGAGGCCGCCGTGTGTTGCATCGACCGGTTGAATCCGCAGCCCACAACGGCTGTTCGGATCTTCAGTTGGCAGCCGTTCAAGACGGGGGTCACCGCAGCCTTAATTTCGAAGAACGGGGTCGCGCAACTGTGAAACCTCTGCACGCAAGCTGTTGATCTTCCTAGCTTTTCAAGTGTGACAATCTCGGAAGAGCTCACCGGCACTTTCGGCGGAGCGATCACGCCTTTCAAGGGGCAGATCGAGAATGCCGGACATTTCTTGCAGCCGACGGCTATGGCAATCGGGCAAAGCGTCATATGGACCTCCTTCACGCGTCGCTGGCCAGCATGGCAAGACGTTCGTCCAGCTGCTGGTCGCCAGCTTCGTCCAGGTACGCGTCGGCCGCGAGGTAGTAGCGCCTCGTGTCGCGCTTTACCACGCCTCGCACTCCTCCATCCGGCGCAACTGGTGCAGCACCCGGCTCAACACATCGGCGCTATCACTTCCGTGAACCGACGTAGCACCCGCTGGAAAGACTGTCGTATTGGCTAGGCCATCGGATCCGCCATGGGAGGAGAATCAGGTCATCGGTATCGGCAGGCGAACCGGCGATAGTCAGCGATGGTGGCACGTCGGTTGCGTGCGAACAGAGAAGCAACAGGAGCGAGCATGCAGATCCGCGTTGGTTTCGAGATGGCGTATCAGTTCTCACAGCCGACGCCGATGATCCTGGCATTGAGCGTCCACTATTCGCGTGCGTCCGATCTGGTGCGGCCTGATTACCTCGTGACGAGTCCCTCGGTGCCTATCACCGCATACCGCGATCTGTTCGGCAACTGGTGCAGTCGCATCGTCGCGCCGCAGGGCCGCTTCGTCCTCAGCACTGATGCGCTGGTCAACGACACCGGCGCGCCTGATGTTGTTGCTCCTTGGGCCACGCAGACGCCGATCGAACAGCTCCCGGAATCGACGCTGGTCTACCTCGTCGGCAGCCGCTATTGCGAGACCGACCAGCTCTCCGAGATTGCGTGGCAGCGGTTCGGCTCGAGCCCGACCGGCTGGGCGCGCGTGCAGGCGATCTGCGATTTCGTGCACCGACACATCGAGTTCGGCTACCAGCACGCGCGCCGAACGCGCACCGCCTTGGACGCCTATAAGGAAGGCCACGGCGTGTGCCGTGACTACGCTCACCTGGCGATCGCATTCTGCCGCTGCATGAACATACCGGCGCGCTATTGCACCGGCTATCTTGGCGATGTTGGCACTGAGCCACCATACGGGACAATGGACTTCGCGGGCTGGTTCGAGGCTTATCTCGGCGACCGCTGGTACACCTTCGACGCGCGCAACAACACACCGCGTATCGGCCGCGTGCTGATTGCACGCGGGCGCGACGCCTGCGATGTCGCGCTATCCACAACGTTCGGCCCGAACACGCTCGAGGGCTTCAAGGTCTGGGCCGACGAAGTCTCAGCCGGCCTGCCTGTTGACGCCCAGGCGAAATCGGATCTGCGGTCGACCAATCCTTTATTGGGCGCGAACTGACCCGCGCTTCATCTGCATCATCGCGAAATGGGACTTGCGCGGCAGCATCCAGCCGTCGTCGCCCCGCCAGAGCTGCGATCCCGCGTTGCTGCTCGCTTCGTGCGCCGCCGAACAGCATCATTCGACAATCGTGAACAGCCAGCTCTTTGGGTCCTATGCGGCCACAGTCGGCCCGACTGCAGCAGTTCGTTCTCTTTGAGCTTCCGGCCCAAAGCCCCACGTAGAGGGCTATCGCGAGGCTCGCGCAACGTTCAAATGTGCAT
The DNA here is from genome assembly GCF_964253805.1 of Variovorax sp. LjRoot175. Lineage (NCBI taxonomy): Bacteria > Pseudomonadati > Pseudomonadota > Betaproteobacteria > Burkholderiales > Comamonadaceae > Variovorax > Variovorax sp. LjRoot175. The sequence goes on along the minus strand of NZ_CAXURY020000002.1, from coordinate 316,683 downwards.
TGCTGCTAGAGCGCCAACGACCAGGCCAACGCCTGCAACTGCGAGCATCCCCCACTCCAACCACTTTCTCCTTGTGAGCAACGCCATGGCAGCCAAAGCGATGGAGACCTGTAGCGCAGTGGTCGCTTGCGCCCAACGATGGTGCTGGTGCATTTGCGCCTCCGATTTTTGGTCCCAATCGGTTGCGTCTGCCTCAAGCTTCTGCGCGACGAGCAATATCTCAGCTTTTTCTTGTTCATACCGCGAAACCTTCGTCTGCCAGCCTTGCTTGCGGTCATCGGGCGACATGTCCCTGGCGAACTCAGCGAGCGACTGCTTCGTGCTCTTCGACTGAAAGTAGTTCCATTGGTTTGAAGCCTCGGTCTTCTTCATGCCAGCGTTGTTCTTGTAGAGGCCCGCGTTGGCTTGAGTTAGACCTCCCATATACGCAAAGATCGCTCCCACTGTAGCGATGACAGCAGTGCATACGGCGATTTGGCTGGTCATGTTCCTGCGGCCAGGCTTTTCTGTAGAAGTTGATTCAGAGGGGCCATGCGCACTAGCGTGCTCGAGTTCGTGGTCGTGCGGGCCATGCACGTGAAAACCGCCTGCTGACATAGATTTCCTCGTTGACGTAGGGAGGCGAGTATGACGGCGCCGAGCGACGTCTAGCGCGCGCCGAGAACACGCACGCACTTTTTGTCGCTTTTTTTTGAACAAGTACTTCGTCGCAGGACCGCTCGTCGAGAAGCACTTGGGCCGCGTTTTCTCCCTCGACCGCGAAGGTCCGGCGTTGGCGACCTGTCAAAGCCCCGCATCTGAAGTCAATGACGCGTGACCGCTGCTGCGTTGCAAGGCCTCCGTGAATAGCCGCCACTGCGCTCTCCTGCCGAAGCCCCGGGGAGCGGATCGGCGCTGGCTGCTATAACCTGCATCGCTATGGACAGCCGCCTCATCCGTTTCCGCATCAATCGCGACATCGAGGAGAAAGCGCATCGGATGGCGGCTGAGCGCGGCATGGAACTGCCGGATGTCATGCGCATGATGCTAACCAAGGCCGTGCGTATCGGCGATTTCGCTATCGACCAGGATCGAGACGCTGCCTCGGAACCGGCCAACGACCTGCCTTTCCAGGCCTACGAACCCCGATACTGGGATCCGCTGAAGGCGTCTCTGGACGCGGAGGCCGCGCTGGCGCTGCTGAAGCAGGCGATTGCCGACCGGACGGCTGCAGGAGCTCAGTGGCATCCTCGCGCGCCGCAAGTTCGCCAAGAAGATCGCCGCCTCCGGCCTCACGCTGGAACAACTCGTGCATGGCTACGCCACGCTGGCCAGCCTGGTGCGCCCGGCCACGATCGCGCCCACCATCAAGGATGACCCCGACGACGATGGCGTGCTGGCCGCCGCCGTGGCCGCACGCGCCAGGCTCATCGTCTCGGGCGATCGGCATTTGCTCACGCTCGGGCAGGTTCAGGGCATCGCCATCCTGACCGTGCGCCAGGCCATGGAGCAACTGGCGCAGCAGCCATAGCGCGCACACGATGCACTGCAGTCCCCGCGCTGGCAGCTGCAGCCGTGAGTCCCGACGAACGCCCCCAGGAAGCCGGTAACACCTCCGGATCAAGGCTGCATGCGGCCTTGCGCCCGATCGGTGTGACCTCTTGCCGAGCAAGTAACACCGAACAATCGGGCAACCGTGCGGGTTGCCGGGCACCTGGTAGGTGCGTATGGCGTATGGGGGTTGGGCTGCTTAACAATTAAGCAAACGCATTCGGCGCCGCGCCTTCGAGCACCCCGTTCGAGCGATCGGCACGATCGCTTCGAGAGCGTCACATCACGACGCGCATGCGTCCAGGGGTGTAGCCCAACTGCATCCTTTGTGTACCCTTTCTGTACCTCTGCGGCCGTGCTTCGCACGATCATGAGCGCCCCCAGTCGTCGCGCTCCTGCACGTCATCAATCTAATCGCGCAGAGTGAACACCACCGACAGGTACGTGACGGGCTGCGTGCCGATCGCCTCGATACCATGCAACGCGGAGGCTTCGAAGAGCAGCGAGTCCCCCGCGCCGAGCTCCACCACCTTCGCCCCATAGCGGTATCGCACCTCGCCCGAGAGCAGGTACAGGAACTTCAGTCCGGGGTGCTGGAAGGTCACGTAAGGCTCGGCCCCCGGCAGCAGCGTCACCAGGTAGGGCTCCACGAACAGGTTGCCCGACAGCAGATGCCCCAGCAACTCGTATCGGTAGTCGGCCACGGCACCGACCCGGTCCACCTGGATCCCGTGCCCCGCCCGCACGTGGCTGAAGTCCGTGCGGCTGGGCTGGTCGCCGAAGAAGCGCGAGATGCCGCAGCGCGCAGCCAGCTCACCACCTGAGGCCCCAGCCGCCATGCGCAGGGCGCGCACCTGGCTCCCGAGCAGGGAGGCAGGCCTGCTGCGCGCGGGCGGCCCCTCGCGCAGCGGCTGGATGCGCGTCACCGATGCCGGCAGCCGCAGGGGTCGGGCGTGTGGGTGTACGGGCGCGCGCCGGTGCGCATGGCGGCGGCCTCAGTGCGCTGCGGCTACGACAGCGGCTAAGGAAGAAACCATCGGGCCTGTTCTATGCGTGGCGTCGCCATTGCGCAGCACATCGGGCTGCAGAGCGCATGGCTGCTGGGTTCGAACAAGCGCTCCGCGTTCGGCATGCCGAACAGCCCGATCATCGAGTCGTGCAACGCATCGCAGCCGCGGCTCCCCAGGTCAACGTTCCGCAGTCTTGTTCGGCGTGCCGAACACCCAGGAATCTGCATCGATGGATCAAACGTTCGGCACGCCGAACACGACACGCGCACAGCTCAAAAACAAGAAAGCCGGCAGCATCGCTGCCGGCGCCTCGGGATCGGCGATGAACTCAGCGCGTCACGGCACGTTCGAAGCGTGCACCGCGAACGGCTTGAACGGCAGGGCCAGCTTGCCAGCGTACTCGCCAGTGGATGCCAGCGTGGGGCAGACACCGGGCGCGGAACAGAAGTTGGTGTCGGGGTAGATCAGGTCACCGAACCGGTAGTTGTCGATGCTCTGGCCGCTGTAGTTCGCCACGCTGACGATATTGCCCCGCGTGGAGTAGTTGTCGGACATCGTCACCATGATCGGGTCGACGCGCGAGTCCTCCATGGTACGCAGGATGGTGCCGCTATTGCCGTCGTCGGCAAACTTGAGCCAACCCCACTTGCGATTGGCCCGATCGGTGAAGATCAGCATCGTGTTGATGGCATCGTCCTGGCTCGGGTAGTCCTTGGCCGCGGCGAGGTGCGTGATGTTGCTGCCCAGGCCCATCACCACGCCGACTTCCGCAACCTCGGCGGGCGTGCCGACCGCCGGCTTGGGGCCCTGCACGTACTGCCCCAGCGAGTACAGATGCACCTTGCCGTTCTCGGTGGCGACCCAGGCGCGTGCATAGCGCGGCACGGTCTTCCAGTACGGGCTGTCCGGCGAGATGCGCTCGCGGTCGTCCTTGCTCCAGTAGCTGTAGGTCGAGGTCGTCAGGATGCTCGTAGGCTTGTCGGCCAGCGTGATCGTCTTGATGATCGTCGGCGTGGCCTGTGGGCGATCTGCCAGCAGGTAGGGCCACTGGTTGGCGGCGAGCCCGACGTTCTGCGTTTCCAGGTTGCTCGCAGCGCTGCCCAGGTACATGTCATTCGTGTACTTGAAGAGCGGGCCGAGGTCGAGAAAGGCCAGGGTCTTCTCCGACTTCGAGGCCACCACCGCCACGCCGCCCTTGGCGTACTTCTCGTAGTACTCGCCGCCCGGCAGGAGCTTCGCCTGGTTGTCGGCCATCGGCGAGGCTTCCTTTGCCATGCCCGACAAGCCACCGTTGCCGGTGTACACGACAGCCGCATACGGGTGCATGCCGGTCGTCACCTTGATGGATGTCGGGGCCTTCATGTTGGCGGGCAGATCGACGTAGCCGAGCACCTTCATGAAGATGTAGTTGCCCTGGTTGAAGAAGCCGGGGTGGACCATGTCCATCCAGTCGTGCCACCAGTCGTACTTGGGACCATTGAGCGTACAGCCCTGGCAGCTGCCACCGAGCGAGATCACAGCGACCTGGCCCTTGTGGCTGATGGTGTCCCACACGGTGACGAAGGCGAACTCGCCGCCCCCGGTCACGGAAATGGCGGTCGGCACCTTGCCGATGGCCAGCTTGACGCTGGCACGGTTCTGCGCAGTGAACGTGCCGACGGTGAAGATCGTTGCCGGCTTCGTCGGGCTGCCCTGTGTCGCAATCAGCGAGAGGCGCGTCGAGGGGCTGTCCGCGGCGTTCTCGCCGCGATCTTCGACGATGGGCAGGTCTGCCGGGTCGTTCGGCGACAGCACGCCTGCGGCGTAGTAGGCATCGATCGACGTGGGCAGTATTCGCCGGTCTTGCCACAGCAACTGCGGGCGCTGCATGAAGGTCACCCGGTCGGTCGCCTGCGACTGGAACCACGCGACCGAGTTCGACAACGAACTCCCACTGGCGGGCGTGCCGATCGCTGCGCCATGGATGCTCACGTACAGGTTGCTCGCGAAGGTGTTTTCCGCACCGAGCTGGTAGTAAAGATCATTGCCTGGGCCGTGGTTGATCGCGCCCACGTCGGCCCGCAGAGGAAGCGTGTTGACGCCGGTCCCGGCCGCCGCCGGCCCGAATCGGTACGCCACGCCCTCGGACTGGCCGAACTTGTAGGCGATGTTGTCGTAGGCATTCGCAACGATGGCGCCGGAACTGTCCACCACGTCGCCGGCGATGGGTGAAGGCGCCGGGGCCGGGGCCGGGGCCGGAGCCGGAGCCGGAGCCGGAGCCGGAGCCGGAGCGGGAGCAGGAGCAGGTGCAGGCGCAGGCGCAGGCGCAGGACCGGCCGACACACATGTTTTCGCCGTCATGAACGCGGGATCGCCACCAAAGAACGTGTTCGTGCACGCTGCTGTTCCAGTGACCGACTTGGTGATCCAGCGCGAGTCGGCGCCGTACTTCACCAATGTGGGGGCGGGCACCGTGAACGAGGAACCTTCCTTGGCGAGCAAGGTTCCCGCGGGAGGAGCCGTCGGGATTTGCACATAGCATGCCTTGGCCACGTACTCCAGCGGGTCGCGGCCGAAGCTTGCGTTGTTGCAGACCACGGTGCCGGCGAGCATCTTGCTCGTCCAGGCCGAATTCGCGCCGTATTGCACCTCCGTCAACGAGGCCAGGTTGAACGCCTGGCCTTCGTTGGCGACCTCGACCCAACTTGAGTCGAGCTTGCTGTGCACTGCCTCCTTGTCTGCGGCGGACTCGCCTGCCGATGGAGCCGCCGATGCAGCCGTCGATTCCGTCGGCGCATCCGTGCTTTGAGGGTAAGCAAAGGTGCCGCCTGAGCCGCTTCCGCCCCCTCCGCAGCCCGCGAGTGCGCCTGCTGCAATAAAAAGCAGAAGCGCACTTTTGTCGATCTTTTTCACACTGAATCTCCTGGTCAACCTGTGATTGAGAAAAAAAGAAGTCCCCTGCGCCTCAAAAAGGGCGCAAAGAAATTGATAAAACTGCTGGAACGGGAAGGGCTGATCGCCGCGTGGGCTAGAGGGATGCGGCACGTTGTCCGTGCTCAACCCTGTAGGTGGCGTGGGGCCTGAGGCCGCCGGACATCGAATCCAACTGGACCGCGGCGACAGCCATGTCGTTCTTCAAGAGAACGCCCACGTGTCGCCTTCCTTTTCGCGGTGCCACTGCGATTCGATCGTCAGAGCTGCAACCGATTTGTCGTCGGTTCTTTTGAGTACTTAGGCAAGCTGCATTCGCTGCGCGTCGTCGCTGCAGGCCGCCGCGACAGAAGCTTTCATGTGTTGCCTTTTATTGTTTCAATAAAATTTTGAACTGATGTTATTGTCGACTCGCAGTTCTCTTTTGCGCCAAATCAAAGGCCCAAAGACAGGCACAACTTCACGTCTTGGCCGCGCGATATCGAATAACGGCTCTATGAAGCCATTCGAATTAACAACTTAGTTCGAAGACGTTGCGGTTCTTCCACGCGATCAACGAATACTTAATTCAGATTAAGTTGAAAGAACTAGAGTCTTGAAAGAATGCGATCAATTCAAGGTGAACCGCCCAAGGCTGGCCGAGGCATTCATTGAGCTCTCGGTGCGCAACGACAACGTGTTTGGCCGAAGCGATCAATGGACTCGGCAGGGCCGAGTCCATTCATCGACTTGAATCCTGGAAGACCAGGGAAGCGATGGACGTGGCCACGCTGGAGCGCATCCTCTAGAAGGAGGGTTCCCGGTCAACGCGAGTTGAACCACGCTCGCGACCAGTCCGGGGGTGGTCGCGCAAGCCGCTCAACGAGAAGCAATGGCCGAGGAGAAAGAGATGTGACCCTGCATGTGCCGTTATTGGTGCCGTACGCTCGCCAGAATCCGTGCCGATGACGTGGAGCACGTCCGCCTCGACGATCTGGCCGCGTACTACCGTGCCTGGGGCATCGATCTTTCGTTCCCGCAGGGGCTTGATTTCGACCACGACCCGACGGACGCCCGCCGAAGTGGATGAGCTGCGGCAGTAGTACCAGGCACCCCTCACAAACGCAGGTGTGCCGGCGTTGGTGGTCCTGGCGGCCGACTGCAGCGACGGTGCGCATGTCAATGGCAAGCTGCAGGACACGCAAGGGCGCGGCATCTGCGCAATCTTCACCCAATCGAACCGATATGCACGGCGACGCCCAAGAGCGGTTCGAGATCGTGGCGCACGGATCGGGCACATGCTCAGCCTGATCCCGGTGTGCGCTCGACCAATGGCGACAAGCCCAGGAAAGCCTCGACGCGAGCTCGCAAGCCCGAGATCCGGAACCGCTGGGCGTATGCGAACTACCTCAAGAAGAAACGCGACGCGACGCGTAAAGGGAAATGAATGCAGATCAGTACAAGAGCGAGAACTATGTGAGGGCGGAGAGCAAGTCCGCCGAACGCCGGGCCATATGACGGCGAGAACGGTGTGCCACCCTCAAGGTCGCAGCAAGCCAGCCCCACCCACCCCCTCTCTTCTCTCTCCTCTCTTCGGGCCAGCACGAGGCGAAGCGAGGCGGGCCAGCAGTCTTGAGGCTACGCCCGCGACCGGCCGCGTGCCGGAGGAAGGATTCGACGCGCTCGGCGCCGGGCGTCCGCGTCCACCTGGTCGGCGATGCGCCGCACCCTGGTGGCGCAGGCCAGCAGGCGCTGCCGTTCCTTATGACTCAGCACCACGCCGTGCCCGAGGTTGCCGGCAGCCACCGCGACCACCATCGCGTCCTCGCCCAGCAGCGCGAGTGCGTCGCGTGCCGGCAGCCCGCAAGGGCGCCGAAGCTCCCGGCACCTCGCATCGGCGCACCGGACGACCACGAGGCACTACATTTCCCGGGTGTCTACCGCCGCTCCCACCTTGTTCGACTACGCTCGCTTCGCCGAGGATCTGAAACGCCGCATCGACGGTGCGCGGCTTTCGGCCGCGCGCGCCGTCAACCGCGAGCTGGTGGCTCTGTACTGGGACATCGGGCAAGCCATCCGCGAACAGCAGGCACGCCGGGGATGGGGCGACGCGGTGGTCGATCGGCTGGCGCGCGATCTCAAGGCGTCCTTCCCCGGGACGACTGGCTTTTCAGCGGCGAGCCTCTGGCGCATGCGCCAGTTTCACGAGACCTACACCGCGCCGGAGTTTCTCGCACAGCTTGTGCGAGAAAGAGAGCGCGCTACCAAACGCATCCAAGGTCCCAAGGCGCTGACGGCCATCGACCATCGTCAACTCGCACAGGCGGTGCGAGAAATGGTGGAGGCGGTGCCCTGGGGCCACCATGTCAACCTGCTCTCCAAGCTCGACGATGCTGCGCAGCGGCTCTTCTACCTGAAGGCCACCGCGCGCTTCGGCTGGAGCCGCAACGTGCTGCTCAACCAGATCAAGGCGCAGGCCTACGAGCGGTCGTTGGCCCAAGGCAAGGTGCACAACTTCGCGCTGGCGCTACCCGAGCATTTTGCCGAGCAGGCCGAGGAGGCGCTCAAGAGCAGCTACAACCTGGAATTCCTTGGCATCCGGCGCGAGATCAAGGAGCGCGAGTTGGAGGACCACCTGATCGACAAGCTGCGCGACTTTATCCTCGAGCTGGGCTACGGCTTCTGCTTCGTCGGGCGCCAGTATCGACTCTCGCTCGGGCGCAAGGAGTACTTCATCGACCTGCTCTTCTATCACCGCTTCCTCAAGGCGCTGGTGGCGATCGAACTGAAGATCGGGCCCTTCGAGCCGGAGTTCGCCGGCAAGATGGATTTCTATCTCAACCTCCTCAACGAGAAGGAGCGCGCGCCGGACGATGCGCCATCCATCGGGATCATCCTTTGCGCCGAGAAGGACAACCTCGAAGTGGAGTTCGCACTGAAGAGCAAGTCGAACCCGATCGGCGTGGCCGAGTACCACATCCAGGGCAAGCTGCCGGCCGAGATGAAGGGAAAGCTGCCCTCCGCGCGCCAGCTTCAGGAAGTAGTGCGGGCCGTCTACCCCCGATTGGGTTGAGCCGCAAACGCAACGCAAGCACGCGTGAACCCATTTGGATCGACTGGGGATTCGGGTCCACGATGAATGATGTCGCGGCACACAAGGTCACGGGCTGCGCCGGCCAGTCGAATCGCTAGGCGCCCTTCAATCGTCGCGCCTCCGGAGCAAGAACCTATCGTTCAGCCCGGCCGCGCAGCGGGACGCATCCGCGCAGACTCAGGATCTCTCGCGTTGCCAGCACACCTCCTCTCGAGCGGGCGGCCCAACTGAAGCAGCACGGCGAACACATCGGGCGCTATCGATGAATGCCCCGGCGACGGCAAGCAACTGGGAATCGATCGAAGCGGTGCGCCAGTTTCAGACCGATCGCCAGACGGTCTCTTCTTCGATCACGGTGACGAATCGCCGCGCCGAGAACCCCTGCGGATAGAGCGTCCGCACCGCGGCGTCAAGGTCCAGCTCGCCCGCTTCGTCAAGCGCGCGCCCCGCGTCGGCAGGCAACAGCTGGTCCGGGTCGTGCAGCAGCGCCGCATCGTCGCGCAGCGCGATCAGCATCTCCTCGAGCGACACCTTCAGGAAGCCGGCGAAGCGCTGGTGGTCGCACTCGATGGCGGTGTCGACGATCCAGCCGTGCACCTTGGACACTGGCCCCGCCCTCAAAGCGACACAAGGGCTCAGCGTTCGGCATGCCGAACACGGGACGAGAACGCAGGCGAGAAAAAGCCGACAGGATCGCTGCCGGCTTCCAGATGGTCACGCTGTGAATTCAATCTGTCTCGTCGTCCTCCGCGCTTCGATTGGGGCGCCCAAGCACAACGGCGTCACGCCACCCGGCTACCCTCGAAGCAGAAATCCTCGATCAGATCTGCTTCATTCCTCGTGCAGGGAGTCGTCCCACAAGTCCGCGAAGCGCGGGTGTCGCATGCCGGCTCGGGTGATCGACGCGCCGATAGAGACGCAGCAGCTCGCGTCCGCATTTGATCCTGGATGGGACAGACCCTGCTGGTAGAGAGATCACCGACCGTACCAAGCGCCAAGGCGCACTCATCCCTGCGGCGCCTTCTCTCGAGTCCCCAGCAAGCTTTCCAACATGGACATCTCGAACGATCCTCCAGTTTGGTCGAGATGCGTCGCTTTCAGCCGGATCGCGTAAAGGCTCGCACGCATCACCCTCCAACTGGGGCTCCCCACGCCTCGCGTGCAATGTCGACAGGATTTCGCGTGCCACGGGTGGCATACAGCTCAAGGGCAAGGTCGGCGGTCTGCTCCAGGTCGGCGCATCCTTCTGCAAGCCGTTGCCACTCGGCGACGAACGCGCGTTGCCATTCCTGGGTATGTTTGGGGCGCGCGGCAGGCCCGCACGTCAGCGGCTCTGATTGCCAGTTCATGTTTCCTCCTTCATTCAGGCGCAGCGGTTTAGAAAGGGCACCCGCGAGCACGCGCCCTCCGCTTCAATTCATCGTAGTCGCCCATCAGCCGATCGAATGAAGATGACGGCCTCGGTCGTCACCAGCTGTGAACTTTGTAGCAGCGCACAGAGCCAGCCCCACAGGGACGAGATGCGAGGAGGCAACGCTCGATGGGAGTTTTTCACATCCTTACAGCCTTTGTGGTCCATGGGCAGCACCCTGGATGGACAGCTCAGGTCTTCGTCAGGGTTGGGCACTAGTATGGCCAGGCAGTGCCTCCGGGGGCATCGACCACTGCGCTCAAGCCAGCACTTCAGCTGGCAGCTCCCTCGTAGATGAACAAGAACACACGCGGCACGATCGAGATGACCACTGCCATGGTGATCTCTGGAACCCTCGGCTGGTTCGTTCTGCGCTCTGGACAGCCGATCATCGATCTGCTGTTCTGGCGCTGCGTGTTCGGCGCGGCCGCCCTGCTGGTCGTCTGCACGGCCATGGGCATGCTGCGCGGCAAACTCTCGATTCGCCTGTTCTGCTGGGCAGCGTTGGGAGGGGCGGCCATCGTCCTCAACTGGTTGCTGATCTTCGCTTCGTTCTCACGGGCATCGATCTCGATCGCGACCGCGGTCTACAACACGCAGCCCTTCATGCTGGTCGCGCTGAGCGCGCTCTTCTTTGGCGAACGCCTGACCGCGACCAAACTGACGTGGCTGGGCGTTGCCTTTGTCGGGGTGCTTCTCGTCGTCCAGGCGAAACCCGAGGCCAGCTACACCGGCACCGCGTATGTCTCCGGTGTCCTCATGGCACTCGGCGCGGCCTTCTTCTATGCGGTGGCCGCCATCATCACGAAGAAGCTCAGCGGCACGCCGCCGCACATGATTGCGCTCGCCCAGGTGTGCGTGGGCATCTTGATGATCGCGCCCTTTGCCAATCTCTCGGCGCTCACCGCCGAAGGCCGGGTGTGGGGAAGCTACATCGTCATGGGCGTGGTCTACACCGGACTGGTGTTCGTGCTGCTCTACGGCGCGATACAGAAGCTGCCGACGCACGTGGCGGGCGCGCTGTCTTTCGTCTACCCCATCGTCGCGATCGGCGTGGACATGGTGGCCTTCGACCATCGACTGGAGCTGGTGCAAGGGGTCGGCGCCGCCGCGATCCTGACGGCCGCGGCGGGACTGAATCTCTGGTGGTCGCTCAAGAGATCGAAAGCGCCGGCCGTCGAGTGAGGTAGGCCCCGCCGCGGATCTGGGGCCGACGGCAGGAGCGACGCAACGCATCGTCGATGGCCCGGGAGGCGGCCGTACGCCAGGATGAAAAACCCCCAGCGGTTCGCCGGGCCCCACGGCGATTGCGGCTCACTCTTCTCACGAGGACATCGCAGTCGGGCCGAGGGGCGGCATCTCCCTGGCGAGGATGAATTCGAAGGCGGCGCCGGCATGCCGTGCCGCGGCAAAGATCGCCGTGCGATCGTTCTTCAGCACCTGCAGCCAGCTGTCCAGGTAGGCGGCATGCCCTTCGATGGTCGCGTCGACCAGGCCGCAGTGCCCCATCACGAACGCGCAGCCGAGCTCGGCCACCAGTTCCTCGAACGCATAGGCCGCGTCGCCGAAGCGTTTGCCGAACTGTCGATTCAGCCGGCTCGGATGTCCGGTCCAGTGAACCAATTCATGCAGCGAGGTGGCGCAGCACGCTTCGGCGCTGGTGAAGCGGCTCGGCCACGGCAGGCGGATCTCGTCGAGCTCCGGCAGGTACATCGCGCGCTCGAAGCCGTGCCGGATCGTCGCATTGCAACCCCCGAGCAGGCGCAACGCACCCTCCACCGGCCCCCGCTGCGACTTGACGGGATCGACGCAAAGCTCAACGACATCCGACGGCAATCCGTCGATCTGCGCGACGTTGAAAACCCAGAACGGCCTGGCCAGCAGCACGCCACCGCGCGGCGCTTGCTCCGCCCTGCCCTCTTCCTCGCCGTCCTGAATCGACGCAGCGCCATCTGCATCCGACCCCTTGCGTGCCTTGCGTTCGAAGTGCGCACACATCACCGCGCGCTCGCCCTTGCGAACCTGCGCGCCCATGCTCGATGCCTGCTTGTAGGTCTGCCAGACATTCGACGCATACCCGTGCTCGATCGCCGCGTCCCAGAGCAGCAGCACATTGGCGCCGTGATAGCGCTCGCCGGTCTTGCCGTTGCGCGGCACGCCGCGCGAGGCCGCCCGCGTCCAGCGTTCGCGGAACACGTTGCCGCCCTTCTCGAGCATGGCCACGATGCGGTCGGTGATGACTTGCCGCACGTCCATGCGTGCGCCGTTGCGACCCGCCGAGTTCCTCTCTTCATCAGCACCTGCTTGGGGTGAGTCCTCGGGGGGTACGGGGGAAACGCCCGTGGCTGTTGGGTTGTCCGCATGGCGCCGACGGGTGGATCGAGTGGCATGCATGGCTGGGCCTTTCTGCGGGGTGTGCCGCGGTGGTTGAACATCTGCTTTCGGAGCCGCCTCGACGCATGAAGAGCGAGCGCAAGGGCCGATGTCCAGGGAGCGCCCGGAGGCCGCAGCCGAGGCGCTGGCCGAGGACCGGGTGAGGACGGAGGCGTTGCCCGAAGCCCTGGACAGCAGCCCGGGCGAGCTATGCGTCGGTCAAGAGGCGGCTTCGAAGGCAGATGCACCGCGGCACACCACGCCGGCACGGCGCATCCACGAGCCCATCAGCGCGCGCGAGCGGCCAGCAGGCCGCACCTCCTCTGCGCGCAGGCGCAGAGGCACGCGGAAGAGAGATTGAGATTGCCTGCGTGGCAAGTGGCCGCGCTCCAGCGGCCGCTCATGTGCAAAGCCTCGAAGCCGCGTCATGCGGCGAGCCAGTAGAAAAAAGGGCCGAAGCCCCTGCCGCTACATCAACCCGCGCTGTGCGAGCGAAGTCGCCTGGGTTCCGGCGATGACCAAATGATCGAGCACGCGAACGTCGAGCAGAGCGAGCGAGGCCTCAAGCGCCTTCGTCAGCGCTTCATCCGCACGCGACGGCTCGGCCGCACCGCTTGGATGGTTGTGCGCCACGATCAGGGCGGCCGCGTTGTGATGAAGGGCCCTGCGCGCGATCTCGCGCGGGTACACGCTGGTCTGGGCGATCGTGCCGCGAAAGAGATCTTCGATGGCGATCAGCCGATGCTGCGCGTCGAGGTACATGACCACGAAGCTCTCGTAGGGCTGCCCGGCAAAGTGCAGCTTCAGGAAATCGCCCACCGCCGTCGGCGAGTCGAACACCGCTGCCGCAGTCAACTCCTCGGCGAGCAGCTCCTGCGCCAGCGCCAGGCTGGTCGCCAGGCGTCGGCAACCGGGCATCGACGAGTCGCGGGCGAAGCCGGCCAGCTTGTGCAGCGAACGGCCATTGGCCTCGTACAGCGCGTCAGCCTCCGCGCCAAGAATCGGGCGCAAGACATCGACGATGCGGCGTTGCTCGGCGGTGAAATCGACAGATGCGGTCATGGTGAACTCCTGTGGGTGACACAGGCGGGATTGCCTGCGTGACCCCGGACCACCCCGCCGCAGCGCAGCGCTCAAGGCCGCCGCAGGCGCGCGGCACGTGCCGAGCACGCGAAGCGCGCGCAGGGCCTTGAACGCGAGAACGGTGGGGTACGCTGAGGGCACACAGGCAAGCCCTCCCCCACCCTCACCAACCCCTGGGTACGCAAACGCTCCCGATCCCGCGCCAGGGATGCGCAAGGCGGGCCAGGCCCGTCCCCGCAAGGGGATGAGCGCGACCGCGCGAACCTGGAACAGCCCGGCACCGGCGTGCAGCCGGTGGGCGCCCGGGATTCAGTCCATTCGCTTGCTGTCGCGGCGTTCGCCCTTCGGCATGGTCCGGCCATGGCACCCCGGGCAATGAACGCGGGACCTGGTGTCACACAACTTGGGCATTTCCCAAGCAGCTCCAATCAGGGCGCCGCTTCAACGACACATGCAACAACTGGACGAAGGCGCGAAGGGGCTTGATGACAACGAATCGGCATGGCGCCGGCCACGATCGACACAAAATCAGCCTGGACGATCAAGCGGTTCAACCGACCTCCCGCCGCGTGGATGACCTCCCCGGGGCGCGCTCATTTCCTCTTGACTTTGTACGGTACATTACCGTACAGTGCAGGGGAAAGAGAGGTCTGCCATGTCCCGCGATACCCCCCGAACCGAGCGTGTCGAAGCGCGCATTGCACCTGACGTGCTGGCCGTGGTCCGACGCGCCGCAGAGATCGAAGGACGAAGCATCAGCGACTTTCTCGTCGGGGCCGCGCAAGAAGCCGCGCGCCGTACGATCGAGCAGACGCAGATCATCCGCCTGTCGATGGAAGAACAGCAGCGCTTTGCCTCATTGCTGCTTGATCCCCCTGCGCTTTCTCCTGCGATGGCACGCGCGGCCAAGGCGCACAAGAAACTGATCGCCTCCTCGCGGTGACAGCTCCGTTCCGCATAGAGGCGCTGGCGCCGGAGCATGACCGCGCGGGCTTTGCCTGCGGGAGCGATCCGCTCGACAAGTATTTGAGAGAGCAAGCGTCGCAGGACATACGTCGCCGCACCAGTGCCTGCTACGTCGCGATCGACAACCGGACGGATGCGGTCGCGGGGTATTACACCCTGGCCGCTGGCAGCGTTCCACTCACAGGCCTTTCCGAGGCGATGGCGAAGAAACTGCCGCGCTATCCCCTCGTTCCTGTGGCACGCATTGGCCGTCTTGCAGTGAGTGTGGCGTTTCAGAAGAGGCAGCTTGGAGCAGCACTGCTGTGGGATGCAGGGTTGCGCGCAATGCAGTCGGGCATGGGCGTCTTCGCGTTGGTTGTCGATGCCAAGGATAAGGTTGCAGCCGCGTTTTACGAGCATCACGGATTCACTGCATTCAGCGGCAACCCACTGACCTTCATCCTTCCGATCGCGACCCTCGCGAACAAGAACTGAACGTGCCACGCGGCCTCCAGGTCGTCAAGCTTGTCGCGCCCTGTCACTGCCTGAGTCGCCAAGCTTCAGTCAGAATCACTGCGCTTGCCGCGAATGTTGAGGGGGAACCTATGCCTCGTGAATCCAGTTTGACCGACGAGCTGCGCATGCTATTGCATTCGCGCCGTACGGCCGCCCTAGGCACTGTGGGTGATGACGGAGCGCCGTTTGTTTCCATGATCCCGTTCGCGGTGGAGCCATCTCTTGGATGCCTGATCATTCATGTCAGCGACTTGGCCGCCCATACGCGTTACCTCCGAGACCGGCCCAAGGTATCCGTGCTTGTCATGCAGCACGAGCTGCCTGGTGAGCCGGTGCATGCGCTTCCACGCGCTACTCTGGGGGGCGACGCCGACGTGCTGGAGAGCAACAGGCCGGAGTGGGAGCCGTGCCGAGCCGCATACCTGGCGCGCTTTCCTGAGGCAGAGCCCATGACGCAGCTGGACGATTTCCGGTTTGTCGCAGTTCATGTCCATCACGCCCGCCAGATCTCAGGGTTCGCAGCGGCGCGTGACGTTGGCGAGGAAGAGCTCCAACGCGCCTTGCGCGCCGAGGCGTAACGCAATGCATTAGTCAGAATGCCGGCGCGTTCGGCGTTCATCTGCAACCGCTGGACCTTGGCCGCTGGAGGCTACCGGCGCCCCACGCAAACGAGCGCCAACGCCATCAGGCGTGCTTTTGCAACGCTTCGCCGAAGGATGAGCAATGCGCCGCCGATTCCATGTCCAGCACCTGGCGCGATGCCGTGCGGTCACATGCCAGGTAGACCCTGCTTGAGTTCGGCGATGAGCGCCGAAGCGAGTTTGCCGGTGCGCCCGTGGCCCGGCTTCGGCAGGTCAGCGCCACATCTGTGCTGAATGTCCGGATGTGGCCATGCGGGTTCGAAGAACATCCGGGTCTTGGCGGACATCAGGGCAGTGAGATTGACGCAATCAGCAAATGATGAGTTCCGTATGCCCGAAGCCCTTGGAATAATCGAGCACGGAAATGACCGAGGGCGTGACGCGGAACAGGCGAACCTCGTCCGGGCTCGGCATCTTCATCGGCAGAGGCCCCGCCTCAGGGTATTTCAGAGGTAGCAGGCGCAGGACTTTCTCCGCTTCGGCCCGATCATCCACCGCATGCGCACGTGCAGCCATCGACAAGCCGGTGATCGCCATCAAATCCGCCGTGTCGTGGTCGATCGTCAGCGAGAGTCGATCATCTCGCGCCAGGTTTTTTGCCTTCTGACTGTCCAGCCCGCAGAGAAAGTACAGCGTCAGGCCTTCGTTCACGTAGCCGACCGTCGTTGCCTGCGGCCAGCCATCCGGGCGCAGCGTCGCAACTGTCATGATTCGATGTTGATCCAACAGCGCCAGGATCTTCCGTCTGATCTCGTCGTCCATGAGTCGCCTCCACAATCGTCAAAAGGGGCCACCCCATTTTGGGCTTGGTTGGCGACTCGGCCTTGATCTTGATCAAGGCCTGACCGCATCGGGTCGAATGCGCGCCTTGGCGGGGTAACCGTGACTGGCTACCTCTCAGTCGACTTCTCAGTCGACTCTTGCCGTCGGTCGCGACTGGCTGCTTCTGGCCGCCCCGATTGCCGAAGTTGGCATTACTCGCGTCGGAAGTCCGGCGCGCGCGTTCGCAATGCGTGCGCCGCGCATCTTCGTCCTCATCTGGAGTCACGCATCCGGTGCCTTCAGCGCAGCCTTCGGGATTCTTGGAGACAGCGCTCGACCATCACTTGGTCTGCGGACTGCATGCCGAGCGACTCTCGAGTCACGGAATTTCTCCACCAGGCTTACTTCTTCATCGCGAAGCCATGCAGTGGCAGCAGCAGGCGATCGGGCTTCGGACATATCCCCTTTGTCTGATGCGCCACGGCCCGCGGCACGTCACGATGCGCGTCGGGGAGTTGGAGGTGGCGTGGGCGTCCCTCGGCGGAAATCGCCAAGCTGCAAACTGAAGGAGTGATCATGGTCGGAGACCGGCTGGCCGCTGCGCAGCGGGGTATCGCGCTCGCCGAGGTCATCGAGTCAGCGCCCATTGCGCCAGCAAGCGGGAAACGAGTTGCGCGCGCCGCGAAGGCGGTGGGTCGTGTCGGCGCGCCGGCGCCAACACGGGCCGGGCGAGCGCCGTCAAGGGGCGCCGCCGGCGCGTTCACCGGCCCGTTTCTGTCACCGTCCTCTTTGACGAGGGCCGAGCGGCTGAAGCTCGTCGACGGTGTCGAGCGCGTCATCGAAGGTGTGTTCGCGCACCTGCCGCTCAAGCGCGCGCGCTACGGCGTCGACCCGGTGCAGCGGCTGCGCATCCTGCGCACGCAGGTCGACCAGTTGTCGAGCGACGAATTCCACATCGAGCTGGCCGACGTGGTGACGCGGCTGCGCGATGCGCACACGCGCTACGCCGGCCCGGCGAGCCTGTCGACCAAGGTCGCGGCCCTGCCTTTCCTGGTCGAGATGTTCGGCCCTGCCGCCTCTCCGACCTACGTCGTCACCCGCGTCGCCGCCGGACTGGACGCGGCCTTCAAGCCAGGCGTGGTGCTGGAGTTCTGGAACGGCGTGCCGATCGACAAGGCCGTGCGCCGACACGCTGACGAGGAGGTCGGCGGACGCACCGACAGCCAGCGCGCATGGTCGGTCCAGAGCCTGACCCTGCGCTCGCTGCAGTACGGCCCGCCGCCCGACGAATACTGGGTCGTGGTCGGCTACCGCAGCAGCGCGGCCGACGGCGCTCCGACGGGTTCGCCCCGCGAGATCAAGATACCCTGGCGCGTCGTCGACCCGGGCGAGATCGACGAGATGCTGCCGAGCGGACCTACCGGCCGCGCGGCCACGCGCCTGCGGCGCACGCGCGCGGTCGATCCGGCGGCAGCGATCGCGCGCCGCGCCAAGATGCTGCTCTTCGCGCCCGGCGCGCTGACCGGCGAGCAGGCCAGTGCGCAGCCGACGCCGAAGTCGTCGTCCGGTCGCAAGGCGCCGACCGCCGAGGTCATCGCGACCGAGCTCACGGGCACGCTCAAGGCCACGTCGCTGGCCCAGCCGGGCGGAGCCATCGCCTACTTGCGCATCTACGGCTTCGACGTCCCGCCGGAGGACTTCATCCCCGAGCTACAACGGCTCATCCCTCTGCTGCCGGACAACGGGCTCATCATCGACGTGCGCGGCAACCCGGGCGGCTACATCCTGGCGGCGGAATCGGCGCTGCAGCTCTTCACGCCCAAGCCGATCCAGCCGACACGCTTCTCGATCCTGTGCACTGCCTTCACGCGCACGCTCGCCGCACTGCCGGGCATGGAAGGAGAGCTCGGGCCGTGGAAGGAGTCGCTCGAAGCGGCGGTGCGCAACGGCGAGCTGTATTCGCAGCCGCTGCCCATCACGAGCTTCGCGGAGTGCAACGCGATCGGCCAGCAGTACGGCGGGCCGGTCGTTCTCGTGGCTGACTCCACAACCTACTCCTCCGGCGATCTGTTCAGCGCGGGCTTCGTAGACAACGGCATCGGCCCCTTCGTCTGCGTCGGCGAGGCCACCGGTGCCGGCGGCGCGAACGTCTGGGACTACGAGGATCTGCGCCCGCTGATGGCCGGCACCGACTTCGAGCTGCCGACGCTGCCCGACGGCATCGGCATGTCCTTCGCGTTCCGTCGCGCGACCCGCGCGGGCCCGTCGGAAGGCCTGCCGATCGAGGACGTCGGCATCGGCGGCACGCCGTACGCGATGACGCGCGACGACCTGCTTGCCGGCAACCCGGACCTGCTGGCCCATTGCTTCGAGCTCCTCAAGCAGCAGCGCCGAAGCAGCCTGATCGTCGAGGCGAGCAAGGCCGCGCGCGAGATCACCGTGCGGCACGCCGGGCTGACGCGGCTGGACGTGCTCTTCGACGGCCATCCGGGCAGCAGCCTTGCCCTGCGCGCGCGAGCGCCGGTGGTCGTGCCGTACCCGGCCGGCACCAAGGTGGTCGAACTGTTCGGCTTCGGCGGCGAGGAACTGCTGCAGAAGCGGCGCGTGGACGCACGCCGCTGACACGGCTCACACAACAACAAGGAGCACGCTCTTGACTTTCCGCATCTCCTGGGCCGCACTCGTCGCGGTCTCGTCGTTCTGCTGCGCGACAGCGTCGGCCCAGTTTCCCGACGCCCGCGACACGCCGCCGGCGGGCTGGGCCGGGCCGGTCTTCAAGCTGAAGCAGGACTACCCGCAGACGCTGCCCGCCGTCGGCTCGCGCCCGTGGATGAGCTTCGACTTCCGCACCCAGCCCAACGAGTACATCAAGGCGGTGCTCGACTACGCGCTGGAGGGCAACAAGCAGGTCGACTTCAACATCCGGCCCGCGGGCAGGGACGACTGAACGATGGCCACCAAGAAGCCCATCGATCCGGCGGACAGCCCGAGGGTCGTGCTCGAAGGTCGCGTCGTCACGATGAACGGCAACGCCGAGGTGATCGCCAACGGCCGCGTCTACACGCACAACGGCGACATCGTCGCGGTGCAGGAGGCGACGGCGACGGCGCCCGCGGGCTTCGGCAACACGGCGGTGAGCGCCACGGGCGGCACGATCTACCCCGGCTTCATCGACCTGCACAACCACATGCCCTACAACGTGCTGCCGCTGTGGCAGGTGCCGAAGAAGTTCAGCAACCGCGGCCAGTGGGGCCGCCACGCCGAGTATCACAGCAAGATCTCCGCGCCGATGCAGACGCTCGCGGCCACGCCCGAGCTGCTGGCGTCCATCTGCCGCTACGTCGAGGCCAAGGCGCTGGTCGGCGGCACCACCACCGGCCAGGGCATCACGCTGGCGAACCAGTCGGGCATCCGGCGCTACTTCCGCGGCGTGGTGCGCAACGTCGAGGCCACCGACGACGAAGCCTCGCTGCCCGCGGCCTCGACGCGCGTGCCCGACGTGGCGGCCAAGGACGCGCAGACTTTTCTCACGCGGCTGAAGAAGGAGAAGAGCTGCTACCTGCTGCACCTCTCCGAAGGCACCGACGCGACCGCGCGCCGCGCCTTCCAGTCGCTGCAGATCGGCGGCGCCAGCTGGGCGATCACGCCCTCGCTCTGCGGCATCCACGCGGCGGCGCTGCAGGCGCCGGACTTCGAGGTCCTCGCAGCCAACGGCGGCAGCATGGTGTGGTCGCCCTTCAGCAACATGCTGCTGTACGGCCGCACCGCCGACATCGCCGCGGCCAAGGCGGCCGGCGTGCCGATCTCGCTCGGCTGCGACTGGGCGCCCTCGGGCAGCCGCAACCTGCTCAACGAGCTCAAGGTCGCGCACATTTTCAGCGAGGCCAATGGCGGGATCTTCACGGCGCGCGAACTGGTCGCGATGGTCACGCGCGAGCCGGCCGGGCTGCTCGGCTGGGACCGCGTGGTCGGCACCATCGAGGTGGGCAAGCGCGCCGATCTCCTCGTGGTCGAGGGCACGGCGGGCGACCCCTACCAACAACTCATCCGCGCCAAGGAGTCGGACCTCGCGCTCGTGATGATCAACGGCGTCGGTCGCATCGGCGACGCGGCGCTGATGCGCAAGCTGGGCTTTGCCGGCGAGACGCTCAAGATCGGCGGCGCCAACCACATGCTGTTCCTCGCGCACCCGGCCGAAGATCCGCTGACGCAGAACCTCACGCTCTCCGCCGCAGGCGATCGCCTGACCCGCGCGCTGCGTGGTCTGCCCGCGCTCGCGCGCATGGCCGAGCGCCCGCGGCCGATCTCGCCGATGGCGATGGCGCGCGCCGGCGCCAACACCTGGCGGCTGGCGCTCGACGAGATCCTCGACACGGGCGTCGAACTGCGCGCCAACCTGCCGGTGCGCGTGCCCGGCGGCCGCACGCTGCGGGCCGCGGCGATGCGGCCGGTGTTCGCGGAAACGAAGAAGCTCTCGGCCGCCGTCATGCCGCTCGCCATCGATGCGCTGACCGTCGTCGACGATCCCGGCTACCTCGACGCGCTGGACACGCAGAGGAACGTCCCAGACACGATCAAGGAGGGGCTGCGCGACCTCTGGTCGTGAACGCCGCCGCACCATGGCACTCCTGCGCGACGCATTGAACGATTTCACCATCAACTGGCGCAACGACCTCACGCCCGCCTGGCGCTCGGTGCTCGCCGGCGCCAGCCCCAACCCGACTGCCGTCGGCAGCGCGCTCACCTACGACGACCTGCAGCCCATCTACCCGTCGCGGCGCGACAAGCCTCTGCCCGGCGCACGCGCCGATGCCCACGTGTTCCGCGCTTTCGACGGCCTCACGCCCGCGAAGGTGCGCTGCGTCCTGATCGGCCAGGACCCCTACCCCGCGCTGAGCCGCGCGACCGGCCGCTCCTTCGAGCAGGGTGACATCGACGCCTGGGGTCTGCCCGCCGCGTCGGTCGCGAACAGCCTGCGCGTGCTGCTGCGCATGATGGTCGCGGCGCGCACCAACGATCCGGCCGTGCTGAAGATGAGCTGGACCACCTTCGTTCGCCACATCGCGACGCCCGCCGTCGCGCTCGAATCGCCGCGCGCCCTCTTCGACAAGCTGCAGCAGACGCAGGGCGTGCTCTTCCTCAATGCCGGGCTCACCATCACGCGCTACCAGTCCGGCGGCGCGCCGGAGCAGACGCGCGGCCACATCCCCTTCTGGCGGCCGGTGGTCGGCCAGGTGCTGCGATCGATGGCGACGCGAACGAGCGGACAGGTGGTTTTCCTCTGCCTCGGCCAACTTGCGCAAAAGCTGCTCGCCAACGAAGGCGTAAAGCTCGCTGCCACCCAGGCGGGCACCTGGGAAACGCGTGCCGGCGAGGTCGCGCTGCCGCACCCGGTGGCCCCGGGCTTCATCAACGGGCCGAATCCGTTCGCAGCGGTCAACGCGAAGCTCGTGGCCTTCGGAGCGGCGCCGATCGCCTGGTAGCGCGCCTGGACCAAGAGCCTCGGGCCAGAGTCCTCGAGTTTCGGGGGGTGACAATCGACGTGGCGCACCGTCTTGTTGGAAGGCCGAAAGGTCCGCTGGCCGCAGCCCCTTTGGGCAGCAGGTTCGGGACTTCGGCTACCAGTTGCGCCAGTTTGACGCAATGCTGCGCACGCATGCCGCTCGTCACAAGAGTTGACGTCGTTGACGATGCGCGTTCCGAGCAGCCCATCCGCGCTGACCTGGGCAGACAACCTCACGCGCGGCGGCGACCACGTGATCGTGAACTATAGGCGTAAGACCGGGGGCCAGAAGGGCGGTGGCCACATCTCGCCGCTCAGCGCCTGCGACGCTGCGTCAGACTCTTTCTCGTGCTCGATGTCAACCCGGCTGTAGTCCCGCCATTTCGCCTGCGTTCGTGCGCGCGGACCTTCTACCTTGAGTACAGTCCGGAAGTTCCATTGATCGTTGGCCGGGCTCGTGTCTCAACCCTGCCGGATAACGCCCATGAGTTCGCCCAGACCCCCAACCCCGCACGAGTTCGCCGTACTGCGTGTGCTTCGCGCCGAGGCTGAGAACCTGCCGCGCACCGCCGCAAGGATGGCGGCGACCTATCTGCCCACCATCGAGTTGCCCACCACTTGGCGGCCGGTGCTGGCACGAGCGCTCGAGAAGCGAGCCGGTGACGCGACATGTCCGCCGCTTGATGAACTGCAAGCCGAGTACGGCAGATGGGGCGCATGGCTGCCTGCCGCCTATCACGGCGATGCAACGGACGCGCGCTTCTGGCTGGTGGGTCTGCAAGACCACGCGGCCGAGTACCTGCCCCGATCACCCCCCGCGCCGTGACGGGGTAGACGTGCTTTTCGTGTTCATCGGTGCGCCTTGGGGAAGCGTCAGGGTCGCCAGGTGGTGTGCGAGACCGGCACCATGCCGTCCATGATCAGTTCGCAGACGAGCTGCTGCCCGCCCTTGAGATGGGTCAGGCTCAGCTCGGCGACCTTGTCGCTGTCGCCGCTCTCGAAGGCCTGGATGATCTACTCGTGGCCGCCGCCCCAGCGCTGCGTCCTGCTCTCGGCAGCCACGCTGATCCAGAGGATTCTCAGCACCGATTCCTGGATGAAGGTCAGCCACCAGCAACAGGCCTGCGGAACCTCGTGGGTGTAGACGATGGGCTCGAAGCTTTTCTCCGGATCCCAGCCCAGGTTCTTGAACAGGAACTTGTTGATGTTGTGGCTGCCGCCCACGATGCCGATCGTGTAGCCATCGGGCGCGGCTTTGGCGAGGACATCCGTGCCGAGGTTGTTGGATGCGCCAGGCCTGTTGTCGACGACCACCGGCTGACCCATCGACACCGCGAGCTTGTCTCCGATGACGCGCGCAATGGTGTCGATAGCGCCGCCCGGCGGGGCGGGCACGATGATCTTGATGTTGAGATACTTGGACGATCGCAGCCGCGTGTCTTTCCAGCGCGTGGGGCCGGCCTTCGTGGGGGAGCTGGGCGCGCCGCCCAATGGACACGAATTGCAGCGGCACGCGTGGGGCACATGTAAAATCAATCGCGCTCCGGGGTGCACGCGACAGTGCTGAGATTCAAACCCGCGAACTTGAACCGGTTAATGCCGGCGGAAGAAGAGCTTTCCCCTTGACCCATCGGCGAATCCCGCCTAGGTCAAGGTGGCCTTCGGAGCATCCGTTCGACGGTCACGAAGGAGTCCTCATGAACAACACCTCTGCAGAGCGGCCCACGCACACGGCGGGTGTTGTGTCCCATGCTTTCCGGTACCCGCGCGTGCTGTCTATCGCCAGCTCCGGCGGACCGTTGAACCATGGGCACGCGCCCGAAGCGATGCGGCTCCAGCCGCTGAATTGAATGTCAAACCATCCAGGACACAACACCGCCGGGGCCACGAGTGCAACCGGCGAAATTGTCGCTGACGTCCTCGCCTTCATCGAGCAGGACGGGTGCACCGACGACGACTTCGATCGGCTGGCGTTACGCCTGTTCGCCCATCAGTACGGCAACAATCAGGCGTACCGACGCTTCTGCCAGCGGCGCGGCGCGACCCTGCGCAATGTAAAGCGCTGGAGCGACATCCCGGCAGTGCCGATCGACGCCTTCAAGGAGCTGGACCTACGGTGCGAGCCGCCGGCCGCAACGGACCGCGTCTTCATGACCAGCGGCACGACCCGCAGCGAGGTGAAGGGCCGTCATCATCATCCGACGCTGGCGGTCTACGACCGGTCGATGATCCGCAACTTCTCGAGTCGGTTCATGCACGGCAGCGGCCGGATGCGCTTGGGGATCCTGTTCCCCACCGAAACCGTGCTGCCCAATTCCTCGCTGGCCCACTACCTTGCGCTCGCTCTGAGTGAATTCGGCACCGAGGAGAGTCGTTACTTCGTGAGCCCGCAGGGACTGGACAGTCCCGGCCTGTGCGATGCGCTGGCGGACGCTGAACGCCACGGCTTGCCCTACGCCCTGCTCGGCGCCAGCTACAGCTTCGTACACCTGATCGACGAGCTCAAGCAGCGTGGAAAATCTTTCCGCCTGCCGGCGGGCAGCCGGGTCCTGGACACGGGTGGCTACAAGGGACAGTCGCGCGAATTGCCACTCGACGCCTTCTATGCGGAGCTGTCCGCCCGGCTCGGCATCGAACGATCGCAGTGCATCAACATGTATGGCATGACCGAGCTGAGCACGCAATTCTACGACGCGGGCAATGCTACCGTGCCGTCGGTGAAGTCGGGGCCGCACTGGATCCGCTCCCGCCTGGTCGACCCGCTCACGAGCCGCGAAGTCGCGCGTGGCGAACGCGGTATCTTGGTCCATTGCGACCTTGCCAACTTCAATTCCGTGACCACCATCCTGACCGAGGACGTGGGCCTGGCAGCCGACGGAGGGTTCCTGCTGCTCGGTCGCGCCGAGGGCGCGCAGGCCAAGGGCTGCTCGCTGGCGGTGGAGGAATTCATCCGGGCGGCAGCGGCATGACGACGCTGCACGCGGCTGCCGGTTACTTGCCTGGCCTGGCGCCGGCGGAGGTGCAGTGGCAGCCTCTGGTCTTCGAATCGGGCGCCACGCGGCTCGAAGTCGCCGTGCCCGTGTTGAGCCCGCAACAGATGACCGCGCTCGCCTTGCGGGTCAAGCAGGCCAGCCGCCTCCATCTGAAGACGATGACCGTGTCGGAAATCGTGGCCGTGGTGGATCGCGCGATCGCCCGCCTGCTCGACCCGGCCGACGCCTACCGCATACAGGCCGACCGGCTGCTGCCGATCGTCAGCGGCTACGACGCCGATATGGTTCGCCTGGGACTCACGGCTTTCTTCAAGACCTTTCGCGAGCCGCAACTGCACCGCTTCGTCGCCGAAGACTTCGCCAATCCCAAATTGCTGGACGAGTTCCAGCCGCGACCCAAGGGCGGCGCGGCCAGGGCGTTCGGGCCGGATCTGCTGGTTCACAGCTGGGCCGGCAACGTTCCGGCCCTGCCGCTGTGGAGCCTGGTCTGCGGATTGCTGGTGAAGGCCGGCAACATCGGCAAGCTGCCAAGCGCGGAGCCGCTGTTCGCGGGCCTGTTCGCTCGGCTGCTGGCCGAGGTCCACCCGCCGCTGGCCGATTGCCTGGCCGTGGTGTGGTGGAAAGGCGGCGAGGAGGAACAGGCGTCGGCCCTCTACGCCGAGGCGGACACGGTGCTCGCCTACGGCGCCAACGATTCGCTGGCAGAGATCCGCCGTCGGCTGCCGGTCACGACGCGCTTTCTGCCGTACGGCCACAAGCTGGGCTTCGGCCTGGTGAGCGCCGCGGCCCTCGACACTCTGCGCGCGCCGGCGACGGCACGACTGGCCGCCTGGGACGTGATGCGCTACGACCAGCAGGGCTGCTATTCGCCCCATGTCTTCTACGTGGAACGCGGCGGCAAGGTGTCGCCGCGCGAATTCGCGCAGTACCTCGCCAGCGAGCTCGCCAACCTGCAGAACCGTTTCCCGCGCCGGGCCCTGGCGCTGGAGGATTCAGCCGCCGTGGCCGGATGGAGGCAAGCCATCGAGCTGCAGTCGATGTCGGCGGGCGGCGAGTTTGTCAGCGAGCTGATCGGCGAGGACGGCGCGGCCTTTGGCGTCGCTTACGCCGATGAAACACGGGCCTTGGCCCCCACGGCGCTGAACCGGAGTCTCCAAGTCGTCGCGGTCGACTCGCTGGAACAGGTGATCGCGCAAGTGGAAGCGCACCCCCCCTTCCTGCAAACGGCGGGCGTGGCGGCAGCACCGGCTGAACTGTTCCGGCTGTCGGAGTTGCTGGGAGCAGCCGGCGTGACCCGCATCACCGCCATCGGCTCGATGACCTCGCCGGAGGCGGGCTGGCATCACGACGGCCGGTTCAACCTGCTGGACCTGGTGCGGATGGTCGAGATCGAGCAGTCGGCAGAACTTGCGGCCGACAAGCTGGCGCCGTACGCGGACTAGGAGCGCTCGTGAGCTTCCTCGACATCGACAAGGTGGGCTTCACCTACCCCGGCTGGCCGCCGGTGGTGCGCAGCGTCGACTGGCGCATCGCGGAAGGCGAGTTCCATTGCCTGGTCGGGCGCAGCGGCTGCGGCAAGACGACCTTGCTCAAGCTCGCCGCGGGCCTGCTGCATCCCCAAACGGGCAGCATCCGGTTGCAGGGCAGGGAGGTGGTTGCGCCCGGACCGCAGCTCGGCTTCGTGTTCCAGTCGCCCACCCTGCTCGAGTGGCATCGCGTGATCGACAACGTCCTGCTGCCGGTGTCGCTGCAACACAAGCCAACCGCCCGGGAGATCGACAAGGCGCAGCAGTTGCTGGCGCTGCTCGGTCTGTCGGCCCATGCGCAGCATTACCCCCGGCAGTTGTCGGGCGGCCAGCAAAGCCGCGCGGCCCTGGCGCGCGCACTGATCCTGGAGCCGGCGTTGCTGTTGCTGGACGAACCCTTCGCCGCGCTGGACGCGATCACTCGCGGCGAGCTGCAGGACGACCTGCTGCACATGTGTCGCCTGCGCCGCACCACCGTCCTGTTCGTGACGCACGACATCTCCGAAGCGGTGTATCTGGGCGACCGGGTCGCGGTGATGGACAGCGGCCGGATCGTGCAGGACGTCCGCGTCGAGGTGAGCAAACCGCGCGCGCCGGCAATGCGGTACGGCGCAGCCTTCAACCTGCACTGCGCGCAAGTGCGCGACGCGATGGACATGGCGACGGTATGAAGCTGACCTCCGCGCGCACGCAGTTCTGCTCCTGGGCGCTTCTGCTCGCATTGCTCGCGGGATGGGAGCTGGCGTCGCGCGGCTCCGGCGTTTCGGCCCTGGTCCTGCCGGCGCCTTCGGCGGTGATGAAGTCGCTCTGGATGGGCCTGTCCACCGGCTACTTGTGGCCCCACATCCGCACGACCGGCCTCGAGCTGGTGCTCGGGCTGTTCACCGGCTGCTCGATTGGTTTCATCAGCGGCGTGGCGATGGCCGAGTCGGCGCTGCTGCAACGCGTGCTGAAGCCTTACATCGTGATCAGCCAGGTCATCCCCAAACTGGCGCTGGCGCCGCTCTTCATCGTGTGGTTCGGCTTCGGCATGACGTCGACGGTGGTGATCACGGCGCTGATCTGCTTTTTCCCCCTGATGGAAAACACCGTGACCAGCCTGCAGCAGGTCGACCCGCAACGGCTCGAGCTGTTTCGGATGCTAGGCGCCACGCGGCGTCAGACACTGCTGCGCCTGAAGCTGCCTTCCGGCCTGCCCGGCATCCTGGCGGGCCTGCGGGTGGCGGTGGTGCTCGCGCTGGTCGGGGCGGTCGTCGGGGAGTTCATCGGCGCCAGCCAGGGGCTCGGCGCGCTGATCATCGCCTCGCAGGGAATGATGGACACGCCGCTGATGTTCGCGGTGCTGGTTGTCATCGCCGCGCTCGGCCTGCTGCTGTACCAAGTCACGCTCGCGGTCGAGAAACGACTGCTGCTGCCCTACACCCGAATCTCATGAAGGAAACGTCCATGCACAAACCCATCGCACGCCGTTGCGCGCTGCTGGCAACCGCTGCGCTTTTCACCTTGGTAGCCGCAGGCGGGGCGAACGCTGCCGACACGCTGGAGAAGATCACTGTGGCCGGCTGGAGCAAGCCGATCACCGAGATCACGCACCTGCTGGTCGAGCCCGACAAGGGCATCTTCAAGGCCAACGGGATCGATCTGGCCTACGTGTCGGGCGCCGGCGGGGGCGACGCGATCCGCAACATCCTCACGGGACAGGCGGACGTGGCCTTCACCGATCCGGGTGCGTTCTTTTCGGCCCTCGACAAGGGCGAGAAGCTGCGGGCGATCTACGACATCTACCCACAGAACGTCTTCAACGTGGTCTCGCTCAAGTCCGCCAACATCACCAGCCCGGCCGACCTAAAGGGCAAGAAGATCGGTGTCTACAGCCTGTCCAGCGGCACCCGCCAGAACCTGTTGGTGCTGCTGCACCAGGCCGGTCTGTCCGAATCCGACGTCACCATCGTCGTCACCGGGCTGTTGAACTTCGCGCCGCTGCTGCAAGGCCAGGTCGATGCGACTGCTGCCACCGACACCGGCTTGCTGGTGGGCAAGCGTAAGGGGCTGGGCGACGTCAACGTGATGGAGGTGCGCAACTACTTGAACGTGTCGAGCGACCTGTTCGTGGTGCGGGAACAGGTCTACCAGCAGAAGAAGCCATTGCTGAAGCGGTTCCTGAAAGCCTATCGCGAGAGCGCGGCGTGGATGATCGCCAACCCCGACGAGGCGGCTGGCCTGGCGGTGAAACACGCCATCGACGGTACCGACCGCCCCACCAACCTGGAAGTGATCCGCCTGCGCAATGCCGCCTCCGTGTCGGCCACCACCGGGAAAAACGGTCTTGGTGCCTTCGACCTGGAGTCGCTGCAAAAGGCCGCGGACGCCTACCGCAAGCTGGGCCTGATCGGGCACGACATCAAGGTCTCTGACGTGGTCAGCACGGAACTGCTGCCGGCGCGATGAAGGTTGACACCATGAAGTTCGATGGCAAGGTGGTGCTGGTCACAGGTGCGAGCCGTGGCATCGGCGCCGCCATTGCGCAGGCCTTCGCAAGCGAAGGCGCGACGGTGGTGGTCAACCACCTGAGCAACGACGCCGCAGCCGCCGATGTGGTCGCAAATTGCAAGGCGGCCGGTGGCGACGCCTGGGCTGTGAAGGCCGACGTCAATTCGGGCGCGGCCGTGCAGGCCATGGTGGAACAGGCCCTGGATGCAGCGGGCCGCATCGACGTGGTGGTCAACAACGCCTTCCGGCCGTATTCATTCGACCCGCAGCGCCGCACCTTGTTCGGCGACATGGCGTGGCAGGATTACCAGGCGCAGTTCGATGGCGCCGTCGGCGGCGCATACAACGTCTGCAGGGCCGTGCTGCCGCACTTCAGGCACCGCACTCAGGGCAGCATCGTCAACATCGTCAGCGACCTGGTCGAGCGGCCGGTGATTCCGTACCACGACTACACGACCGCCAAGTCGGCGCTGGTCGGCTTCAGCCGCAACCTGGCCGCCGAACTGGGGCCGCTCGGCATCCGTGTCAACTGCGTCGCCCCGGGCCTGGTCTACCCGACGCAGGCCAGCAGCGCGACCCGGGAAGAATTTCGTGAGTCGCTGATCGCCGCAACCCCGCTGCGACGAATCGCGCGGCCCGAGGACGTTGCCGGCCCGGTGTTGTTTCTCGCTTCCGAATGGAGCCGCTTCATGACGGGCCAGGTGCTGTTCGTCGATGGCGGCCTGGTGATGAAATGAAGAGTTCCCGATGCGATTGCCGCCGGCGCGTATCCGATCGACATCCATCCGGCCGCCGGCGGCGAACTGCGCTACGAAGGCCTCGGTGACGACCACGCGTACCAAATCCCGTACCGCAGCCTGATTCCGGTCGGCTTCGACAACGCGCTGGTGGTCGGGCGCGGCGTCTCGGCGACGCACAGCGCGCACGCGGCGATCCGTGTGATGACCATCTCGATGGCCGTAGGCCAGGCAGCCGGCGTGGCGGCTGCGATGGCGGCGCAGTCGAAGCAGCAAGGGAAGGTCCGTGCCGTGTCGATGCCGGCACTGCGCGAACGACTGCTCAGAGACGGGGCAAAGCTGGCTTGACCGGAAGGGTGTTGTACAAGATTGCGCCCGGGATTGCCTGCGGTGAAGCCCTCGCCCGCTCGGGCATTCCCATGGCCAACAGCCAGCTTCCCTCGATCGCTTGCGCCTGTCCGCCCGTCAGCCAGGGCAGCGGCGCTGCGTCGAGCGATCGCTGGGCGAGCAGCAAGTCATGGGTGCGGGATGCGTGTTCATCTGCGCGCAGGCGAGCCGCATCTTCCGCATCGAACGTCCACACAGCCAGGTTGGTTGATGCGAAGAATCCAAGGGCCTCGCGAACATCGCACACCCAGCGCGACAGGTTGCACAGATGCGGGCGCATGCGCGCGCTCATCGGTGTAGGCCGGCTCAGCAGAAGGCGATAGGCGTCGCTTTCCAAGACCTGCGCGTCGCGCATGCCATAGATCGTGAGGTAGCGTGGCGCATCGCTGTTGCACAAGCGTCGATAACGCCGGCCCCACAGCATGCCTGGGACCGTCAACCGCTCGGGCACGTGCTCGCTTGCATGCCACGCGTTGTACTCGGCATCCACGTCGGGCGTGACGTCGTTCCATAGTGCCAACACGGCGCCCGTGCCGGCTATATCGTCATTCATCGCGTGCTTGCGGCTTCAGGAGCACTTTGCTCGCCGCCTTCGCGTGCGCCAGCGCAAACCCCTCGCGGGCTTGCGACAACGGCAAGACATGACTGATCATCGGGCGCATGACAGCATCCATCTCGCCCATCAGTTCGAGGGCCAGAGGCCAATCGGATTCGGGCGGACGAAACGAGCCACGCATTTGTTGCTGGTTGCGCACCATCGGTGTCAGGTCGAGCAAAAGCGGGCGGGCATGGATGCCGGTGACGACCACGATTCCATTGCGCCGCAACAGCGCCAGGCCTTCCGTGATGGTTTCGGGCACCCCCGTCGCTTCGAATATGACATCAAAGGGCTCGCCGCCCGTGTACGGCCGGGCGCCTTCGGCCAGCGGCTGAGTTGCCACATCGACCAAGGCATCGAAGCCCATTCGGCGCAGTGCGTCGAATCGGGCTGCGTCGTCGAAGCCGCTGACCACTACCTGCGTGGCACCGGCACGGCGTGCCAGCGCAGCGATCCCCTGGCCGATGGTGCCCGGGCCCATCACCAGCACGCGCTTGCCGGCTACGTCTCCTGCGATGCGAAGCGCCTGCATCGATATGGTGAGCGGCTCCGTGAGCGCTGCGAGCTCGTCGCTGAGGCTCTCGGGCACGGGCACGCAGTTGCGCAACGGGACCCGGACCCGGGGCGCGAAGGCGCCATCGCGCGTCATTCCGATGCCGCGGCGCTTCTCGCAGCCATCGTGGTCGCCCGTGGCGCAAGCGGTGCAGACGCCACAAGTCACGGAGGGACGAACGACCACGCGCTGGCCGGCCAAGGGGCCGGTCTGCGCAACCCCGACGAACTCGTGCCCGATCGTGACAGGAATGCTCTGGGTGATGAAGGCATAGCTGGGCGTCCAGTCGTCTACGTGCAGGTCGCTGCCGCAGATGCCGGTGGCCCTGACCTTCACGAGCACATCGCTGGAATCGGCTTCCAGCACGGGAGCCGGTATGTCCACCAGTTCGAGGCCCGCTTCCGGGCGTGTCTTGCGCAAAGCTTGCATGGTGCTTGATTCCGGTGTCAGTCGATGCTGATGCCGACCTTCTTGATGATGGCGCCCCATTTGAGGCTTTCGGCCGCGATGAAGGTCTTGAACTCGTCGGGCGAGCCTCCGCCGAGGATCAAACCCTGCTTTGCGAAGGCGTCGCGCACGTCCTTGTCCTTCATCACCTCGTTGACGTCGGCATTGATGCGGCGCACCAGTTCCGGCGGCGTGCCAGCGGCGCTGAACAGGCCGTTCCACGCCAAGGCTTCGAAGCCGGGATAGCCCGCCTCGGCGACCGTCGGCAGGTCCTTCATGGTCTCGGTGCGCTGGAGGCTGGTGCCTGCCAGCAGGCGAATGCGGCCGCCCTGGATCAGCGGCAGCAGCGCAGGAGCCACGGTGAACAGAGCTTGTGTCTCTTCGGACGCTACCGAAATACCGGCCGGTGGCGAGCCGGCGAACGGCACATGCGTGGCTTCGAAACCAGCCGCACTCTTGAACAGCTCCATGGTCAGGTGCGAAGAACTGCCGGCGCCGACCGAGGCGTAGTTGATCTTCCCGCCCTGCTTCTTTGCCCAGGCGACGAATTCGGGCAAGGTCCTGGCGGGGTTGCTGGCCGCAACCGCCAGCACGTTGGGTTGCGACGAGGTGAGCACGATCGGCAGCAGCTCCTTGGCAGGGTCGTAAGCCATCTTCTTGTACATGTGCGGCCCGAATGCGATCGGACCGTTGAAGCCAACGCCCAGGATGTAGCCGTCGGCCGGAGCCTTGGCAACGGCGGTCATGCCCAGCATGCCGCCTGCACCAGCCTTGTTGTCGACCACGACCGGCTGCTTCCAGCGCTCGCGCAGCTTGTCGCCCAGCGTGCGGGCGATGAAGTCGAGCGAGCTGCCGGCTGGCGCCGGCACGACCAGCTTGACCGGCTTGGTGGGCCAGCTCTGGGCCGACGCGGCCAGGCCAAATGCGCAACCCGTCAGCAGGGCGAGAGCTTTCTTCATGTGTGTCTCCGTTCAGTGGGCGGCGCTCTTGCGCCTGGAATGGACGAATTCTGGTCGCTGGCGTTCGATACGCCAAACACCGATACGCTATGGATTTGATATCTCCTGGATATGGAGTTTTCATGACCATGGAACTGAGGCACCTGCGCTACTTCGTGGCCGTGGCCGAAACAGGCAACCTGAGCCGGGCCGCGGAAAAGTTGTTCATCGCACAGCCACCGCTGTCGGTGCAGATCCGGCAGCTCGAAGAAGAAATGGGCACTGCGCTCTTTGTGCGCCACCCCAAAGGCGTACGCCTGACGACAGCAGGCGAGTCCTTGCTGCCGGAAGCGCGGTATCTGCTCGACCGTGCGGCGCGCATGAAGGAGTCTGTGACGGGAAGCGCCAGCAGCGGCCACTTGGCTCTCGGCTTCGTGCCCTCGGCCAGCAGCACGGTGCTGCCGAAGCTCGTCCGGCATCTCAAGAAGGAGCATCCGGCGCTGCATATCGAACTGCGCGAGATGATCAGCAGCGAGCAGGCGGAGGCGGTGGCCGCGGGTCATCTCGATGCCGGGATCGCACGCAGCAAGCCGCACCATCCGCGGCTGACGGTCGCGGCGCAGATGGCCGATCCCTTTTGCCTTGCGCTGACGCCGCAGCAAGCACGCCGTGCCGGCAACCCGGTCGAACTGCGCAGCTTCGCGGACCACGATTTCGTCGCCTTCACCCGGCACCGAGGACCAGCGTACTTCGACCAGTCGATCTACCTCTGCGCAAAGGCCGGCTTCAGCCCGCGCATCCGCTACGAAGCGAGCACGGTGCACGGCGTGCTCGACCTGGTCGGTGCCGGGCTCGGCGTGGCATTGGTGCCGTCTTCGTGCGCGTTGCTTGGAGTGGCGGGCACGAGGTTTTGCAGCCTGCGGGGACCGGCCGCCAGCGAGGTGCTTGTTTTGCTGAGGCGAAAGGCGGATCCGAATCCTCTGTTGCCTACGTTGGCAGATGCAGTGCGCGCGAACTTTGCTGACCTTCAACGCCGCATGGCAGAAATGCTGGGCTGTTGAAATGGCCGAGCAGACCGACGCTTGAGACTGCTTGTCGCCCGGACGCGCCCACGCTGCTTCTGGCTGTCCGTGTAGTAGATCCGAGGCCTTTGCTTCATCTGCAACACTCCTTCTGCCTACGCAGTTTTTAGTGTGTTGCATCGACCGGTTGAATCCGCAGCCGCGTCCCGTCACTGGATGAATCAAGCAAACGCTGCCTCGCTTCCGGCAAGAAGCGCAGACCTCACTCCTCGGCCGGCAACGACGCTGCGACATGGCGGAGCTGCGGAACGAACCCCCCCGGTCGAACAGGAAGAGGCTCCCCCTCATTGAGATGAGTCCTGTCTCCTTGGCGCAGATAGAGTCGTCTCGCTCCAACTGCAATCGCACGTCCGCACCTCGTCCGCTCTCGATCCACTCATGACCTCGATTTTGACGGTGGCAACGAAAAAGCCCCGGCCGTTTCCGGTCAGGGCAAGAGGTCGTTGGTCGACCTTGGAGAAGGGTTCCCACTGAGAGATTTCATCATGGGCGCTTTGGCGGCGCCGTTCAACGACCCCGCGCACTGGAAGCTACGCGGCAGCCCTCCGGATCGGAACTACTGCGCAGTTCGGCCGAAAATTTGACGATCCGCTGCACAAGCAAGCTCAGATATGACAAACCCGCCTCGGTGGGCTAGGGGTTGGCTTAAAGTGTTGACGCTGAAGCCCTAAACGCCAACGATCTCCGAGTCACTTGCTGCCCGGGGATCGCTTATTTTGTGCGCGACCCGTAGGTCCGCAATGGAGCAAGGGCGAACAGCCGGTTAGGGCCCAGTGCCGTCATACAGCAGGCTGTTGCGGATGTCCGCTTTGCAGGGTTGCAGACATTCAACGGTTCCCACACGGATGACTGCTTTCAGGCCAAGACCAAACGTCGTAGTGCCCTTGTTCAAATTTGCGCCAAAAGGAAGTGTTGATGCGGTTGAGCAAAGGCTCAGCGCACCGTTGCACCCCACGCCCCCACGCCCCACGCCGACAATTCGATCCGCCTCACCTCGCAGGTCGGAAGTCATGTGCCGCGCCACGCACCCACTCGACGAAGCACTGCACCGGCCGCCTTGGCGCCGATGACTGCTTGTTCTGCACGAGGTGATAGCGGTACGGACCAGTGACCGCACCGCACCAAGCCATCGCCAGCCCCCTTTGGTCGACAGCGTCAGAGGCCAGCACATCCGAAGCCATCGCCACGCCCTGCTTCGACGTGGCTGCGTCGAGGGTGAGATAGCTGTGCGAAAAGCGCAGCCTCGGAACCTGCAGCCGCTTGGGCACGAGGATGCCATGCACCTTAAACCATCGTGCCCAGTCGACCTGTTCCGGAATGCGCGGCTCGAACTCGTCGTGAAGAAGAACCATGTCCAGGAGGTCGCGAGGTGACGCCAACGCGCCGTGCTCGGCCAGCAGCGCAGGGGCCGCGACGGGGAAGAAGTGCTCGTCCAGCAGCGGCTCGGACGCCAGTCCGGGGTACGGTCCCGCGCCGAGCCGGATGGCCACGTCCACCCGGTCTCGCACAAACTCCACCGGCGGCACCGACGCGAGCACGCGAACCTCGATTTGCGGGTGGATCGCCCGGAACTGTCCCAGCCTCGGCATCAGCCAACGCGTGACGAACGAAGGCATGGCCGTGACGGTGACTTCGTTGTCGTCGGCGTGGCGGCGCAGTTCGATCGAAGCGCGTTCCAGATCCTCGAGCACCTGCTCCACGCTAGCGCGGTAGACGCGCCCGGCATCGGTCAGTTCCACCGAGCGAGGCAGCCGCGCAAAGAGTTCGACGCCGAGCCACTCCTCGAGCTGACGCACTTGATGTGCAATCGCGCCTGGCGACACGAAAAGCTCCGCCGCGGCCTTGGCGAAGCCGCCGTGGCGCGCCGCCGCTTCGAAGGCGCGCACCGAGAGCATGGGAGGAAGTTCGCGTGCCATGAGGACCAATATTTTGGAGGGTCAGGTGTCAAAGGTTTGGTTTGTCCGCTGGGGCGCACCTTCCTAAGCTTCCGGCGGATGGCCCATTGGGGCAATCAGATTATTTCATCCACAGGAATTTCGATGGACCTTCAGATACATGGGCAGGCCAACGCCCGATTGCCCGCGGCCTACCGGCAGGTGCTCGTCTCGTGGTCGGTGCAAGGCGGACTCAACCCGCCGGTCATCACGCGCGCCGAGGGTTGCCACTTCTTCGACCAGGACGGCAAGGCCTACCTGGACATGACCAGCGGCTATGTCGCGGTGCCGCTGGGCCACGGCCATCCGAAGGTCGTGAAGGCGATCCAGCAGCAGGCCGAGAAGCTGTGCTGGGTCGCCTCCAGCTACTTCAACGATGTGCGCGCCGAATACGCGCAGCTGCTCAACCGCATCTCGCCATGGCCCGAAGGGCTGCGCGTGCATTTCGCGTCCGGCGGCGGCGAGGCGAACGATGATGCGCTGAAGATCGCGCGGCTCGTCACGCGCAGGTCCAAGGTGCTCAGCGCCTACCGCTCGTACCACGGCAGCACCATCGGCGGCAGTGCGATGACCGGCGTGGACCGCTGGCGCGACCCGCTGCCCAACCTGCCGGGCATGGTGAAGTTCTTTACGCCCTACCCGTACCGCAGCCCGTTCTTCACCACCGATGCCGCCGAGGAAACGCGCCGCGCGCTGCAGCACCTGGAGCAGGTGCTGTCGCACGAAGGCGCCCACAACGTCGCGGCGATCGTGCTCGAGCCCATGACCGGCTCCAGCGGCATGGTGATCTACCCCGACGGCTACCTGCAGGGCGTGCGCGCGCTGTGCGACCGGCACGGCATCCTGCTGGTCTTCGACGAGGTCATGACGGGGTTCGGCCGCACCGGCGCCGCGTTCGCCGCGACGCGGCTGGGCGTGCTGCCGGACCTGATGTCGTTCGCCAAGGGCGCGAGCTCGTCGTACACGCCGCTGGGCGGCGTGCTTGTGCGCGAAGGCGTGGCCAGCCACTTCGACACCGAACTGTTCGACGTGGGCCACACCCACGCCGGCCATGTGCTCGCCGTGGCCGGCGGCGTCGCGGCCCTGAAGGTCTACCTCGAGGAAGGCCTGTTCGAGCGCACGCTCGAGATCGAGAGCTGGCTGCGCGAGGGCCTGCAGGCGCTGCAGCGCGCCCATCCGGTGGTGGGCGACGTGCGCGGCATGGGCGCGCACTTCGGCATCGAACTGGTGCGGGACCGGCACACGCGCGAGCCGCTGGTGCAATGGCACCACCCTGGCGGATCCGCGCCCATGAAGGCGTTCTACGGCGAGCTCATGCGCCGCGGCGTCCATGCCTATGGCCGCTACAACGTGGTGATGGTCTCGCCGCCCTTCGTGATCACGCGCGCTGAGCTCGCGCAAGGGCTGGAGGCGTTCGACGCCGCGCTGACGGTGCTGGAGGCTTCGCTGTGACGCCCGCATCAAACGCCTCCAGCGACATGCCGTACGAGGACATCCTCTACGAGGAGCGCGAAGGCGTCGCGCGCATCACCATCAACCGGCCGCAGGTCTACAACGCGGTGCGCGGGCGCACCGCGGAAGAGCTGCTTCATGCGATCGGCCGCGCCGGCTGGAACCGCGAGATCGGCGTGGTCGTGCTCGCCGGCGCCGGCGAGCGCGCCTTCTGCACCGGCGGTGACCAGTCCAGCCACGGCCAGGGCGGCTACGGCGCGCGCGGCACCATCGGCTTGCCGATGGAGGAGCTGCAGAGCCTGATCCGCGACATTCCCAAGCCCGTGATCGCGCGCGTGCAGGGCTTCGCCATCGGCGGCGGCAATGTGCTCGTCACGGTCTGCGACCTTGCGATCGCGAGCACCGACGCGGTGTTCGGCCAGGTCGGCCCGAAGGTCGGCTCGGTGGATCCGGGCTTCGGCACCGCGCTGCTCGCGCGTGTGGCGGGCGAAAAGCGCGCCAGGGAGATGTGGTACCTGTGCCGCCGCTACGGCGCAGAGGAAGCGCTCGCGATGGGGCTGGTCAATCGCGTAGTCGCGCCGGCGCAGCTGGACGCCGAGGTCGAACTCTGGTGCCGCGAGATCCTTGCCAAGAGTCCGACCGCCCTGGCCATCGCCAAGCGCTCTTTCAACGCCGATTCGGAGAGCATCCGGGCCATCGGCGCGCTGGGCTTCGAGGCGCTGGCGCTCTACTACGGCACGGCCGAGTCGCGCGAAGGCGTGCAAGCCTTTCTCGCCAAACGCGCGCCGGATTTCCGGGGTGCGCGGCGGGGCACGCGTTGAAGCCGCAAAGGAAGGCATTCCATGCAGTTTCCTGACCTGACCCTCTGGAGGCCCGACGAAGGGCGCATCGCCGGCGCAGCGCTGACCGCACTGGCGCGCCGCGCGGGCGTGCAGGGCTACGACGCGCTCCATCGCCTGTCGATCGAACGTCCGGCCGACTACTGGCGCCATGTGCTGGACCATCTGGCCATCGAATGGTTCGCGCCGTACGACACCTTTTGCGTGCATGCGCCCGACCCCGCGCATCCGCGCTGGTTCGTGGGCGGGCGCATCAACTGGGTGCACAACGCGCTGCGCTGGGCCCGGGACCCGCTGCATGCCGACCGCCTCGCCCTCGCCTGCGAGAGCGAGGACGGACGCACCGACACGCTGAGCTACGCGGCGCTCGACCTGCAGGTGCGCCGTGTGGCTGGCGGGCTGCGCGCGTTGGGCGTGGGGCGCGGCGACCGCGTGGGCCTGATGCTGCCCATGGGCGCGCAGGCGGTCACGGCGTTCCTCGCCGTCTGCGCGCTGGGGGCGGTGTGCGTGCCACTGTTCACCGGCTTCGGAGCCGACGCCATCGCATCGCGGCTCGCGCTCGCGGGTGCCAGCGTGCTGATCGCGGCGGACGCGTTCGGCCGGCGCGGCCGCGTCGTTCAGGCCGCCTCGGCGATCAACGAGGCCGCGCGCGGCCTGCCGCTGCTCGCGCATGTCGTCGTGGTGCCCGGCGGCGGGCTGGCGATCGAAGGCGCGTTCGCGACCCGGCCGTGGGACGACCTGGCCGGTGGCGCGCCGATTGCGGACGTCGAGGCGATGGATCCCAACGACCCGTTCATGATCGTGTTCACCTCCGGCACCACGGGCGCGCCCAAGGGCACGGTGCATGTGCACGGCGGCTTTGCGCTCAAGATCGCGCACGACACGGCCTTCCATTTCGAGGTCGGACCGGGCGATGTCTGGTACTGGCCCTCGGACATGGGGTGGATCGTGGGCCCCATCACCACCGTCGGCACACTCACGGCCGGCGCCACGCTGCTGTGCTACGACGGCGCGCCCGATTTTCCGGACTGGTCGCGATTCGCCGCGATGATCGAGCGCTACCGCGTCACGCACTTCGGCGCCTCGCCCACACTGATCCGCAGCCTGGCGGCAAACGAGGCGCTGTCCACGCGCGGCGATCTGCGCAGCCTGCGCCTGCTCATGGCTGCGGGCGAGGTGCTCGATCCGGAGCACTTCGAGTGGTTCTTCCGCCGCATGGGCGCCGGCGTGCTGCCGGTCATCAACTACACCGGCGGCACCGAGGCTTCGGGGGCGATCCTGGCCAACGTGCCGGTGCGCCCGATCAAGGCCTCGGGCTTCAACAGCGCATCGCCCGGGGTCCACGCCTTCGCGGCGGACGACGCGGGGCGGCGCATCGTCGGCACGCCGGGCGAACTCACGATCGCCGCGCCTTTCGTCGGCATGACGCAGGGCTTCTGGCAGGCGGACGATCGCTACATGGAGGCCTACTGGCAGGCGGTGCCGGGGTGCTGGACCCACGGCGACCTGGTGCAGGAGGACGGTGAGGGTCACTTCTTCGTGCTGGGCCGCTCGGACGACACCCTGAAGGTGGCCGGCAAGCGGCTCGGCCCTGCCGAGGTGGAATCGGTGGTGCTCGCGGCGCTGCCGCTGCGCGATGCCGCGGCGATTGGGCTGCCCGACGCGACCAAGGGACAGAAGCTCGTCGTACTGCTGCAGCCGCAGGACGGCGCGACAGCCGAAGCGGTGGCCTCCTTCGGCGAGCGCGCCGCCCGCGCCATCGAGCACGCACTGGGCAAGCCGTTCCGTCCGGCCGCGGTGCATTGCGTGCCGGATCTGCCGCGCACGCGCAACGGCAAGGTGATGCGCCGTGTCATCCGCCGTGTGCTGACCGGCCAGCCGCCGGGTGACCTGTCCTCCCTGGCCAATCCCGAGGCTCTGGCCGCGCTGCGGCAGCTCGCGAACGCGGGCTGACCGAAGGAAGGGACGCTCACAGGCGCCCTTCCTCCACCGCGTGGCAGGCCACCTGCACGCCCTTCAGGCTCAGCAGCGACGGCCGCTGCGACGAACAGCGCGCATTCGCATGCGGACAGCGCGGATGAAAGGCACAACCGGTCGGCGGGTTCAGCGGGTTCGGCACCTCGCCCTGCACCGGCGTGCGCGCACGGCCGGTGTGCTTCATCTGCGGGATCGCGTCGAGCAGCATGCGCGTGTACGGATGCTGCGGCTTGGCGAAGAGCTTCTGCTTGTCCGCCACTTCGACCAGCCGGCCCAGGTACATCACGCCGACCTGGTCGGCCACGTGGCGCACCACGGCGAGGTTGTGCGAGATGAAGAGGTACGTCAGGCCCTGCTCGCGCTGCAGGTCCTTCATGATGTTGAGCACCTGCGCCTGCACGCTCACATCGAGCGCCGAGGTGGGCTCGTCGCACACGAGGAACTCGGGCTGCGTGGCGAGCGCGCGCGCAATCGAAATGCGCTGGCGCTGGCCGCCCGAGAACTGGTGCGGGTACTTGCTCATGTCCAGCGGCGAGAGGCCCACCGACTGCAGCAGCTCGCCCACGCGCTGGCGCAGCGCGTCCTTGTCGCTCAGGATGCCGTGCTCGCGTAGCGGCTCGCCGATGATGTCCTCGACGATCCAGCGCGGGTTGAGGCTCGCGTAGGGGTCCTGGAAGATCATCTGGATGCGGCGGCGCAACTGCCGGCCTTCGGGCGTCTTGAACGCGGCGTGCGCGTCCTGCCCGTCGAACTGCAGGCCGCCACGTGTGGGCGCATACAGCCCCACCAGCAGGCGCGCGACGGTGCTCTTGCCGCAGCCCGATTCGCCGACCAGCGCGAGCGTCTTGCCGCGCTCGATGGAAAAGCTCACGCCGTCGACCGCATGCAGCAGCACGCGCGGCTTGCGTTCGAGCACGCGGTTGAGCCAGGGCGGCGACACGTCGAAGGTGCGCGCGAGGTCGTGCGCGACGACAAGCCGCGTCATGCGAGGGCCTTCTCGACGAAGGCGTACTCGGTCGGAGCTGAAGGTGCATCGTGCAGCCAGCAGGCCGCGCGCGTCGCGCCGGCATCGAGCAGGTCCGGACGCGTTTGCACGCAGCGTGCCATCGCATGCGGGCAGCGCGGGTGGAACGCGCAGCCGCGTGGCACGGCGTTGAGCCGGGGCATCGCGCCATCGATCTGCGCGAGCCGCACGGCATCGCCACGGATGTCCGGGATGGAGGCCATCAGCCCAGCGGTATAGGGATGCGCAGGCGCATGGATCACCTGTTGCACAGGCCCGATCTCCGCGATGCGGCCGGCGTACAGCACGGCCACGCGGTCGCAGGTCTCGGCGATCACGCCCATGTCGTGCGTGATGAGCATCACCGCAGCGCCCCGCTCCTTGCACAGGCGCCGCAGCAGCGTGATGATCTGCGCCTGCACCGAGACGTCCAGGGCGGTGGTCGGCTCGTCGGCCACGATCAGCGACGGCTCCGCTGCAAGCGCCAGTGCGATCACCACCCGCTGGCGCATGCCGCCCGAGAACTGGTGCGGATAGTGGTCGATGCGCTGCGCGGCCGCCGGGATGCCGGTGTCCTCGAGCAGCGCGATGGCACGCGCGCGCGCCTGCCGGGCGTCCAGCGGCAGGTGGGTGCGGATGGTCTCCACGAGCTGGCGCCCGACGGTGTGAAGCGGATTGAGCGAGGTCAGCGGGTCCTGGAAGATCATGCCGATCCTGCGCCCGCGGAGGGCGCGCATCGCGTCGTGCCCGAGCCCGTCGATGCGCTCGCCCTGCAGCAGGATCTCGCCGCCGGCGATCCGTCCGGGCGGCTCGAGCAGGCCGATGATTGCCGCGCCGGTGAGCGACTTGCCAGCGCCCGACTCGCCTACCACGCCGAGGATCTCGCCGGGCGCGATGTGGAAGCACACACGGTCCAGTGCGCGCAAGGTGCCGCGCCGCCCCGGAAACTCGACCACGAGGTCGTTGACTTGAAGGATGTTCATGAGGAGGTCTGTACGCCCGTCATCGCAGGCGCGGGTTGAGCGCATCGCGCAGCCAGTCGCCCAGCAGGTTCACGCTCAGCGCAACGAGGACCAGCATCAGGCCCGGGAAGACGGTGATCCACCATTCCCCGGAGAACAGGTAGTTGTTGCCCACCCGGATCAGCGTGCCGAGTGAGGGCGAGGTCGGCGGCGCGCCCACGCCGAGGAACGACAGCGTGGCTTCGGTGATGATGGCCGTGGCGACCTGGATCGTCGCGAGCACGAGCACCGGTCCCATCACGTTGGGCAGCACGTGCCGCCGCATGATGCGACGCGGCGACACACCGGTGACCCGCGCGGCCTGCACGTACTCCTTGTTGCGCTCGACCAGGGTCGAGCCGCGCACCGTGCGCGCGTACTGCACCCAGCCGCTGAGCGAGATCGCGACGATCAGGACGCCGAAGGCGACGCCGGCGTTGGCGCCCGGCACCACCGCGCGCGCCACGCCGGCGATCAGCAACGCGGTGAGGATGGGCGGAAACGACAGCATCACGTCGCACACGCGCATCAGCAAGGCGTCCAGCCAGCCGCCCGCGAAGCCCGCGAGCAGGCCGAGTGCCACGCCCGCGACCATCGAGAGCGCGACCGAAGCCAGGCCGACGATCAACGAGATGCGCGTGCCGTACATGAGGGCCGAGAGCATGTCGCGGCCCTGGTCGTCGGTGCCCAGCAGGTACTTCGGCGACCCTTCGGGCGACCAGGCGGGCGGCAGGCGCGCATCGATGAGCTCCAGCTGCGTCAGGTCGAAGGGATCCTGGGGCGAGATCCATCCCGCGAACACCGCGCTGAGCAGGCACCCCAGCGCGACCACGGCCGCGACGATCGCCACGGGGGAGTGCCGGAAGCTGTGGCCGACGTCGTTGTCGAGCCATCGGAAGACGGCGGCTTTCATGATGGCATCAGCTCCTCGACGAGCGCGGCGAACACGCCGCTGCCTACCGGAATCGTCTCGTCGTTGAAGTCGTAGC
Source organism: Variovorax sp. LjRoot175 (assembly GCF_964253805.1). NCBI lineage: Bacteria > Pseudomonadati > Pseudomonadota > Betaproteobacteria > Burkholderiales > Comamonadaceae > Variovorax > Variovorax sp. LjRoot175. Next base: position 273,980 of record NZ_CAXURY020000002.1, on the reverse strand, counting down.
GCGGGTGGTGCAGGAAGCGCCCGTCGGTCATGCCCTGCCCGAGCCGGAAATACGCGCCGGGCCGCTCCGCCAGCATGAAAGCGAAGTCCTCCGATCCCATGCTCGGCTCCATGTCCCCTATGACGCGGTCGTCGCCCACGACCTTCCGCGCGACCCGCTCGACCGCGGCGGCCTCGGCGGGCGTGTTGACGGTGGGCGGATAAAGCGGCTCGTAGTGCACCGAGGCCTGCGCGCCGAAGGACGCGGCGGTGCGCTCGGCCGTTTCGACCAACCGTTCGCGCAGTACCTTCTGCACCTCCGGCTTGAACCACTTGGCCATGCCGTGCAGCGTGGCGTGGTCCGGAATCACCGAGAGCGCTTCGGGCGCCCCCGACTGGAAGGACTGGAAGCTGATGACCGCCGCATCCACCGGGTTGACGTTGCGACTTACGATCGTGTGTACGGCCGAGACGATCTTCGAGCCGACCAGGATCGGATCGATCGCCTGCTGCGGATGCGCGCCATGCCCGCCGCGTCCCTGCACGCGGATCGAGAACTTGTCGATGGCCGCCATCATCGGGCCGGGGTTGAGCGCGATCGTGCCGGCCGGCAGCGAGGGCCAGTTGTGCAACGCGAAGACGCGCTCGGCCGGAAAGCGCTCGAACAGGCCGTCGCGGACCATCTCGCGCGCGCCGGCATGGCCCTCCTCGCCGGGCTGGAAGAAGAAGTAGACGGTGCCGTCGAAGCGGCGCGTCTGCGCCAAGTACCGGGCCGCCCCGAGCAGGATCGCGCAATGGCCGTCGTGGCCGCAGCCGTGCATCGTGCCCGGGCGGCACGAGCGGTAGCTCGCGTCGCCCAGTTCCTGGATCGGGATCGCATCCATGTCGGCCCGCAGCCCGATGCTGCGCCCGCTCGCGACGCTGCGCCCGTGCAGCACGCCGACCACGCCCGTGCGGCCGATGTGGCGATGCACCTCGATGCCCAGCACCTGCAGGAACGTGGCGATGCGCTCGGCCGTGCGATGCTCCTCGAAACCGAGCTCGGGATGGCGGTGCAGGTCCCGGCGCAGCGCGACCAGTTCGTCCTTGAAGCGTCCGACCGCCTCGACGGTCGGGTCCAGTGGTCTGTCTTGGTTCATTCAGGTGACTTTCAGCCGCGGATCGATCGCGAAGTAAAGGAGGTCCACGGCAAAGTTGATCACGACGTACATGACCGCGACGAAGCACAGGTACGCCGCAATGACGGGCGTGTCGGCAAAGCCGATCGCGTCCACGAACAGCGCCCCGACGCCGGGCCACTGAAAGACGGTTTCGGTCACCACGGCGAACGCGACGACGGCGCCCAGCTGCAGCCCGACGATCGTCACAACGGGGATGAGCGCATTGCGAAGCGCATGGCGATAGAGGATCGCGCGCTCGCGCACGCCGCGAGCCCGGGCGAAGCGGATGTAGTCGGTGCGCAGCACCTCCATCATTTCCGCGCGCGAGAGGCGAACGATCAGCGCGAGCTGGAACAGCGCGAGCGTCGTCGCGGGCATCACGAGATGACGCCATCCGTCGGCTGTCAGCAGGCCGCTCTTCCACCAGCCCACCGCCACGAGCTCGCCGCGCCCGTAAGAAGGCAGGACGCCCAGCAGCACCGAGAACACCAGGATCAGCAGGATGCCGATGAGGAAGGTCGGCAGCGATGCGCCCACCAGCGACAGCGCCATCGTGCACTTTGCCAGCATCCCGTCCGGCTGCACCGCGCACAGCACGCCCAGCAGCAACCCCACCGCCACCGAGCTCGCGGCGGCCACGAGGCTCAGCTCGAGCGTCGCGGGCAGCCGCTCGGCCAGCAGGTCGCGCACCGGGCGGCCCTGCCGCAGCGACACCCCCAGTTCGCCGTGCACCAGCCGCCCGGCGAAGCGCGCAAACTGCAAGGGGAAGGCTTCGTCCAGGTGCAGCTCCTGCCGCACGCGCGCACGGTCGGCCTCGGTCGCGTCCGGGCCCAGCATCTGCGTCACCGGATCGCCCACGTACTGGAATAACCCGAAGGCGACGAACGCCACGACGGCCAGCACCGCGACGGCGGACAGCAGCCGCCGCAGGAAGAAGGCGAGCATGCCGGCCTACCTGACGTTGATGAAGCGCAGGTTGACGCGGTTGTCGCTCTGCAACGCGGCGTCGACGTTCTTGCGCATGCCCCAGGCCAGCCCTTGCTGGTAGAGCGGGATGTGCCCGACCTCGTTGCGATGGATCGTCATCGCCTGGGTGACCAGGCGCGTGCGCGCCTCGGAGTTCATCTCGGTGAGCACCTGGCCGACCAGCCGGTCGACCTCGGGATTGCTGTAGCGGCCCACGTTCCACTGCCCTGCCTTGCCGTCGCGCGTTGTCATCAGCACGTTGAGCGTGTTGTAGGCGTCGAGGTTGACCGGCGTGTAGCCGAAGAAATTGAGGCTCGAATCGCCGGCGCCCACCTTGGTGAAGAAGCGAGCGCCCGGCATCGCGTTGACCGACACCTTCACGCCGATGCGCGCGAGCATGCCGGAGAGCGCCGTGCAGACCTGTTCGTCGTTCACGTAGCGGTCGTTGGTGCAGTCGAGCGTGACCTCGAAGCCAGAGGGATAGCCGGCCTCCGCCAGCAGCCGCTTGGCCGCGGCGACGTCGTAGGGAAACGGACGCGCCACCATGGCCGCATCGACCGAATTCACGCCGCCGGGCACCAGGATGCCGGTGGCGACCACCGAGTCTCGCATGACCCGCTTGCGGATCGTCTCGATGTCGATGGCCTGATACATCGCGAGCCGCACGCGCCGGTCGGCGAAGGGATTGCGGCCCTTCACGTTCGCGTACTTGAGTTCCGGGCTCGCCTGGTCCATCGACAGGAACAGGGTGCGGATCTCCGGCCCCTGCAGCACCTTGTAGGCTGCGGCGGCCTCGATGCGCGGAATGTCCTGCAGCGGGATCGGGTAGGCGAAGTCGAGCTCGCCCGAGAGCAGCGCCGCCACGCGCGTGGCAGCCGAGGAGATCTTCACCATCGTCGCTTCGGTGATGTTCGTGGTCGGCTTGTCCCACCAGTCGGTATTGGCGACCAGCACCGTGCGCACATCGGGCTCGCGTACCGAGAGCTTGAAGGGCCCGGTGCCGTTGGCGTTGCGGGTGGCGAAGTTCTCGTTCTTCTGGCGCATGTCCGCGGGCTTCTGCGCGCCGTTCTTCTCGGCCCAGATCTTCGAGAGGATCTTGAGTTCGGGCAGCGACTGCAAAAGCGCGGCATTCGGAAACTCGGTGATCACGTCGACCGTTTTCGCGTCCACCACCTTGACGTCCGCGATCGACGCCGCAAAGACCTTCATGTCCGACTCGGGCGTCATCGCGCGCTGGATCGAGAACACCACGTCCTCCGCAGCCAGCGGCGTGCCGTCATGGAACCGCACGCCCTCGCGCAGGCTGAAGCGCCAGACGGTGGGCGCGGGATGCGTCCAGGCGCGCGCGAGCGCGGGCTCGATGCGCTGGTTGCGGTCGCGCCGCACCAGCCCCTCGTAGATGTGGCCGAGCACGGTGGACGTGGGACCGTGGTTGAACGCGTCCGGGTCCATCGTGGCCGCATCGTCCTGCGACGCCCACTTGAAGGGCACTGCCTGCGCGGTCAGGCAAAACAGGACGACGGCCAGGCCGGCGAGCCGGGGAATAGCTCCATACAGCAACATGATCTGGACTCCATAAACGGTACGCACCGTATCTATAATCTATTACGGTACGATCCGTATGTCAAATGCCAGAATCGCTCATGAAGCAAAAAGTCATGCGGGACGAGATCTCACCCGTGGAGGCGCCGGGAAGAGGACGCCCGAGGAACCAGCAAACGCACGACGCAATCCTCGACGCGGCGCGCGAGGTGCTGCGCCTGCACGGCTACGCGGGCTTCTCGATCGAGCAGGTCGCAGCCCTGGCGGCCGTGTCAAAGACCTCGATCTACAGGCGATGGCCCAGCAAGGGGGCGATCCTGATCGAGCTCTACATGGAAGGGCTGCCGGACGAGGCGATTTCCGAGAGCGCCAAGTCGCTCAAGGCGGAACTGCGCCGCTACCTGCTGGCGACGGTCGAGCGCCTGCAGGACCTCGAGTGGCGCACGATTCTGAGTTCGCTTGTGGCCGAGTCGCAGTACGATGAGAGCACCGCCGCCATGTTGCGGGACAAGGTCGTAATGCCGCGGCGAGAGTCGGGGTTGCGACTGTTGCGCCACGCCCAGGAGCGCGGCGAGATCGAGGCGGACATCGACCTTGAAGTTATCCTCGATATGCTGTTCGGACCCATCTGGTACCGGCTGCTCTTCGTTCACGCCCGCATCGATGCGGACTTTGCGGAGCGGCTGCTGGCGCAGGTGAACCTGGCGCTGTTCTACAAGGAGCGTGTGGGGAAGGCGAAGAAGCGCTGATCCCGCGACGCCCTCCGTCAGTGTCTTGTCTTACCACCGTTGCGGCGTCCCGCTTCACCCCCTTGACTAGGAAATTCATCGCTACGCAAATCTGCCCCGCGCTCTTCACGTCTTGGTGGGTGATCAGCCAGTGGCTCTAGAAACAAGGAAACCCACCGCTCTGGAACGGGTCGCCGCATTCTGCAGCGGCATGTCCTGAAACGGCGCATCGCAGGCGACGAACTCCCACTGCTCCTTCAAGGACTATGTTCGTCGTCAGCTGCTGGCAGCAGCCGACCTTCGCTAGGTGATGTCGAACGTCTCAGATCAGCTGGAAGCAGACATTGAACGCCGACGCGCCGACGTCGGCTTCTGGCCGCGGGCAGTCACACGCCGTCAGCCCAAATACGTTCAAGGTCGCCGGCAGCAAAGCCCGTTGATTCGCAGAATTCAGCGAGCATTTGCGGGACATAGGAAGCCAGCGGCTCGTCCGACCGTTCCGTCCGAATTGTGTTCACCCATTCAGGGATGCCTCGCCGACAGACGATGACGAAAAGGCGACCGCTGGCCGTGCCGACAAAGCAGGCCTGGGTCATGGAAAGCGCGTCTGACACCTCTTCGAACACGAAGCCGTACTTCTCGGTCAGCTGTTTTTCCGTCAGCGGCGTGCAAGCAAGGTCTTGAAGGAGTCCTCGGTGTGCAGGCAGGTCACGAAGCTTGCGCTGGATATAGGTCATTCATCAATCCTAGCTGGACGGTCGACCGGAAGGTCGGCTTATGGCCGTTGGACTAAACCGCTGACGCGGTGGATGTGTGCGACGAGGGCAGATCGCGTTGCGCGGAGTTGAGTTGTACCTTGGTTGCGGGGAATGTTCCCCGGAACTCGGAGACGACGATGACACCACTACGTCAACGCATGATCGATGCGATGGTGCTGCGCGGCTTCAGGCCACGCACGCAAGAGTCCTACCTGAGGGTTGTCGCGCAGATGGCCCGTCACTACCGCCGAACCCCGGAGCTGATCACCGACCAGGAGGTCCAGGCCTATCTGCTGCACCTGGTGCGCGAGCGGCATCTGGCGCGAAGCAGTGTCAATCAGGCTTCCAGCGCCGTGCGGTTTCTGGTGTGCGAGGTGCTCGGCCAGAACGAGCGACGCCAGCGCATCCCCATGGGGCACACCTCGCAGCGGCTGCCCGACGTGTTGTCTCGCGCCGAAGTGGCAGCGGTGCTGGCTGCGCCGATGTCCATGAAGGCGCGCACGCTTCTGATGACGGCCTACGCCAGCGGGCTGCGCGTGAGCGAGCTGTGTCAACTGCGCGGCTGCGACATCGACTCCTCGCCCGACCGCATGTGCATTCACGTCATCGCGGGCAAGGGAGGGCACGACCGCTACAGCCTGCTCAGCCCGGAGTTGCTCGAGCAGTTGCGGCTGTACTGGCGGCAATGCAGACGCACTGCACAGGCCGAGGACTGGTTGTTCCCTGCGCGGCTGAACCCCTCCCAGCACCTGGACACCCGTAGCGCCGGGCGCTACTTCTACGCCGCGCGCAACGCTGCGGGCATCGCCAAGGTCGGCGGCATCCACACGCTGCGCCACTGCTTTGCCACACATCTGCTGGAAGCCGGCGTGGACCTCAACAGCATCAGCCAGTTGCTCGGCCACGCCAAGCTCAGCACCACCAGCCGCTACCTTCGCATGGCTCGCCCCGGCCACAGCGTCGGTGACAGCGCGCTGGCGTTGCTGGCCCATCTGCCCAAGGTCGAGCCAAAGGCGCCGTCGTCACCGCCGACGCCACCGCGACCGCCGCTGCACTGAAGCCGCTGCGCGATGAGTGCCACCCTGGCCGAGGTGCTGCACACCTTCGAGCCGGCCTATCTGCGCCAGCACACGCTGAGCACGCCGCAGGCGCGTGCCTGGCGAGCCATCGTCGCTTGCCGCACACCGGCGCTGGGTGGTCAATTGCAGCGCTGTGACCAGTGCGCACGGGAGCAGCGGCTGTTCCACTCCTGCCGCAACCGGCACTGTCCGCAGTGCCAGAACGACGCCCGCGACGCCTGGCGCCAGGCCCAGCTTGCCGAGTTGCTGCCGGTACCGTACTGCCACCTGGTCTTCACGCTGCCGCACGCCCTCAACGCCCTGGCGCAGTTCCACGCGCGCTGGGCGTACGGCACGCTGATGCAATGCGCGGCGGCCACGCTCAGCGAGTTCGCCGCGAACCCGCGCTGGCTCGGTGCAACAGCTGCCTTCACTCTGGTGCTGCATACCTGGACGCAGGACCTGCGCCGCCACATCCATGTGCACGCGCTGATGGCCTGCGGTGGGTTGGACGGCGATGGCCTGTGGTGTGCACCCAAGCGGAGCCCGACGTTCCTGTTCCCGGTGCATGCGCTGTCACGCGTGTTCAGAGGCAAGTTCGTCGACGCGCTGCGCCGCGCGAGTCAGGCCGGCGAGTTGCCCCGCGATCCCGCCAACACGCCGGCGATGCGCCAGGTACGGCTGGCCGAGCTCAAGCGTCACGACTGGGTGGTGTATGCCAAGACGCCGCTCACTGGCCCCGAGACGGTGTTGGACTACCTGTCGCGCTACACGCACCGCGTGGCAGTCTCCAACGAGCGCATCGTCGGCATCGATGCCAACGGGGTGCGACTGCGCGTGCGCGCCGACGATCATGGCGGCAAGCGAACGGTCCTCATCGACGGACCGACCTTCATCGCTCGCTTCCTGCAGCATGTGCTGCCGCCGGGGTTCAAGCGCATCCGCCACTACGGGTTGCTGAGCCCGGCCGTCAAGGCCGAGCGCCTGGCGCAGGCCCGCTTGGCGCTGTCGATGCCGGCGGCCAATGCCCAGGCTCGAGAGGACGCCGCCACGTTCCTCCAGCGCGTCACGGGCATCGAAGTCTCGTGCTGCCCGCACTGCCGCTTGGGGCACTGGCGTACCGTGCAGGTGTTGCCACCCCAGCGCGGCTGCGCTGCACCGCAAGCCGTTGCATGCCGGGGTCCGCCGTGATACCCGGCCGGCGCATCACCGTCCAAGAACTTGTCCGTCACCGACATCGCGACGGCGGTGCGGATCGTCCCGACGTGTGTGGCCGAACCATCGGTATGCCGCGAACGACCCATCGCTTGCGCCTCGACCGCCCAACGGCCGTCACCAATCGCCGCCTGAGCACCCACGTTCACGCCTGCACACCCCGCACCTACTACCGTCACCGCGTCTGAACCTTACATTCCCCAACAGCCCCGCACGCCACCCCGGAGCGGCGGTTCAGTCCATCGACGTTTATCTGCCGCCGCAACACCAGCGCGCTCGATCAGCGTCGGCACGGCGTCAGATAAATGCTCTCCGTTACCGGCTGTGGCGGCATTCTGCCCTGCGCGCGCCTTGGAATCGGAGGCCCCGCGCCCTGGCCCTCCTCTTCTCGATCGGGGGTTCGCAGCCGCGCGCCATCAGCACTGCGGATTTTTTTAGCCGCTAAAACTCCTTCGCACGTCCTGCTTCGCCAAGGGGCGCACGCCCCCCACGACCGGGCTGCTCGCCCGCAGCGGGCGCGGGAGTTCAAACTAAGCTGCAAAAAATTCAAGGTAAGTTGATGTCGAACTGCACCATGGTGGAGCTGGCGCAGCATTGCAAATCAACGCTTTGCAAGCCGATTGACCAGACGAGGTTGAACCGGCTTTCCAGCACAGTTTGAATTCCCCGATGGGTTTTTCACCCTACCTGGAATTTTTCCCCTCGGTTCCGTCCACCCACCACCCCTTGGCACCGCTGGTGATGGTCTGTTGAGAGAAATGAAAGCTAGCGGCGCTCAGTGAACGCAATCAGTGCTTCGAGAGCGGCGCAGGCCTCCGGAACGTTGTTTTGGTGGATGCCGCCAACTTCGTCTTGCCGATAGTCCTGCTTTGCGGCGCTGTAACGGGCAAGGGCACGTCTTAGCGGCTTTCGCCGCCACCAGTGCGAGAGCCGCTCGAGTTGGTCAAGCTCGAATGCGGATGGCGATCGACACATGCAAAAAGCTTCTGGGTTCTCGCCCATCAAGTGTTTGCGCAGGCGGTCTGCGGCTTCGTTATATTCCTTTCGTCTATCCCGCAACAAGCTGAAGTAGTGGCCGTCCCAAAGGCCAAGAAGGTACGTAAGTAGCGAGACCGCAATTGTGATTTCCATGCGACGCGATTCTGCCGCGCGGAAGGTCGCGGTGCGCGTGCTCCTCCCTGCTGCGGCTCTCAACCCACCACACCCCTGCCGGCGGCCTGGCGTCAACAGCCCGTTGCGGCCCTTCAGCATCAAGAGAAGCTGACCTTCGTCAAAGTTACTGAACGGCCACAACCCGGACGCTCACTCGAGCCGGCTAGCTGCACTGTCGGCGGCCCTCAGCCTAGCGCCAAGTTCCTTCTCTCACATTCCAGGCGACGTGGATCGAGTACGTTAGATGGTCCATCGCACAGTTCGGGTTGTCCGCGTGCCGACGGTGATTGCAATCCCAGCACGACGCTGCGATGTTGCCTCGCGTGTGTTTCCCTCCGTCCTTACGAGCAACCTTGTGCTCGGCGGTGCACCGGAATAGCTTGGCCTCATCGAGCGAGATCCTCAGGCGCTTGGCGAATGCCTGCGAGTAGTTGAACCACATCGGGCAGTTGCAGTAGATGCAGCGGCCGTGCTGTGCGGCGAAGGCTAGACCTCGGAGGGTGCGGATCTTGGCTGTTGTCATAGGCGTCACGAGAGGGTTTCACGGCTGTGATTCCCCGCGACGCCATGAGCGCAGATGCGGGCGCCAGGTCATACGACTATGCTGGCTGTCGCGGCAATGCTGCCGGCGAAGCCGAGGTTCTCACACCTCGGGCAGTGCGAAGTCTATTTCAGCATCATTCGGCTGGCAAGATCGCTTTTGTCTGGCCGACACCGGTCACCTCTTTTCGCTGCGCAGCGACCTCGAGAACCATGGGAACCACAAGTACTGCCTTGTTCTCTGACGACGTGGCCTGGGTCCCGTGCCGTACGCTCGAGTGTCAGAGCGACACGTACCGCCGCTTCGGGCCCCAAGCTCCCCGGTTGCGACCGGATACAGCCAGGAAGCGGACTTTCGCGAAGGAGTGCTCCTGGCCGTTATGAATAGATGTTCATAACGGCCATTAGGCACAGATCCCAGTTATGAACAGTTCGCCGGGCGATCCCGGGCGCCCTCCTCGAACGGGGCGGAGACGCGGCACCCGGGTACTGCCCATAACTACAGAGTCTTCAAGAATTCCACCAGCGAGTCGGGAGCTCGGTAACGACGTATTGCCGCGTCGGGCTCGTGCAGCCTGGCCAGCGCGCGCTCCTTCATCGCGAGGTCCGCCTCCATGTAGAGATGTGTCGTTGTCGGGCTCTCGTGCCCCAGCCACAGCGCGATGACGCTGATGTCGACGCCGGATTGCAGCAAGTGCATCGCTGTCGCGTGTCGAACGATGTGCGGAGAGATGCGGCGCTTGGCGAGCTGCGGTTGGATCGTGGTCGCGGCCTTTACCGCCAGGGCAAGCCGCTGCGTCACGTTGTTGCGCGTCATCGCCGTGCCGATACGGTTCGGCAGTAGCGGTGAGGCCGGCCCGAGTTGCGGGTTGAGCTTCAGCCAAGTCCGGATCTGCCTGACCGTGGAACGCCACAGTGGCACGGTGCGCTGCTTGCGACCCTTGCCCTGCAGGTGAACGCAAGCCGCGCCGTCGAGCACTACGTCGGCGAGCTTGACACCGATGATCTCGGACACCCGCGCGCCAGTGTTGTAGAGCATGCGCAGCAGCAGATGGTCTCGCTGGCTGGTCCAGCTGTTACCCGGTTCGCCGATGATGGCCAGCATCTCCTCGCGCGAGAGGAACCCGAGCATCGGGCGCTCGAAGCGCTTCATCGGCACGCCGAGCGCCTGCTCGACGACATGCAGCGCGGTGACGTCGCGCCGGCCGGCGAACTTCAGGAACGCGCGAAGTGCCGCCAGCCGTGCATTGCGACTGCGCACCGAGTTGCCTCGCTCGTGCTCCAGATGGTCGAGGAACGCGAGGATCAGCTTCGGCGTGATGTGGTGCAGCCGGGTCGCCGTCGGCTGCTTGCGCAGTCGCTTCTTCGCGAAGTCCAGGAACAACACGAACGCGTCGCGGTAGGCGGCCACCGTGTGGGGGCTCATCGCGCGTTGTTGCTGAAGGTGCTCGGCGAAGAAGGCCTGCACCAGCGCGGCGAAGCTCGGCGGCTTGGGCGTTGTCTTACTCATCGCCGTCCTCGCTCAGGCTCTCCCACGGATCGACGAAGTGCTCGAAGCGCTTGCCGACGATGGCCATCAGTTCCGGCACGGCGCTGACGTACCAGTAGGTGTTGGAGACCTTGGCGTGGCCCAGGTATGTCGACAGCGCCAGCATCCGCTGATCCAGGTCCACGCCCTGTTGGTGCCACAGCAGCAGCCGCCTCACCGCGAAGCTGTGCCGCAGGTCATGAATGCGCGGCATGCCGTGAGCGCCGCGGCCCACCCAGCCGAGCCGGCGGCGTAGCTGATCGAAGATGAGGTGAACCTGATGGTCGCCGAGCGGCTGCCCCAGCCGCTGGCCCCGCGATCCGATCAACAGTGGCGTCTCCGGGGTGGCGCGCACGTAGCGATCACGCTGGCGTCGATAGCGCTGCAGCGCCGCCACGGCGGTTACATGCAGCAGCACCAGCCGGGGCTTGCCGAACTTGCTCTGCCGGATGGTCAACACGCCGGACTTCAGGTCGACGTCGGCGTCCACCAGCGCAAGCGCCTCCGAGATCCGCATCCCGGTGCACGCCAGCAGACCGAACAGCGTCTGCATCACGGCGCCGCGGGGCCCCGTCGGCGGGCCGATGCGACCGGCGGCCTCCAGCAGCGCAACGAGCTCTTCGTCGTGGTAAATGTGCGGCGTCACCCGACCCGGGATCGGACCGAACATCGCCTCCTCGGGCACCTGGGTAGCCGGCTCGAATTGCTGAAGCCAGCGCGTGAACGGCCGCAGCAGGCGCAGCCTGCGCGCCCAGGTGGCATTCGTTCCGGCGCCTTGCCTGGCCTGCCGTGCCCAGGCGGCCATCACCTCGATCGTCAACGTGCCGCGATGCCGGGTCTTCCTGACATGCTCGACCAGGCTGTCCAGGCCATAGCGCATCGACCTCAGATCGAACCCGAGCCGACGGCGCTCTGCGAGGTACTGCTCCACCCGAGCAGCCAGGCTGACGGCCCGGCTCATGACGCGCTCCCCGGCCACGGCAGCGCCACTTCGGCCAGCGCGCCCACATTGAGCTTGGCGTAGATGAGGGAGGTGTTCAGCGACCGGTGGCGCAGCACGTCGGCCACCTCCTTGATCGGGCTGCCGCTGCCCACGAGGCGACAGGCCAAGGTATGGCGCAGGGCGTGGGTACGTTCATGCGGGATGCCGGCGCGGCGGAACGCACGGCGCACCACGCTGCGGATGGCGGCCGTGCCCACAGGCTGATCGTGCGGGGCGAGATGCCGAACGAACACCGCTCGGTTGCGGCTTGCCGGTCGCTCGTGGCGAATGTAGTCCTCCAGCGCCTTGCCGGCGGCCTCCAGCAGCGGCAGCACGTCCTGGCGCTTCGACTTCGTGCGCTTGAGGGTGACGGTGCCGCGCTGCCAGTCGATGTCGTCGAGCCGCAGGCGGTTGATCTCGGCGGTGCGAAGGCCCAGATCAAGCGCCAGGCGGACGATCGCGTAGCCGCGCTTGGGCGAGCGCAGCGTGCCCGTGAACGAGTTCAGGACGCGGTCGACTTGCTCGGGCGTAAGCGCGCGCGGCAGCGACGCCAAGCTCCAGTTGGGCGGCGAGCTGATGACGCCCAGCAATGGCTGCACCGCGTCGCCGCAACTGCCGCGCCAGCGCAGGTAGCCCCGCAGCGCACCGTTGATGGTGATGGCGTTGCTTACCGTGTTGCGTAGTTCGAGCTGCTCGGCGATGAAGCGGCGCACGTCGTCGGGCGCAAGCTCGTGGAATCTCAACGCGCGGCCGGCGAACTTCGCGAGCAGCAGCCGCTGAACGATGCGCAGACGGTTCGTCCTGGTCATTGCGCTCAGGCCGCGGGCGTCGCGCATGTGAGCGTCGTAGCGGCTGAGCTCGTCGGCGATCGGCCCCGTCGGCGACGGCAGGTCGCTGATAACACCGCGCTGGCGCAGCAGGGCCAACAACGGCATCAATGCAGCGTGCGCCTCGCGCGGATGCCGCATCGCCGGCGGAGGGCAACCGCAGTGCGGGAGGTGCTCGTGCAGGAACTGCTCGATGCGGCTCTCGTCGAGCCGGTTCGCTGACAACCGGCACAGCGCCATCCAATGAGCGAAGTGCGCGATGGCGCCGAGGCAGCGGGCCGAGGTGTTGGGCGCGTAGCGACCGCCCTTCAGCCGCGCGACGTATGCCGGAACATGCTCGGCCAACGGGCCGTCGAAAAGCCAGCCGCGGACGGTTGGGTGCAAAGAGGGAATCTTGTGCATGGCGGGCTCCAGAAGTGGAGCCGCCGTGCTGCCGCAAATGCGAACTTATGTACAGACTCGCCCGTGGACGAGGTTCGATCACGAGGTGCGGTGCGCCTCAGGCGATCATCGGTCCCGCCAACTGTTCATAAGTGGGTCCTGTGCCTAATGGCCGGCTTCCGCTGTCGAATGTCCTCCATCTGCTGCCGCTCGCGAGTGCCCCAGGCTAAGCTAGTCGCGCCAGCGTCCACAGGCGTGTGGAGGTGGCCTGCGCGCTTTCGCTATCTACTCGGACGCATCATGTCAATCAAGACCAACCGATCTCTTGTCATCGCAGCGGCCGCGTTGCTTGCGCCGTTGTTTTGTGCCGCGCAAGCTCTCTCTGGCGCGCCAGCTGCATCCGCTCCGACCGCGGTGACCTATTCCGGCCTGGGTGCGCTTGTCGAGTTGACCAAGTCGTTGGCGTGGCCCCTGGTAGCCCTGGCCGTGGCGGTGTGGTTTCGCAAGCCGATCGGCGACTTCATCGGTGCCATCGGCGGGCGCATCAGCAAACTCTCGGTGTTCAGTCTGCAATTCGAGCTCGCGGCCGCTAAGCCATCGACCGCGACGCCATTGTTGGACGACATTCGCGCTGCGACCAGTTCGGCGCAAGTCAGCGATTCGAGCCGGATGATGTTGGAGCAGGCCCAGTCCACCGAGCCTGCGGACTTCTCGCTCATCGCGCTGGGCCAAGGCGACGAATGGCTCACGTCGCGCCTTTTCATCGCTGCGGTGATGATGGAACGCATGCGCGGCGTCAAGGTGTTCGTATTCGTGGAACGTACCCCCAATGCTGAGCGCCAGTTCGTGGCGGTGGCCAATGTGCGGCACCTGCGGTGGGCGCTGGCCAGGCGCTTCCCTTGGCTGCAGGCCGCGTTCGTTACTGCGGAGGCGTCGCAAGCAGAAAACCCGCAGATCACCACGACTGTGAAGACGATTTCGGACACCGGAGCGATGGAGCCATGGATGGCTCGGCAGCTGGTGAGCAGCTTCATTGCAGCGTTGCAGCGCCCAGCGATCCCGCCGACTTCCCCAATTGCGCCAGCGTCGGGCGACTGGGTTCCGTTGGGGCACGCGGAAGAACGAGCCAGCTGGGTGACGAGGCGCTTGCTGGCCGAGTTGCTACCAGAAAGTGCACTCGCCGCCAGCGCCAAGGCGCTGAGCGACGAATCGCGGGCGCGACGCTCGCGCGCGTTACTGCGCTGTCCGATGCCGTTCGTTGCGTTAGTAGACGATCGGCGCGAGTTTCTGCGGCTCGTCAATCGACAGGCGTATCTCGAGGACGTGGCCGCTTCGCTGGGCGAAGAGCCGGACTCAGGTGCCGTCGCCGCCAAATAGTCCACAAGCTTCGCCGCAAGGCTCCCGAAGACGACCGGCCCATGGCCACGTCAAGGCGTCCTGGCCGCTCGCAAGGGTTCGGCGCTGCCGGACAGCAGACCATCGTGGTCGGCGGCTCATGGCCGACTGTAGCCTTTCAAAGCTGTCTGCCCGTGCGTTATGCACCGCTGGTGTAGCTCGGCACCCACAGTCCAGCCATGCGCGCCGCCGACCACCGGCCACAGGTGGCTCTAAGCTTGATGGCGCCGCGCAGGGCTGCTTCCAGAGCGAGACCTTGATTTCGATATTTGCGAATTGATGGGAAGTTTGGTAACCTCGTCGAATGACGACCCTAAAAGCGCCTGGCAACGCAGGAGCGAAGCACACTACGGCACAACGAGTATCAGGGAGGCCCTATATTGGCACCCTAGAGTCCGCCGTGCTCGAAGCGCTCAAGAACTCTCAGCGAACAGCAAAGCGAGGGCTGCCGAGCGCGGCCCGGAAGGCCATCCAGACGGGCGCATCGCGCACCAAGGCGACCACCATCCGAGAGGTCGTGCAAGGCGTTGATCCAATGAAATTGGTTCCTCCTGGCCAGCAAAGCCACCTTTTTCTGGAGGACCTCAAGAAGCAAGGCTTGCTCACCGTTCAGACGGTTCGGATCCGACCCAAGGGCGAGCCAGATCGCCGCTTCGTTGTCGAGTATGCGGTTGACCCGCAAGAACCGACCGCCGTAATCCTTCGCGTTAGGCCTGCATCAACAGCTGAGCTCAGCGCCCAAAGCCCCGAAATGCTCACCACACAGCAAGCCGCGGATCGGCTCAATGTGAGCAGGCCATACGTGGCCCGCCTTGTTGATGATGGCACTTTCCAGGGCGTTGAGCGAACGCAATCTGGCCATCGCCGAATTCCACGGCAGGAAGTCGATCGGGTTCAAGGTGAAATGCGTGCTTCGCGTGAAGCTGCCTTCCTGGAAATGGACAGCATCACCACGAAGCAGAGGACAAGGGAGCTCAATGCCGCACGCGCCAAGTCAAAGCGTCCCTGGGTGAAGACCTCCTGATGGCGGCAGCTAAGCTGCAGCGCGCGGCCTTGGTCGCGCCGGGGCAGGTGCCGCTGGTGTACTTGGATGCAAACGTCCTAATTCCCGAATACCTGCGAAGTGTTTTCTTGGATCTTGCGCATGCGGGGCTCATTCAGGCGCACTGGGGCAAGCAAGTCCTGGTCGAGGTTCGCCGAAACCTCCTCAAGCCGAAGTTCGGGCAATCCGCCGCGAGCGTCGACAAGTTGCTTCGATTGATGGCCGACGCGTTCCCGGACGCATTGGTCCTTGGCAGCGAGACATTGGAGGCGAACTTCGCTGGCACGACTGACCCCAAAGACGCCCACGTGGCTGCCGGCGCCTTAAAGCTCAGCCAAATGATTAATGATTCGCGGGGGCCAGTCAGTCGTGCTGGTAACAAGCAACATGAAGGATCTGCCACAGAAGGCATTTGCGGGGACCATGGTCCAAGTGACGAGGCCTGGAACGCTCCTCAACGATCTTCTCGCGGCGGACCCCAACGTCGCGAGGGTGCTAATCAAAATGATCGGCCGGTTCAAGGCCCCGCCCATCAGCCAGGAAGATCTGTTGGACGTCCTGTCTGCATCGAACTGCAACCAATTTGCTACCAGTCTCGCTGCGGCATGGGGCTTCACAAGAGGATGACCAGGGCGTGCTCACGCTTTTCCTTGAAAGTACAGCACCTCCTCAAGCTGAATAGGCCCCTTTGCAAGGTCGAGGCGCATCGCCGGTGTTCTGCCATCGTCACTGGCCTTACAGTAGTTGTAGAAGACTCGAAACGTTTCGAGGGTCATGGCCAGGTTTTCGGGCCGATACGCCGAGTGGCCGTGCCAGACGCGCCGGTCCTTGCTGGCAGTGATGATCGAGCGCTCGGCCATGGACAGGCGTCGGCGCGTCTGCATGAAAAACCGGTCAACCGCGTGAAGGCTAGCCTTCGAATAGGGCCGTGCCGCGTGCTCCTCGTCGTAGTCCCCAAGATCCGTGAGCCAGCAGACCTTCTTGGCTGGCTCGCTCATGCTCGGCATCGGATGTTCGAGCCACAGGTCGTCATACTGACCCACTCGCGTCGCGCAACGCATTTCCCGCTTCATCAGTTCAACAAGCAGTTCGTCTTGGTCCAGGCCTGGATGGATCTCCGCCTCCGCTTTCAGGCGATCTCGGGCAAGTTTGACCGCCGCTTCCTTGTCGTGGATGGTTGTTTCCTTGAGCACCGACACGTACCAGCCGTCAGCGGTTCGCTCCTTGATCCGGTCGACGAAAGCCGCCAGGAAGGCGGCCCGGATGCCACTGTCCTGGTCCATGTATACCCGCACCTTCTCGGCCCCCTGGAGCATGGCGGCGAGTAGCTGAAAGTGGCCGTGCACCGTGTACGACTCTCTGACCTGCATTCCGTGCGACGGCAGCGCCATGTCGCTGTTCTTGGATTCGGAGGCTTCGACGTCAGCCCGAGACTCAGCATCCTCGTAGGTTTCGGCAATCTCCATTGCAAGGCGATCCACCTGCGTCATCCTGCCGCCGCCATCAAGTCTTTTGGACCGAAGCCTGGCGCTGTTTGCCACCGCGGCAGCGTAGTCGCGCGCAAGCCAGACTCGCGCATACTTCCTGAAGGGCTCATAGACCCGAGATCGCCGGCGGCATTTGCTTCCCGCTCAACCTGCAGCGGATCCATGGAGGGATCGAAGTTGAGGTGGAAGCCGAAAACGTAGCCGCTTTCCAGGTCCGCACTGGCAATCGCATTGAGGACCACGTTTCGTCGATCCCTTCGACTCGACCAGTTCACGTTGTGGGCCTGGCGGTCAACCGCGATATACATCTTGGGGAGGGTCATACCCTGGAGCAGGCGCAGCTCCCTGTCACCAGAAAACGCCAAGCACTGCCGGTGGATGAAGGCAATCTTCCCGTAGATCGTCTTCGGATCAAGCTCGGCCATCTCGAAGACACCGAACGCGGCGCGGCTCTGGTGGGAGAAGCACGTCTCGCTCTCTCGCCGCCCTGACCGCATGCTGCCGGGCGATGAGGCCGAGGGAACCGTCGAGGAGATCATTCGCAAATACGAAGGCGACGATCGGCGAGCTGGGGGGAACGTCCGCATTTGGACGACTGTCGCCCTTGATGGCGCGAGCCTCCTCGGTCTACATACTGCTGGGCCTCGCATTCGTCGCGCCCGGCGTTCGAGCTGGCAGCGACTACGCTGACGCGTTGACAGCATCCTTCAATGCTTTGCCCGCCGTGAACTTCGGCGCCTTGCTCGCCTTGATCGTCATTTGCTCGCCGGTCGATGGATTGCGGCCGGTGCGCTCGGCACGGCTCGCCACGGTGAAATTGCCAAACCCGATCAGCTGCACGGGTTCCCCGCGCGCCAGGGCCAGCGTCAGGTTTTCAAGTGCCGAGTCGAGTACACGGCCAGCATCGGCCTTGCTGAGGTTAGTGTCCGCAGCGATCGCGGCGATAAGTTCGGTCTTGTTCAAACTGAGGTTCCTTTTGAAAACGTGATGAGCAGGGTAGCTTCATCGGAGCTCGACCCACACGAGCTCACGCGTATCCTGAAGGCAGGCAGTGACGGCGTGCCCAAGCTGCTCAGTTGGCGGGGAGGCCCTCCGTGAAAACGGTTGCCTGCGGTTCCGCAAGAGGGACTTCGGATCCTACACAAAACTTGAATTGCGAATGGGGTTGCTCGTTCGATGAGCACCGCAATGAAAGCCAAGCAGAATGCGGCTCCGACGAGATGCTCACTGGGTTATCCACAGAGTCGTGCACCGGTCAAGGGGAAAACAAGGCCTTGACATTCGTGTTTTGGTGCAGTGCACAATGCCTTTCCTCATTGGTAGAAGCACGTTCTGTGTGCGTTGGGCCAGTGCAGTGCAGCACGCCATGTTGGTGCGACGCCTGCTATCTTTTCCACAGCAAGATGCGAGCGGCAACTCACCTGCCGCGGGCCGTATGGGACAAGAAATCGCAAAGCTGGTGATGGTTCGGTGCTGACCCCGAGTGGGCGGGCGAGGTCCGCATCATTCAGGAGCCGCGCAGCGCTTAGCGTTGTGCACTGACCTCTGGTCCGGCAACAATCGGCCAACAGCCTTGAGGGCGACCTCTCCACGCAAGAGCGGCTTGCGCGCATCAGGGCGTGGATGGGAGACCATAGGCTGCAATGCGAGCGACCGTAGCGGGCTTGCCAGTTCTCCGGCCGCAGTGCGACGGAAGAATACGGCCGGGACCGGACCTCCGGGGCGGACCGCCCAAAGCAGGTTCTTCGGAATCTTCGGAGAGCATGCAGTTGGAAGTCCGTCGAACGGTCTGATTCGAAAGTGCGTAGCTGCCGCCGCTGATGAAATTCTTCCCTTCTGGCTGCGCTCGTCGGCGCCCGGCAATTACCTCCCCGCCAGCTCCGCCAGCCGTCTGCCGGCTTCCTCCGACCTCAGGGACGCTTCGTAAGCAGTCCGGCCTGACACCTCGTCCCATTCGCCCGCGCAAATGGCGTTGATGTGGTGCTTCATCGAGCGGACCGCCTGCGCATCGCAGCGCGCGATGTGGTCCTGGTAGATGTCGACGCGCGACTGAAGCTCACTACGCGCCACCAACTCCGTCAGGAACCCGGTTCGAAGCAGCTCCTCGCTCTCCATGGTCATTCCGGTGAGGAAGATCTTCTTGGCGGCTGAGCAGCCAAGCCGCGCGGCGAAGCGTCGCAGCCCGCCAGGGTAGTAGTGCAATCCGAACCTCGCGGCGGGCATGAACAGCCTGCAACCGCGAACACCGATGCGGAAGTCGCACGCGAGCGCCAGGTCGGTGCCCCCGCCATAGGCGCTGCCGTTGAGCGCACACAGCGTAGGAATCTCCAGTGACTCCAGCGCATCGAGCATGTCCTCGAAGGATCGATCCAGGCGCGCGCCGATCTGCCCGAGCGTGTATCCCGAACAGAACGTCTTCTCGCCTTCGCCGGTGAGAACAAGCAGCCGCACGGAGGGATTGGCCCGGATTTCATCGAGATGGCGCAGGAGGACCGCGGGGTCGTCCGGATCGATGCGGTTGTGCTGCGCGGGACGGCGCAGCGTGATGGTCGCCACCGAGTCAACGATCTCCAGCGTGGGTGCCGAGCCGATGTTCATGCGCTCGCTCCCTGCGCATGCTGCACGACGACGCCTTTGCGAGCGAGCGCTTCCAGGTCACGTTGCGCATATCCGTGTTCGCGAAGCACCTCGAACGTATGTTCCCCCAGGACGGGCGGTGCGCGGCGGATCGATCCGCCCAGGCGGCCGTCGAACGTGACCGGGCTGCCCACTTGCCGGATCGTGCCGAGCTGCGTGTGCTGCATCTCCTCCACGAGTCGCGAATGGACCACCTGCTCATCACCGAAGACGTCGGCCAGGTTGTTGATGGGCCCGGCCGGGATGTCCGCCGCGAGGAGCCGCTCGCTCCATTCGCGGCGGCTGCGCTCCTTCAACTTCGCCTCGATGATGGCCTTGAGTTCGACGCGGCGCTCCATCCGCGCGGCGTTGGTTGCGTAGCGAGGATCGTCGACCAGTTGCTGCAGCTCGAGCACGTCGCAAAGCCGCTTCCACATCTCCGCTGTCGCCGGCGCGATGTTCAAGGGGCCGTCGCCTGTTTCGAAGACACCATACGGGGCGATGACTGGGTGCGTGTTCCCGGCGAGCGCCGGCACCTCGCCGAGGCTCAGGTAGCGCTGCGCCTGGACGCTCATCAGCCCGACCAGGCCGGCAAGCAGCGAAGTTTCCACGCGCCGGCCGCGACCGGTCGTGTGCCGTTCCGCGATGGCGGCGAGCACGCCGATCGCGCACCACATGCCGGCGGTCTGGTCGCCAATGGCCACCCCCACCCGCACCGGACCGGACTCGGCGCTGCCGGTGACGCTCATCAGGCCTGAATAGCCCTGGGCGATCTGGTCGAAGCCCGGACGGCCGCTGGCCGGTCCCGTGCGGCCGAAGCCGGTCACGCTCGCGTAGATCAGGCGCGGATTCGCGGCCGCCAGCGTTTCGTAGGCGAGGCCCATCGCTTCCATGGCGCCAGCCCGGAAGTTCTCCACGACGACATCGCAGCTTCCCGCCAGCTCTCGCAACAGGTCCAGCGCCGCAGGGTCGCGGAAGTTGACGGCGATGCCGCGCTTGTTGCGGTTTCCGCTCAGGTAGTACGCACTGGTGCCGCGGTCGAATGGCCCCCACTCGCGGATCATGTCGCCGCCGGCTGGCTCGACCTTGATCACATCGGCGCCGAGGTCGCCAAGGATCATCGTGCAGAAAGGCCCGGCCAGCGCGCGGGTGAGATCCAGGACGCGCACGCCGGACAGGGGCAGGGAAATTGGGTCGGTCACGTTTTCTCCACTTGTCACATCGCGGAAGCCAGTCTATATTGCATACAACCATAATGCAACCGTTGTGCAATTAAGGAGCCCCATGCGCAAACCCAACATCCTCTTCATCATGGCGGACCAACTGTCGGCCCCCGCCCTGCCCTTCCACGGCAACCACGCAGTGAAGGCGCCGCACCTGCAGGCGCTCGCCGAGCGGTCCGCCGTCTTCGACAACGCCTATTGCAACTTCCCGCTCTGCGCGCCGGCGCGTTTCTCGCTCCTCGCGGGCCAGTTCGCGACGCGTATCGGCGCCTTCGACAACGCCTGCGAGTTCCAGGCGGCCACGCCGACGCTGCCTTACTACCTCGCCCAGCAGGGCTACAAGACCATCCTCAGCGGCAAGATGCACTTCGTGGGGCCCGACCAGAAGCACGGCTTCGAGGAGCGGCTCACCACCGACATCTATCCCGCGGACTTCGGCTGGGTGGCGGACTGGACGGAAGGCGAATTCAGCTTCTACTCGCCGGGCCACAACCTGAGCACGGTGGATGAAAGCGGCTCCTGCTACCGAAGCCTGCAACTCGATTTCGACGAGGAGGTGGAGGCCAAGTCGATCCAGCGCCTGTACGACCTCGCACGCGATGACGAGCAGCCCTTCTTCATGTGCGTCTCGTTCACGCATCCCCACCCGCCGTACCACGTCCCGCCGGAGTACCTCGATCGGTACAAGCCGGAAGAGATCAACCTGCCCAATGTCGGCGACATGCCGATGCACGAGCGCGACAAGCTGAGCCAGTGGGTGCAGTACTCCCACGGGCTCGACAAGGAAGGAGCGACCGACGAGCAAGTCAGGCGCGCGCGGCATGCGTACTACGCGATGGTCAGCTACATCGACGACAAGGTCGGGCGCCTTCTGGAAACGCTCAAGCGCGCCGGCTTCGACGACAACACGATCGTGGTGGTCACCTCCGACCATGGCGACATGCTGGGAGAACGCGGCATGTGGTTCAAGCGGGTGTTCTTCGACTGGTCGGCCAAGGTGCCCCTGCTGGTCTTCGATCCCCGGGCACCCAAGCCGCGGCGCATTGCAGAACCGGTTTCGCACGTGGACCTGCTGCCGACCCTGGTGGACTACGCCACCGAGGGGAAGGCGCCGGCCTGGGTCGAGCCGATCGATGGCCGCAGCCTCGTGCCGCTGGTCGCCACCGGCGATGAAAGTGGCGAGGCGGAAGCCTTCGTCGAATACACCGCCGAAGGGGTGACCGGCCCCTGCTGCATGCTCCGGCGCGGCAAGTACAAGTACGTATACACGCACGGCCATCCCGACCTCCTGTTCGACATGGAGGCCGACCCGAACGAACTGGTCAACATCGCGCAGCAGCAGCCGCAGGTGGTCGCCGAGCTCAAGGCGCGCGTGCTCTCCCGCTGGGACCCCGAGGCGATCACGCAGCAGGTGCTGGCCAGCCAGGCGAGGCGCAAGTTCATCAACTCGCTGCCCGACGCCATGCAGCCGGTCTGGGATTACCAGGCCAGCACCGACGACACGCGCCGCTTCGTGCGCCGCGGCAGTGCGCGGGTGATCAAGGTCAAGAAGCGCTGGCCGCCGCTGGCCGCCGCCGGGAAATGAAAGGAGCCGCAGCATGACTCAGGACAAGCTGATTGCGGACACGGATCCGCACCGCCTCGCGCGCGCCCTCAGTGGGTACAACCTGATCGGCGGCGCACTGGTCGAGGCACGATCGGGGCGCACCTTCCCGGTCGTCAACCCCGCAACCGGCCGCGAGATCGGGCATGCCGCCCACAGCGATGCGAGCGACGTGGACCGGGCGGTCGCCGCCGCGGCAAGCGCCCAGCCTGCGTGGGCCGCCACGGCCGCGCGCAAGCGAGGCACCCTCGTGGCCGAATGCGCGCGCCTCCTGGCCGACCACGTGGAAGAACTCGGCCGGCTGGTCGCACTCGAGACCGGGAAGGCCTTGCGCACCGAGAGCCGCGTGGAGGCTTCGGTCGTCGCCGACGCACTGCAGTTCTACGGCGGCCTCGGCTCGGAGCTCAAGGGGGAGAGCGTCCCTTTCAGCCCCGACATGCTGACTTTCACCCAACGCGACCCGATCGGCGTCGTGGGCGTGATCATTCCGTGGAACGCGCCCATGATGCTGATGGCGCTGAAGATCGCGCCGGCCCTGGTGGCAGGCAACACGGTCGTCGTGAAATCGGCGGAAGAGGCGCCGCTGGCGGTTCTGCGCGTATGCCAGATCCTCAACCAGAAGCTTCCTCCGGGTGTGCTGAACATCGTCTCCGGCCTTGGGCCGGACTGCGGGGCACCCCTCGTCGCGCATCCGGCAGTCGGCAAGGTGACGTTCACCGGCTCGGTCGAGACCGGCCGCATCGTCGCGCGCACCGCCGGGGAGAAGCTCATCCCCGTCACGCTCGAACTGGGCGGCAAGAGCCCGATGATCGTGATGGACGATGCCGACCTCCCCAAGGCCGTCGCCGGCGCGGTCAGCGGCATGCGCTTCACCCGGCAGGGCCAGAGCTGCACCGCGGCCAGCCGCATCCTCGTGCACGAGAAGGTCCACGACGAATTCGTCGCCATGCTCAAGGCGCGCGTCGATGCGATGAAGATGGGCGACCCGCTGGACGAGGCGACGGACATCGGGACGATCATCTCGCGGCCCCAGCTCGACAAGGTCCTGAGCTACATCGAATACGGCCGCTCCGAACCCGGGTCTCAGGCGCACGAATGTTCGCAGCTGCCCGCGGACGAAGCGCTTCGGGCCGGGCTTTTCGTGCGGCCGGTCATCTTCACCGGGCTCGACAACACCTCCCGCCTCGCGCGGGAAGAGATCTTCGGCCCCGTGACCTGCGTGATCCGCTTCTCCAGCTACGAAGAGGCCCTGAGCCTGGCGAACGACAGCGACTTCGGGCTGGCAGCGACCATCTGGACGCAGGACCTGAGGACGGCGCTGGATGCCACCCGGCGACTGCATGCCGGCTTCGTGCAGGTGAATCAGAACATCGTCGTCCAGCCTGGCCTGTCCTATGGCGGCGTCAAGCAATCCGGCCTGGGGCGCGAGGCCTCGCTGGAGGCGATGCTGGACCACTTCACCCACAAGAAGACAGTGATTTTCAACATGACCTGAGCAGGCTTGCTCAAAGGAGACACCATGGCTGTGATCGGTTTCATCGGACTGGGCAACATGGGCTTTCCCATGGCATGCCGATTGAAGGAAGCAGGGCACGAGGTGCGATGCTTCGACGTGAGCGCGGGCTCCATGGAACGCGCGCATGAGGCGGGGCTGCAGCGGCGCGCATCGGTCGACGAAGCGGTGGCCGGCGCGGAGGTCGTGATCACGATGCTGCCCAGCGGCCGCCATGTGCTGGACGTGCTCGCGGCGCGGGCGCTGCCCTTCGCCCCGGGTGCGCTGGTCATCGATTGCTCGACGATCGATGTCGCATCCTGCGCCACCTTCCACGAAAGCTTGCAGGCCAAGGGCCTGGTCACGCTCGACGCCCCGGTCTCAGGCGGCGTCGGTGGCGCCGCCGCGGGGACGCTCACCATCATGGCGGGCGGCACCGAAGCCGCCTTTGCGCGTGCGCTCGACATCCTGTGCGCGATGGGCAAGAACATCGTTCACGCCGGCGCGGCCGGCGCAGGACAGGCCGCGAAGATCTGCAACAACATGCTCGCAGGCATCTCGATGCTGGCGGTGTCCGAGGCACTGCACCTGGCCAAGCGCCTGGGCCTCGATGCCAAGAAGTTCTTCGAGATTGCCTCGACGTCTTCGGGCCAGTGCTGGGCACTCACCAGCTACGCACCCGAGCCCGGCCTGGTGCCGTCTTCCCCCGCCAATCGCGGCTACGAGGGCGGCTTCGCGTCCGAACTGATGCTCAAGGACCTGCGCCTGGCCGAGCAGGCCGCCGTCGGAAGCCACTCGCCTGCGCTCCTCGGCGCCGCGGCCGCTTCCGTCTACGCGATGCATTGCGCCGCGGGCCGGGGCCGGCTCGATTTTTCTTCCATCATCCAGATGCTCGGCGCTGCGCAGCCCGCGCATCACTGAGCGAACCGGACAAGGAGACGAGCATGAAGATCATCCGTCGCACCTTCAACAGCGCGATCATCGCGCTGCTGTGTACCGGCACTGCGGCATTCGCGCAAAAAGACACCGGCAAGCTCATCGTGGGCTATCCGGCAGGGCAGTCCGTCGACGCGGTCGCCCGGCTGCTTGCCGAACGCCTGGGCCTGGCGATCGGCCGCACCCTGATCGTGGAAAACATGCCCGGCCAGTCCGGCAGCATCGCGCTCGAGGCGGTCGCCCGAATGCCTGCCGACGGGAGCGTCATGACCTTGTCCGCTTCCGCGGCTGTCGCCGGCAATCCGGTCCTTTACAAGAACGTGCGCTACGACAGCGTGAAGGACTTCGAGCCTGTCGGTTTGATCTATGACGCGCCGCTCGTGCTGATGGTGAACAGCAGCGTGCCGGTCAAGTCGCTGGAGGAGCTGATCGCCTACGCCCAGGAGAACCGGGGCAAGGTGAACTACTCGTCGCCGGGCAACGGCTCCGTGTCGCACCTCGCCATGTCGGAGCTCATGCGGCGCACCGGCATCGGGATGACGCACGTGCCCTATCAGGGCGCGGCCAAGTCGCTCACCGACCTGGCCGCAGGCCAGGTGCAGGTCTCGTTCGACGCCTACGCCGCGGCCCAACCCTTCCTGGCGGGCGGGAGGGTGCGCGCGATCGCCGTGAGTTCGAGCGAGCGCATTTCGGTGCTGCCTTCGATTCCGACGGTGGCGGAGAGCGGCCTGTCCGATTTCGATCTGGTGCCGTGGGTCGGGTTGCTCGCGCCCGCCGGTACGCCCAAGGCCGTCGTCGACAAGGTCAGCGAAGAGCTCGCGAAGATCGTGCGCTCGCCGGACTTCTCGCAGCGGATCATCGGCCTGGGAGCGCGGCCCCGATTCAAATCGGCTGCGGAGTTCAAGAGCTTCGTGCGGGTCGAAGTCGATCGCTGGGCCACCGTCATCAAGGGCTCCGGGGCCAGGCTGGAGTGAGGTGATGATCGCACTCGGCTGCGCCGCCCTCGCAGGCGAAACCCGGCACCGTCGTGTGCTGGAGAACGGCTTCAGCTTCCATCGAAGCGAGTGGATGCAAAGCGATCGCGGCCCGGGGCTGTCTCCGACCGTCTTCCTCGTGGAGCAACCGCCGAATGCCGTGCTGGCGCCGCACTTCCACACCCAGAACCAGTTCCAGGTGGTCAAGGAGGGCAGCGGCACCCTGGGTGCGCACGCCGTGGGCCCCGGGTCGCTTCACTATGCCGGCGCGTTCACGGGCTACGGGCCGCTGGTGGCGGGCCCTGCCGGCCTGAGCTATTTCACGATTCGTGCGGTGTACGAAACGGGCGCGAATTTCCTCCCGGCCGCACGGGACAGGCTGCCGCGCGGACCGAAACGGAATGCTCATGGGCCGGTGCACGAGCCCTTGGCGTTGGAAGCGCTTCGCGGCCTGGCATCGGCGCGCCGGGTCCCGTTGATCGCGCCGCAGGACGGCCTCGAGGCCTATGCGCTGCAGCTCCCGCCTTGGTCGCCACTCGAGCCGATCGAAGCGCGCGGCTCGGGCCAGTTCCAGCTCGTCCTTGCCGGAGCGCTCGAAACCCCGCAGCGGCGGCTGCAGGCATGGGAAAGCCGCTTTCTTTCACCTGGTGAAGATGCAGGTGGCTGCGCCGCCGGGGCAAGCGGCGTTCACCTGCTCGTGCTGCAGATGCCGGCCATCGCGCCCGAATATTCGGGTGGCTGAAGTGCCCGCCATCTCTTGTATAACGATTGCATGACATCAGAGAAGTCCAACGCATTGCGCAAGCGCGGTCCGCAGCCGCTATCGGCCGAGCAGGTCTGCGAGCGGATCCGCGCCGCGATCCTGAGCGGGGAGCTCAAGCCGGGGTCGAAGCTCACGGAGCAGGATCTCGCGGCCGAATTCGAAGTGAGCCGCACGCCGATCCGGGAAGCCATCCGCCAGCTGGAAGTGGAGCGCCTGGTCAGCCGCACACCCTTCGTGGGCGTCACGGTGACCCAGCTCAGCCCGGAAGAAGTGATCGAGCTGCTGGACATCCGTGAAGTCCTCGAAGGACTGGTGGCCCGGCTTGCAACGGAAAACATGGACAGCTTCCACCTGCAACGATTGAAGAAATCACTGCAGCAGCTGGCCGCGAGCGCCAGGAAGAGCGACGTCGGCGCGTACCTCGATCAGGCGCTGGCGTTCCGGCGTGCGCTCGTGGAATGCTGCGGCAGTGCCACCTTGTCGGAGCATGTCATGGCGATCGAAAACCGCCTGCGTCTGACGGGCAGCCGCACCGCGATGTTGCCGGGGCGCATGGAAGCTGCCATCGAGGAGCATGAGAAGTTGCTGGACGCGATCGTGCGCGGCGACGCCAAAGGTGCCGAACGACTCAACCGGGAGCGCATCCGGCACATCCGCGACGCGGTGGCGAAGTCGATTTCCTTCTCCATCCTGTAGCGCCCCGGCGCCGGCGTCGCGCGCCCTTGCTCAAGTCCGGTAGGAGGCCCCGCGCTCGCGCTCCAGCTTGCGCAGCAGTCCCGGCCACTCCAGCTTGCCGACTTCCATGAAGCCGCCGGGCCCCAGCATCTTGCGGCCTTGGGCGCGGGTGTGCCGGATGGTGGCGTCGGACAGCTCGTGGAGCGGCACTCCGCCGGCTTGTCCATCGATCTGGTACTGGCATGCCGTCTCCAGGCGCAGCATCCAGCAGAAGGCCTCTGCTACGCTACGGCCCACCGTCAGGGCGCCGTGGTTGCGCAGGACCAGCACACGGCCTTCGGGGCCGAGGTCACGCACGAGGCGCTCGCGCTCGTCTTCGTCGAGCGCCGTGCCCTCGTAGTCGTGGTAGCCGAGAAAATCCAGCATGACGCAGGCCTTCTGGCTCAGGGGCCGCAGACCCATGGCCTGCATCGCGATCGCGTTGTTCGCACGGGTGTGGCTGTGCATGACGCACACCAACTCCGTCTGCGCCATGTGGACGGCGCTGTGGATGATGAACCCGGCGGGGTTGAGCAGCGACGGGTCCCCCTGCACCACGCGGCCATCGAGGTCGACCTTGATCAGGGCCGATGCCGTCATCTCGTCGAACAGGGTGCCCAGCGGATTGACGAGAAAGTGATGTTCGGGCCCCGGCAGCATCACGGAGATGTGGGTCGAGGCCAGGTCCGACATGCCATGGAGATCCGTCAGCTGGTAGCAGGCGGCGAGGTCGCAGCGCAACTGCCACTCGGCGGCATCCATGCCTTCAGGCTTGGCATGCGAAGAAAGTTGCGCGATATCGTTGTTCATTTCGTTGTCTCCTTGCTGTGGGTGGGTTCGGTGCCGAGCGATCGGGACATCGCGATCCAGCGGGCGAGATCCGCCTGCACGAAAGCCTGTGTCTCGGCCGGCGGTGCGGGCTGGATGACCAGCCCCAGGTCTCCGAGGCTGGCCCGGACATCGGGAGCCGCGAGCGCCTCCGACAGGACACGGGCCAGCGTGGCCACGACCTCCGGCGGCATCCTGGCTGGCCCCATCAGGGCGAACCAATTGGAGATGGCCAGGTCGGGCATGCCCTGTTCGACGACCGTCGGCACGTCCGGCAGCGACGGGACCCGGGTGCTCGAAGTGACGGCGATCGCCTTGATCTTGCCCGATCGAACCTGCTGGACGACCAGGGGCACGGTCATCGCGGTGACACCGATCTCGCCCCGCACCAGGTCCGTCATGACCTCCGGCTGGCCTCGATAGGCCACGTGCGTGAGTTCGATCTTCTGCTGGCTCTTGAGCAACTCCATCGTGAAGAAGGGCGTCGTGCCCCCGCCGGCAGAGCCGTAGTTGACCTGGCCCGGCCGCGCCTTGGCGAACTCGACCAGATCAGGCAGTGAGCGGACCGGCAATCCGTTGCTCACGATGATCGCCTGGGGGATCGTGCCGATCATCCCGATCGCGCTGAACGCGGTTTGCGGCTGCCAGGAGGGCGCTGCCGCGCCGGGCGGCGCCATGGTCGTCGGGCCGCTGGCCACGACCAGCGTGTACCCATCGGGCGCCGCACGCGCCACGGCCGAATAGCCGATGCTGCCGGCGGCACCCGCGCGGTTGTCGACGATGAAGCTCTGCTTGAAGCGCTCGGAGAGATGCTGCGCGAGCCGGCGTGCGATGACATCCACGATACCGCCGGCGGGGAACGCCGAGACGATCGTCACCGGACGCTCCGGATAGCCCGCGGCAGCCGCTGGTCCCAGCGGCATCACGCATGCAGCAAGGAACAGGGCCAGAGTGCGTACGCCTGCACGGCGGCGCGTGCATGCGGAAGTCTTGCTGATCGCTCTGCGCACCGTGATCTCCTTCGGTTGAAGGGCGCCCGTGACGCCATCACTCCTCGCTGCGGAATCCCGAGGTTTGCACCACGGGACGCCAGAAGTCGCGCTCCGCGCTCAGCGTGCGTTTCACCGCGGCGCCAGGCAGGCCCGTCGCCTCCAGACCTGCGCGCGCCATCGCGCTGCGGACCTGCGGTTGCTGCATCGCGGCCACGAAGGCACGCTCCAGGCGCTGCACCACCTCCGCAGGGGTGCCTGCAGGCACGAAGGCACTGTAGGAGGCGTTTGCATGCTCGAATGCATCGATGCCGGCCTCGCGCGCGGTCGGAACGTCCGGCAGGGACGGAATGCGGCGTGTGCCTGAAACCGCCAGGATGCGCACCTTGCCGGCACGATGGAGTTCCAGCTGGCTGGCCAGGGCGTCCGCGCTCAAGGGAACGTGCCCGCCGATCAGGTCCGCCACGAGCGGTGCGCCACCCTTGTACGCCACGGGCGTCAGCGGAACACCCACGGTCTTGGCCATGCCGAGGACGGCGAAGTGCAGTGTCCCGCCGAGGTTGGTGAGCCCCACGCTCCCCTGCGAAGGGTTGGCGCGCACCCAGCTCAGGTAGTCCTGCAATGTCTTGTACGGCCGGTCCGCACCGGCGGAAATCACCGTGGGAACCTCGGCGAGGTGGCTCACGGGGATGGAATCGCGATCGACGTCGTAGGCAAGCTGCCTGTAGGTCATCGGAAAGATGACCAGCGGCGCGTTGGAAGACAGCAGCACGGTCCTGCCATCGGGCGGGGCGCGCTTCACGTACTCGATGGAGATCCGCGTGGCGGCGCCGGGCCGGTTGTCCACGATGACCTGTTCCTCGCCGCCAAGGCGCAGCTGCTCGGCGAGCGCCCGCGCCAGCGTGTCGAGCGCACCCCCGGGCGGAAATCCGACGACGAGACGCAGCGGATGGGCGCCTCCGACCGATGCCTGCGCAGGCGCTTGCGCCTGCGCAGGGCCGGCTGCAACGGCAGCGATCGCCGCGATCCACGCGGCGGAAAGGAAAATCCGAATCACGTTCATCACCACACCTCCTCGTTCGGCCAGCGGGACACAATATTCCTGGCAGCCTCGAATACCGCCGCAGCGGCAAGAAGATCCGACTCCCGGCGCAGGCGCCCCACCAACTGCAGGCCGATCGGTAGTCCGTCGCTGCCGAAGCCGCAGGGCAGCGTGATGGCGGGGTGGCCGGTCAGGTTGAACGGCATGGTCCACGGGAACCAGTTGGACCGCACCTCGTCGAAGAGCCGTCCATCGATCTCGAGCTTGCCGAACAGGTCCTGGTCGATCGGAACGGCGGTCCGTGCCAGCGTGGGAACCACGATGAAGTCGTTGTCACGCAGCAAGTCCTGCACATGCCGGAAGAGGCGAGTGCGAGCGAAGTTCGCCTTCTGGTAGTCGACGGCGGTGTAGTCCTTCGCGAGCGCGAGCTGCTGAAGGAGGGAGGGGGTCAGCTGATCCGGCTGCTCCTCGGCCATCTTCCCGAACCGTGCTTTCCAGACCGTGTGATTGATGGTGCGCCAAAGTGGCTCGACGTCGAAGTCTGTCGACGGCCCCATCTCGGCCAACTCCGCGCCCAACTCCGCCAGGAGCTGCAGTGCGGATCCAAAGCAGGAAGCAACGTCGGACGCCATAGGCCTGCCGGGCGGCATTCCCGCGAACAGGATGCGCTTGCCCCGCAAGTCAGCCACGGAGCGCATGTCCTTGAGATAGTCTTCCGCCCGGGCGCCGGCAGACCAGGGGTCGCAGGGATGCTCGCCCGCCATGGCCTGCAGCATGAGGGCGGTGTCGGCGACCGTACGCGAGATCGGTGTGACGTAGGTGAGATTGCCGATGGCGTCCTCCGCCTGCGAATGCGGGACCAGCCCGATCGACTGCTTCAGGCCGACGACTCCGTTGCAGGCTGCCGGAATCCGGGTGGAGCCTCCACCGTCCGTTGCGATCCCGATCGGGGCAAGTCCAGTCGCCACCGCCACCGCTGCGCCGCCGCTCGATCCGCCGCTCGTGCGCTCGGGGTGCCATGCGTTGCGCGTGCGTCCGAACAAGGGTGCATCGGTCAGGCATTTGGCGCCAAACTCCGACGTGGTCGTCTTTCCGACGAGGATGGCACCGTGCTGCCGCAGCCGGGAGATGGCTGCCGCGTCCTCGGTCGGGACGTTGTCGGCGAACAGCAGCGACCCGAAGGTGGTCTTCACGCCCTTCGTATTGACCAGGTCCTTGCAGGCGTACGGAATGCCGTGGAGCAGTCCGGTGGGCTCGCCCCGCATGACTGCCCGCTCCGCAGCCTTCGCATCGCGCATGGCTTCGTCGGGGCACAACGTGATGAAGCAGTTGAGCTTCGGCTGCAGCCGTGTCGCGCGATCCAGCACGGCCCGGGTCACTTCGACGGGAGAGACTTCACGGTGCGCGATCGCTTCGCGCAGGCGTACTGCTGTCCAAAAGCAAAACTCTTCGGCCATCCAACCTTCCTCTGTCAGACACCGGCACATCCAGCCGGCATGCGCCGAAGGGTGCCATCCGGCTGCCGCACGGTCCAATACTCGTTCACAATCCACTCATATCAGAAGCGTATGGGCATGGACCTCAAGAGCCTGCGTTACTTCGTGGCCGTGGCGGAAGCTCGCAGCGTGGGCAAGGCAGCCCAGCGGCTGCACATGGCGCAGCCACCGTTGTCCGTCCAGATCCGCAACCTGGAGGCCCAGGTAGGGACTGCGTTGTTCCTGCGCGAATCGACGGGGATGCGGCTCACCGACGCGGGGAGCGCCCTGTTCGCGCGCGCTCGCGAAGCCCTGGCCCTGGCTTGCGACGGCTACGAGGCTGCGCGCGCGATCGGCTCCGGACGACGCGGCCTGCTGGCGGTGGGCTACATGTTTTCGTTGGGTTACGCCGTCCTGCCCAAGCTCGTCCCGCTCTTACGTCGCACCCTACCCGAAGTCGAACTGCAATTCGTCGAGATGAGTGCCGCCACTTGTGAGGCCCAGATCGTCGATCACAAGGTGACCGTCGGCTTGTGCATGCCGCCGATGCAGCGAGTGGAAGTGGCCAACACCATCGTCGGCATGCAGCCGCTGCGGCTCGCCATGCCTGCACGCGCGCCGCTCGCGCGTCTCGCTTCGGTCCCCATCGAACGGCTCCAGGGCCAGAAGCTGGTCGCCCTGCCCAAGCTCAAGGAGAACGCGGACACGTCGCTGGTGGCCGCACTGCTTCGCCGGCACCAGGTGACGATGCAGGTGGTCGAACGTGTGGAGACCGTGCACGCCGCACTGGCTCTCGTGCTCGCTGGTGAGGGGTATGCCCTGGTTCCGGCATGCGCTGCGGTTGGCCGTCCTCCGGGTGTCGCCTTCCGGAAGCTGAAGGGCGTCAGCGAAGGCTTCGACGTGGCTGTCTGCCGGCGCCACGATCTGGACAGCCCCTTTGTCGAACCGTTCATCGCTGCTGCGAGGCAGGCTCTGCGATGAGGCCGCCTCCAGGCATCGCTCGGGCGCGATGTCCGACCGCGTCTGCGTGCTGGCCTACGGCATCGCCGGGCGATCGCGGAGTGCGTCTAGCCATGCGGTCCAGCGCTTCGACCGCATCGATCGGCAACTCCAGCTTCGCCGTGGCCAAGTTTTCGTGCAGATGGCCGACTGACGAGGTGCCGGGAATCAGCAGGATGTTGGGGGAGCGGCGGAGGAGCCAGGCAAGCGCTACCTGCATCGGCGTGGCGCCGAGGCGTTGGGCGACGTCGGAGAGGCCAGATGACTGAACTGGGGTGAAGCCGCCGAGTGGGAAGAACGGAACGTAGGGAATGCCATCGCGTGCCAAGTCGTCGATCAGCGTGTCGTCGTTGCGATGCACGAGGTCGTATTGGTTCTGGACGCAGACGATGCTGCAGATGCGGCGCCCCTCGGCGACCTGCGTGGGCGTCACGTTGCTCAGGCCGATATGGCGCACGAGGCCCTGGCGCTGCAGCTCGGCCAGTGCCGTCAGCGGTGCCTCGATCGACCCCTCGGCCGGGCCCTGCGCGTCGAACATGATGCGCAGGTTCACGACCTCCAGCACGTCCAGGCCGAGGTTGCGCAGGTTGTCATGAACCGCCTGTGTCAGCTCGTCGGGCGACAACGCCGGCAGCCAGCCGCCGGTGTCGATACGCCGCGCGCCGATCTTGGTGACGATCACGAGGTCCTTTCGAATAAGGCGCGAGTGCTTCGCGGATGATCTGAGTTCGAACGCGACGGCGAGGTGTTGCGCGTTGAGGTGGCCGGGCAGCTGATCGTGCGGCTCGGCGCCTCGACCGATCTTGAAGTGGACGCAGCGATAGCCGGCGCCGGCGTGATCTACCTGTTCGAGGACTGGCTGCGGCCTCACCTCGAAAGCGGCGCGCTCGAGCCGATCCTCGAACCCTGGTGGCTTACGCTTCTCCGGCCCATTCCTTTAATACCCTGGCCGCCGGCTGCTGCCAGCGCCGCTACGGGCATTTGTGGATTTCATACAAAGCACGTCCTGAGCGTCCGCTTGCCGGCGCGATCAACGCCGGCCTTGGGCCTCTTCGTGATGGCGACGCTTCCGGCTACAGTCGGCCACTTGCGGTCATACCATCGGTCAGAAGATCGCCACGCCAACGACCGGTTTCAAAGCACAGCCGCCGTAGGCCGACCGTCACCCGAAGCTGCTCATTCTCCAGAGCAGTCTCACACTGTCGTTGTGGATCCATCAGGTGCTGTCATGTCTTTTCCTTGTCTATCGCTTGGGTTGCCGCTTCGGTGTTTTGAATCAGTGTTTGGCAAGCCTTCAGGCCGGCGGCAAGCCCGGGTCGATACCAGTCATGGCAATGGAGACATCCCACAACCGCTTTGCAAGTTCCGGATCCTCGGCTTGCGGGGCTCGATTGGCCTCACCTGCCACACCCCGGATGCCGCCGAATCCGATGGGCCCGTAGTAGCCCCCGGGCTTCACTCTTCCCGTCGCTGCAAGCAGCGCCGGCCATGCGCCCTTTTCAGCACTGTTGAGGAGCAGGCCGACGATCGGCCCCGCCCATTGGGCCGGCCCCATATGCCGCCCCAGGCTGGTGTTGGCGACGCCCGGATGGATACCAACGGCTGTGATGGGAGACCTTGACGCGCGCAGGCGACGATCCAGCTCGAAGAAGAACAGCGCGTTCGCCAGCTTGCTGCCGCCATAGCGATCCCCCTTCGAATAACTGTGCTCAGCGTTGAGGTCGTCCCAATCGATCTTGCCCTTGAGATGCGCGATGCTCGACGTGACGACGACGCGCGATCCGGGCGTTTGGGCCAGCTTGGGCAGAAGCAGCGAGGTCAGCGCGAACACGCCCAGATGGTTGACCCCGAACTGCGACTCAAACCCCTGCTTGGTGCGCATCAGGGGCGGGTTCATGACGCCCGCGTTGTTGATGAGGGCGTCAATCAGCGGTTGCGCCGCAACGGCTCTGGCCGCGGCGCGAATGCTCTCCATATCGCCCAGGTCCAGCGGGAGCCAGCTGACATCCGCCTTCGGCGTGATGCGCTTGATCCGCGTGATGGCTTCCGTTGCCTTCGCTTGGTCGCGGCAACCCAATAGGACGCGCGCGCCCCTCGCAGCGAGTGCCCTCGACACTTCGAAGCCGACGCCAGCATTGGCGCCTGTAACGATGAAGCTCTTTCCCGACTGATCGGGGACATCCGCTTCGGTGAATCCTTTGTGATTTGACATATAGCTCCTTATTTGAGTAATTACACACTCATTTATCGATCGAAAAATCAGGCAGCCGAACCTTTCCAGAACAAGTCGAACCCGGCCTGCCTAATGGCTTTACCTTCCTTGGGCTTCGAGGCGATCGCGTTGATGGTGATGTCGGCCAGATCGAACAGGATCGTGTCGATGTAGAAGGCGACCCTGTTTGGAGCAGCATGCCCCGATAGACATCGCTCCACGATCGCACGTGCATCCCTCAGCATGACGTGGCAATGGCTGCGGCTCTCTGCCGTCACGCGATCCGACACCTTCAACTGGCGCAGCGCCTTGCGCGATGTGGAGTGGGCCAGCCCCCAGTCGATCAGGCGATTCCAGACGAGACATAGCAGGTCTCGAGGTGACGCATCCACCGGATACGGCGCCAGCATCGTCGCGGCCAAGTCAGCCTCGATCTCCATGAACAATTGATTGAGGAGGTCATCCTTGCTCGGAAAGTATGTGAATAGCGTTCCTTCGGACACGCCGGCCGCCTGCGCGATCTTCGCTGTGGAAGCGCCAGTGCCGAGGTTGGCGACAAGGTCTGACGCTGCCTCGAGCAAGGCTGCGCGCTTTTCCTCGCTCAGGGGACGGGCCATACTTGAACTTTAGTTGAGTAAGTGATTGCTCAATCATACAGCGGCAACAACATCCAGGTCAAGTGGGCTTGCCTGAAGCCTGCGGATCGTTCAAGGCGCGCAACCCGTACCTGCCCGCTGGCACTCAATCCTGGCCGGCGCTGGGCGACCCAAGTGGGGAGTAGTCTGTCTGTCGCGAGGTTCAAGTTCCAAGGTAGACCGGTCGTTCGCTGAGAAAACCATCGCTGGCTCCTATGGGCCCCTTTCAGATGTGACGGCGTGAAGCGCGTGCACACCCACTCGCCGTCGGGCAGGATGCGGCCACAACCAGACCCTCACCGGACACTCGAAAATGCTTGATGTCTTCGCTTCACCGTGGTCCTGCTTCGGCGCGGTGGCTGGATTGCTGATTGCGGTGTTGGTCCACTGGCTGGCACCAAGCGCTGACGCTGTTCAAGTCGGGGCATGGCTCGTCGGCATTGGCTGGGTTGCCGGCCTAGCATGGGAGCTGATGGGCAAAGACGCCAAGTAGGCAGGCTGCATGGTCGGCTCGACAGGCAGAAGGCGGCCAGTTCCAGTCGTTCGACCCATCGATCTGCTTGGTCACGGAGCGTGACGTTGCCAGTGGACCCAATGCTCCGTGGCGACGATGCACCGACTTCTTGCAAACGACCGCCCCACTTCCTACCAGACGTAGGGATGAGCTGGCCCCTGAATGACCGGACACGGTCCATCGCTTATCTTTACGGATAGGAGTAGGACTGTGAGTACGACTAGGCATACGGATAGTGTTGAAGTCATTCTGAAAGACCAGCGCCGCAGGCGCTGGTCCCCCTCGGAGAAAGCTGCGCTGGTTCGGCGCACGTATGAGCCAGGCATGACGGTGTCGCTGGTGGCGCGCCAGGAAGGCGTTGCCGCCAGTTTGCTGTTTCAGTGGCGCAAGCTCGATCGTCAGGGGGCGCTGACGGCGGTGTCTGCAGGCGAAGCAGTGGTGCCCGCTTCAAAGTTGGCGGCGGCGCGCGCCGAAATCGCCAAGCTGCAGCGCGTGCTGGGCAAGAAGACCCTGGAGAACGAGATCCTCAAGGAAGCCGTGGAGTACGCTGCCGGAAAAAAGGTGGATTGCGCGCTCGCCCTTGTTGCCCAAGGACGACGGCCAATGAAGACCGTCTGTCAGGCACTGGGGCTGGCGCGCTCGCACGTTCACGCTGTCGCAAAGCGATCGGTGTCTTGGCAGGATCGCCGAAGCGCAAGGACGTGCGCTGGCGACCTCGAGCTGCTCAATGACATTCGCAGTCAGATCGCGCACCTTCCAAGCTACGGCTACCGACGAGCGTGTGCCTGCACGCGCTGGCCGCCGGATGCGGGGGTGGGGGTGGGGGTGGGGGATCTCTTCATCATGTGCCTGAGCGGTTGGGTGAACGGCTC
Source organism: Variovorax sp. LjRoot175 (assembly GCF_964253805.1). NCBI lineage: Bacteria > Pseudomonadati > Pseudomonadota > Betaproteobacteria > Burkholderiales > Comamonadaceae > Variovorax > Variovorax sp. LjRoot175. The sequence continues at coordinate 237,354 of NZ_CAXURY020000002.1, read as the reverse complement.
AAGCTTCAGCTTCTAAGCCGCGACGTGCGCGCGAGGCTTTTGCGGATTCGATGCCGGCTGCCCCTCAAGCAATAGGCCGCTGTTTGTCGCAGCGAGGCCACTCAGCAGTCCGAGCCCGGCGGATTCAACCGTTCATGACGCGCGCAAAGATGGCCTGGTGCAGCCAGCGCGGTGTCGCCCACACCATCGCCACCGCGGCCTTGTTGTTGAAGCCCGGAACGACGCTCATGCGACCAGTGTGCAGCGCATGGATTCCCGCCCGCACCACCGGTGCCGGCTTCATCATCAGCAGCTTGAGCCCCCACGTGATCTTCTGCTTGGCGGCTTGCGCAAAGCCGGTGTCGGACATGCCGGGGCACAGCGAGGTAACAGTCACGCCGTCGCGCTTGAACTCACGGTGCAACGCATCGCCGAGGCGCAGCACGTAGGCCTTGGCTGCGCCGTAGACCGCCATGTTTTCCACGCCGAAGTGAGCCAGCATGCTGGCGACGAGCAGTATCTTTCCGTGGCCCCGCTCGCGCATGTCCTCGCCGAAGAGCCGCGTCATGACCGTCAGGCTTGCAATGTCCAGCTGCAACATGTCCAGGGTGCTCTGCATCGGCGTGTCGAGCAGTGGGCCTTGCAAGCCGTGGCCTGCGTTGTTGATCAGGATTTCAACCGCGATTGCACGCTCGCGAAGACTGGCGTGCAACTCGTGGACGGCGGCCACGTCCGAGAGATTGACCTGCTCCACGATGACTTTGACCTTGTACTGCTGTTGCAGCGCTGCAGCCAAGGCCTGCAACCGATCGAGCCGGCGTGCGACCAGAATGAGCGGGTGGCCTTCGGCCGCGTATTGCCTGGCGAATTCTTCGCCAAAGCCACTGGACGCTCCAGTGATGAGAACCCAGGAGTCGACGTTGGTAGCCATGATGTTTGCCTTTGTTGAAGTCAGGGTGAAGCTGGAGGTGGCCGGCACCCTCGCTTTCAGGCAAGATTGGAGACCACTGGTCTGTAATTTAGCAGACCAGTGGTCTTTTAGCAAATGGAATGTGATCACCGCATGAATTCGCCCAGCTCATACGTACGCGCTCGATCCGCCGAGCAGAAGGAAGAGCGGCGCCGCCACCTGCTGGCTGCCGCTCGAGAAATGCTGAGCCAGAACCCGGCCGCTCTCGAGTTGGGAATCAACGAGCTGGCGCGCCAGGCGCAGATGACCAAGTCGAACGTGTACCGGTATTTCGAGAGCAGCGAGGCCGTGCTGATGGATCTGCTCGTCGAAGAATTTGCAGCCTGGCATGCCGAACTGAGCACGGCGCTGGCGCGCGGGGGCAAGGCGGGCGCCAGCTTTGAACACATTGCCCGCGTCTTCGCCTCGACGATTTCTGCCCGGCCCTTGCTTTGCAGGCTGACCAGCATCCTGCCGTCCTTCCTCGAGCGCAAGGTGTCCTTCGAACGCATGGTCGAATTCAAAGGCAACCTGCTGGCCGTTCGGCAGGGAGCAGCGCAGGCCTTTCACGCCCGCGTGCCCGGCATGCCGGTACAAGCCTTCGAACATGTGGTGAAGCACGCGGTGCCGCTCATCATCGGACTCTGGCCGCTCAGCAACCCGGCAGAGATGGCCGCGCAAGTCGTCGAGCTGCCCGAGTTGGAGGGTTTGCGATACGACTTCGAGCAAGACCTCGAGCATGCCCTGCTGACGTTGATGCGGGGGATGGCCCCAGCGGATTGAAGCAGGCGTGAGAAGCGACCGCCTGGATGCAGCCGATGAGCACGAAAGCGGCATAGGCTGCGCCGGTGGCGATATCTCGTCGACGTCTGCCAGGGTGCGCATCGCAGCTACCGTTCCCGGCCATAAACGGACATCGATCCATGCGGCAGAATCCGGCCGCTAGGCACTCACCCCAACTGGGAACGGAAACAATCGGTTCATGCTTGCCTTTGGTTTTCTTTTGGCGTCGCTCTTCTTCGCTGCTCTGGCTTTCGACGCCTATCGGTTTGAGGCGTCTTCTCGTTTCAAGGCCTTCGCGGTGCCGATAGAACGAATGGGGCGGGCAGTCGGCGTTGACCCCCTCTCAACGCTAGAGCAGGACCGAGCCCAGAGGAACGAGTTCACCGCCGTCGGCGGGATCCCAGGCCTGTTCTGGGTGTTCGTTGTTCTAGCCGCCGGATTTCTCGCGGCCGCCGCATGGAGCTTCTACTGAGTTCGGCCACGACCAGACGTTCATGACATGACCCGGCTCTGCCTCCACGTCGATTTCAACGAGCTCGTCGAGCCTGACTTGGTCCTGCTCGCAAGGACAGACCGCCGCCTAGACGCTCAGGGGCAGCTCGTTGAGCTACATGAGGGTCTTCGTGTACGGGTCTGCCAAGAGGACAAGGACAGCGAGCAGAAGCCCGACGACTTGTATGCGGATGGCGTGGTCGAGAAGAACAGCAGTGATGCTTCGTGGGCAGCGTCGATCAGATGGGCCTGTCGAATCGATGGCCGGGGCATTCGACACAAGTCGGAGAGCGAATAAGCTGCTGCGCGCCCCTGTGCGAGGGACCGCCGCACGCCCGCAGCGCCGAGGCCACGACCGGCTACAGTCGGCGGCCAGGAGCAGCCCTTCGTTCTGAGCACCCCCATTGCGCGTCTTCCTTCCCTGTCTCCCAATCGCGCACTGGGGCGAGCTTGTCTTGTCCGCGGGTACTAAAGGGGGCGGGTCCCGCAGCTGCCGCTCAAATACCTTCGATGATGCGAATCTCGCGGTCGGCTCCGTCGCCCAGCGCAGCCAGTGCTGCCTGGTATGCCGGGCTGTCAAGCGCGGCAATTGCTTGTTCAACGCTGTCAAACTCAATCAGTACAGTGCGTTGCATCAGGCCGAGTTCGTAGACCTTGGACGGTTCGCCACGCGCCAGGAAGCGCGCACCGTTGGCAGTGAGTGCCGGGCCGGCCAGCTTCGCATACGCGGCAAGCTTGTTCGAATCGTTGACCGCGCGATACGCGCTTACCCAGTAGGCTTTTGGCATCTGATTTTCTCTTCGGTGCGACTGAACACGCAAACGTGTGACTGTGCCGCGTGTCTTGATTTGCAGCAAGCCCCGTCCAGCATCTCCGCTGCGAAGGACGGCTCTGGGACCGCTGACGCCGGTGCACGTGCGGCAGAATGCGGCCATCACCCCATTCAACGTGGATGCCAAGAAGCAGCCGCTCGACGCCGCTCTCGACCCAACGCGGACCTTGGACATCTGAGGTAGCAATCACTCGCCGTCGGCCCACGAGGACAGAGCGGCACCGGTACTGCAGCAACGCGCTGCCCAGGTACAACGGCCTGAGCGCCACACGGTCAGTTAGCCGGCCCACCACCACCTCGACATGGACCGCATATCGGCCGCGACTTCGAGGGGTCTCGCCGATCTGAGACGTGTCGCGGCGTGCTCCTGACGACGCGGCGTCATGATGGAGTCACGGCCGGATCCTATGGTTCGCGCTTTCCACCTGCCATGGGACTAGCACATGAAGCTCCTGTCGCTGCTCGCCGCGACCACTCTCGCCTTCGTCTCGATCTCCGCCTGCGCCCAGCCAAGTGAGCGGCACGGCGCCCGCCCGCCGGCGCCGCCGTTGGTCATCGGCCACCGCGGCGCCAGCGGCTACCTGCCCGAGCACACGCTGGCTGCCTACTGGATGGCCATCGAGCAAGGCGCCGACTACGTCGAGCCCGACCTCGTGATCACCAAGGACGGCGTGCTCGTCGCCAGGCACGAGAACGCGATCGCGATCCTCAATGCCGACGGCTCGGTGCGCGAAGCCACCACCGACGTGGTCGATCGTCCCGAGTTCGCATCGCGCAAGACCTCGAAGACGATCGACGGCGTGACAGTGACCGGCTGGTTCACCGAGGACTTCACGCTCGCCGAGCTGAAGACGCTGCGCGCCCGCGAGCGACTGCCCGCGCTGCGCACCGCGAACACGCGCTTCGACGGCATGTTCGAGGTGCCGACGCTCGACGAGGTGCTGCAGCTCGTCGCGCAGGCCAACGAGCGTCGCCGCGCCGAGGTGCACGCCGGGCGCGGCCGTCCGGTGGCGTGGCGGCCGATCGGTGTGTATCCGGAGACCAAGCACCCGAGCTACTTCCAGGGCATCGGCCTGCCGCTCGAGGAGCCGCTGGTGCGCACGCTGGCGCGCCACGGCTACGTGGGGCCGCAGGCGCCGGTGTTCGTCCAGTCGTTCGAGACCGCGAACCTGCGCAAGCTCAACCGCATGACGCAGGTGCCGCTGGTGCAGCTCATCAGCGCGAGCGGCAAGCCGTGGGATTTCGTCGCGAGCGGCGACCCGCGCACGTACGCCGATCTGGCCAAGCCCGCCGGCCTGGCCGACATCCGCAGCTACGCGAACGGCGTCGGTGCCAACACCAGCGTGATGATTCCGCTCACCGCAGCCGGCACGCTCGGCACGCCGACGAGCTTCGTCAGCGACGCGCACGCAGCCGGCCTGATCGTGCACGGCTGGACCTTCCGCGCGGAGAACGCCTTCCTGCCGAACGAGTTCGACGCTGGCGCCGACCCGGCGGCCTTCGGCAAGCTCGACGGCCAGATCAAGGCCTTCCTCAAGCTCGGTATGGACGGATTCTTCACCGACCATCCGCACCTCGGCAAGCTCGCGCGCGACTCCTTCGTCGCACCCTGACGGTCGGACCCGGCGCAGGGGCGGCGTGTCTTCTCGCGGATTGCGGAATGGGATGCAGCTTTCCAAAGGACGTTTTCGGAGGGGTACCCACCAGACTCAGGCTTCGAATCTGAGGAGAAACGGAGGAGTCACGATGGGCTCAGCGTCGAGCTAGCAGCTCTCCTTCAGAAGGAACTCGGTGAAGCCGCGGTCGTCACTTTTTGTCCATTGAGGTGATGCATGGTGAATGGCTGCTCGGCAATCGCGCTCGGCAGGTGCGTATGACATCTGGCAGGATGCGGCCAATACCAGAAGTTCGTCACGACCTTCCAGTTTCCAGCCGATGGTGCCTTACAAGTGCTCCCGTGCCGGCTACAGTCGGGCCAGGAGCGGCCGCTTGAGTGCTCTGCCTAAAGACTGGATGGATCCCATTCCCCGAATGAACCGGACGCGATGCCTCTACATGCAGATAGAACCTCGCCACAGGAGCGGTACCAACCTGGAGGCTTAACTTGCATACCCTTCGCGTGCTTGTGAATGGAAGCGAAGTGCTGGCAACCGAACCTCAGTCGGTCGCTTGGCTCAGCTGGGACTTAGTGGCATCAAGATATGACCCCAGTTACGCCATTCTCTCGGTCATCAACCCGAATATCCCGCCAGCCGCGGCAGGCACAGCACCATGCTGGGCCACACCGTCACCAGCGCGAGGGCGCCCAGCATGACGAGCAGGAACGGGTAGACATCGCGCAAGAGCTCCGCCAGCGACACATTGGCGATCTTCATCATCATGAACAGCAGCAGGCCGTAAGGCGGCGTCACCAGGCCGATCATGATGTTCAGCACGGCCATCACGCCGAAATGCACGGGGTCGATGCCCAGCGCGACCGCGGTGGGCAGCAGCACGGGCAGGATGATCAGGATGATGGTCGAGCCTTCGAGAAAGGCGCCCAGCACCAGCAGGATCACGTTGACCAGCAGCAGGAAGCCCATGGGGGATAGCTGGAGGCCCTTCATCGCCACGCTGAGGGTGGCGGGAATGTTCTCGGAGGTGATGACGTAGTTGAACACCAGCGCGCCGGCGATCAGCATCCCGATGGAGATGCTCATGCGCGCGCTGGACAGCAGCGATTCGTAGAGGTCGCTCCAGCGCATGCTGCGGTACAGGCCGACCGAGATCAGCAGGGCGTAGGCGGCGGCGACGCCCGCAGCCTCGGTGGGCGTCGTGATGCCGCTGTAGAGGCAGCCCAGCAGGATGACCGGCAGCATGAGCGCCGGGAAGGCCTCGCGCGTGATGCGGGGCATCTCGCGCAGCGGCACCCTGGGCTCCACCGGAAAGCCGCGGCGGCGTGCCAGGAAGTAGATCAATCCCATCTGCACGGCACCCAGCAGCAGCCCCGGCAGCACACCGCCGATGAACAGGTAGCCGATCGAGGTGCCCGACACCAGCGCATACAACACCAGCGGAATGGAAGGCGGCAGGATCGGGCCGATCACCGAAGAGACGGCGCTCAGCGCCGCGGCGAAGCCCGGCGTGTACTTGCCGTCCCGGGTCATCATCACCTGCATCACCTTGCCCGAGCCGGCGGCATCGGCCAGGGCGGAGCCCGACATGCTGGCGAACACCACGCTTTGCAGCACGTTGACCTGCGCCAGGCCGCCCGGGAAGCGACCCACGATCGCATTGCAGAAGCGCAGCAGCCTGTCCATGATGCTGCCGGTGCTCATGATGGTGGCGGCCAGGATGAACAGCGGGATCGCCAGCAGCAGGAAACTGGAATAGGTGCCGTTCAGGAGCTGCTCGGCGGCCGCGCCCATGTCCATGCCCTTGAGGTACAGGTACAGGACGGAACCGCCGATCATGGCGTGGCCGATGGGCACGCCGAGCAGGCTCAGCGCCACGATGGTGCAAAGCGCCAGCGAGAAGGGGCTGGTGAAGTTCACAGCGCGGAAGAGGAAGCGGGCGCGTCGGCCCGAGCGGGTGCAGGCCCGCGGATCAGCTGGCGCACGCCGCGAGCGATGACCGCAAGGACGAAGACCAGGTAGATCGAGTACGTGACGTCCATTCGGATGCCCAGGTACGAGCTTTTCTCGACCTTCATGAAGCTCACGTACTCGTAGGAAGCGGGCAGCGACATCCCGAACAGCACGATGATGCTCAAGGCGCCGATCGCGCCGAGGACGCGGCGCGTGCGGCGGCTCGCACGTTCGGTGATGAGGTCGATGCGGATCTCCTCGTCGTCCTTCAGCACGAAGGCCGCACCCCAGAGCACCAGCCACAGCCAGGCCGCGAGCGACAGCTCCGAAGTCCAGCCCACCGGCCAATTGAACAGGTACCGCAAGCCGATCTGCACGATGAACGCGACAAAGATCACCGCCAGCAACAGGGCTGCGACCGCTTCGGCGAAGCGATGCAGCGACGCCGACATCCGGCGGAAGAAGTTCGCTGTCATTTCAGGGCGTTGATCTTGTCCAGCATGCCGGGCGGCCAATTCTTGGCGTCGTCCGAGGCGAGATAGGCTTTCTGGGCATGCTCGCGGAAGGCGTTGACATTGGGCAAATACACCTCCAGCCCCTGCTTGCGGAAGGTCTCGACGAGCTCGGCCTCGCGCTTCAGGTGTTCGGCCGTGCTCCAGGCGATCGCCTTGTCGGCGGCGGCCTGGAATGCGCGCTGCTTGGCCGGGGTCATGCCCTGCCAGGTCTTCATGTTGACGGTGAGCAGGTCGAAACCCACGAGGTGCGAGGTCAGCACGATCTGCGACATCACCTCGTAGAACTTCATGTTCTGCACGTTGGGCAGCGGGTTGTCCTGGCCGTCGATCGCGCCGGTCTGCAAGCCGGTATAGGTCTCGGCGTAGGCCATGGGCGTGGGATTCGCCCCGAGCGAGCGGCCGAGCATCTGCCAGGTGTCGCCGGGCGGCATGCGCAGCTTCACGCCGGAGAGGTCGGCGGGCACGTTGATCCGCTTCTTCGTCTTCAGGCCCACATGGCGCGTGCCGAAGAAGGTGGGCCCCAGGATCTTCACCTTCAGCGGGTCCTCCGCCATCTTCTTCATCTGCGCACCCAGGTCGCTCGCGAAGAAGCTGTTCAGATGGTGGGCATCGCGAAACAAATAGGCCGATGCGAGCAGCGACCACGCGGGCACCTGCTTGGCAATGTCCTGCGGCGCAATATTGCCCATCTCCAGGTTGTCGCGCTGCAGGGCGACGAGCTCGGTGCCCTGGCGGAACAACGTCGAGTTCAGGTGCATCTCGAGCTTGAAATCGGCTTCGATGTCCTTGGCAAACATCCGCATCATGTCGGCGCGGATGTCCTTGTCCGAGAACACGGCTGCGAAGCGCAGCGTGGGCTGAGTCTGGGCCCAGGCCGGCAGGATGGCGCCGGCGGCCAGCGTGGCTCCCGCGCCCAGCAGCGTGCGACGATCGATGGAACGGTTCATGGTGGTCTCCTATTGTGTTGTGGTGAAGAACGCGGGGGACCTCAGCCCGCCGCTGCAGCCGCCAGGCGCTGCGCCAGCGCCCGGATCGCCAGCTCGTAGCCGAAGACGCCGAAGCCGCAGATCACTCCCGTGGCCGCGAGCGACACCAGCGAATGCTGATAGAGCGGGTCGCGCCGATGGATGTTGGTCACGTGGATTTCGGCGATGGGCTGCTCGACCGTCTTGAGGGCGTCCAGCAGCGGAATGGACCGGAACGACAGCCCAGCCGGGTTGATGGCGATCGCCGCGGCCCGCTCACGGGCTTCCTGCACCCAATCCACCATCACCCCCTCGTGATTGGTCTGACGGAACTCGCAGTCCAGCCCCAGCTCGCCGGCGACGCGCCGGCACAGCTGCTCCACCTGCGCCAGCGTCGTACTGCCGTACAGGTGCGGCTCGCGCACGCCCAAGAGGTTCAGATTGGGGCCGTTGAGGATGTAGACGGTGGAGCTCATGCGGCCCATTCTTCGGTGGCGCCAGGAAAGACTTTCCGTTCTGGAAACTCATTTCATAATACAGGACATGAGCATCTCACTCGACCGGGGCCTCAGCGTCCTGGAACACCTCGCCCGGCACCCGCAGGGGCTGCCCCTTACGCTGGTTGCCTCCGAACTCGACATCCCGCTCAGCGCCTGCCATCGCTTGCTTGCGGACCTGCAGCGCCGCGGCTACGTGCGGCAGGCGCGCCAACAGGGCGACTACGTGCTGACCACCAAGGTCGTGTCGCTGGGGCTGGGCTTTTTGAGCGGCGCCGGCATCGTGAACGTCGCCGAACCGCTGCTGGAGCGGCTCGCGCAAACCTCGGGCGAGCTGGTGCGCCTGTCGATCGTGGACGAGGACCGCCTCACCTGGGTCGCCAAGTCGCAGGGGGCCCGGCAAGCAGGACTGCGCTACGACCCGGACATGGGCATGGATGCGCGCCTGTCGTGCACCTCCTCAGGCCACGCCTGGCTGATGACCCTGAGTGACGAACGCGCGCTGGAACTCGTCTCGCGCCAGGGCTTCGGCACGCCGGCGGAGTACGGCCCGAAGGCGCCGACCACCATCAGGGCGCTGCTGGGCTTCCTGCACGCGGCGCGGGTGCGCGGATACGCAATGATCGACGAGGTGTTCGCGCCAGGCATGGCTGCCATGGCAGCGCCCGTGTTTCGACGCAAGGAGGTGATCGGCGTCATCAGCATCGCGGGGCCTCGCACGCGCCTCGGCAGCGAACGCATGCACGAACTGGCGCCAGCTCTCCTGGCCGCGGCATCCGAACTCGGGCCGATCAGCAACGCTTCCAGCTTGTTTGGCCGTCCTCCTCTGGGGAAGGGCTGATTAGACCCGGCCCGCCTGGCGAACCCGGACCTGGACCTTCGATACGACATTCCAGGCCGCCTTTTTCAGGCGTCAGGCGGCGTGGTCAAGAGTTCGGGGTTTGACTACGAGGACGGTACCAACGCGATGCTCATCTACTTGTCGACAAGCAGCGTCACCGACGCTATGCCCTTCGTTATCGCCATGCTCGATGACGAGGTGGTGCACGGGAACCGGCTCGCTGAAGCAGCCAAGGTCGGCATTTCGGAGCTGTCGCCTAAAGAAACGACCAGTACAAGGTGGTCTATCCGCGGGGCGAAGCGGGTGCGCTCATCCCTTGAGGCTGCACACGGCCAGAAACTGACGTTCCAGGCGCACGTCCATTGACCAACTCAACCGGCCAGTATGAAGACTCCCCACATCATCAATGAATGGCTCGTTGAAAAGGTCGAGCAACATCCATGGGCGAGCGTGCACGAGGCGCGCACCGTCGCCCACGAATGGCGAAGGCAGCTCGGCGGACGGAGCATGAGCGCCGCGTTGACCGCTGCCATCGCACCTGCTGATGCCTTCTCCATCTCCGTCAGCGCCGATGGAATCCTTGATGAATACGTGGCGGCCGCGAGGAACGGTGTACTGACGACCTTGCTTGCGCAGAGCTACCTATCGGTTCTGGGATGCAACATCGAGCTCTCCGGCTTTCGCGATGACGGCCAAGACTCTTCGTATGCTGCGTTTTTCATGGTTGCCAAGGAGGCAACCGAACGGCTGCTCGGGGTTGTCCCGGGCTTTGAACACAATATCGCTTGGGGTGGTCGACAGCCGTAGACGGCCAGGACCAGACACTCGAAGTCACCTTCCAATGTCAGCGTCGGGACAAATGGCGAACGCATTACAAATGTGATACACTCACAGCCATGAAATCGTGCACCTTACCTGCCGTTCGCGTTGAGCCGGAACTGCGTGCCGAGCTCGAAGCGGTCCTGGGTGAAGAGGAAACCATCAGCACCTTTGTGGCCGATGCCGTGCGCCGAGCAGTTGACTTCCGTCGCGTCCAGACGGACTTCCATGCGCGCGGCGAGGCCGCTTGGCAGGACTACCTGCGAACCGGTGTTTCGCACCCCGTGGACGAAGTGTTTGACCGCGTCCAGGCCCGCATTGATGCACGACGTCGCGAATTGCAAAGCCCCAGCACGTGACTGAGTTGTTCGGGGTTGAGATGACCCCGCAAGCCGAGGATGACCTTGAGCGGTTGTTTGAGTTCCTCGTCGTACGGTCAGAGACCTTGGAGGAACTGGACCATGCTCAGCATGTGCTGCACCAGCTTCGCACCAGTATCAAGAAGCGGCTGGCCGAGAATCCTTGGGCGTATCGGAAAGCGGGAGACGGCAGGCGTACAACGCGCCGAGAGTTAATCGTAGGCCTTGGTTCCACAGGCTATGTGGCCCTCTACGAAATCCTTCCAGGGCGGGGGCGGGCTATCAAGGTGTTGGCCGTTCGTCATCAGCGCGAAGAGGACTACCACTGAGCCCAATGCGGCTGTAAGTCGCTGTGGTTCGGCCCTTCGGACTGAATGACCGTTTTGACTAGGGTCAGACGACCTAAGCGCCCACTGACGCCGGCGCGTGTGCGGCAGCATGCGGCCAGGACCCGTCATTCGGTGACCACGCTCAATTTGCCCGATAGCTGACCTTCGCGGCGCGCGCACAACAATCTCTGTTGGTATTGGGAGCACCCGCCTTGAAGCGCATGCACACAAACTGGCGTCCATGAACCATCGGTCAAGTGCAGTCGCCCTGAAGTGCCAATATCGAAGAGCGGCGACGCCCTCGGCCGGAGAGGTTCGAGGCCGTAATGTGGCCGAACCCCAAGGAGCTGATCACCGCAGCGCAAGCGGCTGCCTTTCGAAAACGCCGGCCGTCCTCACCAATTGCCACCAGCTCAGATAGGACGTTCTTTGTCTCCTTGCCAATTTTTCACGCTGGGTCTCAGGCATCGAAGTAGAGATAGAACTCCCACGGGTGCGGGCGCAACCTCACGGGATCGACCTCGTGCTTCCACTTGTATTCGAGCCAGGTTTCGATCAGGTCCGTGGTGAACACGTCTCCGCGCATCAAGAAGTCGTGATCCTTCTCCAGCGCGCGCAGTGACTCCTCGAGCGATCCAGGGACCTTCGCGATGTTCTTTGCCTCTTCAGGGGGTAGCTCGTAGATGTTCTTGTCGAGCGGCGGGCCCGGGTCGGTCTTGTTGGCGATCCCGTCGAGGCCGGCCATCAGCATTGCTGCGAACGCGAGGTAGGCATTCGCAGTCGGGTCCGGACAACGGAACTCGACGCGCCTCGCGTTCGGCGAGTCCGAATACATCGGAATACGCGCCGCGGCCGAGCGATTTCGCTGCGACATCACCAGGTTCACCGGCGCCTCGTAGCCCGGTACGAGCCGGCGGTAGGAGTTGGTGGTCGGCGCACAGAACGCCATCAGCGCGTGCGCATGCTTGAGCAGCCCGCCGATGTACCAGCGGCACAGCTCGGAGGTCAGAGCCCAACCCTTGGCGTCGTAGAAAAGATTGCGCTTGTCGTTCCACAGGCTCTGGTGGCAGTGCATGCCGCTCGCGTTGTCAGCGAAGAGCGGCTTCGGCATGAACGTGGCAACCTTGCCGTGCCGGCGCGCGATGTTCTTGACGAAGTATTTGTAGACCATCACGTTGTCGGCCATCCGCACGAGCGGCGCGAACTTCATGTCGATCTCATTCTGGCCCGCGGTCGACACCTCATGGTGGTGGATCTCGACCTGCACACCCGCGTTCATCAGTCCGAGCACGATCTCCGAGCGGATGTCCTGAAGGGTGTCGTGCGGGGGCACCGGGAAATAGCCTTCCTTGTAGCGAGGCTTGTACCCGAGGTTCCCGCCCCCGAACGCGCCTTCGTCCCGGCCCGAGTTCCAGGCGCCCTCGACCGAATCGACGTAGTAGTAGCCGCAATGCGTGTTCTGCTCGAACCGGATCGAGTCGAAGATGAAAAACTCGAGCTCTGGGCCGAAGTAGCAGGTCTGCGCGACCCCGGTGGCTTTCAGATGGCGCTCGGCCTTGCGGGCCACGAATCGCGGATCGCGCGAGTAGGGCCCCTTGAGGATCGGGTCGATCACGTTGCAGATCATCGAAAGTGTCGGGGTCTCGCACATCGGATCGATGAATACGGTGGTCGGATCCGGCTGCAGAAGCATGTCCGACTCGTGGATCTGCTGGAAACCGCGGATCGAGGAGCCGTCGAACCCGATGCCGTCATCGAACAACTCGTTGTTGAGTTCCGGCAGCCCGATCGAGAAGTGCTGCCACAGTCCAGGCAGATCGGTGAACTTGAGGTCGACGATCTGGATTCCGTGCTCCCGCACGAGGGCGATCACCTCCTTCGCATTTTTGGGCGGATTCACCCGGTAGGTGCCGGGCTCGAACTGGGCGATCTGGCGTTTTTTCTCGGTTGGCATGGTCCTCTCCACTGGTTGGGGTTACCCAGCGTCGGCGTGCTCAGTCGCGTTGCCTCAATTTGGTCGATCAACGCGTCTTCACACAGCCCCGGTCGCAAGGCGCCTCTCGACGCCGTCACAAACCGACCGACAGCAAAAGCCCTGCCGGGTCGGGCCTCGAGGCATTCGAACTGGACGGCCGTGTGGAGCCCGAGGAATCCGCCACAACTCCCGCTCACGCGGGCATCACTCTCTAGGCCTGCAGGGAAGGGTCGCGCTCCAGCCTCATCCCCGTGCCGGCCAACGTCATCGCGCCATCCTTGTCAACGCTGACATGCCGACCATCCGCCAGCTTGTATTCGGTGAGCCCCGTCGGCTCCCATAGCCCTTGCGTGTCCGGAACCGCGTCGAGACGGGCGAGGTGTTCATAGGCCTGGACACGGTAGGTCTGGCCATCGCTTCCGCGGGCGGTAAAAGTCTCGAGCAGGTGAAGCATCTTTTCCATGCGCGCGCTCTCCTTGCAACCGACAGAGCCGGGCGCCTTCGTGCCCAATGCGCTTGCGCGCGACCAGAAGGCGCACGTCAAAATAAGTTTGACGGGCCGCTGGGCGGTGAAGTTCCGACAGTTGTGGCTAGCCGTACTGGCAATAGCGCGAGCGCCTGTTTTCTCGGTCAGGTTCCCCCAAGCCAACTGACTCGGCTGGCGGGAGCGGCATTGGCGGTCAGACCACGAAATCTGTCAGGGTTTCTTGGCTAAATCGACCTACCCTCCACCTCCCCTTGCCCATTCCTATTAGTTTCAACGACTTATGAGGCGCGCGCTCAGAGTTCGGCTTTAATTCTGACGCGAAGGTGGACTGGCGCATCGCTGAACTTGCCCACTACGCGGATGACATCCACTGGCTCGACGCCGTAAGGGCGAGAGGCGCATACAAACTCATGCGCCGTTTCGATTCCCGAACACGTCTCGGGCTCAATCAAGCATCCGTTCAGCGTATCGAGCGCCTTGAGTTTGGTGACGATGTGGAAATGGGAACCTCATGGTTGCGGGCCCGCCTCTTGGCCGGAGAATCACAAGCCGCTTCGCTCGAACTTGCACGAAGCCATCGCGTAGGCAAGAAGCCACTGCGTAACCGAGAGGCGGCGTTGGACAATCGCCCCATGACATCGATCTCAAGTCGGCTTCTCGTCGACGCCGTGCTCAGCGTCGAGCGCATGACCTTCAAGGAACGCGAGCAACTTGCCGACGAAGTCCACGCCCGACAGCCCAACCTGTTCTTCTCGGTGCTCGTCCTTCAGCGCTATGGCGCCACCCTTGAGCAAATCGAGGTGGTTCTGAACCTGCTACTCGTCTTCTATGAGGCGATGAAGACCAGCGGCAGAGCCTGGCCGGTCATCTCCGAAGACGTCCAGGAACGTTGCCTGAAGCGCATCTCCGGACGCGTGCGCTTCATAGAGGGCCTGACGCCGCAGCAGCGAGCGCAAGCCACTTCGGACGCCATCGCGGACCATTCCGAGCAGCAGTTGCTCGCATACGTCTTCGGCAAGTTCGGGGAGCACGGCCTTCTGGGCATCGAAACCGAGACGGAAAAGATGCTGATGTTGGCAGCGCTAAACTTGGTTGAGTGCATTGCGGAGACAGCGCCGAGAACAACGGAGTGAAACCGCTGAGCTCACCGAAAGAGCGTCCCTCTCAGTCGCCCGACCGACACGCCCGCGACGGTCCCAGCGTAGCGATCGCCTCTTACGCTCGTACCCATCACACATCCTTCGCCTCCGCAACGCCGCCGTCGGCTTACCGCTTACGGCGCACACAACAAGGGTCGAACGCTCGGGGGCAAAGAAAGGCCGCCAGGAGCGCTGCCGACCCCTTCTGCTGATGATGGCGGGCCAGCTGGTTGGAGCGATCGGCGTCTCGGGCATGCAATCCACACAGGACGCGCAGGTCGCCGCCATCGGAGCCGCGGCGATTGCAGACGCTGGTTGACGCGCCAGGAGGAAGCGGCCGCAGGCCGCATGGCATTCGCCGTGCGGCCTGCGCGCGGCGGGTTCTGGAGGAGATGCGCGGCGCGTACAAAGTACAACCGGCTCTCAGCCGGCATCTGGTGACACACGACTTCAGGCTGGGTTCACCGAGCTGCTCAAGTCTTTGCTAAACCGACACTGTCGCGCGTAAAGCCTGCCCTGCAGTGGTGGCGGCAATGGTGCGCAATACGGGATATCACGACCGACGATGCCCTTCTTGTCGGCGAACCGAAGGCGCGCATAGCGGCCGCGCGCGTCTGCGGGCACGCCGTCAATCGAGAGCTGATTTCGCCATACCGGGACATTGACAGGGCTGTCGTGGAACAGCAGCGGTCGCGGGGCTGGGGTCAGTCGATCGTCGAACGGATTTCGCGCGCTCTTCGGGCGTCATTCCCCGGCGACGCAGGGCTTCTCGGTCGCAATGTTTGGGACATGCGGCGGCTGTACGAAGAACATTTCCCGACCCGAAGTACTGCGACAGCTTGTCGCAGAAATTCCCTGGGGCCACCACGCAGAGCGAGCGCACACCGATGCCGGCCTGCGTCCTGCGCGCCGTTGTGCCATCGCTAGACCGATCCCGGCAGCTGACCCACCCGCAGCATGCCCGCCAGCACCCGGTGTTTGGACGCTTCGATATGCGCCATCATGTGGTCGAGCGCGCGTTCGCCATCCTTGGCGGCGAGTGCATGCAGGAACTCAAGGTGCTCTCGCATCGCGGGCACCACCTGAATCGGGCGCATGGAATCGGCGTCGTAGCGGATCAGACGCACGTGAAGACTGTTGACCCGGTAGATCTCCGACAGAATCTCGTTGCCGATCGAATCGACCATTGAGTCGTGGAGGCCCCAGTCGACCGCCTGCGCGTCCTTCTCGAGCTGAGCGTCGGGATGGGGTCTTAGTGCGCGTTCCAGGATGGCCTCGTGGGCTTCGATGAGGCCCGCGATCGTCTCGGCGTTGGCGATCCGCGCAAAGTGGACCACGGCTTCGCGCTCCACCATTGCCCGCACCTGCCAGGCGTTCCGGATCAGCTTCATGTCGACGCTGGCGATCTGGAGGCCCCGTTTCGGTACCGTCTTGATGAGGCCGGCCGCCTCCAACCGAGGCACCAACTCGCGCACCGCAGCGAGCGGCATCTCCAGCAGTTCCATGAGCTCGCGCTGTGACACGAACTGCCCGGGTCGAATTCGCGCATCGATGATCTGCTGGCGAAAGCCCTCGTAAGCGCGGCCGCGCTGGTTCACCGGCTCAGTTTCGAGACCGCTGTGCGCCTGGCGTTTGGACAGTTCAGAGCGAGCGATGGCATGGGCGTTCATATCAATCATGGTACGTGGCGCAGGTGCTGCGGCAGCGACGTCAATCGCCTAGGGTAATCACTAGCATCCAACTGACATGTTAGTCGGGGTATAGTGTGCATCATAGCAGGATACCAGATGCCTGTATTCATTGTCTTCATCACGCACCGGAGCACTTTTCATGGGTCTTGATCTCACTGGCGTCATTCCGCCGCTCGTAACGCCTTTCACTGCCGACGGCAACATCGATGAGGTTGCTTTCCGCAAGGTCATCCGCTTCAACCTCGACAAGAAGGTGCACGGCGTCTGCCCCGGCGGCAGCAGCGGCGAGGGCCACACGCTGACGATCGACGAGTTCAAGCGCCTCATGGAGATCACCGCCGCGGAGGTCGCCGGCGAAGTGCCGATCGTGGCCGGGATCATCTCCAACAGCACGCGTGACGCGATCAACCGCGCCAAGGCGATCTCGCACCTGCCGATCGCCGCGCTGCAGGTCACGCCGGTGCACTACCTGTTCAAGCCCGACGAGGACGCGACCTACCGCCATTTCAAAGCGCTGACCGAAGCGGTCGACATTCCCGTGATCATCTACAACGTCATACCGTGGAACTACCTGAACCCGGCCCAGATGATCCGCCTCATGAAAGACCTGCCCGGCGTGCAAGGCATCAAGCAAAGCCAGGGCGACCTCAAGCTGATGGCCGACCTCCTGCTCAGCGTGCCGAAGGGCTGCAAGGTGTTCTCGGCCGTGGACGCGTTGCTGTACTCGTCGTTCGCGCTCGGGGCGCACGGCACGATCGCCGCCACCCCCGCCGCCTTGCCGGGCGTGTGCGTGGCACTGTGGAACACGGTGCAGGCCGGCGACCACGTGAAGGCGCTGGAGATGCACAAGTCGATGCTGGCGTTCTGGAACGCCGTCATCGGCGACAACCTGCCGGCGAACCTGAAGACGACCATCACGCTGCAGGGCTGCAACGCCGGCCTGCCGCGCGCACCCATGCCGCCCACCAGCGAAGCCCAAAAGGCCCGGATCAAGTCGGCGCTGGACGATGTGCTGCGCTTCGACGCCTGAGCGCGTCACATCCGCCCGGAGACAGGTGAACCAAATGAACATCAAACGTCGGCAGATTCTCAATTTCGGCGCGGTCGCCGCTGCGAGCAGCATGCTCGGCATGCCGGCCTCGGCGCAAGGCTTTCCGAACAAGCTGGTGACGCTCGTGGTGCCCTTCGCACCCGGCGGCAACACCGACATCGTCGCGCGCACCGTGGCCGTGGCGCTGGGCAAGGTGCTGGGCCAGTCAGTGGTGGTCGACAACCGCGCGGGCGCCGGCGGCTCGATCGGCGCCATGCAGGTCGCCCGCGCCGCGCCTGACGGCTACACCTTGCTGCTGTGTGGTGCCGGCGTGGTGGTCACGGTCCCGGAAATGGTCAAGACCAGCTACAGCCGTTCGAACTTCGCGCCAATCGGTCTGGTGAACAAGAGCTCGATGGTGCTGCTCGCCCGCAAGAACGAGACCCGCTTCAAGAACTTCAAGGAACTCGCGGCCTACGCCCGTTCCGGCGAGGGCAAGCTGACCGCTGCGCACTCCGGACCGGGCACGCCCAATCACCTGGCGCTGCTGCAACTCGAGTCCTTGCTCAAGACCAAGTTCACGGTCGTCAGCTACAAGGGCTCGGGTCCCGCGCTGGTCGATCTGATCGGTGGCCAGGTCGACGTGCATTTCGATCAGGTCACCAGTTCGCTGCAGCACATCAAGGGCGGCACGCTCCAGCCGCTCGCGATACTGGGTCCCGTGCAAGACCCGTCGCTTCCCGGCGTGCAGACCGTCGCGGAGCTCGGCTTCGGCGAGATCGACGGCACGACGTACGTCGGAGTCCTCGCGCCCAGCGGCACGCCCAAGGACGTGCAGGACAAGCTGGCCGCTGCGCTCGCACAGGCGGTCAAGGATCCCCAGACAGTGAGCAGTGCCCGTGAACTCGGCAGTGTCGCCTTCTCCAGCACACCGCAGGAATTCGCCCGGATCCTCGACACCGAGTACGCGCTGGCCACGCAGGCCACCAAGGACGGCCGCCTCAAGGCCGACTGAGCAGATTCACCCGCGCAAGCGCGCGAGCCGGCGCTGGCGCTGCCGTGTCCGCAACGGCGCGCGAAGCGCCCCGAACAGACGAATACCACCGTGAAGAAAATCATCAACGACCCCAACGCCTACGTCGATGAAATGCTCGACGGCCTGTGCCTGGCCCACCCCGAACTGCAACGCCGCGGGGAGGACGGCCGCGTGGTGGCGCGCAGCATCGGCGCCGTGCCCGGCAAGGTGGGCATCGTCACTGGCGGTGGCTCGGGCCACCTGCCTGTCTTCCTCGGCTATGTTGGCGAAGGCCTGCTGGACAGCTGCGCCGTGGGCAACGTGTTCGCGGGCCCGCGCATGGGCGACTGCATCGAGGCGATGCGCGCGGCCGATGGCGGCGTGGGCGTGCTGCAGCTCTATGGCAACTACGGCGGCGACCGCATGAACTTCGACATGGCGGCCGAGATGCTCGAACTCGAGGGCATGCCGGTGGTGTCGGTCCGCGTCGCCGACGACGTGGCGAGTGCACCCGCAGCACAGCGCGAGCAGCGCCGCGGCGTCGCCGGCCTCGTGCTCGTCTACAAGGTTACGGGCGCCAAGGCGGCCGGCGGCGCGAACCTGGAGGCCGTGGCGGCGCTGGCACGCAAGGCCAACGACGCATGCCGGTCGATCGGCGTTGCGCTCAGCCCCTGCGTGGTGCCCGAGTCCGGCAAGGCCTCCTTCGCCATCAGTGACCAAGAGGTGGAATTCGGCATGGGCATCCATGGCGAGCCCGGCATCTGGCGCGGACCGCTCAAGTCGGCCAACGCGCTCGCCGACGAGATGCTCGAACACGTCATGCCCGAGCTCACGCTGGCGCGAGGTGACCGTGTCACCGTGCTGGTCAACAGCCTCGGAGCCACGCCGGCCGAGGAGCTCTACATCCTGTACCGCCGCGTGGCGGCCGTGCTGGCAGGCCGCGGCGTATCGATCGTGCGCCCGTTGGTGGGTCGCTACGCCACCTCGATGGAAATGGCGGGCGCGTCGCTGAGCGTGATGAAGCTCGACGCGGAACTTGAGGCCTTGCTGGCCGCCCCGGCGGACTGCCCTTTCTGGAGCGTGCGCTGATGCTGGACGCTGCCACCCTCGCGGCTGCCTTGCCCCGCTGGTGCGCGGGCGTGCATGCCGCGGCGCCCGAACTGAATGCGCTCGACGGCCGCCTTGGCGACGCCGACCTCGGAGCGACGCTCGACAAGTGCGCCACGCTCGTGGAACAGGCGCTGCCCGAAATGCCTGACACGCTGGAAGGCATTTTCAAGTGCTGCGCGCAGGCATCGGCCAAGGCTTCGGGTTCGAGCTTCGGCACGCTGTTGACCGTCGCCCTGATGACCAGCGCGAAGCGCTGCGCGGGCGTGGCCTCGCTCGACCATGCGGCACTCGCGGCGCTACTGGCAGAGGTGGTCAGCACGCTCTCGGCGCGCGGCGGCGCGAGCCTGGGCGACAAGACCGTGCTCGATGGCCTGCAGGCCGTCCACGTGGCGCTGGCCGCATCACCCGAAAGCGCGGACGCGCGCCGCGTGGCCAGCGTCGCGGCGCGTTCCGCGCTCGACGCGTTCCGCGACAAGCCCAACCGCATCGGCCGCGCCCGCATGTTCGCCGACAAGACCATCGGCATGGAGGACCCCGGCATGGTGGCGCTGCTGCGCATGGTCGACGCCCTTTGACACTCGGCCCGCACCGCGTGCGCATTCTTCCCCGGAGACCTCAAACATGCTCGGACAAGTGATCGTCAGCGGCCTCGCGATGGGCTGCATCTACGCCCTGATCGCGCTCGGCTACGCCTACGTCTGGAACACCATGGCGATCGTCAACTTCGCGGCCGGCGAGTTCCTGACCTTCTCGGCCTTCGTCTTCGTCGCCACCTTCACGACCAGCCTGCACCTGCCTTTTTGGCTCGCGGCCATCCTGACCGCGGTGGTGATGGCCGTGCTCGGCGCGGTGTTCTCGCGCCTGGTGTTCGCGCGCCTGCAGCGGCAGAAGGCGCTCGTCGCCATCATCGCCACCGTGGGCTTCGGCATCTTCCTCAAAGAGATGGCCCGCATCATCTACGGGCCCGAGCCGCTGTTGTATGCCAGCCCATTTGGCGACGGCGTGGTGACGGTGGGCGGACTGCGCGTCCCCGTGCAGCAGCTCGTGATCATGGCGGTCGTCGTCGTCGTGATGGCGCTTCAGTACCTGGTCCTGCGCTACACCACCATCGGAAAGGTGATGCGCGCCACCGCGCTGGACCGGGAGACGGCGCTGCTCATGGGAATTCCTGTGAACCGCGTGCTTGCCGGTACCTTCGCCTTTTCCTCGGTGCTGGCGGCGCTGGCCGGCATCCTGCTCGCGCCGCTCTTCTACGTGACGACCGAGATGGGAACGCTGGTGGGCCTCAAGGGATTCGTTGCGATGATCATCGGCGGCTTCGGCAGCGTGCCCGGCGCGATTCTCGGCGGCGTGCTGCTGGGCGTGATCGAGAACGTCGGCGCCTTCACGATCTCTTCGACGTACAAGGACGCGATCGCCTTCGGCGTGCTGCTTGTGTTCCTGCTCGTGCGCCCGCAGGGGCTGCTGCCCGAGCGCAATGCCGACCGCGCCTGAGGAGCTGCCATGACCAAGACCTGGATGCGTCCCGCGGCGTGGATTGCCGTGCTCGCGGTGCTTGCGATGCCGATCGCGCTGGACCTCAACAGCTACTACCTGCACGTGCTCAACCTGGCGTGGATCTTCGCGATCGCCGCGCTGGGCCTGCAGGTGGCGACCGGCATCACCGGCCAGATCGTGCTCGGCCAGGCCGCTCTGGTGGGATTCGGCGCCTACGCAACGGCGCTGTTCATGATGCGGCTGACACTGCCGTGGTACCTCGCCCTCCTGGCGGCGATGCTGCTCACGGCCGCCGTGGGCGTGCTACTGGGCGCGGTGAGCACGCGCATCAAGGGCCACTACCTGGCCATCGTCACGCTGGCCCTCAACGAGATCTTCCGTATGGTGGCACTCAACGAGGAGTGGCTGACCGGCGGGCCGATGGGGATGCGAGACATCCCGACACTGAACATCCCTTCCTTGGGCGACAACATCGACAAGCAGCTCTACTTTCCGCTGCTGGCGTTGTGCTTTGCGGCGTACGCTGCCACGGTGTTCTTCCACCGCACGCGCACGGGACGCAGCATGCGCGCCGTGCGCGACGACGAGATCGCCGCCGAGGCCATGGGCGTCGATTCGCGTCGCATGAAGACCATCGCCTTCGTGGTGTGCAGCGCCTGGGCGGCGCTGGCCGGCGGCATGTACGTCCTGCTCGTGGGCTTTGCGGCGCCGACCAACTTCACGGTCTTCGAGAGCATCAAGATGATGCTGATGGTGGTGCTCGGCGGATTGGGCTCGATCGCCGGCACCTTTCTCGGCGCGGTCGTCATCACGGTCCTGCCCGAGGCATTGCGCGGGCTGCAAACCTACTACCTCGCCGCCTTCGGCATTGGCGTCGTGGTGATCCTGCTCGTGGCGCCGCGTGGCCTGGGCGTCGTGGGCGACTGGCTGCTGGGATCGTTTCTGACCGGCAAGCGCGAGGCCGTAGGCGAGGCGCCTGCGGCGCCGCTCAACCTCAGCGTTGCGGCAGGCGCCGCGGCCTCGGCGTTGGCCGGCCGCGCGCCGGCGGCGGTCGGCGGCGCGGCCTTGCTCAAGGTGCGCGGCGTCTCGCGCAGCTTCGGCGGGGTGAAGGCACTCAACGACGTCAGCTTCGACGTGCGCCGCGGCGAGATCCTCGGGCTCATCGGTCCCAACGGCTCGGGCAAGTCGACCATGATCAACGCGTGCTCGGGCACGGTAGGCGTGGTGGGTTCGATCGAGCTGGGCAGCGACCGCATCGACAACCTGGCGCCGTGGACCATCCATGGCCGAGGCGTGGCGCGCATCTTCCAGAACGTGCGGTTGTGGGAATCGATGACGGTGCTGGAGAACGTCATGGTGGCCTACCGTGCGCCGCTCGACCAGGTGGGCGCGCGCGAGGCGCGCAGCCGCGCGGCCGCACTGGAAGCGCTCGCCAGCATGGGCGTCGCGCATCTCGCCTACCGCCGCGGCGGCGACCTCTCTTTCGGCCAGAGCCGGCTGGTGGAGATGGCGCGTGCCATCGTGAACAAGCCGCGACTGCTGCTGCTCGACGAGCCTGCCGCCGGCCTGCGCGGCGGCCTGATCCTGGAACTCGCGCAGATCCTGCAGCACCTGCGGTCGCAGGGCATGTCGATCCTGGTGGTCGAGCACCGCATCAAGCTGGTGATGAACATGTGCGACCGCGTCGTCGTGCTCAACCTCGGCAACAAGATCGCAGACGGGAGGCCCATGGAGGTCATGAATTCCCCGGCGGTGATCGAGGCCTATCTGGGCGAGCGCATTCCCGAGGAAGCGGCTCCGGAGCTGGCGCGCGAGCCAGCCGCGGCGTGAGGTTTTCGCCCTCTTTTTCCGTTCGTTCCCCTTCGTTTTCGTCAAGACATCACCTGGAGACACAAGCCATGAATAGACTTTCCATTCCCCTGCCTCGCGTCAGCTGGCTCGGTGCCGCAGCATTGCTGCTTTCCACGCCGGCCATGGCCGACGCGCTGATCGGCGTGTCGCTGCCCCAGACCGGCCCCAAGGCGCTGGTGGGGCGCAATTTCAAGCAAGGCGTGGAGCTTGCGGTGAGCGAGATCAATGCCGCCGGCGGTGTGCTCGGCAAGCCGCTTGAGGTCGTGTTCGAGGATGATCAGGGCGACAACCCGAACGGCGCCATCAATGCCGTCAACAAGCTGATGCAAGTGAGCAAGGTGCCGGTGATGATTGGACCGCACTACTCGGTCACACAGATGGCGACGCAGAAAACGTACTGCAATGGCAAGGTAGTGTCCATCACCGGCGGCACCTCCGTTGCGATCACGCACAGTGGCTGCAATTACGTCATCCGCACGCGCTCGGACGACGACGTGCAGGCCAAGGCACTCATCGAGTACGCGCAGAAGGAGCTCAAGGCTGGCGAGAAAACGGCCGTCTTCTATGCAAACGATGACTTCGGCAAGTCGGGCCAGGCGCGTGTGGTGGCGCAGATGGCCACCCTGGGCCTGAAGCCCGTGGCCGTGGAAAGTCACAACCCGAGCGACAAGGACTATTCCGCCCAGCTCGCCAAGCTGCAGAAGTCCGGCGCGGAACTGGTGATCCTGTGGGCGCACGACACCGATGCGGCGCTGATCCTGCGCCAGGCCAAGCAGTTCGGCCTGCCCTTCAAGTTCGCCGGCGCGGTGCTCTCGGAAGAGGCCTTTCTCAAGCTGGCGGGCAGTGCGGCAGAGGGTTCAATGAGCGCCTCGTACTTCGTGCCCACGGATCCCAACCCGGCCGTGCAGGCGTTCGTCAGGAAGTACGAGGCCAAGTACAGAATGGCGCCTGACGTGTGGTCGGCCACCTACTACGACGCCACCATACTCGCGGCCAAGGCGATCAACGCGGCGAAGTCGGCCGACGTCCAGAAGATCCGCGCTGCCTTCCCGAACGTGAGTTACAGCGGCCTGCTGGCCGACTACAAGTGCGACCAGGCGGGCGACTGCAACAAGCAGGTGAACATCGTCGAGATCAAGGGCGGCCAGCCGGTCGTGCGCTCGGCGGTCAGGTTCTAAGGCAGCCTCCGCGCGAGGACAGCAATGATGAAAGCGGATCTGCCTCCTTCCTTGATCGCCCAGCGCCCGGAGCTCGAGCTCTCGCACGTCGACGTTTTCTATGGGAAGGCGCAGATCCTGTTCGATCTGTCGATCCGTGCCTACCATGGACAGATCGTGGCCGTGATCGGGGCGAACGGCGCCGGCAAGTCGACCACGCTCAATCTGATCGTGGGGCGCCTGAAACCGACTGCCGGCAGCGTCGAGTTCTGTGGCCAGAGCATCCACGACCGCCCGATCGAGCAGATTGTCGCGGCCGGCATCGCCTGCGTGCCGCAGCGTCGGCGCATCTTCTCGACGCTCAGTGTCAAGGAGAACCTGGAGGTCGGCGCCTATGTGCGTCGACACGACAAGGCAGCCGTGAGCGAGACGCTGGACGAGGTGTACGAGCTCTTCCCTGTGCTCAAGCGCAAATCCAATGAGATGGGCGGTGTGCTGTCCGGCGGCGAGCAGCAGATGCTCACCGTCGCCCGTGGCCTGATGGCCGGGCCGCGCGTGCTGCTTCTCGACGAACCCTCAATGGGCCTGTCGCCCAAGCTCAC
Organism: Variovorax sp. LjRoot175; assembly: GCF_964253805.1. NCBI lineage: Bacteria > Pseudomonadati > Pseudomonadota > Betaproteobacteria > Burkholderiales > Comamonadaceae > Variovorax > Variovorax sp. LjRoot175. Next base: position 212,874 of record NZ_CAXURY020000002.1, on the reverse strand, counting down.
CACGGAGATGTTCCTGGACATCCGCCGCATTGCCCGCGCTGGTCGCACAGTGGTCATCGTCGAGCAGAACGCGTTCGCCGCGCTGAGCGTTGCCGACCACGGCTATGTGCTGGAAGGCGGGCGCATCGCCCTGGCGGGCCCGGCCCACCAACTGCTGCACGACGACCACGTGCGCGACGCCTACCTGGGCGCCTGAATCACATCAGCATCCGCAATGGCCTTTCACAAATCCCTCGGCGAGACCGCGCGCGCGGTCGAGTCCCTGCTGCCTGAGTTCCGGGCGATCTTCGGCGACCGGGCCGTCACCTCGGCTGCGGTGCGGGCGCATCACAGCCACGGCGAGGGCCTTCCCGACCCGGGGCTGCCCGATCTCGTGCTGTTCCCTCTCACCAACGAGGAGGTGGCCGCGGCCGCGCGGCTGTGCCACCGCGCCGAGGTGCCGATCATCGCCTTCGGCAGCGGCACTTCGATGGAAGGTCACGTGGCGGCGATTCACGGCGGGGTGTGCATCGATCTCTCGCGCATGGACCGCGTGCTGGAGGTCTCCACCGATTCGATGGACTGTCGCGTGCAGGCCGGCGTGACGCGCGAGCAGCTCAACGAGCACCTTCGCGCCAGTGGTCTCTTCTTCGCGGTGGACCCGGGCGCCAACGCCTCGCTCGGCGGCATGGCGTCGACGCGCGCCTCGGGCACGGCGGCCGTGCGCTACGGCACCATGCGCGAAACCGTCATGGGCCTCACGGTAGTTACCCCCGACGGCCGCGTCGTCCGCACCGGCTCGCGGGCGCGCAAGTCGGCGTCGGGTTTCGATCTCACACGCCTCTACGTAGGCAGCGAAGGGCTGCTGGGCATCATCACCGAGGTCCAGCTGCGCCTCTTCGGCCTGCCCGAGCATGTGGTCGCCGCGGTTTGCCAGTTCGCTAGCCTGCACGCAGCCATGGACACCGTGATCGCCACCCTGCAGCTGGGCGTGCCGGTGGCGCGCATCGAGTTGCTCAACGACGTGCAGATGGACGCATGCATCCGCTACTCGAGACTCGACGAGTTCGAGGCACGGCCCACGCTGTTCGTCGAATTCCACGGCAGCGAAGGGGCCGTGGCCGAGCAGGTCGAGACGGTGCAGTCACTCGCCAGCGACAACGGCGGAAGCGGGTTCCGCTATGCGCACCGGCCCGAAGAGCGCTCGCGCCTGTGGAAGGCGCGGCACTCCTGCTACCACGCCAACCTGGCGATGCATCCGGGCTGGAGTTCGATGGGAACCGACGCCTGCGTGCCGATCTCGGCACTGGTCGAGTGCATCACCGAGACCGAAGCCGACATCCGCGAAAGCGGGCTCTACGCACCGATCGTCGGCCACGTGGGGGACGGCAATTTCCACCTCGGGATCATCTACAACGACGCGGATCGAATGGCGCGTGGCGAGGCCGAGGCGCTGGCCGAGCGTGTCGCGCTGCGCGCAATACGGATGGGCGGCACTTGCACCGGTGAGCACGGCGTCGGGCTGCACCGCATAGGCCAGATCGAAGTCGAGCACGGTGAGGCTATTGAACTGATGCGTGACATCAAACGTGCACTTGACCCGTTAGGAATCATGAACCCAGGCAAGATGCTGCGCACGTGACTACGGGCGATCTGGTTCAGGGTCCGGACCGGTCGCTTTCCATTGCTTCAAGTTGCGGGGCCCTCGCGCTATTCGCCAGGCCGATTCTGGAGCGTGGGTTGCCGCGCAGGCGACGCGTTTGGGCGCGACGATCGATCAGGTCGATATCGGTCCAGAAGCGGACGGTCGCCCATGTGGCAGGCTGGAGGCAGTTCAGCCATTCATTCATAAGCGCCTCATGGCATCGGCGGATTCCGTCCATCGTTTGCCAGCGCGATCGTGTGGGCGAGGCAAACCTCCATCGCCATCTCGCAACCAGGCGGTTAAAGTGAGCGAGAGCATTCCCCTGGGCGCGCACGCGAGAGTGAGGGGCAACATGTCTTGGACCTCGGTCATACCTCCGATTCTTGATTGGTCGTTTCGAATTCTCGGCCTGACGACGCACGTACGGGTGCGCACCCATCTCGGACAGTTCTTCGGAAAGGATGGCGAGCCAGGTACGGTTGCCCTCTTCGTAAACGTCACCAACGTCTCCCTGGCCCAGGATGCAGAGATCACGCATGTCTGGATAGAGACGGCAAAGGGGCAAGTCGCCCCAGACCACTACCAGCGACCGCTTCCTGTGCGGCTACGGCCCAAACAGACCTGGGAGACGTGGGTCAGCCTCAAAGCGCTGATGGCCGCCGATCCAACGAATGCCGACCAGCTCGCACGAGTTCGACTGAGCGACGGACGAGTTGTGAAGGGCAGGCCAGACAGGAACGTTCCGCATGCCGGACACGTGGCAGGTGGAGCACACACATCAAGGTGAGCATCAAGGAACCCGAGGCAAGGGGTTCCCGACGGCGGGGCTATTGAGATGGAACCAAGACCGAACTTATCGCCGCGATCGCTGCGGACACTAACCTCAGCAAGGCCGATGCTGGCCGTGTACTCGACTCGGCACTTGAAAACCTGACGCGGGCTCTGGCACGTGGAGAAGCCGTGCAGCTCATCGGGTTTGGCAATTTCACCGTCGCGAGCCGTGCCGAGCGTACCGGCCGCAATCCATCGACCGGCGAGCCGATGACGATCAAGGCGAGCAAGGTGCCGAAATTCACGGCAGGCAAAGCCCTGAAGGATGCTGTCAACGCGTCAGCGTAGTTGCGCCAGCACGAACGCCAGGTCGACCCACACCGCGCGCGGCGCGCCCGGGGCCACGAACTGCTCGTTGCGCCATGCATCCGGCGGCAACACCGCGCCGCCGGCATCGAAGCCGTTGCGGGCGAGCTGGCCGGCGCTGGCGTAGCGGCGGTTGAACACGTTCGCCACCTTCGCGACGAGTTCGACGCTGCGGCCCGGCTTCCAGTTCGTCGTGAGATCGAGCAGCGCATAGCCGCCGAGGTGGCCGCTGCCGTTGAACCCGACACCATCGGGCGTGTGCGCGCCGTTCTCGTTGCCGCGCACGAATTGCCTCGAGTAGGCGCGGTACTGGGCGCCCACACTCCAAGCCGGCGTGACGCGCCAATCGACGTTGAACTTGAGCTGGTGGGCCGGCAGGCCGGTCGCCGCGCCGCACCGCGATCTCGCTAGCAACCGGCTCGACCTCAAGGGGTCTTCCGCCGAGGCATCCGCGCAAGGGCTAGCGCGGTGGCCTTGCCGACACTGCATTCGCGACCAGGAACGAAAACTGATCCGGATCTGTCCCTTTTGGAAGGGAGCGCACCCCGCGGGCGCCCATGAAGAATGCCCGCATCGCTGCGGGCAAATTAAGCCTGAAAGACCTCGCGGGATCTGATCAGCGATCAGTTCGATGGCTTCGGATCAATCAAGACCAAGGCGCCGGCGTTCATTTCTTCATCGCCATTGCCTTGATGTCGGCCTTGCCCTTCGCCTCTTCTGCCTTGGCCGATGTCACGCATGCTTTCTTGGCATCGCCCTTCTGGTCGTCGCATTTCTCCTTGGCGACACTGTAGGCGGCCTCCACCTTGGCCTCGGCCACCTTGCGCGCATTGCCGTCGCTGGGCTTGCGCTGCTGGTCGAGCTCGGCCCTGGCAACCTTTTCCTTGCCCTTGGCTTCCTCGATGCAGACGTCCTTGGCGTTGTCCTTCATAGCGTCGCACAGGGCCTTGGCAGCCTTGTAGTCGGCTGCGATCTTGTCGCGGGCGGCCTTGTATTCGGCATCGACCGGATCGACCGCCGCAGCCGGCGGCGGCTGGGTGGCCTGCGCGCCGGCCTGGCCGGCAACCAGGCACGATGACGCAATGGCGAACATCAACAGAAGTTCTTTCATGGTGATTTCTCCTTGACGTCGGCGTGAGGTCCGACATCAACAGCAAATGTAGAAATCGGCCGAGTCACGCAAAGGTAGGACGCGCCGTGGAGCGGTCGTAGGACATACCGCATGCTGACTCGCGCTGCCCCAGCTTGGCTGGTTATGGCAGGCCGTGGGGGCGCCGCAGGACGGAGGCATAGAAGCGCGTGCCGAGGGCCACACCACCGGCGCCAAGCATCAGCGCATGGCGCGATTCCGCCCTCACCCGTCACGTTCACGCCGAACGCGTCCGAAGCCGGCTACAACGCGGCGGTCACAATGATCTCGACTCGCAGGTCCGGCGCCGCGAGCTTGGCCTCGCAGGTCGCACGGGTGGGCATCGCATCGGCAGGTATCCATGCCGCCCAGGCCGCGTTCAGGCCGGTGAAATCGCGCTCGATGTCCTGCAGCCAGATTTGGACCGACAGCAGGCGCGACTTGTTCGTGCCGACGCTCGCGAGGTAGCCGTCGATCTTGGCGAGGATGTCGGCGGTCTGCGCCTGTGCGTCGCCGCTGCGATCGGTCGCGGTGACCCCGGCGACGTAGACCACCGAGTTGTGCACGACGATGCGGGAAAGGCGTGCGTTGGAGTCGTAGCGCTGGATGTCGCTCATGATGAACTTCCTTCTTGGAGTGGTTGAAACGATGCAGCCGCTCGACGCGCGAAGCGCTCGACGGCGAACGGTTCGATGGGCAGCGTGCTGCGGCCTTCCGTCACGAGCTCGGCGACGATCTGCCCGCCAATCGGCCCGAGCTCGAAGCCGTGTGCGGAGAAGCCGAAGGCATGGACGAGGTTCGGTGCCGCGCGGCTCGGGCCGATCACGGGGATGCCGTCGGGCATGAAGGCCTCGACGCCGGCCCAGGCGCGGTTGACGCCAAGCGGCTTCAGGTGCGGGAACAGGGCGGTCACCGTGCGCGCGCTGCTCGCCAGCTTGGGCATGTCGACGATGCCGTGTCTCGCGTCGAGATCGGCGGCGCAGCGCAGGCCACCGCCGATCAGCACGGTGCCGTTCGCGAATTGCTTGAAGGACAGCGGCCGGCCGGTCGCGCCGAGCACCGGCGTGACGAAGGGCGGCGCGCGATGGGTGATCATGAGCATCAGTCCGCCGGCTTCGAGCGGCACCGCATCGCCGGCCTGCGCGGCGAGTGCGCCGGCCCAGGCGCCCGCGGTGTTGACCAGATGGGTGGCGTCGAAGCTGCCACGCGTGGTCGCCACGTGCCAGCGACCGGCACGATGGTCGATGCGTTCGACGCGCGTCTCTTCGTGCACTTCGGCCCCGGCGCGCTGGGCTGCGAGGCGGAATGCGGTGACGGCGCGGTACGGCAGGGCATGGCCGTCGTCGCGAACCCAGATGCCTCCGACGACGTGCGGCGCAATGGCGGGCACGAGTTCGCCGACCTGCTGCGCGTCGACGAGTTCTTCATGATCGAAACCGAGCGACTGGAGATGCGCGACTGTGTCGCGCAGCATCTGCAGCTCATCGTCGGTTTCGGCAATCTTCAACTGGCCGCTGGGCGCGAAACCCGCGTCGTCGCCGACGAGCTCTGCCAGGTGGTGCCACAGCGTGCGCGACGCCAGCGCAAGCGGGATCTCGGCGACGTGGCGGCCCAGCGTGCGCACGCCGCCCGCGTTCACGCCGGACGCATGGCGGCCGCAGAATTCGGCCTCCAGCACGATGACCTCGAGTCCGCGCCGCGCGAGGTGCAGCGCGCTCGACAGGCCGTGCAGGCCGCCGCCGACGACGATCGCGTCCGCCGATCGCTTCATGCCACGCTTCGATCCGCGCCGGCGAGTTCGCCCAGCGAGATCGGCTTGATGGGCGGTCGGATTCGGTAGTAGCCCACTTCCGCCGGGGTCACCCCGCGCGCGTCCGCGATCAGCTCGGTCACGGTCAGGCCGCATTGGCGCCCCTGGCACGGGCCCATGCCGCAACGCCCGAAGGCCTTCGCCTGGTTCGGTCCATGGCAGCCGAGCTCCACGAAATGCCGGATGTCGCCGGCGGCGACTTCCTCGCAGCGGCACACGATCACGTCGTCGGCCGGAATGCGATTGGCCTTCTTGGGCCGGTACAGGGCATCGAGAAAGGGACGGATGCGCAGCTGGTCGCGCAACGCCGAACGAAGCGGTCCAGCGAGCCCGTCGCGCTCGCCGAGCGTGATTCGGCCCAGCGCATGCATCGCACCGAGCGCCGCGAGCTCGCCCTGCAGCGCCGCCGCCAGCGCGCCGCCGATGCCAAGACCATCGCCGGCAACATGGATGCCGGGCACGTCCAGCGCGCCCCAGGCGTCCGCCTCGGGCTGCCAGCAGAGCTGCGCATCGTCCCATTTGTGTTTGGCCCGTAGCGACCAAGTGAACTGCGTGTTCGGCACGACGCCGTGGTGCAGGAGCAGCGTCGAGGTCTCGATGCGATGGGCCTTGCCGCCGATCGTGAAGCGCAGCGCCTCGACCCCGTCCCGGCCTTGCGCGGCGAGGTTCTCCGCACCGGTATGGAATGGCACACCGGCGCGCTTGAGCACGCGCATGAGCGACAGACCCTTCTTCAGATAACGCCAGCCGGCAAGCGCGCCGCCGAGGTGCGGGAGCGCGCGGCGGTAGTCCTCGATCGATGTCGTGTCGACCAGTGCGCGGATAGGCACGCCGGCGCGCACGTACTGCCAGCCGAGCAGGTAGAGGAGCGGTCCGCAGCCCGCCAGCACGACTGGCTCGACCGGCACCACATCGGCGCTCTTCAGGAGGATCTGCGCGGCACCTGCGGTGAGCACGCCCGGCAGCGTCCAGCCCGGGATCGGGAACGGACGCTCCATGGCACCGGAGCAGAGCACGACACGTTCGGCCTGGAGTGTCGCGGTCGCACCGTCATGCAGGTAATGCACCGCACCTTCGGGCGTCACCTGCCAGACGGCTGCATTCGTGACGTGCCGGGCACCGCTCGCGGCGAAGGCCTCGGCAAGCGAGCGGCCGGCGGCGTAGTCCGGCCCGAGCAGGTCGACCCGGCGTGCCGGCGCGTCGGTGATGGCACGGTAGATCTGGCCGCCCACAGCGCGTTGCTCGTCGAGCACCACGACATGGGCGCCGAGCCGCGCGGCGACGATGGCAGCCGACATGCCGGCCGGGCCGGCGCCGACGATGGCGATATCGCAACGCTCACTCGACATGCGCGGCCTCCTCGGAAACGGCGGCCCCGCCGCAATCCAAGGAACGCAGCCCCGCCTGCGTTCTCACCTGCATGCCCTCGGTCACCGCGACGAGGCAGCTCTGCCGGTTCGGTTGCCCGTCGATCTCGACGAGGCAATCGAAGCACGCGCCCATCATGCAATAGGGCGCGCGCGGCGCGCCGCTCACGGGCGTGGTGCGAAAGGTCGAGACGCCGTTGGCAAGCAAGGCCGCCGCCACGCTGCAGCCGACCGGCGCCCGCATGGCGCGGCCATCGAAGTAGAGGCCGACCGTGGGCTCGCCGCGCGGCGAAGCGTCGATCGGAAAGAGGGGGCGAAAGCGGACGTTAATGGGCATGGTGGAAGGTTTCGTTGCCGTTGAGGAAGCGGTCGCCGCCGAAGGACTCGATGCCGACCGGGACGCCGTGCCCGGCACTGCCGGCGATCCATGGCGCGATCGAGAAGACGTGGTTGGCAGCCAGGGTCACGCCGCTGTGGCAGGTCACGACAAAGGCGCCCGGGCATTGCGTCGATGCCTGGTAGATGGGGAAGCCGTCGGGCGTCATCACGCGCAACGCGCCCCATGCGCGCACGAGGCGCAGGCTCTCCAGCGCCGGGAAACTGCGCACCCCGCGGCGCGCGATGGTGCTGAGCACGTCGACGGTCGTACCGTCGTCGAGCCCGACGTCCTCCAGCGAGTCGCCGAGCTGGACTGTGCCTTCGTCCGTCTGGCGCACGTAGGTGGTCGGATGGTCGAGGAACCTGGCGACGCGCTCGCCGACCAGCACCTGGCCCCGGTTGGGCCGCACCGGGGCGTGCAGGCCGATCTGCGGCGCCAGCTCGCGGTTGCCGAGGCCGGCCGCGAGCACCACGCGCGGCGCGCGCCATGTGGTCGCGCCCGCCTCGAGATCGAAGCCGTTCGCCCGCGGCGTGATGCGCGTCGCGCGGCTGCCGTGCGCGAAATGCACGCCGCGATGCCGGCAGGCCGCGTGCAGCGCGCGCAGCAGCTTGAGCGGATTGGCGTGGCCATCCATCGGTGTGTAGCTCGCGCCGGCGACCGCGGGTCCGATGCCGGGCAGCCTCGCCTTGAGAGATGCGTGGTCCAGCATCTCGAAGGCGTAGTCGCCATCGAGTGCATCGCGGATGCTGCGCAGCCGCTCTTCACGGCTTTGCAGCTCATCGTCGGAAAAGCAGAAGTGAAAGCCGCCGGGCTGGCGCAGCTGCACGTCGACGCCGCCGTCGTCGGCCAGCGCGCGGGCGAGCTGCGGCCATTGCGCGGCGGACGTCATCGTCCAGCGCGCGTACGGCGCCATGCCGAAGCCCTTGCCCTGGACCCATACGAGTCCGAAGTTGCCGCGCGACGCGCGGAACGCATCGTCGCCCTCGTCGAGGACGGTGACGCGAATGCCGTTGCGTGCCGCGCCGTAGGCCAGCGCGGTGCCGACCAGGCCGCCGCCGACGACGATCAAATCACTTGTGTTCATGGAGTGCAGAAAAAAAGGAAGCGCCCGGATGCGGGCAAACCGCGCTCAGCCCTTGCCGATCAGCACGCGGTCGAGGCCGACGAGCCGGTCGAGCAGCACCATCAGCACCACCGTGCCGGCGATGAGCACGGTCGACACCGATGCGACCAGCGGGTCGATGGTCTGGGCGATCTGGTTGTACATGGCGACCGGCAGCGTCGTGGTGCCGGGCGTGGCGACGAAGACCGTCATGGTGAGTTCGTCGAAGCTCTGGATGAAGGCGAGCATCCAGCCGCCAACCACGCCAGGGAGGATCAGCGGCAGCACGATGCGACGAAACGCGGTCATGCGGCTCGCGCCGAGCGAGAGCGCCGCCTTCTCGGCATCGCGATCGAGGCCCGTGGCCGAGGCCAGCACCAGCCGCAGCGCGTACGGCATCACCACGACGACGTGTGTCAACGAGAGCCAGACGAACGAGCCCGACACGCCGATGGTGGTGAAGAAGCGCAGGAAGGCCACGCCCAGCACGACGTGCGGGATCATCAGCGGCGACATGAAGAAGGCCGCGATCGCGCCGCGCCCGGCAAAACGGTATCGCACGAGCGCGAGCGCCGCCGGCACCGCCAGCACCACGGCGACGGTCGCGCTCGCGAGGCCGAGCCAGAGCGACAGCCAGAACGCGTTGACCAGTTCGGTGGCGCCGCCGATGGCGCGGAACCAGCGCAGCGACAAGCCGTCGGTCGGCAGCGAGATGTAGCCCTTGCCGGTGAACGAGACGAGCACCACCACCACCAGCGGTGCCAGGATGAAGGCGATGAAGATCGTGTGATAGACGAGAGAGAGCAGTCCGTTCTTGCGCATGTCGTGCTCCTTCTCAGCCTTCGAAGACCTGCGCGTAGCGCCGCTCGAGCCAGCGGTTGAAGCCGGCGATGACGATGACGTTGGCGATCAGCAGCAGGATCGCGATCGACGCGCCCAGCGGCCAGTTCAGGGTGCTGAGGAACTCGTCGTACGCGGCGGTGGCGACCACCTTGAGCCGGCGCCCGCCGAGGATGGCCGGCGTCGCGAAGGCCGACGCCGCGAGCGCGAACACGATGATCGCGCCCGACAGGATGCCCGGCACGATTTGCGGCAGGATGATGCGCCGGAACACCGTGAAAGGCGCAGCACCGAAGGAGAGCCCCGCATTCTCGACCTGCGGATCGAGCTTCTGCAGCGAGGCCCATACCGAGATCACCATGAACGGCATCAGCACATGCGTGAGCGCGATGACCACCCCCGTCATCGTGAACAGCAGCCGCACCGGTTCGTCCGTCAGGCCGAGCGCCTGCAGGCCCGCGTTGATGAGCCCGTTGTTGCCCATGAGGATGGCCCAGCCCAGCGTGCGAACCACGACCGAGACCAGCAGCGGGCCGAGGATGACGACCAGGAAGATGCCCCGCCACGGCGCCTTCATGCGCGACAGGATGATCGTTTCCGGCACGCCGAACAGCACCGACAGCAGCGTGACCGCCAGCGCAAGGCCGGCCGTGCGCAGGAAGATCTCGTAGTAGTACGGGTCCGAGAAGACCTCGAGGTAGTTGCGCGCGGTGAAGTCCGGCAGCACGCCGCGCGTGCCGTCGAACGAGTGCAACGACAGCACCGCGGTGAGCGCAAGCGGAATCACCAGCAGCCCGAGGAACAGCAGCAGCGCGGGTGCGCTCAGGAGCCAGGGCGCGGAGCCGGCGCGCGGCTCGACCGACTTCGACGGCGGCGCGGCCCGGGCCGGCGCGCCAGTCACGAGAGCGGTGGCGGCCTCAGCCATGCGCGGCCTCCGTGTCGAGCAGGCGCAGGTCGTCGTCCAGCCAATGCACGGCGACCGCCTCGCCTTCGGCCGGCGGCACCGAGCCGATGTTGGGGTGACTCACGCGCATGGGCCCGAGCGCGCTGTCGACCTCGACCAGCCAGTGGTTGCCGAGGAACAGGCGCGTGCGGATCGTGGCCGGGATGCCGTGCGCGGCCGAGGCCGGCGCGAGCCTTACCTTCTCGGGCCGCACGTAGACGTTGACCTCGCGCGCGAGCGGCTTCTCCTGGTGCGGCACGTGCAGCAGCGAATCGCCGACGCGCACCTCGCAGCAGCGCGCGTTGCGCGCTTCGACCACGCCCTTGAGCACATTCGTCTTGCCAAGGAAGGACGATGCGAACGCCGATTCGGGCCGCTCGTACGCCTCGTACGGCGTGGCGAGCTGCACGATGCGTCCGCCATGCATGACGGCGATGCGATCGCTCATCGTCATGGCCTCGACCTGGTCGTGCGTGACCAGGATCGTGGTGATGCCGAGATGGCGCTGGATGCTGCGCAACTCGACGTGCATGTCCTCGCGAAGCTTCGCGTCGAGGTTCGACATGGGTTCGTCCAGCAGCAGCACCGCGGGTCGCACCGCCAGCGCACGCGCGATGGCGACCCGCTGCCGCTGCCCGCCAGAGAGTTCCTTCGGGTAACGCTTGCCGAGGCCCGGCAGCCGCACGAGCTCGAGCGTCTCGTCGACGCGTTTGAGCTTTTCGGCGCGCGGGATGCCGCGCATCTCGAGGCCGAAGCCGATGTTCTCGGCCACGGTCATGTGCGGGAAGAGCGCGTAGCTCTGGAACACCACGCCCATGCCGCGCTTCTCCGGCCGCATGCCCGTGATATCGGCGCCGTCGAGGCGGATGCGCCCGCGCGTCGGCTCGACGAAGCCCGCGACCATCTGCAGGGTGGTGGTCTTGCCGCAGCCCGAAGGGCCGAGCAGCGAGATGAACTCGCCACGCTTAACCTCGAGACTCAGGCTCTCCACCGCGCGGAAGTCGCCGAAAGCCTTGCCGAGTTGATCGAGTTGAAGGAAGGTCATGAAGGGGGCCCGGGTTCAGGAGCGGCGTTGCGAGCTCAGCGTTCGACGGTGCGGTTCCAGCGGTTGGTCCACTCGGCGCGCTTCTCGTTGACGACGGTCCAGTCGGTGGGCAGCAGCTTGTCGATCTGCTCCTTGCCGTAAGGCACCTTGGCGGCGACGGCCGGCTCGAGCTTCGCCTTGCTGTTGGCCGGGCCCCAGCCCTGCGTGTCAGCGAGGATGGCCTGCACCTCGGGCGTCAGGAGATACTGGACGAAGGCCTGCGAGAGCGCCGGGGCGCTGTTCTGCGCCACCGGGCAGGCGGCCGTCAGCAAGGCCGGCGCGCCTTCCTTCGGAACGACGAACTGCACCGGGAAGCCCGTGTCCTTCAGCGCCTGCACCCGGCCGCTGCCCCAGACGGCCAACATGATGTCGTTGTTCTGGAACAGCTCGGTCATCTTGCCCGGCGAGGGCTCCCACGCCAGCACGTTGGGGCCGATTTCGCGCGTCATCGCGGTGAAGCCGGGGTCGATGTTCTTGTCGCCGCCCTTGCGCAGCTTGGCGAAGGTCAGCAGCGTCTGCAGCCCGTAGGTGTTGCTGATCGGCGGGATCGCGACCTTCTGCTTGAAGCGCTTGTCGGTCAGCACTTCCCATGAATCCGGCGCGGGCAGGTTCGCCTTCTTGAAGGCTTCGGTGTTGTAGGCGATGCCGGTGGCGACGATGCCGATGCCAACCGCGCTGTCGGTCATGCGCGCGACCGGGTACAGGTCCTTCAGCACCGCCGGGTTGCCCAGCTTGTCGCAGAAGCCGAATTGCACCGCCTGGTACATCGGGCCGTCGTCGAGCAGCACGACGTTGAGTTCCTGCTTGCCCTTTTGCGCCTGCAGCTTGGCCAGCGTGTCGGTCGAGTTGCCCGGCACGTAGACGATCTTGGCGTTGTGCTTGGCTTCGAACGCGGGGATCAGCCTCTCCTTGAAGGCCTTCTCGGTCGACCCGCCGTAGGAGCCGACATACAGCGTGGTGGGATCGGCCAACGCGCTGGTCGCTGCGGTCAGGGCGCCGAGTGCCAGCGCTGCGGAGACGGCCACATTCACGGCCGCGGAAACGGGACGAAGCATCATGGGATTTCCTTTGTTGCGCACCAAGAAGTCGGGGTTTTCCCCATCATGATGCGTTTTGCTTATGGCGCACCAGGATGGAATCTGCGGTTGGTTTCACTCGCAGCTCGGAGATTAGTCATTCGATCTCCAACTGAACAATCGTTTTTTTTCGGAAACCCATAACATTGGCGTATGGAGTTGCTCATATGAAGATTCGTCAGTTGGAAGCCTTTCGCGCCGTGATGCAGTGGCAAACCGTGACACGTGCGGCCGAGTCCCTGCACGTGTCACAGCCCGCCGTCACGCGGCTCATCGCGGACCTGGAGGAAAGCGTCGGGTTCGCGCTCTTCCTGCGCGTGCGAGGGCGCCTGCAACCCACGGCGGAAGCAGAGGCGCTGAACGAGGAGGTCGAGCGGTCCTTGCTCGGCATGGAACGCATCGCGCGAACCGCCGACGAGATACGTTCGCTGCAGCGTGGCGCGCTGCGCATCGCTGCAGCCCCGGCGCTGGCGCTGTCGTTCCTGCCGCGCGCCATCGCGACGTTCCTACGCGAGCACAGCGACATCCGCATATCGCTCGCCAACCATTCGTCACGGACCGTGGTCGACTTGGTGGTGGGCGAGCGCTGCGACGTCGGCTTCGTCGTCCTGCCGATGAGCCACTCCAGCACGCACGGCGAGCAGCTGATCGCGACCCGGATGGTCTGCGTGATGCGGAGCGATCACCGGCTCGCGAGGAAAAAGGTGATCCGCCCCGCGGACCTGGCCGGCGAGCACTTCGTCTCGCATCCGCATGCGATCGAATCGCGGCTGCACATCGACGCGCTCTTCGCGTCCTACGGCATCGAGCGCGAGCTACAGGTAGAGACGCAGGTGTCGGCCGGCATTTGCGCCATGGTGGCTGCCGGCCTCGGCGTGTCGCTGGTCGACCCGATCACCGCGCTGGAGCACCGCGGCAGGGGCCTGACCTTCCTGCCGTTCGAGCCAGTCATGGTCACGGAGTTCTCCGTGCTGACGCCGGCGCGGCGCACCTCATCGATGTTGGTGAGCGCCTTCGTCGATCATGTCCGGAGGTTTGCGGTGCAAGAGTTGGATCCGAAGTTCGTGAGCACCTAGTTCAGCAGGCACCGCCGCAGACCTTGCGTCAGCGCTGCATGCCTTATGGGTCGGCCTTGCTGTCCTCACGATTGCGATTCCGACATCTGGTTTCGCGGATCACAGACACCCCGACCGCCTTCTTTCCCGCCTCCGCGTCAGGTATGCGCAAGGCGGCCACGGGCCGTCCCGAAGGGATGAGCGCCACAGCGCGAACCTGGAACAGCCCGACCGGCGAAGCCGGTGAAGTCCAACTTCCGTCGGGCGGCCGTCGCCTCGCGAGATCGCCACAAGGCGTCGGGCGTCACGCGCAGATGTGCTTCCTCGGGCACATCAGCCCAGCCCGCGCAGCACGCCGGGATCGCAGCTTCTTCGCCACGTCGAAGGCATCGGCCGCAGCGAATTCGTCCGCGGAGGGTTCGCCTCCGTCCGGGAAGCCCAACGTAGCCAAGCCGTCGCGCTTGAGCAATGCTTCGGCGGCTTGCATCGGGGTGACTCCCACCTTCGCGACGACAGCCTGCGCTGCGGCGAGGCCTCGGGCAATGTCGCCGGGGCTGGCGCCTGGCACGTTCAAGATCATCGTCATGGCGGCCGAACTCCAGAACAGCGAAAGCTCGGCCGGTGGCTGCTTCGGCCGCGCCCGCTCTGGCTTGGGCTTCAGCTCCCGCGGCCGCAGCGGTTCGGGCGTCGCCACCAGTCGATCGGCAGGTCTCGTCGTTGGCCGCGTGGACCGCGTGGAGATCGCGATGCAATGGCGAGCCTTCGCCCTAGCCCCCTTTGAAGCTGGCGAGCTGGCCAACGATTGTTGGCACGCTTGCGGACGCGCGAAAGCGCGACTACGGCTTCTCCGCAGCAGCAGTGAACGGCTGGACCTGGGCGCGATTCGACGCTAGCGCTGGCGAGTCCATGACCGGCATCATTTCGGAAGTGCTTCGCTTCCTTGAGCATCTTGTCGCCAAGGGGTACCTGCGCTTCTCAGGCGACAAGTACTTCGTCGTGCGGGATTCGCTGCCACCGCGCGGCGGCTGAACCTGTCCAGAGGCTTCACTGCCTGCGGGCTCGTGTTGGCGATAGTTTCTGCCGCCAAAAAACCCATATAAATCATTGCCTTATCCGTCATTTTCCTTTAGCATACAAATTTGTATCTTAAATGAATTTCATGGCTGAGTGGGGCTTCTACGGGCGGACCGAGCCGTTGGCGGAGCTTCGGCGCGTTGTTGAGGCCGAGCGCTGGTACTTCTGCCGCATCGAGGGACGCCGTCGGATAGGCAAGACAACGCTGCTGGGCCAGCTTGCAAAGGGCGAGGCTAGCCTGGGGGCGAACCTCGTGTACATGCAAGTGCCCGATTCCGACGAGCGCGATGTCGCAACCACGTTCGCTCGAAGCCTTGGCGAATGCGAGCGCGACGATGCACAGGCGCTTGCGGCAAACGTGACGGATTTTGCGTCAATGGCCGGTGCCATCGGCCAGCTCTGCGATGCGGGCATGGTTGTCGTGCTGGATGAGTTCCAGTACTTCACGCGCGCCAAGCTTCATGCGTTCAATTCGTTCCTTCAAGCGCAGGTGGACCGGCTGCGCAACGCTGGTCTGCGCCGCGGCGGGCTGTTCGTGCTGGGCTCTCTTCAGTCCGAGATGAATGCCCTCCTGGACGACAAGGCAGCACCCCTGTATGGGCGCATAACGGCACAAATCCGGCTGGACCACTGGGACTTCCAGGACCTGATGGCGGTGTTCCGTAGCCAAGGTGTTGAGGAACCGCAGCGATGGCTCACGCTCTGGACCTTCTTCGAAGGGGTCCCAAAGTTCTATCACGATGCATTCGAGCAGGACCTGTTCGCGGCACCCGCGGCGGACCTCGCTCGAGAGCTGCTGACCCGAATGTTCGTGCGCGGCTCCAGCCCGTTGTCTGAAGAGGCCGACACGTGGTTCCTGCGCGAACTGCGCGGCCGAGCCGTTTCCATATTGCACTACCTGGCCGACCACGCAGGTTGCAGCAATGGAGACCTGGTCACGGCGTTGAACGACCCTCACGACAAGACGCCACTAGGCACGCACATCAGCCGGCTCGTCAACGACTACCGCATGGTGGACAAGCTCCATCCTGTGTTCTCGGACAGCAAGAGCCGAAATGCGCGCTACTACCTCGCCGACAATTTCCTGCAGGCGTGGCTTGCGGTGGCGAAGCCCGCTCGTGAAGCCGCGCGGCTCAAACCGTTGGACAAAGCACTGGCTCCGGCTCTGCGCCGGCTTGAGGTTCTCGAGGGCTTCTCCTTCGAAAAGCTGGTGCGCGGCCTGCATACCGAGATGTCTCGCAAAGGCCTCGGCGACTTCGAGCTGTCTGAGCTCAGGCTCGGTTACTGGAATAGGCCTCGGGACGTGGCCCGTAGCATCGAGATAGACCTTGTCGCGCTGGATGAGGCCAGCAAGCGTATTCGCTTCGGCTCCTGTAAGCGCACCGCTGGCGCGCACGACAACGCGGCCCTCGAGGCCTTCGACCAGCATGTCGCGGGATTCATGGCTGCACGCGAGCACAAACACCTGAGCAACTGGACGCAGGAGAGAGTCGTCTTCTCGCCCGAGTTCACCTCTGAGCAGCGTGCCGCCCTCGTTAGTCGAGGGTATGGATGCAAAGACCTGCATGACTACGCCGCTTTCGTCTGAGAGCCCTGGTGCTCGAAAGTCGCCCGCGCCTCAAACTCGACTCCTGCGCGGCGGGCCGGCCCGGACTGGCTACATTCGGCCAAGCGGACCTACGTCACGGCGGTCCAGTTTCGCGTTGAGCGGTGATTGGGACCGGTCGATCGCCGGCTACAGTCGGCCAGCAATGACGTCGCAAACCGTGCCGCGCCCAACGACAATTCGGTGCCTATGAAGACCACTTCTTATGGGGTGCTCATCCTGAACGAGCTGGGTCAGCTCCTGCTGGCGCACGCCACCGGGCAGAAGCACTGGGACATCCCAAAGGGTGGCGCGGAAGAAGGCGAGTCTCCGCGCGAGGCGGCCATCCGCGAAGTCCGGGAAGAAACGGGTATCGAACTGATTGCGGATTCGATGGAGGAGCTTGGGCGCATGCTTTACCTCTCCCGAAAGGACCTACACCTTTTCCGTGTCGTCCTGCACACGCGCAACTGCGACATCGCGGCATGCAAATGCACGAGCTTCTTCCCTCACCGCGCGTCAGGCGTGATGACCCCCGAAGTGGACCAGTTTAGGTGGGTGGACATTGCGGATGTACCGGCGCTTGCTGCAAAGTCGATGACTGCGCTGCTTCGGTCGCTGCCGGGCTTCGAAGCGATGCCGCCGGTCGAAGGCTAGGAACGCAACAAGATGCCAAAGCGCACGAGCAAACGGACTAGCTTCGAAGCTGAGAGCGAGCGAGAGCCGCTCACGCGACGCATGCAGAGGCAACTTAGGCGCCTTACTCTTGAGCGTGCACCTGTTGCAATCGAGAAGTTGGAAGGCGTAGCGAGTGAAGAAGACCGCTTTTACGCGCTGCCGGGTGCGGCTGTCGCAGCCTTCAATCTTGAGCGCTACGACTTGGCAGAACAGCTCGCCCGGAGCTTGCTTGACCTTGCGACTTCCTTTGAGCGGAACTGGAACCACGGCAATGCCATTCATTTTGCGCACACCGTCCTGGGCCTCCTTGCGGTGCGACAGGACGAACTGCTGCTTGGTATACAGGAGCTCAAAGCGTCCGGCGAAACCAGCGGGTCGCCTCAACTCGGTTCGTTCGGGCCAAGCATGCAGCTCGCAAAAGAGCTGCTGAAGCACGGGGAGTTCGGGTCAGTTCTTAGCTATTTTCAACAGTGCAGAGTCTTCTGGAAGATGGGTGGCGCGTGGTTGGACATTTGGGAGCGAAAGGTCCGGGCAGGCTCCGTGCCCAACTTTGTCATGCACAGCTACCGATAGCCGGCAGAATCCGGCCCAAGAGCGGACGAAGTTGGCCAGAAGCTATCGACACCAACACACAGCACCCAACGTCATGCTTCAAAACACAGTGGCGCACAAACAGGCGGGATGGAAGTGCTCCCGAAGGCTCTCAGTTCTTGCAAGTTCCGCGGCGAGGCAGCATCAGCTCGCAGCAGCGCTGGGCAACGCGCGCCCCGAGAAGAACGCCGAAAGATTGTCCAGCACCCTTCGGCCCATGGCTTCCCGGGTCTGCACCGTCGAACTCGCGATGTGCGGTGCGAGCACCACGTTGTCGAGCGTGAGGAGGTCGACCGGCACACGCGGCTCGTCCTCGAAAACGTCGAGGGCGGCGCCGGCGATCTGCTTTCCCTTCAATGCGTCGACAAGGGCCGCTTCGTCGACCACCGTACCCCTGGCCACGTTCACCAGATAGCCCTTGGCGCCCAGTGCATCGAGCACCGCGGCATCCACGAGGTGGCGGGTACCCGGACCGCCCGCTGTGATGATCACGAGGAAATCCGCCCAGCGCACAAGATCGAGCAACTGAGGTTCATAGGCCCAATCGACGCCTTCCACAGCCCGCCGTGTGTGGTACCGAACTTCCATGTCGAATCCCAGCGCGCGCCGGGCGATCGTCCGGCCGATGCGGCCGAGGCCAACGAGTCCGAGCTTCGCGCCACTCACCTGCCGGCCCAGGGGAAAGGGCGAGTGGCCGCCACCCTGCCAGCCTTTCGCGCGTACGTAGCGGTCCGCCTCCGGCAGCCGCCGCGCCACCGACAGCAGCAGTCCCATGGCCATGTCCGCGACGCAGTCGTTGAGAACATCCGGGGTGTAGCCGACGGGTATTCCGCGCTGCGCCGCGGCGGTGACGTCCAGGCGATCGAGGCCGACGCCAAAGCTCGAGATGACACGCAGGTTGGGCAGCAAGCCGATCAAGCCAGCGTCGGCACCGCTGGCCGCCGATGTCACCACCCCTGTGATCTCCGCGCCGCGCTCGGCGAGAAAGGCATCGCGCTCAGACCCGCGCCCAGGCAGGCGATGCACGATGTAGCTTTCGGCGAGTGCGCGCTCCAGCGAAGGCAGCAGCGCGATGGTCTGGAGGAGGACGGGACGGTCGGTCATCTTCTTCAATCGATCTTGACGTTGCGCACGCGAATGATCTCTGCATAGCGCTTGCGGTCGTTGTCGATCAGCCGCGCAAACTGATCGGGCGTCGTCGCGGCTGGGACGGCGCCGAGCTGAACCAGCTTCTCCCGCACTTCGTCATTCGCCACCGCCTCGCGCAGATCGGCGGAGATCTTCTCGACCACATCGCGCGGGGTCGGCGCCGGCGCCAACAGCCCGATCCACGAGATGCTGTTGAATCCCGGCACCGCCGATTCCGCGAGGGTGGGCACGGCAGGAAGCGCACTCACGCGCTTGTCGCTGGTGACGGCCAGCGCACGCAGCTTTCCCGCGTTGATGTGCCCGCTGGCTTCCAGAACGGTCATGAAGGAAAGCTGGACGTGCCCGGCCAGCAGGTCGGCGATCGCAGGTCCGCCACCGCGGTAGGGCACGTGAAGGATGAAGCTGCCCGTCGCGTCCTTGAACATCTCGGCCGCGAGGTGCGGAGCGCCGCCGGCGCCGGAACTGCTGTAGCTGAGCTTGCCGGGCTGCGCCTTGGCCAGCGCGACGAGTTCCTTCGCCGACCTCGCCGGCACGCCGGGATGAACCATCATCGCGAGGGGCAATTCCGCCACCAGAGCGATGGGCGCAAACGCCGTGTCGGGGTTGTACGGCAGCTTCGGATAGAGCACGGGATTGATCGCTTGTGTTCCGATGTTTCCCATGAGGATGGTGTAGCCGTCGGGGCGCGCCTTGGCCACGAACTCGGCGCCGATCTGTCCCGCCGCCCCGCCCTTGTTCTCCACCACGACCGGCTGGCCCCACTTCTTCGAGAGCTGCTGCGCGACGATGCGGGCGCCGGTATCGGTGCCGCCACCCGGGGGAAATGGGACCACCAGCGTGACGGCGCGCGCCGGCCACGTTTGCGCGAAGGCACCAGCCGCCGAGATGGAGACCAGTGCCGCAATCAATGACTTCTTCAAGGCTGCCCCTTCACTGCGTGGCCGTGGCGCCGGAGGCCTTGACCACTTGTCCCCACTTCTGCATCTCCGACTGGATGAAACGATCGAAGTCATCGGCGCTTCCGCTCCCCGGCTCGGCGCCCGAAGCCTGCAGCCGCTCGCGCACATCCGGCATCTTCAGGATGCGGTTCACCTCCGCGTTGACCTTGGCCACGATGTCCTTCGGCGTGCCGGCGGGCGCGATAAGCCCGCCCCAGGTGCTCGTTTCGTAGCCGCTCACGCCGGACTCGGCGATCGTCGGGACCTCGGGCAATGCGGCGGAGCGCTTCGCCGTGGTCACGCCCAGGGGCCGCACCTTGCCGGCCTTGATCTGAGGTCCGATCGCAACCACGGTGTCGAACATCGCCTGCACCTCGCCGGAGATGAGGTCCGTATGCGCCGCGGTGCTGCCCTTGTAGGGTATGTGCGTCATCGTCGTTGCGGTCAGCGACTTGAACAGCTCCGCCGACAGGTGCGGCGCACCGCCGTTGCCCGAAGACGCGTAGCTCACCTTGCCCGGGTTCGCCTTGAGGTAGTTCGCGAAGTCGCGCACGCTCTTCGCCGGCAGGTTGTTGTTCACGACCAGCACCAGCGGCACCACGTGGGTGAGTGCGACGGGCGTGAAGTCCTTCTGCGTGTCGTACGGCAGCTTGCCGTAGAGCGTGGCGTTGATCGCATGGCTGCTCGCGACGAGCGCGAAGGTGTAGCCGTCTGCAGGCGCCTTCGCGACGATGTCCGTGCCGGAGATGCCCGCGGCGCCCGGCTTGTTGTCGACGACGACTGGCTGGCCCCACGCCTGCGCGAGCTTGTCGCCGATGACGCGGGCGGCGAGATCAATCGCGCCACCCGGTGTCGCGGGCACCACGATGCGAATCGGTTTGGCGGGGAATGATTGGGCAGTGGCCGGCGCGGCGAAGGACGCAGCAGTCGCTGCGGCAAGGATGCCCAGGACGAGTGGACGCATGCAAAGTCTCCTGGAGGATTTGAACTGGAGTCTAAGAAGCGGATCGATAAAAGTCCAAGCCAGATCCTGGATCGATCGATGCACAATCTGGATCGATGCTTGACTTCTTCCAACTGCGCTGCTTCGTCGCCGTCGCCAAGGAACTGCATTTCGGCCGCGCCGCGGCGCGGCTTCACATGACGCAGCCTCCGCTGTCGCGCCAGATCCAGCTGCTCGAACATGCCGTGGGCGCCCAGCTGCTGGAACGGACGAGCCGGAGAGTGCGCCTCACAGCCGCCGGCGCAGTCCTGTGTGAAGAAGCCGAGGCGATCCTGCGCCGCACCGAGCTTGCTGCCGACATGGCGCGACGCACTGCCCGCGGCGAGGCCGGCCGCGTTGTGGTCGGCTACACGGCCGTCTGCGGCTATGCGCTCATCCCGGAACTCTTGGCGGCTGTGAGCAAGGCATTGCCCGCCATCCGCATCCTGCTGAAGGAGATGGTCTCGTCAGACCAGCTTCGCGCGCTCGAGTCGGAGACCATCGACCTCGGCTTCGTGCGGCCGACGCAGCCGGCGGCAGGCATTCGCTATCACCGCATCGCGAAAGAGCCCATGGTGCTCGCGCTGCCTGCCCGGCATCCGTTGGCCAGCAAGTCTCGCGTGCGCCGCGAAGATCTGGCCGGCGAGCCGATGATCATGTACTCGGAAAGGGAGGGTAAATACTTCCACGACAAGATCGTCGATCTGTTTCCCGCAACGGACCGCTCGCCGGAGTACGTGCATCACATCGGGCAAACCCATACGATCGTTTCATTGGTGCGCTCGGGCATCGGAATCGCCATCGTCCCCGCCTCGGCGAAGTATCTCGGCTTCGAGAACGTGGTGCTGAGGCCGCTCTGGCGCAAGGACGTCACCGCCGAGATCTATCTGGCATGGCGCGAGGACTCGCGCAACCCGGCGCTGCACTCGCTGCGCGAGTTCGTCATCAGTCATCGTACGAAGGGGCTCGCAACCTCGCTCCCCTGAGCCGCCTCATTCGCCGCCCGTCATGGCGCCGTCTCTGCACCTTCGTGGTTCCACTACACGAGCGCCTATCGGAACGTCCAGATCAACGAAGAAGGCATCTCGAACCAGGCTCTCTCCTAAGCGCTCGACCTGGTCGGCGGTGAGCGCAAGCCTGTTGGCCGTGCGCGCCAGCCCCACAACCTGGCGCACCGGAACGTCCGCTGGCACAGCAAACGCTGCGCAAGCTCGGGCTGCTCGAGCGCGTTCCTGGCCAGTGCGGCAATTGGCGCCTGACCCCCAAGGCGCAGCAGGAAGGCGACCTCACGCCGGCGCCCGAGGGGGTGCCACTGGTCGCGTTCAGCACCGATCTGGGCGTGGCCATCTGGACCCGGACCGAGACGCTCGCCGGCAAACTGACGGATCAAATCTCCGCAATCATCACCTCGCCGCCCTACCCGTTACGCCAAGGGCGAGAAACAGGTCGCTTGAAGATGGGCGCCCAGCGCGAAGGCAGAATGCGGCCCAAGAGCAGACGTCCGGAGCTACCGCTCAATCTTGCAAGCCGTGACGAGAAACGCCTCGAGCCATGGCGGTAGCTGCTGGACTTGGCCGGGCCCAAGCGTGAAGGCGGCAAGTTCCCAGTCCCCGGTCTTCTCGTCGCATCGGAGGACGTAAAGATGCCCGTCATCTGCGTCGACCTTGAACCAGCGCTGCGTTGGCGCAAACCAGCGGTCAACGATGCCACGCACGGCAAGCCGGCGCTCGCCGAGCCAGAAGGCGAACGGTTCCGGTTCACCGCGATGGCCGGCGCAGCACTCCACACGAATCGTCATGGCTTTCGATACCGCTGAAGCTTGGTTCAGTTCCCCGACGTGTTCCTGCCCCAATCTGGAAGTCGAAGACTCAGTCGCAGTCGATGAGCACACCTACGCACAGCGCAGCGCCCACGACGTATAGCAACCAAGTCTGTGCAATCGCGTAGGGATAGAGCATCAGGGCGACACCGAGCCATTTGCTTCGCTGGCGACCGGCGCGCTTTCCGTAACGATACGCCACGAACCCGATGAGGCCGAATAATCACCAAGGATATAGGCCGGGCTCGGAAGCGAAATCCCGAGTGACTGCAACGTCTGCAAGTTGGCCATGGAAGGTTGGACCAAGAATGAAGAGGTGCTCCTCTGAAATTTGTTGCGCTGCGAGCGGCTTTCGATCCACACCGTTCGTTTTACGCATTTTCTTTTGGTGCGGTTTGACCAAAACGGCGGATCAAAGCGCCCAAGTGCCCTGCAAGGACGCCCGGCTTCGTGGCATCACCGTCGGCTCATCGAGTTACCTGACTTCGCACAGCTCCACCTCCACACTCTTGGTACGTGCGTGTAGATCATGGTCATAGTCCGCATCGGCGCTCATGACTGCGCCCTGTGCGAGGGTGCTGCGCGACTGCCCCGAGCGGGGGTCATGTAGTCCCAGCCGCAATGGGGCGAGGCCCATGCGTTCTGACGTTCGCCCTATCGATTGAAGACGAGTCTCCTCGCTAAGCGCGAAGGGTTCGAGGGCCTGCACCTATCGAAAACCCTGATGCCGCCGGGAATTTCATGGATCACACTTACAAACCAGCTGGACGGTTTGTTCCATGCAGATCGACTTCCACCAAACAGGATAAAGAGACAGCCCATGACGAAAACGACTGACGAGAAGATGCGCGAGTTGCTGGTGAAGGATCGGCTTCACGAACTGGAGATGGCCTATTGCCGCGGGGTGGATCGACGTGACGCTGCACTGCTGCATTCCATCTTCTTCGAGGATGCGATCGAGGAACACGGCGACATGTACAGCGGCAGTGCGACGGAGTTCGCAGATTGGGTGTTCCGAGACTTCCTGCCCAAGTACGAACTCACAACGCACTACGTGCTCAACGAGTGGTACCGCATAGACGGCGACAAGGCCGAGGGCGAGACGCACCGCCTTTCCTACCATCGCGAGCGCGCGGCGGACGGCTCGGCGACGGAAGCCATCGCAGCTTGCCGCACGTTCAACCGGTATGAGTGTCGCGATGGTGTGTGGAAGATTTCCTACCGCAGCGTGGTGCGCGATTGGGTGACGCAGCGCCCCGTCGACGCCTCGCTCTACCACGGGCATTTCGGCATGGCGCTGAGCCAGCCGAACGATCAGGACGATTCGTACCGCCTGCTCTCTCTATTCCCGCGCGGCGACCGGCTCTGAGAAGAAGGGGGCTGATGTGATGAAGATCGGCATTGTCGGGACTGGCAACATGGGCCGCATTTTGGGATGCGGATGGGCTGTTCACGGGCATGAAGTGTTCTTCGGCGCGCGCGCACCGCAGACTGCAATCGATGCAGCCGACCTCGCGCGAGCAAATGGGGCAGTGCATGCGCAGGCAGGCAGTAACCGCGAGGCCGCCATTTTCGGCGACGTGGTTTTCTACAGCGTCCGCGATGTGCACCCAGCTCAGGTAGTCGGCGACATCTCCGCGCTCGACGGCAAGGTGGTCATCGACCCAAATAACTGGCCAGTTCCCGAAGGAAGGTTCGACTTCGCGCCGATTGCGCAGTCCCTCGCGGAAAGGCTCCAGGCCTGGCTCCCCGCGACCCAGGTGGTGAAGTGCTTCAACACCATGGCGCAGGAGTTGTTCGAGATGCCGGTGGACGAACTGCGCGCGCAGATGGTCTCGGCCTTCATCGCCTCCGACCATGCCGAAGCGCGCCACACCGTGGCCGCGCTCGCGCGTGACCTGGGCCTCGCGCCAGTGGACATGGGACCACTGCGCAATGCGCGCATCGTCGAACCGCTGGGCGACGTCATCCGCTATCTCATCCTGGGCGCGGGGCTCGGCCCCTACGCCACACTGAAGGTCGATGTTCTGCAACCGGCCGAGACTGGCCGCTTCGGCGGCCGCCACGCCTCGGCCTGGTGGGCCCGCAACGCCGAGACGGCCGGGTGACACACGCACTCCCTCAACGCACCCCCCGAATACACCAGCCGTACCGATGGCATTTCACGACAACGAACGGAGACGCACCCATGATTCCTCGCATTTCCCTGCTGCACGCCTTCACGGCGGCAGCCCTGACCCTCGCTTCCGCGGGCGCGCTGTCCCAGGCCTACCCGGACAAGCCGATCCGCATCGTCGTGCCCTTCAGCGCCGGCGGCGGACTCGATGCCGCCGCCCGCGTACTGGGTCAAGGGCTCACCAAGCGGCTCGGCCAACCGGTCATCGTGGAGAACAAGCCCGGCGGCAATGGCCTCATCGCGACGCAGTACGTCACCGGTGCCAAGCCGGACGGCTACACGCTGTACCTGTGCGTTACCACGCCGTGGTCGATGCTGCCGGCGCTCTACAAGCGACCGCTGGGCTACGACGCCAACAAGGACTACACGGCGATCTCTCTGCTCGCCGAATTCCAGACCGTGATCTTCGTGAATCCCAAGACCGGCATCACGTCGATGAAGGGTTACATCGACCGCGCCAAGGCCAACCCCGGCAAGCTTTCATATGCCTCCACGGGCTCCGCACAGCCCTACACGCTGGCCACCGAGTTGCTGAAATCGAAGGTGGGCATCGACGTGCTGCACGTGCCGTTTGCGGGCGCTGCGCCCGCGACGCAATCGGTGGTTGCCGGTGACGTGGATTCGGCCATGTTCGACGTTGGAGGCTCGGCGCCCTTCATCAAGGCTGGTCGCCTGACGCCGCTGGCCATTGTTGGCAAGAGCCGCGTGCCCTCGCTGCCCGACGTGCCCACGCTCACCGAGGCAGGCATCACCGGCGTCGACATCCCGATGATCTGGATGGGCGTGGTCGGCCCGGGCGGTCTGCCACCGGCCATCGTGCGCAAGCTCAACGAAGAGATCAACACGGTGCTGCGCGGCGACGAGATGACCGCGCTGCTCGCGGCCCAGTCGCTCACACCGCTGGTCGCGTCGCCAGAGCAGATGGACGCGCAGATCAGGGCCGACATCAAGTCCTGGGGTGCCGTCATCAAGCAGCTCGGCGTCCAGCTCGACTGAACTGAGGAGACCGAAATGAAGAAGGAAATCCTGCATCCTGACGTGGTCGTGGTGGGCGCCGGCATGGCCGGCCACTGCGCAGCGCTCGAAGCGGCGCGCCTTGGCGCCTCAGTGGTGCTGCTGGAAAAGATGCCAGCCTATGGCGGCAGCACCGCCATGTGCGGCGGGGCCTTCGCCTTCGCCGGCACCCGCGTGCAAAGAGAGCAGGGCATCGCCGACACGCCCGAGCTGCTCGAACAGGACCTGCTCACCTGCGGCCAGCACGCCAACGAGCCGCAGGTGGTGCACGCCTACGCCGAGCACCAGTACGACGCCTACCGCTGGCTCGAGTCACTGGGCCTCGATTTCGACAACGTCTCGCTGAGCGGCGGCCAATCAGTGCCACGCCTGCACAGCCTGGATCCGAAGCATATGCTGCGCGTGCTGCACCAAGCGCTGCTGGACGCCGGCGGCGCGTTCCGCGTCAATGCAGGCGCGCGCCGGCTGCTCACAGGCGGCGAGGACACCGAGCGCAGGGTCATCGGTGTGGAGCTGGCGAACGGTGAGCGGGTGATGGCCCAGGGTGGCGTCATCATCGCGACCGGCGGTTTCTCTCGCTCGCGCGACCTTGTAGCCCGCTTCGCGCCGCATCTGGCCGAGGCCAAACCTATGGGGGGTGAAGGCAACACGGGAGACGGCCTGCGCATGGCCTGGGCGCTGGGCGCCGACCTGGTGGACATGGGCTTCACCAAAGGCACCTTCGGCGCACCCGCCGCGGCGCCGCTCGCGGGCAAGGAAAAGATCGCGCCGCACCTGGTCCACACCATGTACAAGGGCGGCATCGTCGTGAACACGAAGGGCGATCGCTTCGTAAACGAATCGCTGTCGTACAAGCTGATCGGCGAGGAATGCCTGAAGCAGCCCGGCCGCATCGGCGTGCAGGTGTTCGACCAGCGCATCATGGACCAGTCCACACCCTTCCCCACGGTGGACGACTACAACTCGGCACTCGAAGCCGGGCTGATCCAGCGCGCGGACTCGCTGGACGAGCTCGCCGGGCTGTTCGGCCTGCCCGCCGAGGCACTGAAAGGCACAGTGGGACGCTACAACGCAGCGGCCGAAGGCCGGGGTGGCGACGAGATGGGTCGCGACTGCCTCACGGCAGGCTACGGCACGGTGCCGACGCTCTCGGCTGCGCCGTTCTACGGCATCGCCTGCACCACCGGCCTCAACTCGACCTACTGCGGCCTGCGTACCGACGCGGGTGCCCGCGTGCTGGACGTGTTCGGTCAACCGATCGCGGGTCTTTACGCCACAGGCGAAGTCATGGGCGGACTGCACGGCGCCTCCTATCTGAGCGGCTCGTCGCTCGCCAAGGGCTGCATCTTCGGCCGCCTCGCCGCGCAGGGCGCCTACCGGCGCATGGGCCAGGGACTGGCCGCCGCCTGAGCCGCGCGCCTCATTCACACAGGAAACACCTCTATGTCAGAAGTCTTAGAGACACCCCCATCGCGTTACGACGCGATCCGCGACGTGGACGAACTTGTCCGTGCCATTGATGCACAGAACTGCACCCCTGGCTGGGTCGCACGCAAGCAGCCGCTGATGTGGCGCGACCCTCTCTCTGAGTTTGTCCCCGCGCATTGGCGTTACGCCGAGATCCGCCCGGCCCTGCTGGCGGCCGGCCGCGTCATCGGCACCGACCTCGCGGAGCGGCGCAACTTCGTGCTGCGAAACCCAATCGAGGGCAATGATTTCGCGACCACGCGCACGCTCGTGGGGGCCTACCAGTCGATCCTGCCGGGCGAGAAGGCACGCTCGCATCGCCATTCGTCACACGCGCTGCGCGTGATCATCGAGTCGCGCGGGTCGTACTCGGTGGTCAACGGCAAGCAGCACCCGATGGAAACAGGCGACATCGTCCTCACGCCCGGCAATCACTGGCATGGGCACGGGCACGACGGCGATGCGCAAGCATTCTGGTTCGACTGCCTTGACCTCCCGCTTGTGCACCTGCTGGAGCCCATGAAGGCGGAAGACCACCCCGAGCACTGGGAACAGAACGCTGAGCGCGTCGACCATTCGCCCATGCGCATCGAGTGGGCCGACATCGAGCGCCGGCTTGCGGCCGCCAGTGCTGGCGGCCTCGATGCGTCCTTTTTCGGCAGGACGGTGGACCTCACCTCCAGTTTGATGCCCACCATCACTATCAAGGTTCACCAATGGGCCGCGGGCTGGCTGGGCGGCGCCTACCGGCGCAACGCCAATGCCATCTACGTGGTGCTCAAGGGCAGCGGTACCAGCGCCGTTGGCGGCGAGCGTTTCCACTGGGCCTTTGGCGACGTGTTCGTGGCCCCGCTGGGGGCGCGCGTGGCGCACGCGGCGCGCGAAGATGCGGTACTCGTGGCCCTCACCGACGAAGGCCTGATGAAGTTCTGCGGCTATGACGGACTGGAGGCCTGCGAATGACGCGACCCGTCCTCATCGTCGGCGGCGGGTTGGGTGGAGTGGCCACCGCGTTGGGCCTGGGCCAGCAGGGCCGCAGCGTGCGGCTTCTCGAACAATCGGCCGAGATCGCGCCCATCGGCTATGGCGTGCAGATCGGCCCCAACGTGCTGCCCGTGCTCGAGCGCTTCGGCTTGGGCGACGAAGTGCGCCGAGCCTCTTATCTGCCCGACGACCTGCTGTTGCTGGACGCGTACACCGGCGATAAGCTGGTGCGCGTGCCGCTCAAGGGCGAGGCCTTCGAGCGCCGCTACCCCGCACCCTACATCGCCATCCACCGCGTGGACCTGCATGAGATCCTGCTGAGGGCGCTACGCCAGCTGCCCAGCGTGGACCTGAACCAGGCCACCACCGTGAGCAGCTACACGCAAACCGCCGACGCCGTGCAGGTGCAAACCGAGGCCGGTGAAAGCATCGAAGGTTGCGCGCTGGTTGCTGCCGATGGCCTGCGTTCGCGCCTGCGCGCGCAAATGCACCCCGAAGATGCCTCGCGCGACACCGGATACGTCGCCCACCGCACCATCGTGCAAATGCGCGAGGCGCCGGCCAGCCTGCAAGAGCGCACTGGCGTCACCATGTGGACGGGCGACGGCTTCCATGTCATCTACTACCCACTGCGTGAGCGAACCGAAATGAACATCGTTGCCGTATTCCGCGTGCCAGCCGGTCTGGAGCCCACCGACAACGACGCCTACAAGAACTACATCGATGACACCGCCGCCAGCGTCCAGTCGGAAGTACGCGACGTGATCTCCGTGGTCAACCTTGAGCGCCGCTGGGCGATCGCCGACCGCAACCCGCTGCGCCGCTGGGCCGATGGCTGCGTGACGCTGCTGGGTGACTCGGCTCACGCCACGCTGCAGTCCCTCGCGCAGGGTGCGGGGATGGCCCTGGAAGACGCGTCCGCGCTGACCGCGCTCATGGCGAAAGACCCCGAAGACCCGGCGCGCGCCTTCGCGGCCTTCGAGCGCCAGCGTTTTGTGCGCACCGCGCGCGTGCAGCTCGAGTCGCGCGCCCTATGGCACACGTACCACTGCGGCGGCACCGACGCCGAAGTGCGAACGCAGCAGTTGCAGGAGCGCACCACGGAAGACCTGTACCGCTGCTTCGACTGGCTCTGGAATCCGGCCGCGGCACGCGGCGCCGTGCCTGCCTAGTGTTGTGAATTGCGACAAGAAATGTACGAAAGAAGCACCGGATGAAATTCTGCCGATTCGACAATGACTGCCTGGGCCTGATCGAAGGCGACGAGGTGTTCGACATCACGCCGGCGCTCGACGCGTTGCCGCCGCTGCGGTGGCCCGTGCCGTTGGGCGACCCGCTGATCGCGCACCTGCCCGCGTTGATGGACGCCGCGCGCCTCGTGCCGCGCAGTGCGCGCCCCTACAAACTCTCGCAGGTGCACCTGCACAGCCCGATCACCAACCCAAGCAAGGTGATGGCTGCGCCGGCAAACTACCGACTGCACGTGGAGCAGGACACCAAGGACGCGGGCGTAGACCAAGGCGTGCACCGCAAGGCACTCGAGGGCGTGGAGCGCCCCGCCGAAAAGTACGGCCTGTTCCTCAAGGCCACTTCGGCCATCGCCGGGCCGGCCGAGGGCGTGAAGATCATCCTGCCCGAGCGGCGTACCGACCACGAGGTAGAGCTGGGCGTGGTGATCGGCAAGGCTGGCCACGCCATCTCGCGCGCCGATGCCATGTCGCACGTCGCGGGGTACTGCATCGGTCTGGACATGACGGTGCGCGGCGCGGAGGACCGCAGTTTCCGCAAATCGCCCGACACCTATACCGTGCTCGGCCCCTGTTTCGTCACTGCCGACGAAATCGCCGATCCGCACGCGCTCACGATGTCGCTCTGGGTGAACGGCGAACGGCGCCAGCATAGTTCGACAGCCGCGATGACCATCGACATCCCGGACCTGATCGAGCTCGCTTCGCGTCTCTACACGCTACACCCGGGCGATGTGATCCTGACTGGAACGCCCGAGGGTGTGGGACCAGTGGTGGCCGGCGACGAGATCCGCGCCGCCTGCGAGGGTATTGGTGAGATGACACTACGGGTCTCCAGCCACCCATAGAGATACACGCCATGCCCAGGCCGCCCGCACCCGCACGCCCTCGCCGTACCCAGGCCGAACGCACCCAGTCGACCCAGCGAAAGCTGATCGACGGTGCCATCGATTTGCTGAAAAAGAAGCGATATGCAAGCTTTCGCACCGCCGAGGTTGCCGAGCACGCGGGCGTGTCCAAAGGCGCGCAGACGCACCACTTCCCTTCGAAGGACATGCTGGTGCTGCAGGCGCTGGAGGAGGTCTATCGAAGAACGCAACAGCGCGCGATAAACCGCATCGAAGCCGGTCGCGATGCACCTGAGCGGTTGCTGGAGCAGTTGGTGGCCGACAGCCGCGAGTTCTTCCTGAGCGACGACTTCCTGCTCTCGCTCGACCTGATGATGGTGGACCCAGCCTCCACGCTCGGTAGCGATGTGAAGCGTCTGGCGCAGTTATATCGCCTGCCAGTGGAGCAAGCCTGGCTGGACGCACTGGTGGAGGCTGGTCATCCTGAACGCCAAGCCAAGGACGTGGTTCGCCTGACCTTCGCGATCGCGCGCGGCTTCGGCGTCCGGCAGCTCATCGCGGGAGAGGATGAGGAGTTCCAGCACCTCATGGACTCATGGATGCGCATGGCCAAAGCAATGCTCCTGTTCTCATCACCGCTTTCGGCACGCGCGGAGCAAAGTGCCTCCGGCGCCTCTTTCAATCGTCCTTCCAAAGCTTCGCCGTCGCGACGCGCCCGCAAGAAGAACTCCATCTGAGCCAGCACACATCAAAGAGACAACATGACCGACTATTCCCACTCCCTTCCCAGTCGTCGCACAGCCCTGCTGCGTGTGCTCGCAACCGGACTCGCTGTGTCAGCCAACCTGCCGGTATGGGCACAGCCGCTTTCCTCGCGCCCAATCAAGGTAGTTGTTGGTAGCCCGCCGGGGGCGCTGGGTGACGTTATCGCGAGACTCATAGCGCAGAAGCTTGGCGAAGCTCTGGGCCAACCGAGCATCGTGGACAATCGCGCGGGCGCCAGCGGGGCCATCGCCGCCGACTATGTCGCCAAGGCGCCGGGCGACGGCCACACGCTTCTTGTGGCGCCCGATGCGGTGATGGTGGTAAACCCCTTTGTCTTCCCCAAGTTGCCCTATGACCCGACCAAGGACTTCCGCTCCGTCGCGCTATTGGGCAAGGCCACGCTGGTGCTGCTGGTCAGCCCCGCGCTCAAGGTGAAGACGTTCGCCGAGTTCGTCCAGCTCGCAAAGTCCAAGCCCAAGGCCATCAACTTCGGCAGCGGCGGTTCAGGCCACCCTTCTCATATGGCAATGGAACTGGTCGCAAGCCGCCTCGGGCTGCAAATGACGCACGTGCCGTACAAGGGCACGTCACTTGCATTGCAAGGCCTCATGGCCGGGGACGTCGATGCGGTGATCGTGAGCATGGCCGAGGCGATGCCACAGGTGAAGGCCGGCAATGTAATCCCGTTGGCGACCAGCGGCCCGGCTGCGAAAGAAGTGTTTCCCAACCTGCCTGAATTCAAAGAATCGTCCGCCGACCTCGACATCGCAGTGTGGTTCGGCGTGTTTACCGCCGCGTCCACACCGGCCGATGTCGTGCAAAGGCTTAACGCAGAAGTCAACAAGGCGCTGGCACAGCCGGATGTGACGAAGCGACTAGCCGACTTCGGCCTTACGGCCACGCCCGGCGCGCCGTCGGTGCTGGATCAACTTATGACCGCAGACCGAGCACGCTTTGGACCGCTGGTAAAGACGTTGGGGATCACCGCGAATTGAAAGGACCGGAATCGCATGGAAGCATTCGCGCGCGCGAGGACATGGCAATCGGATCGTCAGACCCCTTGTTCATCTCGGCCTCCGCGACCGCCGCTGTGCTTCCCTACGTTCCAACCGCGGCCTGACCTCGCAGTCGTGTCAAAGGCTGCTTTCGGGCCTCGAGATCTGGACGGCCGACGTCTGTTCAGGGCCCAAAGGAGCCCGTGGCGATTTTCTGATCGACCGACAGCTCCACCTTGGAACCGGTCGTTGGCGACACGATTTTCTTGCTGGGTGAGCGACCGGAAGTGGCCCGGCACTGTGAGTTCACGACCGAGCCCGACAGGTGTCCTTCGCGGCGATCACACGGTCTCCCGCTGGCCGCGATCGGCGAGCATGTAGCAGTGGCGGTCCCGGCCAGTTTCTGCCTGTCAGCTTACGCCCAGAACACTTCCCGACCGGAAGTTTTCAGCAGAGCAGTCATTCAACTATCGAACTGCTCTCCTGTGATCCAACAGGCCGCGTGATGCCTGTATGCCCCTTCTTAAAACGCGAGCGCTAGCATCCCGGCACCGCAGACGAGCAGAGCGACGCCGATCGCGTAGCCGAGCCAGTGTCCCGCAGGGACAGTCTTTTCGCACAGTACGAACAGCGCGAGGCCCGCAATCCAGTAGAGGTTCATCACGCCGCCGAAAAACATCAGCCCCATCAGGAGCCAGCAGCAGCCGACGCAGAAGGCGCCGTGCAAAAGACCCATGCATAGCGCGCCACGGGCGCCCCGCCGCCAATGGGTACTGAGGAATGCAAGCGGCGATCGGCATTGGCGAAGGCAGGCATGCTTGATCGGGGTGAGTTGGTAAACGCCGGCGGCGAACAGCAGGAAGCCGCCCAAGGTCGCGTTGGTCGCGACGAGCGTCGGTGAAAGGACACCGGTGAGCTCGAACCCCCACTGCACGATGACCGCGACCAGGCTGAAGCCAGCCCAGGCGGCGAGATAGCCAAACGCGAAAATACTCGTCGCGACGTAGGGATGGCCGGTGTCGCGCTGCCTGCGATTGACCGTCGCAAACAAGAGGATCACCGGCGCCGCGCTAGGCAGCATCATCGCGACCATCATGACCCACCACATGAAGAACATCAGGACTGCATAGCCGGGCGTCCAGGCCGCGCGCGTCATCATCGCCATGCCGGCCATACCCCCTTCGGACATGCCCCTTGCCATCCCGAGCTGCGACACGCGGGTCATCTCGAAAGCCGACATGCCCATGCCGGCGCCGGCCAGCAGATACGCCCACGACAGAGCGATAACCGCAGTCAGCGCGGTAACGACGACCAGGCGATCGCGCCTGACCAATGCCTCGAGTGTGGCGTTGATGGGGCCGTCCTTACTCTTCACCCGATCGTGTGGAGGTCACGCGTCGAGCCATGCTGTGAGCCTTGATCTTTCGCGGACCAAGCCATGCTGGTTGAAGTGGTGAACACAATAGTGCGCCCATGAATCTTCGAACGCCATCTCCATGTCGCCCGTCACCGAGGTCGTCCCCAGCCCGATCTCTGCGTAGGTGAACTCGAAGCTGCCACTCGGACGCGCCAACGCAATGTGGAACGGTTCACCGTTGAACTCGTTGATGATCGGTCTGCCACTGCTCTGCATGACGCCCGGGATGTCGACCCTTGCAGTTCTGAGTTCCAGGTTCGCTTCGAGACTGATCGGCAGGAACAATGTCCTGCAAAATTCCGAGCATGTGGACGCAAACACGGCGAATAGATTGCTCGACAGTTCGCATGCCCCACCCGAGATGATCGTTTCAAGTGCTGCCCGTTGAGCTTCATCCGCACGTTCGTCGATGACGATCTGGCGTTTTCCGTTTCCGTCCTTGATCTCGCCGGGCCACTTGTACAGCGCCGCCCAATGCAGCCCCGCGAGCGGCGTATCGTTGAAATGGCCTTCAACGACTTTGCCGACGAAGGCCGACTGGCAATATCCATGTGTACTCGGCAAGTTGAATTGGCAACCGCAATTCACGGCGCAATTGCAGTTGTCATAGGTTTCGCTCTTGAATAGCCATTGATGGGTCATCTCGAAAGCCATGATGCTCAGCTCCCGTTCGCCGGAGCGATGTTCTGGTTGATGTGGAAGAGGTTGTCCGGGTCATAGGTCGCCTTCACTGCGGCGAGCCGCTCGTAGTTGGCGCCATAGTTTGCGGGCGCACGGTGATCGTCGTCGCCCGACATGAAGTTGACGTAGCCCCCGTCGCCGCCCGAGTGGGGATGAATCGCTGCGTAGTAGTCTTTCACCCACTTGATGTTGGCCTCGTTGTCGGCCGGGTCCGACCAGATTCCCAGGATCAGCGGGACAAAGCTCTTGTCCCGGTGACCGAACGCGGTCTCGTTGGCGCCGACCCGTTGCGCCGCACCGTTGATCGGCTGGAGATGCATGCTCGAGCTGATGTGCGGTGTCCTTTTGCCATGCTCGACGTGAGCAGCGATCGCCGCGTCGGTGAGCTCGGTGATGAAGTCTGCTTTCCAGTAGTACTGCATGCCCTTCGGGACCAAGAAGTCGAAGGCGCTTTGCAGGGCCGGGTACGGCATCACGCCGAACTGCTCCGCCTTCACTTCGGCAGCGTCGCGCAGTGGCTTGAGTACTCGCTCGGCCTCCTCGTGTGGACCGTTCCAGCACGTGACCAGTACACAGAACAGATCCCCGACCCGGTTCTTGGGGATAAACGGCAGGTCAGGGGCAATCTGCCAGCCGAAGAAGCAGCCGAGCTGTTCGGGCGCATCCGCAATGTATTCGCGGTAGCACTCCAGGACCGCCGCGGCATCGTCGAACTCGTAGAACAGCGGGCCGCCCACGATGTCGCCCACCTCGTGGAGCTGAAACACGAAGCTGGTGACGACACCGAAATTGCCGCTGCCCCCGCGCAGGGCCCAGAACAGGTCTTCGTTCTGGTAATCGCTCGCGGTGACCTGCCGGCCGTCGGCGAGAACGACATCGGCTGCCAGCAGGTTGTCGATGGAGAGACCGGCGCCGCGGGTCAGGTAGCCGATGCCGCCGCCCAGCGTCAGGCCGCCCACCCCGGTCGTGGAGATGACCCCGCCGGGCGCGGCCAGGCCGAACGGGTAGGTCGCGTGGTCGACATCGCCCCACGTCGCGCCGCCCCCGACCCGGGCGATCTTCTTGACCGGGTCGACCCGCACGTTGTTCATCCTCGACAGGTCGATGACCAGGCCGTCGTCCACCGTGCCGAATCCGGGAACGCTGTGGCCCCCACCGCGAATGGCCGGGTCCAAGCCGCCGTCGCGGGCGGCAGCGACCGCGGCCATCACGTCGGCGGAATCCACGCAGCGGATGACGGCGCGGGGCCTGCGGTCGTGCATGGCGTTGTGGACAGCACGGGCGTCGTCGTAGTCAGAATCGGACGGGGTGATGACGAGGCCGCGTACCGCTTCGGTCAATGCCTTGATCGTGTCGCTCATTGGGCGCTCCTGCAGCTTCGTCTTACCGAGGTTGCGCCCGCAGGCGTTCCCGAATCGTTCCCTCTCAACCGGACTCGCTCAGAAGGCCGGTGGCTGCCCGGAACGCCGGGAGATCACGCATCGGGAGACGCTTCCCCAGGAGCTCAGCGATCGGGCATGCTTCGGGCGGTAAGCTTCAAATCGGTGAAGATCACCAAATGGGAGTACGGATCGCGCCATGCTCAACACGCTCGAACAGGGTCGCGCGGCGTATCGCCGTCGCGCGTGGAGTGAGGCCTATGGGGCACTCTCGCTTGCGGATCAAGCCCGGCCGCTCGATCACGACGACCTCGAGCTGCTGGGGACCTGTGCCTACTTGACCGGTCGCGACCAGGATTTCCAGAGAGTCCTGGAGCGGGCACATCACCTGAACCTGTCCGCCGGCAACCAGGCACGAGCGGCACGCGCGGCATTCTGGTTGGCCCTGACAGCTCTCCTCCGGGGCGACAAGGGGATCGCGACCGGATGGCTCTCGCGCGCGGGACGATTGATCGAATCACGCGACTGCGTGGAGCAGGGGTACTTGCTGCTGCCGCTCGCCGAGCAGCATCTCGCCGAACGCAACGGCGCCGCCGCCCACGCCGCCGCGAGCCGCGCCGCCGCCGTTGGTCAGCGTTTTGGCGATGCTGATCTGGTTGCTTGCGCCCGTCACCTGCAGGGACGTGCTCTCCTCGACAAAGGAACGGTCAATGCTGGCCTCGCGTTGCTCGACGAGGCGATGCTTGCGGCAATGACCGGAGAACTATCGCCCATCTTCACCGGTTTGATCTATTGCAGCGTGCTCGACGCCTGCCAGAAAGTGTGCGCTCTGAGCCGTGCTCGCGAGTGGACCGCCGCGCTCTCCAAATGGTGCGAGCAGCAGCCGGACATGCTGGCGTTCACGGGCACGTGTCTGGTTCACCGAGCCGAGATCCTGGAGTTCGAAGGAGCCTGGCCGGACGCACTGTCGGAAGCCACCCGCGCTTGTGAGCGTCGCGCGCCGACCGACCGACAACCGCCTGCCGCAGCGTTCTACTTGCAAGGTGAGATTCTTCGGTTGCAAGGCAACGTTCCCGCGGCCGAAGAGGCGTACCGCAACGCAAGTCGGTGGGGATGCGAACCGCAACCCGGACTGGCGCTGCTCCTCATGGCCCAGGGGCGGTGGGACGCTGCGTGCGCGACGATTCGCCGCGTCGTAGACGCGACGACCGATCCATTCGAGCGGGCGAAGCTGCTACCCGCCTACATCGAAATCATGCTGTCCGGGTCTGCAGTAAAGGAGGCCAGCTCCGCATGTGCTGAGTTGGAGGAGCTCGCCGAGACCATCGACACAGACGTCCTGCACGCGCTCGCCGCGCATGCCCGCGGTGCCGTCGAGTTGGCCGACGGCGATGCCCGGACAGCGATCGCCCCTCTACGTCGCGCGTTCCAAATGTGGCAGCAGCTCGGGGTGCCGTACGCCGCTGCTCGCGTTCGCGTGCTTCTCGGAGGAGTGTGCCTGTCGCTGGGCGACGCCGAGACAGCTGGACTCGAGCTTGGTGCCGCCAGGGCGGTCTTCCACCAGCTCGGGGCCTTACCCGATCTCGTCCGGCTCGATGCAATCGAGAAACAGACACGCAACCATCGGCCCTTGCTGACGTCCCGCGAGCTTCAGGTGCTTCGGCTGATCGCCGCCGGGAAAACCAACAAAGGCATCGCGTGCGAACTGTCGCTGAGCGAGCGGACAATCGACCGACACGTGAGCAACATCCTCACCAAGCTCGGCGTTCCCTCGCGTGCGGCCGCCACCGCCTACGCCTACGACCACAAGCTCTTTTGATCGCCGACAGTCCTGGCGCAAATTACCCACCCGAGGAATCGGGCGGAGTTGGGTGATTTCGCCGAAGCACCACGGCGGGCATGGTGGCAGATTTGGTCGGTAGAGGAACGACAGCGCGGACCACATCCGGCAGTGTCGTTCGTGCTACCGATTTAGAAAGGAGGATTGCCATGAGTACCAGTGTCGACATCGTCCGCAACGTTTACGACCTCTTCCGTAGTGGCGACATCCAGGGTGTCCTCGCCAATTTTGGAAACGACTGCGAGGTCGAGTTCTTGGGTGCCAACAACATCCCGTTCGCCGGTAAGTACATGGGAGCCCGAGGTATGGGCGAAGCGCTTCAGAAATTCGCCGACACCTGCGAGATTATCGAGTTCGGTCCCGACGAATTCCACGCGGACGGCGACTTCGTGACCGTTCTTGCCCACGAACACTGCCGTTGCAAAGCGACCGGACGCGAGTGGCGGACGCGCCTGGTCGAGACGTTCGTCGTACGCGAGGGCAAGATCCGGAACTTCCTCTGCATGTACGACACGGCCCGGGTCGCCGCAGCCTACCCCCAGGGCGCGACCGCAACGTAGGAAATGTAATGGCTGGAGATCTTCCACTCTAGAACTCAACCGGACTCGCGCAGAAGACTGGTGGCTGCCCGGAACGCCGGGAGATCGTGGCCCGATGGAATGGTCTCAACGAGGTCCGCGAGCTGCTCCCGCAGCGCCTGATCGGGAAATCGACTGGCCAAGGAGTGCAGCGCCCGAAGCTCCAGCCAGCCCGCCCCTTGAGCGCTGGCGATCTCGATGGCACGGCGCAGAGAAGCGGCGGCGGTTTCGGTTTCTCCGCTGCGATAAGCCAGCTCACCGTCGACTCGCCACAGCTCGGCCTCGAGATAGCGCTGGTTGCAGCGGTGTGACCACATGAGCGCCTCGCGTGTGGCGGCTCGTCCCTGGTGGAACTCGCCGAGCATGCCGCGAGCGCGGGCGAGGAGAAGGAGTGTGTAGGTCAGGTGGAGGGTCTCCCCTTCGGCACGCGAGCGCGCCGCCGACCGCACGATCTTCTCGATGCCCTCAGCCGATCCCTCGCACACGTCCAGCCAGCCCCGAAGCGCCTCCAGGACGACCATGAGGTAGCGCTCCGAAAGACGCTTCCACAGAAGGTCGGCCTCCGCGAGCAGCTCGGCGAGGCGGGAGAGATCTTCGGATTCGGCCGCGAGGATCGCCGCGTAAGTGATGACGTACGCCAACGTCATCAGATGATCGAGATCCACCGCGATCTCAAGTGCAGATCGAGCTGTGTGGCCGGCCCTGTCGGCATCTCCGGCCCACAGCTCGACGAGGGCCAGCCGTACCAGGCAAACCGCCTTCGGGTCCTGGGCGTACAACGCCAGATGCTCGTCGCGACGGGACACGTCATAGGCTTCGATAGCGCCATCGAGATGGTGGCGGGCTCCGGCCAGATCGCCCCGCCAGAACGCGCTCACGCCGAGGAGATATCGGCCCTCTGTCCTGGCGATCGGATCATGACTCTCATGCTCGAGAAGGGCCCGGGCGAGTTCATCGCAATCGTCGAAGCGGCAGCCCTGCAGCCGGGCGAGGCCGAGACCACGCAGGATCGGCGGCGCCACGGGTCTGTGAAGCTTGCGGCATAGCGAAAGGGCTCGCTCGTAGAGTTGGTGCGCACCCTTGGAGCCGTAGCCGTCGAGGGCAACAAGCGGGGATCCGAGGGCGATCCGGATATCGAGCTCGAGCGCGTCGCGGTCGGGTGACGGTGGCAGGTCGGCGAGCAGTGCGAGCGCTCGCTGAAACATGGTGACCGCTTCTTCGAGGGCCGACACGGCCACCGCTCGGCGCCCCGCCACGCGGTAGGCATCGATGGCCGCATCCACCATGCCGGCCTGGTCGTAGTGTGCGGCGAGCTGCGGGCTGGCCGCGTCGATGTCGCCGTGGGGCTCGACCGCAATCGCCTCGGCGACAGCCCGGTGGAGTTGGCGTCGACGAGCCGGGCTGAGCATCTCCAGCGCGACCGCACGAAGCTTGTCGTGACTGAAATCGTACGTGAGCCCCTGATCGCGGATGATCCGTCGACGCCAGAGTTCGTCGACGTGATCGATGAGATCGCGCTCATCGATGCCAGTGGTCGAGACCATCAGGCCGACCGAGAAGGGCCGGCCGATGACGGCCGCCACTTCGGCCAGTCGCCGAGCGCCGTCAGTGAGTTGGCCCAGCCGGGCGCGCAGCACCGCCCGCATCGTCTGTGTGAGCACGGCTTGACTTCCATCAGAGGAGATCCCGGCCCGAAGAGCCTCGATGACAAAGAGTGGATTGCCTTCGGTCTCGCTCCACAGTCGTGCCGCCAGCTTCGGATCGATCGTGTCCTCGGCGCGCAGCCGGGCAGCGAGCGTCGCCGTGGTCGCTTCGTCGAGTCGGTCGAGTGGCACTGTCGTCACTGCCTGGTCGTGGCCCAACGCGTCGACGAGTCCAACGAGGGGATGATGCTGTGGGATCTCCTCCGAGCGGACAGAACCGACGATGAGGACCGGTGCCGTCTGTCGGGAACGGATGATGAAACCGATCAACTCGATGGTCTCGGCGTCACACCACTGCAGATCGTCGATGATCAGCAGGCGCGGGCGGTCGCCGACGACGATGGCTCGGGTCACGGCATCGAACAACCGATGGCGCTGAGCCGGGTCGCCCGACGGGCTCCGTTCAGAGGGCTCCGAAACGTCGCGGAGCTCGGGCAGGAGACGAGCGAGCTCGGCACTCCAAACCGTGTCGAGCGTGTCGATGTCGCTTCGCAGAGCATCCGATCGGAGCAGGTCGACGACGGGACCCCACGGCAGTCTGCCCGCAGCCTCGTACGCACGAGCCGATGCCACCACGTGTCCCTCTGCTCGAACTCGGCGGCCGAGTTCCAGTGCGAGACGGGACTTTCCGATCCCCGGTTCCCCGGTCACCAACAAGAGATGTGCGCGACCCTGCCGCGCGGTGTTCCATGCCTCGTAGAGCTGGTTCCACTCGAGGTCGCGGCCGACGAAAGGCGATTCGGCGACGGGTAGGTCCTTGCCCTGCACTTCGTCACGGTTGAGTGTGCCAGCCCGCAGCGCTCGGACCATGGCCCCGATCGCCTCGCCCGGTGCCACCGCGAGATCGCGCTCGAGCACCTCCGCGTACCGATGGTAGGAGCGCAGCGCCGCGGCTCTATCGCCGAGCGCGAGATGTGCTTCCATCTGAATTCGAACGGCCGCTTCGTCGGTCGGCTCCAGGTCGATGATGCGTTGGGCATGCCTGATCGCGGCGTTGTGGTCGTCGCGCCTGGCAGCCTCTTCTGTCAGCCGCACGAGGGCCCCATACGCCTGCGCTCGAAGTTTCGCTCGCTCATCCAGGACCCAGTCGTCATAACAAGCCGGAAGGAGATCGCCCGAATAGAGGCGCGCGGCGAGCTCGAAATCACCGGCCGCCATGGCATCCTGGAACCTCAGCACGTCGACCTCGCCCGGTCCACTCGGAATCCACCGCACAGTCTCGTTGTCGATCTCGACGAACTTACCGATGTCGGGAAGGGAATGACGGAAGTCGTGCAGCAGCTTTCTGAGGTTGGTGCGCGCCTGACGTTCGTCGGAGTCTGGCCAGAGCTCGAACGCGAGTCGTGAGCGCTGCTGCGCGTCTCTGCGTAACGCGATCAACCCCAGAAACCGTTGCAAGCGAAGAGAGTTGAAGGCGCGAAGACGCCGGCCGTCCAGGATGATCTCGACTGCACCAAGAAGTCGGACCTGTAACCGCGTCGGCCGTTCGCCACCGACCCCGCTCGTGTCACCCGGCATATGGCTCCTCGTGTGGCGGTCCAGCTTTGAAAGCAGCGCCAGTTCGATCCTTTGAACAGCAGACACAGGGTCGGCCCTCCATGCCTGCCGGCATCGCAAGGCGCGAACGACCGCTTCGGAGATTTTGTCACTGCGCTCGGTCACCGAGCGACGTCTGCTGTACCTTGGAAGGTGACATCTCACGCAGCGAACTCTTCCTTTTTTGGTGTCATGTCGTTTCCTTGTTTGTGGCGTGTGCCATCCACGACAGGTCCACCGATGCTGAATATTTCGAATCAGGAAGGAATGGAGCGCGCTGCGCCACTTGGATGCCTCGGTGGGGGCCGTCGGCTTGGCAGGTCCGTCCGACCTGCCGTGTCGTCAAATGGAAAGCGCGGGCTCTATCGGCCCGCTGCCCTCGTCACATCAGTCGGCGTATTCGCCAGCGTCCTTGATCACCTTCGACCACCGCGCTTTTTCGGCTTCAAGGTATTTCTTGTGGCCGGCAGGGTCGAGTCGGTCGTCATTGACGACTGTGAGGCCGAGCGCCTCCTCCCGCTTGATCAGATCAGGATCTTTCAACGCGGTGCGCAGTGCGGCGTTGAGCTTGGCGAGCACTGCGGGAGGCGTGCCACGCGGTGCGTACAAGCCGTGCCAGACTTGGACGTTGAAGTCTTTCAGTCCGGCTTCAGACAAGGTCGGCGTGTCCTTCAGCGCCGCGAGCGGTAGCCGCTGCAAGCTGGTGACGCCGTAGACCTTGACCTTCTTGCCCTCGATCTGCGGCACCGCGTTGGTCGCCTGTTCGCACATCACATCGACCTGGCCGCCGATGAGGTCCGTCATCGCCGGCGCGGTCCCTTTGTAGGGCACGGGCGTCATGCTCGTCTTCAGCGCGCTTTGGAACATCAGGCCGCACAGGTGCGATGCGGAACCGAGCCCCGCGTTGGCGAGGTTCACCTTGCCGCCATTCGACGCGATCCACTGGCGCAACTCAGCGAAGTTGCCGGCAGCGAGGCTCGGCTTGCCTATCAGCACCGAGGGCGCTTCGTTGATAAGACCCAGGGTTTCGAAATCCTCCGGCACCTTGTAGCTGAGCTTGCGGTACAGGGCCGGTGCGGTTGCCATGCCGATGTGATGCACCAGCAGCGTGTAGCCGTCCGGCGTGGCACGGGCAACCTTGGCCGAGCCGATCGTGCCGCCCGCGCCGGCGGCGTTGTCGACGATGACGGTCTGGCCGAGAGGCTTGCGAAGCGCCTCGGCCAGGTCCCGGGCGATCTTGTCGCTCGGGCCGCCGGCGGCAAAAGGCACGACCAGCGTGACGGGCTTATCGGGAAACTCTGCGCACGCCAACGAAGCGAATCCGAGCACGGCGAGGCCGGCGCCGCAGCGCCAAAGATTGATCATGATCTTGTCTCCTTGGGTTTGCGGGCGTCAGGCCGACAGCGCCTGCATCTCGCGATACAGATCGGCCTTGCCTTCGAAGCCGATGCCAGGCAGGTCAGGCAGCGTCACATAGCTGTTCTCTACCTTCACGCCATCCGGGAATCCGCCGAACGGTTGGAACAGGTCGGGGTAGGACTCGTTGCCGCCCAGTCCGAGCCCAGCGGCGATGTTCAGCGACATCTGGTGCCCGCCGTGGGGGATGCAGCGACTGGCCGACCAGCCGTGCTCCTTGAGCATCTCGAGCGTGCGCAGGTACTCCACCAGGCCGTAGCTCAGCGCGCAGTCGAACTGCAGCCAGTCGCGGTCGGGGCGCATGCCGCCGTAGCGGATGAGGTTGCGCGCGTCCTGCATCGAGAACAGGTCTTCGCCCGTGGCCATCGGGTTCTTGTAGAAGTTTCGCAGTGCCGCCTGGAGTTCGAAGTCCAGCGGGTCGCCCGGCTCCTCGTACCAGAACAGGTCGTATTGCGAAAGCGCCTTGGCGTAGGCGATGGCGGTTTCAAGGTCGAAGCGCCCGTTCGCGTCGACGCAGAGCTTCTGGCCGTCCTGCAGCACTTCCATGATCGAATCGATGCGGCGAAGGTCTTCGTCGAGCGAGGCGCCGCCGATCTTTTTCTTGACGACCGTGTAGCCGCGGTCGATGTAGCTGCGCATCTCGTCCTGGAGCTTCCTGTGGTCCTGCCCAGGGTAGTAGTAGCCGCCCGCCGCGTAGACGAAGATCTTGCGGTTCGGCTTTCCGTCTCCGTAGCGGTCCGCCAGCAACTGGAAGAGGGGCTTGCCTTCGATCTTGGCCACGGCGTCCCACACCGCCATGTCGATCGTGCCGATCGCCACGGAGCGTTCACCATGGCCGCCCGGCTTCTCGTTGGTGAACATCGTGTTCCAGATCTTGTGCGGGTCGAGGTTGTCGCCCGTGTCGTCGACGAGCGAAGTCGGATCCGCTTCGAGGATGCGCGGGATGAACCGCTCGCGCATCAGCTTGCCCTGGCCATAGCGACCGTTCGAATTGAAACCGTAGCCGACGACCGGCTTGCCGTCGCGGATCACGTCAGTGATCACCGCGACAAGACTCAGCGTCATCTTGCTAAAGTCGATGTAGGCGTTGCGGATGGGCGAGCTGATGGGGATGGTTTTCTCGCGGATTTCGACGATCTTCATGGTTGGCTCCGGGGGGTGTTTGATTGAGAGCCTGTATGGTCCGCCGCACGGGCTTTTTGGGCCAATGCTCTTTTTCGCTGCTTCTATGCACCGGACGAACCGCACATGAATCTGATCTGGCTTGAAGACTTTGTGGCCCTGGCTGCCACGGGAAATTTTTCGCGCGCTGCGGAGGACCGCCACAGCTCCCAACCCGCGTTTAGCCGGCGCATTCGTGCCCTGGAGGAGTGGATCGGCGCCGAGCTTTTCGACAGGAGTTCGCAACCCGCCAAGCTGACCGAAGTCGGCGAATGGTTCACCGGCGTGGCACAGGAATTGATCGCCAGGGTCGCGCGGGTGCCGGGTGACGCCAAGAAGGTCGCCGAGGCCAGTTCGGTCACCTTGCGCATCGCGTCCACGCATGCGCTCTCTTTTACTTTTCTGCCGCGATGGTTGCGAAGCCTCGAATCGAATACGACGCTCGGGCCGGTGCAACTGATGTCCGACGTGCTTCAGCGTTGCGAAGCACTGATGCTGCAAAGCAAGGTTCAGTTTGTGTTGAGCCACGCGCACAGCAAGGCGCAAGGGGCGCTGGATGCAGAGCCGTACAGGTCGGCCCGGATCGGTGAGGATCTGCTGATCGCGGTGTCGGCGCCGGACGAGGAAGGTAACGCGCGTTATCAGCTCGCGCGTCAAGGCGGACCTGCAGTACCTGTGCTCCAGTACACCGAGGAATCAGGGCTGGGACGCATCATGCGCGCCGTGATCGGTCGCAGGCTGGAGTCAGTTCCTGCGCAGGCCGTCTTCACGGCTCATCTCGCCTCTGTCCTCAGAACGATGGTGCTAGACGGTAGGGGGATCGCGTGGTTGCCGCAGACGCTGGTGGAGGACGATATTGACCAGGGTCGGCTTGTCGCCGCGGCGAGCAACGACTGGGAAGTTCCCTTGGAAATAAGGCTCTATCGCGACAGCGAGCTTTTGGGGAAGGCCGCCAACGCGTTCTGGAACGCCGCGATTGGAGTGTGATCGCATCTTGGTCGTGGTCGTGGTCGTGGTCGTGGTCGTGGTCGTGGTCGTGGTCGTGGTCGTGGTCACCGCAGGGTATGACCTCAACTGCGGCCAGTTGGACGAATCCACAATCTAAGACCGCTTCGCCTGCATTGCGGACGTCCATCGCGACAACCCGTAAGGCAGCAGTGGGCCCAAAGCGGCTGTTCAAGATGTGGGTCCGATCGCCGCGAAGCGGTCACTGGACTGACGACATTTTGGTGTGCTGTCACTGCAGCTTGCGTTTCGTGTTACGCCAAGCG
Source organism: Variovorax sp. LjRoot175 (assembly GCF_964253805.1). Classification (NCBI taxonomy): domain Bacteria; kingdom Pseudomonadati; phylum Pseudomonadota; class Betaproteobacteria; order Burkholderiales; family Comamonadaceae; genus Variovorax; species Variovorax sp. LjRoot175. The sequence continues at coordinate 168,034 of NZ_CAXURY020000002.1, read as the reverse complement.
AGGTCGCGACCTGTGCAAGTACCCTCGCGGAGCGTGGTGTCAATATCATCTCGGGTCCCACTGACCAACCATGGGGCCATCGAACACTGTTCTTCCGAGATCCTGACGGCAATGTCTTGGAGATCTATGCTGAGATTTAGCCTGTGCACAGGAAAGCCAAGCACGGTGCTGTAGAACTCCCGCATCGCTGGCAGGCGAGCAAAGATCACGGTGTAGTCGAGACTGCGAATCGGCAGCTTTGGATCCATGATTGAGTTCTACTGGTCTCTGGTGCGGCCTAACACGCCCGGTATCGGCGAGCCCGAAGGTCATCGGCTGCAGGCCTTAGATCGACAGCCCCGGTTCCAGTTAAATCCTCTATTGGCTGTTCGTTGAGGCCTTGGCCCTGACCGCGTAGACCTGCATCGCGGCGGCGCGGCCACGCAGTTGCTGGAGGCCGAGGTCCTCGAGCGCGCAGCCCTCGAGATCCTCGAGCCGCTCCAGCGCGTCGCCCGAGACCAGGAACTGGCGCTCGAGGTCTCGCGTCGCCTGTTCGATGCGTGACGTGGTGTTCACCACGTCACCGTGGTACACGATCGCGCGCCGACTGCCTCCCACTTCGCCGGTGATGACCGGGCCGCCATGCAGCGCAGCGCGAAGCCGCGGCACCGCGCCGAACTCGCGCTCGAACTCCGGCGCAGCCCGCGCGAGCGCCTGTTCGATCGCGAAGTAGCAGGCGACCGGTCGAGCGCCCTCGCGCCCTTCGGCCACCGCCCAGGTGATCACGATCTCGTCGCCGACGTATTGATAGACCTCGCCTAGGTGGTCATCGATCAGGTCTGAGGCGAGCCGGAAGACCTCGCCGAGAAAGCGATGGACCGCGTCGGGGCCAATCCGCTCGGCGAGCGGCGTCGAGCCGACGATGTCGACGAACAGGAAGAACCGCTCCTCCGTGCGCGGGCGGTGGTAGCGGCCCAACACGATGTCGCGCAAGGTCTGCTCGCCGACCAGGCGGCCCATTTGCAGCAAAAAAATGCCGGCACCTAGGATCAGGAACGCAAGCGCAACCGATGGCGCCCTCGGAGTCGCGATCTTCACGGAGATCGCCGCTGCGAGCTCGGGGTTGGGCAATATGGCAGCGATGGCGCCGGCGAGCTGCCAGCCTGGTCTGGCTCCGATAACGAGCACGATGACGGCGCCATAGACAAGCAACTTCATCGCGAAGCTGACGAGGAACGGCGCCCGTTCGAGCGTGTGACCGAGCCGCGTCGGCGGAAGGAAGATTTCGGCGCCGAAAATCGCGCCGGCCAGCAGCACGCCGTGGGTGGCGCCCGCCAAGGCACCGAAGCTTGCGCCGAAGAGCGGCGCGTCGGAGAACCCGTAGCCGCTCGTGCTCCCGACCACCGCGCCGATCACGGCACCCCAGCGGAGCGCACGGCGAAGGAGGTCGACCCGGCGTCTTGCGCCCGCCCGCATCGTCGTCGGCATGTCAGGAAGCGATCGAGACCATGGAGCGGTGTTCGAGTAGGAACCTCATCGGTTGTTGAAAATCAGCTCCGGCCACGCTCGCGGTTGGCGTCAGCGGTCGAACGTCGTGACGGAGCGAGCCGTGTCAAGTAATGTACGTCCAGATCAACCATGGGGGCGAGGAAGAGCAGCGTCGTCTCGATGCCGGTACAACCAGCCCAGGTGCGCGAGCAGGGTGTGCGACAGCTGCGTCGCCGCGAACACGAACACGAGGTGGAAGAAGAGCTCGATGCCTGTGAGTCGTGCATGCGCAAGATGGGGTGGCTTCCGTCGCGTGCGCACAACCACCGCGTTCGTGCGGCGACCGTCACAATCGCGGTAGATCTCGAAGACTTCTTGGACAGTCGCGCCTAGCTGATACGCCGTATTGCCGCCCGTCACCAGCGGCAGCTGATGGCCGATAACGGCTGTCGACCAATCCTAGCGGTACGGCGGCACGCAATCCAGCGCGCGGTGGGCGTCCGTCGTTGGGCGCAGGTTCCGCGGCTCCAACTGGTCGACGCATCGAGCCGACGTGTGTGGTCGGCAATCAATGCTGGCGACGTTGGTCAAGGCCAAGCTTAACTGGCATACCCAGCTCCAGCAATTCCAGCCGGTCACGTATGGCGCCGTCCACCACGACGCCGGTCAGGCCAATCTTCTTGCAGACGCTCAGCATCAGCATTCCCATGAGCGCGGCTGTCTGGTCGCCCTTGCCGTCCACCACCAGGACATCGCCCGGCCGGGCTAGCGCCATGGCGGCATGGATGGCCAGGTTGTCGCCCGGGCGCACCTCTACCGTAACCGCGGGACCGGCGCAGGACATGCGTGCGTCCACTGCCGCCACGCGGCCATGCAGCGTCCCGCGGCGGCCCGCTACGTCGGCCAAAATAGCGGCCTGGAAAGTCGCGGCCCGTGCTACTACGTCGGGAGCGACGCGAGTGATTTCGCGGACGATGTCGGGGAGCGTGGTCATGTCGGTTCTTTTGTATAAAGCAGAAGACGAGAAAGGAAAGAAGAACCTATACCTGCACCAGTCGTGCGGGCCCCAGGTCGTTTAGACGGTTCACGCCCAGCAGTGCCATGTCACGGTGCACCTCGTCGCGCAGCAGCGTGATGGCATGGGCCACCCCGGCGCGGCCCGCCAGCGCCGCGGCATAGGCCATGGGGCGGCCCACGAACACGTGATCTGCCCCCAGCGCAAGGGCCTTCAGCACATCGGTGCCGCGGCGCACACCGCTGTCCAGCATCAGCGCCATGCCGCCTTTGGCGCGGGCCGCCTCGGGCAGGGCCAGCAGGGGCGGCATAGTTCCGTCCAGCTGGCGGCCGCCGTGGTTGGAAAGAATCACCCCATCAGCCCCGGCCTGCTCAGCGCGCCGCACATCGTCGGCCGCGCTCAGGCCCTTCACCACCAGCTTGCCGGGCCAAGACCTGCGTATCAGCGCCAGGTGCTCCCACGAGAGGTGGTCGCGCAGGCCGAACTGCCGCACCACGCCGCTGGAGATGATGGGCACACCCCGCTGCGCGCTGGCGTTCTCGAAGTGCGGCATGCCCCGCTGAAGCAGTGTCTTCGCCAGCGTGCCTAACAGCCAGCGTGGGCGCGTCAGCCCGTCCCACGCCAGGCGCACGCTGGGCCGCAGGGGGGTGGAGAAACCCACGCGCACATTGTTCTCGCGATTGGCCAGCGTGGCGGTATCCACTGTCACTACCAGAGTCTCGAAGCCCGCGGCCTTCACCCGCTCGAGCAGGCCCTCGATATGCGCCGGATCGCCCGGTATGTAGGCCTGGAACCAGCCGCATGTGGGCGCCGCTTGCGCCACCTCCTCCATGCGCGTCAGCGACGCGCCGCTCAACACATACGGTATGCCGGCAGCCTCCGCAGCCTCCGCCATGACCACGTCTCCATTGAAGGCAAACAGCGCGCACAGCCCCATGGGCGCGATGCCGAAAGGCGCTTGGTATTCCATACCCATCAACCGGGTGCGCTGCTGCCGGTCCGACACGTTCACCAGCACGTTGGTGCGGAACATCCAGCGGCGGAAGGCGGCCAGGTTGGCATCCAGACTCACGTTGTCCTCTACCCCGCCCGAGAGGTAGCCGAACACCGGGCGCGGCAGGCGGCTTCGGGCCGCAGGCTCCAGATCGCCCAGGCTGAGGATGGGCCGCAGGCTGGCCGGCAAGTGGCGCCGGGCATTGGGGGCGGGCCCAGACTGCTGTCTTGGTGAGTTCATGGCTCGCATTGGACAACCCGCCGCGCCCGCACCTCAATCCGTTACGTCTAGCGAAACGCAGGCCGGGGTGTGGGAAGGCTCCGCTCAGGGGTGCCAGGAAGCCCGAAGCGCGGTCGCCGGCATGGCGCCCAGCGCCTCTCCCAGCATTCGCGCGGCCATAAGGGTCGGAGCCGCGTAGCGCCGCAGGCGTGGCGCCGTCATACGCTCCATTGGGCCCGAGCTGCTGACAGAGCCCAGCACTGCCCCGTGCCGCCCCCGCACTGCCACCGACACGCTGGCGATGCTGGAGCGTCCCTCCCCCCGCGTCAGGTGGAAGCCCTGGCGGCGTATGCCCTCGTACAGGTCCCCCGGTTCCCCCAGTGCCGCAAGGATCACCCGGCCCGCTGAGCCTCGGTCCAGCGGAAAAACCTCGCCGGTGCGGATGTGGTGCTGTATTCCCTTCGGCCCCTCGCAGCGCATCAGGCAACTGCGCAGGTTGCCCTCGAAAATGAAGAAGGAGGCCGTCTCTCCCGTGAGCGCACTCAGCTGTCGCAGCATCGGCTCTATCGCCGAATCCAGATCGAACTGCGCCTGGTAGCGCGAACCTATCCAGCCTGCTGCCGGGCCCAGGCGCCAGGCCCCGTCCTCGCGCCACACCAGGAAGCGTGCGGTAGCCAGGCTGCGCGCGAGCCGCAGCGTTGTAGGCTTGTGCATGCCGGTGCGGCGCGCCAGCTCGTTCAGCGGCAAGTACACCTCGTCCCCATCGAAGGCCGTGAGGATGGACATCGCCCGCACCACTGCCTTCACCGTCTCCTGCCCGGGCACGGACACGGGTTTGTCCAGCAGCAATTGCTTGAGCAGGGCCGCCGTGCGCACAGGTACTTCCTGGGTTTTCTTGCTTGGCATATCGATCTCCACGCTGCGGGCTATGGTAGCAAGCTTGCCGATCTGTTACGCCATACGAAACGCATTGTCGGATGCGGAGCCCCTCTACATGATGCGGCACCTTTCAACCACCAAGGACCTTTGCCATGACTCGCAACCTGCCACGTCGCACCTTCCTCACTTCGGCTGCAGCCCTCGCAGCGTTTGGTGCGCGGGCACAGGGGGCCTACCCGAACCGGCCGATCCGCATGGTCATCCCGTTTGCCGCGGGTGGCGCCACCGACGTGCTGGGCCGCGACCTTGCCCAGGCCATGACGGCCACGCTCGGCCAGTCCTTCGTGGTGGAAAACATGGGCGGAGGCGCTGGCGTGCCCGCCCTCAACACGGTGGCACGCTCGCCCGCCGATGGGTACACCACGTTCTTCTGTGCGTCGGGCAATATCACCGCGCAGCCTTTATTGGCCAAGAACCGCGTGGACATCCTCAGCCAATTGACGCCCGTCGGGATGGTCGCCACTGCGCCGCACGTGCTGGTGGTCAGCGCCAAGCTGCCGGTGCACACGGTGGGTGAACTCGTGGCCTATGCAAAGGCGCACCCTGGCACTCTGAACTTCGGCTCGGCGGGCGTGGGCGGCCTTGCCCACCTGGGAACCGAACTGTTCGCCCGCGCGGCCGGCATCAGCATCACCCACGTGCCCTACAAGGGCGCGGCCCAGGCCATGACTGATCTCGTTTCAGGCCAGGTGCAAGGGATGTTCGGCACCATGCCTTCGTTCACCGGCATGATCGAGAAAGGCGCTATACGCGCCTTGGGCATTACCGCCCCCAGCGGCGCCACGCCCTTGAAAAATCTGCCACTGATTGCCAGGACAGTGCCCGGTTTCCAGTACAGCAGCTGGAACGGAATCTTTGTGCCCGTCGGCACACCGGCACCGCTCATCGAGCAGCTCTACATCGCCATGGCCAAGGCCTCAACCGACAAGGGCTTGGCGAAGCGGTTTGATGAACAGGGCGTAGACATCGCCTTGGCCAACTCGGCCCAGCTCGCCGCCGCCGTGCACAAGGAAATCGCCGTGTGGGACAAGGTGATCCGCGACGCGAAGATCGAACTGAACTAGTTGGTGAAACGAAAGGTCAACTGGAGTGACTTTTCCGCACCCTATGGGCTGACGTCAAGTTGGGGTGACACGCCGCCTACGCTAAAGCTGCGCGGGCTCCGGCTGATGTCCGCTGCTGGCCGGCTGCCGTCTATCGCTGCGGAGACCAGCGGACGGTGAGTATGCATGCCGGCTGGACTCCAAAGGCGCGATGGAAGAGGCCTGGGCCCCAAATGACAAAGTCACCATGGCGGCGCAGGGTGTGCGCCATAACATCCTGCGACGCGAAGTCGGCGGCTACCGAGAACTCAATCCTGAATTCGCTGGTCGGGCTCACCAAGACTGACATCGTCCTCCCGTCGCTCAGCGGCTTGAATTCGCCGTTTGGATTGCCTGCCGGATGAGAGAACCACTTGACGCATAGCCCAGCAGCAGGTTCGTCAGCAGGCACGTGGCGGAGGTGGCTTGATGCCCCCTTGGTCCAGTCGCTGAATCCGATAAACAGCCGGTCTCTTGGGTGTCCATATCGCCGGCGTTGCCGAACTCGATGTTCTGCTCGAGAAGCTGCTTCGATTGCATGCCAAATTCTGCCTTCGAGTTGGACGTATAGTTGTGGCCGCCTCGTCGACCTCGAGAATCTCCGGGCCAGATCGACTGAGCTCGCTACGCTGACCCTCGGTTAACGCTCGTCCCGAGAGCACAAGCGACTGCAACCCCGTGATGCCTGCCAACGCCGCGATGGTCGCAACGGAGAGCCGCGAGGCGTCGAGCGCGATTTGCTGGACGCCGCGCAAGCCGCAAAGCGGGACAACCGCATCGTCATCCACAACTGCATCCATCAGTGTGACCGCAAACACCTCGGCGTCCCACACAAGTTCATTGTTTTCTCCCTTTGATCTTGCCCGTGCTTTTCCGCCGCTTTGTGGGCTTGGTCGCGAGTTCTTCGTCGGGAACGGTCTGCCCGAGGTGCTCCAGTTCGCGCTGCATCTCGGCGCGCAGTTGATCGACACTCGGCAGCACAAACTGGTATCGGCTGGCGAAGACCTGTTCGTTCTTGTCGGCCAGCACGTAGCGCGCGACGGCGTCGTTTTTCTCGCTGCACAGGATCAAGCCGATGGTCGGGTTGTCGTCCTTGGACGCGACCTCGCGGTCGTAGTAGTTCACATACAGCAGCATCTGGCCCAGATCCCCGTGGGTGAGCTTGCCCACCTTGAGATCGATAACCACGTAGCACTTGAGCTTGACGTGGTAGAAGACCAAGTCGGGGTAGAAGTGATCGCCGTCCAGCGTCAGCCGTCGCTGTCGGCCCACGAAGGCAAAGCCGCCGCCCAGCTCCAGCAAGAAGGCCTGCAACTGGTTGAGCAAGGCCTCCTCGACCTGCGACTCGACCAGCCGATGCGATGCCGGCAGGTCCAGAAACTCCAGTACGTAAGGATCCTTGATCGCATCCTTTGGGTGCGCCGGCAACTGGCCTTCATTAGCCAGTGTCAGCACGCCCTGCCTGTCGCGGCTCTTGAGCAGGCGTTCGAACAGCAGCGAGGCGATCTGCCGCTCCAGCTGGCGCGCCGACCACCCGTTGCGGATGGCCTCGATCTCGTAGAAATTGCGCACCTCGGGCCGCGCCACCTTGACGAGCAGGCGGTAGTGCGTCCACGACAACCCGGGATGCAAGGTGCCGGCCCGCCACGCGCCATCGGCATCGGTATGGGTATGGGCGCCGGATTCAACACGCGCCGCGTGTTGAATCACAAGGGCGTCGATGGTCTGCGGGTCGAAATCGACACGCAGCGCGTGTCGATTCGCCAGTAGATCGGGGTAGGCCAGGTAAAATCCGCGCATGTACTGCAGCGCGCTGACCGAAAATCCGCTCCCGTACTCGCTGCTCAGTTGTGCCGACAAGCTCTTCAGCAGCGCCTGACCGTAGCCCGCGCGCCTGGCGCCGCGCCTCCACGATCTGCCGGCCGATCAGCCAGTTCGCGCACACATGCGCCGTGCTCACCGAACGTGCCGCCTGGATGCGTGCCGCTTCCCAGATATGACGGATGCGCGCCAGCAGCTCCGGACTGCTGCCGGAACCAGAGAAGCCATACGGCAGCATACGGCGCTACGGCAAGGCCGATGTGGCGCGGGTCGGATTCGTCAAGTCTGCCCAGCGCCTGGGCTTCAGCCTCGACGAGATCGCCGGATTGCTCACCCTGGACGATGCCGCGCATTGCGACGAGGCGCGCCAACTCGCGGAGCAAAAACTCGCCGATGTGCGTGCCAAGCTGGCGGACCTGCATCGCATCGAGTCGGTCCTGGCCACCTTGATTGACGACTGCTGCGCGAGCCGTGCCAGGGTGTCTTGCCCATTGATCGCCGCGCTGCAGGAAGAGCCATAGCGGGCAACGATCGGCTGCGGCCTCCCGCGGGCCTCGATTTCTGGGCCACGCGCAAGCATTGAACAGGCAGCGTCACACCACCCTCAGGATCTCCCAGCGCGGCGTTGCCGAGACAACATGGGGCTCCATATCCTTGCTCCACTGCTTGTGGGCTTCAATGGCGCCCAGCTTGGTCCACGAATCGTTCAACTCGGCAAGGTCTTGAACGCTGACTTCCAGCTCGATGGTGGACTCCAAAGCCCCGATCGAACCGGTCGTGAGGCGCAGCTTGTCGGCGCTCCAGCCGACCTGTTCCCCGATATCGCCACACCACGTTTTCAGGGCGTCGATGACGGTCTGCTTGTGCCCGAAGCGGGCGTCGATATGCCAGCGCGCAATCATCATGATGTGCCTCCTTTCAGCATGGACAACAACAAGTCGCTGCCGGTGACGCGTCAGGCGCGCACCGGGCAGACAGCCGTATATACGTGCCAGCGTCAACGCTGGATGCGACGCAGAGTTCTATCTACAATCAATCTAACGATTGTTGGAATATAGTCAATGAGAGAGTTGAAAGACCATCTGTACGAGCAGGTCGCCCGCCTGGGCAAGGCCCTGTCGAGTCCCAAGCGCCTGGAACTCATCGAGCTTCTGTGCCAGAGGGAGAAGGCGGTCGAGACGCTTGCGGCACAGGCGCAGATCAGCGTGAAGCTGGCCAGCGCGCACCTCAAGGAACTGAGGCAATCGAAGTTGGTCGAGACCCGCAAGGACGGAAAGTATGTGCTGTACCGGCTGGCGGACCCGGGGGTAGCCGACCTGTGGGTGGCGCTTCGCGGCGAGGCCGAGGCACGGCTGGTCGAGTTGCAAGCCGCATTGGCGGCCCTCGTCGAGCATGGCGATGACCTCGAAGGCGTCGACCGGCGCGACATCCTGAGGAGGGCCAAGACCGGTGAGGTGGTGGTTCTCGATGTCCGGCCGGCGGATGAGTTCGCCAGCGGCCACTTGCCCCACGCGCGTTCGCTGCCGTTGAACGAACTCAAGAAGAAGCTCGCCGAACTGCCGAAGGACACCCCCGTGGTTGCCTATTGCCGAGGCCCGTTCTGCCTGATGGCGCGAGACGCAGTGGAGCTGCTGCGCAAGAAGGGCTACAACGCGTTCCGCCTCAGAGACGGCGTCGCGGAGTGGCGCGCGCACGGGTTGCCGGTCGAGGTCTAGCGTCCAAACGAATTGAGCCGGGAGACAACGATGTTCTTCAAGCAGCGAGCCACTGACGGCGCGACGCTCTCGTACTTCTTCGGTTGCTCGGGGCGCGGCCTGGGCATTGCGGTGGACGTCGTCGCGGGCGATGAGGACTGGTTCCTCGCCGAGGCCGGGAAAGCGGGCGCGGCGATCGCTCACGTCATCGACACCCATGTTCATGCCGACCACTACTCCGGCGGCTTCGCGCTGGCACGTCGCGCCGGCGCCGCCTACTGGCTGCACGAGAGCAACCTGGGGCGGGTGAGCTTCGACTTCACGCCGCTGACCGATGGGCAACGGCTCGACGCGGGCAACGTGCTCGTCGACGTGCTGCACACGCCGGGCCATACGCCCGATAGCGTCTGCCTGCTGGTGCGTGACCTGCGCCGGGGCGACGAGCCCTGGTTCGTCATCACCGGCGATACGCTGTTCGTCGGTGCGGTCGGCCGCCCCGATCTGGCGGGCCGGGAGCGAGAGATGGCGGCACAGCTGCACGATTCCTTGCACCGCAAGCTGCTCGCGTTGCCTGGCGACCTCGAGATCTACCCGGGCCATCAGGCCGGCAGCGCCTGCGGCGTGGGCTTGTCGGGCAAGCCGGCGTCGACCCTTGGCTTCGAAAAGCGCTGCAATCCCATGCTGTCGATGCCGCGCGAGGAGTTCGTTGCAGCGTTGACGCGTGACATCGCGCCGCAGCCGCAGGAGATGGCGCACATCATCGAGGCCAACCTGCGCGGCGCGCTGCCCGAGCTCGTTCGCGCTTGAGCCACGCGCGCCATGGAATACGGCATTCGCGCCAATTTGGGACAGGTCCTGCAGCAGTTGCTGCAGGTGCTGTTCGTGGGCATGACCCTCGGCATGATGCGCAATGTCGTGCCGGCGCTGGCCGAAAGCGAATTCGGCGTACCTCGAGGGTCCTTCATGCTGCTGGCGGCTTTCGTGGTGGCCTTCGGCTTCGTCAAGGGCGCGCTCAACTTCGTCGCGGGCCGCCTGGCCGAGCGCATCGGCCGCCGCCGGGTGCTGCTCCTCGGCTGGCTGGTCGCGCTGCCCATCCCGGCGCTGATCTACTTCGCGAGTTCGTGGAGCTGGATCGTCCTGGCCACGTTGCTGCTGGGCGTGAATCAGGGGCTCACCTGGTCGATGACACAGACGGCCAAGCTCGACATCACCCGCGCGGACCAGCGCGGTCTGGTCATCGGGCTCAACGAATTCTCCGGCTATGTCGGCGTCGCACTCGCCGCGGTGATCACCGGCTACGCCGCCGCGCTGGCCGGGCCGCGCGCAGGACTGCTGTGGTTCGGTGTCATCGTCATCGGGCTTGCGACGCTGCTGGCGTGGGCGGCAGTCGCCGAGACGCTGCCCTGGGCCCATGCCGAGGCCCGGCGCCACGCCGCAGGACAAGCCACGCAGGACCTGCGCCCGCGCCATCCGATCACGCTGAGCGCGCAGCCGTCCACCGGCGAGATATTCGCGCTGATGAGCTGGCGCGACCGCCGCATGGCCGCGCTCTGCCAGGCCGGCCTGGTCGAGAAGTTCGTCGACGCGCTGGTCTGGGTGTTCTGGCCGGTCTACCTGCACCAGCACGGCGTGAGCCTGCCCGGCATCGGCTGGATCGTCGGCGTCTACGGTTTCACCTGGGGCGGCGCGCAACTCATCACCGGCCGCCTCTCGGACCGCGTCGGACGCCATCGGCTCAACACCTGGGGCATGTGGATCTGCGGCGTGGGCGTGGCCTTGCTGCCGATGGGTACGGGCTCGGCTTGGTGGAGCCTCTCGGCCGCCGTCGCGGGCCTGGGTATGGCGATGCTCTACCCGAACCTGAGTGCCGCAGTTGCCGACATCGCGCAACCGAACTGGCGCGCCTCGGCGATCGGTATCTACCGTTTCTGGCGGGACCTCGGCTACGGCATCGGTGCCCTGGCGCTCGGCGGCGCCGCGGCGCTGGGTGGCCACATCGAGAGCGCGTTCTGGTTCGTGGCCGTGGCGATGGGGCTGTCGGGCCTCGCGCTACACCTGTTGGGCGAGGAGACGCATCCGCGGCTCAGCGCCGCCCGTTGAATGCAATCGACCCACGTGGCCGGTGCCTGGCTCGGTCTATTAGTAAGAAACTCGACAGCGCCGCCCGCCTACGGATCCAACCAGCAAGATCGCGGCGGCCGTGCGAACCTTCAAGGACACCGAGGCAATATGAAACTTCGCGCCATCACCTTCGACACCGGTGGAACTGTGCTCGATTGGCACAGCGGTGTCGTGCAAGCTCTCCGTCGGGTCGCTCACCAACAACAGGCTTCGCAAGCCGATTGGCATGCCATCGCCAACGATTGGCGCAGGCGCACCATGGCCGCGATCGTCGGGCTTAACCGGCCGACCTTCAATATGGACGATGTACATCGCCGGACCCTCGACGAGTCATTGACTCACTTCGGTCTGATGTGCTCCTCCACGAATGCGGGGCCCGCGGGAATCACCATCTCCCGGTAGGCGCTGTTCTTCAGGTCTACCCACGAAGTACCTTCGACATCCGAAGGCGTCTTCATCTCCGCCGTGTTCATCTGGTTCGTGTTGACGGCAACCGTCACCTGGTCGGGCCGGGGCGTCAGTTCGGCAAGGCCGTGGCGCGTGTCGTCGGAGAGCCACTTCGCGGTGTCTCCTTCATTCTCCGGCGCAAAGGAAATGGATCCGCCCACCTGCAACACCATCTTCGGAACGGCGGTGCGCAGGCGATCAAGCATTTCGTTGAACATCGAGAGCCGCTTCGATCCCTTGCCGTCGGCTTCGCGGACATGCACGTGCAGCACGGTGGCACCGGCGTTGTAGCAATCCACCGCTTTCTGGACCTGGTCAGCCATCGAGACGGGAACGTCGTCGGAGTCGCCCGGAAGCCATTGAGGTCCGTAGGGTGCGGCCTGGATGACAAGCGGTTCCTGGTTTTCGGGCAGAAGGGAGTCGTCGAGAAAGTGCATGTGGGTCTCCGTGGAAAGATGGACGCCCGCGTTGTGCGGGACGGTTGCATCTTCTGGATTCGCGCCACGGCCCGCTTGACGCTTGGCGTCGCCCGCTTGGCTTTTCACGACACTGCCTGCAGCTGCCGGCGTTCAAAGGCGCTATGCCGCGCCTCGCCCCGCGTGCGGACGGCGCTGGCGGACGGCACGGCTTGCCGAAGGCGCCGACCGTGTGCGCCACGTTTCCGGCGAACAGCCGAACTGGGTGCCGAACCACCGGGTGAATGCGCTGTGCGTGGTGTAGCCCAGCATCGCCGCCACCTCGCCAAGGCTGTGGTGGGTATTGGCGACATAGCGGCGCGCGAGTTCCTGCCTCACTTCACTGATCAAGGCCTTGAAGGTGAGTCCGCATCCGTCGAGCTCTCGCTGCAGCGTGCGCATGCTGATCCCCAGGCCGGATGCGACGGACTTGCATGTCGCGCGACCCGTCGGCAGCATCAGGTAGATCGCCTTGCGAACCTCCTGGTCAATCGAGCGCTGCCGATCATCGGGCAGCGCCGCAATCATCTTCTTGGCATATTCGGCCAGCACAGGATCGGCCGCCGAATTGGCCACATCCAGATCGGCCGCCCGGCACACCAGCCCATTGAAGGCGCCATTGAACTCGATGCGGCACTTGAAGAAGCGACGATGAAACGCCGGGTTCGCCGGCGGTGGGTGCGTGAAGCTCACGCTCGTCGGTCGCCAGCGCTCCTGAAGAAGTCCCTCGCCCAGCCGGTAGAGAACGCCGATCGCCAGTTCGATGGATTGGCGCGCGGCGACCGGAAGAACCAGCTCCTCGCGCAGCACGACCAGGTTCCCGACGTCCTCGACCTCGATCGCCAATCTCTCGTTGAGCAGGTGCAGGTGATCGATCAGCGTCAGCAGTACCTGCCGCAGCGTGGGTTGGTGCATGAGCAGCAGACTGACGACGCCGAAGTTCGAGAGCTGGCGCCGCGCTGCCATGCGCAGGCCGAAGGACTCGCAACCGGTCTCGCGGGCCGCATCCTCGAACAGGCGTGCAACCCGATCCGCTTCGATCAGCTGGTCCGGCTGGCGAATCAGCTCTGCGCGCAGTCCCGCCCTGCGCAGTGCCGCGCCCGGATCGAATCCGAGCTCTTGTGCAACTTCGGAGAAGTTCGTCAGCGCGGCTGCGCGCACCAAGGCTGCCATCGTGAAGCGTTCCAGTCGTGCGCCGATTCTGGCATCAAATGTCAAGCGAATGGCATGAACTGCAAAGCGCCAATACAGCGCGACTCCTACAGTTCAGTCACCAAGAAGGAGACAAGCATGCAGATCGAACCGCTGACGTGCGCCATCGGCGCACAGCTCAATGGCGTCAGCCTTGCCGACGCAGTTCGCAGCGTCGAACTGTTCTCCGAGATCAAGGCTGCGCTGTTGCGCCACAAGGTGCTGTTCCTGCGCAATCAGACATTCAGTCGCGAGGACCACGTGGCCTTTGCTCGCCGCTTCGGAGAACTGGAAGACCACCCCGTCGCCGGCAGCGATCCCGAGCACCCCGGGCTGGTGCGCATCTACAAGACGCCCGATGCACCCAACGATCGCTACGAGAACAGTTGGCACACGGACGCCACCTGGCGCGAGGTGCCCCCGATGGGCTGCGTGCTGCGCTGTGTCGAGTGCCCGCCGGTCGGCGGGGATACCATGTGGGCGAACATGGCGCTGGCCTACGAAAGGCTGCCCGAGCACATCAAGACGCTGATCGCCCCGCTGCGGGCGCGCCACAGCATCGAGGCGACATTCGGCGCGGCCATGCCGATCGAGAAGCGGCTGGCGCTCAAGGCCCAGTACCCGGACGCCGAGCATCCCGTGGTTCGCACCCACCCCGAGACCGGCGAGAAGGTGCTGTTCGTCAACAGTTTCACCACGCACTTCACCAACTTCCATACGCCGGCCAACGTGCGCTATGGACAGGACTTCGTTCAGGGCTCGTCCTCACTGCTGCAGTACCTGCAGAGCCAGGCCGCCATTCCCGAGTACCAGGTGCGCTGGCGTTGGCAGCCCGACAGCGTGGCGATCTGGGACAACCGGGCCACGCAGCACTACGCGGTGATGGACTACCCGCCCTGCCACCGCAAGATGGAACGCGCCGGAATCATCGGCACGCCCACGTCCTGACCCGCGCCTCGTCGCCCCATCCCCACGACATTCCCCGGAGCATTCAATGAACTTCCTCGACGGTCACCTGTTCCCCGAGAACCAGCAGCCGCTGGTCATCACGGCGGCCCCCTACGCCCCTTCGTGGGTGCCCTCCGATTTTCCCGGCGAGATCGCCGTGACGATGGAAGAGCAGATCCAGAAGGCGGTGGACTGCTACGAGGCCGGCGCAACGGTACTGCACCTGCACGTTCGCGAACTCGACGGCAAGGGTTCCAAGCGACTTTCCAAGTTCAACGAGTTGATCGCCGGCGTGCGCGCCCGTGTGCCGGAGATGATCGTTCAAGTGGGCGGCTCCATCAGCTTTGCGCCCGAGACCGATGGCGCCGCCGCCAAGTGGCTGAGCGATGACACGCGCCACATGCTGGCGGAGCTGGACCCCAAGCCCGACCAGGTGACGGTGACGATCAACACCTCGCAGATGAACATCCTGGAGCAGTTCGACGCCCGGGACATCCAGGGCACTTCGATGGAAGATCCGGCCGTCTTCAATGCCTACAAGGAGATGACCGTGCCTGCCCAGCCCGGCTGGGCCGAGGAGCACATCCGTCGCCTGTCGGCTGCGGGCATCCAGAGTGCATTCCAGTGCTACAACATCAACAGCTTCGAGTCGGTCGAGCGGCTGATGCGCCGCGGCGTCTACAAAGGCCCGCTGGTGATGAACTGGGTGGCCATCAGCGGCGGCATGGACGCGCCGAACATCTACAACCTCGCCAACTTCGTGCGCGCCGTGCCCGATGGTGCGATGTTGACGGTGGAGAGCTCGGTGCTCAACGTGTTGCCGATCAACATGATGGGCATCGCCATGGGCCTGCATGTGCGCTGCGGCACCGAAGACAACCTCTGGAACCAGTCGCGCAGCGCAAAGATCGGCACTGTGGCGCAGATCGAGCAGCTGGTGCGCATTGCTGGTGAATTCGGCCGCCCCATCGCGACCGCGCAGGAGGCGCGCGAGATCTGCAAGATCGGCGTGTTCTACGACACGGCGGAAGAGACGCTGCTGGCCAACGGTTTCGCACCCAATCGCAATGGCGGCCAGCAGGGCTTCCTGCGCAAGGCCGCCTGAGCGCGGCACGGGAAAAAACCATGAAGCACTTCTTCCGCCTCGCCTTGTGTGCCGCGGTCGCCGTCGCGGGGGTGGTGCCGGCTTCGGCGCTCGCTTTTGCCGACAAGCCGATCAAGATGATCGTGCCCGCGCCGCCAGGAGGCACCATCGACGTGATGGCGCGCATCGTGAGCGATCAGCTCTCGCGCGACATCGGCCAGCCGGTGGTGGTCGAGAACAAGCCCGGCGCCGGCGGCGCCATCGCAGTGAAGTACCTGCTCTCGCAGCCGGCTGACGGCCAGGCACTGATGGTGACGGCCAGCAACGTTCTCACCGAGGTGCCGCACGTGCTCAAGGGCGGCTTCGATCCGCTCAAGGATGTCAAGCCCCTCTCGCTGATGGCGCTCTCCTCGATGCTCTTCATTTGTTCGCCCCAGTTCCCTGCCAGGGACGCGAAGGAAGCCATTGCCTACGTGAAGGCGCATCCCGGCCAGGTGTCCTATGCCTCCTACAGCGCGGGAACGGCATCCCAGTACGCCGGAGCCATCCTGAACAAGGCGGCGGGACTGGACATGCAGCATGTGCCCTACCCGGGGTCGGCGCCCGCGCTGGCGCAGTTGATGGGCGGCCAGGTTCCGTTGATGTTCGACGGGGCCGTCACCTCCAGGAGCCTGATCGCTGCCGGGAAGGTGCGACTGCTGGCGGTCGCGACCAAGACCCGCTTGCCGGAGTTTCCGAACGTGCCCACGCTCGCGGAGCTCGGCTACCCGCAGCTGAACTTCAGCAACTGGACCGGCGTGATCGCCTCGTCCCAGATGCCGGCACCGTTGGCCGAGAAGATTCATGCGGCGCTGCAGAAGGTCGCGGCGAACGCAGCGGTGCGCGAGCGCCTGATCGGTGCCGGCTTCGAGCCGATGCCGGAGCGCTCGCTGGCGCAGGCGCAGAGCGAACTGCGGGAGGAATACGACCGCAACGCCGACATCGTCAAGACCTTCGACATCAAGCTCAACTGAGCACCGAGGCCGCCGCGGGCAGATGTTGCACGCCGGGCTCCCCAACTGAAGAACAGGAGACACGAAATGGTCAAGGCCATCCGCTTTTACGAGACCGGCACGCCCGATGTTTTGAAGCTCGAAGACGTCGAGGTCGGGGATCCCGGCCCCGGCCAGGCACGAGTGCGCCACAGCTACATCGCGCTGAACTTCATCGACGTCTATTTCCGGACCGGACGCTATCCGCTTGCGTTGCCCAACGGGCTGGGCTCCGATGCAGTGGGCGTGGTCGAAGCCGTGGGCCCGGGCGTGACGGACATCCGGGTCGGCGACCGCGTGGGCTATCTGATCGGACCGCAGGGCGCGTACTCGCAGGTGCGCGTGATGCCGGCCGAGGTGCTGATCCCGCTGCCCGACGGCGTATCGGACCGCACAGCCGCCACCTTGATGATGAAGGGCATGACGGCGCAGTACCTGTTCCGTCAGGTGTTCCCGCTCCAGGGCGGCGAGACCATCCTCTACCACGCGGCAGCCGGCGGCGTGGGCCTGATCGCCTGCCAATGGGCGCGTGCCATGGGCGTGACCATGATCGGCACGGTCAGCACCGACGAGAAGGCCGAGCTCGCCAAGGCCAACGGCTGCGCCCACACCATCGTGACCTCGCGCGAGAACATCGTCCAGCGCGTCAGGGAGATCACCGGCGGCAAGGGCGTGCCGGTCGTCTACGACTCGGTGGGCAAGGACACGCTCGAGGCGTCGCTGGGCTGCCTGCAGCCCCGGGGCTCGTTGGTCAGCAACGGCACATCGTCGGGCCCGGTGGTGATCGACTCGCAGATGCTGGCCGCCAAGGGTTCGCTCTGGGTCACGCGGCCGGCGATGGTGCACTACATCCAGCCGCGCGCCCACATGCTGGACATGGCCCGCGAACTGTTCGACCACGTGCTCGCCGGGCGCATCGTCAGCGAGCCCAAGCAGGTGTTCCAGCTCGAGGATGCGGCCGAAGCCCATCGCGCGCTGGAGTCGCGCAAGACCACCGGATCGACCGTCCTGGTGCCCTGAACCGCCGGATGGCGATGGCCATCCGGATGCATGCCTTCCTCCCGAGCGACGCCGGCGCCGACGACTGCTTGTCCGGGCCGCGCCGGGCCTGCTTCGCCTCCAACAACCTGAGAGCATTTCCCATGAACGGTTTGATGATGGATCGGCCGCTGCTGATCTCCAGCCTGCTCACGCATGCAGAGAGCCAGCACGGCGACCAGGAGATCGTGTCGCGCCGCGTCGAGGGCGACCTGCACCGCATGACCTACCGTGATCTCGGCCGGCGCGCTCGCCGGCTGGCCAACGCGCTGGCGGCGCATGGCATCGCGCAGGGCGAGCGTGTGGCCACGCTGGCCTGGAACGGCCACCGCCACATGGAGCTCTACTACGCCGTGTCGGGCACGGGCGCCGTGCTGCATACGATCAATCCACGCCTGCATGCCGATCAGGTGGCGTGGATCGCCGATCACGCCGAAGACCGGATCCTGTTCTTCGACCTCACCTTCCTTCCCCTGGTCGAAGCCATCGCGCCGCACGTGGCGACCATCAGGACCTTCGTCGCGATGACCGACCGCGCGCACATGCCCGTCTCCACGACGGTCCCGAACCTGCTGTGCTACGAGGATCTGCTCGAGGCCCATTCGCCCGCGTTCGACTGGCCCGAGTTCGACGAGCGCAGCGCCTCGTCGCTGTGCTACACGTCCGGCACCACCGGCAAGCCCAAGGGCGTGCTCTACAGCCACCGCTCCACGCTCCTGCACGCCTATGCGGCGGCGCTGCCGGATGCGCTGAGCTACGCCAGCAGCGATACCGTGCTGCCTGTGGTGCCCATGTTCCACGTGAACGCCTGGGGCATTCCGTACATCGCCTGCATGGTGGGGGCCAAGCTGGTGTTTCCCGGCCCGCGGCTCGATGGCAAGTCGCTGCACGAGTTGTTCGAGGCCGAAGGCGTCACTGTGTCTGCCGGTGTGCCTACGGTGTGGCAGGGACTGCTCGCGCACGTGGAAGCCAACGGGCTGACATTCAGCACCATGCGCCGCACCATTGTTGGCGGCTCGGCCTGCCCGCCTGCCATGGTGCAGTCCTTCCAGGAACGCCATGGTGTACAGGTGGTGCACGCCTGGGGCATGACGGAAACCAGCCCCCTGGGCACGGTGTGCAGGCTCAAGCCGCAACATCAGGCACTCGACGCGCCACAGCGCCTGGCCATCCAGTCCAGGCAGGGCCGCGCGGTGTTCGGCGTGGAGATGAAGATCGTCGGCGCCCAGGGCGAGCGGCTGCCGCACGACGGCCGGGCCGCGGGCGAACTGATGGTGCGGGGGCCCTGGATCGCTGCGGGCTATTTCCGCGGCGAGGGGACCGGCGCGCTGGTGGACGGCTGGTTCCCGACCGGTGACGTGTCCACCATCGATGCCGACGGTTTCATGCAGATCACCGATCGCAGCAAGGACGTGATCAAGTCCGGGGGCGAGTGGATCGGCTCCATCGACCTGGAGAACATCGCCATGGCGCACCCCGCCGTCGCCATGGCCGCCTGCATCGCCGCGCGCCACGCCAAGTGGGACGAACGGCCGCTGCTGGTGGTCGCGAAAAAATCGGGCCATGCAGTGACGCGCGACGAACTGCTCGGCTTCTACGAAGGCAAGATCGCCAAGTGGTGGACGCCGGACGACGTGGTGTTCGTCGACAGCATTCCCCTGGGCGCGACCGGCAAGGTGCAGAAGAACCTGCTGCGCGATGCCTGGGGCGACCACTTGCTGGCCAAGGCCTGAGGCACCCATGACGAGCCTCTCCCTCGCCAGCTGGCATTCACGCGGGCGCGAGCTCTTCCCCGGCGTGCTCGCATGCGCCGTGGTCGCGGCCGCGGCCACCTTCTTGTCGCAGCACTACGGTGCGCCGGTGATGCTGTTCGCGCTCATGCTGGGCATGGCGATGAACTTCCTCTCCGGCGATGGGCCGTGCAAGCCGGGTATCGAGTTCACCGCGCGCCAGGTGTTGCGCTGGGGCGTGGCGCTGCTGGGACTGCGCATCACGGCGGCGCAGGTCATCGCGCTGGGCTGGTCCCCGGTGCTGGTGGTCGCGTTCTCGCTGGTGTTGACCATCTGCGTGTCGATGATCGTGGCGCGGCTGATGGGCTTCAACATCCTGTTCGGCCTGCTCAGCGGCGGCGCCACCGCCATCTGCGGCGCCTCGGCCGCGCTGGCGCTCTCGGCGGCGCTGCCGCCGCACCCGCTCAAGGAGCGCGCCACGCTGTTCACCGTGGTCGGCGTGTCGGCGCTCTCCACCTTCACGATGATCCTCTACCCCATGCTTGCGCGCGCGCTGGGCATGGACACGCAGACCGCGGGCGTGTTCCTCGGCGCCACCATCCACGACGTGGCGCAGGTGGTGGGCGCCGGCTACGGAATGTCGCAGGAGGTCGGCGATACCGCCACCCTGGTCAAGCTGGTGCGCGTGGCGGCGCTGCTGCCGGTGATTCTGCTCGCCGTGGCGTTCACGCGCCGCGGCGGGAAGGCAGGCGACGGCCCCCGGCCACCGCTGCTGCCGTGGTTCGCCGTCGGCTTCGCGGTGCTGGTGGCGCTCAACAGCACCGGTTGGCTGCCGAGGTCGCTCACCCGCATGGGCAGCGACCTCTCCGGCTGGTTGCTGGTGGCGGCGATGGCCGGCATCGGCATGAAGACCCAACTGCGCGACCTGGTCGCCGTCGGCCTCAAGCCGGTGGTGCTGATGGTGGGCGAAACCGTGTTCCTGGCAGTTCTGGCGATCGCCCTGTTGCGCTGGATGCCCTGATGCAGGTGGCTGGCCATGTCGGGACCGCCAAACGTAGCGCAACGGACACGTCCGCGTTGCAATCCACTGATCGATGTGAGGAGAACCCATCCATGAAGAAACTCGCACTGGCGCTTTGCGCGCTCGCGGTTGCGGGAGCTGCCGCCGCGCAATCGTCCGTCACCATGTTCGGCGTTGTCGATGCCGGTTTCAGCTACTACCGCGCCACGAGTCGATCCTGGGAGCCGACGCTGCCGCGGCAGGTGACGCAAAGCCAGAAGGTGCTGTCGAGCTCGGGCTACAACTCCAGCAGGTTCGGTTTTCGAGGTACCGAGGATCTGGGCGGCGGGCTGGCGGCCAGCTTCTGGCTGGAGGCGCCAATGGCCAACGACTCGGGTGCCAGCGCCATATCGAACTTCGGCCGTCGCTCCACCGTCAGCCTGTCCGGCCCCTTCGGCGAGCTTCGACTGGGCCGCGACTACACCGCCTCCTTCTGGAACGACGCCGTGTTCGATCCCTTCGGCGTCAACGGCGTCGGCACCAATCTGATCGCGGTGGTCAACAGCAATCTGGCGGCTTCGCGGGCGCTGGCCACCGGCGGTCTGCTCGGCGGGGGACTGTCCGCCGGCACCGACAGCTATCTGCGCACGAGCAATGCGGTCAGCTACTTCTTGCCTCCGGGACTGGCAGGCCTCTATGGGCAGGTGCAGTACGCGCTTCACGAGAACGTGGAAGTCAGCACCGTGCCCGGTGGTCCGTCCGAGCGCGGGCGCTATGCGGGCGGCCGCCTGGGCTGGACCGACGCCAAGGCCGACGTGGCGCTGGGCTATGGTGAAAGCACCTTGGCCAGCACAACCCCCGGTGGCGAGAAGATCAAGAGCTTGAACATCGGCGGCTCCTACGACTTCGGGGTAGTGAAGGTCCTCGGCGAATGGTCGCGCGTGCGCGATGTGCGCGATGGCACCACGGCCCTCCCTGCACGCTCGACGGACCGCTACGACGGCCTCGTCGCCGGCGTGAACGTGCCGGTGGGCCCAGGCATCATTCGCGCATCGTTTGCGCGGGTGAAATTCAGGAACGGCAACGGCCTGCCGGACAGCGATGCCTCGGTCAACAAGCTGGCGCTGGGCTACGTGCACAACCTGTCCAAGCGCACGGCGTTGTATGCGTCGGTGGCGCGCATCGGCATCCGAAACGGCCACAACAACCCGACCGTGATGGGCGTCACCCCTCTGGTGCTGAGTCTCCCTGCCATCCTGCCTCAGCCTGCCTACGTCAGCACCAATGGAATGGAGCCTCGCAGGTCCATCGGCTACGACTTCGGCATCAGGCACGCCTTCTGACCTTCGCGCGTGCGGCCACCGCGGGCGTGCTCACCAGCCTTCTTGTGTTCGCATACATCCCGATGATGTACGCCGGTGGTCCTTTGCTCTGAGCGCCTGTCCCCACAGCAGAACGCTGTGTTCTGGTCACGCGTCCGCATCTAGCCCATCCTGATCGGCAAATGACTCCCATTGAAGGTCGGCTTCTATGAGGACTTGTTTGTCAAGCGTTCTCGGTCAGCATCTCGGTGGATGGCATGTCATGGTGGCCTCCGGGGTATCTGGGTCCAAGGTCGGGGCGTGACGGGCGTTCGAGCCAGTGCTCGGACGAACTGGCCGTCTGGCGCAGGTGCCCGCCGCCCGCGCCCTGCCCCTCCCCCAGGTCGCAGCTGCATTCCAGGCTCGGTGCGCACGATCGCGCCAGCGCCGATGCTGCGGCATGCTTCGCCAGAACAGCACGACACTGGAGGTCGAGACGGCCGGCCGAGGTCTCGTGGACGTCACGCAGGAAGTGGCCCGCTGGGTCCATGGTTGCAGGATTGAGAGCGGTCTGCTCACCCTCTTCGTTCGCCACACCTCGGCCAGTTGGTGGGTGTGCCTGGCTAGAAGTTATCTTTTTTGAATTTGGGGATGTCCCCGGCCATCTTGAGGAGATTTGCCGCGCGCTCCACAATGAAGTTGGCCAGGCCGGATACGAACTTTCTTTCTTCGTCGACGTAGACAGAATCCTCGGCCTGCAGCTTGGCCTGCACGATCGCGAGCTCGCACAGCTTCGTGAGCTCCCGCGCAAAGTAGGGTCGTGGAATGCGAGTGCGCTCGCAAAAGTCCGCAAGCGCGAACGACTTGATGCCGTTGAGTTCGAACTCGTCTCCGAATGCCATCGCGAGATCGTGGTGGATGTTCTTGTACTGCACGACGCTCACCAGATCGTAGAGCTCGGTCACTGCGAGACCGGCGTTCTGGCTGTAGAAGGAGAGGTTCTTGCCGTGCGCATCGCTGTTGCCCAGCAAGAGCGTCGTCACCGCCCAGAGCACGATTCGTTGCACGCCCAGCGCTTGGTCGATCAGGTCCTTGCGCACATCCATGAGCTTCTGGAAGCTCACGCCATCGCGAATGTGCTTCACATCCTCTCCTTCGCCCATGTTCCGCTCGTACTTGGCGGTCACTGACATGTCGAGTGCCTGGCACGCATCGATGATGTGCAGTCGATCGACCGAGTCCTTGGTCCTGCGGCGGTCGAACCGTTTCACTGCCAGCACGGCCGACGGCACTCTCAGGATCTCCACTTCGGCGGCATAGTCCGCGTTGAAGCGGCGCTGGCTGATGCGGTTCGCGAGCTTCATACAGAAGTGCTCGTTGGCCACCATGAAGGGCATGGCCTCGCTGAGCGGTTGCGGCTTCAGGATGTGCGTCGAGGCGAGCGAGCCATCGGCCAGGAAGAGCTTGTCGCCGTCCTTCAGCACCAGCAGCTTGTCCTGGAAGCCGGCGACCGACATGCGCACCTTGCCATCCCAGACGCTGAAGGGCTGCTGGGCTCGACGCTGGATGCGCTCGTCGAGCTCCGCGAAGGGTATTTCGCGAGCCTGTGGGCCCCCCTCGCCTGGCTTCTGGCCCACGGGGACGAAGCTCAATGCGCCTGCAGTCTCGCGTCCAAGATGGCGGATGAGACCGAAGATGTTGTTCTTCATGATGTTGGAGTGCTTCGACGCAACGTCCAACGCATTGCCCTCGGGCAGCAGATTCTCTACAAAGCGTTTGACCGTGCCTGACGATGCATCCCCTGCAAGAGGAAGGAGGGGTGACAGCGGGAATCCGGCTGGATTCTTTACCCAGGCGGGGTCGTACTCGAGAGCGAATTCCTCGCTCCCGGGGTCGAACTTCAATGCGCCGACAAAGACTTCCCCGGCGTAGAGATGCAGGGCGTAGTCATCCATGGCTACGCTCCGTCGTGTGGGAGGACGACCTGAGGGCGCTTTCCACGTGGGGCAACGCGCGCGCAGGCACGACGAGTATTCGCAGGCCCAGCCCCTCCAGGACCAGCATCAACTTGTCCACGGTGACCGGCTTTCCGTTCTCCAGTCGCGACAGCATGTCCGGCGACACCAGGCTGAGGGAAGCCGCATCGTCGATGCGCAGACGGGCGTGAGCGCGCTGGTTGCGCACCAGCCGCCCAAGATCGGCCAGGTTCCGCACCACGGGGGAAACGGTTTCATCGGGGATAGGAAGCTTGCGTGTCATAGTTCCGCCTTCACGGAACTAATTCTGGAGCCCTGGAGTAGAGTCGATTGTTCCGCAATGCCGGAATTATCCCCGCTTGCAGTCTCTCAATCCATTGTTCCGTGATCACGGAATTAAAATCTCCCAAGAGCACTGGACGGATTGCCGGGGTGGCTGTTCCCCCTTCAAGCGCCCTTCCAATGATGTGAGCACTCACATCATTGGAAGCGGTTGCAGTAGCTGAATCGTTGGTCAAGCCGGGACCATGGCGCCGGATCCTGAGGTCAGTGGGAATGGGCCTATTTGCCGGCCGGCGCATCGAACAGCTGCCGATCGACCTTCCAGTCCGGGCCGTAGGTCGCATCCGCATAGGCGTAGACCACTGCTGATCCGAGGAGCCCGTGAAGAACGTCTCCCTGCGCAGCTCTGCGACTGATGACCGCGTTCAGTGCGCCTTTGCGCGCCAGATCCTGAAGGGCCCGATTGACCCAGCCGTTGAGCTTGGCCGGCTCCAGGGCGGCGACCTCTTTCTTCATGGCTTCGATCTGCTCGCGCAACCAGGTCGACCCGTCGGAGGCTGCGGGCTGCGCGGGCGCGACCGGCGCGGGCGCAGCCACGGGCAGCGAAGGGGTGGCGGGCGCCGGCCCCGTTGGCGCATCGGGCTCCGTCTCATTGCGCAGCAGCGAGCGCAGATAGGAGAAAGCGTTGTCGACGGCGCGCAGGCTCTTGTTGCCGGCACGTCGTTCCAGCACGGCGATCTGATCGCGGACACGGTCGTCACCGAACTCCTTGATCAGGCCTTCGAGCTTGATCTCCCGGATGCCGAGTGTTTCGGCCCGCAGGATCAGGTTGGCATCCACGGGTTGATTCGAGGCCGCCCGTGGCAACGACGCCTGGCGCTTCTTCCTGACGGCGAATTGGACCTCGTGGATCAGCCTGCCCTGCTTGTGCTCGATGAGCTCGATCTCCAGGTCCGTGTCGCTGTTGATCTCGGCCACCGCATCCTTCACGCGCTCGTTCTTGAACTTGCGCCACTCGCGCCGCTCGGGGCCCGGGCCGTTGCTCAAGGCGTCGACCCACCACGCCACGGGCTTGCGACTGGTGACCCCGCTCGGATTGTCCCGATAGCGAATGCAGATCTCGTAGAGCGCAACGGCCGTGTAGGAGCCAAGCTTGCCGAGAACCTCCAGATCGATGGTGGCCCAGCGCTGCGGCTCGCGCAGCGCGGACATGATCGTGGGCGGATAGGACCAACTGACCCAGTTCTCGCCGCGGCGCACTTCCAGCGCGACTTCCGAGAGCATGGAGAAGCCCCGCCACTTCACGCCATCCCCGGGCGCCGTCGACTCCCAATCGACCTCCAGGCTGCGCATTTCCAGCAGATAGCGCTTCGCCGCGGTGCGCTCGCTGCCGCTGGAGCCGGTGGTGCGCAGCACAGCCGCCAGGGGTGCCTCGAACATGAAGTCGGCCGAGGGCATGGCCGGCATGGCCACCAGCCGCGTCTGGGAGATCTGCAGCAGCGCCGTGTAGATACGGCGGCCGGTCAGCGTCACGCGCGCCGAGCGCGGCATCATCACGATCATCTCGTGCGGCTTGCGCAACTCGAGCGCTTCGTCGGCATCAGGCGCCGCGACGTTCTTCTGACTGTTCATGAGGACCTGATCGTATGTCCAACTCCGATTGGACACAAGCGAAACCGCCGTCCAGTCGGCACCCTCTCTCACGCGCTGGGCGCCGAGGGGTAGACAATCAAGACGGAGCCCGATTAAAAGCTGGACACTTGGTGAACTCCCCTGCCTCTGGCGCTTCAGCCGGCCCGATTAAAACCCGGACAGTTCGCCTCGCAGCCTGTTCTGAGGGTCTTCACTGGGGTGGTTAGAACCTGGACATTGCCCTCTTGCGAAGGCAAATGGGCAGATTTTGGGGCCTCAGCACCGCTGTGGATAAGCTGCGAGGCATCGCGTCACCGGCTGGACGGTTGCCGATCAGAGTCTGGACAGATGCGATTAGAAGCTGGACGCAAGCGATCAAAACCCGGACGGCGCACGCGAATATTGTCTCGTAAGCTATTGATCTATAAAGAGAAAATTGAATTTGCCAGGGGCTTAATCTCTTTAAGGTATTCAATATCTTTTAATCTCGGGAGAGGTGGATGGAGAACGGAATACGAAGACCGTCACAGAGCGGCGTCCGCGCAGGATGATTGTTGAAGATTCTTCGTTTTTGCGAAGGTGATGGGCATAATCGCAGCACTCTTCAACTTCCGGGGCAGACTTCGTGGACATCAAGCAAACCATCCGGCGCCAGAATCTCGAGGACATCGAGCACCAGGCGCACAAGGTCGCGGGCATGATGGAGCGCATCCGGGTTGCGATGCTGGCACCGACCGCCACCAAGACCGCGCCGACGCTCAAGGCCGTGCAGCTGGCCGAGCTGTGTGGGGTCGACAAGTCCAAGATAGCTTACCGGCTTACGCGCGGCGACCTGCCCAGTGGCGAGATCCATGGCAACAGTCGTGAATGGACGATGGCGGAGGCCCAGGCCTGGGCCCGTGAGCTGCGTGCCGACCACCTGCGCCCGGATGGCGCCGCCGGCATCACGATCACCGTCGCCAACTTCAAGGGCGGCGTGGCCAAGACCACCTCGGCGGTCACGCTCGCCCAGGGGCTCTCGATGCGCGGGCACAAGGTGCTGTTGCTGGACCTGGATCCGCAGGGCTCCGCCACCACCCTGTTCGGGGTGCTGCCGGACGCCGAAGTCGAGACCGAGCACACGGCGATGTCGCTGTTCACCGGGGAGCAGGACAACCTGCAGTATGCGATCCGCTCGACCTACTGGCCGAACATCGACCTGGTCTGCGCGGCGCCGCTTCTCTACGGCGCGGAATTCCACCTGCCGGCGCGCCAGGCGCGGGACGCGGGCTTCGAGTTCTGGCGCGTGCTGGACCGCGGCCTGGACCTGACGCGCGAGGCCTACGACGTGATCGTGATCGACACCCCGCCGTCCCTGAGCTACGTGACGATCAACGCGCTGATGGCGGCCGACGGCGTCATCATGCCCCTGCCCCCTTCCGCGCTCGACTTCGCGAGCTCGGCCCAGTTCTGGGACCTGTTCTCCGACCTGTGCAACCAGCTGGTCCGAAGCCGTGGCAAGGACAAGAGCTTCGAGTTCATCGATGTGCTGTTGTCGCGGGTCGAGGCCTCGGACACGGCCAGCTCGGTGGTGCGCCAGTGGGTGCTCGAGGGCTACGGCGACAAGGTGCTGCCGATCGAGATTCCGAAGACCGCGGTGGCGGCCACCGCCAGCGCGGAGTTCGGAACCGTCTATGACCTGCCGCGCGGCTCGGTGAACTCCAAGACATTTTCCCGCGCGCGGGTTGCCTACGATCGGATGTGCGAGCTGATCGAGCAGCAGATCGAAGCGGTGTGGGCGCACCAGGTGGCGGAGCGGCAGGTTCTGGAAACGGTGGTTTGACATGGGACTGAAAGACAAGGCCTCCAAGATCGACTTCGCATCGTTGATGCCGGTGGCGGCACCCACGCCCGACGTCACCAAGCCGAAGACGGCGCCGGGCGCGATGATGGCCCTGGCCAACGACCAGCGTTCCGAACTCCTGCGCGAGAACGACCTGCTGCGCGGGCAAGCCGCGCGGGCGGCGGAGCTGGAGGGACGCCTGAACGACGCCGTGACCGAGCTCCACACCTGGGACGGCGCCAAGGCGACGCGCTTGCTCGACCCGCGCGAGATCAAGCGCAGCGACTATGCCAATCGCCACGAGTCGAGTTTTCGGCTCGAGGACTTCGAGGATCTCAAGCGCGAGATCAAGGAGGCCGGGGGCAATATCCAGCCCATCAAGGTGCGCCCGATCGCGAGTCCGGGCGATGGTCCCAAGTACGAGATCGTGTTCGGGCATCGCCGGCACGAGGCGTGTCTGCAGCTGGGCTTGCAGGTTCTGGCGTTCGTGGACAACCTGGACGATCGCGCGCTGTTCGAGGAGATGGAGCGCGAGAATCGGGAGCGTGCCGATCTGTCGGCCTGGGAGCAGGGCGTGATGTACGCACGTGCGCTGGACCGCGGCCTCTATCCGTCCTTGCGCCAGATGGCCACCGCGATCGGCGTGGACCCGACCAATCTCTCGAAGGCGCTGGTGCTGGCGCGCCTGCCGCAGGCGGTGCTGCAGGCCTTCGCGTCACCGCTGGATCTTCAGTTTCGCTGGTCGACGGCGTTCAAGGCCGCGGTGGAGAGCGACCCCGCGGGATTGGAAGCTCGGGCGGCCGAGATCGCGGCGGACCGCGGCACGATGAGCGCGAAGGAGATCTTCGCGCGGCTGACGTCGCCGCAGGCGGCAATGCGGGCCCCGTCGCACCCGTCGATTCAGACTTTCGAGAAGGCGGGTACGACGATCGCGACGATGAAGGTCGATGGGGAAGCCCGGCCTTCCATCCGGATTCATGTCGGATTGACCGCGGCGCGTCAGCTGGAGCTCGCCCGGTTGCTCAAGCAGTTTGTAGCGGAAGGATAAAGAGAGATTCCCGCGGGGCCAACAAAAAAGGCGCCTTGGGCGCCTTTTTTGTTGGCTTCGAATATCCGAATCGGGAGGTGTAGTACGGTACTACACCCTGCGATCTAAGCGACCCGGGCGGGGAAGTCGTCGGTACCGAACCGCGTGTAGTACCGTACTACACCCCTCCGAACAGCGACGGCGATTAGGCCGCAACCACCCTCACGCCTCTTATGACTGCGAGCCGCGAGACGCCTCGAGACGCTCGAGCGACGACAGGATCTGATCGATCGTCGACTTCAGAACACCCATGTCCCTGTCGCGCCGGGCCTCGACAATGGGATTGCCGCCACCCCCTTCCGTGCGCGCAGCGGCGAGCAAGGTCTCTCTGGAACGCGCCACCACCTCGTCAAGCCGGGTAATCAGGTTGTTGCGCAGCGCAGCGAACTGGGCCATCTCGCGCCGCATTTCTCGCACGTCGTCACCCAGCGTCACGAGCACCTGCTCAATGCGCTGCTGCCACTCTGCAAGTTCCTCCGAGGGCGGCGCTTCGTGGAATCGGTGAGCGGGCGCCGCAGGTGCCACCTGGTCGTGCATCAGCGGGCGCAGCACCGCAGACAGCTGGCGGGCCGTGCGCGCCACGGCTTCCTCGAAGACGGCCTTCGGGTCTGAGTCCGCAAGCTGCGGCCACAACTCATAGACCCGTGCGATCGCCTTGTCCGTGGCCAGGCGCAGTCCTGGCCGGCCCGGTTTGCCAGGCAGCACGGTGCCCTTGGCGTTCGCGCCATCCTGACCGCCCGGGTCGGCCTCCCCGCGCGACGCGATGAGACATTCCCTGAATTCGCCGCTCGCACTCCACTTTTTCAGCATTGCTTCCGACGGCGCGCTGGCCCCGTGCAGGATGACCAGAATGCGACCGAGGTCCGCGACACTGCTGATTTCCGGCCATGCGGCATCACGGAATTCTCCGAGATCCACAACCTGTTCTGAAGCACGATCGGTGGGTAAGGAGGACAAATGCGCCACGCCTGAATGATTTGGTTACTGAATAACCGAATTATCAGCCCGCTATTGCCAAAGAGCTTTTCCGGCCCCGATTTCCGTGAAACAATTTTTTGCCCAAGGCACAGCGCGCAAGCTAAGTTGTTGTCGCACTTCAGAAAAAGTCTTGCGGATTCTTGCTCCAATTGGGAGGCGCAATGTTTCACGGAATCCGAGATGCGCTGATTCTTGTCGTGCGACACAGTAGCCAAGCCGATGCGACACTATTTGTGCTTCATCTTCCGGATCGTGAAATATGAGGTCGCGGAGCTGTTGGAAGGAAGCAATGCTAAGTGGCGGGATCGCCAGGCGCGCGCGAATCCTAGTTCAACCAGAGAGGGACGCCTACGTCGAGCGGTACTGGTTTGCCGGCGCTGATCGTTCGCACTTCTTCATCGATGGCTTCGGGCACGGCTCGCTTGAGTTCCTATTCAATCAACCGCGCGTCGCGTGAAGGACAGGGGAGAAGCCCGCACGTGGCGGGCTTGCTGACGGAGCGCCCTACTCAGCGCTCGACCTTGAGCAACTCGATGATCTGGTCAACGCCGAGGTCGCGGCCGAAGCCCAGGGTCGCCCGGATCGGCTCAAACACCGTGGTCATGCGGCGATAGCGCGCAGCGGTCGGGGCGTGCGAGTTGAAGTCGCGCTTCTTGAAGCGGGAGAAGCGATCCATCTTCTCGACAATGAAGCGGGCGATGCTCATCAACGAGCTCTCGTTGTTGCCGTCGAAGCCCGCGAACTTGGGCAGGTAGCCATGGTTCGCCGCCTTCAGGCGCTCGGTCTCTTCGGGCTTCAGCTTCTCGATGCATCCTTCGATGAAGTCCCACATGTCCAGCGTGTCGACCACCAGAGTGACGTCTGCGGGGCGGTCTGTGTGCTGATGGAACAGACCCTGCATCTCCCACGTCGGAGCCCAGTAGTGACCGCCGTAGATGGTCTCGGCGACGAAATCGACATCGGTTTCGGCGTCCTTGATCTTCAGGTGCTTCATGATGTCTCGCAGCATCATGAAGTTCAGCTTGTCGCCGTCCGTGAGGTGAATGCTCTTGCCCGTCACCGTGCCGAGCCCGATGTTCACTAGCTGGCGAACAGCGTCGGAGCGAGAGCTGGCTTGCCCCGTCTCATTCATCCAGGTGTTAATGCGATCGACGAGTTCGTCGTCGAGTCGCAGTTCAAGTCGTTCGGCTTTTGCCATGGTAGATCTCCGGTTATCCGGCGAAACACCGGGTGTACGTACAAATGTACGGCAGTACGGCCCTAGTCGTCACGTGAAGTTCACAACGGCAGATCCTAGTAGAGACCCAAGGCGATTTAGGCTCCTGTGCGCCCGGTTGCGGTCCTGAACCGGCCGTCGGGTTCCCCCTGGCCGGCGGACGTAGAACCGGAATTAGTGACGCGCGCCGTTGAGGACACAGGAAATGCTGTCGCGGTCGCCACCGCCGCACGACACTAAACCTGCGCAAGTGCGCGTCGCGCTTGATAGTAGAGAAGGGGATTTGGTGACGCGCGACATTCTTGCCCTAACTTCTGTCATGCGTGTCATGCGACACAGTAGTTGAGCGGATGCGACACTATTTGTTCTCCAGTTCTCGGATGATGAAATGAGGTTCGGCGGCTCGACGGTGGGGCAGTGCTGGACCGGGCCAAGCGGCGTTAGAGCGCTCTTCGCTTTTTGGGGCAGACAGCGCGCGCGCACCGCCACATCGCGGTTGTGCCGGATCTTTGAGTCTTCCGCGCGCGCCGGCGAGTTGAAGCCCGGCAAGGCGGGGGGGTACGAAAAGTGAGGACACCGCGGCGGACGCCGGCGCCGTGCGAACATCACGGTTTCAGTGCACGGACCGCCTTCGCGCCCACCAAGCCCGGCGCACCCTGAGCTCCGCCTGCTCTTCCCTTCACCATGGCCCTGGCGTTCGCGCCGTGGGCCTTTTCCCATTCTGGGCGCCTATTCGATGGCGGGATTGCACAGTTCCATCCCTGGAGGGCCCAGCATTCCTCCACTTTCTCCACGCCGCCTATATGCAAGTCGTCGCCGAGCGCGGACCGTTGATCCTCGCGGTGTAGAGCTTCGGGGCCGTCGTAGCGATCTAGTTGCGAGCCGAGCGGCCGCGCGGCCGTCAACTCTCGCCTGAAGCCATGGCCGCGGACCCCTTTCCAACGCCGCCGCAACTCGCCCATCTTTGAACTCATGGCTTGTGGAAGTCGCCCCGATTAAAAGCTGGACAGTTCCGGCAGGTCTGCAAATCGTGTCTTAAATCACACGGCCGCTTCTGCCTGTGGCCGACGCGCATGACCTCTAGTGGGCCAAGGCCGGTGAAGGAAGATTGCAGCGGCCGCCTTCACCCCATGGCGCCCGTTCGATCGCCTCGCCGCGGTTGTGCACTCGACCCGCCGTCGCAAGCGGGAAAAGCTCTCCGGTGCCGTGCATAACGCTGGAATACCAGGTGAAAAATCGGCACCCTGTAAAACAGTGAGCATTTACTTCTTGTGGCGCTTGTTCGAGACGCGAACAAGCGCGCGCGACCTGGGGCGAGTCCTTGCGGTTCGAGGAGTGCCGCGTCGCTTGGACCAAGACGAGGGCGCAACCGCGCGGCGGGAAAGAATCCAGCGGCGGCATGGCTGATCCTGCGCGACGCGGATCGCGTCGTGACGGCGCCGGCGCTGCAGGGCTTGGCCAGGCCATAACCGACCGCCGCCCGGTGGGGTTGAAGGGGGAGGGTGGGGCGGCATAGCCCGACCGACACGCGTTGCGCGCGTATTGCCATCGGCTCGAGGCGTCGCATTGGGCTCGAAACATGAGGGATGACAAATAATCATCCATACTGGTCGCGAGAATCCCCTTGGATGGAAGCAGAGGGCTTCCTCTTGCGTCAGGAAAGGGCAGCACGGTCCCAGGCAGAAAAGGCGACGCGGCCGCAAAGACGCCCTATGCAACGGCTGCGACAGAGTCCGGCTGCCAGTAGCTTGAGTGCCGTCCCGTTGACGGCTCCGACGAAAATCGGTTGATGTCCCAGGAAGTGGTGTAAGTCTTCTGTCACTCGCTGCGCGGCAAGGCGATCGCAGCGCTGCGATCGACGGCGGCGCGACACCAACCATCCTGGCCGTGTGCTTCAGCAGATTGCGCGGCAGCACGTTGAAGCCGTTCAGGGGTCGACCCGCGACGCGCATAAACATGACCATCAAGGCGGCCGGCAGGCGATGGTCGGTGCGGAACTGGTCCCGGATCGCCGCAACGTCCGCCGGCGTGAGTTCGAAGAACTGATCGCGGTCGAATTCGCTCAGCCGGGAAGGCAGGGCTTCCTGACCGACGAATCGCAAGGCGAAGGACGGCATGGCTGGGGGTCGACGGTGCGGAGCATCAATGTACCGGTTTGGCGTCCGGCAGGGGAGGGCGATCGTGGGCTGGCGATGCGGCGTCAGCCGGGAAGCCGCATGGATATTGGGTTTCCAGGCAAAGCGCACCGATTTGCATAAAAAGTACGTCTACCCCGTCCAGGGGTGGCACCGTATCGGTACGCTTCATCTGCGTGCAGGGGTGCCAGATCGCGGCAATGCTGCGCTGCGCGAGGTCCGGAGGCGGCGTTGGAGCCTGGGAAATATTCATTGGCGAGCTTCAGGTTGCAGAGTCCTTGCGCGATCGCCCGCAAGAATGAACCATTCCAGAGATGGAGATCCCGCTGTTGCTTATGTCAGCCACCGCTTTCTCCGGCGGTAGTGCTTCACGGCGTGGTAATCCTTCTGCTGACCCTGCGCGCCCCCAAGATAGAACTCCTGAACGTCGGGATTGCTGCTCAAGGAATCGGCGCTGCCGGTCATGACGACCCGTCCATTCTCGATCAGGTAGGCTCGCTGCGCGATGCCGAGCGCCGCAACGGCGTTCTGCTCCACCAGCAGCACCGACAGCCCCGCGTCGGCGTTGATGCGCCGCACGATGTCGAAGATCTCGTCGACCAGCAGCGGCGCCAGGCCGAGGCTGGGTTCGTCGAGCATCAGCAGGCGCGGTTCGGTCATCAGGGCGCGGCCAATGGCCAGCATCTGCTGTTCGCCGCCGGAGAGATAGCCCGCCGGCGATCCCGCCCTCTGCGCCAAGCGCGGGAACCAGGCCATCACCTTGTCCATCAATTCGCTGACATGGCCACGGTCGCGGTGCATCGACGATGCGGCGAGCAGGTTCTCAGCTGGCGTCAGGTGCTCGAAGACGCGCCGGCCTTCGAGCACGTGGGCGATGCCCCGGCGCACGCGCTCGGGCGCGCCGAGGCCCAGCAGGTCAGCGCCATCGAAGGTGATGCCACCTCCGCTCACCTGGCCGCGCTCGGCGCTCAGCAGGCCGCTGATCGCCTTGAGCACGGTGCTCTTGCCCGCGCCGTTCGCGCCGAGCAGCGCGACCAGCCCGCGCGCCTCGATGTCGATGGAGACGCCCTTGACGGCCAGCGACACGTTGTCGTAGACGACCTCGACGTTGTTGAGCGCCAGGAGGGGCATCTCAGGTTCCCGTCTTCTTGAACTCTTCCGACGAGGCGCGGATCAGTTGCCAGACCACGTCCTGGTCGCTCGCGAGCCAGTCGCTCTTGGGCACCCAGCGGCTGCCGTCCCATTGGGCGACGCGGCCCATGCCGCCGCCCTGGTGATCGGTCTTGCTCGTCGTCAGCGGCGGAATCAGTCCGTCGGCGGTGAAGTTCTTGATGCTGCGCAGCCCTTCGTTGAGGGCTTCCGCGGTGACCGGCCCGCCTTTGGTCACTTCGAGCGCCCGGCGCACGCCCTCGACCATGACCGCAGCGGCCATCACACCGATGTTGTAGTAGGTGGTACCGACCATCTCGCGCGAGCCCGCACCTTTGCCCTTGCCGACGACGTCGCGAAGGATGTCCTGGATCAACTTGGGTTCGCTGCCTGCGGCTGCGCCTTCGAACTTGAGGACGCCCTTGACTTGATCGGGTCCGACCACCTTCATGTCCGACTCCGACAGCCACACGACGGACGCGATGCGATCGGGCGCGATGCCATTGCGCAAGGCCTCCTTGAGCGACACCGTCTGGCCGACGCCGCCGCCCCAGATCAAAGTCCAGTCCGGCCGCGCGCGCCGCAGCTGCGTCCAGACGGCCGACTGCTCGTTGCCGGGCGGCGCATAGGGGAAGGGCAGCAGTTCGAAGCCGCGGCGCTTGGCCAACGCCTGCAGGAGGGGCAGAGGTTCCCGGCCGTAGGGCGTGTCGATGTGGACGAAGGCGATCTTCTTGCCCTTGAGGTCCTTGTCCTGGCGCGCCATGTACTCGTACCGTCGGCGGCGTCGCTGCGCCCCGAGAAAGTGGTCACCAAGTTGATCTTGTCCTGCAGCGCGCGCGAGACGAGCGCCCGGCTCACCGGCGTGGACAGCGGGTCGACCAGCACGACGCCGTTGCGCTTGAAGCGCTCGTAGGCCTCGATGCCGCGCTGCGGCGCGTTGCCCGTGTCGACGATGTCGGCCGCGATCTTCCAGCCGCTCACGCCACCGCGCTCGTTGACCAGCGAGAAGTAATCGCGCTGGCCCTGGCTGTATTCGGCGGTCACGAAGGTGTAGACGACCGTGAAGTCCTGCGCCATGCCGAACTTGATGATCTTTTCCTGCGCCTGGGCGCGCGTGTGCGGCAGGGCGCCGATGAGAGCGGTCGCCGCGCCGGCCGCCACGAACTGTCGTCTGTCAACCGTCATGATGTCTGTCTCCTTGTTCGCCCGGTCAGAGTTGCCAGGGCACCCGTCCCGGGGCGCCCGAACCGTCCAGGCGGGCGCCCTGGCGACGGTTGGCTGCTGGTTTGTCGAAAGGCTCGTGCGTCACGCCCTGCTCACTGGCGCCGCGTGTGTCGGAAAGGCCAGACCAGCAGGCTTTTGCGCACGTTGTCGTAGATCTTGGCCAGCCCGAGCGGCTCGAAGAGCAGGAAGCTGACGATCAGCGCGCCGTAGAGGATCAGCGGCGCATGGGTCAGCAGGTCGCTGCCGATCGTGCCGCCGTACTGGCGCGACAGCGCTGCCAGTGCGTTGTTGAGCAGGGGCGGCGCGAGCAGGATCAGCGCCGCGCCGAAGTAGCAGCCCAGCACGCTGCCCAGGCCGCCGACGATGACGGTGGCGAGCAGCTGGATCGACAGCTCGATGTGGAACTGCTCGGGCGACACCGCCTTGTAGTAGCAGAAGGCGTACAGCGCGCCGACGATGCCGCCGATGAAGGAGCTGACCCAGAAGGCCAGCAGCTTGTAGCGGAAGGCGCTCACGCCGAGGATCTCCGCCGCGTAGTCCTTCTCGCGGATCGCCGCCAACGCGCGGCCGAAGCTGGTGCGCCGGATGTTGAGCATCCAGACCGTCAGCAGCGCGCAGACGCCCAGCGCGACGAAGTACATCCCGGCGTCGGACGTGACCGGCATGCCCAGCAGCCGCAGCACCGGCACCTGCAGCGAGGCCTGCGAGCCGCCGCTGATCGCTGGCACGTGCACGATGACGAAGTCGGTCAGGTACTGCAGCGCCAGCGTGGACACCGCGAGGTACAGGCCCTTGACCCGCAGCGCCGCCGCACCGAACACGGTGCCCACCAGCGCCGCCAGCGTGCCGCCCAGCAGCAGCGCCAGCTCGAAGGGCAGGCCCGCGCGCGTCATATGCACGGTGCCGTATGCGCCGATCGCCATCACCGCGCCGTAGCCCAGGTGGACCTGGCCCGCGCCGCCCATCAGCAGGTTCAGGCCCAGTGCCGCGCTGGTCCACAGCAGCAGCGGCGTCAGGTAGGAGTTCAGGTACAGGGCGCTCAACAGCCAGGGCGCCGTGAGGAACAGCGCCGCGATGATGCCGAGCGTCGCTCGGTCGGCCGGCAGCGGCCAGAGCTTGCGCGCCTGCAGGTAGTTGACGTGGCGGATGCCGGCGGCGCGGTAGAACATGGTGTCAGACCCGTTCGATGTGCTCGCTGCCGAACAGGCCGTATGGCCGCACCAGCACCGTCAGCAGAATGAAGACCGAGGCAACGATGTCGCGTGTGCCGCCGCCCAGGAGCGGGTCCAGCACGCCGGCCGCGATGCTCTCCGCGATGCCGATCACGAGGCCGGCGACCAGCACGCCCGGCACGCTGTCGAGCCCGCCGAGGATCGCGATCGCGAGCGCCTTGAGCAGCAGTAGCGACAGTGTCCAGTCGACGCCCTGCACCGAGCCCCAGAGGATGCCCGCGGCCCCGGCGGACACGCCCGCCAGGCCCCAGGCGACCGCGATCACGTGCTCGACCCGGATGCCGACCGACCAGGCCGCAATCTTGTCGTCCGACACCGCACGCATGCGCACGCCCAGCGGCGAGTTGAAGAAGGCCATCGAGCCAACGATCAGCACCAGGGCGATCAGGCCGCCCGCGAGATAGGCGCGGTTGACCAGGATGTCGCCCAGCAGCACCGGCGCCTGCGGGATCCCCAGGTCCAGCCGCTTCACCGAGGAGCCCAGCAACCCAGGAACCAGTCCGCGCAACAGGATCTCGAGACCGAGCGTGAGCATGATGACCATCACCACGGGCTGGCCGATCATGCGACGCAGCAGAAGGCGCTCGACCAGCATGCCCGCCAAGAACAGCACCACCAGCGACAGCAGGGCTGCGGCCCAGACCGGCAGCCCGAGTGCCGTCGTGATCAGCAGGCAGGCGTAGCCGCCCGCCATCGCGAAGGCCCCCTGCGCCAAGTTGGCATAGCCCGAGGCCTTGTAGACCAGCACGATGCCCAGCGCCACGAGCGCGTACATCAGGCCCACCAGGGCGCCATTGATCGTGAGTTCCGCATACAGCAGGATGTCCATCAGTCGACCCTCTTGAGTTGCAAGGTGCGGCGCATCGCGCTGGTCTGGCCGCTTTCGTAGGTGATGGCGGTGTCGAAATCGACCGTCTCGGCAGCGCCATACAGTGCCTCGATCACCACCGCATAGCGCTCCTCGACCGTGCGGCGGCGCAGCTTGCGGGTGCGCGTGATCTCGCCGTCGTCGGCATCGAAATCCTTGGGCAGGTTGACGAAGCGGCGCAAGGCCAGCTCCGGCTTGAGCACGCGGTTGACGCGCTCGAACACGCCTGCGATCAGCGCCACCACCTCCGGGCGTTGTGAAAGATCCGCATAGGAGGTGTAGGGGAGGGCGCGTTCTTCGGCCCAGTGGCCCACCGCCTCGAAGTCGATGCATACCAGCGCGCCGAGGCGCTCGCGGCCCGCACCGATCACGGCCGCATTGCGGATGTAGGGGCTGAACTTGAGCCGGTTCTCGATGTAGTTCGGAACGAAGCGCTCGCCGCCCGCGGTGTGCATGACCTCGCTGACGCGGCCCAGTACGACCAGTTGCCCGTCAGGCTCGAAGTAGCCGGTGTCGCCCGTTGAGAGCCAGCCTTCGTGCAATGCCTCGGCCGTAGCGTCGGGGTTCTCGTAGTAACCGTCGAACACCGAGGTCGATCGGACCAGGATCTCGCCGCGCTCGTCGATGCGCACCTCGACGTTGGGCATCGGCCGGCCGACGGTGTG
Source organism: Variovorax sp. LjRoot175 (assembly GCF_964253805.1). Taxonomy (NCBI): domain Bacteria; kingdom Pseudomonadati; phylum Pseudomonadota; class Betaproteobacteria; order Burkholderiales; family Comamonadaceae; genus Variovorax; species Variovorax sp. LjRoot175. Next base: position 130,191 of record NZ_CAXURY020000002.1, on the reverse strand, counting down.
CAGCTTGACATCGCCATCGCCCTGGGCGGCCGTGAGCGCCGCTGTTTCGGTCTGTCCGTAGAACTGACGCAGGTTGATGCCCAGTGCGCGAAAGGTCAGGAACGTGTCTTCTCCGAGCGCCTCGCCCCCCGTGTAGGCACGCCGCGCGCGCGAGAGGCCCAGGATGTCCCGGATCGGCGCGAAGACCAGCCATTCGCCGAGCTGCCGCACGAAGCGTTCGCCAATGTTTGGCGCGTGCCCGTCCAGGCGCCGTCGCTCGACCTCGATGGCGCGGCCCATGAACCACTCGTAAAGAAAGCGCTTGAAGCGCGTCGACTCGGCCATGCCGACCTGCACGCGCGTGAGCATGTGGTCCCAGGCGCGCGGCGCCGCAAGATACATCGTGGGCGCCACCTCGCGCAGATCGTGCAGCACCGTCTCCTGGCGCTCGGGAATGTTGATCGTGAAGGCCAGCACCAGTCCCGCGCCGAGCGTGAAGACGAAGTCGCCGACCCAGGCCATCGGCAGGTAGGCGTAGTGCTCCTCGTGCAGCCGGAAGTAGCCCGCGGCGGCCGCGTTGCGCACGCCGCCGATGATGTTCGCCTGACTCAGCGGAATGCCCTTGGGCATGCCCGTGGTGCCCGAGGAGTGAAGCAGCACGGCCGTGTCCCGCGCCGTCGCCTGCATCATCAGTGCGTCGATGAGCGCCGGCTCGCGGCCCAGCCGTGCGCGTCCACGCTCGAGAAGCGCCTCCAGCGAGACAAGCCCCGGCTCGTTGCAAGCCTTGAGACCGCGCGGGTCGTGGTAGACGATGGTGCGCGGCTGGCCGTCGCTGTGCTTGCGCAACTCCAGCAGCTTGTCGACCTGCTCCTGGTCTTCGACGATGGCCACCTCCGGGTGGCCCAACTGGCTGTAGTGCTTGAGCTCCGACGGCGGAACGTCGGGATAGATGGGGGCGGGGAAGGCGCACAGCGCCATGGTGGCGAGCATCGCCTCGTACAGTCGCAGACGGTTGTCGCCGATCACCATCACCGCGTGGCCGGGCCGCACGCCGGCTTCCTGGAGTCCGGCGGCCAGGGCGATCACGTCGCCGAGGATCGCCACCCAGTCGTGTTCGACCCAGATGCCGCGATCGCGCTCGCGCACCGCGACGCGCGCTGGATACGCGAGCACGTTGTGCGCCATGGCCGCGATCAACGATGCGGGTTCGCCTTCGCTGCCGCCTTGCCAGCGTTCGCTGGCGGCAACGAGGCGCGTGCGCAGTTCGGTTGCACGGCCTTCTCCGCCAGACTGCGCCACTTCGTCTGCCGCCCCTGCCCCCTCCTGAAAGCGGAGGCGAGCGCCTTCGCTCGTTCGGGTGGCACTCATGCGATCGCCCCCGCGCGCTGCGCTGCTCGATGGCCCAGATAGGCTTCGACCACGGCCGGCGACGAGATCGCCTCGCGGGCCGGTCCTTGCGCGATGGCCTCGCCGTAGCTGAGGACGAGCACCTGGTCGCACAGCGAGGTGACCACGTCCATGTGGTGCTCGATCAGGAGGATGGAAACGCCACGCTCGTCGCGCGCATCGAGGATGTAGCGCGCGAGGTATTCCTTCTCCTCCTGGTTCATGCCGGCCATCGGCTCATCGAGGATCAGGAACTTCGGCTCCGAGGCGAGGGCGCGCGCCAGTTCAACGCTCTTCTGCAGGCCTGGCGGGATCGACTCGATCGGTTCGTCGCGGATGTCCTGCAACTGCATGAAATCGATGATCTCCTCGACGACGCGGCGGTGCGCCGTTTCCTCGCGCGCCGCCCAGACCCAGTAGCACAGCGAGGCCAGCGCGCTCGGGCGCATGTGGACGTGGCGACCGAGCAGGATGTTGTCGAGCACGCTCATGCCGCGAAAGAGTGCGAGGTTCTGGAAGGTGCGCGCCACGGCCTGCTGCGCGATGCGGTAGGGCCGCATGCCGGTGATGTCCTGGCCGAAGAGGTGCACGCGGCCTGCCTGCGGCGGGTAGAAGCCGGTGACGACGTTGATCATGGTCGTCTTGCCGCTGCCGTTCGGGCCCACGAGCCCGAAGATCTCGCCCTGGCGAACGGCGAAGCTCACGCCCTTGAGCGCCTTCAGGCCGCCGAACGAGCGTTCGATGCCCTCGCATTCGAGGACCACAGGGCTCCCGGATTCCGTTGCGCTCACGCTGTCTCCGTTCCAGTACCGCCGTGTCAGGGCGCGATTGTTTGAGTCGAGCTCGTTTTAGGTTCGAAGACTGTCAACAGCCATCGGCCAGCTTCGGCTCGCGACAATTTGAGTCTAAGTCAAAAAAATGAATGAGCCTTAGGTGCAAACACTTAGTTTGCCTTGGAGGTTCCCGAATGAGAAAGGCCGCGGGCGATGTCGCCGGCGGCCTTTGAGTGAGATTCAGAAGAGGGTCAGGAGGATTTTCGCTGCGTGGCCTTGGTGACCAGTGCCTCGAGTCGCGCGAGTCGCGACTCCATGTTGTCCTCGCGGAGCTCCTGCGCAGGTTGCAAGCCTCGCAGCATGAGGTCGGTATAGCGGTCGGCGACGAGCTCCACGTCGACGCGCTGCGTGCCGAAGAGCACGGGCCACATCAGGTGCTCCAGCCCACCGTAGAGCATCGAACGCACGAATTCGACGTCGACGGAGGCGCCGAGTTCGCCATCCCGGGCCGCATCCTCGAGCGCGAGCCTGACGTACTGCGTGTATCGCACGTGAAGCGCGTGCAGGCCGGAGCTCGTGTATTCGGGACCGGTGCGCACCTCGTGCAGCACCAGCTTGGCGAGGCCTGGCGTCTCGACGTAGACGCGCACGTGGCGCCAGATGATGAAGCGCAGGCGCGCGCGCAGGCCCCGGAGCCGCGCGTAGCCCTCGCCGACATCTCGGATCAGTGGCTCGTAGAGCTCGCGCAGCACTTCGTGGAGCAGGTCGCGCTTGGTCGGGAAATAACTGAATACCAGGCCTTCGACGATGCCGACGCGGCTCGCGATCTCGCTGACGGAGGTGCCCTGGAAGCCTTTTTCCAGAAACACCTCGCGCGCGGCGGCGAGGATCTCGTTGGCGCGGCGCTGGCGCCGCTCCGACAGCGGGGCGAGCGCGCTGTCCGTGGCGCGCTTGTCGGCCTTTTCGCTCTTGACGCGCGGTCGCTTTGTGCTGATCTTCATAGGGTGCAATATTGCGCCTGTTGTCTTCGAGCGGAGCTTACTATGCGGCTCGGGCCGGGCGTTCATGCCGCAAGACCCAGGGTCCGCACTGCCTGCGTGAGATGGGGCTTGTCCACCATCTGCCCGTCAATGCTGAGCGTGCCGGCCTCCGGCTGTGCGGCGAAGGCGTCAACGATGCGGCGCGCATGCGCCAGTTCGGCCTCTGTCGGCGAGTAGGCCGCGTTGATCGTTGCCACCTGGTCGGGATGGATCGCGATGCGCCCACGGAAACCGCGACGACGCGACACTCGGCAGGCGGCCTCGAGACCTGCGGCGTCGCGGAAGTCGGCGTGAAGCGTATCGATCGCCGGCACGCCAGCTGCGGCCGCGGCGCACAAGCACAGCGAGTTGGCCAGCGTGTACAGCGGCGAATCCGCGCCATCTTCCTCGCGGTTGGAGACCGCGCAGACGGCCGTCGAAAGGTCCTCGGCGCCCCAGGTCAGGCCAGCCAGCCGTGGCAGGGGCGTGCTGAATGACTGCATGCCGAGAATCGCCTGCGGCGTCTCGGTCGCAACCGGCACGATGCGGATGGTGCCCGGCACGATGCCGGCGCGCGCTTCCAGCACATCCAGGCAATGGCCGAGGTGGACGATGTCCGCGGCGCTGCGGATCTTGGGCAGCAGAATGCCGGCCAAGCCCCGGATGACAACCACGGCCAGATCATCCATCGCCAGCGCCGTGTCGAGCTGGTTGATGCGCACGAAGAGCCGCGAGGCCAATGTGGCTGCCTGCGCACCGATGAACGCGGCCGCGCTGCCCCGCGCACCGGCCTTTCGCGAATCCGCCACTGAATCCTCGAGGTCGAGGATCAGCACATCTGCCTCGCTCTCCACTGATTTGGCGAGCTTGCGTTCGCTGTCGGCCGGGACGAACAGCATCGAGCGAAGCTTGAAACTGCTCACGCCGGCCTCCTGAGCATCAGCGCTTGCCGTGTGCAGGAACAGACCTCTTCATCGCGCTGGTTGAAGCCCTGATGCAGGAAGGTCGCGATGCCCGCGTTCGGGCGCGATTTGCTTTCGCGCAGCTCCTTCACGATGGTGCGCGAGCGGATCGTGTCGCCGGCGAATACTGGGAAGGGAAAGCGTGTGTCGGTCATGCCAAGGTTCGCTACCGTCGTGCCCAGCGTCGTATCCTGCACCGACAGGCCTATCACCAGCCCGAGCGTGAAGATGCTGTTGACCAGTGGGCGGCCGAACTCGGTGCCCTTGCAGTATTCGGCGTCGATGTGGATCGCGGCCGGATTGCAGGTCGCATTGCTGAACCACATGTTGTCCGCTTCGGTGACGGTGCGGCGTATCTCGTGCTCGAACGCCTGTCCGACGCTGAACTCCTCGAACCAGTGGCCTGCCATCGTCTTGCTCCTTGAAAATGTTCAATGTGCGGCGCCGGTGGTGCGCTGCGCAAAGGCGCGCACGCGCTCGCGCAGCACCTCTGTGCGAGCGCAGCGGAGGAACCATTCCTTCTCGCGCCGCAGGCGTTCCTCAAGGGCCGGCAGTGCGCTGGCCTGGAGCAGGGCCTTCGCGCCGGCCACCGCCAGACGCGGCAGCGCGGCCAGGCGCCGGGCGGCCGCCAGGCCTGCATCATCGAGCCCCCCTTCATCGACCAGTTCGCTGACGATGCCAAGCCGATGCGCCAGCTCGGCCCCCAGGGGTGCCGGCGAAAGGCAGATCTCCAGCGCGCGGTGCGGACCGACCCGCGCCGCGAGCGAATGCGTGAAACCGGTGTCCGGCGTGGCGCCGAGCTGCGGATAGGCGACGACGAAGCGCGCCGAGCGCGACGCGATCACGCTGTCGCAAGCGAGCGCCAGCGAGAAGCCGCCGCCGGCGGCCACGGCGTGTACGCAAGCGATGACCGGCACCGGCAGGCCGCTGAGCGCCAGCACCGCCGCATGCGCCTGGTCGATCAACTCGCTGAGGTAGACCGGGAGGTCGTCCAGGCGGGCTCGCATCTGGTCGATGTCGGCGCCGACGCAGAAGGCCGGTCCCTCGGCACGCAGCAGCACCGCATGCAGGGTATCGTCTTTAGCGAAGGAGTCGCAGGCGCTGCTCAGCCCTTCGCAGAAGGCGCCGTCGATGACGTTCGGCCCTGCTTTGCGGCGCAGCGTCAGCACCGCCACGCCGGTTTCGGGCCGTGCGGCATGGACTCGCGCGTCGTCTTCGGACACCATCGGCCTCAAATGCGGAACACGCCGTAGCTGGGCGGCGCGATCGGTTGGTTCAGCGCCGCCGAGATCGCGATACCCAGTGCGTTGCGCGTGTCGACCGGGTCGAGGATGCCGTCGTCCCAGATCTTCGAGGTGGAATAGAGCGCGCTCGACTGGCGGCGGTAGTCCTCCAGCACCGGGTCGCGGATGGCCGCGACTTCCTCGAGGCTCAGGTTCGCGCCCGTGCGAGCCAGCTGCCGCAACTTCACGTCGGCCAGCACGTTGGCCGCCTGCTCGGCCCCCATCACCGAGATCTGGCTCTGTGGCCACATGAACAGGAAGCGTGGATCGAAGGCCCGGCCCGACATGCCGTAGTTGCCCGCGCCGAAGGAGCCGTTGCAGATCACGGTGAACTTGGGCACCTCGGAGCCCGCCACCGCCATGATCATCTTGGCGCCGTCCTTGGTGATGCCGCGGCGCTCGTAGTCGCGCCCGACCATAAAGCCGGTGATGTTCTGCAGGAAGATCAGCGGCGTGCGGTTCTGATTGCACAGCTCGATGAAGTGCGTGCCCTTTTGCGCGCTCTCGTTGAACAGCACGCCGTTGTTGGCCAGGATGCCGACCTTGTATCCCCACAGGTTCGCGAAGCCGCACAGCAGCGTGGGCGCGTAGGCCGGCTGGTACTCGTGGAAGCGGCTGCCGTCGACCATGCGCGCGATGATCTCGCGCATGTCGAACTGCACCTTGATGTCGCGCGGGATGATGCCGTACAGCTCCTGCGGGTCGTAGAGGGGGGCCTCGGGCTCCTGCCATTGCACGTCGGCCTTGACCGGGCGCTTCCATTGCGCGACCACATCGCGCGCGATGGCGATGGCTTCGTATTCGTTGCTGGCCGGATAGTCGGCGGTCCCCGAGATCCGCGTGTGCACGTCGCAGCCGCCTAGCTCGTCGGCGCTGACTTCTTCGCCCGTGGCCGCCTTCACCAGCGGCGGGCCGCCGAGGAAGATGGCGCCGTTGCCGCGCACGATGACGCTGTAGTCCGACAGCGCCGGCACGTAGGCGCCGCCGGCCGTGCAATGGCCTAGCACGATGGAGACCTGCGGCACGCCCATCTTCGAGAGGATGGATTGGTTGCGGAAGATGCGCCCGGCGTTGTGGCGGTCCGGAAAGAGATCGGCCTGCAGCGGCAGGAAGCCGCCGGCGCTGTCGCACAGGTGGACCATCGGCAGCCGGCTCTCGACCGCGATGTCGGTGGCGCGCACGATCTTCTTGACCGACAGCGGGTACCAGGCGCCGCCTTTGACGCTGGCGTCCGATGCGTTCACCATCACCTCGCGCCCGCTGACGACGCCGATGCCGGTGACCACGCCGGCGCCCGGCACCTCGCCGTCGTAGTCCGCGTTGGCGGCGAGGGTGGAGAGTTCCAGGAAGGGCGTTCCGGGGTCGAGCAACTGCTGCAGCCGCTCGCGCACGAAGAGTTTGTTCTGCCGGGCCAGGCGCTCCATGTCACGCTCCGGGCGGACGTGGCGCACGCTGGCCTGTTGCTGCCGCAGCCCTTCCACCAGCGCCAGATTGTGCTGGCGGTTGGCCTGGAAGTCGGCAGAGCGCGTGTTGAGTGCAGAGTCGATGCGTTTCATGGCGCTGCTGTTCCTCGCTCCAGTGTCACCAGCGGAGCGTCACGTTCAAAGGTCTGGCCCAGGCCGACGTGCAGGGCCTGGACGACGCCATCGCAACTGGCGTTGATCGTCGTTTCCATCTTCATGCTCTCGATCACGAGCAGTGCCTGTCCGCGCTGCACGACTTCGCCTTGCTGTACGGCGACGGAGATCACCGAGCCGGGCATCGGCGCGCGCGCGACGGCCTCGCCTTCGTCGACCGTCTGGTCGGCGAAGCGCGCCAGGCTGTGCGAGTAGTGCAGCAGGTAGGTGTCGCCGTCGAGGTGGATGTGGACGTCGTCGCCGCGCCGTGCGACGAACACTCGGTGGCTGTCGTCGTGCAAGATCAGTTCGTGCGCATGGTCGCCGCGCGGCGACATGGCCACGGCCAGACTCCCATCGCCGACGTGCAGCCGGTAGGTGGTGCCCGCGCGCGCGAGCCAGACTTCGTGTTCGGCGCCGAGCAGGTGGAATGCATGGGCCATCAATTCCTCCAGGCGCCGATGGCGGCATGCAAGGTGGGCACGGCATCGGCCGCGTCGCGCACGGGCCGCGAGGCCAGTGCTGCGACAGCCAGCAGCTTGTGCAGCTTGGCCGTGTCGAGTGCGGGCTCGGCGGCGACCTCCGGGTGTGCGTCGAGAAAGCCGGTGTGGATCTCGCCGGCTGCGAATGCGGGATGCGACAGCAGCCGCCGCAGGAAGCCGATGTTGGTCTTGCAGCCGAGCAGCACATAGTCGCGCAGGGCTTGCTGCGCACGTTCGATCGCTGCCGCGCGCGTCGCGCCGGAGACGATCAGCTTGGCCAGCATCGGGTCGAAGGCGGCCGTGACGTCCTGCCCGGCCGCGATGCCGGCGTCGATGCGCACACCAGGCCCGTCGGGCTCGTGCAACGCGAGGATCGCGCCGGTGGTCGGCAGGTAGCCGGCGGCGGGGTCTTCGGCATAGACGCGGAATTCGATTGCGTGGCCTTGGGGCCGCAGGTCGTCCTGCCCGAAGCCCAGCCGCTCTCCGGCCGCCACGCGGAGTTGCTGCTCGACCAGATCGAGACCCAGGAGTTCTTCGGTCACCGGATGCTCGACCTGCAGCCGCGTGTTCATCTCGAGGAAGTAGAAGACGCCGTCACCGTAGATGAACTCCACGGTGCCCGCGTTGCTGTACTTGGCGCTGCGCGCGATGCCGGCCGCTGTCGCGCAGATGTCGCGGCGCAGTTCGGGCGTCAGTGCCGGGGAGGGCGTCTCCTCCACGATCTTCTGGAAGCGCCGCTGGACCGAACATTCGCGCTCGAAGAGGTGGAGCACATTGCCGTGGCTGTCCCCGAGTACCTGGACCTCGATGTGGCGCGGGTTCTCGACGAAGCGCTCGACGTACAGGCGGCCGTCGCCGAAGTAGCGCTGGCCTTCGCTGCGCGCGCGTTCGATCTCCGGGGCCAGCAGCTTCGGATCGCGCACGATGCGCATGCCCTTGCCGCCGCCGCCGGCCGCCGGCTTGATGAGCAGGGGAAAACTCACCGCGCGGGCACGCTCGACGAAGCTGGCCGGGTCGTCGTCTTCGATGGCCGACGGCGCGACCGGAAAGCCGCTGCGCGCGACGAAGGCGCGGGCCGTGACCTTGTCGCCCATCAGGTCGATGACTTCCGGCGCGGGTCCCACAAACACCAGTCCGGCCGCCTGACAGGCGCGCGCGAAGCCGGCGTTCTCCGACAGGAAGCCGTAGCCGGGGTGGACGGCGCCTGCCCCCGACTGCCCGGCAGCCTCGATGATCTGCGCCCCGTCGAGGTAGGCGGCCACCGGCGTGCTGCCGTGGATCTCGACCGCCGCGTCGGCGTGGCGCACCGCGAGCGACGAGGCATCGACGGCGTGGTGGACCACCACCGCCTTGAGTCCCAGCCGCTGCACGCTGCGAACGATGCGAAGCGCGATCTCGCCCCGGTTGGCGATCAGTACCGAATCGAACGGCCAGTCTTTTTGCACTTGCACTCCATATTTGCGAGCCTTCGGCCCGTCGGATTTTCATTATTGAGTTCAACTCATTTAATCACATGATGGTTTTCCCCAGTCGAAGATGGCGCATGTGGTGGTAACTTTATGAGGCTGACTCAATTAACGCTTCGCAGTGGAAGCTTGTGAACAAGGCGCCGTCTTCGGCCGCCGACCGTCTGGAGTACCGATGTCCGAGAGTGTTTTGTCCGCAGCCCAACGCCCGATCGCACAGGTCTTCAGTGGCCTGTCCGACGACGAGGTGGAAATGCTGTCGCAGGCCGACCGCTTCGCCAAGGCCGAGCTCTACCCGCTGGCACAGCGCATGGACGACGAGGAATGGTGGCCGGCCGAGGCGTTCGTGAAAATCGGTGCCAACGGCTACTTCGGCATCACCGCGCCGGAAGCGCTGGGTGGTGCCGGGCTGAGTCTGTTCACGAGCGGCCTCGTCCTGCAGGCCTTTGCGCGCTGGAACCACGCGCTGGCCCTGAGCTGGGTGGCGCACGAGAACCTGTGCCTGCACAACGTGCTGCGCAACGCCGACGAGCAGCAGAAGGCGCGCTACGTGCCCGGCATGTGCAGCGGTCAGCGGGTCGGTGCCCTCGGGCTGACCGAGCCGGGCGCGGGCTCCGACGCGCTGGGCTCGATGCGCACGACGGCGGTGCGCGACGGCGACGACTACGTGCTCAACGGCACGAAGATCTTCATCACCAACGGGCCGGTCGCCGACGTGCTGTTGGTGTATGCCAAGACCGACAGATCGCTGGGCTCGCGTGGTATCTCGGCCTTCCTGGTCGACAAGGACGCGCCGGGCTTCCGCGTGGCGCAGAAGCTCGAAAAGATGGGCTTTCGCGGCAGCCAGACCGGCGAGCTGGTGTTCGACAACTGCCGCGTGCCGGCCGTCAACCGCATCGGCGAGGAGAACACCGGCGTCAAGGTGGTGATGAGCGGGCTTGACCTCGAGCGCGCCATGATCGCGCCGCTGTGCCTGGGCATCGCCGAGCGCGCGCTGGAGCTGAGCATCGAGTACGCGCGCACGCGCCAGCAGTTCGGCCAGTCGATCGGCAACTTCCAGATGATCCAGGACAAGCTGGCGAAGATGTACGTCGGGGTGGAGGCCATGCGGCTGTTCACCTACCAAACCCTGCGGGCGGTCAGTGCGCTGCACGGTGGCGACGCGGGCCGCGGCGAGATTCACAAGCTGACGGCCGCCTCCGTCATGTTCGCCGCCAACACCATGAATGCGGTGCTCGACGAAGCCGTGCAGGTGCATGGCGGCTATGGCTACATCTGGGAATCCGAGATCAATCGGCTCTATAGGTCAATCAAGCTGCTGGAGATCGGCGCCGGTACGACCGAAGTGCGCAAGCTGATCATCAGCGGCGAACTGCTGCGCGGGTGACGGCCATGAGCGCGAGCATCTCCACGCCGTCGGCTTCAAGCGCGAACTCGATCGCGGCATCGATGGCTGAATCGCTCTGGGCAGAGCCGACGGTCTATCACGCGAGCCTGTTCGAGGGCCGCAGCGTGCTCGTGTCGGGCGGCGGCAGCGGCATCGGCCGCGCCATCGCGCTGCTGTTCGCGCGGCTCGGCGCGCAGGTGATCGTCTCCGGGCGCACGCAGGAAAAGCTCGACCAGGTGACCGCCTTCGCGAAGGAGAAGGGTGCGCGCATGCTGCCCATCGCGGCCAATGTGCGCGACCCGCAGCAGGTGGAAGCGCTGTTCGCGCGCATTGCCTCGGAGTGCGGCACTTTGACGGCGGTGGTCAACAACGCCGGCGGACAGTACCCGCAGCCGGCGATCGACTTCTCGGCCAAGGGTTGGAACGCGGTGATCGACACCAACCTCAACGGTACCTGGCACATGATGCAGGCGGCCGCGCGCCACTGGCGCGACGCCGCGGCGCCCGGCGCGATCGTCAACGTGGTGGCCGTCGTCGAGCGCGGCATCCCGGGTATCGCGCATTCGATCGCGGCGCGTGCCGGCGTGATCGGCGCCACGCGCACGGTGGCCGTCGAATGGGCGCCGCTGGGCGTGCGCGTCAACTGCCTCGCGCCGGGGCTGACGGCCAGCGAAGGGCTGGAGGTCTATCCGCCCGAGGCGCGCCGCGAATTCCATCGCGCCAATCCGCTGCGCCGACCGGGCAGCCTGCGCGAGATCGCCGAGTCGGCCGTGTTCCTCGCGAGTCCGGCCGCCAGCTTCATGACCGGCGAGGTCATGACCGTCGACGGAGGCGGGCGCCTGTGGGGCGAACTCTGGACCGCCGGTCGCCCCGACCACTTCAGCGAATCACCTCCATCCGAAGGAAGTATGCATGCCTGAACGCAAAGTCATCATCACCTGTGCCGTCACGGGTTCGATCCACACGCCCTCGATGTCGCCGCACCTGCCGGTGACGGCCGAGGAGATCGCCGAGGCGGCCATCGGCGCCGCCGAGGCTGGAGCGGCCATCGTGCACCTGCATGCGCGCAAGCCCGCCGACGGCCGGCCCGACCAGTCGCCCGGAGCCTTCGAGTCTTTCTTGCACGAGATCAAGCGCCGCTCCAACGTGGTTGTGAACCTGACCACAGGCGGCTCGCCCTTCATGTCGGTGGAGGAGCGCATTCGCCCGGCCGCCGTCTGGAAGCCCGAGGTAGCGAGCCTGAACATGGGCTCGATGAATTTCGGCCTGTTTCCGATGCTCAAGCGCTTCAAGGACTTCAAGCACGCCTGGGAGTCGGAGATGCTGGAGAACTCGCGCGACCTGGTGTTCCGCAACTCCTTCAAGGACATCGGCTACGCGCTGCGCACGCTCAACGAGACCGGTACGCGCTACGAGTTCGAGTGCTACGACACCAGCCATCTCTACAACCTGCACCACTTCTGGCAGGAGGGCCTGGTGCAGGCGCCGCTGTTCATCCAGACCGTGTTCGGGCTGCTGGGCGGCATCGGTGCGCATCCCGAGGACGTGCAGCACATGAAACGCACGGCCGACCGGCTGTTCGGCGACAACTACCGCTGGTCGGTGCTCGGCGCCGGTCGCAGCCAGATGCCGCTGGTGGCGATGGGCGCGGCGCAAGGCGGCAACGTGCGCGTTGGCCTGGAGGACTCGCTGTGGGCCGGCAAGGGGCGGCTCGCCGAGTCGAATGCGCAGCAGGTGCGCCAGGCGTGCGCCATCGTCGAGGGCCTGGGCCTCGAGGTCGCGACGCCCGACGAGGCGCGCGCGATCCTCGCGCTCAAGGGCGCGGACAAGGTCTCTTTTTGAGGACAGAGATGAAGCAAGTACTGGTCGCAGGGGTCGGCATGATCCCGTTCAAGAAGCCGGGCGACAGCCTGCCGTACCACGAGATGGGTGCGCAGGCAGCACGCCAGGCCCTCGCCGATGCGGGGCTGCACTACGACGAGGTGCAGCAGGCCTATGCCGGCTACGTGTACGGCGACTCGACCAGCGGCCAGCGCGCGCTGTACGAGGTCGGCATGAGCGGCATTCCGGTCGTCAACGTCAACAACAACTGCTCGACCGGTTCGACGGCGCTGTTCCTGGCCCGCCAGGCGGTGGCCAGCGGCGCGGTGGACTGCGCGATCGCCGTCGGCTTCGAGCAGATGCAGCCCGGCGCCCTGGCCATGCACTGGCAGGACCGCCCCAATGCCTTCGAGAATTTCGATGCGCTGTGCGACAGCCTGACGGACGGCGTGAAGCTGCCGTTGGCGCTGCGCTACTTCGGCGGTGCCGGCCGCGAGCACATGGCGAAATACGGCACGACGCTCGAGACCTTCGCGAAGATCCGCGCCAAGGCCAGCCGCCATGCGGCGCGCAATCCGCTCGCGCTGTTCCGAAAGGAGGTCACGCCCGAGGAGGTGCTGGCCTCGCCGGTGCTGTGGGAGGGCGTGCTGACGCGGCTCATGGCCTGTCCGCCGACCTGTGGCGGGGCTGCGGCCATTCTGGTCTCGAAGGAATTCGCGGCGCGCAAGGGACTGACGCCGCGCGTGCAGATCCTCGGCCAGGCGATGACGACGGACCGCGCGAACAGCTTCGACTCGCGCTCGATGATCGACCTCGTCGGCTTCCATCTCAGCGAGGATGCCGCCGCCAAGGTCTACGAGGAAGCCGGTATCGGCCCGAAGGAGGTCGACGTCTGCGAGCTGCACGACTGCTTCGCGCAGAACGAGCTGCTCAGCTACGAGGCGCTGGGCTTCTGCCCGGTCGGCGAGGGAGCCCGATTCGTCGACGAGGCGCGCAACACCTATGGCGGCGACGTGGTCGTCAACCCATCGGGCGGCCTGCTGTCCAAGGGCCATCCGCTGGGCGCCACGGGCCTGGCGCAGTGCTACGAGCTGACGCGCCAGTTGCGCGGCACGGCCGAAGGCACGCAGGTGGCGCGCGCGCGCTTCGCGTTGCAGCACAACCTGGGCCTCGGCGGCGCTGCCGTGGTCACCATGTACGGCCAGGCCTAGGAGTCGCGCATGCTGGATCGCACACACATCGGCCGCTCGCTGCGGCGCGTGACGCGCACGGTGGAGGCCGGGCAACTGCGCTTCTTCCTGAATGTCATCGGCGACAAGGACAAGGCGTTCGCGGCCAAGGAAGCGGGGCAGGCGCTGCAGGTGCCGCCGACCTACCTGTTCTGCCTGGAAATGATCGACGGCCCCGAACCGCTCGACTGGCTGACGGACCTGGGCGTCAACCTGCTGCACATCCTGCACGGGCAGCAGCGCTTCGACTACCACGCGCCGGCCTTCGCGGGCGACGTGCTGAGCTTCGACGCTTCCATCGAGGACATCCAGGAGAAGAAGGGCGGGGCGCTGCAGTTCATCTTCAAGAAGACCGAGGTCCGCAACCAGAGCGATGCGCGCATTGCCACGCTGTCCTCGACCGTGATCTACCGTGATCCTGCCTACGCGAAGGGCAAATGACATGAGCCGTCCATCGACTCCTTCCTTCGAGGTCGGCGCCGCATTGCCGGAACTCGTCGTCCCGCCGCTGACGCGGGCGACGCTGGCGCTCTACGCGGGCGCTTCTGGCGATCACGTGCCGCTGCACATCGACACCGACGCAGCCCGCAAGGCCGGCGCGCCCGACGTCTTCGGTCACGGCATGCTGAGCGCCGCCTGGCTCGGCCGCCTGCTGACGAACTGGGTCGAGCAGGACCGCATCCGCAGCATCGAGCTGCGCTTCGTCGGCATCTTCCAACTCTACAACGAGGCCCATTGCAGCGGCCGCGTGGTCGAGCAGATCACGCTGGACGGCGGCGAGCGCGCCGTGCGGGTCGAGATCCACCTGAACAACCAGTATGGCGAGGCCAAGGTGCTTGGCGAAGCCGTCGTATCGATCGGAGAACTTCAATGACAACGGGAAATCTCAACGGCAAGGTCGCGCTGGTCAGCGGCTCGGGCCGCGGCATCGGCCGTGCGCTGGCGCTGAAGCTGGCGGCCGAGGGCGCGCGGCTGGTCGTCAACGACCTGGACCGCGATGTCGCGGAGCAGGCGGCGCAGGAGATCAAGGCCGCCGGCGGCGAGGCTGTCGCGTGCTGGGGCAACGTGACCGCGCCGGACTTCGCCGACCGCTTCATCAAGTCAGCGGTCGATACCTACCAGGGCCTGGACATCATCGTCAACAACGCCGGCTACACCTGGGACAACGTGATCCAGAAGATGACCGACGAGCAGTGGTACGCCATGCTCGACTGCCACCTGACGGCACCGTTCCGCATCCTGCGCGCCGCACATCCGGCGATCCGCTCGCTGGTCAAGGCCGATGCGGAGGCCGGTGTGCAGAACTACCGCAAGGTGGTCAACATCTCGTCCATCGCAGGGCTCGGCGGCAATGCCGGCCAGGCCAACTACGCGGCGGCAAAGGCCGGCGTGACGGGACTGACCAAGGCGCTGTCCAAGGAGTGGGGCCGTCTGCGCGTGAACGTGAACACGGTGGCCTTCGGGCTGATCCATACGCGCCTGACCGAGGCCACGGCCGACGCCAATGCGCAGATCGACATCGAGGGACGCGAGATCAAGGTCGGCGTGAACCCGGACCTGATGAAGGCGATGGAAGTGCAGATCCCGCTGGGCCGCGGCGGCACGCCCGAGGAGGCGGCCGGTGCGGTCTACCTGTTCTGCACGCCCGAGTCCAACTACATCTCCGGCCAGACCATCGTCTGCGGCGGTGGCTTCACGCTGTCGTAGGCGACGCGCGATGAACAGCACCCAGCAGGCGGCCGGCAACGTCATCGACGTGCGCGACGTCACCCTGCGCTTCGGCGGTGTGACCGCGCTCGAGAAGCTTTCGATCGAGGTGCACGCCGACGAGCTTGTGGCGCTGATCGGTCCGAACGGCGCCGGGAAGAGTTCCTTCCTCAACGTGCTGTCGGGCTTCTACCGACCGCAGGTCGGCAGCGTGCGCTACAAGGGCGCCGACATCGGCGGCTGGCCGGTGCACCGCGTGGCGGTGGCGGGCATGGCGCGCACTTTCCAGGGCACGCACCTGCTCGGGCGCATGAGCGTGATCGACAACATCATGGTCGGCCGGTTCGCGCACATGAACAGCAGCCTGCTGCAGGCCTTCGCCTATTTTCCGTTCGCGCACCGCGAAGAGGTCTGCCACCGCGAGAAGGCCGAGGAGATCATCGACTTCCTCGAGATCGAGCACATCCGCCACCAGCCGGTCGGCACGCTCGGCTACGGCATGCGCAAGCGCGTCGACCTTGGCCGCGCGCTGGCGACCGAGCCGCAGGTACTGTTGCTCGACGAGCCGATGGCCGGCATGAACGCCGAGGAGAAGGAAGATCTCGCGCGCTTCATCCTCGACGTGCGCGAATTCAAGAAGATTCCCGTGGTGCTCGTCGAGCACGACATGGGCGTGGTGATGGACATCGCCGACCGCGTGGTGGTGCTGAATTTCGGCCGCAAGATCGCCGAGGGCACACCCGCCGAGGTGCAAAACGACCCGGCGGTGATCTCCGCCTACTTGGGAGCCAAGGCATGAAGCCGCAGACCGTGCCGCAATGGCTGCTGTACAACAGCCGGGAACGCGCCGAGCTCGTCGGCCACCGCTACAAGCAGCGTGGCATCTGGGCCGAGTACAGCTGGCGCCGGATCTACGAGAAGGTGCAAGGCACGGCCTTCGGCCTGCTGACGCTGGGCATCGAGCGCGGGCAGACCGTGATGGTTATCGGCGAGAACCGTCCCGAGATCTACTGGGTCGAGTGGGCCGCGATGGCGATCGGCGCGAAGACCGTGACGCTGTACCCGGACTCGTCCGAGGACGAATTGCGCTACGTCGCGGACGATGCGGAGGTGGTGGCCATCTTCGCCGAGGACCAGGAGCAGGTCGACAAGTCGCTCTCGGCACTGGCGCGCTGCCCGCGGGTGCGCACGATCTTCTATTGTGAGCCGGGCGGCCTTTGGGACTACCGGCAGCCGGCGCTGCAGAGCCTGGACGCCGTGACCGAAGGCGGCCAGTCGCTGGCGCGCGAATTCCCGCAGCGCATCGAGCAGGAGATCGAGCGCGGGCAGACCGACGACATCGCGCTGCTCGCCTACACCTCGGGCACGACCGGCCACCCCAAGGGCGTGATCACGACGCACCGGGCACTGCTCGACTGCGCCGAGCGGTTGCGGCGGGCGCTGGAGATCCGGCCCCACAGTGAGTACCTGTCGTACATCCCGCTCTCGTGGGTGCCTGAGCAGTGGTTCGGCGTGACGTTGGGCATGTCGCTGCCGATGCGGGTCAGCTTCGCCGAACGGCCGGACCAGGTACAGGAAGCGATCCGCGAGCTGGCCGTCGACGTGATCGTGCTCGGTCCGCGCCAGTGGGAGAACCTGGCCTCGGGCGTATTCAGCCGCATGATCGATGCAGGGTGGCTGCGGCGGAAGTGGGTCGACTGGGCCCTGAGCGCCGGCAAGAAGGTGAACCTGGCGCGCATCGAAGGCCGCGAGTCGACGCCGATGGCGCGGCTGGCCAACGTCGTCGCGGAATGGAGCGTGCTGCGTGGGCTGCGCGACCAGCTGGGCCTCAAGCGCGTCAGGGTTGCGATCACCGGCGGCGCGGCGATGTCGCCCGACGTGGTGCGCCTGTTCGCAGGCATGGGGATCGCGCTGCGGAACATCTACGCCTGCAGCGAGTTCGGCCTCGTGTCGGCACACACCGGCGCGCAGTACGATCCCGAAACGATCGGGCGGCCTCTGACCGAACCCACCGAGTGGGGCGAAGCGCTGCAATGGCGCATCTCCGACGCGGGCGAACTGCAGTTGCGCGGCGGCGCGGGCTTCACCGGCTACTGGAGGCGGCCCGAGAAGACGGCCGAGAAGTTGGACGGCGACTGGTACCGCACGGGTGACGCGGTGGGCCGCTCGCCCGCCTCGGAGCTGATCTACTACGACCGCATCGAGCACATGAGCGAGCTGCGCTCGGGGGCCAAGTACCCGAAGCAGTTCATCGAGGTGCGCTTGCGCTTCTCGCCCTACATCAAGGAGGTGCTGGTCATCGGCGGCCCGCAGCACGACTTCGTGGTCGCGCTGGTCAACATCGACGAGGTGGTGTTCTCCCGCTGGGCCGAGCAGCGCAACATCGGCTTCACGACCTTCACTGACCTGTCGCAACGGCCGGAGATCGTCGAGCAGGTGGCTGCGGAGATCCGCGCCGTCAACGCCAAGCTGGAACCGGCGGCCCGCGTGTTGCGCTTCTCGAACCTCCCCAAGGAGCTCGATGCAGACGAGGGCGAGCTGACGCGCACGCGCAAGCTCAAGCGCGAGTTCATCGAGGAGCGCTACCGCGACGTGATCGAGGCGCTGTACGCCGGAATTTCACAGCTCGACGTCGCGATCCCCGTGCGCTACCAGGACGGTCGCAGCGGCACGCTGCGCGCCGCGATGCGGCTCGGCACCGCCAGCCCGCCGGCGCAGGACGCCCCCGTTCGGCCGCCGGCCCCGACCTTGTCGACCCTCGAGGCTCAAGAGGTGCAATGATGGAATTTCTCAACTACGTCCTCAACGGCGTGCTGATCGGGCAGCTCTATGCGCTGCTGGCGCTCGGCTTCGTCGTCATCTACCGGGCCAGCAAGGTCTTCAATTTCGCGCAGGGCGAGCTGATGCTGGTAGGCGCGTTCACCGTGTGGACGCTCACCATGGCCAGCGGGCTGCCGACGGTGGTGGCGCTGCCGCTGGCCTTCGTCGCCGCGCTGGCCTACGGCGTCATCATCGAGCGCCTTTTCTTCTCGCGACTGATCGGCGAGTCGGTGTTCTCGATGGTGATGGTCACGATCGGCCTCGTGATCCTGATCCGCGGGTTGATCCTCGTGATCTGGGGGCCGATGGACCGGCAGTTCCCGGCGCTGCTGCCGGCAGCGCCCATCATCGTCGGCGACCTGATCCTGCCGACCTCGCTCACGATTGGCGCCGTGCTGACCGTGGTCCTGGCGGCGGGGCTGTGGTGGTTTTTCAACCGCTCGCGCTTCGGCCTCACGCTCACGGCGGTGGCCGAGGATCCGGCCACCGCGATCTCACTGGGCATCTCGGTCAAGCGCGCCACCACGCTGGCCTGGATGATGGGTGCGGCGATCTCCACGCTCGGCGCCATCGTCTACCTCAACGGCCGCTCGCTGACGCTGGTGTCCGCCGAGATCGGGCTGGCGGCGCTGCCGGTGGCGCTGTTCGCGGGCCTCGAGTCGATCTTCGGCCTGCTGCTGGCGGGCGCGGTGATGGGCATCCTGCAGTCGCTGGTGAGCGCCTATGTGGACCCGGCGGTCGGCGGCTCCGCATCGACCATCGTGCCCTACGTCTTCATGCTGTTCATGCTTTTCGTACGTCCGACCGGCCTTTTCGGATGGCGCGCGATCGAAAGGGTCTGAAATGGATGCCTCCGGTGTTTACTTCACAAGCTACGGCGGCGACCGTTCGCTGATCCGCACCCGACCGCAGTGGGTGGCTCTTGCATTGTTCGTGTTGGCCCTGGTGGTGCTGCCCTGGGTAGCGCCCGAGCGTTGGATCAGCATGGGCTACACGATCTTCATCACCGCGGTGGCGGTAATCGGCCTGCAGATCTGCACCGGCTATGCCGGGCAGATCAACATCGGGCAGTCGGCCTTCATGGGGGTCGGCGCCTATGCCTGCGCGGTCGCAGTGGCGCACTGGTCCTTTCCGGTGCCGCTGGCGCTCGTCTTCGGCGGCGTGGCGGCGGCCATCTTCGGTTCGCTGTTCGGACTCTCCGCGGCGCGCATCAAGGGCTTCTACCTGGCCTTGACGACCATCGCCGCGCAGGCACTGTTCCATTTCTTCGCGCTCAACCTGCCGCGTAACTGGTTCGGCGGGCCGGGCGGCGTGCACCTGGAGGGCGCGACGGCCTTCGGCATCAATCTGGCCAACGACACGGCGATCTACTACTTCGCGCTGATCGTGCTGGTGATCATGACCTTCGGTGCCTTCGGCATCGTGCGCTCCCGCCACGGCCGCGCTTTCGAGGCCGTGCGCGACGACGATGTCGCGGCCGGGATGATGGGCATCAACGTCATGATGACGAAGATGCGCGCCTTCCTCGTCGGCGCGTTCTATGCCGGCATCGCGGGCGGGCTGTGGGCAATCGCGCTGAGGCACGTGTCGGTCGAGCAGTTCACGCTGTTCAGCTCGATCTGGCTGATCTCCATGATGATCGTCGGCGGCCTCGGCTCCATCGTCGGCGCGTTGATCGGCACCGTGCTGATCCAGTTGGCGCGCGAAGGCGTCGCGAGCCTCGGCTCGTCGCTGTCGCAGACCTTCCCGATCGTCGGGCAGGACATCGTCTTCGCCAGCATGAACGTGCTGCTCGGAACGGTGGTGATCCTGTTCCTGCTGTTCGAGCCCAAGGGATTGATGCACCGTGTGAACACGACGAAGCAGGCCTGGCGGCGTTGGCCTTTCCCTTATTGACGGCGGATTTTTCCCTGCGCGACGGCGCCCCTGTTAGCCCACTACACCGGAGACACATCATGAGACTCACCGCATCCATCCGATACGCTGCGGCGCTCGCCACGGCCGCGCTGGCCTGCTCGATCGCACCGCGCATGGCCCATGCGCAGACGACCTACGTTGTGCCCTCGCTGTCCGACTTTTCAGGGCCGTTCTCGACGGTCATGCCTTCCATCGGCGGCGGCCGCGAGGCGGTCATCAACTGGTGGAACGCGGAAGTCGGCGCCAAGCAGGGCATCAAGCTGCAGATGAAGGCTTACGACACGCGCTTCGAAACCGCGCAGACGGCAAGCCTGTGGCCCGGCATCCTGGCCGAGAAGCCGTTGGTCGGCTTCGCGCTCGGGGGGCCCGACACCGCGGCGCTGCAGCAGCGTCTGCCCAATGACAAGGTGGTGATGTTCAGCGCCTCGGCCAGCAACGGCTTCGCGTGGCGGCCCAACCAGTGGATTCTGTCGCTGAGGCCCACCTTCGTTCATGAGTTCGTGGGCTTCATCGACTGGTACCAGAAGACCAAGGCGGAAGGCAAGCGCCCGATCAAGGTGGCATTGGTCACCTCCGAGTCGTCGCCGAGCTATGTCGATGTGGCCAAGGGCGTGACCGCGTTCGCGAAGGCGAATCCGAAGGTGGTCGAGTTGGTCGAGGTGGTGTTCGCCGAAGCGCAGCCGGCCGACCTGACGCTGCAGATGCGGCGCGTGACCAATTCGGGCGCCGAAGTCATCCTCGCGCCGGCATCGATCCAGCAGGCGATCGCCATCAAGCGCGCGCTGCAGGCGCTCAACAAGAAGGTGCCGGTGGCCTTCGCGATGCACAACGCGCCGGGCTTCATCGCCAAGCCGATGGGCGGCATCGGCTCGATGGAAGGAGACTTCGAAACCCAGGGCGGCGCCCTGGCCACGGACGACGACACCGAAGTCAAGCGCTTCTACGACATGCTGGCGGCGAAGTACGGCCTCAAGGCACCGTGGAACGGCATCACGATCGGCGGTATCGCGCAGGCGCTGCTGCTGGTGCGCGCGGTCGAGGCGGGCGCGAAGAAGTACGGGCCCGACAAGCTGACCGGCGAGCTGATCCACAAGACGCTGCTGGAGACCACCTTCACGAGCGCCAGCCTGTTCGGGTACTCGAGCGATATCAAGTACGACATTTCCGCGCCGTTCCCGGTGCAGAACCCGAAGGTGAACATCGGCGTCGTCAAGGACGGCAAGCTGATGCCGGCAGTCCTGGGCTATTCAGTCCCGAAGATGGACCTCTGGTGAACGACATGGACGCGGCGGTGATGGAGCGGCCCGCGGCGACCGTGGCGCAGGAGGCTGCGCACAGCGAACTGCTCGCGATCGAGAACCTCGAGGTGCTCTACGCCAAGGTGATCCTTGCGCTCAAGGGTGTGAACCTGCGCGTGGAGGAGGGCCGCTGCACGGTCCTGCTGGGGCCGAACGGCGCCGGCAAGAGCACGACGCTCAAGGCCATCTCGGGCATCCTGTCGATCGACGACGGCGCGGTGTCGGCCGGCAGCATCCGCTTCGGCGGCCAGGCCATCACCGGCCTGGCTGCGCTGGACACGGTGGCTCGCGGACTGATTCACGTCGTCGAGGGGCGCAAGGTGCTGCGCCACCTGAACGTGGAACAGAACCTGGTCATCGGCGGCCATCTGCTGCCCGGCATGGCGAGCGTGCGCGAGCGACTGGAATTCGTCTACGCGACGATCCCCCGGCTCGCCGAACTTCGCGACCGCACCTCCGGCTACCTTTCGGGCGGCGAGCAGCAGCAGCTCTTGATCGGGCGCGCGATGATGGGCAAGCCGCGGCTGATGCTGATCGACGAGCCATCGCTGGGTCTGGCGCCGAAGATGATCGAGGAGATCTTCGCGCTGCTCGCCAAGCTCAAGACCCAGGGGCTGTCGCTGCTCATCGTCGAGCAGAACGCGCAGGCTGCCTTGGGACTGGCCGACCATGGCTACGTCATGGAAGGCGGTCGCGTGGTGCTCGAAGCGCCGGCCGAACAGCTGCGCGCGAACGAGGACATCCGGGAGTTCTATCTCGGGGTCAGCGTCGCGGGCGAGCGCAAGAACTATCGCGCGACCAAGCACTATCGTCGCCGAAAACGGTGGCTCGGTTGATGCGCATTGGCCTTCTTTCAAGGGATCTTTCATGAGCGAACCCGTCATCCTGCAGCGCGAGGGCGCCGTCGCCCGCCTGCGCTTCAACCGCCCCGCGCAACTCAATGCGGTGAACGTGCCGATGGCCCGCGCCTTCCTCGCCTGCTGCCAGGCGATCGCGGCGTCCCCGGACATCCGCGCCGTCGTGCTCAGCGGGGAGGGCGATGTCTTCGGCGTCGGCGGTGACCTCAACGAACTCGCCGGTGACGATGCGGCCTCGGCGGTGCCGGGCCTCATCGGGCCGGTGCACGAGGCGGTCAAGCTGATGGCCAGGCTGGACGTGCCCTTCATCGCCCGCCTGCATGGCGTGGTCGCCGGCGGCAGCCTGAGCCTGGCCATGGCGTGCGACCTGGCGATCGCCGCCGAGGGCACGAAATTCAACCTGGCCTACGTAAACATCGGCGCCACCTGCGACGGGTCGGCCTCATGGTCGCTGCCGCGCGTCGCCGGGATGCGCAATGCGATGGCGATCGCGCTGCTCGGCGAAAGCTTCGATGCGGCCGAGGCCTGGCGCTATGGCCTTGTCAACAAGGTGGTGCCGCTGGCGGAGCTCGACGCCGGCGTGGACGCGGTGGCGCAGCGCCTGGCCGCCGGCCCGACATTGGCCATCGGTCGCATGAAGCGGCTCATCCGCGCTTCGTTGGAGAACGACCTACCGACGCAACTCGACCTGGAGCAAGAGGAATTCGTCGCCAATGCGCGAACGGAAGATTTCACAGGCGCGGTCGCGGCCTTCCTGCAGAAGCAGCGGCCGCGGTTCAACGGGCGGTGAGCCGATCACCGGTCCGCGTGAGGTCTACGCGGGCCGGGGGTGCTAACCGTGAAGCTTGCGAATCTGTTCGCGATCCGCCGATCCGTCCGGCCTTTTCGGCAGCGAATCCGCGAACACCACGAAACGGGGCCGCTTGTAACGCGCGATGCGGCTGGCGACGAAATCGGCGACTTCTTCCTGCGCGGGTGGCGGCGTGTGCGCGGCCACGCAGATCGCCTTGATCGACTCGCCCCACTGGGCATCCGGCACGCCGATCACGGCGACCTCCGCAATGCCGGCGTGCTGGCGGATCACGGCCTCGACTTCGGAGGGGTAGACGTTCTCACCCCCCGTCTTGATCAGTTCCTTGGCGGCCAGCCGGCCCGTGTACCAGAGGCGGCCATGCTCATCGATGCGACCGCTGTCGCCCGTGTGCAGCCAGCCGCCGCGCAGCAGACGCGCGTTGTCCTCCGGACGCTGCCAGTAGCCCAGGCAGGCCGACGGCCCGCGCACGACGATTTCGCCAGCCTCGCCGTCTGGCACAAGCCGGCCGTCGTCGCCTTCGATGCCAATCGCGCACAGCGCCAACGAAAATCCGGCGGTGCCGGGCGCATCGCGAAAACGCCCGAGTGTCGCCAGCCCCGACACCTCGGTCTGCCCGTAGCCGGCCCAGAAGGTGGCGTCAGGGCAGGCGACTTCAAAGCGGCGAATCGTCTCGGGCGAGTCGAGGCCGCACACATGCCGGAGGCTGCGCAGCCGCGAAGGCATGCCATCGCACGCGGAGAGCAGGCCGTCGAGCATGGGCGCGAATTCGCCGAGCACGGTGGCTCGGTGGCGCTCCACCAGCAAGGCTGCTTCCTGCGGTTCGTACTGGCGCGTCAGCACGCTGCCGCCACCGGCCAACTGGACGGCGAGCACCAGCGAGATGGCCGTCGAATGGAACAAGGGCAGGCAGCACAGATGAACGTCGTCAGCTCCGAGCTTCCATGCGCCTTGCAGTTGGATGGCGTTAGAAATCAGGTTGGCGTGCGAGAGCGTGGCCGCTTTGGGACGGCCGTCGGTCCAGGCGGTATGGATCAGCAGCAGCGGGGCGTCGGCAGACAGGGGCGTCGATGGGGGAGGGCCGTCGTCGATGTACAGATCGTCGAGGCATTGGAAGCCCTCGCGGCGAATTCCGATGGTGATCGGTTCCAGATCCGGGCCGGTGCGCGCAAGGGCGAGATCGAGCAAGGGCCAGAACTCATCCTCGGCCAGAACCGTCTTCGGCGTGTCGTTCTCCAGCACGGCCAGCACTTCGGCAGCGGACAGGCGCCAGTTGATCGCGGACACGATGGCGCCCAGCTGCGCCGCAGCGCCGAGCAACTCCACGTACTCGATCCGGTTCTTCGACAGGATGGCGACGCGATCGCCTTGCGCGACGCCGAGCCGGTGCAAACCGGCGGCCAATTGCTGGACGCGCCGCCAATGCGCCTGGTGCGTGACCGCGCCGTCCTGCTCGCGAAACGCGATGCCGTCGCCATGGACCGTGGCGTTGCGGCGCAATACGTCGGCCAGCGTGTAGTCGCTCGCGCGCTCCATCACACCTTCCTTGCCTGGGCCTCGGCCAGCCGGCCCGTGGCCTCGAGAACGGGCTTGACGCTTTCCAATGCGCCGCCGCCATCGCAGGGGATCACGGCGCCCGAGATGTAGCTGGCGTAGGGTGAAGCGAGGAACAGCGCCAGGTTGGCGATGTCGTCCAGCGTTCCAAGCCGCTTCAGCGGGACCATGCTCGTGGCCTGCGCGAGTTCCTCGTCGCTTTGCGCCATGAGGCGCTTGACGCCCTCGGTACCATCGATCGGGCCCGGCGAGATGGCGTTGATCCGAATCCCGTCTACGCCCCACTCGAGCGCGAGCACGCGGGTGAGCTGATCGACCCCGGCCTTTGCCGCACAGGCGTGCGACTGAAAGCGCATCGGGATCGTCGATTGGGGCGCCGTGATGTTGATGACCGAGGCGCCGGGCTTGCGTAGGTGCTCGTAAGCCTGTCGCATGACGTGAAAGGTACCGAGCAGATCGATGTCGACGACGGCCTTGAACCCGTTGGCCGACATATGTCGCGCCTGAGCGAAGAAATTGCCTGCGGCACCCGACACCATCACATCGACCGCGCCGAACTTCGCGACCGCTTCGGCCATGGCTTGTCCGACCGCCTCGAAATCGCGTACATCAGCGCAAAAGCCCGCCACGCGATGCCCGTGCCCGGTCAGTGCGGCGACGGCATGGTCGACGTTCTCGCGCCGGCGGCTCACCACGCTCACGTCCGCGCCCTGCCGGGCAAAGGCGTCGGCAATGCCGAAGTTGATCCCGGTGGTACCCCCGAAGACAATGACATGACGTCCTTTGAACTGCAGATCGATACGCATCGACACCTCATGTTTGGATCGAGCTTGATATTTTGAGTGAAGCTCAATTTCACGCCAATGTCGTTTTCCCTATGATTGTTCGTGCGCTTGGAAATTCATAATTGAGAGTAGCTCAAAGTAGATCAGAGATCGAGTCAAGAAGGGGCAAGAGCAGTATGAAATCGACCATGATGCCGGTGCAGCTCAGCACCAATCTGATCCTCGAGCGCGCCGGCACTTATTTCGGCGACCAGAGTGTGCTCGGCCGCTTACCCGACAAGTCCACCTACCGACGCAGCTATGCGGAGATCTACCGGCGTGCCCGTCAGCTCGCACAGGCCTTGCGGGACAAGGCCGGGATCGCGAGGGGCGAGGCTGTCGCCACGATGAGCTGGAACCATGCCTGGCACCTGGAGTGCTACTTTGGCATCCCGGCAGCCGGCGCCGTGCTGCACACGCTCAACCTGCGGCTGTCCCCCGAGGACATCGCCTACATCATGGAAGACGCCGGCGATCGCGTGCTCGTCATCGACGACGTGTTGTTGCCGATCTGGGAGCGTGTCCGGCCTTTGCTGAAGGATCCGCCGCGCGTCATCGTCGTGCCCTTTGGCGGCACGCCGCTGGCCGAGGGCGCGGAGAGCTACGAAGACTTCATCGCCGGCGACGCCGCCGGCTACCAGTATCCGGAGCAGGACGAGAACGAAGCCGTCGGCATGTGCTACACCTCCGGCACCACCGGGCGGCCCAAAGGCGTGGTGTATTCGCACCGCTCGATGGTGCTCCACGCCATCACCGGCTGCATTCCCGACCTGTTCTCGCTGTCGGCGCGCGACCGGGTGATGATGGTCACGCCCATGTTCCACGCCAACGCATGGGCGGTGCCCTTCTCGGCCATGATGGTCGGTGCGAACCAGATCCTGCCCGGCCCACACCTTGGCGGTGAAGACCTGCTCGACCTGATGGAAGAAGGGCAGGCCACCATGGCCCTTGGCGTGCCGACCATCTGGATGATGATTTACCAGGCGCTCGATCAGCCAACCCGTCAGCGCAACCTGGTCAAGGGCATGCGCATGCTGATCGGCGGCGCGGCGGTGCCGCAGTCGATGATCGCCAACTTTGAGCGATACGACATGCACATCGTGCAAGGTTGGGGCATGACCGAGACCTCGCCGATGGGCAGCTTCCCGATCATGAAGCCGGAGCATGCCCTGCTGCCGGAGGAGAAGCAACACGCCATCCGCGCGATGCAGGGTGTGGCTGCGCCCATGGTCGAGATGCGCATCGTCGATGAGGTTGATGGCGTGCAGCCATGGGACGGCAAGGCCGCCGGCGAGGTGCAAGTGCGCGGGCCATGGATCACGGGCAGCTACCACGCGACGCCCGATGACCCTGGCAAGTTCACCGCCGATGGCTGGCTGCGCACCGGCGATGTGGGCACCATCGACGCCCATGGCTACATGCACCTGGTTGACCGCAGCAAGGACCTCATCAAGTCGGGCGGCGAATGGATCAGTTCGGTCGACCTCGAAAATCTTGTGATGGGCCATCCTGGCGTGGCAGAAGCTGCGGTGGTGGCGATTCAGCATTCGAAGTGGGGCGAGCGTCCACTGGTGGTGGTCGTGAAGCGCCCGGGAGCGAAGGTCGATGCGGCGACGTTGCGCGAATTCCTGAGACCCAAACTCGCACGCTTTCAACTGCCGGATGACTTTGAGTGGGTCGATGCAATTCCCAAGACCGCGACGGGCAAGTTCCTGAAAACACGCATGCGCGAGATGTACCGCGACCGCGTGTCGGTGTCGCCGAGCTGACGCTTCGGGGGATCACGCCCGCCGTCGCGCCAGCGCGACCACTGGGGCCGGCTGTGGGTATCGAGTTTGGCCCAGAGCAGAAAGTCGTTGCCATCGCGGTCGACCGCGGATTTGTTCCTCTCGCAAATCGCATTCCGCCGGAACAGAATCTTGTGCGGCATCCAGGATCTCTGGTCGCGAGCCCAAAGGTGAACTCGATCTGCCAGCACGCAATCGAAACGATCTGGAGAACCAGCATGCCGAAACCGAAGATCCTGACCTATATCGACGCCGGAACTTTCGACGGGACGTCACGCGTGATGAGAGCGATCGCACAGCAGCTTCTTCCCGCTGCCTACGAGATCCGAGCGGTCATGGCCGGCGACATCAAGGATGACGCGGCGCTCTTCGATGACGCCGTTCTGTTTGTCATGCCGGGTGGTGCTGACCTTCCTTTTTGTGAAGCGTTGAACGGCGCCCCCAACCAGCGCATTCGGCGGTTCGTCGAGGAAGGTGGCCGCTATCTGGGCATCTGCGCAGGCGCGTACTACGGCTGCAGGGAACTCGCGTTCCATGCCGGAACCGATGGTGCGATCTGCGGCGCACGCGAACTGAGGTTCGTGGATGCCGTCGCAGTGGGCTCGCTGCCCCAACTCACCGGGGGTGTCTCCTA
Source organism: Variovorax sp. LjRoot175 (assembly GCF_964253805.1). NCBI lineage: Bacteria > Pseudomonadati > Pseudomonadota > Betaproteobacteria > Burkholderiales > Comamonadaceae > Variovorax > Variovorax sp. LjRoot175. The sequence continues at coordinate 102,579 of NZ_CAXURY020000002.1, read as the reverse complement.
CGACGCAACGCCGAGGAGCGCTGCAGCGGCTGAAATTCGGACGACAGATCGACTGACTGCCGCCCCAGTGACGCTCTACGCGCACTACCATGGCGGCTGCCGCTTCGATCTCGGCGACGCGACGAGCGATGTAGCGCAGATCCTGGCCGTGTACACGGGCATAGCGGGCGCTCCGCCCGCCATCGTGAGCTCACGTGTGGGCAACGGGAGCGCCATATTGACGGGTGTCCACTTGGAGATGTCGGAGCGGGAGTGCAAGGACGCACTGTGCGGACACAGCGACATGGCCGCACACATGCACGTGTGCCACAAGCTTGCAGAGACCGGAAAGGCGCGATTGGAGGTTTTTCGCCAGTTGCTTGTTCACGCCGGACTCACGCTACGCTGACCGTTCAAGGCGTCCAATACCAGACCGCAGAGTTGGTGAGAAAGGTCTCCCACATCGCGTGCGGCTTGCTGGGATCATCATCGTCGTAGAGGCGGGCAAGATGCCATTGGGCCTCGATCCGCTCTCTCGATGAGTCGCCGAAGCCATCCTGCTCACCCTGGGCCAGGTAACGACCGGCAAAGCTTGCCAGCGAGGCATGCTGCTCCGATTGATTCTTCCAGAGCACCGTGAATCCGATAAGAGCGCCGTCTGTCATTCCGTGCGCGTCGAACCATGCTTCGGGGCTAGGCTTCCCCACCTTGGTCTGGTAGCGGCCGGTGAAGTGGGCACCTGGCCCGATAGAAAGAATCTCGAGTCCGCCTCCGTTGCGGCCGAGCCATCGGCCAATACGGATTGTCATGGTGTCTCCTTTGCGTTGCGTGGATCGGAAGTCGATGCACTGAAGAACACGTCACCGACGACGTAACGGCGACGGGCGTATGATGATTTTGCGCCGTTGAAGGTCAAGCGGCGACTGCCAGCATCGCGAGCGCCGCTCTCGCCTCAGCAGGCGGCAAGGACCGAAAAAATGGACACCAACCACCTTAGTGACAGCCCGGTGCGACCATTCCACGGCACTCCTTTATCAAACCCCATCTGATCAATCTCTGCGGCAGCGGAGCGTTGATGGATGGTGTGGTTGTGGAACGCAATCGATTGATGAGCCGCACGCCAAGCGATGTCTCCAGCTGCCGGAGACGATGACTCACCGTCGACTTCGGCACGTTTAGATGGCGGCTGGCAGCGGTGAGCCCTCCGCACTCCACGATGCGGACGAAATAGCGGAAGTCGTTGAGATCAAGCACCGGCCAGCAGGGCGCCGGCGCCCGGCACCACCGGCTCCAGGCCCAGGTGATCGAGCATGCGGCGCACTGTGCATACCGCGGTCGAAACCGTGCGGATGCCGAGCATGTCCTCGATGCGCTGCACCGCCGGCAGCGAGGGCATCTGCACGCAGGCCGATGCGACGACCACGTCGGCGCCGCGGGTGTCGAGCCGCTTCACGTCGTCGAGCAACTGCATCGGGTCGCGCAGCCCGACCTCGAGGTTGTCCGGGATCTCGAAGCAGATCGAGTCGATGACTTCGATGTCTTCGTTCTCGATGTACTGGACCACCAGGTCGGTCAGCGGCCGCATGTAGGGCGCCATGAGGGAGATCCGTTTCGCGCCCAGCGTCTTCAGCCCTTCGACCAGCGCACCGGCAGAGGTCATCACCGGTGCGAGCGATTGGTTGGCGCGCGCCACCGCCGTCAGCTCGCGTTCGGTCTCTCGGTGGTAACCGAGCCCCATCGCCATGATCGCGACCAGGCAGGCGGTGCTCATCACATCCACCCGCGCATCGGCCAGCTCGGCTGCGCAGCGCAGGCTCTCCTTGTTCATCGCTTCGAGTTCTTCCTTCGTCACCTTGTGCATGCGCATGCGGCTCGAATGGAAAGTGAAGCGCTCGGGTCGGATCGCTTCGCGAGCCCGCAGCATCGCGGGCACTTCGGTTTCCATCGTGGTGTTGGAGCTGGGCACGATCTGCCCGATCCGGAAGTTGCGGCTCATGGGGGTTCCTCTCAGTCCAATGAGATGCTGGCGCGCTTGACGATGTCGGCGAAGCGGCGGGTGTCGACAGCGGTGACACGCGTGATTTCGGCGGGCGGCGCGCTCCAGGGCTCGAAACCGAAGCCTGCGAAACGCGCGCGCACCTCCGGCTCTGCCAGGGTCTTCGCCACGCTCGCGTTGATGCGGTCGATCACCGGCTTGGGCGTGCCCTTGGGCGCATAGAGCGCGACCCACGTGCGCAGTTCAAAGCCGGCCGGGCCGCCGGCCTCGGCGACGGTCGGCACGTCCTCGTAGCCGGCCAGGCGCTTCGGGCCGGCATAGGCCAGCAGCCTGACCTTCTTGGCGCGGTAGAGCGGGTCCACAGTGGCGGCCGTGCCGAAGGCCCAGTCGACTTCGCCTGTCGCGACAGCCGTGTACAGCTGCGGCAACTCCTTGAAGGGCACGTGCATCATCTGCATGCCGGTTGCGCCTTCGAGCTGGGCCGTACCCACATGGGCCACGCTGCCGATGCCCCAGCTGCCGTAGCTGACCTGCCCCTTCTTCGCCTTGGCGGCCGCCATCAGGTCGGCCACGTTCTTCCACGGCGAGTTGGCGCCGACGACGATGAAGAAGTGAGTCGAATACAGCGGCGTGACAGGCTCGAAGTCTTTCACCGGATCGAAGGGCAGTTGCTTGTAGAGGTTCGGCTGCAAGGTCATCGGCGTGGCATCGACGACAAGCAGGGTATGGCCGTGGGCGCAGCGCGTTTGACCTCGCCGAGTGCGAGCCAGCTGTTGGCGCCGGGCTTGTTGTCGACCAGCACCTGGTGGCCCCATTCGCGGCCGAGCCTCTCGCCGACGTTGCGCATCACCGTGTCGGGGCCGCTGCCGGCGGAGTAGGGGAGCACGGCGCGAACGGGCTTGATCGGAAAGGTCTGTGCGGAGGCGGTGGTGGCGACGGTCAGGCACAGCGCACCGATACCCAGCAGGCGGGTATGAAACAACGAGTTCATGGCGATGTCTCCTTCAAGTGCGGTGGGCGTGCAGTGCGTCGTACGCCGCGGTGAAATGCGGGTCGCGCTGCTTCAGGTCGTCGTGGCACACCTGGCCGGTGCGCCGCATGTAGTCGTAGGCGAAGCTGACGGGGTCGAGGTGCAGCTTGTCCGAGACGCTCTCGTACCAGTCGAGGCTCTTCGCTGCCGCGCTCTGGAAGCTCGACGAGGCCGGCCGGCGCGTCGCCTCGAACACGGCGAAGGCCGTCGGCAGATCCTGCGGATGCGCCGCCAGGCCGCGCTGCAAGGCGATCGCGTCCTGCATCGCCATGCGCGTGCCCGAGCCGAGCGAGAAGTGCACCGTGCGCAGCGCGTCGCCGAGCAACACGATGTTGCGATGCGTCCACTGCTCGTTCTTGACGATGCTGGCCTCGAACCAGAGCGATCGGTTGGTCAGCAGCTCGTTGCCGCCGAGCTCGGGGCGGAACACCTCGGCGCAGAAGCGCCGGCTCTCGTCCTCGCTCGCTGTGTGGAGGCCGGCGCGCTGCCAGGTATCGGGGTCCACCTCGACCAGGAAGGTGCTCAGCTCGGGGCTGTACTGGTAGCTGTGCGCGATGAATACGCCGTGCGGCGTCTCGCGGAAGATCAACGACACCGGGTGGAAGCGCTGGCGCGTGCCGTACCAGGCGAACTTGTTGCGGCGCTTTTCGAAGCTGGGCCTGAAATGGTCTGCGAACTGCCTGCGCACCGTGCTGTTGCCGCCGTCGGCGGCGACCACCAGGTCGACCTCGCGCGCCAGCGCCTGCACGTCGTCGATGCGGCAGCCGTACGCGATCTGCGCGCCCAGGCGCTGGCAGGCGCGCTGCAGCGTGTTCAGCATGTCGATGCGGGCGGTGCGCGAGAAGTGGTTGCCGTGGATCTGCACCTGGGTGCCGCGGTGCACCACCTCCATGTAGTCGCACTTCTCGTGGTGCGCGGTGAACTCGGCAAAGAACTCGGGGTCGGCTTCCTTCAGGAAGCCCAGCCCGATGTCCGAGAACACGACGCCCCAGCCGTAGGTGGCGCCTTCCGGGTTCTGCTCGTAAATGCGAATCTCGTGCGAGGGATCGTGCTTCTTCGCCAGCAGCGAGAAATACATGCCGGCGGGGCCGGCGCCGATGACGGCGACCTTCATGGTGTTGGGCTCCTGGGAGCGTTCGTGCAGGCATCCCGATAGTGCTGCAGTGCCTGGCGGAAGGCGTCCGGAATCTCGATTGAACGGCGTTCGTCGCGCGCCACGCACACCGGCGTGAGCTTCGCGACGAACACGACATCGCCCTCGGGCGTGCGGCCCGTGATGTCGAACACGTAGGTGCGGCTGTGAATGTCGGCCACCGTCACGGTCATGTCGAACTCGTCGTCGGGGCGCAGCGAGCGCTGGAAGTCGAAGCTGAGCGCGCGACTCGGCGTACCGAAGCCTTGCTCCCGCTTGGCGCGCTGCGGCGTGGTGCCGAAGAGCGCGCCGTAGAACAGCTCGGCAGCCGAGATCACGTACTCTGAAAATGTCACCGTGTAGACCACGCCGGCCGGATCGCACTCGCCCCACTTCACGCGGCGGCGTATGACGAGCGGCAGCTGGCTCAGCACCTGCTCGGTGGCGATCACGGTGCGCTCCCTGCGGCCTCGGCGGCCAGGTGGGCGGCGATGCGCTGCTTCAGCGCGGGCTTGTCGACCTTGCCGACGCGCGTGAGCGGGAAGCTGTCGACCACCTCGACACGCTCCGGGCATTTGTATTTGGCGAGGCCCTGGCCGACGAGGAAGGCGCCGAGCGCCTTCACGTCGGGCGCCGTCATGTCGGGGCGCGGCACGATGTAGACGCAGGCCTTTTCGCCGTAGTACGGGTCGGGCATCGCCACCAGCTTGGCGTCGGCCACCGCCGGGTGCTGGCTGATGAAGCCTTCGACCTCTTCGCAACCGATCTTCTCGCCGCCGCGGTTGATGTTGTCGCGCAACCGGCCTTCGAAGGCGTAGCAGGTGAGGCCGTCGACGACGTGCGCAGTCATCATGTCGCCAGTGCGGTAGAAGCCGTCGGCAGTGAAAGCCTTCGCGTTCGCCTCGGGGTTGTCGAAGAAGCCGGTCAGGCTGGACGGGCCTCGAAAGCACATCTCGCCCATCTCCCCGGGCGCGCTCGGTTCTTCGCTCTCGGGCACGAGCAGGCGGATCTCGTCTTGCGGACAGCCCGAGGCGCCTTGCGTGTGATGCCGCGCGAAGGCCGGTGCGTCGGCGGGCGAGCCCAGCAGCAACCCTTCGGTGATGCCGTACAGGTTGGAGCAGGGCAGGCCGAGGTGCTTCTCCAGGTTGTCGGCGCGGCTCATCGTGGCGAACAGCTGCAGCGACGACAGGTCGTGCTGCGCGATGTCGGTGTAGGCCAGCAGTTGCGGCGCGATCGGCCCGATCGACAGCGCGTGCGTGACCCGGTGCTGCTCGATCAGCTCGAGCATGCGGCGGATGTCGACTCTGGGCATCAGCACCGTGGTCACGCCGAAGGCAGCCGTCGGGATCAGCGCGTACAGCTGCCCGGCGTTGTGCAGCAGCGACAGCGACCAGATCACGCGGCTTTCGGCCGTGATGCGATAGCGCCGCATCCAGCCCGCCGAATGGCCGAGGTATTCGGCATGGAAGCGCGGAATGATTTTCGGCACGCCGGTGGTGCCGCCCGAGAGCTGGAAGCTCAGCACGTCTTCGCTGCCCAGCGGCAGGTGCGACAGGCGCTCCTGCGCTGCGGCGAGCGGCATGCCGTCGATCATGGTCTCCATGCTCGATGCGCCGGCAGCCGCGCCGCGCACGACTACCAGGTGCTTCAGCGTCGCATGCTTCTCGACCATGCCGGCTGCGAAGCCGACGAGGTCGAAGCTGTTGAAGTCGGCCTGTACGAAGTACCCGCGCGCGCCGGACTGCCGGGCCAACTGGCCGATCTCGACTTCGCGGTGCTGCGGCAGCGAGCACACCGGGACGATGCCGGCCTTGAAGCAGGCGAGCAGCACGATGGCCGTCTCGACGTTCGTGCCGAGCTGGAAGATCGCGCGGTCGCCGGTGACGAGGCCCAGATTAAGCAGCGCTGCCGCGAGGCGTTCGGTCGTCATGTCGAATTCGCGGTAACTCAGCGTGCGCTCGTCGCTGATGAACGCGGCGCGGTCAGGATAGCGCTTCGCGGTGGCGCGCAGTGCGTCGCCGACCGTCGAGGCGACCCATGATCCGTTGGCGAGCGACGCGGCGGCGCGCTCCGGCGGTGGATAGCTCACGCCCTCGATGGGGCTCAGAATTTTCGTCACGGTGTGTCTCCTGACTTTGTCTTCCGCTCAGGCGTGCGATGGTGCAATGACGACGCGCTCGCGATCCAGCACTTCGACGCGGCCATGCACGCCGCCCGTGAAGAGGCCGTACCAGACCGCAGGCTTCAGATCGAGGACTTTGCGCCGGAACTCGATCGGCTCGTCGGCCTCGATGCAGTCGTAGCCTTCGCTGGATTGGACGCGGCAATCACCGCGCGCGGCCGCGTCTTTCACGAGCGCGGCGAACTCGTCGACCTTGGGCACGTAGATGCGCACCCCGCCGCCGTTGCGGCCGTCGCGTTCGTCCAGCAAAGCCGCCTTGCGCCACCAGATCTCGTCGATCGCGGTGACGCGCCTGCCGGCACTCGCGGCAGCGTCTTCCGCCTCGATCGCCGCCTGCAGCGTGAGCGCGGCGTCGGTCGCATCGATGTCGTCGAGCGGGCGCAGCTTGCGGGTGAACTCGACGAAGTAGCCGTTCGGGTCGCGCACGTAGATCGACTCGATCACCTCGTGGCGCGTCTCGACCGACACGTCCAGGCCCTGGGCCTCGAGGCGCTGCTTCCAGGCCTGGAGTTCGTCTGGGCCGTCGACCAGCCAGGCTGTGTGGGTGGCGTCGAACACATGGTCTTCCGGCAGCGGCTTCATCGCGGCGCGGCCGTCGAGGCTGGCCGGCTGGTCGCTGCCGAGGTAGTAGAAGAACGCGATCGTGCTGCCGTTGCCGCTGTCGAAGAAGAAGTGCAGGAAGTCGGGATGCGTGGCCGGGCCCCAGCCGCGCGCGGAGATCACGTGCACGAGCGGCAGGCCGAGCTTGTCGCGGTAGAACTCGATCGTTTCGCGCAGCTTCCAGGTCGGGCGGGCGGTGTGGTCGACGCCGCGAAGCGCCAGTGTGGGAAGGGTCGAGGCAGACATGGGGTCTCCAGTTGCGGGTCAGGCGGGAAAGGTCTCGCGCAGCCAGTCCGCGAGCAGGCGGCCGGCGGCCAGGCGGCCGGGCTCTTCGTCGGCTGACAGTGCGCGGCCGTGGTGATCGCCGCGCACCCGTTCGTGGCGCTTGGTTGTGGAGGCGATGGCGTCGACGATGCAGCGCACGTCGCCCGGGAAACAGGCCTGGTCGCCGGTGTATTCGACGACCAGCACCGGCTGCGTGATCGACGCGGCGGTCTTCGCCAGGCTGGCGTTGGACGACAGGCCCGACCAGGTCGAGAGCCAGCTCTCCGGCGTGCATTGGCGGGCGAAGCCGACCGCGCCGTAGTTCGATGCGTACGGATCGGCACCCCAGAGCGAGCCGAACTTGCGATCCGAGGGGTCGAGCGAGAGGTCGAAGCAGCGCAGGTCGGCGTCGGTGCGCCAGACGTTGATGATGGGCGTGTGGGCGGCGATGCGCTTGTCTTCGGCCGTGGCCGTGGGGCCGGCCGCCTTGGCGCGCTTGCGCGCCGAGAGACGTCTTTCGATCAGCGCGCGGGCCGTGGCGTCGATGCGGGCCACGCGCTCGCGCTGCGCGGCGCGGTAGCGCTCGACGAACGCATCTTCATAGCGCGTGCCCTTCAGCCCGGCATACCCGTTGGCAGAGCTCAGCGGATCGAGTGCGGGGTCGACCGACAGCGCATCGGCCTCGTTCGCGACGGACGGGTCGATGCAGTTCATCAGCAGCGCACCCTGGCCCGGGTGCGGGCCGATGAAGACCAGGCCGTCGATGGCGGGCATCTCGAGCTCCGCCAGTTGGGTGGGCTTGCCGCCGGGCGTTTTGGCGGTGCGTTCGGCGCAGGGCAGCGCCGACTGCTGCGCATAGAACGCGTAGAGCCCGGCACCGCCGGAATTGCCCAGCAGCACGATCCGGCGGAAGCTGCGCGACTTCAGATGCGCCAGGCCGGCGGCCACGTCGTGCAGCGCGAATTCATGTTCGAGCCGCAAGTCGTTGCCGACCGAGCGTGGCGCTTGCGACCAGGCCGCGTAGCCGGCGCCGACGATGTCGGGGATGAGGTAGTGGCAGGCCATGAACTCCCGCGGGTGCATCACGCACACGACGGTGTCGCTCGGCGTGGCGGGTTCGTACAGCGAGCCGCTGGTGGCGGCGCTGTCCGCGGTGCGCAACACCACGTTCGTGGTGGTCGTGCCGGCCGGCACGTTGCGTGGGTTCCAGTCGGTGTTGAGGAAGCCGGCGGTCGCCTGCCCCGAGGAAGTGGGTGTACTCATGTCGTTGTCTCCTCGTTGAAGCTTCAGTTCGCGCCCCGGGCCATCAAGTCTTCGAGCAGTTGGTAGGGGGCCACGGAGCCGTGGCCGCCGGCAAAGCGCAGCGGCGCAATGCCGGCTTGCCGCACGCCGTTGACCAGGGCTTGCAAGCCCGGGTTCATGCGGGGGGGAAGGGGTAGGCCGGGCGCCCACAGGTCCGCCACGAAGCCCAGCCGCGCGTGCGCCACGTACACCAGCAGCATGTCCGCTGCGTGGGGGTTGTCGATGCGGTGCATCGTGACCTCGCGCTGGCCGTCGTTGAAGGCCAGGCGGTCCGCCACCTCGGTGATGCGGGTGCCGCTGAAGTCGTGCACGGCCAGGTCGGGGCTGCGCATGGTCGGGGCGGCCAGCACCTTGCGGAAATGCTCGCCCGTGCCTTGTCCCACCACCAGTTGCGCGCCCTCGGCGATGAAGGCGCGCAAGCCGCCGGCGTGGTCCATGTGCCTGTGGGTCAGAACCAGGTAGCGGATCGGCTTGCCGGGGTACTTGGCGTGGGCGGCGGCGATGGTCCATTTCGACTGGCCGTCGGTGACCGGCGCGTCCACCACAATGAGGTGGTCGCGCATCTCGACGATGAGGCTGTTGTGCGACCCGCCCACCTGGTGCTGAACACCGGGCGCGAGCTCGGTGAACCGCAGGCCCGCATCGGTGCCGGCGCGCGAGTCGAAGCTGATGTTGTCGGAATCGAGGTAGGTGCCGATGAACTGGCGGCGAATCGGCCACTGGGTGTGGAGCTTGCCGGTGGCGGGCGCCGGGGCGCCGGACTTGACCGCGGCCGGCGGCTCGAAGGTGCCGGCTGCCGGCGGCGTGTCGAGGGCCCATTGCGTGATCACGGTTTCCTGGATCAGGCGGCCTTGCATTTCATGGCGCTGGCGCATCGGCAGGCGCACGCCGCCCTGCAGCTGCCAGTCGGACAGCACGACGTCCATGTCCACGTCGCCCCAGATGTTGTCGTAGTCCGCTGTGCGAATGCGTGCAGGCAGGCCGGTGGTGGCGTCGAACATCACGGTGTAAGCCAGCTCGCCGCTGCTGTAGTGGACGGCCGGATAGGCCAGCGATCCGATGACGACGTCGGCGCGCCGGCTGAGGCGCTCGGGGTGGGAGCGCATCTGCAGCAGCAGCCAGGGCGACACGCGCAAAAGCTCGCGCTGTGTCATGGCCAGGCGCAGGCCCGACATGGCATGTGCGGGCGACGTGGCCTGCAGGCTCTGGCGGTTGCGCTCCAGGCTGTCGATGCCCGCCACGTAGCCGGCCTCAGGGGTCACGATCTCGGTGAAAGTGCGCGTGACGACGTACGGATAGTGGAAATTCTTGACCCACTGGATGCGGCTGGCCTGCGCCACCAGGTCGGTCAGCTGCGTGAACTGCGAGTCGTTGGTGAGCCTGGGCGCATCGCCGGGCGCATAGGTTTGCTCCGGGTCGTATTGCCGCACCGTGCCATTGACGGCGACGGTCCTGACCGTGGCCAGCGCCGCTTCACCGCCCATGGCGTCGATGGCGCGGCTGACCAGGTCTCGCGGCTCCGGTGCCGTGGCGCAGGCGGCTACGAAAAACGGCAACAGGATGGTCAGCAACCGCCTCATGGGACCAGGTTCCTTGTGGTCGCCGGCCGGCACGTCGCGCGGGTTCCAGTCGGTGTTGAGCAAGCCGGCGGTGGCCTGAACCGGGGAAGCGGATGGACTCATCTGTCGTCGCCGACGCGCGGCGCCTCTCATTGATGTGACTCAATGCTAGGTGGATTCGACAGAAGTGTCAAATATTTGACTTTGGTGTTAACCCCCGAGATTGCAGCGATCTTGGCCGGTTGCCTTTCTCAGCGCCCGGCAGGCCGTTTCGCCTGGGCTTCGAACACCGCAAGTGCCTCGCGCATCTGGCCGATCGCGTCTTCGACGCCGGCGGCGCGCGCGCGGCGCGGCTTGTCGGGCACGAGCATGCGCAATCCGAAATCGACGATCGTGGCGGCCACGGTATCGGCGGACACATTGCCGTCGGCGTTGAACCACCAGGCGGTCCAGTTGCACATGCCGATGATCGAGAAGGCCGCGATGCGCGCGTCCGCGTCACGACGAAACTGGCCGCCGTCGATGCCGCGCTGGATCACGCGCACGAATTGATCGAGCAAGGTGCGCCGCGCGCTCTGCGCGGCCGAGCGGTGCGGTTCGGGCAGGCTGCTTTCGCTGCGCTCGACGATACGAAACTGCAACGCGTGGGACAGGATCAGATCGGCGTGCTGCCGAATCAGCTCGCGCAGCGACTCGTCGGCCGGCAGCTCGTCGCGGTTCGAGACCGTCTGAGCGAGCTGGCTGGCCTTCTGGGTGACCTCCTCGGTCAGCGCTTCGAGCATCGACTCCTTGCTCGGGAAGTAGTAGTAGAGCGCGGTGCGCGTCATCCCGACCGCGTCGGCGATGTCGTTGATGTTGGTTCCGCCGAGGCCCTTGGCGATGAACAGCAGCGATGCGGCATCGAGGATCGCCTGGCGCTGCGCGTCGTTGCGCGTGGGCCGCGCCTTGGCGGCAGTGGTCGGGGTGGTCATGTTTTCTCTCGCATCGGTCGATCATGTGTCCTGCGGCTCATGGCGCCTTGACAAACGAATCGTACCGACAACGGTGTCTGCCGCGGCTTCGATGGCGTGGCGCTGGCCATTGAACGTCACGGGGTCGTCATTCGCGCACTCCTTATTGAGGCTTATTGCTGCCCGGCAGACGCTACGACGAGGCCCGTGGCAACCGCCGCAGCGCCTACCAAGGCCGCTACAGCGGTCATGATGACGAGGCGGTCGACGCCATCGTCGCGCAGCGCCCGCAGGCCAAGCTCGACAAGAAGGTGCTGCGCGGACAGATCGACGCATTGCGCGGCTTCTTCCAGTTGCCGGCGCCCGCCGGCCAGCCGCTCGGCGCGCCGGTGGCGGCCGACTGGGGCGTCGCGTGAAGACGCTCGGCGATGCCGGCCTTCTCAAGGCGATCAAGGACGGCAGCGACTTCTTCGTCCCGGGCCTGGTCCGGCCCGTCACGCTCTCCGCGGCGGCACCCAAATGAGCGCCGCCGCGATCCATGCCGCGGGTGTGCGCAAGGTCTACGAAGGCGCACGCGCGCTGACCGCGCTCGACGGCATCTCGCTCGACGTGCGGCCCGGCGAGTTCGTCAGCATCCTGGGCCCGAGCGGCTGCGGCAAGAGCACCTTCCTGCGTTGCGTGGCCGGCCTGGAAACCATCAGCGACGGCGAGCTGCGGGTCGACGACCGGCCCGTCGCGGGGCCGCCCGATCATGTGGGCATGGTGTTCCAGCGCGATGCGCTGCTCGTGGCGCACCATCGAGCGCAACATCCTGCTGCCGATCGAGTTCGCCGGAAAACCGACCGATGCGTATCGCGCGTCGATGGCGCAGCTGCTCAAGCTGACCGGGCTCTCCGAGTTCGGCGACCGCTATCCGCGCGAACTCTCCGGCGGCATGCGGCAGCGCGCCGCCATCGGCAACGCCGCATGCTCGCGGTGTTCCCGGAAGCCAGGCTACGATGAAGATCAAGATCGTGTGGAACTGATCACCGATTGAGACGAACCGACGACGGTCGATGGTGAGTTCTCCCGGGCGACGGACTTGCATCGCGCATCACCGTTCCTTACAATATGGCAATACGTAAGGAATCATCGTGATCGAATCCACCATCACCTCGAAGGGCCAGACAACCGTTCCCGCAGAAGTGCGAGAGCAGATAGGTGCCGCGCCAGGCACTCGCTTGGTCTGGCACGTGATGCCGGACGGAAGCATTGTCGTTCGGGCCAAAACCAGGTCGATCCTCGACCTGGCTGGAGCATTCAAGCCGCCCAGAGGAAAGCACGTCTCGATCGCAGAAATGAACCCCTGGCGCTGATGGCGGCGCTCGACACCAATGTCCTCGTGCGCTACATCGTCAGGGACGATGCCAAGCAATTGTTGGCCGCACGCCGCCTGTTCCAGAAGTGCATCGATGAGGGGCAAACGCTCTACGTCCCTGTGACGGTGTCCATCGAGCTCGAATGGGTCCTTCGTTCGGCCTTCGGTTTCGGCAAGGCCGAGATGATTGAGATCTTTTCGCAGCTTCTCTCGACGACCGAGCTTTGCTTCGCTTCGGAGGGAGCCCTGGAGCACGCGCTTTCCGCGTATTCAAAGGGCACAGCGGATTTCGCCGATTGCCTTCATGTGGCGCTGGCCGCGTTGGCGGGCGAATCGCCGTTGTGGACCTTCGATAAAGGCGCATCGAAGGTCGATGGGGCCTCACACCTGGTGTGAGGGTGTTCTCTTGCCTGCCTCGGGATTGCAGGTGGAGCTTCTGACGTGACCGGGCTTGGATGGTCGCAAGGCGATCGACTTCACCATACGCGCCTCCGCCGAGTTGACAGCGTCAAAGTTCTGCTGGCTCGCATTTGAGCGCATGCGGCCGGCCTTGGTGTCAGAGGGCTCCGCGCGTTTATGCGACACAACCCATGTTGGCGAGTCCGCTGACGCCCGCGCAGCGCTGCACATTCCTGCTGACCGCGCGCGACTGCTGATGCTGCGTGTAGCGATGGCACCGAAGCTACCTTATGGTTTCGCGGGTCGTTCATCTTCATCGAGCATCCGGCTGACCTTGCTCCCCAGCGCGCTCTCGGCCCTGAAATACCCCATCACGGTCGCAACGCTCTGATGCCCTGTCATCGCCATCGTCTCGGGCAGCGACATGTTCTGCCGACCCGCCTCGGTCACAAACCCCGCCCTTAACGAATGCGCGCTAAAACCCGCGTCCAGTTCCGCCATCGCACACCGCTCCTTCACGATGTCGCGCACCGCGGCAGGCGCGAGCGCCTCACCGACGTGGCCGCCCTTGCGGATGCGGCGGAAGAGGGCGCCTTCCTTGATCCCTTTTTCTTTCAGCACGGCGAGCCAGTCCTGCATGGCCGCCGCCGCGCTGCCCACCAGGGGTTTCATGTCTTCGGGGCGCTCCGCGCCGGCCTGGTTGGTTTTGGAGTGCGCGAGCGTATAGAGGTATGACTTCGCGTCGACCCGCCGCAGGTTCTCGAGCGTGGCTGCGGCCACCTCCGAGCGCCGGCGCCCGCCGGTCGCCCATGCAAACAGGGGGAGCGCGCGATCGCGTTTTCCTCGCAGGGTGTCGTCGCAGGTCGCGAGCACGGCTTGCAATGGATCCTTGGTGAGTGCGCGCTGCTTGTGCGGCCGCGCGCCGCGCTTGGCATAGGCACGGCGCGTCCGGCCGAGCAGCTCGCGCACCAGCGGGTCGGCGCAAGGATTCGGCTCCTTGGCCAACTGGTGCGCCTTGGACAGCACCGCGATGCGGTGCACGAGCGTGTTGAGCGCGGGCGCGCCGAGCCGGGCTTTATAGCCGTTGGCGACCAGCGCCTGGTCGACGTCGGGCGGCAGCTCGCTGACCAAGCCGGTTTTCAAGTCCGTCAACAGGCCGGCTTCGCCGTCCGGGTCTCGCGCGTCGGATTTGCGCGCGGCGTGGTCGACGATGAACTGGATGACGACCGGTACCGACACGGGCATGCGCAACAGCGAACTTGCCACGCACAACTGCATCAGCATTCGCCACGGCGAGGACGCCTATGGCGTCTGGCGCCTGCGTTCAGGACGTCGAGAGGAGGTGGTGAAAGTTCAAGGTGCGATGAGCACGAACGACGGGGACGTCGCCGTCAATTGGGCCCTGGACGGCCATGGCATCCTGATGCGCGCCGAGTGGGATCTGACGAAGTACCTGCGCACGGGTCGTCTCAAGCAGGTGTTGGAGAACTACGAGACACCGCCCGCGGACATCTATGCCGTCTATCCGCATCGGCATCAGTTCGCGGGGCGGGTGCGCTCGTTCGTGGACTTTATCGCCGCTGCATTCGCGCGGGACCTTCAGAAGACACACGGAATCGGATGATGCGGGGGCATCGCGCCGGATATGACTCCTTCGTTGAGACCGATCACGTCCCATGACAGGATGTCGTCGATGGTCACCCGGCTGCGGCCGGCCGGCGGATGACCGCGTGCCAGTACCAGCACCAGGCGGTCGCTGCGGTAGGGCAGGGTGGGCAGGTCGATCGAACCCAGGCCGGCTTCATAGATGCCCAGGTCGACTACTCCTCGACTCAGTGCCTGCTGCACGATCTGGCTGTTCATTTCCTGCAGGTCGATGCGAACGTCGGGGCAGGTTTCGCCACAGCGCTGGATGTCGAAGGGCAGGAATTGGATCAATGCGGACTTGGGCGCCGCCAGTCGGACCACGCCCTTCTCGCCGTGTCGGTACGATGCTGCGTCGTCCTGCATGCGCACGACGGTATGAGTCATGCTGCGTGCGTGAGCCAGCATCGTGCGGCCCGCGTCAGTCAGCGCCATCCCGTGCGGCAGACGTCGGAACAGCCTCAAGCCGAACTGCGCCTCCAACTCCAGAATGCGCCGCGACGCCGCGGCCGGCGCAACGTGCATGCGCTCGGCCGCGCGCGTCACTCCACCGAGCTCCGTCGTTGCGATGAAAAGGCGCAGCGTCGTCATGTCGAAGTGCACTCGTGTGGGCGCAACTGGTTCGAGAGGTTTGGACGGCATCGCTTTGCTCATGCTGGATCGTGGCGGGATTGTCCGGCAGGCACGGGAACCCCGGCGCGGAAATCGGCGTAGCTGATGCGAAGATGCCGGTCTAGAAGGGCATGTCAAAGCCCGGCAGCACGTCGCCACGCCGGGCGCGTCGCCAAGGGAAGCTCCAACTCTGGTGCTGGACGCTCTGTGGTGAAGACAACCGCAAGATGGCGGTGAACGTGGAGAAGTACTACAACAAGGCTGACTGCCTTGCGGCCATCGAGAAGGTCAGGCAGTCGTCCGAGGCGCCGGTCCGAGAGCGCTGATATGACGACAAGCATCACGCCCCGTCGCCGCGTGCTTGCGGTCTTCGCCGCCGGTGCCGTGCTCGGCCTTCCCGCGGTCGCGGCGCAGTTCGAGCGCTGCGCCTGAAACCAATCGATCGCGGCAAGCATAGCGGGCCACAGAAAATTCACGGCAGACCTGCGAGGGGTATGGCAGCGCGATCGCCTGAATCGAAGAGCGACCGAATTCGCATGAGGGTTGAAGCAAAGAATGCCACCTGCGCCGCTTGTCTTCGCGCAAGTTAGCCGCCGTCACTGCCGCCGAGGCTGGTTGCCCGCTTGCGGGTTTGCTACGCAGGTAGGCTGTCAGGGCCTTCGCGGAAATGTCGTCAAGGCGTTCGGCCAGGGTGTGCTCCGAGGTTTGGGGCAATGCATCGAGTCCAGGCATCGCAGGTGCGCCGCTCTCTGTACTTTCCTTCCAGAGGTTGGCGCGCCCGCCGCTGTGGTCGAGAAGGGGCACCAGGGCGATTCGTGTGCACACATGACGGCCCCGTGACGCCACGGGGATCGTTGAACGCGTTCAGTGTGGGTGACGATGGTGAATGTCGGGATAGTGTTCGTGGGCGTGTTGCAAGGGCTCGTGCCGGTGCCAGTGCCAGACGCTCGCAAGGCCGTTGGTCAAGAGCCCGCCTCGCGACGCGTTTGAAGCACCCATAGCGTGGCCAGCAGTGCCAGCAGCCGTACTACGGCGACCTCCCTCGGCTCCCAGTACGGCCGTGTGCCCAAGACGTTGAAGGTCGCCACGCATCGGCCGTCTTCCAACAGCGGGACATTCACGACGGCGCGCAGGCCCAGGGCAGCGATGAGCGCGTGGTCGTCGAACACCTCGGCCAGCGCGGCCTCGCCTTCGCCGACGAAGACCTCGGCGCGCAGCAGCAGTTGCCGCGTCCAAGGGGTGAGTGTCTTGCGCTTGCGGCCGGCCACCGGATAGGCCTGCGGATCGGAGGACCAGAGGCGCTGCAGCTGCACTTCGTCCGGCGGATCGTCCGGGGCCGTCGCGTTCAGGTTGACCGTGAGCAGTCCCGGCCCGAGCAGCTCCTGGCGCGCAGCCTCGATGTGCCACAGCGCGGCGTCGAGCGTGACTGCCCGCGGCAACGCGTCGCAAAGCCGTTCGCAGACCGCGACGGGCAGCACGTCATTCAAGCTTGATGCCCAGGTCCTTGATGACCTTGTCGTAGCGTTCGGTGTCCTTGCGCAGCGAGGCGGCCAACTGCTCGGGCGTGCTCTTCACCAGCTCGACGCCGATCGCGTCCATGCGGGCGCGCACTTCCGGCACCGCCAGGGCCTTGTTGATCTCGGCGTTGAGCCGCGTGACCAGTTCCGCCGGCATGCCCGCGGGTCCGAAGGCGGCGTACCACACGCTCATCTCGTAACCGCGCAGCGTTTCGGCGACGGTGGGCGTGTCGGGCAGGAGGGCAGAGCGCTTCGGCTCGGTCACGGCCAGGAGGCGCAGCTTTCCGGCCTTGACGTGCGGCAGCGTCTGCGTGCCGGCGGAGAACAGCACCTGGGTCTGGTTGCTCACCGTGTCGAGCACGGCCGGCGCGCCGCCCTTGTAGGGCACGTGCAGCATGTCGATGCCGGCCGCCTTCTTGAACATCTCGGCGCTCAGGTGGTTGGTGGAACCGCCGCCGGCCGAGGCGTAGGCCAGCTTGCCCGGGTTGGCCTTGGCGTAGGCGATGAACTCGCGCAAGTCTTTGGCCGGCACCGAGGGGTTGATCACCATCGTGTTGATGACGTTGGCCACCAGCGCAATGGGCGTGAAGTCCTCCGCGCCCTTGAAGGGCATGCCGGGCATCAGCGTCGGGTTCATGGCATGCGTGCTCATGGAACCGATCAGCAGCGTGTAGCCGTCGGGCTTGCCCTTGGCGACGAAGTTGGAGCCGATGTTGCCGGAGGCGCCGACGCGGTTGTCGACGACCACGGGCTGGCCCATCGACTTGCTCAGTTGCTCGGCAATGGCGCGCGCCAGGATGTCCGTCGAACCGCCGGCGGCTCAGGGGACGATCAGTGTGATCGGCTTCTCTGGGTAGGCGGCCAGGGCGGCCTGCGCGGCACATGAGAGGGCCAGCAGAAGCAGACCCCGGAAGACACGTTGGAGCATGGCGATGTCCTTGGAACGAAGATGAAGAAGTTGAAGGAAGACGGAGCTCAGCGGCCCACCGCATAGCCTTGCATGCCGCGCGGGTTGGCGCCGGCGCGCAGCACCAGCCGGCCCTGGGCGTCGTGCTCGCGGCTGCAGGCGGACATGCGGCTTTCTGACCAGGCATCGCCGACCTGCACGCCGTGGCCCATCGCGCGCAGCCGCTCGAGCACCTCGGGGTCGAAGCGCGATTCCAGCGTGAGCGTGTTGAGCGTGGTCTGGCGCGGCCAGAAGGAGCTGGGTGCGTGCTTGACGTGCCAGGCCGGCGCGTCGATGGCTTCCTGCAGGTTCAGGCCGTGCACCGCATGGCGCAGGAAGAAGCCGACCGACCACTGGTCCTGCTGGTCGCCGCCGGGCGTGCCGAACGCCATGTAGGGTTCGCCGTCGCGCAGCGCCATCGACGGCGACAGCGTGGTGCAAGGCGCGATGCGCGGTGCGAGCGAGTTGGGCAACCCCTCGTCGAGCCAGGTCATCTGCAGTCGCGTGCTGAGCGCGAAGCCCAGCGCCGGAATCGCGGGGCTGGAGGACAGCCAGCCGCCCGAGGGCGTGGCCGCGACCATGTTGCCGTGCCGGTCGATCACGTCGATGTGGCAGGTGTCGCCCACGAAGATCTCCCGCTCCGCCCATTCGGCGACCGGCGGCAGCGCGGCGAAGGTGGGCTCGCCGATGCCGAAGCGCGTGTCGGCCGTGCGCAGGGTCCGCGCACTCACGTCCAGGTCGGGGAGGCGCGGCGCGAGGCCATGGGGCTGGCCGGGGCGCAGCACGTCGGACGCACGCTGCGGATCGATTATGGCCCAGCGTTCGCGCAGGTAGACCTCGGACAGCAGCGCCTGCTGGGTGTCGGCGCGCGCACCGGGCGCCGCGCCGTACCACGCCAGCCGGTCGGCCAGCGCCAGCTTGGCGGCTTCGGTGATGCGGTGCACGAAACCCGCCGTGCCCGGCAGGTGGTCCTCGAGCCCTGCGTGCCGCAGCATGCCGATCTGCTGCAGGAAGGCGGGGCCCTGGCTCCAGAAGCCGCACTTGGCGACCGTGTAGCGCCCGAAGTCCGCCGTGAGCGGCGCTTCGGTGTGGACGGTCCAGGCGGCCATGTCTTCGTAGCGCAGCAGGCCGGCGTGCGCCTCGCCGCTGCTGTCGCGCACGGCCGTGCCGCGGCAGTAGCGATCGATCTCGCGCGCCACGAATCCCTGCTGCCAGGTGCGCATCGCCGCATCGATCACGCCGGTGCGGCCGCTGCCCTCGCACTCGGCGGTCTCGACGATGCGTTGATAGGTGGCGGCCAGCATCGGCAGGCGGAACAGCGAACCGGGCTGGGGCAGCTTGCCGCCGGGCAGCCAGACATCGGCCGATGAGCGCCAGTGCTCGAGGAACAGGCTGCGCACGGCAAGGATCGCCTGCGCGACGCGCGGCACCAGCGGAAAGCCGTCGCGCGCATAGCCGATCGCCGGCGCCAGCACCTCGCCCAGCGACCAGGTGCCGTGCTCGCGCAGCATCGTGAGCCACGCGGAAAAGGCGCCCGGCACCGTCGCCGCCAACAGGCCGATGCCCGGCACCTGCTCGAAACCGAGGGCGCGGAAGGCTGCGGGGCTGGCCTCGGCCGGTGCGCAGCCTTGTCCGCGGATGGCGCGCATGCGCCGCTCGCGCTCGCTCCACAGCAGGATCGGTGCCTCGCCGCCGGGGCCGTTGAGATGCGGCTCCACCACCTGCAGCACGAAGCCTGCGGCAACGGCGGCGTCGAAGGCGTTGCCGCCGCGCTCGAGCACGCCCATCGCGGTCTGCGAGGCCAGCCAGTGGGTCGAGGAGGCGACGCCGAAGGTGCCGACGATTTCGGGGCGGGTGGTGAACATCCAGGCGAGTTTAGAAATCCTGAATAGCCGCGGCTGCATATTTTCTGATGAATGCATGCATTGGCTGCTATGCATCTTGCTTAGGATGGCGGGATGTCCGCGCCCACCCTGCAACATCTCGCGCTACGGCTGAAGCTGCGCCATTTCGCCCTTCTCGCGGAACTCGACCGCCAGCGCTCGGTCAGCCGCGCGGCACAGCACCTCGGCCTGAGCCAGCCCACCGTCACGCGCGCGCTCGGCGAGATCGAGAACATCTTCATGACCGCGTTGTTCACCCGCAGCCGGCGCGGCCTGGAGCCCACGGCCGCGGGCGCGCTGGTGCTGGCGCGGGCACGGGTGGCGCTGGCCGATGCCGAATCGCTGGGCCAGGATCTGGCGGCGCTCGGCACGGGGCTGCAGGGGCGGCTGCGCCTCGGCGTCATCCCCTTCCTTTCGCGCGTCACGCAGGATGCCGTCTGGCAGCACTTGCTGGCACTGCGGCCGCGCCTGGGCTTCGTGGTGGAAGAGGCCACGACCCATGCGCTCGTGCAGGCGGTGCAGGCACGGACGCTGGACTGCGCAATCTGCCGCTTCACGCCGGCCAGCGCCGAAGCCGGACTGGCGCAGCAGTTTCTCTACAAGCAGGAGCCGCGCCTCGTGGTGTCGCGCGCAGCCGCCCAGCGGCTGCTGCGGCGCGGACTGGATTGGGAGGCTTTCGTGTCCCTGCGCTGGATCTTTCCGCCGGCCGATACGCCGATCCGCCAGATGATCCATTCCATCTTTGCTTCGGCGGGGCAACCGGTGCCCGTGCCCATGCTGGAGGCTTACGCGCACAAGACGCTGGTCTCGGTGCTGCGCCACATGCCCGACGCGATCACCATCCTGCCCGACGATATCGCGCAGGAAGTGGCCGATGCGAGCGGCGCCCGCGTGATGCCCCAGCGCCTGCAGTGGAACCTGCCGCCGGTGGGCGTGGTGCGGCTGCGCGATGCCGCCAATGCGGGCATCGTGGATGCGTTGACCGAGGGGCTGCGGCGCGCCCGCGTCGCGAAACCCTAGCGAGAGTCGACTAGGCAATCCGTACATCGCACGCGGCGCGCTGCGCCGAGCCGTGCGTTGCTCCCGAGCTGACGTGAACTGTCGTGTCACCGTCGGCCCTCCCCAAGGCGATATAGAGGGCATCGTCCGCACCCACGAGTGGGACGTGGATCCCATAGAGTTCCGATGCCACGATGCAACCGAGCGCCACGATCAGGTCGGGATGGCGCATCACGATGGCAGCGGGCCCTTTGCTGTTTCTGATGGCCTCTGCCAGCACACTGCTGCTCGAACTCGATCCCTTGGCCCGCTCCATCACCAGAACCTTCCCGCTCAATGACGCGCCGAACTGCGGATGCGTGCGCTCGATGATCAGGCCGGTGCCTGAATCGAGGCCTCCCCAGAAGCTCAGGGGCGCCTCCAGCTTGAGGATCGGGCCGAATCCTTCTCCTTCTACGGCGAGCCACGCCGAAAGAATGGCGGCATCAGGCAGCATCGAACCACACCTTCCCGAGCACGGCAGATTGAACGCACTCGCGCAGGCTGCCGAACGCAACCTCGACGCCGAGTTTCGACGGCGCATAGTGCGCCCATTTGCCGGAGTTCGTCATGACCAGGCCGTTGGTGTTCTTCATGATCGGGGTGATGTAGGTGCATGTATCCGTCACGATCTCGACGCCGCGCTGCCGCAGCTTTCGCGCAATCTCGCTGCCTTCGAGTTGCCACAGGATGAATCGGCTGGTGTTGACGTAGAAGTCGCTGCGCAGAGGCGCATCGGCTTCATTCAGAAGCCGTTCCAGGTTCGTGAACTCGGATAGCGAAAAGTGCGGCGTTCCGACGCTGACTGCCGCGATCGCGTCACCAGCTCGGGCGCGGTTGAGGCGTGCACGAGTCTCGACAAGCTGAGCCGCAGAAACATGAAGGGTGCTTTGCGGCTCGCACGATCCCAAGGCGACATCCAGACTGCGTGCTTCGGGCGTGATGCCCACGGCATGAAACATGGCGATGGCACCGCTCGCCGCCGCGGCCGCGCCGAGCGCCTTCAACTCGTCTTCGGTGGTGTCGAGCGGCAAGCCGGCGATCACCGGGATCAGTCCTTTCGCGCGCTGGCCGACAAGGAATCCGAGCGATGCGAACGAGATGTCGCGACTGCTCGAGTCCGAGGGGAAGTCCTCGACGAGGAACAGTACCTGCCCGAACCGGTTCTCGGCCAGGTGGAGGCCGCTCATGGGGGCGCGGCCGGTGATGGCTGCGCAGAGATCGATGAAGTCGCCGTAGCGATTCGTCCGCGCGCCGAGCACGGAATTGGCGAACACGATCGCATTGGATTCAGCCCATGCGATCTGTTGCCCGAGCTTGGGGCGGTTTTTGAGCTGATAGGGGGCGCAAGTGAAGCTCGACTCGCAGCCGAGCGCGAGATGCGCCTCCATCAGGCGTCGTCCGTTGGAACGCAGCGCCTCGTCGCCTCGGAAGAGCTCGGGGTGGATGAGGTCCAGCGAGCCGACGTTCAGCGTCGTCGGCACCACGACCTTACCGCCGTCCCGTACCAAGCGTTCGACAAAATCGAGGCTTGCCTGGCCGTGGTACAGGCACCCATCGATATGCGCACCCTCGATGTCCAGGAGCCGCTGGGCGCCCATTACTGCGGCCGAGCGCACGAGGATGCGCATCGCCAGCGCGGCGGCTTGGCCTCGCTCGCCATCCAGCATCTGCTGGTCATTCAGTGTGAGCTCGATCACTGCTGTCCGATCTGTCGGCGAGCGCGGTCTTATGCCGCGCGCTCGGTCGGCGCTTCGTCGAGCAAGCGGCCGACGATCGCAAGGATCTGCTCAGCCGCATCGGCGATGTGTTGCTCCAACGCCGTCTGCGCCTTGTCTGCCTGCCGATGCCGGCACAGGGCGATGAGCGCCAAGTGTTCTTCGTGTGCCTGCTGGCGGATCGGCGCGTTGACGACCTGGAAGCGAAAGTAGCGTTCGGACTTCTCGTGCAGTGCGCGCACGATGCTCATGGCTGCCGGCCGCTCCGCTGCCGAGTACAGCAGCTCATGCAGCTCCCAGTTCAAGGCGCCCCATTGCGCCGCGCCGACATCATCCATCTTGTGGACCAGCCGTTCGGCTCGGTCCAGCTCGGCGATCGAAGTGCGCATCGCTGCCTCATGGAAAAGCCACGGCTCCAAACGAAGGCGCAGGTCAAAGAACTCTCGCACCTCGTCCTTGGACAACATTGAGACGTAGGCCCCCTTGTGCGGGTACACGTCGACCAAGCCTTCCGAACTGAGAAGACGCATGGCTTCCCGAAGGGGAATACGGCTGACCCCGAGCTCGTCGGCCAGCGCCTCTTGGCGCAGCGCCGAGCCCGGTGCCAGCTGGCCTGACAGGATGCGCGAGCGGAGTTCGTCCACAACCAGCTCCACTGCAGTCTTGCGAACCAAGCGACCGCTTGCAGCGCGAGCTGCGCTGCCGAGCCCTGGAGAGGGCGGGGGGTCTTTGAGCACATCGAGGTCGGTTCGTGGCTTGGGCATTGTGTCTCTCTGGTGCGACCATTTGGCTGGAAGACGCGGACCTCATGCTGGTGCATCGAAATCGTGCGGAGCGCATGCCATTCATGCAACTCGAACTAGTGGGAAACCCCTTGCTGCGGTCGGCCAGTTGATGGTCTAATTCGGATTATATTGTATCCAATAGCCAGTCGCAGGGAGACTCCGCAGCGCGATGGTTTGGGGAGCAGATTCCATGTCGCGGCACGATTCCTGCGTCGCTTGCATGAATTGTATCCAATATATTGTGTCCAAACATTTCGATTTTTCGCGCTTTCCGTCTCAACCACTTCGCCGCACGAAGCGGCACTTCGAAAGGATTTTGCACATGGCATCCACCGTCAATTGGAAGGGCGTGTTCCCCGCCGTCACCACCAAGCTGAAGGCTGATTTCTCCCTCGACATCGACGCGATCAAGGCCGGTCTCGAGCGCCTCATCGACGCGGGCGTCGGTGGCGTCGTGATGATGGGAATGGTTGGCGAAAACGCCCAGCTGTCGCCGCAAGAGAAGCTCACCGTCCTGCGCACGGCCAAGGAGGTTGTGAAGGGCCACGTGCCGATCATCTCCGGCCTGGCCGAAACCAATACCGAGTTGGCCGTGGCGTTCGCCAAGGAAGCTGAAAAGATCGGCGTCGACGGCCTGATGGTGTTTCCCGGCCTGACCTACAAGTCGGACGCGTACGAGACGGTCGAGTTCTACAAGGCCGTGGCGCGCGCGAGCAGCCTTTCCATCCTTCTGTACAACAACCCGCGCGGCTACGGCGTCGACCTCACGAGCGACGTGATCGCGAAGCTGCTCGAAGAAAAGACGATCGTCGCGATCAAGGAAGAGTCGTACGAGACGCATCGGGTGACCGACCTGATCTCCCGCTTCGGCGATCGCCTGGCCGTGGTCTGCGGCGTGGACAACCTCATTGTCGAAAGTGCTGCGCTGGGCGTCAGCTGCTGGGTTTCGGGCATGGCCAACGCCGTTCCGAAAGCTTCGGTCGAACTCCTGAAACTCGCCGTTGCAGGCGACTTCGTGAAGGCACGCAAGCTCTACGCGGCTTTGGATCCGCTGTTCTATCTGGACACGGTCGTGAAGCTGGTCCAGCACATCAAGCTGGCCGAGAACATCGTCAGCGGCACTGCCGAAACCGTGAAACCGCCGCGGCTCAACCTGGTCGGCGAAGAGCGCGAACGCACGATCGCCATCACCAAGAAAGCCATGGCCGACCTTAAGGCCCTGGGCTTCTGAATAGGTCAAGGCAGATCTCCTTCCGCGAGAGTAAGAGCGCACGCGACAGTTCTTGCAACGCGTGCTGAACTGACATCCAACGACGAGAGGCCGAACCATGAATCACACCTTCTTCTGCATCGACGGCCACACCTGCGGCAACCCGGTGCGACTCGTCTCCGGCGGCGCGCCGGCGCTGGATGGCAACTCGATGATCGAGCGCCGTGCTCACTTCGAGCGGGACTTCGACTGGGTTCGCACCGCGTTGATGTTCGAGCCGCGTGGACACGACGTCATGAGCGGGACGATCCTGTATCCGCCTACGCGACCGGACTGCGATATCGCGATCCTCTTCATCGAGGTCAGCGGCTGCCTTGCCATGTGCGGCCACGGCACGATTGGCACCGTCACCTTCATGATCGAGCACGGCCTCGTGGAGCCTCGGACTCCGGGTGAGCTGCGTCTCGACACGCCTGCCGGCCTCGTCATTGCGAACTACAAGATGGACGACACCGGGCAATACGTCGATTCGGTGCGTCTCACGATCGTGCCTTCGTATCTTCACTCGCGTGATCTTTCGGTAGAGCTCGAAGGCTTCGGTGAAGTGACGTTCGACGTCGCCTATGGCGGCAACTTCTACGCGATCGTCGAGAGCCAAGCGTCGTACGACGATCTCGAAGCTTTGAAGCCCTCGGACATCCAGCGCCTGAGCCCGGTGCTGCGCCAGAAGGCCAACGAAAAATACAGCTTCGTGCATCCCGAGACGCCCGAGATCAATGGCCTGTCGCACGTGATGTGGACAGGCAAGCCGAAGATGAAGGGCGCAACGGCGCGCAATGCCGTGTTCTATGGCGACAAGGCCATCGACCGTTCGCCGTGCGGCACCGGCACCTCGGCTCGCATGGCGCAGCTCGTCGCCAAGGGGCAGCTGGGGATCAACGAGAAATTTGTTCACGAAAGCATCATCGGCACGTCATTCAATGGCTTGGCCCTCGAGCGTGTGAAGGTCGGCGAGTACGAGGGCATCCGACCGAGCGTCGAAGGCTGGGCTCGCGTGACGGGGCACAACACGATCTTCGTCAACGATCGCGACCCGCTTCGCAACGGTTTCCTGCTCAAGTGATCAGGCGCAGGACAAGTCGATGAGCGAGACCGTTCAACTCTCCCTGCACGAGGTGCACGCGCTCGCCGTGCGCGTGCTGTCCCACAACGGGATGTCGGATGCGCATGCGCAGGCCATCGCGCGCGTGATCACTGCCGGCCAGCGCGACGAGTGCCATTCGCATGGCGTCTACCGCCTGCTGGTGACCACGCACACGCTGCGGAAGGGAAAGGTCTCGGGCACGGCGGAGCCCATCGTTAGCGACCGCTCGCCAGCGATCGTGGCGGTCGACGCACAGTTCGCCTTCTCTCAGCTTGCCTTCGAAGTTGGTAGCAAGGTCCTTGCAGAGAAGGCTCGGCGCACCGGCATTGCGGCACTGGCCATCAACAACTGCTACCACTTCTCGGCGCTGTGGCCGGAGGTCGAGATGCTCGCCGAGCAAGGTCTCGTCGCCTTGGCGATGACGCCGAGCCACGCATGGGTCGCGCCCGCTGGCGGCTCGCGGCCCGCCTTGGGAACCAATCCGCTGGCCTTTGGCTGGCCGCGCCCCGGCAAGTCACCCTATGTCTTCGACTTCGCCACCAGCGCGGCCGCGCGAGGCGAGATCGAACTGCATCGCCGCAGCGGCAAAGAGATTCCGCTGGGCTGGGGTGTGGACGCTACAGGCAGTCCGACAACTGATCCGTCGGCAGTGGTCAACGGTGGCGCCATGCTGACGTTTGGCGGCCACAAGGGCTCGGCGCTGTCGACCATGGTGGAGATGTTGGCGGGTCCCTTGATCGGCGATTTGACCAGCATCGATTCCCTCGCCTTGGACGCCGGGGAAGGTGGCACGCCGTGCCACGGGGAACTGATTCTCGCGTTCGACCCCGCCGCCTTCGGCCTCGGCGATCTGCAGGGCGACCGGGCCCGTGCGGAGCGTCTCTTTGAGACCATCACGGGGCAAGGCGCCCGCCTTCCTTCGCAGCGACGCTTCGAAGCACGAGCGCGCAGCGTGGCGCATGGCGTGACGCTTCCGCGCGCTCTCTATTCCGAGGTTCTCGCTTTGCTGCGGTGATTCGGCGATATCAGAAAAACTCCAATAGGACCGGAAACATGCCCAAAGCAATCATCGTCGGCGCAGGAATCGTAGGCTTGAGCTGCGCCTGGGCGGCGCAGCGCCGCGGGTGGCAAGTCACGATCGTCGATCGCGATTTCGAGGGGGATCGCGCCTCCCACGGCAATGCCGGCGGGATCGCTGTCAGCGAGTGCGCGCCGCTGAATCTGTCCGGCCTCGGCCTTCAACCCCTGAAGTGGCTCATGGATCCCCTGGGCCCGCTGGCGATCCGCGCGGCCCATGCGCCGAGCCTCCTGCCTTGGTTCCTTGCGTTGCGCAAGGTCGCCGAACCCGCGAACTATCTGCGCATCGCGAAGGCGCTGGCCGCGCTGAACAACCGTGCGCTGCGTGACTTCGAGGCCGTGCTCGCTGACATCGGCTTGAGCGCAGACATTCACAAGCGCGGCGCGCTGACGGTGTACGAGACCCATGAAGCCTTCGCGAATGACGTCGACGAATGGGAGCTCAAGCGCTCGCTCGGCGTCCGGTTTCGCAATGTGGATGTCGCCGAACTGCGCGCACTGGAGCCTCAGCTCGCGCCGGTCTTCGTGCGTGCCGTCATGCTTGAGGATTGGGCCCATCTGAACGATCCTGAGCGGGTCGTGACGGCACTGCGAAATCGCGTTAACGCGCTGGGTGCAACTTTCATCAGGGGCGATGCCGTTCGACTCGACGCGGCCAACTCCGCGCGGCCCGCTGTCATCCTCGCTGGCGGCCAACGCTTCGACGGTGATCGCCTGGTGGTGGCCGTGGGGGCGTGGTCTGCACGCCTGTCCAAGACCATCGGCGACCGAGCGCTGCTGGAAAGCGAGCGCGGCTACAACACGACACTGCCGGCCAGCGCGACCCGCCTGAATCGAGAGGTGATCTTTGCGGAGCGCAAATTCGTTGCAACACCACTGCAGATCGGCCTACGCATCGGTGGGGCCGCCGAGTTCGCAGGGCTGGATGCACCGCCGAACTATCAGCGCAGCGCCGCGCTCTTGAAGCTCGCCCATCGCTACCTTCCCGATCTGGACGAAAGCGGCGCGAAGCAGTGGATGGGACATCGTCCTACCACGCCCGATTCACTCCCCGTCATTGGCAAGTCGGCCTCCGCTCCTGGCGTCGTCTACGCCTTCGGCCACGGTCATCTTGGGCTCACGCAGTCGGCCACGACCGGTGCGCTTGTGGGCGAGATCCTCGCCCATGAGAAGCCGTCGGTGGACTTGGCGCCGTACGCCATCACCCGTTTCTAAACCCGAGCCCTCGTCGGCACCGGCGCCACGGCGAGAGAACTGAGACAAACCGGCGCCACTAACGTACTTTTACAGCGAGCCTGCATCATGGAAATCTTTCGTCTCCTTATCGTGTCCGCGCTATGCGCGGGAGGCGTGGCCACCGCGAACGCGGCCGACCCGTATCCGACCAAGCCGATGGAACTCATGGTCGCCTACCAGCCAGGCGGCGGCAGCGACAACACAGCGCGCGCCATCGCTGAGGCGGCAAGGCCGTTCCTGCCGCAGCCGACCATCGTGGTCAACAAACCGGGTGCCAGCGGCTCGATCGGCTGGTCCTACGTCGCCAGCACGGCGCCAGACGGCTATCGGCTTGTCCTGATGACCCCCGAGATGCTCGTGGTCCCGCTCATGGGCATCGGCAAGACCACAGTCGATGACTTCCAGGCGATCGCGCGCTTCACCGACGATCCGTCGTCAGTCACGGTGCGCGCGGACGCGCCCTGGAAGACCATTGAAGAGTTCCTCGCGTATGCCAAGGCGAACCCTGCCAAGGTCGCGATCAGCAACGCAGGCAACGGCACGATCCCGCACATGGCGGCTGCCGCGCTGGGCGACAAGACCGGCACGTCGTTCACGCACGTTCCGTATCAAGGCTCCGCACCGGCCATCATGGGCTTGCTGTCGGGTGACGTGCAGGCCACGACGGTTGCGTATGCCGAGCTGCGCCCCCACGTGGAGAGCGGCAAGCTGAAGACCCTGGCCGTGATGTCTGACAAGCGGGTGACCGGCCTCGATGCGCCAACCATGAAGGAAAAGGGCGCCGACCTGCAGTTCAGCGTCTGGCGCGGCATCGGTCTGCCTAAGGGCGCGGCCAAGGAAGTCGTTGAAAAGTGGCGCGAAGCGGCCCACAAGATTTACGACACCCCGGCGTTCCAGGAAACGATCAAGAAGCAGAACCTCACGCTGGCCTACGCGGACACGCCTGAGTTTGCGGGTGCGATCACGCGTCAGAACGATGCGTTCAAGAAGCTCGTGCCCAAGCTGGATTTGAAGCAGTAGGCAGCAAGCACCTTTCGGGCGCGCAGAACCTCTCTACGGGATGTATCCAATATATTGGGTCCGTTTCATGGTGCGCGCCGGCTTGTCGAACGGGTTGTCAATCTCTTCCAAAAGTTGGACTGTTGGCGCCGACAGATTGGGGGCTGCTTGAGCATAAGACCCCGACCAACCGGCGTACTGGAGAGCCCACTGAGCGGTTCTTTCGAGCGTGCAGCGGGACGAACGGGCATCGTCCGCGACTGCATCGGCTCAGATCTGCAGCATCCGCTTCACCAGCTCCGGGGTGCTTGCCACCGAATACTTCCGCAAGAGCCTCGTCTTGTAGATGTCCACGGTCCGAAAGCTGATGCCGAGGGCCTTGCCGATCTCCTTTGCATTCTTGCCGTCGATCAGCAGCGCGGCGATGTCGCGCTCGCGTGGGGTCATAGAACCGCGGAGCTCCGAATTGAGCTTTTTTCCTTCCGAGAGGTCGGTGAACGCCCAGATGGTCTCGCGATGCGGATCCTCCGGCGTCCAGGAGAAGCCGCTGACATGGACCCAGAACAGCTCGTCGTCCTGACGCCGCATGACACGGTTGTCCGCATAGACCCACTTCTTGCCGAGCAACGGAGCGATGCGCTTTCCGGTCTCCTCGTAGTGCGATGCCGACGGGAAAAGTCGCTGCGTCGAGTGACCGATGAGGTCTTCCCTCGTGCAGCGGAACATCTCTGCGAAGACGTAGTTGACGTCAACGATCACGCGGCCCCTACAAATCATCTGACCTACGGGTGCGTCTTGGAACGCCCTCCGATAGTCCACCGCACCCAGCGTGGTGCTGCTGCCCAAAGTCTGTGCCTTCTTGCGCGTCATTGGTGCTCCTTGGTACTACCCCTTAGGTGTGCGACACCTATTGGCGCAAGAGTATAGGACTCATATATAGTCTTAACGCCTTAGGTGTTGCGGAGATTACATAGCGACTCTCCCGGCAAGCCTGACAGCCGCTAACACGCTGATTCCATTCATCACATCGAAAACTCAGGAGTGACAGCAATGAACCATGTGCTCAGACTTTCCGCATGCGCGCTCGCGCTTGCCAGTTTTTCGTGGAGTGCCCAAGCGCAGAACTCGACGTTCTCCGTCGGTGCCCTGACGCCGGTCACCGGGGCCGGCGCGCCGTATGGCGGCGGGATGTCCAAGGCCATCGAGATGGCCTTGGCCGAAATCAACACGGCTGGCGGCGCGAAGGGCGCCAAGCTGGTCCTGGCCTCGGAGGACTCGCAAAGCGCGCCTCAGGCGGCCGTTCTCGGCGCGAAGAAGTTGATCTCCGTGTCCGGCGCCCGCGCCGTGATTGGTGTCTGGAGTTCGGGTGAATCGCTCGCCGTGATCCCGCTGACCAACGAAGCGAACGTGCTGCTGATGCACGCATCGGGCGCTCCCGCGCTGAGCGGCGCTCCCGTGAACGAGAAAAAACTCGGCTTCCGCTTCCAGGCAACCAACGGGCGTTTCGGTCGCGCATTTGCCGAGATTGCCAAGAGGCAGGGCTATACGAAGCCCGCGACCATGGCGTTCAATAACGCCTCGGGCCTCGGCAACACCGAAGGCTTTGCCGCAGCCTGGAAGGCGACCCAAGGCAAGGACGTCGTGGCCAGTGTGGTCTACGAACCCAACCGCCCGTCGTACCGCTCGGAGCTGCAGTCGGTGCTTCGTGCCAAGCCTGACGTGATCGTCACGGGCTCCTACCTCGCGGACACCACCATCATCCTGCGCGAGTGGTACCAGTCGGGCGTCGACACCAAGTGGATCATTCCGGGATGGGCCGCCAATTCGGACCTGATCAAGGCGCTGGGCCCGCAGGTGACGGAGGGCATCATCTCGGTGGAGACCGTGTCCAACGAGACCGCACCCAGTTTCAAGCACTACGCCGATGCGGCGCAAAAGGCGGGCATCAACGTTCAGGGCAACGCGTATGCCGCCATGGCCTACGACCAGGCCATCATCCTCGGCTTGGCAGTCCAGGCGCTGGGCCCGAACGCCAGCGGCCCGGATCTGGCGAAGAAGGTGCACGAGATCGGCTCGGCCGGCGGCACGCAGGTCTACACGTTCGCCGAGGGCAAGAAAAAGCTTGAGGCAGGTGGGCGTATCAGCTACATCGGCGCGTCCAGCGCGCTGAATTTCGATGAGTTCAACGACGTCACGCCCGACTTCGCCGCATCCTTCATCGAGAAAGGCCAACTGGTCCGCAAGTACGTCGTGAAGCTGTAAGGCTCGGACGTGAACTACGCTGACTTCATCAATCTGGCGATCAACGGTCTCGTTGAGGGGCTGGTCATGGCGCTGCCTGCGCTCGCTCTGACGCTGATCTATGGGTTGGCGCGGTTCCCCAACGCGGCGACGGGCGATTTCGTGGCGGTGGGCGGCTTCGGCGGCTTCGCTGCCCACCAGCTCACCGGCTCGTTGATCATCGCCGGGCTGGGCGGCGCGGCGGCCGGTGCCGCGGCTGCGCTGCTGGCGTACTGGCTTGCCTTTCGGCCCGTCATCCGTCGATCGGTCATCACGCTGATGCTGACCTCGATCGGCGTCGGCTTCGTCTACCGCTCGGCACTCGGCGTCGCCTTCGGGCACGAGCCCAAGGCCTTCGACATGCCGCTGCAGCGCGCGATGCGCTTCGGCGATGTGGCGATTCTCCCCGCGGACGTCAGCCTGGCTGCGCTGACCATCGCGGTTTTGGTCGCCGTGTTCGCGATTCTCTTCTGGACGCCGCTCGGACGCTCGCTGCGCGCCATCGCCGACGACCCTGATCTGGCCCGGGTGAGCGGCATCCGAAAGGAACGCTCGATGCTCGCGATGTGGACCATGGCAGGCGTCGTTTGCGGCATCGCAGGGACAGTCTCGGGCATGCGAACGGTGGTCTATCCCGACTCGGGATGGAACCTGCTGCTGCCGGCGTTCGCTGCGGCGGTGATTGGTGGCCTGGGCAATCCCGTGGGTGCGGTCATCGGTGCCATCCTCCTCGGCGTGCTGCAGGAACTGGCGACTCCCTTTACTGGGTTCGTCTACAAGATTGCGATCGGCTACGTCGTCATGGTGATCGTCTTGCTGGTTCGCCCGCAGGGCCTGTTCAACCGCGTTCAGCAGGTGCGCTGATGGACACCTACCTCCTCACCATTGCCGTCATCGTCGGCATCTACGTGTTGCTGAGCCTGTCGCTCGACCTGCAGTACGGGTTCACCGGGCTGATCAACTTCGGCCTCGCAGGGTTCTTTGCGGTCGGCGCGTACACCTCGGCGCTGCTGACCATGCGCGCCGGCCTGAGTCCGCTGCTGTCGTTCCCTGCGGCCGCGATCCTTGCCGCCTTGCTTGCGTGGCCCATCGGGCGCGTGGCGCTTCGGCTGCGCGATGACTACCTGGCCATCGTCACGCTGGGATTCTCCGAGATCGTTCGGCTGGTGCTGGTGCAGGAGCAATGGCTCACCGAAGGCGTCCGAGGTATCGCCGGCGTTCCGCGCCTGGGCGCCGGCTGGGGCAATCCACGGTTCAGCGAGTTCTTCCTGCTCGGCATGCTGGTCCTGTGCATCGTCCTGGTGATCCTCTTTCTGCGGCGGCTGACCGCGAGCCCCTACGGTCGAACGATCCAGGCGATTCGCGACGATGAGATCGCCGTGCGTGTCCTCGGCAAGGAACCTGCCGTCTTCAAGACGCAGATCCTGATGCTCGGTGGCGCCATCGCCGGTCTCGCGGGTGCCTTCTACGCGCACTACATGACCTACATCGTGCCCGACCTGTTCGTGCCGCTCGTGACCTTCTACATCTGGATGGCCATCATCATGGGCGGCGTGGCGCGGCTGTCCGGCGCCATCGTGGGTGCGGTCATCCTGGTCTTCTTCACGGAAGGCGTGCGCTTCTTGCGCGGCGTCATTCCAGGCGTCTCCGATGCCCACATGGGGAGCCTGCAGCTCGGCATCGTCGGCCTGGTCCTGATCCTGTTCATGCGCTGGCGGCCGCAAGGCGTGTTCGGCTCACGGGGAGCAACGTGAATTCCGGCGCGACCCAGATGAGCACGCGGGACATCTCGCTTTCCTATGGCGACTTCAAAGTCCTGCAGGGCGTGAGCTTCGACGTCTCCCTGAATGGGCTGCACGGGATGATCGGCCCCAACGGCGCGGGCAAGAGCACCTTGTTCTCCGTGTTGAGCGGCCTCATGAAGCCCGATGGCGGCGAGATCCATTTTGGGGAGAACTCGTTCGGACATGCGTCGCCCGCGCGGCGCGCGCAACTCGGTTTGGGACGCACGTTCCAGATTCCGCGCGAGTTCAAGCATCTCACGGTCCGCCAGAACCTGATGGTGGGGCCGCGCAAGCAGCCTGGCGAGTCCTTGGTCGAACTCTTCTTGATGCCCGCAAAGGTCAAGCGATTCGAAGACGAGGTGATGGCCAGGGCCGATCAGCTGATCGACTTTCTGAAGCTTCATGCAGTGGCCGACAAGCCCGCAGGGGGACTCTCCGGCGGCCAGAAGAAGCTGCTCGAACTCGGCCGCGCGCTCATGTCCGAGCCGTCCTTCATCTTGCTTGACGAGCCCTATGCAGGCGTGAACCCCGTGCTGATCGAGGAGATCTCCGAGCGCATCCGCGAGATCAACAAGGAGCGTGGCATCGGCTTTCTCATCATCGAGCACAACCTCATGGCGCTCAATCGCCTGGTCACCGACCTCTACGTACTGGATACCGGCAAGCTGATCGCCCATGGCGAGCCCGGTGCCGTGCTCGAGCATCCGCAGGTGCGAGCCGCCTACATGGGAGCCGCCGCATGAAGCCGCTACTCAAAGTGGACGACCTCACGGGCGGCTACAACGAGGTCGACATCCTGAAGGGCGTGTCGCTCGAGGTCCATCCCAGCGAGATCGTGACGATCGCCGGCACCAACGGCGCCGGCAAGTCCACGGTGATCAAGGCGATCATGGGCCTGCTGCCCCGCAGCGCCGGTTCGGTGATGCTGGGTGAACTCGACCTTGCGAACAAGTCCGTCGAGGCCCGGCTCGATTGCGGCATCGGCTACGTCCCGCAGGTCGCGAACGTGTTCGCCTCCCTCTCCGTGCACGAGAACCTGCTGGTGGTGCAGGGCGTGAAGCGTCCGCGCGATCGTGCGGACGCGATGTACGCGCTGTTCCCGGCCCTGGCCGGCTATCGACGCCGCGCGGCCGGCACGCTCTCCGGCGGCGAGCGCCAGCAGTTGGCCTTTGCCCGCGCACTCATGCGCGAGCCCAGCACGCTGCTGCTCGACGAGCCGACGGCGGCGTTGTCGCCGGCGCGGGTGAACGAAATCCTCGACTACGTTCGTGTGCTTCCGCAGAGCGGTGTCACGGTGCTGATGGTGGAGCAGCGCGCGCGCCAGTCGCTTGCGATCAGCCAGCGCGGCTACATCATCGATCAAGGGCGTGTCGCCATGACCGGTCTCGCGGCCGACCTGCTCAACGACCCGAAGGCGTCGGATCTGTTCCTGGGGAAGCACGAATGAGGGGCGTTGCAGACATCGCGAGGGCCCGATCATGCTGACCATCTCGGGCGTTGTCCGCAGCTTCTACGGCGTGGCCGCGTTGCGTGGCGTCGACCTGTCCATCGCGCGCGGCACGATCACCGGCTTGATCGGGCCCAATGGTGCAGGCAAGTCGACGCTCTTCAACGTTGTCTCGGGTCTCTACGCACCGAATATCGGAAGCATCAAGTTCGATGGCCAGGAGATCACGGGAAGGCAACCCGACGACATCGTTCGTCGCGGGCTGATCCGGACCTTTCAACTGGCGCGCGGATTCCCCAAGCTTTCGGTGTTCCAGCATTTGATGCTCTATGGGCCGGCGCAGCCGGGCGAGGGCTTGTGGGATGCGCTGACGAGCAGCCGCCGCTCTCGTGAGCGAGAAGAGCAACTTTCGGAAAAGGCCTGGCAGATTGCCAAGCGACTCCGGCTGGACCCCGTGATCGACAACCCCGTCACGGCGCTGTCCGGCGGGCAGAAGAAGCTGGTGGAGATCGGCCGCGCATTGATGGCCGACCCACGAATGATTCTCCTCGACGAGCCGATGGCTGGCGTCAATCCGACGCTGACCGCGCAGATCGGCGAGCACCTGGTGTCCCTGAACAAGTCCGGGATCACGATCTGTCTCATCGAGCACGACATGGCGCTTATCCGCGATCTTTGCGATCCCGTGATCGTGATGGCCGATGGCAAGACGCTGACCGCCGGCCGCTTCGACGATGTCGTGGCCGATTCCCGCGTCCAGGAAGCGTATCTGGGGAGGCGGCATTGACTCTTCTCGTCGTCAAGGACGTGATTGCCGGCTACGGCGCTTCGGAACAGATTCTCAAGGGCGCTTCCATCGACGTCGGCGCCGGCGAGATCGTAACCATCATCGGGCCGAACGGCGCAGGCAAGTCGACTTTGCTGAAGGCCGTCGCCGGATTGGTGAAGGCGAAGGAAGGCTGCATCACGCTGGACGGCGCGGACGTCACCGCCGCCGATGCCCTCGGCCGCTCAAAGTCCGGCATCTCCTTCGTGCCGCAGGAGCGCAATGTGTTCGGCACGCTCAGCGTCCTCGAGAACCTCATGATCAGCGCGTTCTCGGCGCCACGGCTGCAGAAGCAGCGGGCTGAGCAAGCCTTCGAGCGCTACCCGATGCTCGCCGAGAAGCGGCGTGCCATGGCTCGAACACTGTCGGGCGGGCAAAGGCAGATCCTGGCAATGGCCATGGGCCTCATGACGGATCCCAAGCTGATCCTGCTGGACGAGCCGACGGCAGGGCTGTCACCCAAGACCGCCGACGAACTGTTCGAGGCCATCGTCGCGCTCAATCAAAGCGGGCTGCCGGTGCTGATGGTCGAGCAGCATGCGGTCGAGGCATTGGCGATCTCGACGCGCGGCTATGTCCTGGTGGCAGGCCGAGCCGCGTCTGAAGGCACGGGCCCTGCGCTCGCCGCAGATCCAGAAACGCGACGCCTTTTCCTTGGCGGATGACCGCTAAACCCAGCAACCTCGATTCCACTTCACAGGAAGCCCATCATGAATCAGCAAATCATTCGTTGGAACCGCCGCGACATCCTCCAGTTGGGTGCGCTGGCCTCCGCCGGCGTACTTGCCGGAACTTCCGCGTGGGCGCAGGGCGCGCGGGTGCGGCTGGGTGCGCTGCTTCCGCTGACGGGCTCCGGCGGCCCGTACGGCGGTCCCATGGCCAAGGTGGCAAAGGGCGTGGTCGATGAGGTCAATGCGGCCGGGGGCATCCTTGGACGCAAGGTCGAGCTCTTCATCGAAGACGACCAGACAAGTGCGGAAGCAGCCGTGCGCGCTGCGCGCAAGCTCATCGACGTCGACAAGGTCGCGGCGGTGATGGGGACATGGGCATCAGCGGTGACCACGGCGGTGGCGCCGCTGTGCTGGGAGTCGAAGACCTTCCAGACCACCACCTCGGGCGCCGATTCGATCACGCTCCTGCCGCATCAGGGCTACCTCATCCGCACCCAGCCGAACACGACTTTGCAAGGGCAGAAGTTCGGCGCCTTCGCGGTCGAGAACGGCGCGAAAAAGGTCTTCTTCATCTCCCCCCAGACGCCGTTCGTCAAGACCCAGCTCGAAGGCATCACCGCGGCAGTGAAGAAAGCCGGAGGCTCCGTTGGATCGCTGGTCTATGACGACAAGCGTCCCTCGTACCGCTCGGAAGTCGACGAGATCCTCCGATTCGAGCCCGACGCCATCATCTTCGGTGGCTACACGCCCGACACGACCGTGATGCTGAAGGATCTCTTCCGCGCAGGCTACAAGGGCAAGAAGATTGCCTTCGCCTATGCCGTCAATCAGAAGCTGATCGAGAGCGTCCAGCCCGAGATCGTCGAAGGCACGTTCACGATCTCGCCGTCGCCGGCCGAAGGATCCAACGCTTATGCCCGGGTGGCCAAGCTGGCGGGAATGTCCAACCCGGATCCGTACACGGTGCAGATGTACGACCAGATCAACCTGGTGATTCTTGCCCTTGCCGTTGGCGGCAGCGACATGAACGGCACCACGATCAAGACCAACGTGCGCACGATCAGTCAGGGGTCGGACCGGATCAAGGTGGACAACGCCGTCGAAGGCATGAAGCAACTGGCCGCCAAGAAAAAGATCGACTACGACGGTGCGAGTGGTCCTTGCGATTTCACCGACATCGGCGACATCATCGACAGCAAGTTCCGCTACGAGCAGGTGAAGGCTGGCAAGTTGGCGTTGCTCAAGATCGTCTGATCGGCCGTTGATGTTTTCATCTTTGCTCCAGGCGATCGTGAGTGGCCTGATGACGGGATCGCTCATGGCGCTCCCCGCCATCGGGTTCACGACAATCTTCGCCGTGTTGCGATATCCCAGCTTCGCCATCGCCGCCTACATGACGATCGGCGGCTTCGCGGCTATCTATGCGAACCAGCATTTCGGGATGGGCATCGTTCCGCTCCTGCTGCTCGCCGCTGTCGTCTCGGGATTGGTGGGCCTGCTCGCCGAACAGACCGCGCTGGCGCCACTGCGTCCGGCTGGCGCCTTGACCGCGGCTATCGGATCGATCGCGCTGAACGTGGTGTTGGAAAACATCGTCCGCTTCAGTTTCGGTAACGACCTGCAGGGCTTCGACCTCCCCATCCACCCGGACATGCGTTTCGGTCCCATCCGTGTTGGATCGCAGCAGCTTCAGAACCTCGCCATTGCAGTCGTGGTCATGGGCGGCGTTTTCGCCTTCCTTCGATTCAGTCGCTTCGGCCGGGCGATGCGCGCGGTCGCGGACAACGATGACTTGGCGCGCCTCAAAGGCATCGACCCGAAGATCATCTCCGGTTTCGCCGTTGCTGTGGGTGCGGCGTTGGCCGGCGTGGGCGGGGTGCTTCTTGGCATGGACACGTCCATTGATCCGCTGACCGGATATCGCGTGCTGCTCTCGGTATTTGCCGCCGCGGTCCTTGGCGGCCTCGGATCCATTCCTGGCGCGGTGGTCGGCGCTCTTGCCATTGGCGTGGCCGAGGAGGTCTCGCTCCTGGCGGTGCCGGCGACGTACCGCGGCGCCATCGCATTCTTCGCGATTCTTGCGATATTGACGTTCCGCCCGCGCGGCCTGCTCGGCGAAAGGAGCACCTGATGGCCTCGTACGTTCTGTTCACGCTGACCATCGGCGGCATCTATGCGCTTCTGGCGTTGAGCCTCAACCTGGTGTGGGGCATGGCGGGCATGGTCAACCTTGGCCTGGCTGGTTTCTTTGCCGTCGGGGCGTACGCGTCGGCGATCGTCACGGGCAGCGGCGCGCCGGTCATTCTTGGCTGGCTGATCGCCATTGCTTGCGGCGTGGTCGCGGGATTGGTCATCACCTTCGCAACGCTGCGGCTTCGCGATGACTACCTCGCCATCGTGACGCTGGGTTTCGGCGAAGTCGTGCGCTTGGTCGCGCTGAACGAGCGTTGGCTCACCAACGGCGCCGATGGCATTTCCGGGATCCCCGGCCCCTTCAAGCAATCGCTGGGGCAGACCGGCTTCCCGATCTTCTACCTGATCCTCGTATCGGCCATCGTGTGCCTGGTTTGGCTCGCACTTCGGCGGCTCGACCTTTCGCCGTACGGTCGGACGCTGAAGGCGATCCGGGAGGATCAGGAGCTGGCACGGTTTGCAGGAAAGCCGGTGCTGCGCTTTAAGTACGAAGCGTTCGCGCTGGCTGCCGCGATCGCTGCAGTGGCGGGCGCCCTCTACGGGCACTTCCAGTCCTACGTCTCGCCCGACCACTTCCAGTCGCTCATCACCATCTACATCTTCCTCGCCGTCACGGCGGGCGGCGTCGGGCGGCCGCTCGGCGCGGTGGTAGGGGCGTATGCCGTGGTGGTCTTCCTGGAAGCCACACGGTTCTTCGCGGATGTCCTGCCAGGCCTGCAACCCGTCCAGCTCGCCGCTGTGCGAGAGATGCTGGTCGGCGCCGCGCTGCTCATCGTGTTGTTGTGGAAACCGACGGGCCTCCTTTCCGAGCGGATTGCGCTCGCTACCCCTCGCACCTGATCACCATGAACCTGACTGAACCCTTCGCCAGCATTGCCGGTCTCGCCTCCACGCTGCAGCGCGCGCCGGGCGAGGTGAACATCTGGCTCGAGTTCGAGCGTGCACTCTCCACGGCGTTCGGCCACCGGCTGTTCACCGTGCTGGCCTTCGACATGGCGAAAGGACGCCTGCGACGCGTGCACAGCAGCCGGCCCGACATCAATCCGGTGGGCGGCGCCAAGGCGGTGACCGACAGCGACTGGACGCGGCACGTGCTGCGCGAGGGCCGGATCTATGTCGGGTCGAACAAGGCCGACATCAAGGCGGTGTTCTCGGAACATGAGCTGCTCGCCTCGATCGGCTGCGACAGCGTGCTGAACATCCCTGTGCGCAAGAACGGCGTCACGATCGGTACATTGAACTTGCTTGACGGGGCCGGGCAGTACGACGCAGCCAGCGGGCCCGCGGCGCTCGTCTTCGCGCAACTCGCCGCGGCTCCTCTGGCCGAATACCTGGCGCATGCGCCGGCCGGACCGTCCGACGACGGCCCCCTGGAACACGTCTGAATTCCACGTCCCCGAAAGTCCTCTCATGATCATTCTCACCAACGCGCGCGTCCTCGACGCCGACCACGAAGCCGACGATGGTCGTTATTCCATCCTGATCGAAGGCGATCGCATTCGCGAAGTAACGACCCGACCCATCGATCGGGACGGCGCAGAGGTCATCGACGTCGGCGGCCGCACCGTGATGCCGGGGATGGTCGACTGCCACGCGCATGTGATCGCGTCCGTTGCCAACCTGGGCCTCAACGGGCGTCTGCCCAACACCTTTGCGTTGCTGCGCGCGGTGCCCATCCTTGCCGGCATGCTGCGCCGCGGCTTCACCACGGTGCGTGACGCCGGTGGCGCGGACTACGCGATGTCCAAGGCCATCGAGGAGGGCGTGATTGCGGGTCCGCGACTTTTCGTTGCAGGCAAGGCGCTCTCCCAGACCGGCGGCCACGGCGACTTCAGGGATCGGTTCGACAACTCCGACCCCGATCCGTGCGGTTGCAATCGCAACCTCGGCGCCATCGGTCGTATCGTCGACGGCGTCGACGAGGTGCGCAAGGCGGTTCGAGAAGAGATGCGCGCCGGCGCCCACCAGATCAAGATCATGGCCTCAGGCGGCGTCGCCTCGCCGACGGATCCGATCGGCAATCTGCAGTTCTCGGTGGACGAGGTCAGGGCGATCGTGGAAGAGGCCGCGTCGCATCAAACCTATGTGATGGCCCATGCCTACACCGGCAAGGCGATCAAACGCGTGGTCGAGCTTGGCATTCGCACGATCGAGCACGGCAACCTCGTGGACGACGAGGCTGCCGCGTCAATGGCCAAGCACGGCGCTTTCGCGGTGCCTACCTTGGTCACTTATGACGCGATGAGTCGCGTCGGCGCCCAAATGGGTTTGTCGGCAGACGTGCTCGCCAAGAACGAGTCGGTCAGGCTGCAAGGGTTGAAGGCGCTGGAGATCTTCAAGCGTCACGGCGTGAAAATGGGCCTGGGCAGCGACCTGCTGGGCGACATGCAGCAGTTCCAAAGCGACGAGCTGAGCATTCGCGCCGAGATCCTTGGCACCTTCGAAGTAATCTGCCAGGCCACCGCAGTAGGCGCCGAGATCGTTGGGAAGAAGGACGAACTCGGCATCGTCAAGGCAGGCGCTTTTGCGGACCTGCTCGTTGTGGATGGCGATCCTCTGGCCGACATCCGTGTTCTCGGCGGCCAGGGAGAACGCATCGTTGGCGTCCTGAAGGCGGGCGCATGGGCCAGTCGCACCGGCGTTTGATGATCCGCGAGCGATGAGGCTCGGATTCATCGGCACCGGCGCGATCGCTACGGCCATCGTCGAGGGGCTGTCCAAGGCCGAGGTGTCTTACTTGGAGATCGTTGTTTCGCCTCGCAATGCGACGATCGCGCAGGAGCTCGAAGCGCGTTTCGCCAACGTCCGCGTGGCGAAGTCGAATCAGGCCGTACTGGATGCCAGCGACCTCGTCGTGCTTTCCGTGCGACCGCAGGTCGCCGAGGAGGTGCTGCGCGGACTTCGCTTCAGGCGCGTCCATCATGTTGTGAGCTTGGTTGCCACATGGCCGATTGACTGCGTCCGATCCATGGTGGCTCCCGCGGCAACCGTTGCACGCGCAGCGCCGTTGCCATTCGTTGCGAACCTGATCGGGCCGATGGCCCTGTATGCCGCGCCCGAGGCCGTCGTAGAGCTTTTCGGTCATTTGGGCAGCGCCATTCCGGTCGAATCCGAAGAGGCGTTCGACGCGTTGATGGCCGCAACGTCCATCATGGGCTCGTACTTCGAGTTGCTCCACACCGTGTCGACTTGGCTCGCCGGAGCGGGGATATCGGAGGACCTGGGAGCGCGATTTGCTTCGCAGATCTTCTATGCCCTGGGGAGCACCGCCAGGTCCGCCCCCAGCGGGGATTTCGCAGCAATGCGAGAAGAATTCTCCACGAAAGGTGGTTTGAACGAGCAGCTGGCTCAGGCCCTGGCGGCTGCTGGGGTGTTCAGTGCCGTCTACAGCGCCTTGGACGGTGTCATGGAGCGGCTTCGGGGCGGCACCTCAACGCAGGCTTGAGTGCACAGCTCCGGCTTGGCGCTTATGTCTTTCCGTGCAAAGGACACCGGGAACGGAGCAAAACGCTCACTTAGAACGCGTGCTCTCCATGCAAGGCGATGCGTGCAGCAGGAGCCCTGCTTACCCGCACAGCCTCGGCGACTGGATGCTGCGGCGGCGGACCTTCAGGAGGTGAATTGATGGCGCGCAATCGCTGCCTGCAGTTCTGCGAGCAGGCGCGGATCGCGCCTGGCGCGCTCCAGGAAGCGCTCGTCGGCCAAGGCGTTGGCACGGCGCTGCGCCAAACCCTGCACCGCGGCGGCGGTACGGCCCCAAATCTGGCTGGCCAAGGAAAACGCGGTGTTCCCCATTGCGCGCTGCGGACGCAGGTCGACGAAAGAAGTCATCGTGTTCCTCCCAGGAACAAGTGGCCAAGGCCGAAGACCGGATATTAGGGTTTTCCCTTAGGTATGGGAAGTTCAGCTTCCTGATGTTTGTCATTCACAGCGCTGATAACGGCCTTTTTCGACGCGGGGCGCCGAAGACGGGGGGGGCGGTAGGGGAAACAGTGGGAACGACGGGCAGCGGGTGTACATCCAGTTCCCGGGCGGAGTCGGACAAGGCGAACTGCCGCCGTTGTTCGTGAGGGGCCACAGGGCGATGGGCAGCTCGCTGATCCCGCACATGTTGAGCTCATTCATCCAGTCAGGTCGTGGCTATCGCACGCGCCGCGCTTCGGTGCAGAAAGCCTCGCGGCGACCTAGAGTGCCTCGATGGAACAAGCTTCAGCCTTGGGTCGATGTCCAGAAGAGTCGTCATCGACGAGCCAAGCATCGGGGTGAAGTCAGTCACGAGGTCGATTGGGCTCAGGGCGCAGTGGGCATAAGTTATTTCATGGTCGGCCCGTCGTCAGGCTGGATCGTGCCTTGAGCTGGCTTTCAACCAATACAGGTAAATGGTCGGCGGTCCTGATTCCTAGAGGCCGGAAGGCCGGTGCATTGCGAAGTTCGATGCCGCTTCGAAATGGCTCGCGATCTGCAGCAACTGCGCGTCTTCCTGGAACCGTCCTACCAATTGCAGGCCCAGCGGCATGCCGTCGCTGCCGAACCCGCTGGGCAGGTTGATGGCGGGATGCCCCGTCATGTTGAACAGCATGGTCCACGGGTACCAGTACGCACGCACGTTGTCGAAACGTTGCCCGTCGATGTCGATCGCGCCGAAAAGATCCTGGTCGATCGGCAGCGCCGAGCGCGACAGCGTCGGCGTCGCCAGCACGTCGGCGCGTTCGAAAAGCCCCTGCACCCGCTTGAAGAGTGCCGAGCGCGCGAACATCGCTTCCTGGTATTCGACGCCGCTCACGCTGGCCGCCGATGCGATCTGCCGCTTGAAGGTTTCGCTAAAGGTCTCGGGGTGTTTTTCGACCAGCGGCGCGAAGCGTGCGCGCCACACGGTGTGATTGATGGCGCGCCAGATGGGCTCGACATCGAAGCCGCCGCCAGCGAAAGGCTCCAGCGTGGCGCCGAGGCCGGCGAGCGTCTGCAGGGCGGATTCGAAGCTGCGTTCCACGTCCTTCGACACCGGCCGGCCCGGCGGCGCGACGCAATGCAGCACGCGTTTGCCGCGCAGGTCGCCCTGCGGTCGCGCAGCCTCGGCATAGTCGTGGGCGCGCAGGCCGATCGACCAGGGATCCACCGCGGAAGGACCGGCCATCACCTGCAGCATCAACGCGGTGTCTGCCACTGTGCGCGTCGTCGGCGTGACGTAAGTCTGGTTGCCGAACAGGTCCTGCGCCTGGCTGTGCGGGATCACGCCGTTGGACTGCTTGAGGCCGACCACGCCGTTGCAGGCGGCCGGAATGCGCGTCGAGCCGCCGCCGTCGGTCGCGACGGCCAGCGGAGCGATGCCCGCCGCAGTGGCGGCTGCCGCGCCGCCGCTGGAGCCGCCGCTCGTGCGCGAGGCGTCCCACGGGTTGCGCGTGCTGCCGAACAACGGCGAGTTGGTCATCGGGCCAGAGCCGAACTCTGGCGTCGTCGTCTTGCCGATCAGAATCGCGCCGGCCGCGCGCAGCCGCGCCACGCTGACGGCATCTTCGGACGGCACGTTGTCGCGATGGACGACGGTGCCGAAGGTGGTGGGCACGCCCTCGGTGTTCACGAGGTCCTTCACGGTGAACGGAATGCCGTGGAGCGCGCCGAGCGGGCGGCCAGCCACGATGTCAGCTTCGGCACGGCGTGCCTCGGCCAGGGCGCGCTCGGCCGTGAGCGTGATGAAGCAGTTCAGCCGTGGCTGCAGGCGCTTGGCGCGGTCGAGCACGGCCCTGACCAGCTCGACCGGCGACAGCTTGCCCGAACGCAGGAGGCTCGCCAACTCGGTGGCGGGCGTGAAGAAGAGGGCTTCGTCGGACATGGTGGCTCTGCTTTCCTTGGTCATTCGTCGACGACGATGCCCGCGGCCTTGACGATCGGCTCCCAGTTCCTGCGCTCGCGCTGCGCGCGCTGGGCCAGGTCGGCGCGGCCTTCCGAATGCGCCACGAGCCCTGCGGCTTCGAGGCTGCGCACGAGCTCGGGCTTCGCGGCGGCGGCCAGGAAGCTCTTCTCGAGCGCGGCCAGCGCGGCCGGCGGCGTGCCGGCGGGCGCGTACACGCCATACCAACTGGTCGCCGCCACGAACTCCGGAAAGCCCTGCTCCTTGGCCGTGGGCACCTCGGGCAGCGCAGGCAGCCGGCGGTCGCCGCTCAGGCCCAGGAACTTGATCTTGCCGCCTTTGTAGAGCGGCATCATGCTGGCGGCGGCGTCCCAGCCCATCGAGAGTTCGCCGCCGACCACATCGACCAGCATGGGCGATGCGCCGCGGTACGCCACGGGTGTGATCTCGAAGCCTTGCGCCTTGGCGAGCGCGAAGGCGCCCAGGTGCCCGGAACTGCCGATGGTCGCGAGCCCGAGCGTGGCCTTGGTCGGGTTCTTCTTTGCCCATTCCACATACTGCTTCATGGAGCTATACGGCTGCGAGGCCCCCGTGACGACGGCGGTGGGAATCTCCACCAGCAGCGCAACCGGCGTGAGGTCTTTCTCGGCGTCGTAGCCCGGCGTCTTGTAGGTAAGTGGCAGGATGGTGAGCAGCGGCGAGGGCGCGAGGTAGAGCGTGAGGCCGTCCGCCTTGGACTTCTTCACCACGTCCCAGGCCAGCCGCGCCGACGCGCCCGGCTTGTTGTCCACGACGATGCTGCCGAAGCCCGCGTCCTTGAGCTGCTCGGCGTAGAGCCGCGCCACCGTGTCGGCCGCGCCGCCGGCCGCGTAGCCCACGACGATCTTGAGGTTGCCGCCCGCAAGGCCCGGCGGCAGTTCGGCTTGCGCTGCCTGGACGGTGGCCGCGGCGCAGGCGGCGATGCAGAGAAGGCGAAGGGAGGACGCTCGCATGGAAACCTCGGTGGTGAAAAGAAGAAAGGAAAGTTCAGCCGAGCGCCTGCTCGACGAGCCGCGCGATGGCCAGCAGGTAGTCGTCGTCGTACCAACGACCGGCGAGCTGCAGCCCGATGGGAAGGCCGATCGCGCTCTTGCCGCAGGGCATCGAGAGCGCTGGATGGCCCGTGAGGTTCATCGGGTAGGTGTACGGGTACCAGGCGCCGCGGATGGTGCCCGCAGGCTTGCCGGCGATCTCGACCTCGCCGCTCACGTCCATGTCGATGGGCAGCGGCGGCGCCGACACCGTGGGCGACACCAGCACGTCGAAGCGTTCGAACAGGCCCTGCAGTTCGGTGAAGCAGCGCGTCTTGGCGAAGGTGGCTTCGTGCAGGTCGACCGCG
The DNA here is from genome assembly GCF_964253805.1 of Variovorax sp. LjRoot175. Lineage (NCBI taxonomy): Bacteria > Pseudomonadati > Pseudomonadota > Betaproteobacteria > Burkholderiales > Comamonadaceae > Variovorax > Variovorax sp. LjRoot175. Next base: position 57,593 of record NZ_CAXURY020000002.1, on the reverse strand, counting down.
CTGTGGCGGCGGCCCTTGTGCACGGCATCGATCAGCGTGGCGTCGAGCCGGTCGCCGAAGCGCTCGAGATTGGCGCCGACGCGCGCGGCCAGCATCGATTGCAGCATCACGAGGAAGTGGCGTTCGAGCGCCACGAGGTCGAGCTGCACGGTCTCGACGATCGCGCCTTCGCGCTCCATCGCCCGCACGGCCGCCGTGGTCACGGCTTCCACTTCGGGATCGACCGGGTTGCCGGCGGTGAGCAACCAGGCCACCTTGAGGCCGCGCAGCGAAGCGGGAACGGCGCGCCTTGGCATCGGGCCGCCGAGACCATAGGGATCGCGTCGATCGAAGCCCTTGATCGTGTCGAACAGCAGCTGCGTGTCGGCCACGTCGCGCGCCATCGGCCCGGTGAAGGAGTTGGCCGAGTACAGGTCGGGCGCCTGCAGGTGCGGCACCACGCCCAGCGTCGCCTTGAGGCCGACGATGCCGCAGCACGAGGCCGGGATGCGGATCGAGCCGCCGCCATCGGTGCCGAGCGCGAGGGAGCCCAAGCCGGCCGCGACCGCCACGGCCGCGCCGCTGCTCGACGCGCCCGGCGTGTAGCGCGCGTCGATCGGGTTCAGCGTGCGCCCGAAGATCGGCGCGGTCGGCACCTGCTTGTGGCCGAACTCGGGCGTGGTGGTCTTGCCGATCAGGATCGCACCCGCGGCCTTGGCTCGCGCCACCGCCACCGCGTCTTCCTTCGGCACGGAGTCTGCATAGATGGCCGAGCCCATGGTGGTGCGCACGCCGGCTGTCAGCGTCAGGTCCTTCACCGAGTACGGCACGCCGTGCAGCGGGCCGAGCGTGTCGCCGGCCATCACCGCGGCCTCGGCGCGGCGCGCGGCCTCCAGCGCCTGCTCGCCGGTCACGGTGATGAAGGCGTTGAGCTTGTTGCGCGCCTCGATGCGCGCCAACGCCGCGCGCACGGCGTCCACGGGCGACACCTCCTTCTTGCGGATCAGCGCGGCCAGATCGCGCGCGTTGTGGTCCATCAAGTCCATGGTCGTGTCCTTTGCGGAAGAGTCGGTCAAAGCATCCAGCGACCGCCGTCGATCAGCAGCGTCTGGCCGGTGATGAAGCGGGCGTCGTCGCTCGCGAGAAAGCGCACTGCGGCGGCCACGTCTTCGGGCGCGCCGATGAAGCCGGCGGGCGTGTCGGCGACGATCTTCGCGAGCACCTCCGGCCGCAGCCGCTCGTGCGCGCGCGTTCGGATCGCGCCAGGGCACACGGCGTTCACGGTGACGCCGTGCGTCGCGAGTTCGCGCGCCAGCGAGCGCGTGAAGCCCACCACGCCCATCTTGGCGGCAGCGTAGTCGGCCAGCCCCACGTCGCCGACGAAGGCCGCATCGGTGCTCATGTTGACGATGCGGCCGAAGCCGCGCGCCTTCATGCCCGGCGCGACACGGCGCGAGGCGCGCATCGCCGTCAGCAGTGAGACCTCGATGACGAAGCGCCACACGGCCTCGTCCGATTCGATGAATGCACCGCCGCGTTCGCGTGCGCTCTGGCCGACATTGTTGAACAGGATGTCGACTGCGCCCATTTCCGATTCGACCCGGTCGAAGAAGGCAGCGACCACGGCGGCGTCGGTGCAGTCGCCCGAAACGCACAGGCAGCGGCCTGCCGCCTGGGGCCGCGCGGCGAGCTGCTGCTGCAGCGGCGCGCAGTCGAGGTCGAGGACCGCCACGCGCGCGCCGCGCGCGAGGAAGTCGAGCACCGTGGCGGCACCGATGCCCTGGCCGCCCCCGGTGACGACGGCGATGCGCTTGTCGAATGACATGGCCGGTTCTTCAATGAAAGGTGCGCCCGCCGTCGACGGCCAGCGCGGTGCCCGTGATGTAGCTGGCGCCCGGCCCGCTCAGGTAGAGCACGGCCTCGGCAACCTCTTCCGGCGCGGCCACGCGGCCCAGGGCGTAGCGCTGGCGAATTTCGTCGAGCGCGCGTTGCGGATCGTCGCTGCGCTCGTAGCTGGTGCGAAAGAGCGGCGTGTCGATCGCGCCCGGGCACACCGCGTTAACGCGGATGCCATCGGCCGCTGCCTCGATGGCCAGCGCCTTGCCGAACATGATGACCGCGGCTTTGGTGGCGCAGTAGGCCGTGCGGTGCGGTAGCGGCCGCAGCCCGGCGCCCGAAGCGATGTTGACGATGCTGCCGCCGCCGGCCGCACGCAAATGCGGCATCGCGGCGCGGCACACCAGCATCGGCCCCGTGAGATTGACTGCCATGATGTGCGCCCATTCGGCATCGCCGGTCTCTTCGAGCGGCTTGAGCGCATCCACGCCGGCCGAATTGACGAGCGCGTCGAGGCCGCCGAGCCACGCTGCCGCTTTGTCCACTGCGGCCTTGACGGCGGGAGCATCGGTCACGTCGCACACCAGCGGAAGGGCCGCGTCGCCGAGCACACCGACTGCGGTTTCAAGCCCCTTGGCATCGCGGTCCAGCAGCACGACGCGCGCACCGCGCTCGACCGCGAGCCGGGCCACCGCGAGCCCGATGCCGCTGGCGCCACCGCTGACGGCGAGGCGCAGGCCGGTCGGCGAGGCGCTCATGTCGCGACGGCCGCCTTCAGGCGCGGCCGCATGTCGTCGGAGATGCGGTCGCAGCGGTCGATCCACACGTTCGAGTGCGACAGCGCATGCTCGATCAGCCCTTCGAGCACCTTGAGCCGTGAGGGCTGGCCGATGAGCTGGGGGTGCATGCCGATCATCATCATGCGGTCCTCGGCGTAGAGCACGTCGAACTCGCTCGTCCACGCCTCGAGCGCGGCCGAGGGCGCCTGCAGCGTGCGGCCCGGCAGCGTGATCGAGTACTGGAAAAAGGGCGCGTCGTCGAGCACCCAGCGAAACGGCAGCTCCACGATGTCGGTACGCTTGCCGCCGATCTCCAGCAGGTAGGGCGAGTCGTCGTCGAAGAAGTTCGAAGAGTAGTCGAAGCCGTACTCCTTGATCAGGTCGAGCGTGATGCTGCTGAACTCCGCCGCGGGCGAACGCCAGCCGCGCGGGCGCGTGCCGGCCAGGCGCGTGAGCGCTTCCATGCCGCGGTCCATTTCCTCGCGCTCTTCCGCGGGGCTCAGGCTCACGATCCAGCGGTGGCTGTAGCTGTGGTGCGCGACCTCGTGGCCCTTGTCGACCACCTCGCGCACGAGGTCCGGGTGCTTGTCGGCCACTTCGCCCGGAATGAAGAAGGTGGCCGAGATGCCGTAGCGCGCCAGCAGCGCGAGGATGCGCGGCATGCCCACCTTCCAGCCGTAGGCGCCCTGCGACATGAGGATGGGGCGCTGGGCATTGGCCGGGTCGCGGCCGGTCCACATGGTCTCCGCATCGAGGTCGAAGGTCAGCATGAGCGGAAAGCCTTTGCTCGTGGTCGGCATCGGAAAACTCCTTGGAGAAAACGGTTCAGACGTGCTTGTGGAAACCCGTCCATCGCTCGGCCAGCAGCAGTACGATGCCGGTGGTCACGATGAGCAGGGTGGAGACGGCGGCCACGCTCGGATCGACACCCTGTTCGACCGAGGTGAAGATCTTCACGGGCAGCGTGGTCTGGCTCGCCGACAGAAGGAACACCGAGACCGGCACGTTGTCGAGCGAGGTGATGAAAGCGAACAGGCCGCCCGCCACCAGCCCGGGCTTGACCAGCGGGAGCGTGACGAGGCGGAAGCTCGTGAGGCCGTTCGCGCCCAGTACGCGGGCGGCGTCTTCCAGCGACTCGTCAACCGCCGAGAGGCTGCCCAGGCTAGCGCGGATCACATAGGGCACGGTGATGACCACGTGCGCGAGCCACAGACCGAACGAGCTGCCGCGCAGGCCGGTCATCGTGTAGTACTGCAGGAGGGCCACGCCGAGCACCACCGAGGGCAGGATCAGAGGCGCCATGAACAGTGAGGTGAGCGCCGCTGCGCCCGGCACCATGCGGCGGTGGATCGCATAGGCCGCGATCAGCCCCAGCACCAGCGCGGCGGCCGTCGATGCGGCGGCGAGCCACAGGCTGGTCCAGGCCGCGCTCAGGTACTCGGGGTCGCGCAGCACCACGTCGAACCAGTGGAAGGTGAGGCCCTTCGGCGGGATGGTGAGGTAGGCCGTCTTGCTGAAGGCCGCGAGTACGACCACCAGCACTGGGATCTGCAGGAACACCACCACCGCGATGGCCGTGGCCGCGAGGACGGGCGCCCGGTTGCGTTCGCCGCTCATGCGTGGCCTCCCCAGCGCTTGAGCACGCGGCTCGACAGGCCGATCACCACCAGCGTCAGCGCGGTCAGCGCGAAGGACATCGCGGCGCCCGCGGGCCAGTCGAGCGTCTGCAGGAAGTCGTCATAGATCAGCGTCGCCATCACCTTGTAGGTGGGCCCGCCGAGCATGCGCGGCGTGACCAGCGCGCTGATGGTCAGCACGAAGACCAGGATCGAGCCCGAGAGAATGCCCGGCGCGCTCATCGGCAGCGTGATCGACCAGAACACGCGCAGCCGGCTCGCGGCCAGCGTGTACGCGGCGGCTTGAACGTCCTTCGAGATGGCTTGGATGGCCGGCACCAGCATCAGCACCATGAAGGGCAGGAAGATGTGCGACATGCCCACCAGCAGGCCGAACAGGTTGAACATCATCCTGATCGGGCGCTCGATCAGGCCGATGTCGGTCAGCAGGTTGTTCACCAGGCCGCGGTTGGCGAGCAGCGCGATCCAGCCGAAGGAGCGCACCACCAGGTTGAGCAGCATCGGAAAGATCACGAGCATCGTGAGCGTGAGCCTCATCTTCGGGCCCGCGTTGGCGATGTAATAGGCGAGCGGGTAGCCCAGCAGCAGGCAGATGGCCGTGACGCCGAAGCCCAGCACCAGCGTGCGCACCACCACCTCGCGGTAGTACTCGTCGGTGACGATGCTGGTGTAGTTGGACAGGGTCCAGCCAGCCGAGATGCCGGTGCCGGGCACGTAGGGGTGCAAACTCAGCGGCACCATCAGCAGCACCGGCGCGACGAAGGCCAGCAGCAGCACCAGCAGCAGCGGCGACGCCAGCAGCGTGCCGGTGAGCTTGCGCTGGTTCATGCGGCTTCCCGTTGCGCGGCGGGCGTCACGTACACGTGCTGCGGCTCGATGGTCACGCCCACCGGCGCATTCACCTCGAGGCCGGCGTGCGGGCCGTTGGTGACGGCCTCGGCAATCAGCTCGGTGCCGCCGAAGGCGAGCAGGTACTGCACGCGCGCACCGACGAAGGAGCGCATGGCGACCCGGCCCGCGAGCGTGAAGGCGGCTGTCGATGGTGAGTCGGCGAAGCGGATGTCTTCCTGGCGGACCACGACGTCGACTGCGGTGCCGGGCGCCATGCCCTCTGCACCCGTCGCGGCCAGCACGGGGCCGTTGTCCAACTGCACCCCGGCAGCGCCTTCCGGCATGCGCAGCACCTGTCCCGTCAGGCGGTTGGGCCGGCCGATGAAGCTCGCGACAAAACCGGTGGCGGGGCGGTGGTAGATCGCCTCGGGCGTGTCGAACTGCTGCACCACGCCGTGTGCGAGGACGCACACGCGGTCGGACATCGACATCGCCTCGCCCTGGTCGTGCGTGACGAACAGCGTGGTGATGCCGACCTCGCGCTGCAGCCGCTTGAGCTCGATCTGCATCTCGTCGCGCAGCGAGGCGTCGAGGTTGGACAGCGGCTCGTCGAACAGCAGGATGCTGGGCCGTGGTGCAATCGAGCGCGCCACCGCCACGCGCTGCTGCTGGCCGCCAGACAGCTCGCGCGGCATGCGGCCGCCGAGAGCGGAGAGCCGCACGCTCGCCAGCGCCTGCTCGACGCGTCGATTGAGCTCACTGCCCTGCATGCCCCGGCGGCGCAGCCCGAACGCGACGTTCTCGAACACGTTCATGTGCGGAAAGAGCGCATACGACTGGAACACCAGCCCGATGTTGCGCTGGTTGGTCGGCAGCGCGGTGATGTCGCGGCCGTCGACCAGGATGCGGCCGCCGGTCGGTTCGATGAGGCCCGCCACCATGCGCAGCACGGTGGTCTTGCCGCAGCCCGAAGGGCCGAGCAGCGAGATGAACTCGCCGTCGTGGACGGACAGCGAGACCGACGATGCGGCCGTGTGGCCGGGATAGCGTTTCTCGAGGCGGTCGAGCGTCAGTGCTGGCATTCGGTCGGATCCTGCGGCCGAAGGGGCGAACGATCAGCGGGCGACTTCGCGCTGCCAGCGCTTGGTCCAGTCCGGCAGCGACTTCGCCACGGCCTCGGGCTCGGGCAGCCAGAGGTTGTCGAAGGTCTCCTTGTAGGGAACGATCTTCGCGGCCTTGTCGCTGAGCTTGACCTGCGTGTTGACCGGGCCCGCGTACTTGCGTTCCGCGAAGCAGGTCTGGCCTTCCTTCGAGAGAACCTCGTCGATGTACTTGAGCGCGAGCGCCGGCGACTTGGTGCCCCTCGGAATCACCAGCGCGGGCAGGATGCCCACCGCGCCTTCCTTCGGATAGACGATGGCCAGCGGCAGGCCTTTGTCGATGGCCGAGCCGGCGCGGTCGGGGTACCACACGGCGGCGGCGATTTCCTGACGCTCGAACAGCGAGACGATCTGGTCGGCCTGCGTGTAGAGCGTGACCGAGGACTTGGCGATCGGCTTGATGGCGGCGAAGCCCGGGTCCATGTTGGCGAGCGTGCCGCCCTTCATGCGGTTGAGCGCCATGAGGAACTGCGAGCCCGAGGTGCCGCTGATGTCGCCGATCGCGAGGCGGCCGTCGTACTCGGGCTTCGCGAGGTCGGCCCACGACGTGGGCGGCGTCTTGATCTGCTTGGTGTCGTACACGATGACGGTGGCGCCGGTCATGAAGACGACGTATTGGCCGTCCTTGTCGAGGGCGCGCGGCGACACCTCGGCCGCGTGCGTGAGCTTGCTCTTGTCGATGGTCTCCAGCAGCTTCTCGTTCTTCAGCTGGGTCGCGAGTGAGTTGTCGATGTAGACCACGTCGAAGTCCGACTTGCCGCCGGTCGCCCGGATCGCGGCCGCGAACTGCGAGGAGCTGCCCAGCTTGAGCGCGACCTTGGCACCGGTCTTCTTCTCGAAGGAAGCGATGTGGCAGGTCTTGGAGTCTTCGGCGAAGGAGCCGCCGAAGATGCCGACGACCAGATCTTCGGCCTGCGCGGCGCCGCACAGTAAGGCAGCCACGAGGCCGGAGACAAGACAGCGCGAGAACGTGGGTTTCATCGAGAGCTCCTGTGAATCAGAGGACCGAAAGGCTGCAATGGAATTCACTTTATCTTTCATGAAAGATAAAGGCAAGGCATTTAAGATAGGTGCGAACCCGCGCCGCGGCGTTGCACCAGAATGGCAGCGTATCGTCTTCACTTTCCATGAAAAGTACGTCATGCCGCACAAGATAGAAGCGTCGAACCGACGTCCGCCCCAAGGCGATGCAAGGCTTCTCGACGATGCCACCGACCTGCACCCGCCGGCCCGCGAGGCGCCCGCGGAAGGCGGCGACCTGGTCGAGCGCGGCATCCGGCAGTGGCGGCGCGAGCGGCCCGACATCGACAGCAGCGGCAAGGCCGTGGTCGGCCGACTGCTGCGGCTCGAGGAAGTCGTGCTGCGCACGCTCAACCTCGTGCTGGAGCCCTTTGGCCTGAAGTACCAGGAGTACGCGGTGCTCGCCACGCTGCGGGTGGCGGGCGCGCCTTATCGGCTTTCGCCTTCGCGCTTGCAGAGCACACTGCTCTTTACCTCGGGAGGGTTGTCGAACCTGCTGAAGCGGCTCGAGAAGGAAGGCTGGATCAAGCGCTCGATCGACCCGAACGACGGGCGCGGCGTGCTGGTCAAGCTCACGGTCAAGGGCATTCGGCTGGCTGACGAGGCGATGCCGCGGCATGCAGCGGCCGAGCTGCACCTGCTGCGCATGTTCGATGCCCCTCAGCGCGGTGTGCTGTCGGACCTGCTGAGCCAGATGATGACCGGCAATGCGCCGGAGCTGGGGCCCGAGCCGGGCGAGGCACTGCGTAAGCCGCGCGACTGAATTGGCCTCCGGGCCGCGGGATGCCCTCGTGCTCACGCACAAACAGTTCCGTCCAGACAGGAGCGGAACGCGCGCTGCTCGGCGACATCAGAACAGTGAGCGGCCTCATTCGAAGGCGAGTTCGATTCTTGATCGTGACAAGAACTCCGACGAAACTGCATCGAAGCCAACCGAAGCAGCCGAGTGACCCGCGGGCTACATGCGATCGAGAAGACCAACACGCACGGCCGCCATTTCCTTGGTCAGTTTGCTATTGACCACAATGGTGTCGCGCACTGGAATCAAACGGATAGGGTGCTCAAGCCCGTCGCATGGGGACTCACTGGCTTGGCCATGTAATACGCCGCGCTGCGGCTGATGCTCACGAGCTCGGCTTGGCGCTTGAGCGGCAAGTGATGGCCTCGGTCAATCATCGCTTTGCGCTCAGCATGCCGGCCTGGATGAGCGCGCCTCCTGAAAAATCGTTCTCCAGCGCCAGTCGGCCGATCTTGGCGTGAAACGCCTTCAGGTCAACCGCCGGCTCTGCGGCATGCGGCTTACCGCCAAAGACGTCAACCGCCCGGCTGAGCAACTGGTTCTTCCAGTCGGTGATCTGGTTGGGATGCACATCCGCTGCTGCGCCAATTCGGCCAGGGTCTTGTTGCTTCGCACAGCAGCCAACGCCACTTTGGCTTTGAAGGCCGCTGAGTGCGTGCGGCGGGGTCTTCTGCTCTGCAAGCCGTAGGTCAGATACTGGGGCTTTGCAGTACGCCCGCGGCGAGACAGGCAAGGCCTTGCCTGCTCTGGCTTTGCCTGAACTGAACCCGGAACTGTGGTGTGCATCGACGGCGCTATTGATGTGCGCGTCGCGGCGATGCAAGGGTAGCTCGGCGGCGCCTTCGTCATGTTGGTGACCTCGAAGCCGGCTGCCTGCAAGCTGTAGGCAGATACGGTGTGAGCGCTCCTCGATCCATTCGGCGACGGATGAAGCTGCACATTTTGGACTCCTAGCTATGCTGCCGTTTCAGCCGTGATTTGCTGACCAGGCGATCACCCGGGTGCACCGTGATAGTCGCCTCAACCAGATCATTGGCGTGGTCGAGGTAGCGGCGCACGATCTTGAGCGCGGGCGATCCCGCCGGGGCGTGGAGGGGAATCTCGAGTTCCGGAGGCATCGCGATCGCCTGAACGGTCTGCTCCACTTCGGCGATGCGGCGGCCGTAGTGGTTTTCGATCAGGGTGCTGATCAGCGCGCGCGGCGACTTTTTCAATAGCTTCGGGATGTCGGCGTAGGCCGCCGCCACATACACGCGAGAGACGCCGATCGGCCGCTGGACGTCTTCATCCACACCGAGCCGAAGCATGTCCATGCGCACCCAGCGGCTGCCGGCGGCGCAGCCGATCTCCTGCGACAGCACAGCATCGGCCACCACAGTCTCGGTCTTCTGAACCATGCGCGCCTGATGGGCGGCCATCTGGGTGAGGTCTTCCAACGAAGCCAGCGACTGGCTGTAGCCGGTCGAGGTGGAGGCCGCCTCGACGCGGGTGCCGACGCGTTTGCGGCGTGACACCAGACCCATCGATTGCAACTCCGCCAAAGCCGCGCGGATCGTCGGCCGGCTGGCGCCATGCAGCTCGCACAGCGCCAATTCGGTGGGCAGCAGGCTGCCGACCGGATAGCGCCCCGAACTGATGCCGTCGGCGAGAGATCGTGCCACTTGGCTGTAGAGAGTGTTGCTCATCGAGCAGGCAGTTTAGCGGTCGTTTGATAGAAAAGTAATGACATATTAATATGTCATGACATATTCGATTTGTGTTCACAAACTTCTGGAGACCTGTTCATGACCTTACGTCGCACTCTCGTCCAATCCCTTGTTGCGTTGGCCTTTGCGCCCGCGCTGGCCTGGGCCCAAGCGGATGGCTATCCCACCAAGACGGTCACCGTGGTGGTGCCGTTCACTGCCGGCCAGTCGGGCGACATCCTGGCCCGCATCCTTGCCGACGGCCTGGGGAAGAAGTGGGGCGTGGGCGTGGTGGTGGACAACAAGCCGGGAGCGGGCGGTGCGCTCGGCAGCCAGATCGTGATGCGGGCTCCGGCCGATGGCTACACGCTGCTGCTGAGTTCGAGCGGGCCGATCGCGATTGCGCCGCACCTCAAGAACGTGGGCTACGACCCGCGCAAGGACTTCACGCCGATCATGAACGTGGCCGGCGTCTCGCAGGCGCTGGTCGTGCCGGCCAACTCCAAATACAAGACGGTGAAGGACCTGATCGCGGGCGCAAAGGCCGCGCCCGGCAAGCTGAACTACGGCTCCGGCGGCAGTGGCTCCACGCAGCACCTGACGATGGAGCTCTTCAAACAGCGCTCGGGCGCGGACCTGCAGCACATTCCGTACAAGGGTTCGGCCCCTGCCTACACGGACATGCTCGGCGGCCAGCTCGATGCGCTGTTCGATTCGCTGCCCGGCGCCATGCCCTTTGCGAAGTCGAACCAGGTGCGCATCCTCGCGGTTTCCACCATGAAGCGCGACACGGCCTTGCCCGATGTGCCGACGCTGAATGAAAGCGGCTTGGCCGGCTTCGACGTGCTGGGCTGGCTCGGCGTGGTGGCGCCGGCCGGTTTGAGCCCGGCGATCCGCAACAGGATCAACGATGACCTGAAGGCCGTGCTGGCGACCGAGGCGGTCCAGCAGAACATGGCGAAGATCGGCATGCAGACGGTCGGCGGCAGCCCGGACGACTTCGGCAAATACATCGCGAGCGAGTACACGCGCTGGGGCAACGTGATCAAGACCGGCGGCATCAAGGCAGACTGAACATGAAGATCACCGACATCCGCGAACTCACGGTCCAACTCGAAGGCGACATCGCCAACTCCCTTGTCAGCTTCGCAGAGCACACCGTATCGCTCGTGGCCGTGTTCACCGACGTGGTTCGCAACGGCAAGCCGGTCATCGGCTTCGCCTTCGACTCGATCGGCCGTTTCGCGCAAGGCGGCATCCTGCGGGACCGCGTCATTCCCCGTGTGCTGGCCGCGGCGCCCGAATCGCTGCTGGCCAGCGATGGCCGGCACTTCGACGCGGCCAGGGTGATGGCCACCGCCATGCGCAACGAAAAGCCCGGCGGCCACGGCGACCGCGCGGCTGCCGTCGGCGCGATCGAACTCGCGGTCTGGGACTTGAATGCCAAGCTCGACGACGAGCCGGCGTACGTGAACATCGCCCGCGCCTACGGCCGGCCGACGGCGGCACGCAGCGTGGATGTGTACGCCGCCGGCGGCTACTACTACGAGCCGGGGCGGGGCAAGACGCTGTCCGATGAACTGAACGCCTACCGGGCCATGGGCTTCTCGGCCTTCAAGATCAAGGTCGGCGGCGCGCCGCTGGCTGATGACCTGAAGCGCATCGAAGAAGCGCTGGCGATCGCCGGGGACGGGAGCAGACTCTCAGTGGATGCCAATGGCCGTTTCGACATCCAGACCGCGCTGGCCTACGCCGAGGTCATTGCACCTTACAGGCTGCGCTGGTTCGAAGAGATCGGCGACCCGCTCGACTTCGCGCTCAATGCCGAAGTGGCACAGGCTTACGACCGGCCGATCGCCACCGGAGAAAACCTGTTCTCGCTGGCCGACACGAAGAACCTGTTGAACTTCGGCGGCATGCGCCCCGGGCGGGACATCTTCCAGATGGACGCCGGCCTGAGTTACGGCCTGACCGAATATGTGCGGATGATCGAGCTGCTCGAATCACGCGGGTTCGATCGCGCGCAGGCCTATCCTCATGGCGGTCACCTCATCAACCTGCACATCGCGGTCGGTCTGGGACTGGGCGGTTGCGAGGCCTACCCCGGCGTGTTCCAGCCTTTCGGCGGCTACCCGGGCGAATGCGCGCTGGGCGGCAGCAGCGTGCAGCCCAGCGATGCGCCTGGCTTCGGACTGGAGCAGAAGAAGGAGTTGAAAGGGTTGCTGGCAGACTTGGCGGCGTAGCGGGCATCCCATGCCGGCGGGACTGGGTTGGCACCCATGCCATCCTCTGGTGCAGGGCGCCGGGCCGGAGCACCTTTCGTTTGCCGCCAGGCACCGGGGCGACCCGGATGCGCAAGGCCGCGTGCTGCACTGCGCGCAGGCGCCTGTCTACCGAATGAACCCGGGGGAGACTGCTGCGTTCTGCGGCTGGGCGGGCGAACTGGTGCTGCGGGTGGGTCCCGAAGTCAGCATCCGCGTTGCGGGCGAAGACCGACACCACCTGGTCTTGCATCGGCCACGGCAAGGCGCTTACCTGTGCGTCGCGCCCGTCACGGTGCTGCCTGGCCGACTGGGCGATGAAGGCCTGCTGCCCGCGGCCGTGCTCGAGCCAGGCGAATCGCAGCGCGCCAGCTGGTCCTGCGCGGCGCTGCCGCGCTGACAATCCTCTGTTTGCTGAAGTCGACACACCATGGCCACGTCTACACTTCTCATTGCAGGCAAAGAGCGTTCACCGTATCGGCTGGCGGAATCCCTGCACATCTACGATGGTGACGCCCTGGTGGGAACCATCGAGGCAGCGATCTCAAAGGATGGACACGAGCTTCGCCTCGATCGCTTCACCCCCTCGCCCATTTCAACCCGGAACAGGGGAGTGCCCAGGAAGCTCGTGCTCGTGGAGGTGCTCACGTTCCTGGCCGAGCAGTTCGAGACGGTGGCGACGATCAGGCTCACCTTGAATACGCCCTTCGAAGGGCGGCACGACGCCCTGAAAGTCGCGAGTGCCCGTGCGCAGATGCTGGGTCGCATATCTGCCGAGCACATCCAGATCATCCCCAACCTTTCGCCCTCGGGCAGGGGCGACTTCACGGTGGAGGCGATCTGGAAGCGCTGCCCGCAAAGCCTCGGGGCGCTCAGGGAAGCGCTTCACCATGAGCGCGCTTCCCACGAGGCTCGAAGGATGTCGGCAGGTTCGGTCAAAGACCGCCTTGCAAGACTCGGCGCACGTATCAAGCGTCTGCTCTCAGGGTCGCCGGAAGACATCCATTGACGCAAGCGTGGGCCATTCACGCCATACTCCGCGTCGCCGAGAGAAATCAGGACCTGGTTCAAATCGCCGGCCGCCGCTTCATGGCGGCGCGATTGCGCCCGTCGCGAGAGCCATTGCCGCCGCTGCGATCTTGCGTGTCAGCACCAGTCCGGTAAGCGAATGAAAGGGCCTTCCCCGTCCCGATTAAGCCGCTGCGAGTTGCGGCTGCCGGCAACTGAGTGCCACGATGGGGTTGCGAACCTGCCATCTACTCACTCGGAAAGGGGAAGCCCGTGACTATTTTGTACGTTGGTATCGATCTCGCCAAGTCTGTTTTTGCCGTTCACGGCGTCAACGAAGCCGGCAAGCCCGAGTTCGTATCGCCCAAGGTGGCGCGCGCCAAGTTGCTGGAGTTGATCGCGTCACTGCCGCCCTGCGTGATCGGCATGGAGGCATGCTCCGGTGCACACCATTGGGCGCGCCTTTTCATAGTCCATGGTCACACGGTGCGCCTCATGGCACCCAAGTTCGTCAGCCCGTATCGTCTCTCCGGAAGGCGTGGCAAGAATGACGCCGCCGATGCAGCAGCGATCTGCGAAGCGGTGCAACGCCCGAACATGCGTTTCGTGCCCGTCAAGAGCCTGGAGCAGCAATCGCAACTGAGCGTGCATCGCGTGCGCCAAGGATTCATCGAGCAGCGCACGGCAACCATCAATCGGATCCGCGGGCTGCTCAGTGAGTTCGGTGTCGTGCTGCCGCTGAGGGCATCGACCGTGCGCAGCCAAGCCATGGCGTGCCTGGAGGATCTGCCCGGATGGAGCAACATGGTCATCGGCGATCTGCTCAGCGAGTTGATGCGCTTGGACGAACGGATCGCGCTCTACGACCAACACATCGCGCAGATGGCGCGCGAAGATACCCGCGCCCAGCAGCTCATGCGCCTGCGCGGGGTCGGCCAAACCACCGCTACCGCGTTGCTGGCAACGATTGGCAACGGGCATGAGTTCAAGTGTGGTCGCCAGTTTGCGGCCTGGCTCGGCTTGGTGCCCAGCCAGTACAGCTCGGGAGGCAAGGCACGCCTGGGCCACATCACGAAGGCGGGGGATTCGTACATTCGATCGCTGCTGGTCCTGGGCGCGCGATCGGTGCTCAATGGTGCCCAGAACAAAACGGACGGGCTCAGCCGATGGGCCGCGGCGCTGGCCGAGCGTCGCGGCTACTGGCGAGCGATCGTGGCCATCGCCGCCAAGAACGCACGCATGGCCTGGGCCGTAATGTCGCGAGGAGAGCAATTCACGATGCCGGCATGACCTTGGATCGGCAACCCAACCCACTGAAACCAGAGGAATTGCACGACTGATTTCTACCGATTTCTACCGCCGCTTGACGGCCTGAAGTGATGAAGCAAGGTAAGACCTGCGCGGAGAGTGCCTGATCAATTGACGGAGGAGGCCAACGCCATCCTCGATAAGCGAATGAGGTCTCCGCGCGCGTCTCTCATCAGGGTCCGCAGCCATCGTGTGCTGCAGCATGACCGTTTGTAGTTCAGCCAGTCCGCACCTTGTCTCGTCCATCATGCTGCTCGTTCGAGCGTCATGCCTTCGATCCTCCGAACCGATGACTGCTCACATGCGCAGCCGCCGACATCGGGCGTTGCTTGCATTTGCGGGAAGCCCTTGTAGTTGGATTGACCGAACCTACCGAAGGAAAGAGAGCCTGGTCGGCACAGAACGCGTTGGCTATATGGTGAAACCGTCCATTGGTATCGGTCACGGAGTCTGCTGGCGAGGAGCCCATCCAAAGCGTGCCGGCCTCGTGGTAGGTCGTGCCCAGGCCATCTCGCACCCTGCTAACCACTTGGATGTTGGCAGGGTCGTCGCCAGCCAGGCGGTTAGCCAGTGCCAGGATCGCTTCGTCCATTGCATCGGCCAGCTCGTCCTCGACCGAAGTCGTTGTCAGATGCACATACGCACGAGGCCTGCCGAACTCATCGGTCTCGAAAGGGCTCAAATTGATCCATCGACCGTCGGGGTTGAGGACGCCTTGCTGCTTCTCGCCGAAATGCTGCGAAACGCCGCGAAATCCCAAGGTGATCCAGCCGCTTCGCTGCGAGGCGAGCATTTGCTGGAGCTGATCGATGTCGGGGATCATCGAAAAGAGCATCGCGTCCGCATTCCCGCCAGGATCGGCCGAGGCGGTGATCTGAATGTGAAAACGGCCCAGCGGTGTCGAGCCGCGCACCAGAAGCGCGGCAGCTTGAAGTTCACTGGGCAGAGACAACGTCGTGTCCAACGCTTCGCGCTTGATGCGGACGAAGATGTTGGATCGCCAGTGAGCCATCAGGTTCCGGCCCATCAACTCTTGCGATGGATCTGTCGGGCTGGTCGGAAACGACGTCAGGGCCAACCGCGTTGATTCAATCGTTCCAAGGGCAAGTACCACGGCACATCCAGAGCGCACCGGGATTGATCTGGGGATTCCCGCAACGTTGACATTGATGGCAGAGACGGCACCGTCGGTAACGCTCAAGTCAGTCACGTGGGCATTGGGCACGATGAACAGGCGCCGTGCGGAATCAGGTTCGCGGGCGGCTTCTCGCACGGCCTCGATGAGACTGGTCACGCTGCTGTACTTGTCGAAACTGAACAATCCCGACGCCGGCGATTGGCCCTGAACGGCCAGCGGTGGATCTTCCACGACGTCAAGGTTCAGCCCCGGGGTGGTGCCGACGATCGCGGAGAGACGTGCCTTGAGCAGTTCGAAGAGGTCTCCCTGAATGAAGTCGGTCCGGACGTCGACACCGGTCTGCTGTTCGAGAAGCGAGTAGTTCTGCCGCAGGTAGCTGACGACAGAAGCAGGCCAGTCCGCCAGATCATCGTCGAGCAGGCGCGGACACCAGCCTCCCCAATACAAGGACTTGCCTCCGATGCAATAGGCCTGGCCGACAAAATCGGTATTCCCTCGCCACGGGATTCCCCATACCAATTCCCTGGCGACGCCTGGATCCGCTGAAGGCGCGAGCGCTCTGGGAACATTGAATCCAATGTTGGGAAGATTCTGAATGTGCATGGGCAGCAGAAACGCTCCCGCATCGAGAACAAGCACCTTCAGGCGCGCGGCCTGGCCCCAGCGGAACAATCTATCGGCACAGTAGCTCCCGAACATACCTGCCCCAACCACGATGGCGTCGAATTCGCGAGATCCTGACCCGGTCGCCTCGTCCCAGGTGCTGCACACGTATCGGCCTAGCGCATCCAGCCCAAGCGTTGTGCGCTGTACGTCAGGCGATGGCTCGATCGGCTGGCCAGAATCGGTCAGATGATTGAGTGGCATTGGGTTGAACTCCGAGGATCGCCGCCGGAGTGCGCCTTCTCGGTTGCGCCGGCAACGCGTGATCCTTGGTCAAGGTACTGCAACCCAGCCGATTTGTCACGCGGACCTGGGCCTCTGCGCCTGGGCATTGGTTCGACTCATGCGCGAGCCCCCCGCTCGCGGTTCGCGGAGGTGGCGGCCCGCGCGTCCGGTTCGGCCACTTTCATGAAGAACCGCTCTCTTTCCAGCGCCGTTCTCGCAACCTCGATGACCGCCGCGATGCCGGGGCCCCGCTCTTCGTCCAGATAAGACACGTAGTACGGCGTCGGGGGCAGCGGCGGCTTTGCCGGCAGCACTCTCAGTTCACCCGAGAGCAACTGCTCGCGCAATACAGCGACCGGCAATACAGCGATCGCGTGGCCGGCTCTCACGAGGCGCAGCATCAGCGAAAGCGAATTGCAGGAGTTGACGCCGTCAAAATCGAAGCCGCCGCTTCTCAGCCATTTCTGCACGACGCCGTTGAGCGTGGACGGCGGCGAGTTGGTGACGATGGGCAGTTCAGCCGCATGCGCGGGCAGAAACTCGCCGGTGGGGATGTCCAGGTCGCGCGAGGCCAGCCACTGAAACTCCACCCACCCAATCAGTTCGTCGATCACGTGGGAGCCGGCGCCGAAGTTCGTGTGGAACGCGATGTCGAGTTGCCGTTTTCGCAGCTTTTCGGTCAACACGGTTCCAACCTCGATGCTGAGTTCGACGATCAGTTTCGGGTGACGCAGCTTGAGCTGAGTGAGGATCTCGGTGAGTCCCACCATGGCGGCGGATTCGTCGGACCCCAGGCGAAGCAGGCCCTCCAGAGGAGGCGCCCCTCCGCCCAGCCGCTCGAAGTCCTGGCTCGCGCTCAAGACCCGCTCCGCGTGACTCAATGCGTTCCGGCCCGCGACCGTGAGTTCGACGCGCTGCTGCCTGCGCGAAAACAACTCCATCTTCAGCACAGCCTCCAGCTCCTTGATCCGCGCCGAAATGGCCGGTTGGCTGAAGTGCAAGTGATGCGCTGCGCCATGGATGGTCCCGAGCTTGGCCGTCCAGTAGAAAGCTTCGATTTGGCGGAGCGTGACTTTCATGATCACAAAATCTTATCAAGTCTCGTCCAGATAACTGAGTTTTCTTTCAAGTCCTCCTGGGATAACTTCAGCCACCGCTTGCTTTTTCGATGCTCTGAAACTCTATGTACGTCCTCAATCCCCCGCCGACGCCGATCGACAGCGCTCTTCTGGAACTGCTCGTGCAAGCAGAGCCGGCCGTCATCGGCCACTTCCGCCACACCGGCTTCATGAGCCCCTCGATTCGCGCCCACTTTCAGGACCGGCGTGTTGCGGGAACGGCCGTCACGATCCGCGTGCCCGGCATGGACGGCGCGATGGTTCACTACGCAATCGGGCAAGCGCGCCCGGGCGATTTCCTGGTGGTGGATCGCTGCGGCGACATGGCCATCGCAGCGATGGGCGGTGCGGTCGCCTATGCCGCCAGGGCCGCAGGGGTCGCCGGCATCATCGTGGACGGGCTCGTGACCGATCTCGGTGAATTGCGCCAGTACGGCGTGCCCGTCTGGTCGCGCGGAACCTCCGCGGTCACGACCAAGACGCTCGGATTGGGCGGCGAGTTCTGCATCCCGGTGAGCTGCGGCGGCGTAGCGGTCAATCCGGGCGATGCCATCCTCGCCGACGAGAACGGCATCCTGGTGCTCGCCCCGGCCGACATCCGCGAAGCGGCGACCCGCGCGATCCAGATGAGCAAGGACGAAAAGCTCACGCTCGCGCGCGTGGATGCGGGTGAGAAGTATCCCGACATTCTCGGCACCACGAAGGTCATCATGGACAGGATGGGGCAGCGCTGATGATGAAGGTGCCCACTCGACCAGCCATTCCGCTCGACAACGTCGTCGCCCTGTCGGGCGCGTTGCGTCGCAGCGAGTTGACGTCCGTCGAGATCGTCTCGGCGTCCCTCGCGCGCATTCGCGCGCAGGATGAATGGCTTCACGCCTTCACGGCCATCTACGAAGAGGAAGCACTGGCCGCCGCGGATGCCGCAGACCGGATGATGCGGGCCGGCTGCTGGCTCGGCCCCTTGCATGGCATCCCGGTTGCGGTGAAGGACCTCATCGACATCGCTGGCAAGGTGACCACCGGCGGCTCGCCGCTTTTCGCCGGCCGCCGTGCCCAACGGTCTGCGCGGATCGTGGAACGCCTGCATGCCGCGGGCGCGATCATCGTCGGCAAGACGCACATGGTCCAGTTCGCGTTGGGCGCGTGGGGCACCAACGAACACATGGGCACGCCGCGCAACCCGTGGGATCACAAGACGCATCGCACGCCCGGAGGCTCGAGCAGCGGCTCGGCCGTGGCGGTGGCCGCCGGCCTGGTGCCCTTGTCCATCGGCACCGACACCGGTGGATCGGTGCGCGTGCCGGCTTCCTTCTGCGGCATTACCGGCCTGAAGGCGACCGCCGGCCGCATCGACACCGCGGGCGTGCTGCCCCTGAGCACGACGCTGGACAGCATTGGCGTCTTCGCCCGTTCGGCCGCCGACGCCGCATTGCTGTATGCAGTGCTGGCCGATGACGCCAGCGTTGCTGCAGAGGAGCCCGCGCGCGAGAAGGGCGGCGCCTTCGCCGGACTGCGCGTCGGCCGCCTCGCCGAGACCGATCTCGACGGCGTGGCGCCCGACATCCGTGCGGCCTACGAGGCAGCGCTCGATGTGTTCCATCGCGGCGGCGCGCAGCTCACCGTCGTCGAGATGCCCCGCTCGCTGGACACGTTCGCACAGACAGCCAGTGCGATCATGCTGTCCGAAGGCGCGGTCGACTACGGCGAACTCACTGCCGACCCAGCCGCGCCGGTCGACAGTTCGGTGCGGCCGCGCCTCGCGGCCGGAATGCGTGTCAGCGCGGTGCAATACGTCCGTGCCATGCGTCAGCGCACCGCGTGGAAGCAGGAGTTTGCGACCTTGCTGTCGCGGGTCGACGCACTGGTGACGCCCACGACGCTGTCCACCGCGATCCCGATCGATGAGGTCGATCACGACCAGGCGCCGGTGCGCTACACGCGACTACTGAACCTGCTGGACATGTGCGGTGTCTCGCTGCCCGCGGGAGTCGACCGCCAGGGGCTTCCCATCGGCATTCAGATCGGGGCGCTGGAAGGTCGCGACGCGCAGCTGATCGCCATCGCGACCCGCTTTCAAGACAGCACCGATTTTCATCTGCGCGCACCCGCCTTGCGCGACGCGGCTAACGATTGAAAGCCACCGTCTCCAATGTTTTTTCTCGAAGGACATCGCATGCTCAACCGACTCCGCGTATTCATTCTGGCCCTGGCATGGTCCAGCGCCAGCGCCTTTGCTCAAGGCTATCCCAGCAAGCCCATCCGTCTGGTCGTCCCGTTTCCCGCGGGCGGCAGCGTGGACATGGTGGCGCGGCTGGTGGGCAAGAAGCTGAGCGAGAGCATGAGCCAGCCGGTTCTCGTCGACAACCGCGCCGGCGCCTCGGGGAACATCGGCATGGACTACGTCGCCAAGTCGACGCCCGACGGCTACACCTTGTTGATGGCGAGCGCCGCGTTGACTGCCAACGTGCATCTCTACGCCAAGATTCCCTTCGATCCGATCAAGGACTTCGCGCCGATCATCCGCGTTGCGGACCAGCCCAACGTGCTGGTCGTAAATCCTTCCCTTGGCGTGAAGAATGTGCAGGAGCTGATCGCCCTTGCCAAGTCGAAGCCAGGCAAGCTGACCTTCGGTTCGGCCGGTCTGGGAGCGGCGCAGCAGATCGCCGCCGAGGTCTTCATGATGAAGACCGGCACCAGCATGATGCACGTCCCCTACAAGGGCGGCGCGCCGGCACTGGCAGATCTGGTCGGCGGGCAGATCGACATGATGTTCGAAACTTCCCCGACGGCGGTCCCGTTCGTGACGTCGGGGAAACTCGTCGGCCTGGCCGTGACGACTTCGAAACGGGTGAGCACGTTGCCTCAGCTTCCCACCATCAGCGAAGCCGGGGTGCCGGGCTACGAGGCTTACACCTGGCTTGGTGTGGTCGCACCCGCCGGCACGCCGCCCGAGGTGATTGCGCGGCTCAATGCGGAGGTCAAGAAGGCCATGACACCGGATTTCCGTGCGCAGCTCACGGAGATCAACCTGATTCCAGTGGGAGACACGGCCGAAGGCTTCGCGGCCTACATCCGGAACGACTCGGCCAACTACGCCAAGATCGTCAAGGAAGCCAAGATCACGCCGCAGTGATCATGACAACCCAACTGCGCGGCGTTCTCGCACCTGTACTGACGCCATTCAAACCCAGCCTGGAGCCGGACAGCGAGCGCTTCGTCGCCCACTGCCGCTGGCTGCTGGAGAACAGCGCTGCGCTGGCCATCTTCGGCACCAATTCGGAAGCCGCATCGATCTCCGTCCCGGAACGGATCGCGCTCACCGATGCCTTGCTCGAGGCCGGCATCCCCGCCTCCAAACTGATGCCGGGCACGGGTGCCTGCTCGCTGGTCGACGCGGTCGCCTTGACGCGCCATGCCGTCGCGAACAGCGCAGCAGGTGTGCTCATGCTGCCGCCGTTCTTTTTCAAGGGTGTTTCCGACGACGGGCTTTTCGCCTACTACTCGGAGGTCATCGAGCGTGTCGGCGATGAACGCCTGGCCGTCTACCTGTACCACATCCCCCAGATGTCGTACGCGCCGATCACGCTCGGTCTTATCGAACGATTGCTCAAGCGCTATCCGACCGTCGTCGCCGGCGCCAAGGACTCGTCGGGCGACTGGAATAATTCGAAGGCAATGATCGAGACTTTCGCGGGGGGCGGATTCGACGTGTTCCCCGCCAGCGAGGCGTTTCTTTCCAAAGCCCTTCCGATCGGCGGCGCAGGCTGCATCAGCGCCACGGTCAACATGAATCCGTCGGGCATCCATGCGCTCTACCAGGCGTGGAACGGCCCAGACGGCCAGTCCCTGCAGGCGCGAGCCGACACCATCCGGAAGATCTTCCAGGCGGTTCCCATGATCCCCGCCATGAAGCAGGTGGTCTCGGTGTTTTCGACCGCGCCCAGCTGGCGCATCGTCCGCCCGCCGCTGACCGGGTTGAGCGACGACGCCGCCAACGGCGTGCTCCATCAACTGCAAGCCGCGGGATTCGAAATGCCCGGCTATCCGGCTTGCTGAGGCCGCCCTCCCTGTTTCCTCATCCATTTATGACGAACGCCATCTCATCCGACATGCTCAAGACGCTGCGCGACCTGGGTGCAGCAACCATCTACGAGGCGCAGGGCGCCAAAGGCGCCCTGGACAGCGGCATGAAGCCGATCGACCCTGCATCTCGCCTTGCGGGGCCGGCGCTGACCGTCGACGCGCGCCCCGCGGACAATCTGATTCTTCATTACGCGGTGCAGAAAGCCAAGCCTGGTGATGTGCTCGTGGTCGACGCCAAGGGCTTCATGGAAGCCGGCCCCTGGGGCGACGTCCTCACGGCCCAAGCGATGAAGCTGGGTATCGCCGGTCTCGTGATCAGCGGTTGCGTGCGCGATGCCAATTTGATCGTGGGTTTGGGCTTTCCGGTTTTCTGTCGCGGCCTGTCCATCAAGGGCACCGGGAAGAACCAGCCAGGCCGGGTGAATGTTCCGATCTCGATCGGCGACGTGCTGATCAGTCCCGGCGACATCATCGTCGGCGACCGCGACGGCGTGGTGGTCGTGGCACAGGACGAGGTGCGCTCTGTCATTGCCAGCAGTGTGATGCGCGAGGAAAAGGAAGGCGGTCAGCGCAGGGCCATCGAGTCAGGGACGTCGACGGTTGATCTGCTAAAGCTCGCCCCCGCTCTTGAGCGCCTTGGATTGGTGTAGGGCGATCACCTTCGAACGGCAGACCGCTTTACCGGTCGGGCTGATCCAGAGCAGTTCATCCAATGGCAGAAGGAGAACCCCTTTCCCCGGAAGACCACGTTGGTCGAACGAACCGTCGATGCTTGTAGCGCGCTGAAGGTGATCGCCGAATGGCAAGACCTCAGAGCGCCAGAGCAAAAGGAGGAATGCAACTACACCGCACTAGATTCCTTGACCAACCTGAATTTGTATTGATTGCGTCAAGTTTTCTACGCCGCAATGTGGGCCTCGTCGCACCATGAATTGACGGCAGCTTCGGTGGCGTGGAATTGCCGCAAGGCCTGCGGTGAATTGCCCGGCGCTGCGGGTACGACGGGAGCCATTGCCGGACGCAAGATGCGGGAGTACACGCGGGTGTAGAACAGCGCCGTTCGCAGCCCTTCGTCGGTGAGCCGATAGCGATGGGTCTTGGGCAGTCGCTCTATCAGGCCGTGCAGACGCAGGCGTCGCAGCTCGTAGCTCATCCGCCCCGGCGAGATTTCGTCGGCACGCTTGCCGAGCAGGACGGCGAAGTGCTGGCGCAGGTCTTTGTTCGTGAACCCGCGCGCGACGAACACGAACATCAGCACCGCGTTGAGTACGGCTTGTGCATTGACGTCACCGAAGCGCAGCGCGCTCGCCCGCTGGCCTTCGATCTGACGCGGTCGCTGCAGGTGCTGGAAGGTATCGTCCCCCAGCGCGCAGTCGTGGCTGATCTGCTCGATCTGCAGCAGCCGCCGGTTTGCGGCAAAGCCGATGCGGCGCAACTCGCTCAGGTTCTTCAACAGCCGCCCGCCGAAGTCGCGCGTGTCGTTGATGGTGGTCTCGGTCCTCAAGGCCTGAGCCTCCTTGTGGTACTGCTTGATACGTGAGCGCTTGTAGTCCACATGCAGCGAAGGCGTGACGCCTTCGGTGATCACCCGGGTGCGGAACCCTCCCGGGGTGCGCCGGTTCACCCGGCGATCGAAGATGAGTTGCACCTGGCCGGGCCGCCCGATGTCCAGGTTCTCGCGGATGACCTGCTCGAAGAAGATGCGCCCGGCCACCGGCCGATCGAGCACCTGCGCCAGCGCGAACTCGGCCTGCAGGATCGACACGCCGTAGCGGTAGCCAGCCCTGCGATCGTGTCGATCGAACGGATGGTGCAGTCGCGCCAGCCACTTGCGCAGCAGCCGGTCGATCTTCTTGTCGTCCAGCCCATCGCAGATGCGCTGCAGCGCCTTGGGGTCGGCGCAAGACAGCACACCGTTGTCGAGCGCCTCGAACTCGATGCCGCGTTTGCGCAGCTGGCATTTGGCGTACTCGTTGCCGTTGATGCACAGCTTGGCGTTGTAGGGGAAGTACGAGCAGAACTTCAGGAAGAAGGGACCGAAGTCCTCGTCGACGCAGTAGAAGTAGTAGTGGTTGACCATGGCCGAACCGTCCACCACCCACGGGTAGGTCATGCCGGTGGTGGCGCTGCGTCGACGTTCGGTGCGCACGACGCGGGCCTTCTCCTGCGCCCGCCCGACGTACAGCACGCCTTCGTCGGCATCGAACTGCTGCAGGTACTGCTGCGTGACGTCGTCCTTGCGTTGGTGCTTGCCGAAGCTCACTAGCTCCACGCCCTGATCGGCGACAAAGCGCTCGATGCTGGCCACGAACGCCTCGGTCTTGGGCGCCACCCCGGCGGTCGAGGCAAAGCGCTGGCCCAGATGGCCGCGCAGGTACCACACGACGCCACCGATGCGCTGCAACTGCGGCACGTAGACGTTGAGATACATGCGGTCGATGCACTCGCTTTCGAGCACGACGTGGTTGCGCAGCACTTCGCAGACGCTGTGTGGTAATTTCATGGCCGGCTCCGGTCGTCCACGGGGTCTTCGGACCCCATTGAGCTTCGAGCTCGTACATCTCTGGGCCTGGCCCAGCCGGCTCGACCGGAGCCACCTTACACCGCGGCCCCCACCGCCGCGAGCGCACCCGTATCACTCGTCGGTCTGAGGCGGAGCCTCGTTAGCAAACGGCAAACTTCTGTCGGCATCCGTCGAGAAGCTGGGCGACAACAACGGATCCAGTTCGTTAAGCGTGAACCCCGATGGTCGCAGCCTTAAGGCTACCGTCACAGCGCGGCCACATGGCTCCCAGTTCGATAGGAAACGAGGATGGATGGAAATCCGTGTCGCCGCAAAGCGCGGGCCGCCGGGCGAAAACTGTCATGCGACACAGTAGTTGAGGACACTATTTGTCCTCCATTTCTCGGATGGTGAAATGAGGCGTGCGCTGTCGCACTGCGCTGAGTCTGGCGATACGCCGGCCTGCTGGCGCGACGCCATGCGAAGGGTTCGGCGGGGATGGGAGCCAGGCCCGCCCAGGCGCAGGCACTGGGAAGGCAGGGCAAGAGCGAGTAGGGCAGGGTGGCGGGGCCGCCGCCAGCCGGACCGGCCCAATACCTCCAGCCATGCGCCGTGCGATGGGACCCGACGGCAGCGGGATAGGCGGCTGGGATCGACCAGATGAGTGGACGGGGCCAGCCTGACCGTGACCTCAGCGGACCTCCACCAAGCGAAACGCGCGAGATCTTGTGTCAACGGGTTTTGCCGCCAGCGCAAACCGCAGCATGACGGTGGTGCCTGTGCCCACCTCGCTGCGGACCTCGGCACTGCCGCCGGGTTGTCGTGCGTCCGCCTGTCGGACCGAATGTCGCCACAGCGGGTGCGGATTCCCCCGATGGCGCAAGATTCCGGGCGAACTATGCTGCCAGCGTCCACCTGACCCATCCGAGCCGCTCCCTTGTCCAAAGCCATCAAGATCTTCCAGGGCCGCTTCGGCCGCGTCGCCTTGCTGGACATGACGGCATCACTGGTGCCGCACGCGCACCACCATTGCCACATCCTCATCAAGGCCGGTGGGGCCGACGGCGCCTTCGCCGTGCGCGGTGAGCGCCAGCCGCTGACCGACGAGACGGCGGTGCTGGTCAATGCTTGGGAGCCGCACGCCTACATCCACGAGGCGCCGCCTGAGGCGCAGACGCTGATCCTGGCACTGTACATCGAGCCGTCGTGGCTGGCGGACATCCAGCGTTCGTTGTCGCTGTCGGCGCACCCCCGCTTCTTTCCCCAATCGTGTGTCGGCATCCGGCCCGGCACGCGCAAGATCGTCGAGGAGTTCGTGCTCGAACTGTGGTGGGCCGACGAGGTGGCCGCCGCGCGGCTGGAGGACCTGCTGTTCAACCTGGTGATCTCGGTCATCGACAGCTATTCGGGCTGGCGCGATCTCGCCGGCCTGCTGCGCACCCGGCCACCCACGGCGATGGACCCGCGCACGCGCAAGGTGATCTCCCACATGCGCGCGAACCTCTCGCGCGACTTCGACATGGAAGACCTGGCAGCGCATGCCGGCCTGTCGCGCGCACACTTCTTCTCGCTGTTCCAGCGCGACACCCACGTCACGCCGGCGGTGTACGCCAACGTGCTGCGCTTCGAGGCCGCGGTGCAGCGGCTGTCGCATTCGAGCGAGCCGGTCGGCGATGTGGCGCATGACCTTGGCTTCTCGGCCTCGACGCACTTCGCGCGCTTCTTCCGTCAACACCAGGGCATCACGCCGACCGACTACCGACGCGTCGTCAACCTGTTCGATCCCCCCGCGCAGTCTTCGACCACGCGCGAGCCCCAGATCTAGCCGCTTTCCGCGCTGCAGCAGGCAAATCGCCGGACTTCGCGAACCAAAATCAGACGAATTGGTCCTTCACTGGACGCTGGCGTTCACGCTGATGAACGGCCCTGCCTACGCTCTGTGCACAGAGACAAAGCAAGCAGGAGACCAGCGAAATGCACAGCGAACCGGCCCTCGCGCAGCAACTGCGCCGGCCCCTCCTCGGCCAGCCGATCGAGCGGCTCGAAGACGCAGCCCTGCTAACCGGCCGCGGCCGCTACGGCGACGACCTGGGCGTGACCCCCGGCACGCTGCACGCCGCCGTGTTGCGCTCGCCGCATGCCCACGCCGAGCTGGTCGCGGTCGATGCGGCCGCGGCGCTGGCGATGCCCGGCGTGCGCGCGGTGCTCACGGGAGAAGACGTCGAGCGCTGGTCGCAGCCTTTCGTGGTCGGGGTCAAACAACCGATGCAGCATTGGGCGCTGGCGGTGGACCGCGTGCGCTATGCCGGCGAGCCGGTCGCCGTGGTAGTGGCCGAAGACCGCTATCTCGCCGAGGACGCGCTCGACGCCATTCGCGTCGAGTACCGCGCGCTGCTCGCGGTGGTGAACATCGAACGCGCCATCGAAGCCGACGCGCCGCTGCTGCACGCCGGCGTTGGCAGCAACGTGGTGTCGGACCGGCAGTTCGCCTACGGCGATGCCGCCGCAGCTTTTGCCTACGCACCGCACCGCGTGGCGCTCACGGTGCACTACCCGCGCAACACCTGCACGCCGATCGAATGCGGTGTCGTCGTCGCCGAGCACCTGCCGGGCGACGAGGGCTACGACGTGCTGTCGAACTTCATGGGGCCGTTCTCGCTGCATGCCGTGATGGCACTGGCTTTGCAGGTGCCGGGCAACAAGCTGCGCCATCGCATCCCGCGCGACTCGGGCGGCAGCTTCGGCGTCAAGCAGGCGGTGTTTCCGTACGTGGTGCTGATGTGCCTGGCCTCGCGCAAGGCCGGCGCCCCGGTCAAGTGGGTCGAGGACCGGCTGGAGCACCTGACCGCCGCGACCTCGGCGACCGCCCGGCTGACCACGATCGAGGCCGCGGTGAACGCCGAGGGCCGCGTGCTGGCACTGCGCTACGACCAGATGGACGAGGTCGGTGGCTACCTGCGCGCGCCCGAGCCGGCCACCTTCTACCGCATGCACGGCGCCCTGACCGGCGCCTACGACATCGCGAACCTCGAGGTGCGCAACCGCGTGGTCGTGACCAACAAGACGCCGACTGGCCTGGTGCGCGGCTTCGGTGGTCCGCAGGTGTACTTCGCGCTGGAACGCCTGATGGACCGCATCGCCGTCGAGCTGAACATCGACGCGTTCGAGCTGCGGCGTCGCAATTTCGTGGCGGCGGACCGTTTCCCGTACCACGCCGCAGCGGGCGCGGTGCTCGACTCCGGCGACTACGTGCAGGCCCTGGACCTGGCCCGCGCCGCGGCCGACATGCCCGCGCTGGTCGCGCGGCGCGATGCGGCCCGCGCGGCCGGCAAGCTCTACGGCATCGGCTGCGCGGCCATCGTCGAACCATCGGTGTCGAACATGGGCTACATCAGCACGGTGCTCACGCCCGCGCAGCGCGCCAAGGCCGGGCCGAAGAACGGCGCGATCGCGAGCGCCACGGTGTCGATCGACCTGCTGGGCGGTATCAACGTCGGCATCGCTTCGGCGCCGGCCGGGCAGGGCCACATGACGGTGTGCGCACAGGTCGTGGCCGACGTGTTCGGCCTGAAGCCGGAACAGGTCGTCGTCAACGTCGAGTTCGACACCGCCAAGGACGCATGGTCGGTGGCGGCGGGCAACTACTCCAGCCGCTTCGCCGGCGCGGTCGCAGGCACGGTGCACCTGGCCGCGGTCAAGCTGCGCGACAAGCTGGCGCGTATCGCGGCGGCGCAGTTCGACTGTGCGCTCGACCAGATCGTGTTTGTCCAGGGCCAGGTGATGGACAGCCGACAGCCCGAGCGCAGCCAGCCCTTTACCCGCCTCGCCGCGAGCTCTCACTGGGCGCCCGCACTGCTGCCCGAAGGCATGGTGCCCGGCTTGCGCGAGACCGCTTTCTGGACCCCCGAGACACTGGCCGCGCCGGACGCGAACGACCGCGTCAACACCTCGGCCGCGTATGGCTTCGTGTTCGACATATGCGGCCTCGAGGTCGATCCGGACACTGGCCGGGTGCGCGTCGACCGCTACATCACGGCGCACGACGCCGGCCGTATCCTCAACCCGGCACTGGCCGACGGGCAGATCTGCGGCGCGTTCGCGCAAGGCCTCGGCGCCGCGCTGTACGAGGAGTTCCGCTACGCGGCGGACGGCGGCTTCCAATCCGGCACGCTGGCCGACTATCTGATTCCCACGGCCTGCGAGGTGCCCGACCCGGTGATCGTCCACATGGAGACGCCCTCGCCTTTCACGCCGCTCGGCGCCAAGGGGCTGGGCGAAGGCAACAACATGAGCACGCCGGTGTGCATTGCCAATGCGTTCGCCGATGCGCTGCGACCGCTGCGCGATGTGGACGATGTGCGGCTGCCGCTGACGCCCTCGCGCGTGCTGGCCGCGATCGGCGCGGATGAACCCGCACCGCCGGCCTCGATGGCGCAAGCAGCAGCACCCGCGCTGCCGGCGGGCGACGGCCTTGCGCTGCGCGCCAGCGGCGTGGTCGACATCGCCGCACCGCCGGAACGCGTGTTCGCGGTGCTGCTCGACCCGGTGGCGCTGGCCAAAGTGATTCCGGGCTGCCATGCGCTCGACGCGATCGGCGCCAACCGCTATCGCGCCGACGTCACGGTCGGCGTCGGGCTCGTGAAGGCGCGCTACGAGGCACAGATCGCGCTGTCGGAGATCGACCCGCCGCACAGCCTGCGGCTCGCCGGGCAAGGCAGCTCCTCGCTGGGCACCGGCGCCGGCAGCGGCACGGTGCGTCTCGCGCGCAGCGGCAGCGGCACGCGCCTGCACTACGACTACGCAGCACAGGTCGGCGGCAAGGTGGCCGCAGTTGGCAGCCGCATGCTCGAAGGCGCCGCACGCATCGTGCTCGCGCAGTTGTTCGAATCGCTCGGGCGGCAGGCGACGGGCGCCGCACCGCTCACGGCGTGGCAGCGACTGCGGCGCCGTCTCGGCATCGGTGCGAAGGAGCACGCATGAAACCGGCAGCCTTCGACTACCTGCGCGCCGACAGCGCGGACGCGGCAGTCGCCGCACTCGCCGCGCACGGCGACGACGCGCGCATCCTCGCGGGCGGCCAGTCGCTGATGGCGGTGCTGAACATGCGCCTCGCACAACCGTCGCTCTTGATCGACATCTCGCGCTCGGCGCCGCTCGCGAAGGTGAGCACCGAGCCGGGCGGCTGGCTGCGCATCGGCGCTGCGGCCACGCAGGCCAGCATCGAATGGCGCCCCGGCTTGAGGCAGGAGCTGCCGCTGCTGGCGCTGGCCTTCCCGCACATCTCGCATTTCCAGATTCGCAATCGTGGCACCGTCGCGGGTTCGATCGCGCACGCCGACCCCTCGGCCGAGCTGCCGCTGTGCCTGCTGGCGCTCGAAGGCGAAGTGGTGCTGCGCAACGCGAAGCGCACGCGACGCGTGAAGGCACAGGACTTCTTCACCGGCATGCTGAGCACGGCGCGCGCGAACGACGAGCTGCTCGAGGCGGTGCGCTTTCCGCTGGGCCAACCGGGCGCGGGCCACGGCTTCGAGGAGTTCTCGATGCGCCACGGCGATTTCGCGGTCTGCGCGGTGGCCGCGATGGCCGATGCAAAGCGCCTGCGCATTGCCGTGGGCGGTGTCGCCGACCGGCCGACCGCGCGCGACTTTCCTTTGCTCGACGGCAGCGCCCTGGACGACGCACTCAACGAATTTGCGTGGTCGCTGGACGCGCGCGACGAACCGCAGGCGAGCGCCGCGCTGCGCCGCCAACTGGTGCGACGCCTCGGCCGGCGCGCCGCCGATCAAGCCCTATCGAACCGGAGTTCCTCATGACCGTCCTGGCCCGCGACGCACTGCATCCGGTGCGCCTCCATCTCAACGGCAGCGCGCGCAGCGCCCAGGTGCAGCCGCGCATGCTGCTGAGCGACTTCCTGCGCCACGCGCTCGGCGCGACCGGCACCCACGTGGGCTGCGAGCACGGCGTCTGCGGCGCCTGCACGGTGCGCATCGACGGCGTGGCCCAGCGCGCCTGCATGACGCTGGCGGTGCAGGCCGACGGGCGGCGTGTCGACACGGTGGAAGGCCTGGCCGACGCGCAGGGCCTGCTGAACGACCTGCAGGCGGGCTTCAAGCGCCATCACGCGCTGCAATGCGGTTTCTGCACTGCCGGCATCCTGATGTCGTGCGCCGACTGGCTCGGCCGTGTGAGCCAACCGAGTGAGGGCGAGGTGCGCGAGATGCTCTCGGGCCACCTGTGCCGCTGCACCGGCTACACGCCGATCGTCGCCGCCGTGCTCGAGGTGGCACGCGCGCGCCACGCGGCGAAGGAAGCCACCCATGCTTGACCTCGGCCGCACGCTGCTCCAAAGCATCGAACGCAGCCCACGCGCCACGGCACTGGTGGACGGCGCGCTGCGCTTGAGCTATACCGACTGGGCGCTGCGCGTTGGCGCCGTACAGCAGGGCCTGGCCCGGGCCGGCCTGCGACGCGGCGACCACCTGCTGGTCGTGATGCAGAACCGCTGGGAGATGGCCACGCTGCACTGGGCCTGCCAGTTCGCGGGCATCGTGATCACGCCCTTGAACTGGCGCGCCAAGAGCGAGGACATCGACTACTGCCTGGCCGATTCCGGCGCGCGGGCACTGGTCTGCGAGCCGGCGGCCGAAGCCGCGCTGGCGGGTTCCGCACTGACGGCACAGCGCATCCGCATCGGCGTCGGCGAGGTGCAGGGCGCGACCATCGCCTTCGAGGAATGGCTCGCCGCGCCGTGCGAACCGATACCGCGCGCCGCAGCCGACGACCTCTCGCTGATGCTCTACACCTCGGGCACGACCGGCAAGCCCAAGGGCGTGCCGCGCCGCCAGCGCGCCGAGCGCATCGCCGCGCTCGCCCACGTCGCGCAGAACCGCTACGCCATCAGTGAACGCACGCTCGGCGTGATGCCGCTGTATCACACCATGGGCGTGCGTTCGCTGCTCGCGCTGGCGCTGCTCGATGGCTGCTTCGTCTGCATACCGAAGTTCGATGCGCGCTCGGCGCTCGCCGCCATCGAACGGGAGCGGATCACGCACCTCTATCTGGTGCCGACGCTCTATCACGACCTGCTGTCGCATACCGACTTCGCGCAGACTGACGTGACGAGCGTGAGTAAGCTCGGCTTCGCTGGTGCGCCGATGCACGACGGACTGCTGCAGCGGCTCGACGCGGCGTTCCGGCCCGAGCTGTTCGTCAATCACTACGGCAGTTCGGAGATCTACACCTTCGCCATCAGCCAGAACGCGGTGGCCAAGCCGGGCGCCGCGGGCCGGGCCGGCATGAACACGCGACTGCGGGTGATTCCGCTCGACGCGGAGACGCCGGAGCGGAACGTCGCGCAGGGCGAAGAGGGCCAGATCATTGCCGACCTCCTCGGCGACGAAGCCTTCGAGGGCTATCACAACCGCCCTGACGCGAACGCGAAAAGCCTGCGCGACGGCTGGTACTTCACCGGCGACACCGGCTATGTCGATGCCGACGGCGACCTGTACGTGACCGGACGTGTCGACGACATGATCATCAGCGGCGGCGAGAACATTTCGCCGGTCGACATCGAGTCGGTGCTGTCGCTGCACCCGGCGGTCGACGAAGTGGCCGTGGCCGGCCTGCGCGACGAGCGCTGGGGCCAGAAGGTGGTGGCCTTCGTGAAGATGCGCGCACCGGTCGCGCCCGACGCGCTCGACGCCCATTGCCGTGTCTCCGACCTCGTCAACTTCAAGCGTCCGCGCGAGTACGTGTTCGTGCACGAAATACCGAAATCCCCTGTCGGCAAGGTGCTGCGCCGCAAGCTCGTCGCCGGCGAGTTCGAGCAGGCCGCGCCCATGCCACCGACCCCTCCCCTTCACCCCAAGGAAACGCCAGATGAAACTCAATGAACTCGGCCATCCGGCGCTCACGCTGCCGGTCGATCTCGACGGCTTCTCGGTGCACATCGATGCAGAGCGCGAACGCGCCGACATCGTGCTCGCGCGCCCGCCCTTCAACGTAATCAGCATGCGCGGACGCGAGCAGCTGCGCATCACCTTCGAGGCGCTGGATGCCGACGCTCGGGTGCGCGTGATCGTGCTGCGCGCCGAGGGCGAGCATTTCTCCAGCGGCGGCGACATCCGCGGCTTTCTGGAAGCGTCGCCCGAACATGTGTCGAAGCTGGCCTGGAACGTGGCGGCGCCGACGCGCTGCAGCAAGCCGGTGATTGCGGCCGGCCGCGGCTACTGCTTCGGTGTCGGCTTCGAGATCTCGCTGGCCTGCGACTTCCGCCTCGCCACCGAGACCACGCTGTACGCCCTGCCCGAACAGAAGCTCGGCCAGATCCCGGGTTCGGGCGGCTCGGCGCGGCTGCAGAAGATGGTCGGCATCACGCGCACAAAGGACATCGTGATGCGCTCGCGCCGCATCGGCGGCCGCCAGGCCTTCGACTGGGGCGTGGCCACCGAATGCGTGCCCGACGCTGAACTCGAATCCGCGACCGATGCGCTGGTCGACGAACTGCGCAGCTTCTCGCCGCTGGCCCAGCGCACCGCCAAGAAGCTGCTCAACGACACCGAGGACTCGCCGCTGTCGATCGCAATCGAACTCGAAGGCCACTGCTATTCGCGGCTGCGCAGCTCCGAAGATTTTCGCGAAGGCGTCGAGGCCTTCCATGCCAAGCGGCGCGCCAACTTCACCGGCAAGTGATTCCCATTTTGTTTAAGAACCACCCCAAGGAGACAGACATGAAGACACTCGCACGCACCGCCTTCCTTGCCGCACTGGCCGCACCGCTCGTCGCCGCGGCGCAGACCGCCCCGATCAGGATCGGCGTGGTCACGCCGCTGTCGGGCACCTATGCCGGCATCGGCCAGCAGGTCAAGTGGGGCCTCGACCTCGCGGCCGCGCAGATCAACGCGGGCGACGGCGTGATGGGCCGCAAGCTCGAGCTGATCTACGAAGACGAAGAGGCCAACCCTGCCGTCGCGACGCAGAAGGCCGAGAAGCTGTTCCAGGTCAACAAGGTCGACTTCCTGACGGGCACGGTCAACTCCGGCTCGACGCTCGCCGTAGGCCAGCTGGCCGAGCGCAACAACAAGCTGATCGCGACCACGGTGTCGTTCGCGGATTCGATCACCACCGACAAGTGCTCGCCCAATGTATTCCGCGTCAATGCGCGCGCCGGCATGCAGTCGGCGGCGCTGGCCGAGTGGCTGGCCAAGGAGAAGCCGCAGGCCAACGTGTTCTACCTCGGCCCTGACTACGAGATGGGCCGCAGCACGGTGGCGGCCTTCAAGTCGGCGGCCGAAGCCAAGGGCTCGAAGACGGTGGGCGAGGTCTACGCGCCGCTCGACAACAAGGACTACTCGCCCTTCTTCGGCCAGGTGCGCTCGTCGCGGCCGGGCGTGATCTACACCTCGGTCGCCGGCAACGACACGGTGCGCCTGTTCAGCCAGCTCGCCGAGTTCGGCGTGTCGCGCAACGTGCAGATCGTGGGCGCCTCTGGCACCGTGACCTCGCAGAACCTGGCCGCGATCGGCAAGGCGGCCGACGGCTTCGTCACCGGCGTGGGCTATTCGCCCAGCATCGACAGCGCCGAGAACAGGAAGTTCGTGAGCGAGTTCGAAGCCGCCGCCAAGGCCAAGCCCGACCTGTACGGCGCCGATTCCTACGGCGTGCTGTTCTTCTACAAGGCGGCCGTCGAGAAGGCGAAGAGCACCGACACCGACAAGGTGCGCACGGCCATGCGCGGCATCGAATGGCAGACGCCGCAGGGCACCAAGACCCTGCGCGCCGGCGACCACCAGGCCATGCAGGAGATGTATGCGGTGCGCGTGGTTGGCGGTGAATTCAAGATCGTTAGCAAGGTCGGCGCGGTCGCGGCGATCGGCGCCGATACCTGCACCCGGTTCTGAGCCGGTCCGCCTCGTTTCAGGAGACACACCATGGGCGAACTGCTCGACTGGTTGCAATTTGTCCTGGCGCCACAGGCCATCAACGGCGCGTCCATCGGCGTCGCGGTGGTGCTGATGGCGCTGGGACTGACGATCATCTTCGGCTTGCTGGACGTGATCAACATGGCGCACGGCGAGTTCTACGCCATCGGCGCCTACGCCGCGGTGGCGCTGCTGGCCGTCGGCCTGCCCTTCTGGTGGGCGCTCGCGCTCACGCCGGTGCTGATGGCGGTGGTGGGCTATGCCTGCGAGCGGGTGCTGATCCAGCGGGTGTTCCATTCGCGGGAACGCCACACGCTCACGCTGCTGCTCACCTTCGGCCTGGCCATCATCCTGGAAGACGTGCTGAAGCTCGCGTTCGGTGCCAATCCGCTGCGGCTGGAGTCGCCGATCGCGGGCGCGACCGAGATGTTCGGCCTCTTCTTCCCGAACTACCGGCTGTTCCTGATGGCCTTCGGTGCGGTGGTGATCGGCGCGGTATGGCTGGTGGTGTTCCGCACGCGGCTCGGCGCGATGGTGCGCGCCGCGGCGTTCGACCGCCACATGGCGGCTTCACTCGGCGTGCCGGTCGGCGTGGTGTATGCGGGCACCTTTGCGTTCGGCGTTGCGCTGGCGGCGCTGGCGGGCGTGCTGCTGGCGCCGATCTATTCGGTGTTTCCGACCATGGGCCGCGACTTCGTGCTCATCGCGTTCTCGGTGGTGATCATCGGGGGCATGGGGTCGATCAAGGGCGCGGTTGTCGCCGGGCTGCTGCTGACGCAGGTGCAGTCCATCTCGAGCCTGTACATCTCGCCGGTGTGGAGCGATCCGCTGCTGTTCGGGATCATGGTGCTCACGCTGATGTGGCGGCCGCAAGGCCTGTTCGGGAGGCTTGGCCATGCATGAACTGACGGCAACGGCAGGCGTGCTGACTACCACGCCGGCAAAGAGGCGCAACCCGATCCGCTGGCTCGCGTTCCTGTTCTTCGGCCTCGCGCTGGTGTTCGCCGCCATCGCGGGCGTGCAGGGCGACGTGTTCTTCTTCCGGCTGGGTACGGAGGCACTGATCTTCGGGGGTCTCGCGCTCTCGGTCGACCTGCTCTTGGGCCGCACCGGCCTGCTGCCGCTCGGCCAGGCGCTGTTCTTCGGCTTCGGCGCCTATGTTTCGGCGCTGGTGCTCAAGCAGGGCCTGCCCTCGTTCTGGCTGGCGATGGCGGTGGTGCTGGCGAGCACCACGCTGGCCGGCCTGGTGGGCGGCGTGATCGCGATCCGCGCCAAGGGCGTGTATTTCGCGCTGATCAGCTTCGGCCTGGCGCAGGTGGTCTCCAAGGTGGTGTTCAACACGCGCGAACTAGGCGCATCGGACGGCCTCATCGGCGTGCCGGTGCCGCAGATCTCGCTCGGCCTGGTCGGCGTCGATGCCGCCAGCCCGGGCGGATTCTTCCTGTTCGTGCTGGTCTTCATCGCCGCGCTGTACGCCGGCCTGACCTACCTGATGGAAACCCCGTTCGGCCGCCAGTTGGCCGCCATTCGCGCCAACGAGCACCGTGTGCGCTTCCTCGGCTTCGATCCGTGGCGCTACAAGCTCGCAGCGTTCGTTCTGGCGGCCAACGTCGCCGGCCTGTCGGGCGCGCTCTACCCGATGCTGCGCGGATTCGTCTCGCCGGAGCTGATGTTCTTTCAGGTGTCGGGCAACGCGGTCATCAACGTCATCGTCGGCGGCACCGGCACGCTGATCGGCGCGCTCTACGGCTCGTCCATCCTCACGGTGCTGAAGTCGGTGGTGGGCTCGTTCACCGCGCACCACCAGCTCGTGATCGGCGCGATCTTCGTGATGGCGGTGATCTTCTTTCCGAAGGGCCTGATCGGCTATCTGGTGCCGGCGCTCGAACGGCGCTGGGCGCGCAAGGAGAACCCATCATGAGCGCGGTGCGTCAATCAGTGGCGTCGGCGGCGCGCGTCGACGCCATTCTTTCGGTGCGTGACCTCACCGTGCGCTTCGGCTCGCTGGTGGCTGTGAACGGCGTGAGCTTCGACGCCCGGCGCGGCCACATCACTTCGGTGATCGGCCCCAATGGCGCGGGCAAGAGCAGCCTGTTCAACCTGATCAGCGGCGCCTTCCGGCCGAGCGCCGGACGCGTGGTGTTCGACGGGCACGAGGTGACGGGCGCGAGCCCGGATCGCATGCTCGCGGCGGGCCTCGCGCGCTCGTTCCAGATCACCAACCTGTTCTTCGAGCTGCCGGTGCGCGAGAACCTGCGGCTGGCTGCGCAGTTTCTCGCCAAGGGCCGCGGGCTGCTGAGGCCGGTCGCTTCGGGTCGCGCGGCGCTGCAGCGCGTGGATGAGCTGATCGAGCGCTTCGGCCTGCAAGCCAAGGCTGACGAACTCGCGGGCTTCCTGTCGCACGGCGAGCAGCGCCGACTCGAGATCGCCGTCGCGCTGGCGGCACGGCCGCGCATGCTGCTGCTCGACGAGCCGACGCAGGGCATGAGCCACACCGACACCCAGGAGACGGCGGCCATGATCCGCGGCCTGGCGGCCGAATCGCTGAGCATCCTGCTGGTCGAACACGACGTCGACCTGGTGATGAACCTGTCGGACCACGTGGTGGTGATGCACCAGGGCCAGAAGCTGGCCGAAGGACCACCGCAGCAGGTACGCAGCGACCCGGCGGTGCAGGCTGCCTACTTCGGAGACGCGAACCATGCTTGAACTCAGCAACGTCCATGCGCACTACGGCCTGAGCCATGTGCTGCAGGGCATCTCGATCAGCGTCAAGGCCGGCGAGGTGGTCGGCCTGTTCGGCCGCAACGGCGTGGGCAAGACCACGGTTATGAAAACCATCGCCGGTTGGCTGGCGCCGAGCGAAGGACGCATTGCCTTCGACGGTACCGACATCGGCGGCAGCGCGTCCAACATCATCTGCCGCCAGGGCATCGGCTTCGTGCCGGAAGACCGGCGCATCTTCCCCGGCCTGACGGTCGAGGAGAACCTGATGCTCGGTTTCATGCAGGTGCCGCGCCGGTCGAGCACCGAGTCCAGGCGCCGGCTGGACGAGATCTACACTCGCTTCCCTCGCCTCGGCGAGCGCCGCACACAACTCGGCACCACGCTCTCCGGCGGCGAGCAGCAGATGCTGGCCATGGCGCGCGTGCTGGTGGGACAGCCAAAGCTGCTGTTGATCGACGAGCCGACCGAGGGACTGGCACCGAAGATCGTCGACGAGATTTTTGAACTGATGGAGGGGCTCCGGCGCGACGGTATTCCGATCGTGCTGGTCGAGCAGAACGTGCGCCGCGCGATCGAGCTGACCACACGCTTCTATGCGATCGAGCGCGGGCAGGTGGTGGCGACGGGGCGTGCCGACGTGGCGACGGACCGGGAGGCGCTGTTCGAGCGCATCGCGGTCTGAGAGAGGCTACTTGTTCACGCAGTTGAGTACGCGATGCGGTTCATGTAGCGCAAGTCGCGATGATGCCGGTGCCGCGCTCGCCACGGATCGCATAGGTCACAAAGCGTTCGCCGTTGTTGATGTTCCAGATGTGGACCTGCTCGTTCTAGGCCAGGTCGGCGGCTTCAGGCAGGTCTTCGTCGATGGCGCACGTCAGAAACCCAGTTCTTTCCCGCTAGCACCCTGGACACGGTTCCTGGGGAAATTCCAGCGTGACGTGCGACGTCCAGAACCGTTACTCGCTTCATTTCGGAAAGTAGACCCAGTTGCTTCAAAAATGGTAGTGCTTGCTTCAAGAACCGGCCTGATTTTTCTCGGATTTCTCCGACGATCCGTTGATGGACCTCTCGCGGAGAGGCGTGAGGGCTCCCAACCTTCGGATAGGGGGCTCGAGACGCTTTTAGTGTCGCAAACCCGTGGTGAGCGGACAAATACTGTCGCAATCACGCTCGACTTGCGTCACCAAAGCCGGGTAAGTCCTTGTCGCGTCTTATGAGCCAATTGAAGGATCGGTGTCGCGTGACACGGGTGTCATGCGACACAGTAGTTGAGCCGACGCGACACTGTTTGTGCTCCAGTTCTCGGATGGTGAAAACATCCGCCGTCCAAGGGCCGATGAACGCTGGACCCGCGGCGAGTACAGTTTCACCTTCTGCTCGCGCCAATCATCGATCCGGGTGTCGCGCGCGCAGATCGTTCGAGTGCCATCATGGACGAACTGGTCCGGGACTGCTCTTTCGGCAGGAGTGGGACTTCCAGGAGACCGATGGCCACGGGGGCTATGCCGGGGTTCATCTCGGCCGGGGCGAGTTTTGCTGCAAGCTGCTGCTGGCAAAGTCGCTCCCGAGTAGGGGCCACCTTGATCGCCATGCTCCGCGAGAAATGCGTGGCCTGGTACTCGACTGGCAATTCAGAAACTCCAACGACAAGACCTCGCCGCGGTGACATAGGAGGCCGGTTGTTCGACCTTCGGCCGCCGGCGGCGCGTGGAACGTTCGCCCAGGTCGGTCCAGAAAAGATGGTGCAATCGGATCGCGAACGGAACTGTCCATCTTTTAATCGGGTATCGGCGCCAGGGGTCCCGGAGCCGAGTTGCCCGAAGTGGGACCCCAAGCCAGGGAAGGAATCGCCCAAACCCGGAAGTTCATCACGACGCTCCCAGTTTTGCTGCCTGCCATTGGTTGCCACGGGCGCTTGAACCCCGACTACAGTCGTCCCTCGAGTTGGTTCGCGCGTCGCAACCCGCTTTTTTAGACCTGTCGAACGAGGAGGCATGTATGTCCAAGTCGAAGTTCATAAGGGACTCCGATACAGAACTGGACGGCCGGGAATGGGGAAAGTTCTTGGCATGGACGAGGGCATCAGGCCGCACCGCGTCTGAGGTGGAGCAGCGCTTCAACGAGCTTGTTCGCGCCGGAAACCGGAACGCTGTCGCCGCGGAGCTCAAGATGCCTCGCCCCCCGCGGCCGACGGAGGGCTCGCTGGCCGAGAAACTCCTCGTGCTCCCAACGACTGATGTGTTGGTACGGAGGCACCGTGCAAGCGCGCACTAACTTCGCAAGCTCGCGGCTGTCCGCGCCCGTTTCCTATCGACTTCACAGAAACACCGCCAGAAGGCGAGGAGACAATCAGCTATCCGCTCGGACTGAGTAGTCGGTCGGTATGTCGAGAGGGCGCCTCGCCCCCGCGCGCTGCGCCACTAGTAACTGTCGCCAAGCGCGCCACAGTTGTGGCGGCAGTAGTAGATGCGCATCGGACAGCGCGCCCCACAGGCGCCAGCACCGAGCCTGATGCCGCCCCCAAGCGCCGTGGCAGTTGACGCCGGCCCAAATCTAAACTTCCCTTTTTCCCAGAAGGCCCAAGCCGATATTGCTTCTCCATTTTGGGCTGTAGTATGATTCCCCATATTGAGAACCATCATGCAGCTTTACGGCGTCGTCATCCTGAACGAGTTCGCTGCCGCGCACCCGGAGTGCCGCGGGCACGTCGCCGCGTGGCGGGGTGAAGTGGAAGCAGCGACCTGGACAAACTTGCGGCAACTGCAGGAGCGCTACATCACCGCCCAAATTGCCAAGAGCGGGCGCGTCGTCTTCCGATTGCTCCAAGGTCTGTACATGGTGGACACGAAGGTCAGGTGCGACAAGGGCATCGTCCTTGTCCAGAACGCATGGGTCGACGGCCAGCCGGCGAAGGCCGCGACCCGCTCGTCGAAGAAATAACCCGCACACGGAGAGGCAGCACCATGACTTCACAAGTGCGCATCATCAGGACCCAAGGGGAGTACCAAGAATCACTCAAGCGCCTGGGCTCCCTGATGGATGGCGACTTCAACCCAGGTTCCGAACAGGAAAACGAGTTCGAATTGCTGCGCTTGGTCATCGGCGCTTACGAAGCTGAGCACGCCAAACGCCCGCCCACCGACCCCATTGAGGCCATCAACTTCCGCCTCGAGCAACAGGGTCTGACCAAAAAAGACCTGGTGCCCTATATCGGGTCGATGCCACGAGTGTCGGACGTCCTGGCCGGCCGGCGTCAGCTGACCGTGGCGATGATGCGTCGCCTGCACAAGGGGCTAGGGATTCCGGCGGCATCGCTGATTGGCGATGGCGACCTCGGTGAAGAAGTCGGCGGCGAGGCCCCGGACTACGACTACACCAAATTCCCGCTGGTGGAGATGATGGACCGCGGCTGCTTCGGCGGCATCAAGTACGGCCTGGCCAAGCTGCGCGAGAACGCCGAGGAACTGGTCGCGCCGCTGCTGCGCCCGCTTTGCGGAAATGCCCACGCGCCAGCACTGCTGCGCGCACCGCTTCATCAGAGCGGTTCGCGCACCATGGACGAACACGCCTTGCTGGTCTGGCGCGTGCTGGTGGTGAACAAGGCCCGCAAGTCACCGCCGCGCGCACCGTTCAAGCCTGGCAGCGTCACGAGCGCATGGCTGCGTGACCTGGCCAAGCTCTCCGCCTTCGACGGAGGCCCCCGCTTGGCGCACGAGTTCCTCAGCAAACACGGCATCTGCTTAGTCTTCGAGAAGCACTTCTCCAAGACCTACCTGGATGGAGCCGCGATGCTGGATGGCGAGCAGCCCATCGTGGCGTTGACGCTTCGACATGACCGATTGGACAACTTCTGGTTCGCGCTGCTTCATGAGCTCGTGCACGTTGCCAAGCACCTGCGTGGGAATCACCTGTTCATCGCCGACAACCTCGAAGACAAGACCCGAAAGGGTGAGACAGAGGAAGACGAGGCCGATGCGGGCGCACAAG
Source organism: Variovorax sp. LjRoot175 (assembly GCF_964253805.1). Classification (NCBI taxonomy): domain Bacteria; kingdom Pseudomonadati; phylum Pseudomonadota; class Betaproteobacteria; order Burkholderiales; family Comamonadaceae; genus Variovorax; species Variovorax sp. LjRoot175. The sequence continues at coordinate 16,923 of NZ_CAXURY020000002.1, read as the reverse complement.
AGGCTCTAGTACCAGCCAAGCTGTGGTCCAAGGCTGCGGTGACCACCTCGCACCAACTGAGCGACGCTCTCGACCTCGCCCGTGAGGCGGGCGTCCATCCGGCCATCATCGCCGGCCGGCTACGGCACGAAACCGGCAACTGGCGCCTGCTCTCAAGCCTGGTAAGCGATGCAGGTTCTGTGCGCCAGTACTTCGAGGAGCAACTCGCATGAACGATACGTCACGCATCGCGGCCACGTGCCGGGTTGCCCAAGTAGCAAGCCATGAACGGAGTTCTATGCCCCAGAAGTAGAAAGCGGCCGAATACCGGAGTACTCGACCGCGGACGACTCGCTGCGTAAACAGTTCATCCTTGCTTGGTAGGCGGGAGCGATTGTCTGCAGTGACCTCTGCAATGTCAAGGAACGTCCGTGCCGGCCTGGCAGCCGGCGTAGTGTTTTTCAACATTCATGAGGTTTATATGCAAGCAGTCCAATCTGCGGGCGACGATGTCGCTCACCATCACGACACGCTGGTCCTGCGTGTGCGCTACCTGGCTTCGCCGAAGCCCTATGTCGACCCCAAAGCACTCCTGACGGAAACGCTGGGGACCCTCAAGCCGGTGGTACTCAACCACTTCGGTCTCGTCGAAGGCCCGGTGGACGGTGGACGCAAGGAATACGCGTTCTCCGCCCATGGCGTCATTCAGAGCAACCTGGCCGAAACCCTGGGCAATCTGGCCCAGGGCAAGCACCAGCTTGAACTGAAGTTGCTTGAGCAGTTCATCCAGGGGTAGCGGCCATGGCAACCGACTTCGAGCTGGCGCTCTTTGAGCAGCAGCTTGAAGAAGTCCTCGCGTTGCCAGAGGCATGTCGCTGGAGCCTCGAGCGGGACATCTCCGTCCCGCTCGGGGTCTTCGCGATCATGCATCCGCTGAGCAACCCCGAGGAGCTCTTCAAGGCCCGGCTGCGCTGGAACGACCTGATGAAGGCGCCGTCGCTGAAGTTCATCGACATGACGACCGGAGGGGAGAACAACCCGGCGGCGTGGCCGAAGTGCTTCGGGTTTCGGCCTGGCTGCCTGGACGCCTGCCTGCCGTGGACCGCGGAAGGGCACGGTCTGCACAGCGAGTGGGCCCATTCCGCCGCCAACGCCTTCCCGAAGGTCGAGGCGCCGGTGCAGTACGCACTGCTCCATGTCCAGTCATCGCTGGACAACTCGTTTCAAGGAAGGGGACCGTGATGCATGAAACAACCTGGACCTTGCCGGCCGACCTGCTTGATGTGTCGGTCGACGTGATGCGGCCACACGGTCTCATCGGCAACGAGGGCCTCGCACTTTGGCTCGGCAGCTCAGACGGCAACCAGGCGCGGGTCACGCACCTGGTGGCGCTGCGTGGCGGCGGCTTTCATGCGTCGCCAGTCCAACTGCGGCTGTCTTGGAATGCAATGTCGCGGCTGACCGACCTGGCGGACGAACTCGGCACCTACCTGGTGGGCCAAATTCACTCGCACCCTGGACGTTTCGTCGACTTGTCCGACGTCGATCGGAAGTACGGCATTCGATGCCAGGACTTCCTGTCGGTCGTGTGCCCCCATTACGCCCAGCGTACGGTCTCGGGCCTCGAGGAGTGCGGCGTCCATCTCTTCGATGGTGGCGGCTACCGACGTCTCGGCACGGCCGAGGTTGCGCGGCGCATCGAGATTTCTGCCGCGACGGTGGATGTTGTGAACCTGGAGGTGCCGGCATGAATTCCGCTAGCGATGTGGCGTCGAGTCGGCCCCTGGGTGTTGCTGAAGGCCTGGGAAGTTCGCTGCTTGACGAGGCCATCATCTTTTCTCGGCCGGTCATCCTGACCGGCGAGCGCCAGATGCTCGCCACCCAGAACGGGCGCTGGTGCCTGCTCAACAGCCTGCGACTACTGTCGCGCATCGTCGGGCCTTTGACCGTGGTGCTGCCGGGCGGTCTCGAAGCTTTCGAGACGGAGGTTCGGCAGCTTGCCGCTCGCGTCTGGACCAAAGGCACGGTGACTATCGTAGGCGAAGGCGCTCCGGTCGCACTGGAGTCCGCGGCTGCCATCCTCAACATTGGTGCTCGTTTCGACCCTCGTCTGCCATGGACCTCCATCAACTCGAACGGGTGGGTGGCGCGTGTGTCATCCGGGCCGACGCCCCTGCCTCCGGACGGCGACCAGAGCAATCCGATGGCGGCGCTGATGGCGGCATCCTTTGGTGTCACCGAGGTCTTCAAGCGCGTGTACGCAGTTCCCCGTAACAAAGCACCGTTGCTCGATGCAACGCAGTTCTCGCTGTTCGAGCTGAGCACGTCGCCAACGGGTCTCGGCCCGCCGCTATCCACCGCGATTTCGCTTCCTGACACCGTGATGGTCGGCGCAGGTGCCATCGGCAACGGCATCGCCCTACTGCTGTCGCAACTCGCGGTGCGTGGCCGCCTTCTCATCATCGACAAGCAAGACTACGGGCGCGAGAACCTGGGCACCTGCACCGTGCTCGACGATGAATCCTGGCTCGCCACCTCGAAGGCCGAGCGTTTGGCCGCGTGGCTCAACCGTCCTGGTGGCCTTCGCTGTACCGGAGAACAGGCTTTGGTGGCGGACGCGCGCTCGGGTGAGTTTGTGCGCGCCATGTCCGTCGAGTTGGTGCTGAACGGCCTGGACGACATTGGCGCCCGGCACGACGCCCAATTGCTTTGGCCTTCTGTGCTCGTCGACGGAGGCATCAATGCCGTCGGCGCGGCGGTCATGACACATCGTCTGGACCGCCCGCACGGTGCCTGCATGCGGTGCTCGTTTCGCCTGCCGGTCGGCGACGAACGCAAGCTTCAAGCGAGGGCGACCGGGCTCAGCATGACATCGCTCAGCTCCGACCTGAGCCGGCCTCTGACGGAGCAGGATGTTTCAGACGCGGAGGAATCCAAGCGCACTTGGCTGAGTGAACGGCTGGCGCAAGGTAAGACCGTCTGCGCGACCATCGGCGAGGCCCAGTCACGCTCCTTGGGACTGGGCATTGAGGAGGGATTCAACCCGTCAGTTCCGTTCGTGGCCACCGCGTCGGCGGCGCTTGTGGTGACGCAGGCGCTGAAGTCGCTGCTCTACCCAGACGCTGAGTTCACGCAGCGCTTTCAGATGGAAAGCCTCGTCATCGGACCGGAGGCTTCTCTTGGCGTGCTGACGCGAGCAGACCCGAGTTGTGAATGCGTGGTACATCGCTCCGTCATCGACAAGGTCGCCTCTGCACGGCGCATGCGGCAAGCCGCGAGCGGGTCGATTGCTGCTGCTTGAAGGGGCTTGTCCGTTTCTCACGGCCTCCGCAGTGCGGTTCAGGCTCAGGTGGGGCCGCTCGCTTGACCGCCCTGTGGAGCTGGCTGGAAGCGGACAAGCGCCTGCTTGGATTCCACATGTCGCTCGCCAGGCGCATGGACCTCACGGCAGCCGACGCCAGTACCCAAAACACGCAATCACCGGTCCTTGGCTCGCCTCGATGGCCCCAGAAACGCGAAATGTGCTCCGCGCCTGACGCCTTCACTTTGGAGCATGGCGACCAAGCACCCACTGCTCCCTACATAGACCCTGACGAGGCGGCCAGCCACCGACAAGCGGGGTGGCATGCCAAGGCGACCTAAGACCGGACATCACGAGGCCATTCTCAGGCTCGAAGGCCGCTGGCTGGTAGGAGGCCGCGGCGCTTTGTGATCAGGCGACCTGAATCAAGCGCCTTCTTGAGGGAATCAGGGGTGTCGAGCATTGCGCGCCGTAGCGGAGCTTCGACCCAAGCGTCGAAGGTTACTAGGCCGGCAGCCAAGTGTGTTGGCATGAGCGCCGCGAAGATCGCATCGATCTCTTTCGCTGCATGCAGCCCCCTTGCCGCAGCGCATGAACCTTGCTGCGTTAATACGTAAGGCCGCTTGCGCAGATCATGGCAATCTCCGCGCATACGGTCGTCGTCAGTGAGGCGCCGAATGTGACCGCTTGCGAGCAACGCGTTAGCCTGCTTGCGGACGCGATCCGCTGGCGTTCGCATGCGAATCGCAAGCTCCGACGCCGTTGCACGCTGAGTGTGGTGGCCGGTTGCGTCGAGTAGATGCAGACAGATCAACAGTTGCGTGGTGTTCCTAAGCCCCGCAGCCGCGGCAGCATTGCAGAGCATCATCTCCGCGAGCCCACCGGCTTGAACAAGCAAAAGGAGCAAGTTCCTCTTGGTCATGAAACGCCTCGGTGACGGGACTTACAAGAGAAAACAACTATGAAAAAAACCGGAATGTTCCGGTTTTCTTGTCCACGCTTTCAGTACGTCTGCGTAGTTCAGACGGCGGTGCCAGTCGGAGAATTCTCCGATTGTCCGTGCCAGACTGCCTCAGCGGAGTCCAACATTTTTGTCGAGCAGTAGAGGCGTTTAGCTACTTGCGACGCCACTGGCGACCACGAAATACTGGGCGCATGACTTGCCAAGCAGCTCAGTCCTCGAGGGCACGTCGACTTGTCGAAAGCAACTGGCCAGGGCAGGCCTTCGCTTCAGTGTTGGCAGCCCCTTGCCTATCTATCCCAGGTCCGCGAGGCGAGGGCTTCGTTCATCGCACCCCCTGGCAAGAAAGGAGGTAGATCACTACGGCGATTCACCAGCATCCTCACCGGACCCCAGCCGCAGTTGGAGCTGCTGCTGGGGCCTAGATCAGAGAAAGCTAGCGGCAGCCTTCAGCCTAGAGAACTGAAATCTAGCTGCGCTTTCTCTGTGGGTCAACTTTTTCCGGAGAAACCCATGAAAGCAGCTTTGGCGCAAGTGCGCCGCATGTCTTGGGCCACCACAGGAATCCTGGCGCTTGGCCGGGATGTCCACGCGGAACTCGCCAGCGTGAACGAGCGCGTCACATTCGAAGCGCTGCGAATGGCTGTCGATCTGCTAAGGATCGTTGCCAAACCGGCTCCGATCGATTGGATCGACTCAACCATGCAGAAGCGCCAGTACCGCCCCGATGCGCTGGCGTGGCCCTACGACGGTCCGCCGACCTTCCTCGAAATCAAGCCGGCGGGAATGCTTGATTGGCAGCATGTCCTGCGACGCAAGTACGAAGCCATCGGTAGCTACCTTCAAGTGGAAGGTCGATACCGGTTCGGCTTGGTGGAATGGAGATCCAATAGCGTGTTCGCGCGCAACGTCTCGCGGCTCTCACGCTACTGGGCGGTTGAACCGGAAGGCATTGCCACAGATGCCTTCTCACGCATCGGCCGACGCACGATCACCTTGGGTCAACTGTTTGATCGCGTGGATGTCGCTCAGTGGAACAAGGTCTATGCAGCCATCGCCAACCAAGAGTTGGCCGTGGATCTTGAGAAGGCGCCTCTATCCCGAGCTTCGCACCTGTGGCTGCCGACGCCCGAACGGCCTGCGCTCAGGCTCGCTGACCTCGTCAACACATGGTGGGCCTAGTCGTCGCGCTCGACGACGGCATCTACCACGTGACCCTCTCGATCGGTGCGCAGTTGCGACTGCGCCGGCTCACGGACGGTCGCGTGCGCTGCTTGCTCGTCGAGCAACTCCGAATCCTGATCGCGCGCCGCGGTGTGGTCGTGCTCGCACGACGACCCGGGCGTTTCTCAGAAATGACTGCGCAGGCGCTCGTCTCCCTGCAGGCGCGCCTGCCCAAATCCCAAGGAGATCTGTCATGTTCATTCAACCCGTTACCGGAACGATGATCGCAATGCAGGGACAGCAACTGCTCTTTCACTCCGCTCCTAGCGGCTTGGTGCAGTTCGAAGCCGTTGAAACTGGGGAGCTCTTCAAGTGGACCCACGAGGAGTTCAGGAATGCGGTCGCTGCCGGCGAGATCACTCAGATCACGACCGTTGCGACCTCGACTTCGATCCAGGTCATCGACAAGCCCCCGACCGGACACGAGAGCATGCTCATCGGTCTGACAGAGCATGAATGTCGGGAACAAGCGCGTCGGATGTTCGCCTATATGACCTGGAAGAAGTCCGGGCTTCACCTGAGAAAAGACGCTCCCGCGGTCAAGTCTCTCGTCTCCGAGGCCTGCGAGGCCGGCGGCTTCAAGGCTGTCACCACGTGGCAACTTATCGTGATCCATCAAAGGGTCTGCCGCCACCGCGACGTTCTATACGCATGCACACCTCAGCGAAAGGGGACAACGACCGGAAGCTACCGTATCGACGCTCGAGATGAAGGGCTCCTCAATACCGCGATCGACGAGCACTACCTCAAACAGGAGCAGCCAAGCATTGCCTCTGCTCATCGTCACTATCTGCGCCTGCGCGAAGACGATGAGCGGATCAATGGGCCATTCAAAGGACTGCCTGCCTCGTTGCGGACCTTCGAGCGGCGTGTTGCTCGGTTGGACAGCTTTCAGCGGACCGAGCGGCGGCAAGGACTAGACGAGGCAAGACGATCGCATCGCGTTTCCCGCGGCGCATACATCGATGTCGATCCCATGGAGATCGGCGAGATGGACGACTGCTACCTGCCTCTGATGGTGGTGAGTGACGATTTCACGCGGGCGCTTGGAGTTCCGCGCCTGACATCCTTGAGAGATCGGGGGACGGGGTTTGTTCCGTCATTTTTCCTGTGGTGTGGCGACGTCTCGACCTTCACCAGCTTGGCCACCCTCAGGAACCTGCTCACTGAAAAGACACATTACCTCGAGAAGGCCGACCTTCCACTGGATGCTTGGCCGTACACCGGCCCCTTCGGCACGATCGCCACCGACCGCGGAACCAATCTGACCGCCGAAGGCTTTGTCCGTGCAGCCGTCGCGATGGGCTCCGCGGTGCAGTTCCTGCCGCGTCGGACCCCTTGGGGCAAGCCCTTCGTGGAACGCTTGCATGGATATATCTTGGAGTACATCGCCAATGAGCTGCCCGGCCGGCTCTTCGATGACGTGCAGTCTTTTCGATCGTACAAGGCAGACGTCAAGGCGGTCATCCCGCTGAGCGCGTTGATCCGCATCTTGGTCCACTTCTTCGTGAATGTCATCAATGGCGTTCCGCGACCAGGGCACCGAACGACCCCCACGCAGGAGATGTCCGCCTGGCTGGCCGATCACCCACCTGCAATCCCTTGTGATTCCCGAGCCATCGACCTCCTGACGGCGATGCCTATCGAGCGCAGCGTCAACCAAGAAGGGATTCGGTGGGAGAACCTCCACTACGTGAGCGATGAACTCGCTGCCGTGGTGCGACGCATTGGGCACGGCGCCAAGGTCACCGTGTTCGTCAACCCTGGCGATCTGGGTGAGGTATCAGTGGTGGATCCGCTAACTCGCGAACCCATCCGGGCGCATTGCACGTGGCCCGGCTACGCGGGTGGAATCTCGCTGCCGGAGCATCAACTCCTGTGTCGTGAACTGAGAAGAAATCGTGAGCGGATTCGGCTGTCAGCCCTGATAGGTCTGCAACGCCGCATTCAAGAGGAGCTCGAGGCGGGACGGCTGGGCAAGAAGAAGTCCGCGCTGGCGATCAAGAGCGAGCGCATGCAGCAGTCGAGCCAAAAGGCCCCTGCGGCGAAATCGGCTGTCTCGACGGTGCCCGCCGTCAACTCCAACCAGGGCGTGCTTGATGCCATCTTGTTCTAAGGAGTGATCATGAAAACCCAAATCAAACCGAAGGCTGTCTTTGATGGCGCGACTTGGCTCGAAGCCGCCGTTCAGGTTCTTCAGATGGCAGAAAAGTTCCACGAGACGCCTGCCCTCGAACTCTTTCTCAAACGAGTGGAGTACGCAGCCATGAGCGTCGCGCACGGACTTCCTGCCGAAGGCGTCTGGCTCTTCGGGGCTGCTGGCGCGGGAAAATCCACAGCCTTGAAGGAGGCTTGCCGCAGATTGTCTGCGAGACCCGGGTTGCGCTCGACGCGCTCTGCGTTGCTCATCACCCTCCTGCCTGGTCCGACCATGTACTCGATCGTGCGCCAGCTTCTCTTAGCACTCGACTACCCCATCTCCTCGTCGCGGACTTTCGTGGAACGCGTGGACGTTCTGTTCGAAGCGATTCGCTCCGCCCACGTCAGGGTCATTTTCATCGATGAGGTCCAACACGTCTGCGAAGGCAACCGGGTTGCCCACCTTCGAGAGATCCGCGATTTCCTGAAGCGTCTCGTTGACGAGACCAACGTTTGCCTGATCCTCGCGGGCATCGAATCAGCGAAGCCACTGCAGAAGTCAGATGAGCAGCTGGCTTCTCGGATAAGCGGCGAACTCACGCTGCGATTCGATTTCAAGGGGAACGAGACGAAAGCCTTCGGCCGCGCGGTCTTGGCGGGATCGCCGATACCGTTTACCGCTGACGCTGTGGAGGCCGTGCTTGAGTTCTTGGCCAGGCGAGAAGGTGCGAGTCCGAGGCTGCTGGTGAAGATCGGGCGGGAGGCGATCAAGATCGCCGCATTGACCAAGTCATCCACGGTCGAAGTGCCGCACGTGACGCATGCGGTGAGCCTGCTGTTTCTGGGGCAACCAGAATGACGCCCGCTGACAACCTCTACGCCGAGGCCGCTCGGCGACGGATGAAGGGCCGTCCGTTTCCTCATCACGGTAGTCTCTATTTGACTCCTGTACCAGTACCCAAGGAGGCAGCGACTTCGTGGTTGCAACGGGTGGCAAAGGCCCATCGGATTCCATGGACCGGCTTCCGTCGACTGCTCGGGTTGGGCAGCGGGTTGGATCCGGATTTCGGCTGGCCTTGGGAACTGGAGTCGTCGGCTCGCTTCCTCGCGACCACAGCCGATCAACTCGCCCAGTTGATGGCTTGGCGATGCAGCTTCATTGCCCAGGCACGGCCAGATGGCGTTGTGACGGGCGACAGCAAGGTGCCTCTGTTCTCGCTTTGCCGAGCGTGTGTCGCCGAAAGTCGTGTCGTTCACTACCGGATCGAGTGCCGATTTGGGTTCGTTCGCCTCTGTCCGAAACATGGAACGACCTTGATGCGGGTGAATGGGGGGCGGTCGCTAGCGAGCTTGGAATGCGCGGAAGTTCAAAGTAGCTCGTTGTGGGGGCTGAGCTCCCCCGAACCGCCCAGTGTGCAGAGGCGTCGGGAGCGGATGGCGTTCGAAAAGCGGATCTGCAGGGCCTTGTACGTTGGGTACGAGCGCCATCCGACATTTGGGATCGTGCCCGCGCAGACCTTACTTGCCGTCGAAAGGATTCGGGTGCTGGGCGCGCGACAAGAAGATCCGAGAGATCCGTAGCTCAGCTTGCCGTGCTTGGGGCTGTATGAGGGCACCTGGGCTCAAGACCGGCTGAGGGTGCCGCTTATTGCGGCGACCGACTTGACGTTAGGTGGGACCTGGGAGGTAGCAGCTTGCGGCTTTGGCTTGAGGGGCGATAGAATTTTGGTGCACCCAGCTCCCCAAGCCTTACCAAGACCGCGCCATGCTGCAGTTCTCGACCCTCACCGCCAAACGCGTCGCTATCGACGCGCGCATGGCTGTGCGCATGTCGATTTGCTCGGGTTCCTCGACCCGTGCCTCGAATAGGGCAGTAGCGGCGACGTCGCCTCTCCTCCACCTCGTGTCCCCGTCTTAAGGAGCTGACCAGTCGGCTCCGCCAAGGAGCCCCGAATGGTCAGCAAGAACAAACGAAGCAAAGTTCCCCCGGGATTCGGCGTTCACAAAGCCGCCGGCGACTTTTCCGAGCCTTCTGAACTCCTCTTGCCGCTATGGGTGCTAGAGCAACTCGAGATCGAACAACTCGAACTCGATCGACTGCTGCGTGAAGAGGTTGCACGCAAAAGAGCTCAAGCAGATGCAGCTCACAAGGCAAGGGTGGAAGAGGATTGGCGCTCCCGGCCTCCAACGCCTCCACCGCCCCCAGTCGCTAGAAACCTGACGCCATTTCAGGCGGCACAAGCGCTGACCGTCCCAAACGAGGTGCCGCAGGCGCCTCCGGATACCGTCGCGGTATTCGACTGGGATGCGGCACGTGAACGGTTCGAGTCGTTGAAGAAGCACCCCTCCGCAGTCGAGCGAGAGATCATCACCAGAGATCTTCAGCACTTTGCCAAGGCCATGGCCAATGGACCGTGGCGCTCGGTCGCGCGTGTTGCGACCTGGCGGGAAGATCTCAAGCGGCTCGCTGCTGAGATGCCAAACTTTGCGGCAGTTGTCGATGCGATCCAGCGTGCGATGGCTCTGGCTGATCTGTCGGGCCGTCCGGCAACGCCTCAGCCCGTCCTTCTGCTTGGCGCACCAGGCGTCGGAAAGACGCACTTCACGCAGCGTCTGGCAGAGGTCCTGCAGACCACGATCCACCGGCAGCCGTTTGACAACCCGCAGTCCAACTCGGCCCTGCGCGGCTCGGAGCGGCACTGGGCAAATTCGGCCGTAGGCGCCCTCTGGGAGCTCATCGTTCTTGGCAAAAGGGCCAACCCTGTGGTCCTGCTCGATGAGCTCGATAAGGGCGCCCATGGAGGGAATCACTACCGCCCGGTTGATGCGTTGCTCTCCTTGCTCGAGCCGGCCACGGCGTCGAAGGTGAAGGATGTCAGTGTCGACTTCGAGTTCGACGCGAGCCACGTGGTCTATGTGGCCACGGCAAACGACGCCGAGCGCATCAGCGAGCCGGTGCGCTCGCGCTTTCTTGAGTTCTTCATCGAGGAGCCGGACGTCGACGGTCGTCTGGTGCTCGCGCACAGCATCTTCCAGGCGACGCTCGAACGCATGGTGCCGCGGGAAGAGGTGCGGGCAACGTTCGCTCGGCCAACGGACCTTCAGATCTGCCGCCTGGCGTGGATGACGCCGCGCCAGATCCGCATGGTCAGCGAGCGCGCCTTGGGTGCGGCCGCCTACGAGGGGCGTCGTCACTTCGAGGATCACGACTTCGATGCCCCCAGGCCGCGCGCGGTGGCTCCAGCGACCTCTCAAAGGCCTAAGGATGGCGACGGTGATGAGATCTCTGTTTTTGTGGTCAGGAGTTGAGGATGGACACGCGCCAGGTGATCCTGTTTCTCGACTTTGACGGAGTGCTGCACCCGGAGGGGGAGGGGCACCTGCCCAACGACGGCTCGGACTTTTGCTTCCTGCCACGCCTGGAGCAGTTACTGCGCGAGTTCCCGCACGTGAGGATCGTCATCAGCTCGAGTTGGCGCGAGCGGCTTTCCTACGAGACGCTGCTGAAGCCGTTCGCGGAAGACATCCGCGCTCGGATCCTCGGCGCGACGCCCCCCAGGACGTTCGGCCGTCCTCACCCGTTCGCCCATCGCGAAGAAGAGATCCTCGCCTGGCTCCACCTTCACGACGCGGTCGATGAGCCGTGGGTGGCCCTTGACGATGCCGAATGGCAGTTCGACCGGCACAAGGACCACTTGGTCGTCTGCGGATCCTTCGTTGGCTTTGACAGTGAAGCCGAGGCGGCCTTACGTGCGTTCACTTCGAAAGATCTCTCCCATGAAGACCCTGATTCAGTCCGACCCGCACCTCGAGTTTGGGCACGAGGTGTGATGTGCGCGCCCTTGATTGCAAGGATTGATCTCTGAGGAGCAGCAATGACGCTTGAAGAGAAGTTCCCCCCGCCACGACCTTGGACGTCGGATGAAAGGATCATGAAGCTAGGGCATATGCCCACCAACTACAGCACCACGCCTGCGTTGCGCTTGCAGGCTGTGATTGAGGCTGGCGAACTGATCGCCCAGATAGGATTTCAACCGTACGCCCACTACGAGCTTTTCGGCGGGCCGGTACCTGTCAACCTCCAAATGGCCGCGCGTTGGGCATTGACGCACTTTCCGCCACCTGGAGAGATCCTGGATGCCGTCAAGGGTGAGTACCCGATCGGGAAGTGGCTTGCCATCGATCCATTGACGATGGATAGGTGGCTCAACCCCGGCGTTCAATGGCGGGAGCGGGAGCCAGGAGACGACTTTTGAAGCTGCTCATCCTGTCTGACCTGCATCTGGAGTTCGAGACTTTCGAGCCTCCGCAGGGGCTCGAGTTCGATGTCGTGGTCCTCGCCGGAGACATCCATTCGCCAGGCCGGCGCGCCGTCGAGTGGGCAGAGGCGCGCTTCGCCGCCAAGCCGGTGGTCTACGTACCGGGCAATCACGAATACTACGACAGCCGTATGGACCAAGCCCTGGCCGAACCACGGTCGCCATGCATATATCGTGATCTCTATGACACTGCCCTTGAGCCAGCTCCGAAGTCGAAACGTCGCGCAAATGAACGCGATAGTCGCATGTCCCTGATTTGGGCGCCGATATGAGATCCACATCATGTGGCAATAATCACGAAATCGATCCTGATATCCAACGAAATCGCCGACATAGCGCCTCCGTCGCTAGAGTGCCGGGCAAACCGGTCGACGCTGCCATGCAAGACAATGACGAGGAGAACACAAGCCGCGACGCAAGAAGGCCAGCCCGGCGGATGCCAATGATTGACGTAGTGTCGAGGAAGTCATTCTGAGGGGTTGCGCTGCATATCCGAATTGCGGGGGAGCCCCTCGCCGCCGATCTCGATCGTTCCTGACTGCAAGCAGTGGCAACCAACAAGAACCAACACTTTGTCCCGCGATGCTACTTGCGTCCGTTCACCCTCGACGGTGCTGATGCGGCCATCAATTTGTACAACGTAGATCGAAAGCGTTTCATCCCGCGAGCGCCCGTCAAACATCAGTGCTCGGGAGACTACTTCTACGGACAGGATCCGCTCCTGGAAGCGGCGATCCAATCAGTCGAGAGCGCGTACGCCAATGCGCTTCGGCAAATGCTTTCGCCTGGCTATATCCTCCTCGACGAGCATCGCGACACGCTAAGAAAGTTCTGGCTGCTGCAGCACCTCCGTACGGAACAAGCGTCCCAAAGGTCGGTAGAGATGGCTCACGCAACTGAGACTGTCGCGGGCATCGATAGTTCGAGCTTTCGACTGAAAATCCGAGAGGCCGTTCTCTTGGCTATGCGCATCTTCGCGCAGTCGATGCACAGCGTTGACGATCTCAAGGTCTGCCTGGTTCGGAATCGAACTAAGATCCCTTTCGTGACTTCGGATGATCCGGCCATCTTGGCCAATCGCTGGCATCAGCAGACGCAACGAGCACTTGGCCACTCATTTGGATTGCACTCAGCTGGCGCTGGTCACTGATCGACCATCGAGCCGTCAAAGTGCGGCCGCATCGTGATCGGCTTGGACAACGGTGGTCGGATCTTCTGCGCATCCGGCAGCAGGTTCATGCCGAGGCCCGGGCCGGTCGGGATGTCCACGAAGCCGTTCAGCGGGAGCGGCACCTTGTCGACGACGTTGCTGCCCAAGTGCTCCGGGCGAGATTCGAAGACGCCAGCCTCGAAGCCCGTGGCGTACTCCTGGATCGCGAAGTTCGGGATCGCGGCGTCGAGTTGCAAACATGCGGCCAGGCCGATCGGCGACAGCGGGTTGTGCGGCACCACCTGGACGTTGTGGGCTTCCGCCATGGCGGCCACTTTCTTGGCACCGGTGATGCCTCCGCACAGGCACAGGTCCACCCGTGCGTACTCGACCCCACCACGCGACAGTAGCGCCTGGAACTCGTAGATGTTCGAGAACCGCTCGCCGGTGGCGATCGGAATATGGATCTTCTCGGCCACTCGTGCCATGGCATCTGCACTTTCTGGACGAATCGGATCTTCAATGAACATCGGGTGCGTGTCTTCAATACCGCGCGCGAAGACGACGGCCTCGGCCGGCGTGAGGCGGCGATGAATTTCGATCAGCAGGTCGACTCGATCGCCGACGACTTCGCGCATCCGACGAGTGTTGTCGATGGCATCGCGCATCTTCTTGATGTGCGTCTTGAAGTACACCTGATCATTGCCTTCGTCGAGGAAAGGATTCAAGTGCCCGAATGCTGTGAAGCCGGCTTCCATCTTGATCTGGCACTCTTCGAGCATCTTCTCGATCGAGTGCTCGTAGATGTGGCCGTAGATGCGCGCCTTGGTGCGCACGGCGCCACCGAGCAGCTCGTAGATCGGCACGTTCAGTGCCTTGCCCTTGATGTCCCACAACGCCATGTCGATGGCCGAGATGGCCGCATTGATGGCCAGCCCCTGGAAGTAACTGAAGCGGTGCATCACGTTCCAGTGGTGCTCGATCGCGAACGCGTCCTTGCCTTCCAGATATTCCCCGAAGCGAAGCATGCACGCGCCCGCGGCCTCAATGTGGCCCCAGGTACCGGCTTCGCCGTAACCGACGATGCCTTCGTCGGTAGAGACTTTGACGAACATGAACTGCCCGACGTGAAGGGGTTCAACCTTGGTGATCTTCATGATTTGCCTTTGAGAGCGTGGATTCGACTTGAGTGCGCTTCAGTTGTCGTTTTTGATGCCGGCCTTCTTGATCAAGGCCGACCATTTCGCAGTCTCGGACTCGACCTTGCGGCGCGCGCCTTCCGGGCCCATGTAGAGCGGTTCTGCGCCGCCAGTGACAAGCTTTTGCATTGCCTCGGGATTCTTCAGGGCAGCGTCTGCCGCCGTGCTGATCGTCTTGATGACAGCCTCTGGCGTGCCGCGCGGCGCCGCCAAGCCGAACCAGTTGCTGACCACAAAACCAGGAAGCCCGGCTTCAGGGGCGGCCGGAACGTCGGGCAAGATGGCCAAGCGCTTGTCACTGGCGACTGCTAGCGGCCGCAACTTGCCGGCGAGCGTCGCGACGGTTGGCGCTGCTGTAACCAGCATGTCAATCTGACCGCCAAGCAAATCCTGCAGCGCCGGCCCAGAACCCTTGTAGGGCACATGCTGAATATCGAGTTGAGCTAGCGACTTGAATAGCTCGCCCGCCAGGTGGGGCCCGCTGCCGACGCCGCCCGAGCCGTAGCTGAGCTTGCCGGGATTGGCACGCGCGTAGGCGATGAATTCCTTCAAGGTCTTCGCGGGAACCTTGTCGTTCACCACCAGCACGTAAGGGGTCTCGGCCAGGATCGCGATGGGCGTGAAGGCCTTGTCGGGGTCGAAGCTGAGATTGGGGATAAGCGCACCGACGGCAGTCGACGTCATCTCGTTCATGTAGAGCACATGACCGTCGGGTGCGGCCTTCGCGGCATATGCCATGGCGATCGTGCCGCTGGCGCCCGGCTTGTTCTCGACGATGAAGGTACCTTTTGTAGCGGCACCGAGGTATGTCGCCGCCACGCGAGCGACGAAATCGGTCGTTCCGCCCGGCGAATACGGCACGACAATGGACACAGGCCTTGTCGGATAGTTGGGGGCTTGGGCCAATGCTGCGAGCGGTAGTGCTGCAGCGATGGCCAAGACGGCGCGCCTGCTTGAGCTGAACGGACGGGTCATCGATGTCTCCTGATTCATGGTCTCCAAACCCGCACAACAGCACTCTGGCTTGTCGGTACAGATGCCGTCTCGAAACCGGCGAGAGAACTTTAAAGCTGGCCAGCACCTAAGGATCGCCGGAAAATGCAATGCATTGTTGTGCTGGAGGCTACGAATGTCAGGTCAATCATCCGCGTCGTCGGAGATGGAATTTTTCAGCCTGCTGATGCGCAGCGGCAGTCTCGCCATGGCGGCTCGGGAGCTGGGCGTCACGGCCCCCGTCGTGTCGAGACGGCTGGGCCAACTGGAGGCACGGCTTGGCGTCACCTTGCTGAACAGGACCACTCGGAGGATCGGGCTGACCACCGAAGGAGAACTCTACCTAACGAGTGCGCGACGCATCCTCGCGGACATCGATGACGTCGAGCGTCAGTTGACGCAATCGACGACCAAGCCAACAGGACTTCTAAGGATCAACGCCACCTTGGGCTTCGGGCGCAATCAGATCGCGCCTCTAGTGTCCAAGTTCTGCAAGGCGCATCCCCAGGTGCAGGTCCAGTTGCACTTGTCTGTCAATCCTCCCCCATTGACGGACGATTCGTTCGACGTCTGCATTCGATTCGGGGAACCACCGGATGCACGCGTCGTGGCGCGGCTCCTTGCCCCGAATCGGCGGCTGCTGTGCGCCTCACCGTCATACCTCGAACGCCGCGGCACCCCCAGGTCACCACGCGAGCTTGCAGCGCACAACTGCATCAGCATCCGTCATGGGGAGGATGCCTATGGCGTCTGGCGTCTGCGTTCTGGGCGTCGAGAGGAGGTGGTGAAGGTTCAAGGTGCGATGAGCACCAACGACGGGGACATTGCCGTGAAGTGGGCATTGGACGGTCACGGCATCTTGCTGCGCGCCGAGTGGGATCTGGCAAGGCACCTCCTCACTGGTCGTCTCAAGCAAGTGCTGGCGAACTACGAAACTCCGCCCGCGGACATTTATGCCGTATATCCACATCGGCACCAGTTCGCGGGGCGGGTGCGCGCGTTTGTGGACTTTATTGCAGCTGCATTCGCACGAGACCTTCACCAGAGTTCGACGTCTTAGGTCGCGTCGGGCCTGGCGGCGCCGAAGCCAGGATGCCCCGGGACGTATGCGCCTGGCCGCGTTCCGATGAAGGTCCCTCAGTAACGTCGGCAGTTGGCCGACATGAGTCATCGGTCGGCGCGCGGGTCAGGAGTGCTCCCGCTGCAACTGAGACACTCGTGACCACCTGCGGCAGGCAACTGAAAAGATGATGATCCGGAGCCCGGCTACTGCAATTTGACTGAAAACTTGAATGACTTGAATGATTGATTGACTGAAAAGTTCGATGAGTTCCTACACCCCTGGCTGGTGTAGGAAAGCAGCGAACATTTCAGTACCGCTCCTGGGTGCCTCAAAAGCCAAGGCACACACTTTTCACTGATCTCCAAAGGCCAACATTTCAGTTTCCTACGAGGGCCGTGGGTGTGGGCGTCGAACGCGTACTATCGGAGAGCATTTATCTGACGCCGTGCCGACGCTGATCGAGCGCGCTGGTGTTGCGGCGGCAGATAAACGTCGATGGACTGAACCGCCGCTCGGCGATGGCGTGCGGGGCTGTTGGGGAATGTAAGGTTCAGACGCGGTGACGGTAGTAGGTGCTGGGTGTGCAGGCGTGAAG